>CAVWNB010000002.1:0-1100917 GCA_963756235.1 uncultured Solirubrobacteraceae bacterium | reverse complement strand
CTGGCGTCGAGCACATCGGCGCTCACCAGCGCCAGGTCGAGAGACTCGCGCCGCTCGAGGCCGCGCTGGCTACGGGCGAGGAGTAGCAGCGAGTCGATGAGCTGCTCTTGCTGCTCACCCTCCTCCAATACCTGCTTGCACGTCGCCCGGAATGACTCGACCGTCGCGTGCGGGTCCTCGATGATCATTTCGAGCAGCGCGCGGGACACCGTCAAGGGCGTGCGCAGTTCGTGGGAGGCGTTCGCCACGAAACGACGCTGGGATTCGAGGAATCCTGGAGGCGCCCGAGCAGACCGTCGATCGTGTCGCCGAGCTCCTTGAGCTCATCGCGCGGGCCTTCCACGGCGAGCCGGCGGTCGAGGTGCTCGGCAGAGATCTGCTGCGCCGCCGCGGTCACGGTTCGCAGCGGGCGCAGGACGCGCCCCGCGACGAGCCACCCGAGCACGAGTGCGAAGACCGCCATGAGAGCAAGTGCGACGCCTGAGGCGCCCAACTGCGCGTGGAGATCCACTATGTGCTGGCGTTCGACGACCGCCGCCCCCGCCCCCGGGGCACCCCCGCCAGGAACCAGACCCGATCCAGGCGTCTGCACGGGGCTCGCTTCGACCACCCTCACGGAGCCCCTATGCGCCACCTGCGCATATGTGATCGCGAGCAGCAGGGCGCCCGACGCGAAGAGCACGGCGCTGATCAGCAACATCAGCCGTCCCCGCACCGTGCTGCGCGGGTGACGAAGCGTCGCCGCCAGCCCCCCGAGTTCGGCGCGAAGCCACCTCATCGCAGCTCTCCGATCCGGTAGCCGGCCGAGGCGATCGTCTCTATCACGGGTGGGTCGCCGAGCTTGGAGCGCAGCCTGCTCACGGTCATCCTGACGGTGTTGGTGAAGGGGTCGGTGGCCTCATCCCAGACCCGCTCGAGTATCTGCTCGGTCGAGACCACCGCGCCCTCGGCACTCAGCAGGAGCTGCAGAACGCCAAACTCCTTCGGGCTGAGCGCGATCGTCTCGCCGGCCCTCTTCACGAGCCGGTGCGAGGAGTCGAGCTCCAGGTCTCCGTGGATGAGTATCGGCGGAAGGGAGCGGCGCCCGCGCCGCGCAAGCGCCCGGATGCGCGCGACGAGCTCCGCGAGCGCGAACGGCTTTGACAGGTAGTCGTCGGCGCCAAGGCCAAGGCCCTCCACGCGCTCCTCGATGGCGCCCGCCGCGGTGAGCATCAGCACCGCGCTCGGGGAGCCCTCTGCAATGAGCGAGCGGCAGACCTCGTCGCCATGGACAACCGGCAGGTCGCGATCGAGAACGATCACGTCATAGGTGTTGAGCGCGGTGCGCGCCAGCGCCTCGCGTCCGTCGAATGCGACGTCGACCGCCATCCCTTCGCGCCGCAGGACCGTCGCCACGGTCGTGGCGAGCCGCGCATGATCCTCCACCACGAGCACCCTCATACGCCCAGGATGGCTCATCCCGCGTAACAGCTGCATAACAGCGTTACGGCGGTGTTACAGGCGGGCGCGTACAAACACACATGACACACACCCCGAGCAAGGAGCGTCATGACATGAAGGCGATGCGGCTGATCTCGCCCCGGCGGCGGCCCGGAACTCCGCGGTGCGGCGGAGCGCTGGAGCCGACGGGGTGCGGGGCGAGCAGCGACGGGCGCCCCGCGCGGCCCTTGCCGCGAGCGGACTCGTCGTGCTCGCGCTGGCAGCCGGCTGCGGAGGCGGCTCCCCGACCGGAACGTCGCTCAATTGGCTCGCACCGTCCAAAACGTCCGCAACCAGCGCCAGGCGGCCGGGGCGGGCGGTGGGTCGGGCAGCTTGGCGTCGCCCGGGAACCAGGCCGTGGCGTACGGAGGCGTGTGTGCGCGCACACGGGGTGCCCAACTTCCCCGATCGAAAGGTCTCGAGCGCAGGCGATGAAGTGACGGATGGCGATCGGGGTCACGCCGGCCTCAGCGGGCAATCCCCATTTCAAGTCGGCGCAGCAGGCGTGCCGCGAGCCGCCGCCCGAGCGGTGGCGCGGACAAGGCTCGAACCGCCAGGTGCCCCCGCCGAACTGGCGCAGTACCGTGAAGTTCGCGATCGGCATGCGATCCCACTCGCGAGTCGGCCTTCCCGATCCAAACTTCCCACGGCCCGTCGTTCATCGGGCGGCGGCGCGAGCACACAATCGCCCCAGGGCTGAAGCCGCGGAACGCGCCTGTGTCCAGGCGGCCGCGCACGCCTGCGACTCGCTGATCCCGCAGTCCGCCCGGGGTGGGCCATGAGCGCGTGCCACCGCTTCGCCCGCGCCGCGCGCGTGCCCGCCGCATGTCCGAGCCGGCGTCGTGGCAACGTCGGGGGCTGCGCTCGCGGCCCAGCAAGTCGGCCGGATGTGGCGGTGCCATCCCAACGACCACCGCCCCACTAGCACTTCGGCCGGCGGCAGCGCGTCAAACGACCGGCGCTGCAGGCGTATCGCCTCGCGGTGCATGCGCTCGCACGGGGTCCCCGAGTCTCCGACCACGGTTGAAGCGCACCCGGGTACCGGCAGAAAGCGGTCCTCGGCGCGCTGAGAGGGCTCAGCGGTCCCGGGCCGAGGCATCGCCAATGGAAATCCTCCGGTTCGTGGCAGCGCGCCGGGCGTGCCAAATCAGTCCCGGCCCAGCCTGCCCAGCAAATCGCGGACCTGCTGGCGTCACAACGCTGTATCCGCACGTGCGGCATCGCGAACTTCCCCGACCCGGCGAGCTACGCGGCCAGGTGACCCACGGCGCTCACCAGCGGAGAGCCAAACTACCACCAGGCGGGGGGGCTGGCGGGCCCGACACCTGCGGCCACGTTACGCTCGGGGCCCTCGCAGACTAAGCAGCCGAATCGCCCCAGCTTCCAAGCCGCGAACGGGCTTGCAAGGCCATGCATTGCCCCCGCATCCACCGCGGTCCAGCGGATCGGGCACGGGGAGCCACGGCCGCCATCGGGGCGAAACAAGGACGAAACACCCCACCCCGTAGAAACCGGTCCGGGACGGCGACGCATACCCCCGAGCAGTTCCTGAAGGAGCAACCTCGCCCGCCAGAAGACATATGAGCCGGCTCCGTACGACTTCGTATAACGTCACCGATGAGCGATCCCTCGGCCGGTGAGACGGGCGCTCCGCGGCCCAAGGCCGGCAGAGCGGGCTGGTCCCTCCGGTGAGCCTCGGCGGTGGCTACCCGCAGCGAGACCCGGATCGCCGCGGGCTGGTTGCGGGGGTGGGGCTGGCTGCTCGATCGTGGCTCGCCGTCGTCCTGATCGTCGACCGATCCCTTTGCGGGCCTCGCCAAGCCCGGCGGTGGCGTCGCTGACAACGGGACGGCGACCTCGCTCGCGACCGTTACCCGCCGTCCGCTGTCCTCACAGACCCAGGTGAGCGCGACGCTCGGCTATGCCGGCTCGTCGACCATCCGCGCCCCTCCGGGACGGCGCCCTCGGCGGTGCTGCAGGCGCGGCGAGCGGTCACGTAACGCCGAGGACCATGCTGGCGACGCCAGGGCGTCGCTGTCGGCCGACAGCGAGCGCTCGCGGTCGCGCAGGCCATCCTGTCGGCCGCGCGCGCGAAGGAGTCGGTCGACTGCGCCGGCGTCGGCGCCGCGGAAGCGGCCCCCGCCACTCCTCCCCTGCGAGCTGGATCCGTCCGACGGTGGCCGTCGGGTCCGTGCGCGAGCGACGTGCAGGCGGTCTCGACCGCCAGCAGAGCCACAGGCGTCGCATGAAGGTCGCGGGCGACCGGGCGCCAGGTCTCCTCGGCCGAGCGCGCTCGCGACCGCGCAGCGAGCTTGCGGCCGCGCGGTCGTCGGCCGCGTCTACGGCCAGAGCTCGGCGTTCACGGCGCTGCCGTCGGTCGGCGCAGATCGTCCGCGCGGGCAGAGCCTGTTCGCGATCGACGGTGAGCCGGTGCTGCTGCTGTACGGCTCGGTGCGCGCCGACGCGGGCGTTCATCGCCGGGATGTCGCCGGGGCCGGACGTGGCCGAGCTGAACGCGAACCTCGACGCGCTCGGCTACGGGCACGGCCTGACGGGCGACGCGTTCACGGCCGCGACCGCGGCCGCGATCCGCGCGCTGCAGGCCGCGCACGGGATCGCGCGACCGGCGAGCTGCTGCTCGGCTCGGTCGTGTTCGAGCCGGGCCCGGTCCGCGTCACGAGCGTGACCGCCGCGGTCGGCGCGACGGTCACGCCCGGGCCGGTGCTCGGCTCACCGCGACCGCGCGGCAGGTCAAGATCGCAGCTCGACGCCGCGCTGCAGGCGAGGTCAAGGTCGGCGACCCGGTCACGATCACGCTGCCGGACAACCAGACGACGCCCGGACGGATCACCTACGTCAGCACCGTCGCGACCACGCCGTCGAGCTCCGGCCACGGCGGCGAAGGCGAGCCCGCCGACGATCGAGGTCGACGCCGTGCCGACCGATCCGGCCGCGACCGGCCACCTCGACCAGGCGCCCGTCAACGTGTCGATCACGACCGCAAGCGTGAGAACGCGCTCGTCGTGCCCGTCGACGCGCTGCTCGCGCTCGCGAGCGGCGGCTACGCGGTCGAGGAGGTCGCCGAAGGCGGCGTGCATCACCTGGTGGCGGTCAGCATCGGGCTGTTCGACGACGCCGACGGCCTCGTCCAGGTCAGCGGGCCAGGGCTTGCGGCCGGTCAGCGCGTGGTGGTGCCGGCGACATGAGCTCGCAGCGGCGCAGCCGACACGGCGTGCGCACTGCGCCCGACCGGCCGCGTCGACGGCACCGCGCGGTGCTCGAGCTCGACGCGGTGACGAAGATCTACGGCGCCGAGCCGCCGGTCGTCGCGCTGCGGGAGGTCAGCTTCGCGGTCCGCGCGCGGCGAGCTGGTCGCGATCGTCGGGCCGTCGGGGTCGGGCAAGTCGACGCTGCTGCACGTGATGGGCACGCTCGAGCGGCCGAGCTCGGGCGCGGTGCGGATCACCGGCCTGGACGTCGCCGGCTCGTCCGATCGCGCGCTGTCGGCGTTGCGCGCGACGCGGATCGGCTTCGTCTTCCAGCAGTTCTTCCTCGCCGAGCACCGACCGCGCTCGAGAACGTCGCCGACGGGCTGCTCTACGCCGGCGTCGCCGTCGCGCGAGCGCCGCGAGCAGGCAGCCGAGGCGCTCGCGCGGGTCGGGCTCGCGGACCGCGCGCAGCTTCCGGCCGACCAAGCTGTCGGGCGGCGAGCGCCAGCGCGTCGCGATCGCGCGCGCGCTGGTCGGCGCGCCCGGCGATCGTGCTCGCCGACGAGCCGACCGGCAACCTCGACAGCGCCACCGGCGCCGCGATCTTCGCGCTGCTGGAGGAGCTGCACGCGGACGGCGCGACGATCGTGGTGATCACCCACGACCGCGAGCTCGCCGCCGCGCCTGCCGCGCCAGATCGAGATGCTCGACGGGCGGATCGTCACCGACACCGCCGCAGCGGCGAGCGGAGATTGCTGACCGCGATCGGCGCAGCTGCGGCGGCGGTGACGCAGAGCTGCGTGCGCGACTGATCGTCGCCGCGCGCGTCGGCGCGCTCGCGGTCGGCATGCTCGGGCGTTGCCGCGGCGTTGGCCGTCGCGCAGCCGGCGCGCCGACCGACACCCCCGGCAGCCGGGACGTCGAATTGTCCGGCGTCCAATCCGCCGAACGAGCTGACGCTCGCCGGCGGGCACCCCGCAGACCGCGCAGCTCGAGCAGCGCGTTCGCGAGCCGGCTCCAGGTGGCGCTCGCGAACACCGACGGCTGCCCCGTACGACCGCCGCGGCGGCATCCCGGTCACCTTCACCGCGCCCGCGAGCGGCGCGAGCGGCCGTTCGCCGCCAGCGGCTCGAACACCGCCACGGTCGGCGCCGACGCCTCGGGGAACGCCGTCCGCGCCGATGTTCACCGCCAACGACACCGCGGGCAGCTACACGGTCACCGCCAGCTCGCCGTACGGCTCGGTCTCGTTCTCGCTGACCAACACCGCCGCCGGGATCCCGGCGAGGATCGTCGCGTCCCGCCGACGAGCCAGTCGGCGACGGTCGAGCAGCGGCTACCCGCAGCCGCTCGCGGTGCGCGTGCTCGACGCGCGGCGGCAACCCCGTCTCGGGCGCGACGGTCACCTTCACGCTCGGCACCGCGCGGCTCGGCGCGGGCGGCACGAGCAGCTCGCAGCGCCAGCGCTCCGCGCGCCGCGCGAGCTTCGCCGGCGGCAGCGCGCAGGCGACCGCGACGACCGGCGCCACGGCATCGCGACCTCGCCGCACTTCACGGCCAACAGCGACGGCCGGCCGTTCACCGCGACCGCCGCGCGTCCGGGCAACGAGCGCCAGCGCGGCAGTCGGGAACAGAAAGCGCCGGCGCATCCGGTGGCAGCGCCGGCACCCGGCGCAGCTTCGCGCTCGCAAACCTCGCCGGCAAGCCCGCCACGATCACCCCGGCGTCGCCGCCACGAGTCCGCCCCGGCGGGGAGCGCGCTTCGCGATCGCGCTCGCCGTCACCGTCACCGACGCGCAGAACAACACCGTCCCGGGCGCGCTCGTCACGTTCACCGCGCCCGCGCAGCGGCGCGAGCGGCAGCTTCACGCCACGCTCGCGGCTCCCGCCATCGCTCGCGCGTCTCTCACCCCGCACCGTCACGGTCCGGACCGACGCCGGCGGCATCGCCGTGGCGCCCGCCTTCACCGCGAACCACAGCCGGGCGGCTACGTCGTCATGGCCACCGTCGAGCACGCCGGCCGGCGGCGTTCGCGCTCGTCAACGAGCACCCGGGCAGCCGTGAGCGCGCAGCGCGCGCCACCGCCTCCGACGCCGCCGCGGCTCACCCCGCGGAACTGCGCCCGGCCGACCTCGCGCGCGTCGCCAGCATCGGCGTGCGCACGCGGCGGCTGCGCGCCGGCGCTCTCGGCGCTCGGGATCGCGATCGGCGTCGCCGCGATCGTCGCCGTGCTCGGCCTCTCCTCCTCGAGCCAGGCCGGGCTGCTCGCCGAGATCAACCAGCTCGGCACCAACCTGCTGACGGTCACGAACGGCCAGAGCTTCACCGGCAAGACCGCGGCGCTGCCGCTCGCGGCGCCCGGCATGATCGCCCGCATCGGCCCCGTCTACGACGTCGCCGACACCGGCACGCGTCGAAGGCCAACGTCTACCGCAGCCCCGCTGATCCCGGCGGTCGAGACCAACGCGCTCAGCGTCCAGGCGGCGAGCCTCAACCTGCCGCGCGCGCTCGGCGCCACGTCGCGCAGGGCCGCTATCTCAACGCCGCGACCGCGACCGAGCCGGTCTGCGTGCTCGGCGCCGCCGCCGCGCAGCGGCTCGGCATCGACCGCCTCTACCCCGGCGAGCGGATCTGGCTCGGCGAGCATGTGGTTCTACGTCGCCGGGATCCTCAGCCCCGCCGCGCTCGCCCCCGAGATCGACAGCTCCGTGCTCATCGGCTTCCCGGCCGCGAAGACGCTACCTCGCACTTCGACGGGCACCCCAACACCGTCTACGTCCGCGCCGAGACCAGCCAGGTCGCCGCCGTCCAGTCGGTGCTCGCCGCGACCGCCAACCCCGAAGCGCCCAACGAGGTCGACGTCACCCAGCCCTCGGCCACGCTGACCGCCGAGGCCGACGCCCAAGGCGCCTTCAACGGCCTGTTCCTCGGGCTCGGCGCGGTCGCGCTGCTCGTCGGCGCGATCGGCGTCGCCAACATCATGGTCATCTCCGTGCTCGAGCGCCGCTCGGAGATCGGGCTGCGCCGCGCGCTCGGCGCCACCAGGGGGCAGATCCGCACCCAGTTCCTCACCGAGGCGATCCTGCTCGCGCTCATCGGCGGCGCCGTCGGCATCGCCCCCGGCGCGCTCGCGACCGCGATCTACGCCTCACACCAAGCACTGGACGACCGTGATCCCCACGCTCGCCTGGGCGGGCGGCATCGGCGCCGCGCATCGCTGATCGGCGCCGATCGCCGGCCTCCTTCCCGCGATCCGCGCCGCCCGGCTCTCACCCACCGACGCGCTGCGGACCGCATGAACGCCCCCACCGAGAACGATCGGCACCCTTTCAATCGCGCTCGCGCGACCTCGCTCGAAAAGTCTTATGGCACCTGCTCTTCGCTCCCACGGGCGTCTCGTCAGGGCCCGCGTCGTACCCGCTTCGCGCGGCCAGCAGGGACAAGCCGGATGATTCAGCGATGCCGACGTCGCGAGCGGGGGAGAGACGCGCGGCTGGCGAGGAGCAGGGATGGCGTGCGCCGAGCCGCCAGCTCTGCTTCGGTCGAGACGCGCCTCCTGCCCGGTTGGACTCGCCCTGCGCTAACCGGGTTTTGTGACCGCCAGTGTTGAGGAACCGTGGGCGTAGACGTTTCCCTGATTGTCGCGCACGGCGCACTCGGCGACGGCTGTCGTGCGGCCGCAGTGCACCGCGGAGGCCTCGGCGCGCAGCGGCCGATCGTCTGCTGGGACGGGACGCGTGAAGTTGACGGTTAGCCCGGTGGTAGCCGCGAAGAGGCCGTCCCGAAGATGGCTCTGAACAGCGATCCACATCGCCGCGTCCATCACGGTCGCCGTTACGCCACCCGCGACGATGCCCATCGGGCTGCACGTGTGCTGAGCAGCTTCGAAGGTCATCACGGCGCGCCCGTCGCCGACCTCGACCAGGTCGAAGCCAATCAGTTCCGCGACCGGCGGACGGGGCAGCTCGTCGCCGACGAAGGCGGACCACATCCGGTCGGGGCTGAGGTCGGCGAGTCGGCGCAGCACGGCGGCCGGATCGGTCCAGGTCACCGTTCGCGAATGCATGTCGTCGCTCTCGGTTCGTACTACTTGCTGAGTTAGGCCAGCGTCGTCTACGTCCGACATGTGCTTTCCCTTCAATCGGATATAACTGAATGGATGTATCGAACCGAAACAAGGCGGCTCGCGCAATCGGTCTCGTGGGACCGATCCCGCGGAGTGGTGTGGCCGTGAAGCTGCGCGGCTCCTCCTACCTGATGCTCGGGATGCTCCAACTCGGCGCCAGCTCGGGGTACGCGATCAAGAAGCTTGCCGACATCTCGACAGCACAGTTCTGGCCAACGTCCCTAGCGCAGGTCTACCCGCAGTTGGCTGCTCGAGCAGGCCGCGGCGGCAACGCCAAAACGACAACCACGGCGGACGGCGTCGTGCCGCTTACACGCTGACCACGGACGGGGAGCGCGCCCTGCATGCCTTGGCCGAACTCGCCGCGGATCGCGCCGACCCAACTACGCGACGAGGGACTGCTTCGACTGTTCTTCGCGGACGCGCTCGATCCCCAAGAGCAACTCGCGCTCGTTCGGCGCCTCCGAGCCAACGACCAGGCTGCAAGCGACTGGATTAGGAGCAAGGCGCTCCCCGAAGCGGCTCGCGGAGAAGCACACGGCCAACGTTACCCCGCGCTTGCTGCGCGCCTGAGCGCGGACCTGCTCGCGTACTCGGCGCAGTGGCTAGGACCGAATTCGAGAGCGAGCTCGAAACCCAACCACCCGGGGGACCCCGGCCCCGCCATCGACTGACCGCCTCATCAATCCAAGCCCAACTTCCGCTTCGCGCGGACTGCGGGGACGAGCCCCGCGAGCCCGCTGCTAATGACTTGGTCGCGCCGGCGTCGAGACCCGGTGCTGGCGAGTAGGGGACCCGCCCTGAAGGAGGACGGGTTGACCTTCTTTGGCGACGGGAGCTCGTGCGGTCGGCTGCTCTCACCGGGCTGGGCAGCCGGCCGAGCCTGTCGGGCTCATCGCGCCGGTGGATCCGGTCAGTGGCGGGTGGTGCCAAGGTCGTCGGAGCGTCCGGCTTGCAAGCGGGACCACTGGGCGGTGGGGCGTCCGTTGGAGCGTAGGTGGGACATCACGGGTGCCTGTGGCCAGTCGGGAGGCGAGTCGTCCCAGGTCTCCTGCCGGCCGAGATCTTGGGGCAGCTCCGCGCAGCTTGGGCGCACGAGCTGGGCGAGGAGCGTTTCGATGCGTTTGAGGACGACCTCGAGGTGATCGCTGGGGCCGCACGCCTCGGAGGCCTGCCAGGCTGGTTAGCGTGAACCGCGCCGACCGGCTATCTCGGACGGCCGCCCGGGCAAGACCGTCTCAATGCGGCCGCTACGACCGGGACTAGCGTCCGGGGAACGTCGCATGTGGACATGCTCGCCCACCCTGCCGATGATGTGAGAGCGAGTCAGTGGTGGGGCGCCTGCGGGACCGGAGGTCGGCGCCCGCGGGTCCGCGGGCCGGCTGGCTGGAGCCGGAAGCGGAGCTTTCCCGTGAGAGTGCTCAGAGCCCGGGCAAGGCGCCCACGTGGCCGGTTGATCGACCGTCCGCTCGCAGCGTAGGCCAGCCGCTGAGCGGCGGCGTCGCGGTGTAGCTGTTGGATTCGGAACTAGGCTTGCTTGGTAGGTCAGATAGCTCATGTCGGTCCTCCATCGTGATCGCTTGCGGCGAAATGTATGGCCCAAGCGGACCGCTGTTAAGATCCAATTACGTGGCGATTCAATGGGCCGGTTTGGGTCCGGAGTTCCTGCTTCAGCTCGACCGGGAGAGCGCCTCACCGCTGCGCTCGCAGCTTGAGCAGGCCTTGCGCGGCGCAATCCGCTCCGGTCGGCTGGCGGCGGATGAGCGACTCCCCTCCTCTCGCGAGCTTGCACGCGAGCTCGGTGTCTCACGCGGGCTCGTGCAGGAGTGCTATTCGCAGCTACGGGCCGAGGGCTTCCTGATCGCGCGGACGGGCTCCGCGACCCGTGTGGCCGCAGGCACGCGCCACGCGCCAACGCCGGCTCCGAGGACAGCGCATGCTCCGCGCCTCACGGTCGACTTCCGCCCTGGGGTTCCGGACCTTGCCAGCTTCCCGCGCCGCGACTGGGTTTGGGCCGTTCGCGAAGTCAGCCGCACGGCACCGGCAGACACGCTCGACTATGGCGACCCCCGCGGCAGCCAGCGCCTGCGGGAGGTGCTCGCCGGGTATTTGCGTCGAGTCCGTGGCGCTGTCGCTGATCCGGAGTCGATCGTGATATGCACGGGGTTCGCGCAGGGACTGAACCTCCTGCTCCGTGCATTGGCCCGCGAGGGCGTGCAGCGCGTCGCGTTCGAGGACCCCGGGCAGCGTGCCCGTGTCCAGCGCTGGGGGCTGGACGCCGCGCCGGTCGCCGTGGATGAGCGCGGAGTCGATGTGCAGGCGCTCGCGGCCACTGGAGCCCGCGCGGTCCTGCTGACGCCCGCCCACCAATGGCCGACTGGCGTCGTGCTCGCCCCCGAGCGTCGCCAGGCGCTGGTCGCGTGGGCAAGCGAACGGGACGCGACGATCATCGAGGACGATTACGACGCTGAGTTCCGCTACGACCGCGAACCGGTCGGCGCCCTCCAGGGTCTCGCCCCGGAACGCGTCGCGGGCTCGGCACCGTGAGTAAGTCCCTCGCTCCCGCTCTGCGGCTGGGTTGGATCGTATGCCCGCCTCAACTCATCGACGCGGTAGCCGAAGAGAAGGACCTCGACGACCGCGGCTCTCCCGGATTCGACCAGCTCGCTCTCGCGCTGCTGATCGAATCGGGCCGGTTCGACCGCCATCTGCGTCGAATGCGCGGCATCTACGCTGCGCGGCGCAAAGCGCTCATCGATGCGCTCGCTCGACACGCCCCCGAAGTCGAGCTGCGTGGCCTCGCCGCTGGCTTTCACGCCGTCGCACAGCTACCCGACGGCCTCGACGAGCAGACGGTCGTCGAGGCAGCCCGTGCGCGCTCGATCGGCCTGTACCCCATGGGCAGCTACCGCGCGACCGCAGACGCCTACCCACCCCAGCTCGTACTGGGCTTCGGCGACCTCGGCGAGGCCGCGATCGACCGCGGCATAAGGACCGTCGCAGACCTTCTGCGCACAGGCTGAGAACGCTTTCTCGGTCAAAGCCGGCGAGGGCGGCACTTCGCGCGTCCAGTCGACGGACAGCGGCGCCAGATAGGGCGCCCCATGTCCGCCGACGCTGACCTCTCGGAGATCGATGACATCGACGAGCCGGTGCTCGAGTGTCTCGACCATGCTCGCGCGGGAGCCGGGTAGGCGCTCACTCCTCTTTGGGAAGAGCAGCGAAGTCGCGCTTGGCTTGCCGGTACCAGCCCATCCCTGACACGGGGTGCTTCCATCTTCCCTGCATCTCGCTCAAGGCACTCTTGTGTGTTTCGTCACCCCCAGCGACTGCTTCCTTTAGGTGGCGATCTTGCGCCTTGATGACGTCATTTGCAGTGTTGCCGTGGTGGGGCAGATCGCACGGTCCGCCCAGCTGTCTACATGTCATTGTCCTCATGAGTCTCACTTCCTTTCCTCGTATGTGCCGTCAAACGGACGAGTCAAAATCGGCTGAGAAATCCTGCCTCAGCGTCCGCGAGCTGCCGGACGCTCACTCAAACGCCGCGGCGAGTCTGAGCGGGTGAGCGACCGTGGGCACTCATTGGTCCTGGAGCAGCCCGAGGATGTTGCCGTCCGGGTCCATGAAGGTGGCCACCAGGCGCCCGCCGCCTACGTCGTGCGCGGGCTCCTTCACGGTGGCGCCCGCGGCGGTCACCTCGGCCAGCTTGGCCTCGATGTCCGGCACCTGCCAGTAGGTCACCGGTGAGGTCATGCCCTGCGGGCCACCGCCGGCACCAATCCGATCTGCTGATCGGCGACCTCGAAGCCGACGTAGTAGGGCCCGTCGGTCTGCGGCGCTACGCCGAGCAGGGCGGCATACACCTGCTTGGCGGCGGCCAGGTCGGCGACGGGGTGCAGCACGGTCTTGATTCCCTGCGTGGACGAGCCGGTCATGTTCACTCCTAGTGTCGTGGGATCACAGCGACCCATGCGATTGTCGGCCTTGTCACATCGGCCGGCGTTCGGGGGTCTAGGCTGTATGACCCACGAGACCCGGAAGGTGTGACAATGGACGAACGCGAGCTAGCGAACAGCTTCGACCGACAGCGGCCGCGGCTGCGATCGGTCGCCTACCGGATCCTCGGCTCGCTCAGCGAGGCCGACGACGCCGTGCAGGAGGCATGGCTGAGGCTGCAGCGGACTGACGCAGCGCAGATCGAGAGCCTCGAAGGATGGTTGACGACGGTCGTTGCGCGCATCTGCCTAAACATGCTGCGCTCCCGCCGGACCCGCGGCGAGCAGCCGCTGGACAGTTACCTGCCGGAGCCGATCATCGACGCCCCGGAGGGCGGCACCGACCCCGAGCACGAGGCGTTGCTGGCCGAGTCGGTCGGGATCGCGCTCCAGGTCGTACTGGAGACGCTCACCCCGGCTGAGCGTCTCGCGTTCGTGCTGCACGACATGTTCGCGGTCCCGTTCGATGAGATCGCGGCGATGGTCGAGCGCTCCCCGGATGCCACTCGCCAGCTCGCCAGTCGCGCGCGGCGTCGCGTACGCGAGGCCGCGCCGGCACCCGACCCCGACCTGGCACGCCAGCGCGCGGTCGTGGACGCCTATTTCGCCGCGACAAGGGAGGGCGACCTGGAGGCGCTGATGGCGGTGCTCGACCCCGACGTGGTGCTCCGCCGCCACCGCCGCGACGGCGAGCCACAGGAGCGGCGTGGCGCCGCACGGGTCGCGCGCGGGGCGATCACGGCCCGGCATCTCGCACCCTACGTGCGCCCAGCGCTCGTGAACGGCGCCGCCGGCGCCGTCGCGTTCAAGGACGAACGGGCATTCGCCGTGATCGGGTTCACCGTCATCGACGATCGCGTGGCAGTGATCGACGTGTTCAACGACCCCGAGCTGGTCGCTGCGCTCGACATCCGCGGGATCACCGCATGAGCGACCCGCAGATCCCAGTGCCGCTGCGCGCTCGCGTCTCACCGCGAGAGGTCTACGACGAAAGCCACCGCGCGATCCGCCCGCAGGCAGGCTGACGCCATGCCGATGCCCAAGCGCTCCAGCGTCGATGATTTCTTTGCGCAACTCAACGACGTCCAGCGGCCGCACCTCGACGCACTCAGAAGAGCTGAGCCGCGATGCCGACCCGCAGGCGCGAGAGGAACTGAAGTGGAACCTGCCGGTGTACGTCCGCGGTGAGAACACGAGCCTGTGGATGCTCCAGAACTTCAAGAACCACTGCTCGCTGCGATTCCCGCCGCCGTTCTTCGCCACCCATAAGCCCACGGTCCAGGCCGCCGGATACGAGGCCGGCGCGGGCTTCATCAAGCTCCCTTATAGCCGCGTGCTGCCTACAGAGCTCCTGGAGGCGCTGATGCAGGCCCGGGTCGAGGAGTACTCGGCGACCGGCGCCGGCTGGAACGACCAGTAACCCCGGCTACCCCCTGTGAGGGCCGCAAATAAGGTCGCGGCTCAGTCAGCCGTAAGCACGGCGCCTTTCCGAATCCGCTGACGAAGTTCCTGAGCTGCACAGGACCTGGGATGGGTAGCCGTGACAACCCGGTCGGCACGACACAGGCAGTCGCTCGAGTCAGGCGCTGTCCGACCGAGCGTGATCTCAACCGCCAAACGCCCGTTCGACAAACGCCGCCCCATTGGACGGATCGGGCGCGTAGTGGCGGTAGATCTCGGTTGTCTTGGCGTCGGCGTGGCCCATCCACTCCTGGATCGCCCGCAGCGGGGCGCCGGCGGCAGCCATTTGCGTGCCGAAGGTGTGGCGGAGCTCGTGGAACGTGATCTCATGTACGCCTGCCTCGGCGAGAGCATCCTTGAACCGCTTGCGCATCTTGGAAGGGTCGAGGACGTGTCCCGTGTCGGGATGGCAGAAGACGAGATCCCTGTCCGCGGGGAAGCGGGAGCGTCGGCGTAGCTCGTCGAGTTCGCGGGCGAGCCGTGCGGCCATCGGGACCGAGCGGCCTTCGTGGGACTTGGGGGTGTCCATCTGCCCGCGCGTAAAGTTGTCCGCAACGCGCACGCGCCCGGCGTGCCAGTCGATGTCCAGCCACGTGAGCGCGAGCAGCTCGCCTTGGCGTAGGCCGGTGAGCGCGGCGGCCAGGTACAGCGTCCGCTCGACGCCGCCGAGGGTGTCCTCCGGCACGACGTCGATCAGTTTGTCCAGCTCGGGTGGTTGTAGGAATCGGACGCGTTGGTGGGGAGAGCGGTTCTTCTTCGGGCGATCGACGTAGGCGACCGGGTTGCTCTGTGCCCAGCCGCGCTTGACCGCGAACGCGAATACGCCGTGGAGGAAGTTCAGGTGGTTCTGGACGGTCTTTGAGGACAGGCCGTCGGCGCGCTTGCGCTTAAGGTACTGCGCCACCTGGGCGGGCTCGATCTTGTCGATCGGGCGCTCGCCGAAGAAGGGCACAAGATGACGGCGCAGATGTCCGCGGTAATCCTGGATCGTGGAGCGCTTGCGCTCCATCACGTTCTCGAGGTGGTCGACGTAGGCGCCGCCGGCCTCCTCCAACGTGCGCCTGGCGGCGCCCGACACGATCACGTCCCGCTCGATCCGCTTGCGCAGCTCCTTCTCGGCCTGGGCGCGCGTGAGTCCGTCCGCGGTGCCCGGGGTGCGCTTGGCGGCGATCTTGCGCTTGACGCGCGTGCCGCCTGACCACCACGAGCCGTACCAGCTCACTTGCCCAGCCGCGTCGGCTCGCTCGAAGAGACGACCGCTGCCGTAGGAGCGCCTACTCATCGCCGGCGACCCATGTGTCGCTGTCCGATGTCGTGCTGGGCATCAGCCGTCGACTTGCTCGGCGAGCCACTGTTCGAGCATCGCGCGGGTGAAGCGGATGTGCCGTCCGACGCGCAGGCACGGTATCCGGTGGGCGCGCACGGATTCGTAGACCCAGCTCGGCTTCACGGACAGCAACGCGGCCGCCTCCTGCGGACACAGCAGCGGCCCCTCGGCGAGTATCGACTCGACTACGACGGCGCTTGTGGATTCTGTCCCGTTCATCCGCGTTACTGACCCCAAGTGGCCGGAAACGGCCAGCGAGTTGGGCGAGGAGTAGATAGGGACGGCATTGGCGCGTCGCGCAAGACTCGTCGCAGTCGGAGCCGCTGACCCTGCTGCTGGGTGCCTGCCGGGGCATCCCGAAGCGCCTATATCGCGATCAGCCCGAGCTCATCCAGCCGCCGGACCGCGCGAGACGCCGAGACAGACTCGCCGGAGCTCTGCACGATGCCGTCCTGATCGAGCCTCGCGAGTGCGTCGCTGATGTCGAGCGGCTCGACGTTGGAGATCTCGACCTCCAGCTCTGCGCGCGACCAGCGATCCGCGTGATCATCGCGAAGGAACTGCAGGATGATCGCCCGTTCGATCCGCGGGTCGCACTCGCCCAGAACTTGGCTAGGTTGACCTTGCATGGAAGGGTCACTCCTTCTTTGCCGGGCCCCGGGCAGCTTCAACTGCGCCGGGGCCACATAGTTTTGTGGTGTCTGTCGCGATGGTCTGAGAACCGAACGCGCGACCGCTATCGCACGGTAAAATGTAGCACGTAGAGTGCTATAGCCCTGTGGATAGGCTCCCGCCCATGAGCCCCGAGCAGCAGTTCGGCGCCAATCTCGCTCGTGCCCGGGAGAGAGGCGGCCTGAGCCAATCTGACCTCGCGCGCAAGGTCGACGTGTTGTACACGTACATCTCTCGACTCGAGACCGGCAAGGCCACGCCTTCCTTCGGTCTGATCATGCGCCTGGCTGCGGCGCTCGATATCCCGCCCTCGGATCTGTTCGCTGGCGTCAAACAGCGTTGACGCCGTCCGGGGCGGCCCGGTCAGCGTCCGCGATCGACATTGCGGTTGGCCATCGAGCGGTCGTGATTGCGGCTGGAGCGCAACAGGATGGCCGGGGCACGGAGGATTCGCAGCGGCCCGAGGTCGTAGCCGGGGCCGAATGCGGGGTCGTAGGGCTCATAGGCGAGCGAGGGCTTCTGCGCTCGGCTGGTGCCCATCCTGCGCGCGACCTGCATGACGCGGTCGGCGTCTTGCCCCTGGCTGCCGAGCTCCTCGCGCGCGAGAAACCAGTCAGTGCCCTGACGGGCGCGCGTCGCCTCGACGTAGGCGCTCTCCTTGCTGGTCTGCCAGCCGCCTGTCACCACGACGGTCCGCTCGACCGTCGCGCCCTGCTGGCGGTAGACGTGTTGGGCGTAGCCGAGCCGCAGAGACTCAATGTCCTCGCCGGCGAGGCGCACTGAACGACCTGCGCCGTCTAGCTCCACCGTCAGGCCGCCGCGCTCGCTTACGCGTGTGATCTGGCCGCGGGTTCCGTTCTCGACCCGTGGCTCGCCTGCTGGGCGGTGTTGGGATGTGAAGGCGACGATGTCGCCTTCTCGCAGCCCGTAGTGGGCGTGTTCGAGTGGGATCTCGCGGTGGCCGAGTTCGCCGCGCTCAGCGCGGAGGTGCTGGGCGCGTGCGTTGAGTCGGTCGATCTCCTTGTTGGAGGCGTCGGCGATCAACGCGACTTGGCGTATGCCGTGCTTCTCGGCGAGTGTCATCCAGCGCTGGATGGCCGCCTCGCCGGCCTCGTCGCGGGTGTTCGAGAAGTGAAGCTGTGCGCGTTTGAAGTAGTGCGCCATCGCGCGCTCAGGTTCGCCGGCCCGAAGGGCGGCCCATGCCCTGCGCTCGTCGGGGTCCTGGGTGCGGCGGATGTCGGTGAGCTCTGCGGTTGGGGTATGGGTGGCGAGCCGGTCGAACATCCCGCCCGGTCCGATCGAGGGGAGCTGCTTGCCGTCACCGACGGCGATCAGCTTTGCTCCGGAGTGCTCGACGAGCTCGGTGAGGGCATCCATGCGCTTGTGGTCGACCATCCCGGCCTCATCGAGGAAGACCGTCGTGGCCCGGTCGATCTCGACGGTCCCCGTCTTGGCCCGGGCGACCAGCGAGTCGAGCGTCAGCGTCCGGTCGGTTAGTGCTGGGCTGTCGGCTCCGAGCCGCTCAGCGGTGGTCCCGGACACGGCGATCCCGATCGTCTGGCGCCCGGCGTGCTGCTCGGCACGGGCCGCAGCGTCGATCACCACGCCCTTGCCTGTACCCGCCGGGCCAACGAGCACCGCGGCACGCTCGGGGCCCGTGAGGACGCGTAGCGCGTGGTCCTGCTCCGTACTCAGTGGTCCCCCGATGCGCTCGGAGACCTCACGCGCAGCGCCGGCGCGAGCGTGTTCGCCGACGTCCCAGCCCGCTGGCTGGGCGAGCAGCTCACCACGGCGCTCGATGGCCTGCTCCTGAGCGCGCACGGCGAGGGTGGTCATCCGCCCGCCCTCCAGGGTGAGCACCCGCCGGTCACAGACCATCTCCCGAGCGACCGCGAGCGCCTGCTCCGGTGGCATCTCCCCGGCTGTCTGCTCCAACGCGACTGCGTGCAGATCGCGCGCCTGGAAGACGGCGTGCTGCTCGGTCAGCCTCGCCTCGATGCGATCCTCGACGGGGCGCTCGACCTTTGGCCGTTCGGGCGCTCCGATCAGACGCACGGCCTCGTCGGGCCCGAACTCGTGGCGACGGCCCGTCTCGCTCCACACCCGCTGCAGGTCTCCGCGGGTCGTCAGCTCCTTGGCGCGGCGGTTCTCGAGCGCGAGGTTGCGCAGCTCGCCGCGCTCCGGTGCCCGGCCGTGGCGAGCACGGAAGCGCTCCGCTGCTCGGGCGACCTCTCGGCTGCGTCCTGAGAACTCCTCGGTCAGGCCACTTGGCACCCCGGCGATCTCAAAGTACCGGCCGTCCTTACCGGTCCCGCGCTCGATCTCATAGCCCTCCCCGGCCAGCTCCTCGGCGAACGATGAGCGGTAGAACGCCCCGAGCTCGCGGGCTGAGCGGAAGATCGGCCGCGAAGCGATCGCGACGATCCTCTCGTCCTCCCGGATCGCGCCGCTGATCACGACATGACTGTGCAGCTGCGGATCGGGGGCCTTCGCCCCGCTGACTCCCCTCGCGGTCGCGTGCCGGTACTCCGCGGCAATCACATCCTTGGCGTGCTCCTCCACCACCTGGCCGCCGTAGCGACGGCGCACCACCGAAACCTGCTCGCGCATATACCTGACCGTGCTCTCCACGGCCCTGGCGTGCGCGGCCTCGATCTGCTCGCGCTGCCACGGGTCGCCGAGCGCCCAGACCGTCGAGACGGACTTCGGGGCGCTGAACGTCACGTCGATCCCACCACCCCTGCCGCCACCGGCGCCCTCGGGTCGTAGCCACCTGCCGGTGCCCGGGTGGCGACCATCCATCAACGCGATGAAGTCCGCGCCATCGACTAGCTCGCCGGCCTGCACCCCGAGCCTGGTCAGCGTCTCCTCATCGGAGAGCCAACGGCCCGGCGCCTGGGTCATCTCGCCGTCCGGGGTCAGGTAGTAGTCCCCGCGCTCGGGCGCGACCGTCTTGCTCTCCAGGTAGCGGGCGTAGCCGCCGCCTCCGGACGCAGGGATGCTCGCTGCCGTCATCACATGGGTGATGACCCTGAGCACCCCAAAACGGCCAACGAATTGCACAGCGCTCGCACAGCGAACGCACACCCGTGCATCTGGTCTGTCTGTCTGTCTGTCTGTCTGTCTGTCTGTCTGTCTGTCTGTCTGTCTGTCTGTCTGTCTGTCTGGGCTGCTGGGCTGGGCTGCTGGAGAGCGAAGTGAGGCAGTAGGTGAGCGTTGCGGCACGGCGCGGGGATATCGGAGGCAGTTAGTGGAGCGAAGCGAAGCAGGAGGTGAGCGTTGCGGGGACGTGAGGCTGCGGACGTGCGGAGTGCGTGCAGAGGGCGGGACGCGGACCGGAGCGCCTGAGAAATCGACGGGTCGCTCGTCGGCCCAGCCGACGGCGGCGACCTCGTGCCTTCACACCCGTAGACGCGATAGCCGCCTTGCTCCTGCGGCGGGGACACAATCTCGACCTCTCGCGGCCGATCCATGACGGCAGGCAGGTGAGCATGACTGGCGTCGGTAGACGGGCTCGGTCGCGTCGTCGGGATGACCGACATGCCGGCGCGGCTACTAGCGTAGGGGCGTGAGTGCGACAGAACCTGATGACCAGGCCGATCCCGGGAAATCGAGGACTCGTCAACGACGGGTCCGGCTGGCGCTGCGACGCTGGCGGCTGTGGTGGCGGTTTCAGCTGCGGGTGCTCCGCCGGCGCGGCCCACGGCGTCGGGGGTGGCTGCTGCGTAGCCCCGATGAAGATGCGCCGCTGCGCCGCCAGCAGCTCGCGGCCGGGCGGCTGCTCGGCCGCGGCTATCTGACGCTGGTCGGCGCCCGCGAGCGGGCACGGATTGAGCGCTCCCGCGCACCGGAGCGCGTGCGGCCAATGCGCACCACGCTCGAGGTGCTCAAACGCCAGCGGGCGCTGCTGGTCGGCCTGATCGCGCTGATCGTGATCGGCTCGCTACTGGACTTCCTCGCGCGGGAAGTCGGCCCGGAAGTTGCGCACGCGCTCGGCGTCGAGGGGTGGCTGCGCAAGACGTTCACGCGGCCGAGCGCGGAAACGCTTCGGATCGTGCTCGCGGCCGCCGCCGGCGGGACGGCGACGATCCTCGGCCTGGTCCTGTCGATCAGCCTGATCTCCTGGCAAGCCACCGCGGACCGCTATCGGAGCACGAGCATCGTGGCGTTCCTGTTGCGCGAGCGCCTCGGCTCGGCGGTCGTGAGGCTCCTCGCGCTCGGCTTCGCCTACTCGCTGTGGGTGCTCGCGCTGTTCGAAGTCTCAGGGCACCGGCCTTACGCCTCGACAGCGCTCGCGGTCGGCCTGTCGACCGCGGCCGTGCTGTCGCTGATCGGCTATCGCGAATCAGCGCTACTCGGCTACCTCCCCGTCAGCATTGCCCGGAGCCTGAAGGAGGAGATCATCACCGAGCTGGAGCGCGCCCGACGCAAGGGCGCCGGGCGCTCGATCGAGAACCGCAGCCGCATCATCCTCGCCGCCGACCTGCAGATCTTCGCTGACCTCATTGCCCGGCTGTTGTCGGAGGGCGATCCCGTCGACCTAACCGCTTGCCTCGGGGCGCTCGGGGACGCGCTCTCGTACCACGCGCTGGTCAAGCCCTCGCTCGCGCCCGACAGCATGATCTTCGAGCGACGCAAGGCCCGCCTTGGCCGCGGCGGGGAGGGAATCGAGGAGTCGATCCTCAGCGAGGGTCTGATGAACCCGACGAATGAGGTGCCCGACCACCTTTCCTTCGAGCGGCGCGTAATGGAGCTCACGCGGACGGTCGCGGACTCCGAGGCGCTGATCCGCCCGGAGGTCGCCGAGGCGCTGTTCGCCGCGTGGGCGGCGGCCCTGCAGTACGCCTGGTATCTGGAGGACCCAGACGCCGTCGAGCTGATCCTCGCCGAGCTCGAGCGCTTCGCACAGGACCCGAGGGTCCGCGAGAGTCAGGAGCTTGCCGAGGCGCTCACGAACACGCTGTGGGTCACCATAGAGGCCGTCGGGAAGGGATTCGCCACCACGTCGGAGGCGATCGTCAACAGCGAACCATGGAAGAACGCCCGCACGACCGAACTTCCTTGGCTCGCTCGCGAAGACGCACGCGAGCTGGCCCGACAGGTCCGCGCCGAGATCCTGATAACCGGCGGGGTCGTCTCGCCGCGCTGGGCGATGGTCGCCGAGGTGCAGCGGATTCGCGGGCCACGTCTTGCCGAGCGCCAGCGGGCGTTGATCGAGCGATCGGTGAGCATCTGCCTCACCCAGCTGCGCCAGGTGTCCCCGAGCGACAGCCTCGGCGCACCCACGCTCGCGCGGATGACGATGCGGATCCTGCTGCGGATCCTCCATCACGGCCGGGCGCTCCCCGACACGGACGATCTAACGCCGCTGCTACTGCGCGCGAGCTACCTCGCCGGGGCCGAGGAGGGAGAAGACATCCGCAATGAAGCGGCCCGCGGCGCCCGAGTCCTCGCCGGCGCGCAGGAGTGGGAGGCCTCCGACGCGCTGCTCGCTGTCGCAGCGAACAGCGCACTGCTTGCACGCAACCGTGAGGCCGACGAGCACCGGAAACTGGTTCTGTCGTTCGACAGCCTGTTCACCGTTGCCGCGGTGTACGGGTGGGGAGAGCTCTACCAGCGCCCGGACCGGCTCGCCGCGGCAGCGCTTTACCTGGCCGCGCCGTACACGAACACCGACGCGCTTGCGGGATTGATCGAGCAGCACGGCCTGTTCCAGCTGATGCTGCCGGTCGTCACATACGCGGGGTGGTTCGGACCCCTGAAACAGGCGGTCGCGGCGCTCCCGGAGCGCCGGATCTTCGACGGCGGTATCGGCTACAGCCTCAAGAAGGACCACCCATCATGGCTGATCGCCAGGGCCGACGTCATGTTCGGGCCAGATGAGTGCCTCGAGCATCTGCTCAAGGCGCTGCTCGCCGAGCGCGAAGGCCTGCGGCAACGTCTGCTGGCGGCGCTCTATGGCGTGCGACAAGCGCGGGAAGCGACATCATGAGCCGGCGGCGGAGAGCGCGGACTTTCTTCGGCGGTGACCGCTATGCCGCGTTCGCGCTGGGCCAAGTTGGAGAAGGCGATGCGTCGTTCGCCGGCGGCGATGTGTATGTCGCAGCGCGGGGTGTCTCGCAGAGCGTCATCCCGGGGATCGACGAGGAGACGCTGATCGTCCGCGGCAGCAACGAGGCGGAGGCGCAGGAGGCCGCCGAGGTGTTGCTGGCGAGGTTCTCCCAACGCGAGCTGTGGGCGCAGCCGACGATCGCTATGGAGCTCCAGAGCTACGTGACGCAGCTCATCTACCACGGGGAGATGTTCGTTCGGGTGCACCTCGACCGGTCAGGTCCGGGGGAGGCTTACTCGCTATTCGGAACAGACTGGCTGGCGCCGGAGACGATGGTGCGCCGCCGCACCCGCGGCGGCAGAGTCGTCTATGAGCAGTACGTAAGTGTGCGCGCGTTCGAGGGCACGAACTATGTGATCGATGGCGGTCCCAGGGAGCACCTCGCGGAGTTCGAGGCCGAGGAAGTCCTGCACCTATGCTGGCCGCTGGCCGAGCCCGACGGCGAGCGCTCGCCGGCAGACGCCGCACTCAGGGCCGGTGGCGCCATGGGACGTGACGAGCGGCGGCTGGTCCTCGCGTCGCAGGCCGGCGCGGAACCGGAAGAGCAATTCCTCGCGGTCGCCCGGGCACGCGCCGGGGCGTTCAGCGATGCGCTTGAAGGCGAGCAGGTTGCCTCCGCACGCGTGAAGGACATGCTGTTCTACCCAGGCGCCTACGAGGCGGCCATCTTCCCGTGGGTCGAGCACGCGACGGACTACTTCCTCGCAGACCGCGCACTGCGCTCAAGGGTCGCGATCTGCCAGCTGCGGGAGTACCTATTCGAGGCGTTCAACGAGCAGGTGCTCGCGCGGTGGGCGCACCTGAACGGGTGGGGCGAGCTGAAGCTCGGCCTGCGCCAGGACCTATTCAGCGAACGGGACTGGCTGGGGCTGAGCGAGGACCTCAGAAACGGGACGATCGACCTCGAGGATGTGCGCGCCGCGATCGCAGCTGAGAGCGAGAGCGTGTGAACAGGCCGGCACACCTCCTACGATTGACTACCAGCAATGGTCTCCTTTCTCTTCGCGGTCCTCGCTAGCATCGTCGCCGCGCTCCTCATCGCCGGCGTGCGTTGGGTACTCCTACGTGTGCGTGCCTCGCGTCGCGCGCGGACCGTCGGCTCCACGCGGATCGAGTGGGCGCGGTCGCCGGCCCGTGGGCCGAGGTCGTGGGCGGACGTGTCTGCTACCCCGGGAAGCTACGCCGAGCGGCGGGCGAGGCAAGCCCAGGCGCGCGGACTGTCGCCCGCCGAGTACGCACGCCGTGGCTCCGCGCAGCCGCGGACGTAGCTGCCCCCGCACCGAGAGGCTGGCGCGTCAGCCAAGCTTCAAGGAGCGGACGGGACTCCCGGCTACGAGCACGCCGACCACGCCGCCGCGGAAGCCGTCAAGCTCTGTCGGGGCTCCGGACCGCCGAACCGTTTGCAGCGCAGGCGAGTGGCGCCCCGGATGCCGGCAAGGCAAGATCACAGGTGTGAGCGAGACACCCGAGCTTGATCTACCGACAGCATCAGCGCTGGTTCGTCTCCGGATGGTCACCGAGGATGCCACTCGTCGTGCGCAGGACACCTCGGAGGCGGGGCGACATGTTGCGCTAATCGCGCTCGACGGCGCTTGCGAGTACGCGCTGTGGCTCGCCACGCGCGCCCACGGTCTGGCGTTCAAGAACGACCGGGTGCCGTTGGGTGAGCTTCACAGCTCGCTGAAGGGCGCACTCGGTGACCGATGGCAGGTGCGCGGGTGGACGAGCGTCAGCCAGCTTCACCGTGCTCGAAACGAGGCCCAGCACGCGGCCGTCGTCCCCGACGCAGGGCAGCTGCCGCTGTGGAGGGACGCTGCGTGGGCGTTTATCGACAGCGTCTGCCGGGCCGCGTTCGGGATCTCGCTCGATGCAATCGTGCTCGCAGACGCCGTACGCGACCCGCAGCTCCGCGCTCGCCTGGCCGAGAGCGAGCAGGTCCTCGGGGAGGAGCCAAGCCGGTCACTCGCACTCACGCTCCAGGCCTTCGACCAGGGTCGTGAGAGCTGGCGGCTCCAGCGCCGACCCGAGCGGTTCGTTCCGCTGGCGGGTACGCCGCTGCCCAGTGCCAATCCGACGGCGGACCTGGGGAAGCAGTTTCGGGAGCTCGACGAGTTCCTGGAGGTCGAGCTCTTCGCTGGCGACGGCGGCGAGTATGTCTGGCTGCGGAGAGCACGGGAGGAGCATGAATCGGTCGGCTGGATACCGAGCTACGAGGAAGCTCGACGGGCGCTTCTCTTCGTCACGAGCTGGATCGTCCGCTGGGAGAGCTTCGTTGTCGGCTACCCGGCAGACAGCTGGGAAAGGCACCGCGAAGGCATCCAGCCGCCCACCTGGGGTGACGGACTGACGCCCGAGATCATCGGCGCGCACACGGAGTTCCTGCCCGAAGTCTCCGGCCGGCAGGCACGATGCATCCTTCACCTTCGGCTCGCGAACGCGCCCGACCGCGGACGCTGGCCATGGCAGGTCCGCCTCCAGGAAGGGCTCACCGACGCGGCGGCCGAGGCCGGCGACCCGGCGATGTTCACGCAAGTGCAGTGGACGTACGCAGGCGACCTTCGACTCCATGTTGATCTGCACACCGATCCGCCGACGGTGACCAACGCGATCCGCCGTGCCGTGGCGCTCGCGTTCGCGCGACACAACGAGCGCCTAGCGGAGTCCGCCGAGGGCGAGCTGGAACGGGCGGAGCTCGAGGCAGCATTCCGTGAGCTGGTGTACTCCGCGCGCAACGACGATGTTGCTCTATTCGGAGACATACAAGTCGTCAAGGACGAATGGATGGGAACCTACGGTTGGCTCGTGTCGATGGACGTCCAGCTCGGTGTCGCCGAAGGCGAGGAAGTCGGTCACCTGATGGGCATCCTCGGCGACACCCACGGCTACCTGACGAAGCTGCAGATGCACGAGGGCCGCGTCGTGTTCGAGGCGTTTCGGCTTACTGAGGAGGCTGGACAGGAGCTACGCAGCGCGATCAGTCGCGTTGAGGACCAGATACAGCACGTTCGAGACTTCCGAGCAGGTCAGGCAGAGGCTTTCCGCCGCTACGCAGCCGAGATTCAACGCGAGCTCGGGCCCCTGCCGGACGACTGACAGGAGCGGACGACGCCTTGGCCCACGCCGCAGTCGGGAAGGGCCTCGCCGACAGGCGTCCGAGAGGCTGATGATGGAAATGGTCGAGCAGCACGTGCGCACGTTGTGCGCACGTTGCGAGGGGGCACCGAGGGCAGGGGCGTCGGCGCGCGCGCAGCATCAACGCCACGCAAGGGCGCGGCGAACGCCCGCGCGGCCGGTCACGCGAGGATCTGCTGCAGAGCGCTGACCGCCCCGGGGAGCGAGCTCGCGAGCACGGCCGACGCCCGGGGCGCTCGTGCCTGGCGCAGGTAGCCGATCGTCGCTCGCTCGCCGACAAGCACGTCGGCGTAACCGGCGGCGCAGCTTAGGAACATGATGTCGATCAGGTCGTTAGCCTCCCAGCGCTGCTGGGCATTACGCAGCCGAGCGAAGAGCAGCTGATTCATCTGGGCGAGGAATGGCATCCGCGAGAGGAGGTCCATGTCAGCTGTGAGGCGGTCGAGCACCTCCTGAACCGAGATGCCGATCACGCCCGCGACCTCAGCCAGGGTGTCGGGCAGGTCGAGGATCAGGTTCGCGTAAGCGACGCGCCGGACCATCGACGCGGGCTCGCCGCCAGCATGGACTTTCGCCGCGATGTCCGCCCACTTCTGCGCCCATGCCTGAGCCTGTGCGGTTCCGCCCTCGTCGGGGATCGCCTGGCGATCGACGACCGCGTCGTAGATCCCGAGGATCGCTGGCACAACCTTGGAGAGCACCGCGAGTGGATCGAGCTCGCCCTGCAGCGCGGCGCTCAAAGCCGTCTCGGAGGTGAAGATCTCGCTCACGTCCGGCGCGAACACCCCGCTGGCGAGCGGAGGGTCGCCCTGCACGCCGCGCGAGATCTCCTCGGCACGCACCCGCAAGGGATTGCGCATCCGCCAGCCGCGCCCGAGCTGGAGCACCGTCGTCGCGAGCGCGACTCGCCGATCCCCGTAGAGGGGGGTGCTCTCCACCAAATGGCCCCCGGAGACGGGCAGCAGTATCCGCCGGTCCTCCACAAGGCCCACGAGAGCCTCAGCTGCGCGCGCCTGCTCGACCGTGATGCTCCCGCGCCCCTCGCGCGCGGCCGCAATCGTCGACCAATGGTTCTGGTCCAGGTAGACGCATGGACGCCCGGCGCGGAGCTCCCCGAGCGAGCGCTGCGGGTCGCTCAGCTCGACGACCGCGTGGCGGCCGTTCGGCAGGTCGACAGTCAGCTCGGGGGGGTCGAGGCGGACAGCCACCCGCTCTAGGTTGGTCTCGAAGTCGAACATGCTCGGCGGTAGCGCGAAGGTCCGTGTGGTGGCGTCCTCGCCGGCGAGCGTGAGGGTGCGCGCGCGGATGTCGAACTCAAACGATGGTGTGACCATCGCACTCACGCTAGCCGGCCCGGCCAAGCGCTCAGGTGGACCGGAGATTGGCGCTCGGGGCCCGACAACACACCACAAACGGAACCCCATTGGAACCTTGGCTCTCTCCGGCCACTCCACCATCTCACGAAAAAACCCCGCCTGAGCGGGGTTTTTCCTCATAGCGGGGGCGGGATTCGAACCCGCGACCTTCGGGTTATGAGCCCGACGAGCTACCAGACTGCTCCACCCCGCGTCGCTCCTTATGTTCTAGCAAAGAACCGCACGAGTGGCCAGGGTTGCACGGCCGCCGCGCTCAAGCGAGCGCCTGCGCGTTGCGCCTTGCGGGCCCCGGCGTCACGACCCATGCCAGCTCCAGCGCGCCTGCGCCCGCGCCCATAGGATCCCCCTTGTGCGCGTAGCCGTCGTCGACATCGGGACCAACTCCACGCGGCTGCTCATCGCCGACGTCGACCCGCGCAGCGACGACGTTCAGGTCCTCGACCGCCGCTCCCAGGTCACGCGCCTCGGGCACGGCGTCGACTCAAGCGGCGCGCTCGACGCCGACGCCATGCAGCGCGTGTTCGACACGCTCGCCCAGTACCGCCAGGCCATCGACCAGCTCGAAGCCGGCGCCAACCTCGCCGTGCTCACCTCCGCCGTGCGCGACGCCTCCAACGGCGCCCAGTTCGCCGCGCGCGTGCGCGACGACTACCGGCTCGACGCGCGCGTGCTCAGCGGCGAGCAGGAGGCGCAGCTCACGTTCCTCGGCGCCATGTCCGGGCGCCCCCAGCGCGACGCCGATGACGACCACGAGCCCACCGTCGTCATCGACATCGGCGGCGGCTCCACCGAGTTCGTCGTCGGCGTCAACCGTGTCGCCGGCTTCCACACCTCGCTGCACGCAGGCGTTGTGCGCATGTCAGAGCGCCACATCCACTCCGACCCGCCCAGCCCCAGCGAGTTGCAACAGCTCGCAAGCGACGTGCGCAACACGTTCCTCGACGGGCTGCCCCAGGAGGAGCGCGCCCGCGTCAAGCACGGCATCGCCGTCGCCGGCACCGCCACCTCCGCCGCCGCCATCGACCTCGAGCTCGACCCCTATGACCCACAGCGCGTGCACGGATACCAGTTGCAGCTCGGCACCGTCGAACTGCTGCTCGCGCGCCTCGCCGACATGCACGAACAGCAGCGCCGCCAGGTCGTCGGGCTCAACCCCGACCGCGCGCCCACCATCGTCGCCGGCATGATCCTGCTGCAGGAGGCCATCAACGCCTTCCAGCTCGAGCACGTGCGCGTGTCAGAGCACGACATCCTCTACGGAGGCGCGCTGCAGCTTGCGCGCGCCTCCTAGCGCCGCACAGGCGGCGCCCGCGCCCGTCGGCGAGGCCACTGCGAACCCCCGCAGGCACGCCCATCAGGCGTGCCCCCTAAAGATTCAAGCCAGGTTCGACTTGCGCGGGTACACCACAGTCGGATCCGTCAGCACGTTCACCAGCGCCGGCGCATCCGCCGACAGCGCCCGCTCCAGCGCCCCGCGCATGTCCTGCGGGCGCTCCACCAGCTCGCCGTGGCAGCCCAGCGCCCGCACCAGCTCGTCGTAGCGCGTGCCCGGGCGCAGATCCGCCGCCACCGAGTACCCGTACAGGAACTCCATCGGGTGCTTCTCAAGCGCCCAAATGCCGTTGTTGCCCATCACGCCCACCACGTTCACGCCGTGGCGCGCCAGCGTGTCGTACTCCATCCCCGAGAAGCCAAACGCGCCGTCGCCCAGCAACAGCACCACCTGGCGCTCCGGGTGCGCAAGCTTCGCCGCAAGCGCATACCCGCAGCCCGTGCCCAAGCAGCCGAACGGCCCCGGATCCAGCCAACAGCCCGGCGCGTAGCTGTCCACCACGCGGCCCGCATACGACACAAAGTCGCCGCCGTCGCCAATCACGATCGCGTCCCTGTCCAGCACCTGCGCAAGCTCCGCATACAGCCGCATCGGGTGCAGCGGCGCCCTGTCGTCCTCCAGCTCCGCCCGCTCCGCCTCGCGGCGCTCCCGCTCCGCCGCGCGCAGCTCGCTGATCCAGCCCTCGCTCGCCAGCGCCGCCGCGCCCGCGCCCGCGCGCAGCGCCTCCAGCGTGTCCTTGATCGGGCCGTAGCACTCCGCCGCCGGCTTTCGCGGGTGGTCGCGCTCCGGTTCCGCCGCGTCCACCACCACGATCTCCGTTTCCTCGCCAAACGAGCCGCCAAAGCCCAGCCTGAAGTCCATCGGCACGCCCACCACCAGCGCCACGTCCGCGCCCTTCAGCGCCTGGCCGCGCACCCGCGAGAAGAACAGCTCGTCGTCCGCCGGCACGCACCCGCGCGCCAACCCGTTCAAGAACACCGGTATCCGCAGCGTCTGCGCCAGATCCATCAGCGCATGCTCCGCCCGATCCCAGTACAGGTCCGTGCCAGCCATCACCACCGGTCGTTCAGCCGCCGCCAGCAGCGCCGCCGCGCGCTCCAGCGACTCGCCCAGCGCTCCACCAGCAGCGCCCGCCGCAGCGCGCCCGCCAGCGCCAGCGCCCGCGCCCGCCAGCCGCGCACCGTCGCTCTCCTGCTCAGCCGCCTCCATGAACACGTAGTCCAGCGGGAAGTCCACAAACGCCGGGCCGCCGTGCGGCGCGCTCGCCGCCGCAAACGCGTCGTCCACCAACCCCGGGATCTCCTCAGTGCTCTGCGCCGTCACCGCCAGCCTGCTCAGCGGACGCACAAACGGCACGTGGTCGATCTCCTGCAGCGATCCCTGGCCCCAGCGCAGCGCCGGCGCGCGCCCGCCCAGCACCACCATCGGCGAGTGGTTCGCCTGCGCCGACGCCATCGCGCTCATCCCGTTCGTCACGCCCGGGCCCGCCGTCAGCGCGCACACGCCCACCTCGCGCGTCACCTTCGCCCAGCCCTCCGCCGCAAACGCCGCCGTCGACTCGTGGCGCACGTCCACCAGGTCAATGCCCTCCTCGCGGCAGCCGTCATAGATCGAGAACAGGTGCCCGCCCGACAGCGTGAACAGCTTGCTCACGCCATGCGCCTTCAGGCGCCTCGCCACCAAGCGGCCCCCGTGGAACGTCCCCGTCTCCTGCGCGCTCTCCGTGGACATGCCCGCCGCACTCTACTCGCCGCGTTTGACCCGCGCGCGCCGCGGGAAACATCAGTCAAAAGACGCAACTTTTCCGCTGCTACCGTGTCAATACAGTCGGCAGCAGCCACCGCACTGTCCATGGAGGTTTCCGCACTCACCCACCCCAGCAGCATTCCCGGGCTTCGCGGGCCCACCGCTCTGCTGCGCCTACAGTCCGACGAGCGGCTCATCTCGCTCACCCGCCGCGGCCAGCACGCCGCCTTCGAGGTGCTCTGCGCCCGCTACCAGTCGCGCCTCCTCTCCTTCTGCCGGCACATGCTCGGCTCGCGCGAGGACGCCGAGGACGTGCTGCAGGAGGTCTTCGCCGCCGCCTTCAACGCCGTGCTCGCCGACGAGCGCACCATCAACGTGCGGCCCTGGCTGTATCGCATCGCGCGCAACCGCTCGCTCAACCACCTGCGCCGCGCCTCCGCCATCGGCGTCGACTCCATGGACGTGCACTTCGCCGAGCACGGCATCTCAACCGGCGACAAGGTCATACGCCGCGAGAGCTTCCGCGAGCTCATCGCCGACGTCCACCACCTCCCCGAGACACAGCGCACCGCGCTGCTGCTGCGCGAGATCGACGCGCTCTCCTACGAGCAGATCGCGCACGCCATGGAGACCACCGTTCCCTCCGTCAAGTCGCTGCTCGTGCGCGCCCGCATCTCGCTCGCCGAGGCAGCCGAGGCGCGCAAGCTCAGCTGCGACGACGTGCGCCTCGAGCTCGGCCACGTCGCCGAGGGGCTAGCCAAGCTCAGCCCGCCCGCCCGCCGCCACATCCGCACCTGCCAGCACTGCGCCAACTTCCGCAAGCAGCTCAAGCACAACAACCACGCGCTCGCGCTCATCATGCCCGTCGCGCCGCTGCTGCTCGTCAAGAAGCTGCTGCTCGCCAAGCTCGGCACCACCGCCTCCGCCGGCGGAGCGCACGTCGCCGGCGGCGCCAGCGCCACCGTCGGAGCCACCGCCGGTGCCGGTGCAGCCGCAGGCGGCGGCAGCGTCGGAGTCGGCGGCATCATGACCGCCAGCGCCGGCGCGCTCGCCACCAAGGCCGTCGCCGGGCTCGCCGCAGCCGCCATCGTCACCGCCGGCGCAGTCGCCGCCGACAAAGCCGTCGTCGTGCACCACCGCCCTCATCCGCACGCGCTCGCCTCCGCCTCCCTCGCCACCGCCAGCCACTACTACGCCAGCGAGCCCGTCGTCGTGCACCAGGCGCTCCAGCCCGTCAGCGCCAGCACGCCCCCCGCCCGCCATCGCGCCGGCCTCGCCGCCAAGCGCCGCGCGCAGCACGCCAACAGCGTCAACGCCAAGGTCCCGCCCATCGCCATCGTCGCGCCCGCCACCACCGTCGACAGCACCGACCCCAGCGCCGCCAAGCCCGCCACACCGCCGCCGCCCGCCACCGAGGTCACCACCCAGACCACAGAACTTCCCGCCGCCGCCACCAGCGTCCCCGCAACGCCGCCCGCCACCACCACAACCACCACACCCCCACCCGCCACACCGCCAACCACCGGCACCACCACAACCACCACGCCCGTCGAAACGCCGCCCACCGAACCCACCAGCCCCGCGCCCAGCAGCGAACCCACCACCCCCGTCGGCGCAGTGCCGCCGCCGCCCGACAGCGTCGTCACGCCAAGCAGCTAGCCGAACGCAAACGTCTTCAGCGGTTTCAGCAGCACGCCCGTCTCGCCCACTTCCATCGGCGACGACACCTGCGCGCTCGCCGTCGGCGACGTCAGCATCGCCACCACCACGCCTTCGCGCGCGCCCGCCCGCTGCGCCACCAGCAGCACGTCGCGGCCGTACAAGCGCTCGCCTTCCACCGTCGCGTAGAACAGCACCTGGTAGCCCGACAGCGTGTTGTTGATGCGCGTCTTGCCCTCGCCGCGCAGTTCAAAGCCCCGCGTGCGCTCACGCAGCGCACGGATGAAGCTCGTCGCGTACAGCGGCAGCTCGCCCTGCAGCTCGCCCGTGTACGCCGGCAGCCGCAGCGGACCCACCGCAAACGAGTACTTCAGCTCGCCATTCCGCCAGCGGCTCTGCACCCGCACGAAGCCGCCCCGTTCCGGCAGCACCCGCCACAGGTCGCGGTAGCTGAAGCTGAACCGAACGCTGCCGCCGTGCGAGTAGCTCGAGTTCTCAAGCGTCAGGCCAAGCGCCACCAGCGCGCCCACCAGCGCAACCGCCGCCGCCACCACCGCCGCGCGCGCCAGCCGCGACGCCGCATGCCAGCGCGGCGCCAGCAGCCCGCCCAGCGTCGGGCCGTACTCGCGCTTCATCGCCAGCGCCGTCATCGCTCGCGCGCCGTCATTCTCCGATCGAGAACAGCGATTCCAGGTCGTGGCGCGAGAACGCCGCAAACGCCACCATCGTCTGCGTGCGCAGCACCCCCGGCAGCCCGCCCACCTGGCCCGTCACCACATCCGCCAGCTGCTCATGGTCCGGCACGCGCACAATCGCCACGAAGTCCCACTCGCCCGTCACCGAGTACGCCTCCGCCACGCCCTCAATGTCCGCCAGCGCGCCGCCCAGGCTCGACAGCGCATCGCGCTCAGCCTCAATCAGCACCACCGCGTTCGTCATCGCCATCGCGCAACCATCCTACGCCTCCGACCTGCCCAGCCCCTGCACGCCCCAGCCCCATCGCCAAGCCCAGCAGCCCGCCCGCCACGCCAGCCAGCCAGCTCGCTTCCGGACGCGCAAACGGCACCGCCAGCAGCAGCGCCGCAAGCGCCCCCGCGCCCAGCAGATCGCTGTCGCGGTACGCGTCCGTGCGCGCCGCCTGCAGCTCCGGCGCCGCCCACGCCGCCAGCAGCGCCAGCGCGCCCGCGTTGCCGCCGCTCACCAGCGCAAACGGATACGCCGCGCTCGCCAGCAGCGCGCCGATCGCGCTCGCGCCCAAGAACAGCGCCAGCACCAGCATCGGGCCGTAGCGGCGCTCCAGCAGCCAGCCGAAGATCGCCACCACCAGGATCGCCACGAACGCGTACCAGCCGGCCCCGTAAGCAAAGCCGTTCGTCAACAGCTTCCACCAGTCGCCGCGCAGCGGGCCGAACAGCGCTGCTTTCGCATCCACAGCCGGTTCCGCGTGCCCGATCACCCACATCGCCGCGCTCGCCGCCACCAGCGCCATCGTCGCGTACGGCCGTTCCGCCGCCCAGCCGCCCGGGCCCGCGTGCGTGCGCCTGCGCGTGCCAGCGCGCTGCGCGCCGCCCGTCTGCGCCGACCCCGAGCGCCTCAGCCGCGCCAGCGTGCGGCCGCGCAGCGTGCTGCTGCGCGTCGGCGCGTTCGCCGGCGGCAGCTTCGGCGCGCGCCTGCGCAGCCGCGTGCCGCAGTACGGGCACTCCGTGATGTACGGGCTCACCTCCGATCCGCACTGCTTGCACACCACGAACAGATCAGCGCCAGAGGTCATCGTCGATCCATTCTAAGGACCTCCCGACCCCAGCCCGCACGGCTCTGGAATACTCAGTCGCATGAACCCCGCAACCGTCAGCCAGCTCTACATCCTCGCGTTCGACCACCGCGGCTCCTTCCAGAAGAAGTTCTTCGGGATCGACGGCGAGCCGGACTCCGAGCAAACAGCCATAATCGCCGACGCCAAGCACCTCATCTTCGAGGGCATGCTGCAGGCCGTCGCCGCCGGCGCCGACCCCGCCGTCACCGGCGTGCTCGTCGACGAGCAGTTCGGCTCCACCGTGCCCGCCGAGGCGCACGAGCGCGGGCTCAAGCTCGCCATGCCCGCCGAGCGCTCAGGGCAGCCCACGTTCGACTTCCAGTACGGCGACGACTTCGGCAAGCACATCGAGAAGTTCAACCCCGACTACACCAAGGTGCTCGTCCGCTACAACCCCGACGGCAACGCCGCCGCCAACAGCGAGCAGCTCGCCAAGCTGCTGCGCCTCAGCGACTGGCTCGCGCACAACGACCGCAAGTTCCTCTTCGAGCTGCTCGTCCCCGCCGAGGACGCCCAGTTGCAAAGCGTCGGCGGCGACACCGACCGCTACGACGCCGAGCTGCGCCCCGAGCTCATGCGCCGCGCCATCGCCGACATCCAGGACGCCGGCATCGTCGTCGACATCTGGAAGATCGAGGGCGTCGACAAGCGCTCCGACTGCGAAATGCTCATCGCCCAGACGCGCACCGGCGGGCGCGACCACGTCAAGTCCGTCGTGCTCGGACGCGGCGCCGACGACGCCAAGGTCGACCAATGGCTCGCCGCCGCCGCCCCCGTCGACGGCTACATCGGCTTCGCCATCGGCCGCTCCATCTGGTGGGACCCGCTCAAGGCCTACGTCGACGGCAAGATCGAGCGCTCCGCCGGCGCGCGCAAGATCGCAGAGAACTATCTGCGCTTCGTCAGCGTGTACGAGCGCGCCAAGGCGCTCGCTCCATCCGCGTGAGCGCGAATCGACGGATGGATCCGCGATCCTGGCAAGGACGCAGAGAGCGTGGCGTGCTTCGCACGCGAGCGAACGAGGACGCCGCCAGGGACGAGGACACGCCGTCGACATGAAAATGCGTCAGAGCCTCGCCGAGTGGGAGCAGGCCTTCGCCAGGGAGGCCTCACTCGACCGGCGCCGGCGCGACTCGCTGCGCCGCACCACCGAGCAGCGCGCCTTCAAGCGCGACCTCGAGCGTCGCCACAAGCGCGGGTCCATGCGCTTCGCGCTGCTCGTGCTCACGCTCATCCTCACCGCGGCCGTCGTAACCGTCGTGATGTTTCGCACCCTCTACCTGCTGCTCGGCTGAGCGCCCTTCAGCGGCCCTCTCAGCGTCAGCCGCGCGGGCGCCTTCTCGCCGCGCCGCACCCAGGACCAGCGTCCCCGCGCTAGGCGCCCTCGCCCAGCCCCTGCAGCGACTCGTCCACCGCAGCCGCGTGCTCCTTCGCCGCGCCACCCTTCCCCGCCGCCCCGTCCGGAGCGCTGCCTTCACGGTGGATCTCCAGGTAGATCTCCTTGCGGAACACAGGCACCCGCTGCGGCGCCTGGATGCCGATGCGCACCTTCTCGCCCATGACCGACAGAACCGAAACCTCGATCTCGTCCCCGATCATGATGCTCTGGTTGGACTTGCGCGTCAGAACCAGCATTTGGGTGCACCTTCCTCATTGCCGATTGGCGACCCGGCGCAACCCCAAACCGCCGGAGTGCCAAGCATAGTCGCAGCACCGGGGGAACGCGATGCCAATTCTCAAACGTCCCCCGCCAGACCGTCTCCCGTCGGCCGAGCAGCACGTGCACAGGCCGTCGCGCCGACGCGCCGCCGTGGCGCGTGCCGCGTCGCGCGAGCGCTTGCGCTAGTCTCCCGGACCGTCCATGCCAAGGAAATCTCTGCGACCGCACCTCAACCAGATCCGTGCGTGGGTGCGGCAAGGGCGCACCGACGCCTGGGTCGCCCACCAGCTTGAGGTCACCGTACGCGACATCGAGCAGTTCAAGCGCCAGAACGAGCTCGTCAGCGACGACGAGGCCATCGAGGGCAACGGCGGCGCCGGCGACTACCCCGAGGAGATCGACCTGCGAGCCGAGGACGACGCGCTCATCGCCGCCGAGCTCGAGGCCGCCGAAGCCGAAGCCGCCGAGGCCGAGGCCGAGCGCGCCCGGCAGAAGGCCGAAGCCGGCGACACCAGCGACGAGGACGACGCCGAGGGCGACGGCGGCGCCACGCGCACGCGCAGGCGCAGCCGCCGCGGCGGGCGCGGGCGACGCGCCGGAGCGCGCAACACCGGCCCGCTCGAGGGCACCTTCGACCACGGCGAGGAGGGCTACGGCCTGTGGCTCGACCCCGCCATCCAGGAGAACCCCATCTACGCCGAGCACTGGGCCGGCCATCGCCCCGTCGAGGTCGAGGTCGAGGAGGACCGCATCGTCATCCGCCGCAGCGGGTCTGACGAGTAGCACGCCCTACTGGGCGTGTTGGTGCTACGCCTCCGTCAGCGTCCTGCGACCGCCCGCGTAGTCCGCCGCCTCGCGCAGGTATCGCGCGAACGCCGCGTCGGTCACCACGCCCGCCTCCCACGCCCACGGATCATCCGGCGCGAGCTTCATCGCGATCTGCTGGCACCAGCTGGCGCCGCCTTCGTACAGGCTCACCAGCTCCAGCGCCGAGAAGCGCCCTCCCAGGCGTCTGCGCAGCTCCGCAACCAGCGCATTCGTGACGTGCTCCAGCAGCGGCTGGCGCTCAGCCGGCGCAGCCGCCAGCCGGCGCTCGCCCTGCTGCCACTGGTAGTTGGCCGTCTCGAACGACACTCACCGCCGAGGCTAGCAGCGAGTTGCGCTCAGTTGCCCGGCAGGCCGCCGACCACGTACGGCTGCTCGCCCGCCTTCATCATGCCCAGCTGGCGCGCCTGCGTTTCCAGCGTGCCCGCCGCCGTCAGCGCTTCGCGCTGGTGCACCAGCGCGCTGTGTTCGCGCTGCATCGCCGCAACCACAGCGTCGTCGTGCCGTGACTGGCGCCACGTCGACAGCATGTGCACGCCCGCGCTCGCGTACAGGTACAGCAACGCCACCAGCACCAGCAGCATCGCCACGCGGCCCAGCCGGTCCCAGCGCACGCGCGCCGCAAGCGTACGGCCCGCGCCGGGGCGCGCCGCGCCAGCTCGCGATGCTGAGATGGCAGCCATGCCCACCTCGATTCGCGACAGTCGGGCAACATCCTGCCGCTGGTCGAAGACCACCGGGCCCGCCGCAGATACCACCGGCCGGCCACTGGCCGGCCACCGGCCGGCCATATATATGTCGCTTGGCGGGCGGTGTATGACCATTGCTATACACCGCTCGGACCGTCGCTATACGCGACGCGGCCGCCGCGAAGCCGCATGCGGCTCTTCTACTGTGGCTCCGCTTGACCCTACGCGCCGCGAAACGCGCTGCGTCCCGCAAAGCGCGCGTGCGCGCCCAGCTGCTCCTCGATGCGCAGCAGCTGGTTGTACTTCGCCACGCGGTCCGAACGCGACGGCGCGCCCGTCTTGATCTGGCCGCAGCCCGTCGCCACCGCCAGGTCGGCGATCGTCACGTCCTCCGTCTCGCCCGAGCGGTGGCTCATCACCGCCGTATAGCCCGCCTCGCGCGCCATCGCCACGGCCTCCAGCGTCTCCGTCAGCGTGCCGATCTGGTTGACCTTGATCAGGATCGAGTTGCCCACGCCCGTGTCGATGCCGCGGCGCAGCCGCTCCGTGTTCGTCACAAAGATGTCATCGCCCACCAGCTGCACGCGCGAGCCCAGGCGCTCCGTCAGCAGGCGCCAGCCGTCCCAGTCCTCTTCGTCCATGCCGTCCTCCAGCGACACCACCGGGTAGCGCGACACCAGCTCGCTCCAGTAGTCCGTGAACTCCGCAGCGCTCAGCGTGCGGCCCTCGTGCTCCAGCACGTACGCGCCGTCGACGTAGAACTCGCTCGCCGCCGGATCCAGCGCGATCGCCACATCCTCGCCCGGGCTGTAGCCCGCCGCCTCGATGCCCTCCACCAGCATCCTCAGCGCCTCCTCGTTGGACCCCAGATCGGGCGCAAAGCCACCCTCGTCGCCAACCGCCGTACCCAGGCCGTGCTCGTGCAGCGTGCCCTTCAGCGCGTGGAACACCTCCGCGCCCATGCGCAGGCACTCCGAGAACGTGCTCGCGCCGCACGGCACGATCATGAACTCCTGGAAGTCAACCTTGTTGTCCGCGTGCGCGCCGCCGTTCAGCACGTTCATCATCGGCACCGGCAACAGGCTCGCGTCCGCGCCGCCAAGATAGCGCCACAGCGGCTGCCCCTGCTCCGCCGCCTGCGCGTGCGCCGCCGCCAGCGACACGCCCAGGATCGCGTTCGCGCCCAGGCGCGACTTGTTGGGCGTGCCGTCCAGCTCGATCAGCGCCCTGTCCAGCGCCTCCTGGCCCGCCGCGTCCATCCCCGTCACCGCCTGCGCGATCTCGCCGTCCACGTTCGCCACCGCGCGCGTCACGCCCTTGCCGCCCCACGCCTCGCCGCCGTCGCGCAGCTCCGTAGCCTCGAACTCGCCCGTCGACGCGCCCGACGGCACCGCCGCGCGGCCGTGCGCGCCCGAACGCAGCTGCACCTCCACCTCGACCGTCGGGTTGCCACGACTGTCAAGGATCTGGCGCGCGTGGACTCTGTCGATCGCGCTCATACAGCGGGCGGTTCGCGCACCCCTGCGGCTATTCGGCGGCTTTGACCGCGCCCGTGGTGCTGGTCTTCGGCGCTTTGTAGCCCTTGCAGTCCGCCACCATGTAGCCGGAGCGGCATTCCGTCTTCGCCAGCCACTTCTTTTTGAATTCCTTGACGAACTTGCTCAGCGCCGTCTGCTGGCCCGTCGCGATCAGCTGCTGCTTGATCGTCGACTTCACCTGTGACAGCGGCTGCTGGGTGCCCGGCGTGGAGCTCAGCACTTCGTACACGTAGTAGCCAAACGGGGTCTTCACCGGGCCGCCGAGCTTGTTCTTGGCGGCCGCGAAGATCGCCGTGTCGAGCGCCTGCTCCTCCTCGCCCTTGACCACTTCCTTGAGCTCGCCGCCGTTGGCCTTGCTCGTCGGATCGATCGACACCTTGCTGGCCACGCTCGCGAAGCTCTTGCCCGATTCAACTTCCGCTTTCGCCGCCTTCGCCTGCGCTTCCGTCTTCGTCAGGATGATCCTCACGTTGCGCTTTTCCGGCGTGCCGTACTTCGACTTGTTTTCGTTGTAGTACTTCGTGACCTGAGCTTCCGTCACGGCGCTCTTCTGCTTGACGATCTGCTTCTGGATCTTCTGCGACAGCAGGTTCAGCTTCACTCGCAGCAGCAGATCCGACACGCTCTGCCCCGACGTCGCCAGGAACTTTTCGAATTCTGACGGCTTCGGGAACTGCGTCGCCTTGATTTTCGCGAATTCCTTCTTCACTTCCGCGTCGCTCAGCTTCACGCCCAGCGACGACGCTTCGCCCAGCACCCACTGCGAGGAGATCAGGAAGCCCAGGACCTCGCTCTGCAGCGATTTGTACTGCGTTTCGCACTCCGACTTCAGCTGCGCGGTCGTCGGCGCCTTCTGGCCTTTCGCCGGCTTCGGCGCCGTCTTCGTCAAGTGCGCGATGCAGGTCGTGTAGTTCGGCGGTTCCGGCACCGCCGGCTTTTCCGTCGTGCCAGCCGAGCTCGACGCCGCCGCCACGCCCATCCAGTGGTCGAACGCCGTCTTGCTGATCGGCGTACCGCCTACCTGCACGACCGCGTCGCCGGGTATGCCGCCGCAGGCGGAGATCCCCACCAGGGCAAACAAAACGGCGCCAAGCGCCGATATGGACCTGAGAGTCTTTGACACGACGCGGGCACTCTAGCGGATTGCACATGCATCGTGCTTAAGGAGTCGATAACGAGTTCCTAAGCGGCCTCGCGCACGATCCCCAGCAGCACATCCGCCGCCTTCACCACGCTCGGGAAGCGATCGCTCCCGTCCTTTGGAACACGCACCGACACCTGCGAGCGGCCCGATTCGTACAACGCCTCCGGCAGCTCCTCGCGCAGCCGCCGCGCCCTTGCCGAGTCGAGCTCGATCGGCACCACCGCCAGCCGGTCGCCGTGGAAGCTCACCGTGCGCGCGCCCGCCTGGCCGAACTTGATGCGCGCGCGCTGCAGCGCCAGCAGGTTCTCCACCGGCTCCGGCACCGGCCCGAAGCGATCCTCCAGCTCCTCGCGCAGGCGTTCCACGTCCGCCACCTCCAGCGCCCCCGCCACGCGCCTGTGCAGCTCGATCTTCGCCTGCTCGTACGGCACGTAGTCCGCCGGCACGTACGCGTCCACGCTCACGTCCAGCCGCACCGGCTCCGGCAGCTGCTCGCCCTCCTGCTCCGGCTCCGCCGCCGCCACCGCCTCGTCCAGCATCTGCATGTACAGCTCGAAGCCCAGCGCCGCCACGTGCCCCGACTGCTCGTCGCCCAGCAGGTTGCCCGCGCCGCGGATCTCCAGGTCGCGCATCGCGATCTTGAAGCCCGCGCCCAGCTCCGTGTAGTCCGACAGCGCCGACAGCCGCTGCGCCGCCTCCGGCGTCAGCGCCGCCGCCGAGTCGTACAGCAGGTACGCGTACGCGCGCTCGCGGCTGCGCCCCACGCGACCGCGGATCTGGTACAGCTGCGCCAGGCCGAACGCGTCCGCGTGCTCCACCATCAGCGTGTTCGCCTGCGGGATGTCGATGCCCGACTCGATGATCGACGTGCACACCAGCACGTCCGCGCCGCCGCGCAGGTAGTCCATCATCACCGCCTCCAGCTCCCCCTCGCCCATCTGCCCGTGCGCCACCGCGAAGCGCACGCCCGGGCACAGCGCGCGCAGCCGCTCCGCCGTCTCGTCGATCGACTCCACGCGGTTGTGCATGAAGAACGCCTGCCCCCCGCGCGCGTGCTCGCGCAGGATCGCGCGCTTCACCAGCTCCTCCTCGTACTCGCCCACGTACGTGCGCACCGGCCGCCGGCCCTCCGGCGGCGTCTCGATCACCGAGATGTCGCGCAGCCCCGCCAGCGACATCTGCAGCGTGCGCGGGATCGGCGTCGCCGACATCGCGATCACGTCCACCTTCAGCTTCAGCTGGCGCAGCAGCTCCTTCTGCTTGACGCCGAAGCGCTGCTCCTCGTCCACGATCAGCAGGCCCAGGTCCTTCGCGCGCACGTCGCGCGACAGCACGCGGTGCGTGCCCACCAGGATGTCCACGCGCCCCTCCGCAAAGCCCTTGATCGCCGCCTTCTGCTCCGCCGGCGCGCGAAACCGCGACACGTGCTCCAGCGTGAACGGATAGTCCGCCAGGCGCTCCGCGAACGTGCCGTAGTGCTGCTGCGCCAGGATCGTCGTCGGCACCAGCATCAGCACCTGCTTGCCCTCCTCAGCGCACTTGAACGCCGCGCGCAGCGCCACCTCCGTCTTGCCGTAGCCAACGTCGCCGCAGATCAGCCTGTCCATCGGCCGCGGCGCTTCCATGTCCGCCTTCACCAGCTCGATCGCGTCGCGCTGGTCCGGCGTCTCCGTGAACGGGAAGCGCTCCTCGAACTCGCGCTGCCAGTCCGAGTCCGGGCCAAACGCGTGGCCGCTGCGCCTGCGGCGCTCCGCATACAGGCTCAGCAGCTCGCCCGCCAGCTCCTGCGCCGCGCGCCGCGCGCGCGCCTTCATCGTCTCCCAGCGCGTGCCCCCCAGCTTCGACAGCGGCGGATGCGAGCCCGCGCCCGCGCCCACGTACCTCGAGATCTTCGCCAGCTGGTCCGTCGGCACGAACACGCGGTCGTCGCCCTGGTATTCCAGGTACAGGTAGTCGCGCGTCACGTCCGCCACCGTGCGCGTCTCAAAGCCCGCAAAGCGCGCCACGCCATGGTCCTCGTGCACCACGATGTCGCCCGTGCGCAGTTCCGTGAACGAGCGCAGCGCGCCCCTGCGCGCGCCGCCCGCGCCGCCGTGGCGGCCGCCCGTGCCTGGACGCTCTGCGCGGCGCCTGCGCAGCAGCCGGTGCTCCGGGAACACCGCCAGCTTCAGCTGCGGCGCCACGAAGCCCTCGCGCAGCGACGCCGCCGCGAAGCGCAGCGACGCCTCCAGCGGCTGGAAGCCGATTGCCGAGCCGCCGCCGTTCGCGCCCTCCTCGCCTTCGCCCAGCCACGTCGCTTTCAGGCGTCCCAGGTTGTACGCCGCGCGCTCGCCCTCGCCGCGGCGCGGGAACGCCACCACCGTGCGGTAGCCCGAACGCACCAGCTTCTCCAGCTCCGGCTCCGCCTCCGCCAGCGAGCGCGCCGCCGTGTCCGCCGACTGCGCGCGCAGCTCTATCTCCTGGCCGCTCGACAGCGCCGACAGCCACATGCGCGTGCGCTGCTCCAGCGTCGCGTGGATGCTCTGCGGGCTCACGTACAGGTGGTGCGCGTCCTCGTCGCCGAACGCCGCGCACACGTCGCTCCACAGGTCGTTCAGCACCGGCTCCAGGTCCTCCTCCGCCGCCACCACCACCTGCGTGTCCTCGCCCACCAGATCCAGCAGCGCGCCAAAACGGTCCACCGGCAGCAGCTCCGCGATGTCCGGACGCTCCGCGTCCTCGCCCGTCGGCAGCTGCTCAGCCGCCAGCTCCGCCAGCTCGCGGTGCTCCAGCGCCAGCTCCGCCGCCGGCGCGATCTCCACCTCCTCCGCGTCGCCCAGCGAGCGCTGCGTGAACGTCGAGAACCAGCGCAGCGACTCGATCTCCACGTCGAACATGTCCACGCGCACCGCGCGATCCTCCGTCGCCGGGAACACGTCCAGCAGCCCGCCCCGCATCGCGAACTGCCCGCGCTCCTCCACCTGGTCCACGCGCTCGTAGCCCGCGCTCACCAGCTCCGCCGCGCACTCGTCCAGGTCCAGCAGCTCGCCCACGCGCAGCGTGAACGAGTGCGGGCGCAGCAGCGGGTCCGGCACCTTCTCCGACAGCGCCACCGCGCTCACCACCACAACCGCCGGCTCCGCGTCCGCCGCGCCAGCGCCCCCGCGCGCCGCGCCCGGCACCGCACCGTCCGCGCCCGGCGCCGCGCCGTCCGTACCCAGCAGCGCGTCCAGCGCCGCCACGCGCAGCCCCACCAGGTGCGCCGGCGGCGCCAGATGCGACTCGTACGCCACACCCCGCGACGGGTAGTAGCGCACGCGCCGCGGCGCCAGCCACGCGCCCAGATCGGCCGCCAGGTCGCGCGCAGCGCGGTCGTCGCCCACCACCACCAGCGTCGGACGCGAGCGCGCGTCATCGTCGATCTCGCTCAGCGCCGCGATCACATACGCGCGCAGCGACGACGACACGAACGCGTGGCCGCCCTCGCGCGCCAGGCGCAGCGTCTGCTCGTCAACCTGTGCCAAGCCCAGCAGCGGGCGCAGCGCGCCGGCGGTCGTCGCCATCACGGCTCCTCTCCCAGCACCACCCGCTCCGCGTGATCCACCGCGCGCTCCACCAGCTCCGCAACCTGCGCCGCCCCCTCGCTGAAGCGGCCCAGCACCCACGCCGACACGATCTCCGGGTCCGTCGTGTCCGGGCGGCCCACGCCCACGCGCACGCGCATGAAGTCCGCGCCGCCCAGCTCGCGCTTCAACGACTTCAAGCCGTTGTGGCCAGCCAGGCCGCCGCCCAGCCGCGTGCGCACGTCGCCGAACGGCAGGTCGATCTCGTCGTGCACCACCAGCACGCGCTCCAGCGGCAGCTTCAACGCTCCGCGCGCCGGGCCCACCGAGCGGCCCGCGTCGTTCATGTACGTCTGCGGGCACAGCACCGCCACGCGCGGAGTCGGCCCGCCCGGCACCGCCGTGCGCACGCGGCCTTCCGCGATGCGCCCGCGAAAGCGATCCTTCGCGCGGCCCAGATCCCAGCGCTCCACCAGCGCCTCAGCCACCGCAAAGCCGACGTTGTGGCGCGTGCCCGCGTACTCGCGACCCGGGTTGCCCAAGCCGACGATCAGCCAGTCGATCGGCGCTCCGAAGATCATCCGATCCTCAATGGGCAGCAACGCTGAGGCAGTCGCTGGGCAAGCGAGGCAAGGACGCAGCGAGCGTGGCGTGCTTCGCACGCGAGCGAGCGAGGACGCCGCATCGCGCCGCTCAGCGGCCGCCTCCGTCGCAGGCGAACTACTCCTCGCCTGAGGAGCCCTCGGAGCCGTCGCCGCTCGAGCTGTCCTCGCCCACGAGCTCCGTCTCCGCTTCGATCTCTTCCGCCGTTTCGCTCTGCAGGCGCGGCGGCGACAGCGTCGCGATCACCGTTTCCTCGACGTCGTCCAGCAGCGTCACGCCCTCCGGGACGGTCAGCGCGCCCAGCAGGATCGTCTCGCCGATCTCCATCTCGCCCACCGCGTGCACGATCGACTCCGGGATCGCCGTCGGCAGCGCTTCCACGTTCAGCTCGCGCGTGATCTGCTCCAGGATGCCGCCCTGCTTCACGCCCGGCGCATCGTCCACGCCTTCGAGCTCCAGCGGCACCACCGCGCTGATCGCCTCTTTCAGGTTCACGCGCAGCAGGTCCACGTGGATCGTCTCGCCGCGCACCGGGTGACGCTGCGCTTCCTTCAGCACCGCCGGCGTGCCTTTGCCGCCGTCCACGCTCACGTCCAGCACCGCGCCCGCGCCCGCAAGCGCGTGACGCAGCTCGCGCTCGTCCGCATCGAAGCCCAGCGGCTCGCCGCCGCCGCCGTACAGCACCCCGGGCACGCGGCCACTGCGGCGCAGGCGGCGCACCGCGCGCGAGCCCTCAGACTCGCGGGTGTTGACGTTCAGCTTGGTCGTCGTGTCGGCCATGAGCGACTGCAGACTGTAGCAATCGGCGCTCATCCGCTCCCGTCGCGGCCGCCTCCGCCCGCCATGCGCGCAGCTCACTGCCCCTGCGCTTTCGTTTCTTCTTCTTCTTCCCTTTCCAGGCGCGTCGCTTTCGTGCACCGCCCTTCGCCCGCGATCGGCGTGCTGATCGCCAGCAGGTGCACGTGGATGCCAGAGATGAAGCCGCCGCTGCGGCGCACGTCCACGCACTGCACCACCGGCAGCGTGCCGATCACGGTCCATGCCACGCGCGTCCTTCCGCTCGCGCCCGACAGCGAGTACGCCGTCGGCGATTCCAGCTGCAGGAGCTTGATCGCGCCCGCGCGGCGCACGCGCGGGTCGTTCGCGTCCGCCGTCGCGCCCGCCATACACGTCGGGCTCTCGCGGCAGCCGTCCAGCCGCTGCAGCATGCCCGCCAGGTCGCCCTTCGCCTCGGCCTGCAGCAGCGCCACCACTTCCGTCCGTTCAGCGTTCTCCGCGCTCAGGAAGCGCGCCAGCAGGGCGCCGCCCGCCAGCACCACCACGACGCACGCCGCAAACAGCGCGCGCAGCACCTGGCGCCGGTGCCGTGGGAGGCCCTGCCACCACACGCGGGGGCTGCGCGCGCCCGCACCGGGAGGTTCGAGCGGGGTGGACAAGCTCGCGGCCGGACGGCTCAGAACAGCTGGTTCTCGCCGCCGAAGACCTCGCTCACCGAGTCATCGACGAAGATCCGCCGGATCGAGTCCGCCAGCAGCTCCGCGCACGGCAGCACGCGCACGTTGTCCGGGCGGTCCGTGGCGATCGGGATCGTGTCCGTCACCACGATCTGCTCGAGCCCCGACTCTTCCAGGTTCTTGAACGCGTCGCCCGAGAACACCGCGTGCGTCGCCGCCGCGTACACGCGCGTCGCGCCTTCCTCCATCACCGTCTTCGCCGCCGCCTTCAGCGTGCCCGCCGTGTCGATCATGTCGTCCACGATCACAGCCGTGCGGCCCTTCACGTCACCGATCACGTAGCCGATCTCCGCGACCTGCTGCGCCGGGCGCTCCTTGTCCAGGATCGCCAGCTCCGCGCCGATCTTCGACGCGAAGTTCTTGTTCAGCTTCACCCTGCCCGCGTCCGGCGCCACCACCACCAGATCCGGCAGCGCCAGGTCCGTGAAGTACTGGGTGAGCATGAACAGCGCCGTCATGTGGTCCACCGGGATCTGGAAGAAACCCTGGATCTGGCCCGCGTGCAGGTCCATCGTCAGCACCCTGTCCGCACCGGCCGCCTCCAGCATGCGCGCCACCAGACGCGCCGAGATCGGCTCGCGCGGCGCCGACTTCTTGTCCTGGCGCGAGTAGCCGAACCACGGCGTCACCGCGATCACCCTGTGGGCGGACGCGCCAACGGCCGCGTCGATCATGAACAGCAGCTCCATCAGCGAGTCGTTCGCCGTCACGCCCGTGTGCACGTTGCCGCTGGTGGGCTGCACGATGAACACGTCCGCGCCGCGAATCGAGTCCTCGTAGCGGCAGTACACCTCGCCGCCCGAGAACGTCTTCAGCTCCACCGGGCCCAGTTCCACGCCCAGCTTGTCCGCGATGTCGATCGCCAGCTGCCGGTTCGAGCGGCCGCTGAACAGCATCAGGCGCTTGTTGTAGTCGATCGGGAGACTCGCCCGCGAGTACTCGGTGCGCGTGTCGATCGCACTCATCTACGCAGCAGTGTAAACGTCCTCGCGCGATCGGTCCCGCCGCGCAATCAGTCCTGCTTGCGCGCCGCGTAGCCCTCCACGTTGCGCTGACGCTCCCGCGCGATGCCAAGCGCCCCCGCCGGCACGTCCTCCGTGATCACCGAGCCCGCGCCCGTGTACGCGCCGTCGCCCACGCTCACCGGCGCCACCAGCGTCGTGTCCACGCCCGTGCGCACGCCCGCGCCCACCGTCGTGCGGTGCTTCGCGCGGCCGTCGTAGTTCGCCGTGATCGTCGCCGCGCCCAGGTTCGTGCGCTCGCCCACATCCGCGTCGCCTATGTACGACAGGTGCGGCACGCGCGCGCCAGCGCCCACGTCCGAGTTCTTCACCTCCACGAACGTGCCCACCCTGCTGCCCGCCCGCAGCACCGTGCCCGGGCGCAGGTAGCCGAACGGGCCCACGCTCGCGCCGTCCTCCAGCACGCAGTCCACCAGGTAGGAGTGGCGCACCGTGCATTCGCGGCCGATGCGCGTCGCGCCCCTGATCGTCGTGAACGGCTCGATCAGCGTGTCCTCGCCGATCTGCACGTCCACGTCGATCACCGTCGCCGCCGGGTCCACGATCCCCACGCCCGCCAGCATGTGCCGCTCGTGGATCGCCGCCTGCGCCAGCGCGCGCACGCGCGCCAGCCCCACACCGTCGTTCACCCCCAGCACCAGCCGTTCGTCGTCCACCACGTGCGCCGCCACCGTCTCGCCGTCCGCCCGCAGCAGGTCCAGCACCTGCGGCAGATACAGCTCGCCCTGCGCGTTGTCCGCGCCCAACCGGCTCAGCGTGTCCGTCAGCGCGCGCGCCGTGAACGCGAAGATGCCCGTGTTCACCTCGCGGATCTCAAGCTCCGCCTGCGTAGCGTCGCCCCGCTCCTTCGTCTCCACCACGCGCTGCACCGCCCCGCTCGCGTCGCGCACCACGCGCCCGTAGCCCGTCGCGTCCGCCAGAACCGTCGTCGCCATCGTCGCCGCCGCGCCGCCGTGCGCGTGAGCCTCCAGCAGCGCGCCGATCGCCTCCGCGCTCACCAGCGGCACGTCGCCGCTCAGCACCAGCACCGGCGCCTGCGGCTCGAGCGGGCCGCCGACCGACGCCGCCAGCGACGCCATCGCCGCCTGCACCGCGCCGCCCGTGCCATTCGGCCGCTCCTGCACCGCCAGCTCCACGCCGTCAGGCAGCAGACCCTCAAGCGCCCGCGCCGGCGAGTCCACCACCACCACCCTGCCCGCGCCCGCCGCCAGCGCCGCCCGCACCGGCCACAGCACCATCGGCACGCCGCACACGTCGTGCAGCACCTTCGGCGTCTTCGAGCGCATGCGCGTGCCCTGGCCAGCCGCAAGGATCAGGACCGTGGGCGCGCTCACCCGAACAATGCTATTCCAGTCGCAGCGGCGGGCCAGCGGAGCGCGCATCCGTGCTGGATTGGCGTGCGTCTCGCCTCACTGGGGAGCCTGGGCTCGAACCAGGACTTGAAGAGCCAAAGTCTTCCGGGCTGCCTATTACCCCACTCCCCAAACGGCACCACATGGTCGCAGGCGACCAGCTCGTTCGCGAGCCCCCTCGAAAGGGCCGCTTTAACAATGCAGTAACGCACCCATCTTGGCCTCCTGCAAGTATTCCTTCACTTGCCGGAGGCAACGACAAGACTTGGGAGCATTCTGGGAGCTGTGCTGATCGGGGCGCTGCTTGCCTGCGCGGGCGCGTTCGCCGCGGGTGCCGCGGGTGCCAGCACGGCCGCCGCCGGAGCACCGACCGCAGCCCCGGCGTGCGTCAACGCCAACCTTCGCCCCACCGCCACCAACCTCGGCGCCGTCGATGCCGCCACCCTCTGCCTAGTCAACAGGGAACGCGCCGTCTACAGCCTGCGCCCGTTGCGTGCCAACCGCGAACTGGGCAGCGTCGCCGCCAGCCAGGTGGGCAGCATGGTGCGCGGGGACTACTTCGCCGACGTCGGCCCCTCCGGCAGGACGCCGCTGTCGCTGGTCGCCGTCACGCACTACCGCGCGCACGCCGCCGGCGTCGAGGTCGGGCAGAACATCGCGTGGGGCACCGGCAGCTACACCACGCCCGCGCACATCGTGCGGGAATGGATGGCCTCGCCGCCACACCGCAAGATCATGCTCAGCAGTGAATTCCGCGACGCCGGCGTCGCGTCCACGTCCGCGGTGCCGGCCGTGCTCGACACGCGCGGGCATGGCGCCACGTACGTGATCGAGTTCGGCGCGCGACTGTAGGGGCCTCGACCCCGAGCGCTCGTCCCCGGGGCGCTCGACTTTTTGTCGTCTCGCGTCGGGTGTATCGCCATGGTTATACACCCGACGGAAGCGAGCAATCGCTGCCCGGGAGCCCGGCTCGCTTCAAGCGCTTCAGGTGCGCCGGCCCGAGCGCCTCGGCACGCGGCCGCCTTCCGCGCCCGCCTCCGAGGCGGGGCCGCCCGTCGACGCGATGCCCAGCACGCGCATCGACTTCAGGCCCAGGCTTAGCTTCTCGCGCCCGTCGCTCGAGCTCACGTCCAGGCCCGACAGCTCGCGCACGCGCTCCAGGCGGTAGTAGATCGTGTGGCGGTGCGTGAACAGGCGCTGCGCCGTGCCCGCCACGTTGCCGTCCGCCTCCAGGAAGGTCTCCAGGGTGCGCACCAGCTCCGTCTCGTACTGCTCGTCGTAGGCCACCAGCGGCTCCACCGTCTCCGCGTAGAAGCGCTGCAGCTCGCTCGGGTTCTCGCTCATCGCCGACAGCAGCAGCCTGTACGCGCCAGTCTGGTCGAACGCAAGCGCGGTGCCGTCGGAGGAGCCCTGGGCGACGTTCGCCGCCAGCAGCGCCTCGCTGGCCGCGCGCGGCAGCTCCGCCGGCTCCGCCGTGACGCGGCTGCGCCCCAGCGCGAACGTGTAGCCCGACAGGCTCGCTTCCATCTCGTGCAGCACCGCCTCCGCCGCGCGCGCCGCCGTCGCCTCGTCGCCCCCCGGCACCAGCACCAGCACCTCCGCGCCGGCGATGCCCTCACGCTCGGACAGCGCCGCGATCGAGCGGCTGGCGACCGCGCGCGCGCCGCGCTCCGCCACCGCGCGCACACGCCCCCGCCAGCCCTCGTCGGTGGGGGACTGCGGGTGCGCGCGCGCCACCAGCATGCTCGCGCCGTCCTCGATCGCCAGCGACAGCTCCTTCGCGCGCTCCAGCAGCTCGCCGCCGTCCGTCAGCTGGCGGCTCAGGATCGCGCGCAGGAAGTCCGCAGCGGCCGTTTCCGAGACCCGCTCGGGCGCGCGCACGCGCTCCACCTCCGAAGCGATCATCGTCAACAGCAGCCGGCGCATCGAGTCGCTGGGCGCCGTCTTCACGCGCATGTGCAGCGTGCCCACCACCGTGTCCGCCACGCGCAGCGGCCAGCTGATCACGCCCTCGCCCTGCGACAGCAGCGAGCGCTCCTCCGCCGGCGAGCGCGCCGCCACCGCCAGCGTCGCGCCCCACGCGTCCGTCACAGCCAGGCTCGCCTCGAGCGCCTTGGCCGCCGCGCGCACCACTTCGGGCAGACCTGCCCCCGACTCGACCGCCTCCGTGATCGCGTCCAGCGCCTCCAGGTCTGACACGCCAGTCAGCCCCAGAGGTAGACGGCAGCCAACGCGCCGACGACCCCGGCACCCACGAGCACGGCAAGTACATACAGCGACAGCACCGTCGCGGCCAGCCGCTCCCATACGCGCGAGTAGGAGGACCACACCGGGACCAGCACCAAGCCGGCGAACAGCCCAAGGCTGACCAGCCCCGCGCCCGCCGCCACCAGCTCGTTGATCTGCGACCTGCTCATGCGATTTCTGCGGGGATTGTTACGCACGCAGGGGTCGTTTGCTAATGCCGAGGGTGACCGCGCGCGCGAACGTGCCGTCCACGGGCGCCGCGTAGATCGGCGCGGGCACCCGCTGCGCGAGGCTCTCCGCCGCCGCGCGCGCCAGCACCAGGCCGCCCTCGGGCGAGCGTCCCGCGCGCACGAACAGGCCCAGCACCGTCGGGCCCGAGCCGCTCACCAGCGCCAGCTCCGCGCCCGCGTCGCGCGCCTGCGTGAGCGACGTCACGATCTGCGGGCACAGCGACACCGCCGCGCGCTGCAGGTCGTTGCGCAGCAGCTCCCTCGCAGCCGGCAGCGCCGCGCCCTGCTCCAGCGCCGCGAGCAGCTCGCGCTCGCGCTCGCGCAACTCCGTGCGCGAGCGCACCGGCCCCAGCCGGTCCGCCTCCGCGTACACCGCCGCAGTGGACAGCGCCACCGCCAAAGGCAAGACCAGCACACCAAAGCGAGACCGCGGCGTCACCAGCGCCTGCAGCTGCTCGCCCGCGCCCGTCGCCAGCCAGCGCCCCGGCGAGACCTGCGCCGGCACATCCGCGCCCAGACGCGCGCCCAGCGTGCGCAGCAGCTGCTCGTCGCCCAGGCCCGACGCGTGCCTGGCCAGGCGCAGCGTCGCCGCCGCGTCAGCCGAGCCGCCGCCCAGGCCCGCCGCCACGGGGATCCGCTTGACGATGCTCAGCCGCAGCGGCGGCGCGCGCCAGCCCGTGCTCTCGCGGAACGCGCGCAGCGCCGCCGCCGCCAGGTTCTCGCCGTCCGCCGCCGACACCCCCGGGCAGTGCACCTCGTCGCGGTCCGCGCCAGCCGGAGCCGCTTCCAGCGTCACCTCGTCCGCCAGCGAGATCGACTGCATCACGCTCACCAGCTCGTGCCTGCCGTCGCTCGCCTGCCTGCGCCCTTCAGGGTGTGCCCCATGGGGTGAGCGCACCGGTCCCACGAACAGCCCCAGGTTGATCTTCGCCGGCGCAAGCGCGCGGTGCACCCCCGGCGCCAGCGCCGCAGCGCCGTTGCTGCTCATACTCATAGCTCGAGCGCGCCCGCCAGCGCGCGGAACTCCTCCGGCGACAGGCGCTCCGCACGCACGTCCGCCGGGTGGCCCAGGCGCACCAGCGCCTCGCGCACCTGCTCGCGCGAGCGCCGCGGCATCCCCCGTGAGTCGCCCGCCAGCGCCAGCGAGCCCACGAGCGTCTTGCGCCGGTGCGCAAACGCCGCCGCCACCAGCGCGCGCAGCGCCGGCGTCACGTCGTCGCCCGGCCCCGTCGCACCGTCGCCCGGCCCGGCCGTGCCGCCGGCCGTCTCCTCGTTGACCGAGCCAACACTCTCGCGCCGGCGCATGCCAACGAGCACCGAGTCCACGTTTGGCACCGGATGGAACACCGTGCGCGGGATCGCGCGCAGCACCGTCACGTCGCACGCCAGCTGCGAGAGAACCGACGGCACGCCGTACGCCGCGCCCCCTGGCGTCGCCGCCAACCGCTCGCCGACCTCGCGCTGCACCATCGCCACCCACGTGTGCACGCCGGGCATCTCCTCGACCGTGCGCAGCAGCAAGCCCGCCGCCACGCCGTACGGCAGGTTCGCCACCACCTTGCTCGGCACCGGCTCAAGCGCCGCCAGGTCGAGCGCCATCGCATCCGCCCAGTGCACCGTCACGTTCGCATGCGCATCCGTAGCGTCGCCCAGCGCGTCGCGCAAGCGCTCGTCGATCTCCACCACGTGCACGTGCGCGCTGTGCTGCGCCAGGTACTCCGACAGCACGCCAAGGCCGCCGCCCACCTCCAGCACCACGTCGTCCGCATCCAGCTCCGCCGCGCGGCCGATCACGCCCAGGATGTTCGAGTCGATCAGGAAGTTCTGGCCCAGGTCGCGATCCGGGCGCACGCCGAAGCGGCGCATCCGCCGCAGGCTCGGCTGAGCGGGCTCGTCGCTCCCCATGGCGGGCTGCGCGGGCTCCTCCGCCACAACGCTCAACTGCCTGCCCCGCCGCCGGAAGGGGGCCGCTCGATGGGGTGTGCCCAGCCGAACACGCGCTCCGCGTTGCGCGTCACCGTCGCGTCCAGCTGCTCAACAGTCACGCCGCGCCGCTCCGCCACGAACGCCGCCGTATGCACCACGAACGCCGGGCGGTTGCGGTGCTTTCGCATCGCCTGCGGGGTCAGATAGGGCGCGTCCGTCTCCACCAGCAGCAGCTCCTCCGGAACGCGCCGCGCCGCCTCTGCCAGGTCGGCAGCGTTCTTGTACGTGACGTTGCCCGCAAACGAGATCGCGTAGCCGCGCCGCGCGCACTCGTCCAGATGCTCCGGCATCGAGAAGCAGTGCATCACCACGCTCACGCCGTCCGCTTCCGCCGCCAGCTGCTCCAGCGTTTCGCGTTCCGCCGCGCGCGTGTGGATCACCAGCGGCTTGTCCGTCTCGCGCGCCAGCGCTATCTGCGCCGCGAACGCGCGCTCCTGGTCGGCGCGCGGCGGCACGCTGTCGCGGTAGAAGTCCAGGCCCGTCTCGCCGATCGCCGCGCAGCGCTCGTGCGCCGCCAGCGCGCGCAGCTCCGCCAGGTCCGCGTCGTCGAAGCCCTTCGCCAGGCTGGGGTGGCGGCCGATCGCCGCGAACACCTGCGGGAAGTCCTCCGCCGTCGCCAGCGCCTCGCGGCACGACGCCCCGTCGATGCCCACCGTCAGCATCCGCGTCACGCCAACCGCGTCCGCCTCCTCCACCAGCTCAGCGGCCGGCGCCTCGCACAGGTGCAGGTGCGTGTGCGAATCGATCATCGACGGCGGCCGCGGGCGCTCATCTCACGCCGACTTGGGGAACAGCGACTCCAGCTGCCCGATCGCGGAACCGAGCCCCTGTTTCGAGTCCCAGCGCGCGCCCTCCAGCGAGCGCTCCTCGCAGCCCAGCGCCGCCAGCAGCCTGTCGGTACTGGACGGCATGTACGGATGCAACAGCACCCCCAGCACGCGCAGGCCCACCACCAGCGTGCTCAGCACCGTATCCAGCTGCCCCGCGTTCGCCTCGTCCTTCGCAAGCTGCCACGGCGCGCGCTCCTCCACGTAGCGGTTCAGCCTGCGCACACGCTGCCAGATCGCATCCAGCGCATTCGTCAGCTCCGCGCGGTCGATCATCGCTTCCACCTCCGCCGCCAGCCCCGCGAAGTCGCCGTCCAGCTCGCCGTCCACCGCCGCCGGCGGCGGCACGCCGTCGCGGTAGCGGTGCACCATCGCGATCGTGCGGCTCGCCAGGTTGCCCAGCTCGTTCGCCAGCTCGCTCTCGTAGCGCAGCTCGAACGACGCCGTCGACACCGAGCCGTCCTGGCCGAACGGCACGTCGCGCAGCAGGTAGAAGCGCAGCGCATCCGGGCCATAGCGCTCGATCACCTCGAACGGGTCCAGCACGTTGCCCAGCGACTTGCTCATCTTCTCGCCGTCCATCAGCAGGAAGCCGTGCACGAACACGTGCTCAGGCAGCTCCAGCTCCGCCGCCATCAGCAGCGCCGGCCAGTACACCGTGTGGAAGCGCAGGATGTCCTTGCCGATCAGGTGATACGTCGCCGGCCACAGCTCGTCCGTGCGGTCGCGCTCGCCCGCGTACGACAGCGCCGAGTAGTAGTTCAGCAGCGCATCGAACCACACGTAGAACACGTGCTCCGGGTCCCACGGCACCTGCACCCCCCACGTCAGCTTGTGGCGCGTCAGCGGCACGTCGCGCAGGCCCGAGCGGATGAACGACAGCGCCTCGTTGTAGCGCGTGCGCGGCGCCACGAAGTCCTCGCGCTCCGTGTACAGCGCCTCCAGGCGCTCCTGAAACGCCGACAGCTTGAAGAAGTAGTTGTCCTCCTGCTCGCGTGTCAGCTCTATGTGATGGATCGGGCAGCGCCGATCCTCGTCGATTTCGTTCTCCGCCTTGAAGTCCGCGCAGCGCGGGCAGTACCAGCCTTCGTACGTCCCCTTATATACAAAGCCGTTCTCGCGGACTCGTGACAGCACCCGCTTGACCACCTCTTCGTGCTGCGGGTCCGTCGTGCGGATGAAGAAGTCGTTGCTCGCGTGCAGCTGCGGCGCCAGCGCCTTGAAGCGCTCCGCGTTGCGGTCCGCCAGCTCCTGCGGCTCGATGCCCAGCGCATGCGCCGCATCCGCCACCGGCTCGCCGTGCTCATCCGTGCCCGTCAGGAAGAACACCTCCTCGCCGCGCTGGCGATGGTGGCGCGCCATCACGTCCGCCGCGATCGTCGTGTACGCGTGGCCCAGGTGCGGCGCCGCGTTCACGTAGTAGATGGGGGTGGTCACGTAGAAGGACACTGCTGCTGTGTAGCAGGTCACTCTCCGCGCGTGATCTCCCGGTACAGCTCGTTCGCGCGAAGCCCCGTCAGCTTGGCCACCACCGCCGCCGCCGGCCTGGCCCTGGCGCCAGCCTCGATCAGATCGTGCAACGCGGCCAATGCCTTCCGCAGCGAAGCACTGCCAGCGTCGGCGGCGCCGCACACCAACACCACCTCTCCGCGCGCAGGATTCTCTCGATAGTGATCGGCCAGCTCGGCCGCGGACCCGCGGCGGACTTCCTCATGCAGCTTGGTCAGCTCCCGACACACCGCCACCGGCCGCCGCGAATCATCCTCGGCGAGCAGCTCGAGCGTGGCCGCCAAGCGCCGCGGCGACTCGAATGCCACCAGCGTCTCTGTGGCGCCGGCCAGCAACGCGACAAGCTCGGCGCGCTTGCGCGGCAGGAACCCCACGAACCGCCAGCTCTCCACCGGCAGCCCCGATGCGACCAGCGCGGTCAGCACCGCGCTCGGCCCCGGCAGCACCTCCACCGCCACACCCGCCGCCAGACACTCGCGCACGAGCGCAAAGCCCGGGTCGGACACCAGCGGCGTGCCCGCGTCGGACACCAGCGCCACCAGCCCGCCGTTGCGGATGCGCGCCACCACCTCCTGCGCGCGGGCACGTTCGTTGTGCTCGTGCACGCTCATCAACGGCCGTGAGATGCCGTGGCGGTCGAGCAGCACGCGCGTATGGCGCGTGTCCTCGCATGCCACCACGTCCGCGCCGCGCAGCGCGTCGAGCACGCGCAGCGTCACGTCGTCGAGGTTGCCGATCGGCGTCGGGCATACGAGCAGCCGACCGACCGGCGCCTCCGTGGTGGTCATCTCGCAAATATAGGGTCCTGTCGATGGCCAGCCCAGGCGACGAGCCCCCGCGCTACACCCGCTACCGTGCCCGCCCGCGTCTGCTGCCGCGCCGCGAGGACGATTCGGCGTCCCCCAGCGGGGCTGCGCCCCCCGGCGCGCGGCCTCCCGGCGGCGCGCCGCCGCGCGGGCCACGGCCTCCCGGCCGCACGCCGCGCCTCGGGCGCGTCGCGCACCCCGCCGGCCTGCCGCGCTGGCGCCGGTGGACCACGCGCAAACGCATCGCCCTCGGCCTCCTCGGCCTGGTGCTCGGCTGGCTGGCGCTGTCGCTGGTGGCGTTCCTCATCAGCTCGCACTTCGAGCGCACCTCGCTGCCGTCGAACGTCGCGGGCGTGCTCGACCCGGCCGGCTTCCCGCTCACGTCCGCCAACAACATCCTCGTGCTGGGCTCCGACAGGCGCCAGAAGAACAGCAGGGAACCCGGCGCCGAAACGACCGGCTTCGGGCGCTCGGACACGATCATGCTGATCCGCACCGGCGGCGGGCACGCGGCGCGGCTGTCGATCCCGCGCGACACCGTCATCGAAATCCCCGGCCACGGCCTGCAGAAGATCAACGCCGCGCACGAGTTCGGCGGCCCCGCGCTGTCGGTGTCCGTGATCAAGCACTGGCTCGGCATACCCATCAACCACGTCGTCGAAGTCGACTTCGAAAACTTCCCGCAGCTGATCGAAGCGATGGGCGGCGTCACGTACACGGGCGGCTGCATCGTCTCCAAGCTCGACGGCGGCTTCGCCAACGGCGGCTACACGCTGCGCCTCAAGGCCGGCACGCACCACCTCAACGGCAAGCAGGCGCTCGCGCTGGCGCGCACCCGCGAGAACCTGTGCGAGCCCAACGAGACCGACATCCAGCGCGAGGAACACCAGCAGGCGCTGTTCACCGACATGAAGAGCCAGCTGCTCTCGCCCTTCAGCTTCTTCCGCCTGCCGTGGATCGCGTGGCACGCGCCGCCCGCGATCATCTCCGACATGAGCGGAACGGAACTGCTCGGCATGTTCGCCGCGCTGGCCATCACCGGCACACCCCCCACACACGTGCTCAAGCCGACCGGCCAGACCACGCTGCCCGGCGGCGGAGAAGGCCTGACCGTCTCAGAAGAAGCCAAGCGCGCGGACGTCGCGCGCTTCATGAGCGGCTGAGCTCAGCTCTTCGCGGCGACCGGCTTGGAGTCGCCGGATTTAGTCGCTCCCTTGTCGCTCTTGCCCTCCGAGGAAGACGATGAGGATGAGGAGGACGCGCCGTCCGATGACGACTTCTCGCCGGAGGATCCGCCGGATGAGGACTTCTCCCCGCCCGAGCCCTTCTCCGAGGAGGACTTGTCGGCGGAGGACTTCTCGCTGGAGGACTTCTCCGCGGCGGCGGCCGCCGTCTCGCGCTGGCGGTTGCGCGTGCCGTAGTCGGTGTTGTAGAAGCCTTTGCCCTTGAAGTGAACGGCCGGCGCGTGCAGCACGCGCTCCACCGGCACGCCGGTATCGGGGTCGACCGTCAGCGCGTCGTCGCTGAACGACTGCTGTATCTCGAACGTGGTGCCGTCCGGTCGCCTGTACTCGTAGATCGGCATTCGGGGGGCCGATTATAGGAGCGTCAATCCGTCAACAGCGCGCGTGCGCACGTGATGCCGGCGTGGATCGTGTCGCTGAAGTCGCGATCGGGCTCCGTGAGCAGACGCAGCGCCAGGCCGTCCCCGAGCGAGAACAGGATCTCGGCGACCGCCTCAGGCTCGGCGTGCAGTCGCAGCACGCCCTCGCGCTGCGCCGCGGCGAGCATCACCGCCACGTGCTCGCGCGTGCTGCGCATCAGCCCCGCGTACTCCGCCGCGATGTCGTCGTTGCGGCGCGACAGCGTGAACAGCTCGAACACCAGCGTGACGAAGTCGGGTTCCTCGCGCACGGTCTCCTGCAGGTTCTGCGCCATCAGGTCGATGAAGTCGTCTGCCGACTTGGCGGTCGACAGCTGCCGCTCCAGGCGCTCCAGGCGCAGCTCGCAGTCTCGTCTCACGGCCTCCGCCAGCAGCTGCTCCTTGGTGCCGAAGTAGTAGTGCAGCAGCCCGCGCGAGACGCCCGCCTCGCGCGAGACGTGGTCGAACGTCGATGCGGCGGTTCCCCGCCGCGCCACGCTGCGACGCATCGCGTCGATGATCCTGCGCGCCTTCTCGCCGGTCAGCGACCGCGAGCGCGCGCCGCTGCCGCCGCCGGCAGGCGCGCCTGCGTCCTCGGAGACCTTGCGGTCCTCGACTACGGCTGCGTCGACGCTCATACGCGCAGGCGGCGAGACGGCGCCGCTCAACCGCCGGCGACGCCCACCGGCGCGGGTGTCTCGGGGGCCGTCGTGGGGCTGTAGTCGAACTCCTCCTCGGCGCCGAACAGGAGGTCGAGGAGCTTGGAGCGCAGGCCCTCGCTGAGCGCAAGCGCGGCCGCGGAGCCGACCGCCAGCAGCAGGATCGAGCGGCCGAGACCGCGGCGCCGGCGCGCGGGCGCAGGCGGGGCCACGGACGCCTCGCGCAGCGAGGCACCGGCCTGGCGCAGCGCGTTGGCCGCGTTGGTGAGCTCCTCCTGGAGCTTGCGGTCCTCGAACAGCGCCTGTGTGGCGGGCTTGCCGTTGCTCATGCGGCCGTACGCGCTGCGTGCCGCGCCATACGCGGACAGCAGGTTGGCGCGCACGTCCTCGTCCTCGACCAAGCGCTGGATGAAGCGGCTCTGCTGCGCCGATCGCGCCGCCTTGCCGGTCTTGCTGAGTCTGTCCTTCGCTGCCATTGTTGCCACCGCCTCTACGGAAAGCTTGCAGGTCTGTGTCCCAATATACCCGGACACGTGAGGCGGTATGTATCGCTAGGCGTGCAGCGCGGCCTGCTCCTGTGCGGAGGGAAACGCCCACGCGGCGCGCGTGCGGCGCTCCTGGCGGAACACGAAGCGCATCTGTTGCGGCGGTTTCAGCTGCGCCTCGTTGGGCCGGAACGTGGCGCACGGCTCCTCCAGCTCGAGCGCGCACAGCAGGTTGACGCGGAAGTAGCACTCATCGCAGCTAACCTTGTGCGTCGCGCGCTTCGGCGCTCGCCTGGTCTGCATCGCCTGCACCGGCATATACCCCCGACAGCGGTTGAGATCGAACGGGACGGCCGCGATCAAAGCAGCATTCCCACCGCCACTCAAGGGACGCCCCGGCGCCACCCCGCAAATCGCAGATAAATCCTGTTACCCGGAAATAGCCGTCAACCAGTCACGTTCCTGTGACAATCGGCGCGATCACACCGCACTTTCCGGGCGTTCCGCGCGCGGCGCACCCAACCGCGTCACGCGCGCGGCGCACCCGACCGCGTCATCATCTGAGCGGATGCGCATCCTCGTCACCGGCGCCAGCGGGTTCGTCGGCTCGCTGCTCGTCCCGCGACTGCGCCAGGACGGGCACGCGGTTCGCGCGCTGGGCCGCGACCTCGAGCGCCTGCGTGCGGCGCTCGGACGCGAGGACGTCGAGCTGGTGCGCGCCGACGTGAGCACCGGCGACGGGCTGGAGCAGGCGCTGCACGGCGTGGAGGTCGCGTACTACCTGATCCACTCGATGGAGCGCATCGAGCGGGGGGCCGCGACGGGCTCGCCGGCTGACGGTCGCGCGTTCCCGGAGCGCGAGCGCGTCGCCGTGGAGAACTTCGCGACCGCATCGACGCGGGCGGGCGTGCGCAGGATCATCTACCTCGGCGGCCTGACGCCGCGCGAGGACGCCGAAGCCCCCGTCTCGCGCCACCTGGCCAGCCGCGCGCACGTGGAGCACGTGCTGCTGGACGCAGTACCCGATTCGCTGGCGCTGCGCGCGTCGATAGTGATAGGCGCGCGCTCGCGCTCGTTCCGGCTGCTGGTGCACCTCGTGGAGCGCATGCCGGTGTTGACGCTGCCCGCGTGGCAGTCGCTGCGCACGCAGCCGATCGACGCGCGCGACGTGATCGAGATGCTGGCCGCGTGCGCCACCGCACGGCTGCCGCGCCGGAGCCTGGACGTGGGTGGCCCGGACGTGCTGACGTACGGTGAGATGCTCAAGCGGATCGCGGAGCTGATGCTCGTGAACCGGCCGACGCTCAACATGGGGGTGAATCTGACAGGCGTGACCGCGCGCGTGGCGGCGGCGATCGCAGGCGAGGATCCCGAGCTGGTGGTGCCTCTGATGGAGGGGCTGCAGGCGGATCTGCTGCCGGCGCAACACCACGCCGCGGAGCTGCTCGGCGTGCGGCTGCACTCGTTCGACTCGGCCGTCGAACATGCGCTCTCCGAGTGGGAGCGAAGCGAGCCGCTGGCGGCGCGATGAGCCTCGTGACCGCCTCCATCCACATCGCCGCGCCGCCCGCGGACGTGTGGAAGCTGATCATGGACCCGTCGTGCCTGGAGGAGTGGGTGACGATTCACCGCAAGCTCGTGCACGCCGACGACGGCCCACCGCACGTGGGCTACATGATGGATCAGCAGATCCACCTGCGCGGGGTGAGCCTCGAGGTTCACTGGACGCTCGCCGAGTGCCGTCCCGGCGAGCTCGCCGTGTGGGAGGGCCGCGGCCCCGCGCGCTCGCACGCGCACAGCGAATACGCGCTCAGCGCCGAGGACGGCGGCACGCGTTTTGACTACCGCAACGAGTTTCGCCCACCCCTCGGACCGGTGGGTGCGCTCGTCAGTCGCGCGCTCGTCGGCGGCATGCCCGAGCGCGAGGCCAGGCGCACACTTGAACGTCTTCGTGCACACATGGAGCGGGTCAGCGAACGCAACTAGTGTAAGGTGAAGCAAACCTCGATGTGACTACCCGCATCGACACTAGTGAATAGGATTCGAAATCGTGACCGACTTCCTCGATGAGAAGCGCCAAGAGATCTCCAGCCGGCTGAAGGAGCTCAAACCGCTGGTCGATGAGTTCAACCGCCTCGAGGCCGCCGCAGCGGCCCTCGCCGGCGTCATCGGATCGGCCGCCGCCGACGCCACGTCAGCCGCCGTCACAACCGTCACCCGCCGCCGTGGACCCGGACGTCCGCGCGGGTCGGCGAGCCGCAAAAAAGCAGCCAAAAAAGCTACAAAAGCGGCTGCAGCAGTCGCAACCGCGCCGAAAGCAGCAGCGGCGCCCAAAACAGCCGCCAAAGCCGCTCGCCCCGCCAAAAGGCGCGCAGGACGGCGCAAAGGCAGCGGCACTCGTGCAGCCGAGGCGCGCTCGTTCGTGCAGGGTCAGCCCGGCATCACGATCCCCGAGCTCGCCGCCAAGATGGGCATCAAGCAGAACTACCTGTACCGGGTCCTTCCCGGCCTCGAGCAGGAAGGCAAGGTAGAGAAGAAAGGCAGAGGCTGGTACCCGAAGGGCTAGTCTCGTCGCCCCTGGCGGCGTCCTCGGATGCTCGTGTGCAAAGCACACCACGCATCCTGCCTGTGCCCCGAAGGGGTGCGTCCTTGCCAGGGACGACGATCCGTCGCCCTTACCTCATAACCAGCGGACTCCCTCTCGTCTCCGCTGGAACATCGGTGAGTTGAATATGAAGGGGCCGTGGTCGGGATGACCGCGGCCCCTTTTGTTTCCCCATCGGTGGTTGCCCGCCCGGCCCGTAGCATACATTGTGCTACAGTCCCACTGTGAGTCGCTCTCTACATGTTCGCTTGGACGACAGCTCATCGGCTGCGCTCAACGTGATCCGCAACGAGGGGCTGAGCGACTCAGAAGCGGTTCGTACCGCACTGCGTGAGGCTGCCGCGAGACGCCGTGCTCGCTCGTCGATCGCGGCCGAGGTAGCGCTACTCGCGGCTGATGAGACCGACCGAGCCGAGATGCGGGCGATTCGCGAGCAAATGGCTGAGCTGGCGCCGGAATCCTTGTAGCAAAGTGGTGCGCGGTGAGATCTTCCACCTGCCCTCCCTCCGAGGTGCACGTGATCGTGAGCAGCGTGGCGCCCGCTATGCGGTCGTCGTCCAAGCCGACGAGTTCCTTGCGTTGAGCACTGTGCTCGTTTCACCGACCTCCACCGGGGCTCAACCGGCGAGCTTTCGGCCTGCAATCACTCTCGATGGAGTGACCACCCGCATTCTCGTGGAGCAGACCACCGTCGTTGACCCTCAACGGCTTGGGCGCTCGGCAGGCCGCCTGGACGCCGACGAGCTACAGATGCTCGACGACGCCCTGGCCCTCTTGTTGAGCCTCTGACCCGTTACCGTCGGTCCAATTACCGTCGGTGGGTTCAGACTGCCTCCGGCCACTGACGACCCGGCCTAAATCAGCCCCTGCCCCGACACCGTGTCGCGCTCGCTGACCAGCTCGGCGATCGACGCGTCGATCTTCTCGCGGGAGAACGCGTCGATGTCGATGCCCTCGACGATCTTGTACTCGCCGTTCTCGCACGTGCACGGGAAGCCGCTGATGAGGCCCTCGGGCACGTCGTAGGAGCCGTCGGAGGCGATCCCCATGGACACCCAGCCGCCGTTCGTGCCGGCGACCCAGTCGTGCACGTGGTCGATCGCGGCGCTCGCGGCGCTCGCGGCCGAGGACGCGCCGCGCGCCTCGATGATGGCGGCGCCGCGTTTGCCGACGTTCGGCAGGAACTCGTCTTCGATCCATTCCTGGTCGTCGACGACGCCCGCGGCGATCTTGCCGGCGACGTGCGCGTGGAACAGGTCGGGGTACATCGTCGGCGAGTGGTTGCCCCACACGCCCATCTGCGTGATGTCCGTGACGGGCACCTCGAGCTTGTTCGCGAGCTGCGCGATCGCGCGGTTGTGGTCCAGGCGCAGCATCGCCGTGAAGCGCTCGCGCGGAACGTCGGGCGCGTTGTTCATCGCGATCAGGCAGTTGGTGTTCGCGGGGTTGCCCACCACCAGCACTTTCACGTCGTCCGCCGCCTTGTCGTTCAGCGCCTTGCCCTGCACCGTGAAGATCTTGCCGTTCTCGCTCAGCAGCTCCGCGCGCTCCATGCCCTTCGTGCGCGGGCGCGAGCCCACCAGCAGCGCGATGTTCACCCCGTCGAACCCGTCCTGCGGGTTGTCGTGCAGGTCCAGGCCGGTCAGCAGCGGGAACGCGCAGTCGACGAGCTCCATCGCCACGCCCTCCAGCGCCCCCATCGCCTGCGGGATCTCCAGCAGGCGCAGGTCGACCGGCTGGTCGGGACCGAGCAGCTGCCCGCTGGCGATGCGGAACACGATGCTGTAGCCGATCTGGCCGGCCGCGCCGGTGACGGTGACTCGTACGGGCTTGCTCACAGATTCATCTCCTTTTGAAGGTTCTCGTCGATCGACGCGAGGAACTCCTGCGTGGTCTGCCACGGCTCGTCCGGGCCGATCAGCAGCGCCAGGTCCTTCGTCATCTTGCCGCTTTCCACCGTCTGCACGCACACGCGCTCGAGCGTGTCCGCGAACTCGCTCACCGCGGGCGTGTCGTCCATGCGCCCGCGCGCCGACAGGCCCCGCGTCCACGCGAAGATCGACGCGATCGGGTTCGTCGACGTGGGCTTGCCCTGCTGGTGCATGCGGTAGTGGCGCGTCACCGTGCCGTGCGCCGCCTCCGCCTCCACCGTCTTGCCGTCCGCCGTCATCAGCACGCTCGTCATCAGCCCCAGCGAGCCGAAGCCCTGCGCGACGGTGTCCGACTGCACGTCGCCGTCGTAGTTCTTGCACGCCCACACGTAGCCGCCCTCCCACTTCAGCGCCGAGGCCACCATGTCGTCGATCAGGCGGTGCTCGTAGGTGATGCCTGCCGCCTCGAAGTCGTGCTTGAACTCGCTCTCGTACACCTCTTCGAAGATGTCTTTGAAGCGCCCGTCGTAGCGTTTCAGGATCGTGTTCTTCGTCGACATGTACACCGGGTAGCCGCGCTCCAGGCCGTACCTGAGCGAAGCGCGCGCGAAGTCGCGGATCGAGTCGTCGAGGTTGTACATAGCCATCGCGATGCCCGCGCCCGGGAAGTCGTACACGTCCAGCTCGATCGGCTCGCCGCCGTCCTTCGGCGTGAACGTCAGCGTCAGCTTGCCCTCGCCCGGCACCAGCATGTCGGTGGCGCGGTACTGGTCGCCGAACGCGTGGCGGCCGATCACGATCGGCTTCGTCCAGCCGGGCACCAGCCGCGGCACGTTCGCGATCACGATCGGCTCGCGGAAGATCACGCCGCCGAGGATGTTGCGGATCGTGCCGTTCGGCGAGCGGTACATCTCTCTAAGGCCGAACTCCTTCACGCGCGCCTCGTCCGGCGTGATCGTCGCGCACTTCACGCCCACGCCGTGGCGCTTGATCGCCTCCGCCGCTTCCACCGTCACCCGATCTCCGGTCGCGTCGCGGTGCTCGATGCCCAGGTCGTAGTACTCGAGCTCCACGTCCAGGTACGGAAGGATCAGCTGCTCCTTGATGAACGACCAGATGATCCGCGTCATCTCGTCGCCGTCCAGCTCAACTACCGGGTTCCTCACCGTGATCTTGGCCATGGGCGATCCTCAGTCTCTGCGTTGGGGGACGCCGATGCTATCGCCCGGGCGCTGCACGGCTTGGTGCCGAGGGCCGCCGCCCGCGGCGCGGCGCGCACACAGGCGCCGGCACGCCTCGCAGGCGCGCGTCAGTCGTTCCAGCTCGCCTCTGCGCCGTGCGCCACCAGCACCTTTGGAGGACCGCCCCCGAACGGGACCGTGGCGATGCGCCCACTCGACGCCGGCTGCTCGAACGAGCCTTCGTCGACCAGCAGCGTGCCGCCGTCGGCGGAGATGCCAGCGGCGATCACCGAGCGACCGTGCGTAGCGACTCTGCGCGCGCGGCCGGAGACGACGCTCACGGCGAACGCTTCGATCGTGTCCTCGCCCTCGAACTGCGCCAGCATCCTGCTGCCGCTCGCGGAGAACGCCAGCGGCACGAGGCCCTGCACCAGCGCGCCCACGCGCACGTGCGTCAGCCGGCGCAGCGGCGTGCCGCTCGGGGACGCCAGCCAGATCTGGTATTCGGGCGACAGGTGGCGCATGCGCTCGCGGTCGTACGCGATGTACGTCGGGCCCCACAGCGGGTTCAGGCTGCGCCCGTTGCTCGTCAGCTTGCGCAACCCCGCGCCGCTCGCTTCGCTCATGTACAGGTTCGCGCCGCTCAAGAACGATTCCGAGTGCGACAGCCCGAACACCAGCCTGTCGCTGCCGTCGCGCGCGAAGCTCGCGCCGTACACGATGCCCGACGTGATCCGCGTCACGGTCCCCGTCTGCGTGTCGATCACCTCGAGGCCCGAGTCGTTGGCGATGTTGCTCGTGCCGTTCGACTGCAGCGCCACCGCCAGGTAGCGCGAGTCCGGTGACCACGCCAGCGGCGTCGAGGTGGCCGTTTCGAGGCTCAGGTAGTCCGCGATCGGAGCGCCCGACACGGGGTAGATGCCGATCGCCGGACCATGTTCCTCGGCGCCCGGCGCGATGCCGAACAGCGACACCGCCACCGACGCGCCGTTGGGTGACAGCAGCGGCTGCTGCCCCAGCCCGAGCAGCTTCGGGTCGCTGCCGTTGGCCGCAGCGACCCACACCTTCGACGTCGACGTCGCCGTCTCCGTCAGATACGCCAGCCGCGGCGGTTCCGGGGTCAGGTCCGCCACCACTTCCGCCGCCACGCCGCCCGCGCTCGCCAACAGGAACACCACCCCCACCGCCAAAGCGCTGCACAGGCGGGTCGCGTGAATCGCGGGCGTGCGCATAGCGCGTGAGGCTACCGTCTGCTTGACTGTCATGTGATGGCCAGCACTATCTCGGCATCGGTCGGCGAGGGCGCGCCGTGGCAGACGCACACGGTCTTCAACCAGGCGCCGCCGCTGGTGGACGTGGACGTGTTCGCCACCAACCTGCCGCTCGTCGAGGCCGTGCGGCGCGAGGGCGCCGACTGGGTCACGGAGCGCGCGTCAGCGCTCGGGCGCTTCGTCGGCGCCGCCGGCGGGCCGCAGCAGGAGTGGGGTCGCCTGGCCAACGAGAACAAGCCGGTCCTGCACACGTTCGACCGCTACGGGCACCGCATCGACGAGGTCGAGTTCCACCCCGCGTGGCACCAGCTGATGAAGATGGGCGTCGAGCACCAGCTGCACTCGCTGCCGTGGAGGAGCGACGAGCCGTTCGCGCACACCGCGCGCGCCGCGCTGTACATGACCGCGATGCAGGCCGAGGCCGGGTTCTGCTGCCCGATCACCATGACCTTCGCCGTCGTGCCCGCGCTGCGCGCGCAGCCGGAGCTGGCCGCCGAGTGGGAGCCGCTCGTCACCGCCTCCACGTATGACCCGCGCCTGATCCCCGCGAGCGAGAAGGGCTCCGCCATCGCGGGCATGGCGATGACCGAGAAGCAGGGCGGCTCCGACGTGCGCGCCAACACCACCGTCGCCACGCCCCTCAATGGCGGCGGAGCCGGCGCCGAGTACACGCTCGTCGGGCACAAGTGGTTCTGCTCGGCGCCAATGTCCGACATGTTCCTCGTGCTCGCGCAGACCGACGACGGCCTGTCGTGCTTCCTGCTGCCGCGCATCCTGCCCGACGGCAGCCGCAACGCGTTTCACATCCAGCGCCTCAAGGACAAGCTCGGCAACCACTCCAACGCGTCGTCCGAGATCGAGCTGCACGGCGCGTGGGCGCGCATGGTCGGCGAGCCCGGACGCGGCGTGCCCACGATCATCGAGATGGTCGGCCACACGCGTCTCGACTGCGTCATCGGCTCCGCCGCCGGCATGCGCGCGGGCGTCGTCAGCGCGCTGCACCACACCGCGCACCGCAGCGCCTTCGGCAAGACGCTGATCGACCAGCCGCTGATGCGAAACGTGCTCGCCGACCTGTGCCTGGAGTCGGAGGCCACCACGGCCCTGGCGATGCGCCTCGCGCGCGCCTACGACGAGGCGCACGCCGACGTTGAATTTGGTTCCCACCCACCCGCGAACGACACCGACGCGCAGCAGTTCAAGCGCCTGGCCACGGCCGTCGGCAAGTTCTGGACGTGCAAGCGCGCCCCCAACCACGCGTTCGAGTCGCTCGAGTGCCTCGGCGGCGCCGGCTACGTCGAGGAATCCGGCATGCCGCGCCTGTACCGCGAGGCGCCGCTCGCGTCCATCTGGGAGGGATCCGGCAACGTCATGAGCCTCGACGTGCTGCGCGCGCTCACGCGCTCGCCGCGCTCGCTCGAGGTGTTCCTGCACGAGGTCGAGCAGGCGAGCGGCGCCAACGCGCAGCTCGACGCCGCCGTCGTCAAGCTCAAGGGCCAGTTCACCGACCCCGCCACGCTCGAGCAGCGCGCGCGGCGCGTCGTCGAAGGCATGGCGCTGTGCCTGCAGGGCTCGCTGCTCGTGCGAAACGCTCCGCCCGCGGTCTCCGACGCCTTCTGCGCCTCGCGCCTCGGCGGCGACGGCGGCCTCGAGTACGGCACGCTGCCCGCCGGCAGCGACTTCCAGGGCATCATCGAGCGCTCGCGCGTTCACTGAGCCTGCTCCCACAATCCGCTCAGGGGTACTGCCCACAGGCGGTTGCCGAGCGGCAGAGTCTGGGCGCAGGCGCAAAGGACGACCCCAGCCTTGAAACGATCAGCGGTGCCGTCGCGCAGCTTCTCCATCGCCCGTAGGTCTCTGCGCCCAACCGATGCTGCTGCCTTGATCTCGATCGCGACCAGCTCACCAGAGCGGCTCTCGAGCACGAGATCGACCTCTTCCGCACGCTGGCGATAGTGATAAGCGGTGGTATCGGTCGCGGCCCAGTTGGCGTGCTTGAGCACCTCTGTGACGGCGAAGTTCTTGAGCACCTTCCCTGTGATCTGATCGTCGGTGGCGATCCGATGCTCGTCCGCGCCAAGTAGATAGGCCAGCAATCCGGAATCGATCAGATACGCCTTGGGAGCGTGTGTCTCGCGCGCTCCGATCCCAGGACGCCAGGCGGGCAGGAGACGGACGAGAAAGATGGTCTGCAGTAGGCCGATGTACTCGCCAACGGTGTCGTGCGTCAAGTCCAGCTTGGCGGCGATCGCGCGTTGTGAGAGAACGTTCGCGGCTTGTGAGGACAGGAGGCGGAGCAATCGCGGGATCTCGCCGAGCTTGCGCGCGTCGCTGATCTCACGCAGGTCCCGGTCGAGCGTCGTGTCGAGATAGCTCGCGAACCATCGTGCCCGACGACGCCCCTCCCGCGCACGCGCCTCTGGATAGCCTCCGGCGGCGACGATAGAGACGAATGCGTCGCGGCCGATCGTGGACCCCACGATCTGTGGAGGCCGACCCGCGAACAGCGCGTCGACGAAGTTGACGTTGGTCCCGTGGATCTCGCTCTGCGCCAGCGGCCACAGCGGAATGGTCTCCATGCGTCCCGTGAGCGCGTCCTTGACCTTGCGGGCGGTTCGGACGTTCGCGGAGCCGGTCAGTAGGAAGCGCCCAGGCGTGAGGTCTCGGTCGACGGCGTCCTTGATCGCGAGAAGCAGGTCGGGTGCCCGTTGGATCTCGTCGATGAACACCGGGCCGCGAAGCTCGGCGACGAACCCTTCGGGGTCCGCAAGTGCCGCCTCGCGCGTCGCTCGGTTGTCCAGGCTGAACTCTTGCGCTGGATGGCTACCGTGAGCGATTCCCCGGGCGAGCGTGCTCTTGCCCACCTGTCTGGCACCCGCAATAAACACGACTCGTGTATCGGCGAGAGCATCGAGCACCTGCTGCTGGGCGTGGCGGAGGAACACGCTATCGATCGTGTACATGGGCTGGTAGACGGCGGATTCGCTGATGGCAGATGGCGGATATCTTAGCGGCAGATGGCGAATAGACTGGCGGCAGATGGCCGGGCGCGTCATACACGCCGCTCGGCCTACCATTGGTACATGCGTACGCGCAGGAACATGCAGCTCGCCAACGTGTTCGGCATCCGCGTCAGCGTCAGCGCCAGCTGGTTCGTCGTGCTGTTCCTGATGATCTACTGGCTGTCCAACTACTACTTCCCCGAAGTCATGACCGGCTCGCGCACCGCCGCGTACGCGATCGCCGTCGCCGGCGCGCTCGGCTACTTCGCGTCGCTCGTGCTGCACGAGCTCGGGCACGCGCTCGTCGCGCGGCGCATGGGCATCGACGTCGTCGGCATCGACCTGTGGTTCTTCGGCGGGCTCTCGCAGATGCGCCGCGAGCCGCGCAGCGCGCGCGAGGAGCTCGTGATCGCCTCCGCCGGGCTCGGCGTCACGCTGCTGCTGTTCCTGCTGTGCCTCGGCGCGCTCGCCGTGCTCGCCAAGAGCGGCACCGTCTCAGAGGTCGCGCTCACGCGCGAAGGCGTCAAGGCGTCGCCCGCCGTCGCGCTGCTCGGCTGGCTCGGCTTCATCAACGCGGCGCTGTTCCTGTTCAACGTGATCCCCGCGTTCCCGCTCGACGGCGGGCGCGTCGCGCGCGCGCTCGTGTGGTGGCGCACCGGCGACCGCAACCGCGCCACGCAGGCCGCCGGGCGCTCCGGGCAGGCGCTCGCGCTGATCGTCGGGCTGTACGGGCTGTGGCTGTTCGCCAGCACCGGCTCCTCGCTGGGGCTGCTGACGATGGTGCTCGCCTACTTCCTGTACCAGTCCGCCGGCGCAGCCGTCGTGCAGGGCACGCTCGGGCGGCGCATCCAGAACGTCACCGTCGCCGACATCATGGACCGCGAGCCCGTCACCATCGGCGCCGACGTCACGCTGCTGGACGCCCAGGAGCAGTTCTTCCTGCGCTACCGCTGGCCGTGGTTCGCCGTCGTCGACCCCGCGCACCACTTCCTCGGCGTCGTGCGCCAGCAGCGCGTCGACAGCGAGATCGCCGCCGGGCGCCCCGCGCTGCCGGTCGCCGACGTGCTCGAGGAGGACATGCCCGTGCGCATCGGCGAGCGCGCGCCGCTGGAATCGCTGCTCGGCTCCGAAGGCCTCGGCCGGCTCGGCGCGATGGTCGCCGTCGACGACGACGGCGTGCTGCAGGGCGTCGTCACGCTCGCGCAGGTGCGAACCGCCATGCGCCCCGCGCGGTCCGCGCGCGCCGCCACCTGAGCGCCGGCAGCCAGCGGCCGTGCGATCGCCCCGCGTTATAGAGTCCCCGGGCGCAGTCCCCTCTTCCCCCTCCTCGAAAAGCAACCCCAGGGAGCCATGCCAGCACACGACGTCTTGATCATCGGGGCCGGTCTCGCAGGCCAGCGCGCAGCGCTTGCCGCGGCGGAGGAGGGGGCGAGCGTGGCGATCATGAGCAAGGTGCACCCCGTGCGCTCGCACTCGGTGGCAGCTGCCGGCGGCATCAACGCCGCCATCAGCGTCGACGACGACTGGCGCTCGCACGCCTACGACACGGTCAAGGGCTCGGACTTCCTCGGCGACCAGGACGCGATCGAAGTGATGTGCTCGGAGGCGCCCAAGGAGGTCATGGAGCTGGAGCACATGGGCGTCACGTTCCACCGCAACGACAAGGGCGAGATGGACCTGCGCGCGTTCGGCGGCGCCTCGATGAAGCGCACCGCCTACGTCGCCGACATCACCGGGCAGGCGCTGCTCCACGTGCTCTACGAGCAGCTGCTCAAGCATCACGAGACGGTCGCTGGTTATGAGGAGTGGTTCACGACGTCGCTGTTGCGCGACGAGCACGGCAATTGCTGTGGCGCGATCGCGCGCGACGTGCGCAGCGGCAAGATGGAGGCGTTCACCGCCAAGAACGTGATCCTCGCGTGCGGCGGCGCCGGGCAGGCGTACAAGCCCACCACCAACGGGCTGATCGTCACCGGCGACGGCATCGCGATGGCCTATCGCGCGGGCGCGCCGCTGATGGACATGGAGATGGTCCAGTACCACCCCACGTGCCTCGTCGAGACCGGCATCCTCATCACAGAGGGCGCGCGCGGCGAGGGCGCGCACCTGCTCAACGCCGACGGCGAGCGCTTCATGGAGAAATCCGCGCCCAACAAGATGGAGCTCGCCTCGCGCGACGTCGTCTCGCGCGCCGAGCAGATCGAGATCAACGAGGGCCGCGGCGTCGGCCCGAACAAAGCGGGCATCTACCTCGACATCACCGTCGTGCCGCGCAAGCGCACGCTCGAGGCGCTGCGCGAGATCGTCAACCTCGGCAAGGACTTCGCCGGCGTCGACATCACGCGCGAACCGATCATGATCCGCCCAGGCCAGCACTACATCATGGGCGGCGTCAAGACCGACGTCGACGGCCGCACCCCGATCGACGGCCTGTACGCCGCCGGCGAGGTCGCGTGCGTGTCCGTGCACGGCGGCAACCGGCTCGGCGCCAACTCGCTGCTCGACACGCTCATCTTCGGCCGGCGCTCAGGCGAACACGCGGCCAAGCGCGCCGCCAGCATGGGGATGCCCGAGGTCGACGTGAACGCGCAGCTGCTCGAGGACGCCGCGCGCATCGACGCGATCATCGAGCGCCCGCGCGACGGCCGCCGGGTCTCCGAGATCAAGACGGAGCTCGGCGAAACGATGAACAAATACGCCGCCGTGTTCCGCGACGAGGCCGGCCTGCAGGGCGCCCTGGAGACCATCCAGCGCCTGCGCGAGGAAGCCGACAAGGCCTGGATCGACGACCGCGGCACCGTCTTCAACCAGGACGTGCTCGGCGCGATCGAGCTCGGCTACATGGTCGACTGCGCCGAGACCACCGTCGTCGCGGCGATCGAGCGCAAGGAGTCGCGCGGCGCGCAGTACCGCACCGACTTCCCCGAGCGCAACGACGGCGAGTGGCTCAAGCACATCGACGTCACGCTCGCAGACGACGGATCCCCCGCAATCAGCTACTCGCCGGTCACGATCACCCAGTGGCAGCCCGAGGAGAGGAAATACTGATGGCCGAAGCGCACGACCGCCCGCCGGAGCAGTTCACCCTCAGGATGCGCCGCTACGACCCCGAGTCCGGCAACGCGCCCTACTGGGACGAGCACACCGTCGAGCTCGAGCCGCACCGCTCGGTGCTCGAGGGCATCCTGCAGGCGCGCGACAAGTTCGACGGCTCGATCGGCATCCGCTGCTCCTGCCGCCAGGCCATCTGCGGCTCCTGCGGCGTTCGCGTCAACGGCGAACCGTCGCTCGCCTGCCACACGCACCTCGACGCCGCGCTCGCCGGCGCCAAGGACGGCGTCATCGAGATCGAGCCGATGGGCAACATGCCCGTGATCAAGGACCTGATCGTCGACATGGACGCCGTGCACTGGAAGAAGATCCAGCGCGTCACGCCGTGGCTGCTCGCCAAGCAGCCCGTGCCCGAGCGCGAGTACCTCGTCTCCAAAGAGTCGATGGTCGACGTCACGCAGACGATGGCCTGCATCCAGTGCGGCGCGTGCGTGTCCGACTGCCTCGCGATGGAGGTCGACCCCGGCTTCATCGGCCCCGCTGCGCTCGCCAAGGCCTACCGCTTCGTCGGCGACCCGCGCGACGACCAGCAGTTCGAGCGCCTCAACGACCTCGCGCAGGACCCGCAGGGCCTGTTCGACTGCACCCACTGCTTCAAGTGCGTCGAGGCCTGCCCCAAGGGCGTCAACCCGATGGGTCAGATCATGCGCCTGCGGCGCATCGCCACCGGCGACCACCACATCGTCGACCAGAACAACGGCGAGCGCCACGAGGCCGCGTTCACCACGCTCGTCAAGAACAACGGCCTGCTGTGGGAGGCCGAGCTGCTGCCGCGCTCCTACGGCGGCAACTCGTGGTTCGGCAAATTCGCGCCGCCCGCCGGCAAGGAGCTGCTCAGCTCGCTGCCCGCCATCCTCAAGGCGCTGCTGCGCGGCAAGGTCACGCCGATGGGCGCGCTCAAACCGCACAAGATCCCCAAGGCCGACCTCAACGCCGTGCAGGCCATCTACGACAAGATCGAGAGCCGCCCCGAGCGCTACGAGCTGAACCTTTACATCGCCGGAGAGGACGAACCGAAGGAGCCCGCCGCCGTCGCCACGGGCGCCGCCGAGGAGTCGACCAGCCCCGAAGGGAGCGCCAACTGATGAAGGTCGCCTACTGGCCCGGCTGCGTCAGCCGCGGCTTCACTCCCGAGCTGCACGGATCGATGGCCAAGGTCGCGCCGCTGCTCGACATCGAGCTGGTGCAGCTCGACCGCGCGTGCTGCACCGGCGCGGGCGTCATCGCCGAGCACAACCAGGAGCTCGCCGACACGCTCAACGCGCGCACGTTCGCGCTCGCGCAGCAGGTCGAAGGCGCGGAGATGATGATGAACATCTGCTCCACCTGCCAGGGCGCGCAGAGCGAGTGCCAGGAGCGCCTGGACGCCAACGCGGAGTACCGCGCGCACGTCAACACGACGCTGGCAAGCGAGGGCCTCACGTACGAGAAGGGCCTGACGAACAAGAACTTCCTGTGGCTGCTCGTCGAGGAGATCGGCCTCGACACGCTGAAGGCGCGCGTCAAGCGCCCGCTCACCAACCTCAAGGTGGGGCCCTTCTACGGCTGCTACATCGTGCGCCCGCGCGATCGCCTCGGGATCGACGCCGAGCACCCGCGCGACCACTACATGGAGCAGGTCATCGACGCGCTCGGCGGCACCGTCATCGAGTACGCCGGCATGCGCAAGTGCTGCGGCTTCCCGATCATCACCATGAACAAGGAGGCCTCGCTCAAGCAGGCCGGCCGCCACCTCGGCGACGCCAAGGACGCCGACGCCGACTGCCTCGTCACCCCCTGCCCCCTGTGCCATCTGAACCTCGACCTGCAGCAGCCGCTCGCCGCCGGCGTCGTCGGGCGCGAGCTCGAACATGCCGGTGCTGCACCTGCCGCAGCTCGTCGGGCTCGCGCTCGGGCTCGACCCCAAGGAGCTCGGGCTGGGGCGGCACGTGGTGAAGCCGACGTCGGTGATCGACTGGTCGACCTCGGTGGTGGGCGCGGCCGCGTAGGGCGCGCCCGCACGAAAGCGACCGCGCGCGGGGATCTGCGCGTCACAAACCACCGGCCTTCACGATGTACTGGTTGTGGGAGCCGATGATGACCTCGCCGACGAGGCGCTGCTCGTTGCGGGCGGGAGCGACGCGGAGGCGTTCGGGCTGTTCTACGGACGGCGCGTCGACGCCGTGCTCGCCTTCTTCCTGCGGCGAACGGGCGACCGCGAGCTCGCCGCCGACCTGACCGCGGAGACGTTCGCCGCGGCGCTGTCCGCACTGCCGCGTTACAGCCCGCAGCGGAGCTCCGCGCTCGCGTGGCTGTTCACGATCGCGCACCACAAGCTGGTGGACTCGATCCGCCGCGGACAGGTGGAGGACCGGGCGCGCAGGCGCCTGGGCCTCCAGCCGCTCGTATTCAGCGACGAGGACATCGAGCGCGTGGAGCAGCGGGCGGCGGCGGCGGACGGAGGCGCTGCGCTGCTCGAGCTCGAGCGGCTGTCGGCCGAGCAGCGCGGCGCGATCGAAGGACGGGTGCTCCAGGAAGCCGATTACGACGAGCTGGCTCGGCGCCTGAGGTGCTCGGAGTCGGTGGTCCGCAAGCGCGTGAGCCGCGGGCTGGCGGAGCTCCGCACGAGAATGAAGGAGGCCTAGGGATGGACGCGATGGACAGGTTCGGGCAGGAGCTGGTGCAGGCCGGGCGGCGCCGGCACGCCGGGCGGCGGCCGCTGCCGGCGCTCTTCGGCCCACGCTTCGCGCGTACATCGCCGCGACGCCGCGCATTCGTGCATGTGCGCGCGGCACTCGTTGCGCTCGTGCTCGTGCTCGCCACCGCCGCGATCACGCTCGCGGCGACCGGGGTGATCCTCACGGGCTCGCCGGTCCGCACGGCGGTGGCTCCGATCGCGACCGCCGGCGAGGGCATCCCGGTGGCGGGCGGCGCACGGCTGCTCCCCCTGCGAGCGCCAGACCCGGCCGGCGGGCTGCCGTGGGGAATGCGGATCATCCACACCACGCGCGGCCTCGTGTGCGTGCAGATCGGCCGCGTCTATCACGACCAGCTCGGGCAGCTCGGCGTCGACGGCGCGTTTCACGACGACGGGCGCTTCCACCCGCTGCCCGCGGACGCGCTCCCGGGCGACGTCGCGAACGTGGCCGGTTGGATGACCGGAAACTGCGCGAGCCCGGGAGACACCTACGCGGGCGACAGCGTCGGGCTCGAGCTCAACGCCGCCACGAGCCCCGGCCCGGGCGCCGGGGTGCCAGCCGACCGCCGCGAGATCTCCTTCGGACTGCTCGGAGTGCACGCGGTGAGCATCACCTACCGCGAAGGCGCCAAGACGCGCACCCGGCCGGTGCTGCCGGGCCTGGGCGCATATCTGATCGTGCAGCGCTACACCAGCGGCAGGCAGCTGGGAAGCATCAGCGAGACCGACGGCAGAGACGAACCGGGCAACTACAGCGGACCGGCCGGCCCGAACGGAGCGCTGACCGCGACCACCTACGACTACGCGGGACGGTCGTGCGTCGACCGCGGCAACCTGCGCATGGCCTCGTGCGGACTCTCGGAAGTGCCGCCGCCGAGCCCCGCCGCGCTGCCCGTCGTGCACGAGCCGCTGCACGCACACCTGCAGATCCGCAACCACGTGATCACGAGCGCACAGATCAGCTTCCACGCGCCATACGCCGTCACCAATGCCGAGGAGTCCTACTCGGTGAGTGCGCCGGTCTGCCACGGCGGCCTCGCCGGAAACGGCTCTCGTGCCGACCTCGCGCGCGGCGCGCTCGTGACCATATCCGTCGGGAGAGCTCTTTCCGAGGCATGCAGCCGCGCGGTGAAGTTCACGGTCGAATACGCCCGCTTCGCCGGCGGCCTGCCGCGGCCCACGCCCCTCGGCAGCATCACGATCCACGAGCCGCCCGGCACGCACCCCCTACCACTGCCGAGGCAGATCGTCGAACAGGAAAGACGGTCCCACCCGACACGCAGCCTGCACGCGAGGATTCATCTCACGCTCCTGCCCCAGCCCCGCGCAGCGTGCAACGCCGCGTTCCTGCTCTACCCGTGCTACAAGGGCGAGGTGGGATTCACGGCTCCATATGCGGTGGCCTCTCCAGCTGCCGGCTACTCCAGAGCCGCCGTCTACTCCATCGACGGGTTCGCCACGTGCAGGGCCGGTGGCCGCCCCGAGGAAAGCTGGGGCATATACCGCAACGTCAGGGCGCACGAAGCACTCACAACCACCTCGCTGGGGCTGTTCGTGGTCACGCCCTCCTGCGCATCGCGCGAGGGGTTCGAAGTGACCTACATCAACCAGCAGGGCCCCTCGGCCGGCGCACCCCACGAATCGGTGATCGTCGGCACCGCAACCCTGAGCAAGGCGACGCTGGCCAACGGGCAGCACCCGAAGCCGCCCGCGAGATGACGGGCTCCGCTCATCCCAGCACGCCCGCCCGCCGACCGGGCAGCGGGCCCTGACGGAACATCTTCTTGTAGGCGTCGAAGTCCCACGTGTCGAGGAACTTCCTGGCGGCGGCCTGCCCTGACTGGAACAGCTCTTTGGTCTGTGCGGGCGTGATGTCGAACTGGGTGGTGGTCACGCCGCAGGTGGGAATCGGGATGGTGCGCACGTAGTTGGCCTGTTCCACGTAGAAGCGGTCGTGGGCCTGCATCATCGTTTCGGCGATCGCCCGCACGTAGCCGATCGGGGAGGGCATGCCGTCGTCGTGCCTGGCAGCGGGGGCGACGGGATCCGGCAGCAGCGGGTCTTCCTGGTTGGGGGCGACCAGCAGCATCCCGAAGGTGGGAAAGCGCGGTTCTCTGCCTTCGGCGTCGAACAGCCAGATCGGGTAGTTGGAGAGCATGCCGCCATCGACGATCATGTGCCTGCGCCCGTCTTGCGGGCTCTGGTGGATCACCGGGTCGAAGAAGATCGGGATCGACATGCTCATGCGCACCGCCTCGGCCACCGGCAGGTCCTCCGGCGCGATCCCCAGCTTCGTCGCATCGCGGGGCAGCACGAGCATGCTGTGGTCGGTGAGATCCGAAGCGATCACCTGCAGCTTGAACTCCCTGTTGGTTCCCGCGGCGGCCGCGTCGCGAAAGTCGCCGAACGTCGTCTTGCCCTTTTCCTCCAGAAGCCTGCCGATCCAATTCAGGAAGTACTGCCCGCTGTGCAGACCGCGGTCCCTGAGGACTTCGATCACCTCACCCGCCGCGGTCCCGAGCAGGTGCAGGCGCGGACGGTCCTCGAACAGCGGGAAGTGCATGTCGTCGAGGACGAGCTTCTCGAGCTCCTCCCCGGTATAGCCCGCGGCGACCAGCGCGGCGGTGATCGCTCCCGCCGAGGTCCCCGCCACGCATGCGGGGCGATAGTCCTGTTCGTAGAGCTCCAGGAACGCCCCGGCGAGCCCGATTCCCTTGACGCCACCGCCCTCGAACACCAGATCCACCGGCTGCTCGCTCATGCTCGCGCTCCCCCTTCTCGTCGTCGTGATCGCGGCTGCTGCTAACGTTCAGTAGATCAGGTCGGGCGATCTCGCTCGACATCGGAGTGCCAGCGCTCGTAGCATTGGTCGTCGACCATCTCCGCGTTCGCAGCACTATCAACGCAGGAGGAAACACGATGGCTACCGGAACCGTGAAGTGGTTCAGCGACGACAAGGGCTTCGGCTTCATCACGCCCGATGACCAGTCCAAGGACCTGTTCGTCCATCACAGCGCGATCGTCGGCGAGGGCTATCGCTCGCTCGCCGAGGGCGCAAAGGTCTCCTACGACGCCGAGGCCGGCGACAAGGGACCGAAGGCCGGGAACGTCCAGTTGCTGTAGCGCTTCTTCGGGCGCGCCCCGGCGTGGGCGCGCTCACACTCCACAACGAGGGACGGACACATATGGCCGGAAGCGGTAAGAAGAGGACCACGATGGCAAAGCTGACCCGTGAAAGCCGCCTTCGCGAGCGTCGGCTGGACAAGCAGGCAAAGAAGGACGCGCGGAAGCTGGCGCCCGCACATGACCCGTACTCGCCGAGCGAGGCTCCGGACGCAGCAACGACCGGTGAGGCAGAGCTGACAGGATCCGCGCCGCCCGACGCCTGAGGCTCCGGCTCAGGAGGATTGAGCCAGCCGCATCGTCCCAGAAGTGCGGCGCCCCCCAGGCGACGCTGCGGGTTTTGCCTGATGCGGCCGCCATGGCCTGCCACGTAGCGTGGCGCCATGAAGACGCTCACATCGACGCTGGTCGCCCTGCTAACGCTTTCGCTGTGCAGCAGCCCGGCGCTCGCCAGCTGGTCTGCGCCCCAGCGGTTTGCGGTGTCTCCCAACGCGCTCACCGCCGATGCGGTCGATGGACGCGGTGATGCGGTGGTCGCGTGGGCGACCGAGGACATCACCGAACGCGGGCCGGCGTTCCACTCTTCGGTGCACGTCACAGCGCGGACCGCCAGCGGTCGCCTGTCCACCCGGACGGTGTGGTCGAGCGGCAACACATACCCCCGGGGCCTGTCGGTCGTGCTGGGAGCCGGCGAAGTCACGGTGGCGTGGGATTCCGTCAGCCGCACCGACACGACGAGCACGACGATCTACGCGGCCCACGGGCCCCTGACGGGGCGCTGGTCCGCGCCACGCAAGATCGGGCGCGCCCTGTACGAACCTGTCTATCCGCCACGCCCGTGGGACCAGCACCTGGCAGTGGCAGCGGATGGCGAGGTGCTCCTGGCTTTCAACGGATGGACCGCCCGGCACAGCCAGCAACCGCTGGGGGCTGCTGTCGCATGGCGTTCTCCCGGACACTCCTTCGGCGCCGCTCGCGTACTGCGCCGCGGGCCCAGTGGCGCGATCCCGCTGTTCGACGCGCACGGGAGCGCATACCTGTACGGATATTGCAACGGGCTCGTCATGATCGCGCCGGCGCGCAGCCATCGCTTCACTCGAACCGTCGTGCTGACGCCCGGACCGGTGCTGGCGTTCAGCCTCTCGGTGAGCGGCTCGGGCCAGGGTCTCTCCTCGTGGGTCGCCGGTGACTGCTCGTTCGATGCGGCGGCCGGCAACACACCCGGACCAGTGTTCGCGAGTGTCCTGCGCGCCGGGACGTTCGGCAAGCCGCTCGCGCTCAGCCCGTCCGGCAGCCAATCCTCCTACAGCGACGCGGTCGCGGTCCCCGGCGGCGGCACGGTCTCCTGGAACGCGGGGGGACCGAACGGGGGAACCTTCAGCGCGCAGTTCGGCGCCGACGGCCTTCCGGGCGCCGCGCAGCAGATCCCCAACGGACTGATCCCGCTGGCCGCCGACGGCAACGGCGATGAGGTGTTCGCGGCGCCGAACCCGCTTCCGGCCTTCGGGACCCTGACGGCATGGCCGAGCTCGACCCCCGTGTTCGTGCGCCCCGCCGGCGATGGCGCCGACCAGCCCGCTCCCGCGAGCTACGGCCAGATCGCCGCTGCGGGTCCGGTCGGCTCCGCGGTGGCGCTGGCGTGGAACACCAGCCCCGCCGGCAGCAGCCCCGTCATGGCGCTGTCGGTTTGGCGCCCGTGACATCACCGCGGCGCGGGGCGGAGGCTCGCGAGGATGGCTTTGGCTACCCCGGCGAAACCGGCATCGGGCCTTTCACGGGCGCCCCTCCAGCGGGATTCCAGACTGTCGCCCGGAAGGACTGCGTCACGGCCTGGTGCGGCGTGACCGGGAGCTGGCCGTAAACCAGGTTCGCGGTCTCCGCCGTGTGGAATTCCCAGTCGATGTAGGCGTTCGGCGGGGCGTTGACCACCGACATCGGCGTGTCCGCCGCGTACGTGATCGTCCCCGACGCAGAGGTCAGCCTGGCTCTCTTTTCGTTGGCGAAGCCGCCGATGTTCATCTGGAAGGCGGTGATCGGAGCCCGGTCTTCTCCGGGAGGGATCGAGAGCGTGGCGCTCCCGACGGCCTGGCCGTGCTCGTCGGCCACCAGGAACGACGCGCCGCTGACGTTCTGATCGGCGTCGGTCTCGAGCGCGATCCTGATCGAATAGCCGGCCGGCAGCGTCGCGCTCGGGAGCTCCACCAGACCCGTCTGGACGTGGACCACGTTTTCTTTCTTCGTCTTCCAGTTTTCGATCCACGCGATCAGCTCTGTGCTCTCCGGCATCATCATGACGACGATCTGCTGCGCGCCGTCGAGCTCCGCCATCTTCGAGTAGGCGTTCAGCTGAAAGCTGAACCCGTTCGCGGCGCTGACGAAGTCCGTGTCGATATCGATCGTCACCGACACGCCGACCAGCGCCTGGCCGCCCTGTTCGAAGAAGTAGTTGTAGTTGCTGACCAGCCCCGTGACCGGCGGCGGCGGGACCAGATTGCCACCGCTGTACAGGGCGGCGTCGATGCCGCCGGCGCCGAAGTCGCCCCAGCCCCAGTTCCCGGCGATCGAGCGCGGGTACCCCGGATCGAGCCGGCCGGCGCCTTCGTCGGCGCGGTGCACGCGCACGTACTGATCGCCGGCGAAGAAGTAGCAGACCGATCCGCTGTACAGCGCCGCATCGATGCCCGCCGCGCCGAACTCACCCCAACCCCAGTCGGAGATCGGCCGCGGGTACCCCTCATCGACCGTTCCCGTTCCGGTTTCCCCGCGCGTGACCCGGATATAGCGATCACCGGAGAAGAAGTAGCACTTCGACCCGCTATTGAGCGCGGCATCGATGCCATTGGAGCCGAACCCGCCCCAACCCCATTGAGAGATCGGCGCCGGGTACCCCGGATCCACGCTCCCGGGGCCCGTTTCCCAGCGCGTCACGCGAATGTACTCCGCGCCCGAGAAGAAGTAGCACTTCGATCCGCTGTACAGCGCCGCATCGATGCCGCCCGCGCCGAACCCGCCCCAACCCCAGTTCCCGGCGATCGACCGCGGATACCCCGGGTCCACGCTTCCTGGCCCGGTGTCCCCGCGGGTGACCCGTATGTACTGGCCGCCTGAGAAGAAGTAGTCGTACATGCTCGCCCCCCAATCGTTTATGCCGCGTCCGTTCCACATTATGGGATTCACGCGACTACCCCGAAGCCAACGTGGAGCTTCGTGTTCGAGAAGACTCAGACAGGCCGGCCGGCGGGGACTTCACCGGCGGGTCGACCACGCCGATCTGCTTGCGCTGTCTCCCACACCGGCGCCACGGCCAGCGCTCCCTGTAGGGTCGCTGACCGATGACCGACTTCACACGACTGTTCATCGAGGGCTGCTGGACCGCGTGGCTGCTGTATTGGGTGCTGATGGCGTTCTCCGCCAAGCGCACCGTCGAGCGCGGCAACGTCGTCAGCTACCGCGTCGTCATGATCGCGATCGTCATCGGCCTGATCGCCGCCGAGCGGCTCCTGCACCTGTCCACCCACGCGCAGATCTGGCACACGCCGCTCGCGCTGGGAATCCTCAGCGACTGCATCGTCGTCGCCGGCGTCGCGTTCACCGTCTGGGCGCGCGTCACGCTTGGGCGCAACTGGAGCGCCGAGGTGACTTTCAAGCAGGACCACGAGCTGATCGAGACGGGCCCCTACGCGCTCGCGCGCCATCCGATCTACACAGGCATCATCACGATGGCGTTCGGCGCCGTGCTCGACCTCGGGCAGGCGTTCGCCTTCGTGCTGTTCCTCGGTCTGTGCGGCGGCCTGTGGCGGAAGGCCAGGCAGGAGGAGCGGATGATGAGCAGGCACTTCCCCGACGAGTACCCCCGGTACAGGACGCGCGTGCACGCGATCATCCCGTTCGTGCTGTAGGCGGCCGCGCGCGCCGGCTGAGGGCCGATGCGCCGACGGTTTGGGCGTGACCGCGGTCACGCCTTGTGCGCCACGAGGAACGCCACAGCCCATTGCAGCTGGCTGTCGTTGCGCTCGAGCGCCGCCGCGAGGCAGCCCACGAAGCGCTCCTGCTCGCTCGCGTCCAACGCCTGCTCCAGCGCCTCGCGCAGCGTCGGCGCCAGCGGATTCGGCGAGCTGCCCAGCAGCGTCTCGAGGCTGGGGACCTTGGCGCCAGGGAGCCCGGAGACCAGATCGCGGTGCAGCTCCAGATGGATGCGGGTGAATCCCGCGCGGGCCGCCATCGCGAACAGGTCGCGCTCGTCGAAGTCCATCATCGTGGCTGCCTCCGCGTGCTCGAGCTGGGAGATCGCGTCCTTGACCTTGGCCGCCAGCTCGGCGACCGCCGACACGTCATAGCCCCAGAAGCGGCCTTCGGGCTCCGGGAACATCAGGCGGTTGATCGGCTCGAACAGCGAGATTCGGCCACCCGGCGCGAGCACCCGATACAGCTCGTCGAACGCCCGCTGCTTGTCCTGCACGTAGATGAGGACCGAGCGGGTCGTGGCGGCGTCGATGCTGGCGTCGGGGACTCCCTCGAGATCCTCCGCGTGCGCCTGCACGAACCGAGCCCGGTCGAGCTGCTCCAGCGCGCGCGCCGACTCGCGCACGTGCTCGAGCAGGGACGCCGATATGTCGCAGAACGTCACGCTCCCCTGCGGGCCGACGCGATCCAGCGCGGCAAGTCCGACCAGGCCCTCGCCGCTGCCGACGTCCAGCAGCGCGGCGCCCGCGAGCGGCTCCGCGGAGTCGAGGACGCGGTCGCGGATCAGCTGCAGCCGTGCGAGCGAGCGGGCGCGCTGATCCTCGTCACCGCCGTCGCGACGCCCGCGCAGCCACTCAGACCAGTGATCGTCCGCGGCCACACACCGAGTATGGCGCCCGACCTCCGCTCGCTGCGTGAGGAAGCCCACATCCGCACCTGGGGAACACAGGCGTCGAGCGGCTTCAGCCGACGTCGATCGTCACCGGCGTCCCCGGGCCGATGCGCGAGGCCAGCCAGTCGATGCCGGCGCTCGCCAGGCGGATGCAGCCGTGCGAGGCCGCTGTGCCGAGCGTCCCGCCGAGGTTGTCGCGGCCGTGGATCGCGATCTGGCCGGGGCCGCCTTCGAATTCCTGCAGCACGTTCGAGCGGGCGCTGAGCGCCAGCGCGAACGGACCGCCGGGCTCGCCAGCGCGCATCTGCAGGCTCTCTTCAACGAAGAAGTCACCGGCCGGCGTCGGCGTCGAGGGCTTGCCGACGATCGCCTGGAACACCTTCACGAGATGCCCGTCGCTGTATACGCGCAGGCGACGAGCCGCCAGGTCGACCACGATGCTCCACGGGGTCACCGACGGGCGCGTGCCCTGTTCGGCGATCCAGCCGCTCGCGCCGTTGGGGCGACCGGGAAGCAGAACCTGCAGCCACCGGCCGCCGCCGGCTGCGATCGAGCGTGCGAGCACCGGCAGCGTCGTCGCCTCGCCCGTGATCGGCCGGTCGGCCGCCACGAGCGCGACCTGCGCAGAGCCCGCCCCGGGTGCGCTGTGCGCTCCGTGCGCGCTCGCCAGCACCACCAGTTCCCGGGTTGCCTGCACGGGCGGCGCGCCTGCCGTGCCAGCCGTCGCCGCGGCGGCGCTCGCCACGCCGCAGGCCGAGCCGGCTGCCGCGGCCGCGGCCGCGAGGCACGCCGCGACGACGCCGAGCGCCAGACGACGCCCGAGCGACGGCGCGCATGAAGCGCTCATCCGGTGAAGCCGGCGTGATGATGGGGCAGCGCGGGGCGCGCGCGAACGTGCCGATGCCTGCGCTTGGCGGCCTTCTTCGAGCCGGTCGACGTCCCCGGCTTCGCCCCCGGTTTCGTCGTGCCACCGCCTCCGCCACCGGCTTTTCCACCGGTGCCGGATCCACCCCCGGCGCCGGATCCGCCGACGGTGCCAGGTGTTTCGCTCGTCGCCGTTTCCGTGCCGCCGCCGCTCCCGGTTTCACTCGAGGGGCAGTTGGACGTGGTGATCGTGTTCGTGTCCAGGTTGACCGCGCCGGTGCTCGCCAGCAGCCTGCCGTGGATCGTGGCCGCGGTGTTCGCGGTGATCGTCGCGGAGGCCATGATCGTGCCGACGAAGCTCGTGCCCGTTCCCAGCGTCGCAGAGGAGCCGACCTGCCAGAACACGTTGCACGCCTGCGCGCCGTTGATGAGTTTCACGCTGGTGTTGGAGCCGGTGATCAGCGTCTTTGCGATCTGGAAGATGAACACCGCGTTGGGGTCGCCCTGCGCGTCGAGCGTGACCGACCCCGACGACAGCAGCAGCGAGCTGCTGGCCGTGCGCACGCCCGGCAGGAACACCTGGCCGGCAAGGTCCGTGCCGGCCGAGCCGTTGCTCGGTCGCGAGGCGGCGTCGTCGTAGGCGGTGGTGAGGTCGTTCTTGGCGCCGATCGCAACCGCGTCGTCGACATGCGTGGCGCCGAGCACGTGCGGCGCCCCGGTCACCGACGAGCCGGGGCTCAGGCCCAGGCCGCCGAACATGGTCGTGGGGCCGGTGTTGGTGATGGTCGAGCCGCCCAGCACGGAGAAGCTTGCGGCCGTTCCCAGGCCCACCGACGCGGCCGCCGCCATTGCGCTGCCGGCGAACAGCAGGGTGGAGAGCAACGCGAGCGAGATCGCTGCTGCCCGCCACATGTGGCATGTCGCCCGAGTGCCCGGGCGGAGACGTACCGCGAGGGAGTCGCTGTTGGGCGACCGGTGCGTATGTCGGGCGCCGCGGTTCATGGCGCCTCCTGACTGCAGCGTCGAGCGCCGCGATGGAGGGGGAATGGCTCCCCGGTCTCTTCGACCTGCTACTTGACCCGACGGTTTGCGGCCGGAGCGTTAGCCGACCGTGCGCAACTAGAACGAACGTCCAGCGGGTCAATCAGCTGATTCGACACCCGTCGTGCGCCGTCCAGCCAAGCGGTCAGTGGCATGGGCAGCCGCCGGCCGGACAACACGGCTCGGAGTAGTTGGCTACAGTCTTGCCTGCTCAAGGTATTAGAATGATCTGCCGATCCAGAATCAATGATCGCACTGGCCAGCTGGTGAGCCCGCCCCGCGAGCCGATGCGCAGGACATGAGCGCGGCGTCAAAAGATTCCGTGCTCACCGGTGCCGGCGGGGGTCTGTCAGGTCGCGCCCGCACGGCGCTGATCGGAGGATTGATCGTCGTCCTGGGCCTCGTCGCGTCGACGTTCGTGGCCGCCGAATGGCGCTCGAGTGCGCTGGAAGCGAACAGGAAGTCCTTCGAATCGACGGCCACCGTCCTGGGCAGTGCGCTCGAGGCGAAGCTGAGCGCCAACGTGGCGCTGACGCGCACGATGCGCGCTCATGCGGCCATGGAAACCCAGGAGGACGAGACGCAGTTCCTGCAGTGGTACGCGGAATTGCAGCGGGGCGCGCCGTCATCCCCGAACGTTGTCGCCGCCTTCATACAGGTGGTTCGGGCATCGGGCCTGCCGGCGTTCTGGCGGCAGGTCGAGGCCGACCCCGCGTTTCGCAAGCTGCTGGGCACCAAGCTCCAGGTGGTCCCGTCAGGCAGGCGGCCGGTCTACTGCCTGACCAGGGCGATCGTGGGCAGCGACACTTCGAGGAGCCTGCTTCCGGGGCTGCTGGACTACTGCGCGCCTGTGGTCCCGGGTATCGGCCGCTCGCCGTACCCGGCGCTGGTGAGCACGGCCACGGACACGGGATCGTTCATCGTGACGCCACTGCCCGCAAGCGGCAGCCGCTCGCTGGTGGCGATCGGCGCCGCGGTGTACAGGCGCGGCGTATCGATCGCAACGCCGGCCGCGCGTCGAGCGGCGCTGACGGGCGTCATCGGGACGACGTTCGATAGCGCGGGCACGATCGGATCCGTGCTGGCGGGCCGTCGAGCGCTGACGCTGGCGCTCTATCACCGAAACACCGGCGGCCGGCTGCAGCTGATCGGCCGCGCGGGCGCCAACCCGAAGGGGCGCTCCCCCGGCTACTCGTCCAGTCGCGACATCGGAGAAGGCTGGCTGCTGGAGACGACGGGCACCGCGGACGCGTTCGCGTCGCCCGACATGAGAGGTGTGGTTGCCCTGGCTCTCGGTCTGCTCGTGACGGTCCTCGTGTTCCTGCTGCATCGCGTGCTGTCGGGCTCGCGCGAGCGAGCGTGGAGCGTGGTCGGGGAGCGGACCGGCGAGCTGGAGTACCGCGCGCTGCACGATCCGCTGACGGAGCTTCCCAACAGGATCCTGGCGCTCGACCGCGCCGAACAGATCCTCGGCCGGGCGCGGCGCCTGGACGTCCCGGTGACGGCGCTGTTCATCGACGTCGACGGCTTCAAGCAGATCAACGACCGCCATGGTCATGAGGCCGGCGACGCGGTCCTGCGCCAGGTCGGGGCACGGCTCAAAGCGGCGCTGCGCGAGAACGACACGGTCGGCCGCCTGGGCGGCGACGAGTTCGTGGTGCTGATCGACTCGGTGGGCCTCTACACCGCGCCGGAGCTGGTGGCCGAGCGCATCCTGGACGTGCTGCGCCAGCCGATCCACCTGTCCGCGGATGAGCGAGCGCCGATCTCGATAACCGCGAGCGTCGGCGTCGCCACCGGCCGCCCCGGCTCGGCCGAAGCCCTCATGCAGGACGCTGATCTGGCGCTGTACAAGGCCAAGGCGATCGGCAAGAACGGCTACGTCAAGTTCGAGTCGGCGATGCAGACCGCCGCGCAGGACCGCATCCACCTGGAGATGGATCTCGCGGGCGCGCTCGAGCTGCACCAGTTCTTCCTGGTCTACCAGCCGATGCTGGACCTCGAGAGCGAGCGCGTGGTGGGCGTCGAGGCGCTGCTGCGCTGGCGCCATCCCGTCAGCGGCGTGATCCCGCCCGACGTGTTCATCCCGATCGCCGAGGACAACGGCACGATCGTGCCGATCGGCCGCTGGGTGCTCGAGCAGGCGTGCAGCCAGGGCGCCGCCTGGCACGCCAGGGGCTACCCGCTGAACATCTCCGTCAACGCCTCCGCGCGCCAGCTCGAACGCCCCGAGTTCGTCGAGGAGGTGCGCGCGGCGCTGCACGCCAGCGGCCTGCAGGCGGCGAGCCTGACGATCGAGATCACCGAGACGGTGCTGATGCGAAAGCCCGACCAGACCGCGCAGCTGCTTGGCGAGCTACAGGCGCTCGGCGTCCACATCGCGGTCGACGATTTCGGCACGGGCTACAGCTCGCTGGCCTACCTGCGCCAGTTCCCCGTCGACTCGCTCAAGATCGACCGCACGTTCATCACGGGCCTCGAGCTCTCCAGCGAGGCGCACGCGCTCACGCACACGCTCATCCAGCTCGGCAAGGCGCTCGGGCTGCAGACGCTTGCCGAGGGCGTCGAACAGCACAGCCAGGTTCGCGAGCTGCAGCGCGAGGGATGCGACCTGGCGCAGGGCTTCCTGTTCGCGCGCCCGCTCGCCCCCGACGTCGTCGAAAGCTTCCTGCGCGACAGCCACGGGCTGGCCAGCACCTTCGCCGACGAGTCCGCGCCGGCCCCCAGCGTCGCTCGCTGATCCGGGAAGCCTCCTCGACGGGCGTCGAGGCCGGCTATCTTTGGCACGGCTCGCCGCGGATCGCACCCGACTGTGAGCACCCGATGCCCACAGCCCGCAACCTCTTGAACCTGAAGTCCGTCGAGAAGGGCTATGGCAGCCGCTCGGTGCTGCGCGACGTCACGCTGGGGGTGTCCGCGGGCGAGCGCATCGGCATCGTCGGCGAGAACGGCGGCGGCAAGTCCACGCTGCTGCGCCTCATCGCCGGCGTCGAGCAGCCGGACGCCGGCGCGCTGACGCGCTCCGGCGACGTCGACGTGGCGCTGCTGGGGCAGCGCGACGAGCTGGACGAGCGCCACAGCATCCGCGACGCGCTCGTCGGCGCGCGCGCCGACCACGAGTGGGCTGGAGACAGCGCCTTCCGCGACGTGCTCCACGGGCTGCTCGGCGGCGTCGAGCTGCGGATGTTCGCCCGCGGCATCGACACGCCGCTAGCGGGGCTCTCGGGAGGCGAGCGCAGGCGCGTGGCGCTCGCGCGGCTGCTGCTCGACCCGCCCGAGCTGCTGCTGCTCGACGAGCCCACAAACCACCTCGACCTCGAAGGCGTCGACTGGCTCGCGCGCCATCTCGCCGCGCGGCGCGGCTCGATGCTCGTGGTCACCCACGACCGCTGGTTCCTGGACGCCGTGTGCACGTCCACGTGGGAGGTCGCCGACGGCGCCGTGCACCAGTACGAAGGCGGCTACGCCGCTTACGTGCTCGCGCGCGCCGAGCGCGACCGCCAGCAGTCGGCGCGCGAGGACCGCCGCCGCCAGCTCGTGCGCAAGGAGCTCGCGTGGCTGCGCCGCGGGCCGCCCGCGCGCACCACCAAGCCCAAGTTCCGCATCGACGCCGCCAACGCGCTCATCGCCGACGAGCCGCCAGCGCGCGACCGCGCCGAGCTGCTGCGCTTCGCCGGCGCGCGCCTCGGCAACAAGGTGCTGGACGCCGAGCGCGTGTCGCTCACGCTCGGCACCCGCCAGCTGCTGCACGACGTCACCTGGCGCCTCGGCCCCGGCGAGCGCGTCGCCATCGTCGGCGTCAACGGCTCCGGCAAGACCTCGCTCGTGCGGTTGCTCGCCGGCGAGCTCCAGCCCACCGGCGGCGAGGTGCAGCGCGGCGCCACCGTGCGGCTCGCGCACCTCTCCCAGGACACCGTCGAGATCCCCGAGCAGCTGCGCGTGCTCGAGTCCCTCGAAGAGCTGCGCAGCCACGCCGTGCTCAGCGACGGGCAGGAGATCACCGCGGCGCTGCTGTGCGAGCGCTTCGGCTTCCGCGGCGACAAGTCGCGCACGAACGTCTGCGACCTCTCCGGCGGCGAGCGCCGGCGCCTGGCGCTGATGCGCCTGATGATGGGCGGGCCCAACGTGCTGCTGCTCGACGAGCCCACCAACGACCTCGACATCGACACGCTCACCGCGCTCGAGGACCTGCTCGACGGCTGGCCCGGCACGCTCGTCGTCATCAGCCACGACCGCTACTTCGTCGAGCGCGTCTGCGACGACGTCTACGCGCTCACCGACGCCGGCGGGCTGCGCCACCTGCCGGGCGGCATCGAGCAGTACATCGAGGAGCGGCGGGGCGGCGTGCAGCCGTCCCGCGCGACGCCGACGCCTGGCGGCACCGCGACGAGCGCCTCGCCGGAGTCGAGCGAGCTCCCGGCCGGCGCGAAGATCCGCGCCGAGCGCAAGCAGACGCAGCGCTCCGAACGCGAGCTCGCGCGGCTGGAACGGGCGATCGAGCAGTCCTCCGAGCGCGAGGCAGCGCTCGCGGAGCGGATGGCGGCCGCCGCCAGCGACCACGCCGAGCTGGTGCGGCTGCAGGGCGAGCTCGAGCAGCTGCTGGCCGAGCGCGAGCGGCTGGAGACGTCGTGGCTGGAGACATCGGAAGCACTCGAGGGGTAAGCCGCTGATGCGCGCCGCCGGGCACACCGCATGCGTGCCGGACAAGCGTCCAGTTTCACTGGATCGTAACCTGGAATCATTCGGCAGGAATAGCTTGTTCCGCTCTACTGAAATCATGTCTTGGGGGGTAGATGATGCGCAGGTTGAACGTGGTGCTCGGGCCGCAGTCGGCAGCTCATCGCAAGGTCGCGCCCGCCGCGCCCGAACCGTCGGAAGCGGCACCCGACGCGAACCTGGCCGAAGGCTTCAAGCCGCAGCCGGCCTGGAACCTGAAGGACATCGGCGGCAAGACCATCAGCGATCTGACGTTCGTGAGCCGCTACGTCGGCGGCGCGGCGGCATGGCAGCAGAGCGACATGCAGAACATCGACCACGCGCTGCAGTCAGCGCTGACCGACACGGAGCTGCAGAAGGTGATCGCGCAGTACTTCAACGGCCCGATCACCTCGGCGATGCTGCCCTCGGCGGTCAGCGACGCGCCGGTCGGCGCGACGGTCTACAAGGACACCGCCGAGAAGCTCGCCACGCAGATGCACGCCGAGGGCGCGCTCGGCGCAGCCGACCCTGCGAGCAGCGTCATCAACGTGATGCTCCCCGAAGGCGTCGTGCTGTCAGACGACTTCTCCCCCCACTACAAACCGCCGGCGGGCACCGAGGAGAAACACGAGCGCCGGCGCAAAGGCACGATCAAGCTCGACCCCGACGACGCGGCCGACTCCAAGAACGGCCTCGGCGGCTACCACGGCAGCATCCACCTGGAAGGCGGCACCACGATCTACTACGCGGTGGGCGTGTACTCCAAGGGGGACAACGGCATCGCGGCGTTCGACGAATCGTGGAAGAACGTCGTCGCCACCTTCTACCACGAGCTCAACGAGGCGCGCACCGACTGCGACGTCGAGGACGTGAACGCCAACAACGACGACAACCTGCTCGGCTGGTACTCCGAAACGGGGCAGGGCGAGATCGGCGACCTGCCGATCAACGAGTGCGAAGGCAACCTCGGCCTCGTGTTCAAGGAGGTGCCGTTGGCGGACGGCTCCGGCACGGTGCCCATCCAGGTGCTGTGGTCGAACGCCGCCAGCGGTCCCGCGGTGAAAGCGTGAGCCCCGCCAAACCCCGCGGCGCGAAAGCGCGCGGCGCCAAACCACAGCCGGCGACGCCGCAGTGGTCGTCCAAGCAGGTGGGCGTGCACGGGCGGTTGTTCGCCGACCCGCAGCCGAGCCCCGACGAGACGTCCTTCCACGTCGACAACACGAGCGCCGAATACTACGAATCGCCGTACTACAAGCTGCACAAGGAACAGCTGCAGCCGGTGCCGGCACCGAGCATCTCGCCGCCGCGGATGACCCTCGCGGAACTGATCGGCGAAGAAGCGGTCAAGGGGATAACCGAAGCGGGCAAGATCGCGTTCCACGCGGTGGGCGACACGGGCGCCGCGAAGGTGAACGTGCACTCAGGCCCAGCGGTGGCGATCGAACACGAGGGATGGGTGGCCGACGCGATGAGCAAGGACGTACAGGCGGGCGGCGAGAGCGCGCCGCGCTTCCTGTTCCACCTCGGCGACGTCATCTACAACTTCGGCGAGGCGGAATACTATTACGACCAGTTCTACGAGCCGTTTCGCGGCTACGACGCGCCGATCGTGGCGATCCCCGGCAACCACGACGGCTCGACGGTCTACGGCGAAGACCCGAACACGCCGCTGACGCCAACGCTGATGGCGTTCCTGCGCAACTTCTGCGCGACCACGCCCGAACCGTCGCCGGACGCAGCCGGCCTGGTGCGCAGCACGATGACGCAACCCGGCGTGTACTTCTCGCTGGACGCGCCGTTCGTGACGATCGTGGGGCTGTACACCAACGTGCTGGAGGGCCCCGGCGTGATCTCCTCGCAGGGCGGGCGCTACCCGATCGGCGACGAGCAGCTGCAGTTCCTGACGGGCGAGCTGGAACGGGTGAAGGGGCTGGAGGACTTCCAGCAGGGAAAGCGCGCGCTGATCGTCGCCTGCCACCACCCGCCGGCGTCGATCGACACCGCGCACGGGGGCACGCTCGGCCTCGCCGAAGACATCAAGACGGCGTGCGAAAAGGCGGGCGCGTGGCCGCACGCGGTGCTGTCAGGGCACGCGCACCTCTACCAGCGCTTCACGCGTGCGACCGCGGGAGCCGGCCGCACGACGCCGTACATCGTCGCCGGCAGCGGCGGCTACTCGGCGACGGCCTCGCGCGAAACGCCGAAGAAACCGCCTGTGACCGTGGGCGAATTCACGCTCGAGATCAAGCCGATCGTGGAGTTCGGCTACCTCACGCTGACGGTCGACACGACCGCCAAACAGCCGGCGCTCACGATCGCGTTCCGCTCGACCGACGGCAAGGAAGCGCATGACCAGGTGACGGTGGCGCTCTAGTAGCTCAGGTACCTAAAGCTAGACGTCTGGGGCTGAGGGACTCTTGACGTTGGCGGCGGCCTTCGGCTAGGGTGCACCGCTCATGGGGGCTGAGGTCGAATATGCCGAACATGCCGAACATGCCGTGGGTGAGCCCGCGCGGCGTGGGCACAGGGCGGCTGTAGGCGGAAGTAGAATCAGCGCCGCGCTCGGAGCGGCAGCGATGCTCTGCGCGGTGGTGGCCGCCGTCGCCCCGGCCCCGGCGCTCGGCGCCGGGAGTGCAGGGCCGGCGAGCGGCGCCAACCCCCTCACCGTCTTCACCAGCGGCCACCCCTACCGCCACGGGGTGGTGCCCACCGTCTCCTGGATGCGCATCCATCGCACGCGGCTCAAGGCCTACAGTGAAGGATCGGGGCCGCTCTACTATCGCGGCGGCATCGACAGCGTGGGCGTGACGAGCGGCCCGCCGCGTGTCTACGTGATCCTGTGGGGCTCCCAGTGGGGCACCGAAGGCACCAACGGCGGCGGCTTCAAGACCTTCTCCGGCGACCCCAATGGCATGGCGCCGGACATCCAGGCCTTCTTCGCCGGCCTGGGCTCCGAAGCAGAAGGGGAAAGATGGAGCGGCGTCATGACCCAATACTGCGAAGGGGTCTCGGTCGGAGCCACGGAATGTCCCGCGAACGTGCCGCATGTGGGCTTTCCCAGCGGCGGTGTGCTCGACGGCGTATGGGAGGACACCAGCCAGGCAGCGCCAGCCGAAGCCACCGGCCATCAGATCGCCGAAGAGGCCGTGCGCGCGGCCGAGCACTTCGGCAACGAATCGGCCTCATCGAACCGCTATGTGCAGTACGACATCATCTCGCCGACCGGCACCAACCCGGACGGCTACAAGACCGGCGGGTTCTGCGCCTGGCACGACTACACGGGCGACACCACGCTCGAAGGCGGCGGCGCTGCGGCTACCCCCTGGGGAGATCCTGTCGCCTTCACGAACATGCCCTACATCCCCGACGCGGGCGAATCCTGCGGGGCGGAAGTCGTCAACGCCGGCTCGGCGCTCGACGGCGTGACGATAGTGGGCGGCCACGAGTATGCCGAGACGCTCACCGACCAGTACCCACTCGGCGGGTGGACGGACTCGGAAGGCTTCGAGGTCGCCGACAAGTGCGCCTGGATCCGCTCGGGACAGGGAGCGATGCAGGACATCGCGCTTGCCACGGGCAGCTTCCCCGTGCAGTCAAACTGGGCGAACGACTATGAAGGTGTGGGCGGTTGCGAGATCAGCCATCCGATCGTGACAGGCGGGGAAAACTACTCGCTCGTCTTCACCGGCGAAACGACCAGCACATCGCCGGGAGCGCCGCTGGAAGTGACAGTCGCGGTCGAGAATGAAAGCGGCGAAGTTCAGAGCAGCGGTGAACGCTCGGCCGACTCGATCGAGCTTTCCGTCGCCAGCGGTCCGCAGGCGACGTTCAGCTCGTGCAGCGCAAACCCGGTGAGCGCCTCCGAAGGCGTCGCCCACTTCACCTGTGCGCTGGCGGCTGCCGGCACCTACACGCTCAGCGCCAGCGACCTCTCCGAACCGGCGGTGAGCTTCCCCACGGACCCGCTGGAAGTGGACGTCACCGGCCTGCCGATCGCAGCGTCCGGGTGGGAAGTGCACATGTTCGCCGACGGCTTCTACAACCTCCCGCACCCCACCAATCCGTTCTACCTCGGGCCGATCGGCATCGTCTCCGACGCCTCGAACAACCTCTACATCGGCGACGCCCCGAATGGGCTGGTGTACAAGTTCGGCCCCGCTGGTGGCCTGGCGGGACCCGCAAGCCTCCTCTCGCTCTCGTCGATCGGCTACTGGCCGCTGGGGTTGTCCTTCGGCAAGGACGGCGCGCTCTACGCGGTGATGGACGGTGAAGACAAGGTCGTGCAGCTCAATCCCGCCACGGGCGAAGTGGTACGCGTGGTGGCGAACGTCGAAGAGCCGCTCGGCATCGCTACCGACCCGGTAAGCGGCGACCTGTTCGTGACCTCCGACGGCCTTTCGCCGGGCATCTGGCGGATCAGCAACCCCTCGTCAGCGACGCCCACGGTGAGCCTCTACGCCGGCGGCATGAGCGCCCCGGACGGCATCTCCGCCGGTCCCGATGGCACCTTCTACGTTGAGGACGACGGCACCATCTACAGCGTCGCGGGAACCGCATCGGCCTCGCCAGGCACGGAGAGCGTGCTCGGCTATGTTTCCGGCGCCGACGGTGTCGGCGTGGGCGCGAACCCCTTTGATCCGGCAGCGCCCTCCTACGTCGTCGTCAACAGCAACTACGGGGAACTCGTGCAGGTGCCGTTGGGCGCCGGCGACACCACAACGTCGCCGATCTTCACTGGCGGCACGCGCGGCGACTTCGTCACCGTCGCCCCCGACGGCTGCCTCTATGCCACTCAGAGCAACAGCGTGCTACGCGTCAGCGGCAGCGGCGGAGCCTGTCCCTTCGCGCCGATCACACCCTTCCAACCCCCCGCCGTCCAGGCGCCTGCGGCGCCTGGCCTGGTGAGCGAGACGAGCGCCGACTTCAAGGCCCTGGTCGACCCCCAGGGGGCGGCGACGACCTTCCACTTCCAGTACGGGACGACGACCGGATACGGCGAGGAAACCCCCGAAGCCGAAGCCGGATCGGCGAACGAAGCCATCACCATCTCCCAGGAAGTCTCTGGCCTGGCCCCTGCTACGACGTACCACTACCGAGTGGTCGCCCACAACGAGGCCGGCACGGTTTACGGACCCGACAGCTCGCTCTCGACCGCATCGCCACAGCCGGCCCCACCGCCACCGAAGGCCACGGAAGCGCCGACGATCAGCGGGCAGGCGCTGCCGGGCCACACCCTGCGCTGCTCTGAAGGCCACTGGGAAGGGGCGAGCATCGTGAAGCTGAGCTGGCTGCGCGACGGATCGGCGACGGTCGGACAGGGCTCCACCTACGAGGTCCAGAGCTCCGACGCCGGACACAGCCTCACATGTGTCGCACACGCCGAAGGGCCGGGGGGCAGCGCGAGCGCCGACAGCGCAAGCGTGATTGTCCACGTCCCGGTGCGCACCTTTCGTGTCACCCTGCATGCGGGCGGCGCGACGATCGCCCGCCTGCTGGCGCACGGCGTGATGGTGACCGTCGGGGTGCCACAGGGCTGCAAGGTCTCCCTGCACCTGATCGCTGTCCGCGTCGTCCATGGCCGCCCCGTCGTCAAGCTGCTGGCGACGCAACTGGTTGGCTTCCGCACAGCCGGCCACACGCGCGTCCTGCTCAGGGCCGATCGCAACCGCCTGACGCGCCTCGGCCATGGCTACGTGCTGCGCATCACCGCGAGCGCGCTCAGCGGCAGCGAGCACAGCCAGCCTGCCTCGCTCACGCTCGGCAGGTGAGCCCCGCAGCGTGCGGCCTGCGCCGGGGAAAGCGCCGCCGACTACGCTACCCCCGTGCGGATCGTGACGGTGGTGGGCAACCGCCCGCAGTTCATCAAGGCGGCGGCGGTGTCGGCGCCACTGCGCGCGCGCCACGAGGAGCTGCTGGTGCACACGGGCCAGCACTACGACGACAGCCTGTCGCGCGTGTTCTTCACGGAGCTGGGCCTGGCGCGCCCGGACCGCGAGCTGGCGCTGGGCGGCGGCTCGAACACGTCGCAGACGGCGCGCATGCTGGAGGCGCTGGAGCCGCTGCTGGCGCAGGAGCGCCCGGATGCGGCGCTGGCTGATCGTCGAGTCGCGCTCCTACCTGAGTCCCGACGAACTACTCGAGGAGCTTGGGCTGCTCGGATAGACGGCGCCAAATCTTCCTTCTGCGCAAACCAGGCTCGGGAGGTGGGACTCGTCCTGGGTCGTCGCGGGAATCTCCGAAAGTGAGGTTCGCTTGAGTGAGTCATTCTGTTCGCGAGAACCCGCGGATGGCGAGCGCGATGAAGATCGCGGCGAACACCACCACGATTCCGATCTCGGTGCCGATCGAGAGGGTGTGGCCGAAGAGCTCGACGGTCGCGGGGAAGCGCTGGCGCGCGGCTGCCGGCATCTTCTGCGCCGCGAACACGACCTGGCGCAGCGGGGCGACCGCATAGGTGAGCGGGTTGATCCGGGTGAGGACCGTCAGCCAGCCCGGGAGTGAGTTCAGTGGGAAAAGTGCGCCCGAGAGGAAGATCATCGGGAACAGCAGCATCTGCATGACGACCTGGAAGCCTTCCATGCGTTCGATGTGGCTAGCGACGAACACGCCGAAGGCGGTGAGCGCGATCGCCATCAGCAGCTCCAGGCCGATGATCTCGAGCACCAGCAGGGCGGTCAGGTGCACGCCTATGAGCGGCGCGAGCACGAGCATGATCGTGCCTTGGACGGCGGCGACGGTGGCGCCGCCGGCGGTCTTGCCGAGCGCCAGCGAAGCGCGGCTGGTGGGTGCGACGAGCATCTCGCGCAGGAAGCCGAATTCGCGGTCCCACACGATCGACATGCCGGAGAAGATCGCGGTTGTGACGACGCTCATGGCCATGATGCCGGGGAACATGAACTTCTTGAAGTCAAAGCCCGCGGTACTCCCGACCAGACCGCTCATGCCGTAGCCGAGCACGATCAGGAACAGGATCGGCTGGATCAGTCCGCTGAGGATGCGTGTGCGTGTGCGCTCGAAGCGGATCAGCTCGCGCAGCCACACCATCCACGTGGTGCGCAGCTCGTCGCGCAGGACCGTGTCGGGGCCGTCGGCGATCTTCGATGGCAGAGCGGCGGTGCTCACGTCAGTGTCTCCTGGCGCGCGCGAACGCGCGCATGCCCGAGGAGGCGGCCTCGCCGTGGGACTCGCGGATCTGCCGGCCGGTGTAGTGCATGAACACGTCATCGAGGGTGGGCTCGTGCACGTGCACGTCCAGCACCGGCACGCCGACGGCCGCGATCAGCGGTGCGACCGCCGACTCGCCGTGCTCGACGAACACGCGTACACCGCTCGCGCCCGCCCGCGCGTTGTAGCGGTGATGCTGCAGCGCGGCGAGGGCGGCTTCGTCGTCGTTGGTGCGCAGGTCGACTGTGTCGGCGCCGATCTCTGCCTTCAGCGCCTGCGGCGTGTCGATCGCGACGATCCTGCCGTGGTCGATGATCGCGATGCGGTCGGCGTTCTCGGCCTCGTCCATGTAGTGCGTGGTGAGGAACACCGTGATGTTCGCCTCCTCGCGCAGTCGCAGCACGTCCTCCCACATCAGCGCGCGCGTCTGCGGGTCCAGGCCGATCGTCGGCTCGTCGAGGAACAGCACCCTGGGTACGTGCATGAGCGCTCTGGCGATTTCCAGGCGGCGCGCCATCCCTCCGGAGAACTCGGACACCAGGTCATAGCGGCGATCACTCAAGTCGACGAGCTCGAGCACGCGGGCGATCCGCTCGTTGACCTCGCGGCCGGGCACGCGATAGAGAACCGCGTGGAAGCGGAGGTTCTCCTGGGCGGTGAGCCTGTCGTCGAGCGTCTGGTCCTGGAAGACGAGGCCGATGTTGCGCCGTACCGCCTTCGGCCGCGTGGCGACGTCGAAGCCGGCGATCGTGACATGCCCCGAGGTTGAGTGCGCGAGCGTGCAGAGCATGTTGATCGTGGTCGACTTGCCCGCGCCGTTCGGCCCCAGGAACGCGAACACCTCACCTTCGTGTACATCGAAGCTGATGGCGTCCACTGCGGTGAAATCCCCGAAGCGCCTCGTGAGGTCGCGGACCTCCACCACGTTGGGACGCATCACCTTGGGACGCGACGCCGCGACGGGCACGTCCGGGTCCGCGACGTGCGTCGAGGCACTCGGCGCGTAGAGCATCCGCGCTGCCTCGCTCGTTGATAGCACCGGCGCGGAGGACATTTCAGGGATGCACGAGGATCTTGACCTCGGTGTCCTTGTGGTGGATGAGCGTCTCCAGGCCGTCCTCGACGAGGTCCTCCAGGCTGATCCGGTCGGTGATGAACGGCTCGAGATCGATCTTGCCTTCCTGCACGAGCTTGATCACGGCGGGGTGGTCGCGCACGTAGGCGATCGTGCCGCGGAGGTCTATCTCCTTGAGCACGATCTTCTGCATGTCGATCGTGGCGGGCGCGCCCCAGATCGACACGTTGACGATCACGCCGGCAGGGCGCACCGCGTCGATCAGCTGGTCGAGCACCGAGTTGACGCTCGTGCACTCGAAGCACACGTCCGCGCCGGTGTCGTCGGTTAGCTCCTGCACCCGAGCGACCAGGTCCTCCTCGACAGGATCGATGACGTGGTCGGCGACGTTGGTGCTCCGTGCCTTCTCCTTGCGCGCCTGCGCCACCTCGGCGATGATCACGGTCAGTCCTTCGGCCTTCAACACGGCCGCAAGCAGCAGGCCGATCGGTCCCGCGCCACCGACGAGCGCGACATCTCCTGGCTTGGCGCCGCTGCGCACGAACGCGTGGTGACCGACGGCAAGCGGCTCTATCAGGGCGGCCCGGTCGAGCGGGATGTCACCGATCGGGTGCACCCAGCGGCGCTCAACGACCATGTGCTCGCTCAGCCCGCCGCCTCCGCCTGCAAGGCCGATGAACCCCATGCTCGTGCAGAGGTTGTAGTTGCCTGCCTTGCAGGGGGCGCATTCGCCGCAGACGAAGTAGGGCTCCACGACCACGTTCTCGCCTACTCGCAGGTCGCTCACGCCCTCGCCGAGCGCCGTGATCGTGCCTGAGAGCTCGTGTCCCATGGTCACCGGCTCTTCCTCGTGTGTGAGGGGGTGCGGATGGCCCGTCGGCGGGATGAAGATCGGTCCCTCCAGGTACTCGTGAAGGTCGGTTCCGCAGATGCCGCACCAAGCCACATCGATTGCGACGGCTCCGGGGCGCAGGCTCGGCCTGGGAACGTCCTCGATCCTGATGTCCTTCGGGCCGTGAAAACGAGCGGCTCTCATCGTGTCAGCTCCCTGTTCGGTGTCGCCGTATGTGGCTATCCCAAGTTTCCGCTATGGATCGCGCCCCCAAAAGCGGAGAGGCCCGAAGGCTGCACCGCACTTCCACCGAGCCGAGGCCAGCATTAACTACGTACGGGAGGCGTCGACGTGGCGCACGCGACTCGTCCGAGAGCGGCGTCGATCGTCGCCAGCAGCACGCCGAGCGTCGTGTTCGACAGGGCGATCCACTTGCAGCCGTTCGTCCGTGGCCGGCCGGGGGCCTCCCGGATTCACGCTAGGCGGAGCGTTGGCCGTCTGCGTGGCTGTCGCCGTCGCTTGCGAGCCTTGGCAGCACGAGCAACGAGCAACGTGCGTGGCGCTCCAGGTAGTTGGAGGTGCTACCGAGCACGAGCCGCTTCGCCGGCCCATAGCCGCGTGAGCCGACGACCAGCAGGTCGACCTCGTCACTGAACGTGGCGAGCTCCTCGCCGGTGAGGCCATATGCGGCGCGACCCTCCACGCCCGAGAGCTGCTGCATACGGGTGCGCGCCTCCTGGAGCATCGCGTCGATCGTGTCCCCGATCGCGGGCGCGACGATCCCGACGTAGGCGACGGAGGGGAGCGAGACGACCTCCAGCGCGTGCACGCTCGCCCCGGTTCGCGCGGCCAGCCGCCGCGAGACGGCGAGCGCCGTCTCGCTCTCCGGCGAGCCGTTGTATGCGACGCCGATCTTGGCGATCGGCTCGCTGCGCCCGGCAAAGCCACGGGACGCGATCGCAACGGCGCAAGCGGCGCCATTCAACGCCGCACGCGTGTCGTCGCCCAACATTGCGCGTCCGAAGGAGCTACGGCTGCAGGAGCCGACGACGAGCAGATCAGCCTTCTGCTTCTCCGCCTGCTCGTGAAGGCCGCGGCCAGGACTCGCAGCGATGACGCCGACCAGATCCGCCTCGATGTCGGCCGCCATGCGCTCCTGCTCGAGCAGCTTGGAGGAATCCTCGAGATCCTCCGCCAGACTGCCGCCTTGTACGAACGCGAGCGTCAGCCTCGCCTCCGGGTCCTTCAGGCGGGAGGCGAGCGCCATCGCGTCCCGGCCGTACGGCCTGCCGTCCACTCCCACGAGCACGTTGTTGAACATCACCATTCTCCTCTCAGGATCGACACACGCTAGACCGGCGCCGCAATGCTGGGCGCCTGGTCAGTCAGCCGGGATGCGCGCAGGGCTCGCTGGACGTCTGTGATCGAGACGAGGCCGACGGGTCTGCCGGACCGATCGACGACCACGGCTCGGCCCTGTCTGGCAAACGCCGGGCGCTCGAGCAGTCGCGCGACATCCTCGTCTTCGGCGACGGTCAGTTCGGGGTCGCGGTCGGCGATATCGAGCACCCGCGCCACAGCGCGCTGTGCAGGCGCGAGCGCCTCCATTTGCGCCACGCTCACCATTCCCACCGCGCGGCCGCGCCCGTCCACGACGGGGAACGAGGTGTAGCGGTACGGCAGAAAGTAGTCCGCGCCCGCCTGTGCGGCGGAGGTCTGCTCGGGAATGCTGACCACGGGCGTGGACATCAGATCGGACACGCGCACGCCCGACAGAGCGGCCTGCACCTGCGCGCCGCGCGCCTGCTGCCCGGAGGCCATCACCAGGAAGAACCCGATCAACGCCAGCCACAGCCCCTCGACGCCACCGGCCACGAACTCCAGAGCGCCCAGGGCGATCAACACGTAGCCAAAGCCGCGGCCGAGACCGGCTGCCGTCTCAGTGGACCGCCCAATTTCCCCGCTACGGCGCCACAGCAGCGAGCGCAACACCCGCCCGCCGTCAAGCGGGAAGGCGGGCATGAGGTTGAAAACGAAGATCAGCCCGTTGACGAGCACCTGGTATTCGACCAGCGCGCGTACCGCCGCCGGCGTGGAGGACGGCAGCAGCGCGAGCACCACGCCAAACACAGCCGCGATCACAGCCGTGACGGCTGGTCCGGCCAGCGCGTAGCGCAACTCGTCGCTCGGGTTGTGTGCCTCCCCGCGCATGTGTGAGACGCCGCCGAGCAGCCACAGATCGATCTCTTCCACTTCGATCCCGTGCCTTCGCGCTACCAACGCGTGGCCGAACTCGTGCGCGAGGATGCTCGCGAACAGCAGCAGCGCACTGGCCAGCCCGAGTGCGTAAGACGCACCCGGGGCGATGCCATGGACCACTTCGGGGAAGTAGGAGTCTCCAAGCGACCACGTGATCAGCGCCACGATCACGAGCCACCACGGGCTCACCCCAACGGGGATCCCGGCAATGCGCCCTATGCGGAGATTTCGGCCTGACATCGACTCCCACCGTAAGCGCCATGGGCGTCTGAATCATCGGTGGCTCCCACAGCGATAATCCGTAGAAATCCGCACCGGCTTGTTCGGGGCAGCGTCAGGGTTTTCCACCTATTACCACTGCGGCTGACGCCCGATGGTGCGCGGCAGCGCGCGCCTTAGTGTGCCGGTGATGGCATCGACCGTCGAGCAAGCTCAGGCGCCCGCCAGCCCCGACAACGGCTCAGGAATCGAGCCGACCGCGTCTCGATTACGAGCGGGCTCGGATGGCTGAGCGCACTGTCGCTTCGCGCTTTGACCTCGGTTGGCAGCTCCCGCAACTAGTCCTGCGTCATCGGTCCCGCGAAACCCAGGGCGGCTCACTCGCAGGTTCGCGCACATATCCGGTGTGCTGGACGCGCTCGCTCGTCCGGCACAAGCGAGAGCGAGCGGGGCGCTTTCGGAAAGTGCTGGTCCTCGTCCCAAGCGGCAGTGAAATGGACGCCTCCGAGACGCTCGCATCTCGCGCAAAGCGCAAGCTGTCGCCTGTGTCGAGATAGAGAGCACTCGCCCAGGCCTGGCCTCCCACCCTGGCCAAACAGAGACTCATGGCCCCACGCTCACGGCTCGGGATCGCATGCTTGTCTACGTGATTGAGCCCGCGGTGTCGGGCGCCGCGCTCTTACGCATGACCAAGATGACACTGCTCACCAGAACAAAGACCAGGAGGAGCAGGAACCCGATGAGGTCGAGGACCAGCCCGAACGAGGCGATGACGCCGCCGAGGCCGAACCCCTGAAGGAAGAGCAGGCTCCCGACGAGGATCGACACCCAGCCGAGCCAGCGTGGCAAGACCCCGCTCCTAAGCACAAGCGCGCCTGTTGCGAAAGCAAACAGGCTGCCGAAGACATCACCAACGCTCTCCAGCGCAAACGTCATCAGGTACAGCGTGTAGGACACGCCCGGGTCGTGTTGGGCCCCGTACGAGGCGAGCTTTGCTCCGACCAATCCGGTGATACCGATGTCGCTGACGGCGTGGAGGGTAACGAAGAGCACTCCTCCAACCAGCACCAACGAACCAAGGACCCGCGTGCGATCGGTGTCCCCGCGCAGCAGGTTGTGCAGCGCACTCAGGTAGATCACGAACATGACCGCATAGACGACGGACAGGCATGCGATCACGATCAGCCGCGTTTCGTGGGCGTGAAGACCGTTCGCGATCTTCGCCGCCGAGTCGTTCTGGCTCAGTTCGACTCCAACAGCGACGACTATCTCGGCCACCAGCGCGATGACGAACAGGATCCCCGCGGCCCAGGCATACCGCTCCCACGCGCTAGAGAGCCCGTCACTACCGCCGTGCCGTCCGCCCACCTGCGCGATCTCCACGCCTGGGAAGACTACTCGCGATGTCCCCGTCAGGCTGTCCCCACCACCAGGCGCGACGTCTTGGGGGATATCTCTGAAGTCGCGCACGCGACGACCGCCTCTCCGCACGACCGCCTCTCCGCGGCATCAACGAGGCGCGGTCCACCGTAACTTGATGACGTCGTTCAGACCACCGAGCGCGCACGTACGTCAGCAGAGCATGTGGCGGCAACCAGCACACCGCCACATGCTCTGCGCGAACGGACTCCGGGGGTCAGTGTTCGACCGCTGGAATGGCGATGGGCGCTGGCTCGGCCTGCGGCGTCGGCTCGCTGTCGACACCGGTGGCGATGGGCGGAACGGTCTCCGGCCGCTCGCCGATTCGTGCGACGTCGAGGGCGATCAGGCCGAGGTTCGCACCGGCAGCTGCTCCGACGATCGTGGTGATGACCGCCATGAGCCCGGCTGTTGCGTTGAACCCCAGCAGCGCGCCGACGAGGGCGCCCGTCAGCGCGACCCCGAACCCGATCCTCGTGGCCCTGGCCGGCCGGTCGCGGTTGACCCAGGCCAAGTAGGTGCCGAGGCCGATCGGCGTGCCGATGAAGAGAACAGCCATGAGCTCGCTGTCGAGGGGCACTGTCGGCAAAGCCACCAGCACGATGATCAGGCCGATGAACCATCCGCCGAGGCCGAGCACCAGCAGGTAGACGGAGCGCAGCATCGCGCTCGCCTTGCGCCCGAAGCCGCCGCGCTTGTGCTTCCGGCGCCACATCAGTAGCAGTGACAGGATCGTGAGGAGTCCGAAGCCGATCATCGCGCCGGCGATGGCCTTGGCGGGTCCGGTCTGTGTGGAGTCGGGCGTGAGTTTGACCGCTTGAGGTTTGTACAGCGAGTCGTCGACCTTGCCTGTGTCGAAGTAGGTGTTAATCAGGTGCGTGCTCGCCTTGGTCTGTTCGGTCCAGAAGGAGGTTGTGTGGCCGAAGCTGGCGAGGATGACCTGGTGGCCGTTGGGCAGGTAGGGGAGGAGCTCCTTGGTCGCGTTCTGGGGCGGGGTGGCGAAGTCGAGACTGCCGCCGATCAGGAGCGTCTGCACGTTCGATGTCTGGACATGGGTGTACTCGTTGTCGGCCGGGGTGGCCGGCCATGCGTGCAGGAGGCCTCCGCCGCCGAAGAGGAATTCCGTTCCGGGGTTGCCGATAATCGAGGGGCCGTCGTGTTCGCTTGACGAGTAGTAACGCTCGGCAGCTTGGTTGTCAGCCATTCCGACAGCTGCGACGTCGCCCCAGACAAACGCTTCCGGGAAAGCGATCTGGGCGAGGAGCGACTCGAACCAGAGCCCGCTCGAGTCACCGTGGGCGGCCGAGAGCCAGGCGTCCAGGGTCATCGGTCCGGAGAGCGGCGAGGCATTTTCCGTCGTCTCCATGAGTCCGAAGAAGCTGGCGATCCGTGCGTTGCCCTTCTTGATCGGAAAGAACAACCAGCGGTTCGGCATGTGCGCGACGGTCCGTTCCAGCGACGCGGCGAGATCGCTGGTGCGCTTGTGGCACGTCGCGTCTTGCGCACAGAGGCTGGCGTAGCGGTCGATCTGTTCGTCCGTCGTCTTCGGGTGCCAGATGAAGTTGCCGGGTGGGTTGACGCCGATCATCACCGAACGGTGGATGGCGGTCGGGTAGCGCCAGGAGTAGATCATCGCGGTGCGGGTGCCCGCGCTTTCGCTCAACAGGTCGATCTGGTGGTAGCCGAGGGCTTTCCGTGCCGCCTCGAGGTCGTCGACCCGTTCGGGGAGTGTGTAGCCGGCGAGATCGACGCCGTTTGCCTGCGAGCCGCTTCGCGCACGAGCGCAACGCGTTCGAGTAGGCATCGAGGGACTTCTGGCCGAGGAAGTCGGCGGAGTGCTCGAGGGCCGACTCGACCTCCGGGCAGTCGAGCCGGACGGAGCCGTCGACGCCGCGGTAGCCGACGAGGACGACGTCGTGGTTGGCGGTGAACCGACTGGCGTCCGCGAACTTCATGTTCGTGACGCCGGGGCCGCCTTCCAGGCGGAAGATCGGGGCGCCCGGGTGTGCCGAATGCGCACGGATCCGGATGACCGGCAGCGCGATCAGCCGCGAGTGCGGGTCGGCGCGGTTCTCGGGCACCACGAGCGTTCCGCAGTCGGCGGCGTAGGCGCCCTTCTCGGTGTTGTAGGTACAGTTTTTGAGCGTCAGCTGGCCTGCATGCGCGCCGGCAGGCACGGAGACGGCCGTAGAACTGCCGGCGAAGTGGAGGTAGCCGAGCCCGAGCGTGAGGACGGCGATCAGGGTCAGGCCGGTGATCCGGCCGCGACTGAAGCGTCTGGTCGAGGGATGCGTGGTTCGTTCTTTCCTGTTGGTAGCGGTCGTGGCGGTCATGCTGCATCCTCCTTCGGGCTGGACTTCGGGCATGACGACAGGCTCTCCGTTCAGCGAGGAAGAAACCAGGGGGCTGGCAGGCGTCTGTGACGTCGGGTAGCGGCCCGGGATACGTCGGTTTGCCGCCAGCTCGGGGCGGCCAGCCGTATGGAAGCAATCGCGGCGCTGCGCGATGATCAGCCCTCATGAGAGAGACTGTCCTGATCGTGGATGATCACCCCAGCTTCCGCGCCAGCGCGAGGCGCATGCTCGAAGCCAACGGCTACGACGTCGTTGGGGAGCTCGACAACGGTGACGGCGTGGTGGCTGCCGTGGAGAAGCTGAACCCAGAGGTTGTGCTACTCGACGTGCACCTACCCGACATCGACGGCTTCGAGGTTACGCGGCGACTACTCGATGCGAACGGCGCTAGCCCGCAGATAGTGCTTGTCTCGAGCCATGACTTCACCGACCTTGACGAGGCGGTAGGCGCCAGTGGCGCGCGCGGGTTCGTCGCCAAGAGCGAGCTGAGCGCGGAGGCGATCTCTTTACTCATCCGCTGACCGCACCGCGACGCACCCTGATCGGTCTCGCCGGCTTGGCGTTCCTGATGGGCATCGCCGCTTTCGTGGTCATGATCAACGGGGAGCACAACGTTCACCGGGGCGCGTTTGCCGGCTTGTTCCTGGCCACCGGCTGGGGGTTCGTGGGAGTCGGGCTATGGGTTTGGAAGCAGCGGCCGGCCGGCAACATCGGTCCGCTGATGGTCGCGGTCGGCCTCAGCGGCTTGCTGAAGGGGTTGGCCTTTTCCAACGACAGCGTCGTGTTCGCGATCGCCTCGGTCGGGGAGGTGCTGATCTACGCGGTGCTCATCCAGCTGCTGCTGTCGTTTCCCTCGGGGAGGCTCGAAACCCGGCTGGACCGTCTCCTGGTCACCATCGCCTACGTCAACACGACGGTGGTGCAGCTTGGAGTGTTCCTGTTCACCGACTCAAAGGCGGGCTGCGCCAGCTGTCCCAGTAACCCGCTGCTGATCGAACACTCCGAGGCTGCCAAGGTGCTCGAGCGCGGCGCAACTGGACATCTCGATCGCGTTGCTGGGTGCCGTGGTCGCGGTCCTCTATCGACGCTGGCGAAGCGGCACCCCAGGGCGAGCGAGGGTGTTCGCCCCGATCGTCGCCGTCGGCGGGCTCACGTTTCTGCTGCTGATGGCCGCCCTCGTCGTCGAACAGGCCGGCCTGTCGAGCGACATTTCTGACGCGCAGACGTTGGCTTTGTTCGCGTCCATCGCCTGCCTACCGTTTGCCTTCTTGGTGGGCCTCCTGCGATCCCGGTTCAGCGAAGCCGACGCGATCAGCGCGCTCTTGGCCCAGCTCGGTGAGGGTGGTGGCCGCGGAGCGTTGCGCGACGCGCTCGCGGACGCGCTTGGAGACCCGACCTTGGAGCTCGCCTATTGGGTACCGGACCAGGACGCCTACGTGGACGCCGCCGGTCAGGCGGTTCGGGTCGATCCCGCGCCGGCGGGCAAGGTCTCCACCATCATCGAGCACGAGGGCGAACGAATCGCTGCGATCGTGCACAGCCCGGGCCTCGCGGAGGAACGCGAACTGGTGCAGACAGCGGGCGCCGCCGCCGGGCTGACGCTCAGAAACGAACGATTGGACGCCGAACTACGGGCGAAGGTTGCCGAGCTTCAGGCCTCACGCTCACGCATCGTGCAGGCCGGCTATGAGCAAAGGCGCCGACTCGAGCGGGACCTCCACGATGGCGCCCAGCAGCGACTCATGGCCCTCGGCATCGACCTACGAATGGTAAGAGAACGCATCGAGCACGACCCACAAGGGGCGGCGGAGCTCCTCGACGAATCACTCCACGAGTTGAACGAGGCGACCGCCGAGCTGCGCGAGCTCGCACGAGGGATCCACCCGGCCGTGCTCACAAATCGCGGCCTGCACGCAGCACTCAAAGGCCTCGCCAGCCGCTCCCCGGTTCCTGTGGAACTGCTCCAGACGCCGGCCGACAGGCTCCCGCCGTCGGTCGAGTCGGCGGTCTACTTCGTCGTCGCCGAGGCCCTTACGAACGCGGCCCGCTACTCGCGCGCGCAAACGGTAACGGTGGGGGTCGTCCGCGACAACGGCCACGTCGACGTCGAGGTGAGCGACGACGGCGTCGGGGGCGCCGACGCCGATCAGGGCTCGGGGCTGCGAGGGCTTGCAAGATCGGGTCGCGGCGCTCGACGGCCGCCTCGAGCTGACGAGTCCGCAGGGGTTGGGCACCATCCTCAGGGCAACGATCCCGTGCGCGTGATCGTCGCAGAGGATTCCTTGCTGCTGCGGGAAGGCATGGTGCGGCTGCTCGAGGAGGCCAAGTTCGAGGTAGTCGGTCAGGCCGGGGATGCCGAGGAGCTGCTGCGAAAGGCCAGGGCGCACAAGCCCGACATCGCAATCATCGACATCCGCATGCCGCCCACCCACACAGACGAGGGGCTGCGTGCGGCGCGCGTGATCCGGGAAGAGATGCCGGACACCGGTGTGCTGGTGCTCTCGCAGTACGTCGAGGAGGACTACGCGCTGGAGCTACTGGGAGACGACGCCGCCGGCGTCGGCTACTTGCTCAAGGACCGCGTCTCGGACCTAGAGCGCTTCGCCGATGCGATCAGAAGAGTCGCCGAGGGAGGCTCCGCGCTCGATCCCGAGGTCGTCTCAGAGATGCTGGGTCGCAAACGCACAGACGATCCACTGAACGTGCTGACCGCGCGGGAGCGCGAGGTGCTTGGCCTGATGGCAGAGGGTCGCAGCAATCAGGCAATCGCCGAGATACTCGTGATCACTGAGCGCGCCGTCGAGAGGCACGTCACGAGTATCTTCGCGAAGCTCAACCTTGCCCCGGCGGCCGAGGACCATCGCCGCGTACGGGCCGTCCTCGTGTTCCTCGGTACGTAACCCAGTTGCGGCGCGGCAATTCGTGACGCGTCGCATGACTGGTGTACATGGACCTTAGTGGTCACCACTCCAACCCTCCAAGACCCCTGGAGTCTTTGCTCGAGCCTGCACGCGCGGACGACAGCTCATGAGTTCTCGGGCGGGCCGGGGCCACACGGGGAGATTTGAGCATGTCGGGCGACGCCGCCGTCGCTGCTGCTTTGCGAGACATCCAAGCGTCTCCGCGGCGACCGAGCTCACGCTCGCTTGGGACGAAACGCACTCGCCTGGTAGCCCCATCGCGTCGCTTCCGCTTGCGACCGGAGCGAGCGTCTCTGCCGACCGCGTTCTCGGTGGCTTTGAGGACGACGTGCGTAAACCCAGCACATCGCCAAGGCCGATCAATGACAAGCCACTTCAGGAACACCACTCTAATTTGATGGCTTGCCGTGCGGCCGGTGTTCGGGGCGCGCCTGGCACGGCTGGAGCGGGCGCGACTAGCATTCTGTCGCCTTGTCGAGTTCTGCACACACCTGACTCATCCTGTCGGGATTGAGCTTCGTGATCCGCCTCGCCCCACTCATCCTCGATCGGAATCGGCGGTGCCGTGGCCGCCAGCAGTGCGCGCTCAGCCTGCTCCTCGCTCCAATTCGGGGCCTGCTCCAACAGCTTTTCCTTGGCTGTCATAGCTTCGAGTCTACCGCCGCCCATCCAAGTCAAACCCAACCTCTAACGACTACGCTACCCCCGTGCGGATCGTGACGGTGGTGGGCAACCGCCCGCAGTTCATCAAGGCGGCGGCGGTGTCGGCGCCACTGCGCGCGCGCCACGAGGAGCTGCTGGTGCACACGGGCCAGCACTACGACGACAGCCTGTCGCGCGTGTTCTTCACGGAGCTGGGCCTGGCGCGCCCGGACCGCGAGCTGGCGCTGGGCGGCGGCTCGAACACGTCGCAGACGGCGCGCATGCTGGAGGCGCTGGAGCCGCTGCTGGCGCAGGAGCGCCCGGATGCGGCGCTGGTGTACGGCGACACCAACTCGACGCTCGCGGGCGCGCTGGCGGCGGCGCAGGCGGGCATCCCGGTGGTGCACGTGGAGGCGGGCATGCGCTCGTTCGACCGCGCGATGCCGGAGGAGCTCAACCGCGTGCTCACCGATCACATGGCGACGCTGCTGCTGTGCTCGTCACAGACGGCAGTGGAGAACCTGCGCGCGGAGTCGCTGGCGGAGCGCGCGGTGCTGGTGGGCGATGTGATGGTGGACGTGGCGCTGCGCTGGCAGCCGGCGGCGCGCGCCAACGCGGCGGTTCCGGACGCGTATGGCCTGGAGCCCGGGTCCTACCTGCTGCTGACTGCGCACCGTGCGGGCAACGTCGATGATCTAGATCGTCTGCGTGCGTTGGTGGGGCTCATCGCGAGGCTGCCGGGCCCGGTGCTGTTCCCCGTGCACCCGCGCACGCGCGCGCGGGTGAAAGATGCGGGGCTACTCGACGAGCTGGAGGCGACCCCCGGTTTGACGCTGTGCGAGCCGCTGGGCTACGTGGAGTTCAGCGCGCTGCTGTGCCAGTCGCGAGCGGTGCTGACGGACTCGGGCGGCGTGCAGAAGGAGGCGTATCTGGCGGGCGTGCGCTGCGTGACGCTGCGCACGAGCACCGAGTGGGTGGAGACGGTGGACACGGGCTGGAACACGCTTGTGGACCTGGACGCGGACGCGGCGCTGGCGGCGCTCGAGCACGAGCCGCCGGGCGAGCGTCCCGAGCTCTACGGCGATGGTCACGCCGCCGAGCGCTGCGTCGAGGCGATCGAGAGGCGCTCTGACAAGTTCTGAGGCTGGTGGCCTGTAGGGCGTCCGTCCACGAAGTCGGCCGGTGCGTGCGCCTGGCGTGCAGCTACCATCCATACGGCGAGCTTTCGCCATATGCGCAGCAGGGTTTCGCCATCTGCGCAAAGAGCTTTAACCATACGCACAGAACTGGATGCCTGTTGTGACCGAGCTGGTGCCCCGCCGGACAAGAGGACTCGTGGTGGAAGCGCTCGCCGACACGCGGGTTGTGTTCGTGACGGGCGCTCGGCAGGTCGGCAAGAGCACGCTGGTCCGAGAGATCGCCGCAGGCGAGCATCCCGCGCGAGTGGTGAGCTTTGATGACGACGGGCCCCGAGAGGCCGCTCGGCTGGACCCGGCGGGGTTCCTGGCGGGGTTTCGCGGCCCGGTTGTGATCGACGAGGTGCAGCGGGTTCCCGGGTTGCTGCTGGCGATCAAGGATCGTGTGGACCGGGACACCCGGCCGGGTCGGTTCCTTCTCACTGGCTCGGCCAACGTGTTCGCATCGCGGCATGTACACGAGGCGCTTACCGGTCGTATGGAGACGATCGTGTTGTGGCCGCTCGCGCAGGCCGAGACGAGGGGCTCTGATACGAACATCGTCGATCTGCTGTTCGCCGGTCTCGCTCCCGACGTGGAGGGCGCGCCGGTCGGGCGTGCGGCGTTCACGTCGCTCATCGCAGCAGGCGGCTACCCGGAGGCCCTGCGGCGGCCCGCAGGCAGGCGCCGCGATCGCTGGTTTGCCAGCTACATACAGGACACGCTGGACACGGATCTGCGGGACATCAGCGACGCCCTGAAGCTGGTGGAGCTGCCGCGACTGCTGCGGCTGATCGCAGCGCAGGCGGCGAACGAGCTTGTCTACAGGAACCTCGCCAGGAAGCTTGACCTGACCCACATGACGGTCAAGACCTACGTGGAGCTCCTGGAGATCGTGTTCCTCGCCAGGAGGCTCCCCGCCTGGAGGCCGGGAATCGGGGCACGAGAGGTTAGAGCCCCGAAGGGCTACATAGTCGACTCGGGCTTGCTGGCGCACCTGCTCGGCGCCGACGAGCGACGCATCGGCGAGGACGACCAGATCACGGGCAAGGTGCTGGAGAACTTCGTAGCGATGGAGCTCCTGCGCCTCGCTGACTGGGCGGACACCGACACGCGCCTGTACCACTACCGGCAGGGCCGGGAAGAGATCGACCTGATCCTCGAGAGCCGAGCAGGCGACATCGCCGCGATCGAGGTCAAGGCCACCGCAACCCTGCGACCCCGAGACTACGCCGCGATTGCGAAGCTACGCGATGCGCGCGGCACCAACTTCAAGGCCGGGATCGTGGTTTACGCCGGCCAGCAGACCGTCCCGCTCGGCGACAGGATATGGGCGGTGCCAGTCAGTGGCCTGTGGGAGTAGGGGCAGCCGCCCGCCTGGCGATGCAACAGCTCACGAATCGGAGAACGTCGTCCCCTCGCCGGAGCCCGTGGCGGGGTTCTCGCGCACGACGACGAATGCGACGATGGCGGCCACAACGACGAACGCCAGCGCGACGAACGGGAAGTAGCTGTACGGCGACGGCTGCCCGGGCTTGCACAGCTCGACGAACGGCACCACCAGCGTCGCTGCGCCGAGCAGCGGGACGAGGACGTGTCGCGCGGGCGAGAACGACGCGCGGTGGCGGCGCCACATGAACACGGGAAGCGCGAGCGTGGTGAGCAGGTACACGAACAGGATCACGATCGTGCCCATGGTCGAGCACTCCGCGTAGAGGCCCACGGGGTTGGTCGATCCGCTGTCGAGGCCGACGAGGTGCAGCGCCCACCACACGGCGATGATCCCGAGGCCGATGGCGGCCATCACGAGCAGCGCGTTGAGGGGCGTCTCGGCCGGTTCGCGCACGCGTCCCAGCCACGCGGGCAGCAGCCCGGAGCGGCCGCCGTCGAACAGCATGCGCGCCTGCGAGTTGGCGCCGGAGACGAGCGTGGCGAGCACGGACACGATCCCCGCGAGCCACGCCAGCACGGCCGCGCCGCCGAGATGCTGGTCGGCGACGGTCAGGAACGGGATCGACGAGCGCCCCACGGACGCGACGTCGTAGTGGAAGCCGGTGACGGTGGCGTAGGCGAAGAACACGAACAGCGCTGTGCCGATCGCGATCGAGATGTACAGCGCGCGCGGGATCGTGCGCCGCGGATCGCGCGCCTCCTCGGCGAGCGCGGGGCCGTTCTCCCAGCCGATGAACATGTACAGCGCCAGCGGGAAGCCCGCGGACAGGCCGGCGAGGCCGCCCTTGAGGTGCGACCAGGAGAACGGCACGCCGGAGAGGTGCGCGCTGCGGTCGACGAGCACGATCGCGCAGACGACCAGCATCACCGCCACCTGCGCCAGCACCGCGAGTCCCACGGCCGCGGTCGAGAGCTTGACGCCGCGCGCTGTCAGCCAGATCGCGCCGGCGGTCAGCGCGAGCGTGAGCGGCTCCCACGGCGGTTCCCAGGATGCGTAGTGGGCGAGCGTGAGGCTGACCATGCCGCCGGACATGGTGAACACGCCGGCGATCGCCACGGAGTAGCCGACGGCCACGAGCATCGCGGTGACGACGCCGGCGCGCGCGCCGAGCGAGGTCTCGACGTAGGTGATGAAGCTTCCCGCGGACGGCTCCGCCCTGGTGAACTCGGCCATGGTGAACGCCAGCAGCACGACAGCCACACCGGCCGCGAGGATCGTCAGCGGCGCGGCGACGCCCGCGGTCACCGCGATCACGCCGAAGGCGAAGTAGAAGTCGATCCCCGGCCCGATGTTCGCGACCGTGGAGGCGGTCACGTCGAGCGTGCCCAACTGGCCCGCCTTGAGGTGCTGCGCCGTGTCGCTCACATCTGCGCGCTCGCCGGCTTGCGCGCGCTGAAGCGAAACGAGCCGCCGCCGCGCTCGACGAGCGGCTCGACCAGGCCGGCGCCTTCCAAGCGGGCCGGCAGCACATCCGGCCTGACGGGGACGAGCGTGTCGCGGATGTGCAGCAGCCTGAACGCCAGGCCCGTGCCAAGGCTGTCGGTGCCCGCGAACACGCCTCCGGGGCGCAACACCCTCGAGACCTCGCTCAATAGTCGGTCCTGCAGCTGTGGCGAGGGCACGTGGTGGAGCATCGTGAAGCACACCACAGCGGAGAAGCGGCCGTCGGCCCCCGTGCCGATCTCGAGCTCGAAGGGATGTGCGAACAGGCCGGTCCGGACGGCTTGGACGCGCATCGCGCGACTATAACCCGCCCGCTCCCGGACGCCGCCTTCGGGCGCTGTCAGTCTGTATGGCAACGATGCCTGAGCCCACCGACCTACCCCTCCTCAGCGTCGGGGTACCGCCCTCCGACATACCAGACGCCATCCGACCCAAGAATCTCCTGCGGATCGGGTCGGCCCTCCAACCCCACGCTCCCGTCTGGCCGCAAGTATCGATGCACACGAGCCACTTCGCGCCCATCGTCGTCCCTGTATGCAACGATCTGACTGCAGGTGCAATACGGTTCGCCCGCGAGCGGCGGACTTGGGTGACCGTTAGCCTCAAGCGTTTCATAGAGATCGCCGTGCAGCGCTCTTTCTGCCATACGTGCGTCATTGAACATCTTTCGAAGCCGTTGAATCGGGATCAACTCAATGGGAGGTGGATCGCTCATGTCTAGGCCTACCTTCATTCAGGTTCGCGAGCACTTGCAGGCGTACCTGCTCGGCGTTGAGAGCCTGCCAGATTTTCATCGATGGCTGGTGGGTTGGCGCCGAGCAAATCCCGACAATGGGAACGCCATGACGCACGACATCGCCCTACGACTCGTCGAGTACACACGCGGTCATTGGACGGAGCCGCAGCTTCGCGGGAAGCTACTGGAGCTGCTTGAAGTTCAGACGATGACTACCCCGGTTGAAGTCGATGCGCCGTCATGGCAAGCGGTCGGAGCTTCATTTGCAGCCCTTTTTGAGACGGAGGCACGGGTACCCAATCCTGGATAGGGTCTTGTGGCGATGCGTCTTTCGGTGGTGCTATGCGATGCGGCTCAGGTCGCTGACGGGAAGCTCTACATTCTCGGTGGTGGCTGGACGCACGCTGTCATCACCGAACCGCTGAGCATTGCCCTAGCCGTGGTGGTAGCCGTGCCTTGGGGTGACGCTAACCGGCGGCACCCCGTCTCGGTCACACTCAGAAACGAAGACAACGAAGTGGTCGAGCTTGAGGGAAAGCCGGTCAACACGGAGGGTCAATTTGAGATCGGCCGTCCACCAGGCCTCAAGCCGGGCAGTGATTTGAACGCAACGATGGTCTTCAAATTTGGTGGGATGCGCTTGGAGCCGGGTGGCTATGCCTGGGAGCTTCAGGTAGGCGACACTACGGAGAAAACGCCATTCTGGATACTAGGAGGCGATGGGTGAGCGATACATGGAATCCATCGGGAACCGTCCTCATCAAGACCGATGATGGCGAGCGAGCGTCAACCGGCGATGGCCCCGTGCTGAGCGAGTTTGATGCGTTTGAGGTGCTGACCTCGAATCCCGTGCAGGTTCCCAAGGCGAAGATAGACAAGCAGCGCGCGGACGGCTGAGGCGAGCGGCGCCACACCCCCACCCGCCGGCATGACGCCCCAGCTCCGCAGGATGACGTAGCCGACCAGATATCGGCCGTCGCCACATCCGAGGACCCGCACGCATGCGGGCAGCCGTCAGCTGCCAGCCAGCAGCTCGTCGAGCGTCAGGCCGCTGAGCACCGACGCGGGCTGCTCGGCGGCCACGTCGGAGCCCGGGCGCGCGTCGTCGTCGCGGCGCTTGAGCAGCAGCCATTGCGACTTGATCCCCGTGGGCTCCCCCGGCCGCGTGCGCTGCAGCGCGAAGCCGCCGCGCAGCTTCTCGCCGTGCAGCACGAACACGGCGTGCCCGCGCTCGAGCGCTTGCGGCCACGCGACCCTGCCGCCCTGCTCGTAGCCGCCGCGGTCCCACACGATCACGCCGCCGGCGTCGGTGCGGCCCTCGAAGGTGTTGTGCGCCAGCTCGTGGTCCTCCACCTGCACCGCGAGCCTCTTGGTCGCGGGGTCCAGCGACGGCCCCTTGGGCACCGCCCACGAGCGCATCGCGCCGTCGACCTCGAGGCGCAGGTCGAAGTGGCGGGCGGTGGCGGCGTGCTGCTGCACCACGAACACGCCGGCGCTCACGCCGCGGATGGCGAACTGCTCGTGCCCCTCCACCTTCACATGCTCGATCGCAACGTCCTCGACGAGCGCGCCGCGCGGGCCCTCGCGCAGGAACGCCACGAGCGCCTCGACAGCGGCGGGCGGCCCCTCGGTGTGAACGGCAACGCTGCCGTCGTCGGTGTTGCGCACCCAGCCCATGACGCCCAGCTCGCCCGCACGGCGCCGGGTGGCGTCGCGGAAGCCGACACCCTGGACGGCGCCCGTCACGACCGCGCGAATCGCACCGGGGCTGAGCCGATCGTCGTCCACGTGCCGGCAATCTAGCCCCCCAGCTCCACCACCAGCGGCACCCCGGTGTCGAACCAGAACTCGTGCAGCTCCTGGATCTTCGCGCGCGTGGGCAGGCCGCGCAGGTGCAGGTCGCACTCGCCGTAGTCGAACAGGTTGACCGTGTCGCACATCACCGCGCGCGCCGACGCCAGCTCGTCGGGGTCGGCGAGCTCGCGTGCGACGCCCGCGAACGTGCCGCCGCGGATGCGCAGGCGCACGCGCGGGTCGGCGCCGATGTTGTGGACCCACCCTGCGCGCGAGGACGGGCGCCGGCGCGCGAGCGCGGGCGGGCGCAGCTGCACGAGGTACGCGCGATCGCCGCAGCGGATCACGCGCACGCACTTGCGCCGCGTCTTGCCCGTCTTGCGGCCCGTCGTCACGATCACGCCGTATCCCGCCGGCGGGCACAGCTGGAAGAACGGGAGCATCAGCGCGCTCACGATGCGGCCGTCCTTCGCGCCGCGGATCAGGCGGGAGTGCTTGGACGCGTGCTCGACGGCTGCTTCGCGAACTTGCTCCTCTTGATCGGTTGAGGTCTGCGCCATCTGCGATCCTCCTATAAAGCTTGGACGTTGTTTAGTACAACGTCTTATACAGCGTATAAACAGATATGTCGAACGCGACCGGGGACACGCACCGAACGAGGCTGCTGCAGGCGGCGCGCACGCTGCTGCGCGAGCGCCAGTACGGCGACATCAGCGCGCGCGACCTCGTCGCCGCGTCCGGTACCAACCTCGGCTCGATCGGCTACCACTTCGGCTCCAAGGAAGCGCTGCTCAACGAGGCCATCGGGCTCGCGCTCGAGGACTGGGCGGATGCCGTCGGCAACGCGATCCAAGGCGACGCCAAGGGGGGCCTGCCGGCGCTGATGGCGGGCTCGATGCGCACCATGCTCGACGAGCAGGAGTCGATGCGCCCGTACTACCTTGCGTTCATCGAGGCGCTCGCGCGCAGCGCCCGCTCACCGCAGCTGCGCGAGCAACTCGCCGCGCACTACCGCCGCCAGCGCGACCGCGTCGCCGGCTGGATCCTCGACGCGCTCGGCGAGGGCGTGCTCGAGCGCGACGACGCGCGTCACCTCGCCTCGCTGCTGCTCGCCACCGCCGACGGCATGCTGATCCAGTCGTTCGTCGACCCCGACGACGCGCCCGGCAGTGGGGATCTCGCTCGGGCTACCGGCAAGGCGCTCGCCACGGGCGCGGCCACCGTCGGGCGAGCTCGCTAGCGGCCGGCGGCGAGACTGGCGAGCCTGCTCTCCAGGTAGGTCTTCTCGCGTTTCGAGCACGCCGTGGTGGCGCGGCCCTTCGCCGTTTCGACGATTTCGCGGCACTCGTGGATCGCCAGTTCCAGCGCCTCGCGCTTGGCTTCCGCCAGGCCCAGCAGCGGCCCCACGGTCACGTCCGTCGCTTCCGTTCGCGGCACCACGCGCATGTGCGCCGGGTCCGACGGCTGCGCGAACGTGCCCACGTACACATTGGCTTCGGTGTCCGCCACGAACACGCCGATGACCGGCTGATGCAGATCGGCGCGCATCACCGCCACGGGCTCCGCCTTGGGAGCCTTGGTCGTCCTCATGAACGTCGCGCACGCCGTGTACAGCGAGATGCCCACGAACGCGACGAGGCCGAACCAGATGAATTTTTCGGTGAACAGATAGGCCGCCAGGCTGACGATCGCCGCCCCCAGCGCGAACGCGACGAGGATCGCGCCGTCGATGAACCCGAGTTCCTGAACGTCCGGCCCGTCCAGCAACAGCGGCAGCGCCGCCAACACGACGAACGTCGCGATGTACTCGAGGACGCGCTCGGCGCCGGCGAGCCTCGGACCGAGGGCGAATTCGGCTTCGGCTTCGGCGTTTCTGGCCTTCAGGCTCGCCTCTTCCGCCGTCCCGCGTGCGGCGGTCGCGATCTTCTCCCGCTCGCTCGCCAGCTGCTCCTGCGCCGCGGCCTGCTCGCGCAGCTGCTCGAGCGGGGCCACCGCATCGCTCTGAGATTCCGCTTCCTGGTAGGTCTGGCTCAGTCTCGTCGCGAGCTCGCGAGCGCTGAGCGCGATCTTTTCCTCCGGCGCCGCGTCCCGGATCGCTTTGTCCGCTTCGTATCGAAGCTTGCGAGCCGTGCGACGGCTGTTGGTCGCGGCGATCCAGCTCGGACCGCGGACGATGCCGTGGATCACGACCAGCACGCCAACAGCCGCGAGCGCGATCAGGGACGCCGGCACGAGATAGCTCGCTCCCATCGTCACCAGGACGTTCTTCGGCACCACCGCGACAGCCTCGTCCGGGGAGATGCCCGCTTCGCGTGCCCGCAGCCACACGATCGCGCCGCCGAAGAACGTGACGAATCCCACCACCCCGATTCCGGCGCCGATCGCACCGGCCACCTTCATCAGCAGGCCGGTCACCGATTCTTCGGAGTTGGCCTGAATGGTGGACGGCGCGAGCGGGGTCAGCGGTTCCTGCTGCCCATCGCCTCGCCCCCCAGCTGCAGCCTCCACGACAGGCAAGACTACCCCGCTTCTCGGCGTCCGGCCGCCGTAAACGCGACACTATCGGCAGTGAGCCGACCGGCGACAGCCACCCGATGAGCGACCAGCCCGCACCCGTGCGCGTGGGCGTCGTGGGCCTCGGCTACTGGGGCCCCAACCTCGCGCGCAACTTCGCGTCGATCCCCGGCTGCGAGCTGGCGTGGCTGTGCGACGGCGACGAGCACGCGCGCGCCAAGCTCGAGCGCGCGTTCCCCGCGGCGCGCTCCACCGCCGAGCTGACCAACCTGCTGGGCGACGAGCAGCTGGACGCGGTCGTGCTGGCCACGCCCGTGCCCACGCACGCCGAGCTCGCGATCGCGGTCGCGGACGCGGGCAAGCACTGCTTCGTGGAGAAGCCGCTCGCGACCACCGCCGCGGACGCCGAGCGCGCGGTCGCCGCCGCGGAGCGCGCCGGCACGCTGCTGATGGTGGGCCACCTGCTGGAGTACCACCCCGCGGTCGCGAGGCTCAAGCAGCTCGTCGACTCGGACGAGCTCGGCGACCTGTTCTACATCTACGGCAACCGCCTCAACCTCGGCAAGCTGCGCGCCGACGAGAACGCCCTGTGGAGCCTCGGCGCGCACGACGTGTCGGTGGCGCTGCACCTGATCGGCGAAGAGCCCGAGGAGTGCATCGCGCACGGCGCCAGCTACGTGCGCGAGGGCGTTCAGGACGTCGTGTTCTGCTACCTGCGCTTCCCCTCCGGCGTCGTCGCGCACCTGCACCTGTCGTGGCTCGACCCGCACAAGGAGCGGCGCATCACCGTCGTCGGCGCGCGCCGCATGGCCACGTTCGACGACATGCTGATCGAGGGCAAGCTCACCATCTACGACAAGGGCTTCGACGAGGACACGCGCTCGTGGGGCGAGTACATCGCGCGCTCCGGCGACACCTTCTCCCCGCGCATCCCCAACGTCGAGCCGCTGCGCATCGAGTGCGAGCACTTCGTCGAGTGCATACGCACCGGCGCCACGCCGCGCTCCGATGGCCACAGCGGGCTGCGCGTGGTGCGCGTGCTGGAGGCGCTGCAGCAGTCGCTGGAGCGGGTGCCGGCGTAGGGCTCGATCGACAGCGTCTACGGCGAGGGACGCGCGCCCACGAGAACAGCGATGCGTACCGCCAAACGCTGAGGAATGAGCTGCAGTCCAGACGGCCCGATGTCGTGCGGAACCTTCAGCTCGTGCGCCGTTGCCGGCTCATCCGCTACGCGCGGCTCCTCATCATCGGAGGAGCGGGGAGCTGGCATGTGTGGGTTATCGGCTGCCATGAGTCAATGGTAGTGAGCTAGCTGATCAGGCTCTTGGTCGTCTCCCACAAGCCGGGCAGCACCCAGGCGACCCCGGCACAAGGGAAGCTCACACCGATGAGTATCGTCGCGCGTGCCACCAGACCACGCTTGCCATTGAGAGCTTCGATGTTGTTGTCGATGGCCTGTGCGATGCCCGCCAGCACCAGATGGTCTGTCTGTGCATCGGTCGCGTTCATTCGCAGCGCCATGGTCACGTTCTCGCCGGTGTCGATCTCGGGTTGCGAGATCGCAACCACACTTATGAGAAGCGACGCGCCTAGCGTGACGACGGGCACCCACCAGACGAGCCCCAAGCCATTGATCAGCGTCACGTCGACTCCGATGAGCGCAACGGCAACGGTCATGAGACCCAGGGCCTGGGTGTCATAGCCAATCGAGGTTGCCGCCTGGATCTCAAGCTTTGCCTCACCCAGGGAGAGAAGCGATCGGTTTACGGTCTTCATGAGCGGCGAAGGTAGACGCCGCTTGGGACGGTTCTCTCGGGGCAAGCCGTCCGGCCGAGCGGGAGCTACTACGGGGCCCCGAGCGCCCACGCCCGTCGGAGTGTCCGCTCATCCACTTGGAGGGCCGTTGCCAACTCTTGAAGCTCAGCGCTCATATGTCCAGTTCATGGCGCTTCATACGCTCATCCGCGGTGCCTGCGAGCCCAGGCAGTCATCATATCTAAATGTATATAATGCATCCCATGGAAGTCACCGAACTCGTACGCGACGCCCGCCGAGCCGCAGGCCTCACACAGCTCGAGCTCGCCGACCGCGCTGGCACCGCACAACCAGCAATCGCGACGTACGAGTCGGGTGCGCGCACTCCCAACCTCGCGACGCTCGAGCGGCTGCTCGGGGCGTGCGAACACGACGTCGAGCTGATCGCGCATCCCCGAGTGCGCCGCGGCTCCGCGTCGCTCGCCGAGCTGGCGACGACGATCGAGGACGATCTCCAGCAGGGCAATGAGCGCGACGCACTGCGACTGCTGTTCGGGTTCGCCGACGACTTCCGCGGCTCCTCGCGCCCGGGGCGGATCTCGCTTCTGCAAGACGAGCCGCCGCCGACTGGCGATGCACGCTTCGACGCAGCTCTCGCGGGGGTCGCAGAGCTGTTCGCAGCGGAGGCAGAGATCCCGGCCCCCGATTGGGTCGACGGGGCCACGCGCTTCGTCGAGCCATGGTGGTTCGTCGCCAGCCGGCCCACGTTCGACGCGTATACGCTCGCAAACACCCCCGCGCTGCTCGCGCGGCACGGCGTGTTCATGGCGCGGGAGGTCTTCAGCCGTGTCTGAGCAGCACTTCACAAGGGCAAAGATCCTGCGCGCACTCGAAGCGCTCGGCGAAGAGCTTGCGCGCGAGGACGTGCACGGCCAGATCTTCGTAGTTGGCGGCGCCGCCATGGCTCTCGCGTATTCGACTCGGCGGGTCACGAAGGACATCGACGCCGTGTTCGAGCCCAAGAGCACCATCTACGCGGCCGCGGGGAAGGTGGCCGAGGATCTCGGGCTTCCAGAGGACTGGCTCAACGATGCCGTCAAGAGCTTCATGCCCGGCACTGACGAGCACGCGCGTCCGGTGCTGGACGTCCATGGCATCGAGGTCACCACTGCGTCGCCCCGGTATCTACTCGCAATGAAGCTCATGGCCATGCGCTTCGGCGAGGACGAGGAGGACATCGAAATCCTTTTGCGGGAGTGCGGCATAAAGAGCGCCGGGGAGGCGCTCGATCTCCTCAAGCAGTTGTACCCCCGCCATGAGCCTGCACCCAAGACCAGGTTCTTCCTCGAAGAGCTGCTCGGCCCTGCCCCAGCTTCGTGACCGCCGAGATCCCACGCTAGCCGCAGCATGCGCCGAAATTGGCGCATCATGCGCCGCCAATGGTGCATAATGCTCCCATGCCCCGCCAGCGCAGCAGCGACCTGTTCCCCACCGACCAGCCGATCCCCGCCAGCCAGATGATCGGGCGAGCGGCGGACGTGCGCGAGATCGAGGCCACGCTCGCGGGCGGCTCGAGCGTGGTGCTCGCGGGCGCGCGGCGCACGGGCAAGACGAGCGTGTGCGACGCCGTGCTCGGCCGGCTCGAGCAGCGCGGCTCCTACACCGTCGCCGTGGACCTGTTCCGGATCGCCACCGCGTCCGAGCTCGCCGAGTCGCTCGTCGCCGCCGCCATCTCCAACCGCTCGGCGCTGCGGCGTGCGCTTCACCAGACGCGTCGCGCCGGCCGGTTCGTGGCCGACGCGCTGCAGACCTCCGCCGTGGTCAAGTCCAAGGCGCAGCTCGGCGAGGAGCTCGAGATCGCGTTCACGCCCGGGCTCGCCGCGCGCGACCCCGACGGCTATCTCGACTACGCGCTCGCGCTGCCCGGGCGCATCGCCGAGGCGGACGGCAAGCAGATGGTTGTCTTCATCGACGAGTTCCAGGAGGTCGCAAGCCCCCAGCAGCCCTACGGCGACGCCGATCGCCTGACCAAGCGCATGCGCGCGATCTTCCAGCGCTCCAGCGGCGTCAGCTACCTGTTCGCCGGCAGCATCGAGCACCTCATGCGCGACCTGTTCACGCCGTCGCATCGCGCGCTGCACCAGTTCGGCGGCTTCCACGACCTCCGCCCGATCGACCGGGACGCGTGGATGGAGGGCCTCGCCGAGCGCTTCGCCGCCGACGACTGCCCGATCGAGGACGTCGCGCTGTCGCGCATCGTCGACTACGGCGAGCTGCACCCGCGCACCACCATGCTCATCGCCCAGAAGGCGCACCTCACCACCGTCGAACTCGACGTCCGCCAGGTCGACCTGGAGATCGTCGAGCAGGGCCTCATCGGCGCGCTGCGAGCCGACCGCGTGAGCCACGAACAGACCGTCGAGCGCATCCGCAGACTGCACAAGCTCGGCCTCGTCGTCGCAGAGCGCGTCGCGCGCGAGCAGGCGCCCTACACCGGCCTCTCGCGCGGCGCCGTGCGCCGCACGCTCGAAGCGCTGCGCGACGCCGCCATCATCGAAAGCCGGGGGCGGGGGGACTGGCGCTTCTCCAACCCGCTGTTGCGGCGGTATCTCGCGAGAATGTCACGGTTTGACTGATGCGCCAGGACGCTACCGCTAGCACATCAATTTACGGAACCGCGAGGCCGAGTCGCTCAGTGGTCGCGCGCCGCGCGGCCGAACAGAGCGCGTAGCTGTGCGAGACGCTCGCTCCACCAAGGAGATAGCGCGAAGAACGGCGGCAACGTCATGGACTCGACGTGCGTCACGGGCTTCGGAGTCTCATCTGCGTCAAGCCGAGGAACAGCAACTGATGGCGGAGTGCCAGATGCTGGATCTACCGCGGATCGGCTCATGGGCTCAGTATATCCCGCCGATCAACACGATCCCCACGGTGAACGCCAGAAGGACGAAAGCCGCCGTCAGCCTCGGGGCCTTGCGCGAGAGTGCCTGGTCGTTCGCGCGCACGTCTGCCGCAAGGCTGTTCAGCAGCGAGCCCTCGAGAGCCTCGCGATCGTCGATCGCGGTGGACGCGAGCAGTTCTACCACCGACGGCCCGATCCCCTCGGATCCTCCCAGGGAAACGGACCGTCCGGCAAGCCCAGCAGATATAGCGAGCATCGCAAGTACTACTGCTCTCAGACCCTGCCCGAGGCCAGGTCCCACGATGATCGATGCGATGGCGACGTCGACTCCGATCACGCCAACCGCCCGTGCGTCGAGGGTCCCGGAGCGGGACGCCTGCATCTGCAGTTGGGTTTCGGCGAGCGAGCGCAGAGCCGCCGCGAACTCCGGCGTCACGGTCCGGGTCCGCATTCATGCCTTCCGTCGTTTCGACTGCATACGTCCTGAAGCTACGCACAGCTTGGGATGCCTCTCTCGGGCGCGCCCGGTCGCGGCCGCAAGCGCCTCCGGTAGCCAACTATCGGCCGCGTGAAAGAAACCGGCGGGCGGGGCGTTGTTAGAGCGATGTCAAGGAATGAGACGCGCGCTCCCGGGCGCAAGAGGCGCCGGGCGGGGCTGGGGTTCGCGGCGATCGTGAGCGCCCTCCTGCTCGCAACGGGGGCAACGGCCGCGGCGAGCACGCCGAGCATCGAAGGGATCTGGTCCTTCAGTGGCGGCCAGATCGCAGTGCAGCCGGCCGGCAGCGGGACGTTCGAAGGGATCGTCGTGGCGCCGACCACGTTCGCGAAATGCGTGCACCCCGTCGGGCAGCACATCTGGACGAAGATGACCGAGCAGAGCGACGGCTCCTACTGGGGCCTGCACCAGTGGTATGAAAACGCGGCCTGCACCGAAGACCCCACCTATCTCGGGCCCACCGCGTGGCGGGTCGTCGAGGAACCCAACGGCTCGCGCTACCTGCGGGTGTGCCTGAGCCAGCCCGGCCAGTCGCAGCCCACGATCCCCGTCGCGAGCAGCCCAGGCGTCGGAGCCAGCTACGGCTGCCAGAACTCGTCGCTGACCGCGCCGCTGGCGAGCGCCGGCGTCGGCAGCTTCAAAGAAGCGGTGACGCTGCCGAGCGCGAAGAGGTGTGCGAGCGGCAGGAAGTTCAACATCCACATCCGCGACACCAAGTACGACCCCTTCAAGACCGTGGTCGTGATGCTCCAAGGGCACAAGCTGAAGGTCGCCCACCACGGCAGCACGTACGTCGCCACCGTGAGCCTCGTCGGCCTGCCGCCCGGCGCGTTCACCATCAAGATCAAGGCGATCACGTTCCGCGGTCACAGCCTGTCCGGCAGCCGCACGTATCACACGTGCGCTGCGTCGGCCAAAAAATCCAAGCCCAAAAAACTGCACTGAGACGTCCTCGAGCCCGCGTCAAGGCGCTCGAACGGACGCAAGAACAGGGGTCGGCGCGGAGTTGATCTGGGGCAATGGCGACGCACTACGCTGCCTACGGCCTGCGCTTGTCATGCGCGTTTCAGCTCCCCGGGATGCATGCCATCGCGGCGGATGCGCGCGAGCTGCCGACACTCGCGCTGGAGCTGCGCGAGCCGGCCGAGCTGGAGCGCGAATGGAGCGGCGCCGACGGCCCGGAGCAGTGGCGCGGGCGCCTCGGCGACGGCCTCGAGCTCGCGATCGAGCGGGGCAGGACCGGTGACCTGCTGTTCGCATACGGCGAGCGCGCCCGCTTTCGCCTGCACCGCGACATGCGCCAGCTCGACTGCGCGCCCGCGCACGACGGCCTCGACTGGCAACGGACGCTGATCGGCAAGGTGCTGCCCGCGATCAGCGTCATGCGCGGCTACGAGGCGCTGCACGCCGCCGCCGTGGACTCGCCCGACGGCGTCGTCGCGATCATGGCGCCGAGCGGCGCCGGCAAGTCGACGCTCGCGCTCGAGCTGCTCGGGCGCGGCCGGCCGCTGTTCGCCGATGACGCGCTGATCCTCCAAAGCGGCGAAAGCGGCGTGCTCGCGCACCCCGGCACGCCGCACATGAACGTCGCCGAGGACCGCCCCACGACGGTCGATCCGCAAGCGCTCGGCGACACGCTCGCCACGCTCGCCGGCGAGCACTGGCTGGCGGTCAGCGCCACCGCCACGCGGCCGCGGCCCGTGCGCATGCTGTGCCTGCTCACCCGCGGCGATGGCCTCACGAGCGAGATCGGCGCGCTCGCCCCCAGCCCGCTGCCGCTTTCCCCCTACATCCTCGGCCTGCCCGCCGGCCAGCAGCGCGAGCGCGCGCGCTTCTCGCTGTATGCCGACCTGATGCAGTCGAGCTCGCTCGTGAAGCTCACAGCCGACGCTGCGGAGGAGCCCGCGCGGCTCGCCGACATGCTGGAAGGGGCGCTCGAGCGCGAGCCGCAGCCGACCGTGAGCGGCGCCGCATGACCGCGCGCTCGCTGCAGATCGACGGCGCTGCGCCCGCGCCCGCGGATGAGCTCGGCGTCGTGGCCGGCGCCCGCGAGTCGACCGGCGACGCCGCGGCGCTGGCGCTGCGCGCGATCAGCAAGCGCTGGCGCAAGGACCTGCCGCTGGTGCTCGACGGGCTCGACCTCACGCTCGAGCCCGGCAAGAGCGCCTGGGTGGGCGGGCGCAACGGCATCGGCAAGACCACCATGCTGCGCGTGGCGGCCGGGCTGATCGAGCCCGACAGCGGCCGCGCCGAGGTGTGGGGCGTGGCGCCCGGCGAGAACCGCCGCCGCTACCAGCAGCTCGTGTCGTTCCTGCCGGCCGGCGACCGCGGCCTGTACGCGCGGCTGACGGTGCGCCGCCAGCTCGAGTTCTGGGCGCGCATCGCGCTCGTGCCGCGCGCGTGCTTTCGCGAGTGGATCGAGGACGCGATCGACACGTTCGACCTGCGCGAGCTCGCCGAGCGCCGCGTCGACCGCATGTCGATGGGCCAGCGCCAGCGGCTGCGGATCGCGATGACGTTCCTGCCGCGCCCCGAAGTGGTGCTGCTCGACGAGCCGCTCACGAGCCTCGACACGGAGTCCGGCGAGCTGCTGCAGACGGCCGTCAAGCAGCTGCTCGAGCGCGATGGCGCCGTGCTGTGGTGCTCGCCCAGCGGCGAACACCTCGACATGAGCTTCGACGCGCACTGGATGCTCGAGCGCGGACGGCTGGTGGCGCAATGAGCGACGCGATCACCGCCGGCAACGCCTTCCTCGCGGTCATCCGCCGCGACCTGCACGTGTACCTGTCCTACCGCACGCGCCTGGTCAGCCAGCTGCTGACCGCGCTGTTCAGCCTCACGCTGTTCTACTACGTCTCGCGCCTGGTGCACGTCAGCGGCTTCGGCTCGCACAACGCGTACTTCGGCTTCGTCGTCGTCGGCATCGCGCTGATCAGCGTCCTGTACTCCTGCTTCTCGATCCCCGAACTCGTGCGCCAGGAGCTGATCGCGGGCACGTTCGACCGGCTGCTGCTGTCGCCGTTCGGCGGCGTGCGCGGCGTGATCGCCATGTCCCTGTTCCCGATGGCCTACTCGTTCGTGCTCGCCACGATCACGCTCGGGCTGGGGTGCGTGGTGTTCGGGCTGCACCTGCACTGGGCCACCGTGCCGCTGGCGATACCGGTGATGGGGCTCGTGCTGCTCGCGTTCCTGCCGTTCGGCGTGCTGTTCTCGGCGCTCACCGTCGTCATCAAGCAGGGCAACGTCGGCACCAGCTGGGTGATCGCGCTGCTGTCGATCGTCGGCGGCCTGTACTTCCCCGTGTCGCTGCTGCCCGGCTGGCTGCAGACGATCGCCAAGCTGCAGCCGTTCACCGCCGCCACCGACCTGCTGCGCCACCTGCTCGTCAACAGCTCGCTCGGCGAGTCGCCCGAGACCTCGCTGCTGAAGCTCGTCGGCTTCGGCGTCGTGCTGCTGCCCGCGTCGATCCTGGTCCTGACCCGCGCGATCCGCTTCGGCCAGCGGCGCGGAACGATCATCGAGTACTAACAATTAGGATTTACGGATTATGACCCCTCCGACCGTGCCCGACACCTCATCGCTCCTCGCCGCCAAGGTCAAGGTGCCGCAGCACGTCGTCTACCGCAGCTTCCCGGCCGAGACGGTCGTGCTGAACCTGCAGACGGGCAAGTACCACGGGCTCAACGCGACCGCCGGCCGGATGCTCGCCGTGCTGGAGCGCGCCGACAGCGTGCGCGACGCCGCCCTCGAGCTGGCGGGCGCCTACGAGCAGCCGCAGGACGTGATCGAGAGCGACCTGTGCGCACTGTGCGCGTCGCTGCTCGAGCGGGGGCTGATCGAGACGGATGGCAGCCCGGAGCCCTGAGCCGCAGGGGGTCGCAGCTCCCCCGATGCTCGCCGCCGCGCCCGCACGCGGCAGGAGCCTGAGCCAGACACAGCGCGCGCGCCTCGCCGTCGAGATCCTCGCCGCCTACGCGCAGGCGCGGCGCGCCCTGCGGCGCGAGCCGATCGAGACGGTCGTCGCGCGCCTGCGCTCGCGCTCGCCCGCCGTCTCCGAGCCCCCCGCGGGCTCGCTCGAGCAGGCGCGCCGCCTCGGCTGGGCGGTCGCGCGCCTGCTGCACTACGTCCCCGGCGACACGCGCTGCCTGGCCCGCTCGCTGGTGCTCACGCGGCTGCTCGCGCGGCGCGGCATCCCCGCCAAGCTCGTGATCGCCGCGCGCGCCGAGCCGCGGTTCCTCGCGCACGCGTGGGTCGAGTGCGCGAGCGAGCCCGTGCTCGACCCCGGCGACGACTCGTTCGGCCGACTCGTCGAGCTGTAGATGGCGCCCGCGGTCGCGATGCGCGCGACGGCGTTTGGCCTCGACGTCGACGCGGCGAGCACGCTGCCGTTCCTCAGCCACGCCACCGCCAAGCCCACCGGCCGGCCGCTGTCGCTGTCGGTGCACGCGGACGTCCCCGCGCGCTCGCAGTGGCCCGCCGGCGCCGAGCTGATCTGCGACGAACGCAGCCCCGGCGGCAGCGTCAACTTCCAGTTCGAGACTCATCCGGACAGCGGCTATCTGATCTCCGGGCCCGAGTACGGCGCGCACCTGCTGTCAGCGGACGGCCAGCGGCTGCGGTGCTTCCCCGAAGGCCTCCCCGACGGCGCGTGGCAGCGGCTGCTCGTCGCCCAGGTGCTGCCGTTTGCAGCGTTGCTGCAGGGGCTCGAGGTGTTCCACGCGAGCGCCGTCGTCAAGGACGGCGAGGCCGTCGCCTTCCTCGGCCCCTCGCGCTCGGGCAAGACCTCGCTCGCGCTCGAGCTGTGCGCCCGCGGCGCGAGCTTCATGGCCGACGACGTGCTCGCGCTGGAGACCCGCGACGGGACGCTGTTCGCGAACCCCGGCTCGCCGATCGCGGGCGTCGCGCTCGAGCCGAGATCCGCCGGCGGCGACCACGCCGTCCCGGAGAAGGGGATCTTGGCGGTGAACGAGAGAGAGCGGATCGTGCCGATGCCGGGCGCCGAAGCGCCGGCGCCGCTCGCCGCGCTGTTCTTCATCGACCGCAAAGCCACCGGCCCGGGCGATCCCCAGTTCCAGGCGAGCGCAGACGCGCAGATGCTGCTCGCGGCGACGTTCAACTTCGTGCTCGCAACACCCGATCGCCTGCGGGGACTGCTGGACGTGTGCGCGCTGGCCGCGCAGCTGCGGGTGGAGCTTGTCAGCTGCGGCCCGGGGACCGGCGTCTCGGAACTCGCCGACGCGATCGAACGGCGCCCAAATTAGGCAGCGTCGAGCTGTGCCGGGTCGGCTCTCGGCGGAACATCCGTGAGCTGCTGGGCAGATGCCACGAGGCGGACCGAGTCTTCGGGGAAGGAGATGTTCTCCTCGTGCAGGATCTGTGGGTGGGTACCAGCACTACGACATACTTCCGTGCTGGGGGACCGTAGACCTCTTCGACCTCCCCGACGATCTCGTCCAAGCCCCAGGGAACGGCCACCTCGTCGCCGCGTTTGATCCGCTTCCCGCTTGTGCTGACGCGCTTAGTTGTGGTTGCCATGTCGTTCACCAAGGAGGCTGCGCAGGAACGAACCCTTGCGCTGCTCACTTCTTGTGCACCCAAACGCCGACATCCCTCGTAGTAGCCTCTCTGACGTGGGCACGATTCAAGAGCTTGCGGCCGATCTTGCGGTCGAGGAGCGTACGCTGCGCCGCGCCGCTTCTCAGGGCGCATTCCGTACCGGCCGAAGTGGATCGCGCCGCCTCCAGTTGGCGCCTGGCGAGCCCGAGTACCTTCGCGCACATTGGCCGCTTCTCTCTGAGCTTCGCGAGGCGCTGCGGACAGAGTATGGCGTTCGCCTGGCCGTGCTTTACGGCTCGCTGGCACGAGGCGATGAGGACGAGGGCTCGGATCTCGACCTGTTGGTCGCGCTCGCCGACAATCACGTCTCGGCGGGGTTCGAGCTGGCCGCTCGCCTGCACCGCGTGAGCGGTCGCCACATCGACATTGCCCACTTGGTGCGCGTAGAGGCCCAGGCGCCGCTCCTGCTGGACCGAGTGCTCGATGAGGGACGTGTCGTGATCGACCGTGACGGGCAATGGGACGATCTATGCGGGCGCCGCCCCGCGATCCGTGCTCGTGCCCGCCGTGCCCACCGTCGCCAGATGGCCGGTGCGGCTCGCGCAATTAAGGAACTCACTGCGTGAGCGACCCTCTGCCCGCGAGGATCAGCCGCAATGCTCTTGCGGTAGAGCAGGCTCGGTTGGCTCGCTTCTTTCAGGCCATCAACAAGCACCGCAAGGCACTCGACCTCGCAATCGAGGAGAACTTCGGCGGTGCGCTCGACCCGGCCGAATGGAGGATCGCCTTCGAGTCTGTCGAGCCGCACGACGCCAACCGCACGATGGTCGTCACCGGCGATCACTCCGCTGTCCTCAACGCCTACGTCGAGATCCTCAAGGCGAGTGCCGGATCGCGTTTGGTCGGCCTGCTCCCACATCGCCGCCCGCACGCCGAGCAGGTCTTCGAGGCACTCCTGGCCGACGACGGACTGACCAAAGATCAAGCAGCCCTGCTGAACGAACTCTACGTTCTTGAGGGGCGACTTGAGCACGCCTCGCCGGATGTCGACGCGGGAGAGGTCCGCGATGGTGTCGAACGGCTACGCGAGGCACTCCCCGGGTTGATCGAGGGTGCACGTGTCTGGCTGGGTCGCCACGGCGTCGAGCTTGGATGAGGATTCGTTTGGGCACCAACCCCATTCCAGTGCCCAAACGCCATCAAATCGCCCGCAATCCCGTTGCAACTAGGCATTGTCCCCCATCACAAGGTCGGTACGCACAGACGCGTGCGAATCGAGGATCTCCAGGCATATCGCGACCAACGCAGCACCACGCGCCGCGAGAAGCTCGACGAACTCACTCGGCTCTCCGAGGAGCTACCTGGCGGCTACCGGTAGGCACACACACCTCGCGACCCTCTCCGCCATCCGACCCAGTAGGCCCTAAGCTCCGCGGCATGACGCGCTGGCTCGCGGGCGTGTTCGACCCAAGCGGTCGAGCCGACTCCTCACGCCTGGCACCCGCGCTCGAGCCGCATGCGGCGACGCTCGTCGAGGCAGGCGCGCTACGGATCGCCCACAGCGGCCCGCCGTCGGACCAGCGCGCGCCGCTGTGCCTGCTCGACGGCTACCTGGACAACGCGACAGAGCTGAGCGACGCACTAGGCTCTCACGCCGGCGCGCCCGACGAGCAGCTCCTGGCAGCCGCGTGGCAGCGATGGGGCCCGGAGCTGCTGCCCCGCATGCGCGGGGACTTCGCGCTGCTCGTGTGGGATCGGAACCGCGGCGAGGGGCTGCTCGCACGGGACCAGCTGGGCGTGCGCTCGCTGTTCCTGCACGACGCGTTCGGGCCGCTGTGCTTCGCCGGCGAGATCCGCCACCTGCTGGCGCTGCTGCCGCGACGACCGGCGCCCGACCCGGTGAGCGTGGCGCACTGGATCACGATGAGCAACCGGCCGGGCCCAGCGACGCTGTACGAGGGCGTCCGCCGGCTCGACCCGGGGACCGCGCTGCTGCTCGATCGCAACGGCACGCGCGAGCTGCGCTACTGGGCGCCGCGCTTCGCCGAGCCGCTGAGCATGCCCGAACCGCAGCTGGCGCATCACGTGCGTACAGAGCTGGAGCGCGCCGTCGCGAGGAAGGTGAGCCCCGACGGCCTGACGGGCGTGCTGATGAGCGGCGGCCTGGACTCGTCCTCGGTGGCGGCCGTCGCCGCCACGCAGGCGCCGGGGCGCGTGAGCGCGCAATCCGCGGTGTTCCCCGACCATCCGGCGGTCGACGAGTCGCCCTTGATCGAGGAGCTGAGGACGGCGCTGGAGCTGCCTGGCATCACCGCCGAGGTGCGAGCGGGCGGGCTGCTCGCGAGCGCGCTCGCGTCGATCGCGGAGTGGCAGCTGCCGCTGCGCAGCTGGGGGGATTTCTGGGCGCTGCCGCTGCTGCGCGCCGCGGCGGCGAGCGGCGTGCGCGTGACCCTCGGCGGCGACGGCGGCGACGAGCTGTTCGGCGCGCGCGCGTACCTGCTGGCCGATCGGCTGCGCTCCGGCCATCCGCTGCAGGCGATCGCGCTCGCCCGCGAGCTGCCCGGCGCGGGCGACCGGCCGGCACGCAGGGACGTCGCCAGGATCGTCGCCAACGTGGCCGTCGGCGGCGCGCTGCCGTATCGCCTCCACGAGCTCGTGCAGCGCCCGCTCGCGCGTCGCGACGCCCCGCCCTGGCTGCTGGCGCCGATCCGCCGGCGCATGCTCGCCGCGGACGATCCGCTGGCGTGGAAGCGGCTGGACGGGCCACGCTGGTGGGCCGAGACCGCGCACGGGCTCACGCGCGGGGTCGAGGAGACGGGCGTGTTCGAGCACCAGCGACGCCGCGCGGCATCGGCGGGCATGGAGGCGCGCCACCCGCTGTTCGACCTGGAGCTGGTGGAGCTGTGCCTGCGCCTGCCGCCACTGGCCACGTTCGACCGCTATCGCAGCCGCCCACTGCTGCGCACCGCGATGGCGGGGCTGCTGCCCGATGAGGTGCGGCTGCGCCCCCACAAGGCGCTGTTCGACTCGCTGTTGATCGGCTGCCTGACCGGAGCGGACGGAACCGTGGCGCGCGAGCTGCTGAGCGGCCGGGAGGCCGAGCTGGGGGCCTACGTCGACCTGCCGGCCATGAGCGAAGCGCTCTTCGGCCAGGATGCAACGAGCGCGCCGTCGTTCCGCTGGATGTGGCAGGTCTGGCGGCTGCTGACGGCCGAGTGCTGGCTGCGATCGCAGGCCGGCGACGTGTCCGGCATCGCCTCGAGTGCCAGCCTCGCCTCGGTCGAAACGCGGGCCGTCGCGATCCCCGGCGCGCGGCTCGACTAGTACGTTTTTCCACCTTGACGGGGCCTGGATCTCCTCTACTCTAGTGGCAGTTGTATGGCCGGTTCGCATCAGCGAGACGGATATCGACCATAAGGAATCGCTTCCATGGATGAAATGACAGCAACGGCCTACGAGGCGCCTCGGATCGTCGACTATGGCGATCTGCAGGAGTTGACGGCGGCTTGTTTGGGCGGGACTGGCGGGGACGCCTACGACCCGAGCGGCGTGGCCGGCGGGTACACCGTCGGCGCAAGTAATCCCGCCGCTAAATGCACGTCGGAACCGTCGCCGTAGGGTATTCGTCGGCATAGGTCCGAGCAGTAGCGCACAGCCGCCGCTTGGCGGCTGTCTGCGTGCCTAGCCCGATGCGATGTGAACCTCGCAAGTTGCGGAGGGCCTATCCGTTAGTGCTGTATGTCGTTGGCTGCCTCGAACTCGGCACCGTCGGCGATGATCGGCGTGATGGGGAGCGCCGAGGCCCGCCAGGACGTAGCCGCGACGCTGGGCAGAGACGGCTTTGAGGTCAGCCAGTTTGCCGACATTGACGATCTTCTGACGCACCCAGCACACCGAAGTATCTCGCTAATCGCACTGGCGCTCGAGGGACCGGCTTCGACAGTAAGCGCCTGTGTCGAGCCTCTAAGAAGCTCGTTTCCGCAAACTCCGATCGTCATCACCTGCTCGAGCATCGCTCGGTGGGATGTCCGAGCAGCGTTGACAGCCGGCGTGGCGGGTGTTGTGCTCTCGCAGGATCTCGCATCCACGCTGTCGCCGTGCATCTGCGCGGTGCTAGTCGGGCATACGTGTGTTCCTTGAGCTCACTGGCGCCAGATCGAGCCGCCAGTGCTGTCATCTCGTGAGAAGCAGATTCTTGGACTGGTCGTTATGGGCTACATGAATTCACAAATTGCGGAGCAACTCTTCCTCGCCGAGAGCACCGTTAAGAGCCATCTCTCCTCAGCGTTCGGCAAGCTCGGCGTGCGCTCTCGCAACGAGGCGGTAAGCCTTATTCTTGACCCCAGTCGCGGGCTAGGAACCGGGATTCTGGCGCTTGGCGGCGAGCCGCTAGAGACCGCACCGACCGAGCCCTGAGTTCATTTGAGCGTTTCTGGTGAACGCACGAGCTGTCGAGAGGCCAAAGCGTATCTCGTCAGAACCCCCAGACATCGACCAAGGCGCGATCGAGTGTGTGGTCTCGCAGCATGACGCGCCTGCTCAATCAATACCTCGCGCGGGGGCAAAACCTGCCGGTAAATAAACGCTCGTAGGCCGCCCGCCGGACTCAGGAGACCATCGATCAAGCCACTGTTCGCATATAGCTGGGACCGACTGGCGCGCGGATTTGGCGTCGCCAAGCGCACTGCGGCGCGATCGCGCCAGGTAAGTGCGGGCGCGCACTGAATGATGTTCTCGTTCGGAATGCCCACGACCCTCTCGGCGACCTTCAAGGCGGCGCAGATGACATGAGCGAGCTGCGGATAGTCTGCGACTATCTCATCAAGCGCCCCCTGCGGAATTGAGAGACCGAAGGACTCCCACCAAGCGCTTATGTCTGCGGCGACTCGGAGGTCTATGAAGCCATCCCGCGCATAGAAGAGCAGAAGAGCCACGAACTCATCTGCGGGTGACGCTCGCCAAGTCTGCGACGCCTTTGGCATACTCGGAAGTAGCCTGTCGTGCGCAAAACTCTTCTCGTACCAATGGATACGCCAGTGAAGCTCGACCGGTGGCAACTCCTGTCGTGCGTGTAGCAACGCAAAATGAAGCAGCGGGAGCCCGTCGTCTTCAATGTGATCCTCGGGGCTGACATAGCCCATCTCCTGCACCACGCGGACGGCAGCCTGCATCTGGTCGGGCGGCACAAGGAGATCGATGTCGCTCGAGAGGCGACGCCCAACATCACCGTAGATGAGCTCAGCCAGCATCGGACCCTTCAATGGAGCCGATGGAATACCTGCCGCGTCTAGCATGCCCATAAGTCTCATCGTGACCAACTGCAGAAACGCCCCTTGTCGACGCGCCTGCTCAACGGCAAGCTCGACTGCGTCCACGAAATCGCCCCCTGTCGAGCCAGCCACCATCTCGAGAATACGTGGGCCAAGCGTTGGTAGAAGCTTCCTCTGACGCAGCGTCAGAGCCATCTGGGGCCAGTTGACTGCCGAGGCCAGTCGCTGGACCTTTTCTTGAGCGTCGCGTCGACAGTCAGCAACCGCAGCGCTAATCAGGATAAGCTCGCGCTCAGCCTGAAGATCGCTCAGCCGAGCCCTAGCCCCGACCATCACGGTGCAATTGCATCGCCAGTAGCTGCAGATGTGCCCATGGAAAATCAGCGACAACCCGCCCAGGCGGAACGCCTTCGAGATAGCTGGTTGGCCCGATGTAGGGGTCGGTGCCGGTGGGCGTTGGGTCTTGCCCATAAAGTACCACTGATCCTGCGTGATCGCGGATGATGATGCCGTACCGTTGGGCTGCTTCGGCGAGCTCGAGCGTGACCGGTGGAAGATGCAGCGAGGCTAGGTCGAGTTTTGGGTCCAGGCGGAGATGCGCTCCCTCTGGCAACGAAAGCGGACTCGTTGAGGTTCCGTCATCGCCGCTCGCGGGCGATGCATAAACTCCAGCCCGGGGCTGCGGAATTGCCATCGCGAGCGCATGATTGATCTGGTGCTTTTCCAGGTCTTCCAGCGTTATGAGCCCACCAACCAAAGGCAACAAAGCCGCCGTGGCACCCCATTGGGATTGCCCGCCAGGCCACGCCTGCGGCCCATAAACCCCCGAACTCCCACGAGTGTGGCGCATTGCACCGCCCCAGGCGGCCTGCCATCCTTCGGCGGTGCGGGTCAGCTCCCAGAATTCCCACATCCGCCCGGTGCTCGGCTGCCAAACCACTAGCTGCCGATCTGTCCCTACCGCCGGCTGAGCATCCGCCGGCAGCGGCACCGCTCTCCATGCTCGGGACAAAGCATGAGATGGTCGTCGCTCAGGCCGCGAGCGGAGCCTGACGCGAACTGCCGGCTGGTGCGCGGGAACGGTGTAGATCGGGACCGACCACGCTGTCGTGTTGATACCCGGACCGCGCCCTGACTGCTCCTCCGTGGCTACTTCTGCATCGAGCTGACCTACGATTTCCGCCGAGTGGGGATCGAGCGGCGCACTACTCGACAACGGCGCATTCCACACGCTCGACGAAGCAAAGAAACGGAACGGCGCACCCATCGTCTCCGAGTTACCAGCCTCAAGGACGATCGCTCGTGGGCCGACCTGGGCGTCGACACAACCAGTCAACATGCTGCACGCTAGAAACAATCCGAGCATGCCCCTAGGACGGCAGTAGAGCGTTGCCATACGTGCGACCATCCGATCCATACGAGACGCGGCGCAAAACCGACCTGAAGCAGTCTAGACGGCCGTCATCGATTTTGGACCCGTGGTCGACTACTACCACTCACCGTGGCAGGATCTACGATTGGGAATGGAGTTCCATCCTCAGCAACTGCAAGTATCTCCAAGGGAAGCTTCCGACCATCCGCCCAGGCAGTTCCCCGCTAGGCCCGATGTAGGGGTCGGTGCCGGTGGGCGTTGGGTCTTGCCCATAAAGTACCACTGATCCTGCGTGATCGCGGATGATGATGCCGTACCGTTGGGCTGCTTCGGCGAGCTCGAGCGTGACCGGTGGAAGATGCAGCGAGGCTAGGTCGAGTTTTGGGTCCAGGCGGAGATGCGCTCCCTCTGGCAACGAAAGCGGACTCGTTGAGGTTCCGTCATCGCCGCTCGCGGGCGATGCATAAACTCCAGCCCGGGGCTGCGGAATTGCCATCGCGAGCGCATGATTGATCTGGTGCTTTTCCAGGTCTTCCAGCGTTATGAGCCCACCAACCAAAGGCAACAAAGCCGCCGTGGCACCCCATTGGGATTGCCCGCCAGGCCACGCCTGCGGCCCATAAACCCCCGAACTCCCAGGGACTTCATCCATCGCGCCGCCCCACGCGGCCTGCCATCCTTCGGCGGTGCGGGTCAGCTCCCAGAATTCCCACATCCGCCCGGTGCTCGGCTGCCAAACCACTAGCTGCCGATCTGTCCCTACCGCCGGCTGAGCATCCGCCGGCAGCGGCACCGCCGTCCACGCCAACTGCAATGCCGAAGATGGCTGCCTTACCGGCATCGACCGTAGTGTCACGCGGACTGTCGGCTGGTTGGCGGGAACGGTGTAGATCGGGACCGACCACGCTGTCGTGTTGATACCCGGACCGCGCCCTGACTGCTCCTCCGTGGCTACTTCTGCATCGAGCTGACCTACGATTTCCGCCGAGTGGGGATCGAGCGGCGCACTACTCGACAACGGCGCATTCCACACGCTCGACGAAGCAAAGAAACGGAAGGGTTCCGACCCGCTCGTGGGCGGCTGACTCGGTGGGCTCGGCTGGCTCTGGGGAACTTCTTCGCCCGCTTCGCTTGAACCGCTCACTGCGCTGCTGGGCGCCTGGCTCGCATTTGGGGCTCGCGTTTGCGCTCCGGCCGGAGGCGCGAGCCCTGGGCTTGATGTTGCAGGCTGGTGCGCTCGCGGCTCGGCTCTCTGTCCGCGAGCGGTCTTCGAACTGCTGCCCGCGCACCCCTTTCGCCGAGCGCGTGTCAGCCTCACGTCCGCCTTTCTTCTCCCCCGCGCGCGGGGGGCTGTTCCGCATCGTTGGTCTCTGGCGCTTGACCCCTCGCGGTGGGCGCTCGCCTGCGCCGCCACCGGAATCCCGCCGCCCGTCGTGGCCGCGATACCAGCAGTAACCAGAAGCACTGCGAATACACGTGTGCTTTGCCAAGCATGCGTACCGGAACTCCTCTTGGGGCTTGAGTCGCGCATAACCTCGTGTCAATCGTCGGCACGCTCACAGGTTCGGTTAGCCAGGGTCGCGCGGCTGGACGCCTGTTCGCCGCCCTTGCGCCCATCAGCTTCGTGAATCATACGCTAGGACCGCCTTCCTGCCCCAACACGAATACCCCCGTCAGCCACCCGTGGCTCGTCCCAACATTTGGGAGCTCCCGCTATGTGGAACCTCACGTGTTGGCGGCGGCCTCTAGGACGCCGGCTCCGGCTACCCGCCCCGCAGGATGCGTGCTGGCACTCCAACGGCAACTGCCCCCGGCGGCACATCACCGAGTACGACGGCATTCGCACCTATTACAGCGCCGTTCCCCACGCGGATCGGTCCAATCAGCTTCGCGCCGACCCCAATCTCCACGTCGTCGCCGATGATGGGTGCGCTTGAGGCGCCGGCCTCCCGCCCGGACCCGCCGATTACGACCTGTGCCCGTATCAGGCACCGCTCGCCTATCTCGACGCCAGGATGAATTACAACCGCGATGCCACGGTGCCCACATTTTGTCCCAGCGCCTATATTCGCCTCGAGCGGGATACTGCAGTTGAAAACAATAAAAATAAGCGCCTCACACATGCGAGGCAGCACAGGTATATGCGCGGCTCTAAGCTTCTGTCCGACAAAGTACAGACTCAATGCATTCACGTACATGCGAGCACCCCCGCGCTTTCGCCGATCAACGCCACTACACCTCGTACAGGCTTCGCAGTCGTCCGTCGATGACCGTGACGCTTCTTGTCGCCGCGCAGTGGGCACGGCCCCTCTCGCCCACGCTCCGGGCCAGATCCGGACTCTCAAGAAACTCGACCAAGCGGTCCGCTAGCTTACCATCGTCGCCAGCGGGAACCAATACACCGCCCGCACGCGCGAGCTCGGGAATCCCTCCGACTGGAGTACTCACAAACGGCCGTCCAGCACTCATGGCCTCGGTGAGTATCATCGGCATTCCCTCCGCACGGGAGGGCAGTGCGACCACCCGCGCCGTCCTCATCAGCTCCCTCATCGCGTCTGATCCTAGAGGCGCCCTCGCCTCGAGCCGCTCACTCTTTGGCACATCCACATCACTGCTTGGGCCCACCATGACGCATCGTGCCTCGGGCCTCTTTGCAGCCACCTGCAGCCATGCTCCCACAAGAACATCCGCCCCCTTCCTGCGGCTAATCTCTCCGGCAAACAACACCAGCTCCTCCGTCTCATCCGCATACGGCGAGTCCTCATCCATGCTCACGGGGTTCGGCATGAGCTCGACCCTTGCGCTTCGTACATGCCTCTTGATCTCGTCGGCGACCGCTCGGTCTAGGCACGTGATCACGTGCGCACTCCCAAGAACGCCGAATGCAAGCCACGGATACTGTCGCGCGAAGGGCATGAACTCCGCACCATGTATCGTCGTTACGGTCCGAAGTCCACGCAATCTCGCCGCGGCAAGGATCGCCCCCTCGCGCACGAATGATCCCTTCTCCGAGAGGTGAACATGCACGATCTCCCCGCGATCCATACGGCTCACCCGCGCAAGCGCCCGCATCGACAGGGCCGCGCTCGCGACCGGGGCGTTCGGTCGCCAAGTGGCGTGCAGCCGAACATCATCACCCCCAATCTGATGCTCCGCCAAGACCCGGAGTACGCTCCCCATCCCACCGACGTATTGCGGATCGGGCCCGAAGTGATTCACCGTCAGCCGGCTCACTCTTGCCGGCCTAGCTGTCGCCTTCGACGCTGCTGTGGCAGGCCGCCGTAACTGAGCCGACCCCGCCCCGTCCGCCGTCCGTCAAACAGAGGCATCATGCGCCTCCGCGAACTGCGACAAGCCGCCTTATCCGGATGATCCCCCCGAGATGGACCGCCCAGCATGCTGCCACAAAGACGGCGAAGGCGGCGAGTGTACTTCCCAAGGCAGCGATCGTGAAGATCAGAACCGAAGCAAGCACGGTGATGCCCAACGAGTTCCAGGCTAGGAATCTTCCTTCTCCATGGGCGATCAGCACGCCCTGGACCAACCCATAAAGGACGCGCGCAGGGCCGGCGAGCAGCGCGAGAGCAAGATAATTGGCGCTCTCCCCATAAGCCGGTCTACCGATAGCCCGGAAGACCTGGCCAACGATCGGCGTGAAGGCCACCAACGCAGCACCGAACAGAAACGGCAAAAGTACAATTACGTGCTCACGGCGCGAAATGGCCAGACCTATCTTTCCGCTGGCCGCGTCACGACTCGCGTGGGGGATCACTGCCGAGACTATTACTGAACCAACACGTTGGGGAAGCGAAAGAAGGACCAGTGAGACATCAACGGTGGCGACAACTGTATAAGATTCGAGAGCGGCCGCTAGCCGCATCACCAGCGGCATAAGTGCTATGCCAACGGTCGCCACGGTCAGCCACAGCGAGAAGTTCAAGAGCTCACGAGGGCGTGGGGTCTCCGCACTAGTCGAGTTAGACGGCGCTCCTTGAAGAACCCGTGGTCTTGTGTGTACCACGAAGGCAAAACCCAGCGCGACGCCGACGACATTCCCGAGACAGAAAAATCCAAATGCAGATATCGGTGTGACTCCTACCCCCGACTTCCAAATCGCGGCTAGGACGAGGACTTCGGTCGCGGCCGCTGCAGGCATTATCGCTGCCGCCGGTCGCAGCAGGCCACGGCCTCGGAGTATTCCGAGGGCCAGTAGCGAGTAGATCAAACTCACCAGACCAAGGGCCCCAAACACTCCAGCAAGCCACGAATGTAGAAGAACACCCGACGCAACCGAGACAAGTATTGTCGCGAATGCCGTAGGCCAAAACGCGGCCCTGGCTGAAGCTCGAACGATCGTCGAGTCGACGGCTGGCCCCTTCATCGCGATATATCGCGCCGCGGTGTCAGGCAAGCCGCTTATACCTATGAGCATCGCGGTGTTGTAGAGACTCAGAACCAGGGATAGGCGCCCATATCCAGACGGCGCTATCGCGACGATCAAGATGCTCCGAAATGCGAGCTGCGCGAAAATAATCCCCAGGCTTCCGGCGCCAAGAACCGCGAAGTCCTTGCGAACCCGACGCCAGAGTGAAGCCGTTCGCCTCGAGACATCTACAACCTCATCACAGTCGCCCTCGGTGGCGCTGTCGGCGCGGCCACCGGACACGGACTCCCTAGCAAGATCGGTTGCCTGGTTATCCAGTCCGCTAGCCGCCAGCCCCCGACGTCTACCCGACGTGGTCAGCTTTACAGGCACGTCGAACACTTCCCGTCATCCGCGCTTTTGCTCTCTCGCATAAGGCCCAACCTGCCCAATATGAGCGTGGGTGCAAAGATGATCGCCACGGTTACTGTGGCAAGCCACGAGAATAGCGACGGGTCCCCAAGCGAGTCTACGACGAGTACCGCGATCGCGCACAAGGCCGCAAGCGGAATCCAGCGTGCGCCACTAACAGCCCCTTTCAAGCGCGCCACTGCAAAGGCAATCATCGCCAGCATCCCGGCGACGTAAAAAGCAAAGCCACCATAGCCCGCCTCGCCGATAATGCTCGGCCACGATGTGTCGTCGATGAAATTTGGATACCGAGGCGAGAGCCCGTATATCCGGCTCAGGCCATACTTATAATACGCAGGACTGTAATGTGTTCGTGATACATAGCTTGCGAATCGGCCGAATCCAAGCCCAAATGGGAACTCTTCACTCGCGATCTGCTCACCAGTCGCATACAGGCGCGAGCGTGCACTCGTTTCCGACGACGTATAGGTTGTGACCTGCTTAGCGATCACCGACCGCTCAGCAGCATATGCCCCCACCACCAAAGTCGCGCCAACGAGCAGCGCAATCGCTGCCCGCCGACTATTTACGGTAGCTACACCCACGATGCCCACCACTGCGGTGAGCGATAGAAAGCCCTTCAACCGCAGGGAGAGCACAACGGAGCCGGCGAAGAGCAGCGCCAGCAACAGATCGCTTTGACTAAATTTGCTGGTGAAGTGAGCGAAGGCTAGAGCGAACAGGAGGCTCATAAAGAGGCTGTAGTCGCCGGGTGTTGGAAAGATCGATTGAACCGCAGCCGCCCTATAACTGCCGCCTCCCCCACCGTTGGTGTGCAGTGCTCGTGATATGGCACCGTGGCTAAGGTAGTCGCCGAGCCCCAGTAGCGCGATCATCACGCCGACCACCATCAGCGTGTTGTATACCCGCCTTAGATCCTTGCGCTCCCAGGGAAGCAGAAGAGTGAGCACTATCATGATCCAGAGCTTGAGGCTCAGCAAAGCTCCCGTCAGGTTGATCGAAGTCGGTACTCCATGCGCGATACCGCTGATCATCCCGAAAAGGGCGAAGCCGACACCGGGTATGACAAGTCTGGCTGGCGGCAGGACCGCGTCGCTGCGAAGTGTTCGCCAAATCGTAAGGGCCGCGAATGCGAGGACCAGCACCTCGTCTCCCTGGCGAACGAGCTGCCCAGCCGTTGAGAAGTAGCCCACCGCCGATGAAAGGGGTGAGTTGAAGACATCGAGGACCCAGAGACCAAGAAGCGCGAGAACCGGATCCCGCACGTACGCTGTGATCGCGGCCCAGGCAAACAACAGTGCCAAAGCAGCGCCTAGCGCCAACACGCCGTACCGCGTTGCGGCCACAACGCCGAGAAAGACTGCGGTCCCGCAGCCGGCGACAGCGATAGCGATGATCTGGCGCAGAAGCAGGCCATCGCGCACCGACCGGGATCCAGCTGGAAGGTAAGCCAGCACGCGCGCCTCGGTCATTACGGCCCTGCCCAGACGGAACAGACCAGCGCCGCGGCTCGTGATTTGCCTGGGCCAGGCCGTCTTGCGATCAGCTTGCCTCTGCTGACCGGCCGCCGCCATGATTGTGCCCCACCGACTGCCATGAGTCTCCTCCGGAGCGAAACCGCCTCAGGCCTCAAGCGTGGGGGCGAGCCGCTCCTCCTCAGAAACACCTCCCATAAACGGCTCCTTACCCGCAGGCACGGCCCTGCGTCCAGACGGTTTGCGCACCCTTCGGCGGCGCCTGACCCCGTTGGCCACGACGCCTAGGACGGGCGCACCACACTGCTCTAGAATGCGCCTCATATGCGCCGCGTCATCGCGCCTAAGGCTGCCGATTCGGCCGACTAGTACAAGGCCGTCAGCTTTTGCTGCTAGCAGAAGGGCATCTGACACGCCGAGTAGTTCAGGCGCGTCGATAACGATCACGTCATACCCTGACTTGACCTCAGCGAGTAGCGCGTTCATCGTTCCGCTCTCGATGAGCTCCACTGGATTCTCCGGAAGCTCTTGGCCTGCGACAATGACGTCGAGCCGTCGTCTGGGATCGGCTGCACTTTGTGAGATCACTGACGAAGTGGCTTCGTAGAGCCCGGCCGTTCCTCTCAGGATCTCTGTCAAGCCCGCGTCAGGTCGGATGTCCAGCACCTCCGCGAGCATGGGGTTCCTCATATTCAGCTCGATGAGAATAACCCGCGACCCCATCCGCGCGGCCGCCTCGGCTAGGTGCAGAGCTACGGTCGTCTTTCCTTCTCGCTGGGTAGCTGACGTTACGACCACGGTTTGAAGGCGGCGATCGGGATGTGTCGCCTTGAGGCGGGCAAAAATCATGTGAAATGCCTCTGCGTCATCGGACGGTAGTAGCGCCAGCGCACTTCCCTTCGACCGAATATGGGAAAGCGACGCACTTTGCGGCAGAACCCCGAGGACCGCTGCGTTATATGCCAGCTCGAGCTCGCCGACAACCGCCATCCGTTGGTCGACGCGCTCAATGAGTAGCGCCACGCAAAGCCCGAGGACCAAGCCCAGCAGCACCCCTATTAGTAGATTCCGAGATGTGCGTGGCGACGATGGCTGGGTGGGGACGACTGCATGCTCGGCTAGTTCCACGCTGCGCGGCTGAAGACCAGCGAGAAGAGTTAGGGTCTGCGCTCGACTCTGTAGCTCCAGTCCGGCTGTACCGAACCGCTGCCGCGGGGATAGCTCCGCCAACTGCTTGCGCACTAGAGCTAGGGCCGTTCGGTAGAACCCACCCGTGGCCTCTTCCTGCTCTTTGACGAACCCGGCAGCATAGACATTTGCGATGCTTGCAGCTACCTCCGGAGACGTGCTCACGGCCGAGAGATTCGCAATGCTCGATTCGGGCGCCCCGCTGATGGTCACGGATTCGCTGACCTTCTTGCCGGTGAGTCCTTGCCCCACTATAGCCGCAGTCTTTTCGGCTAGATCCCCGAGGTGAAGCAGTTCCAGATTGTCCGACTGCTGCAGCAGACTGTTGCCTGCGTTCGCCGATGGAAGCCCCGCTATGGCCTGGCTAAGCTGGCTGTTGCTGAAGACCACAGCGGCAGTCGCCGTATATTTCCTGGTCTCGTGCTTCGAATAAGCGAACGCAGCCGCAGCGGCCAGAATCGCGCAGGCAACGATCCAAAGCCCGCGACGGCGTAGGAATCTGAGCGCTCGAGCGATATTCGATTCAGCAACGTCTTGAGACACGGGCTACGTCCTTGGGGCTAGGCCAACCGCGACTGTCTTGCGATGGACGAGTCGAGTCGGGAGATTTCCAGGCTACAAGGTCTCAACGCGGACGGATAGCCAGATCTTTTGGCCACCGCGATCTTTAAGGTTCGCGGTAGTGCGCGTCTAACCCCATCCGCGCGCTTTCCGCAGTCCAGCCGGCAATCGGGCCCCGAAGTGCGCGCCCAGGCCAACATTGGCGCATGCCCAGGCGCTCAGATCCGGTCGGGACTCCCTGGCATGGCTGGCTCGACTCGACCGCGCTCCGTTACGGAGGATCAGCGGAAGAACCACCGCCACAGGGAGTTATTGCTGTACGGCTGGGCCTCATGTTCGCGCCCGCGCGAGGGCTCCACTGAGCGAGCACGGCCTGTTGATCGAAAGGACTTGAGGTGCACACGGATACTGGCCAACTAACCATCCCAGACGCTTGGCAGATCTTGCGCCACCGCATGCTCCTCATCGCCCTGTGCACCGGAGTTGTAGGCATCTCCGCATTCGGCTTCTCGGAAGAGCAGCAGCGGAAGTACACGGCTACTGCCAATCTAGAGTTCCGCGGGCATCCGTTGAGCGCGAGGCAAATCGCCGCGCTCGCAACGCCTAGCGGGACCGTTTCCGGCCAGCCCCTAGATGAGATCGACCTCGTGACGCGCGCCCAAATAAGTGCCCCAAGCGCTACCGCTCTCGGCCATGGGCTTACGTCGGCCCGCGTAGCCCAAGCGCTCCATGTCGTCGGTGGAGGCGAATCCAACGCCATCAGCATCTCGGCAACCTACCGAGGCGCTGCTTTGGCGGCCGCTATCGCCAACACCGTCGCCCAGCAGTTCGCGATCGAGCAACGGTCCTCTAACCACCAGCGTTTGATTTCTGCTCTTCTATCGCTGCGCCGTGCCGTCTCGGCGCCAACTTCTCGCCTCTTGCCCGATGCTGGCGCCTTGATCTTGCGACGCCACATCCCCATAGTTCAAACCCTGCTCGCAGAGCATGACGGTGATGTGCGGATCGTTCGCAACGCCGTGCCGCCCCATAGCCCGTCGTATCCAACGACCGCGCGCACCACAGCGATAGGGCTGCTCCTTGGCTTGCTCCTCGGGATCGGACTCGCCATCGCACTCGCCCGCCGAACATTGCTCGACCCGAGCGCCGACCGCTCCCTGACGCCCGAGAGCTCAAGCGTCGGCGACGCGGCGCTGAGAGAGAGCCACCTCGCGTGTATGTCCCTGAGCCTACGCGACGTACAGCAGACTCCGAGCCTCGACGTTCGTCATCGGGAGGTGAGATGTCGCGCACCCTCGTGACCGGCGTCGCCGGATTCATTGGCTCACATGTAGCCGAGCGACTCCTGGCAGACGGGCACCACGTGATCGGTATCGACTCATTCCGAGAGCACTATCCGCGCACGGTGAAGGAACAGAACATCGCGACGCTCATTACCGAGCCGCGCTTTGAGCTTGTGGAGCGCGATATTGTGGACGAAGCCGTCACTGAGCTCTTTGCCGCGGTCGACATCGCGTATCATCTCGCCGCTCGCCCAGGGGTCCGCGACTCCTGGGAGCATTTCTCGGAGTACGTTGCGGCCAACGTTTTCGGAAGTAGATCTGTGTTCGCGGCTGCTGCAGCCACGAAAACGCGCGTCGTCTACGCATCCTCATCGAGTGTCTACGGAGATGCGATCGCTTTGCCTGCATCCGAGACCGCCCCGCTCGCCCCGGTCTCGCCATATGGGGCGAGTAAGGTCACCACCGAGGCCTTGGCAAGTGCCTACTCGTCCTCCTACGGGCTGGACGCCGTGGGCCTCCGCTATTTCAGCGTATACGGTCCTCGCCAGCGCCCCGATATGGCCATTGCACAGTTTATTGAGGCGGTCGTTGCACAGCGCCCGCTCCGGATCTTTGGCGACGGACTCCAGCGCCGAGACATGACATATATCGACGATGTGGTCGACGGCACGATTGCAGCGGCAGCGCACGGGCGCCCACGCGGGATCTACAACATCGCATCCGGAAGCCCTCTCGCCCTGATAACCATCCTTGAAGAACTCGCGGATGTCCTCGCATCACCACTAGAGCTATCGCACGAGGACATCAAGACCGGCGATGTCCGCGATACATGGGGTGACATTACACAGGCCGCTACCGACCTCGACTACCACCCCTCAACCTCGCTGCGGGCTGGACTCGAACACCAGGCCGCGGAGGCTGCAAACCGCCGCGCGCAATCTGCTATTAGGGAGCCGAAGGGCGTGATGATGTGAGGATGATGCTGCGATCGCGAGCCATAGACGAAACGGCCGCTCTGCGAAGGTTCGACCCACGGACTGCGGCATTCCTGCTTGGACTGATCGGCCTACTCGTTGCCCAAGGCGCCGCGATCACTAGATCCTATATCTGGGCGGCGCCACTTCTCTGTCTGCTACTCGTCGTGATCGCCGAGAATGTCCCACTTGTCCCATTCGTCGGCGTGCTACTTTTTACTAGGGCCCTGACCGACGACACCGCCACGGTAGGCGCACGGCATAGCGGCACCTTCGATCTGTCCGGAGTGGTAGCGGGCCTCTTCATCCTTGTCGCCACCGGTCTTATAGCTCGGCGTCGGCGGGGATTGAGGACTGCCATAGCTCTCTTTCTTTGGCTGTCTCTATGGACTGCCGTCGCGGTGCATACTGACGGCACGTCCGCCGTTACGCTTCGCGAGGGCGTGCGCGAGGCATCTATCGCCGCTCTTGGCCTTATCGCCTTTAACGCCCGTGGCGTGCTTACCACTAGCGTCCTAACCCGCCTTATACAGGCCGCTGGCATCCTATCTGCCGTCGTCGCGCTATATCAGCTCGCCACGCACACCGGTGCGAACGTGGGAGGTGAGATTCGCTCCAACGGCACGTTTGCTCATCCCAACGATGCTGCCGTCTTCTTCTCCATCGCGACGCTCGCGTCACTTTGGCGGTACGCAGAGGTCGGGCGGACCTGGCTCGATGCAATCGCGAGCCTCTTGTTTGCCGCGGCAACTGTAGCGACCTTCAGCCTCGGCGGGATCGCATGCCTAATCGTCATGGTCGCGACACTGGGAATCATTCGCTCTCGCTCACTTCGAATCCAGCTAGCGTCGTGCGCAGTAGCGGTTGTGCTCGGGGTCGCGTTTGTCGCGACGCCGCTCGGAGCGGAACGTATCTCCAACGAGTCGACCACAGAACTCGCGGCCAACGGCAACCGTGGGGCGGCGACTACTTCGCTTGAATGGCGGCTCGATAAGTGGCGCCATCTTGTTCATGTCTGGGAAGCGCGCCCGATACTAGGTCGCGGACTAGGGACAGTAATTCGCGAAGAAGCCCCGCTCGAACACCCAGACAACAGTCCGCTTCCCCATAACGAATATCTGCGCTACCTCGTCGAGACCGGCGCTGTTGGTCTAACAATCATCTTGTTCGCCCTTGCAGTTGTACTCGCGCGCCTCGGCAAAGCCATCCGCGCTACTCGCACCAGACCCGAGGCAGCGCTCGCCCTAGCCGTACTCATAGGGCTGCTGGTCAACGCCATCGCATCTAACACTCTGCTCTACACGCCGGCCGCATATGCGGCTGCCTTGCTTGTGGCTAGCGCGCTAGCGTCAGCCACAACCATCGAGATTCGCTGGCCCAAGCATGCAGGCGCTCCGCTTCGCCAGCGTGCGGTTGGGGTGAGAAGTGCGACGTAAACTAGCGATGTCCCCCCGTGTGATATCACTACGCATCGGCTTCTTGCACTACTCTCGATGCACGCCTCTAACGTTGCTAGGGCCTGCTGGAAACGCTAGTCGGACCCTTCGCATCGCGCTCTCAAGCGCTCGGGGCGACCCCGGTGCCGAAGTTGGGGTTTCGGTGGCATGACGGACGACATCCCAACGGTCTGCGACAGGCCGAAGATCATCTATGTGATGGGCGCCGGACGAAGCGGGAGCACCATTCTGGGTGTCGCACTTGGAAATTGCACCGGCGTCTTCTATGCGGGCGAGCTTGATGCCTGGCTGCGAAGGCACGGAGTCTCTCACTTTCACGGCGAGGCTCGCGCTCAGTTCTGGGAGAACGTTCGGCAGGAGGTGACTTGTGACGCTCAACTTTTCGGGGACAGCGCGTGGCGCACGATCGAGCATTCCGCCGCAGCTTTGCGATTCTCCGAGTGGGGGACGCGGCGTCGACTCCGCGGGCGCTACCGGGTGCTTGCGCAGAAGTTGTATTGCGCGATAGCGCAGGTCAGTGAAGCTTCGCACATAGTGGATACGTCTCATTATCCGTTGCGGGCGAGGGAGCTGCAAGCACTCGACGGGATTGACTTTTACCTTATCTATCTTGTAAGGCGTCCGGAGCGGGTGATGGCGTCCTTTAGTCGCGATGACGTCGACCAGCCGACGCTGTCTCCACTCGTTGCCAACCTCTATCTGTATTTGACGCATGCGCTCGCGATCATGGTCTTTCTTCGACAGCCGCGCGAGCGTCGCTTTCTTCTTCGCTACGAGGACTTCGCCTCTGACCCAGAAGGGACCGTGGACACGCTGCTCACCTGGGCCAACACAGAGCCCGCCGCCCCTGATTTCACAGCACTGAGCACAGGGCTGGCGTTCCAAGGTAACAGGCTTCTGAGAGCGGACACGATCACCTTTCGCAGTGGGAGCCCCACCCGGCTTCGAGACCATCGCCTGACAGCCCTCGCTCAGCTTCCATGGACGCTGTTGCTTGCGCGCCTACGGCCGAGACTATCGGTCCGATTCCCTCGCGGGGATGAGGTCCAGCCCTCGGACGTGGCCTAGTCCTATAGTTCCCTGGCTTCCAGTCTTAGCGGAGACTAGCGTCGATGGCTGCATCTGTATCATGCCCCAACTGTAGGCGACACGATCCTAAAGCTTGCCTCATGATCTGATTAGATTTCAGCAGCTCGCGCCCGCTCAACGCGGGACGCGGCGTGTGCTATTTATGACGAATATGTGGCCGGACGAGAGGCGTCCATACTATGGATCTTTTGTGGCATCGCAGGCCCGGTCGCTCGTCGCCATTGGTACTGAGGTCGACATCGCATACGTTCGCGGCTACCTGACCCCACGAGCCTATTTGAGAGCGCTTTTTTCGCTTCCCCATACCGCCCATCGTAGACATTATGATTTGATCCACATTCACTATGGGCATACGGCGGCCTGTGCAGTCGGGATCTTGCAACGTCCGATTGTAGTCTCGTTTTGCGGTGAGGACCTGCTCGGGGCGCCGCGCGAGTTTGGTCTTACGAGGAAGAGCCGGGTTGAGGTGGCACTCTTTCGCCAAATTGCCCGCGCTGCGACTGTCACCATAACGAAGTCGCGCGAGATGGAGCTCGTACTCCCGTCTCACGTACGCGCTCGCAACTTTGTACTTCCAAACGGAGTAGATCTCGCGATGTTCGCACCGAGACCCCGGAATGCGGCTCGAGAGATTCTTGGATGGCCCCTCGGGGCGCCCATCATCCTTTTCCTGGGTGATCCACACGATCCGCGTAAGAACATTACCCTCGCTCGAGCCACTGCCGACGTCGCGCGCGCTAAAATGCCAAATGCGACGCTACGCGTAGTGTGGGGGATTAGCCCCGAGCAGGTCCCAGTTGCGATGAACGCGGCCGATTGCCTGCTGTTCACGTCAAGGTCCGAGGGGTCGCCAAACGCGGTCAAGGAGGCGATGGCTTGCGCTCTTCCCATCGTTGCCACGCCGGTAGGCGACATTCCGGAACGACTCGCCGGAATTGCCAATTGCTACGTTCGGCAACCGACGCCCTCGGCACTTGCCGACGGAGTACTGTCGGCCCTTCGCGGTGACAGGGCGCTTGAGGCCCGCAAAGCAGTTGAAGTCCTCGCAGCAGATCGAGTAGCGCATCGGCTGAGCGGGATCTATGACACCGCCGAGTCGCTCGCCCGCGGACGCCGCTTGGTCGCTTGCCGGTGATTCATCGCTGATCTACACAATGGCCTAGTTTAAGGCGAGGATCTAGGGGCGCTCTGGATCTGTATCCCAGCCCCAGCTAACTCCAGCAGCACTACCCGCACGTGATCGGTTCCTCAGGGCGGCTGCGAGAAGTCGAAGCGCAAAGGGCAGCCCGTCAACGAGATATCGCCGCGCAAGCCGACCCGGCTCCTGGAGAAGACGGTAGAACCACTCGAACCCGAGCGACCGCACCCATGTGGGTGCCCGCGGAATGTCGCCGGCGACAAAGCTGAGGCTGATTCCGACCCCGATAAATGATGCAGCAGGAAGAGTCCGCCGGAGCTGCACGATCAGTAGATCCTGCTTCGGAAAGCCAAGCGCCACGAATACTATTTGAGGAGCAGCCTCCGTCACTCGCTGTTGAATCCGCTCTAGTTCAGCGAGGTCGCTGTCGAAGCCCATCGGCGGACATAGTGTGCCGACGATATTGAGATCCGCGTACCGCTTTTGGAGAACCTGCGCGGCGCGAGCTCCTACGCCGGGGGCCCCTCCCAGAAGGAAGATGGACTGCCGGCGCTCGCACGCCGCCTCGCTTATAGACCAGATCATGCTCGAACCCGAGACGCGCTCTGGCAACGGCGAACCCACCAGCCGGCTTGCCCAAACAAGCGGCATTCCGTCGGCGACGACAAGGTCGGCGCCGTTGATCAACTGGCGTGCGACTTGATCCTTTCGATAACGGCGCAGGTGGTCGAGGTTCGCGGTGATAGTCCAGAAGCCTTGCCGAGCAGCAGCCGCATCGACGATGCTCCGGACCGTATCCGCCTCGGTGATGGCCGCGAAGCGCGCACCTGTCAAGCGGACATGGCGTACCGGCACACGAGCGTGCGCGTGATTCCCCTTTGGGGGTTCCTGAGTAGATGTGAAAGGCACGTGAGACTGTGCGGTTGTGGATTACGGCCGCATCGAGGCTCGCGCTGACCAGCGGCTAGGGCTTGTGCCCGCGCACACCGGATGCCACCTCTGGCGGTCTACGTCTATAACTGGCGGAGATGCCGCAAACTTTCACGGTGGAAAATCTCAGCATCTCTGAGTGCGCAAGCGGATCACATCGTCTTGGCGTGCCAACAGGGACATCTGGCCATCGGACTCAGGAATGCGCGAATTCTGGCTCGCCCATCCGTTATAGAGACGTGTGTTGCGATTTGCCAAGCGGTCGAATCAGCGGCGAGTCGCGAGAGACCGATCGTGTGTCCGCCGCGCAGACCGTCAGCTTGGGTTTGGATGGCTTTGCGTGGAGAGCCGTTCGCGAGGAGGCCGCTCGCGAGGGGCTAACCGTGGACGAGTTCATCACGTTCTCGGTCTTGTACTATCTTGCCGATCTTGACAGTGGACGCATCGCCCGAGAGATCTCGACGAGTCCGTATCCGTCGTGATTCGCCACACCTCGACAGGTCTTCCTAGCTCAGGCCGGCTACCCCGGGGCTCGGCGACCTAATCGTTGCCGGCGCAAGCCCCCGACCTGTAAGCTCGGCACGAAGCGCGCGGCGTCCACGATGGTGGAGTCCGTGGATTGAGCCCTCCGAGCGACCCGTTCGCTCCGCTATCTCGGTCGGAGAAAGACCAGCGAAGTGCCGAAGCACCAGGACTTCGCGTTGATCCTTGGGGAGACCGGAGAGTGCTTCACGAAGATCAGTCAGAGTCTGGCTCCTTCCGGGATCCCCGACTGTCGGCTCCGTGGCCCTGACATCTTCGACGGGAATAAGGCGCTGTCGACGCAAGTGGTCGACAGCGAGGTTCCGCGCCACTCGCAAAATCCAAGCAAAGAACGGTACATCCCGCTCCTCATATTTGTCGATCACGTGGATGAGCTTGGCGAATGCCTGCTGGGTCACGTCTTCGGCCTCGTGGGGATCATGGACGATGCTGCGCACGTAGCCATAGATGTTGTCGGCATAACGCGCATAGAGAAACCCGATCGCCTCACGGTCGCCGGCCTGGGCGCGCCTAACGGCCTGCGACACCCGCTGACTCATCAGCGCCTCACTGGCGCGTTCTGTGACCGCGGCCCTGACCGGCCAAGACGTCTCTATCTCTGTCTCCATACGGCTAGCGGCAAGCGCCATTCCGTAACCACCTCTCCAGTCGAGTTCATCCGTGCCCTCTGGGCGGCATGGCGTCAGAGCCGACGCCGCCCTTCTCCAGGTGATTCATGCGATCCCTCAATGGCCATCTCGGCACTGCTCACTCCCCGCGGCGCCGCATGCGCCCACGCAGTCGCCCCCTGCTAGCTGCGGGACGGGAGCCGTAGCTATCCGCCAGCACCACCCGCGCCGCACGAAACGCCAGCCGTGGACCGCCACCAAGGAGGCCCACCATCGCTGCGCCCACCATGCCATGCACCGCCGTGGCTTCCGATACGCCACCGGATCGAGCTTCTCTCACCAGCTCATCTTCGTAATTTGTACCCACATGAGACTTTGACTCAATAGGCACGGAACTGTCAGTGGACATGCGTGTCGCTCCCGTCTACGGGTTCAGTAGGCAACCCCCTCTCCTTGCTTTGTGCCCGTCCTGCTCTCCCCTGTGAACTTACTCCGCTCCCTCCACATCGCCATGAGACGCTGTTGCAAATTTGTTGCGCGTCTCTCGACCGCTGTCCAAGGTTGCGCAGCCTTGTAGCCGATGGCTCAATGTTGGTCATGAATATACACCCTGTAATCGCAGCCAGCAAACAACTGTAATTACTCAAACACTGCTGTTTCCAACTACTCAAAGACCACGACAATTGATCACGTAAGCAACGGTGCGCAACAGGATCTTCATGTCGTTCCAAAGCGACCAGTTGGCCACGTACAGGTAGTCGATCGCCACCATTTCGCGCAGCGGCACGCGCGTTGGCCCGAGGATCTGCCACGGCCCGGTCATGCCCGGCGTCAGCTCCAGGCGACGCCGGTGCCAACCCTGCACGCGCAGGTCCTCCTCGAGCACCAGCGGGCGCGGCCCCACGAGGCTCATCTCGCCTTTGAGTATGTTGAAAAGCTGCGGTAGCTCATCCAGTGCCGTCTTGCGCAGGATGCGTCCCACGCGCGTCACGCGCGGGTCGTTGGCGATCTTGAACATGCCGTCCTGCGCCTCGTTGCGATCGCGCAGCGAGTCCTTCAGCGACTCCGCGTCCTTCACCATCGTGCGGAACTTGAGGATGTTGAAGCGGTTGCCGTAGCGGCCCACACGCTGCTGGCGGAAGAACACCGGGCCGGGGCTGTCGAGCTTGATCGCGATCGCCGCCACGATCATCAGCGGCGCCACCGCCAGCAGGCCGATCGACGTCCACACCACGTCGAACGCGCGCTTCACCGTCGCCGACGAGCGCGTCAGCTCGAAGCGCCGCACGCCCATCACCGTCACGCCGTGCAGGTCGTCGAACTCCACCGTCGAGCCCACCACCTCCAGCAGGCGCGGCAGAATGCTCACCCTCACGCCCACCGCCTTCAACGTGCGCACCAGGTCCAGCACCTCGCCCGCGTCGGCGCTGCGCGGCGCCACGATCGCTCGCTGCACGTCCAGCTGCTGCGCCAGCTCGCGCACCTCCGCCACCTTCGCCGCCGAACGCGCGTCCGTCGACCACGGCGCGATCTCCTCCAGATCCACGTGCGCCACCATGCTGGCGCGGATGCCGCCATGGTCCGCCAGCTTCGAGCGGATCCTGTTCGCCGCGCTCTCATCGCCGATGAACAGGCAGCGCTCGATCGGCGCCAGCCGCAGCGCCAGAGCGCGCGCCACCGTGCGCATCAGCACCAGCAGCGCCGCCAGCGCCAGCCACAGGAACAGCGCCTCGTGGCGGTCCAGCGTGCCCGCCACGATCAACCCGCCCGCCAGCCACGCCACCAGAGCGCACAGCGTTGCCACCTGGAACAGCTTCGGCGCCTCCTCCAGCGTGGTCTTGCGCAGCAGCGAGTCGTCGCGGTCATACAGCCCCGAGCTCTTCGCGCCGATCAACAGGATCGGCAGCGCCGCCGCGCTCGCCCACGTCAGCTGCAGCGATTTCGACGACAGCGAGATCGTCAGCACGAACGCGCCCGCGATCGCCAACGTGTCCGCCAGCAGCAGCATGCGCCGGAAGATCGCGTCGCGCAGCATGCTCGCCGCCACGCCCGTGCTTTCCGTAAGCGGCCCCGCGTGCAGGCGAGCCGTGCCCATCCCCCCCGGGGAGCGAACCGCGCTCGCGGGACTCCCCTCGAGCGAGGCCATTGCGGGATCTGCGATCTTGCTATCCATAGCTCCTCGTCCCGGTCGCGCGCCGCTCCGCCCGAAGACGCTCTCCGCGCACGATCAAGAGATCGAAATATGTGAGACGGGAGCTAAAAGGCAACCCACTCGGCCGCGATCTTGCCCCCGCCGGCGACCACCAAACTCGACCTGAACCTGCTGTGGGCGCATTGCACACCATTTGCGCGCAAAGCGCAAGGCTTCATATGTAAAGACAGGTTTGGCCATCTGTCGTCAACGGCACCCGATGTCCGAAAATCCAGTGCCTGCCTGCCATTCCACGCCCCAGGGTTAATATGTCAGAACGCAAAAAATAGTAATTGTCAGACGTTGTTCCGCTGCTGACGATAGGCGCTGATCCTGTACCGTGGACGTGGTAGGCCAGATGCACAGGCGCGCTTCGACACCCGTCCCGCGGCCCCGTCGTAAACCATCAATCGAAATGCTGTCAAATGCGTGATAGGCTCCAGCCGCGTCGAATTTCGGAGAGCGGTATTTCCCCACCGCGACGGCCTGCTTCTCCAACCCTTCACAACTGCCCGCCGACCGAGCACTAGCGTGCGGCACGCCAAGCAGTGGATCACCGAGGAGTTGCGATGGATCGCCTTTCGACCTTCCTTCCACAGCCCGCAGCGCCCACCAGCACCAGCCTGCTGCGCGACCCCCTTGCCGGGTCCCCGCCGGCCGCGTCCGCCGGCCGGGGCCCCCAGCCCGCCAAGCCTCGCGAGGCCCGCCGCGCTCCACGACAGCCCCCCGCCGCGCCGCCGCTGGCGGGGCGCATCAGCCTCGCGCACGACTACCTGCTGGTCATGCGCGGCGCCGAGCGCGTGTTCGCCGCCATCGCCGACCTGTACGCCGACGCCCCCATCTACACGCTGCTGCACGACCCGCGCGGCACCGGCGCACGCTTCTCCGGCCACGCCATCACGACCTCGCCGCTACAGCGCCTCGGGGTCGACCAGTCCAGCTTCAGGCGCCTGCTGCCGCTCTACCCCGCCGCCGTCAGGCGCCTGAAGCTGCCTCAATGCGACGTCGTGCTCAGCAGCAGCAGCGCCTTCGCGCACGGCGTGCGCATGCCCCAAGGCGCCGTGCACGTCAGCTACTGCCACGCGCCCTTCCGCTACGCCTGGGACGAGCAGGACCAGGCGCTGCGCGAGATCGCCGCGCCGCTGCGGCCGCTGCTGCGCGCGCAGCTGCAGCACATGCGGCGCTGGGACCGCGCCGCCAGCGCGCGCGTGCACTCCTACATCGCCAACTCGCAGCTCACCCGCGAGCGCATCAAGCGCTACTACGGACGCGACGCGCCCGTCATCCACCCGCCCGTCGAGACGCACCGCTTCGCCCCAGGCGAGCCCGGCGACGCGCTGCTCGTCGTCTCCGAGATCCTGCGCCACAAGCGCCTGCACATCGCGCTCGAGGCCGCGCGCCGCGCGCGCGCGCCCATCCAGGTCGTCGGCGCAGGGCCCCACCACAGCGCGCTGCGCGACGCCTACCCCGAGGCGCAGTTCCTCGGGCGCGTCAGCGACGCCGAGCTCGCGCAGCTGTACGCCGGCGCGCGCGCCGTGCTCATGCCCGGCGTCGAGGAGTTCGGCATCACCGCCGTCGAGGCGCAGGCCGCCGGGCGCCCCGTCATCGCCGCCGCCGCCGGCGGCGCCCTGGAGACCGTCATCGACGGGCGCACCGGGCGGCTCGTCGCGCTCGACGACATCGACGCGTTCGCGCAAGCCATCCACGACATCGACCAGCTCGCGCTCGACCCCGCCCACGCCGTGCTCAACGCCGAGCGTTTCTCGGTCGCCGAGTTCCAGCGGCGGCTCGCCGCGCACGTCAACGAGATCGTCGGCCGGCGCGACGAGCTCGGCGAGCCGCCACCGGGACCCGCCGTGAGGAGCTGCGCGCCATGATGCGCCGGAGGCGCCGCGCGCTCAGGTCACGCGCAGCCGGCGCGCCCCGCGCGGGTGCCCGTCCGGCGCCACCCAGCGGCGCCGCTCGCCCGCCGACGGCGCCTCGCGGCGCTCGCGCGCGGACTGCAGCTCATCCAGCCGCTCGCCCACCCGCGACTCGCCCTCAAGCGGGCCGTCGTAGCTGCGCAACCACGCGCGTTCCAGCTCCACGCCCAGCTGCCACACCGCCACGCCGCCCAGCAGCGCCAAGCCTCCCGCCAGAGCCGGCACCGGTACCTGCTGTATCCGCGTCTGCATTTTGTCGTCCCCGCCCTTCGCGCCCGTCGCGGCCCGTGAGACATACACTGACCCGCGTCTCGCCCTTCGTATAACCCGCCATTGGACACCATCCGGCCGGCGCGCACAAGTTAATATGTAAGAACGGTGGTGCGGCGGGGTATCAAGGGCTGCGGTGGGTCGCCGGCGCGGAATTGTCTCGCAGTCCAGCGCTAGCCTCGCCCGGCGATGTCCGAGACCAGTCCCACGCCCAGCATCGGGCGACCGCTCCCGCGAGCCTCTGACGCATACACAACCCCCGAGAAGATCGCGTGGATTCTCGCCGCCCACGGGCATGGCCCAGAATGGACGCGTGTTCTGAGAATCGACGAGGACGACACCGAGCGCCTCTGGACCACGATCTACGAGGCCACGCTCAGCGCTCCCATATCCGCGATTCGCGACCTTCACCCCTTCGGAGTAGCTTGCGAGCTGAGGCTCCTCCTTACGCTCGACGCACGCACAACTCCAGCACTCACCGCATGGCACTACGAGAGCCCAGGCGATGCGCCCCGGCTGATCACCGCCTACCCCACCACCTAGAATGAGTCCCATGGCAAGCGTCCGCGAGATCACGAGCCTCGACTTGGTCGAACTCACCGAGCCAGTAGGCAACGTCCCGGCGGGCTCCCGCGGCGGCGTCTTGGAGCTACGCGACGACGGCATGGCGATGCTCGAGATCATGACCATGCCAGCCGAGCCGATCCTCGACCGGATCGTCTTCGCCCCCGTCGCGAATCTCCGGCGCGTCGGCTGACGCCCACAGGCGGCGCGACTTGGTGTCGGCGCTGCTCGCGCAGCTCAAGACGCGGCCGCGCGCCTGGGTTTTGCTAGGCCGCGCTCGTGCGGCGGCGGTCGGCCCCGCTGAACGCGCCCGCGCGGCTCACCGCGCGGCGGTCCGGGCGCAGCACCGGGCCGTAGCGGCGGCCCACGATCCGCAGCACGTACGCCTCGCGGGCGGCGCTGTAGCGCAGCAGCGGGCGCGCAACAGCCAGCCAGTGGCGGGCGACGTAGCGGCGGGGCCGTTTGACGGTTCGAGCGTTACGCATGTCGAATCCAAAGCTCCCAAATCCCCCCGAAAGCGGAGCTATGCGTAGAGATTGTGACAGAGCAGCGCCGTCGATGCGCCTATTCGACCGCCACCGTGCCCTCGCCCGAGAGCTCGAACGCGCTGTGCAGCGCCTGCACCACGCTCGGCACGCGCTCCACGTCGATCACGCACGAGATCTTGATCGGCGACGTCGAGATCATGTCGATGTTCACGCCCTCCGCCGCCAGCACGCCGAACACCTTCGCCGCCACGCCCGGGTGCGAGCGCATGCCCGCGCCCACGATCGAGACCTTGCCCATGTCCTCGTGCGTCGTCATCTGCGCGAACGCCTCGCCCGTCAGCGGCTCCAGCGCCGCGCGCGCCGTGCGCAGGTCCTCGCGCGGCACCGTGAACGAGATCTCCGCCTGCCCGCCCGCCGCAACCGGCTCGTTCTGAACGATCATGTCCACGTTGATGTTCGCCTGCGCCATCGCCTCGAAGATGCGCGCCGCCGCGCCAGGCGCATCCGGCACGCCCGTCAGCGTCACCCGCGCTTCCGAGGTCGAGTGCGTCACCGCTGTGATCAGAGGCTGCTCCATCGTGTCTCCTTCCGGCACCACAAAGGTACCCGGCTGCTCGTCGAACGACGAGCGGCAGTGGATGTTCACGCCGTGGGTGCGCGCGTACTCGACCGAGCGCAGCTGCAGCACGCCCGCCCCCGACGCCGCCATCTCCAGCATCTCCTCGAACGACACCGTCTCCAGCTTGCGCGCGTTCGGCACGATCCGCGGGTCCGCCGAGTACACGCCCGCCACGTCCGTGTAGATCTCGCACACCTCCGCGCCCAGCGCCGCCGCCACCGCCACTGCGCTCGTGTCCGAGCCGCCGCGGCCCAGCGTCGTCACGTTGCGCGCGCTCGCCGACACGCCCTGGAAGCCCGCCACCAGCACGATGTTGTCCTCCTCCAGCGCCGCGCGGATGCGATCCGCGCGCACGTCCACGATCAGCGCCTTCGTGTGCGACTCGTCCGTCACGATCCCCGCCTGCGAGCCCGTCAGCGACATCGCGCGGTGCCCCAGGTCGTTGATCGCCATCGCGCACAGCGCGCACGAGATGCGCTCGCCCGTCGACAGCAGCATGTCCATCTCGCGCGGGTCCGGCGTCTGCGAGATCTCCTCCGCCATCGCGATCAGCTCGTCCGTCGTCTTGCCGCGCGCCGACAGCACCGCAACCACCGCGTAGCCTTCTTCGCGCTTGCCCACGATGCGCCGCGCCGCGCGCTTCACGCGCTCCGCGTCCGCCACCGACGTGCCGCCGAACTTCATCACGATCACAGGGGACATCGCTGCGCAGGATATTGGGCGGGGGGCGGCGCTAAGGGGTGGACACGCTCCTCTCGAAGTCCTCGACGAGCGCCAGCAGCTCTCCGCACTCCCAAACACGCCCCCATTTGCGCTCGCTGAGCCTCTGCAGGACACCCGCCTGCTCGAGCTGCGCCACGGCTTTGCCAACGGCGACGTGCGACTTGCCCGTCAGTCGCTGGGCCACCGCCACGTCGATCACGGGCTGCGCCGGAAGCACGCTCACGATCTCGCGCACAGCCGCATCCCGGCGGGGCTGGCCGAGGCGCTCCAGCCAGTCGGCCTGCAGGCCTTCGATCGCCTCAGCAAGGCGCTCGGCCTCGCGCGCAGCGCGAGCAGTGGCATGCCCGAACCGCTCGCACCAGCTACCGACCTTGCCCTGGCTATAGGCGCCCAAGCCACCGACGTAGCTCTTGGGCTGGCCAACGAGTACGAGGCTGATGGGAGGGATGTAGTTGCTGACCTCTCCGCGGCGCCGCAGAACCGTGTAGATGAGCGCGCGCCCCGTGCGCCCGTTGCCGTCCACAAACGGGTGGATGTTCTCGAACTGAGCGTGAGCGATCGCCGCTTGCGCGACCGCCGCGACGTCGGTGCGGGCCATGAAGCGGCAGAGATCGTCGAGAAGCTCCGGGACCGGCTCGTGCGGAGGACCGACATACGGCGCGCCCACAGGGTGGTAGTCGTTGCCGCCGATCCAGCTCTGCGTCGTTCTGATCACGCCTGCGATCCCGCGATCGTCGGTGAAACGCAGCAACGTGCGATGGATGTCCTGGATGTCGCCGATCGACAACCGCTCGGCGCTCGCACCCAGCTCGATTGCCCGCTCCATCGCTTCCACGTTCCCCAACACCTCCGCCGCCCGATCATCGCCCCGCCGGCTCCCCGCGCGAGCGAATGCGGCACGTGCGAGCCGCTTGTGCGAGATCCTCACACCCTCGAGGCGTGACGACGCCGCGCTCTCCGAACGCAGCAGGTTGCGGGCCAGCGCCGCCAGCGACGCCAGTCGCGGGCGCGTGTCGTTGAGATGCCCAAGCGCCTTCGTCGCCTCCGCGATCACCACCACCGCGCCGCTGTCGAGCGCGAACTCCCGCTCCGCTATCCGGTCCGGGATGAAGACCTCATAGGCGCCGCCGCGCTGACCGCCGGGGGGAGCAGTCGGATCAGCAGGCCAGTAGCGCGCCTCGTGGTGGCCAAGAGGCGCAGCCGTCGAGCTCTTTCCAGTCGGCATCGCGTTCCTTTCGAAACCTCCCAGAGTCTGTAATGATAGCTCTTTATCCTTACAGAGCCGAGCACGCTCCGAAAGGTCGCAGCGACCTTCTTCGCGCTTGCCCACGATGCGCCGCGCCGCGCGCTTCACGCGCTCCGCCTAGGAGTGGCGAGCGAAACGGCTAGCGAAACTGGTTGACGGCATCTGGGTCAGAGCCTAGCGTCGTCGGCTCCTACAAAAGTGCCCCCGCACCGCGCTAACGGCCGGGGGCTGACACCGACAGCAGGCGACGCGTCACGCCGCGAATGTATTCGTTTCCCCGATCCAAAGGAGGACAGATGTCAGCGCTGCCCAAGTACTTCCACCGTCGCCCGTTTGCAGAAGTCGTTGAAGACGGCGATCGGATCGGTCTACACATCGTCTCCACGGGGGGGATCGTCTACCTCACGGGCGACGAAGACGACGGCCTCCTTGAGGGCACCGAACAGCTCGACCAGGAGGGGGACCGCCTCCTGGGGGCTGATGCTTCCCTTCTGCATCATGCGCCGCCACGCGGGCCGCTGTTCCACCCTCGCGGTGAAAAGCGCTTCCACGTCCTTCGCAAGCCGCTCGCCCATCGCTCGCCTCCTTCGTTGAAAGAGGCCTCAACCTATGCCGCTCGCGCAGTGGCAGCCAACCCCCGTTCTTGACTCAGCGCCGAAGTCAATTGAGAGAGGATCGTGAGGTCGGCGTGTAGCCCGACACGCTCGATCCGGCGCACGCGCAAAGGCGCGAGGCTCCATTCGTTCTTGAGCGTGCCAAACGCTCGCTCGACGCTGCCACGCTTGCGGTAGAGCGCCTTCGATCGCAGCGTCTCGCGCGGGATCAACGGGTGCAAGCGGTCGGCCTTGATCCACACGGACGCTGGCTTGCACTCCCCGGTCGGGCAGCGCCACTTGGTTGCCCGGCGCTTACGGTCGGCTCCAGCGAACCGTCACTCCCCGTGCTCGCAGCACGGGGGCTTGTGCTCGCCGCGCCTGACGGCGGGCGTTTCGCGCAGCGAGACGACGGGCAGCACTTCGCGGTCCATGCACGCGTTGTGGACGGTGCTCGTGTCGTACCACTTGTCCATCGCGCACGTCTCGGGGCTTATTCCGTGCGCCTTGAGCGCGGCCAGCAGCGGCGCGACGGTCGGACCTTCGTTCGCCTTCGCCGTCTCGACCCGCCACGCGAGCGGAAGGTCCGTCTTGGAGCAGACGGCCATATGCAGTCGGTAGCCGTAGAAGCCGCCACCCTTGCGCGTCGAGACGGCCGAGCGGTGGCCCCACGACGCATCGGGGTCGCTGTACTTCTCGCGTTCTGGCGCGTTCTTGGACTTGAAGCGCTGCCCGTTGGCGTAGGCCGGCATGTCGCTCGCGTCGATCGCCACGTCCCATCCGAGCAGGGGTTGGCGTTCTTGAGGGCGCGGATCACGTCTGCGATGCACCGCTTCAACAGTGGCGCGTGCTCGCGCAGCTTCGCCGTGAAGCGATAGCACGCGTAGACGGACGGCATATCGCCATCGGGCGCGATCACAGCCGCGAGCGCCGCGTGTTCGCGCACGAGCGCTGCGGTCCGCGTCCACGTCGGGATGGCGTACATGCTCTTGGCGAGCGCCATGCCGACCATTGAGCGGATCGGGTAGCCGGGACGCCCCGTCCAGCTGGTGGCCTCAAGATCAGAGACGAGGCTTGCGATCTCGGCGGAGTCAAGCGAGGCTGCAAGCGCATCTGCAACCGAAGGCGCTGATACTGTCGATGATGCCATGCGAGCTTACCTCTCGGATGGTCAGGCGCCCGGAGGTTCCAGCCTCGCGGGCGCCATCTGTTGATGCTGTCAAGATAGAACTGTACAGACGTGATCGGACGGAAAAACAGCATGGGAATGGGAAAAACGGAACCATGAGCGACACTCTGACGCTCGCGCTGTACGGCGATGTGGCGCTGTCCGACTTCTCGACAGCGGTTGCCCACCTCAGCCGTCTTGTGGCCGCTCTCGCCGCCGAGGAACACGTCGAGGGCGTCAACTGGCGCATCGACGACCTTGCGTACAGCAGCGCCGTCACGACCGTGCGTGGGGTGCCGGAGAACGGAACGAAGCCCGAGGAAATCGATCGTGTGGTCCGCGCATACATCGAGGTCGGCAAGGCGCTCGAACAGGGCACCACGATCCCGTACCCGCCGCCAGTGCAGCAAGCGGCCAAGGGGCTGACCGGCATCCTCCGAGACTCCGGGGTCGAAGCCGTGCGGTTCGAGACGGCCGAGTCCGACGCGACCATCCGCGAGCAGCCTGCGACGATCCTCGCAGAGACGGAGCCTGTCGAGCACGCCGAAGCCTATGGCGCCGTGACAGGGCGTGTCCAGACGCTGACGAGCCGGAATAGCCTCCGCTTCACGCTCTATGACCACATCTACGATCGGGCCGTGTCCTGCTACCTGGTCGAGGGGCGCGAGTCGCTGATGCGCCAAATGTGGGATCGCGTGGCGACTGTCGAGGGATGGATCAGCCGTGATCCCAACACCGGGCGACCGCTGACTGTACGCAGAGTGTCGAACGTAACCGCGCTCACAGAGGTCGAGCCGCAGGCTTACTCAAAGGCGCGCGGGGTGCTCCCGTCGAAAGACGATGCCCTGCCCGAGGTCTACACGCGGAGGTTGCGGGATGCCGGATGAACCCCGGCGGATCTACTGGGACTCGAACGTTCCACTCTCGTATCTCAGCGGCACGCCGGAGCGGGTGCCGATCATCGACGAGCTTTTCCGCCAAGCGCGCGCAGGGGATATCGAGCTGGTCACGTCGTCCATTAGTCGCGTTGAGGTCGCCTATGTCCAGAGCGAGAAAGACGTGGGCAAACTCGATCCGAAGGTGGAGGACGCCATCGACGCCCTTTGGGCGCCGGGCTCGCCGATCAAGACCGTGGAGTTCTACGACCTGATCGGCGACAAGGCGCGCACCCTCATACGCCAGGGCATTACTCAAGGATGGGGCCAGCTAAAGCCGATGGACGCGATCCACTTGGCGACCGCTCAGCAGATGGCTGTCGCCGAGTTCCACACCTACTGCGATCGGCTCCAAAAATGGACGGGCGAGCTTGGCTTTCCCGTGACGGAGCCCCAGACCGCGCAGGGCGTCTTGGGGTAGCGCCCGCCAATTCGTGAGGTAGCTGCGCTCGTGAACTTCCGCCGATCCCGCACCAGTACAGGTCTAGCGAGTTTCGCTAGACCCTCCTAGGAGGCTGGTGTTTTTTGGGCGGTTCCGTCCGACTCTCAAGTCATGCTTGAGGGTATGAGTCTTGGACTATCTCCCCGCCAGTCGGACATGTTTGCGACCACGACTGGGTTCTGCGGGCCGTTGGTCGCGCCGGACTCGATCTACGGGTTGCTGCACCGCGAGTGCCATCGGTTGTTCCCGGATGAGATGTTCGCCGACCTGTTCACGGACGTGGGCCGTCGGTGTGTGCCGCCGATGATCGTGGCGGTGGTGATGGTGTTGCAGCGGTTGGAGGGATGCTCGGATCGTGAGGCGGTTGAGCGCTTTCAGTTCGATCTGCGCTGGAAGTACGCGGCGGGCGGGCTGGGGTTCGACTATCCCGGGTTTGTGCACACGGTGCTGGTCGACATGCGCGCCAGGCTGGCGTCTTCGGAGCGTCCTGATCGGATCTTCCAGGTCACGCTGGATGCGGCCAAGCGAGCGGGGCTTGTGGGCCGTCGGCGGGTGCTGGACTCGACGCCGGTCTATGACGCGGTCGCGACGATGGACACGGTGACGTTGGTGCGCTCGGCGATCCGTGGGCTGCTCGCGGTGTGCGAGCCGGGGCTGGAGTCAGAGCTGCGTGGGCTGCTTGGTCGCGATGATGATTACCGCAGTGCGGGCAAGCCGGTGTGCGATTACGAGGATCGGGCGGCGCGGGAGGAGTTGATCGACTTGCTCGCGAAGGACGCGCGGGCGCTGCTGTGCGCGCTCGACGGCCGCGAGCTCACCGACGAGGTGAGCAAGGCAGGGGCGTTGCTGGCGTCGGTCGTCGGCCAGGATCTGGATGAGGGCGAGGACGGCGTGTTCCGGATCGCTCGGCGGGTCGCGAAGGACCGGGTCATCTCGATCGTCGACCCGGACGCGCGGCACGGGCACAAGACCTCAGCGCGCGGGTTCGACGGCTACAAGGGGCACGTCGCTGTGGACCCCGACAGCGAGTTGATCACGGCGAGCACCGTGACCGCAGGCAACGTCGGCGACGCCGCCCCGGCTTGCGGCTTGCTCGTCGATGATCTCGCCACGATAGGTGAACAGCCCGATCCCTCCCAGCCGCCTGGCAGCGCGTCCGAGCATCCCGCCGATTCCGAGCCGCAGCCGAGCAGGGAGCCGCTGTCTGTCTACGGTGACTCGGCCTACGGCGCCGGCGAGCTCCTCAGCACGCTCGAGGACGCTGGCGCGGAGGTCTACTGCAAAGTGCAGCCGCCCCTCGCGCCCGGCGGCCGGTTCCCCAAGGACACATTCACGATCGATCTCACGAACGGCACCGTCAGCTGCCCTGCCGGGCACACGGTCACGCTCACGCCGGCGGGTGACGGGCAGCTCGCGAGGTTCGCCGGGGCGTGCGCGGGCTGCCCGCTGGCCGAGCGGTGCACGAGGGCCGCTGGCGGGCGCACGATCTATGTCGGCCCCCACGAGCAGCAGCTCGCCCAAGCGCGCGCCCGGCAGAAGGACCCCGCCTGGAAGGCCGACTACACCGCTACCCGCCCCAAGGTCGAGCGCAAGATCAGCCATCTGATGCGTCGCCGTCACGGCGGCCGCCGCGCAAGGGTGCGCGGCAAGCCGAAGGTCACCGCCGACTTCTCGCTGCTCGCCGCCGCCGTGAACCTCGCCCGCCTCAGCGTCCTCGGACTCGCCCACAACAGCACAACCTGGACGGCAAACACCGCCTGAACGGGTCGAAACGACCCGCAGAACCCTCACCGGACCGACCCCCAGGGCACACAGCACCCCCAACACCCCCCGCAACCGACCCACACCATCACCACGAGATCCCCGGGGCCCCACCAGCCCACGGACCACGCGCCCGAGAGCCCCACAAATCACACGTTCGACACCAGCCTCCTAGGCGGCGCGGACTCATTGGGGTACGCTCGCCTCAGACGTGAGGTATCGACCGTGACCCTCTACCCCCGATCCCGCATGGCTAGAGGGCTGTGGGGTTTCGCCAATCCCTCCTAGGAACTCTGGCTCGCGCTGTCCTCGAGGTACGGCTCTACCCACTCTCGGTAGCGACCGATGAAATCGCGGGCGCTGTCGCGCACCAGCTCGGCAGCCTCGCTCACGATGCCAGCAGACGGTCGATCCCCGCGAGCGCCCGATCCAAGCGCCGAGCATCATCCTGAACGCCTTGGCGACGCAGGCCGGACTCACGCCGACGCAGCCGCGGCCACAGATCCTCGCGATCGACCAGCACCCGCCCATCGCCCACCATCTGGGCGAGCAGAGAAGCCTCCCCCTCCGCGTCCCCGAGCTCCACCACATCGACTCGACGACCGACAAGCTCCGACAGCTTCGCGGTGAGGTCGACGACACGCTCAAAGCTCGCATCGCGTAGAGCCACCAGCACGTCCACGTCGCTGTCCGGCGTATCCGTTCCCGTGGCCATCGAGCCGAACAGCAGCGCAAAGCGAACATTGTGCTCCGTCCGCAACGCCGTCCGCAGCGTGGACAGCAGCCCCCACGAGCGGCGAACGTACTCGCGCTCGCGCAATGGCAGCTCCAGCTTCCGCGGTGTGGGCCTGCTCCCGCGCAGCGTCCCCTGACTCACAGCCCGCCGCAGCGTGCGCTCGTTCACGCCCACCTCCTCCGCCAGCAGCGCCAGGGCCTTCATGTGTCCATTATGCCATATGCATGCGTCCAAAAGCCCGGCGTCGCATGCACTGCCCGACGGCATCGTCAGCGCAGCAAGATGAATCCATGCCCAGAACCCAGGCTCAGGCGCCCCTGAACGGATTCTCGACCCGCACGCCCGCATAGTCCTGGCCGTCGCTCAAATCCTCCGAAAGCACGAGCTCGCAACCCAGGGCGCGAGCCGCCTCAAGGATCGCGGCGTCCCAATAGGAGATGCCAAACCGCTGTCTCGTCGATATCGCCGCGAGCGCAACTCCGACCGTCGTCTCCTGCACGGGGAATCGCCGGAATGAGTCGACCAGCGCCGCAGCCTGCTCGTCGGTCAGGCGATCCGCCCTGCTCTCCCGGGTCGCCTGGACGTAGAACTCCTGCAGCACCTGAACGGACAGCGCGACATCCCTGGAGGAGAGCAGCTCGCTGGCCACCTTCGCCTTCTCGCGCTCTCCGGGATCGCGCGAGACCGCGTAGAGCAGGATGTTGGTATCAACGAATCGCACGCGCGTGAGCCACATCGCGATCGACCCGATCGCGCGCGCTGAACTGCTCGATCTGGCCCTCGATGCGCTTCTGCTGAGCCTCCAGCCTCGCAAACTCGGCCTCGTGCTCTGACAGCGAACGCAGGTACTCAGCCACAAGCGCGCTCACAGAGCTGCCTCGCTCCGCTGCGCGGATCCTCGCCGCACGGTACACATCATCAGGAACAGAAACCGTGATGTTAGTCACTGTGGAGCACAGTATCACAGCCACACAGCCCGCTCAAACCGCGCGGCGCCCCGCAAACGCCTTCCCCAGCGTCACCTCGTCCGCGTACTCCAGATCCGAGCCCACCGGCAGGCCGCTCGCCAGGCGCGTCACCTTCACCTGCGGCGCACGCGCCCGCAGCTCCTCCGCCACGTGCAGCGCCGTCGCTTCGCCCGTCGTCGTCGGGTTCGTCGCCAGCACCACTTCGCGCACCGCCGCCTGCGGCCCGCTCACCCGCGCGAACAGCTCAGCCATCTTCAGGTCCTCCGGGTCCACGCCGTCGATCGGCGACAGCGCGCCGCCCAGCACGTGGTACACGCCGTGGTATTCGTGCGTGCGCTCCATCGGGATCACGTCGCTCGGCTCCTCCACCACGCAGATCAGCCCATGGTCGCGCCGCGGGTCCTCGCAGATGCGGCAGCGCGCCTCATCCGTCAGGTTGAAGCACACCTCGCACAAGCCGATCTTCTCCTTCACCTCCACAATCGCCGCCGCCAGCGCGCTCGCATCCTCGCCAGAGCTCCGCAGGATGTGAAACGCCAGGCGCTGCGCCGTGCGGTTGCCGATCCCCGGCAGCTTCGACAGCTCCGTCACCAGCCGCTGCACCGGCGGCGCATACGACGTGCTCATGCGCAGCGAACCCCGCTCATCTACAGGCCCGGCAGGCCCAAGCCGCCGCCCAGGCCGCCCAGGTCCAAGCCCGCCGTCGCGCCGCCCAGCCTGCTCTCCGCCAGCTCCTGCGCCTTGCGCAGCGCGTCGTTCGTCGCCGCCAGCACCATGTCCGCCAGGATCTCCACGTCCTCCGGGTCCACCGCCCCCGGATCGATCCGCACCTCGCGCACCTCAAGGTCGCCGCTCACCTTCACCGACACCATGCCGCCGCCCGCCGACGCCTCCACCACCTCGTGCTTCAGCTGCTCCTGCGCCAGCTCCATGTCCTTCTGCATCTTCTGCACCTGAGCCATCATCTGCTGCATGTTCGGCATCCGCTGCTGCTTCGCCATCACGCGCCTTTCTGCTCGCCTGTCGCAGCGCCCACGCCGCGCTCGTCCTGCTGCTCGCCCGCGTCTTGCCGCGCGCCCAGCGCCTCGCCCTGCGCCGCCTCCTCCGTCAGCTCCTCCGCGTCGAACTCGTCCACGAAGCGCGCCACCCACTCCTCCTCCGAGCGCCCGCCCGCATCCTCCGCGCCATCCTCCGGCGCTTCGCGCAGCTCGTAGCGCAGCCGCCAGCGGCCGCCCGCCAGCGTCTGCAGCGCCTCGCCCAGCGCCGCCCTGTTCGCCGGGCTTTCCGCTTTCTTCTTGTAGAACTCCGCCGTAAACGGATACGCCAGCGTCAGCTCCTCGCCATCCAGCGCCACCGGGCGCGCCTCGTCGATGCACGCCCCCAGCAGCCCGTTCTCGCTGCGCACCAGATCCACCACCGCCGGCCACAGCGCGTAGATCGCCTCGATGTCGCGCGGCACCTCCGCCACCCGCTCCGGCGGCAGGTCCGCCGGCGGGGGCGCTTGCGGGGGGCCCGGCTCGGGCGTCGCCGCGGGGCCCGGCTCGGGCGTCGCCGCGGAGGCCGGCGTCGGCGGTGCCAGCGGCGCCTCAACCCGGGCCGCGCCATCCATCGCAGCCGCCGCAGGCGGCTCCTTGAAATCCTCGCCGTTCCCGCGCGCCTGCGGCACCCCGCCGCGCTCCAGCCGCTCGATGCGCGCCAGCAGCGCCCGCGTCGAGCCGTCCGTCTCCGGGCGCGCCGCCTTCACCAGCGCCAGCTCCAGGCGCGTACGCGCGTCCGCGCCCGCGCGCACGCCCTCCATCGCCTCGCCCAGCAGCTCAAGCAGCCGCACCACCGTCGCGTGATCCACCCGCGCCGCCTGCTCGCCCAGCGCCGCATCCGCCTCCGGCGTCAGCGACAGCTCCGCCGGCACCTCCTTCAGCACCTGCACCACCAGCAGCTCGCGCGCGCGCACCTCCAGGTCCGACGCAAACGAGCCCGCGTCGCGGCCCTGCTCCACGCACTCCTCCAGCTTTCGCAGCGCCCCCGCCGCATCGCCCGCCGCAACCGCATCCACCGTCTCCTCCAGCAGCCGCGCGTCCGCCACCCCCAGCACCGCCAGCACATCCTCCAGCTGGATGCTCGCGCCGCTGTACGTAACGATCTGCTCCAGCGTGCCCAGCGCGTCGCGGAAGCTGCCCGTCGCCGAGCGCGCCAGCGCCGCCACCGCCGCCGGCGGGATCTCAATCGACTCCGCCTGCGCCGCCCTGCGCACCACGCTCGCGATCTGCTCCACCGTCGGGCGGTGAAAGTCGAAGCGGTGGCAGCGATCCACCACCGTCGCCGGCACCTTGTTCGCCTCCGTCGTCGCCAGCACGAACACCGTGTTCGGCGGCGGCTCCTCCAGCGTCTTCAAGAACGCGTTCCACGCCGCCGTCGACAGCATGTGCGCCTCATCCAGGATGTACACCTTGCGCCTGCCGCTCACCGGCGCATACGCCACGCTCTCGCGCAGCTCGCGAATGTCGTCCACCGAGTTGTTCGACGCCGCATCCATCTCGATCACGTCAAGCGACGTCGCCCGCGCAATCGACACGCACGAGTCGCACACGCCGCACGGATCCACCGTCGGCCCGCGCTCGCAGTTCAAGCACGCCGCCAGGATCTTCGCCATCGACGTCTTGCCCGTGCCGCGCGAGCCCACAAACAGGTACGCGTGGTGCACCTTGTCGCGCTCCACCGCATTGCGCAGCGTCCGCACCACCGGCTCCTGGCCCACCACCTCCGCAAACGTGCGCGGCCTGTGCCTGCGGTACAGCGACCGCTGCTCGTCCTGTTGTCGCTCCTGTTGCGGCACCCTGCGCCTGAGTCTACCCGCGGGCGCCAGCCGCCCCCAACGCCCGCGCCAGCGGGTACCGTCCGCGCTCGTGAGCGCCTCCATCAAGCGCCATCGCGCCGATCTGCTCATCGTCGCCGCCGGCGCCGTCGCGCTGCGGCTCATCGCCGGCGTCGGCTTCGCCAACTACGACACGCTCTACGCGCTCGCCTGGGGCGGACAGCTCTCGCGCGGCGTCGCCCCCGCCTACAACGTCCCCATCGCGCCCACGCCCCACCCGCTCGTCGAGGCGCTCGGGCTCCTGCTCGCGCCGCTCTCAGCGCACGCCATCATCACCGTCACCGTCGCCCTCGCCTTCCTCGCGCTGTCCGGCTGCGGCTGGGTCATCTACAAGCTCGGCGCTTTGTGGTTCGGGCGCGCCGCCGGCGCGCTCGCCGCGCTCATCTTCCTCACGCGCGTCCCCGTCCTCTCCTACGGCGTGCGCGCCTACGTCGACGTGCCCTACGTGCTGCTCGTGCTCAGCGCGCTGCTGCTCGAGTCCCAGCACCGGCACGCGCACCGCACGCCCGCCGGCGCGCCCGTGCTCGCGCTGCTCGCCCTCGCCGGGCTGCTGCGGCCCGAGGCGTGGGTGTTCTCCGGGCTCTACTGGCTGTACCTGCTCGACCTCATGCCCGCGTTCGTGCGCGCATCGCTGCGCCGCGCCGGCGGGCGCAGCGCCAGTGCCAGCGCCGTCGCCTGGCAGCCGCGCACGCGCCGCCAGCTCGCGCGCCTCACGCTGCTCGCCGCCGCCGCGCCGCTCCTGTGGCTGCTCAGCGACCTGCTCGTCACCGGCAACCCGCTGTGGTCGCTCACCCACACCCAGCACACCGCCTCGCTGTTCGACCGCGCCACCGGCATCGCCGACGTGCCCCAGTACATACCCAGGCGCATCGGCGAAATCCTGCGCCCGCCCGTGCTCCTCGGCGCCGCGCTCGGCGGCGTGCTCTCGCTGTGGCTGCTGCGCCGCCGCGCGCTGCTCGGCGCCGGCGCCGGCGTGCTCGCCGTCGTCGTGTTCGCCGCCTTCGCCTCCGTCGGGCTGCCCATCAACAGCCGCTACGCCTTCCTCGCCTCCGCCATCCTCTGCGTCTTCTGCGGCGCCGGCGCCTTCGGCTGGACGTGCCTCGACGCGCGCGACCCGCGCCGGCGCTGGTGGATCGCAGGCGGTGCGCTCGTGCTCGTCGCGCTCGTCGCATACGCGCCCGCCCAGTACCGCTCCGCGCACCGCCAACTCGACGAACTCGCGCACACGCACAGCATCGAAGACCAGCTCGTCGCGCTCGTCTCAAGCCACGCCATCAACCTGCGCTGCGGGCCCGTCGGCGTGCCCAACCACGCGCCCGTGCCGCTGCTCGCGCTGTATCTGCACACCAGCCCCCGCAACATCGTCAGCCCCGAAGCCGGACACATCGCCTCCGGCGTCTACGTCGACCCCGCCAGCAAGGAAGTCGAAGAAGACTACGTGCTCGACAAGCTCGACCCCATCGAGCACCCCAGCGTGCCGCCCGGGTTCAAGGAGTCCGCCGCCAACTCCTCCTGGCTGATCTTCCAGGGGTGCGGGTAGGGGCTGGCGAGGCGCCACCGCCAGTCGCTACTCAGGTGGTGATGTGCGTGATCGCCGCGTGCTCGCGCAGGTACTCGCGGAGGCCGGGGAGCGCGAAATTGAGCTGGCCGTGTCCCACGGATTCGATCAACTGCCTTTCAATGAGGCGGACGCGATATGTGTTCGTGTAGTCGGGCGTCACCCCCATGCGCTTCACGATGTCGCTGGTCCTGGATGCCCCATCGTCCTTCGCCATCGCCAGAAGGAACGTCTTGTCGATGTCCGAGCAGGCCTTGATCTCAGGCGCGTGGACGAGGGAGCCGAGGCGTCGACGCGCCTGCTCGACGCCGACGCGGGCGTCCGCTGCCGTGATCGTCTTTTCCTCGGGGTGCTGCTGCCACGTTCTGTAGCCAACGAGCTGGATGAGGAACGGGTATCCACCGGTTCCCACCACGCATTCCTGAAGGGCGTCGCCCTCGATCGCCCTCCCTCCGCTGAGGATGGGGCGCTGGATCGCGAGCGCGACATCGTCGTCCGCGACCCTGCCGAGTTCATGGCGCTCCGCGCGCCTCATAAACGTGAGCACGCTTTCGCTGAGCAAGTCACTGACGGTTGCGGGCAGGCCCGCGCCGAGGAACGCAAGCTCCAGCCCCTCGCGAAACGCGTGCTGCACGACCGCGCACAGCTGCACGAGCTCATCGAGCAAGTCGCGATGAAGCTCGTCCACGCTAATCACCAGCCCCGTCTCTTGTGCGGCGAGGATGTTGCACAAGTCGGTGACCTGGGAGCGCAGCCCAGGCACCGCTGGGTGTTGCTCCGCCGTATCCCAGGCGAGGCCGCCGCCAAGGCTGCCGGGCACGGTGAAGCCGGAAAGCGTCCTCTGCTTCGCCTTCGGGTCCTGCTGGGCCAAGAGCCGAGGCAGATGTTCCGTGGTGAGGCGCTCGAGCAAGCCCGGCGTCGCTGTCTCCGCGACCACCAGCCAGCCGCGGATGCGCGCCTCGTCCTGCGCAACGTTCAACATCACGGTCTTGCCGGTACCGCGCGCACCAGTGTAAATCGTGGCTCGTGCGGGCGTGCCTGGGCCGACTTCGAGCGCCTCGTTGAAGTCTTGGAGCAGCTCATCGCGCCCCACGAGCAGTGGCGGCGACGCGCCGAAAGTAGGCTTGAAGGGATTCCTCTGACGGGCCACGTTCACGGCCTCATCGTAGCGTTCCCTTTCTATTTCTTTCTATTTTTTCTATTTCTTTCCAATTCGCCGCGGAGCGACGTCAGGCGCGGCACAACTTCAACGGACCGTGCACCCCTCGTCGAGATTCGCGGCACCCGGCGCCGATCGTCGCCCACGACTCCAGCTCGGGAGCTCCCGCTGCGCCTGCCGGTGATCGCTTAAGGCTGCTTCCTTCCGGACCTGACCTGGTTCGCAAGCCGACACCGCGCGGGACCCGAACCATCGACGCCCCGAGCGACGGAGCAACCGGGGCCGGAACCCCTCGGAGGGGAGTTCAGCCCCGCTAGAGCGGATTGCGGATTCAGGGCACCGCTACCTCCCCGCCTAGCACGGTCCACCACCGATCCTAACGCACCACGACCGCGCCAAGTTCCGGTAGGCTGCGCGGCCGTGACCAACTCAAAGATCCCCACCTCCCTCACGCGCCCCCGCGCCATCGCCGCCCTCGCCGCGCTCGGCGCCGCCATCCTGATCGCCGGCTGCGGCTCCTCAGGAGGCTCCAGCACGATCACCGTCGGCAACGAGAACAGCGCCGACAACTCGCTGATCAAGTCCAGCGGGTCGAGCAGCTCCTCCAGCACCAGCAAAACCGCCACCACGCCCACCAGCGGCCCGCTCTCCAAAGAACCCACCGTCACGCCGGCCTCCGGGCCCGCGCCGAGCAAACTGGAAACCAAAGATCTGATCGCAGGCACCGGCGCCGAAGCCAAGGCCGGCGACACCGTCACCGTCAACTACGTCGGCGTCCTCTACAAAGGCGGCAAAGAGTTCGACGCGTCATGGAAACGCCACGAACCGTTCTCCTTCACGCTCGGCAAGGGCCAGGTCATCAAGGGCTGGGACCAGGGCGTCGCCGGCATGAAGGTCGGCGGGCGCCGCGAGCTGATCATCCCCTCCGAACTCGCCTACGGCAAGACCGGCTCGCCCCCCACCATCCCGCCCAACGCGCCGCTCGTGTTCGTCGTCGACCTGCTCGGCGTCTAGGCGAAGCGACGGCCACACCGCGCAAGACCGCACCGCGTCGCGCCGGCCGCATGCCGGCGCGCACGCGCTGCGCGGCGCTGCTGGCGCTCGGCGCCGCCGCGCTCGCGCTCGCCGGCTGCGGCAGCGCCCGCAAGCCAGCCCCCATGGAGCTGCAGCTCGAGCGCGCCGACCTCGTCGCCGTCGCGCACACGCTCATCGCCCAGCAGCCCACCGTCGGCAGCGAGGTCGCCGCCACCAAGGCCGCGTGGCCGCTCATCGCGCACGGCCTGCCCGCCAACATCAACGCAGTCGCGCAGCCCACGCTCAACAGCGCAACGCAGCGCGCCGCCGCGCTCACGCTGCCCGCGATGCTCACAGAACACGCCGCCAGATCGCTCACCGGACCCGCGTCCACCCTCGCCGGCATCTTCCGCGCGTTCGTCACCCTCGCCTCACGCGGCTGGCAGCTCCTCGGCGCAGCCGTCCAGCAGATCCAGCACGGCCCGCCAGCCGCCGCGCGCTTCGCGCGCGCCAACGTCGCCCTGTACATCGACAGCGTCTACGACGCCCACTTCAGCCTCGCGCAGATCGGCAGGCAGATCCCCGTCGTCTACCAGCGACTCGGCGGCCCGCGCGCGTTCGGCGCCGCGCTCACGCTCGCCGAGCTCCGCACGCTCACCGACTTCTACTCCGAGCCCAACGACCGCCTGTACCCGCACCCCAGCGTGCGACTCGGATCCTGAGCGCCGTCAGCTTGCCGGCGCATGCGGCGAGCCGCCACGGCTGCGTCGCTGCAGCCGTGGCGACGCCTGCGACGCTGCGCGCCGCATCGCCAGGTCCGTCACGGACCCGGCAAGCTTCGGGCGGCCCGCGCGCTGGCGCTTGGACCGGTACATCGCGTCGTCCGCCTGCGCCACCAGCGCGTCCGCGTCAAAGCCGTCGCAGTTGGACCACGCCACGCCGATGCTCACCTGCGGCGTGACCTCGCCCGCCGTCAGGCGCACATCCTCGTGCAGCGCCTTCGCCAAGCGCTCCGCCAGGCGCATCGCCGCCTCCGGTCCGCCCACTTCCGGACACATCACCAGGAACTCGTCGCCGCCCACGCGGCCCACCAGGTCGTTGCCGCGAACCGTCTCGCGCAGGCGCTCGCCCACCACGCGCAGCAGCTCATCGCCCGCCGCGTGGCCAAAGCGGTCGTTCAGCTCCTTGAAGCGGTCCAGGTCCACGAACATCACCGCGCGTTCCGCCTCCGCCTCCGGCTCCGCCACGTTGGCCTCCAGCGAGCGCATGAACGACGCGCGGTTGTGGCAGCCCGTCAGTTCGTCAAACGTCGCGCGGCGCTTGAGCTCCTCGCGCATGCGCGAGCTGTCCGTCGCGTCCGCCACGCACACGATCGCGCCGCTGATCGCGCCGTCCTCGTGGCGTAAGCGCGCGCAGGCTGATGCTGCAGAAGCGCAGCTCGTGCGTCGACGGCAGCCGCAGCTCCACCTCCACATCCGTGTGGCGCCCGTCGCGCAGCACGTCCTCGAGCGCCCCGTGCAGCGCCCGCACGTCCGCCTCCACCACCGCGCCCAGCTGCTCCGCCGCGCTCGCCACGCGCGCAACCCCCACGATCTCGTGCAGGCGGTCGTTCGTGTACACCACCTCGCCCGCCGCATCCACCTGCAGCAGCCCCAGCGGCAGCGCCTCCGCCAGCCTGTCCAGCAGCTGCTCGCGCGCCCGCAGCTCCTCCTGCGCCGCCATCTCCTCCGAGATGTCAACGATTTCAGCGATCACGCACGCGCGCTCCGGGTCGTCCAGCAGGTTGTGGTTGGTCACCTCGAACCACACCCACGCGCCGTTGCGGTGGCGGTGGCGCAGGCGCACGCGGCGCCCCGGGCCCGGCGACGCCAGCATGTCCATCCAGTTGTCGATCGCCAGCGCGTGGTCGTCCTGGTGGATGAACTCGATCGAGCGGTGGCCCTCCATCTCCTCCGCTCTCCAGCCCAGGATCTGCGTCAGCGCCTCGTCGATGCTCACCACGAAGCTGCGCTCGTCCTTGTACATCGTCGCGAACCGCGGCGCGCGCTTCGGCGCGCGGGCGATCGTCGGCGCAGCGCCGCCCGCCGACGCGTCCGCCGGAGCGAACAGCGACAGCACCACGCCATGCGCCTCGCGCAGGTCCAGGCCGTACAGCGCAACCGTCACCTCCGGCTGGTGCACCAGGTGCACCAGACAGCGCGCCGAGCCCTTCGCCAGCACCTGATCCCAGCTCGTCAACAGCCGCACGCGATCCTCCTGCACCACCAGGTCAAGGCCCGTGCGCTCCTCCAGCACCGGGTTGCGCCGCAGCGGGATCGACGCCGGCACCGGCACCGCGATGCCGTCCGCCTTCAGCGCCACCACCGGCGCATCCGGGTACAGGTTCAGCAGCGACTCCAGCACCGTCTCCAGCGTCTGCGCATCCGCGTGCTCGCCGCGCTCGCATTCGAACTCCTCGTCCACCACGTGCGCCGGGGGCGCTGGCTCAGGCGGCGCGCCTTGGGGCCGTGCGGACCTGATGTCGGGATCGGTGTCTGTATCGGGCACTGTGTCTTCTGGCTCGGGCTCTCGATTTCGCGGCTGAGAGCATGATCGGCCCGCGCCCGCCAAAGATGAGGCGGGCTAGGCAATAGTGGACGGCTTGTCTCCAGAGCGGGCTCAGAGCCGGCTGCTACGCGCGCGCGACCTCCATGTACGACGTCGACCCACGGATCCTGCGCCGCGCCGGCGCCAGGCGCCCGTCGCTCTCCAGCAGCGCCACATAGCCGCCCACCAGGCGCACCAGCGGGCAGCCCTCCTGCACGCCGATCACCGCGCAGTCGTCCGACAGCGACTCGATGCGCGCCGATTGATCCTCGGTGAGCTCGATTGTGGTCATGCGCCCTCCTCCTTGTCTATGTGAAAGGTGCGTCTCCGCAGTCCCCGCTCTGCGTGAACCCCCTTACGAACCGTCCGCGCCTGCGCTCTATCCGCAGCACGCCGCGACGCGCGTCGCCGCCGCGCTGCGCACACACCGGCGCACTCTGCGGCCGCTGTGGCACAAAGCCGAGAGCGGACGCGCGAAGCCGTGCGAAACCGTGCACGGGCCCAAGCGAACATCCAATCGCTCGTCGTTGCATCGATGGGCTCCTCCCTGGCTACACCGACTGTGCAGCGGACCCATCAAGCGGCCAGCGCGTGACCAGCGAGGTCGTTCCGTGCTATGAGACGCAATCCCAAATGCAGTGCTTGACCGCACATCTGGAATCGCTGTAGGGTCGACACTAGCGCAAGCTCCAAAACACTGCATTGCGCTCGTTACACCTTTGATCGAAACCGCTGACAGCTCATCTGACAGCTCCCGGCACGAGGCCTCCTCGCCCTTGCCCTCGCCGGGAGCATCCGGAGGCGAAGCGCAGCCGAGCCTCGAGCGCCAGCCGCTCGCCGGCGGTCGGCTGCTCGCCGCCATCTCCAACAGCATCGTCGGCATCCTGCGCGAGCACTACGGACGCGGACCCATGAAGGCCAAGACGTACGTGCTCGACGACATCGTCGTCGTCGTCATGCGCGGCAGCGGCTTCACGCCGCTCGAGCAGACCATCATGGACAGCGGCCAGCCCGCGCGCGTGATCGCCATGCGCGAGGACTTCCAGCGGGTGATGGCCGCGCGCTACAAGACCACCATCGAAGAGCTCACCGGCCGCACGGTGCTCGCCTTCCTCAGCCAGGCGCACGTCGACCCCGACATCACCATGGAGGTGTTCTTCATCGACCGTCCGCTCGACGGCTTCGGCGCCGTCGAGGTCGTCGAGGCCTGAGCGGACCAAGCGCTGCCGCGACATCAGCCTGCGCCAGCCGCTCCGTCAACTGCGCGGGCGCACCAGGTACGCAAGCGGGTCGCGACTGTCAGCCACGCGGCGCCTGGTCACGTCCATTGTCACGCCATGCAGGCGCGGACGGCCACCGTGAGCCGGCGCCACACGCACGCGATCGCGCAGCCACACCACGCGGCCGTTCGCGTCGCGCACGCGGTATTCGTGGTCGCTCGTGCAGCCGACCGCCTCACGGAACTGCAGCTCCGCGAGCGCCAGGTCCTCGGGCTCCACGATCCGCTGCCAGAAGTCGTCCTCGTGCAACCACGACGACAACGGGTAGCCAAGCAGCTCCTCCGCGCGCGCGCTCACGAAGCTGAACCGGTGGCGCTCCGCATCCGCCTCCCACACAATCGCATCGAGCTCGCCCATCATCGACGCCAGGCGCCCGCACTCCGCCTCCGCCAGCGCGCGCGCCGCCCGCTCGCCCGCCAGCTCCGCACGCTCCAGCTCCGCCGCACGCTGCCCGCTCACGTCGCGAATCACCGCGATCACGAAGTCCTCCGCTTCCACCGCAATCGGGCTCAGGCCGATCTCCACCGGGAGCTCGCTGCCGTCCTCGCGCAGGCCCAGCAGCTCCACGCCCCTGCCCATCACGCGCCTGCGCGGCTGCTCCGCATAGAGATCGCGGCGGATCACGTGAGCGGAGCGATAGCGCTCGGGAACCAGCAACTCCACGTAGCTGCCGAACAGCGCGCCTGGGCCGTAGCCGAACATCTCCTCCGTACGGCGATTCACCAGCGCCAGACGACCGCTTCCGTCGACCAGCACGACCGCGTCCGGTGCCGCGTCAAGTAGCGCTTCGATCAGGCTCATCCGGTAGTCGACCAGCCCCTAATTTCGACTTGTGGAATCAGAGGCTAGCGCAACGGGAGCCGGCGGCGCCCGCTCGCACGCCGCGCCGCTACCGTAGTCCTCCGCACGCCGCGCCCGCCGTGGGACCTCGAGCCCTCGCCCCGTACGCGTGGACACGACGACCCGCCAATCCGCCGACATGTCCGCAACACCCACCCGGAGCCCCGCAAGCGCCGCCGCTCCAGCATCGTCAGCCGCGAAGCAGTCGCCGACCCCGCCGCGGTCTGCCGTGCCGCTGCTCGCCGCCGTGGCGCTCGCAGCAGTGCTCAACACGTGGGCGCTCGGCCAGAACGGATACGCCAACGTCTACTACTCCGCCGGCGTCAAGTCGATGCTGCTGTCGTGGCACAACTTCGTGTTCCTCGCCGCCGACCCCGCCGGCCTGATCTCCATAGACAAGCCGCCGCTCGCGCTGTGGCTGCAGGCCGCCAGCGCCGAGGTGTTCGGCTTCTCGCCGCTCAGCCTGCTGCTGCCCGAGGCGATCGCAGGCGTGCTCGCGGTGGCAGCGCTGTATGTGATCGTGCGCAAGCGCTTCGGCACGCTCGCCGCCACCGCCGCCGCGTTCACGCTCGCCGTGTTCCCCGCGTTCGTCGCCGTGTCGCGCGACAACAACGTCGACACGCTGCTCATCCTGCTGATGACGCTCGCGTGCGGAGCCACGCTGCGCGCGATCGAGACCGGGCGGCTGCGCACGCTGCTCTGGAGCGCCGTGCTCGTCGCGCTCGCCTTCAACACCAAGGCGCTCGCCGCGTACCTCGTCATCCCCGGCATCGCCCTCGGGTACCTGTGGTGCGCCCCCGGCCCGCCGCGCCGCCGCATCTGGCACCTGCTGCTCGCCGGCGTCGTGTGCGGCGCGCTGTCGCTCGCGTGGATCGCCGCCGTCGACCTCACCCCCGCCTCGCAGCGACCGTTCGTGGGCAGCTCCACCAACAACTCCGAGCTCGGGCTCACGTTCGGCTACAACGGCCTCGGCCGCGTGCGCGGCCAGAAAGGCGGGCCCGGACCCGTCGCCGACCGCGAAGTGCAGCCGCTCGCGCCCACCAAGCGCGCCGCCGGCGCACGCGGCGCCGCGACCGTGCGCCTGCCCACGCCCGCGCCCCACACCGCCCCCAAGATCGCCCACACCATCACCCGCAGCCCCGTCGTGTTCGGCCGCGCGCCCGGCCCGCTGCGCCTATTCCGCAGCGGCTTCGGCGACCAGGACGCATGGATGCTCGCGTTCGCGCTCGCCGGCCTGCTCGCGCTCGCGCTCACACGCCCGCAGCAGCGCGACCCGCGGCTCGCCGCGCTGATCGTGTTCGGCGGCTTCCTGCTGTGCGAGGCCGGCTTCCTCAGCGTGTCCAAGGGCATCGTGCACCCCTACTACGTCTCCGCGCTCGCGCCCGGCGTCGCATTCGGCGTCGGCGCCGGGCTCGCCGCCATGGTGCGCCGGGGACCACACGCACGCGCCGGGCAGCAATGGCCCACGTGGCTGCTGCTCGCCGCCGTCGCAGTCACAGTCGCCGTGCAGATCGCGCTGCTGCGCTACGCGCACTACATGGCCGCGTGGCAGCTCGCGCTCGCGCCCGTCGCCGCGCTCGCGCTGCTCGTCGCGCTGCGGCCGCGCTCCTCACCCGCCGCAGCGTGCGCCCTGCTCGCAGTGCTGCTCGTCGCGCCCACCGCCTACGCCGCCACCACCTGGCGGCAGCCCGTCGAGGGCACCTTCCCAGCCGCCGGCCCGCGCGTCGTGCCCGGCAACGGCGGCGCCGAGCTCAGCCAGCCGCAGCTCGCCACCGACGACTCGCTCATGCGCTACGTGCTCTCGCACGGCAGCGCCCACGGACGCATCCAGCTGCTCACGCAGGCGTCGCTCACAGCAGACAGCCCCATCCTGCTCGGGCTGCGCGCCGCCGCGCTCGGCGGCTACGGCGGCGTCGACCCCGCGCTCAACGGGCCCTCGCTCGCGCGCCTCGTCGCCTCCCGGCAGGCGCGCTACCTGCTGCTCGGCGGCAGCTACGCGTATCTCGGCGGGAATGCCGCCAGCCGCGCCGCTGCAACCGTCTGCCCGCAGGTGCCGCCCGGGGCTTGGGGCGGGACGCTTGCGCATGAAACCGAAGGGGTGTACCTGGTCGACTGCCTTGGGCGGGCTCGGGAGCTCGAGGGGCAGCCGTAGGGGCGCGGAGAGGCTGGACCGTCTACAGGTCCGGGTACGGTTCAGGAGCGGGAACTGGAACTGTGCTCATGACCAGCGATTGTAGCGGCGCGACTCGCAGCATCAGACCATCCTGAGCGCCTACTACGACAGCGACTTCATCGCGCACGCCGGCGAGGGGTTTGCCCTGCTGCAGCTCTTCAACCACGATCTGCCGGCCGCCGAAGCCCAGTGGAAAGACATGAGCCTCGACAAGAAGTGGCCCATCACGGCCGCCATGAACTTCTACGAGCTCGTCGCCACCGAGTACAACGCCGGCTTTCTCGACCGCCAGGTCGCCAACAAGCACCTCGCGTATCTCACCGTCGACACGTGGAAGCACTACAAGGGCCTCGTCGATTGGCTCGGCCGATCGGACAAACGCTTCTACGAGCAATGGAGATACCTGTGCGATACCTACGGGGCCGAGATCGAAGACATTGATCGACCGGCTGCGCGGGCACGTCACCGTGAACGTCGCCCACCGCGCCGACGGACACGCCGCCCCCTTCGCGACAGCCAGCCGGTTGGGTCGCCATCCCGTGCGCCAGATGCGCGAGCTGGCGCACGCGTAGGCAACAGGATCAGTAGCGCCACTCGTCGGGCGCCGCGCCTGGCTTCCACGCGCGGGTGACGCCGCCGCCTTCCTGGCGGAGAGCAAGACCATAGTCGGAGAGCTGGACCTGGAAGGCAAGCTCATCGCGCGGGTCCCGTCCGGCGTCATCGATCCACTGGCGCCACACGACGAGGGCGCAAAGGGTCTCGACGTGCGTCTCGCTCTTCCACCAGCCGTCTTTCAAACCAGCGAGCGCTGCCGGGTAGCGGCCATACAGGGCCACGATCCCGCCCCACATCCATGAGCGCCATTACGGGTCTCCGCCGTAGGGCTCAAGCCACGGCGGCCGCCGCACGGGTGCCTCCTCCTCGGGTGCTCCGAGCGCGACAGCGGCCGGCCTGGGCCGCGGCTGGTGAACCTGTCCGCTGGCCGCTGCTTCGGCGATGCCGTGGCGGACCATCTGCCCCGCGAGCCGCGCCGCCGGCTCGTCGATGTTCGCAGCGAGTTCGTCCAGTTGCAGGGCAAGCGTGTCCGGCAATGTGATCTTCAGGCGACGGCTCATCGGCTGTACCCCAATGCGTGCTCGCTGACCGTGTTTGTGTTGGTGCTTCTTGTGGTTGTCATGTGGTTATTGACCCCGAGCACGCGTAACCGGCCATGTAATTAGGTTGACCAGCCCCGCGAAGGCCCTCAGATCGCCCGAGAACGGGTCTGTTTCAGCGCCGCAAGGTGAAAACGGCACCGAAACGCCCCCCGGGGCCGCCGATGCCGCGCCCGCCGCGTTGCTCCGGTCGCCCTACGGGCTCCCTCCGCAACACGGCGGCACCACTACCCTTCACACCAACAACAACCACCAGCTCTCACAGCAGGTGGACCGATGAACGGGGTCCGGCCAGGGCCACACCACACCGAACCTCACGCTCGCGATCTACGCCCGGCAGATGGACCGTCGCGACGGAGAGCCGGACCGCCTGAAGCTCCTAGTCGACGGCCACTCGTCCGCCGCGGCCCTGGACAGGAACCTCGGCGCCTTCGAGCGAGCCGGGAACGCGACCACGATCCGGCTGGAGGCCGAGCGATGAAGGGCCGAACTAAAGCGACCGCAGCCGAGAATAGGATGGCGGCCTCGATGGCCCAACAGGTTCGACACCATCCGCGCCGCCACGCTGCCGTGCGGACCGACGAGTATCTGTACTCGCAGCTCATCCCGTACATCGGGAACAAGCGCAAGCTCCTGCCGCTGATCGCTCAGGCAATCGCCAAGACCGGCGTTGAGAACGGGACGTTCGTCGACCTCACGACCGGGACGACAGTGGTCGCGCGGCTCGCCAAGACGCTCGGGTTCCGGGTGCTCGCGAACGATTGGGAGCCGTACTCGTACGAGATCGCGCTAGGCACGGTCACGTTGAACGAGCCTCCCGCGTTCGCCTCCCTCGGCGGCGCAAACAAGGTGTTCGCGCGTCTCAACACGCTTGATCCGATAGACGGCTACATCGCCCGGCATCTATGTCCGGCGGATGATGAGAACCCGGACCCAGAACGGGAGCGCATGTTCTTCACGCGCACTAACGGCGGCAGAATCGACGCAGTTCGGGAGCAGATAGAGCGTTGGGACCGAGCCGGCAAGCTGTCGGCCCAAGAGCGCGCGTACATCTTTGCGTCGCTCGTCTACGCGGTCAGCTACGTGAGCAACACAAGCGGCGTGTTCAAGGGCTTCCACCACGGATGGGGCGGGAAGACCTCGACCGCGCTCTACCGCATCCTCAGCCGCCTAACGCTTCGGCCCCCCGTCCTGCTCGACAACTGCCAGGACAACGTGAGCACGCGCGAGGACGTGCAACAGCTCGCAAGTCGCCTACCTGACCTCCTTGGCGAGCGTCCCGACATCGCGTACCTGGACCCGCCATACAACCAGCATCCATACGGCAGCAACTACCACGTTCTGAACACTGTCGTTCTCTGGGACAAGCCACCTCTCAACCCTTCCATCCTCGTAGACGGAAAGAAGCACGAGAAGTCGGCCATTCGGCGAGACTGGAGGACCGAGCGACGCTCTCCATACAACCATGAGAACCAGGCGCTTTCCGCGCTGCGGTCGTTGGTCGCGAGCATTGAGGCGCGCTGGCTGCTAGTGAGCTACAGCACCGACGGCAATATCCCGCTCATGGACCTCCTCGGTACGCTTGCGGCTCGCGGACACCTCGATGTGGTGGCGAACAGCTACAAACGCTACCGCGTGAGTACACCGCGCATGTCGCCTAAGTCGCACAACGTCGAGTTCGTGGCCGTCGTTGACCTAGACGCGCCACCGTCGCCCGACCGTGCCGAGCCAATTGCGCAAGCGATCCTCACGCGCGAGGCTGACGCGCTCGGCCAAGCGGAAGCGCAGCACGCCGGCCAGCTTGCGCTCGTGTAACAAGCAGGGCGACTTAAAGGCGGTATTGCTTACGGTAATAGGCGATAGCGCGGTGCGCCACGTCCATCAGCGGCTCGTACATCTCCCCCGGCGTCCACGGCTGCTCTCGAAAGTACAAGGACGTCGGCTTGAGGGTGTCGCCCTCGATCTGGATCTTGTCCACATGCGTCTCGTTGAGCGGGAAGAAACCGTTGAGTGTCGCAACCCTGTCGATGATCGAGGACTTGTCAGGGTCGAAGTCGCAGCCCTCGCCAAAGCAAACGAACGGCGTGATCCTCTCGCCGAGGAACAGCGCATCGACACCGCGCATGTTCTTGCCAAGTCGCTCGACGGCGTTGCCACAACCTTGTTTCGTCTTTCCTTCTTTTGCACGGACATCATTGGTGCCCTGACGCTTAGCCTCCGCGACGAGGATGAACCGGCGTGGCTCGTCGCCCCACTCCTCGATCCACATGAACCCACCGTCAGGCTGCATGTAGGTATTGGTGCCGCCGCGAAACGCGAGCTCAAAGCGCGCTTTCGAGCCCTTGTAGCGCTCCTGCATCGCCTCGACGACATCGGCCAGATAGATGCGCTTCTCGATGACGGCCGTCAACTCGTACTCGGTCCGGATCGTGTCTGAAACCATTTCTAGCGCCAAACCGAGCCGCTTCTCCATTTTGGAGGACCGGTCATTCAGCGTGATGCCGACGTGAGACTTGCGCAGCGCTTTGCGCGGCATAGGGGCGCAGTCTGCCAGACAGGTCAGGCCGGTGCCGTTCGGGGTGGCTCAGACAGGCCGGCTCTTGCGCGCCCCGAGCGGCGGACATGGCCGGCTCCTCGGGCGCTCATTGGGCAGCAATGGGCAGCAGGCACCCCTTCGCGACCTCCGCCCAGGCCGCCGAGATCGCGCAACCCCAATAGAATCAACGGCCCAGGGCGCGTAGCTCAGTGGGAGAGCGCTCGCTTCACACGCGAGAGGTCGCAGGTTCGAAACCCGCCGCGCCCATGGAAAGAAGTCCCTGCAAATGTGCATATTCCTTGGAGGGCTCGTAAGCGCTTGGGAGACTGAGCGCGCCCTCACCCGCGTTATTACCCGCGAAACCTCCACGCCGCGCACCGCGGGCGGGCACGCCGTCCCCGGTTGCTCAGCGCCTCCGGGGGGACCGTCAACCCCCGCGAGGACAAGTAGGCGGTCATGGACACCCGCGAACACCGGCTTGTGCCCCTTGCCGGCAAGGCTGAGGAGAGTGACCTCCACAGGCCAGAGGTGCTCACTGCCGGGGAGGCAGCCGAATTGCTGCGGGTGGCGCGCAAGTTCGTCTACGCGCACGCGCCCGCGCTCGGAGGCTGGCGCGTGCTCGGTGACCGCGGGCCGTGGCGCTTCTCACGCCGCGAGTTGCTGGCCCGCCAGCAGCAGGGTGGGCGCGCGCCGCTACGTCCGACCCGCGCCCGCAACGCCCCCAACAGCCGCGAGCGCACGCACACGCCCGCCGGCGTGCCGATCCTGCCGTCAGAGCCCCGCCGCGAGGCGCGCTGAGCGCCTGCACGAGCGGGCGAGCTGAGAGGAGGCGCGCGATGGCACGACCGAGACGCGCAAGGCTCAACGAAGACAGCCTGAGCGACGTCAGCACGGTGTTCTGGGCCGACGTAACGATCGCCGTCGGCGATCGTCGCCACCTCACGCTCGGCTACAGCCGCGAGGGAATGGATCGCGCCGCGGCGCTTGCGAGGCTGCGCAAGCTGGAGGCGAAGATCGCACTCGGCCAGTGGGTGGACCCCCGCCAGCCCGAGCCGACCGGCGCACAGACGACCTTCGCGAACTACGCGAGCGAGTGGTTTGCCGCCAAGAGCCGCGAGGTCTCCGAGAACCGTCGCAAAGACCTGCACTGGCGGCTGACCAAGCACCTGATCCCATTTTTCGGCCCCTACCCGATGCTCGAGATCGACAAGAAACTTGTGAAGACGTTCCGCGAGTTCAAGCTCGCCGAGCGCGACGCCCTGGCCGAGCGGATCACAGCCGGAGAGCGCCCCGTGGACGAGCGCGGGCAGCCACTGAGGCCGCTGAATAACACCTCGATCAATATGCAGTTGCAGACTGCAAGCGCGATCTTCGATGAGGCCGTCGAAGAGGACGAGCTGCGGGACGACAACCCGGTCGGCAAGAAGCGCCTCAAGCAGGCCCGGCCGAAGCGGACATGGCTACTGCCAGATCAGCTGCTCGACCTGATCGAAGCGGCCGAGCGCGTCGATCAACGGCACCTGCCCGAGACGCTCGAGCGCGCTCGCGAAGTCCAGACGCTGATCGCCCACGGCCACACGCTCGCGCAGGCAGCCGAGGCCGTCGAGCGGGCGCGTTCGACGACCAAACGCCTCGCGGAGATCGACCTCGAACACCGCGAGCCGAGCCCGCGCCGCGCGATCATCGCGACGCTCGGACTCGCCGGCCCGCGGGCATCCGAGTGCTGTGCGCTCGACGTCGCCGACGCCGACCTCGCCAACCGCCGTCTAGCAATCAACGGAACCAAGACGCCCGCCGCCGAGCGCAGCGTCTGGATCGTCGACTACCTGCACGATGAGCTCCTGCGCTACAAACGCGAGACAGGACTTTCTGACCCTTACGCGCCGCTTTATCCCACTGCTACCGGCGCGCGGCGCACGAAGGACAACATACGTCAGCGCGTGCTTCCGGCGGTCGTGCGCGAGGCAAACCGCGCGCGCCGCAAACGAGGGGTGCCGCCGATCTCCGAGGAGATCACGCCGCATACGCTCAGGCGAACGTTCATCTCGCTGCAGCTGGCCTATGGCCGCGACGTGCCGTTCGTGCAGCGACAGGCCGGCCATGAGGACCCGCGCACGACCCTCAGGATCTACACAGAAGTGCAGGACACCGAGTTCGGCCCGACCGCCGAGATCCTCGAGCTGCTGATGGCCCACAGCGGCAGGGAGCGCCTGGCACCGCGCCGGTCGCAGGCCCGCCAGCGAAGGGAGCAGCGCGGGAACACTTCGGCTCGACGGCGTGCCTCGGGCAGACGATCGGCACCCACCCGAATGCTCGCTCCAGACGCACGTTGATCGACGGTTTGCGCGTACGCGCGCCCCACATCACACAGGGCGTTCAATCTGGTCGTGCGGTGCACGACCCCAGCGATGCTGCACACCGCGACCCTGCTCTCGTTCGTCGACGAAGCGCTCCGCAAGCTCGGTGTGGCCGTGAATCGCCCGGTCGGCAACACACTGGATGCTGGCACCGCCGGTAAGGTGCGATCGTCAACCTGTTCGGCGACGAAGGCGGCGAACATGCGTGACCGGGCTCATCTCGGTCACGCCACAGCCCTGGGTGACTGAGAACCGATCCTCTCGGCTACTTCTTCGGCCAGCTCTGCGCCGAGCGGAGCGGCGCCGCAGAGGAGGTGGCGCAGCGCCGACAGGTCCCGGGCCTCGACCGCCGGGTCCTTGGCGAGCGCCAGCGCGATCGGCGGCACCACGTACGCGCGCGTCACCCGATGGCGCTCGAGCAGATCCGGGAACTGCCCCAGCTCGAAGCGGGGCATCGTGACGAGCGTCGCGCCGGCGAGCAGGCCGAGGTTCATGATCACGCACAGCCCGTACACGTGAAAGAACGGGAGCACGGCGATCACTACGTCATCCTGTGAGACCGCGAGCACCGGCTCGGTCTGGATCATGGTCGCGACGAGGTTGCGATGGCTGAGCAACACACCCTTGCTCACCCGGTCGTGCCACTGGAGTATGGGAGGGCGGCGATGTCGAGCGCGGGATCGATCGTAACCCTGGGCGCCGCGTCGGGATCGCCGAGCAGCTCTCCGAACGAGGCGGCGCGGTCGCTGTCGCCGAGCACGAACACCTCACAACCTCCCGCCCGCTTTGCTGCTTCGAGCGCCGCGTCGAGGAAGGCGGGCACCGTCAGCAGCATCCCGGCGTGGGAATCGGCGAGATGCTTGCCGAGCTCGTGTGCCGTGTAGAGGCGGTTGTGCAGCGCCCGCCGGCCGCAACCACGCCATGAAACGTGACCGCGTACTCGGGCGCGTTGGGCATGTAGATCGCGAACGTGTCGCCTTTGGCGAAGCCGCGCGGCGAGCCCGGCTGCGAAGCTCCGCACCGACGCGCCCAGCTGGGCGTAGCTCAGCGCGCGACCCGACGAGCCGTCGATCAGCGCAGGCTTCTCGCCCAGCTCCCCAGCGCGCCGCAGCACAAAGCTGGCGAGGTCGATGTCGGGCACCTCGGCCTCGAGCGGTCCGCCGGAATAGATCATGCCCGCCCCGTTGTATCGCCAGCCGCACAATGCCGCATGGTGGACCAGGCTACGCCTCTCTGCGCGGTCATTGCGCATAGGCGAGTTCCGGTGGCGCTCAGGTCTCGCCTCCAAGCAGCGAGAGCTAGGCGCGACGCTGCAGGTCGGCGGGCTGGAGCCCCATACTGGAGTCGGCTTCGGCGAAGCTTGTCGACCGCACGATCGGGAATACTCCCGGCTACGTCACTTCCGACGCGCGATCACTACATCCCTCAGTCGCTCCTCAAGCGATTTGTCTCCCCCCACCGCGGTGTGGCGTGGTGGCGTGCAAGCGATGGTAAGCGCGATCGTTATGCGTCGGTGGCGGACACTGCGATGGTCCGCGGGGGCAACACGGCCACAGACCTAACTACCGGCATCCTCGTGCGCACCGAGGCGCTGTGGTCCGCCTACTTCGACCAGGGGATAGGGCAGTTCGTCGCCGAATTGGCAGCCGCGGCCTTTGGCAGCGACGAGATGGCGACTGCGGCCCTGGGCGTCGCAAGTGGCGCTGTCGGGCTGCCTTTTCGTCCTCCTGCGGCAGCCGAGCACCGACTTCACAGCACTATGAGTGTGCATGAAGCACTGCAAGCAGCCAAGGCAGACTCGTTGCAGGACTTCGAACAAGCGATAGCTGACCACCTCGGCGTGAACGCTGGCATCGTTGCCGACCTGGGCTTGTCGGAGGACGAGCTTCGCGCAATCGCAGAGGACGCAAGTCTCGCCGACCGAGCCGCGTTGCAGGACCTCATCACCGGCCCGCTTTCATCGGCGATGCTCGCCCGCGATCAGTGGCTCAAGGCCCAGCCGGTCCACGTCACGGTTCAGGTTGCTACGGGCCAAGCACGGTTTCAGATCGCCGACTGGGGGCTGCTAACAGACGAGATCATCGATAGCGAACGACACGCCACATTGAGCCCGCTGATTTGGACCGATGTCAATGATTTCGTAGAGGAGTCCCGATGGCGCGGGCCGCGGGGATCCGGAAGAGCCCTCGAGGTCTCTCTGGCGGTGACCCCGGAATTGCGCGTCAGCGCACGCTTCAATGGCCGACGCAGCGGCAGCCATGTCGGAGGATGCACGTGCGAGGACGTCGATGACAAGACCGTGCTATCGCACAACCGGCGCCAGTTCGACCGTGCCGCATACTGGGTCTTTGGCGATCCCTGACGCTCAGCCCGCAGCTCGGGCGGAGCGACGTCAAGGCGGCGAGGACCGGAAGCCCCGGACACCGCTGACCGAGATAGAGATCGCCTGGGACGGAATCCTCAAGCGCGAGCCGCGGGTCGTCAGTTCGTCACATCAAGGCTCCACGAACTCCCCGACCTTGAGCCAGTCCGTGCCCTCGGTGTTCACCGGACAGCCGGCGTCGCGCAGCCGGGTGGCGAGGTTGTGCCTCCATGTCGGATCGGGGCCGATCCTGATTGTGTTGACGCCTGCGAGGTCGGTCGCGGTGCGTGGGCGCCCGAGTTCGAGAACGATCGTCCGGTCGGGATGGGACGTGACCGCGATGCCGCCCTCGTAGAAGACGTTCGGGCGTGGTTGCCAGGCCAGCTGACCGTCAGACGGGTCTTTCGGATCGCGCAGGTCGTCGCGCAGCGCGACCTGCTCTTCCGGGACGAGGAGGATGACTGCGGCCTGGGCGGTGGTGAACGCCGCTTCGACGGCCTGGCCTGTGTAGGGCTTCGTCGTGCCGGTCGATTTGACCGCCTCCGCCCACTCGATTGGTTCCAGGCCGAGGGCGCGGAGCAGGTTGAAGAGATCGTCCCGTGCTTTGTCGCGACCGTGTACGACCATCACCTTTTTGTTGTCGGCTGCGGGCAGGGCGCGTGTCGAGCCCAATGAGGTGGGGGAGGCCGGCAGCGAGGTCGGCTGCTGTCCCTCGGGGTAGCTGATGGCGAGGAAGTCGATGACGGTGTGGACGTCGCGGTAACGTCGGGTGCGCTCGAGATCGACCTCGAAGGACCAGCCATCAGGATTGGGTCCAGAGAATGAGGTCGAGAGCTGCCAGGCTTCAGTGCTTACGAGGGTCCCGAGCCGGGCCAGTGCGGGATCGGCTGGTTGAAGTTCGAGGTGCAGCCGGATCTCCTCGCTTGTGACCGACAAGCGGTCAAGCTCGGTTGCTGACGATGGGCGAAATCTCCCAGCGCGGTCCGCGACGTAGCGCACGACGGATACAAAGCTCCCAAGATCTTCCGCCGCTTGCGAAAGGTGCGTCATGCCTTGGAGACTGACGCCCACGGCGGTGTTCTCGCGCAGCTGAAATTGATGGCTGCGAGTCATCACTGGGTTGACCAGGCCACGTTCGGCCAATTCGAGGTAGACGTCGCGGGGCTCGACCTGCAGCTCCTGCCACAGTCGGATGTTGACGGACTGGAAGAGTGGCCATTGCCCGGTGACGGCGAAACTCTCGTATATGAGCTCGAGCATCCGGCGCTGTGGACCGATCACTGCTTCGGACTCCCGATCGGGCGCGCTCATGCCCGGAGAGGTTAGCCGCGACCATCCCGGCCCTATCCTGAACAGCGCCATCATGGTCGATCTGATCCAGGCCCTCTCTCCCGAGCAAGACGAGGTCGCCGTCTTCTCAGCGCTGCTTGACCGAGCACCGGACGGCGAAGCTGTCCTGCGTCATGGAGCGCTGCTGATCGCTCCGGCACGCTGCGGGGAGATCGCCTGGGGGAACTGGCAGAGGGAGCAAGGGGGCGCGGACCTGGGATTCTGTCCAGAGGACGCGCCCGCCCGTTTCTTGTACGAGGCGGAGGACTGGCTGGCGGGACGCACCGTCGTGTCGGTGGACGACGCGGCGAGCTGGCTTCGAGACGTGACCGCGGCGGCACAGGAGCCTCCGGGCGAGGGTGATCGGCTCACCCCAGGGCTTGGCGAGATGCCGGCCTTTCGCGCCGCGCTGAAGCTGCCTTCCGCGGTCAACCGGATCTTTGGTCAGACCGACGTTCCAGCGGCCAATTTTGTGGCATCGGCTGTCCGGCCGGCACGCGGCTTCATCTGGCGCTCGGGGCGCTCGGACGAGCGACCCGACCTTCTGCTCCCCTCCCAGTGGGAGCTCGAGGGCAAATCGGTGATCGTCCCTACCCTCTGCGTGCTCGGTCTCAACGTTCCGACCGACGGCGTGCCCCAGGCCGCCTCGCCACCGGGCGGCCTGCTCGTAGCACGGCTGGAGCGGCGGGCGTGGCTGGGGGAGACACGCGGGGATGGCAAGTTTGACCGGCTGCACGTTGGGCTGCGGTGGGAGCCGGAGCGGGTCGATCTCGCTGATCTTGTGCTCGAGCTCGAGCAGCAGATCGATGGCGAGGTGGTCTCCCGAGCTCGGTTTCCTCTCGAGGACCTGGCCGACATCGACCGAGCCAGGAGCCTCGGCGCGTGCTCGGTGCCGCTCCCGACTATTGGCCGTGGCGCCGCCTTCGAGGTGTCCTTGACGACGCGCGATCATGAGTTGCTGGACCGTATGGGTCCGTACCCGTTGGTCGAGCAGGTCTCGCTTACGGTCAGCGCCGGCGGATCTCCAGGGCAGACGTTCTCGGTCGGTGATGCTCAGGATGTGCCCCTGCTTCCCGACCGCCTCGATCGTCTGCAGCAGGTCGACCAAGAGCTGGCGGACCTACTCCAGCAGGGAGCGGAGAGTCGCATCCTCGAGGACCGGCTGGTTGCCGAATCCAGGCTCAAGGTTGAGCTCGACACGGCTCGGGGCGAACTTCTTGTGCACGACCGCTTTTTCGGTCAGGATGTGCGCGAGTGGGAGCTTTTGAGGGACGTGAAGGTTCCGGTGCGTGTCCTTACCGGCAAGATCGCCGACGAGGTAGCTGACATTCCGCCACACGTTCAGGCACGGTTCCGCCCGAAGGCTCCGATACACGAGCGTGTTTACCTTTGGGACGGCGGCGGTCTGTCGCTCGGGGGTTCACCCACCACCTTTGGCAACGCGCCGGTCAGTATTACCCGGCTCGCCGCACCGAGCGTCGAGGCGTGGCGTAAGCGCTTCACCGAAATGTGGGAATCGGATCTCTTTCGCGATATCCCGCGAGCTTCCGATACGCCCGAGGCAGATACCAGTGAGCCCTCGACGTAGAGAACGTCTACCCGGTGCCCGTCCTCACCCCTCCCGCGGATACCACCCCCGCCTGCCGCGTCCTTTCAACCCGAGCACTTCACGCACCACGCGCCGCTCGATCCAGAAGCCCAACCAGAGCAGAATCGCAGCAGCGAGCTCGGCCGATGCTGGATGCGATTGGCTAGGCCCGATAACTGCGCCGTGGACACCGGCGGCGATAAACAGCAGCCCAAGCCCCCAGATCACCGGCCCAGGGCCGCGCCGCACCACGTTGGCGCGGACCATCGCCTCCCAGCCGCCGATCACCACGAGTCCCAGGATCAGTCCCAGGCTCCACCCGAGCATCGGATGACCGAGCGGCTTGAGAGCCAGCGCCCCGCCACCGGTGCTCAGAACCAGAGTCCCGACGATATGCCCGATCAGCAACCGACTTTTCCCATCGGCAGTGATCGGGGACAGTCCACCTGTCACCAGACGCTTGGCGGCCGGCCATCCGATCAGCCCGACGGCGAGCACCGCGGTCGCCCAGACGATCAAGAAAAGCAGCCCTCGAGCGGGGGGATGGGCCGGGTCGCCACCGAGCCCAGTCGGCATGGCCAGGGACCACGCCGACGTGACGATCAGGATCGTCAGCGCCGCCTGACCGAGCACGCCCATGTACCACTTCATTCGAGCAACCAGCGGCTCCGGGGCGCGATCGCTCATGCCGCGGATCTTTGGCCCAAAGTGCGCGGCCACGAATAGCAGCAACGCGTAGCCGAACACCCGACCTTGCCACGCTATGTGCAGGTGGGCTACCTGCACAACTGCACCCGCAACTGCGCTCAGCGCGGCAGCGATGCCCAGCCACCGGGATCTCGCCGGCTCGTCGCGCTTCCAGGCGATCACCACCACGACCGCGATAGCCATGAACAGGTCTGACAAGGGCTCCACTTCCCGCTGCCCACCGATGCCGTGCGGGCGCATGATGTCGGCAAGGATCGGCCAGCAGAAGAACATCACCCCAGTCCATCTGCACAAGCTCGCGGCACGCGGGCGGGGATCCTCTCTTGCCCGCGCGAGGATGCGCGAGGACAACGTCGGGCACCTCGCCATCCACTCTCTAGCCAGCCGCCATGCGTCGCGGGGATCCCCGCTCGATGCAGGAGGTCGTGCGTTCATCTAACAAATGAAAGCGCATCCGCCGGGGGTATCGGCCAGGTCAGCCGGTGGCGCGCGCCCAACGGACGCCGGCTCGGCTGTCGGCCAGGGTGCGACGCGCTGCGAGCCCGCTACGACCCCTCCCGCGGCCACCACCCGCGCCCCTTCTTCTCCGCCTTCCCTTCCTGCTCCAACCCAGGCAGCACGCGGTAGAGGTAGGTCGTCTGGATCCCCATCTCGGTGGCCAGCTCGGGGATCGTGATGCCGGGCCGTGCCTGCACGACCGAGAGCGCCTGGGCGGCGCGCGTGCCACTGCCTTTGCGCCGTCTGCCGCGGCCTTTGCGGCGGCCTGGTTTTGGGCGTGCGGCTTCGAGCGGGGCCGCGGCGCTCACCCGGTTGACGGAGCCTCGCGGGCGCCCCGGCCGGAGGGGCGTGGGGGCGCCGGCAGCGGTGGTGGTGGCGGCGGCGGCGGGAGCCGATCCGTCGATGGCGGCGAGCACCGAAGCGGCGGCTTCGAGGCGGCGGTACTCGTCCACGAGCGGCTCGAGCTCCTTCAGCCGCCCGGCGATCTGATTGCGCTTCTCGTCGAGGAAGTCAGTCACGGGCACGTCCTTTGCTGCTCGGTTATGGAAGGAAGCAGCGTATATAGGTCCTGACGGCTGGCGGCTTGGCGGCGGTGCACGCCGGGGTCGCGACGCTGATGCAAGAGCCCGCTCTGACCAGGCTGTGCATCGTCGAGGTGCTCGGGGCCGGCGAGCGCGTCCTGCAGCGCCGCTCGCAGCTGCTCGCCGAAGCGGCCGATTTCGTCGATCGGGGCCGTCTCGCCACCAGCGCGACCTGCACCCCGCCGGAGATCACCGCCGAAGCGGTCTCGGTGACGGACCTGCTCGGGCCGCTGATGAGCGTGATCGTGCTGCCCTGTCTGGGAGCGGGGCCCGCGGGCCGGGAACTGAACAGGCCGCCGATTCCACGCGTCAGGCACGCACGGGGGCCGGCCAGGAGCAAGGACGCACTTGACGATCTGGACGTGCGCCTCAACTACCGCACGGTGCGGGCGCTGATGGCTCTCGTGGAGCACCCCAGAGCGAGCAGAGGCAGCAGGAATCACGGCGGCCGTGTCGGGTGCACGTTGCAGAGAACCAGCTACAGAGCTATCCGAGTTGGGCTCATGCGAGGCCTCGTAACACTGGCCGAGACTGCCGTTCCCGACGGAGACTATAGCGTCGACGAGGAGGCATTCAAAAGCAACTATCTCTCAAATCGTCGGCGCTGAGCTCTCGCCGGATCAGCGTGCAAGGCTTGTCTCCACTGGAATGACGGAGGATGCAATCGAAGTGTTCGTCGCCGCGGTCCGCAATGTGCGTGCGTCGCAGATCCCTCGCGTCATTCAGTTCGAGCGCCTGGCGCGGAGTGTGCGGGCGCGGGTCGCATTCACCGGTCACAACGCTCTACGGGAGACGTATGAGGTGCTCGGAGCGGTTTGAGGCTCAGAGCCCTATCTCTTCGTCCGGCGCACGCTAATCCTTTACGACCTGCAGAGACGGATCGACCCGGCGTAGCTGGTCCTCCACGGCGCGCATGTATGGCCTGAAGAACCGGCCGTCCATCGTGAAGCCGATCCGTGAGGCGCGCGACGCCAGCCACATCGCGCAGATCGTGTGACCGTCGTCGTCGCCCTCGATCTCAAATCTCACCTCCGAGCCCACTGCGCTCTGTTCCTCCGATTGTGCGGTCTCGGAGAACACGGTCCCGACGACGGCAAGCCCCTTGCGTCCTTCATAGACGGCAACGGCCCCGTTAGAAGACCGCGTGACCGTCCATTTCGCCTTTATCACGAAACCGCCGCTTCCCGAGAACGCGGCAATGAAGCCGCTGACGCAATCCTGCGGCGTCGCCGCCACTCGGTAGCGCCACGTCTTGCGGTGATCGAGCAGTCCCGTGTTCAGGCGAAGCCGGCTGGAGCGAGGTGGTGCAGATCCCGTTTGCGCGCTGTCGAACCGCTCGGCGGCTATGCGTGCGCGCTCGGCCTCCTCTTCGGCCGTGGCACGTTCGGCCGCGAGCGTCTTCTGCCGATTGCGCTCGTTAACGACCGCTGCGGCCTGCTCGTCCAATTCGGTGCTGCCCGACGCCAATGTCTCGAGGAACTGTGCGTAGAACTGCTTCGGGATTTTGAGCTCGATCTCAAAATCCTCGGACACACCGGTGAGGCGGGTGCGCATCAGGGGCTTGCCAAGCCGCTTTCCCATCGGTAGGACGTTGAAGTCCGTGAGCTCGAGAGCGACGAACGCATGCTCATCCTTCTGGCGGTTAAGACCAGCCGTGCCGAGCCCAGGCGAGGCAACGATGAGAAGGCGATGCCGGGTGACGATCCACTTCGCTTTTCCTTCGAACTTGACCTTGGGCGCTCTGTACCGAACCATGCCTTGGTACTTCCGCCACATCGGCTCGTCACGTCCGTAGGGGACCAGCTCTAGTTGGAACCACTTGCCAGGCGCCTTGACCCGCAAGCCGAGGCTGGGCTCGTCGTGAACCGGCGAGATCTCTGAGCGCATGCGACGCTGCAGCATCAGAGCCACGCGCGCTCACCAGCCCCAGTCGCGCGTCAAAACTGTCCGCGCACGGCCGCTCGACGAGCCTCGTCACCGGTCGGCGCGTTCGCGAGGCCGGTGTCCGGGTCGATTTGGATGACCCCTGCGCCGGTGCCCACGGCGACGGCGACGGCGACGGCGACGGCGACGGCGACGGCGAACATATACGTGTAGTGCTGGCCGAGCGGGGTGAAGTGCCCCTGGGCGGCCCAGCCGTTGGCTTCCATCGTCGCGACGACCCAATGCGCGAGCTTCGTGGCTGCGTCGTTGAGTTTGTGCTTTTCCCAGAGGTCGTATGTGAGGTCCGAGACCGCGTAGAGGACAAGCTTGCGCCAACCAGCGGGGGCGTCGGCCGAAAGACCCTCGAACGCCGACACGCCCAGCAGGCACAGGTTGGCGACGGCCTCGCAGCTCGGCGGACCGTTCGCGCTGAGCTCCTGGTCAGCGTTGAAGAAACCCTCTACCAGCACGCTGTCGGCCTCCGTGAGGCCATCAGTCGAATAGGTGGGGCGTGGCGGGTCGCCCTCCATCGTGGCGATTACGCGCACATCCACGTCCTCCCAGATCGGGATCTCGACGGGCGGACCGTCCGGCGGCAGCTCGTCGATGCTGGACCAGAGCGAGCGCATGTTCTCGGAGAAGACCGAGGGCGGAACCGCGGCGATCCCCGCGCGAGCGGCGCCGATCCATTCGTCTACTCGCGGATTGCCCAGGCGCTTGGCGTGACCCGCCAATGTCATCAGCGCCAAGAGGCGCTGGGGGCCGGCGTCGTCGTTCGTGAGGGGCTCGTCCGTTTTGTGGGTGCGCTCGTCATAGGGCGGGCCGAGCAAGCCCGCATCGAACAGTTGCTCGCCGAGGCGCACAATCACACGCTGAGCCTCCGGGCCCTCGTCCGTCCACGGCAGTGGAAGCGCGATGCGACCCACTCGACGACTCGACCCGTCCCTCGTGGCGTCGTCGAGCTCGCACATGCGCCAATCCATCGCGAGGCCGAGCGCGTTGCTGAGGTAGAACTCACCGAATCGCACCTTGACCCAGTCATGCACGTTGCTGGACTGACTGGGTCCTTCCGCGACGAGTTGCGCGTAGTAGCGGTCGAAGTCCGCGACGTAGTTTGCCGGGTCGAGCTGAAGACCCCATTTCGCATAGTGCCCGCCGTGCGCCTGGAAGATGTTCTGGAACATCCTGCGACGCTCGTCCGCGTCGCGCCAGCTTAGAAGGAACGGCTTGTGCCCATCCTTGGGAAGGAAGACCACCGACGCCCCGGCCATCTCATCGTCCTCGGCGACATCTTGGTAGTAGTCGAACGGCGCCCGGATGCCGAGGGTCTCCATCGGCTTGAAACGCCCGCGCTTGCCCTTGCCCACGAGCAGGAGCCCGCCCCTGGTCTGGACCGCCAAGACGTCGGTGCCCTGCTCTTCGGTGGCCCACTCGGCCTGGCTGATCTCCAACACCGCGTCGGCGCCGCCCTCGATCTCGTGGCAGGCGAATGTCAGGCGCTCGATGACATCGGCCGACGGCGCCGGTATACCGGCCCGGTCGAGGGCTTCCTTGAGATGGGGGCTGGAGAGGTCGACCGTCATGAGGCTTCGTCGCTGCTAAGCGCGCCCGAACTGCGCGCTATGGCGCCTGGATCGTGCGCATGCTGCTCGTCCGCTTGATCGCCCGCACCTCTCGGCCATCGAGCTGGGTGACGGCCCTCCAGACCGACGGCTGGCGTCCGTTGTAGACCCAGATACCGAGGGTGACAGGCCATCCCCACGCCTTGAAGAGCATCAACGCAAACCAGGGGAGGTTCGGCAGCAGAAACTCGCGCCAGTCCGGCTTGACCGCGGGGAAGCCAACCCGGACGTAGAGCGCGATCATCGCGACGACGAAGCCTCCGGCGTAGATGAAGCCGAGCGGCTGCATCTTTGGGTGGTCCCTAATGCCGCTTCTTGCAGTGCGGGCATTCCCAGCCGCCGCTCGCGCTCGCGTAGTTGGGATTCACGTAGAGCGAGGCCGAGCAGCCGTTGCATTTGACTTTGACGTTGTTGACGGAGCCCGATGGGGACATCGTCGCGGTGTACATCTCATCTCCCCCTTCGATCAGGTTGCCCGATTGACGGGGGAGTCTTGCAGATCGGGATTGAGCTTGCTGGCTGGCTGTGGCCGAGTCGCCAGCGTGGTCGACGCCGCGCTGACGGTTCAGCCGGGGCCTGCGTCGGGAGGACCTGCATGATCCGCGCCGAGCGGAATCAACGCGAGTCTCAGGGCTGCGAGGATCGTCAGGGCCGCGGGGACTCTGGTGGCGTCGTCGACGTAGCCGTGGAGAAGCTCGTTCCGGTAGTTCGGTCCAAACGGGCTCACCAGGAAGGTCCAGAGGAAGCGGTCCCAAGAGCGGTCCATCCACGGCCTGATCTCAACCAGCAAAGCTCCCAGCTGTGGATACTGACCTCGGGTCGATGGGCCTTGTCGCTGGTCACGTTGCACCCGAAATCGGAGGACGCCCTTCTCCTGGCACAGCGCGCGGACCAATGACTCGATCCGTGGCATCGCGACGGTCGTAGCCTCTTCGTACCTCTTGGCTTGGAACGCGAGGATCGCTCGTGCGACAGATCGGGCGACTGGAGCTGAGACATGCGGCAGTGGCTGCAACGTGGTTATCAGCTCCGCTTCAGACGGCGAGAAACGGGTGAGCGCTCCTTCGAGCACTCGGGCAGTTACCTCTCCGCCGATGCCTAGTCCAACGCTCTCGATGCGGGAGAGCTGCTCGTCGATTCGCTCGGCTTCGGAGGTCGCTGTGTAGCGCGGGAGCCCATCCTGGCCGACGTTCTTTGTCGGAAAGAGAAATGCAACTGGACTCCGCTCGGCGAGTTGTTGCGTTGATTGCATGTTCGTATCGACGTCGCCCGTAGGAGGCTCGGCGCCGACGAGGGTCTGAAAGACGTCAGCGAGCGATTGCCGCTCGACAAGCCGGGCCACGAGCGCGTCGACGGCTCCGGCGGGAAGCGTCAGGGTCGCCGAGCGCTCTCGGAGGCCGAGGTCGTCACTCGACATCTCCTGCATTGCGGCCGTCGCCTTTTCGGAAAGGTCAACAAAGCCATATTCGTTTGCGATCTTGACGGTGTCCTCCAAAAACGCCATCCGCACCAGACCCGGTGGATGATTCAGTGCGTGATCGAAGAATGCTTGCACCGTTTCCCGTCGTAGTTGTTCCCGCTTGGCCGAGTCGGCCTTGAACACCAGTTCTTGGAGTCGGATCGTTTTAGCCGTCAGATACGGGTTCGTGTACTGGTGGCGCGCTCGCTCCAGGAGGTCCGGTAGATCAGAATTGCCAGTGTCCTCGAAGGCCAAGACCTCCAACGCCTGGAGCGCAATCCCCGGCTCTGGCTTTTCCTGGTTCAGGCTATCGGTAGCAAGCGTGACCAGCTCCGGGTACACCTCGGTCGCCGCAGCGCTATCGCCAAGTCGCTTGCGGAGGTCTACGGCCCAGTCGAGACAGTTGACGCGCTCAAGTCGGGACCAGGTGCCCGTCCCGAGCGTTACGTACGCAGCGGCAGCTTCCCGTCCGTGAGTGCCCTTGTTGCCATGTCCACACTCGAAGAGCAGATGATGCAGTCGGGCTCGTGGAGCCGCTGCTGTGACTCGGTCGGCGGTCGACGCCCACAGTGCTACCACCTCTGTGGGGAGTTGAGCGAGGGGCGTCGGGTACAGCTCGCTGTTGAACGCGGTGGATTTGCTCCGGTCATCACCGAGCTCCCGCCCCAGGCAATAGTCGAAGGCCATCACAAGCCAGACGGCCTGAATGTCGTTCGTTGCCTGCTGACGTTTGAGCAGCGCGGCGGATATCTCGCGCCAGTTCTTGGCTAACTGCCCCGCCTGATCGAGGTACTCGATCAGGTCGTCCGAGGCGTTGGGAGCTGCAAGGTCCATCATGTTTCAGGATCGCATACGCGGCGTCAGGGTCGATTGGCGTGCACGACGCGCTCGGCATCTACAGCGGCGACCGGAGTTCGATGTCAACAGCCCGCGCAAGTCCGAGTGTCGTCGTCCTCTCACGTCCGAGCGCGGCGGGGTCAAACTTAGGGGGTGGCCAAGCCCAAGCGCATCACTGACGAGCAGCATGCCGGCGGGCAGGGGGAGTCCCTGGCGGCGCTGCTTGTTCAGGAGATGGGCCATGAGTTCCATCCGGCGCAGCGCAACGAGGCGGGCCTGGACGGCTTCATCGAGCTCCGCGATGTCGCGTCCGGGGAGATGTCGGCACAGATCGTCCTCTGCCAGGTCAAGACCGGCGAGCAGGTCATCTTCGAGGAGACGGATAGCGCCTTCTCGTGGCGTGCGGCGGCGGGCGATCTCGTGTATTGGGAGAACAGCAACGCGCCGGTAATCGTGATCATCGTCCGCCTCGCTACGCGTGAAGGTTGGTGGCGGGCGGTCGACGAGGCGTTCTCCGACGAGGACGCGCGGGCGCGTCGTGTGGTGCGGTTCGAGAAGGAGCGCGACCGTCTTGACGGTGCGCCCGGGGAGGTGCTGTGGGAGGTGGTGCGGCGCGCGCGGGATCGCGAAGCGGTCGCTGCGCGGATGGCGCTGGCCGGGCCCTACGCGACTCTGGGTCTGAGCGACGAGCTCGCCGCGGCCCAGACGCATGTCGAGCGTAAGCGCTGGTCGGAGGCCGCGCGGGCATGGACGGTACTCGCCGACGCTGCCGAGGCGAAGGGCCTTGATCGGCGTCTCGCCTGGCCGGCGCGCGAGGAGGCCGCCAGGGCGTTCCAGCAGGGGTCACAACGCAAGCGGGCGGGCGAGATCTGGCTGCGACTGGCCGCCGAGCGCGTCGATGACGACGATCCGCAGGCGTCGTTTGACATCGCCCGCTCACAATGGACTGGCGCTTGGACCGGGAGCTTTTCGCAGACACTCACGCACATTCGGGCCGAGCTGCCCGAGGACGGCGCGGAAGCGCTGGACGCGCTGCGAGCCGTAGCGGACCTGGCATCAGGGGCTCGGGAGCGCCAAGCGGCAGCCGCGGCGCTGGTGGACGCGCTGACGTTCTTCGGCTACTACGAGGAGGCCTTTCGTGTCGCCGACCGTATCCTGGGCAAAAAGCACGACACGCCACATAAGCGCCAGCTCGCCCTCGATCGGCTCGACTGCGCCGGCGAGCTCGGCCACGACGTCGGCGAGGTCTGGACAACACTGCTAGCCGACTGGCGCGATCGCGGCCCCCATCCCTACGGCCGAGCTCTGCAACGCCGCGCGGTCCAGGCACTGCGTCGCGGCGATCCGGATGAGGCACGCGCTCGGTTTGCGCAGGCCGCGGAGGTGTGGGCGCGGACCGACGGCGGCGAGGGGCAGGTAGCCGAGGCCGCGTTGTCAGCATCGCTGGTCGGCGACCTTGCCGGCCAGTTCCTGGGAGCCGATGCCATGCCGCCGGGCGCCCGCGCGGCTGCAGCGATCGCCCGCGGCAGCATCAGAACCCCAGCGGTGCGCTCAGACCGACTCACCCAGGACGGTCTTGCTTACCTCGCCGACCACAACCGCGCGGACGCACTCAAGCATCTGACGCTCGCGGCCATGATCGACCGCCGCGCCGGCAACCTCTTTTCGTGGCGGCGGACGGTGTACATGCTCGCGCGCGCATACGAGGACGCCGACGAGCACGCGGAGGCGCTTCGCTTCTGGCTCATGATCGGGGCTGAGCAACGGGCGGCTGAGCTGGCGCCGCAGGTCGCTCAAGACATCGTGCTGGGCCTCGTTCGTTTCTCGGTCGGCCCGGCCTGGGAGCGCGCCGCCAGCTTCGCGGCGCTCGAGCGCCACGCGGAGGCGCTCGCCCCTGACGTCGTCGCGTCGCTGGCAGCGGAGATAGTGGCCGCTGCCGAGCCGCCGCCCACGCTCATCGCGCCGCAGCCGAGCTTCTATGCACGCCGAACGCTCGCGCTGCTGTGCGACCGGCTTCCCGAGCAGCACGCCGATGCAGCCGGTGCGCTGCTCGCGGAGGACATCCAGGCGGGTGCGCCGAACGCTCCGGAGTCATCGAAGGGGCTTGTGACGCTGGCGCAGCGCGGATTGTTCGACGGCGTGCCGGTCATCGTGAAGGCCATGCTGGCTGGGGAGCGGCTACCTGTGACCGTGCGAGGCTGGCTGGGAGATGCCGATGATGCTGTCCAGCGCCCGCTCATCGACGCCGCCCTCGAGGGCAACCAGATCGCGCTGGCCGAGGCAGCCGCCGCGGAGCTACCGAAAGACCATCCCGAGTTGCGCTCGGCGTGCAACCGGACGATTCGCGGCGCCGTCAACGCTGACCCCGACGAGGGCACAGAAATCATCGGCGCGTCGTTCGTCGAGCTCGCCGACATCGCAAGGTTCGCCACCGCTCGTAGTCAAGGCCGCTTCGTCGACATGCTCGTAGATGTGGTGGCCAGCAAGCGCTACGACGAGGTGTCTAAGGTTTCGGCGCTCATCACGCTGTCGATCACGGCCCCCGACCTAGCCAAAGCGGCGGCCACGCGGGCACTACGGGTGCTGTCGCCCGTCGCGATGGGCAGTCCCGTTACCAGCGCACCGGCCGTAATCGCCGATCATCACAACCCGAAGCGCTCGCGCACGCGCATCACTCGCAGCGTGCCCCCCGCAGCGGTACGCGCGGGCGCCGTACAAGCATGTGGCCGGCTGGCCCGGCGGGCAGCACCGCGCTCCCGGCTCGTGGACGCAATGCTGCACGAGGCACTCGCATCTCATGACGCCGAGGTTATCCGGATGGCCCTGCGCGAGCTGGCTGGTCTTCCCGAGCTCGGGCGTGATGTCGACCCGGCCCTCTGGTTTACGCATCCGGCACCGACTGTCCAGGGCGCCGCCGAGCAACTCGCGCGCGCTCGCCGCGGGGAGCCGACGACCGAATAGCGCTAAACGCGCTCAAGTCTCGCGCTGGCGTCGACAGCGCAGGTCAGCGGCCTGCCGCCCCGATGCCGTGGCTACTCGCCCAAGAGGTGAACGTATCGAGCTCGATCGGCCTCCAGCTGCGCCAAGGGAACCTCGATCTCTTTCAGATCGATGCCAGCCAGCGGGAAGTGCCACCGCTCGATCAGGCGCTTGGCGTCATCGGCCGTTGCGTCGGTCAGCGTGTGGCCTCCCTCCGCGAGCTTCTTGACGATCGAGCGGTTCACGGCGCGGACCTCCTGCCAGTGCGTATCGTCATCGATGGGTTGTTCCGTCCACGCCGCAGCGACGACCTCAAGCCCCGCCCGGCTCGTGCAACCGGTGCGGTGTAGGGCGCCTACGAGATCTTGCACGCCAGTATCTACTCCGAAGTCGACTCCCTCTTTTCTTGCTGGGCTGGTCCACCGATCGCCTTCCTCCTCGTGTACATAGTCGACATAGAGGCTGTCCTCCCGCTCTGCGATCAGCTGGTTGCGGAAGATCCAGTCGACGTCGTTGGGCCCGTCGAGGTAGTGCGACCGGCGCAGCCAGTCAACCCGCTCGCGGACCTCGCGAAAGTCGGCAGGGCGCATTTGAACCGCGTCAACGTAGATGCAGCGGGCGAGATGGCTATAGAACCGGCCGATCTGGCGGCTGACGGCCTTGCGATCGCGCCAATCCATCCGAACCAGGTCGAGCAGGATCAGCGCCTTGGCGGCCTCCTCCTCCGATTGAGCGGCAAGCACGGCCCGCCCGCGTGGCCTGTCGCCTTCGGCGAGGTAGATGACGTCCTCACGTAGCATCGCGACGTGCTCGGCGAGCAATCCGAGACCCTCGGCGATCGCGTCCAACCGCTCGGGCTCGGCCAGTTGCATGAGGCGCTTCAGGGCGCGGGGTTGCATGCCCCAGACGCTAGCGCGGGCGATTGTGTCCCCCAAGGCCCAGAAGGTCCGCGCCTGCAGCTCGGGAAGAGCGAGCCACCCGCCGCGCCCCCTCACCGAAGATCAGCAGCGCCGCGTCATGCTCCCAGCCTAACCCCGACGGCGCCACGATCGCGGCGAAGGGCCGCTGGGCGACGCTGACGCCCGACCTCGGCGGCGATCGCGAGTGGCGAGCTCGATGGACCCCACACGGCGACGGTGATTTGCGTCCCGGCGATGGAGGTCGCGTCGCGAATCGCCTGGGCGCGTGCCGGCGTCGAGGTGGCGATGACGATGAGTGGGTCCGCTTCGCTGAGCGTGCTGCGTGGAAGCTCGGCCGCGTAGCGCTTGGCCTTATCGCGTAGGCGCTCGACGGGCTCTGTCGCCCGGTCGAGCTCGAGCAGGACATGCGTCGGGGGTGTATGAGGACGGTGCAGCACCGCATAGCCGTCGGGTATGACCCTCGCGTTGAAAAGGTGTTGGGTGGTTCGCTCGCCGTACCACTCGCTGAGGGATCCTCCGGTGGCGGCGAGTTCCTCGGCCAGGCGGACGAAGAACTCGTTGATCTCGAGCCGGTGGCGGAGCTTTGGTGAGTCTGCCAGGCAAGCGAGGTCGCGTGGCTCCACTTGAGTCGTCTGCGCTCTGTGCCGGTGAGCTCGGCCACGATCCGGGCGCCGACCTCGTCGAGTATCCAGTGCCACGGCGTGCTGCCGGCGCCGCGCGTCCACGGCGGCCGGAAGCGGTCGAGGACCAGCATTGTGTAAAGGGCATCGAGTCGCGCGCGCAGCTCTGGCACCTGAGAAATGCAGCCGCTGCGGCTGCGTTGTCGTCAGGACGTAGTGCTCGTAGCAGTCCAGCGCGATCTGTCGATCGCGTTCGGTCAAGCGCGAGGCGAGCTCGACGAGGAGCGGCTTCGTGACCCGAGTCGGCCGGGCGCACGTTGCCTGGGCTTCGTTCAATTGACAACCCCTGGTTGTCGGCGCCGCAGGATGTCTGGATTTGCAGGGATTTTTCCGCGCATGGGTATTCCGCTCTAGCTGGAGGGCGGATCGGAGGACAGATCGGCAGACAGATCGGAAGGGGTAGCGCCGCGTCGATCGACGCTCTGCTGCGGCTGATAGCGGCCTCGACGGTGGAAGCCCTTCGACGGCATCGGGGCCGCCGGCTGCTCGAGCGACGCCTCGGCACTGCGTTTGCGGCTGCGCTCGGCGGCCAGCGCCTTGACTTCATCGGCGCGCTCGGGCGTGGCGGCGGATAGCGCCTCGGTCGTGAGCGTAAACGGCCCGCCAGTCTGCCCGTCGTGGCAAACACGTACCGCCGCCGTGTACCGAGCCAGATGCGCGAGGTCGTACTCAGAGAGCTCGGGCGAGACGTCGGGACCGAGTTGGTGCGCATCCTGTTGGCTGAGCTGGAAGTAGATCCTGGTGCGCGCGTTGGCGCTTATGCCTTCCCGGAGCTCGGGCGTCAGCGCGGGGGAAACCAGACAGCGGCTCACCGCAGCGGGGCGGCCGGCGATCGCCCCCTTCTGCGCCGCTCTCGCTCTTGTTGCGTCCAGCGGATCACGGCGATCCCGACCAGCTAAGCGGCGACCGGCTCGTGAGCTTCAACGACGGCCAGCCGATGGCCGAGGGGGGTCAGCAGTCGATCCATGGTCGAGACCTTTGGGACGACCTCGCCACGCTCGATCTTGCTGATCTCTGCCTGCTGCACGCCGGAGCGAACCGCCAGCTCCTTCTGCGTCATGTGCGCGCTCGTGCGCGCAGCAAGCAACTCGGCGGCAAGCCGAAAGCGGGTATCCAGAGCGCGCAGCCCGGCAACCGCCTCAGGCCCCTCAGCGACCGCCTCCTGCTCGATGTCATCAATGAGCTTGCCGAAATCATTCATCGCGTTCCCTTGATCGGCCACCCATTCTATGTGCTTCATCCTGTCAAGGCTGCCGTCTGCCGCTCCTCCGCTGCGTCTACGCGCCGCCGCATCTCTACGCTCGAGGATCTTCAGCCACCGGCGAGCCTCTCCGATCTCGGCTTGCTGCCGCCGCTTGCTGGGGTCCTCGCCCTTGTCGTAGGCGTGCAGGAGCAGGACAACAGCGCCGGCTCGGGTGGCACAGAACACGCGCAAGAGCACATCCTCCGAGGGATTGAGACCAAATCGATCGCGCGCCTCGTCCTCGCTGATGCCGTGGATCTCGGCCTCGAGGTTGACGATCTCCCTGCCGTTCATCCGCACCCGGAACTCGAAGATGCCCTTCTCGACGGACCGCCCCCAGCCGGAACGAGCAACCGCCGACCGCGGATAGCCAAGCCCTGGCGTGGACTACTTGCGTGTTCTCCTCGTCGCAGCGGTATCGTGAGGATATGTCAAGACTTGAGCGCATCACGTCTGACCCGGCCGTCTGCCACGGTCAGCCGACGATCAGAGGGCTGCGCTACACCGTTGAAAGCGTGCTCGAGCTACTGGCGGCGGGAATGACAATCGACGAGGTGCTCGCTGATTACACGGACTTGGAGCGCGAGGACATCCTTGCTGCGTTGGAGTTCGGCGCACGCGCCGTCGGCCACCGTGTGGTCCCACTGACCGCTGCGTGAAGTTCCTGATCGACGCACAACTCCCGGGCCGGCTCGCGGAGTTCCTAATCCAAGCTGGACACGACGCGGTGCATACAAGCGAGCTCCCGGATGGGAATCGCTCGGCCGACCGACAGATAGCTCAGCGCGCCGACAGCGACGGCCGCATCGTGGTCACGAAGGACGGGGACTTCCGAGACAGCCACCTGCTCGCACGGTCGCCACGGCAATTGCTCGTCGTCGCCACCGGCAACATCACGAACGACGTGCTCCTGGAGCTCTTCGAGCTCCATCTCGACGCGATCGCCGCCGCGCTTGACCAAGCCAACCTTGTCGAGCTTTCTCAGGACACCCTGACGCTCAGTCGGCATAGCGACGACAGCGACACCTGAGTTCCCGTTTCGCCAAGTCCGAGATCCAAGATCGCGAGCACGACTACGCACGTAACGCGATCGGATCGCAGTTTTGCGGGTCACCCGCGAAACCCACGCCCAAATACGCCCAAATAGGACTAGAATGGCCTCCACTTCGGCTGGTCCGCACTCACCTCAGCGGGTCGAAAGCCCTGGAAATATGGGCCTTCAGGGCGAGTAGCTCGGTGTGGAGCCCAGCGCTTCACACGCGAGAGGTCGCAGGTTCGAAACCCGCCGCGCCCATCCCTAGTTTTGCCGGTATCCAAGCCAATCTTGGCGGGCCCAGTTGAAGCCTCCGCGGTGGGCCAAAATCGCGCGTTTCAGGCCGAAGTCGCACCTTGAAATTGTCTTTGGGCGAGGCAAGCGTTGCTGCCGCAAGACATCCTGGATGCCGAGAGATTGGCTTGTGTACTGGGATTCTGCGTCGTTGCAGATAGCCACCGACGCGGGGCGGCTTCGATTTCGAACGATTGAGCAATCATCGCGGCAACGACAGGTCGCCGACTCGATGCTGGAACGCTATACCATTACTATAAAATGGCAGCTAAGTAGTGCATTATGCGCTTCTATTAGGTTATACCGTGATTTGCGCTATACTTAAATGCCTATGATGGCTGATGCTATAGCACAAGCCTCTCTGGTCACGCTCCGCTCAGACGTGGACCGGCAGGTAGCGGATGCGTTTAGCCGCCTACCCGATGTGGAGGTGATCCGTGACGCGCCAGAGTCCGCCGTGGTAGTCGCCGGGCAAGCCTTTCCCGTGAAGGCCGGGGTCATCGAGACCAGAGAGCTGGCTGGATTGCTTAATCGTAAGCGGAGCGTCGGCAGGCGCATCCTGATGATCAAGGCCGTGCTGGACGACGCTACGGCCGCGCGTCTAGAGGACGCTGATATCGGCTTCGTGGATGCGACGGGTCGCGCTTGGCTTCCCGGCCAGGCGCTGACCAAGCGCGTGCGTGACCCGCTGCGGGCTCACCGGCGTGCCCTGCGCGCAGGCAGCCTCCGGCCTGCGCAGCTGATCGCCGACCACCCCGACGAATCCTGGACGATCCGGCGACTCGCCGAGCGAGGCGCGAGCAGCGAGGTGACCGCCCACCGTCTGCTCAGAGCCCTGGAGGAGGCGGGCTTGATCGAGCGCCACGGGCGCGGGCGCGGAATGAAGCGGCGTGTGGTCGATGTCGAGGGCGTGCGGCGTTGGCTTGCCGAGCATGGCCGCCCCTCCTCCCCGCAGCGACTGCCATGCTTCGTCCGAGACCCCAACGCAGTCCCAGCGTCGATCGCTGGCTATGAGCTGGTTCTCACCGGCGCCTTGGCAGCCGAACGGATGGGGCTGCCGGTCCTGACCGGGATGCAGCGACCGCTGTATCGAGTCCAGGCTTCCGGCGAGGATCTTGAGCAGATCCCCCGGGCACTCGGTGGATTCCGAACCGAGCGGGGAGCAAACCTGACGCTGATCGCAGACCCCGAGCACCTGGCCGGTAGTGACGCACGTACCGATGGGGACGGACGAGTGACAGCTCCACCCAGTCGAGTCATGCTGGATCTGTACCTTGAGCCCAGAGGAGAGGCGGCGGTCGGCGTTTTCCTCGACCTGTGGGGAGCGAAGGAAATCACGTGACCGACGAGACGAAACATCCACCGAGCGCACTGATACCGCTCGGCCGCTGCGGTTCTGATGGCCTGAGTCGACCCGGACTGCGATCGTCGGCGCCGAGTCACACCGGCCGGCGTAAAGGGGACCCACGCGCTCCCCGAATGGGCTCCCTGAGAACGTCTTAGCCGTCCGGTCCGGATATGGGCCGGGATGCTACGGGCCGCCTCTTACGTTGTCGTGTTCGTGGCAGAGCTCGAGCTCCATCGTCAGGGCTCCAGTCGCACGGGCAGCGTCTTGTGCTGGTTGGCGAACGCTGACTCGACGTGTGTGCACTCGCCGGCGATCTGGATCTCGGGGTAGCGTTTGAGCGTCTCCTCGATCAGGATCCGCAACTCCAGTCGCGCGAGCGCGGTGCCCAGGCAGAAGTGCCGCCCACCGGCACCGAACGCCTGGTGCTCGGCTTCGCGCGTCAGGTCGAAGCGGTCGGGGTCCTCAAAGCGCGTTTCATCGCGGTTGGACGATGGGTACCACATGACCAGCTTCTCGCCCTCACGGATGCGCTGCCCGTGCAGCTCGGTGTCGCGTGTGGCCGTGCGGGCGAAGTGCGCGAACGCCGGGAACATGCGCAGTGACTCCTCGACCGCCGCCGGCACCAGCGAGGGGTCCTCGAGCACCATCCGTCGTTGCTCGGGGTTTTCCATCAGCGCGCGCATGCCGCTGCAGTAGGTCGCCTTGGTGCTGTCGTTGCCGGCGGCCATCAGCAGCAGGAACCCCATCACGATCTCGTGGTCCTCGAGCCGCTCGCCGTCGAGCTCCGCGTGCACGAGCACGCTCGTCAGGTCATCGGTCGGCGTCGCGCGTCGTTCGGCGATCAGCTTGCCGCAGCGCGCGAACACCTCGGGCACCTCGCGCTCCATCACGCTCTGCGCACCCTCCGGCGTCGCGTCCGGGTCGCCCGCGCCGACGATCGCGTTCATCAGGTTCGCCCATGCCTGGTCGTCCTCCGCCGAAAGGCCCATGAAGCTCCCGATCACCCGCGCCACCACCGGCTGGGCGACGTCGCTGACCAGATCGCAGGTCTCCCGGGCGGGCGGGCCCTCCAAACGCTCGAGCACCTCGATCGTGATCGCGCGGATCGCGTCCTCGTGCTCGGCGATCCGCTTCGGCGTGAAGCCACGCTGGAACAGCGCCTTCAGCCGGTCGTGCCTGGGCGGGTCCATGCCGATGAACATCGCCTGCTGCATCTCCAACGACAAGCCTGCATTGGATGCGGTGAAGCCGTTGACTTCGGAGGAGTAGGTCTGCCAGTCACGGCTGACCTCGAACACGTCCTCGGCGGTCGTCACCGACCAGAAGCCGGCTTCGTCGGGAAACTCAGCGATGCCGCTCGACCAGTGAACCGGACACTCAGCGCGCAACCGCCTGAACAACTCCAGCGGCGGCCCCTGCTGGAAGTGGGCGCGGTCAGCGACGCCCAGATCGTCAAGCGGCATCTGATCCTGGCTTGTAGTGCTCAAGTGTCCTCCCGTCTTGACTTGGCTTGATCTACAGACGCAGCCTACTCCTCGGGCTGGCCGCCGCCCACAGGTTTCGGCGCGCTCCCAGTTGCTCGGATCGACCGACAAGCAGTCGCGCGACCCTACGCGAGCTCGGCGATGCTGTGGTCAGCCCAGGTGATCGCCTCGCGGTAGACCCGCTCAACATCGGGCTTACATTCGATCAGCTCGCGGGCGGCCTCGAAGTCACCGCGCTGGTAGGCGATGACTCCGGCGAGAAGGTCACCGAGCTTGCCGCTGCCGTAAAGCAAGGCGTCGACGATGTCATAACGGAATGGCAGCTGCTCGATCACGAGCTGCATCGGTGCATCGGCGAGCGCGTCTGCGACGGAGAACAGGCCGACGGTGAAGTACGACTCTCCGGCCGCGCCGTCTCCGGCACCGGAAAGCAGTTGGCACATGCGGGCCCGCACCAGCGCGGTTATGAGCAGCTCATTGGGGGCGTCGTGAGCGTTTGCGAGAGCAACCATCATGGCGAAGCGGCGTACGGTCACCGCGCCCAGCTAGGCGAGCCCTTCTTGGACGGAGCCGACGCGCCGAGGCAGCGAGACGTATGCCGAGTTGGCGTATCGCAGCAGGCGCATGCTCAGACCGGCGTCGCGCGTGATGATGCGGTTGAGCTCGTCAAAGTCCTCGGTCGCGCTGAGCTCGACCATCGTGCTCAGCGACGCGAGACCCTGCGTAGGCAGGCGCGACCGCTGCAAGCTTGAGGGCCGCGCGAAGTAGTAGCCCTGGAAGGCGTCGAAGCCGAGCACACGCAGCGCACCCACTCTGCACGGGTCTCGACCTTCTCGGCGAGCAGGGTCAGGCCGGGATAGTTGGCTCTCAGATGTGAGACGAGATGCTCAAGGGACCGGTCGGTGTGCTCGAGCACGTCGATCTTGATGATGCGCGCATACCTGATCAGCCGTTCTGTCGCAGGGGTGAGCCGGAAGTCGTCGAGCGCGATCGTGAAGCCGTCCGCAACGAGCTCGTCCAGCACGCCGAGCAGCGCGTCGTCGACGACTTGGTCCTCGAGCACCTCGAGCACGACGCGCGTGGCCGGTAGCGGTGGCGGACGCACGCTCAGCAGAAAGTCACGCGAGACATTCACATAGGCAACGTTTTCGCCGACGAGATCGAGCAGCCCGACATCGAAGAGCCCATCGAGAATAACCCTCGAGGTCGCCGCTCGGTCGTCGAGGACTCCCGCGCTCTCGCTGTTCGGTTCCCGAAACAGCAGCTCATAGCCGAGCAGGCTCCCATCTCGGTCCAGGATCGGCTGCCGTGCTACGGCTACCACAGCGCGCCCGGCTGGCGCCGCAGCAACCCGCGAGCCCGCGACCTGCCGTGCCTTCCATCGATGAATGGCCCGCACATGAAATTGTCGGATCGGGCTGGTGCCAGCTTTAGCTCGCGGAGACCGCCGTGGACTCCAGCGAAGGCGAGGGTTCTCGGCGCCAGCCCCTACCGGGCTACTGCCGTCGAACGCGTCGCCGGCCAGCGCGATGAACGACCCCGATCGCCGGCACGCACGCGTAAGCGCAGCCCGGCCGCTGGTCGCGACCTCCCACACAGTGACGCCCGGATCACGAGCGAGCACGCGCCCGCTTGGTGTGCACCTCCCGTCGTGAGCCGCGGCGGCGCTAGCGTCGACCGCGGTCGACGTCGCCGGGCCGGTGCCCGCGACACCGACGATCAGTCCAAGCGCAGCCAGGATGGCGAGCGCGGGCGCGCGGGGATTCGCCGACAGTCGCCGCAGCGGGAATCGTCGTCTTTACGGTCACGCCGAGTGCCTCCGCGACCAACGCGCTCAAGCAGGCGCTCGAGAAGAAGCAGGGGTTGGGCGTCACGGCGCTGCTGAGCTACCAGTCCGCGCGCGGCGGCAGCGAGGCCTCCCACATCGTGTCGGTCGACGACAAGCTCGCGAAGCCGAAGAAGAAACGCGCGAAGTAGGCGCGGGATGGGCCGGGAGACCGCCAGCATGCTCACGCTCGACTCAGACGCAAGGGATTCGTGGGTGCGGGTCGTCATCCGATTCCGCGGGCTCGCCGATCTACGCGGCGCTCTTGCGACGCTGGGCGGCAAGTGCCCCGAGGCCCGCGATCAGGCCGAGCGCGCCGAGGATCAGTGCGGTGATGCCAAGGCCCTTGCTTGCCCCGCTGTCGGTCGAGGTGGTGGCAGCCGGCGCCGGCGCAGGCGTGGATGAGGTTCCTGCTGTCTGTCCCGCTTGCGGGCCTGCCTCGTCACCCGCGATATCTTGGATCACGCCGCTCTTGGCTGTGACGTTGATCCTCGGCGAGGGGTGTTCGGCTTCCAGCGACGGGGAAATCCAGTGGACGACCTGGCCGTTGCTGTAGGTCTGGACTGTCCTGAATTCCAGTGCCTTGCCCGTCGCGTTGTCCGGGATCGCAAGTGAGAGCGGGAACTGGATGAACTGGCCGTTGTTGACCTTGCCTAGCGGGCCGGTCCACGTCCACACGATCTGGGAGACCTCGGTGTCGATCGTTTCGCCGCCTTCTTTGATCGGGGTCGCGAGCTTCGTTTCGATGACGTTCGTGCTCCAGCCGGGCACGCTTTCGTAGTCGACGCCTGTGAAGCCCTGCGGGAACAGCACATCGACCTTCTTGACGTAAGCGCCTTCCTGCTCGCCGGGGACTCGCACGTCGAGCGTTGCGAACGCTCCGGCGGGGATCGTGTTTGGGTGCAGACTGATGTGCGCCTGCGCGCCGGCGGGTGCGAGGAGCGCTCCCGCTGCGAGCAGCACAGCGACCTTCTTGGACTTCATGGTTTGATGTACCTCCTGAGTGAGTGCCTGAAAAAAGAACTGGACCAGCCGAGACTCAGCGGTGGCGCGCGACCCGCGAGCGCGATGTTCAGCTCCCTTCGATTCGGCGCGCTCATCCGATCGGCACCTTCACCGTGCGGCTGAACTGTTCAAATTCAGAGATACGGTCGATGATTTCGATATCCCAGGTGCCACCCGGGCTGAGCACCGCCGAGTCCACGACATAGTGGCCCGGTCCCGCCACGAACGGCTTGAGCACCAGCGGCCCGATTCCCTTGGAGGGCAGCTTGGCGGTCGCTGTGAATTCCTTGGTGGCGGTGAACTGGGCGCCGGTCTTGGCATTGATGAGGTACAGGTGGATCGTGTTCAGCCCGACCTTCGCCGGTTCGACGGTCATCTCAAGCTCCGCCGAGCCGATCGACGTGTTGACGGAGAACGGTCCCGTCGCGGCGTCGATCGGCGGCGCGTAGCTGATGAGCGCGGCGGTCACTCCGAATACGCACAGCATCAGCGCGAGCTCGCCGCGCATCGTGCGGCGAGCCAACGCCCCGATCCCGCCGGGTGATTGGCCGTCGCCGACCAGCCGCTCCAACGCGGGTATTACTCGCTCACGGTTGATGAAGCCGAAGCCGATCAGGGAGAGCAGCAGCACGACCTTGACGATGATCAGAGCACCGTAGGTCGTGTGGAACAGACCGTGAAGGCTGCGCACGTCGATGTACGCCTGGATCACACCCGTCACAGCGATCACGACCACCGCACCCAACGCGACCGAAGAGAACCGCGCGAGCGCCGCGAGCAGCAGTCGGCTACGCTCGCCGCCCTCGAGCTGGCGAGTGGCACCGGGTAGTGCGACCAGCAGACACGCGATACCTCCGACCCACACGCTGCCCGCCAGCACATGCAGAGCGTCTGAGGGGAAGAACACGCCGACCGGGCTCTCGATGCTCGCATGGCCCGCCAGCGCCGGGGTGATCGCCAGGTACACAGCACCGATCCCAAGCAGCGCGAGAATCACACGCGGTGGGCGAGGGGGCACCACCAAGGTGTCGGCGTCCGGCGGCCCGACTCGTAGCTTCGGGATCGCGTCCCTTCCCATCGCCCGTGCAGCCAGCAACACGGCGCCGAGCAACACCCAGTCGATCGCGCGCGCACCCCACACCTTGCCGAACCGGCTTTCCAACGTGTTTTCGATGATCGAGCTTTTCAGCGATGCCCACAGCGACACGCCTGCCGCGCTCGCGCCCTGCAACAGCACCCCGAGCACGCTCACGACCACGCCCAGCACGATCGCGGCCGCGAACAGCCGCCCCAGCCGCGAAGCGAATACACGCGAGGCGAGCGACCAGCGCTCCTCGGAGCCCGCGACCGCCGTCAGGCCCGGTATCCACGCGAAGAACAGAAAGACCAGGCCACCCACCATCAGCGCGAGCGTCAGGTAGTTCAGGCCACGCACCACCCCGAACGCGACCTCGGTAGCCTTGCCGCTCTGGTTCTTGCCGATCAGCCCCGCCACCGTCACCTTCGACGAGGCGCTTGGGTGCCCGATGCTGAACACCAGCCCGCCGTAGACGATGTGGGTGTCAGCCGAGATGACCCGATAGGTCCCCGTATAGGTGCCATCGGGCAGGCCCGACTTCAACCCGACGCCCATCCAATGCTCGTTGCCGCCCGGGTGCGATACGTTCAGATCGTCGACCTCGTTGCCCTGCGCGTCATAAACCCGCACGGCGCCGAGCGTCCCGCCGACATCCTGGTTGAACTCGAAGATCACCTCCTGCGGCTGAACCCTGACCGTCGCGCCCGACACCGGTGAGGTGCCAAGCAACTGCGCGTGCGCCCGCGCCGCCGGAGCACTCCCAAGCAGACCCGCCAAGGCAAGCAAGAGCACCAGTGAGCCCCTGAGACGCCGACCCCGACGCGGGCCTGCAGCCGTTGCGCTCTCTTTGCTGGTCACGGGACTCACCACGCTTCCCTCACGGGACAGTCAGGCCCGCCGGGCGAGCCGCGATCGGCCACCATGTCCGTCGCCGGGTCCGCGCCGGGCGGCCCGCCCGCCCGCCTGCGCCTGCGCACGACGAACACGAACAGGAGTCCCGCGAGCACGACCACGACCAGCGCCACGATCGCGGCGAGAGGGGTCTTGGCTCCTTCCTCTGGAACCCAAAACAACTGACCATCCACGGTCCCCCGCGTTTCTCCCACCTCGATCGGCACCTGCCAGTTGAAAATCTTGGTGCGCTTGCCCTTGTTCTTGACCTGCGGCGGGGGCACCGGAGACATCCAGTGGATGCGATGGTCGTGCCATTCAAGCTGTCCGGTGCGATCAATCACCGTCCAGTCAGGCGTCGCGGTCGGTGACGCCGAGGACGGGACGTTCACGTCGCCATAGAAGTTCTGGTTCAGGTAGTAGGCAGGCGAGCGCGTGTTGACCTGCACCGTTCCATCGGCCATGACCCGCGCATACGGTTCGCCCTGATAGCCGTAGACCGTGACCGTCTTGCCCGTGTGATTCCTCAGCACCAAACGGTCGGCGAACTCCAACACCTCGAGGTTCAGGCCGGGGAAGCTCGGGGCGATGTTGGTGATGTTCGAGCGGTAGTTGTAGTTGCTGCCCTGATCGTTGATCGGGTTCTCGCTCTCCTTCACGGGAGTCGGCGTGCTGCTCTGTGCTTGCGCCACCGCAGCAAGCCCCAACAGCAGGGCGCTGACCGTGGCAACGATGAGACGACGGGACATAGAAGGCTCCTCGCATACGTGCCTATGTGGTCCGACCGAGGACCCGCCACAACGAACAGACGCACGTCCGTTCACTCGCGGCAGGGTCCGCCAAAGGACGAGCAGCCGACGCCCCGAGTCGGGGCGGGAGGATCTAGCTCGCCGAGACCAGCACAGGCGGCGGACGCACAGCCAGCGAGGAGCCCATCAGGCGACCACCACGCACAGCCAACAGCACCACGCGGCGACGCAGGGCCGCACAAGACCGCGGGCGCGGCCACCGAGCCGGCTTCACACGACGAAGCGCAAGCAGAACACGCTCACCCGGATAACGCCGCGCCAGCAGCGGTATCGCCAGCGCGACAGCAGGCACAAGACACAGGACAGCGTGGAGCACGAGTACGCCTACACTACTCCACTACTCGCGCTGGTCGCGCCAAAAGCACCGTTGCGTCGCGTGCTGCCGAGCGGGCCACACCCCGCGTGGGGTGTGGCCTTACGCTCGTCGTACACGCCCACCTCTTCGCGTGCAATGACCTACAGGGCCAGCATCTCACCGCTAAATGCGCACCGCCAACGGGATCGGTCAGAATTATGACGACGGTTGGCGAGCCCGATCCGGTGCGTCATTGCCAGCCTCCAGGTCACCGGCCCCGTCCGCCCGGTCGGGTTGCGCGACGGCCCCCCGCAGCTCCAGGAGCTCCCCGGGTGGCTCTCCTGAAAGCAGCCAGGCGCCATCGACGGCGCGAAGGAGTCCGCGGTCGGCAAGCTCGGAGAGCGCGCTGGTCACGGTCGGCCGGCGCGCTGCGACAAGGTCGGCGAGGACCGTATGCGTCAAATCCAGAGGCACGTTGATGCCGTCGCTGCGCACGCGGCCCCAGCGGTCGGCGAGCTGCCAGAAAAGCATGTGCAGGCGGACATCGACACGTGGCTGATGAACGATTGCCATGTTCACGGCGAGGTTGCGCGAGCGCTCGAGCGCGCGACCGACGAGACCTCCGATCAGCTCGGGGTAGCGCGCGAGCCGCTGCGCGGCCCGTGCGTCGAGCACCGCCGCGCGGGTCCGTTGCAGTACCCGCCAGCCGGTCGTTCGAGGTAGCGCCGGCGAGACGTCCTGGCCCTGCCAGGGCCGCAACAGATCGCCCTCGCCGAGGAGCTCGGCACCGAAGCGCCCGTCGATCCCCACCCGGCGAATCAGCAGCCCCTGCAGGACAAGCAGACCGATCCCGTCCTGAATGCTGGAGGTGCCCTGCCCGCTCCAAGGTCCCGGGGCGATGCTGATGGCGCGGGTGACGCACGCTTCGATTGCCTGCTGCCTGTGAGCCTGCGGGACCGCCTCGGCCAGCGCGTGATCCTCACTCAGGACGTAACACACGCCTCCAGAGGCAGGTTTGGCGCCGCTCACCGCAGCAAGTCTGCCAGAGGCCCGGCTGCCCCATACGTGATCGGCCCGCCAGGCCACGAGCCAGGTTCGACGCCCAGACAAACTCCCGGAGCAGACCTGTCAGAAGACTGACATTGAGACGGTTGCGTTTGCGCCCGGCACAGTGCGCCAGCGAAAGCGTCGCATACGCTCGGGAGCACATGGCTGACACATCAGAACCGCCGGCCGAGCAGGACAGCGCGGAGGCCGGCGGCTGTAACGGCGGGCTGCACGCGTCGCCTGCCAGCCCGGCGTCGGCCGCATCCGCAGCCAACGAGGCCAGCCCTGAGCATGGCGCGCAGGCGCCGCGCCTGGCCGTCCTTGCCTCGGACTGGCGTGAGCGGATGCAGCGGTCGATCGTGGGAGGACAGCGTGGGCTGATGGCTCTCGCGCTGCTCGTCGGCGCCGGCGCCGGGCTGGGAGCGATCGCGTTTCGCTACATGATCCTCGGCTTCACCTACCTGTTCAGCGGGCACAAGGACTACAGCGCCGTCGGCCACGCGAGCAACCCGCTGGTTCCGGGTTTGGGGATCTGGTTCGTTGTGCTGGCACCCGTCATCGGCGGGCTGATCTACGGGCCGCTGGTCAGCCGTTTCGCGCCCGAGGCGCGTGGACACGGCGTGCCGGAGGTGATGTATGCCGTGAACAGGCTGGGCGGCCGGATGCGCCCGCAGGTGCCGATCGTGAAGTCGCTCGCCTCTGCGGTTTGCATCGGCTCGGGCGGCTCGGTTGGGCGGGAGGGTCCGATCGTGCAGATCGGCTCGGCGCTCGGCTCGGTGACCGGGCAGGCGCTGCGCCTGCCGGAGTCCCAGCTTCGCCTGCTCGTGGCGTGCGGCGCGGCGGGCGGGATCTCAGCGACGTTCAACGCGCCGATCGCGGGAGTGTTCTTCGCGCTGGAGCTGATCCTGCGCAACTTCGAGACGCGATCGTTCGGGCTGGTCGTGCTCAGCTCGATCACCGCGGATGCGATCGGCCGCGCGGCGTTCGGCAGCCACCCGTTCCTGTCCCTGCCCGGCTTCACGTTCAGCTCGCCGCTCGAGCTGCTGCTCTACGCCGGCCTCGGCGTGCTCGCCACCGGCGTCGGGCTCGGCTTCGTGCGAGTCCTCTACGCCGGCGAGGACATCGCCGACCGCCTCTGGAAAAGCCAGCCCGACTGGCTGCGCCCCGCCGCCGGTGGCGTGCTGCTCGGCCTGCTCCTGCTCGCCGTCCCCGAGATGTACGGCGTCGGCTACCCGGTCCTCCAACTCGCGGTCGCGGGCCACTACGTGATCCTCGCCCTGATCGGCCTGCTCGCCGCGAAGATCCTCGCCACCAGCCTGACGATGTGGATCGGCGGCTCGGGCGGGGTGTTCGCGCCATCGCTGTTCATGGGCGCAATGGTGGGCTCGGCCTATGGCGCGATCGCCCACGACCTGCTGCCGGGTATCGCGCTTGCCGCCGGCGCCTACGGGCTGGTGGGGATGGGCGCCGTGTTCGCGTCCTGCGCGCGCGCCCCGATCACCGCGGTGCTGATCATCTTCGAGCTGACCGGCGACTACCGGATCATCCTGCCGCTGATGTTCGCCGTCGTCGTCGCGACCACGCTCAGCAACGCACTCACACCCGACACGATCTACACGCTCAAGCTGCGCCGCCGCGGGATCGACATCGACAAGCCCCAGGGAACCCTGATGGCCCAGATCAAGGTCGGCGAGGCGATGGGCAAGCTACCGCGACCGCTCGCGCCCGAGCAGCCCCTGCGCGACGTCCTGCAGCGCTTCACATCCGAGCGCACAGACGCCCTACCGGTCATCGACCGCCACGGCACGCTGCTCGGCGTCATCACCGCCGCCGACGTCGAGCAGGCGATCGCTCGCTCCACCGACGAGCCCAACGCCCAGGCGCTCGTACACCAGGCGCCCGAGCTGCGCGTCGATGAGTCGCTCGAAGACGCGGTAAGGGCGCTCGCCGCAACCGATGACGAGGGTCTGCCGATCCTCGACACAGACGGCAAGGGCGTGGTCGGATGGCTCACACACCGACGGCTGCTCCGCGCCTACCACGCGCACCTCGACAAACGCTAAGCCAGGATCCTTCAGCGAGCGATGAGCCGATGACAGACTCCACAGACAAGGCGAGCATCGGGCTGCTCGCCGCCCTGAGCATCGGGGTGGGCGGCATGATCGGTGCGGGGATCTTCTCGATCCTCGGGGTCGTCGCGAGCATTGCGGGCTCCGCCATGCCCCTTTCCTTCGCAATCGGAGGAGTCGTCGCCGGCCTCGCCGCGTACAGCTACGTCGCCCTCGGCCGAACGTTCCCGAGCGTCGGGGGCCCCGTCACGTTCCTGGTCCGCGGCTACGGGGCAGGCGTGGCCTCGGGTTCGCTGAACCTCTTCCAATACTTCAGCTACATAATCACGATCGCCCTGTACGCCACAGGGTTTGCAGCTTACGCCGGCACCTTTATCGATCTCCCGTCGAAGGTGTGGGCGGTGGGCGTCGTGCTCGCGTTCACGGCGATCAACTTTCTCGGCAGCCGCACGATGGGCCGGGCGGAGTCCGTGATCGTGATCATCAAGGTGGCGATCCTCATCGTCTTCATCGCGGCAGCGTTCATCGCGCTGCCCGGAAACGGGGGGTCTCGCCTCGCGCCATCCGCCTGGCCGGGTCCGCTCGCGATCTTCACCGGAGCCGGGGTGCTGTTCGTCGGCTACGAGGGGTTCGGCCTGATAACAAACGCAGCAGCGAACATGGCGAGCCCGAAGCGCGAGCTGGGTCGCGCGATCTATGGCAGCGTTGCCGTCGCGATCGTGATCTACGTGCTCGTCGCCACCGGTGTCGTGACCAACGTGCCGCTCAACGTCCTCAAAGGACTCGGAGATTCCGCCCTCGCCATCGCCGCCAAGCCATCCCTGGGCCAGGTGGGCTTCAGGCTCATCGCCGTGGCAGCGTTGCTCTCAACCGCATCCGCGGTGAACGCGACCCTGTTCGGGTCCACGAACGTCGCCTACCAGATCGCCAAGAACGGCGGGCTGCCACCGGCGTTCGACCGCAAGCTCTGGGGTCGCGATGTCGAGGGGCTCTTCATCACGTCCGGGCTGGTGCTCATGTTCGTGCTCATCTTTCCCCTGAGCGCCGTCGCCTCGATGGGAAGCGCCGCCTTCCTGCTGGTCTACTCGGCGGTCAATATCGGTCACATGAGGATCCGGGAGCAGACGGGGGCCAAGGCGTGGCCGGTGATAGCTTCGGCGGTCACGTGTCTCTCGCTGTTCGTGGTCCTCGTCTACCACATGATCACCACCGCGCCGACCTCAGCGATCGCTCTTACCGTCACGCTGGCAGGGAGCTTCCTGTTTGAGAGCGTGTACCGCCGCACCACCGGGCGAACCTTCACAGAGATCCTGACGCAGACCAACCCCGCGCCTGCTCCCGCCGCCCCCAGCGCTCGATGAGTCAGGCCGTGGCCTTGCCGTGGCGCCGGTCGATTGTGCGGTAGGTGAGGAGCTTCGCGGCGTCGAGGGCGAGGAACCAGACGAGCGCCCAGCCCCAGGCGAGCGCCGCGTAACGCCACGGGAGCGGGGACATGAGGATGCCGCCGACGGCGATCGTGGTCGCCAGCGCCTGGGTCCCAAGAACGGCTGCGAGCAGGATGTTCGCCGGTCTGACCGACCAGAACGGGCCGCGGGTGCGCGCGACGAACACGGTCAGGTGCCCGGCGATCGAGAGCTTGAGGTACATCAGCGTTCGTAGGGTTTCATGTCCCAGTCCGAACACGTGCTGGCCTACGAGCAGCAGCGAGAAGCTCTCGAGGACGCCGACGAGCCCGAGCACGCTGGCGATTGTCAGCACTTCGCGCATCTCCCAGCGCTCGGGGAGCGCGGACACTTCGACCCGGTCGAAGGCGATCGTGAGGATGGCGGCGTCGTTCAGCAGCGCGAGCAGCACGATCATCGCTGCCGTGACGGGGAAGAATCCGAGCGCGACGATCGCGAGCGTGACAAACACGACAACGCGGATCGTCTCGGTGATCCGGTAGATCGCGTAGTTGTTCATGCGCCGGAAGATCTGCCGGCTCACCCGCAGCGCCTCGACGATCACCGAGAGGCCCGGAGCGAGCAGCACGACGTCGGCGGCGGCGCGGGCCGCGTCGGTCGCCCCGGCGACGGCGACCCCGGCGTCGGCTCGCCGCAGCGCAGGGGCGTCGTTGACGCCGTCGCCGGTCATCGCGACGATGTGCCCGGCCTGCTGGAGCGCCTCCACGATCCGGTACTTCTGCTCTGGCACCACCTGCGCGTAGCCGTCCGCCGCCTCGATGCGTGCCGCGAGACCGGGGCTGCTCTCCTGCAGCGCGCCGGCCTCGAGGATCTCGTCGCCGAGCCCGACCTCGCGCGCGACCTCCTGCGCGATCTCCACACGGTCGCCGGTGATCATCTTCACGGCGAGCCCGAGCGCGCCCGCCTCGGCGATCGTCGCTCGGGAGTCCTCCCGCGGCGGGTCGTGCAGCGGCAGCACCCCCAGCACCCGCCAATCCTTGCTCTCGCCCTCGCGACGGGCGACCGCGAGCGAGCGAAAGCCACGCGCCGCGAACCCCACGACAGCCGCATCCAACGCACCTCCGTCGCCCCCGCCTGCGGCGAGCTTGGCGATCGCCTGCGGCGCGCCCTTGGCGACCTCGAAGACCGTCCCGTCGGGGCCACGGACGCGCGCTTCAGCGAGCTTGCGCTCGGGATCGAACGGCTTGAACTCGACGATCTCAAACCCTTCTCGCTCCTGCTCGGGGATGGCGGCGAGGATCGCCACGTCGATCGGGTCATGTCCTTCCCCGCGCGAGGCGAGCGCCGCCGCGAGCCTCACCACCTGCGCATCCGCGTCCCCGTCGATCACGGCTGGCTCGGCGAGCGTGAGCGCGTTCTGCGTGATCGTCCCGGTCTTGTCCGCACAGAGCACATCCACGCCCGCGAGCTCCTCGACCGCGGGCAGATGACTGACGACCGCCTGGCTGCGGGCCAGCGTACGCGCGCCGATCGCCATCGTCACGGACAGCACTGCCGGCAGCGCCACCGGGACCGACGCGATCGTGACCACAAGCGCGAACTCGAGCGTCGTCGAGACCGCGTTGCCGCGCAGCAGCGAGACGGCGATGATCACCGACACGAGCGCGAGCGCGAGCACGATCAGGTAGCGGCCGATCGCGAGCACCGCCTGCTGGAAGTGGCTCGGCGGGGGCTCAGCCCCCGCGAGCTTCGCGGTCTGACCGAACAGCGTCCGCGGCCCAGTCTCGGTGACCAGCGCACTCGCCTCCCCGCGTGCGAGCACCGAACCGGAGTGCAGCTCATCACCGGGCTGCTTCTCAGCCGGCAGCGACTCGCCGGTCAGCGCCGACTCATCGACCTCGCACGCACCCGAGACGACGCGACCGTCGGCCGGGACGATCTGGCCCAGCTCCACATGAACGAGATCGCCGGGCACGAGCACACGCGCCTCCAGCGTCTGCCAACTCCCATCGCGACGCACGCGCGCCTTGACCGCAAGCTGCTCCCGAAGGGCGTCGATGGCGTTGCCCGCCTGGTGCTCCTCCCAGAAGCCCACCACCCCGTTCACCAGCAGCAGCACGCTGATGACCGCGAAGTCCGCCCACCGCCCCATCACCGCTGTCAGCACCATCGCCGCCTCGATCATCCACGGGATCGGCCCCCAAAAACGCAAGCCCACCTCCAACAACAAGCTCCGCCGCTCCTCCGGAATCTCATTCGGGCCGAACCGCTCAAGCAACCCCGCCGCCTCAGCCGAGCTCAGGCCCCCCGCACCGTCGACCAACACCTCGGAATCCGGCCCAGGTGCAGTCGCATCTCGTGGCTCGGTCTGACTCACCGCAAACCGAGCCTCCCAGCTCGACGCCGCCACCGAATCGGCCAATCACGGCAAATCACAAGCGGAAAACTACTGACCCGATCTGAAGCGATCAGCAGCACCACCGGCCGGGAGGAGCAGACGAGCACGTCCTCGATGGCTTGCAATCCGCTCACACAGACCACCCTCCCAGCCAGCACCATCATTCCAGGCGACCCTTGGAGCCGAGCGAATCAGGGCTCGACCAAGCCACGGCGAATCGCGTAGCGCGTCAGCTCGACGCGGTTGCGCATCCCGAGCTTCGCGAGGACGTTCGTGCGGTGGCGCTCCACGGTCTTGCTGCTACTGTAAGCACGAGCTGTGCGGCGATCTCTTCGCTTGTGTGGCCTTCGGCGATCAGCTTCACCACCTCAAGCTCGCGTGCTGTGAGCAGCTCCTTGGGTGGACCCTCGCCGCGAGCGACCCGATCGAGATAGTCGCGCATGATCGTCCCTACCGCGGGCGGGTAAAGAAACGGCTCGCCCCGCAGGCTCGCTTGCTCGCGCTGGACCGCGGCAGCGATACCTACTACTCGATCGAGGTTCAGCTCGGCGAGATCGACGCCTCCCATAGCTTCCGCGTGTTCGATTATTGGGCGCGGAACCGCATCCGGATCGCCGGCAAGACGCACGTCGCCGTCTTGATGGCAGAGAACGCGAGCGGTCGGTTCAGGCCGGCACTTGAGGCTCTCGCGGAGACTGTCCCGCTGGTCGTGATCGAACTGCGCTGTTGGCAGGGTGATGGAGAAGCGCTCTTGATCCCCGACATCGTGATCGCTAACCGGAGCCTCGATCTCAGCGACACCCCCACGGCCGCCGCGACCGAAGAGCGCACGGAGGCCGACTGGCGCCAGGAGGCAAGCGAGGAGGTGTGGGCCTTCAACGAAGCATTCGTGCTGGGCGACCGAGCACCTTGGGCCGGTTCGCGTCGGCTACGAGCCGAAGTCGTATGCTGGAGTGCGGGTTGGGCGGCGCACCTGGGCCCCCCTGTGGCTCCGGCAAGACGGTGCGACCGTCTATCTGCCCGACCCCGACGGCTCACGCTGCGACGATCCATCCCTGGCATTTGAGAGCTTCGAGCCTCGGCTGCGCGATGAAGGCGTGACCATGTCGTGGGTGCCGAACTACAACGCCAGGGCGAACCCCGTATCGCTTCGACTGCGACGCCCAGATCTCGACCGTCCCGTCATCCAAGAGCTTTTGCGTGCCAGCTACGAGATCCTGCAAGACGGCACACAGCCCTGGTCTGAGCGGCTGAGCGGTCCGAACGCGGACTACGTCTCCGCGGCGCCCGGGCCGGACTTCGGCCCCGAGGACTGAACACGGCCGTGTGGGAGATGGTGGCCGTTACCCCTTGACCCATACACCCACGCCCGGATCCCACGTCCCAGATGTCAGTTTGTGCTCGAGAATGGGGTCAAGGAGCGATGCGGCCGTCGCGTGCCCGATGCCGACATCTTCATCAGCCGGGACGTTCACAACGAGCCTGCGCCAACCTGGACCCCAATCGCCGGGCGGAGGTGGCACAGCGTGGGGCACAGTATGGGTGCACGCCGCTGGAAGATCTCCCCGATCGCGCGTATAAGTCGGTCGGCGTCAAGCGTGGTGGTATGGGCGATCACGACGATGTCGACGAGGTCCTTGACTCGCGAGCTGGGCCTGTCTGCGGCATAGGTCCGGGTGTAGGCGTGGAGCTTCTCGGCGACGTGCTGCTCGATCGCGACCGTGGGAATGCGGATAGGCGCTATGTCCGCAAAGTCCAGTAGGTGGGAGGAGGCGATCGCCTCTGGCTCGAGCACGGACTCTGCGGCGAACCCGATGTCGATGGCTACGCGCTCGAACTCGCGCCCGGCGAGCGTCGCGGCAACCGTCCAGCGCTGACCGCCTCCCGGCAGGTCGTCATCCACCTGCGCCCGCTCGATGGCGTACTCGAAGCGGTCATCGAGCGTCACGGCCGCGGCATCGAGGAGCAATCCGACCGCCTCGTCCTCGCCGATTGCCCAGTCAACGTCGATGTCCTTGGTGGTGCGGGCCTGCGCGCCGAACCGCAGCTCAAGCGCGAACCCTCCCTTGAGCACCCAGGCGTCCGGCGCCACGGCGTGCAGGCGCGCGAGCAGGCGCTCGAACACAACGCGCTTGCGGAGTCGCGCCAAGCCGACGCCATCCTGCTGCGCCGCCTTGAGCCGATCCTCGAGCGCTGTGCGGAACGCCGCGGACGTGCGGTACTTCACGTCGCGTCCCGCTCGATAGCGCCGTCGAGCCGCGAGCGCCACTTCGCCGGCAGTTCCGCCTCCAACCGCCGGCGTGTCGTGAGGCCGCGCCGGATTGCCTGACGGATGGCGAGGTCGGTCTGCTCGGTCCATCCGCCGCTGCGCAGCATGTCGGTCACGGTGCGCTCGACGCTGGTCACCGGGATGCCGAGCACAAGCCGTCGAGATCGGCTGTCGATCAGCCGGTCAGCGAAGTGAACGCGCACACCGGGCGGGGTGCGCAGCCCTCGCTTGGCGCGTGGCAGGGTGATATGGACCTCGTCGGCGATCAGATCGCTGAGATCGAGGAGTTCCAGCGCGCTCTCATGGGAGACCACGCCGTCGGCGCGCGCGAGCGCAAGCCATCCGGCGATTACGTGACCGTGCGGTGGCGCTGGGAACCGTCGCATTCGATAGACGCCATGCCCGACGCGCTCCAGCGCGTCTCCATCGGTGGCGTGGTAGGACAGCGTGGAGCGTGGAATGCCGGCGGCCACGGCCTGGTGCGCGGCGAGGAACCCGCCTTGGGCCTCGGCGATCTCGTACAGCCGGTCTATTACCGAGCTGTCACTAGAATCTACGGGTTCTCCGGATATATTCGTGACAATACCACCGCTCCAGGATGCCAGGAATCTTCGATGCGCTGGACAGCCATGGGCAGGTGTTTCGGCCCGCCCTCACCAACCAACCGCGGCTTTTGGCGACCTCGTCCAGATCTCCCGTCAGGGCCTCCGGATGTTTAGGCGAGTGGACCCGCTCACTGGCCCAAACCCCGCCGAAATGAGCCCAAATCAGCCGGTTTCCGAAGAACGGCCAGCGACCTGAACCACGCGGATTTGCAGGAAAAACAACCCCAACTCGCCCGAGCGCACTCCTGCTTCACACGCGAGAGGTCGCAGGTTCGAAACCCGCCCAGGCACTGGAGCCTCTGGCGCCGATCGAGCCCTGCGCGACCCGGAGCACTTCCGGCAGGTTCGGGTCGATGGCGAGGCGCGAACGGTGGTGTGGCCTAACGGCCTCGATCCTGCGCCGGAGCTTCTGCATGGCGACTGCGAGCCAGCGATCACCGAGAGGCCGCGCTCGCAGACGGCTGCAGCTGGCGAGGCCGCCTAACAAGAACTACGTCGGCGGGGCCGACGTAGCGCTCACACTCACGCTGGACCAGGCTCCGTGGAGCTGGAGTGTGGCCACCTGGCGCCCTGTAGGGTGGCGTTGAGTGGAGGCCTACGAGGCGGCGCGCCAGCGTCACATCGAACATCTGCTGCCCCAGATCGGCGAGCATTTCGAGCGGGTGGGGTGGACTGCTGAGCGGCTGCACGCCGAGCGAACGGCGCAACTGCGTGAGCTCGTAGGGACGGCGGTGCAGCGATCTCCCTGGCATCGCGACCGGCTCGGGGACGTCGAGCTGACAACGCTCGACGCCGATGACCTACGGCATCTGCCGGTGATGACCAAGGGCGATCTGATGGGCAACTTCGACGCGATCGTGACCGACCCCGAGGTTCGCCTGGTGGACGTAAACGCTCACATCGCCGGGCTCGACGGTGACGCGTACTTCCGTGACGAGCTGCACGCCGTGGCGTCGGGCGGCTCAAGTGGCATGCGGGGAGTGTTCGTTTGGGGCTGGGATGCGTGGGCGACTGTGCAGCTGACGGCGATTCGCCGCTCGCTGCTCGACCGCATCGGCGACCCTGAGCTCGCGTCGCGGCCTCCGGTGGCGATGATCGTGGCGGCGGAAAACGCGACGCATTTCACGAGCGCGCTCTCTGAGACGTTCGCCACGGGCGCCATCGAGACTCACCGGTTCAGGATCGGCCTTCCATTGGAGGAGATCGTCACGGGGCTGAACTCGGTCGGCGGCGACAACCTCGCGACGTATCCGTCCATGCTTGGCCGTCTGGTAGGCGAGGCGCGCGCGGGCCGGCTTCAGATCCAGCCGCGGCGGATACTGACGATGGCCGAGCCGCTGCTCCCCGAGACGCGTGAGGCCGCAGAAGAGACCTGGCAGGCGCCGGTCGCCAACATGTGGGGAACCTCGGAGGCGGGCGTCACGGCCATCGGCTGCTTCAAGGGCGCGGGGATGCACCTTACCGACGATCTGGTGATCGTCGAGGCCGTCGATGCGCACGGAAACCCCGTCCCGGCCGGAGTGCGCTCGCACAAGGTGTATCTGACGAACCTCTTCAACCCTCTGATGCCGCTCATCCGTTATGAGATCAGCGATGAGGTGACGCTCCTGGACGAGCCGTGTGCGTGCGGGTCCGTGCACCAGCGCATCGCCGACATCGAGGGGCGCAACGACGACATCTTCGTTTACGGAGACGGGGTCAGCGTGCACCCGCATCTCTTTCGCTCGATCCTGGGACGCGAGCCAGCGATCTCCGAGTATCAGGTACAGCAGACCAGTGCCGGAGCCGAGGTCATCGCGTGCGCAGAGGGACCGTTCGACGTGGAGAGCCTCAATCGCAAGCTCCAGGAGGCGCTCGCACGCTCGGGATGCCCCGAGCCGGCCGTCACGGTCACCGCGGTTGAGAGCATTCCGCGGCTGGCCACCGGCAAGCTCAAGCGCTTCCTCGTGCTGTAGCCGGCGACACCCGCTGGCCTCATGCAGGCCAAATACGAGCGCGGCGCGAGAGAGCAGCTCACATCGCCCCAAGCTGGCCCGCGCGGCGTAATTCGCGCCATCGGGCTTTTCGTCCGATCGGCCGAGCAGGATGGCCGCGTGCTCGTCCCCGTCCCGATCTTCGCCGCCGCGCTCAGCGTCGGTGTCGTGGCCGGCTCGCGCTGGGTTCCCGACCTGGCCGCCGGACCGGTCGGTGGCCTCGCGTTCTTCGTTGTATGCGGTCTGATCGGCGCCGCCGTGGGCGTGCTCGCGATGCACATCTACATAATCGTCGAAGGGCTCGAACAGTTCGGTGGCAGCGGCGCCGAGCAGCGTGCGCTCCTCGCAAGCGGCCTCCGCGACACCCTGTTCGATTGCGGGTCGCTGATCGCGCTCGCCAGCATCGTGTACCTGCTCGCGCCCGAACCGCTCGACATCGACGAGGAGCCCACCGTCGAGCCGGCGATCTGACGCCCGCCAGCCCATATCGCGCTCCATGTTACAAACGCGTGATCCGCTGGACACCGCTGTAACCAGACGTTAGAACGGTTTGTAACCTGCAATTCGTCGCCTCCAGGGGCCGACGTCGAGACAAGTGAGGTCACGCATGGATCCCGTCGGCACGAACAACTACCGGCCCGGCTCCTTCACGTGGTACCTGTGGGTCCGGCAGCACCTCAACCAAAGCGCCGCCGCGATCGACACGCTGAAGGAAACCCTCTCGACCAACGTCGATCTGTCGACCCTGAGCGATGAGGATCTCGCCGCAATCACGGAGATCGCCAAGCAATGCGAGCGGAGCACCGTCGCGGCGACGAAAGCGTTGCAGAGCTAACCGGCAGGCAGCGCCACGCGCGGACGCGCCACGCACACCAGGCAAAGCACTCCCGCGGCCGCCGAGCCGACCGCAACCGTGCTCGCCGTGTGCGCGCCGAGCTGCGAGCGGATCGCCGCGTTCGTGTACAGCACCGCCGGGTAGCTCGCCGCGAAGGCCCACACGAAGCGGTTCAGCCCCATCACGATCGCGCAGCCCGCGTGGAACGCGATCCCCAGCGCCAGCATCGCCGCCGCCACCGCCGGCGGCGCCGTGAGCGCCACGAAGAACAGCGACTCCCAGCAGAACACCGCATACCCGGCCGCGGTGGCCACCGCCGGATGCGCCGCGACCACGCGCGCCGCGCGCGGCTGCCCGTACATCCGCGTCTGCACCAGCATCGCCAACGCGCCATCCGAGCGCCAGTACGTGGACGCCGCCTTGTAGACGCCCGACACCACATATGCCAGCGTCAGCTCCGCCGCCAGGAACCACACCGCCGCGCGCATCGCCACCGCTTCTGTGCCCACGCGGCCGAGCAGGCACGTCACCAGCACCACCAGCACCATCTGGTCGGAGCCGTCGATCGTCAGGTGATGGCGCTTCATCGCCATCACCTGCAGCGCCGCCGCCGCCGCGATCAGCGGCCACCGCGACGGCCACGCCAGCAGCGCGCATGCCACCAGCGCCTCCAGCGCCAGCAGGCCCGCGAACGCGCGCGCGCTCAAGCGCCGGAACGCGCGTCGCAGCGCGCTTCCCATGCGCGTTCGCGCGCGCGGGCTCAGGATGCCGATCATCGACCAGTCCAGGAACCCGCCCGGCGCCAGCTCCGCGCGCACCAGCGCCAGCTCCAGCAGGCCGATCAGCTGCGCCACCGCGCACAGCCGAACCGCCAGGCTCAGCGCCTGAGCGGCGTCAGGATGCAGCCACACAGACCTGCTCCGCGCCGACCTCCCCGGCGGCGCCCGTCCGGTGCACCGCCGATGTGAACACCGTCACCGCGCGCGCCACGCCGCGGTCGTAGTGGATCACGTCGATGCGGAACTGCACCGCCACAGCGTCGCCGCACAGCGTCGACACCTTCTCCGCCAGCAGCACGTACGGCAGGCTCGTCATCACCTCCGTCGATGGCAGGCCCGACGCGGCGCTCTGCCCGCTCGCCGCCTCGCGCTCGGTCACCACGATGCCGTAGCAGCACGTGAAGATGCTCTTGCGCGTGTAGCGGCCGGGATTCACCAGCGCATCGGTGGCGCGGCGCTGCTCGATCCCCGCGAGCTCGACCCACGGCGAGGAGTCGTCCTGCGGCACGTCCGCGCGACCATCCTCATAGGACCCCCACCAGCGGTACCACACCGCGAAGTCCGCGCGCACCGGCTTCGGCGCGAAGAAGCTCCAGCCGGGCAGCAGATGGCCGACCGGGTCCCAGCGGCGCACGCGCCGGCAGCGCTCCCACGGCAACTGCACGATCGCGGTCATCGGGAACCACACGCACAGCGTCCCCACGACCGCGATCGCCAGCACGTCCACCAGCTACGCCGCCCAGCGTGCCAGCTGGCGCTCGCGCGCCGCCGCCAGCTCGCGTGCGCTCGGCAGCGCGACCGCGCGGCCCTCCGCCTGAGCCTCACTCACCGCGGAGCTCGACGCGATCCTCTCCAGGGCCTCGTCCACAATCGGGCGGTCCCCCTCGAACTGCGGGATGTCCCAGTGGATCTCGCGGAAGTCCAGGATGATGTCGAGTACCACGATCACGATCTCGTCCTCGTGTATTGGCGCCATTCTGCTGTCCCTTTCGTCGCTCGATGTGCAGGTGCCGGCCCGCATCGCTCGTCTAAACCGCCCGGCGGGCGAAGCAGCGCCGCTCGTCGTCTCGCCGCCAACCAGTCAGCATCGGCGACCGTGTCGCACACTCGCACACGACCGTCGCCGCGTCAATGCAATTAACCGAATGGTTCCAGGCCCAGTTTCAGGCCACGCCGGACGGCTCCGCCGGCCGGCCAGCCGGCGCCGGCGGTGGCGACGGCGACGGCGACGGCGACGGCGGACCCTGGGGCGCATCGACCCTCGGCGGCGGGCTCGGCGCCGTGACCGTCACCGTGGGATGCGCGCGCTCCAGCTCCACGCGCAGCAGCGCCGTGCCCGATGCCGCCGCGATCTCACCCGCGCGCTCCAGCGCCGGACGCAGATCCGCGGCGAGGACGTCACACTCGGCAAGGAAGCGCTGCGCCGCGCCGCGCGCGAGCGCGCGCTCGTCCACCTCCAGCTCCTCCACGTGCGTGCGCACGCCGATGACCGCCATCTCCGGCGTGAGGATGCACGCCGCCATGTCGTCCGGCGTCGCCAACGCCGTCGATCGCACCTTCGCCAGCAGCTTCTCCGCATCCGGCCGCGGGCCCAGCGACGCCAGCAGCTCGCCCACGCGCTCGCGGCCCAGCAGGTCCTCGCGGCAACGCGCCTCGATCAGGCCGTCGCTGAAGAAGCACACCACCGCGCCCGGAGCCAGCGACACCGTCGTCTGGCGGCGGCCCGTCGGCACCGTCCAGCCGACCGGCGGCGACGCGCACGTCTCAAGCGGCTCGCGCATCCTCATGCCCTGCACCAGCGGCGGCGGGTGGCCCGCGCTCGCGTACGTCAGGCGACCCTCACGCGTGTCGTACACCGCCACCGCCACCGTCGCGTAGTGCTCCGCCTGCGGATCAGCCAGCACACGGCCCGCCAGCGCCAGCGCCGCCCGCGGCTCCATGCCCGTCTGCAGATACGCGCGCAGCGTGTAGCGCGTCAGCGCCGCCTGCGTCAGCGCGCGATGCCCATGGCCCGCCACGTCGCCCAGGATGATCGCCACCCGGCCGCGCGCCGGCACGAACACGTCGTAGAAGTCGCCGCCCGCCGCCGGGCCCGCCGCCGGCCTGTACGCCACCGACACGCCCAGGCCGCCCACGCGCGCAGGCACCTCCGGCACCAGCGCCGCCTGCATCGCGCCCACGTCGCGCAGCAGCGTCACGCGCTGACGCTCCAGCCGCCGCGCGCGCCGCCCCGCCGCGCGCGAGCGCAGCGCGAAACCGATCGCCAGCACCAGCAGCAGCGCGATGATCGGCTTGCTCCAGTCCGGCACCGGCAGTGGCAGCGGGATGTGGCGGCCGATCGATTCCAGCGGGCTGCTCGCGTGCTTGGCCGTCGCGCCGTGCGAGGTCGCGGCGTGCAATGCGCTCGCGTCGCGCGCCCCGAGCGCGCCCCCGCCCGAGGAGCCTCCGGGCGTCGGCGTCGTGGCGCTCACACCGCCCGCGCCGCGTGTGCCGCCCGCCCCGCGCGCGGAGTGCTTCGACGTCAGCCGCGTACCGGTCGCGGCGCCCACCGACGAGCCCGTCCTCGACGCGCCCGACCCGCCCGCCGGCGTCTTGGCAGCCGCCGCACCGGACACCGACGCCACCGTCGCGTTCGTGCCCGTCGGCGGCGACGACGTCCCGGAGCCACCGCCCGAGCCTCCGCCAGATGACCCGCCGCCCGAGGAGCCGCCACCCGTGGGCGTTTCCGTGGAGCCGCCGCTGGGGGAGCTCGGTGTCGACACGCCCACTTCGGGCGTCGACGCTTTCACTTCCGGCGTGGACACTTTCACTTCCGGCGTCGACACCGTCACCCCGGGGACCGTCACGCCGACACTCGGCACCGTGATGCCGATGCTCGGCACCGTCACACCCACGCTCGGCACGGTGATCCCCACGCTGGGCAGCGCCGCGCCGACACCCGACAGCGTCGAGCCGACGCTTCCCAGCAGGCCCGTGGCGGGCGCCGCCGGCAGCGAGATCCCCGCCGCGCGCGCGCTCGACGCCGACGGCAGCGCGATCGCGAGCATCAACGCTGCGCCCGCAGCCGTGCACGCGCGCATGCGACCCCCCACCGTCACTTCGCTCACCGCCCCCCGTCGCTCGCCATGGCGCTCATGTGCGCGCCTTGGACAGGCGCACCGTAGTGCCATTCGAAGACACGCACAGCTGCACCGTGTCCATCAGGCCCGCCATCAGCGCGAAGCCGCGGCCGCCCTCCGCCGTCGGGCTGTAGTCGACCGGGGATGCCACGAACGTGCCGTAGTCGCGAACCGACAGCGTCAGACGCTCGCCGTCGCTCAGCGTGCTCAGGTGAATCTGGCCGTGCTCGTCCGGACGCCCGTGCCTGATCGCGTTCGTCACCGCCTCGTTCACCGCAAACGCGATCTCGTAGCAGCGCTCCGCGTCGAAGCCGAACGCCGCCGCCGCGTCGTGCGCGTACTCGCGCGCCACGCTCAACTTCGACGGCTGCGCCGGCAAGCGCAGTTCGCTCGTCGTGCTGCCGTGAGCTGCATGTTCCACGGTCGCGCGCACGTCAACCGGTGGTCGCCAGCTCCAGAAGCGCTTCCTCGCGCGAGCGGTACAGCCCGATCAGGCTGTCCACCCCGGCGATCTCGAAGATCCGCAGCACGCGCCGGTTCTCATCCGCGCACACCACCGCCAGCGAGCCGCCGCCCTCTTCGTGCAGGCGCATCACCGCGCCCACCAGCACACCGATCGCCGTCGAGTCGATGAACGTCACCTTCGACAGATCCAGCACCAGGCGCCGCGCGCCCTGGTGGATGTGATCCGCCAGACGCTCGCGCAGCTGCGGACTCGCGTCGTAGTCGATGTCGCCGCCCGCGACCAGCATCGCGATGTCGCCGGAGCGCTCCATACCCGCAACCGGCGCATCGTCGCTGATGTAGAAAAAGCCCATCTGCTCCTCCAATGCTCGACGACGGTGTCTCCGCTCTCACATCTTCGGCGATACGAAACACTTCTATAGCACCAACACGGCAGCTAACGTAGTGCAGCGCGCAATCCCGGCCAAAGCACGGGCCATGCTGGTTGAGCGCCGCACCGCATCAGCTGGACATTTGTCCGATTCGACTCGCCGACTGCAACGATCCCTACGGCAGCGTCGCCAGCGTGGGCATCGTCGGACGCTCCGTGCCCGCGTTGATCGGCACGCCCAGCTCGCCCCATTTGTTGCGCCCGAACGTGAACAGCTGGCCAGTCGACGTCAGCGCCAGCGTGTTGTTCGCGCCCGCCGCGATCTGCGTCACCGCGCCCATCGCGCCCGGCAGCCTCACCAGCGTCGGCGTCGGGTTCGGCGTGCGCGTGCCCAGGTTCGTCGCCACCCCCAGCTGACCCCACATGTTCGAGCCGAACGCGTACAGCTGGCCTGTCGACGTCAGCACCAGGCTGTGCCCCGAGCCCGCCGCGATCTGCGTCACCGTGCCGCCAGCGCCCGGCAGCGTCACCAGCGTCGGCGTCGGGTTCGGGTTTTCCGTGCCGATGTTCACCGAATTGCCCAGCTGGCCGAAGTGGTTGCGTCCAAACGCAAACACCTGGCCCGTCGACGTCAGCACCAGCGTGTGCGTGTAGCCCGCCGCGATCTGCGTCACCGGGCCCGTAGCGCCCGGAAGCGTCAGCAGCACCGGCACCGGGTTTTCCTGCGGCGCGCCGCGCCCGATCGGAATCCCCAGCGCGCCCCAGCGGTCGCGCCCGAACCCGAACAGCTGGCCCGTGGACGTCACCACGAAGCTGTGCGAGCCGCCCGCCACGATCTGGCTGATCGGGCCCGTCGCGCCCGGGATGCTCACCAGCATCGGCGTCGGATTCGGTTCCTCCGTGCCGCTGTCAAACGTCTGGCCCAGCTCGCCATAGCGGTTGCGCCCCCACGCGTACAGCTGCCCCGCCGACGTCAGCGCCAGGCTCTGGTTCGCGCCCGAGGCGATCTGTGTCACCGGGCCTTCCGCTCCCGGCAGCGTCACCGGCACAGGCGTCGGGTTCGGCGTCTGCGTGTGCACGTTCACCGTCGTGCCCAGCTGCCCCCACAGGTTGCCGCCGAACGCGAACAGCTGACCAGTCGACGTCAGCACCAGGCTGTCGTTGAAGCCGATCGCCATCTGCGCCACCGAGCCCGCCGCGCCCGGCAGCGTCACCGGCGTCGGCGTCGGGTTGGGATGCTCCGTGCCGTTGTTCACCGGGCTCGCCAACTGCCCCCAGCGGTTCTGCCCGAACGCGAACATCTGGCCCGTCGAGCTCAGCACCAGCGCGTGGTCGCCGCCCGCCGCCAGGCGCACCGGCGTCGGCGCCGCCGCCAGCGCCGTGCTCGCGGGGACCGCCACCATCGCGGCGAGCGCCGTCGACGCAGCCAGCGCCGCCACCTCGCGGCGCAAACGAATGCCTCTCATTACTGTCAACCCCTTTCGATGGTCTCGTGCCCCCGCTACACCCAGCGTGTCGGCACGCGCGTGCGCTGAGCGAGCGCCCGCGCGGGGCGCGGACGCATCTCGTACAGCAGCTCGCAGCCCGCTAGTACTGGCGTCCAGGCGACCGTCGCGGCGGACGCCCGGCGAGACGCCGGCTCAGCGGCGCGCCGCCGACGCGCTCGCCGGCGCCGGCGCCACGCTGGCGCGCGGCTAAGGTGCAACCCATGCAGTACGTCAACCTCGGCGCCACCGGCCTGCGCGTCTCGCGCGTGTGCCTCGGCATGATGAGCTTCGGCAACCACAGCGACAAACCGTGGGTGCTCGACGAGGACGCCGCCGGGCCCATCGTGCGCGCAGCCGTCGACGGCGGCATCAACTTCTTCGACACCGCAGACACCTACTCGCAGGGCGCCAGCGAGGTCGCCACCGGACGGCTGCTGCGCAAGCTGCTCTCACGCGAGGAGGTCGTCCTCGCCACCAAGGTGTTCATGCCCATGACGCCCGGCGAGAACGGCGGCGGGCTCTCGCGCAAGCACATCCTCGCCGCCATCGACGCGTCGCTTCAGCGCCTCGACATGGACTACGTCGACCTGTACCAGATCCACCGCTGGGACCCGCGCACGCCCATCGAGGAGACCATGCAGGCGCTGCACGACGTCGTGCGCGCCGGCAAGGCCCGCTACATCGGCGCCAGCAGCATGTTCGCGTGGCAGTTCGCCAAGGCCCAGCACGTCGCCCAGCTCGCCGGCTGCACGCGCTTCGTGTCCATGCAGAACCACTACAACCTCGTCTACCGCGAGGAGGAGCGCGAGATGATCCCGCTCTGCATCGACCAGGGCGTCGGCGTCATCCCCTGGAGCCCGCTCGCACGCGGCATGCTCGCCGGCAACCGCACCCGCGACGGCCAGCGGCTCACCGCGCGCGCCGGCAGCGACCCCTTCGCCGACTACCTGTACGACCAGCCCACCGACTTCGACGTCGTCGATCGCGTCGTCGCAGTCGCCGGTGAGCGGGGCGTGCCGCCCGCGCAGGTCGCGCTCGCCTGGCTGCTGCACAAGCCCGGCGTCACCGCGCCGATCGTCGGCGCCACCAAGGCCGAGCACCTGCAGGACGCGCTCGCCGCCGAGCAGCTCACGCTCAGCGCAGACGAGATCGAGCGGCTCGAGCAGCCGTACGTGCCGCATCCCGTGCTCGGGCACGGGTAGCGCACGGGCGCTGGTGAGGCTGAGACGACGGTCGTCACCCCGTACAAAGTGTCATTCCGCGTCGGCCGTATAACCATTGCTATACGGCCGACGTGAGCGAAGAAAAACCTAGAGGCGCACCGGCAGCGACTTCAGCTGGTTCAGGAACAGCGATTCCACGGCCGCCGGCGTGCCGTCCAGCTGCATGTTGGGGAAGCGCTTCAGCGTCTCCTCCAGCATCACCTTCAGCTCCAGCCGCGCCAGCGCCGTGCCCAGGCAGAAGTGGCGCCCGCCCGCGCCGAACGCCTGGTGCTCCGCCTTGCGCCTCAAATCGAACCGGTCCGGGTCCTCGTAGCGCGTCTCGTCGCGGTTCGACGACACGTACCACATCACCACCTTCTCGCCCTCGCGGATCTTCTGGCCGTGCAGCTCCGTGTCGCACGTAGCCGTGCGGCGGAAGTGCGCAAACGCCGGGAACATGCGCAGCGACTCCTCCACCGCGTCCGGGATCAGCGACGGGTCGTCCAGCAGCAGTTGCATCTGCTCGCGGTCCTGCAGCAGCGCGCGCATGCCGCTGCAGTACGTCGCCTTCGTGCTGTCGTTGCCAGCCGCCATCAGCAGGAAGAAGCCCATCACGATCTCGTGTTCCTCCAGCTTCTCGCCGTCCACCTCCGCGTGCACCAGCACGCTCGTCAGGTCCTCCGTGGGGTTCTCAGTGCGCGCCGCGATCAGCTGGCGGCAGCGCTCGAAGATCTCCGGCAGGTCTTTCTTGAGCGCCCCCTCGAAGCCGTCCGGGTTCAGATCCGGGTCCGCCGCGCCCAGCGTCGAGTTCATCAGCCGCGCCCAGATCGCGTCGTCCTGCTCGTCGATACCCATGAAGCTGCCGATCACGCGCGACACCACCGGCTGCGCCACGTCGCTCACCAGGTCGCACGTCTCGCGGGCGGGCGGGCCATCCAAACGGTCCAGCACCTTGATCGCGATCGCCCTGATCGCGTCCTCGTGCGCGGCGATCCGCCGCGGCGTGAAGCCCGCCTGGAACAGCGCCTTCAGGCGGTCGTGCTTCGGCGGGTCCATGCCGATGAACATCGCGCGCGCCAGCTCGATCGGAAAGCCCGCCGCCGCCACCAGCACGCCGCCCAGTTCCGACGAGTACGTCTTCCAGTCGCGGCTCACCGTGTGCACGTCATCCGCCGTCGTCACCGACCAGAAGCCAGCCTCCTCCGGGAACAGTTCAAAGCTCTCCGTCCAGTGGATCGGGCACTTGCCGCGCATCTCCTTGAACATCTCGTACGGCGGACCGTCCGTCCACAGCTGCTCGTCGGTCAGTTCAACAGCCTCGATGTCGCGCCCAACAGTCGCCATTCTTCAGACCTCCACGATCGCCGCTCGGATGGGGCGCCGATGATACTGGCTGGCTGGCCAGTTTGTGGGGCGGAGTCCTTCAGCGCTCCCCATGTCCGCCTCGGGACAATTTCATATAGAAGGCTTGCGCCCTCGCGCGTGCGGGAAGGATAAAGAGGCATGAGGCCCCTGATCGCGATTCTGACGGCGAGCGCGCAGCTCGCGTGGGTCGGCGCCACAGCGATCGCCGCTCCGACCGTGATCGCTCCGTTGCACGGCAGCACAGCTGTCGAGGCATACGGCGATGTTGCGGTGTGGAGCGACTACGACGCAGCAAGCCGCTCGTGGCACGTCGCCGTCCGTCGCGACGGGCAGATCTCCACGCCGCCGATCCCCGCGGCCGGGAAGGCGATCGAAGTCGACGTCGGTCCCGGCCCGTCCGGCTCGGCGGCGCGCCGCATCGCAAGTGCTACTACGCGCCGCCGCCAGCCGAACCCCCGCCACTGGTCTGCGCCCCGCCGCAGGGACCCAGCATCGACGCACTGGCGCTGTACCGCGGACAGCTCGCGCTGGTCGACACGTTCGATCTCAACGACGGCATCGGAGCCAACGGCACCACCACCGAGGTGCGCACCGAGGCCGTCAACGGCGAGCCGCAGCGGCTCATAGCCCTGCTGGGCGCGGGAGAGGGCGATGAGAGCTGGCTCGGCCCGTCGTGGTCCGGCGGGAAGCTGTACTTCTACGAGGACAGCATGGGCGCCGGGTTCGTCGCGTATCGCTTCGACCCCGCGCACAACGCCTACGCCAGCGCTCGCGCCCATACCTATCTGAGCGGCTTCTCGGTCGTCGGTGAACGCGCGTACGAAGCGACGGGTACTGGCGAGCCGGAAGGCGTGTGCGGAGAAGAAGGACTCGCGCCGTGCGTCGTGCGGCTGAGCCAGCGGCTCGCGCTCAAGCCGTCCAGGGCTCCGGTGCACGTGCCGTGAGAGCTATAGGCCCGACCGGACTCCCGCCGACGCGCTCGTATTTCCGCTTCTCAGCGGGCGCGCCTCGCCCCACGGATCCGTGGGGCGATCACGTTGGGCGGCGGCTCCTTGGGCAGCGGGCTCGGCGGACCAGGCTTCGGTGAGGTGGGCTTGTCGGACATTTCAGCTCACGATTGTAATGACGAGAGCCACAACCAATGCGAGGATCTCGACGGTGAGCATCGTGATCGCATAGCGGACGCGACCGGCTGAGGTTTCCAGGATGGCGTGGTTGTGCAGATTGATCAGATCGAGGTAACTGGCCGCCGACTCTTGCATCTGACGCAGGTCAGCTTCAACTCCCCTGACCGCCTCGAGCAGCTCACTCCCGAGCAGCCCGGCACGGATGCCGCGCGGGAAGAGCGCTGCGCCGCATGCGCGGGCGCAGAGAAAATACGCGACGGCCGCCAAGCCGAACGGGATCGCCGTGGCCGTCCGACCGTGACCAATCCCCAGCGCCGCGATCGGCACGACGATCGACGCCGCCGACAACACCGCTGTCGCCTTTTCGCGTAGCTGGTTCTCCGTCTGCTCCTGCGCGCGCAGCGACGCGCGCGACAGATCGATCGCGAGCTCCTCGGGCGTGTCAACCATGCGCCGAGGCTATGAACAACTTGGGACGGTACTCACGCCCCGGTCGCCACTCCAGCTGCCCCCACCGTCACACTGGTCCCTGCATTGACCCGCGCGACGCCCCAACCGAACGTGCCCGGCAGGGGAGTGGTGGCGTCGTACGGGGCGCGCTTCTGGATGCTGGTGGTGCTGATCGGCGTGGGCGCGGGCGTGGGCGGCGCGGCGCTGATGGAGCTGCTGCGCGCAGTGCAGCACCTGGCGTGGGGCTACCACTCGGGGGACTTCCTGGAAGGCGTCAAGCACACGTCCTCGGCGCGGCGCGTGCTGGTGCTGTTCATCGGCGGCGTGGTGGCGGGCGGCGGCGCGCTGGCGCTGGCGCGCGCGAAGCCGGCGGACGTGTCGGGCTCGCTGTGGCTGCGCGGCGCGCGCGTGCCGTTCTGGTCGAGCGTCGCGAGCGCCGTGCACTCGATCGTGATCGTTGCGCTGGGCGCGTCGCTGGGCCGCGAGGCGGCGCCGCAGCAGGTGGGCGCGGGGGTGGCGAGCTGGCTGAGCGAATGGGCGAAGCTGCCCGACTGGCAGCGGCGGCTGCTGGTGGCGTGCGGCGCGGGCGCGGGCATGGCGGCGGTGTACAACGTGCCGCTGGGCGGCGCGCTGTTCGCGCTGGAGGTGCTGCTGGGCACGCTGACGCTGCCGCTGGTGCTGCCGGCACTGGCGACGTCGCTGATCGCAACGGCGGTCGCGTGGGTGGTGCTGCCGATCGCCCCCACGTACACGATCCCCACGTACCCGGTGAGCGCGCGCGTGGTCGTGTGGGCGGTGATCGTGGGCCCGCTGGCGGGCCTCGCGGCGATCGGCTGGATCCGACTGGTCGCGCTCGCGCACTCGCTGCGGCCGCCGTCGGCGTGGCTGCGGCTGACCGCGCCGATCGCGGTGTTCACGGCGCTGGGCGCGCTCGCGATCGCGTACCCGCAGCTGTTGGGCAACGGCAAACCGGTGGTGCAGCTGGCGCTCGTGGCGAAGCTCAGCGTGGCGCTCCTGGCAGTGTTGCTGGTGCTCAAGCCGCTGGTCACGGCCGCGTGCCTGGGCAGCGGCGCGCCGGGCGGCCTGCTCACGCCAACGCTCGCCTGCGGCGTGCTGCTCGGCGGCCTGCTGGGCGAGGGCTGGGCGCAGCTGTGGCCGGGCGCGCCGCTGGGCTCCTACGCGATCATCGGCGGCGCAGCGGTGCTGGGCGCGTCGATGCAGGGCCCGCTGGCGGCGGTGGTGCTGCTGCTGGAGCTCACGCACCGCGCGGACGGGCTGATGGTGCCGGTGCTGATCGCAGTGGTCGAGGCGACGGTGCTCGCGCGGGTGGTGGGCGCGCCGTCGATCTACTCCGCGCGCCTGTCCGCGGGCGCGGACGCGCAGGACGCGACCAGGGCGGCGGAGAGCGACGCTGCCACGCACGCGATCCCGGCGAGCCTCGGCCGATGACGCGGGCGGGCGGGCGCCGATGATGCCGCAGCAGCGCAGGCTGGCGCTGGCGGCGTGGTTGGGCGTGGCGCTGGTGGCCGCGGCGGGCGCGTCGGACTTCGTGGTGAGCCGCTTCTGGGAGCGCCACGCGCTGCTGACGTCGCTGGTGGCGAACGTGCTGGTGGTGGCGATCACGCTGGCGGTGATCAACGAGTTCGTGGAACGGCGCGACCGCCGCCGCTGGAACCTGCTGGCGCAGAGCGTGCTGCTGGCGCTGACGCAGAGCGCGCGGGCGACGTGGAGCGGGCTGGTGGAGGTGCTGCGCCTGGGGGAGGTCCGCAGCGGCGCGGTGCAGCCGCTGCTTGAAGGCGCGGCGCTGGCGCGCGACACACAGCGGGTGTCGAGCGCGCTCGACGAGCTGCTCGCGGACGCGGAGCGTCGCGCGACGCTGCAGCGCGTGACGGCGACGCTCGCGGACCACACCTCGCAGGTGATCGCGCGGTGGGCTTCCGTGATGGTGAGCGCGAGCCCGTACGCGGCGGTGCTGGACCGCCACGTGGAGCTGGCGGCGCGCCTTGAGTGGCTGAGCAGCGTGCTCACGCACAACGAGCCGCCGCCGGAGCAGAGCGCGCGCGAGCGCGCGCTGTTGCGCAGCAGCGTGGCCACCGAGCACGCGGAGGAATGGGGCGACGACCGCTGGCTGCACGACCAGATCGTGGCGGTGCTCAACCTGGCGACGGAGCTCGACTACCGCTCGCGCGAGCTGGCGTATGAGATCGTGCCGCTGAGCTGGTGGGCGACGCGCACCGCGGATCTGTCGGGGAGCGAGTCCGGGGGGGCGGCAGACAGCTGAGTGCACGGCCCGGCGGTCGCCGCGTGGCACCGGCTTTGCAGCGATAGGGATAGCTGCGCGCAGGTGGTACTACTCCCGTATGCCCCGCGCGATGTGGACAGGCACGATCGGCTTCGGCTTGGTGACGGTGCCGGTGAAGATGTACAGCGCAGTTGACCGCAAGACGGTGCGCTTCCACCAGCTCTCCAGCAAGAGCGGCGTGCGCATTGCGCAGAAGCGCGTCGACCCGTCGACCGGCGAGGAGGTGCCGTACGGAGACGTGGTCAAGGGCTACGAGCTGGCGCCGGACCGCTACGTGGTGATCGAGCCGGGCGAGCTCGAGGCACTGGAGCCGACAAAGACAAAAACAATCGAGATCGAGGAGTTCGTAGATCTCTCACAGATCGACCCTGTGTACTACGACCATCCCTACTACCTGGCGCCGGGGACCGGGGGAGCGAAGCCATACCGGCTGCTGCTGGAGGCGATGCGCGCGACCGGCAAGGTGGCGATCGCGCGCGTGGTGATCCGCTCGAAGGAGCAGCTGGTGGCGGTGCGCCCGATCGGCGACGCCCTCGGCATGGCGACGATGCTGTTCGCCGACGAAGTGCTGCCGCCGGAGCGCCTCGACGAGGTGACGGAGGCGGCCGAGGTGAAAACGACCAAGCGCGAGCTGGACATCGCCAAGCAGCTGGTGGACTCGCTCGCGGGCGACTTCCAGCCGGACGCGTTCCACGACACCCACCGCGAGCAGGTGCTCGCGCTGATCGAGCGCAAGGCGCAGGGCAAGGCGATCGCGGTGCAGCCCGCGCCGGAGGAGACGGCCGCGCCTGCACCCGACCTGATGAGCGCGCTGAAGGCGAGCCTGGACGCGGTGCGCGAGCGCGAAGGCAAGGGCGATGGCGCGGACGGCATCGGCGCCGGCGCTGGCACCGGCGGCGCGAAACCGCGCAAAGCCGCCAAGAAGCAGCCGGCAAAGAAAGCGGCCGCCGCCAAAGCCACGGCCAAGGCCACGGCCACGGTCAAAGCCGCGCCCAAGCGGCCCGCCGCGAAGAAACCCGCCGCGAAGCGGTAGGTGCGGAGCGTCGGCGCGCGTTGGCGGGCCGTACTTTGTTTGACGTTGCGAGCACCGTATAACCATGGCTATACGGGGCTCCAAGAGGGAGAATATTCAGGCGACGCCGCGCCTGGCGCGCTACGACGCGAAACGCGACTTCGCGAGCACGCCCGAGCCCGCCCCGGAAACACCGGCGGGCGCGTCGGCCGCCGCGAGCGGCCCCGCGCTGCGCTTTGTGATCCACGAGCACCACGCGACGCGGCTGCACTGGGACCTGCGGCTGGAGCGCGACGGCACGCTGGCGTCGTGGGCGGTGCCCAAGGGGCTGCCGCCGGCGCCCGGCGAAAACCACCTGGCGGTGGCCGTGGAGGACCACCCGCTGGAGTACCTGCAGTTCGAGGCGGAGATCCCCAAGGGCCAGTACGGCGCGGGCAAGATCACGATCTGGGACAGCGGCACGTACGAGTGCCTGAAGTGGGAGCCGCGCAAGGTGGAGGTGGCGCTGCACGGCGAGCGCGTGGATGCGCGCTACGCGCTGTTCCCGATCGACGCTGACGAGCACCCCAAGAACTGGCTGATCCACCGCATGGACCCCGCCGCGGACCCCGACCGCGAGCCGATGCCGGCGCGGATCGCGCCGATGCTGGCGCGCGCGGGCGAGCTGCCGCGCGAGGACGGCGGCTGGGCGTATGAGGTGAAGTGGGACGGAGTGCGCGCACTCGCGTACTCGCAGCCGGGCGAGCTGCGACTGGAGAGCCGCAACCTGAAAGACATCACCGACAGCTACCCGGAGCTGTTCGCGCTGAACGCGGCGCTGGGCTCGCACAGCGCGGTGCTGGACGGCGAGATCGTGGCGCTTGACGGCGACGGGCGCCCGAGCTTCGAGGCGCTGGCGCAGCGCATGCACGTGGGCTCGCGCGCGCAGGCGCGCAAGCTGGCGCAGGGCACGCCGGTGACGTACGTGATCTTCGACGTGCTGTGGCTGGACGGCCACTCGCTGATGCGCGAGCCGTACGAGCGCCGCCGCGCGCGGCTGGCGGAGCTGGGGCTGAACGGCGCCAGCTGGCAGACGCCGGAGCACGTGGTGGGCGAGGGCAAGGCGCTGCTGGCGGCCACCGCGGAGCAGCAGCTGGAGGGCGTCGTTGCGAAGCGTCTCGAGTCCATCTACCAGCCGGGCGCGCGCACGCGCGACTGGGTGAAGGTCAAGACGGTCGCCCGCCAGGAGCTCGTGGTGGGCGGCTGGATGCCGGGCAAGGGCAAGCGCAGGGACAGCGTGGGCGCGCTGCTGCTGGGCGTGTACGAGGGTGACGGCGACCAGGCGCAGCTGCGCTTCGTGGGCCGGGTGGGCAGCGGCTTCAGCGACGAGGAGCTGCAGCGCCTGTCCCGGCTGCTTGAGCCGCTCGCGCGCACCACGTCGCCGTTCACGTCCGGCGCCAAGCTACCGCGCGAGGCGCTGTTCTGCGAGCCGCGCCTGGTCGCGGAGGTGGAGTTCGCCAGCTGGACCGCCGGCGGCAGCCTGCGTGCGCCAACGTACAAGGGACTGCGCGAGGACAAGCCACCGGAGCAGATCGTGCGCGAGGGAGCCGCCCACGAGGGGAGCGGCCACGAAGGGAGCGCGCGCGCGCGACGCGGGCAAGAAGAAACCGTGCGCCCGCGGATCGTGCGCGCGGGCGCGACCGCGCACACTACGATCGACGGCCGCGAGCTGAAGCTGTCGAACCTCGACAAGGTGCTGTACCCGCGCACGGGATTCACCAAGGGTGATCTGATCGAGTACTACGCGGAGATCGCGCCTGTGCTGCTGGGCCACCTGGCGGGGCGCCCGCTGACGGTGACGCGCTGGCCCGATGGCGTGGAGGCGAAGTCGTTCTTTCAGAAGCAGGCGCCCGCGCACCGTCCCGAGTGGGTGCGCACGGCGACGGTGGCGAGCGCGAGCACCCTGAAGGGCACACCCCCTCCGGGGGCGCAGGCAGGCAAGCCGATCGACTACACGCTGGCGGACGACCTGCCGACGCTCGTGTGGCTGGCGAACCTGGCGGCGATCGAGCTGCACGTGCCGCTGGCGCGCGCCGGCGCGATGGACCGCCCCACCGCGCTCGTGTTCGATTTGGACCCGGGCGCACCGGCGACGATCGTGGAGTGCTGCCACGTGGCGCTGCAGCTGCACGGCATGTTCGAGCACCTGGGCCTGGACAGCTTCGCCAAGACGTCCGGCTCCAAGGGCCTGCAGGTGTACGTGCCGCTGAACTCCGCCGACGTCACATACGAGCGCACCAAGCCGTTCGCCAAAGCTGTGGCCGAGCTGCTGGAGGGCGCCGAACCGGACCTCGTGGTGTCGCGCATGACCAAGGCGCGCCGCACCGGCAAGGTGCTGATCGACTGGAGTCAGAACGATGCCAAGAAGACGACCGTGTGCGCGTACTCGCTGCGCGCCGGCGAGCGGCCGACCGCGTCCACGCCGCTCGACTGGGACGAGGTGCGCGCCGGGCGCGACTCCGGCGACCCCGAGAGCCTCGCGTTCGAGGCGCGGCAGGTGCTCGAGCGGGTGGCTGAGCGTGGTGACCTGATGGCGCCGGTGCTTTCGTTGGTTCAGAAGCCGCCGGACTAAAGGTGTGAATCTGAAGAGCCGAACTTGACCAAATGCTGAGCACAGTCATTGCAGCCACCGGCGTCAACGGGCGCGAGGTCATCGTTGCCATTGTCGGCGGCACACTTCTGACCCTGTCGCTCACGCGTCCCCGGCTAGCGTGGATGGAGCAGCTGACCAAGCACTCCGAGTCAGCCCGGCTGAACGCCGAGCGCGCCTTGACTGGCTTCCTGCTCGTGATGGGCGGGTACGCAGCAACGACGCTCCTTGTTGCGCTCCACAAGCAACTCGGCACGCAGTCAGACGCGCTTCTCAAGGTCGCTGGCGGGTTCCTGTTCGTCTACGCATGGCTGGTGCACTTCCAGCCGTTTATGCACGAGTGGAAGCTGCGCGGAGGGTTCAGCGCAGCCCTGTTCTACACAGGCTTCGTATGCTCTGCAGTGATCGTCGGAGGCCTGCTCACTGAATTGGCTCTCAACGGCCTCAACTGGGCAGATCCGTGGCTCGCATTGGCCGCGGCGTTGACCGTGGCGGGCTTCTGGGTGCTCTACCGATTTGTCCCCAATGACCACAATCCGCACAAGGGCGCGACCGGCAAAGGCGAATAGCGCCGAGCGCAACCGCGCAGCTACTCGAACTCCGGTGCACTCCAGCCCGGCATCACATCCGGCAGTCCGTCGCTGACACGGTCGGGGAAGTGCGCGGGGCGCTTCTCCAGGAAGGCCGTGATGCCCTCGACGGCGTCCGCCGACTGGCCGCGCGCGACCATGCCGCGGGAGTCCGCGCGGTGCGCCAGCATCGGGTGCTCGGCGCCCAGCATCCGCCACATCAACTGACGCGCAACCGCAACGGACACCGGCGCCGTGTTCTCCGCGATCTCGCGTGCCAGCTCGCGCGCCGCGTCCAGCAGCTCGTCTTTTGGGTGCACGCTGCGCACCAGGCCGCCCGCCAGCGCCTCCTGCGCGGAGAACACGCGGCCCGTCGCCACCCATTCCATCGCCTGGCTGATGCCCACCATGCGCGGCAGGAACCAGCTCGAGCACGCCTCCGGGATGATGCCGCGGCGCGCGAACACGAAGCCCATGCGCGCGTCGTCCGCTATCAGGCGCACGTCCATCGGCAGCGTCATCGTCGCGCCCACGCCCACCGCCGGGCCGTTGATCGCCGCGATCACCGGCTTCTTGCTTTCGAAGATCCGCAGCGAGAATTCGCCGCCGTTGTCGCGCCTGTCGCCCGCCACCGCCTCGCGCTTGCGCGCGTCGAACGTGTCGCCGCCGCTCGCCAGGTCAGCGCCCGCGCAGAAGCCGCGACCCGCGCCCGTCACGATGATCGCCCGCACGTCGTCGTCCGCGTCCGCCTCGTCGAACGCCGCGCGCAGCTCCTCGCCCATCTGCGCCGTCCAAGCGTTCAGGCGGTCCGGCCGGTCCAACGTGATCGTCAGCACGCTGCCCGACACCTCGGTTTTGATCTGCTCGAAATCCATCGCGCCGCGGATCATATGCGGGCGTCGCGATTCCCGGGATCCAGCGGCTCGTCGCTACGCGACTGCAGGAAACAGCGCGTCGCGGTCGTCCTCGCTTCCGGGCGCCACGCGGGGCAAGAACGAAAGCATCAGCTCGCGCCTTGCTCGCAGGCCTTTCGACGTCCGCTCGATCAACTCGAGCTCGCTGAGCACGTTGAGATCGCGCGTGACAGTCTTGCTTCCCTTGCCCGCGTACGCTTCGGCCAGCCCCGGAGTAAGGCTTGGAAGTTGCGTGCGACGGGTGTAACTGTCGTGCTTGAGCGCAAGTACGAGATCACGCTGGCGGCGCGCCGTGAGAGTACGGTCCGGAAACATCGAGTGGACATGGTTGATCCAGATGGCCTCAACGATCAGCTCGTGCACGTCCTGCAGCTGTTGCTGTAGCTGCCCCACGAATCCATCGGCCGCATAGCCTAGAAAGGGGACAAGGTCGCCGCCCGACTTCGAGGCCTGCTCGAGCTGTCGGTAGTAGTTCGTCCTCGTCGCGTTGTAATGGTTGGACAGGAGATGTGCCGCCACCGAGGGGATGCCCGCGGCGGTGAGGATTCCGAACTCGACCAGACGTGCGGTTCGCCCATTGCCGTCCCCAAACGGATGAATCCAGGCGATGTAAACGTGAGCGATCACGGCGCGCAGGAAGGCGTGCAGGAAATCCTTGGCATGATCATCGCCGTCACGCTGGAAGTCATTCCCGTTGAGCCAGTCGCACATGGCCGCTATGAGGTAGTCGCAATCCCGCGCCGGTGCGCCCCTGTACACGTTGCCCACAACGATGCCGCCGACGCGAAACCCACCCGGCACCACGTGGTCCTCAACATCCAGACCATCGAGCACCTGCGCGTTGAGTGCGCGTAGCTTCTCCGGCGTGACATCGAACCTTCCGTCGCGATGCACTTCCATTTCGATTTTGGCGAGCGCATGGACGACGTTTTCCAGCTCCCGCTGGAGATACTCCTGGCCCTGCGGGACCTCCAGCTTGCCCTCCACCGCAGCGACCGCCTGCTCCTCGTTGAGGCTGTTGCCCTCGATCGCAGCGCTCGCGCGTGCCCCCTTCGCGAGGTACACCCGTTCCATCTTGCGAGCCAGCTCAGGCGGCAGCGGGGTCTTCGAGAGGTGGCGGCACTTCGAGTGGGCTTCCCCCACGTGATTCCAGAACGTCCAAGGCGCATTGTGGAGGTCGAGGCGGAAGGTGATCCACGGGTGGGATGCCCGGTAGTCCCTCGCTACGTCCGCCTGAATGTCCACTGAGATCGCCATAAAAACCCTATATTTGCAGGGCGAAATGAATTGTAGCATGGTTTTTGTCCATCTCAGTGTCCGCTGCGACGGACTCTGTGACGACCGGCATGGGGTACGTCAGAGCTCCGAGCCGCTCAACTGACGCTCGTACGGCCCGTGCCCCGTCGCGCACATCGCGCCGCAGCGCGCCGCCAGCGCCAGTGCGTCTTCGAGCGCAAGGCCAGCGCCGAGGCCGTACGTGAGACCCGCCGCGAACGAGTCGCCGCAGCCGTACGAGTCCACGCGCGCGCCCGGCAGCGGCGCCGCCTCCCATGTGCCCGTACCGCCGTCGCGACGCCTGTAGCGTCCGCCACGCTCGCCCTCCGTCCACACCACCAGTTCCGCCTCCGCCAGCGCCGGCTCCGCAGCGCGCAGCTCGATCTCGTCATCGCCGCTCAGCACCAGCGCATCCAGCGGCACGCCGTGGCCCAACGCGTCACGCGCACGCGGGCTCACCACCAACACGCGGGCACGTGCTCGCGCCAGCCGCAGCTCCGTCTCGTCACCCGCAGTGAAGTACACCGCGTCAAGCTCCTCCAGCTCGCTCCAGCGCTCGTGCGAGGGCCCGCGTCGTGCTTCGACAGACGGCGCAGCGCCCGAGGACTGCGCCCCCGGCGACTCGCCGGCCCGCTCCTCCGCGCCGCGCGGTTCCAGTCGCGGTCCGAACGTCGTGATCGTGCGCTCGCCCGCGTCGTCCACCAGCGTCACCGCCCTGCGGCTCGGCACGCCTGCGATCGACGCGCGCACGTCCACGCCCAGCTCCAGCAGGCGCGCAGCAGAGCGGCTGCCGTACACATCGCCGCCCAGCACCGTCACCAGCGACGCCGCGCCCGCCAGACGCGCCAGCTGCACCGCTGCCACCGCGCCGCCGCCAGCAGGCTCCTCGAACGGATCGCTCGCGTGCACAACCTCGCCAGCAATCGGCACGTGCGCCACGCGCGCGAACTGCACCCACTCCACGTGGCCCACCACCGCCACCTTCGGTCGCCCCGACTCCACGCGCGGCAGTCTCACACACCTAAGATCTGCCCGAGCGGGCGTCCACTCCCGCCGCCCCTGACCACAAGGCATAGGATCCTCCCCCCATGACACCCCTCGTACTCGTAGAGCAGCCCGCGCCGCACGTCGAGCAACTGTCGCTCAACCGCCCTGACCAGCTCAACGCCATGAGCACCGAGCTGTGCGAGGCGCTGCACGTCGAGCTGCGGCGCATCGCCACCGAGCGCTCCTGCCGCGCCGTCATCCTCACCGGCTCCGGACGCGGCTTCTGCGCCGGCGTCGACCTGCGCGGCTACGGCGCAGCGCCCGGCAACGACGGCAGCGACGAGCCGCGCGACCGGCTCGCCAACCAGGAGCACATGTCAAAGCTCGTGCTCGGCCTGCGCGCGCTGCCGCAGCCCGTCATCGCCGCCGTCAACGGCCCCGCCGCCGGCCTCGGCCTCGCGCTCACGCTCGGCTGCGACATCCGCTTCGCCGCCGCCAGCGCCGTCTTCCGCGTCGCCTTCATCAACATCGGCGTGTCCAACTGCGACATGGGCACCAGCTGGCTGCTGCCGCGCCTCATCGGCGCCTCGCGCGCACACGAGCTCATGCTCACCGGGCGCAGGTTCGACGCCCACGAGGCGCTGCGCATCGGCCTGCTCGCCGACGTCGTCGACGACCAGCAGCTGCTCGCCCGCGCGCTGCAGGCCGCCGAGCAGATCGCCGCGCTCGCGCCATGGGGCGTGCGCCTGACCAAGCAGGGCATGTGGAGCGCGCTGGAGATCCCCTCCGAGCACGCCGCCGTCCAGTACGAGGACCGCCAGCAGATCATGGCCACGTTCTCCAACGGCCTGCCCGAGGCCGTCGGCGCGTTCCTCGACAAGCGTCCCGCCCAGTTCGCCGACTGACCATGAGCAACCTGTTCGACGTCTCAAACAAGACCGCGCTCGTCACCGGCGGCTCGCGCGGCATCGGCATGATGATCGCCCGCGGGCTCCTGCAGGGCGGCGCGCGCGTGATCGTCTCCTCGCGAAAGAGCGCCGACGTGGAAGCAGCCGCCGACGAGCTCAGCGCCATCGGTGAGTGCCACGCGATACCCGCAGACATCTCAACCCAACAAGGCGCCCAGACGCTCGCCGCCGCCACGCAAGAGCGCTTCCCGTCGCTCGACATCCTCGTCAACAACGCCGGCGCCGCATGGGGCGCGCCGCTCGAGGAGTTCCCCGCCGCCGGCTGGCACAAGGTGCTCTCCACCAACGTCGAGGGCATCTTCCACCTCACCGTCGCGCTGCTGCCGCAGCTGCGCGCCGCCGCCAGCGCCGACGATCCCGCGCGCGTCATCAACATCGGCTCCATCAACGGGCTCGTGCCGCCGCCCGTCGAGAACTACAGCTACAGCGCCAGCAAGGCCGCCGTGCACATGCTCACGCGCCACCTCGCCAAGCGCCTCGCCGCCGAGCACATCACCGTCAACGCCATCGCCCCCGGACCCTTCCAGAGCAAGATGATGGCCTACGCGCTCGACGACCCCCAGATGCGCCAAGCCGTCGAGAGCAACGTGCCGCTCGGGCGCATCGGCCGCCCCGACGACGTCGCCGGGCTCACCCTGTTCCTCGCCTCGCGCGCCGGCGCCTATCTCACCGGTACCGTCATCCCGCTTGACGGCGGGATCACCGGCTGCGGGTGAACGCCAGGCTCGGCGAGCGTCAGCGTCTCGCCGTCGCGGCGGGGACGACGAAGTGACGCTGAAGCTCGTTCGCATATGCGTCGCCGATCGAAGAGCCGGTCTCGGCGAGCCAGTCGCTGAATGCGGTCCGTCCGAGCGGCGGGTCGTGTGAAACGAGCAAACCCGCGGTCAAGCCGTCGATCTCATCCGGCGTCAGCACGACGTCGTGAACGAGCAGGCCCAGCACACGAGAGGCCGCCGACATCGCCGCCTTCGGCAGATGCAAGATGGGGGAGCGCGCTCTGAGAGCGCCGCGAATCGCGCGCACCAACCCATCAAACGTCATCGTCTCCGGACCGGCCGCATCGACGATGGCGTCGCCTTCGACATCGGCGGCTTGCCGGCAGATCCGCGCGAGGTCATCGACGTGGACCGGCTGGACCTGGTACTCACCGCTCCCGGGTACCGCAAACACCGGCATGCGCCGCAGAATCCAGGCGATGTTGTTGACGAGGACGTCGCGATCGCCGCCGAACACGAGGGTGGGACGGACGATCGAATACGGCACGCCGAGCTCTGCGAGCGCAAGCTCGACCAGCGCCTTGCCCCTGTAGTAGGGAAGCGCCGATTCAAGCGAAGGGTTCGCGATGCTGACGTGGACGACGCGCGTCACCCCGGCGCGCTTTGCCGCACAGAACAAGGCACGCGAGTTGGCGATCGCGCCCTCGAACGTTGCGCGGCCGTAGTCGAAGCGAACCCAATAGGTGTTGTATAGGGTCGTCACTCCCTCGAGGCTCTCGGCGAGCGCCACCGGATCATCGAACCGATACGGCAGCGACTCGACCCTGCCCTGCAGCGGATGCGCGCGATCTGGGTGAAACGTGAGGGTCCTCATCCTGCGCCCCTCGTCGAGCAGTCGTCCGGCGATGCGAGACCCCGAGTAGCTGAACGCTCCCGTTACGAGGTCCAGTCCAGTATCGGTGCTCATTTCGACTCTCCTTTCGGCTGCGAAGGCAGCAGCGCCCCGAACAGCGGCGCGTAGCGCTCGCCGAGCCCCAGCAGCGACTCCGCGCGGGCGTGCTCGCCTTCGAGATGGCTGAGCATGTCAACGCCCAGGTACAGCGCGACGATCGCGAACGCGATGTCCCCCGCGGGGATCATCGACTCGAATGGCGACCCGGCGAGAACCTCTCGGAGCTTGCCCGCGACGATGTCAATCCAAGGCTGCAACCGGGCGACGACCGCGCCGCCCAGCTCAACATCCGATACGCCACCGCCAACCATCTCGCCGAGCACCGTGACGTAACCGTTCTCGAGATCCTCGGCGTAGATCCTGCGGGCCAAACTCGCGAGCTCGGGCAAAGTCCGTGCCTGCTCGAACGCCTGTCCGTATGCCTCCATTCGGCGGGCGCTGACGAGATCGAGAGCCGCCAGCAAGGCGCTCTGGACGCTGCCGAAATGGTAGAAGATCAACGCTTGGTTGAAGCTCCCCGTGCCTGCTATCTCGCGCGCACTCGCACCGGCAAATCCCTTCTGCTTCAAGGTCTCAAGCGCCGCCTGCGCGATCTGGAGCTTCGTGCCGGTGAGCGTTGGCGCAGCGCCGCCCTCCTTCGTCGTACCTCCGCGCGTGGGTCCATCCGGTGAGCTCATACCACGAGTTTAGCAGTCGCTCAAAGCGATCGCTTAAAAAGATACCTGCCGGCTTTGCCGCCAACGCCACGGCTTTGCATAGACTCGCCCACTTGGGAGCAAGGGAGACAGTCGCGACGCCCACACGGACGCGTCGGGTGTCCTCTCCGCGCGCAGTCCTCGCCGTCGCCGTGCTCGGCACGTTCATGGCGTTCGTCGACGCCACCATCGTCAACATCGCCGTACCCAACATCCACCACGACTTCGCCGGATCGCAGCTGTCAAGCGTCTCGTGGGTGCTCAACGCCTACAACATCGTGTTCGCCGCCTTTCTCGTCGGCGGCGGACAGCTCGCCGACCTGCTCGGCCGGCGCAAGGTGTTCTCGTTCGCGCTCGTCGCCTTCACGCTCGGCTCCACCCTCTGCGCCGTCGCGCCCACGCTCGGCCTGCTCGTCGCCGCGCGCGTGCTGCAGGCCGCCGGCGCCGCGATGCTCGTGCCCAGCTCGCTCGCGATCGTGCTCGAGGCGCACGCCGAGCGCGAGCGCATGCACGCCGTCGCGCTGTGGTCCGCCGTCGCCGCGCTCGCCGCCGGCATCGGGCCGCCGCTCGGCGGCCTGCTGATCACCGCCTCGAGCTGGCGGCTCGTGTTCCTCGTCAACATCCCCGTCGGCGCCGTCGCGCTCGTGCTCGCCCAGCGCGTGCTCGTCGAGAGCCGCGCGCCCGGGCGCCGGCGCGTGCCCGACCTGCTCGGCGGCGCCGTGCTCGCGCTCGCGATCGCCGCGCTCGTGCTCGCCGTCGTCAAGGGCCAGGAATGGGGCTGGGGCGGCGCGCGCGTCATCGGCGCGTTCGCCATCGCGCTGCTGCTCAGCGTGTACTTCGTGCTGCGCTCCAGCCGCCAGCGCGCACCCGTCATCGACCTGTCGCTGCTGCGCATCCGCTCGTTCGCGCTCTCCAACGGCGTCACCGTCGTCATGGCCGGCGGCTTCTACGCCTACACGCTCTGCAACGTCCTGTTCCTCACCACCGTCTGGCGCTACTCGATCCTCACCGCCGGCCTCGCCCTCACCCCCGGGCCGCTCACCGCCATGGCCGTCGCCGGCCCCGCCAGCCGCGTCGTCGAACGCCTCGGCCACCGCGCCGTCGTCGCGCCCGGCGCGCTCGTGTGGGCCGGCGGCATGGCCTTCTTCGCCACCACCGCTCGGCACCCGCGCCGACTTCCTCCGCGGCTGGCTGCCAGGCATGCTCATCCTCGGCCTCGGCGCCGGGCTCACCTTCCCCACGCTCAGCGGCGCCGCCGTCGGCTCCGTGCCCGGCCCGCGCTTCGCCATCGCCACCTCGCTCAACTCCGTCGCCCGACAGCTCGGCGCCGCGCTCGGCGTCGCCGTGCTGATCGCCATCCTCGCGCACGCCCACGCCGCTGCAGGCGCTGCACGCGTTCCAACACGGCTGGCTGTTCGCCGGCGGCTGCTTCCTCGCCGGGTCCCTCGCGTGCCTCGCGCTCGTCGTCAGCCGTGGTGAAGACCTTGCCGCCGGCGACGCCGTTGCGGGAGCCCGTGCCAGCGACGGGTCCGACGAGCGCTCGTGGATCAGAGCCATCGACGACGTTGGGGCAACCGGCGCGGAGCCCGCCGGCGCGCCCGGCGTCCCGGGTGCGTCCGCCACCCCGCTGCCCAGCCTCGCCGAAGCCGCCGGCGAGCGCGCCCAGGTGACGCCGCAGACCGTCGCGCGAGTTCCTGCGCAACGTGCCGCTGTTCGCCGCGCTGTCCCACGACCTGCTCGAGGAGATCGCCACGCTCGCCCGCAGCGTCAGCCTCGCGCCGCGGCGAGTGGCTGTTCCGCGAAGGCGACGCCGCCGACGGCGTGTACATCGTGCGCGTCGGGCACCTCCAGGTCGTCAAAGAGGACCAGCCAGACGGCCGCCCGGTGACCATCAACACGCTCACGCGCGGCGCCGTGCTCGGCGAGCTCGCGCTGCTCAGCGACTCAACCCGCAGCGCATCGGTGCGCGCCCTGCGCGACACCGAGCTGCTGCGCATCGACCGAGCCGGCTTCCACTCGCTGCTGCGCTCGCGAGCCCCAGCTCGCGCTCAGCCTCACGCGCGTGCTCAGCGCCCAGCTGCAGGCAAGCCGCGCCGTGCCAGTCGCACGGCGCGCCGCGCCCCGTCACGATCGCGCTGCGCGCCGCCCGCCCGCACGTGCCCGCTGCTCGACATCGCCGACGAGCTCAGCCGCGCGATGTGCCAGTGGGGCAGCCTCGCCGTCCTGTATCCCGACCCGCAGCGAGACGCACCCGGCGACCCCAGCCTCGACCCCGCCGCCGCCCGCGCCGACGCCATCGCACGCTACGGCCCGCTCGTCGAGCGCCTCGAGCTCGACCACGACCAGCTCATCATGGTCTGCGGCACCGGCCAGCAGCCCAGCGCGTGGGACGAGTTCTGCACCGCGCGCGCCGATCGCGTGCTCGTCGTCGTCTCCCCGCACGACAGCGCTCCGGGCGACCGAGAGAGCGGGAGCGACGCGGAGGAGCTGGAGAACCTGGAGAACCTGGATGCCGGCGGGATGGTCGATTGGACGAGCGGGCTGCGCGGAGCCGATCTCGTCGGCTACGACATCCAGCCCGCATCCGCCGGACTCGCCGCATGGATCGAGCAACTACAGCCCGCCAGCATGTTCCTCGTCAGCGCCGGCAGCGAGCGGCGAGAGGACTGCGCGCGGATGGCGCGGCGGCTCGCCGGACGCTCCGTCGGCGTCGTGCTCGCCGGCGGCGGCGCTCGCGCGTTCGCGCATCTCGGCGCGCTCGACGTGCTGCTCGACGCCGGCCTGACCGTCGACCGCGTCGCCGGCGTCAGCATGGGCGCGTTCATCGGCGGCCTGCTCGCCACCGGCCGCAACAGCGCCGCCATCGACGCCTGCTGCTACGAGGAGTGGGTGCGGCGCAACCCCATCAACGACTACACGCTGCCGCGCCACGCGCTGATCAAGGGGCACAAGGCCGAGGTCGATGCTCGAGCGCGTGTTCGGCGACGTGCGCGTCGAGGAGCTCGCACGCTCGTTCTACTGCGCCAGCGTCAACCTGCGCGGCAGCCAACTCGTCATCCACCGCCACGGCCTGCTCACCGACGCCATCGGCGCCAGCATCTCGCTGCCGCTCATCGGCCCGCCGCTGCGCCACGACGGCGCGCTGCTCGTCGACGGCTCGCTGCTCGACAACCTGCCGCTCGCGCCCATGAGCTCCAGCGGTGAGGGGCCCGTGCTGGCCATCGACATCAAGGGGGGCGACGAGCGGCCGGCGGGCGCGGCGGACTCGGCAGCGAGCCAGCCAGCCGCCCGCCCGCCGCGACTGCCGTCGCTGCCCGAGACCATGGCTCGCATCGCGCTGCTGTCCAGCGCCAACACCGACGAGTCCGCCAGGCGCTACGCCGACATGACCATCCCCGTGCGCGTGCCCGGCGTCGGGCTGCTCGAGTTCCATCAGATCGATGCTGCACGCGAGGCCGGGCGGGTGGCCGCAACCGCCGCGCTCGAGGATGCTCCCGAGTGGCTGCTGCAAGAGAGCGGCGAGGACTCAGGCGTGGGCGGGCGGCGAACAGTGGTGCGGGTTTGAGAGGGTTCGAATCCGGACGAGGGATAGCTTTGGTGCTGGCCTCAGCGGCCGGTAGCCTGTAGGCATGGCAAAGCCACATCGCAACGACACGCCACACCCCCGCACAGGCTCCAGCGGTGAGCCGCAAGAGCTGCGCGCAGCACTGACTGGCTCGGGGCGCTTGCGACCGGCCACGCGACGCTTGGAGGACGTCCTCGCCGAGCGCGGCCCTTTGACCGGGCCGATTACCGACGCCGGCACCCGCGCCCTCGTAGCAGTGCGTGGCGAGGCGTCCGACAGCGAGCATGGCAAGCGCTGAGCCGCCTGAGCAACGCGCGGGCATCCTCTACGTCGATACCTCCGCCCTGCTGAAGCTGCTGGTGCGCGAGGCCGAGTCGACCGCGATCGAGCGCGAGCTCGTGAGGTGGCCGAGCCTCGCCACAAGCATCGTCACCGAAGTCGAGCTACCCCGCGCAGTCGCGCGCGCCCGCCAGGACCGACCGGACGCGGTCATCGACGGGAGCCTGATCCTTCAGGGAGTCATCGCCTCGGCTGCGATCGTCGAGCTGACCGAGGACATTGTCATTGCAGCGCGAAGCGTAGCGCCGGTCCATGTGGGCGCACTGGACGCAATCCACATCGCCAGCGCACTCAGCCTCGACAAGGATCTGGCTGGCGTGGCCACCTACGACAGTCGCATGACGGACGCCCTCGGACGTCTTGACGTCACCGTCCTCGCCCCTACCTGATGAGCGCCGGCCGACCGACAGCAGTATGAGCTTTCAACACCAGCCGGCACAGGGTGGTGCCGAAAGCGGGAGCGACGGGGGCCGGAGCCGCGCCGACCCCGCAACGTCGAATGCCGGGGTCATCAGGGTATCCGGGCACGAGCGCGACTCTCGTCGGCTGCTCACGTCGCTACGAGATGGATGTGAACCGCTGTGCCGTCGATGCGGCCGGTCACCGTGTGCTTTCTCTGGGTGAGGGTGCCGTTGAGCTGGCCGTGCACGGTGAAATGAGCGACCGCGCTTTGCAGTGAAGCCGTTCCGCTGATGACGACGCCGCGCACGTCGACCAGGTCACGGACGATTAGCTTCGACCCGCTCAGCCGCCAGGATCCACCTTGCATTCCCCCTCCCGAGACGCGTTCTATCTGCCCCCACAGATTCTCGAGCGTGATCGCGGCGGCGGCGGCGACCCGTCCCACCATGCGCGAACGCGACGGCAGTGGCCGAACCTCGGTGAGCGACGCCGGGGGCAGCGGTATCGCCTGTGGTTCCTTCAAGCCCGGGCACGAAGCGGGCGCGTGCCCACTTGTGAGGAAGGCGAGCATTGCGCGTCGCGCGCACCCGGTCTGATCGGCGGTGACGGTCGAGTGCCCGGTGTCGGGGATCCTGAGCAGCGTCGCGTCGCTGTAGGTGGCGGCGATCGTCAGCGCCTGTTCGTAGGGCGTGCGCAGATCCTGCTCGCCGGAGAGGATCAGCGTGGGCGTCGACGAGACGCCCGTCGGTGAGGGCGGCGCAGCCGGGGTCGCAGGCCAGTCCAGGCAAAATCGAAGGTTTGAGTCGGCGACCGCGGTGGCGGGCGCGAACGGTGCCGTGGCGCCCGCGGGTAGCGAGGCTAGCCAGTCGGGAAGGGTGCTGGCTCGTCCCGCGGGAGCGGATTCGGGCGACCACGGCAGCTGGTCCTCGACGCAGTCGGTGGCCGCGAGCAGCACGTCGGAGTCCTCCCAGGAGCTTGCCGGCGCTTCGGCCGCGAGCGACCCACCGCCGAGCGAGCCTTCATCGGACGCCGTCCCGGCGCCAGGCAGGGGGCTTCAGCCGCTGCCGGGGCCTTCGGCCTGCAGCGAGTGTGTGAGCTGCGCGAGCGGCGCCACGTCGCCGTGAGCGGCCGCCGCGATCGCGGCCGGTCCGAGCTTGTGCACTCCCAGCGACAGGTCGATCTCGGAGAGCAGACGCAGGACCCCCAGTTCGGTAACACTTGCCGCTCGAAGTCGACCGTGGGCATTGTAGATTCGCGTGCGCAGCGGGTTGCGGTGCAGCAGGTTGACGAGACGCGTGAGATCCGCGTACACGTCGCTCGAGAACGAGCGGCAGGCGCCAGCGCCACAGATGCCTTCGTCGAGTACCCGCCGCAGAGCGTGCAAGCGGGCGAGTCCGAGCGGATCCGGCCCGGTCGTCGGGACGGCCGAGTCGAGCACCATGCGTGCTACCCCTTGCGGGTGCTCGCGCGCGTACATGCCCGCAACGCGGGTGCCGTAGGACACGGCGAACAGCGACAGCGGCGTGCCGCCGAGCGCTTCGCGAAGAGCGCTGAGGTCTTCGACCGATTCCTGGCTCGTGTAGAACCCGCGCGTGGCGCCGAGGGCCGCTCCACACGCGCCGAAATACGGCGTCAGCCCCTTCGGCGCTTCTTCGCCTCCAGGGCAGCGCAGGCCGCCTGACTGGCCAGTGCCGCGCTGGTCGAACGCCACAAGTTCATAGCCCCGAAGTGCCGGGTCGTGCGCGAGCGGCGCAAGGAACCCCTCGAACGCCGGCAGCGCCGGCTGCCCCGGCCCGCCCGCCAGCAACACGATCACCCCCACCCGTGACGCGCTCGCCGGCACACGCTGAACCGACAGCGCGATGTCCCCCACCGAGGGGTCCGCCCGGTCGAAGGGGACATCGAGCGTCGCGCACTGAAGACCGGCGATAGAGACGATCACCTGCGTGGGACGGCACGCGGTGAACGCCAGCGCCGGCTGCGCACTGGCCGTCGCAGGCAGCCCGAGCGATAGCGCCACACAAGCGAGCAAGCCGGCGAGCCTACCGTTAGCACTCATAGCTCCGAGACTCCCATCGCCGCCTCCAGCCTCCGCCATATCGCATCGGAAGCCGTCGCCAGACGCCTGCCAGCGAGTGCTTCGAGCCCCTCTACGTGCCTGGCGACTCGCCTGTCAACCGAACCCTCATAGCGTCTGAGCAAGTGCATGACGAGTTCGAACGACCCCGATTCCATCTGTTCGATGGGGGCGAGGAATTCGCCCACGCTCGAGGGCAGTTCGGCATAGTCACTCGTCTTCCATACCTCGATTGGGCTGCACACGTCGGGCAGGACGAGCGCCGCGCCAGCTCGTTCTTCGGCTGCCTCCGATCGCACGAGTCGCGTGAGCCTGCGATTGCTCCAGCTCAGGCTGCCGATCGCCTGGGCAAACGCTTCCATGAGCGAACGCACAGGCGCCACGCCCGCATACCACTCCGCGTCGCCCATCTCTTCGCCGAGATCCTCAAACGCCGTGTCGCGGGGGCATAAATAAAGGCGGAGGGACACCGCGCCGCGACTTCGCGCTCGTCCGCTTCCATCACGGCGATCCTCGCTCCCACCAAGGGGTAAGCAGCATTGGCGTAGCTGGCGGCCGCGCTCAGGTATGCCCGCGTGGCCGCAGCATCGGCCGCATCGGCCGCGTGCCCAGCCGCGACCGCAGGCACGGGCAGGCCGGTGCACACAGCGCACGCCAGCAAGCCGACGAAACCCTTCACGCTCTACACCCCAGCCTCTGATGCCGCAGAGCGTTGACGAAATCGCTCGCCAGCGTGGCCGCCACGCCCAAGCATGCGAGCGAACTCGTGCCTAGTCCGCCCTTTCGACTACTCCCATATATCGAGCCGTGCCTCATGGCGGCGGTACCGTACACCACCAGAGGCCTGATGTGGGCTGCGCGGCGCAGGGCACGAGCGGATCACCGTCAACATCCCGATCCGATCATGGCTGGACGGCCTCGCCATGCAGGTGCGGACGATCGGCGTCACTCCAGCCCCCGACAGCCCGCCATGCGCCGTCAGGGCGCTTTGGCCAGGTATTTGTGGCCGATCGTCACCTCCACGCGGCGGTGGTTCACGAGGTTCGTCACCGCAACCTTGTCGCGCGTCACGCGGATGATCGTGCCTTCGCAGAGGTCCTCCGTCAGCCATTCCGTGCCCTGCACCGCGCCCGCCGCGTAGTTGCCCTTCGTCGAGAAGCTGCCGTGCGCATTTGCCCACAGTTTGCGCACCACGTGCTTGCCCGACGACGCCGCGTAAGCGCGCGCGATGTGGCTGCGCTCGCGCGCGGTCGGGCAAGCCGCGAAGCTGCCGCCCGCCAGTTCCGCCGTCACGAGCCCGTTGCGTCCCTGCTTGAGCACGAACTCGCCTTCGAAGAATTCGCCCGTCTGAGTCTTGCCGCCGGGCTGGGTCGTCGTCACGCTCACGCGGCCGTGCGTCGCGTTGATGAGCGTGCCGAAGGGGATCAGGCGGAGCGTCGCGAGCGGCACGAACGTCTTCGTGCCGGGCAGCTCCACGAGCACCGTGCCCGAGACTGGCGCCACGTTGCCGGAGACGGCGAGCACGGGCACAGGGGCGAGTTCGCCGACCAGGGTCGAGGCGATTTTCGCGGTTGCACAGCACGTCACACTTATTTCGGGGGTTTTTTCCGGCGCTTTTTCTTCTTCTTCTTCGTTCACCGACGATGGTTCGATCGCGTAGCAGCCCCACGAGTACGCGCTTTCAGGCGTGGATGGGTAGGCGAACGTCGTCACGCCAGGGTTCGCCAGTTCGCAGGCGTTGGCCATGCTCGGCGCCGCGCCGGTATTCGCGATCTGCACTTCGGCGCCGCCCGGCGTCACGCACGCCCAGTTCTGGTAGGCGAAGCCGTGGCCGCCCACGGGCCGCTCGAGCGCGACCGCGGTGTCGCCGATCGCTTCGCAGTAGCCCGCCAGGAAAAGGCCGCCCGGCGCAACCGGCGTGCCGTGGACGTACGTGAACTTGTCGGCCGGACCGGCCGCCGAGGCGCCCAGCGGCGTCCGCACGCTCACGTCGACTTCGCCGCCCTTGTGACGGGGGCTCGTCGCGACGATCGTTTCGGCGGACGTCACCGTGAAGCTCGCCGCCGGGGTGCCCCCGAAGTCCACCTGCGTGGCGCCCAGCAGGCTGCTGCCGGTGATCGTCACTTCGCTGCCGCCGTTCTCGCGGCCGACGGCAGGGGTCACGCCGGCAACCGCGGGCGCGTCCGTGTAGGTGAATTTGTCGGCAGCCGCTTCCGCCGACGCGCCCGCCGCATTTTCGACGTGCACGGGCACCGAGCCTTCCGCGCCCGCAGGGCTTTCCGCGACGATCGACGTGGCCGACTGCACTTCCACGTGTTTCGCCGGCGTCACGCCGAACTCCACGCTCGCGCCTTCCGCGAAGCCCGTCCCCTTGATGTACACCGCCGTGCCGCCTTCCGTGGAGCCGCGCGCCAGATCGATGCGCGAGAGCGTCGGCGTGACCGTGCGCTCGAGCTCCGCGATCGCGTGGCTCGACTGGGAAGCGACGTACAGGTTCGTTCCGTCCGGGCTCACCGCCAGGCGTCGCGGCCAGTTCAACGCGACGCGTTCGTCGAGTTCCGCCGACCCGCAGCCGCTCGCCTGCTCGGTCACGCACGGCGTCGCCAGCTGCGTCAGCGCACCCGTTGCGGAGTCGCGTTCGAACGACGCCACCGACCCTTCGCTCTGGCCGCTCGCGTACAGGTCTTCGCCAGCGGGGCTGATCGCGACGCCCACCGTGCCGGCGATCCCGACGACTTTCTGGCATTCGGACAGCGATTCGGTGCTCACGCAAGCATTCGGCGCCGCCAGCTGTTCGAGCGCGCCGCTTTCGGTGCGCTTCAGCTCGACCACCGCGTTCGTGCTCGACGAGGTCCCGTACACGTACTTGCCGTCGGGGCTCACCGCGAGGTCTTCCACGCCGTCGATGTGAACGCCCGGCGCGCATTCCGAGATCGAGCCGATGCAGCGTTCTTCGCCTGAGAGTGGTTCGAGCGCGCCTTCCGCGCTGCGGTTGAGCGCGACGACGTCGCCCGTGGAGCCTTTCGCGCCGGCGGCAACGTACACGTCTTTGCCATCGGGGCTAACCGCGATCCCGATGTCTTCCTTGAGGCCGATCGTCTTCGTCGGGCACGAGCTCGTCGCCGAGCCGATGCATTCGTTCCCCACCAGCTGCGTCAGCGCGCCGGTTTCGGTGTTGCGCTTGAACTCACCGACCGCTTCTTCGTTGAACGCCGTCACGTACACGTTTTCGCCTTCCGGGCTGACCGTCACGCCGTACGGGTTTTCGAGGCCCAGCGCGCCCGTCGTTTCGCATTCCGCGAGCGAGCTTTCGTGGGTGATGCAGCCGGCTTTATCGAGCAGACCGTTTTCTTCAACCTTGAACTCGGCGATCGTGTTGTTCAGCTGGCTGGTCACGTACACGCTCCTGCCATCCGCGCTGATCGCGACCGCCGACGGGTCGCCCACCGCCGCCACCCCCATCTGCACGTTTTCGCCCGCGCATTCCGGTTCCCCAAGCGCCAACGACGTGAAGCAGCCGATCACGCTCAGCGAACCGTTCGAGAGGTTGCGCGAATACTCGATCAGGTCGCCCTGCACCCCCACCGAGTACGCGTGTTCGCCGTTCGGGCTGACCACTATCTGGTAGGCGAAGCTCAGGCCGTACGGCACCTTCGCGCCGCATTTGGCCACTTCTTCCTTTTCTTCGCCGATGCACGCCAGCGTCGGCTGTGAGAGCGCGCCGCTCGCCACGCTCGCGCGCGCGAGCGACGGGAAGAACAGCCACGCGCACACGAGTGCGAGCGTCGCAACCAGCAGCACCCGCGGCAGGGTGCCGGCGCCCCGGAGGTCGTTCGTGTGCACGCTGGAGTGTGAGGCCATTCCCGACGTTCTCCCGCGGCGTGTTCGACGGTCCCCTTGCGCCGCGACCGGCGGCACTCTACACACGCCAGCGTCCCCGGTCCACCGAAATTCGCACAGATACGTGGATTCACGTACATGGTCCGCATGCTCCCTGCGGTTAGCATCAGCGCGACTCCTACCCGGGACTGTGACCCAGGGGACTCCAACGTGACCGGCATACGCAGACAACGACGCAAGGTCGTCTCCCTGCTCGCCGTCGCCGCCCTCGCCGGCGGCGTCGGCGTGCTCGCGTACGCGACGCACCTGCTGCGGCGCAGCGAACTGCAGACAGTCGACGCGCGGTTCTCGATACGTGGCGCGCGCAAGCCTCCATCGAACATCGTGTTCGTGCAGATCAGCCCGACGGCCGAACGAGAACTCTCGGAACACGGCCTGGATGCCAGATCGCCACTGCCCAGACGGTATGACGCCGAGGTAGTCGACCACCTCAGGCAAGCTGGGGTCAGGGCGATCGCGATAGACATGGAATTCACACAGAGAACCAACGAACCAGAAGACGATGCGCTCGTCGAAGCCGTCGGTCGTGCTCACGGCAAAGTCGTGCTTGCGACCGTCACAGTCTTCAGCAGGCCCCGCGGGGGAACGACCATCTTCGGCGGCGAACCACTACTGCACGAACTCGGCGCACGGCCGGCAGAGGTACGGCTGACGCTCGACAGCGACGCCACCGTTCGACGCTTTGCCGACGAATACAGCGGGCTCGGGAGCTTCCCGGTGGTGGCTGCCGAAGTGATGACCGGACGCAAGATCCCCGCCTCCACGTTCGAACGCGACACCTTGCCGATCGACTTCGCGGGACCGCCCGAAACGTTCAAGTCGATCTCGTACGCCAAGGTGATGCGTGGGGAATTCCCCGCCGGCCTGTTCCAGGGCAAGTTGGCGATCGTCGGCGCCTCCTCACCCATCCTGCAGGATCTCCACGCCACCGCAACGACCGGGAGCGTCGAGATGGCCGGGCCCGAAATCTGGGCCAACGCCACGGCGACGCTACTCCAGGGCGTCCCCCTGAGGTACGTCCCAGGCTGGATCAACATCATGCTGATCGCCTTCCTCGGCGTCGCCGTCCCGCTGGGCAGCCTGCGCGTGCGCCAGTGGCGCTCGCTGCTCGACGCGGGGGCGCTTGCCGTCGTCTTCACCATCGCCGTGCAGGTCAGCTTCAACAGCGGGCGCATCGTCACGTTCGTGTACCCGCTGCTCGCGCTCGCGCTCGCCACGCTCGGCACGCTTGCCGTCCTGTACGTCGACCAGACCATCGAACGCGCGCGCGTACACGACCTGTTCTCGCGTTTCGTGCCCGCCGACGTCGTCGACCAGGTCGTAGCAAGCGCCGGCGAGAACCTGCGGCTGGGCGCCGTCGAGCGCGACTGCACCGTGTTGTTCTCCGACCTGCGCGGCTTCACCAGCTTCTCCGAGAAACTGCCCGCCGCGCGCGTCATCGAAGTAGTCAACTGCTACCTCAACGAGATGACCGAGGCCATCCTCGACGCCGGCGGCACGCTCATCGCGTACATGGGCGACGGCATCATGGCCGTGTTCGGCGCCCCGCTCGAGCAGGACGACCACGCCGACCGCGCGCTCGCCGCCGCCACCGAGATGGTCGGGCCGCGCCTCGACGCGTTCAACGCGTGGATCGCCGCCAACGGCCACGACCACCAGTTCGCCATGGGCGTCGGCATCAACAGCGGACCCGTCATGGCCGGCAACATCGGCTCAGAGCAGCGCGTCGAGTACACCGCGCTCGGCGACACCACCAACACCGCCTCGCGCCTCGAGGGCATGACCAAGGGCAGCGGCCACATGCTGTTCGTCGCCGACTCCACGCGCGAGCGCATGAAGAGCCCGCCCACGCGGCTCATGCTCGTCGGCGAGCTCGACATACGGGGGCGCGTCGAGCCCGTGCCCGTGTGGACGATCGCGCAGGCGGAGCACGAGAGCTAAGTTTGCACACATGGCCGACCAGCTCGACGAGTCCCTGTGGGGAAGCGCTCCCACCGCCCAGGAGCTCGCCCGCGCACAGCAGATCAGCCACGCTGCGCTCCAGGACGAGCTGCGTGCCACACTCGCCGACGCGCTCACCCGCGAGCAGGCAGCCACGCGCCTTGGCGTCACGCCACAGGCCATTTCCAAGCGCGTCGCCTCCGGCGCAATGGTCGCCCTGCGCCGCGGCCGCGTCAGCATGCTCCCGGCATGGCAGTTCCACGAAGACGGAACGCTGCCTGGACTGAAACAGCTGATCGACGCCTACCCCGGCGGGTCGCTGTCGCTGACGGCCTGGGCGACCACCCCCTCGCCAGACCTCGCCGGCGCCACCCCGGCCCACGCCCTCACCCGCCGCGGCGGCGTCTCACGCGTGCTCGAGGCCGCCAGCGCACTTGACCCAGCCGCGCAGTAGAAAACTCAAGCAGCCGATGATGCGGGCGGACTGACAGCCTTCCGCTCACTCGCATCCTGCATCCGCAGGCAACCGTAAGGTCCGGTGCGTGACCATGCCGTGGCACGCCAGACGCGAGCAGCAGCACAGGCGCGAACAGCGAAGCGAAGCCGCCGAATCCGCTGCGCTGTCCACCGACCCCGACAGCGTGCAGCGTCTGCGTGAGGTCGCCGAGACGCAGCTCGGCCTGCAGGCCGACTACGCGAGCAGCCTCGATACCCAAGCGCTCACGCTGCTCACTGTCGACGTGGCGCTGTTCGGGATCCTCACCAGCGTGCTCGTTAGCCCCACATCGCTGCCGCGGTACTGGGCCTACACGCTCATACCGCTCGGATTGTCCCTCCTGCTGGCAGCCCTCGCCGCCGCCATCAGAGGCGCTCCCGCCACGGGCGCGGACATCGTCGAGGTGCTCATGCATCAGCAGAACTCCGGCGAGATCCCCGCCGCCGATCTCAGCGTGCTGCTTGCCAGACGCGCAATCGAAGGGCGCGAGCAGAACCTCGTTCAGCTCGGCCGCAAGCAGCGTGCCACCAGCCGCGGAGTTCTCGCCTTGTTCTCCGCATGCCTGTTGCTGGGCATCCTGGCGGCAACCGATGGCGGAGTACAATCCGAGCATGGCTCAAAGTCCCGCCACACCCACCAACACCCCAGCCGCTGCAACGAGCGGCGGCAGCGCTGCCGAGTCAAAGCAGGACCCGTACGCGGACGTCACCCAGGCCACCGTGCCAAGCGGCCTCACGCTGGTGCCCAAGCGACTCCTTAAGGCGCTTCACCTCGGCTGACGGTCAACCCGCCTCCTGGCGGTACGGCCCCGGCTTCGGCCTCGCCTTGCCGCCCGGGAACGCCAGCCGCAGGATCGTGCGGTGCACCGTACCCAGCTGCCGGTGCAGCGGGCCCGTGTTGTACGGCAGGCCGTAGCGGCGGCAGATGTCGCGCACGCGCGGTGCGATCTGCGCGTAGCGACTCGACGGCATGTCCGGGTACAGGTGGTGCTCCACCTGGAAGCTCAGGTTGCCCGCCAGCAGGTGAAACAGCGGGCCGCCGTCGATGTTCGCCGCGCCCAGCAGCTGGCGCACGTACCAGCCGCCGCGCGTCTCGTTCTCGACCTCCTCCTCGCCGAACGTGTACGTCTGGTCGGGGAAGTGCCCGCAGAAGATGATCGAGTACGCCCACACGTTGCGCACGATGTTCGCCGTGAAGTTCGCCACAAGCGTCGACTTGAACGTGGCGCGCGCAGACGTGCGCGAGCCGCCGCTCGCCACCAGCGCCGCCGCAGCCGCCAGCACCGGGAACGCCACGTAGTCCTTCACCACCTGCCCGCGCGCCTTCGCGCAGATCGCCTTCAGCTCCTCCAGCACCTGCTCCTTGGACTTCTCGCCCGAGTGGATCGCCCCACGGTTCAGGTCGTGCACCGCCACGCCCCACTCGAAGAAGCCCATCAGCAGCAGGTTGTACAGCGGCTGCAGCAGATACACCGGGTGCCAGCGCTGCTGCGGGTCGATGCGCATGATCTCGTAGCCCAGGTCGCGGTCCTTGCCGCGGATGTTCGTGAACGTGTGGTGCTCGTAGTTGTGCGAGTGCCGCCACGCATCCGCCGGCGACGCCGTGTCCCAGTCCCACGTCTGCGAGTTGATGTCCGGGTCGTTCATCCAGTCCCACTGGCCGTGCATCACGTTGTGGCCGATCTCCATGTTCTCCAGGATCTTCGCCAGCGACAGCGACGCCGTTCCCGCCAGCCACAGCGGCCTGTAGCGCGAGCCCAGCAGCAGCGCGCGCGCCGCCAGCACCAGCCGGCGGTGCAGCGCGATCGTCGCGCGGATGTAGCGCGCGTCGCGCTCGCCCAGGTCCGCGTACACCTCCTCGTGGATCGCGTCGAACTCGCGTGCCAGCTCCTGCAGCTGCTCGTCAGTCAGGTGCGCCAGCGGGCTCTCGCCGCCGTCAACCCACGCCAGTCGCGCGTACGCCGCCTCCTCGCCCGCCGCCACGGAATCGGCCGCGCCGCCATCCGCTGTGAGGCCCTTCGTCTGCATCGTCGACACGGCCGTTCCTTTGCTCGTCGTGGTCTAAAGGTCCATCTCGACCGCGCCCTCGGGCGCGTTCACGCACGTCTGCACCATCTCCCCCGGCTGGCCGTGCACGCGGCCAGTGCGCAGGTCGCGCACGCGTCCCGCGCGCAGCCGCCCCACGCAGCTGTGGCAGATGCCCATGCGGCAGCCGTACGGCAGCTGCGCGCCCGCGCGCTCGCCCGCCGCCAGAATCGACTCGCGGCCGTCCGCCTGCACCGACACGCCGCTCGCGCACAAGCGCACCATGCCGCCCGCGCCCGCCTGCGTGTCCTCGTACTCGTGCGGCTGGAAGTGCTCCACGTGCAGCCGCTCGCGCCGCCCCTCACTCGCCCACAGCTCGCCCATCGTGCTCAGCAGCCCCGCCGGCCCGCACACGAACGCCTCGCGCTCGCGCCAGTCCGCGCACACGCGCTCCAGGCCCGCCCGCGTCAGCCGCCCCTGCGCGCCAGTCAGCTGCTCGTGCAGGCGGTATCCGCCGCCGCCGCGCGCATGCAGTCCGCGCAGCTCGCCGCCGAAGATCACGTCCTCCGAGGTGCGCGCGCTGTGAACGTGCACCACGTCGCTCAGCGCGCGCTCGCGCGCCAGCTCGCGCAGCATGCTCATGATCGGCGTCACGCCACTGCCCGCGCTCACGAACAACAGCTTTCGCGGCAGCCGCTCCGGCAGCGTGAACGTGCCCTCCACGCCGCCCAAGCGCACGATCGCACCCGGGCGCACGCCCGAGAACAGGAACGGCGACACCCTGCCCTCGCGCACCAGCTTCGGCGTGATCGCAATGCAGCCGTCCGCGCGGCCCGCGTCCGACGTCAGCGAGTACGCGCGCCAGTGGTGCACGCCGTCCACCTCCACGCCCAGCCGCACGTACTGCCCCGCGCGGTGGCCCGGCCACTCCCAGCCCGGCTTGATCAGCACCGTCACCGCGTCGCGCGTCTCGCGCTCCACCCGCTGCACCCGCCCGCGCAGCTCGCGCGTCGACCACAGCGGGTTCACCAGCTCCAGGTAGTCGTCCGGCAGCAGCGGCCACGTGAACGAGCGCCCCAGCCGCAGCGCCGTGCGGCGGACACGCGACACCTGCGGAAGCGCGCCGCGTTCAGCCATCGTGGGGGCGCACGTGGGGAGCAACCGGGGAAGGGGCGGGGAACGAGACGATCATGACGCGAAACAATGCTACCTCAAATGAGGGAACATAGATGCAGGTACCCTGACATGCTTCCAGTGGTACCCTGAAAACGCACATGCCACGCACGACTTCCAGCACGGCCACCGAGCACAACGGCAAGACCGACGGCTCCGGCTACGACCTCACCGTCGAGCAGCTCGCCGCCGAGGTCGGCATGTCCGTGCGCAACATCCGCAACCACCACACCCGCGGCCTGCTGCCGCCGCCGCAGGTCAGAGCGCGCGTCGGCTACTACGGCGCCGAGCACGTCGCGCGGCTGCAGCTCATCCTCGACCTGCAGGCCGACGGCTTCAACCTCGCCGCCATCGAGCGCCTGCTCAGCGGCTCGCACGGGCTCGCCGAGCGGCTGCTCGGGCTGCGCCGCGCCGTCACCACGCCATTCGAGGCCGAGCAGCCCGAGATCATCACCGCCGACGAGCTCACCGCGCGCTTCGGCGACGTCGACCCCAAGGACGTCGAGCGCGTGCGCAAGCTCAAGCTGCTCATCCCGCTCGGCGACGAGCGCTTCGAAGCGCCCAGCCCCGCGCTGCTCGCAGCCGCCGAGCAGGTCGTCGCGCTCGGCATCCCCCTGCACGCCGCGCTCGTGCTCGTCGACAAGGTCAGCCGCGACTGCGAATCCATCTCGCGCGCCTTCACCAAGCTGTTCCTGCGCGAGCTGTGGCAGCCGTTCGACGAAGCCGGCCAGCCCGACGACGGCTGGGACGAGCTCATCGCCGGCGTCAGCTCGCTGCGGCCGCTCGCGTCAGAGGCGCTGCTCGCGCTGTTCAAGCAGCGCATGACCGCGCAGCTCGAGGACGCCTTCGGCAAGGTGCTCGAGCACCAGGCCAAGCGCAAGTAGGCGGGCTACGCTAAGCGACTTGGAGGGTGCGCTCGCGCGCCCTCGCCAGGATTTCGAGCAGTTTCTCGCCCATCTGGCGGCCTGCCCGAATTTCATCCGGGGAGAGCTTTCCGGCCTCCGATCCTTCGTAGATCGCCTGAACAGCCTCAATCTCCCGGTCGAAGAGGTCGCGCCACCGGATAAGTGCGTCAGTCCAGGGATCGTTGAGACGCGACGGGTCCTTTCGGACATCCTGCTTGAGAGCCGCAGCCTCATCCACGTCGCGGGCGATGGACAGGTACACGTCCCGAAGAAGTGCTTGAGCGGCTTTCGTGTCCTCAGGTCCAGCCATGTCGTTCTCCTGCGGCTAATGATACCCGATCTTGAGACGAGCACAACGCCGCAATTACGGCCCAGGCTCCCCTGGCCGTACCGTCTCAAGGAACGTACCGCCTCTTTGCCCTAGGAGTTCTTGATCGGCAGGACTCTCGGCGAGCTTGACAGCCTCCTTGGCCCTCTGTGTCCGCTTGATTTCGCCCAGCCACGGCACGTTGATCGTCAGATCGCCGTCACCGCTCACCATAAGCAGCAACACCGTCAAGATGACGACTGGAGCCAAAAAGTCGGATGTCCCGAGCGGCTGACATTCCGTAATTGTCGGGTGTGATCCGATGCTCAGCGCGACACGCCGGCATTCACCGAGACTATCCGGCGATATATGGGAGTAGACCCACATTCCCGCCACGAGTAGCAGGAGCACACTGAACACAAACGAAGCAAGTCGAGAGCGGCGCTCCACGAGATAGAGCGTAGAGAATGGACAGGACTATTCCCCTGGCTCTGCCTAGATCCCAGACCGTCGCCGCGCCGGAGCGCGCTGACCTGCGCGCGCAGCTTCAGTCGGGCGAGCACGTGAGGTCTGACGCCTGGACGCGGCGCGAGCTGGGTCGCACCGCACTCATAAACACTCGGCTGCCGTGGCGCGTCAGCGTCTACTCAGCGGGCGCCGCACGCGCGCCTCCGCCAGCGCCACCCGCGCCGCCGCGTGGCCCGGCACGCCGTGCACCGCGCCGCCCGGGAACGTCGCCGCGCTGCCCAGATACAGGCCCCGCAATGGCGTGCGATACGGCGACAGCGACGGCACCGGCCGGAACACCAGCTGGTCCAGCGCATAGCTGCCGCCGCCCACGTCGCCGCCGATCAGGTTCGCGTTGCGCGCCTGCAGATCCGCCGGCCCCAGCACGTGGCGCGCGAGGATCAGGTTGCGAAAGCCCGGCGCGAAGCGCTCCACCTGCGCCTCCATGCGCTCCGCATGGCGCTCCAGCTCACTCGCCCAGTCCAGCGGCTGCGGACCGTGCGTGTACGCCCACGCGGTGTGCTTGCCCGCCGGCACCCGCGACGGATCCGCCAGCGACTGCTGGCCCAGCAGCATGAACGGGCGCTCCGGCAGGCCGTCCGCCCGCGCCGTGCTCGCCAGCAGCTCCCCCGCCGAGCCGCCCACGTGCACCGTGCCCGCCTCCGCCGCGCCGCGCGCGATCCACGGGATCGGCCCGTCCAGCGCCCAGTCGAGCTTCAGCGTCGCCGGACCCGGCCGGTAGCGACACAGCGCCGCCGCGTAGCGCGACGGCAGAGCATCGCCCGCCAGCCGCACGAGCGCACCGGGCATCACATCAGCCATCACGGTAGGCGAGCCCACAGGCTCGCCCCCATCAATCTCGACACCCACCACGCGACCGCGCTCCACCACGATGCGCGTCACCTCCGCGCCCGTGCGCACCTCGCCCCCCAGCTCGCGCAGGTAGGCGACCAGCGCCTCGCTCAGGCGCCCCGCGCCGCCCTCCGGGCTCGGCCAGCCCACGCCGTGCCCCAGCAGCATCATGTACGCCGCCGCCACCGCGCTGCCGCGCGCCGTCAACGGCGCGTCCGAGTGCAGCGCCGAGCCATACAGCCACGCGCGCGCGCCGTCGTCCTCGAACAGCCGCGCGGCGAACGACCGCGCCGACGTCACCAGCAGCCGCCCGAAGCCCAGCGTCGCGCGCGGACCCAGCGCCGCGGTCAGCCGCGCCGGGCCGCCGAGCGGCGGAAAGCCCGACAGCATCGTGTCGCGCAGCGCTCCAAAGCTGCGCACAAGCGGCGCCGCGAACTCGCGCCAGCGCTCGCCATCGCCCGCGTGGACCGCCTCCAGGCTCGCCACCGTGGCGTCCACGTCGCGGTACAGCCCCACCGCCCTGCCGTCGTCCAGCACATGCGCCAGGCACGCCCGCGGATGCACCCAGCGCAGGCCGTGGCGCTCGAGCGGCATGCGCGCGAACACCGGCGACGCCGCCGCCGCCGGATGCACCGCCGAGAACGTGTCGTGCACGAAGCCCGGCAGCGTCAGCTCCTCGCTCGCCACCGCGCCGCCCGCGCGCGCCGCTGACTCGAGCACGAGCACGCGCCAGCCCGAGCGCGCCATCTCGATCGCCGCCGCCAGGCCGTTCGGGCCCGAGCCGACCACCAGCGCGTCGTAGCCCATGGGCGCAAAGCATAGGTATTGCGCGATAATCGCCGCGCATGCGGCACGAGAGCTCCATCACGTCGCTGTCGTGGATCCCCTCCGAGGCCGTCCAGGGCTCGCAGCGCATCCCCTTCGACGCCGGCATGGCCCACTACGACGAGCCGCCGCCAGAAGCCATCCGCGACCTGCAAGCGCTGCGCGACGCCGACCGCTTCCGCTTCGCCAACGTGCTGCGCGTGTGGGCCGACGTCAACGACAAGGGCCGCATCACCGACTTCGCACGCGACGGCGGCGGCCTCATGGGCTCCACCACCGTCAAGCTCGGGCCCGTCGCGCGCACCTTCGAAGCCGTCGGCCTGCCCGACATCGTCCGCAAGCCCGAGAAGGGCAAACACGACGGCGTCGACTGGGTGCGCTTCACGCAGACCGTCGGCGGGCGCACCGGCGTGCCCGCGCCGCGGCGCGTGCGCAGGCGCCCGTTCGTGCAGTGGCAGGCGCCGCTCGTGTGGACCACGCTGACGCTCACGCTGCACGCCGACGGGCGCGCCGAGAGCTCAATGACCGGCCACAGCCGCTTCCCGCGCCACTGGGTCTACGACCACAGCGGCCAGCTCACCCACAAGTCCGGGCTCGCCGACTTCAAGGACTGGTACCGCAAGTCCTTCGGGCGCCACACGCCATGGGGCGACACCGACTCCAAGGCGCTCGTCACCGCCGTCGAGAGCGCGCTCGAGCGCACGCTGTCCGCGCAGGTCATGAAAGGCGGCGCCAAGCCGCGCATCCGCAGCATCAAGGCCGGCGACGCGCTCGTGCGCCAGGGCGAAAGCGGCTCAGAGGTGTTCCTGCTGCTCGACGGCGTGCTGCGCGTCGAGGAGGACGGCGTGCGGCTCGCCGAGTACGGGCCCGGCGCGCTGCTCGGCGAGCGCGCGCACCTGGAAGGCGGCACGCGCACCTCCACGCTCATCGCCATCACCCCCTGCCGCGTCGCCGCCGTCGACGGCGCGCAACTCGACCGCGGCGCGCTGCACCAGCTGTCCAAAGGCCACCGCCGCACCAAGCCCGACCGGAGCTGAGCGCGCTTTGCGGGTCAGCTTCTGCGGCGTCAGGGGTTCCACTCCAGCGCCCGGCATCGACTTCGTGCGCTACGGCGGGCACACCTCCTGCCTCGCCGTCAGCCACGACGATGCCGACGTGCCCGCGCTCGTGCTCGACGCCGGCGCCGGGCTGCGCAAGGTCACGCACATGCTCGCCGGCGCGCCCTTCACCGGCACCATCCTGCTCAGCCACCTGCACTGGGACCACACGCTCGGGCTGCCCTTCTTCGCCGCCGCCGACCGCCCCGACTCGCAGCCCACCGTGCTGCTGCCCCAGCAGGACAGCGGCGCCGACGCCGTCAGCGTGCTCACGCAGGTCATGTGCCCGCCGTACTTCCCCGTCACGCCCACGCAGCTGCGCGGCGAGTGGGCGTTCGACAGCGTGCAGCCCGGCGAGCATCGGATCGAGGGCTTCACCGTGCTCGCGCGCGAGATCCCCCACAAGGGCGGGCGCACGTTCGGCTACCGCATCAGCGACGCCCGCTCCACGCTCACGTACATGCCCGACCACTGCCCCACCGCACTCGGCCCCGGCGAGCACGGCTTCGGCGAGTACCACCCAGCGGCGCTTCAGCTCGCGCACGACGCCGACCTGCTCGTGCACGACGCGCAGCTGCTGCCCCAGGAGCTCGCCGCCGAGGCCGACTTCGGACACGCCGTCGCCGACTACTCCGTCGAGCTCGCGCGGCTCGCCAGCGCGCACACCGTCGCGCTGTTCCACCACCGCTACACGCGCACCGACGACCAGCTCGACCAGTTGGCGGAGCGACTCGCCGGCGACTCGCCCAACGTCATCGTCGCCGCCGAGGACACCGTGATGCAGCTGTAGCTGTAAGCGCGCGTGGGGCGCCGGCGTGCGGGTCGGGTCGGGTCGGGTCGGGTCGGGTCGGGTCGGGTCGGGTCGCCGGGAGCTTTCTCTCATCTTGCGAGCGCTGTATCGCTCGCGTATATACATCCTCGCGGGCGACCGCGGGTAGCACTCGCCGGTGACGGCTGCTATCCGCCGACGACCGTGAAGTCGAGCGCGCTCGGCGCCGAGCGCCCAGACGTCGCGTGCGCGGTCAGCACCAGCGTGTACATGCCCGGCTTCAGCGTCACGCGCCGGGAGATGCGGCCCGCGAAGCGCACCGTGTCGGCGCCCATGTGCGCCGTGAATGCCAGCGCGCCGACGTGCACCGTGCGCGTGCACGGGCGACCGGCCACGTCCGCCCTCGTCACCGCCGCGCACGCACGCCCCGCCCTGCGCCCGGCGACCCGCCGCGCGAACCCGAGCGTGACGCTCGCCGCCTCGTTCAGGTCGAAGGAGAAGCTCGTGCCCACGGGCAAGCCGCCCCTGCTGGCGCTGATGGACGCGCGTGCGCGACTCTCGCGCCAACGTGCGTGCGCCTGGCGCACGTCGGTCAGCGTCGGCGTCGTCGCCCGCAGTCTCATGAGCGGCACCGGCGCGAACGTGGCCGACACGGACCGCCCGACAGACATCGGCAGAGCGCAGCCCGCGCTGCCGATACACGCGCCGCCCCAGCCCGCGAACGCCCACCCTTCGGCCGGCTTGGGCTGCAACGTGACCGTATCGCCGGCGGGGAACGACAGCGAGCAGGTACCCCAGTTCGCCGGTCCGAACAACGAGCTCTCGCTGCACGCGATCGCGCCCAGCCTCTGCGGCACGAACGCGTTCGGGAACTCTCCATCGCAGCCCCGCGGACACACCGGGCCGCTGTACGTGCAGCCGAACGGGCACGCGATCGGGCTGCTCTGCACGGTCCCCTGCCCCTGCACCGACACCGACAGCGTGTGCGCCGGCACACCGATCAGCAGCGCTTCGTCGGCGACGAAGCACAGCGATTCCGACGGGCACGCGACGGCGCGCAGGCTGTTGTTGCCGTCGACTCCCCCGGTGCTCGTCCACGCGCCCGCGCCGCCCGTCGGATCCGCCGATTCGGCGATTTCGCCGTTGGACTCCGACGCCACGCACAGCGACACCGACGCGCATGCAACCTGGTCGAACGAGTTGCTCGACGGGCTCGCCGCCTGCTGCAGCGTCCACGCGCTCCCCCCGCCCGCCGGGTCCGTGGACGTCATCACGCCGGAGCCGCCCACCGTCACGCACAGCGACGCCGACGGACACGACACGTCCGCGAAGCCGCCTCCCGCCACGTGCGTCACCGTCCACGCTTTCGCGCCGCCCGCGGGATCGCTCGACGTCACCACGTCGCCCGCGTCGTCCACGCCCACGCACAGCGATTCCGTGGGGCACGACACGCCCGTGACCTGCCTTGGGCCGCCCGCCACCGCCTTCCACGCTCCCGGCCCGCCCGTCGGATCCGTCGACGTCAGCAGTTCCCCCGAGTAGCCGCTCGCCGCCACGCACAGCAACGCCGACGGACACGACACCGCGAGCCCGTGCACGCCCACGCCGCTGCCCACATGCGTCCACGCGCCAGCCCCGCCCGCGGGGTCGCTCGACGTGAAGATGCCGCCTTCGCCCACCGCCACGCACAGCGAGCCCGCCGGCTGCGGGCACGACACGCCGTACAGCGCGTTCGGCGCAGAGTCCGTCGTTTCCGCGCCCACGTCGTAGATATTCGTCGCCGTCCACGCTGCCGCTCCGCCAGTGGGGTCGCTCGACGTGACCACGTTGCCGCCCCAGTCCACGCCCACGCACAGCGACACCGACGCACACGACAGGCCGTTCAGCGGCTGCGTATCGATCGCCGTCGGATATGACCAGTACAGCGGCGAGTCCGCGGACGCCGGCGCCGCGGCCCATGCGCACGTGGCCGCCACCGCGCACACCGCCGCCACGCGGCACAGCAGGCCGCCGATCGCAGGCGAACGCCACTCGCGGCATGTGACCCCGGTAGCCACCGCCGGACTATAACCCGGCGCACGCGCGCCAGCCATGCGAAGATCGTGGCGTGCCGCGCAGCGTCAACTTCCTCCGCGACAGCTTCCAGTACGACCCCGGCGACCCCGACGGCTACCGCTGCGGCACGCTCGACGCCGGCAAGGCCCTCGGCGCGCAGGCGCTCGCCGTCAAGGCGTTCGAGCTGCCCGCAGGCGAGAGCCTGTGCCCGTACCACTACGAATACGAGGAGGAGTGGCTCGTGGTGCTCCACGGCAGTGTGCTCCTGCGCACGCCCGACGGCGAGCACACGCTCCAGCAGGGCGACATCGCACAGTTTCCCGCCGGGCCGTCCGGCGCGCACAAGGTCAGCAACCCCGGACAGGACAGCGCGCGCATCCTCATGTTCTCCAGCGCCCGCCTGCCCGCCGTCGCCGTGTATCCCGACAGCGACAAGATCGGCGTGTGGTCCGAGAACCCCGACGACCACGTGATGCTGCGGCGGCAGGACGGGGCGGTGGACTACTACGACGGGGAGCGCTGAGTCAACGCGTCACGGGCTAGTGCGCTCGCTGTCCAGCGTCGCCATCTGCGGCTCCGGGTAGCGATCGCCTACTGCAGCTTCAGGCGGGATCGCCTGCTCCAGAGAGGCAAGATCATCGGCGTCCAGCTGCAGCCGCTCCGCGCCCAGCGCCTCAGTCAGCTGCTCTCGCGTGCGCGAACCCACCAGCGCCACGACGTCCTCGCCGCGCGCCAGCACCCACGCGATCGCCACCTGCGCCACCGTTGCGCCCTTGGCATCCGCAACCGCGCGCAGGCCGTCCACCAGCGCCAGGTTGTGCGCGCGGTTCTCCGCGTTGAAGCGCGGCGCGCGGGCGCGGAAGTCGGTGGCCGCCAGCTCGCGGTCCGGCGCGAAGTGGCCGCTGATCAGGCCGCGGCTCAACACGCCGTACGCCGTGATCGCAATGCCAAGCTCGCGGCACGCCGGCAGGATCTGCGCCTCCACCCCGCGCGAGATCAGCGAGTACTCGATCTGCACGTCGCAGATCGCATGCGTCGCCGCCGCCCTGCGGATCGTCTCCGCGCCCACCTCCGACAGGCCAATGTGCCGCACGTAGCCCGCCTGCACCAGCTCCGCCATCGCGCCCACCGTCTCCTCGATCGGCACCTTCGCGTCCAGCCGCGCCGGGCGGTACACGTCCACGTGGTCCACGCCCAGGCGCGTCAGCGAGTGCGCCAGCGCCGTCTTCACCGCCGGCGCGCTCGCGTCATAGCCCAGCCACGCTCCATCCGGGCCGCGCTGCGCGCCGAACTTCACGCTCAGCATGTAGTCCTCGCGCCGGCGCCCGCGCAGCGCCTCCGCGATCAGCAGCTCGTTGTGGCCCATGCCATAGAAGTCGCCCGTGTCCAGCAGGCTCACGCCCGCGTCCAGCGCCGCATCGATAGTCGCCATCGCCTCCACACGGTCCGCCGGCCCGTACATGCCCGACATCCCCATGCAGCCAAGCCCAATCGCAGACACAGCCGGGCCGTCAGCCCCAAGCCGTCGAACTGTCACGCGAACTCCATCTAAAAACAAATATACGGCGCAGTCGGCGCGCCCCCGAACGGCGGGGAGCTCTACCCCTGTTCCGCCACCCACGTGAGGATCGCGCGCGACGGCGTCAGCACCGTCCCGTCCGCCAGCTTCAGCGCCGGCAGCTTCACCTGGCCCGTCGCCTCGCGCAGCTCCTCGCGCGAGCCTTTGCGCAGGAACGGGAACGGGTTGCCGTGCGCCGCCACCACCCTCGTGTAGTCGATGCTCGCCGCGCGCAGCGCCTCCTGCACGCGCCTGCACGGGTGCATGCGCGGGCCGCCGCCGTCGCCGTGGCACACGTACAGCGTCGGCTTGCCAGCCGCCGCCGGCCCAGCCCCCGTCTGCTCCGCTCCAGCCTCCACGTCCGCCAGTATCACACGCTCGAGCCACTCGAGTCGAACACCAGCGCGCCATCCACCAGCCGCCGCGCGCCCACGCGCTCCCGCAGCGCTACGCGCACCGGAGTCTCCGGATTGCGCGTCGCCATCTGGTAGCCCGGCCGCGGCGACACGAACAGCCTCAGCACCAGCTCCTCCTCATCCATGTACAGCTCCGGCTCCAGCACCCGGCCCTCCGCGCTCTGGCCGCCCGCAAACGCCTGCTCCGTCAGCAGCACGCGCAGCGTCGTGTCGTCCTCTTGCGCCTCGTGCGTCGGGTCCACGCGCCACGACGACGCGCGGATCCCCTCGCGCGCCGCGCGCAGCGACTTCGCCATGCCCGACGCCGTGCACGTCCAGCCGCGCAGCGCCCGCTTGCGCATCGTCACCAGCAGCAGCCGCGGCGGCACGCCCAAGCCGAACAGCACCTCGCCCTCCTCGCGCGCCAGCACGCGCCAGCCTTCCACGCCCTGCTGCTGCTGTTGCTGCGCGTCGGGCGCATCGCCGCGCTTCACGCGCGACGAGCGCTTGGGCTTCGCGCGCGACGCCACGTACTGTCGCAGCGCCTGCACCGCCGGATCGCCCTCGTCCAGCGGCGTCGGCTGCTGCGCAAGCGCGCGCAGCGGGAACGCCAGCGCCGCGCCGTCGCTCACCAGCTCCGGGTGGCGCGCCGCCGGGCGCGGGCGCAGCTCCTCAGCGCGTTCCCAGTCGCGCTCGCTCGGCAGCTTGCGCTCGCGGGGCGAATTCGCCGGCTGCCCAGGCTCCGCGGACTCGGGTGGATCCGCCGGCTCAACGGGCTCACACATGGGCGCGAGGCTACCGCGATCACGCATGTGCTAATACTTAAGTCAGTGCTTAAGTATTACGAGCCCAGCGACGAGACGGCCGACCGCGACGTCGACCTCCTGTTCCAGGCGCTCGCCGACCCCAGCAGGCGCGCCATCGTCGACCGCCTCACGCTCGGGCCCGCGTCCGTCAGCGAACTCGCGCGGCCGTTCGCCATGTCGCTTCCTGCCGTCGTGCAGCACCTGCACGTGCTCGAAGGAAGCGGGCTCGTGCGCTCGCACAAGCTCGGGCGCGTGCGCACGTGCACGGTCGAGCCGGCCGCGCTGCGCGCCGCCGAGCGATGGATTTCCGACCGCCGCACGGTCTGGGAGGAAAGGCTCGACAGGCTCGGCCAGTTCCTCGCCGAGGAGCAGCACTCCAACCAGCTACAACCACCACAGCAAGGGAGCAAGCAGTGAGCCACAGATCCGCACAACACGCCACCTTCGTCATCGAGCGCACCTACCCCGCCTCGCCCGCGCGCGTGTGGAGCGCATGGGCGGACCCGCAACAGAAGCTGCAGTGGTTCGGCCCCAAGGAGCTCAAGGGCGAGCACCACATGGAGTTCCGCGTCGGCGGGCACGAGCGCATGAGCGTGCGCACGCCCGACGGTGCGCTCTACCTGTTCGACTCGCGCTACCGCGACATCGTCGAGCCTCACCGCTTCGTGCACACCTACGAGATGTTCCTCAACGAGCAGCGCATGTCCGTGTCCGTCGCCACCGTCGAGCTGCAGCCCGCAGGCGACGGCGGCACAACGCTCACGCTCACCGAGCAGGGCGTGTTCCTCGACGAGCTCGACACGCCCGCCGCGCGCGAGCACGGCACGCGCGAGCTGCTCGAGCAGCTCGCCGTCGCGCTGCAGGCCGGATCGGAGGTCGTGTGAGCACCGCCACGGAGGACCGCTCACGCTGGGTCGCGCTGTACGTGCTGTGCGTCGGCATGCTCATGATCGTGCTCGACGTCACCGTCGTCAACGTCGCGCTGCCGTCAATCCAGGACGACCTGCACTTCTCCACCTCCAGCCTCGCCTGGGTCGTCAACGCCTACCTCATCGCCTTCGGCGGGCTGCTGCTGCTCGCAGGACGCTTCGGCGACCTCGTCGGCCGCCGGCGCATCTTCCTCGCCGGCGTCGCCCTGTTCACCGCCGCGTCGCTCGCCTGCGGGCTCGCCAGCAGCCAGTCGCTGCTCATCGGCGCGCGCTTCGTGCAGGGCATCGGCGGCGCCATGACCTCAGCCGTGATCCTGGGAATGATCGTCACCATGTTCCCGGAGCCGCGCGAGCAGGCCAAGGCGATCGGCGTGTACGCGTTCGTCGCCTCCGCCGGCGGCTCCGTCGGCCTGCTCGCCGGCGGCGTCATCACACAGTCAATCGACTGGCACTGGATCTTCTTCATCAACATCCCCATCGGCATCGCCACCGCCGTGTACGCCACGCGCCTGCTCCAGCACGACCCCGGCATCGGCCTCAGCCAGGGCGCCGACGTGCCCGGCGCCATCCTCATCACCGCCGCGCTCATGCTCGGCGTCTACACCATCGTCAGCCCCGCCGCCCAGGACGGCTGGGGCGCCACACGCACGCTCGCGCTGGGCGGCGCCTCGCTCGCGCTGCTGCTCGGCTTCCTCGCACGCGAGGCCACCGCCGCCAAGCCGCTCGTGCCGCTGCGCATCTTCCGCTCGCGCAACATCGCCTCCGCCAACCTCATCCAGGTGCTGTCCGTCGCCGGCATGTTCGGCGTGTTCTTCCTCGGCGCGCTGTACCTGCGCCGCGTGCTCCGCTACGACGCGCTGCAGATCGGGCTCGCGTTCCTGCCCGTCACCATCACCATGGGCACGCTCTCCATCCGCTACTCCGAGCAGCTCGTCACGCGCTTCGGCGCGCGCCGGCTGCTCGTGCCCGGGCTCGCGCTCATCATGCTCGCGCTCGTGCTGTTCGCGCAGGCTCCCGTGCACGGGAGCTACGTGGTGCACGTCATGCCGTCGATGTTGCTCATCGGCATCGGCGCCGGCGTGTGCTTCCCCGCGCTCATGAACGTCGCCATGTCCGGGGCCGGGCCGCAGGATGCCGGGCTTGCTTCGGGCCTTGTGAATACCACCGCGCAGATTGGTGGTGCGCTTGGGCTGGCTGTGCTTGCCACGCTTTCCACTTCGCGCAGTGGGCATCTCATTGCGCAGGGGCACTCCACCGCCGCGGCGCTCACCAGTGGGTATCACCTTGCGTTCTGGATCGCCGCCGGGTTGGTCATCGCGGCCATCGGCGTCGTGCCGTTGGTGGTGCGCGACGGGGCGCCCCAAGCGGTCGCGGCCGGGAGCTCGATCGCTGGGGCCCACGACTGAACGCCGGTGTTGAGCTCAGAGCGGAGCTTTGTCAAGCCGAGCCGCATGCGTCCCTTGACGGTCCCTGGCGGGAGGGCGAGGCGTTGGGCGATCTGCTGGTGGGTGAGGCCGTCGAAGAAGCCGAGTTGGATCACCTGCAGCTGCGCCGGCGGCAGCCGCACGAGCAGCCGCGCCAGCTGCTCTGCTTCGGAACGCGCAGCGAAGTCGCCGGGTACGTCGTCGGGCGCGGGCCGCTGGTCGAGTCCGCCCGGACCGTCCTCGCGTCGGGCAGCCACCGAACGCAGGCGGGCAAGGTGGATTGCGCGGTGGCGGACGATACTCATCGCCCACGCCACGACCGATCCGCGCGTCGGCTGATAGGTCATCCGCGATGCCCAGATCGCGACGAAGGCGTCTTGTACGGCGTCGTTGGCACAGTCGCGGTCACGGCACACAGCCAGAGCTACACGGAGAGCGCCTGTGGCAAAACGGTCGTACAGCTCTCCCAGCGCCAGGTGTTCTCCGGCTTGCACGCGCGACATCAGGTCGGCGTCTGTCGCCTGGGATCCGGCACGGAATGCTATGGAGCACATGCAACGCCCTTGGTGGGCGCGAGGAAGAACATCTCGCAGGCGATCCCGGGGGAAGTCTGGTTGGCGCTCATGAAGGCCACGACCTGGCGTCGTGTCAGGCGCTCGACGGCTGCGCTGAAGTCGTCCTCGCGGTCGGCCTGGAACGCCACGCGCCCGTCTATCACCTCGCTCGCGGCTCCGCGCGCGACCAGCTCCTGCTCCGAGGAGCTGAGGATGTCCTCGAGGATGCACACGACGACGTTGTCGTTGATGTAGGTGTGTGCGGTCGTGCGGTCGTGTCCGTAGACCTCGCCGTAGAGCGTGACCATGGCTGCGGAGATTGCGCTCGTAAGGGTCTCCGCATCCGGTAGAGCAGGAACGTCCGGCACGAGCGCCTCGGTTCTCCCGGCTCTATCGAAGGGCGCGCGGACAGGAGCAGAGGAGAAGCCCGACGCCGAGGCTGAAAACTATAACGACTCAGAAATCTTTGCTCCTCGAATGATCCAAATCAGCCGCATACCCCTATAGCGGTCATAGGGCGGCTCAGGCCTTGGACAGCGCGGGGTGTGTGTTCAGCCTCGGGAGTGCCCCTCGGGAGTGTTCGGGGGATTAGGGGCTCCGGCTCACACATGCTCACCGAGGAGGCCGTCGATGACGCCGTCGTTTCTTTCCGCTCGCAGGGCATGGTTTGTGGGAATCGCCTGCGTGGCTGCTCTGGCGGCCGCTTTGGGCATGACGGCTGCAACGACGTACGCGCTGGCCGCCGGCGCGAGCTCGGAGTCGCCGGGTGTGCGTGAAGCGCTTTCGCACCAGCTGCAGGCTCCGGGGCCGGTCGTCGTGTCTCAGGGCGGCTCGGGCGGCACGGGTGATGCTTCGGCTCCCACTGGAGAACTGGTCGCGAGCCTCTCGACGGCGTTTTCAGATACCTGGAGGGCACCACACGTGCCGCTGGTGAGACGGATCTTCAATACGCCCGTGAACTACAGGGGCAGCAATGGGGCCTGGCACGCGATCGACAGCGCGCTCGTCGCCTCGCCGCTGGGCGGCTATGAAAACGCGGCGAACAGCTTCTCGTTGCGTCTGCCGGAATCGCTTTCCGCGAGCGTATCGCTGACCGGCCAGGGCGGCACCGCGTCGTTCGCGTTGCAGGGCGCCTCCGCGTCGCTGCCATCAGTCTCCGGCGACACCGCGAGCTATGCAGAAGCCTTGCCATCAACTGACCTGTCCTACGTCTCGGAGCCGGCCGGGGTGCAGGAGGTCGTGACCCTGAAGAGCGAGCAAGCGCCTTCGCAGCTGCGCTATGCGCTATCGCTGCCAGCTGGCTTCTCACCCCGCTCGGAAGCTGACGGCTCGATCGCGCTGGTCAACGGCGCAGGGACCGCGATGTTCAGCATCCCCGCAGCAACGGCGTATCGCCCCAATGCGGGGCCTGCGAGCGGCCGGGTGCTGCCGAGCACGATCGCGGCGTCCGGGTCGGGTTGGGAGCTCACGGTCGACACCGGCGAAGCGTGGCTGCGCGAAGCGCTCGCGTCGGGCACGATGGCGGTCGACCCCACCGTGTTCGTTTCTGCTGCGCAGGCGTGCTCGCTGGCGGCGGAATCGCCGACGACGAGCAAATGCTCCTCCTCGGAACTGCGGGTGGGCTATGACTCCACGCACCAGGAGAACCACGCGCTGCTGGAGTTCGACCTCAGCGAAGAACTGCCAGTGGCCGCGAACGTGCTCTCTGCGAAGCTCGGCCTGTACGCGACGGCGCACAGCACAGGCACCGGCAAGGCGGTCGGGGTCTACCGCGTGACGAAGCCGTGGACCACGAGCGCGACCTGGAACACCTACGACGGGACGCATTCCTGGAGCACGGCGGGCGGGGACTACGCCAACCCCGAAACCGAATCGGACGCGTCGGTCAACCCCTCGGTTGGCGCCGCGACGGGCTGGTACTACTGGTATCCGACGAAAATGGTGCAGGAGTGGGTCAACACCACCAAAGCCCCCACATACGAAGGCAAAGCCCAGGGCTACGCCAACGAAGGGCTGATCGTCAAGGACCAGACAGACAACCAGACCCCGAACATGCTCACGGTCGACTCACCGTCAGCCGCAAGCGACCAGCCGTATCTAGATGAGTAGTGCCACGGTTTCAGGCGGTGTAGTTGGCGAGGCTGCGGGGTGGGCGGCCGAGGCGGTAGTTGAGTGCGATGGCGGCTGTGAGTGCGGCGAAGCGGGTGAGCAGGCGCACGCGGAGGTTCTCAAGGGTGCGGGCGCCGTGGCGCTCGAGCGTGAGGATGTCCTTGCAGGTCCAGAAGATCGACTCGATGCGTTGACGGATCGGCGCGAGGTGCGGGCCGCGGCCGCGCTCGTCTTTGCGACGGGGGCGCATGATCGCGGCGTCGAGGTTGGAGAGCTCGGCTTCGAAGTCCTTGCCGCGGAAGTTCTTATCGCCGATCAAGATCAGCATCTGGCCGGGTGCTCGCTCACAGCGCTCGACGAGTTGCAGGCACACGAGCTTCTCGTCGATCTTTGGCGAGGTCAGCGCCAGCGCTCTGGGAGTGCCGTCCAAAGCACACAGGGCGTGAAGGCGAAAACCCCAGAAGTAGCGGCTGTGGCTGGCGCAATAGCCGTAGTCGGCGGCGTTAGCGAGCGCGTCACCGAGACTGGAGGTCCCGCCCCGCTTGACGGTCTCACGGCTGCGAGCACACTCCACCGGCGTGGAATCGACCAGCAGCAGATCGTCATAGAAACCGGGGCTGTGCTTGGCGAACTCCCGGATCAGCGCCTCGATCGTCCCGGACAAGCGCAGCCTGCGCTTATGGAAAGCGGTCCGCTCGGGCAAACGGGGGAACAGGTGGCCAAGCTGACGACGAGCAGCCCGCAAGAACCGTGCGTCGGATGGCATCCCCATCATCGCCTGAGCGATACACAGCGTGATCAGCTCCGCATCGGAGATCCTTCGCCTAGCGTTTTCTGTCCGCTCGGGCAGGAAATCATCCACCGTGCAGTAAACAGCGATAAGCAGCAGATCGAGGTCGGCGTCCATCGAGGCCCTCCCGGGTCGGCGGTGACATTGAGCACCGCCGACTTCGATCTGCCTGCCTACAACCCCTCCCCACAACCCACAGCCACCCCCACGGCCGTGGCACTACTCATCTAGAAATCGCGTACCAGCCGCGAGGGGTCGGCTCGGGGTCCCAATACACGATGCTCTCGACGCCCTTGACCGACAAGTCCACGATGGGGGTCAACGTCGCGAACGGCAACCTGGTCCTCCAGTCCCAGCAGCTGCGCATGAGCGGCGTGGCCGGGCTCGGATACGACGACGCGAGAACGTGGAACGGCATCAACGGCGAAAAGCAGGAATATGGACACTGGGCCGACTCCAGCGCCCCAGAGGTCACTCAATACGGCGACGGGTCGATCGGCTTCGAGGACGGATCCGGTGCCTGGTTTGAGTTCAAGAAGGAATCCAGCGGGAAATTCCTGACGCCGCCAGCCATCAAAGCCGTCATGTGCGCAGCCGGAAGCCCAGAACCGTGCCCCGCCACGCTGCCCACCGGCGTGACCTATGAGCTCATCTACGACCAGAGCCAGGAAAAGCTCGAGTTCACCAGCGAAGGCAAGTTCACCCAGGAAGATCGCTACGGCCACAAGGTCGCATCGGAATTCATATCCGCGCACACGGTCGCGTTCACGGACCCGCAGGGCCACAAAATCGACAAGGTCGAGGAAGGCGCGGAAGGCTACGTGAGCGAACTCAAGGACCTCAGCGGCGAACGCAAACTCAGCTTCACCTACAAAAACTTCGGCGAAGGCGAACCCGAGCTCGAAACAGCCACCGAAGCCGACGGCAAGAAAACCAGCTACGAATACGGCAACTACACGATCACGAAGATCACCGACCCGGACGGGCACGTCACGAAGCTCGTCTACGACAGCCAACGCAGGATCAAGGAAATCATCCGCACCACGAACGCGGAACACACGACCGGACCGACCACCAAGCTCACCTACTACGAACCGGGGAAAGCCCCGGCGCCGTGCACGGAAAGCCAGCAAGGCACCATCGTGCGTGACGCGGACTGGACCACAGAAAAAGAACACGAAGTCCTGTACTGCTCGAACGTCTTCGACGAGGTCGAAAAGACGGTCGCCTACAACAAAACCGAAAAACTCGAAAGCAGCGCCAGCTACAACCCCTTCGGTGACCAGATCTTGACCACCGCGGCATCGCCGGGCGGGAGCGAAAGCGGAAACAACGTCAGCCTCCACTACGACGAATTCGGCATCAACCTCGAATGCGTCGTCACGGGGACGTCCAGCCCCGAAAGCAAATGCCCGTCGCACCCGAGCAAATCAGCGCTCGTGACGAGCTTCTCCTACAAGGACACGACTCAGAGCGATCTCTACCTGCCGACCCAGGTCGAGAACCCCGAGAACACCAGCACCGTCGCCTGCTACAACGGCGGCAAACAGCCCGAAGAAAGCAAATGTCCCGGCACCGCGACCGGCCCGACCGGCAGCCTCGCGACCGAGCGCGACGAACTCGCCGAAGAAAACAAGCTCAGCTTCGAATACAACGAATCGGGGACGCTCAACGGAACCATCAAGGCGTCCACTGACGCCGACGGGCACAAGACCACCTACGAATACGACGAAAAAGGCAACCTCAAGAAGATCACCCCGCCCACCGGGTCAGGCATCAAAGCCACGACCATCACCGTCGACGCCGACAGCCGGCCTCACGTCATCACCGACGGAGCCGGCCACATCGAGACGCTCACCTACGACGCCGACGACCGCGTCACAAAGATCGAATACACCGGCACCGGCACCGCCAAGACGGTCACGTTCGAATACGACGGCGACGGGAACGTAACCAAACGCGAAGACTCGACCGGCACCACAAAATACACGGTCGACTCGCTCAACCGCGTCACCAAGGAAGAACTCCCTGGGAGTCTCAGCAACAGCTACGAATACGATGCCGCATCGAACATGAAGGCCTTCACAGATGGCGGCGGCACGACCAAATACGAATACAACGGGCTCAACGAGCTCGCGAGCTTGACCGAGCCAGAAGCCACAAAAGCCACGACCTTCACCTACGACGGAGACAAGCGGCTAGCCGGCATCAGCTACCCCTCCGGCGCGAAAGAGGCCTACAAACTCGAAGGCACCACAGGCCGCCCCGAAACGATCACGGCCGAAGGCACCACCGGAACGAGCGTCCCCAAACTCACCTACACGTACAAGAGCGGCGAAAACGACACCGGCCTGATCCAAACCCTCACGGAATCCACCACCGGCGCCAAAACGACATACAGCTATAACCCGATCCAGATGCTCACCGAAGCACTCACAGCGGCCGAAAAAGCCCAAAACCAGTCGCGTTACGCCTACAAGCTCGACGGCGCCGGCAACCGCACCAAGCAGACAGTGAACCTCGAAGGCGAAACCGGCGGCACCGAAACATTCTTCGCCTACAACGCCGGCAACGAGCTCGAATGCCGCCAGACCGTCGCCACGCCGTGCTCCGGCAGCTCCACGACCGAACTCTCGCACTACAGCTACGACGAAGCCGGAGAGCAGACCTCGATCACGCCAAAGCACGACACCAGCGGCGCCTCGTTCGAATACAACGCCGCCAGCGAGCTCGCGAAGCTCACCCCCTCAGGCGGCAGCGAACTCAAACTGGCCTACGGAGGCACGGGGCAGGACGACCTCGTAAGCACCGGCTCGACAACAACGATCCAGAGCAGCCTCCTGGGCATCACCCGCGAAGCGGCCTCGGGCGGCACGAGCTACTTCGCACGCACACCAAACGGACTGCTCATCGACGAGCGCACACCCACCGGCAACTACAACCCCCTATACGACGCACAAGGGGACATCATCGCGCTCGCGAACACCAGCGGTAAAGTCGAACGCACCTTCCACTACGGACCCTACGGCGAGAACATCAAAAGCGAAGGCACCCAAACCATCCCGTACCCCTTCGGCTACAAGGGCGGCTATCGAGTGTCGGGGGGAAACAAAGGTGAAACAAGCATTGCTAACGGCCTCTACCACTTCGGGGAACGCTACTACGATCCCACAACAGGCCGTTGGACGCAGCAGGATCCAGAAAGCAAAACCGGTGATCCAACCCAGGAAGATCTTTTCGGATTCGCGGGCGACGATCCAATCAACCGCAGCGATCCGTCGGGAGACTCGGCGGGGTGTGGGTATTCCTGTTACCCGACGGGCGGGCACGGCGGATGGAACGCTTGCGATACGATCTCATTTTTCGCGATATTCACGCCGCTCCGATACGCCGTAGGAGTAGGAGTCGCGCTGGGGCTGAGGCTTTCATGCGGCTAGCACCACCCCGGCGGGGGCCAGCCGCACGATGGGCCCCGCGGGTGATGTCGCAGTTGGGCGCGGGCGTATTGTTTGTTGGCATTCTGACGCGGGACGATACGGTGGCATCCGCGGGAGTGGCACTAATCTGTTTGGCGGCATTGGTTTTTTACGGAAATTGGTGGCGGGGCCGAGCAGGCCGACGGTAGCGAGGCGAGAGCGGCGCGGCGCCGAAGCAACCGAAGACCGGGCTGCGGCTCGCACCGCAGCTGAGCCGACACGTTCACGCACCCCCGCGCGACCCGCGCAGAAAGTGCGCCGTCGCATCCGCCACCAGCTCGTCGAGCTGCTCCGCCTGCACGATGCCGCTCGTCACCAGCGCCGCGATGCCCTGGATCGTGGCAAACATGACCAGGCCCACTCGCTCGGGCTCGCCGCGTCCGATCGCGCCGTCCGCCTGACCCTGCTCGATCAGCTCCAGCAGGACTGCAAACGCCCGCGCCGCGGCGTCGTGCAGCGCCTGTGACTGCTCGCCGTGCTTGCTCGCAAACATCAGCGCCAGCAGCGCCGCGTCGCGCGTCGCGAAGCGCACGTACGCCGATGCCGCCGCCTGCAGGCGCGGTTGGAACCGCGCCCCCGCGCCGTCCACCGCGTCGCGCAGGTCCGCGCCCAGACGCGCGAAGCCGTCCTCGGCCAGCGCATCCAGCAGCGCCTGGCGGTCGGCGAAGTGCCGGCGCGGCGCGCCGTGGCTCACGCCCACCTCGCGTGCCAGCTCGCGCAGCGACAGCGCCTCCACGCCGCGCTCGCGCACGATCAGCGCTGCCTGCGCAAGCAGCGCCGCGCGCAGGTTGCCGTGGTGGTACGGCCGCTCCGCCGTCGATGGACGCGCGAGCGCAGAAGGGGACTCTGACGGGGCTCTCGGCACTGGCGCCAAGCGTAGCCTACGAAGTAGTCGTTGACATCATTGTTGTCATAGTCTACATTGTTGCCCATGACTACTTCAAGCACCGCCTTCCTCCCCGACATGACCGGCCGCAACGTGATCGTCACCGGCGCCAACAGCGGCATCGGCCGTGCTGCCGCCAGCGCGCTCGCCGGTGCCGGCGCGCACGTCGTGCTCGCCGTGCGCAACACCGACAAGGGGCACGCCGCCGCCGCGGACATGCCCGGCGACGTCGAGGTCCGCCAGCTCGACCTCGCAAGCCTCGCCTCCGTGCGCGAGCTCGCCAGCGCATGGAGCGGCCAGCTCGACCTGCTGATCAACAACGCCGGCGTCATGGCGCCGCCGCTCGGGCGCACCGCTGACGGCTTCGAGCTGCAGCTCGGCACCAACCACCTCGGCCACTTCGCGCTCACCAACCTGCTGCTCGAGCACGTCACCGGCCGCGTCGTCACCGTCTCCTCCGGCGCCCACCGCATCGGGCGCATCGACTTCGACGACCTCAACTGGGAGCGCAAGTCCTACAGCGCCGCGCGCGCGTACGGGCAGTCCAAGCTCGCCAACCTGCTCTTCACAGCCGAGCTGCAGCGCCGGCTCACCGCCGCCGGCTCCAGCGTGATCGCCACCGCAGCGCACCCCGGCTACGCCGCCACCAACCTCCAGTTCCACAGCGGCCGCCGCACGCTCGACCTGCTCAGCACCGTCGGCAACCGCCTCATCGCCCAGGACGAGCACGGCGGCGCGCTGCCCACGCTCTACGCCGCCGTCGCAGACGTGCCCGGCGACAGCTTCGCCGGACCCGGCGGCCTCATGGAAGTGCGCGGCAAGCCCAAGCTCGTCGGGCGCTCCAGCGCCGCCAAGGACGCCGATGCCGCCCGTCGGCTGTGGGACGTCTCCGAGCAGCTCACCGGCGTGCGCTTTCCGCTCGGGGCGACCGCCACCGCATGAGTCGTGCGCTGGCTCGACCCCGCCCCGCGTCCGAACCCGAACCCAACGGCGCCGGGCGCTCCAGCGGCGTTCATATCCTCGACCGCTACCTCGCCGCCGACTTCCACCCCTACGCCACATATGGTTACTACGAGGTGCTCACGCGATGGACGTAGATCTGGAACGCCTCCTCGACGAGCTGTATCGCAGCGGCCGCGAACTCGACGCCGGCAAGGAGGATCGGCTCGAACGGCTGCGCAACCTCGAGCCCGAGACCGCACGCCTGCTCGCCGTGCTCGTGCGCGGCGCCGCACGCGGGACCACCGCCGCGCGCGTACTCGAGCTGGGCACGTCCAACGGGTACTCCACGATCTGGCTGGCCGACGCCGCCAAGGCATGCGGCGGCACGCTCACGAGCGTCGAGATCGATCCCGCACGGTCGGCGCAGGCGGCTGAGAACCTGCGGCGCGCCGGACTCGACGCGTTCGCCGAGCTGTGCGTGGCGGATGCGGGCGCGTATCTCGCCGGATCTCCGGACGCCGCGTGGGAGCTCATCTTCCTCGACGCCGAGCGACCCGAGTACGTCGGCTACTGGCCCGACCTCGTACGCACGCTGAGCGCCGGCGGGATGCTCGTGGTCGACAACGTCATCTCACACGCCGACGAGGTCGCCGCGTTCCGCGAGCTGGCGGAGCACGACCACCGCTTCACCGACGTGCTCGTGCCGATCGGCGCCGGCGCGTTGCTCGCCGTCAAGAATCCCGCGCCGTAGCTCGCGCACGAGCCCTGGCGCTGTGGTTCTGATGGATAAACAGCCGCGCCGTTTCCTGGCCATCAGGCCAATGTGTGAAACCGTCCACTTGCGCAGGATCTACCCCTGCATGAGCGTCAACGCGATCATCTCCTACGACGGCACCGCCAACGACGACGACGCGCTCGCCCTCGGCAGGCTGCTGACCGGGGGCACAAGCACGCTGGCGCTCGCGTACGTGCGCCACGCGCCCGAGTTCGACCCCGCCCGCGAGCAGCTCGCGCAGCACGACGCCCAGAGCCGTCTCGAACAGGGCGCCATCCAACTGGGCGACCCCAACATCCCCCAGCACGTCGTCTTCGGCGCGTCAACCGGCACCGGCCTCGAAGAGCTCGCCGGAGCACAGGGCGTGTCCGTGATCGTGTTCGGGTCCGACTACCGCACGCCGCCCGGCCACGCCGAACCGCCCGCCTCCGCCCAGCAGCTGCTCGAGATCGGCGCAACCGCCGTCGCCGTCGCCGCCGCCGGACTGCGGGTCGACCCCGGCGCCGCGATCGCGTCGATCGCCGTGCTGCCCGGCGACGACGCCGCCCAGCAGACCGCCCAAGCACTCGCCGCCAAGCTCGGCGCACAGCTCGTCCCCGGCGAGGCGCACACAGCCGACCTGATCGTCGTCGGCTCGCAAACGGGCACTCCCTCCGGACGCCTCGCGCTCAGCGGGTCCGCGCGCACGCTGCTCGACGCCTCCCGCGGCTCCGTGCTCGTGGTGCCCAGCGGCAAGCCGCTGCAGCTCTGACCGCGATCAGGTGACGGCCTTTCCGTTGGCAAGCGGGGCGAGCGCCTCGTATGCGTCCTGACAATCAGTTCCCGCTCGCACAAGGGTCGGTTCTTCTTCTTCGCCGACGCGACCCTTGCCGCGATGGTCTTCGAGATCCCCCTCGACTTCTTCGACGGCCCGCGACGCTCCCGACACCGCCATCCAGGCGTTCTCAGTCAGCCGACCAGCCAGCAGCTTGCGGTCTTCCAGTCCAACGTGGCTCACGAACGCTCGCTCGCGGTAGGCCTTGGGGTCGTATTCATGTTCCGCCAGCATGGCGCGCGCTATCACGACATCGGCCAGGTACTCCGAGCTCAAGATGCGGGCCACCGCCCGCGCCGCCGCCGTCTGTCGGGCTTCTTCCTGGGAGACCTGACGTTCCTGAAGGTGCTCGTTGCCGAGGTAGCTGACCGCAGCGCCCACGACGGTGCCAGCCAAAGCGGAGACCGCCGCGATGATCGCCACGAGAACGCCTTCCGGCAGGCGCGCCATCACTCGTAACCGCAGATCGCCCGCTCGCGGCGTCGCGCCTGGAGCTTGCGCGCTTCCGCGCCTCGCAGCGATGCGATCCCGGCCCGGTGGCGGCGGACCAGCCAGCGCTCCCGTTCGAGGACGACCGTCGCCCGGCTGAGCGTGTACAGGGCGGTGTTACAGCGCCCTGGGACGATCGAGCGTTCATTCGTTGCTGGCGCCGTCATCTCCGGCTGCACCGCTCCCGGCGCGGGCGCAAGCGCCGGCGGCGCCGGCGATGGCTGCTGCGGTTCGACCAGCTCGAGGACATAGCGCCCGGTCGCACAGGCGCTGTATGGGTCCTCGTCGATTCGCAGGTAGTAGGCGCCGGCAAAGGGACGTGCCGGCAGCGGCGCCGCAAACGGCAGGATTTCGGCACTGGATGAGATCAGTTCCCCCAAGACGCGCCTGTGCGCATTGAGCACCGTCGCGCGCACCGGGCACGTCCGCGTCCTACCCCACACATTCACCAGCACACGTTCGGCGCCTTGCGAATCGAACTTGTACCAGAGGGCTCCGCCGCGGTGAACCGTTCCGCGATAGCTCGATTCGTTGTTCAGCGCCGTCGCCGACACCAGTGCCGTCCCGCCAGGCGCTCCGAACGAGACCGCTTCACCGGCTTCGGCGGCGCGCCCCACACCGGCGCCGATCCAGAGCAGAACCAGCACGACGCCCATGCCGAGCATCGTGAATGCAGTGCGCGTTCTACCGCCACCCCCGAGCACGCGCCGGAGTCTACATCTTGAAACGAGCTATCGCAATAGTTCCAGACAGCACACAGTGAAGAAATCGCCCGTTCCCGCGACCCGGTGAACGCGGACCTTCACCCAAGCTCGAGCGTCACGCCAGCGCCACCCGATGCCAGCCGCCCCGCCGAGACGCTGCCCGGCTCGCCCTCCGCGGGCGCCCGCACCACGCCGCCTCGCGCCTTCGCCCGCAACTCGCCCGCCGCGACCTCCCGCTCACAATGCTCGCAGCGAACCTCCACCCGCACCTCGTGTCCGCACTGCTCGTGCGTCACGCTCACCGGACCGCGCGCGCCAGACCACTTCCAGCGGTCGCCCCACTGCATCAGCGCCAGCAGCGCCGGGATCAGGTCCGCGCCCTTCTCCGTCAGGCGGTACTCGTGGCGCTGGGGGCGCTCCTGATACAGGCGCCGCTCCAGCAGGCCCTCTGCCAGCAGCGCATCGAGGCGGTCCGCCAGCACATTCGCCGAGATGCCCAGATCCTCCTGGATCTCGCCGAAGCGCCGCACGCCGTACGCGACGTCGCGCAGGATCAGCGGCGTCCACCACTCGCCCGCCACGTCCAGCGTCCTTGCGATCGAGCACGGGTGCGCGCTCAGCGACAAGCTGCTCGCCGACCTCACCGACGTGCTGCTCGTCAACGAGGGCGCCGACCCCTCCAACCCGCGCGTGCGCTCCATCGCGTGGCTGTTCGTGCACCGCCCCGAGGCCGTTTACGTCGCCGGCTCGCGCGCCGGCGCGCCGTACTACCGCTTCGTCGCCTCCGTGCCCGAGGGCCAGTACGAGCCCGAGCGCCGCCAGGCGATGGTGCGCCACATCACCGAGGCCGTGCTCGACGCCGAGGGCGGCGCCTACGAGCGCGACCCCGGACGCGTGTGGGTGTTCACACCCGAGATCCCCGACGGCACCTGGGGAGGCTTCGGCCAGATCGCCACGCTCGCCGACATCGCCACGCTCGCCACCGGCGATCCCGAGCGCGGGCGCGCCTATGCCGAGGAGCGGCTCGGCGCACGGCGCGGGGGGCCGGTCGCCGCCTGAGCGAACCCGAGTGGACGTGGCCGCGTCAGTCGATCTCGCCTGGAGATGCGATCCACACGCTCTCGATCCCGAGCGCCCGGCAGAGGGGATCGAAGTGACGGTCGTAGTGAAGCACCCCCGCGCCGCGCTCCGCGGCTGCGGCAGCGATCAGATAGTCAGCCGCAGGGATACGCCGCTCACCACGCAAGTCACGAGAGGCCGCAATCGCTGCCGCACCGCCACTCCTTGACAAGGGCGCCTGCGGCAGAGCAGCAAGCGTGCCGTCGAGGTCTTTGAACGCCTCCTCGTCAGGCGCGCTCGCGAGCAGCTCGAGAGCCACCACCGGGCACACTGCGAACAGGTCCGACTCTGCGGTCAGCAGCCAGCGAGCCAGCACCACCGGGTCGCGCTGACGGTTCCACGCCGAGGTGTCGAATACGAGCGGTTCGCCCGAACCGTATGGCTCAGCGGGCGGCATGAAGGCTCGCCGAGACGCCAAAGTCGTAGCGGTCGTCCTCGCCGCTGGCAATCCGCCGCAAGTGCTCACGCGCCTCTCGCCGCCCGGCCTGCTCCGCGCGGATCGCCTCTGCGCCGCGGAGCGCCAGGTCGCGCACAGCACGAGAACGCGGCTCGCTGCCACCGAACTCGGCCACTGCAGCGGCAAGCTCGGAGTCGAGCGTGACCTGAACTCTGGGAGTGACGGGCGGCATCCGCACAGTGTACCGCGTGCTGGTACACCGCCCCAGGGACTCCGTTCCCCCAGAACCCGGCAAACCCATAACCTGAACGCCCCATGGACTTCCTCATCGCCAAGGACGACCTGCACAACTGCCGCTTCGCGGACGCCCCCGCGCTCGAGCCCGCGCCCGCGCAGGCTGTGCTGCGCGTCGACGCGTTCGGGCTGACCTCCAACAACATCACCTACGCGATGTTCGGCGAGGCGATGTCCTACTGGGGCTTCTTCCCCGCCGAGGACGGCTGGGGGCGCATGCCCGTGTGGGGGTTCGCCGAGGTCACCGCCAGCACTGTGCCCGAGCTCGACACCGGCACGCGCGTGTTCGGCTACCTGCCGCCATCCACCGAGCTGCTCGTGACGCCCGCGCACGTCAGCGCCAACGGCTTCACCGACGCCTCCGCGCACCGCGCCGCGCTGCCCAGCGCATACAACCGCTACGCCCGCACCGACGCCGACCCGTGGTACGACGCCGAGCACGAGGACCAGCACATGCTGCTGCGCCCGCTGTTCCTCACCTCGTACCTGATCGACGACTTCCTCGCCGACAGCGACTTCTTCGGCGCCGACACGATCGTGCTGTCCAGCGCCTCCAGCAAGACCGCCAGCGCGCTCGCCTACCTGCTGTCGCTGCGCGACGGCGTCGGCGTCGTCGGGCTCACCTCGACGCGCAGCGCCGAGCTCACGCGCACGCTCGGCGTGTACGACCACGTGCTCGCCTACGACCAGCTCGAGTCGCTGCCCGCCGGGCGCGCCGTGTACGTGGACATGGCCGGCGACGCCGAGCTGCGCGCCGCCGTGCACGGCCACTTCCGCGACCAGCTCGCCCACTCCGCCGTCGTCGGCGCCACGCACCACGACCGCATGGGCGCCGTCCCCGACTCGCTGCCCGGCCCGCGCCCCACGTTCTTCTTCGCGCCCGACCGCGTCGTCAAGCGCGCCGCCGACTGGGGCCCCGACGGGCTGCAGCAGCGCATGGCCGACGCCTGGCACCCGTACATCGAGTGGGCGTGCGGCTGGCTGCAGGTGATCCACGGCCACGGGGCCGACGCGCTGCAGAGCGCCTACCTGGACCTGCTCGACGGGCGCATCGACCCCGCCACCGCGCACGTGCTCACGCTGTAGCCAGAGCTGCCGCAGCTAGATCTTCAGCACCAGCTTGCCCGTGTTCTCGCCGTGGAACAGGCGCAGCAGCGTCTGCGGGAAGCTCTCAAGGCCCTCCGCCACGTCCTCGCGCGATTTCAGCTTGCCGGACGCCAGCCAGCCGCCCATCTCCTGCACCGCCTCGCCGTAGCGGTCCAGGTAGTCACCCATCGTGAAGCCCGTCATGCTCGCGTGGTTGACAAGCAGCGACAGGTAGTTGGACGGGCCCTGCGCCGTCGCGCTGTTGTACTGGCTGATCGCGCCGCAGATCACCACCCGCGCGCCGCGCGCCAGATTCGCGAGCGCCGCGTCGAGGATCTCCCCGCCGACGTTGTCGAAGTACACGTCGATGCCGTTCGGGCAGTGCTTCGCCAGCGCCGCGCCCACGTCCTCGGACTTGTAGTCGATCGCCGCGTCGAAGCCCAGGTCCTCGACCACGTGGCGGCACTTCTCCGGGCCGCCCGCGATGCCCACCACGCGGCAGCCCTTGATCTTCGCGATCTGGCCGACCAGGCCGCCCACCGCGCCCGCCGCGCCCGACACCACCACCGTCTCGCCCTCCTGCGGGCGGCCGATGTCCAGCAGCCCGAAGTAAGCCGTCACGCCCGGCATGCCCAGCGTGCCCAGGTACACCGGCAGCGGCGCCAGGCTCGGGTCCACCTTGAACACGCCTTTGCCGTTCGACCGCCGAGTACGCCTGCGCGCCCAGCAGCCCGCCCACGTGCGAGCCGACCGCGCACGTCCGGGTCGTTGGACGCGATCACCTCGCCCACCGCGAACGCCCGCATCACCTCGCCGATGCCCACCGGCGGGATGTAGGAGCGGCCCTCGTTCATCCAGCCGCGCATCGCCGGGTCCAGCGACACGTACTCCACCTTCACCAGCACCTCGCCGTCCCCCGGCTCGGGCACCGGCTCCTCGGTGTAGGTCCAGTCGCTCGGCTTCGGCAGGCCGACCGGGCGCGCCGCCAGCCGGTACACGTGGTTCACAGCATCCATCACGTCGCCTCTCCTCGTCCTGCGGATACGTTGGCATGAGAGTATTGCGCCGCCCCATCCAGTCGCCGACCACGGATCCAAGGAGCCAACACGCCATGCCCGACATCGAGTTCCCCACAAGCGCCGGCAGCGCCCCCGGCTACCTCGCAGCTCCCGCCGGCGAGCACGGCCCCGGCGTGATCGTGCTGCAGGAGTGGTGGGGCCTCGACGAGCACATCCGCTCGATCTGCGACCGGCTCGCCGCCGAGGGCTTCTACGCGCTCGCCCCCGACCTGTATCGCGGCGAGACCACCACGCAGCCCAGCGAGGCCGAACAGAAGATGATGGCGCTGTCGATGGGCGACGTCGAGAAGGACATGTGCGGCGCCGCCGACCACCTCGCCTCGCAGCCCGGCTGCGAGGGCCCCGGCGTGGGCGCGCTCGGCTTCTGCCTCGGCGGCGGCCTCGCCATCTGGGCCGCCGCCACGTGCCCCAACATCTCAGCCGCCGTCACCTACTACTATGTGATGCCCCACGGCAAGCCCGACTTCAGCGCCATCAGCGGCCCCGTGCTCGGGCACTTCGGCACCGCCGACGACTTCATCCCGCTCGAGCACTCCCACGCGCTCGAGTCCGAGCTGAAGGACGCCGGCGTCGAGACCACCTTCCACTACTACGACGGCGCCGGGCACGCTTTCTTCAACGACACCAACCGCCTCGGCACCTACAACGCGGAGCTCGCCCAGACGTCATGGGAGCGCACCGTGAGCTTCCTGCGCTCGGCGCTCGCGTCCTGAACGCCGCAGGACCCGTCCGCCGCCCGCCACACAGCTTGTCGAGACTCGCAGCCACGCTCTCCAGCGCGCGCGGCGCCGCGCGCGTGCTGAGCATCGCCGCCCTGCTCGCCGGCGCCGGCGCGCTCGCGTTCACCGCGCGGCTCGCGCGCGAGCCCGCGGTCGCGGCGCTGAGCGCCGACGTGGCGCCCGCGCAGCAAGCCGGCTCCGCGTGGTCGACGCCAGCCGTCCTCAACCCCTGCCCAGCCGGCCCCGCCGCGCAGGTCGTGTTCCCCAGCGACAGCCCCAGCCACGCAACCGGCGCCGGCGCGATCGTGTGGAGCGACTCCTCGCACTGCCCCGGAGGCGAAGGCGCGCGCGTGGCCGCGCTCGGCGCAAGCGACGAACCGCTCGCCCCCTCCACGCCGCGCACCGCCGCCGGGCAGCCGATCGCGCCGCGCGGCGCGCTGCTCGCCGCCGCCGCGCCCCACGGCCAGATCGCGATCGCGGGCTCCGCGCCGAGCCAGCCGGCGGACGGGCTGGTGATCCAGGGAGCCGCCGGCGAGCCGTTCGCCGCGCTGCAGCCGCTCGAAGACGCCGCCGCGCCGACCGCGCTCGCCACCGGCTACCTGGGCGACCTCGCGCTCGCCGCCGTGCCAGCCACCCCACAGGCGGCACGCGCGCACACGAGCCTGAGCGTGCACGTGGAGCGCTTCTACGCGCGCGACTTCAGCCGCAACGTCGCCGCCGGCGCCCCGGGCAGCGCGCCGGCTCACGCGCTCACGCTGGCGATGGACTACCGCAGCGAAGTGCTCGCCGTGTGGACGCAGGGCGAGCGCCATCTACGCCCGCCTGATACCCAACCGGGGACCCGCGCGCCCGCTCCAGCGGCTCGCGTCCATCGGCTCGCACGTGCAGATAGCGGCCGTGCTCAGCGACGACGAGCGCGCGATCGTCGCGTGGAGCGAGCAGCGCGGCAGCCAGACCTCCGTGTACGTCGACCGCTCCGCCACCGGCGTGCGCTTTCGCACCCCGCAGCTGCTCGGACGCTTCACCGATCCCGACGGCCTGTCCGCCCCCGCCGCATCGCCCAGCCTCGTGCGCCTCAGCAGCGAGAGCGTGATGCTCGCGTGGGCCGGCTCCGAAAGCGGCCACTGGGTCGTGCGCGCCGCGTCCGTGGACCTCAACGGCGTCGGAGCGGTGAGCACGATCAAGGCACCGGGCGTCGACGCGCTGCTGGCGCACCTCGCGCCCGGCCCCGCCGACGACGCGCTGCTGCTGTGGACGGAGCCGCTGCCCACAGCCGCCGGCCCACCCGACCTCGCACGCCAGGCGATCTTCGCGGCGCGCGGCTACGACACGTACCAGGCACGCGCCGTGTTCGGCCAGTCAGAGCAGGTCGCGCCGCCCGCGCCCGTAAGCGATCCCACCGTCGCGTTCGACCCCGCCAGCGACCGCGCGGTGGCCGTGTGGCGCGGCGAAGCAGCCGCCGTCGAGTACGCGATCCGCGCCGCCGGCGCCGCCCCGTGAGCCGCCGACGCAGCGCGGGCGCACAGCGCGCGGGGGCGCTTTAGGAAAAGATGCGGGCCGAATGGATAGGGACTACGAGCTGCAGACCCACCAGGCGGAGGATCGCCACTGGTGGTACCGGGGGCGACGAAAGGTGCTGGCGGCGGCGATCGCGCAGCTCGGGCTGCCCACGTCCGCGCGCGTGCTCGACGCCGGCTGCGGCAGCGGGCGCAACATGCTCGAGCTCGCGCGCCTCGGCAGCGTCACCGGCGTCGAGCTGTCGGACACGAGCGTCGAGCTTGCGCGCCAGCGCGGCGTCGGCGAGGTCATCGAAGGGTCGGTGCTCGAGATGCCGTTCGCCGACGACAGCTTCGACCTGGCCGTCAGCCTCGACGTGATCGAGCACCTCGAGGACGACCTCGCGGCCCTGCGCGAGCTGCGGCGCACGGTCGCCCCCGGCGGCTCGCTGCTGGTCACCGTGCCCGCCTACCAGTGGCTGTGGAGCGGTCACGACGAGATCAACCACCACCACCGCCGCTACACCCGCCGCACGCTTCAGCGCGTCGCCGAGCAGGCCGGCTGGACCCAGCTGCGCACCACGTACTTCAACTCGCTGCTGCTGCCCGCCGCAATCGTGCTGCGCGTGATGGAGCGCGTCAACAGGGCCAAGACCACCGAAACCAGCCTCGACCTGTGGATACCCCCGGAACCGCTCAACCTGCTGCTCGAGCGCCCGCTCGTGCTCGAGGCCGCGCTGATCGGGCGCGGCGTGCGGATCCCGGCTGGCCTGTCGCTGCTAGCCGTATTCCGCTAGGAAGCCGCTGGTCGGCGCACCCATAGGGCACAGGCGAGGCGGCGTCCTCGCTCGCTCGCGTGCTATCCGCACGCCACGCTCTCTGCGTCCTTGCCTCGCTTGACCATCGACTCCCTAGACCTCGTACTAAGGCACATCGGCGGCCACCGGCGCGTGCGCCCGGAACGTCCACGCGCGGTTGACGAAGAACGTCGTCACCGTGACCACCGCCGTCGCGCACACCTGCGCGAGCAGCTTGTCCAGATGGCCGTCGTGCACCAGCAGGTACAGCAGCGCCTCGTTGATGCCCAGGCCCGCGCTCTGCACGATCCCCCAGCGCACCGGAGTGAGCGCGTCGCCGACGTGCTCGCGGAACGTCCAGCGGCGGTTGAGCAGGAAGCCGTTGGTGGCGCCCACCGCGAAGCCGATCGCCGACGCCGCCAGATACCACACGCCGAACACCTTCAGCAGCACCGTGTATACGACCAGCGTCAGCAGCGTGTTCGACACGCCGACGATGCCAAACTTCACGAACTGCACCACCACGGGAGCGCTCATATGGCGCGACAGGCGCGCTACGCTGGGGGGCGATCTGGCGGCGTATCGAGTGCGCTCGTCGGCCATTCAGAGACAGCATGAACGATAAACCCTCGCACTCCCATCCTGCTCAGCGTAGTCGCACCCGTGTACAACGAGGAGGAGCTCGTCGGGAGTTCGTCCAGCGCGCCACCGCGGCCGTCGCCGACTTCGAGTTCGAGCTGATCCTCGTCAACGACGGCAGCGCCGACCGCACGCCAGAGCTGCTCGACGACATCGCCGCCACCGACCCGCGCGTGCGCGTCGTGCACCTGTCGCGCAACTTCGGCCACCAGGCCGCGCTCACCGCCGGCCTCGAGCACGCCGTCGGCGACGTCGTCGCGATGATCGACGCCGACCTGCAGGACCCGCCCGAGCTGATCCCCGACATGATCGCCCAGTGGAGCCAGGGCGCCGACGTCGTCTACGCGGTGCGCAAGCAGCGCGAGGGCGAGACCGCGTTCAAGCTCGCCACCGCGTCGTGGTTCTACAAGCTGTTCGACAAGCTCGCGCAGGTCGACCTCGAGCCCAACTCCGGCGACTTCCGGCTGCTCGACCGCCGCGCGCTGGACGCGCTGCTGGCGATGACCGAGCGCTCGCGCTTCCTGCGCGGCATGACCGTGTGGGTCGGCTTCACGCAGACCGCCGTCTCCTACCAGCGCGACGCGCGCCACGCCGGCGAAACCAAGTACACGCTGCGCAAGATGCTGCGCTTCTCGCTCGACGCCATCGCCTCCTTCTCGCACCTGCCGCTGCAGCTCGCCACGTACGTGGGGATGCTGTCCGCGGGAGTCGCGTTCATCGCGATCCCCGTCGTGATCGTGCTGCGCATCTTCGACTCCTACCTGCCCGGCTTCGGCTCGATCACGATCGCGATCCTGCTGCTCGGCGGCATCCAGCTGATCGCGCTGGGCGTCATCGGCGAGTACGTCGGGCGCATCTACGACGAGGTCAAGCACCGACCGCTGTACATCGTGCGCGAGGAGCGAAACCGCCCCTCCAACACGCACGGCCGCATCGTCGCGCCGACCACCAGCCGCGCAGGGCTGCCGGCACGCGAGCCCGAGCAGGTCCTGTAGCTCCGGAGCCCGACGCTGGGAGTGCGGCTACTCGCCTGCATCGCACTCGCACTCGCCGCCGGCGTCGCCGCGAGCTCGGCTAGCGCCGCCGCGGAAGCGTGCCCAGGATCGGGCGCCGGCCCGTGCCCGTACACCGCGGTGCAGGTCATCGGCCAGCGCGGCGAAGGCGTGCTGCGCTTCCCCGAGGCCGTCGCGGTCGACACCGGCGGCGACGTGTATGTCGCCGACCAGCTCAGCTATGTCGTGCAGGAGTTCAGCGCCGCGGGCGCGTTCGAGACGCAGTGGGGCTCCTACGGCGGCGGGCACGGTCAGTTCGGCCCGATCGGCGGGCTCGCGGTGGACGCGGCCGGCGACGTGTACGTGGTCGACTCCAGCCACAACCGCATCCAGAAGTTCGGTCCGGACGGCGAATTCATCACCGCGTGGGGACACCGCGGCAGCGAACTCGGCGAGTTCGACTTCGGCTCCTCGCAGGACCCCAGCCAGCCGCCCGGCGGCGGCATCGCGGTGGCCGGCCCGTACGTGTACGTGGCCGACTCCGGCAACAACCGCATCGAGCGCTTCAACCTGGAAGGCGGCGAAGCGATCGCGTGGGGCTCGCAGGGCAGCGGCCCGGGCCAGTTCTCCTACCCGCGCGGCGTGGCAGCCAACGCATCGTCCCCGGAGGGGGAAACCGAGGTGATCGTCGCCGACGACGACAACCACCGCGTCGAGAAATTCGGCACCGAAGGCGCATACCAAGCGGAAGCCGGCACCCAGGGCGCGGGGCCGGGGCAGCTCGGCTACCCGTACGGCGTCGCGCTGGACGCCGCCGGCGACGTGTACGTGGCGGACGACAGCAACGACCGCGTCGTCGAGCTCACCCCGCAGCTGGCGTTCGCCGCTGCGTGGGGCGGCGCCGGCTCCAAGGCGGGGCAGTTCGAGTTCCCGCGCGCGCTCGCCAGCGACCCCGCCGGCGACACCTACGTCGCGGACACCGCCAACGACCGCATCCAGGTGTTCAACCCCGCGGGCGCCTACCTGCGCTCGTTCGGCGCCTCCGGGCGCGGGCCCGGACAGCTGACCGCCCCGACGGGTCTGGCCGTGCGACCCGAGCGGCCGCCTGCTCGTGTCGGACACCGTCGATGACCGCATCGAGACGTTCGCGGCCGGCAGCGACGCGTTCGCCGGACAGTGGACGCTCGCCGGCGGGCACTCCGCCGGCTATGACTCGCCGGCTGGCATCGCCGTGGACCAGCGCGGGTCCGTGTACGTCGCGGACCCCGGCAACCAGCGCGTGGTGCGTCTGTGGGGCGACGACACGTATCTCGGCGAACTCGGCGGGCCCGCCGACCTGGGCGGCGCCGAACTGGCGGCCGCCGGCTCCGTCGCCGTGTCGCCCGTCACCGACCAGACCTACGTGGCCGACACCGACCACAACCGTGTGCTCGTGTACGGCCCCGAAGGCACGCTGCAGGCGCGGTGGGGCGCCGGCGAAGGCGACGGCGCGGCCGGCAGCGGTCCCGGCGCGTTCGACCGTCCCGCGGCCGTCGCCGCGGCCCCCTCGGGCAACGTGTACGTGGCAGACACCGCCAACAACCGCGTGGTCGAGCTGTCGCTGTCCGGCGGCGTGATCGCCGAATGGGGAGCCAGGGACAACGCCTCCGGGAGCCTGCGCGCGCCCACCGGCATCGCCGTCGACGCCGCCGGCCGCGTGTACGTGGCGGACGGCGAACACGACCGCATCGCCGTGTTCGAAGCCGACGGGCGCTTCCTCGCCAGGTGGGGCCTGCGCGGAACCGCGCCCGGAGAGCTCTCCCAGCCGACCGCCGTCGCGGTGGGCTGCGACGGCGACGTGTACGTGGCCGACACCAACAACAACCGCGTGCAGCGCTTCGCCCTCGCCGCGCCGGCCGCACCCCATGACGGGGCACAGGCCGGAGGCTGCGTGGCGCCGGGCGCGTGGCCGCCGCCGCTGAACGTCGCGCCGGTGCTGCACGTCAGCGTGCCGCGCACCGCCGGCGTGCTGTCCAGGCGCGCGCTCGCGCTGCAGGTCAGCTGCCGGCGCGGCTGCAGGATCCTCGTCACGGCGACCCTGTCAGCGCCCGGCCGGCGGCGCGCGGTCAAGCTGCTCGCAGCCGCACGCGGGCTGCCGCCGGCCATCGCCGGCCACGTGCGGCTGCTCCTCACGCCATCCGCGCTTCGGCGTCTGCGCGGTGATCTCGGCCACCGCACGACGCTGCGCGCGCTCGTGCGGATCGTCGCCGCGGGACCCACCGGATTGCGCACGACGCTCACCCGCAGCTACCTCGTCAGCCGCTGATCCGCCGAGCCGGCGCGCCTCCGGGACGCGAAGCGCCGATAATGGCGGTATGAGCAACGAGGAGTCGCCGCTCGACGACGATCCCACCGGGATCGACCTGCGCACCGAGCGCATCAGGATCGAGACCGAGCGCCACCGCATCGAGGGCATGCTGACGCTCGCGCGCGACGGCTACCGCAGCCGCGTGTCCGACGTGCTCAACGCGTCCGAGCGCGACTTCATCACGCTCACCGACGTCACCGTCGCGCCGCTCGACGGGGGGCCCATCGAACTGCACGCCTACCTCAGCCTCGCGCGCCGGCACATCGTGTTCGCGGTCGCCGCCGACGACACGCCGTAGCGACGCGCGCGGAGCGTGAGCGGCGGCGCGGTGGCGCACCCGCGCGTCAGGGCGTGAAGCTGGTGGCGCTGTAGACGGTGCCGGCGGGCGCCGAGGTGTTGGTCACCGAAACTGGCCCCGCGGGCGCGCCCGCAGGCACGGTCGCCTTGAGCTTCTTGGCGGAGGACACCTTCGTGCTCGCGGCCACGCCGCCGAAGCTCACCGTCGAGCTGCTGTTGAAGCCCACGCCCTTGATCGTCACCGCGGTGCCGGCGGCTCCGGACTGGGGCGAGAGCGAGATGACCGACAGCGTGGGCGCGAACTTGTGCTTGCTCGTCGCCACGCTCGCGCCCTCCGTGACGGAGATCTTGGCCACGCTCGCGCCGTTGGGCACCGTCGCTTCGATGCGCGTCGAGGACAGCACCTTGAACTTCGCGGCGAGCGCGCCGAACTGCACCGCCGTGACCCCGCCCAGGCCCTTGCCTTCGATGTCCACGGTGCTGCCCGTGATGCCGGAGCTGGGCGTGAACGAGGACAGCTTCGGCGTTTCTTCGCCGAGCGTCGAGGAGAACGCGCCGAGCCCCAGCGGACTGCCCACCCCGGTGGGCCCGTCGAAGCCGACGGCCGCCTGACACGACGTGGCGGTCCCGCACGATCCGTTGCTGCCGGCGAGCACGTCGTACAGGTCCTTGCCGTCGCCCAGGTGCGGGTACACGGTCGCCGCGGGGTAGTCGACGCCGCCGGAGCCGCCCGCGAGCGCGAACTCCGCGGCGACGATCGGCGAGGCGACCGACGTGCCCCCGAACACCGTCCAGCCGGTCGGGTCGCCGTTGCCTTCCGGCGTGCTGTCGTAAACGTCCACGCCCGTCTTCGGGTTGCCCACCGCGGCCACGTCCGCAACCGAGCGTTTCGAGCCGCAGCCGGTGGCCGAGAAGCCTGTCACGGCGCTCTGCCACGCCGGCGCAGCGAAGATCTCGCTGCAGCCGCTGCCGGCTTCGCTCCACACGGTGCTGCTCCACGCTTCCTTCTTCTCCACCAGGCTCGTGCCGCCCACCGCCACCACGTCGGGGGAGTCCGCGGGGAAGTTCGCGCTCGCTGGCTGACCTTTGCACGCGTTGTTGAGATAGCCGCAGTCGCCCGAGCTGGCCGTGACCACGATCCCCGGATGGTCGTAGAACTCTTCGTTCAGTTCTTCGTAGAAGCTCGCGATCGCCGGCTCCTCGCCGCCCACGTATGAGTTGCTTATCTCCGTGGCGCCGGCTTTCACGGCCGCATCCACGGCCGCGCCCAGGTCTTCGAATTCTTCGCTGTTGGCCTCCACCAGCAGCACGTGGCAGCCCTGGCACACCGCGTGCGCCATCTGCACGTCGATCGAGATCTCACCCGCCCATTCCCCTTCTTCCGGCGGCAGCGGGCTCGCTTTGCCCTGCTCGTCGAGCTTGCGGAAACAGCCGTTCGCGGTGGTGCACGCGGGCAGGCCGAACTGTTCGTCGTACACGCCCAGATCCGCTTCCGCGGTGGGGTCGTCGAACGCGTCGATCACGGCGACCGTCTGCGTCGGCGCGGCCGCCGTTTCGCTCGGGAGCGCGTACGCCGCGCGCAGCAGCTGGGGCGTGAGGAAGCCCGGGAACGGGCTCGGGTTGGTCACCGCCGGGGTCGCGCCCGCCGCCTCTTCGCCCGCCTGCGCGGCCGCGCTCGCCTGCAGTTCGGCGGAGGACGGCGAGGCCGGCAGCAGCCGCATCGCCGCGCACGCCGCCGCGCCTACCCGCGGCACGCCGCACAGGCGCTGCACGCGGAAGAAGGACGATGCGAACGGTTCAGCGGCGGACGCTTCAGCGGCCGGCACTTCAGCGGCCGGCACTTCCGCCGTCGTTTCGGATGCGCTTGCCGCGGACGCGCTGCCAGCGGCCCCCACCGCGAGCGCGACCGCGACAAGCATCGCTCCCATGAACAAGATGAGCGGATGCGTCGGCTGCTGCCCCTCCCCAGAGCACGCCCTCCCCATCGCGCCATCGTAACGCCTTCGCGCGAATTAATCGACAGGTAGATACAGGCGCGGGTTTTAGGCTCAAACCCGCGCGGCGGGCGCTCAGGCGCTGCTCGAGCCCGTCTCGTGCGCGTCGCCCTCGCCGCTGGCGGCGCCGGCCGCGCCCGGCTCGCCAGCCTCAGCCTGTGCCCCGTCATGGGGTGCATCCTCCGCGGCGCCCGCCGGCTGCTGCTCGGACCCGGCCGCGACACTGTCCACGAGACCCGCGGCCTTGGCGCCCGCCTTCTGGATGCGGTCGTGGTACTTGCCGCCGGTGCGCTCGTCCGCGGTGGTCGCGACCTTCTCGACCGCTTCGTGGATCTTGTCGCTGCGCTCCGCCGTCGCATCCACGGCCTTCGTCTTCAGGTCCTTGAGTCTGTCCGTGAGTCCCATGGCCGCCCTTTCCAGGTCGAGGTGGTCGCGAGGCGATCGGTCGAGAGCGCCGTCGCGGCCATGCTACTCCTCAGCCTGCGGGCTGATCCTGGCCTCGAGAGCTACTCCTCGACGGCAGCGCGCTCGGCGTCAGCCGGCCTGCGGGCCACGCCGATCGCGCGTCCCAGCAGCGCAAAGCCGACACCCGCGGCCAGGCCCTCGAACGCGCCGCGCTGGACGCCCTCGAACAGCGAGCGCTCGGCGTGCCACTCGAACAGCGTCATCGCGAGCCCCACGCACAGCGATGCACCGGCTCCAAGCCGCCAGGGACCGCCGAGCAGCCACCGCCAGCGGAGCACCGGCAGGTCGTCGAACACGTCACCGGCCGGACCGCCGGCGCGCGTCACGATCGCGCCCGCGCGTGCCAGCCGGGTGCCCGCGAGCAGCAATGAGATGCCTGCGGCCGCCGCCAGCCCGCCGACGAGCGCCAGCCACCACATGGGCAGCACCGAGGAGAAGTCCGCGACGTAGAGCTCGAGCCCGGCGACCGTCGCCGCGCCGCTCAGCAGGCCCACCCACGCGCGCCGGCGGATCAGCGCGACCTCGGCGGCCGGCAGCGAGCTCACGCGCCTGCGGCGCAGCGCGCGCAGCGCCGCCAGCGTTCCCGCCACGAGCGCGGCCTGCGGCGCGACGAACATGCCCAGCGCCGCCGGCACGAACAGCGCCAGCGAGTGCCCGTTGGCGAACCCCGGGTAGCCGCCCGTCCAGCCGATCGCCACCTGCGATGCCGCCAGCGCGAACGCGGCGAGCGCGAGCGCCGCGAATGCCTCGAACGCGCCCCGGCGCGCGCGGTCCGTGGCGAGCTCGTCGGCGAAGCGCGTCGCCAGCTCGCGCGGGTCGCCCAGCCGCTGCTCGCAGCCGGGCTCGCACGCGATGTGGTCCTGCAGCTCGAACACGATGCGCCGGCGCTCGCCGCCGGTCACCCCGCGCGCGCCCAGCTCGTCGGCAAGCTGCTGCAGCCAGCTCACGCGAGCACCGCCTCGACCGCGCTCGCGAAATGCGTCCACTCGCGGCGACGCTCTCGCAGCCGCGAGCGCCCCGCGCGGGTCAGGCTGTACACGCGCCGGCGCCGCCCGCTCTCGAGCGACCACTCGCTCGTCAGCAGGCCGTCGCGCTCCAGGCGGTGCAGCGCCGGGTACACCGTGCCCTCCGCCAGCTCGAACGCGCCGCCGCTGCGCAGGCTCAGGCGCTGCACGATCGCGTAGCCGTGCGCCGGCTCCTGCGCGACCGTGGCGAGGATCAGGGGGTCGAGCTGGCCGTTGACGGCGTCTGCCTTCATACCTAGTGATACTAGGCTTAGCCGAGCTATGTGTCAAGCGGGACGGCTCCGCCGCGTGTAGTGCACATCGCGCTACACTTGCCGCATGGCGTCGGCTCCTCATCCACTCTCGCTGCGACTCGGGCGCGATGGGCTGAGCGCACTCGACGAGATTGCCAGGCGACGAGGTTTGAGCCGCGCCGAGGCAGCGCGGCAGGCGATCACCGAGACAGCCGAGCGCGAGCGAAGGCGCGGCGGACTTGCGGCGGAGGCGCGGCGCCTGATGCAGGACAAGGGGTACGTGCGGGAAGCGCGGGACGTCGCCGAGCTCATGGAGACGCTGCGTGGTCCGTGGTGATGTCCATCGCATCAAGATGCCAGGCAGGCGCGGCCACGTTCAGGAGGGTCACCGCTACGCGGTGATCGTCCAAGCCGACGACCTGCTCGCCCTCTCCACAGTTGTCATCTGCCCGACCTCGCGCTCGGCCTTCGCGGCCAGCTTCCATCCAGAGGTCGCGATCGACGAGCAGCCCACGCAGGTTCTCTGCGAGATGGTCGGCGCCGTCGACGCCCGCGCGCTCGGTGACCGCGCCGGACACCTGACGCATGACGAGCTGCGCGCCGTCGAGGACGCCCTCCTGCTGGTGCTCGATCTGCCGTGACTGCGGTTGCTGATCGAAGAGCGGAGCGCTCAACTGGCACGCCGGGCAGCATCACGCAGCTCGAACAGCTGGCGTGTCAGCCACGCATCCGGAGGAACGGAGAGGGCGGGATTCGAACCCGCGATGGAGTTTGACCCCCATACTCGCTTAGCAGGCGAGTGCCTTCAGCCTCTCGGCCACCTCTCCTGGAGGTCGGCCAGCCAGTTTAGAGGCTACGGCCGCAACGCACGAGCCGCCCTCGGCCTTTCCGCACTTTCAAATCCGGCGTCAACCGAGTATCTTCGCCGACACGCCAGCATGGGCTGGCGCCGGTCACACGCTGAGCCCGCGCCCAGGGGGGACGCCATGGCGCTCGTCGTACCAACCAACCCAGCTTCAGGTCGACAACCATGAATCTGAGCCCTTGGCGGATAGCCCTGGCCATCCTCGCCGTCCTCGTACTCGCCGTCGCGATCCTCGACGCCACGGCGCCGGCCGTGCCGGCCTCCTGCATCGCCGCGGAAAGCAGCCGGACAAACGGGCTCGTCACACAGGCCCAGGAGGAATACGTCGCGATCCTCGCCAGCGAACCCGCGAGCAGCTGTGCGAAGACGGGAATGAAACGCGTCGGCGCCGCGCTGTGCCGCCTCGGCAGCAAACTCGTCGAGCGCGGCGCCGATGTGGCAGCGGCCAGGCTGTACAGCTCGATCCTCCTCGAGCAGCCGGTCAGCTGGGCAGATCGGAACTGCGCGGCGCGGGGTCTTGGCAGCGCGCACGCGCAGACTGGCTCGGTCGCCTATCCGTGCCCAGCGCATGCAGCCACCACGCACGCGACGTGCACCGTGACCGTCGGCGCCGCCGGCAAAGGCGGCAAGCGGGAAAAGCGCAAAGGCAACTGGAACGCGCACGTCAAGCATCACCACGGGCACCACCGCTGCAGGCGAACGCACCGATTGGGCGGCGACGCGGACACGCCATGACCACGCTCCAAAAACTGTCGCACGAAGCCGTCGCCGCGCTCGAAAGCGCGGTCAACAGCCCCTCATCCGCCGACTGGGTCTTGATCGCGGTCGCTTGCGGGATTCTGTACCGGCTGGGCGCGGCGCTGAGCGCTCGCATACAGCTGGGCCCGGTCGAAGTGGAGCTGCTCGAATGCGACGGCACCGCGGTGGGCGTGCATGCGCTCACCGCGGTGCTGCGCGAGCGTCTGGCCAACAGCGGACTGGCTGCGCCGCCGGCCGTCCCCGCAGGCGCGCCGCAAACCGATCTGGTCTCCGCGATCGCCGCCAGCCCGATCCCGCACGCCGCATGGATCGCTTCGCTGCTCGGGCTCCTGAGACCTCCACCGCCGTTGCGGTACGAGCTCAGCGGGACGGTCTTCGGTAAGGACAAATCCTCCGAATGCGGGATCAGCTTCTGGCTGCGGCCCTCGCGTTCCGGACCCGCGCTGCTGAAGACGCTGAACAGGAAGACGCACAAGGAAGCGGTGGAATCGGCAGCCGCGAAGATCTACGTTCACATCTCGAAGACCGCCGTCGGCGCGTTCCCGGCTTGGACACGCTGGCACAGCGAGGAAGCGCTGCGCGACTACGACGAAGGCGGTACCCAGATCGAAGCCGGCCAGCTAAACGCGGCGCTGAGCTCCCTGAACAGGGCGGCGAGCCGCGAGCGGGACAACGCCCTCGCTCAGCTGCAGCTGGCCAACCTGTGCGAGCAGATGGCCGATGACCCCTACGAGAAGGCTGCGGCGCTTCGACGCTATCTCGACATCGCCGTCGAGTGGCCGTGGCTCGTCGAGGCGCGGTATCGAGTCAGCGTGGTAGCGAGTGCGCTCTGCGGCTCGATCCCGGACAGCGGGCTAAAGCGATCCGAACTCGTTGCGATGCTCGCCATGAAGCAGGCAACGACCGAACCGTTGGAGGAATGGCTGAACAACCTTTCCACGCGGGAATCGAAGTCCGTGCGCCAGCTGCTTCACCCTTGGTACACGCTGCTCCAACAGGGGCGCCGGCGCAACCAGTTCGAGCCGCGGGGCCGCGCGCGCCGCGAGCTCAAACGCAACGTCAGCTACTCGATGCGGGTGCGCAAGAAGCTCAACCGCGACCGCGACCGCGGACCGCGCGGACCGTGGGCGTCGCGGCTCGCACTCGGCAAAGAGTGGCTCGTACGCTGCTGGTATCTCTCGCCTCTGCGCGGGCGAGTGAGCTGGCAGACGCACTACATCGCGGCCTGCTTCTATGCGAGGCTGCTGGCCCTCGAAAAGAAACACGGCGCTCCCCCCAAGCGCGAGGCGTGGCTGCACGAGCGCGCGTTCTCGCATCTGAACCGTGCCATCGACGAGGCTGACAGCAACCTCGCCAAGGCGTGGATCGATGACAAAGGCGATCCAGACCTTGAAAGCCTGCGCGATCTGAAGGACCCCGACTGGCAGTTCGTACGAAGCCGGCTCGGGTCGACCAAGGTCGAAAAGCCCACGCAAGAGTCCCGGTTCGTACTTCGTCTCTACGGAGCCCAGCTGCGAGACCGCTATCCGGCGGACCCCCGGCGCGCGTAGGAAACGGAAGGGGGGAGATTCGAACTCCCGAGACGGGGGTTGCCCGCCTGCCGGTTTTCAAGACCGGTGCATTCAACCGCTCTGCCACCCTTCCACGGCCAACGACGAAAGGCTAGTCGATCCGCCTGGGCACGCTCAGGCATCAGGTGCGTTCGTTTCACCCGAGAGCGACGGGGAGCGGCAGGCTGTAGGTGGTGAAGCCGTGCGCGGTCGCGTGGGCGTTTGCCGCGACATCGGTCCCGACCCTGAAGATACCCGCCCGGGCGTCGGCAGGGACTGGCAGCGTGACGCGGAAGCGACCGCCTGCGGCAGGCTGCAAACGCGTGGCGATCGTCGTGTGCCCGCACTCGAGCTGCTGTTCGACGAAGACAGCCGCGACCGGTTTCGTCAGCGGTGGGACCACCTGCCCCACGAGGGTGACCGTTCCACCGTGGGCCCTTGGTGGTTCCAGGCCGAGGCGCCGCGTCAGCTTCAGATCCAGCGAGCGAAACCTGCCCTCCTCGGCCATGTAACGGGCGCTGTTGCTGTCGCGGATACTCGCCCGCGGCAGCGGCGCGGTTGCTGAGAATTGGCCATTCGCGCCTACGGTCGCGCTCGCGACCGGCGTCCTCGAGTCGAAGACGATCTTTACGCGCTTGCCGTCCAGGCTCTTGGCGGCGCTGCCCGTCAGGAGCACGCGCGCGCCGCGGATCAGCACGTCGTTGAGGACCAGCTTGCTCCCGCTGCATCCGAGCAGCAGTTCTTCGATCGCGTGCGGAGTCGAGGCGACCGGTGCCGAGATTGCGAGCGGCCCCGAGCTTTCCGGCGGGTCGCCCGTGGTCACCGGGGGGCTCGTCGTGACCGTCGGCGGGCCCGGGCCGCCCGCTGCTGCTTCGCCACCGACCAGCGCCAAGGCCGTAGAGGCCGCCGCGCCGTGAGCGATCGCGGCGATCACGGTGCCCGCCGGCAGAGACACGGCGCCGGGGACCAGCGTGCCGTTCAAGGAGCCGTTGCCTAGCTGTGCCTCCTCGTCTTCGCCCCATCCGTAGACCTGCCCCGTCGAGCTCAGCGCGAGACTGTAACCGTCGCCGGCGGAGATCTCGCTGAGCGTCGCGCCCGCCGGGATCGCGCCCGCCAGTACCGCGACCGGTTCCGGGGCGCACGGCCTGCAGGACGGCGGCCCCGTGATCGACCCGGCGCCGAGCTCGCCGCCGCCGTCAGCGCCCCAGGAGTAGAGCTTGCCGTCGGCGCCGAGCGCGAGCACGTGCGTGTTGCCGGGAGCAATCTGGGCGAGGGCGCCTCCTGGGATCGCACCCGCCGACACGGCGACGGGGACCGTCGATTCGGTCGTGCTCCCGTCGCCGAGCTCCCCTTCGTTGTTGAAGCCCCATGCGTACAGCTGGCCGGTGGAGCCCAGAGCGAAGCCGTTGCCACCGCCGGCCCCGATCTGGCTGAATTTCGTGCCGCCCGGGATAGCCCCATCCGAGACGGCGACCGGCACGTCAGATTCCATCTGGGCGCGGCCATCTCCGAGCTCTCCGGCGCCGTTCTGGCCCCACGCGTACAGCGTGCCGGCCGAACTCAGCGCCAGGGCGAAATCTGACCCGGCGGCGATCTGGGTGAAGGTCGTTCCCGGCGGGAGCGTGCTCGTCGACACCGCCACGGGCACGTCAGATGCTGTCGGAGCCGCGCCGTCGCCGAGCTCCCCGGCTCCATTGCCGCCCCACGCGTACAGGCGCCCCGTCACGGTCAGTGCCAGGCTGAATTCATCGCCGGCCGCGATCTGCGCGATCTGCGCCCCTCCCGGAATCGACACGGCGACCGGCGCGTCGGACTCCGTTTCGAACGCTCCGTTCCCGAGCTCGCCGCGCACGTCGTTACCCCATGCGTAGACGCTGCCGGTCGAGCTCAGCGCGACGCTGTGATCGAAGCCGACCGCGACCTGCGTAAAGGTCGTGCCGGCGGGGACCGCGCCCGCGGCGACCATCACCGGTGTCGTACACCAGGGCTTTTCTTCACAGGACGGTGTTCTTTCCATGAAGCCGTCCCCGAGCTGGCTGAAGTCGTTGTAGCCCCAGGCCAGCAGCGAACCGGGCCCGCCCGCTGCCAGCGAAGCAGACGGGCCCGCCGAGAGCCCGAGCATCGCCAGCAAGACGAGCGCAACGCCAAGCGCCAGATGCCGGCGCCACACAGTCTGCCCACCAACCGCCACCGTCCGAATGCCCGTTGCCTGGCCGACCACTGCGACTGCCCCCTTCGCGTGCGCTCGAAGCGAGCAGGATATCCCTACAGACTGCGCGATGAACAAAGCCTTGTCACGGATCGCCCGACGCGCTTTGCAGCAGCGCGCCGTCTGGCATGATCGTGTCCTATGGCCAAAGCAAGAGCAGAGACACTCGGGAGTGGCCCTGTAGAGAAGATCAAGTGGCTCGACGACGTCGCCGACCACGACTACGATGCCGCCGAGGCCTACCTGTCGCTCAAGCTCGACGGGGAAGCCGTGCGCAAGACCGTCAAGCATCTACGCCACGCATCGCTCACGATGCGGCGCGCCAACGACATCCTGCGCGCCGCCGGTCTGACCGCCGCGCCGTTGGACGATCCAGGCGTGATGAAAGACCTGATCAAGGTGATCGAGGGCCGGCACCTCAGCCCCGTGCTCGTGGTCAGTGGCGAGGAGCGCGCCGACATCGCCGACGGCTATCACCGCGTGTCGCTCGTGTACCGCATCGACCCCTACGGGGAAGTCCCGCTCAAGCTCGCCTGATCAGCCGCCGGGTTCTCGGCGCTCGATCTCCTACGGTTGGTGCTCTGCTTCGCTGGGGTTGACCGCGTCCAGCGCACCGGACCCGGCACGGCGGGAGGTCGCGTCTCCACCCGCTCCACGCAGGAGATATGCGCTGCCGACGGCGATCAGCGCCCCGGCGATCGGACCGGCGACGTATACCCAGTAGCTGCCGAAGTCCCCGCTGACCAGGGCTGGACCGAAGGAGCGAGCAGGGTTCATCGAGGTGCCGCTCACGGGCGCCGACCACAGGCCCGCCAGCGCGACGTACCCGCCGACGCCGAGCGCCGCGATCGCACCGACGTTCTGGGCGGCAGACGCGGTCCCCAGGATCACGCTCACCAGCATCCCGGTGAGGGCGACCTCCATCAGGAGCGCCTGCCAGCTCGCGTAGCCATGGCCCGGCAGCGTGGCTCCGACATGCTGGACGTTGCCGAACACCGCGTAGAGGAACAGGCACGCCAGGCTCGCGCCGGCGAGCTGGATGACGATATAGCCCGGAAGGCGCTTCCACGGGAAGTCTCCGCGCAGGGCAAACGCGAGCGATACGACGGGATTCAGATGCGCGCCCGAGACGGCGCCCATGAACAAAATGATCGCCATGACCATGAGACCCGGCGCAACCACGGCCGCGGCCAGGCTGATCTGACCCTTGCCGTGAAGGAGCCCGCCACCGGCGGCGACGAGCACCAGCATGAATGTGCCGAGCAGCTCGGAGAACAGCCTCCGCCACTCCAGGCGCGGGTTGTCGAACTCGGCCCTGGAGCCGAACTCGAGCGCAAGGAGGTGCCGCGTCCGCGGACCAAGCAGCCCGGGGGCAGCGTCCCATTGCACAGCACGCTCATCGGGCACCGTCCCAACCTAACACGGCTTCACGGCTTTGGAGTTAGAACCCTGGAAACCAGAGCCACTACCCGCTCTCAACCGCAGAAAATGGGGCTAGCCGGACCGAGCTTGACTATCTCTCGGCGATGGCGGACCTCGGCCCCGTATGCGCGCCAGTCCGACGGGATCACTGCATGAGGGTTTGCGCTGGTTGCTCGACCAGCGGCCGGCCAAACGCCTCCTTGTCGTCGGGGAGTGTGTGAGTTGCGAGACTAGAACTCGACGGCGAACCTGGGCCGGAACGGCATGGCTGTTGGTCGTATGGCCGCGATCCGGTCGACGCGGTAGCTGCGCAACTGACTGTGGTCGTTGACTACGAATAGGACCAGGTTGCCGTCCTGGGTGCGCCGTAGGGAATATGGCTCGACGACTCGTGGGCCGCTGCGTCCCTGCTCGGCGCGGTAGTCGATCTCGATCTTGAGACGGTTCGCGCCTGCGTAGCGGATGGCCTCGAGGGGGATGCCACGTCGCCACGATGTGATTGTGCGGGGTGCGATCCAATTTGGGTCGAGGTTGGATCCCAGTTCGGCGCGTCGGAGCGGCGGGCGGGGCCGTGCTCCGTTGAGCCAAGCGAAAATGGGGTCAAGTGCATTCCAGAACTCCGCAAACGGCGGGAGGGGTCGTGGAAGCTGGTGGCCGAGCATGTTCTCCCACTCGCGCTCGATCTCGTCCACGTATTGCGATGCGCGGATGGTGTCGGCGTCTGGAACGGTAATGCCGGCGTGTGCGCACTTCTGTGAGAGGGCGCTCGAGACGCGCGAGGCAAGACCGAGAAGATCTGGGTGGCGGTGCATGTGGACCACGTCGTAGAGGTCGCGCGGTCTACACCGCTCGGCAAGCGCACGAGTCTTCTCGGCGGCGAGCTCCGCGAGCGAATAGCAACGAACACCGTCTGTCGGGAGCGGGTGATCGCCGTATGGATGGACGACCGAGCGCAAGACGGGCGGCTCGACCAGTGCCTCGTCGCTGGTGATATCGAGCTTGAGCTTGGGGAGCGTCGGCTGCGGGTTCGGCCCGCGGTAGGCCAGCCGGCCCTGGATGGTCTGCTTGCCTCGTAGGTTGCGGCGCTGCACGAACGATCCGCTCTCGATGAGCAGTTCGATCCCTGACTCTTGTCGCAGCCATTGCGCGACGCGCTCGAAGATCGCAGTCAGTTCGTTCGGCTCCTCGGGGCCGCCGTCGATGACCGTGAAGTCCAGATCCTCCGAGAACCGGTAGGTCTCGTAGTAGCACTTGCGCAGGCACGTGCCACCCTTGAAGATCCAATGCGCGGCGAGCATGCGCTCCGCGGCGATCGCTGCCAGCACCCATCCGAGAACGTAGTCCTTTTCGATCACGCCGACATCGAGTTGCCACTCGGCTCTGAGCTGGAGGAGCTCTTGCTTTGAGATCACGATGGGGCCATGGGAGAGATGCGCACGTTTGCTCGCAGGCCCCACGAAGCGACTCGGGGGCCGTCAGGTGGCGCATCAGGGTCCAGGAGAGCGAGTCCAGCCGAGAGGCGAGTCCGACACGAGGAGACCAGGTCGGGCTCATCGCGTCCAAGGGTCTCGACGAGAAAGCCCAGGCGCTTGAACACGGCACGGTTGCCAAGCCGATCTCCGTACTCCACGAGCCGGAGAGCGTCGTAGTCGTCGAGGTAGGCGCTGAGAATCTCAGCGGCATGTCGGACGCCTCCCCCAATGCGCGGCGTGTCAAGGATGTCTATGACCGTTCGCGCGGGGTCGGCGATCTGAAGGCGCATCTCTTCGTGCCATACGGATTCGAGCCCCCACGTCATCGCGCCCGTACCGATGTGCGTGAGGAGATAGTCGGCATCGAGCAGGCGCGCCTCCGCGGCGCGGACGCGCTGAGTGGTCTTTAGGACGGTCGTCCGGAACGTCTGCTCGGTCAGACTCCAGTGGCTGGCTGCGGTCCAGCCTGTGAAGTAGCACGGCGACCACACAGCCACAGCTACGACGAGTGCGTCTTGCGACCAGCCTCCGGGGTGCTCGGCCTCGACGGGTACCGGGATGTAGAGCCCGCGCCGCACTCTGCGCAGCCACCCCTTCTCGGCCCAGTGGGCAAGCTTGCGTGCCGCCAAGTGCCGATCGACCTCCAGCTCTGATGCCACGTCTTGGGGAGAAATGAACCGTCGTCGTCCGGCAACCGCGGCGAGTTCCGCTCGACCAGCACCAGAGATACCATGTGATGACATCAGCAGTCCATTAGTTTCATGCTCAGCGCGCTTACCGGCCATAGTGTATCAGGAGTGAGCAGCTGGGCGTTGGGCGCCCGATCCTTCGTTATGAACGAAATTATTGGCCATCTCGAGTCGCTGCAGTTGTCGCCTGGCCTAGAGCAGCTCGCACGCGGGGAACTCGAACCGGCCTAATGGCCTTCGAAGTCCTCCGCACACCGCACGTGCGCGATGCGGTGCAGCGGCAGATGAGCCGGACCGAGCGAGCCAGCTATGACGCAGCCCGGGACGAGCTCGGTGGACGCGGATGCGTCGCCGGCGGCTACAAGCTCGCCTCGACCGACGGATGACCGATGAGCTGCGCAAGCTACGCCCATAAATCGCCCGCGCGCGCCGCCACTCAGACACCTCCGTCCGCAGCTGCTGGTGCTGGTCGCCAAGAGCGCCACAGTGCGGCACCTCGCCACTCACGAGAAGTACAAGGACCTGTTCGTGCTCAAGGGAGGCACGCTGCTCTCCAACGTCTACCGCAGCCCGCGGCAGTCCATCGCCGACGCCGACTACACCTACCTGGATCCCGAGAACCTCAAGGTGCCCAACCTCGAGGAGGCCCTGGCCGCGAACGGCGAGTACGGCTTCTACCTCTACCCACAGGAGGGGCGGTGGTCCTATGAGAATGAGATGTTCGACGGTAAGAGCCCCTTTCACATGGAGGGCATCCGCATGAGCCGTCGCCCCCGCGACCGCGAGCTGAAGGTCACCGTCTCCGTGCGCGCCGACGAGTGGCTCGACCGCGACGGCCCGCCGCTCATCTACCGCGAGCGCAACGACTGGGAGCGCTTCTCGACGACCGAGTTGCTCTTCCTGCCAGGTGAGCTGGCGGAGGACACCGACGCCACGCTCATGAAGGTTTCGCGCCAATCTCGCGCCAGTCCCATCGCGAGACGAGCGGCTCACGCGGATATGCGACCGGCGAGGGTCGCGGTCATCACCTGCACCCAGGTGTCGACGAGCGTTGGATCATCGATCGGCGACGGAACGCCGAGGACATCGCGCAGCAGGCGTGAGGAGAACAGCGACCCGAGCCCGAACGCAGCGATCGCGGCTGCCTCCTCATCCGCGATCGGGCGCTCCGCGCACTCGCCGATCCACTTGGCGAAGCCCTCGAACGTGGAGTTGATCAGGTGGTCGACGGCAGCCGTCAGCAACTGCGGTCGGTGCCGCGCTTCGGAGGCGAGGATGCGCAGCAGCTCAGACTCGCTGTCGAGCTCGGCGAGGATGTAGCGGGCGATCATCGTCAGCTCTGCTTTGAGGTCTCCGAGGGGTGTGAGCACGCGCCGGATGTCGCGCAGCGCGTCCAGACGCGCGAGCTGGCGCTCGATGCCGGCGGCGAGAACCGCTTCCTTGCTCGAGAAGTGGTGGTAGAGACCGCCTGCGCCCGGAGTCAATCCGGCGGCGGCTTCGATCTTGGCGACGCTGGTGGCCGCGTAGCCGCGCTGGCTGAACAGGCGCATCGCCTCATCGACGATGCGCTCGCGCGTAGTACTTGACATGGTCGGCTCCTAATTATACACTTAGTAAAAATCAGTGATAGTGGGCACTGATCTCGAGCAGACAGATGATTGTGTCCGATATCAAGCCTCCTCCAGATGCAGCCGGCGCGACGCAGTGCGGCGATGGCATCGACCGGGGGCGTCTGCGGCGTACCGCCCCACTGGTGAGCTTGACCGCTCGTACCGCCGGCGAGGCGCTGGTGGTCGGTCTGCGCAGCAGGCTGACGGGCGCGGACAGCACCGGGTTCCACGTGCGCACGGCGGAGCGCTATGCCGAGCTGCTCGGCCGCTCCAAGGGCGCGCTGATGAAGGCCGGCCAGATGCTGTCGCTCGTGTCACTCGCTCCCGTCGTACCCCCGGAGCTGCAGTCGATCTACCATGCTGCGCTGGCGCGCCTTCGCGACGAAGCGCCGCCGATGGCGCCCGAGTTGGCGCAGGCGACGCTCGAACGCGAGCTCGGCGGGGCACTGGAGATCTTTGCCGAGTTCGACTGGGAGCCGCTCGCGGCCGCGTCGATCGGCCAGGTCCACGCCGCGCGGCTGCACGACGGCCGCGAGGTGGCGGTCAAGATCCAATACCCCGGGGTCGCCAAGGCGATTGCGGGCGACCTGAAGAACACCGAGCTGCTGGTCACATTCCTGGGCCTGATCGGCGCCGTGTCGCCCTACCGGCTGAGCATCGACCTTCGCGGCGCGGCACGCGAGATCTCCATGCGCATCACCGAGGAGCTCGACTATCTGAACGAGGCGGCCAACCAGGCGGAGTTCGCCGAGTACTACCGAGGACACCCGTTTATCCACGTGCCGGAGATCGTCCCGGAGCTGTGCACCGGTCGCATCCTGACCCAAGAGCTCGTGCGCGGCCGATCCTGGAGCGAGGCCCTCACCGCCAGGCAGGGGCTGAGAGATCAGTGGGCGGAGGCGATCGTCCGCTTCATCTTTGGCTCCTATCACCGTTTTTGCGTGTTCAACGCCGACCCCCACCCCGGCAACTACCTGTTCCACGACGACGGGAGCGTGAGCTTTCTGGACTTCGGCTGCGTCAAGCGCCTGCGACGCGAAGATGTGGCGATGGTCGAGGCGATCCTGAGCGCATGCTTCCGCAACGACGTGCTCGGGACCTGGCGCGCATGCGTCGAGGCCGGGCTCTGGCGAGCCTCGGACCCCGTCACCCCCGAGGAAGCGTTCGCCTGGTGGCAGAAAGGCAACCCGATGCTCGACACAAAGAGCCGGTTCGTGGTGAACCCGGCGTACGTGGCGGAGATGATCCACCGAAAATACTCGGTCAACAGTCCCGCGGCCAACGCGTTCCGGTATCTCACGATGCCACCCGAGCAGACGATGTCGGGCCGCATCGAGATGGCGACCGCGTCACTGCTCGCACCGCTACATGCCCGCCTGCGTTGGGGCGCGCTCGCGGTCGAGCTCTGGGGAGACGGCGCGCCGGCCACCGCGATGGGCAGGCGCGAGCACGCTTTCTTCGAGGCACGCCATGCAGACGGCCATGCCTGACTCGGCCGCGCTGAGGCTCGCGAGCAAGCGTGTCCAACCCGGCGCCCGCGTGGTGCCGTCCACCGTGGCAATCGCACTATGGCTCACAGTGGTCATCTGGACGTGCATGAGCGGCGCGGCTCTCGGGTCGCCCGCGCCGACTTTCTCACTCGCCGCGAGCTTCACCCCCGATGCGCTGGGCGCCTCGACCAACCTCTCGATGACCATGTCTCTGGCGCAGAGCGCGGGCGTGCCGGACCCGGTGAGCAGGTTCGTCGTCTACGGGCCAGCGGGCCTCGGGCTGGACGTGCGGGGCCTCGCCACGTGTGCGCGCGCGAAGCTGGAACTCGACGGACCGAGCGGCTGCCCGGCGCAGTCACGAGTCGGCTTCGGCGGCGGCGTGGGCGCGGCCGAAATCTCGGGTATGCCCGTCAAAGAGCCATACACGCTCGACTTCTTCCTCGCGCCCCGCGAACACGGACGTCTCGCGATCCTGATCCTCGTCACCGCCAGCTCGTTCTCCGTGAACCTCGTGCTGACCGCCAAGGAAGTGCACGGGCCGCCGCCATACGGCTTCGGCCTGGCCGTCGAAGTGCCTCCTGTCCACACTATCCCGGGAGCCGCGAACGCGTCTGCCGAAACCGGCTACGTCTCACTCGGCGGGGCGAACGTCGCCTACTACCGGACGGTCCACGGCGTGCGCAGGCTCGTGCACGTAAGAGGTCTCACCGCCCCCGCGACGTGTCCCAGCGGCGGCTTCCCGTTCACCGCAACGGTCACCTTCGAAGACGGCACGACGACCGCCGGCAGATACGCGTCCGCCTGTCCGAGTGAGCTGCGATGAGACCGCCTGCCGCATGCAGCCGCCCACACCGCTGCTTCCCCCGCGCCGGCGCAGCGGCAAGACGAATGTGTTTGGCGACGCTCGCCACGCTATGCGCCTGCGCTGCGCTCGCGCCCTGCGCGCCAGCGGAAACCTCTGCCACGATCATCCCGCGGCTGTATCCGGATCGCCTCGGCGCAAGGACCGTGCTCGCCTTGACGGTCCAGTTCTCCGCGAACGGCACCCGCGTGCCCGCCCCCGTGCGCCGGTCGGTCCTGCGCTTCCCGGCCGGCATGACACTGGAAGTTCCGCACCTGCGCGGTTGCAGCCTGTCACGTGTGCGAGTGCACGGAGCCGACGCATGCCCCGCCGACTCGGTGCTCGGTCGGGGACACGCGCTGATCGAAGCGCCCCTGGGATCGCAGACCATCGCCGAGAGCGTCTCGCTGCGAGTGTTTCTCGGCCCCCTGCGAAACCTCCAGCCGGTGATCATCGTCGTCGGCCAGGGCGACACGCCGCTCGACGAGCGATCCGTGCTCGATGGCACGATGCTCCCGGTTGGCGCCCCGTTCGGTGAAGCGCTGACGCTGATGGTTCCCCCGATCCCGACGCTCGCGCTCGAGCCGAACGCGTCGCTGGTCACGCTCTCGCTCGTGATCGGCTCGCCCGCACGTCGGGCCACAGGCAGCGCGAACACTCTCCGGCTCCCCGCCACCTGCCCCGTGGGCGGTTTTCCGTTCGCCGCCGAATTCACGTACGCCGACAACTCCGCCGGCAGCTCATCCGCCACGGTGCCATGTCCACGATAAGAGTCAGAGAGGAAGCCCAATGAGACGAGATCATCGCGAGAATGCCAGACGGTCACAGCTTGGCAAGGTGCTGATCGCCACGGCGCTGTCTGTCCTGCTCGCAGCGACCGTGCTTGCGCGGCTCGCCTCCGGCGAGCCCTCGGCGCTCACGCGCGGGGGGCCGCCCGCGCATGTAGCGAAGACGGCTTTGCTGAACGAGACGGGCCATCTTCACCTCACGAGCAAACACAACTACACGCTCAACGAGAAGGGCTCGGCGTCAGGGACGGCCACGGGCACGATCTACGTGCACCTAACCGCCGTCTCGAGCAGCCGTGTGAACGTCGAAGTCAACATCTATCCGCACGGCGGGTCGCTCACGGGCACCGGCACGGCGAGCTATCGCCGGATGAGCTCGACGGCCAGCTTCTCTGGCTCGATGTCGATCGACCGCGGGACCGGAAGCTACGCCAACGCCCACGGGTCGGGCCTGAGCTTCAACGGCACGATCGCCGAATCGAATGACGATGCGATCACGGTGCACGTGAGCGGCCGTGTGTCCGACTGAGGCAATCCGGGCGATCAGCGTGGTCGCTCCGACACCGGCACGGCACTGGGGGCTCAAGTGCTCGAGCTGCGCGACCTCGTAAAGCACTACCCGGCGCTCGACGGCGAGCCGGTACGGGCCGTCGATGGCGTCTCGTTGACGGTCGCGCCCGGGGAGACCGTCGCGCTGTACGGGCCGAGCGGGTCGGGCAAGACCACGCTCCTGCTGATGATCGCGATGCTGCTCGAGCCCACCGCCGGCAAGGTTCTGATCGGTGGCCGCGACGTCGCGTCGCTGTCAGAGCGCGAAGCCTCTCATTTCAGGCTCTCGGAGCTCGGTTTCATCCGCCAGAGCTTCGACCTGCTGCCGGGTGTCTCGGCGCTCGACAATGCCACGCTGAAGCTGCTCGCGACGACGCGCTGGCATGCCGCGCGCCGCGAGATCACACCGCTACTCGAGCGCCTGGGCCTGGGTGATCGCATGCGCCATCGCTCGGAGACTCTGTCGATGGGCGAGCGCCAGCGCGTGATGATCGCGCGAGCGCTGTCCACGAATCCCCGCCTGCTGCTCGCCGACGAGCCGACGGGGAGTCTCGACTCCAGGCGCGGCCGTGAAGTGCTCGAGCTGCTGCGTGAGCTGTGCCGCGAACGGGGAGTCGCGGCTGTGATCGTCACCCACGATCCGATGGCCGCCGAATACGCCGACCGAGTGCTCGCCTTGCGCGATGGGCACTTGAGCGACCACGAGGTCGGCCAACCGCAGCCGGACGTCGCGGGGCGGCTCGCCGTGTTAGCTGACGCGGGGTAGCTATGGGACCACTGAATGTGCTGCAGCTCTACCGTGTACGCCTGCGCGCGCGTTTGTGGCAGGAGTGCTTGGCGATTACCGGTATCGCGGCCGGGGTCGCGCTGTTGTTCGCCTCGCAGGTATCGAGTTCCAGCCTGCAGAGCTCGGTGCGCGAGCTCTCGCACGGGATCGCCGGTGACGCGACGCTGCAGCTGCTTGCGCGCGACCCGCATGGCTTCTCGGAAAGCATGCTCGGGCGTGTGCGCGGCATCCGCGGCGTGCGTGTCGCAGCACCGGTTCTCGAATCGGGCGCGAACGCGATCGGCCCGAAGGGCAGCGAGTCGGTGCAGCTGATCGGCGCCGACTCGAGCCTGTCCACGCTCGGCGGCACGCTTGTACGCAACACCGGTCTGCGGCCGTTCCTGGGGGTCGGCGCGGTCGTGCTGCCCGCCCCGTTGTCGAACAGGATCGGCGTCAGCAGGTTCGGTCAGGAAGTGCACCTCCAGATCGCTGGGCGCACCGCTGAGGCGCCGTTCTACTCCCAGCTGCACGAAAACCAGGTCGGGCCTTTGATCGGCGCCGCGATCGCAATCGTGCCGCTGCTCACCGCACAGGAGATGACCGGCCGGCAAGCCCGCTTGAGCCGCATCCTCGTGGCAACCGCAACCGGGTGGGAAGGACATGTGCGGGCGGCGCTGCGGGCGCTCGCCGCCGGACGCCTGAACGTCGAGGCGGTCGACTACGAAGAACGTCTGTTTGCGCAGGCTGCCGCCGCGAGCAACCAGTCGACCGCGCTGTTCTCGACGATCAGCGCGCTCGTGGGGTTCCTGTTCGCGTTCAACGCGATGCTGTTCACCGTACCCCAACGGCGGCGGCTGATCGTCGACCTGCGCCGCGACGGGTACACCCCGCGGACGGTGATTGCGGTGCTGCTGCTCGACGGCGTCGTGCTGGGCCTCGTCGCATGCGCGCTCGGACTGGCGTTGGGTGACGCGCTCTCGATCCACCTGTTCCATCCGAACTCGGCGTTCCTGTCGTTGGAGTTCGCCGTCGGCTCGCAGCGATCCGTGAGCTGGCAGAGCATCGTGGTCGCGACAGGCGGGGGAATGATCGCGGCGATCGCGGCGGTACTCAGCCCCTTGCGCGACATCGTCTCGCACGATCCGCTCGCCGCCAACGCTGCGTCGACGGCTCGGACGGGGCGACGGAGCGCCGGGGGCCCGCCCGCAACAGCGCTCCTGGGCATCGCCTGCATCGCGGCGGCGACCGCGATCCTGCGCGCCGAGCCGGATGCGGCGATCCCGGGAATGGTTCTGCTCGTGGTGGCGCTGCTGCTGGTGCTGCCGCTAGTGCTGGCCGTGGCGCTCACGCTCGTCGAGCGGATTGCGCGCACGCTCGTGAGCGCCGTCCCGCACGTCGCGACGATGGAGCTGGGCGCTGCCGGCGCACAGGCCGTCGCGATCGCAGCGACCGGGGCCGTCGCGATCTTCGGCAGCGTCGCGATCCAGGGTTCCCACGAGGATCTGCTCAAAGGTCTCGAAGGAGCGGCGCGCAATACGAACGCGGCGTCCGACGTATGGGTCGCGCCCGCCGGCTCGTATGACCTGATGCGCACCGCTCCATTCGCACCGGCCGATCAGGCGATGCTCGCGCATCTGCCGGGCATACGTGCGGTGCGCCTGTACCGCGGGGGACTGCTCGACTACGGGCAGCGGCGCGTGCTGGTGATCGCCCCGCCCCCGCAGGCCACCCCGCTGCTGCCGGTGGCGCAGCTGTTGCAGGGCGACCCGCGCCAGGCCACGGCCCGCGTGCGCACCGGCGGCTGGCTCGTGCTCTCGCAGGCGATCGCCTCCGAACACCACCTGCACATCGGCCAGGCGCTCACGCTCCCGAGCCCGAACCCCACGAGCATGCGCATCGCGGCGCTGTCCACCAACATCGGCTGGTCATCTGGCGCGATCGTCATGAACGCCTCCGATTACGCGCGCGCGTGGGGTAGCCGGGACGCGAGCGCCTACGACATCCTGTCCGCCCCGGGCGTCCCGCCAGCCCGGGTCGTGAGCGAGGTCCAACACGCGCTGGGGCCGCACTCCGGACTGGTCGCGCAGAGCGCCGAAGCGCGCGTCGCCGAGCAGGACGCCCTCAGCCGCCAGGCCCTCTCGCGCCTCACCCAGATCGCGACCTTGATCCCGATCATCGCGGTGCTCGCGATGGCCGCGGCGATCGGCGCGATGATCCACCAGCGCCGTCCGCACCTGGCCAAGCTCCGGCTCGAAGGGTTCCGGCGATCGGTTCTGTGGCACACGATCCTGCTCGAGAGCATGCTGCTCGTGGGCGTCGGCTGCCTGACTGGAGCGATCTTCGGGGTGTACGGCCAGCGGCTGGCCGATCACGCGCTCGCGCAGACGATCAACTTCCCCGTCGTCCAATCCTTCGCGATGGCCGCCGCCCTGTCCAGTCTCGTCCTCATGATGCTCACGGCGCTCGCGATCCTCGCGATCCCCGGCTACCTGGCAGCGTCGGCGCCAGCCGCGCTCGCACTCCGCGACTGACCCGCGATCGCACGATCGCGAGTTCCTCGCTCGTCACCGGGTGCGCTCGTGCTGTTCGAGGCGCTACCCCAGCGACGACTGCGCGGCCGCCGCGGAAATGCCCAGCGACTGCCCCTGCGCGTCCAGCGCCTGCACCGCCAAGTACGGCCCGGTGACCCCCGCCGGCAGCGGGATCGCCGTCTCGAAGCCGCCGCGCGGAACCTGCGCGACGGTCGCCAGGCTCGACGCGCTCGCGCCCGCCAGCAGCCGCCACGCGGCCACCTGCGTGGCGCCGTTCCAGCTCGCGTACACGGTCCCGCTCTGCGCCGAGCCGCCCGCGGCGCCGCTCGCGGCGCTCGCTTCGAACGCGAACGTCGGCGGGTGCGCCGGTGTTCCCGTCCACGCGAAGCGGTACGCGCGGTAGGACTCGTCGTGCACGGGGAAGTGCGCGTCGAACAGCGAGCTTGCCTTCGGGGTCGAACTCCGAGAAGAACGGTTCCTGGCCCCAGCCCACGAACCAGTCGCCGTTGGCCAGCGCCTGCACGCTGCCCTGGCTTTCCGCGAGCAGCAGCGGCGCGTGCTCCAGCCGCGTCACCAGCGTCACCGGGCCTCCCTGGCCGCTGAGGCTCACGACGACGGCGCGCGACTGGTCGTGCACCTTGGGCGAGGAGCCGTTGTCGAAGATGCTGATCGCGCCGTCCGGCAGTTCGCGCGGGTCGTGCTGCCACGCAATGCCCGTGGCGGGGCCCATCTTGAAGCTCGAGTGCTTGCCGCCCAGGCGCCACACGATCTGCCCGCTCTGCGGGTTCAGCTTGTAGACGGTCCACGTGTTGCGGCTGGAGATCAGCAGGCTGCCGTCGCGGTCGACGCTGATCGAGTTGAGATGGAAGAAATCGTACGGATAGGGGATGCTGGAGCGATCGATCGTTTCGTAGGATTCTTCGAGCGCCACGTGGTCGAGGCTCGTCCATTCGTACATCACGAGGCCCGTCTTCACGTCGATCTCCTGGAAGACGCTGTTCGTCAGGCCGCCGTAGGACGGACCGCCCACGGATGAGAGGTTGCACAGGATCGGGTCATAGGCGGTGATGAGGGCTGTACCCTGCGGCGTGAGCTGGAACTCGTGCAGGTCCGACTCGTGGCCGTTGCCCGCCCGGACGTGCGCGATGTCCGTGTACGTGTCATCGGCGACCACGTCTTCGCCCAACCCGAACCCATGGAGGCTGATGTTCCCCTGCCACCAAGTGAGCACCGGTTTGCCCTCGTATTCCTGGACCTCGCAGGTTCGTCGCCTCCGTGTTCGTCGGCAGCGGCTTGAACCACAGCAGCCCCCCGTTCTGGTCGAGGATCATCGGCCCCGCCTGGCCCGGCCCGCCGTACGGCGCCACGAACATGTCGCCGGGCGCCACCGCCGGGGCCTGCGCCGTGACTGTCACCACCGGCGGGTGCAGGTCCGGGCGCGAGTGAAACGACTGGGCTTCCGCCGCGCTGCCCGGCTGGATCGCGCCGGGGCGTGGTGCTGATCGTGATCCTGCTGCGCGATCGCGAACACGTCGCTGAGCGCCCGCGCGGCGCCGCCCGTCCGCAGCTGCGCGCGCACCGTCACGCGCTCGCCTTCCGCGAACGGCTGCGACGGCACGAAGCTCGCGCCGTCGCCCTGCGAGTACGGCGAGCAGGCGGCCGCTGTGCGCGCCCGTGCGCGAGCCGACGACGCTGATCGCGCCGAGATCGTGCGCGGGCACGCCGAGGAAGCTGATCTGCGTCTGCGCGTCCGCGTCGCGGCTGCCCGGCAGCGGCGAGATCGTCACCGCGCCGCCCTGCAGCGCCGAGTTGTCGACCGTCGCCGGCGTGCACGTGGGAGCGCTTGCCGCCACCGCGGCAGTCGCGCCGGCGCTCGCGAGCCCCAGACCCAGGGCCGCGACCGCCCCTAGGATGAGAGCCCGCATGGAAGACATCGACCCGCAGCAGGATAGGAGAGTCGACCGACGCACGTTCCATCAAGCGAGGGCTGATCGCCGGCGGCGTGCTCGCGGGCAGCCGGCGCTCGCGATCAAGGCGGCTGACCGACGGCAGCGACACCGACACGCCGGCCGTCAAGCCCGCGCCCGCGGTGGCGACGCACGGCGCCGCGTCCCGCCTCCGCCAAACCGAACATCCTCGTGATCATGGTCGACCAGCTGCGCTTCCCGCAGTGGTTCTCGCCCGACCCGGTCGAGCTCGGCCTGCCGCCCAACCTGCAGCGGCTGAGCCGGGAAGCCGTCTCGTTCGCGCGTCACTACACGGTCTCCAACGACTGCTCGCCCGGCGCGCGCCGCGATGCTCACCGGGCTCTACACGCACCAGACCGGCTGCATGATCACCGGCGGCAGCACGCTCGACCCCGGCTTTCCCACGTGGGGCACGATGCTGCGCGAGCACGGCTACCGCACGCGCTGGCTCGGCAAGTGGCACCTCACCCACGGCGACAACCACTGGACCGCGCTCAGCGGCGAACAGGCGCTCGAGCGCTACGGCTTCGCCGGCGGCATCTTCCCCTCGCCCGACGGCGCCCCCGGCCAGGGCTGGCATGTCGACCCGCACATCGCGCGCCAGTTCGCGGACTGGTTCGCCGCCGAGGGCGGCGCCGAGCCCTGGTGCACGACCGTCTCGTTCGTCAACCCGCACGACATCGCCTGGTGGTACATGTGGAGCGACCGCGTCCCCGCCGAGGCGGACGCGCCGCGCACGCGTGCCGCGGCTGCCGCCCAACTTCGAGACGCCGGAGCTGCTGCGCGAGCGCCGCAAGCCGCGCCTGCAGCGCTCGCTTCCAGGACACCGCCGCCGCGTCGTTCGGGCCCGGTGCCGTTCGGCGGCCCCGAAGCGCACCGCGATCTGGCTCGGGCTTCCTCGACCTCTACGCCAAGCTCCAGCGCGCGCGTCGACCGCCACATCGGCCGCGTGCTGAGCACGCTCGAAAGCCGCCCCGAGGTCGCCGCCAACACCGTGGTCGTGTTCACCTCCGACCACGGCGAGTACGGCGCCTCGCACGGGCTGCGCGGCAAGGGCGCAGGCGCCTACGAGGAGTGCGATCCGCGTGCCGCTGATCGTCAAGGACCCGCGCGGCGTGCTCACCGCGGCGCCGGAAACGCCGCGCACGCAGCTCACCTCGAGCGTCGACCTGGCGCCGCTGCTGCTCACGATCGGCACCGGCTCGGACGCACTGGCGCAGCGACCCGCACTACTCGCACATCGCCGGGCGCGCGGACCTCGCGGCGATCCTCGCCGACCCCAGCGCGCCCGGGCGCGACTTCGTGCTGCACGCCACCGACGAGACCGTCACCGAGTTCGCGATCGAGCCGTACGCCGCCGACGCGCCGCTGCACGTCGTCGCGATGCGCACGCACGCAGGCCAAGTTCGCGACGTACTCCAACTGGCCCTACGAAGGCATCGAGCCGAAGTCCGAAGGGCAGGAAACCGAGCTGTACGACTACAGCACGCAGGACGGGCGCCTGGAGCTGCACAACAGCGCCGACCACAGCCCGCTCGAGGAAGGCCTGCGCGCGGAATACGAGCGCGCGTTCAAGCGAGGAGCTGCGCGGGCCGCTGCCGCCGCGGCTCGTCGCCGCGCACGGCGCGCGGCTTCGCCGACTACTTCTCGACCGCCGGCACGCCTCGCGTCAATGCCGCCGCGACGGCGCAAACGCCGCAGCGAACGCGAAGCCGGGAAGGCCGCCGGCCTGCCGGCCGAGCACGCCGTTCGAGCGCCTGGCCGGCGATCCTGACCGTCGCGGCGAGGTGCCGATCACCGCGCCGGCGGCGTCGAGCGCCTGCACCGCCACGTAGCCGCCGACGCCCAGCGCACCGGCGCCGCGATCGCCGTCTCGAAGCCGCTCCGCGGCGCGCCGCCGACCGGCGCCAGCGTGCTCGCGGAGGCGCCCGCCAGCACCCGCCACGATGCCACTTCGGTGGCGCCGTTCCAGCTCGCGTAGACGCTCGCGCCGCCCTGCGCGCCCGGCGCCGCATACGCGGCCGCCGCCGGCGGGCTCGCCGGGTGCCCGCTCCACGGCTGCACGATACGCGCGGTAGGACTCCCAGCTGGGCGGCAGGTGCGCGTCGAACAGCGACCTGCCCCGCCGCGTTCGCCTCCGACACGTAGCCGCGCCTGGCCCCAGCCGACCATCCAGTCGCCGTCCGCCGAGCGCCTGCACGTTGCCCTGGCTGCCGGCCACCAGCGGGTTGCGATGGTCGTCAGCTGCGCACCAGCGTCGGCCGTCATCTGTCGCTGCGTGTCAGCGTCAGTTCGATCGCGCGCGACTGCGGGTGCACCTGCGGGCGTCGCGCCGTTGTCGAAGAACGTGATCGTCGCCGTCCGGCTGCTGGCGCGCGTCGTGCTGCCATGCCGTCGCCGCGCCCGGGCCCAGCGCGAAGCTCGAGCGCTTGCCGCCCAGCTGCCAGCGCACCTGGCCGGTCTGCGCCGGTCACGTCGTACGCGGCCCACGTGTTGCGCGAGTCGACCAGCAGATCGCCGTCCTGCTCGACGTCGATCGAGTTGATGTGGAAGAAGTCGTACGGTTCCGTGAGGCTCGCCGGCGCCGCCGAGTCGTAGGAGTCGCTGCAGCGGCACGTGGTCGAGGCTGTGCCACTCGTAGCGTCACGAGCCCCGTCCGCAGGTCGATCTCCTGCAGCAGCGTGTCCGCGACCGCGCCGTCGCGCGGCCCGCCGACCGCCGAGAGGTTGCACGTCGATCGCCGTCGTACACCGTGATCAGCGCCGGTGCCCTGCGGCGTGATCTCGGAACTCGTGCAGGTCGGGCTGGTAGCCGTTGCCCGCGCGCACGACCGCGACCTGGCTGGTAGGAGCTGTTGGCGATCACCTCGCCCGCGGCGTGGTCGGCGCCGACGACCAGCGGGTCCTGCCACCACGTCAGCACCGGCTTGCCTTCGTACTGCTGCACGCGGAAGTCCGCCGCGCGCGCGCCCGCCGGCGAGAGCGGCCTTGAACCACACCAGGCGCGCCGTGTTCGTCGAGGATCATCGGCCCGTACTGGCCCGGCGCCCGAGTACGGCGCCAGGAACATGTCGCCGGCGCTCGCCGCGCTCGCGTCGCGGCGTGACCGCTGACCGTCGGCGGGCGCAGTTCCGGACGCGAGCGGAAGCTCTGGTATTCCGTCGGCACCGGCGCCGGGCCGCTGCGCTTCGTCGTGCCGGTGCCCACGGCCGCGCTGTGCGAGCCCGGGTCGTCGCGCACCGCCACCGTGAAGCTCCACGCGAACGGCGACCGTGCTCGCGCCTTCGCGCAGCTGCGCGTGCACGCTCACCAGCTCGCCGCCGCGCGAACGGCTTGCGACGGCACGAAGCTCGCGCCGTCGCCCTGCGAGTAGGCGAGCAGCCGCCCGCTGTGCGCGCCGCTCTGCGAGCCGCTGCACGCTGCACGTCCGACAGCTCGCTCGCCGGGCACGCCCGAGGAAGCTGATCTGGGTGGTCGCGGAGGCGTCGCATGCTACTGCGGCGCCGGCGAGACGGTCACGTGTTCGCCGGCCAGCGCCGCCGAGACGTTCAGCTTCGGCGGCGCGCAGCTCGGCGACACCGTCCGGCGCGGCGGCCGCTGTGCCGCCGACGGCAGCGCCGCGGCTGCGCCACGAGGCGCGACGATCCCCGCGAGCACCGCCAGCGAGGCGAGTCCGGCGAGCACGGCGCGCACACGAGCCCCGTTTCGCGGCGCGCCCACGCCAGCGGGTCGGCCGCGCACTCAGCCCTTGACCGTCGCCGAGGCGCCGATCACGGCGCCCGCGGCGTTCAGCGCCTGCACCTGCGACGTACGGGCCCGCCGACGGGCGCCGCGATCGTCGTCTGGAAGCCCGTCTTCGCGGCGGTGGCCGCCGGCGCGAGCGCGCTCGTCGAGGCGCCGGCGAGCACCCGCCAGGAGGCGACTTCGGTGGCGCCGTTCCAGCTCACCGACGACCGCATCGACGCGCCGGAGCCCGGTGCGCGCCAGCGACCGACGGCACGCCCGGCGCGCTGCGCGCTCCACGGCGACAGGTACGTGCGGAAGTCCTGCACGTTCTTGCCGAGCGTGCCGTCGAGCAGGACGTGCCCGGAGGAGTCGTACTCGGTGAAGTTCGGGCAGGCCGCCCGTAGCCCGATCAGCCAGTCGCCGCCGGGCAGGCTGAGCGTGTTGCCCTGGCTGGAGGCGAGCAGCGTCTTCGTCGGGTTCGTGAACTGCTTGACCAGCGTGACCGTGTGCGTCGCCACGTTCGGGGTCGAGCAGCAGGCCGCGCGACTGCTTCTCCTTCGGCGGGTCCGAGCCGTTGTCGAACACCGAGATCAGCCCGCCGGGCTGCCACTCGGCGTCGTGCTGCCAGTAGAAGCGCGTGCCGGCGCCCAGCTTGAAGCTGCAGTGGCGCCGCCGAGGCGCCAGCGGATCGCGCCGCTGCGGACGTCGACGTCATACAGCGTCCACGTGTTGCGCGAGGACAGCAGCACGTCGCCCGACGGCCCCGGTCGGATCGAGTTGAGGTGCACGTAGTCCCACGGGTAGGCGGACTTCGGGCACGGGGTTGTGCGATTCCGACTGATCGGGATGTGCCCGAGCGCGTGCCACTCCCACATCACGAGGCCCGTCTTCATGTCGATCTCCTGGATCACCGAGTCCGTGAGCACGCCGCTAGCTCGGCCCGTGGACGCGCGACAGGTTCATCTGGATCGGGTCGAACATGTCGATCCACGCCGTGCCTTCCGGCGTCGAGCTTGAATCTCGTGCAGGTCGGCGTGGTAGCCGTTGCCCGCGCTGACCATCGCCGATCCTGCTGGTAGGCGAGCTGTCGTCGATCACGTCCTCGCCCTGGCCGAAGCCGACCTCGAGGATCCGGCCCTGCCACCACGTCAGCACCGGCTTGCCGCCGTACTGCTGGACCTGGAAGTTGGTCGCCGCTTCGCCGCGCGGGCAGCGGCTGGAACCACACGAGGTCGCCCGTTCTGGTCGGCGATCATCGGCCCGGGCGTGCCCTCGCCCTGATAGGGCGCGAGGAACAGGTCGCCGGGCGCGGCGCCGGGCTTCGCGGGCGTCGTGATCTTCGATCGTCGACGGCGTCAGCGACGGCGCCGAGCTGTAGTGCTGCACCGTCGTGCGGGTTGCCCGGGTTGATCGGGAACTCGGTCTGGCTGACGGCGCGCCTGGTGCGCGATCGTGAAGCTCGTGCTCGCCGCGTGCGTGGCGCCGCCGGCGTCACCTGCGCGCTGACCGTGACCTGCTCGCCCGCCGCGAACGGTGCGCCGGGCAGGAAGCTCTCGCCCGTGCCCGTCGAGTACGCTGCGCAGCACGCCGCGTGCGCGCCGCTGTGCGAGCCGATCACGCTGCACGTTCGACGATCGGTCGTCGCCGGAGCCGCCGAGGAAGCTGATCTGCGTCGCCCGGCGACGCGTCCGGCGTCCCCGGCTGCGGCGAGATCGCGACGGGGCCGGCCGCCGGGCGCGCGATCGACGCGTCGAGCGTCGCCGAGGTCGCCTGCGACGTGCCGCCGCACGCGCTCAGCCCGGCGACGCCGAGCAGCGCCGCGAGCGCGACGCCGATCGTTGACAGGCTGCGGGTCATCAGGTCGGCGATCGTATCGCGGCGCGTAGGCGGTCCGAGCCGGTCGCCTACTGGGCCGTGAACTGACGAGGACGTCCCGAGCACGCGCCCGCCGCCGTCGAGCGCCTGCAGCTCGAAGCTCCGGTGGCCCCCCGGCACGGCGATCGCCGTCTCGAAGCCCGACTTGGCGTGCGTCGCGACGGCCGTCAGGCTGGCCGGCATCGGGTCCGGCCAACACCCGCCAGGCGGCGAGCTGCGTCGCGCCGTTCCAGCTCGCGTAGACGGTCGTGCCGCCCGTCGCCGCTCGCGAGCGGCGCCGGCCGGCGGCGTGCAGCGGCTGCGCCGACCCACCGCTCGACGCGTCGCGCGGTAGCTCAGGTCCGGCCCGGGCAGTTCCCCTTCGAACAGCAGCTTGCCCGCGGAGTCGAACTCCGAGAAGTACGGTTCCGAGCCCCAGCCGACGAACACGTCGCCGTTCGCGAGCGGCTGCGTGTCGCCCATGTATTCGGACTCGAAGTCCCCTTTCGCTCGCGTACTGCGCGCACGCAGCGTCGCGGTGTGCGTCTGCTGGTTCAGCGCCAGCACGAGCCCGCGCGACGGCCCCGTCGCGTGGCACCGAGGTGCCGCCGCCGGTCTGCCGGCAGCAGTGGTCGTCGAACACGCGTGACCGTCGCCGTCGGGCTGCAGCGTCCACGTCGTGCTGCCACTGGAAGGCCGCGCCGCGGACCGAACTTGAAGCTCGAGTGCTTGCCGCCGAGCGTCCACTCGATCCTGCCGCTCGCGATGTCGACGAGGTACGCCGCCCACGTGTTGCGCATCGAGACGAGGAACGTGCCGTTGCCGACGCAGCTCGATCGAGTTGACGTGGTAGGCGTCCCACGGGAAGCCGTTGGTCGGCAGCGACGCGTAGGACTCGCCGAGCGGGATGTGGTCGAGCGCGTCCCAGTTGCGCAGCAGCTTGCCCGGTCTTCAGGTTGTACTCCTGGACCGCCGAGTCGATCAGCGCGCCGTTGTAGGCGCCGCCGTAGCTCGACAGGTCGCGCGCGATGTTCTTGTTCGCCGTCACCCACGCGTCGTCGCCGTCGATCACGATCTCGTGCAGCGTCAGCACCCAGCCGCCTGTCGCCTTCAGCCGCGCGACCGTGCTGGTAGTGCTGGTTGACGACGACGTCTTCGCCGCTTTCGGTCGCGCCGGTGTTCGTGACGATGCCCTGCCACCACGCGAGCGCCGGCTTGCCTTCGTAGCGTCTGCAGGCTCAGGTTGGACGCGACGAGCTTTTCGGCGACCGGCTGGAACCACACCGGCTGCAGGTCGCGGTCGAGGATCAGCGGCCCGCTCTGGCCGACGCATCGGCGGTTCGTTGAGGTTGTAGAAGTTCGCCGTGAAGATGTAGCCGGGCGCGAGCTCGCTCGCGCCGGCGCGCGCGTCAGCTGGCGCAGCTTCGGCGGGTGCAGCGCCGGCGTCGGTCGACGAAGCTGTAGGCGCCCGTCGTCGTGTACTGGCCGAGCGGCGCGCCGTGCGAGCCGGCGAACGCGACGGTCGACCGCGACGAAGCACGCGACCACCACGGCGACCGCGACCGCGAGGCGCCAGCCAGCGCACCGCAGCGCCGGCGCCGCGCCGCGACTCGCGGCAGGGCGACGAACGTCATCAGCGCCGCCGCCGCGGCGAGGCCGGCGCCGATCAGGTACGCGAGGCGGAAGCCGTCGCGTGAGCGCCTGCGGCACGACCTGCTCGCCCGGTGCCGATCAGGTGGCTCGCTGCGCTGCGGTCGCGAGCGTGATCAGCACCGCGAGGCCGAGGCCGCCGCCGACCTGGCGCGAGGTGTTGACGAGGCCCGACGCGAGCCCCGCCTGGCCCTCCTTGGCGCCCTGCGTCGCGGCGATCGTCGAGGGCACGATCGACATCGCGATGCCCGCCGCCGTCAGCAGCCCGGGGATCATGATGTACACGATCGCGCTGCCGCTCGAGCCGATCCGCGCGAGCAGCAGCATGCCCGGCCGTCAGCATCACCAGCCCGCCGCCGAGCACCGGGCGCACGCCGAAGCGGCTCGACGAGCTTGCCCGCGCGCGAGGCGACGAGCATGATCATCGAGCGTCATCGGCAGGAAGATCAGCCCCGTGTGCAGCGGCGAGAGGCCCGAGCACCTGCTGCAGGTAGAGCGAGCTGACGAACCACATCGGGAACAGCGCCGCGCTGAACAGCAGCACGATGTTGTTGGCGACCTGCAGCGGCTTCGTCAGCTCCTTGAACGGGATCAGCGGCTCGGACGCGACGCGCGTCTCGATCACGCCGAACACCGCCAGCAGCACGACGCCGGCGACGATCGGGCCGAGCGCCGTCGAACGTGCTCCAGCCCGTCAGGCCCGCTTCGACGACGCCGAACACGAGCACCATCTGGCCGATCGTCAGCGTCAGCGCGCCGGCGAGGTCGAAGCGTCGCGCCTCCGTCGCGCGGCGGCGCTCGGTGCACGACCGCGTACGCGACGAGCGCGGCCGCGATCCCGATCGGCGGGTTGATCAGCAGCACCCAGCGCCAGCTGAGCGCATTCGGTGATGATCCCGCCGAGCAGCACGCCGGCGGCGCCGCCGAGGCCGTTCATCGCCGCCCACGTGCCGATCGCGCGGTGCAGCTGCGGGCCGGGCGCGAACGAGGAGGTGATGATCGCCAGCGAGCACGCCGCCATCAGCGCGCCGGCGAGGCCCTGCGCCGCGCGCGCGACCACCAGCGTCACGCGGTCCGGCGCGAGGCCGCCGCCAGCGAGGCGATCCCGAACAGCAGCAGCGCGAGCACGAACGTGCGCCGCTGCCCGAAGTGGTCCGCCGCGCGGCCGCCGAGCATCAGGAAGCCCGCGAACGTGATCGCGTACGCGTCGACGACCCACTGCAGCTCCGGCGAGGAGAAGCCGAGGCTCGACTGGATCGAGGGCAGCGCGACGTTGACGATGCTCAGGTCGAGGATGACCATGAACTGCGCCACGCAGCAGACGACCAGCAGCCACGCCGAGCGCGAGCCGCCGCTCGGAGCTTCGCCGCCGCCGGGGGCGGCTGCGTCGCCTGCGGGCCGGCGCGTCGTGCTCGACGCTCATCGACGGCTATCCGGCGCTTGGTAGGGTGGGCCACCGAGCCCTTCGAGCGACTGGAGCCCGGCCCATGAAGAAAACGCCACTGACCGCCATGCTAACGCTCGTGGCCACGCTGGCCGCCACCGTCGCGCTGGCAGGATGCGGCGGCAAAGGGAGCAGCTCCTCCACCTCCTCGACGAGCTCGGGGCCTAGCACGACGACGTCCACCACGACGACGACCGCGCCGCACAAGCACAAATCCAAGCCCGCCTACTGAGCGCCGCTCCGGACACCACGCACGTGGCGGCGAGCGTCATCCAGACCGCCCCGCGCTCGGCAGCGAGGCGGCGTAGCTGACCACCGAGGTCGGCCTGGAGGTGCCGAGCACGCGGCCGGCGGCGTCGAGCGCCTGCACCGCCACGTAGTAGTAGCGGCGCGGCAGCGTCGTCGAGCTTTCGAAGCCGCTCGCCGGGATCGTCGCCCGCGCCGTCAGCGGCCCGGAGCGCCCGCCGGCGAGCACGCGCCACGACGCCACTTCGGTCGCGCCGTTCCAGCTCGCGTGCACGATCGTCTCTTCGGCCGTGTCGTTGAGGCTGGCGAGCACCGCCGGCGGCGTCGCCGGGCGCCCGCTCCACGGGAAGCGGTAGGCGCGGTAGAAGATCATGTCGTACGGCTGGTGCGCGTCGAACAGCAGCGAGCCGTCGCGCGCGTACTCGCTGATCGCGGGCACGCCGCCGTAGCCCACCACGGTGTCGCCGTCCGGCAGCGTCTGCATGTTGCCCTGGCTCGCGGCCAGCAGCGGCGGGTCGGCGTGCGTGTAGGCGGACACGAGATGCGCTTCACGGGTCTTGAAGTCGAGCGCGATCCGCACGGCGCGCGACTCGCCGTGGATCGGCGGGTTCGAGCCGTCGTCGAAGAACGTCACCTGGCCGTCCGGTAGCACGCGCCCGTCGTGCTGCCACGCCGTTTCCGTGCCCGGCGCCCATCTTGAACGAGCTCTTCAGGCCGCCCAGACGCCACAGGATCCTGCCGCTGCCGCCCTGCAGCTGGTAGCCCGCCCACGTGCTGCGCGCCGAGATGAACAGGTCGCCGTTCGGCTCGGGGTCGATCGAGTTGAGGTGGAACCAGTCCCACGGCGTCGTCGTCTTCGGCGCTTCGGTCTCGGACTCCGACGCGGCGACGTGGTCGAGGCTGTGCCATTCCCAGCGCACGAGGCCCGTGCTGCATGTCGATCTCCTGGATCGCCGTGTCCACGATCGACGCCGTCGCGCGCGCCCTGCACCGGCTTCAGGTCGCAGCGGATCGGGTTGTACGCGGTGATGTACGCGACGTCGTCGGCGGCGATCTGGAACTCGTGCAGGTCGGCGTGCAGGCCGTTGCCGCCGGCGCACGCGCGCGATCGTCTGGTAGCCGCGAGTTCATGACCACGTCTTCGCCCTGGCCGAAGCCCAGCGACGAGCACGCGCCCGCGCCACCACGTCAGCGCCGGGCGGCCTTCGTAGGTCTGCTCGTTCAGGTCCTCCGCCGCTTCGCCTCCCGACAGCTGGTCGAACCACACGAGCCGGCCCTGCGGCGTGTAGATCGATCGGCCCGTAGCTGGCCCGCGCCCGGGCCGTTCGTCGTGAGCACGTCGCCCGCCGCGGGGTCGCCGTCGGGCACCGTCACGCTCAGGATCGGCGCCTGCACGCCCGGCAGCGTGTCGAAGCTCTCGTAGTCGGCCGGCGCCGCCGGCGGGTTGGGGAACCCGGGCACGCCCGCGGTCGGGTACGGCGTGTCCACGAGGAAGCTGTACCCGATGCCGGCGTCCGCCGAGCTCGACGCGCACGCTCACGCGCTCGCCCGCGTCGAACGGCTCGTCGAGCACGAAGCTCGCGCCGTCACCCTGCGAGTAGCCGCGCAGGCGGCCGTGGTGCGCGCCCGACCTCGAGCCCACGACGGAGACTTCGCGGACGTTCGCGGCGCTCGTCCCGAGGAAGCTGATCTGCGTGCGGGGGTTGGCGGTGTCGGTGCCCGGGCGCGGGCGAGACGTCCACATCGGTGCCGGGCAGGCTCGCGCTGTGTTCGATCGTCGGCGGCAGACACGACGGCGACGGTTTGTCCAGCGTCCTCGTGGAGCCCGCATCGAGCAGTCCGAGACTCGGAGAGCCGCTGGCGATGGCGGCCACGATCCAGCCGAGGACCGCGACCAGCAGAACGATGTATGCCTTGCTTCTCATGTGCGCTTGCGGTCCCGACGCGACAATATCGGGGAACCCCGCGGCAACCCGCCGCGATGCGCAGCGCGCGGCCATCCTTACCAACTTCTTCGCGGCGCGCCCCGCGGACTCCCGCGACCGGCTCGTGGCACCGCCGGGACCGGCATGGCGTACGCTCTGTTGGATGAGGGCGAGGATGCTGACTGCGCTCGGCGCGGCGGTCGCTGTCGCGGGTACGCCGGCGGCGGCTTCGGCGAGCGCCGGTGATGCCGCAGCGACGCAGGCGTACGTCCAGGCCAACTACGCGCTAGTGCGCGTAGTGCGGTCGCACCTGGCCACCTCCGAAGCGGGACCCGTGCGCGTCCTGCACAGGGTGTCGCAGGAATGCCCGCGCGCGGGCGCGGGCTCGCCGCAGGATCCCGAATCGACGCAGATGAGCGACGACGTGATCGGCGCGATGGTGATCTCCGCTGCGCAGCCCGACCTGCAGGCGATCAAAGCGTTCGTCCGCAGCGTCTCGGGCCTCAGCTGGAGCAACCGCGGGCTGACGAACGCGGTGCGCTCCTACGCGCGCAAGGTGAACACGATCTTCAGCCTCGTCACTCCCGACCTGTGCGCCGACGTGAAAGCGTGGGCGGCGCTGGGGTACCACTCGCTGCCGCCGAACGTCTCCACGTTCGTGAACAGGTTCATGCCCGCGTGGGTCGCGATCGGCTACCTGCCGAAGCAGCTGCGCGGCTTCGAGAGCGGGGCCGACGCGAGCCTCGCGCACCGCGGCGAACCGCTCGAAACACTGATCACCGAAGCCGAAACCAGGGCGGTCGAACACTACCGCGAACTGATGAACGCGCTGGAAATCTGGCCGTAGCCGGCGGGACTGGCGCGAGCGCTCAGGCCACTGCGCGCAGATGCCGATACGGCGTCGCGCGCAGCTCGCGCACGAGCCCGTCGAGCACCGCCTCGTCGTCCTGCTCGAGCCCGTCGGTGACCGCGCCGATGACTGCGCGCTTGCGCTCCAGCAGCGTCGAGATCGTCTCGTCGATCGTGCCCGCCGCCAGCAGGTAGTAGGCGTTGACGGCGTCCTGCTGGCCGATGCGGTGGCAGCGGTCCTCCGCCTGGTCGTGCTTGGCGGGCGTCCAGTCGAGCTCCAGGAACGCGACGCTAGAGGCGCGCGTCAGCGTGAGGCCGTGGCCGGCGACGTCGATCGAGCACACGATCAGCTGGTTGGCCTCGCTCGCGTCCGGCTCCTGGAACGCCTGAAGCGCGGCGTCGCGCGCGGTGGCGCTGTCTTCGCCGAGGATGTGCAGCGCCGTGGGGAAGCGCGCGAGCACCGCGCGCTGCACCTCGCGGTGCCCGGCGAACACCACCAGCCGCTCGCCCGAGGAGCAGAAGTCGTGGATCCACGCGAGCGCCGCGTGCAGCTTGCCGCGCGCGGCCAGCAGCTTCAGCGCGTTGCAGCGCACGAGGCGCTCCGCGCGCAGCGCCGCGGCGACGCGCGCGTCGAGCTCGCGCAGGTCCAGCGGCTGGCTGCGCAGCCACGCCACCAGGTCGCGCTCCGCGAGCCGGTACTCGGACTCGTTGTCCAGCTCCACCGGCACGATCGCGCGCGTCTTCGCCGGCAGCTGCGGCAGCACGTCGGCCTTCAGGCGGCGCACGAAGCAGCGCGCGCGCAGGTGCCAGTGCAGCCGCAGGTGCGCGTCCGCGCCGCGGAAGCGCTGGCCGAAGCGCGCGCCCGAGCCGAAGTCCTCCAAGCGCCCGAGGATGCGCAGCTGCGAGATCAGCTCCGCCGGGCGGTTCGTGATCGGCGTGCCGCTGAGCGCCAGCACGAGGCCGTCGTGCGGCACCGTCGCCGACAGCCGCTGCACCGCCTGCGTGCGCTTGGCCGCGGCGTTCTTGCAGTAGTGCGACTCGTCCAGCACGAGCGCCTGCGGCCGTAGCGCCGACAGCTCGCCCAGGCGCGCGGCCACGATGTCGTAGTTGACGACCGTGATGTCGGCCGGCGCCTCGCCGGCGTCCGCGGACGACGCGTCGGCCTGCGCGGCGCCGGGGGCGGACCCGCGCGCGCCGCCGTTGCCGCGCAGCGCGCGGGCAGTGCGGTGCGGCAGCCAGCGCTCCAGCTCGCGAAGCCAGTTGAGCTTGAGGCTTGCCGGGCAAACGACCACCGCCGGGTACGCGCCCGCGGCCTCGACCGCGGCGAGCGCCTCGATCGTCTTGCCGAGGCCCTGCTCGTCGGCGAGGAACGCGCGGCGGCGCTCCAGCAGGTAGCTGACGCCGGCGCGCTGGAACGGCTTCAGCTCTCCCCCCAGGCCGGCGACGTGCAGCGACGCGTCGGTGGCGCTCGACAATGCCACGAGCCCCTCCGCGTGCGCGTGCTGCTCGCGGATCTCCTGCAGCAGCTCCAATGCGTCGGCGTCGACCCACACCGCGCCGTCCGCCAGGAACCCGTCCAGCTGCGGCACGCAGAACGGGTCCGCGCGCAGAGCCTGCAGCTGCGCGTGCTCGTTCGAGCCGCCGCGGCGGGCCGCCGGCGCGAGCACGCCGGGCAGCGCCGCGAACGCCCCCAGCCGCGTCGGGTCGTGCCCGGCGGCGAGCACGAACGTGGGCTCCTCGTGCACGGTCGACAGCTCCAGCACCGCGGCCGGCGCCGGGCGGCCGTCCTCGATCGCCGCGATGCAGCGTTTCGCCGCGGGGCCGATCCACGCGTCCAGGTCGTGCATCAGCTCCCACGACTCGAGCGTCAGCGGCACGGTCGCGCCGCCCGGAGCGCCCGTGGCGCGCTCGCGCAGCGCCCGCGGCAGCCGCCGCGCATCCCCGAGCAGCAGGAACGCGGGCCCGTCGCCCGGCGACGCGCCGGTCGCCTCGGGGTCGCCTGCGCCCGCCTCGCCGGGCCCCACCTCGACGTGGCCGCGCCACGTGGTCGCGCGCTTCAGCCACGCGGTCACGCGCGGGTCCACGCTCACGTCCTCGAGATGATCCAGCAGCTCCGCCAGCGCCTCGGCGTCGTGCTCGACCGCCGCCACGCCCAGCGTTCCCTCGGGACCGCCGAGCGCGCGCAGGCCCGAGCGCGCTGCCAGCGCGCGCGCGAGGTCGGCGCCGTGGGGCGCGATCAGGAGCCAGTGCTCGCCGCGGCGGTCGCGGCGGAATTCCACGTCGTAGCCGGGGCGCTCCCGGCCGTCGCCCGGGCGCCCCGCCTGCTCGCCGCCCGCGCGGCCTGCGCCGCCGCCCGCGCCGACCCGCATGGCGCCGCCGGCCGCGTGCTCGTCGCGCGCCTGCAGCGCGCGTCGCGCGGGCTCGCTCAGGCGCAGCCCCGCGCCCGGCCCGGACAGCTCTCGCACCAGCGCCGCCGCGTGCTCGTCGAGCGGCACGAGCGCGCGGCCGATCGCCGGCTCCTCGCGCGCGTCCGGGTGCTCGAGCAGCGCGCACACGGGCGCCGCGGCGCCATCGGTGGCGAAGCTCAGCCACCACTCCTCGTCGGGCCGCGCCAGGTCGAGGAGGCACTCGTCGCGGCGCCGGCGCGCGCGGCGACGGCGGATCGTGCGCTCGAGCTCCTTCGCTCACGTCCGGCTCGTCGAGCGCCGCGAACAGCTGCGCCAGCGCCTCCGCCTGGTCCGGTTCCAGCGGCACGCACCACGCGCGCTCGCCGGGGTCCCAGCGGCGGCCCGGGATCGTGCGCAGCAGGCGGCGCAGATCGTCGTCGTAGGGGAAGCGCAGCACCGCCTCGTCGCGGGCGAGCGTCGCTGAGAAGGGAGCCGGGGACATGGAGGACCCCACGATAGGCGCCGAAGGGGATGGTCGCGGCGGGTCCGGGTCGCGAGGCGGCGGCCCGGCGGCGCTCAGGAGTCCCGCTCGACTTTGGGCAGCGCGCGCGTGATCGAGCGGGTGAGCGCGGAGCGCACGATCAGCGCCACGCCCGGGAGCGGCGAGGCGAGGCGGATGTCGTACACGAAGCGCGTGCCGCCGCCGGCGGTGGGCGCGAGCTCCATCACGCCGACGTGGCCGCGCAGGGGGCTGCCCTTGGTGATGCGGTAGACGATGCGCTGGCCGGGGACGAACTCGGTGACGGTCTCCTCGAACGGCGGCAGCGGGCCGATCCGCAGCTGGCGCACCGAGCCGACGCCGTTGCGCTCGCCGTCGCCGTCCTCGAGGCGCGTGATCTTGGCGCCGAACACCTCCGCGAGGTTCTCGTGCTCGGCGAGGTGCGCGAAGATGCGCTCGGGCGCCTTGGCGAACTCGTGCTCGACGTGAACGTGGTGGGCGCGCATCCGCGAGAGCCTATTGCGTGGCGGTCTGCAGCAGCCCCTCGAGCCGCTCGAGCGCGACGGGCGTGCCCATGGCGACGATCACGTCGCCCGCGCGCAGGCCCGTCTCGGCGGGGGGCTGGGGCTGGAAGTCGGCGCCGCGGCGCAGGCCCACGATCATCGAGCCGCCGCGGATGTCGCCGACGGCCTGCCCGACGGCGTCGCAGCCGGCGCTGACGGGGATCTCCTCCATGCGGTATTCGGCGTCCACGTCGACGACGCCGCTCAGCTGCGGGTGCAGCGCGAGGCGCGCCATCTCGGTGCCGCTGGCCTTGTACGGGGAGATGACGCGGTCGGCGCCGGCGCGCTTGAGCTTCTTCTCGGTGTCCTCGATCGCGGCGCGCGCGACGATCGGAATGTCGGCGCGCAGCTCGCGCGCGGTGAGCGTGATGAACACGTTGTCGGCGTCGGAGTCCGCGCACGCGATGATCGAGCGGGCGCGCGCGATGCCCGCCTGCACGAGCACGGCGTCGTCGGTGGCGTCGCCCTCGACGAACGCGAGGCCCATGGCGTCGGCGCGGTGGCGGTTCTCGCTGGTGTTGTCGACGACCACGTAGCGTGCGCGCGCGGCGTGCAGGTCGCGCGCCACCTGGCGCCCGACGCGGCCGAAGCCGCAGATGATGTGGTGGTCGGAGAGCGAGTCGATCATCCTCTGGGTGCGGCGCAGTGCGAGCAGGTCGCCGAGGTGCCCGGCGACGAAGAACTCGGTGACGGTGGCCAGCGCGTAGAAGAGCGTACCCACCCCCAGGACGACCAGCGCGACCTGCACGATCTGCCCGGCGGTGGTGTGCGGCTGCGGGAAGCCGCCGACGGTGGCGGCGGTGTCGAGCGCCCAGCGCAGCGCGTACCACACGCCGACGCCCTCGCTGAGCACGAGCCCGAGCGCGCCCAGCGCGAGCAGCGTCGCGACGATCGCGCCGAGCAGCGCGATGCGCCGCACGAACACGTTCAGCTGTCCGTGGGAGGCGGCGTCGGAGCCGTCCGGCGCGCGACGCAGCAGGCGATCGAGGTCCGACACGAGCCACCTCTTATACAGATCGCCAGGGCGTCACACTGGTGTTCATATTTATGGAGACCGTCGTGCTCGAGCATGAAGCGACGCCGCTTCCGTGAGCTGCGCCGCCCCTCTATCTATTCGTAGACGTAGTTGGCGCCCGCTGCGCTCTTGAGCTTGCCGACCGCCGCGCTCACCTGCACCGTCGCGGGCTTCTTGCCCGCCGGCGTGATCGCCGTGCAGCTCGTCGTGGAGGCGCATTCGACGCCGGTGGCCAGCTTCGAGCCGAACTTGAACGCGATCGCGCCCGCGCCCACCGCGAAGCCCGCGCCCGTGATCGTCACGCTCGCGCCGCCCGCCACCGGGCCGGAGCCAGGAGCGAGCGCTTCGACGCTCGGCGTGTAGCCGAACTGGTCGTGCTTGGACGTCGGGCTCGTGCCGCCCCCGGTCGTCACCGTCACGTCAACCGTGCCGCCGCCCGGCGGCGAGACGGCCGTGATCGACGTCGGCGAGTTGACCGTGAAGCTCGCCGCGCTCGCCGCGCCGAAGCTGACCGCGGTCACCGCTTCCAGGTGCGTGCCCGTGATCGTCACCGACGTTCCGCCCGCGCCCGGGCCGCCCTTCGCCGACAGCTTCGTGACCGTCGGCGGCGGCGCGTACGTGAAGCGGTCCGGCGCGCCCGTCGGGCTCGTGCCCGCGGCCGTCGTCACCATCACGTCGACCGTCGTGCTCGCCGTGCCCGCGGGGGAGACCGCGGTGATCGTCGAAGGCGTGTCGACCGTGAACTGCGCCGCCGCGGTCGCGCCAAAGCGCACCGCGCTCGCTTCGGTGAAGCCCGTGCCGCTGATCGTCACGCTCGTGCCGCCCGCCGCGGCGCCGCTCGCGGGGCTCACCGCGGTCACCGTCGGGATCGGTTCGCCGCACGCCACGTCGTGCATGCCGCCCGCCGCGATGCACCTCGCCTCGCCCAGCGCGCCCACCATCACCGGCACGTCGCTCGGTTCGCCCGTCGTGCCGTCGCCCAGCTCGCCGTATTTGTCCTCGCCCCACGTCGCCACCGTGCCGCCGCTCAGCAGCGCCATGCTGTGTTCGCCGCCCGCCGCGATCGCGCTCACGCCCGTCAGCCCGCCGACCGCCACCGGCGCCGTGTGGCGGCGCGCGATCGCGCCGTCGCCCAGCTGGCCGTCCGCGTCCGCGCCCCACGCCATCGCCGTGCCGCCGCTCAGCAGCGCCAGGCTGTGGCGCGCGCCCGCCGCGATCGCCGTCGCGCCGCTCACGCCCGGCACCGCGATCGGCAGTTCGCTGTGCGGCTCTTCTTCGCTCGCGGGTTCTTCTTCTTCGCCTTCTTCGCCGATCGTGCTGCCCAGCTGGCCGTATCCGTCGGCGCCCCACGCCATCACCGTGCCGTCGCTCAACAGCGCCAGGCTGTGTTCGCCCCCCGCCGCGATCGCCGTCGCGCCGGTCACGCTTTTGACGGCCACCGGCACGTCGCTGTTTTTCGTGGAGCCGTCGCCCAGCTGCCCCAGTTCGTTGTCGCCCCACGCCATCACTTTCCCGCTGCTCAGCAGCGCCAGGCTCTGTTCGCCGCCCGCCGCGATCGCCGTCACGCCCGTGAGCCCTTTGACGGGCACCGGCACGTCGCTGCCCGCCGTGCTGCCGTCGCCCAGCTGCCCGGCTTCGTCAGCGCCCCACGCCACCACCGTGCCGTTGCTCAGCAGCGCCAGGCTGAAGTTGGCGCCCGCCGCGATCGCCGTCGCGCCGCTCAGCCCTTCCACCGCCACCGGCACCGCGCTGCTCGCTTCTTCGCCGTCGCCCAGCTGTCCCGAGCCGCCGGAGCCCCACGCCCTCACGCTACCGTCGCTCAGCAGCGCCAGGCTGTGGCGCCTGCCCGCCGCCACCGCCGTCACGAAGTTGGGGCCGTCCACCGCAACCGGCACGTCGCTCTGCGTGAAGCTGTCGTCGCCCAGCTGCCCGAACGAGTTCTGGCCCCAGTCGACCACGCGGTAGTGGTGCGTGGCGACCGTCAGCGTCGCTGGCAGGCTCGTCGCTTTGCCCGCCGCGTTCGCGAACGCCGCGCGGTACTCATCGCCGTCTTCCGTCGCCTGCGCGCTCGCGATCGTGAGCGTGTCGCTCGTCGCGCCCGCCACCGCGCTCCACGTGCCGCCGCCGTTGGCGGACACTTCCCACTGCACCGTAGGCGCCGGGAAGCCCGACGCCGCCGCTTCGAACGTAGCTTCGTGGGCGAGCTCCACGGTCTCGCTCACCGGCTGCTCGGTGACCGCCGGCGCCACGCGCACCGTCAGCGTCGCTGCCGCCGTGGTCGCCTGCGCGGCGGCGTTCGTGAACACAGCGCGGTACTCATCGCCGGTTTCCGAGGTCTTCGCGCTCGCGATCGTCAGCTGGTCCGCCGTCGCTCCCGCTACGGGCGCCCACGTGCCGCCGCCGTCCGTCGACTCTTCCCACTGCACCGTCGGGGCAGGGAAGCCCGACGCGGCCGCTTCGAACGACGCGCCTTTGCCTTCTTCCACGATCGCGCTCACCGGCTGCTTGGTGATCAGCGGCGGGTTGCGCACCGTCAGCGTCGCCACTTCGCTTACCGCCGCGCCGGCCGTGCTCCTGAAGTCCGCGCGGTACTCCGTGCCCGATTCAGTGGTCCTCACGGCGGCCACCGTCAGCTGGTCGGTGGTGCCGTGCGCCACGTTGCGCCAGGTCGTGCCGCCGTCCGTCGAGTATTCCCACTGCACCGTCGGCGCCGGGAAGCCGGACGCCGTCGCTTCGAATGTCGCGTTCTTGCCTTCTTCCACGATCACGCTCGCCGGCTGCTTGGTGATCGCCGGCGACAGCTGCACCGTCAGGGTCGCCGCCCTGCTCGTCGCGGTGCCAGCCACGTTCGTGAACACCGCGCGGAGCTCGTAGCCGCTTTCCGAGGTCTTCGCGCTCGCGATCGTCAGCTGGTCCGTTGTCGCCCCAGCGACCGTGCTCCACGTGCCGCCGCCGTTCGTCGACACTTCCCAGCGCACCGTCGGCGCCGGCGTGCCCGACGCCGTCGCTTCAAACGTCGCCGTCTGGCCTTCTTCCACCGTCACGCTCACCGGCTGTTTCGTCACGCGGGGGGCGCGTTCTTCGCTGGAGGCCGGTTTCGCCCCGTCGGCGATGCGCGCCGAGGCCGTGGCGGCCAGCAGGCCGGTCGCGAGCACCAGCGCGAACAACACCGCTGCCACAGCCGCCTGGAATCTCGTGGTCGTCCTTGCCATCGTCGCCCTCCCCCGGTCGCCCCCTCAGCGCCTCGCGCGAGTCAGAGACGCGCGCGCCGAGCAACAGTACCAGCGGGTGGCGGGCCCGTCTACGAGGCGAACGAGATCGTCACAAGCCGCGGCCGCTCAGCGCGCGTCCAGCGCCCGCTCGCGTGCGTGGCGCCGCCACAGCCGGTGCGATCCGACGGCCGCGGCGATCAGCAGCGCCAGCGGCACCAGCACCGCGGCGGCGATCAGCAGCACGATCAATGCGACGGTGAGCACGCGCAGCGCGTCGTGGAGACCGCGGTGCAGGGTCAGGCCTTCGCCGGCGGTGCTCGACGACGTCGCCCCGCCGAGTACCGTCACTTCGACTTCGGCCGTGCTCGCGCGCTGTGACACCGCGCGCAGGGCCGCGCCGTCCTGGGCGATCGCGCCGCGCGCCTGCGCCAGCCGTTCGCGCAGGCTGTCGATCTGGCCTTCCGTGCTCGCGCGGGCCAGCGCCCGGAGCAGCGCCTGGCGTTCGGCCACCGCGTCCGCGAGCCTGCGCTTCGCCGCGTCGTAGCTGTCGGTGATGTCCTGCAGCGACTGGCTCTCCGCGCTCACCGGCGCCAGCCGGCCGATCGCCGCGAGCGCCGCCGCCAGGTGCGCGCTGGGCAGCCTCAGCGTCAGGCCGGCTTCGCTCGTGCCGTGCCGCTGCACCTGCACGTGCGACTGCTGCACGAAGCCTTCCTCGCGCACCGCCACGCGCGACACGCCGTCCGCGATCGCCTGCACGTCCGCGTTGCCAGCGCTCAGGCTCACCGACGCCGCCAGCTGCTGCACGCGGCCGGGGGCCGCGCCCGCGGCCGACGAGGCTGCGCCTTCCGGCGAGGCCGCGCCTTCCGCCGAGGGCGCCGCCGGCAAGGGACCTTCCGCCTTGCCCGCCGACGAGACCCCCCCGGCGGACTTCGGCGCCGCTTGCAGGGTCCCCGCTTCCGCTTTGGCCTGCCCCGAGAACGTGGAGCTGGGGGCGGATGCGGGCGCGGACGTTGCCGGCGACCGGAGCGTCGTCACCGGCGACGCGACCCTGTTCTTGGGCCCGGAGCCGCCGAGGCCGGGGATGAGGACCGCAAGCGCCACCACCAGCACGGCCGCCAGCGCACCGGCGCCGGCCAGCTGCGGACGCCGCCGCAGATCGCGCAGTCGAGCAAATCGGCGGGTCGGCGTGGCGGGCGCGCCGGGCACGCCATGGGCATCGGGCGCGTCGGAGGCATCGGGCGCGACCGCCAACTCGCGCTCCAGGCGGCGCTCCAGCTCCGGCGACATCGGCGGCGCGAGCGAGCGCACGTCGTCACGCAGCTCACGCCACGCGTCGGCCGCGGGGCCCTCGGCGTGACCGCCCAGCGCGGCGTCCAGCTCGGCGAGCCACGCGTCCTGCGACGGCGACGGCGCGCCCTCGCCACCGGGGAAGGCGATGATCCTCATGCGACCTCCTTGCGGTCGAGATCGGCGCACTGCTCGCGCAAGCGCGTGAGCGCGCGGTGCAGGCGTGTGCCGGCGTTGGACTCGCTGACGCCGAGCGCACGCGCCAGCTCGGCGTTGGTGAGCTGGCCGTGGAACTTCAACAGGACGACCTCGCGCTCGCGCGGCGGGAGCGCGGCGAGGGCTGCGCGCACCGTGGCCCGGCGCTCGAGACGCTCGAGCGCATCGGATTCGCCGATGCGCTGCTCGTCTAGCTCGTCGACGGGCCTGCGCCCGCGCCGGCGCAGCTCGTCCAGCGCGGCATTGCGGGCGATCGAGAACAGCCACGCGCGCGGCGTTCCACGACTGGCGTCCAGCCGCGCACGCGAGCGATACAGGCGCTCGAACGCCAGCGCCGTCACATCCTCAGCCGCCGCGCGATCGCCAAGCAGCGAGATCGCGTACGCGTGCACGTCGCCGGCGCACTCCCGGAAGATCGCCTCGACTGCTTGCGCGTCGAGGGGGCCCCGGCCGACGGCCGCGAGCGGGCGCGGCTGGTGCTCGTCGGAGGACGTCATGGGCTCGCTCATCAACTTAACTACGCCTGGGGCGGCGATGCATCACACGGATGCGCTATCCACGCGCCACCAGGCTCGATCGCATTCAGGTGGTCGAAGGTTCGAGTCCCCTCATCTCCGTTCAGACAACTGGCTGCAGAAGTAGTGCTAACCCCACGGAAATAATGCTAATCGGCGATCGCTTTAGCACCAATATGGGATCATTAGCACCATGCGGAGCTTCATCGACCTCGACCAGACCTTCGGCAGCCAGCCCCGCGAGCTTGGTGCCGAACTCGCCAGGATCGACACCGCGAAGGGCCAAGAACGCCTGTTCGCCGATCAGGTGCCTCAGCTGCTGCGGGCATTGTCTGAGAACGCCCGGATCGCCTCGATCACGGCCTCGAACGCGATTGAGAACGTAACCGTCGCAACGGATCGTGCCGAGCGGATCGCCGAGGGCAGCCCCCGTTTCCGCAACCGCAACGAGAAGGAGTTCGCGGGCTACAGAGACGCGATCGACTCGATCATGCGCCTGGAGCGGTACGAGCCTCTCACCGTGCCGTTCCTCCTCCATCTTCACAGGCTGATCTTCAAACACGTCGACGGCCGCGGAGGACACCTGAAGAGCGATCAGAACCTGATCGTCTCCTACGAGACTGGACGTCGCGAGATCGTGTTCACGCCACCGGACGAGCAGGACACGCCAATGCTTCTGACTGAGCTTCTCGACCGCTACAACGATGCCAAGCGGGAGGGCCGAACGCACCCGATCGTGCTCATCGGCGCGCTGATCGTGGACCTCCTCGCGATCCACCCGGTAGCCGACGGCAACGGGCGCCTTGCCCGACTGCTCACCACCTACGAGCTACTGGCCGCCGGCTACGGCGTAGCCCGCTATGTGAGCGTCGAGCAGCGCATCTTCGAGGCGAAGAACGCTTACTACCAGAGCCTCTACGAATCTCAGCGTGGATGGCACACGGGCGAGCACACGATCTGGCCGTGGACGACGTTCCTGATTCAGATCCTCGACAGCGCCTACGAGGATCTTGAGCGGCGAGTCGCCGCCGCCGGCACCGACACCGGCTCCAAGCAGGATCGCGTTCGCGTGCACATCCTGCGCCACGCATCCCTCGAATTCCGCACACGCGACATCCAGAGAGCACTTCCAGGCATAAGTCCAGCGACAGTGCGGCTTGTGCTCAACGAACTCCGAGACGCAGAGGAGATCACGTCCACCGGCAAGGGCTCGGGCGCGCGCTGGCACCGCAAGCGACGCTAGACCCAGCGCCACAAGCTGACATGGTCCCCGGCTCTAGAATGGACGGCTGATGTCGAAAATATCCAGGCTGTTCGGACGCGGTGCGCCGGTGGCAGGTGACCCGCAGCAGAGTTCGCCACCGCTCGGTGGCGGGAGCGATTTGGCTGCCGAGAACGAGGCGCGTCGCAAGACCTCGCAGAGCGAAGCGGATAGCCAGGCGGACGCCAACGAGGTTCGGCGCCGGACCTCGGAAGACGCGGCGCGCGAGCAGGCTGTGATCAACGAGGCCCGGCGCCAGGCGTCTGACAGCGAGGCGCGCAGGCAGGCGGAGGCGAACGAGGCGCGCCGTCGGGCGCAGGATGAGGGCTCGCAGAGCTGAGATGTAAGGTCTGGCGCCCTGCCGGACAATAGGACCGTGTGAGCGAGTCCCACGAGCACGAGTCCCGCGAGCAGTTCGAGCGCGTCTATCAGGAGTGCTACCCCGCGGTGCAGCGCTACGCCGCACGACGCGTAGCGCCGGAGGCCGTGCAGGACGTCGTCGCCGACACGTTCCTGACGGCATGGCGGCGCCACGACGAGCTCGACGGCGAGCCGCTGCCGTGGCTGCTGGGCATCGCCCGGCGTGCAGCCGCCAACCAGCGGCGCGGCGGCGCGCGGCGCATGGCGCTGCGCGAGCGGCTCACCGGCGAGCTGCGCGCGAGCCCTCCGCGCTTCAGCGACCACGACCCGCAGATCGCCGCGGCGCTCAGGACGCTCGGCGAGCGCGACCGCGAAGCGCTCATGCTCGTTGCCTGGGACGGGCTCGAGCACCGCGTCGCCGCCAGCGTCATGGGCTGCAGCACAGGCGCGTTCACGGTGCGCGTGCACCGGGCCAGGCGCAAGCTCGAACAGGCCCTCGCAGGCGAGGACGCGGGGCCGATCGATGTCACCAACGAGGCGAGGTCGCTGCGATGAACACGCACCCCCCGGACGTCATGGCCAGGCTCGGCGCCGCCGACCCCGCGCGCGACACGGTCGTCGACGAGGCCGCGCGCGCGCAGCTGTGGCAGCGGATCGCCGACGACGCGGCGACCGCTCGCGGCCCGAGGCGCATCGGCGACCCGGCGCCGGGCAACCACGGCCCGACGCCGGCCACGGCCCCGATGCCCGCGCGGACCGGCAGGCGACTGCTCCGGGTGGCGCTGGCGATCCCGGCGCTGCTCATCGTGACCGCCGCCGCACTCGCGGCCAGTGGCGTGATCCGCATCGGAGCGCCCGCGGAACGGATCAACGGGTTCTCCGTCCCTCTGCGCGGGGGCGGCCTGGTCAAGGGAACCGTGCGGCTGCTGCCGATCACGGCGCCCGACCCCGCGGGCGGGCCGCCGTGGGGCATGCGCGTACTGAGCACCAAGGCCGGCGAAGGCTGCATCCAGATCGGGCGCGTGGTCGACGGGAAACTGGGTGCGATCGGGCAGGACAACGCCTTCCGCGACGACGGGCTGTTCCACGAGTTCGCGCTCGACAGCGCCGCCGCCAAGCACGCGTGCACGCTGCTCGACGGCAACGGACGCATCTTCCTCAACGCGACCGTCGGCGACATCCCCGCCAGCGCGTGGTCGGGAGCGGGGCTGCACGAGGGCTGCGTGCCGAGCACCGCCAGCCACGCGGAACGGTTCTCCGAACACGGCAAGCCGCTCGCTCTGTGCCCGCAGGCAGACGAGCGCAACCTCTACTACGGCCTGCTCGGCCCCGACGCCAGGAGCATCACGTACAAGCTGCACGGCGCCTCCATCACACAGCCGACCGTCGGCCCCGAGGGCGCATACCTGCTCGTGACCGCCGCGTCGCCCACGCAGCTGTTCAACTTCAACGCCGGCGGCACCCAGGACGTCGTGCCCGTCGACGGGCCCATCACCGAACTGCACTACCGCGACGGCGCCACCTGCCACATCACCCCGCGCAGCTGGATCGGCGGAAGGGAAGCGTGCAAGCCCGCGCTCCAGGAGCCCGTCGGCTGGACGGCGCCGCGGACGCCCGTGCCCACCGCGGCGCAGGTCCGCTCGCCGGTGCACGCGCGGCTCGTGCGCAACCGGCGCGGCGGCTACGAAGTCGTGCTCAGCTTCACCTCGCGCGTGAGCATCGCCGACGCGCGCACCACCTACCGCGCGAGCTGGCGCGAATCGGGGATGGCGCCCGGCATCTCCGCCGGCGGGCCGCTCACGCCCAGCTCACCCGCCGCCGGGCAGACCGTCGGCACGCGCATCGGCGCACCCGGCCGCGGCCTGCGCGCCGGCGTCGTCAGCGGCCAGGTGGTGTTCATGGACGCCACCGGTCCCGGCAACATCGAAGAAGGGCCCGGGACCGTGCAGCGCGTCGTCGGCAGCTTCTCGGTGCGGGTGCCGTGAACAAACGCTTTACAAGTGTGCGGCTGCCGCGAAATCAATTGCACCGAACAAACTCCGTTCGCGTGCCCTGAAACGGCTCGGGGCCCGCGCAAGCGGTCACCGTCAGCGCGCCCGCGACCGTGTTGCCGGTCACCGTGGCGCCGGCGTTGCCGGTCACCTTGGCGGAGGAGTGGAGCATGTCCCCCTCCACCGTCACGCCCGCCGTGTTGCCCTTGACCGTCAGACGATCCCCGGCGCACGCCTCGAGCAGATCCCCGACAGCCGCGCGTTCGTGCCCGAGGATCAGCCCGAGCGCCTCGCCGCACTGATCGCCGGCTTCGTCGAGCAGCAGGCGCCGCGCAGCGCCGAGATCGCAGGCGGCGTGCGCCGCGCCTAGCGCACGACCGTGAACGACAGCGCCACCGGCGCCGAGCTCAAGCCGCCGGCGCTCGCCGTCAGCGTCGCCTTGTAGGAGCCCGGCGGCAGTGGCCTCGTGCCGATGCGCCCGCTGAACGCGATCGCGTCGACGCCCGACGGCTCGCTCGCTCGCGTGAGCGCTCCGACCGCCAGCGTGCGCAGGCAGCGTTTCGCGTGCTTCGCTCGCAGCTTCGCGCTCGGCGCCACACAGCGCCTGCCGCTGCGCAGGCCCGCCACGGTGTGCGTGAACGCGATCCGCAGCGACGCCGCCTCGCTCAGCGTGAAGCCGAAGCTCGTGCCCTGCCACCACCGACCCGTCCGCGCCGCTCGCCGACAGCTGAACGGCGGTCTGCCAAGATCCGCCGCCCGCCATGCCGGAGGCCGCTTCCACAACTTCGCTGGCACCGTTCGAGCGTTCCCACACGGCTACGACGGCGCCGTTGCCATCAGCCGCCACCTGCGGATGCTCTTCGACCGTCGCGCCCGGCAGCGACAGCGCAACGGGGGCCTGCCACGTCGAGCTCAACGCGGAGCCCTCGGCGGCTTCCACCACGTCATGCGTCGCCGCGTTCGTCCGCGACCACACCGTCACGGCGTCGCCGTGCGCATCGATCGCGACCTGCTGGTTCGCGGGTTCTCCCTTGCCGCCTTCGGGCTTCGTCAGCGCCACAGGTTTGCCCCACGTGGCGCTCGACGCCGGCCTCCTCGCGGCTTCGATCAGCTCTTCGCCTTCAAACCGTTCCCACACCGCGACCGCGTCGCCCTGCGCGTCGACCGCCAGGTCCGGGCGCGGCTCCGTCACCGTCATCGTCCCCAGCGCGCGAACCGTCACCGGCGGCTGCCACGCCCCGGCGACACCCGCGCGCGAGGACGCTTCGATCGCGTATTCGCCGCCACCGTTCAAGCTCAACCACACGACCACCGCGTCGCCGTGGGCGTCCAGCGCCACCTGCGGCAAGGACGCTTCGTCTTTCGTGCTCGACACCGTCACCGGCGCCTGCCACGCGTCGCCGCCCGCCGGTCTGCTCGAGGCTTCGATCACCGTCTTGCCACTTTTTTCTTCAAGGCGCTGCCACACCGCCAGCGCGTCCCCCTGCGCGTCCACGCTCACCTGCGGCGCCTGCGCGTCGTGTCCCGTCGCCGACAGCTTCGACGGCGCCAGCTACGTCGGCGCGGCGGTTGCCGTGGCTGCGCACAGGGCCAGCGCCGGCAGCGCAGCGAGTCCCGCCGCCATGCCTCGGGAGCGGCGCTGCATATCGTGCCTTTTATGCAAGGGAGTGCATATTTTGCGTTCTATATATGCATGCCGATACAGAAAACCCGTCCTTTATTTGCGTTCCACCAAGTTGCTCGCATGAACGAAGGCCAGCTTACCCGCAGTCCTGCCGCAGGCAACGCATGGTGGCGCCCAGCTCCATTCGTCGCATGGATGCTGAACGACTGAACATCGCTGTCGATGAAGCCGACGAGGAAGCGCGCCCTCGCGCCTCTTGCTCCACGACAGTCGTCTGGTCGAATACGAGTGATTGACATTGATTCGAAGTACAGCTTCGGTGGTACGGTAGCCGTCCCTGACAACCTCGACAGGCGGGGAAAGCTATGCAGCGCCTCAGCCCCCAGGACGCCTCGTTTCTGCATCTCGAGGACGCGGTCAGCCACATGCATATCGGCGCGGTGGCGATCCTCGAGGGGCCGCCCCCCGGGCTCGAGGTGCTCTCACAGATGGTCCAGGCGCACCTGCCGAATGTCCCGCGCTACCGGCAAAAGGTCAATTTCGTACCGATCGCCCTCGGCCGCCCGGTGTGGGTGGACGATCCGCATTTCAACCTGAGCTACCACCTGCGCCACACCGCGCTCCCACCACCAGGCGGCGATGTGGAGCTGCGCGAGCTGGTCGCGCGCGTGATGTCCCGACAACTCGACCGTGACAAGCCCTTGTGGGAGATGTGGCTCATCGAGGGGCTCAGCGAGGGCCGATGGGGGCTCATCACAAAGATGCACCACTGCATGGTCGACGGCGTCTCCGGAGCGGAGCTGCTCGCTGTGATCCTCGACTCCGAGCGCGATCCAGAGCTCCCCCCACCCGCAGCTTGGCGTCCAGAGCGCCAACCGCTCGGGATCGAGCTTGCCGTCCACGCGCTGGCCCGACGAGCGGTCAGCCCGTACGAGCAGCTGCGCGCCGTACGCTCCGCCATGCGCTCACCGGGTCGTGCCGCCAAGACCGCCGGTGCGACGGCTCGCGGGCTGTGGAGCATGACCGGCGTAGTCGCGCCACCGCCGCGCTCCTCGCTCAACGGACCGATCGGGCTCAACCGCCGCTGGGCGTGGGCGCGGTCACAACTATCGGACGTCAAGCGCATCCGCGGTGCATTCGGCGGCACCGTCAACGACGTCGTTCTGAGTGCCGTCGCCGGCGGCTTCCGCTCGCTGCTCGCCGGGCGCGGAGAGTCGACACAACGCGACGTGCGAACGCTCGTACCGGTGTCCGTGCGCTCCCCCGGAGAGCGTGGCGAGTACAACAACCGCGTCTCCGCGATCTTCGCCAACCTGCCGGTGGGCATCGAGCATCCGGTCGAGCGGCTCACGGCGATGCGCGCGCAGATGGAATACCTCAAGCACTCCGGCGAAGCCGTGGCCGGCGACGCCCTGGTAGGTCTCAGCGGGTTCGCGCCCGCGATGCTTCTCGCCCTCGGGCTGCGCGCCGCCACCCGCATGCCACAGCACAACGTCAACACGGTGACGACCAACGTTCCCGGCCCTCAGCACCCGCTGTACGCGGGCGGACGCAGGATGCTCGAGTGCTTCCCGTACGTTCCCCTGGCAGGACACGTCCGAACCGGGGTGGCCATCTTCTCCTACGACGGCGCGCTGACGTTCGGCGTCACGGGAGACTACGACGAGACCCCGGACATCGACGTGCTGTGTGACGGCATCGAGCAGACGATGTCCGAGCTGTTGGCAGCCGCGAAGCACGACGGGCGCGCAAAGCAGGCGCCGACGCCCCATCCGGTCTCCTCGCCCAACGGCTCAGCGTGATGGGGAGCCCAGCAGATCACCTCCCGCACCCGCCGCCGTCGCTCGATCGCGCACCCGGCGCGGAGCTGACCACGCTGACCGAGCAGGCCCTACGACGCCAACGCCGCGAGCTCGCAGAGGCGATCGATAGGGCGTTCGACCACATACCGCGACCGCTGCGCGGCCCCGTGCGCAGGGCGCTCGGCACGTGAGCCGTCAATCGGAGAGCCGCGCCGAGACGGCCAAGCTCGGTCGCCTACTCGGCGTCGAAGATCTGCAGGCGCTCGCGTTTCTGCTTGCGGTTCCGGCCCCCGAGCTGCGCGACTACCGCGAAGCCATCACCGACCTGCTCTATGACGACGACCAAGAGCTGCTGCAGCGAACGGCAGACGCCGCCCGGATGCTGCCGGCGCGCACGCTCGCGTCGATCGGCGAGAGCGCGCTCGGGCCACTCATCTGCGCGCGTCTAACCGGCCTGCTCGACCCCAACCGCGCCGTCGAGATCTCCAGCCACTTCACGATCGGTTTTCTCGCGCAACTCGCCGCCGAGCTCGATCCACGCCGCGCGGTCGAGGTGGTCACCGCGATCGCCACCGACACCCTGGTCGCAGTGTCCGCGGCGATGGCCGCCAACGGCGAGCACGTCGCCATGGGCCGATTCGTGGCCTACCTCGACGACGCGACGCTCGGCCTCTGCGTAGAGGCCCTGAGCGACGAGGACCTGCTGCAGGTGGCGTTCGTGATGGAAGGCGAGGAGCGCCTCACCTCGGTCTTCGCGATGGTCGGCGCCGCGCGCACCAAGCGCATCCTCGCGGCAGCGCACGCCAACGGCCTCGACGAGGAGGCAAGACATGTCGCGGCACGCCTGAAGAGCCTGCGCGCCAGCCAACGCGGGGCAGGCTGAACGCTCTCTCCCGCACGAATGTCATGCTTGACGAGCCGACCCGCGAGCGCCCGTGCCGGCGCGCAACCTCAGCCCGATGCGCGAGCTGTAACCGTTTCACCATCCCGGGGTTGTTGAAGGTGAATGCACAAGATGGCGAAAGCCATCTGGAAGGGTCGAACCACCCGAAAGGAAGTGGTGAAGATGCCTAGTGCCAAGACCGCCGTCTCCGAGGCCCTCGTCGATCAGACGCCCGCGCAGGAGCGGCCGGACCTACCTGAGCAGTGGCTGGAGCTCGCCAAGGTGAGCCAGCGAACTGCGATCGAGACCGTGCGCAAGTTCCTCGAGACCGCCGAGAGCATGCCCATCCTCGGGCTGGGACTGTCCACAACCGAGCGCATGGCGCACATGGAGTACGACGCCCTGCGCAGCATCGTGCACAGCGCTGTCGGCGTCGACGTAGGCGTGAACGTGGACGTGCTGTCGAAGGGCCTGCACGTCGACGTCCTCTCGCAGGGCGTGAACGTGAATGTGCTGTCACGGGTGGCCACACCCTGACCGCGGTTTCATCGCTCCCAAGCGGAGATGAGCGCGTCCGACCCTGAGACATCGCTCGTCTCCGCCCGGGAGCCCGGCCGGCGCGATTCGAGCGCGACGGCCAGCAACTCATCATCACGATCGTGCGTGTCCTGCCTCGTGGCCGTGCATACGACCGCTGAGCGCCGGACGTCACGCTCGCAAGACGAGCGCCAAGCCGACGAGGAGACTCGAACTCCTGACCCCTTCATTACGAGTGAAGTGCTCTACCAGCTGAGCTACGTCGGCGCGGGTGGGCGGGTCCTCATGCTAGCGCCGAGAGCGCGTCCAGCAGCGCCTCGCCGTGCTTCTCGCAGAACCCCGGGCCGATGCCCCTGACCCTGAGCAGCGCGTCCAGGTCACACGGGCGCTCGCGCAGCAGCGCCCGCAGCGCCGCGTCCGTCGCCACCGTGTACGCCGGCTTGCCCTCCGCGCGCTCCATGCGCCACGCGCGCAGCTCATCGAACTCGCGCTCGTCGACCGGCTCCAGGTCCGCCTCCTCCGCGGCGGCTGAGCCGGCGCCCGAGGCGCGGCCGGCCGTGGCGCCCCCGCGCGCGCGGCGCGTGCCTGTGGGCGTTTCCAGCAGCGAGCGCCCCAGCGCCATGTCCGGGTCGCACACGTCGCAGCAGCGGCCCGTGGGCGCGCCCTGCGCGCCGTCGCCGAAGTGGTCCAGGATCTGGCGCCTGCGGCACGTGTCGCCGTCGGAGCTGAAGCGCTCGATCGAGCGGTAGGCCTCCCAGCCGCGGTTGCGCGACGCCTGGATCGCGGTCTGCGCGAGGCGCGGGCTGCCCTTGCCCGTCAAGGTCACCAGCAGGCCGTCGTGGCCGCCGGGCTGCAGCTCGACCGCACCCGCGCGCTCCGCCACCGACAGCAGCACGCGCTGGCGCTCGCCCAGCTCGCCGTGGCCGATCGTGACGACGTCGCCGCCCTCGCCGAACGCGCGCAGGCCCGCGACGAAGCGCTTCACGTCCGCGACCGTCATCTCGCGCTCCTTGATGAACCTGATCAGCCGCCCCAGGTCCATCCGCGACGCGAGCAGCAGCGCGCGCGCGGGCTCGCCGTCGCGGCCGCCGCGGCCCGCCTCCTGGTAGTAGGCCTCGAGGCTCGTCGGCAGCGCCCAGTGCGCCACCGTGCGCACGTCCGCCTTGTCCACGCCCATGCCGAACGCGTTCGTCGCCACCACCACCTCCGCGCGGCCCTCCATGAACGCCGCCTGGCTCTCGCGCCGGCGCTCCGGCGCCATGCCCGCGTGGTAGGTCACCGTCGCGATGCCGTGGCGCTCGATGTCCTCGGCCACCTCGTCGGTGTCCTTGCGCGTGCCGCAGTACACGATCGCCGGGCGCGCGCCCGGATCGCTCAGCACGTGCATCAGCGCCGCGCGCTTGCGCGCCACGGCGCCCTTGCCCTCCACGCTCACCACGTCGAACGTCACGTTCGGGCGGTCGAAGCCGGAGCGCACCGACACCCACTCGCGCAGGCCCAGGCGCTGCGCGATCTCCTGCGCCACGCGCGGCGTCGCCGTCGCCGTCGCCGCCATCACCGCGGGGCGCCCCAGCGACTCGATCGCGTCGTGCAGGCGCAGGTAGTCGGGGCGGAAGTCGTGGCCCCACTCCGCCACGCAGTGCGCCTCGTCGACCACGAACAGCGCACACCTTCCTGCGCGCCAGCGCCGTCCTGAACGCCACCGACGCAAAGCGCTCCGGCGCCGCCAGCACCAGCTGCGTCGCGCCCGCCTCGATGTCGCGCAGCGCCTGCGCGTTGTGGCCCTCCTCCATCCCCGACGCCAGCATGCTCGCGCGCACGCCCGCCTCGCGCAGCCGCCGCCACTGGTCGGACATCAGCGCGATCAGCGGGCTCACCACGACCACCAGCGGCTGCGCCGGATCCGCGTCGCCAGCCAGCGCCGGCAGCTGGTAGCACAGCGACTTGCCGCCGCCCGTCGGCATCACCACGAGGCTGTCGCGGCCGTCCAATGCCGCCTGCACCGCCTCGCGCTGGCCCGGCCTGAAGCGCTCCAGCCCGAAGCGCGCCAGCAGCCGCTCCGGCGTCGGCTCCTCCGCGGAGCCCTGCCCGTCCATGTCCGTCGGCTCCAGCGTGGCGGTCATCGCGTGCACCTCCAGCACGCTACCCCCTGCTGCGGCCGGGACGCTCGGTCCGTCAGCCGGGACGCCAGGGCCGCTATGCCCGCCGCCGCCACACCACGCTCGCGCCGCGCGCCGGCACCAGCGTGATCGCGCGCCTGCGCACCAGCTCGCCGCGGCGCCGCGCGCCGCCGCTGCGCCACGCGCGCCCGTCCGGCAGGCGCGGCTCCAGCTCGCCGAGCATCGTGCGCAGCATCACCCTCATCTCCAGCAGCGCGAACGACGCGCCGATGCAGCGGCGGATGCCGCCGCCGAACGGGATCCACGAGAACGTGTCCGGCGTCTGCTCCAGGAAGCGCTCCGGGCGGAACTCGCGCGGGCTCTCATATACCGCGCGGGTTGCGGTTCGTCAGGTAGATCGACGGCACCACGCGCGTGCCCGCCGGCAGCTCGTAGCCGCCCACGCGCAGCTCCCGGGTGAGCATGCGCACCACCAGCGGCACCACCGGGCGCACGCGCAGCGTCTCGTTGACCACCGCCGTCATGTACTCCTCGCCGCCGGCGTCGATCTCCGCCGCCAGCCGCCGCAGCTTGTCCGGGTGGCGCACCAGCCGCTCGACCGCCCACGCCACCGACGTCGCCGTCGTCTCATGGCCCGCCAGCAGCAGCGTCACGAGCTCGTCGCGCAGCTCGCCGTCGGTCATCGGCTCGCCCTGCTCGTCGCGCGCCTGCAGCAGCAGCGACATGATGTCCGCGCGGCGCTCCAGGTCGCTCTGCCTGCGCCTGTGCGCGATCTCCGCGTAGATCAGCGCATCCAGCCTGTCCAGCGCGCGGCCGATCGCGCCCGTCGGGCGCTCGCCGCTCGGGCGACTCATCAGCGCGCGCACCACCGCCAGCACCCGCACCGGCTCCAGCAGCCCCGTGATGGCGTCCTTCAGCGGCTGCATGCGCTCCGCCTCCACGCCGAACACCGCGCGCACGATCACCTCCATCGTGATCTGCGCGCGTGTGCCGCTGCAGGCGCATCGGGCCGCCGAGCCGCCAGCCGGCCATGTCGCGGCGCGTCGCCTCCACGATCACGTGCTCGTACTCGCGCATGCGCTCGCCGTGGAACGGCGGCAGCAGCAGCTTGCGCTGGCGCATGTGCTCGGGACCCGTCAACACCAGCACCGAGCTGTGTCCCACCACCGGCGCGATCGGCGAGGAGCCCGCCGCCGACGGCGCCACCTCGGGCGGCGCCGTGAAGATCGTCTTGACCGCCTCCGGGTCGCTGAACATCGCCAGCTTCAGGCCGCTCGGCGCGAACGTCAGCGTGAACGCGTCTCCCAGGCGCGCCGCGCAGCGGTCCATCACCCACGTCGGCGCCAGCGCCCACGCGAGCGTCAGCGCCCACGCCGGCACCCGCGGACCCGGCGGCAGCGCCGCAGCCGCAGCCAACGCCGGCTGCGCGCCGTCGCTAGGAGTGCTTGGCGGGTTTGGAGGGCTGTGCAGAACCGTGCTCATGCTCGCCCTTGTCATTGTCCAGCACGTGCCCCACCGCGTGCTTGACACTGTGCGCGGCGTGGCCCACGGCGTGTCGCACGCCCGGAGAGATCGCGTACGCGAGCAGCGTCGCGGCGATGCCCAGCGTCGCGATCACAAGCGCCAGCCGCGCGCGGCTGCGCTCGCCCCGCGACGAGGTGGGCCGCGCGCTGAACGGTGAGATGGCCATGCTGAACATCAACGCTAGCGTCCGCCGCGCCCGCGCACCAGCGGTACCCGGGCCGCACGTGCGCGAAGCAGGCTTCGACGGTCGTGCCTGCCGCGCGCGTGGTGCTCGAGCAGCGCCTGCTCCACCGAGCGCTGCGCATGGCGCACCTGCTCCGGCGAGAGCCGCTGCTGCAGACCGCAGAGGTAGCGCTGCAGCATGCGCGCGGGAACCACGCGCACGCCCCGCCGGCGCGCCATCGGGCGATCCACCCAGGCGCGGCTGAACACCACCAGCGGCTCGACCCCGAGTCCCGTCACGCGCTCGATCGCGCGTCGCTGCGCCTGCGCCTGGCGCCACGTCTCGCCGTGCACGCGCGCCACGCGCACCGGCCCCGGATGGCTCTTCGTCTCGATCGTGAACACGCCCGGCGCGCCGATCAGGATGTGGTCGACGTTGCCCCTGCCCAGGCTCGCGTCGTGGATCACGCGCCAGCCGTGCTCCGCCGCGAACTCGTCCAGCAGCTCCCCCACCTGCTCCTCGCCCGTGGCGCCGCGATCGCGGCGCTCGACGAGCGGCAGCACATAGCGGGAGATCACGAACATGCTCGCGAGCAGCGCGATCTCCGACGCCAGGAAGCGCTTGTCGTGCAGCCCGAACGCCCTGCCCAGCAGCGCCGTCGCCACCGCCAGCGCACCCAGCGTCACGAGCGTGCGCATGCGCAGCCTCCTGACGGTCGCCCGCGCATACTGCCCAGCTGTGCGGCCGGTCGGGTCGGTGTCGACTACGTACATCTCTCTTTCCGCTCGAGCTTTCCCCTACTGCATTCATCGGCCCGATGGCGCCCGCGCCTGAGCGAACCCGAAAAGCCCGCAAAACGCGCCTCGAGCACGGAGAAGCGTGGAGAGCGCGAGCCTCAATCTAAAGCAGCGATATCGCCCAGCCGAAGCCCAGAGCACAGCAAGAAAGGGCCGCGCGCCACGCGAGCAGACCCTCGATCACGCGAAGGCCGGCGGCATGACACCGATGACGGACCACCCCCTCACCACCAACCCTCCCGACATCGGACTGATCCTGCGCGCGCACGGCGAGCAGCTGTGGCTGACGGCGGAGGTGGTGCCCATCGTCGACCAGCTCGAGCAGCGGGACGCGATCCCCGAGGACCAGGTCGGCGCCGCGCTCGCCTACCTGGAGGTGCTGTGGCTCGACGCCTCCGCGCGCGCCGCCGACACCGACGCGGCGCGGCGCGCGCTCGAGCGCGCATCCTCCGAATGCGATCGCGTGCTGTGCGAGAACGCATGCCGCTACCACGCCGCCGTGCGCCGCCTGCGCGCCGCCGTGGGGCGACGTGTCGCGGCGCTGACGTGCGCGCCCGAGCAGGAACACCGGGGCGCCCGCGCAGCGGGTCGGTACGCCAACTCCTGAGGCGATCGCGTACGCTGCCCGCCGTGGCACCGCGCTTCGACCTGCAGTCGCACTCCACGCACTCCGACGGCGTCCTGTCCGCCGCCGAGGTCGTGCAGCGCGCGGCCGCCGCCGGCGTACAGCTGCTGGCGCTGTCCGACCACGACACCATCAGCGGCGTCTCGGAGGCGATCGCCGAGGGCGAGCGCGTGGGCGTGCGCGTCGTGCCCGCCGTCGAGATCTCCGCCGTGGATGCGGGATCGCCTGTGCCCCGCGAACTGCACATCCTCGGCTACTGCATCGACCACACCGGGCCCGTGATGACCGAGCGGCTCGCCGACTTTCTCGCCGACCGCGAGAAGCGCACGCTGCGCATGCGCGACGGGCTGCGCGAGGTCGGCTTCGACCTCGACGAAGCCGAGATCGACGCGCGCATCGCGGAGGGCAAACCGATCGGGCGCCCGCACCTCGCCGGCGCGGTGCTGCGCGCGCCCGCAAACGCCGAGCGTCTGCAGCAGGAGGGCATCGACGACATCGGCTCGCTGATCCGCGGCTACCTGATCGAGGGCAAGCCCGCCTTCCGCCTGCGCGAGACGCCCACCGTCGCGGAGGCCGTCAAGGCGATCCACGACGCCGGCGGCGTCGCCATCTGGGCGCACCCCTTCTGGGACATCTCAGACCCCGACGAAGTGCTGTCCACGATCGACCGCTTCCGCGAGCTGGGGATCGACGGCGTCGAGGCCTTCTACATCACGCACACGCGCGAGAACACCGAGCTGATCGCCGCTCGCTGCGCGGAGCTCGGGCTGCTGACCACGGGCTCCGCCGACTTCCACGGCCCCGAGAACCGCCAGTTCTCACAGTTCATGGCGTTCGATACATACGGCATCGAGCCGAACCTCGGGCCGATCGCGTAGCGGGCTGACCATCTCGCCGGCCTGGCTTGCAGGTCTACATGCGCGACTTCTCGGCGCGAGAAAGGTTGATCTGAGCATGAAGACAATTCGGCTGATAGCCATTGCCTGCTCGGCGCTCGCGTGCTGGGCGTACTCCGCCGCTTGTGCGCTCGCCAACCCGGGCACAATCGCCAACCTCAGCACCAACGTGGCGATATCCGCCGGGCAGGGGTGGCTGGTCTGGAGCGTACCCGTGACTGGCGGCTGGGGACTCGAGGCGTATCACCACGGTCAGATCTCTCCGCTCCCAGTCGCACCCCGTTCGCAGCCGTTCGACGTGAGCGTCGGCACGGACGCAGCCGGGGTACCAGCTGCGACCTTCTCCCGCTGTGTACGCACGCCAGTCGTATACGAAGGGGAGATTGAAGCCGATACGGGCCGCGGCTGCAGGATCTACGTGCTGGACCTGGCCACCGACCGCGAAAGCCGTCCGCCGATCCCGGTGTCGCAGGGGACGTCGGATACGACCCCCTCCATGTGGCACGGAAGCGTGGCCTTTGCGCGCAAATCCCCCTCCCACCGCGAAATTCAGCAGGTGATGCTGTGGACTCCACAACACCCCCATACCCTCACCACCCTGCGTCATGGCACGATTCCCTCCCACTGCTCGGGCGTGCCCCGCGGCTGCGCGAGCGAACCGCAGCGAGGTTCCGTAGCGGCACTCGATAGCAACGGCAAGGTGGTCACCTACCTGTGGCGGGTCAGCGGTCCCGGCATCATCGGCGAGGGCGCCTGGGAAGTCAGACTCGACGATCTCACCACCGGCCGCAGCGGCATCGCCGCCACAGGATCCGGCTCGGAGGCATGCACGGGACCGACTGAAGGCATCGAAAACAGTCTTCCCGGGGCACCCATCGCAAATGGCGACGGCGTCGTCTTCCCGCTGGTGACTATCTACGGGTTCTGTTACCGCAAGTTCATCTCCTCGCTCGTCGGCCTGCGCTACGGCGCCCCGAACCCAACCTCGGGACAGCTGCCCGGAAATGTGCTCGCGATCGCGCGCAGCGGCTCCACCGCGTACGCGCTCACCGCACAGAAACCGACGGCGTCGTCGGCCCCAACCTGCAGCAGCGAACAGCCATGCGCTCTCGAAACGATCACGCTGCCGGCGCTCACCAAGCAGGAACCCAAACCCGTGCCGCCGTTCCAGGAATTCTTCGGGTCCTGAGCCCTCCGGTCTACGTCGACCCGCTCAAGCGCGCCTGCAGCCGATAGGCGAGCGCCTCCAGCGCCAGCTCCTCGGACACATTCAGCGCCAGGCTCAGGCGCGTGTCGGCGACCAGCTCGACGCCGCGCCGCAGCGCCGCCGCGTCGCGGCCATCGGCGTCCTGCTCCAGCTGTGCGCGGCGGTCCACCGCGTACACGAGCTCCGGTGCTCCCTCGCGGACACACAGCACGTCGCGCAGCCACAGCTCAGCCAGGCGCAGGCCGAGGTCCAGCGTGCGCGTGCGCGTGCGACGCTCGCCGCGGCGGCGCGCCTCCGCACCTTCGCGCTCGTAGCGCTTGCGCTCTTTGCTGGGCACGAACTCGAGCTCCTGCTCCAGGCGCTCCTGCGCGCGCTCGCCCGCGGCCGCGCCAGCGACCTTGGCGACGTCAAGCAGTCCCAGCCACAGGCGTCTGTCGGTCGCGCCCGCGATCGCCGAGCGCACGAAGTCCTCCCCGCGCGCGCGCAGCGCCTCACCCTCCTCGCTCGCCAGCAGCTCCGCCACGCCCGCGTCGCCCAGCGCCAGCCGTGCGCACGCGAGCGCCCGATCGTCCCCGCCTGACAGGCGCCGCGCGATCAGCGCCGACGGCAGCGGGTCGAAGCGCACCGCAAGGCAGCGCGAGGCGATCGTCGCGAGCACGTCCTCGCGCCGGTCCGCGAGCAGCAGCAGGTGCGTGAAGGCGGGCGGTTCCTCGAGCGTCTTGAGCATGCGGTTGGCCGCCTGGTCGTTCATCGTCTCCGCGCCCTCGATCACGAACACGCGCCGCTCGGACTCGAACGGGGTGCGCGCGGCCGCGGCCACGACCGGCTCCTCGATGTCCGCCACGAGCATCTCCGCCGCGCCAGACGGGGTCACCCACGTCAGGTCCGGGTGGCTGTCGCGCGCCACGCGCTCGGCCACCGTGTCGGGGTTGCGCGCCCCGCGCGCCAGCAGCGCCGCCGCGAACGCCCGCGCGACCGCGCGCTTGCCCGTGCCCGCCGGCCCGTGGAACAGGTACGCGTGCGAAGGATGGCCGCCCGGCGCGAGCGCGGGCAGCAGCACGGCGCGCGCGTGCGGGTGCGCGTCGATGCCCGGGAGCAGCTCTGGCGACGGCGCCCCCGTGTCTCGGTGCTGCGGATCTGCGGGCGGCGCCGGCGCGGACATCGAAGGTCATCCTAGAGACGGCGCCCAGCGGGTAGCGTGCCCCGCGTGAACCGCGGCACGCTGATCACGATCGAGGGCATCGACGGCGCCGGCAAGACCACGCTCGCACATGCGCTGCAGGGCGAGCTCGCGGTACGCGCAGCGGGCGGGCGCCCGGTCGAGCTGCTGCGCGAGCCCGGCGGCGTGGAGGTCTCCGAGCGCATCCGCGCGCTCGTCAAGGACCCCGCGCTCGAGCTGCTCGCGCGGACCGAGGTGCTGCTGTACGCGGCCGCGCGCGCGCAGCTCGTCGAGGAGCGCGTGCAGCCGCTGCTGCGCGACGGCGCCGTGGTGCTGCTCGATCGCTTCGTCGACTCCTCGCTGGCCTACCAGGGGGGCGGGCGCGCGCTCGGGGTCGATCGGGTGCGCGCGATCAACCAGTTCGCCACCGGCGGGCTCACGCCCGATCGCACGCTGCTGCTGCGCGTATCGCCCGCGGAAGGGCGCGCGCGCCAGCTCGAGCGCGCGCGGCAAGGCGAGGGCCGGCACTCAGGCGAGGACGCGCACGCGCGCGGCGGTGCGCACGAGCCCGATCGGCTGGAGCGGGAGGGCGAAGGCTTCTACGCGGCTATAGCAGCCGCGTATGACAAGCTGGCGCACGACGAGCCCGAGCGGATCAGCGTGATCGATGCGAGCCAGACACCCGAGCTGGTGCTCCGAGACGCTCTCGCCGCGCTCCAGGGTCTTTCGATCGAGCCCCGCACACGTATCTAACATGGGCGTCGCGATGGTCCATCCCTCCGCCCAGCACTTGGCCCACACCGCCCACGGACTGTCCACGCAGAGCATCGTGATCGCGGCGGTGGCCGCGCTGGTGGCGCTCGCGTGCGCCGCCTGGGCGATCGCGCGCCTGCTGAGCTTCGAGCCGCGGTGGACCCTGTCGCTGCACCACGCGATTTCCGAGGCGGGCTTTCGCGCGTCGGCCACGTGGGCCGAATTCAGCGACTGGGCGCGGCTGGGACGCTGAGCCGCACGCGGGCCGCGAAAGCTTCCCGCTAGCAGCGCGAAATTCCGGCGAAACTTCTGTTGCAGGCGACCGTCCGCGCCAGCTCGCGGCGACCATCCGCAGGCGCCCTCGCGGCCAGCGCGAGTTGGCCTGCCGACCGCCCCAATATGGCCTCAACACTTGCTTTCTGGCCGGTACTGACGTAGTAGAATGGGTGTATCTCAAGCTCCTTTGCACGCTGGCGTCGCAACGTCGTTCCGTCCGGCTCGAGAGCGACGATGCTTGGCCCACGACAACAGCTTCGAATGGCCGCCCGCACCGCCGGCGCAGCAGAGGAGGAAGGCCGATGAACCCGCTCTCGCACCCCACGATCTCCGAGCACGCAACGACCGGCACAGCGCTGTCGATCAATCGCCTGTTCACCCGTCCCGACACGCATCCGTTCGAGGCGGTCGAGTGGGAGCTGCGCGACGCGCGCATCGGCCACGGCGACCGCATCGCCTTCGAGCAGCTGGCCGTCGAGTTTCCCAAGAGCTGGTCGCAGAACGCGACCAACATCGTCGCCCAGAAGTACTTCCGCGGACAGCTCGGCTCGCCCGAGCGCGAGAGCTCGGTCAAGGAGATGATCAGCCGCGTCGCCGGCACGATCACCGGCTGGGGCCGCGCGGGCGGCTACTTCGCCGAGGAAGAGGACGCGCGCGCGTTCAACAACGAGCTTACGTACATCCTGCTGCACCAGCTGGCGGCGTTCAACTCGCCCGTGTGGTTCAACCTCGGTTTCGAGGAGAGCCCTCAAGCCTCGGCATGCTTCATCCTCAGCGTGGAGGACACGATGGAGTCGATCCTCGACTGGAACACGAAGGAGGGGATGATCTTCCGCGGCGGCTCCGGCTCGGGCATCAACCTGTCGAACATCCGCGGCTCGATGGAGCCGCTCGCGAAGGGCGGCACCGCCTCGGGGCCGGTGTCGTTCATGCGCGGCGCCGACTCGTGGGCGGGCACGATCAAGTCCGGCGGCAAGACGCGCCGCGCGGCCAAGATGGTCGTGCTCGACGTCGACCACCCCGACATCCGCGAGTTCATCTGGTGCAAGGCCAAGGAGGAGGACAAGGCCGAAGCGCTGCGCGATGCCGGCTTCGACATGTCGATCGATGGCGACGGCTTCAAGTCGATCCAGTACCAGAACGCGAACAACTCGGTGCGCGTCACCGACGAGTTCATGCGCGCGGTCGAGGAGGACCGCGAGTGGCGGCTGACGGCGCGCGCCACCGGCGAGCCCGTAGGAGAGCCGATCCAGGCGCGCGAGCTGATGCGCGAGATCGCCGAGGCGGCGTGGCGCTGCGCGGACCCGGGCGTGCAGTACGACACCACGATCAACCAGTGGCACACCTCGCCCAACAGCGGGCGCATCAACGCGTCAAACCCGTGCTTTCCGGCCGATGCCCGCGTGCACACCACCCTTGGTCTGCTCGCCATCAAGGACTTGGTTGCGCGGGGGGAGGCAGGCGAGGAGTTCCGCGTGTACACGCATCGAGCGACTGCCGGGCAACCGGGCGAGGGAGTGGTCGCGACCCGGCCAATCGCCTTCATGCGAAACGGCGTCAAGCCGATAGTGCGCCTGCGCTTTGCTAACGGCGGCGATCTGCGCTGCACGCCAAATCACCGGATCTGGACGCTGAACCGCGGCTATGTCCCAGCCGAGGAGCTGACCGACAAGGATCGCGTGCTCCTGAACGACAGTCAGACTCCCGCGGAAGACGCGAGCTGGGCACTGCCCGTGAAGGTCGCGGCCGCGGCCAAGTCCTTTGCTCATGGTGGAGCGCTGACCCACCGCGAGCTGCCCGATCGTTGGAGCGAGGGGCTCGGGGAGCTCACCGGTCACCTGGTCGGCGACGGCTGGCTCACCGACGTACAGACCGGCTGGGTCTACGGTGGCGATGATCTCAAGGACGGCTTGGCCGACGCCCACGAGGGGCTGCTGCGGGAGCTGATCGGTGGCGTGTCGAGGCAGCAGATGGACAACGGCACGGTGCAGCTGCGGGCTGGCAGCGAGGCTGTGCGCGAGCTGTTCCGCGGAATTGGTGTGACTTCCGCCCGGGCGCACGACAAGCGTGTGCCTGCAGGGATCTTCACCGCTCCCACGGAGGTGCAGGCATCCTTCCTACGCGGCCTGTTCGGAGCCGATGGATGCGTCTCGCGCGTTGAGGCCGGCGGAAAGGCAAGCCGCTATGTGGGGCTCGGAAGCCGCAGCAACGCCCTCCTGAAGGACGTGCAGCGGCTACTCTCGACGTGGGGCATCCGCGGGCGGATATATCGCATCACGGAGGGCGGTACCTCGTCCTTCTCTTACACCCGCAAGGACGGGACGGCCGTCGAGTACGCCTCACGGGAAGGCTTCGACCTGCGTATCACCGGTAGTGACCTGGCCGCGTTCGCCGCCGAGATCGGCTTCTCATGCCCACGTAAGCAGGCCGCGGTTGAGAGCTTGATCAGCGATTGCAAGCTCTACCGCACGAAGGCCGGCACCGCGCTTGTCGCTCGTGAGCAAGACGGTCAGGAGATGGTCTACAACCTCACCGAGCCACTGCACCACTCCTACATCGTCGACGGCATCGTTGTGGCGAACTGCTCGGAGTACATGCACGTGGACAACTCCGCATGCAACCTCGCGTCGCTGAACCTGATGAAGTTCCGTCGCGCCGACGGCACGCTGGACGTGCGCTCGTTCGAGCACACGGTCGACGTGATGCTGCTGGCGCAGGAGATCATCGTCGGGCCCTCCAGCTACCCGACCGAGGAAATCGGGCAGAACGCGCGCGCCTTCCGCCAGCTCGGCCTCGGCTACGCGAACCTCGGCGCCTACCTGATGAGCAACGGCATGCCCTACGACTCCGACCACGGGCGCGGCGCCGCGGCGGCGATCACAGCGCTGATGACCGGCCGCGCCTACCGGCGCTCGGCAGAGATCGCGGGTGCGCTCGGACCGTACGACCGCTACATGGAGAATCGCGACGCGCACATCGGCGTGAAAAAGATGCATCGGGCCGCCTCCTACGCGATCCCGGATGCAGCCTGCATCGACGCCGAGCTGCTGGCGGCTGCCCGGCGCTCGTGGGACGAGGCGGTGGAGCTGGGCGAACGCTTCGGCTATCGCAACGCGCAGGCCACGGTGCTTGCACCTACAGGCACCATTTCATTTTTGATGGATTGCGACACCACGGGGGTGGAGCCGGACTTCTCGCTGGTCAAGTTCAAGGAGCTGGTCGGCGGCGGGCAGATGACGATCGTCAACAAAACGGTGCCGCTGGCGCTGCAGACGCTCGGCTACTCCGAGCAGCAGATCGAGCAGATCGAGGCGCACCTGGCCGAGCACGGCACAATCGTGGGCGCGCCCGGCCTCGACGAGGCGCACCTGCCGGTGTTCGACGTGGCGGTCGGCGAACGCCCGATCTCGCACATGGGCCACATCAAGATGATGGGCGCCGTGCAGCCATTCGTTTCGGGCGCGATTTCGAAGACGATAAATATGCCCCAGGAGGCGACCGTCGAGGACATCGCCGACGCCTACACGCAGGCGTGGCACCTGGGTATCAAGGCGCTCGCTATCTACCGCGACGGCTCCAAGACCGCGCAGGCGCTGCGCACCGACGCACAGAAGGGCATCACATCGTCCCCGGAGGGGGAGGAGCCAGTCGACATCGACGCGCTGCTAGAGCAGGCCCGGCAGGAGGCGCGCGCCGAGGTCGGCCCGCGACGCAAGCGGATGCCGGTCGAGCGCCAGTCGATCACGCACAAGTTCTCGATCGCCGGCCACGAGGGCTACATCACGGCTGGCATGTACGAGGACGGATCGGTCGGCGAGATCTTCCTGACCGACATCGGCAAGGAGGGCTCGACGCTGCGCGGGATGATGAACTCGTTCGCGACCGCCATCTCGATCGCGCTGCAGTACGGCGTGCCGCTCGAAACGCTCGTGCAGAAGTTCAGCTACATGCGCTTCGAGCCGGAGGGGATCACCGGCAACCAGGAGATCCCGTTCGCGAAGTCGATGCCCGACTACATCATGCGCTGGCTCGCCTCGCGCTTCCTGGACGTCGACGCACAGGAGGAACTCGGCATCCTCACGCCGGCGGTGCGCGCACGCAAAATCGCGCAGGAGACCGCGCAGTCGCTGAGCTCGTCCGACACCGCCGGCCCCGCCACCTCCGACCGCGCCGACGCGGGCAACGGGAACGGCGACGGCAACGGATCGCCCCGGGCATCAAGCGCCAGCGCCCAGAGCACACCCGCCGCCGCGGCGCTCACCGACTCCCCGCCGGTCGTTCCGGCCCGTCTTCAGGGACTCGACCTCGGGCCCGCGTGCAGCCAGTGCGGGGGGATGATGCAGCGGACGGGCAGCTGCTACACGTGCTCGTCGTGCGGCAACAACACCGGCTGCGGTTGAGAGCCGAATAGAGGAGAGCATCCGCGGCTGCCGTCGCGGATGCTCCGGTGACCCAGCGGGGATCTCCGCTATATGCGGGATCGTGCCCGCTGGTGGACCTGTTCCAGCCGGCGCAGTTCGTACCCTGGCAGACGATGCCAAATGGCCCGATTTCCCAATCCAAGCGAGCATCCTCGCCGTTGGCGGTGCGACCAACGCAAGGACGGACGCCGCCCAGGTTCGACGTCATCTCCCCTGACGCGGCCTCGGCAAGCAGGGCCTCGACCAGAACGGAGGCACACCTATACGCCAACGCCATCTGCGGTGCCGGGATCCACCCGACACGCAGAAAGCGGGGGATACGCGCGAGGTGCGCGCGCCCCGCAATAACCCGCAGGATCGGCGAGACCCGCAGCTGGCGTCTCCCTGAGCCTCGGCGGCATCACGCCGCCCCACCCGCCATCGGGCCGAGCACACGCGGTGACGCACAGCGGCACAGACCCGCCCTCCCCGCTACCAGGCCCGCATCGAGCGACGCATACGCGACAACGCAGGGCGGCGGCAGACCCGCCCTGACCGCGACCCCACCAACTCCAAGCGGAGGAGCAAACGTGCCAGATCATGACCCCAACCCAGCCCCGGCGCCGACCCAGAGAGCGATCCGCTCCTGGGAGCCCCGCAAGAGACTCAGCCTGATCCTCATGGCGGCGCTCGCCGCGATGATCTGGCTGCCGTGGATCACGGGAAAGCCGACGATCATCATTCTCGAGCTGCCCATGCTCCTCTGGCTGCCAAAGGATGGGCCCGCACCGGCATAAAGGCAAACCACGGCGAAGCAAGATGGTCAGCAGGCGCTTCCCTGCTCAGCGCAGGGGAGCGCCTCCGGCCTCATATCGGAACCTCCGGTCGGCCAGGTCAGGGGAACCTCAGGTCGGCAGGTGCTCGCCACGGGAGCCGGCGGCGTATTCGCCGAGCGTCACACGCGAGTCGGAGCGACCGAGAATGCTGATGAACACGGCCGCGAAGGCGATGCCGAACACGAGCGCCTCGATGAAGCACATGCTCGCGCCGGCGAGGCGCTGGTCGTTCAGCGCCGACAGGCCGTAGCCGCGAGCGGCGCTCGCGTAGAGCGGGTACTCGGTGGTCGACAGCCACGTCAGGGGCAGGCACACGCACGCGCTGGCCAGGCGGGTGAAGCCGAGCAGCGCCAGCCGCTGGCTGTTGGGGCGCAGGCGCGCGCGCGGCAGCGGGTCGATGATCAGCCACCACATGGCAAGGCCCGTGTAGAACAGCGTGGCGTGCTCGAGCGCGTGCACGCCGGCGTGCTGCGCGGCGTAGTCGAACACGCTCGGGATCGCCCAGATCCACGTGGCGAGCGCCCACAGCGGCACCGCCAGCCAAGGGGAGGTGAGCCGCGAGAGCAGGCGACCGGAGCGCCCCCCCGCGGGCGCCACCGCCAGCAGCGCCTCACGCGAGAGGCCCAGCGGCAGGATCGGCGAGCGCAGGCCCAGGATGATCAGCGCCGGCGCGATGTCCGACAGCAGCACGTGCTGCATCATGTGCGCCGACAGCAGGTAGCGGTCGCCAATGGGATCGAGCGGCGACAGCAGCGCCACCGCGATCGTCAGCAGCCCCGCCGCGTACGGCACCCAGTGCCCGGCGTTGGGCGCGGATGTGGAGGAGCGCGACTGCGCGCGACGGTACACACGCGCGTAGACCACAGCGGCGGCCAGCAGCACGACGATCACGACCGGCTGGAAGCTCCACGAGCCCCACCCCGGGTAGGAGGTCATCGCGCCCTCCCGCCGTCGGCGGAACGAGTGCTTCGACTGTGGGCCTGCGGAGCGCCGGTCATGCTTGGCGGCATCCTATCGATCCCGGCCGCACGCGTGCTCGACGGCCGGCGGCGCTCAGGAGTCGGTACCGCCGCCGTGTTCGTGTTCGCGAGCCAGTTCCGCTTCGCGTTCGGCGCGATCGCTCGATTCATGTTCGTGTTCGGAGTCATCCGATCCGCCCGAGTCGCCTTCGTGCCCGTCATCCGAGCCTTCCGAGCCGTCGTCGCTCTTGGAGTGCCCGCCTTCCGGTTCTGAGCCGCTCCCCGAGCCGGAGCCGCTCCCCGAGCCGGAGCCAGAGCCGCCGCCAGAGCCTGAGCCGCTCGAACCGGAGCCGCCACTAGTCCCCCCGGGGGCACCCGCGACTTCGCCGCCCGGCGCCTGGCCACCGCCGGTGGACGTGGAACCCGTCGTTGTGGTCGCCGAGGCCACGCTCGCGGGCGCGCCGGGCGTCGAGGTCTGCTGCGTCGAGCCGGCGGACACGGACGACATGGGGGCGGTGACTGCTGGCGTGGATCTCGGGCGGGCCGCGGCAGGAGCGGTGGCGCTCGCCGTGAGTGGAGTGCCGGCGTGCCTGATGGACACCACGGATCCCCCCGGCCCGACGGTGCGCGTGCGCACGAGTGCGCTCACAGACGTCGTGGTCGTGTGTCGCCCGTCCGCTGAGATCGCGTTCGCGTTCGCGGCCGCCCGCCGAGCGCCCGCGGACGGACGCCTGGACGCGGCTTTGTGATGGAGCGGCGCCAGCACGACGCCCGCCGCGAGCAGCGCGGAGCCGGCAATGGCCGCCCCCTTCAGCAACACGCCGCCCACCTCGCCGCCACCGGCCGCACCGGTCATTTCGGCGAGTCTGCCGGTCGTCGGCGCAACCTTGCCGGCGGTGCCCGAAGCCCAATTGACGAGCGGCGCGGGGGTCAGCGCCGCCGCCGCCGCGCGCAGCGTGGCGCGCGCCCGGTAGAGCAGGCCGCGCACGGCGCCCGGGGTGATCCCCAGCGTGCGCGCGACCTCCTCGTGCGAGCGGCCGTCCACCGCGCTCAGGAGGATCGCGTCGCGCTGCATGGACGGCAGCGCCGCGACGTGGCTCAGCGTCTCGCGGGCAGCGTCCGCGAGCTCGAGCCCCGGAGCCACCAGCAGCTCCGCGCTCGCGCCGTCTGGATCCAGCGCCAGCTCCTCACGCGAGCGGCGCATCAAGTTGACGGCCGTGTTGTGCACGATCCGATACAGCCACGGGCTCAGCGAGCGCACCTCCGCGCCCGCCTGCAACGCCAGCCACGCCTGCAGCAGCGCCTGCTGCAGCGCGTCCTCGGCGCGCGAGCTCGACAGCCCCAGGCGCGCGCAGTAGGCGAGCAGCGGGCGACGGTAGCGAACGACGATCGCCTCGAACGCGCGCTCGTGGCCCTTCCGCGCGAGCAGGAGCAGACGCTCGTCCGTCTGAGTCGCGAGCAGACGGGTGTTTCCCCGTGTCATGACGAGGCCAATTTAGCGCCTGCGAGAACAGAACGCACGTCGTCCTGGCCGAACAGCCAAGCCCGAGCCGCCCTACGATGGTGGCCATGTCCGAGCTCCCCGGGCCGCCGTCCGCGAGCGCTCCGCTGCTGGGCGGGTGCCTGTGCGGCGCTGTGCGCTACGAGATCACCGCCCCGTTCGTGTCCGCCGGCTACTGCCACTGCACGCACTGCCAGCGACGCACGGGGACCGGCTCCTCCGCCAACGCCCGCGTGCCGCGGGATGCCTTTCGGCTGCTGCAGGGCCACGAGCAGGTGCGCTCCTTCCAGCCTCCCATCGGTGTGCCCAAGGCCTTCTGCGCAACCTGCGGCTCCGCCCTGTTCAGCGGTGAGCCGTCTGCCGATCGGGAGGTCGCGGTGCGGCTGGGAACACTCGACCACGATCCGGGAATACGGCCGCAGTTCCGGCAATTCGTCGAGTCGGCCGCGCCCTGGGAGCCGATTCCCGCGGACGGGCTGGCGCGCCATCCCCGCTCGCGCGAAGCCTGAGCGCGGCACGCTCGCGCAGCCAGCCCAGCGACCGCGGCTCGCCGCAGCGCTCGCGCCAGCCGTCCAGCACGCCGTCCAGCGACGCGCGATCCTCGACCGTCGTGAGCACCTCCACCCGGCCGCCGCCAGAGTCCGCCGGGCCCAGGCGCACGAGATACAGCTCGCCCGTGTCGCTCACCCACGCGGCGCGGTGCAGCGGCCCGTCCGCATCCTCGCGCCACCACAGCCCCACGTCCAGCTCGCGCGAGCGCAGACGGCGCTCGTCCGCGTTGTAGAAGCGCGCCAGCGAGTCGTAGCGCTCGCGGGGCGGGTCCTTGGCGACCAGGTGTGCTCGGCTCATACGCCATCACCAGCTTTCGGGAGGGAGCGGATCTGGATGCAGCTTGCCCCCTGCGCCTAAACGACTGGTTACCAGGTCGTAAGGATTCCCGGCTGAAAGGCCCGCTGGCGGTCGAGCGCTGTGCAAGCCACTGCCACCGGCCCCTTGCGAGGCTCGCCGGCAGTGGCCTGCTGGCAAGTCCGGTCAGCCGTTGAGGCGTTTCTTGAGCGCGCTCGCCGCTGAGAACTTCGCCGCCTTGGAGGCCGCGATGTTGATCGTCTCGCCCGTCGACGGGTTGCGCCCCTGGCGAGCCGCCCGGTGGCTGACGCTGAACTTGCCGAAGCCGGCAAGCGCGACCTCACCCCCGGCGGCAAGCTCGTCGGAAACCACCTCGATCGCCGCCTCAACCACCTGACGTGCCTGGCTGGCGGACAGCCCAGTGCGCTCCGCGACCTGCTCGCCCAGCTCGTTCTTGGTCATGCCACTCCCTTCTCGAGTGTCGTTGCTGCAGGCAGGCTAACCGCTGGTCAGGACGACGACACGCGCACGGCGCCCGTAGGAGCCCTAATTTCCGGGGAACTCGACCGGCGCGACCGTTCGCAGCGGCCCCTCCGCGGGCCGATCCGCCGCCCTGCGCAGCCTCACCGGCACCAGCGAGCCCGCGGCGCAGGCCGCCCACAGCACGCTCAACCAGGCGCAGCTGGCGAGCGCCACGTGGACCCACACGAGCTCTGTCGGCAGATGCGTCTCGTACTGATCCAGCCCGACCGCGCCCTGTAGCGCAAGCAGCACGCACAGCACCGTCAGCGGCCGCTGGACCGTCGCGGCGGCCTCACGGCGGCGAGCCAGCCACCACACAATCACCGCAATCACGCTGAACACGAACGCGATCTCGGCGTGACGGTGGATGACGAAGTCCATGGTGCCGCGCCCGTCGAAGCTCAGACGGTTGATCTTCTGCCCGGGCGAGCCGCCCGCATGCGGTCCCGCGGCGGTCGCCGCGGTCCCCGCGAAGATCGTCAGCGCGCCCAGCGCAACCAGCCAGCGCAGCGCGCGCACGATCGCGGGGTCCGTGTCTGCACGCGTCGCAGCTGGCGCAGCATGCGCCATATCGGGTGCATCATGCGCCAAATCCGGCGCATCATACGCAGGCGCTGCCGGCTCTTGCGAGGCGCGCCACACGAGCACCACTGCCGCCACCAGGATCAACATCGACAGCGCGAAGTGGCCCATCACCCAGCCGTAGTCGAGCGCGCCTTTGACCGTGAAACCGCCAAGCACCGCCTGCGCCACCACGCCCAGCGGCAGCAGCGCGCCCAACCACACCAGGTCGCGCCGGTACGGCCTGCGGCGCACCGCCGCCAGCCATGCGAAGCCCGCGGCCAGCGACACCGGCACGGTGACCAGCCGGTTGGAGAACTCGATCAGCGCATGCGTCTTCAGCGGCGGGTACACGTTGCCGTAGCACTTCGGCCACGTGGGGCAGCCCAGGCCGGAGCCCGTCAGCCGCACGGCCGCGCCCGTCAGCACGATCAGCGTCAGCGCGACCAGCCCGCCGTAAGCGAAGCGCACGTACTGCTCGGGAGTGACCGTGTAGCCGTTGGTGCGCTCGCGCAGCTGCTGAAGACGGTCCGCCATCGCCTCTAAGGATGCCATTCGAACGGCAGCCCGTCGGCGATCTCGCACAGACGGGGAGCCTGCGCGTCGCGCTCGGACACCCTCAGCTCCGCCACCGGCAGCGGCCACTCGATGCCCACGTCCGGGTCATCCCAGGCGATGCCGCGTTCGATCTCCGGGTCGTAGTAGGCGGTCTGCTTGTACAGCACGTCCGCCACCTCGCTCAGCACGCAGAAGCCGTGCGCGAAGCCCACCGGCACGTACAGCTCGCGCATGCTTTGCTCGTCCAGCTCGACGGCCTCCCAGCGCCCATACGTGGGCGAGCCCCTGCGCAGGTCCACGGCCACGTCGACGATGCGCCCGCGCGCGCACCGAACCAGCTTCGCCACGCCATCGCCCACATGGAAGTGCATCCCGCGCACCACCCCGCGCGTCGAGCGCGAGTGGTTGTCCTGGACGAACAGCTCGCCCTCGGGGATCCCGGCCTCGGCGTGCCACTGCTGGCGATACGTCTCGCAGAAGAAGCCGCGCTCGTCCGGGAACACGCTCGGCTCGATCACCACGACGCCCGGCAGCTGGCCTGAGAGGGTGCGCATAGGCGCAAGAGGGTAGCCATAGCGCGCCCGCGGGGTTGATCGGGTGAGGTGCAGCGCCTAGATTGAAGCTGTGACCGCGATCCACGTCCACACCCCGGAGTGGCTTTCGCAGCGTCGGGGGATCCAATCGTTCTTCATCGCCGAGGTGGACCGCGACAAGGTCGTCCTGGGCGGCCTGAGGTGAGCCCTCGTTCGAGCGAGTTCATCGTCGCGGCGCGGCGGCGCCTGGGCGCAGCACGAGGGGCTCTCGAGGAGGACCCCTCGACGGCGCTCAGCGCGGCGCCCACACAGGAAGACGCCTGGGCGCCCGGCCCGCTTCACCCGCTGCTCGGTGAGGGCGCCGTCCACGTATGGCGCGCGGACCTCGCGAGCGTGGCCGAGGATGTGAGAGAGCTGCTCTGCGAGGAGGAGAGAGCGCGCGCCGAACGCTTCGTGAGCGCATGTGACGGGACGCTGTGGCGTCGCTCGCGCGGGCTGCTGCGGCTATTGCTGGGGCGCTATCTGCAACGCGAGCCGATGTCGCTGCGCTTCTCACTCGGCGAGCACGGCAAGCCGGCGCTCGAGCCGGACGCACGCCCGAGCTTCAACATGTCGCACTCGGGGCAGCTGGCGCTGTATGCGTTCAGCCATGCCGGCGAGGTCGGCGTCGACGTGGAGGTGGCACGCCGGCCGATCGACGAGGTGGCGATCGCCGCGCGCTCGCTCGGCGCAGCCGAGGCGCGTCGTCTGCAAGCGCTCGGGCCCGAGAGCCGCCGGCGGGAGTTCCTGCGTGTGTGGGCGAGGTACGAGGCACAGCTGAAGTGTTATGGGGTCGGCCTCGGCGGCGATGGCGCCGACGTTGCCGGTCGCCTCTGGGTGAGCGAGCTGGAGCTGGGCGCGGACGCAGCGGCCGCGGTCGCGTCTGAGCTGCCGGCACGCGAACTGCGCTGCTGGGAGTGGCGGAGCTAGGTCCCCGTCGGGATCCCAGAGGGGATGCGACTCACACCGATGGCGCCCAACGCTCGACGTTGCGGTCGTGCATGTCGCGCAGGATCCCCTCCACGTCGTAGGTGACGTCCCAACCCGGGTAGTCGCGCTTGAACGGCTGGAGGTCGCTGATCCACCAGCGGTGATCTCCGACCCTGTTGTCCTCCGCCAGCGTCCACGCCAGCTCGCGACCGGCGATCTGCTCGCACAGCTCGATCGCCTCCAGCATCGAGCAGTTGCTCTGGCGCCCGCCGCCGATGTTGTAGACGGCCGCCGCGCGGGGAGCGCGGTGAAAGGCGTCGAACGCAGCGACCAGATCGGCCGCGTGGATGTTGTCGCGCACCTGCTTGCCGCCGTAGCCGAACACGGTGTAGGGCTCGCCCGTCACGGTGCAGCGCATCAGATAGGCGAGGAAGCCGTGCAGCTGCGCGCCGGCATGATTCGGCCCCGTCAGGCACCCGCCGCGGAAGCACACGGTGGGCATGCCGAAGTAGCGGCCGTACTCCTGGACGAGCAGGTCGGCCGCCGTCTTGGAGACCCCGAAGAGCGAATGCGTGGACGCATCGATCGACATCGTGGTGTCGATCCCCTGGTGGTAGCGATGGTCGTCCGGCAGCTCCAGACGCCGCTCCAGCTCGACCAGCGGAAGCTGGTTGGGCAGGTCCCCATACACCTTGTTGGTGGAGCAGAAGATGAACGTCGCGTCCGACGCGTGCGCGCGCGTCGCCTCGAGCATGTTGAGCGTGCCGTTGGCGTTGACGGCGAAGTCGAGTTGCGGATCGGATGCCGCCCAGTCGTGCGAGGGCTGCGCCGCCGCGTGGACGACCAGCTCGATCTCGCCGGCGCGCTCGGCGAAGACCCGCCGCACCCCCTCGGCGTCGCGGATGTCGACGGCCAGCGACTGGAACTCGTCCGGGTAGCTGCGCACGAGCGCGTCCGTCGTGTGCGCGGTGGAGGCGTCGGCGCCGAAGAACCGCGCGCGCATGTCGTTCTCGAGACCCACCACCGAGTAGCCCGCCTGTACGAAGCGGTGGACCGACTCCGAGCCGACGAGCCCGCCCGATCCGGTCACGATCGCCGTTGGCACCGGTCCTCCTCTCCTGCCGAGCGGCAGTGTTCAGCTGCCAAGGTTGGCCGCGATGTCGTGGTCGTAGACATAGAGCACGAGACCGCCTTCGAGCGTCTCCTGCGCGATCGGATGGCCGAAGCTCGCGGGCGGCGCGGTCACCTCGAGCTGGATGCCCGGCCTGGAATCCGTGAGCAGGAACGTCCGCGTGTGCGGGCGCGGGGTGTACCAGGTGCTGATCTCAGCGCCGCCGAACGGACACCAGCCCTGCGGAGTGCCGCATTGATCGATCGGGTACAGCCGTACGCGCAGGTGCGTCTCCCAGATCACGGGCGCCGAGTCCCAGTAGCCGCCATACCCGACGCTGGCGCCGTGAGCCACCACGAAGCGCTCGATCTGCCCCGCCACTGCCAAGCCGGGACCGGGCCCCGTCGGGGGGATGCTGGTGGAGAGCTCCGCATGCACGTTGAGCGCGCCGAACGCGGCGACGCCGACGAGCACCACGGCGCGCGCGCCGGATGTCGTGCAGAGGATGCCGAGCAATGCCGCCAGCGCCGCCCACGCGCCCACCAGGTAGCGGCCGTTCCCGGCGCTGGCGGACACGCCCGTGAGCGCGAAGACCGCGAGCACGAGCACCAGCGTCGACCCCCAGAAGGCGATGAACAGCTCACGCGAGGCCGCCTGCGGCGCATGCGGCTCGGGCTGCCGACCGACCGTCGTCGACCATCCCCACAGCATCCTCAGGATCGCGGCGAGCGCCAGCAGCGTGAGCGCGCCAGCGCCGAACGTCAGCAGGTCGGTGCCGCTGGCCGGCGTGCCGAAGAAGGAGCCGCCGCCAAGCGAGGCAAGGGTCGTGAGCAGATTCTGCAGGCCGGTGAGCACCGCTTCCGAGCCGACGAAGTTGATCGGAAAGAGGGCGTGCACGACCCCCTCTTCCTGCATCACGTGATTCAGCAGCAGCGCCACCGCTCCCGAGAGGACGCCGACCGCGAGCGCGAACAGGCTGACGGCCCGCCACTGCGGCGAGCCGAGCCGCCGCCAGCACAGCAGCGGCGCGAGGATCAGCGAACCGAGACCGCTGACGAGCAGCAGCTGATCGGTGAAGCCGGCCCCCGTGAAGATCACGAGCGGCACGCCCACCAGCGCCAGCGCGCGTGGCGTCAGCCGCCCGCTGAAAGCTCGGCGCTGCACGAACAGCAGGCCGCCGCAAAGCGCCGCGAGGTGGAGCACGATCAGCCCGTGGCTCTCGGGCACGTACAGGATGCCCCGCTGCGCTTCGCTGGCGGCCAGCAGCACGACCCCGGTCGCCAGTCCCGCGAACCGACCCAGCACCCACCAGGCGCATGCCGCGACCCCGACGCCGCCGAGCAGCCCGGAGACGATCGGCGCCACCTCCCACAGCGCCCGGTAGCCAGGAAGCCCGCTCGTGGCGCGCATGAACCACCATGGCTCGTACCACGGGTGATCGCCGAGGTTGACCGCGCCGAGCCAGCCGGCGCGTGGCCTGCCAGCGCCGGCAACACCAGCCCGGACGCGTTGTCGGCACTCAGGTACAGGCTGTGCACGAGCGCCGACGCCTGCCCGAACAGCACGGCGACGTTGGCTACACCGACCAGTGCGAGAAGCCAGCCAAGCCCTGGCCAAACCACGAGCTGCAACACCCTGGCTGGAGATTTCACGCTGATCGCCCTGCGGCGAGTGGCTGCCTCCACCGGCGCCGACTCTATCAAGAGTGCGGGCCGGCGTCGCCGGCTGTCAGTGGTGCTTGTGGCGGCGCTTGGCCTTGGGCCTGGCGTGATACACCGTGACGCTGACCGACGAGACGTTGCGCTCCTTGTCGTACGCAAGGAACGTCAGCGTGAGCCTGCCGTAGGGGATGTGCTTGGCGCCCTGCCAGTCGATCGCGCCCGACAGGGTCCTGGGAAAGCTGGGACCGTCGTAGTTGCGGATCAGTTTGCCGTTCCACTCCAGCCGGATGCGGAACACCCCGATCGAGCTGGAGGCCGACACGTGGATCGGCAGCGGCCCCGAGTAGGAGAGGTGGTTGCTCGGCGAGGCGACCGTGATCTTGGGGCCCGTGAACACGCCGCACGGTTCGCTCAGGCTGTCGCCCTGGGTGGCATACGCACGCATCGCCGCAAACGACGGCTTGTGCGTTCCGTTGGCGCGCATCAGGCCCGACAGCACCGGACCTTCGTCCTCGAGCGGGAACCACAGCGCCACCTGCACGTACGGGTCTTCCGCCATGCAGTGGTAGGCCTGGCGCAGATACGTGGCCTGCTGTTCTTCGCTGACGCCCTCCGCCGTCTGGCCGGCCCACGCGCCTTCCGGGCACGTGGCGTTCGTGGTGCGCCAGCTGAGCTCGGTCATCCAGATCGGTTTTTCATCGCCGTTGGCCACCATCACCGCGTGCACTTCGCGGTAGGCCAGGAACGAGTCCGCAACCAGACGGTCGTTCGCGCCGCGCAGGAATTCGTACGGGGACAGATTTGTCGCAGGCGGTGTCCGTGTGCACACCCACCGCGTCGAACGAGCCCTTGCCTCCGGCCTGGTAGACGCCTTCCAGGAATTCGTAGTCGTTGCCGGTGAGGCCACCCAAGACCACCGTCGCGCTCGGGTTCGCGGCCTTGATCGCCGGGTAGACCGCTTTCAGCAGCTGCGCGTACGCCGTCGGATCGGGACCGCCCGCCCACCAGCTCGCGGAGTCCTCCTCGTTCCAGATCTCGTACGCGCTCACCTTCGTGCCGTAGCGCTGGGCGATCGCGCCCACGAACGCCGCGAACGCCTGCGGGTCCACGGGCGGCGTGTGTTCGTTGCTCGAGCCCGTCTCCCAGCTGGGGGTGTTGACCACGTCGAGCAGCACTTTCGTGCCCGCCGGCAGCGAACGGAGGGTTTCTTCGTAGTAGTTCAGCCAGAACGGCGAGAAGGACCCGGGTGTCGGCTCGAGGTCGGGCCACGTCGCGAACAGGCGCACCCAGTGCGTGCCGAGCGCCGGGATCGACTGGATCTGCCCGGCGCCGGCGGTGGCCAGGTTCACGCCGGGTTCGGCGGCGGAGGCCGGCGCAACGCCCACCCCTGCGATCCCGATGGCCAGTGCGGCGGCAGCGATTCCCGCTAGCAGGCCACGGGCCCTACCGGCGCATCGCCGGCGAAACCGCGTGTCCGCAGGGGCAAGCATGTATCTGTTATCGGCCACCGGCACGCTGCATCTGAGCCGAGGCCGCTGGACTCAACGCGTGATCGATGCCTTGGCGTGGAAGATGCCATTTCGAAACACGAGGAAGTTGCTGCTCAATACGAGCGCCACGGTCGCTAGGTAGACCGCCTCCGCCGGAACCCCCAGGGCCGAGGGCAGCAGCCCGGTCGAAGCCGCCGTCACCCCGTACTGCACTGCGGCCACGAGCAGGTACCTGCCCAGCTGGTGACCGAGCGGTAGTGCGAACTCCTCGTGATGCGTCCACACGAACAGCCGCTGCAGCGTGAAATGAACGACCAGGCCGAAGCAGAAGCCGATCGCGAGGGCCGCCTGGAACGGCATCCCGACGACTTCCGCCAGAACCGTCGTGGTGCCGAGATAGACGAGCGCGACGGTGCCCCCCGACAGCGCGAAGCGCACCCCTTGGCCGAGCAGGCCCGACTCGGGCGCTCTGAGTGTGCGTACGACCGTGCGCACCCCATCGGCACGCGACGCTTCCCGGTCTGCTCCTGGATGTCGCACGGGGAAACCGTACTCCGGCGGCGCCACTCAGCCCGCGGATGCGAGCTCGCGCAGGAACGCGTCGGCTTCCCGCAGGCCGGTCGGAGTCCCGATCTCGTAGAAGCGCTCGCTCGCCTCGTAGCCGAACAGACGACCCCGCGCAGCCAGACGGCTGTACAGCTCGGCTAGCTCCCCCTCGTGCTCATCCACTGCCGACACGGCCTCAATCGTGAGTCCCCCCAGCCCGTAGTCGATCCAGTGCATGTCGGGTGTCGGCGCATACTTGTCGTAGACCACCACACGGCCGTTCGCGAAGCGCACGTTGGAAGCGTCCCAGCGACCATCGTTGCGGAGCACGCTCATCATCGCCGGCAGGCCGCTCGCGCGCCAGCTGCGCGCGGCCTCGGCGTAGTCGATCCGAAGGTAGGTGTCGCCGTACAGCACGAGGAAGCGCTCGCCCAGCAGCGGCAGCGCTCGCCTGACGGCGCCCAGGGTTCCATCCAGCTCGGGGCCGTCGAAGCTGTAGCGGATGCGGATGCCGAAGCGCTCGTCTCCGACCCGTGACTCGATCTGCTCGCCCCGATAGCCGACGCACAGCACGACCTCACGTGCGCCATGTCCCGCGAGCAGGCGCAGCTGATGCAGCAGAAACGGCTCTCCCGCGACCTCCAATAGCGGCTTTGGCGTGTCGCGCACGCGCTCGCCCAACCGCGTGCCGAGCCCGCCCGCGAGAATGCAAACCGGGGGTAGGCCTGCAGCCCCGGGGCCCTCGCTCACGCTATCGGTCCTCCCACCCATGGCGCGACTCGACTATGTACTTGGGACGATCGCGCGATTCGTCGTAGATGCGCCCTACGTACTCCCCGATGACCCCCAGCGACAGCAGCTGGATGCCGCTGAAGAAGGCGACCACGATCACGATCGTCGGGTTGCCGACCGGGAAGTTCTCGCCGCCCAGCTTGAGCCCCAGGTATACGAGCGCGACCAGGAACGCGAGCAGCGAGAGAGTCACGCCGACGATCGAGATCAGCTGCAGCGGATAGCGCGAGAAGCCGACGATCCCGTTCAGGCCGATCACCAGCGAGCCCCAGAAGCGGTTGTACTTGCTCTTGCCGGCAGCCCGCGGATCGCGGTCGTAGGGCACGCTGGTCTGGCGAAAGCCGACCAGGCCGACGAGCCCCCTGAGGAAGCCGTGGCTCTCCTTGAGGGCAACGACGTTGTCCACCACCCGGCGGCTCATCAGTCGGAAGTCACCCGTGTTGGGAGGGATCTCCACGTCGGCGATGCGCTTGATCACCCTGTAGCCGAGCGCCGCGACGATGCGCTTGGGGATCGTCTCGCCCGCCCGCGTGCGCCGCTGCGCGTACACGACGTCGTAGCCTTCGCGCCAGCGCTCGAGCAGCTCCGAGATCAGCTCCGGCGGGTCCTGCAGATCGCAGTCGATCACGACGACAGCATCGCCCGAGGATGCCGCGAGACCTGCGATCGTGGCCATCGGCTGACCGAAGCGGCGCGAGAACCGCAGCATCTTCACGCGCGGGTCGCGCTCGCGCAGACCGAGGATCAGCTCCTCCGTGCGATCGCGTGGACGGATCGACGCTGAAGATCAGCTCCCAGTCCATCCCGATCGGCGCCATCACGTCCGTCAGGCGCTCGTACACCCGCGCGATGTTCTCCTGCTCGTTGTAGGCGGGGATGACGATGCTCAGCATCCCCCGCGAGTCGCCGTCGGCCGCTGCCGCGGCATCCTGTGACCGCGCCGACGCGCTCACGAGCCCCTCACCGGACGTGCCAGCACCGTCAGGCCGCGGATGCCGAACGGCGCAGCAATCCCCGCACGCCAGCAGCCGCTCCTCGACACGGCACGCGAGGTGCCCCAGCGGAGAGTCGGTGGTGCGCGCGATGTCGCGCCTGACCCTCGCCTCGAGCTCGTGGCCCCGCAGGTGCCCGCGCCGCCGGCGATTGCGCTGCTTGACCAGCCAGAACGCCGGGTACAGCGGCGCACCGAGATAGACGTCCTCGAGCACCACCAGACCGGCGGCGCGCGCCTTGCTGGCAAGCTCGCCGCGGGCGTAGCGACGCTCGTGGCCGAGAAAACGGTCGTAGTAGTCGTAGTTCCCGGGGCCCACGGGCACCACATCACGACCGCGCTTGCGCCCGGCCGCAGTACCCGGAGCATCTCGCCCAGCGCCTTGCGATCGTCGGGAACGTGCTCGAGCAGGTTGGCGCTCACCAGCGCATCCGCGCTCGCCTCGTCCAGCGGCAGCGCGCAGGCGTCCGCCTGCAGCAGCGTGGCCTCCGGGACATTCTCGTGCGCCTTGCGCAACCCCCCCGCCACGAGATCGACCCCGATCAGGCTCGCTGTCGGGATGCTGGCGCGCAGGTCCTCGAGCAGATACCCGGTCGAGCACCCGACGTCGACCACCGTCGGCGCTGCCGGCAGGTCCCCGAGCCTCGCGAGCATCGCGCGCCGTGTCCACACGTCGATGAAGTGCGACCGGCTGCTCTCCTCGTGGAGCTCCTCCAGGTCCTCGGACCAGTTGACCTCGTGCGCCGCCGGACGTAGCTCGTAAACGGCTCGCTCATGCTGTCACGCTCCCGCGCCGGTGGCCGCGAAGAACACGTCGTCGATGCGTCTGATCGTGGCCAGGTCCGGCTCCTGCAGCAGCCTGCGGTGGAAGCTCGGGTCGCGCCACGGATCCCATTGCGCGGAGATCAGCCTGCCGGTGAACTCGACCTCCGGGTCACGTTCGAGCAGCAGACACGCGAGCTCCGCCGCCTCGCTCGCCGGCACGCCGCCTCGCTCGAGCTCGGCGCGGGTTCGCTCGTAGTAATCCTCCCCCGTCAGCTCGGGCCCCGCCGCGAGCGTCGCGCGATGCATGTCTGTGGCCACGAAACCGGGGGCGATGCAGTTCACACGCACACCGTCAGGCTGCAGCTCCACCGCGATGTTCTCGCTGAGACGCGCCACCGCCGCCTTGGAAGCGGCGTACGCGTCAAAGCGCGGCAGTGGCGCCGTGGCGCCGCCGCCGCTGAACGTGGCGATCGCGCCGCCGCGCGCGCGCAGCGCCGGCAGACACGCCTCGATCGCGAGCAGCGTACCCACGACGTTGACCTCCAGCGTGCGGCGGAAGTCCGCCGTACGGTAGCTGCCGATCGGGCCCACCGGATCGAGCACGCCGGCCGCGCACACGAGCCCGTCGACCTCGTCGAAGCGGCCTGCGAGCTCCAGCCAGGAGCCCTCGTCCGCGACATCCAGCGCGACCGCCTCGTGGCCCTCTCCGGCGAGCTCGCCACGGGCCCGCTCCAGCACGCCCGCGTCGCGGGCGACCAGCATCACGCGCCAGCCCCGCTCCGCCAGCGCGCCCGCGACCGCGCGACCGATTCCCCTGGAGCCACCGGTGACCACCGCGCGGCGCGCCGTCAACCCGCCACCGCCTCGCGCATGCCCGCATACGGCCCGTCCGCGTAGGCCGCCTCGATCTGCTCCCACGCATAGAGCGCGTCGCCGAGATCGCCGTTCAGCAAGCGTGCGTCCTCGCGCGCGATCGCCTCGCTGAAGCTCGCCCACTCCAGGCTCCACGTTCGATCCTCGTCGGGATAGCTGAGCTCCTCCACCTCCGGCGGCCCCAGCTCCGGACCCATGCGATAGATCGTCAGACGCTGCGGACCGTATGAGCGAACGAGTCCGTCCACCTGGAGCTTGGCCGTGCGGCAGTAGATCTCCAGCGAGAACAGGTTCTTCCACTCCGTCCAGCTCACGTGCAGCATCGCCCACGGATCCGTGCGCGAGCTTGGATCGCCGAGGATCAGCGCAGCGTTGTCCTCCACGGGCGTGTCCCAGAAGTGCGTGCGCAGCAGCGCCGACTGCAGCGGCAGCGGACCCGCGATCCAGTGCGTCAGGTCGAGCAGGTGCATGCCCTGGTCGATCAGCTCGCCGCCGCCGGACCGTGCCGGCTGCGCCCGCCACTCGCGGTCATAGCCCAAGCGACCGCCGTGCCCGTAGCGGGCGCGGAGGTACATCAGCTCGCCGTGGCGTCCGGAGTGGACCTCCTCGGCGGCGCGCGCGATGCCCGGGTGAAAGCGATGGTTGAAGCCCACCTTGACGAGCCGTCTGCTCTCCCGCTGGCATCCGAGCAGGCGCTCGATCTGCCGGCTGGACACGCCCGCCGGCTTCTCCACGAGCACGTGCGCGCCCGATTCGCAGCGCCCGCTCGGCGAGCGCCGCGAGCTGATCGTGGCACGGTTGCGACGACCACGACGTCGGGTTTGCTCGCGAGCAGCTCGTCCAGGCTCGCACACGCCTCCGCGCCGTGCACGGCCGCGAGACTCTCCGCAGCCTGCTCGTCGACGTCGTGGCACGCGACCAGCTCATCACCCGCGCGACAGCGCGGCGGCGCGCTTGGCGCCGATCAGCCCGCAGCCGACGATCGCCACCCGCAGCGCGCTCACGCGTACTCGCTCGCGTACGCGCCGTCGAACTCGAAGTCGAACGCCAGCTCCGGCGCGCCGGCGGCGGCCATCGCCTGCCTGGTGTCCTCGGGCCGCGGCGAGTAGACGAGCAGGAACCCGCCGCCGCCCGCGCCGACCAGCTTGCCGCCGATCACGCCGCTGCGCCGCGCGAGCGTGTAGAGCCGGTCGATGTGCTCGTTGGCCATGCCGGGCGAGCGAGCGCGCTTGTGCTCCCAGTGCTCGTGCATCAGTTCCGCGTAGGCGTCGAGATCGCCGTCGCGCAGCAGCTCGCAGCTCCTGTAGCCCGAGCTCCTTGGTGCGGTGCAGGTTCTCGAGCATCCGCTCGTCGCCGGCCTTCGAGCGCTCGTCCTGATCGCTCAGCACCTTCGACGCCGAGCGCGCCTCGCCGGTGTAGAACAGCAGCAGCTGGTCGCGCATGCGCCTGAGCGTGGCCGGGTCCAGCTCCAGCGGCTCGACCTCCACGCTCCCGTCCGGGTTGAACGTGTACGCGCAGATCGCCGCCGTGGGCGGCGACGTACGGGTCCTGCTTGCCGACGGGCTCGCCGAGCACGTCGATCTCGATCTCGCACGCGGCCTCGGCGAGCGCTCCCGGAGTGATCGAAGTCCGCCGGGCGTGCGCAAGTCCCTTCAGCAGACACACCGTGTAGGCGCCGGAGGAGCCCATGCCGGTGCCTGCCGGGACGTCCGCCACGGAGGCGATCTCCAGCGGGTTGCCGCGCCAGTGGCGCAGCAGCGTCTCGCGCAGGATCGGGTGACGGATCTGCGAGATCTCGTCGACCTCCTCCATCTCCGAGTACTTCATGCGGTAGCGCCGCTGGAACACCGTGTGGGTGAGCATGTACACGTACTTGTCGATCGCGCCGGACACCAGGAAGCCGCCGTGATCGCGGTAGTAGGACGGCAGGTCCGTGCCGCCGCCGCCGAGCGAGATGCGCAGCGGCGCGCGGCTGAAGATGACGCTCATCGTGACCCCCGCTCACTCATCGCGCCACGCCGTCCGCCGCATGCTCGCGCCAAGCGTACTCGTTGGCCGAGAACCACTCCAGCGTGCGCACCACCGCCTCGCGAATCGTCAGCTCGGGCTCCCAGCCGAGGCTGCGGATGCGCCGCGTGTCCAGGTGAATCAGCGGGCTGTCGCCGATCCAGCCCCGCTGCCCGCCGGTGTGCTCGATCTCGGGCGAGAGGCCGAGCTGCGCGGTGATGATCGCGACGGAGTCGTCCACCACGATCGTCTCGTCGGTGCCGAGGTTGTAGACATGTGCGCCGGGCTCGTCCTGATGATGCGTCGCCGCGTGCAGGATCGCGTCGACGCAGTCCTGCACGTACAGGTAGGACTTCTCCTGACGGCCGTCGCCGAGCACGCGCAGCCGCGTCGGGTCGCGCTGCAGCGCGCAGTAGAAGTCGAACACGTGACCGTGCGTGTAGCGCTCGCCGAGGATCGAGACGAAGCGGAAGATCATGCCCGTGAAGCCGTACCCGGTGGCGTACGCCGCGATCAGCCCCTCGCCCGCGAGCTTCGAGGCGGCGTACAGCGAGGTCTGGATCGGAAACGGCGCGTCCTCAGGCGTGGGGAACACCTCCGGCTCCCCGTACACCGAGCCGGTCGAGGAGAACGCGATCCGCGTGACGCCCTTGGCGCGCATCGCCTCCAGCACGTTCGAGGTCGCGATCGTGTTCTGCTCGCAGGTCGTGCTGCGGATGCTCGAGCCCGTGACGCACGTCCGCGTTGGCCTGGAGGTGAAACACCCAGTCGCAGCCCTCAAGCGCGGTCTTCGAGCGTCGCGCGGTCGAGCACGTCGCCCTCGATCAGCGTCGCACCGGGTCGACTCAACGCCTCCGCGAGGAACTCGCGGCGTCCGGTGCGGAAGTCATCGACGACCACGACCTCCACGCCCTGTGCGAGCAGGCGGTCGGCGAGGTTGCTGCCGATGAAGCCGCCACCACCGGTGATGCATACGCGCTTCACCCGATCGCTCCGCGCACACGCCTTGACGGCAAGGCCGAACGCCCTGGACAGTGGATTCTCATCGCTAGAGCGTGAAGCCCGCAGCTACCGCGTCGCCGTGGAACATCCTGCACCGTCTCCAGCGAGTACTGCTCCAGGCTCTTGCCGAGACAGTCGAGCTTCTTGAGCAGGTCGTGAGTCACGGTGATGATGTGACAGCCGACCTGGTCAGCCTGCACGAGGTTCAAGATCTCGCGCGGCGAGGCCCAGATCAGCTCCGAGCGCGGCGCCTGCACCATGATGTCGACCGAGCGCGCCATGATCGGCACCGGGTCGATGCCGGCGTCGGCGATCCGCCCGGCGAATACCGAGATGTAGGACGGGGCGCCGTCCTTGACCGCGGCGGTGATCAGTTCCACCTGCGCCGTCGTGAACAGTGCCGTGACGTTGACCTTCACGCCATCCTCCGAGAGCTCGCGCACGAGCGGGGCCATCGACTCGCCGCTCGTGGTGGTGACGGGAATCTTGACGTAGACGTTCTCACCCCACGAGGCGATGATGCGCGCTTGGCGGCGCATCTCCTCGGCATCGTCGGCGAACACCTCGAAAGAGATCGGGTGTGTGGTGATCCGCTCGAGCAGCCGCTGGGCGAACTCGGCGTAGTCGGTCAGGCCCGCCTTCCACATGAGCGTCGGATTCGTCGTGAACCCCGCGATCCGGGGATCCGCGGCGAGCGCCAAGATTCCATCGAGATCGGCTCCGTCGGCGAATATCCGCGTGGAGATCTTGTCGAGCATAGGCGCCACCATATCTGCTTGCTGGTCGGCCGCCCAGCCACAGCGTTGCGTCAGCAGCTTAACGCGGGCGCTGGTCGAGAAGTTGCGCAACGGCGTCTCCGATGTCCGCCGCGCGCAGCTCCTGAGCCGGCTGCCCGAGACGCTTGTGAGCACTTTGCGGGTACTCGATCAACACAGTCCTGCAGCCCGCGGCGCGCCCCGCCGCCACATCGGTGTCGGTGTCGCCCAGCATCCAAGAGGACTCCAGATCAAGCTCGAGCGCGGCCGCGGCGTCGATGAGCATACCCGGGGCGGGCTTGCGGCACGCACATCGCCTGGACAGCCCGCTGGCCACGCCGTCGGGGTGGTGCAGGCACACGAACGAGGCCTCGATGTGGGCGCCCGCCTGCGCCAGCAGCTCGATCACCCGCTCGTGTACGTCGAGCAGCTGCTCGACGGGAACCTTCCCCTTCGCGGCAGCCGGCTGGTTCGTGGCGCACACGAGGGCGTAGCCAGCGTCCGCGAGCCGGTTGGCGGCCGCAGCGGCGCCGGGAAGCAGGCGCACATCCTGGACCCTCAGCGGCGACTCGGGCATGCCCGAGTCGGGATCCGGGACGCTCTCGTTGAGCGTCCCGTCGCGATCGAGGAACGCCGCAGGACGACCCGGCTCCCCGTCCACCCGGTGCGTGAGCACGAGCGGGCCCCGCTCGACGGACCCCGACCAGCGCCCGCTCACGATCTACCGCGCGCGGCGAGCGACTCCCAGTGTCCCTGCTGCAGGGCGAGCTCCGGATGCGAAACCAGCGCGTGCCAGACAACCGCCTGAAATGACTCGACCAGCGGCGTGCGCAGCTCGGGTGGCGGATCGATGAGTATTGCGATGTCGGCCAACTCGCCCAGCGTACCCCCGGGGGCGCCGACGACACCGTAGATCGACGCTCCCACACTGGCGCGCGAGCTCCATCGCGCCGACGAGGTTGGTCGAGACGTTGTGCTCGCGCGAGCCGCCGCCCACCGAGAACACCAGCAGCGCATCGCGCTCGCACAGACGGGAGACTTCGAGCCACGCGCTGAACGAGGTCTCCCAGCCGTCGTCGTTGGTGCGCGCCGTGAGCTCGGAGACGTTGTCGGTGGGCGCGTAGCTCTCCAGGCGGCAGAGCTTGCGAAAGTCGTTGACCGCATGCGAAGCGTGTCCGGCTCCGCCGCCCACGCCGAGGATGAACAGGCGCCCTCCCCGCTGGCGTACCGCGGCAAGACCACGGGCGAGGGCGTCGACGCGATCGGGATCGATGGCGCGTGCGAGCTCGGCCGCCGCGGCAAGATAGGTGGCGCTGTGATGGTTGTCAGGCACGGCGACTCAGCTTACATCGGCGATCGCCGGCGGCGCCCTAGAACAATCGCAAGACCGACGAGCATGGAGAGGGCCGCGAGGATGCTGATGATGGCGCCGACGCGGAACGAAGCGGGCCGATAACGGAAGTCGATCGTGTGCTCGCCCGCACTCACAGCGACCGCTCGGAAGTTCTCGTCGGCTGGCACGATCTTCGCGGGATGGCCGTCGACGGTGGCCTGCCAGCCCGGGTAGTAGGAGTCGTCGAGCACCACGTAGCCAGCGCGCAGGGCGTGCACCTGCAGCGACACGTATTCGTCTTTGTCGGCCAGGAACGTGGCCGGGCCCGGCGCTGGAAGCGCGGAGCCGCTCGGGGACGGCGGCGCTTCTTCGAGCACGGGCCGGCTGTGCAGCTCGGCGGTGCTCGAGGCCGCTGTCACGGCGGCGGACTGCAGCTGGCCGGAGCCCTGGCGCCAGTCGTAGGCCACCCAGGCTCGCGGCAGCGCAGTCGGGTTCTCGAGCACGAGTTGAGAGCCCTGCACCTGGTTGAAGACGGGCTCGAAGATAGGACGGCCCGCGGATGCCGGCGGGCGGCACGACATAGCTGACCGCGAACGCGTCGAGCACCGCGTGCGACTTCGGCAGTTCCGGGTTCCAGTCGTTCTGGTCGCCCGTCGACTGTCCGTAAGCGCCCCAGAGGTCCGCCCACCGCGCGGTCTTCGGGAAGTTGTAGGAGTCCATATCGCGCAGTGCGTAGCGCTCCGCGAGATTCGCCTGCAGCCCGACGGCGTCACTCGTGAGCGTTCCGGTCATCCGCTGATGACCGATACTGGATTGCAGGTAGCCGAGCGCGGGTGGCTTGGGCGGATCCGCCTCCGACAGCGGAATCTGCGGGTTGTAGCCAGCATCGACGGTGAGCAGGTCGGCCGCCACCAGCGCGATTACCGCCGCCGCCACCGCCCCGTTCGGGATCCTTCGCGAGAGGGTCAGCAATACCAGTCCGATCCCGCAAAAGACCAGCCAGCGCCAGGCCACGATCTGCTTGATGAATTCCTTCATGGCCACGTCAGTGCGGCTGAGACTGGGGATTTCTCCAAGCGCAGCCCCGAAATGGGAGAATGGGTTCACATCGCGCAGGAGAAACGCCGCAGGCACCAGCGCAGCGATGACCATCACGCTCATCATGCGCACGCGGGCGCGCCCGTCGGCCTGCAGCCATGCCTGCAGGCCGAAGCCGGCGAGCAGCGCTCCGCCGATGTCGATCAGCATCAGCGCCCGCAGCAGGCCGACTTTGTCCGGTCCGGGGAGTTCGGACACGAAGTCGTGGACGAAGCTGTGCATCGCGATCAGCGCTGCCGCCACCGTGAACACGATCCAGAACAGGTGGACCCCGCGCGGACGTCGAGCGAAGACGCCGCCGACCGCCAGCAGCACCGGCAGCGCGCCGATGTAGGCGGTGCGTTCGGTGTAGTTGATCGGCCCGAACTGACCGAGTGCCTTGTCCGGACTCCCCCACAATTCGGGGAAGAAGAACGAGTAGGCGATGCTGTTCGGGTAGATTCCGACGCCGCCGCGCGATGTCGTGTTGGCCAGGGTGAGGAACTCGGCGAAGGGCCCGAGCGCGGCCGCGCTCAGGGCCAGGCCACCAACGCCTCCGAGCAGCAGCAGTCCCAGCCGCCGGCGGCGGCTCGCCGGCGGCGGCTCGCCGCCGCCGGGCACGGTCGCGGCCAGCTCATACAGGGCGTACGCGACGACACCCCCGAGCGCGATCGTGATCAGCTCGGGGCTACCCGTGAGCAGGGTCAGGCCGACCGCCAGCATCAGGCCGAGGGCGTCGAGCACGCGCCCGTGGCGTCCCACCCGGCCGGCCATCATCATCGCCCACGGCATCATCGCCATCACCGCCGACAGCGGGAACTGCAGCCCGTCGTTGATGTATGTGCAGAACGCGTACGCGACGCCAGCCAGCACCGCGGGCCCCCGCGCAAGGCCGAGCCAGCGACCCAGCGCATACGCCCCCACCGCGGCCAGCAGCAGCTTCAGCGCCCCGATCAGCGCCAGCGCTCGCCAGAAGGAGGCGACGAACGCGAGCCATGTGAGCGGGAACAGCGGCGCAGTCTGCTGCGAGGCCCACAGCGGCCGGCCGCCCTGCTGATATGGCGTCCACAGCCCGATTTCGCCGCTCTCCAATGCCCGCCGGATCGTGATCAGATCAGGCTGGAAGACCAGCACCGGGTCGAACATCTCGCTGTTGCCCTCTGCGGTCAGCGAGGCCGGTTTCTCCCCGAAGAACGGGCCCTGGAAGAACACCACGTCGCCGCTGCTGAGGATCTTGCCGCCGAGCAGAGATGGCGAGAGCAGCAGGAGAATGATCGCCACGAACACGCCGAGCGGGACCAGCGGCGCCGAGCGCTTGAGCATGCGCCTGGACGGCCACCTCATCGCGGGCATCGGCCGCCGGCGGGTGCGCCTCGCGGACCGCTCGATCTCAGGCACGCGCGGCCCGGCCATGGGTTGCGGCGCGCCGTCCCCGCACGCGCGAGAGCACGCCCGCGCAGAGCAGCAGCGCGAGCACCGCCAATGCCACGAGGGAGACGATCCGGCCCCCGACAACCGGCACGGTCGAGGCACGGGACAGCGTCACGCTTTGCGGCGCGGAGCCCTTGCGGGGCGCGATCCTCAGCACCATGAAGCCAGATTTGTCGTGACCGACGACCTTGGCGCCACTGACCGCCACGAGATAGGGGCCGCCCGTGATGTTCGTGTGCACGAGCGTGCCCGCTGGGAGGCTGACCGGAAGCGTGACCCTTTCGTCGTGGATCGTCGTCGGGAAGACGATGCCGACCGGCGGTCCCTTCGGTTCGACGAGCGGCAGGCTGGCGTCGTTGTAGTCGCCCAGCCCGCCGCCGAAGGGGGGCTGCGGCGGGTAGAACAGGCTGTAGCGGTCCTTGACGACGACTCCCGGGAATCCCGGGAATCCCTCTCCGCGGGGGTAGGCGTCGACCTGCTGGATCGCGCCCACCGCGGATGCGATCAGGACGATCACGACCGTCCACGACCACGCGTGCCATCGTCCGCCCCAGCTTCTGGTCAGCGCCAGGATCGCCACGGTGGCCGCGCTGAGCGCGATCAGCATGTAGGTCTCCAGGCGGTAGGAGAACTGGATCAGCGTGTACGGGTGGGGCAGGTCGAGGATCAACCCGACGTGGGTCATCAGCACCGTGACCGCGATCCCGAGCGCGGCGAACACCCACAGCGCGCGCCTCCAGGGCGAGGCACCGCGATGCGCCATCGAGATCACCACACTGACCAGTGTCCATGCGACGGCGAGCACGGGCAGCGCCAGCACGAAGTCGGGCGTGCTCTCAACCTGGGTGGCCCGCGAGAAGGTGAACAGGTTCGCAACCGACACCAGGCCCGTCAGGCCTCGCAGCGTCGAGACGTATTCGAAGTTGTTGACAATCGAGGTGCGCCCCGCGTAGGCAATCGCGGGAAACAGGTACCACGCGTTCACAAGCGCCGCGGGAATCACGATCACGGCGACGCGAATCACGCCTCTGCGGGTGAACAGGCGGCGCGCCTGCGGCACGGCGGCAACGACGACCAGACCGCCGATCACGAGCGTGCTGACCCCCCACAGCATCGTGATGTTATGACTGCCGAAGAAGACCAGCGCACAGCAGGCGAGCAGGGCACCCCAGCCGATCGACATCCGCTCCGACATGAGCACTCGCAGCCCCGCGGCGACAAACAGCGGCAGGGTCGAGACGGCGATGAACTCCGGCCAATCCCCGCGCGCGTAGACCAGCGTCAGGTAGTACGGCGATGTGATGAACAGCAGACCCGGGATCTGGGCCCGCCAGCGGCCCAGCCCGGCGGCCCGCCCGAGCAGGTACCAGCCGACGTAGGTGGAGGCGAACCCGAGCACGTAACTGGCCACGTACGCAGCCACGGCGCCGTGATCGAGCAGCACCGTCAGCATTCCGGCCAGCGCGTAGATCGTCCCGCCGTAGAAGGCGTAGATGGGGTAGAAGACCGAGCCTTCGTACGAGAGGAACAGGCTCGGCTGATGGCCGAGTTCGATCGCGATGCTCTGACGCCAGATGTACCAGAGGTGATTGGACCAGTCCTGGGCCATGCCCGAGCGGGTGAACAGCATCGGCCACGTCAGAAAGCAGATCACCCCTGCGCCGACGGCTATCGCCGCCAGCGAGCGAATCGACGGCACGCGTTGGGCGAGCTTCACCGGGAGATACCGGCCGGTCCCGGCCGGGGATTCGCGACGACGACCACGCGCCGGCGAGTCTAGCGAGACGCCCGGCACCAGCCGCCGGGACGCGCCTACAGGTTCTCGGCGATCAGCGGCGCCGAGCGATTGAACACCCAGAATCCGAGCACGAACACGAACACGACGATGCCGATCGGCTCGAGCAGCTGCCACCAGCCGCCGACCACCTGACCGGCCGACAGGGCGCCGCGATCGACCATCGCGTGACGGAACTGCTCGACGATGATCGCCAGGGGGTTGAGCATCAGCAGGTGGAATTCCAAGCTGCCGAGTTTTTCGCGCATCAGCTCCACGGGGATGAGGATGCCCGAGGCGTAGAACAGCACCTGGTTGAGCACCTCCCAGATCGGCTGGATGTCGCGGAAGTACACGAACATGGCCGACAGCAGCATCGCCAGTCCGGTGCAGTAGATGACGAGCATCGCGATGATCAACGGCGCCTCCACCCAGGAGATCATCGGGCGCACGCCCTCCGCGAGCGCGAAGATCAGAACCACGGTCAGATTCAGGGCGAGGTTGAACGCGGCGAGCATCACGATCGACAGCGGGATCACCAGCCGCGGGAAGTGGATCTTGCGCACGAGGTTCTCGCGATCCACCACGGAGCGCACCGCGCCACCCGTGGCTTCGCCGAAGAACGTGAACAGGACGATCCCGGCGAGCAGAGCGACGGCATAGTGGGGAGCCGTGCTCACTTTGGCCACGTGGCTGAACACGAACAGCAGCACGCCGAACAGCAGCAGCGGGCGCATCAGCTGCCACACATACCCCAGCACCGAGCCGAAGAAGCGCAGCTTGAACTCGTTCCTGGCGATGTTGTAGGTCAGATGCCAGAAGCGCGACCGGTCAGCCGTCAACGCCCGCGGGCCACGCATCGGCTCGCCCAACGCCGTCAGATCGACCTGCTCGAAGCCCAGCTCGGCGGTGCTCATCGGCTCAAGCATACGAGCCCTGTGCCAGCGGCAGCCTTGGTACCGTTCCGTCGATGAGCGCCCGTCAACTCGTCGCGCGGCTGCGGACGAAGCGCGACGGGCCGGCGATCCCAGCGCCATCCCCGCCAGCTGCTGCGTCTACGCGCAGCCCGGAGTCGCAGTGGTTCTGGGATCACTACGAGGAGGCAGCGGGGCAGATCGTGGAGATCTTCGCGGCCGAGGGCATCTCGCTGGGAGGCCGATCGATCGCCGACGTGGGCTGCGGCGACGGCATCATGGACCTCGGTGTGGTGCACAAGGCGCGACCGCGCCTGCTCGTCGGCTTCGACCTGAATCCGACCAACACGGAGATCCTCTACGACCGCGCCCGCCGGGAGGGCATCGAGGAGGGCGGCGGCGAGATGCTGCGCTTCGAGCATTCGGAGCCGGCGCGCCTGCCCGCCGAGGATGGCGCCTTCGACCTCGCCTTCTCGTGGTCGGCCTTCGAGCACATCTCCAGACCGATCGAGATGCTGCGGGAGATCCGCCGCATCCTCGCCCCCGGCGGTGCGTTCTTCCTGCAACTGTGGCCCTTCTACTTCTCGGCCAAGGGATCTCACCTATGGGAGTGGTTCCCCGAGGATCACCACCATCTCCTGCGCCACGAGGCGGAGATCGCGGAGGAGACGCTCGCGAGCGACCTCAAGCCGGCGGACTGGACCGAGATGATGGTGCGCGAGTTCCGCCAGCTGAACCGGCTCACGGTCGACGAGCTGCAGCGCTCGATGCTGGCCGCCGGCTTCGTGGTGCGGCGCTTGGAGCTGCTCACGCAACCGACCAGGCTCACCCCCGAGCTGGCGCGCTACTCCTGGCTGGACCTGGGGATCGGCGGCATCAAGCTGATCGCCACGCCGGCCTGATCAGCCGAGCGTCAGGTGCGCCGCGCGCGCTCGACGTTCGATCGTGCTCGTGTGGGGGAGATCCACGACGCCGCCCTGCGCGGTGGAGCCGTAGACGGTGATCGTCGACATCCTCCGCCGGCGATGGATCACGTCGAGACCGCCACCCCGCCGTGCGACGTTGACCGTCGGGTAGTACTTGCCGGGAGAGAGGTAATTGTCGAACTCGACGCAGAAGACGACCTCATCGCCCGCCTCGAAGCGGCCCGAGTGCTCGTTCTCGGCGGCCGTGCCCGCGACGAACATCTTCGTGCCCCACTCGTCCTCCAGCTCGACCGAGAAGGATGGGTCATCGAGCTCGCTCTCGAACGCCACCAGTGCCTTGAAGCGCAGCCGCTCGCCCTGCCGGGAGGCGCTCTGCCGCCTGCCGTCGACGCCCTCGACCCACGCCTCGAGAATCCGCGCCTCGTTGCTGCCCGCCCACTCCGCCGCGAGCTGATCCTCGCGCTCGGACGCCGAGCTGGACCCGTCGCGATCGAAGTTGAGAGCCAGGTAGCGGTCCGCCACTTCCTGGGGCAGGCCGAGCGCGACCGGGTCGCCGCGCTCGAGCAGCAGCGCACGATGGCAGAAGCGGTTGACCGAGCCCATGTCGTGCGTGACGAACACGATCGTGCGGCCCTCGTCGCGCAGGCGGTTGAACACGTCGAAGCACTTCTGCTGGAAGGCCGCGTCGCCGACCGCCAGCACCTCGTCGATCAGCAGGATTTCGGCATCGACCTGGATCGCGACCGAGAACGCGAGCCGCACGTGCATCCCGGAGGAGTAGTTCTTGAGCTTGAGGTCCTGGAACTCCTCGAGTTCCGGCGAATTCGATCACCTGCTCGTAGCGCTCGCGCGCCTGCTTCGGCGTGAGCCCGAGCATGATCCCGTTCATCACGACGTTGTCCATCGCCGCGAGGTCGGGGTTGAAGCCGACGCCGAGCTCGATGAAGGGCGACATTCGCCCGCGGCACCAGATCCGCCCCTCGTCCACCGCGTAGATCCCGGCGAGGCACTTCAGCAACGTGCTCTTGCCGCTGCCGTTGCGCCCCACGATGCCGAAGAACTCGCCGCGCTCGATCGCGAAGGAGACGTCCCGCAGAGCTGTGAACAGCTCGTGCCCGGAGCGGCGCAGGGGATGCAGAGCGCGCTCCTTGAGCGTGTGGACCCGCTCCTCGGGCACGCGAAACGTCTTGGTAACGCGATCCACGACGATCGGCGGACCCTGCGGTCTGGGTGCACTCGACACGCTCCAAGCTTATCTGCGCCCCAGCTTCGATCAAGGAGCCTGCGCGCGGCGAACCCGTCGCCCGACGCATCCGGGACGTCGGCGCCCCAGACGGCCGCGGTTATAGTCCAGCGGGGTGCGCGTCTGCACGGTGATCAACAAGGCTTGGCTGGCCCACGCCCGAGCCCTTGCGGAGTCGCTCCACGCGCACGAGCCCCGAGCCGAGCTGTCGGTGCTGGTAGTCGACTCGATCGAAGGCTTCGTCGACCCGGACGCGGAGCCGTTCGAGATCCTCGGCCCCGAGCAGGTGGCGATCGCGGACTTCGCCACGATGAGCGTCAGGTACGACATAACAGAGCTGTGCTGCGCACTGAAGCCCGCGATCATGCGCCACCTGCTCGACGGCGACGAGCCGGTCGTCTACCTCGACAGCGACGTGCGCGTGTTCGCGCCGCTGGACGGACTCGAGGAGGCGTTGCATCGTCACCCCTTCCTGCTCACCCCGCACCTGCTGTCGCCGCTCGAGGACGACGGCCGCGAGCCCGGCGAGCTGGCGATCCTGCTCGCCGGAACATCCAATCTCGGCTTCGCCGCGGCACGCTCGACGCCGGAGGTCGAGGAGTTGCTGAACTGGTGGTTCTCGCGCCTGCGCGAGGGCTCGCGGCTCGATCCCGCCCGAGGCATGGTCTACGACCAGCGCTGGACCGATTTGATGCCGGGGATGTTCGACTCGGTCGGGCGGTGGCGCGACCCCGGAGTCAACGCCGGCTACTGGCGTGCCGCGACCAGCCGCTTCGAGCAGGCCGGCGGCAGCGTGACGGTCGACGGTGTGCCGCTTCGCACCTTTCACTTCACGGGCTTCGACCCAGCGCGCCCGGAGCTCCTGAGCAGATACGACAACCGCAGCTCCTCCGAGCGCCAACCGGCGCTGCGAGACCTGTGCGACGGGTTCGCCCGTGGACTGGCCGTGTGCGGCCACACGGAGGCCAGCCGCTGGCCGTACGGGTTCGCCGCGACGGCCAGCGGCGCAAAGCTCTCCCGCCTGCTGCGCGATCTGTGGGACCGTGCCGCACGTGAGGGGGCCCTGCACGAGCCCCCGTTCACCGCCTCCGGCGAGCGCGCCTTCCTGGACTGGCTGGCGGAGCCCGCGGGTGGCGCGCGCGGCGGTGCGCTGAGCCGCTACCTGGCGAGCCTGCACACGTCCGATCCCGAGCTGCGCGAGCGCTTTCCCGACGCTGCCGGCGCGGACCTCGAGCCCTATCTGGCCTGGGCTCGAGAGCAGGCCGAGCGCCATCCCGGCGAGGTCCTCGGGCTGATCCACGGCCAGGGCAGCGTCACTCCCACGCCGGGGGTGCACGAGTGCGCCGTCGGCGAGCTGCTCGGCGCCGAGCGCGGCGAGGTGGTCGTTTGCATACCCGTGTACGGAGCGCCTGACGAGTTCACCGAGTGCCTCACGAGCGTGCTCGCCCACACTCCCCGCGACGTCCGCATCCTCATCGCCGACGACGCCAGCCCGGATCCCGCGATCGGGAGCTTTGTGCGCTCATTGGACGGGCTGATCGAGCACGAGCTGAGCTACATGCGCCAGCCGCAGAACCTCGGCTTTCCGGGCAATGTCAACGCGGCGTTCGCGGCCTGCGCACCCGCAGACGTGATCGTGCTGAACAGCGACTGCGTGGTCGCCGCCGGCTGGCTGGAGGGACTGCGGCGCGCAGCCAACTCGGACGCGCTGGTCGCGACCGCCAGCGCCATGACCAACCACGGCACGATCCTTTCGATCCCGAATCGAAATCGGCCGCAGGCCGGGATTCCGCAGGATCAAGACCTCGAGCGCACGGCCGGCGCGCTGCTCGCGCAGTCCATGCGGATGCGTCCGCACCTGCCGACCGCGGTCGGGCACTGCATGTACATTCGCCGCAGCGCACTCGAGCTCGTCGGCGATTTCGACCTCGCGTTCTCGCCGGGCTATGGCGAGGAGGTCGACTTCTCCCAGCGCTGCCTCCTCCACGGCCTCCTGCACGTCGCCGCGGATGACGTGTTCGTGCTCCATCACGCCGGCAGCTCCTTCGCCGAGGATGGCGTGCCACACCCCATCCAGGAGGCACACGACCGCGTGATCGAAGCGCGTTACCCCTACTATCAGCGAGCCCAGGAAGCCGCGGCGAGCACCTCGTTCGGGCGCCTTCCTCGCGCGATCGCCGGCGCCAAGCGCGCGCTGGCCGGTACGACCGTGACAATCGACGGGCGCTGTCTGGGCCCTTTCGTAACGGGCACGCAGGTCCACACGCTGGAGCTGATTCGGGCGCTCGACGCCAGCGACCGAATCGGCCTGCGGGTGATCGTGCCGCCCGACCTCGGCTCCTACGCGGCCGAGGTGCTGGCATCCCATCCGCGCGTTCAACTGGTGCCCCACACCGACGTTCACCCGGGGATGGATAAGACGGACGTCGCGCACCGCCCCTACCAGGTGAGCAACGCCAACGACCTGCTGATGCTGCGCTGCACTGGAGAGCGACAGGTGATCACTCACCAGGACATGATCGCCTACCGAAACCCGAGCTATTTCGCAGGCTACCCACAGTGGGAGCGCTATCAGCGCCTGACCGGCAACGCCCTGGCACTCGCCGACATGGTGGTGTTCTTCTCCCACCACGCCGCACAGGACGTGCTCAGCGAGGATCTCGTCGATCCCGCCAGGGTCCGCGTGGTCTACATCGGCGTCGATCACGCCGGCAGCAATGCGACGGGTGACCCGCGACGGCCGAACGGCACCGAGGCACTGGGGGATCGCCCCTTCCTGCTGTGCCTGGGCACGGACTTCCGGCACAAGAATCGCGTGTTCGCGCTGCGCCTGCTGCGCGCGCTGCGCGAGGAGCAGGGCTGGCAGGGAGGCCTCGTGCTGGCCGGGCCCCGCGTCAGGTGGGGCTCCTCGGCCGGCGAGGAGGCCGCCTATCTCGCCACGCACCCGGAGCTCGCGCCTGCGGTCCTGACCCTTCCAGCCATCAGCGAGAGCGAAAAGGCATGGCTGCTCGAGCACTGCACGGCCGTCCTCTATCCCACCACCTACGAGGGGTTCGGCCTCATGCCCTTCGAGGCCGCCGACCACCACCGCCCGTGCCTGTTCGCCTCCCAGACTGCGCTCGCCGAGATCCTGCCGAGCGAGCTGGGGACGATCGTGCCGTGGGATCCGAGCGCGAGCGCGAAGCGTGTCCACGACCTGCTCGCCGGGCGCGAGTCGATCGAGGCGCACGTACGCGCCATCCGCCGGGCCGGACAGCGCCTCACGTGGCAGTCGACCGCCGAGACGTTGCTGGATGTCTACGGCGCCGCGGCCGCGGCGCCCGCGCGCGAGGCAGCGCGACTGGCGGACCAACTCCTCGCCGTGGAAGCCGAGCGCACCGAGGCGGAGCGCAAGTACACCGAGCTGTGGCAGAGCCTCACCCCCGAGGCGCGTGCGCTCGTCGCGCCGGACGGTCCGCTCAGCCCCGCGGCGCACCGCTCGCTCGCCGCAGTGGCCAAACGCCCTTTGACACGTCGCCTCTTCCTGGGCCCAGCCCAGCTCGCGCACCGAGTCGCACGGTTGGGCCGTCGCGACACCCCGGCGCCTGCGACGGAGGCGAGAACCTCGGCCGAGACCTTCGCCCTGCACTTCGGATGGGCCAACGAGCAGCACATGCGCGAGCAGCTCGCGGCAGAGCACGCCGAGCCGGTCACGCTCGAGTCATAGGCGCGGCAACACCCTCCAGGAACCCCTCCAGCGCGTCGATGCGCCGCTCCCACGCGTAGTCGCCGGCCGTCTCGATCCCCGCCCGCCCCAGCCGCTCGCGCAGCTCCGGATCGGACAGCAGCCGCGCGAGCGCCGCGCCGACCGCCTCGGGGGACGGCGCGGGCATCAGGCAGTTCTCGCCATCCACGCAGAAGTCGCGGTTGCCGTGCGCGTCGGTGCACACCACGGCGCCCCCCGTCGCCATCGCCTCCAGCGGCGGCAGCGCGAAGCCCTCGTGCGTGGAGGTCTGCACGAACACCGTCGCCTGGTTGAACAGCTCGTTGACCTGCTCGTCGCTCGGAGACTCCACATAGCGCATGCCGGGCTCGCGCGCGAGCTCCGGCTCGATCCCGAACAGGCACAGCTCCGGGCGCTCGCCGGCGCCCGCGGACCCAGCCAGCGCGCGCCATGCGTCGATCGTCAGCGGCAGGTTCTTCAGCGGGTTGGAGCGTCCGAGCGCCAGGACCATGTCGCAGCGGCGCTCGACGGCCGGGAGCGGCCGGAAGGTCGCCAGGTCGATCCCGGGCGGGATCAGCTCGGCATCCAGGCCCAGCTCGCGCAGGCGCTCGCGGTTCCACTCCGAGATCGTCATGTAGTGGAACTCCGGGCGGTAGGAGTCGAGCACCGCGTGGCGCGTGCGCTCGTCGTCGGGGTAGTAGGAGGTCTCGATGTCCTGCACGAAGTACACGGGGATCCCGCGCAGCACGCTCGCGCGCCACACCGGCGCCGCCGTGTTCCACCACGTGGCGATCTTGATGGCGTCCTGCTCGGAGAGCTGCGCGACGAGCTCCTCGTAGTCCTCGAAGCTGTGCACCGGCGCCTGCAGCGGGAACCACTCCGGGCGCTCCCCGAGCGTGTACAGCGCGACCTCGTGGCCGCGCTCCTGCAGCCGGTTGAGGTGCTCGAAGACGTCGCGGTGGCCGCCGCCCACGCCGGTGCCCTCGGTCACGTAGATCACGCGCAGCCTGCCGCTCTCGGCGCGCACCTCGCGGGCGTCGAAGAAGTCCCCCCAGCGCTCCCAGAAGACCTGCTGGGAGACGCGCTCGCGCTCGCCCACGTCGGTGCCGCGCGTGACCGACTCGTGGTGGTACAGGCTCGCCGCGGGGAAGTACAGGACGCGATAGCCCGCCTGCCAGGCGCGCAGGCACCAATCGACGTCCTCGTAGGCCATCGGGTAGCGCTCGTCGAGCAGGCCGATGCGCTCGATCAGCTCGCGCTTGACATACATGCACGCGCCGGTCACCGCGAGCACCGGACCGTCCAGGCCGGCCGGGCCCCAGTCGGCAGGCTTGAAGCGATAGCGGTGGTCGAACCACTCCGGCGCGCCCAGGTTTCGTACGGTGCCCGCGAACTGGATGCGCTCGTCGGGGTACAACAGGCGCGCGCCGACGATGCCGATGTCCTGCTCCTGGCTGCTCGCGTACTGCAGGCACGCCAGCCAGCCCGGGCGGGCCTCCATGTCGGAGTTGAGCACGACCACATCGCGCGCCGGGTCGGTGGCGCGCAGGCCGCGGTTGACGTTGATCGCGAAGCCGGCGTTGCGCTCGCCCTCCACCACCTCGATGCCCTCGATCTGACGCAGCGCCGCCACGTGCTCGGGCCCGCTCGAGTCGTCGGCGACGATGATGCGCACCAGCTCGCGCGGAGCCGTCTTGCGGATGCTCCGCACGAGCGTCGCCACCCGCTCGGAGTCGCGGTAGCTGGGGATCACCACGTCGACCGGCTGGCCCTGCTCGCGGTACCACGCGACCGCCCGGCGGTAGCCGTCGGCACCGGCCGCTGAGCGCAGCTGCAGCCTGCGCTTCAGCGGCGTGAAGCGCAGCGGCAGCGTGAGCGCGCGGAACAGCAGCGTGCGCCAGCCGTGGTAGCGGTAGGTCAGGTAGATCCGCCGGCGCACGCCCGCCAGCGGCCCGCTGAAGCTTCCGTCGAGAGCGCTGTCGGCGATCGCCTCCGGCTGGGCGATCGGCGGCCTCGGGTCTGGTGCGTCGTCGGGGGTCACGATGCGTGCTCCTGTGCTCTGGGTTGATCGGCGGGCGCGTCGAGGTCGAGCCGCGCGAAGCCCGCGCGCCGCTCCAGCGACAGCCGGCGCCGGACGCGGGGGGAGCAGATCGGCGCGCGAGCCGAGCACCGCTCCCGTGAGGCGCGCCACATGGTGACGGCTGACGGCGACGAGCGTCGCCCGGCGCTCCGCCGCAGGGGCACCGGCCGCCGACAGCTCGCGCCGCGCCTGGCCGAGCTGGCCGCGGAGCTGGCGAAGCATGTGCGCAGGGCTCGCCGGCTCGCGCCAGCCGTACACCTCGCGCAGCCCGCGCCACTCGTCAAAGCAGCGGCGCAACTCCTGCGCGGTTGAGTAGTCGTGCGAGTGCAGCACCGCCGCCGCCGGGACGAACACCTTGGCGTAGCCCGCGCGCAGCATGTCGATCGCAAGCACGCGATCCTCCGCGTAGGCGACCTCGCGAAACGGCACGCGCTCCCACGCCGCGCGCGACAGGCACGCGTTCGCGTCCGTGAAGAACCCGCGCCTGCCCAGCAGCTCGGCCACGGGCAGCGAGCGCTCGTGCTCCCCCAGCCGCTCCAGCTGGGGGCTGCCGTCGCCGGACAGCGACCGAAACCAGCGCTCCAGCTCCATCCGCACCGCCGGCGAAGCATCCGGTCGCGGGCGGTAGGGGCCGAAGGCGATGCCGACGTCCGGCGCCTGCTCCAAGCCGTCCAGCAGGCGCTCGAGCCAGCGCTCGTCCACCGGCTCCGCATCCTGGGTGAGGAACGCCACGCGCGCGCCCGACGCCTCGCGCATCAGCAGGTTGCGCGTGCCGCCGTGGCTGAAGCGCGACGGCGCGATCTCGAGCACCTGCGCTCCGTGCGCCCGCGACGCCGCCACCGAGCCGTCGGTCGAGCCCGAGTCGCACACCAGCAGCTCGTGCTCCACCGTCTGCTTCGCCAGCGCAGAGAACGTGCGCGCGAGCAGCTCGCCGCCGTCGCGCACCGGGATCGCCACGGTCACCGCCGCGCTCACGGCCTCGCCGTCGCGCCGCCGAGCCTCACGGCCGCACCAGCTCCACCCAGTCGGCGCGCGTGCCGCACAGCGACCTCCAGTCCGCCACCGCCACCGTGCGCAGCTGCTCGGGCGCCTCGCGCTGCAGCGCCACCGCGCCGATCGTGCCGGAGTCGCCGCGCGGCCATTCGCCGGGGCCCAGGTGGTCGCGCCCGGGGAGCGAGTAGATGCGCACGCGGTGGCGACCGCCCGACAACGGCAGCGACGCCGCCTGCAGCCACTGCCTCGGCGTGTTCGATCCGGCAACCCAGCCGACGGTGCGCCCGTCCACCTGCACGTACACCTTGCGCGGGAAGTCGCCCTGCACCCACACCGCGTAGCGCGCGCCGCTCGCAATCGCGAGCGTGCCCTCCGCCTGCCCCGGGAACACCGTCGTCACCGCGCCCGGCTGCTCCGGGTCGGACACCCAGCCGCCCGAGTGGTGCGGGTCGGACAGCACTTCGTAGAACGTCATTTCCGGCGCCACGGCCACCTCGAGCTCGGTGCCGGCGCCGGCCCCTGCCACGATCGGCGCGAGCGCCGAGCAGGTCACTGTGCCCGCGGGCGAGTAGAACCCCTGCTCGGGCAGGTGGCGCAGCACCTGCGGCGCCACCGTGCGCTGCCAGCCCAGGTAGTAGTCGTTCTCGTACACCAGCCTGTAGTTGGCCGGTGGTCGGCTGGCCGCGGGCGAGCGCCGCGTGACGATCACCGGGTAGCCCTCCACGAACGACAGCAGCTCTTCGTCGAGGTCGAAGTAGTGGCCGTAGAAGTACGTCGGATTGCGCAGCTGCACCTGCTGCGGCGTGATCGCCTCGAACGGCACGCTGATCCTCGCGTCGTTGGCGAGCAGCTTCGCGTACTCCTCGAACTCGTTCCACAGCACCAGCCCCCGGCCTTCGAAGCGCTTGCCCACCGCGCGGATCGCTTCCATGCGCGCCGCCGGCGCGACGCGGTCGTGCGCGTACGCGAAGCCGTCGGAGGCGAAGATCGCGAGCGCCAGCGCCCCGCCCAGCGCCAGCGCCGGCGGCGCCAGGCGCCCGCGCGCGGACGCGAGCACCACCAGCGCCACGAACACCACGCTCGGCCCCCCGATCGCCAGCAGCTTGCCCTGCGCGTACGGACTCGCGCGCGGGAACACGATCAGCATCACCAGCGCCGCCACGCCCAGCATCAGCAGCACGCCCACATCCTTCACGCGCAGCGCCCACACGAGGCTCACGACCAGCAGCGCGAGCATCGCCGCGCTCGCCAGCGCCGTCAGCGCGCCGCTCAGATGGCCTGCCACCGGCAGGCGGTATTCGCCCGCCAGCCACACGCCGCTCAGCTGGCTCACCGGCAGTTTGCGCAGCAGCTGGCCGAACTGCGTCGCCCCCGCGCCCGTCGCCCCCTGCCCGTTCTGCGCCGCGCTCAGGAACGTGCCGAAGCTCGTCAGCGACGGGATCGACAGCACCAGGGCCAGCCCGCCGCCCGCCGCCAGCGGCAACAGCCAGCGCGGGCGCGGCAAGCTGCGCCGCGTGTACACCAGCGCCACCCCCACGAACAGCACCAGCGCACCCAGAAACGGCACAGCCACGGCGTTGTACGTCGCCAGGGCCGCCGCCGCCGCGACCGCCACCAGCACCGCGCCAGCGTATGGGCGCCGCAGCGACAGCGCCGCGCACGCGAGCGCCGCCGCCGCGCACAGCGCCGCCAGCAGCCCGATCTCCTTGATCGCGCCCTGCAGGGCGTACTGGTAGGTGAGGTTCGCGCCGATCGCCGCCAGCGCCACCGCCGCCGCGCGCCAGCCGGCCGTGCGCCGCTCGGCGATCGTGCACAGCGCCACCGCGCCGAGCGCGGCGAGGCTCGAAGATGAAGCCCTGGTAGAGAACCGCCACCGACGTGTCCATCAGGCCGCTGAACGTGCCCAGCAGCGCCTGCGTGCCCAGCGGGTAGCCATTGGCCAGGTACTGCACCAGGAACTGGCGCTCGCTCGATTCGGAGATGTGGCCGAGCGTCGTGCCGAAGCCCTTGATGTGGTTCGCCAGCAGCATCTCGAAGCCCGAGTCGTTGACGAAGTCATAGCCCGACCACGTCCAGTGCCCATAGGCGATCACCGGCAGCATGAACAGCGCGTATGTGGCGAGCCCCGCCGCCCCCGCCCAGCCCGGGTTCAGGCGCGCGCGCAGACCCTCCTGCGCGAAAGCCATGCCCGCGAGCGCCACCACCACCAGCAGCGCCATCGCCAGCGCGTCGCCCGCGCCCGCCGTGTACCCCGGCATGATCAGCACGAACGCCACGCACATGCCCAGCGGCAGCAGCAGGCCGTTGGACAGGCGCACGCGCAGCACGCGCTCGAGCGCCAGCCCGCATCCGAGGCACACCGCCCACACCAGCACCGGCGTACCGATAACGCCGAGCAGGTAGTCAGGAATTGCGCCGCAACCCGAGGATCGACAGCAGGAACGCCGAGAAGAAGATCTGGATGCCCACGATCATCAGCGTCGCCGCGATCACCGCCAGGTGTTCGTCGGCCAGCGAGCCGAAGCCGTGCGCGATCCACGTCGCCAGGATCAGCCCGCCCATGACCACGCCGACCAGCACGAACGCGCCGCCCAGCAGCAGCCCGTGCTCGAGGCGAAAGCGCGAGCGCATGCGATCGAACCACGGATCCTGCTCACCCATGAAATACGTGCCGTACGCGTGCGCGCACAACCCCAGCGCCAGCACCTGCGTGCCCACGATCATCAACAGCGCGCCGCCGATCAGCGCGTGCACACCCCACGCGCGCCCGAAGAAGTCCAGGCCCGCGCCCACGAACACCACGATCAGCGTGCCCACGCTCGCGAGCGCCGCGCCGGGCACGATGAACAGGTGGTTGGGGCTGTGCACCAGCAGGAAGCGCAGATGCCGCCAGCCGTCGCGGAAGCTCGACAGTTTGCTCTCGCCGCCGCGCGGGTGGTATTCGATCGGGAACTCCGCGATCCTCAGGTTCTCCTTCGACGCGCGGATCACCATCTCGGAAGCGAACTCCATGCCCGTCGTGCGCAGGTCCAGCCGCGGCAGCACTTCGCGGCGCACCGCGCGCATGCCGCAGTGCGCGTCGCTGATGCCCGTGCGGAAGAACAGGTTCAACAGGCCCGTCAGGATCGGGTTGCCGATGTACTGGTGCAGCCACGGCATCGCGCCCGGCTGGATGTTGTCCATGCGGTCGCCGATCACCATCTCCGCGCCCGCTTCAAGCTCCGCCACGAAGCGCGGGATCTCGTCGAAGTCGTACGTCAGGTCCGCGTCCGCCATCACGATGTAGCGCCCGCGCGAGGCCGCGAAGCCCGCCAGGTACGCGCTGCCGTAGCCGCGCCGCTTTTCCACCACCACGCGCGCGCCCGCGCGCTCCGCCAGCCGCGCCGAGTCGTCCTCGGAGTTGTTGTCCGCCACCACCACCTCGCCGTGCACGCCCATGCGCACGATCGCCTCCAGCGCCGCGTGCACGCACGCCTCGATGTTCTCCGACTCGTTCAGGCACGGGATCACAACCGAGACCACCGGCACGTCGTCCTCGGAATCGGACGCGGAAGGGGGAGCGCTTGTCGGGGCGAGTGTGCTCATTGACGGAAGCCTGCGGCCCGGATTTGGAGAGCCGGATGGCTGGCGTTGCGGCTATAACGCCCCAGCGGGCGGAAAGTGGCGCTCGACGGTGGTCGCAGCAACGAGATGGAATGCTAGCGGCATGCGCGTGTGCCTTGTCTACGACTGCCTGTTCCCCCACACCGTCGGCGGCGCCGAGCGCTGGTATCGCGATCTCGCCGAGCGCCTTGCCGGCGAGGGACACGAGGTCACCTACCTGACTCTGCGCCAGTGGGATCGGGGCGAGCGCGCGCAGATCGACCCGCGCGTGCGCGTCGCCACCGCCGGCCCGCGCATGGCGCTCTACACCGAGGACGGACGCCGGCGCATCCTGCCGCCGCTCGTGTTCGGCGCCGGCGTGTTCCTGCACCTGCTGCGCCGCGGCCGCCGCTACGACGTCGTGCACACGTGCTCGTTCCCGTACTTCTCGCTGCTCGCCGCCGGGCTGCTGCGGCCCGTCATGCGCTTCGGGCTCGTCGTCGACTGGTTCGAGGTCTGGGGCCGCTCCTACTGGCGCGAATACCTCGGCGGCGTCGGCGGGCGCGTCGGCGAGCTCGTGCAGCGCCTGTGCGCGCTCGTGCCGCAGCGCGCGTTCTGCTTCTCCGAGCTGCACGCCCGGCGGCTGCGCGCCGAGGGGCTCCGCGGCGAGGTGACGGTGCTGCGCGGCCTCTACGCCGGCGAGGGCACACGCGGCGACGCCGACGCCCCCGGCATACCCGACGCAACCGTCGCTCCCACACCAGCCGCTGCGCCCGACCCCGCTGAGCCAATCGTGCTGTTCGCTGGGCGCCTGATCCCCGAGAAGCAGGTCACGCTCGCCGTCGCCGCCATGGCCAGCGCCGTCCAGCGGATCGACGGGCTGCGCGGCGAGTTCCTCGGCGATGGCCCCGAGCGCGGCGCGCTCGACGACGCCATCGCCCGGCACGGGCTGCAGGGGATCGTCGTCGCGCGCGGCTTCACCGACACCGAGACCGTCGACGCCGAGATGCGCCGCGCGCTGTGCATGCTCGTCACCTCGCGCCGCGAGGGCTACGGCCTGGTGGTCGTCGAGGCCGCCGCCAGGGGCACCCCCAGCGTCGTCGTCGCCGGCGAGGACAACGCCGCCACCGAGCTCATCGAGGAGGGCGTCAACGGCTTCGTCGCGCCCAGCGCCGACCCCGAAGAGATAGCGGCCGCGATCGTGCGCGTGCATGAGGCCGGCGCCGCGCTGCGCGAGAGCACCGCGCGCTGGTTCGCACAGAACGCCGAGACGCTGTCGCTGGAGGGATCGCTGCGCAAGGTGCTCGACAGCTACGCCGGCGGCGGTTCAGGTGGCGCTGGCCCCGACGGCGGCGCCTCGAACTCAGGTGGCGCCACCCCGCACGCTCGCGCATAGCTCTCGAGCGTCAACCGCGCGGTGCGCTGCCACGTGAACCGGGACACACGCGCACGCCCCCGCGCGCGCAGTGTCTCCGCGAGCTCCCGATCCCCCAGTAGCCGCTGTATCGCCAACGCGATCTCCAACTCATCAAAAGGATCGAACAGCAGCGCCGCATCTCCCGCCACCTCCGGCAGCGACGACGCGCTCGAGCACGCCACCGGCACGCCGCGCGCCATCGCCTCCAGCACCGGCAGGCCGAAGCCCTCGTACAGAGACGGGAACACGAACGCGCGCGCCAGCGACCACAGGCCCTCCAGATCCGCGCTCGACACCCACGCAGGGAAGCGCACGTCCGTCGCTATCCCCAGCGCGTCCGCGCGCGCGCGCAACTCGCGCTCGTGCTCCGTCGGATAGCCCGGCAGCACCAGCAGCGGGCGCTCCTCGGCCGGCATCCGCGCCAGCGCGCCGATCAGCGCCAGCAGGTTCTTGTGCGGGCGCTTCGCCGACAGGCTCAGAACCACCTCGCGCTCGCCCAGATCGAGGCTCGTGCGCACCTCGCGCTCCGGTGTCGGCTCGCCGCGGCGCATCGCGCCCAGCCCCAGCGGCACCACGTCGATGCGCGACGGGTCCACACCCAGCAGCGACACCAGATCCTCGCGCGTGCTCTGCGAGTCCGCAATCACCCGGTGCGAGCGGCGCACCGCCCCCGGCACCAGCACCCGCATGCCCTTGTCACGCAGGCCCGCGTGCGCCTCAGGGAAGCGCGCGTAGATCAGGTCGTGCACCGTCACCACGCGGCGAAACGGGCCCCACAGCGGGGCAGTGCTCGCCAGGCTGTGCATCAGCTCGACGCGCGCGCGGGCCGCCGCCGGCGGCAACAGCGCCTGCTCGCCCAGCACCCACTGCGCTCGATTGCGCGCCTTCACCGGCACCGTCACCGCCGGCAGCAGCTCCCCCCACGGGCCGTCACCCGCAGCCGCCGCCTCGCGGTTCACGAACGCCGTGAAGCGCGTGCCCCGCGGCGCCTGCGCGAGCAGCTCCGGGATCACTTCGCGCGCGGCCACCTCCATGCCGCCCGTCTCGCCGGGCACGAGGAAGATCAGGTTCAGGCCCACGTGCATCGCGCCGCTGCAGGCTAACGGCCGGCCGGCCGTCAGCCTCGTTAGGCTCTCGCGCAGTGACCGTCGCCTTTCGCCCGCGCCGAGTCGACGCCCGCGTCAACTCGCGCGCATGAGCGCCTCCACCGTCTCCAAACCGCTGCACATGCGCGTGGCCTCGGCGATCGTGCCCGACGCCGGCAAGCACGCGATCGACAACGTGCGCGCGCGTCTCGCCCGCCGCCGCATGGCGCCGCTGCGCGAGGAGTACCTGCGCCGCCACGGCCCGCAGGTGCTGCGCGGACCGTTCGCCGGACTGCGCTACCCGCCCGAGCTGCCCGCGCACGACCACGTCTCCCACCACGTGCTCGCCAAGCTCGTCGGCAACTACGAGCAGCAGATCTACCCGTGGTTCGAGGAGTGGATCGCCGGCGACTTCGAGCTCGTCATCGACGTCGGCTGCGCCGAGGGCTTCTACGCGGTGGGCATGGCACGCGCCATGCCCACCGTCGAGGTGCGCGCGTACGACATCCTCGCCCAGGCCCGCGAGGACTGCGCCGTGCTCGCGCGCGCCAACGGCGTGCAGGAGCGGGTCACGATCGCCGGCGAATGCACGCCAGCCACGCTCGCCGCCGTGACCGAGACGCGCGTGGCGCTGCTCAGCGACTGCGAGGGCTACGAGAAGGTCCTGCTCGACCCCCAGCTCGCGCCCAACCTGCGCAACTGGTCGATCATCGTCGAGCAGCACACCCTGGGCGACCCCACGATCGCCGACACGATCGCGCGGCGCTTCCGCGACACGCACCAGATCGAGGTCATCGACTACGTACCGCCCGATGGCAAGGGTCTCGCCGAGCTCGACTGGCTGAGCGACGAGCAGCGTCGCTTCGTGCTCAGCGAGCGACCGTTCCCGATGAGCTGGGCGATGCTGCGCCCGCGCGGGGGCGCATGAACGTCGGCATCGACGCGCGCGCCGCCGCCGAGGTTCCCGCGGGACGCGGGCGCGTCGTACGCGAGCTGCTGCGAGAGCTCGCCGCGCGCGGCGACGACGGCCACCGCTACGTCCTCTACGCGCGCGAGGTGTGGCACGGCGAGCCGCTCGACGAGCGCTTCAGCTGGCGGCTGATCCGCGCACGCGATCCCCTGTGGCATGTGGTCGCCGCGCGCTACGCCAACCGCGAGTGCGACGCGTTCCTCTCGTGCAACTCGTATCTGACGACCTGGATGCTGCGCATCCCCGCCGTGCCGATCGTCTACGACCTCGTCGGCTTCGAGCCCTCGATGCGCCCCAACCGCCGCTCCGCCGTGATCGAGCGCGCCACGCTGCGGCTCTCAGTGCGACGCTCGGCGGCTTTGCTGGCCATCTCCCAGGCCACCGCGGACGCCCTCGCCGACCGCTTTCCAGCCGGGAGGAGCAAGACCGTCGTGGCGCCGCTCGGCGTGGCGCTGACGCTCGACGAAGAACTCACGACGGAGGACGCCGCGAAGCTGCCCGCCCCCGGCTTCGTGCTCGCTGTCGGCACGCTCGAGCCGCGCAAGAACCTGCCGCGGCTCGTCGCCGCGTACAGCTCGCTCGACGCGGCCCAGCAGATACGCCATCCGCTCGTCGTCGTCGGCGCCAGCGGCTGGCAGACGGGCGAGACGCTCGACGCGCTTGGCTCGCTCGGCGAGCGCTGCCACGTGCTCGGCTATGTCTCCGACGCGGCGCTCGCGGAGCTCTACCGGCGCTGCGCCGTGTTCTGCTACCCGTCGCTCGGCGAGGGCTTCGGGCTGCCCGTGCTCGAGGCCATGGCCGCCGGCGCCGCCGTCGTCACCTCACAGCTGTCCTCGCTGCCGGAGGTCGGCGGCGACGCCGTCGAGTACGTCGACCCCTACGACGTCCCCGGCATCGCCGCCGGGCTGCGCGCCGTGCTCGACAACGATCCCTATCGCGCCGAGCTGTCCGTGCGCGCGCGCACCCGCGCCGGCGAGTTCTCGTGGGGGCGCTTCGCGTCGACGGTCATCGAGACGCTCGACGCCGCCGCCGGGTATCCAGCCACCGCGCGCGTCGCCGCCGAGCGGACGCCAGTTCAGCGCGCCGTCAGATGAGCGAGGACCCGAGCGCTCAGACGCCAGGCGAGATCTCGGAAACCATCCCCGACGCCGACATCCTCGCCTCGCGCGAAGCCGGCGGGCGCTTCCTGCGCGGCGGCGGCCTGCGCGTCGTCGCGTACGGCTCCGGGCTGCTCGTCGGTCTCGTCTCCACCCCGCTCGTCACCCGCCACCTCGGCCCCACCGATTGGGGGCACTACATCACCGTCACCTCCGTGATCTTCATCGCCGCCACGCTCACCGAGGGCGGCGTCGGCAACCTCGGCGTGCGCGAGTTCTCCACCAGCGGCGAGGCCGAGCGGCGCTCGTTCATGAGCAGCCTGCTCGGGCTGCGGATCGCGCTGTCGCTGCTCGGCGCCGTCGGCGCGTTCCTGTTCGTGGCGCTCGCCGGCTATCCGCGCGTGCTCGTCGAGGGCACCGCGCTCGCGTGCGTGGGCCTGATGCTCGAAGGCGTGCGCGTCACGCTCACGATCCCGCTGACCGCCAAGCTCCGGCTCGGCTGGCTCGCGCTCAGCGACTTCAGCGGCCAGTTCGTCACGTCCGTCTGCATGGTCCTGCTCGTAGTCGCCGGCGCGTCGCTGCTGCCGTTCTACGCCGTCACGATCGTCGTCGCGATCGTCACGCTCACGCTGATGGCCGTGCTCGTGCGCGGGGAGATCAGCCTGCGCCCCTCCTTCTCCCCCGCCCGCTGGCGCGCGCTCGCGTCCGACACGGTCGTGTATGCCGCCGCCACCACGCTCGGGGTCGTGTACTTCCAGATCGTCGTCGTCGCCATGTCGCTGCTCGCCAGCAAGCTTCAGACCGGCTACTTCAGCCTGTCGTTCCGCGTGCTCAGCCTCGTCAACGGCATTCCCTGGCTGCTCGTCGTCTCCGCCTTCCCGATCCTCGCGCGCGCCGCGCGCGACGACCGCGAGCGGTTGCGCTACGCGCTGCAGCGGCTGTTCGACGGCGCGCTCGTCGTCGGCGGCCTGTTCTCGCTATGCGTGATCGTCGGCGCGCCGTTCGCCATCGCCGTCGTCGGCGGCGCCAAATACCACCCCTCGATCGCCGTGCTGCAGATCCTCGGCGTCGGCGTCATCGGCAGCTTCCTCGTCGCCATCTGGTCCTTCGCGATGCTGTCGCTGCGCATGTTCCGCGAGCTGATCGTCGTCAACGGCATCACTGTGCTCGCCGCCGTCGCGCTCAGCCTGCTGCTGATCCCGCCCTTCCACGCGCACGGCGGCGCCATCGTGACGGCCACGCTCAAGATCGCGCTCGCGCTCGCGTACGCCGTCGTGCTCAGCCGCCGCCGGCCCGAGCTGCGACCGTCGCTGCGAGGAGCTCCCCGCGTCGCGCTCGCGCTCGCCGCCGCGTTCGCCGCCGCCGAGGCGCAGCCGTTCGGCTCCGTGCCAGGCGTCGTCATCGGCAGCCTCGTGCTGCTCGCGGGGCTGGTGGCGCTGCGAGCGCTGCCGGCGGAGTTCCTGCAGGCGCTGCGACGCGAACCGGTCGAGTGACCGCGCCTTCGCACCCGCCGGGAGCAGGCCCGCAGTCAGCCCTTGACCACCTCGAACTCCGCGCGGATGTTCATCGTGGTGAACATAAACGCGAAGTACTTCTCATACGCATCCTGCGCGCGGTTGAACAAGATGCTCAGGCCGAGCAGCCGGTAGGGCAGCCACATGTCGAGCGTCACGTGCACGACGCGGAAGCGCACGTCCGTGTAGTGCGCGAAGCGCGGCTCGGCCAGCGAGCGGATGGCGACGGTGGAGAAGTAGTGGCGGTGCGTGGGGTCGCCGTAGGCGAGCACCGAGGAGAAGTGCGGCGTGCGCAGCTGGATTCGCGCGCCCGGGCGGGCGATGCGGTGCAGTTCCTCGAACACGCGGATCGGCTCGCGCACGTGCTCGACGACGTCCTGCAGCAGGATCTGGTCGAAGCTCGAGTCCGCGATCGGGTACGGCATCTCGTCGAGGTCGTGGACGATGTCCGCGGCGGTGTCCGAGGAGATGTCCAGCCCCACCGCCCCCGGCACCTTCTCCGCGCCGCAGCCGATGTCGAGGATCGCCCCCGGACCCGTGGGCGAGAGGTCGAACTGGCGGGGGTCGCTGAGCCGTTCGAACAGCTCCAGGGGACGCGGCACGCGTGGAAGGGTAGCGACCGGCGAGGCGCGCCAGCGCCCGAATATCCTACGTGCGGTGGACGCCCTGCCGATCACGCTGTGCATCAGCACGCGTAACGCCGCGCCGCTGCTCGCGGGCTGCATCGACAGCGCTCGCGACTGGGTCAGCGAGCTCGTCGTCGTCGACATGGAGAGCAGCGACGCAACGCTCGACATCGCCCGCTCCTACGGTGCCACGATCGTGCAAGTGCCGGCCGCCGGATGGGCAGAGCCAGGTCGGCAGTCCGGCATCGACGCCGCGACGCAGCCGTGGATCCTCGTGCTGGACGCGGACGAGCGCGCCACGCCCGGCCTGCGCGCGCTCGCCGCCGGCTACATCGAGCGCGACGATGTCGCCGGCGTGCAGCTGCCGCGACAGAACTTCTGGTTCGGCTGGTGGGTGCCCAGAGCGGGCCTGTGGCCCGACTGGCAGCTGCGGCTGTTTCGCCGCGAGCGCACCACCTGGCCGGGCCTGCGTACACACGAAGGGCCGACGATCGACGGCCAGGTCGAGCACGCGCCAGCGCTCGCCGCGAACGCGCTCGTGCACCACAGCCTCGCCACGATCGGCGACTGGATGGCGAGCGCCAACCGCTACACCGAGCTCGAGGCCGAGCGCATGGCAAGCGCCGGACGCCGCGCGAGCCTGCCGCGGCTCGTCGCGGTCCCGGCGGCGCGCTTCGCACAGGAATACATCGCCAAGCGCGGCTACCGCGGCGGGCGCTACGGCCTGTCAGTAGCGCTGCTGTCGTGGTGCTACTGGCTGCTGGCCGAGCTGAAGCTGTGGGAGCGACAGCTGGCGAGCAAGCCGCCGACGCGCGACGCCGTGCGTGAGCCCCAGCTCGACGCGCCGCTCGACGCGCCCGTCCAGGCGCCGGTCGACGCGTAGGTCAGCTCGTGACGCGGGCGCGCCAAGCGCGCTCGAAGGACTCCAGCGTCAGCTCCGCCGTCGCCTCCCACGAGAACTCCCGCGCGCGCTCGTGCCCGGCCGCGACCAGCCGCGACGCCAGCGCGCGATCCTCCAGCAGCTCCACGATCGCCGCCGCGATCTCCTCGGTGCGCAGCGGGTCGAAGTAGCGTGCCGCCTCGCCCGCGACCTCCGGCATCGCCGACACGTTCGAGCACGCCACCGGCACACCGCGTTCCATCGCCTCCAGGATCGGCAGCCCGAAGCCCTCGTTGAGCGACGGCATCACGTAGCAGCCGGCGGCCGCGTACAGGCCCTCGAGATCGGCCTGATCGACGTACGACGGGAACACGACGCTGGCGGCCAGCCCCTCCCGCGCGGCCAGCTCGCGCAGCTCCAGCTCGTGGGGCGTCGGACGGCCCACCAGCACCAGCATCGCCGTCGGCGCGCGCGCGGTGACGGCGCGCATCGCCTGCACCAGGCGCGCGAGGTTCTTGTGGGTCTTCTTCGCCGACACCGCCAGCACGATCGGCCCCTCGCCCAGCCCCAGGCGCTGCCTGAGCGCCGGCTCCGGCGTGGGCGCCACGCTCGCCTTCACGCCCGGCCCCAGCGGCACCACGTCGACACGCTCTCGCGCCACGCGCAGGTGGCGCACGACGTCGTCCGCGCCCGACTGCGAGATCGCGACCACGCGGTCGGCGCGGCGCGCGATCACCGGCACCACGGTGCGCCACAGCCGCATCGTCGCGGCCGTCGCATCGTCCGGGGCAAGGATCCACGTGATGTCGGCGAGCATCACCAGGTTCAGCGCGCGCGTCTTCAGCGGCGCGGTCAGCGCGACGCTGTACAGCAGATCCACGCTGCGACCCGCGAGCACGCCCAGCACGGTCATCTCCGACACCGCCTTCAGCCCCCGCACCCCGAACAGCGGGTGCACCACCAGCTCGACCTCGCCGGCCCACTCCTCGCGCCGCAGCAGCTCATACCCGGGCGGGCTGCAGAACACGCTGAAGCGCACGCCCGGCGCCAGGCGCACGAGCTCCGGCACGACGGCGCGCACGTACGTCTCCAGCCCGCCCATGGGCGGCTCGAGGAAGATGGCGTTTACGCCGATGCGGCCCGGCAGGCTGCGGCTCACGGTGGTGCACCGTAGCGGAGACCGCCGAGTAGCCGGAGCTGTACACAGGTCCGTTTGCGATCGGCTTGTAAGAGGATCAGGCGGGCAGCGGCGCGTGCAAGTCCTCAAGAGTTGCGTCAAGGACCTGCAATCCCGCTTCGAGCTCATCAAGCTGCGGCGCGGCATGGATCGTGCGACGCAGAGCCTGGGCTAGTCGGCCGTATCCGACTCGGTCTAGTTGCGCCGGAAGGTCCGTTCTCGCGAGCGGGAAGACTCGTGCCTCGAGCAATAGGCCGCGTGCCGCTGTCGTGAGCATCGCGCGGAGCTGTTCGTGTGCTGCTCCCTGGTCCCCCATCTGAATGAGACGCTCGACCTCGGTTCGATGCACATCCAGGCTGTCAAGCTTGCGCTGCGCGTCCGGCCACAGCTCCATTTCGGCGATCAGGCGCACACCGTCGTGCAGTGGACCGGTGTCGTGCAGGATGCAACCGCAGCGCAGAGTCCACTGGGCGAAGTCGTCTCCCTCAATCAGACGGCTACGGAAGCGCGCAGCGCCCGTGGCGACTACGTCCACGTCCCCAGGCAGGTCGCTCACATCGGGGCGTCTGCCTATGACGTGGTAGTCGAGATCGCTGATGGCCGTGCGTCGCCTGCGTGCCGTCGACCCCGTCAGGGCGAATCCAGATGCTCCCAGGGCGATCGCTCGACCCATCACGGCAACTGTGACTGCCCGCTGCTCCGGCGTCTGGAAGCGCTCAGCACGATCGCGGTCCTCGCGCAATCGCCGAGCCCACCCGGCGTCGGAAAGCTGTTCGGAAAGTCGCAGCGCTCTCACGCTCCCGCCTCTGCCACCTCTACAAGCGCTTCCACTTCGACGACTAGATCCTCCAATTCGCCGTCGAGCTCGGGCTCGTCGCCCTCATACCAGATGTCCTTTCTGGCTTGGTTCAGGATCCGCAGGACGCGGCCGTAGTCCTCTGCCAGCACCCCTTTCTTATGGAGCTCGGTGGCGGCGTCCGCCTTCAGTCCGTGATGCTTCTTGGTGTCGATCTCGTTCTGGTCCGCAACGGCGACCACCGCAGCCTCGCCCGCATAGAACAGGGCATTGATGGCATCGTTGAGACGCTCCTCCTCCACGGCGCTCTGCGCGGCCTGGAGATGCTCGCGAGCCAGCTGGCGCTTGTCCTTCGGCGACATGACTCAAGCGTAGACCGCAAAGAGGCGCATCCTGAAGAATGGGCTATTTGCAGGATATTCCCACTTTCGCGCACATGTCGCTCCCACTTTCGCCCACGCCACACTCCCATTTCGGCGCTTACGCCTACCGCTCGAACACGCCGATGACCTTGGAGTCCCCGGTCGCGAACGGATAGTCGGCCTCGGCTTCGCACACGACGCGGAACTGGTAGTCGGCGGGACCGGGAAACTTGAACCGGTAGCTCGCGTGGAAGCGCCCGCGGCCGTCGCTGCGGACCACGTCGAACTCCAGCCACGCGCCGCCCGGAGAGCGCGCCTCCAGCACGAGCAGCTTGCCGCCCGCTGGGACCGGCCCGCCGCGCAGGCGGCCGGAGAAGTAGATGCTGCGGCCTACGCTGACGACGCGCGGCGAGACCCGCAGCGCCACGCCCGCGCGCACTCGCAGCGACAGCGTGCGCGTGACCACGGGCGGCGCGTCGACGCTGCTGGCGTACTGGAAGCGCAGCGTGCGCGAGGACAGCCCTGCCGGCAGGCGCAGCACGAAGCGCCCGTCCGCGCCCGTGCGCACGCTCGGCATCGCCGCCGTAGTGGCGCCCGCGTAGGCGGGCGTCGACAGGATGCCCACCTGCGCGTCGCCGATCGGCGCCCCACCCGCGCCAGTCAGGCGGCCCACGATCGTGTGGGGTGCGTCGAACGTGCTCGTCGTCAGGTTGCGGCTGGTGTTCTTCCAGGCGACCGTCAGCGCGGCCTCAGTCGTTGCTCCTGTGCCATTGGGGGCTCCGGTGCCGGGGAGCACGGGATTGTCGATCGTCACGTTGCGGTCCAGGACCGTCGCCGAGTTGCCGGCGGCGTCGATCACGGTCACGACGAGGTGGTGCGGGCCGTTGGCCACACGCGCCGTATCGAACCCCACATCAGCGCTCACCGCCGCAAGGCACGGCTGCACGTACAGGAACGCCGGCAGACCGTCCGTTGTCTCTCCCACGTCCTTGCAACGTCCACCGTTTTCGTCCAGCGGCGTGCTCTGCACGACCTGCCCGTCCACGCTGAATAGCGCCTCGTACACGCCCGAGCCCGGGTCGCTCGCGCTGAAAGCCACGTCGCTCGTGCCCGCCAAGGTCGGTGCAGTTGCAAGTTCGCCACTCACGTTCGACGCCGTCGGCGGCGTGCTCTGTTCGAGCGTCAGATTCGCGGCGTAAAGGTAGACGACGGCCGCGTAGCCGTTCGCGTCGCCGTCGTCATCGGGACAACGGAATTCAGAGATTCCACCGCATGACGCCCGAACATATAGACGTGAACCAAGATTGGCAGCGGGCACAACCAGTTCGTTCGTCGGCGACGAAAGCTGGCCGACCACGCCCGCCCTCGGGCAGCCCAGAAGGTATGCACATTCGCCAAACAAGTCAGTTTCGGCGGAGCCTGCGAACCAGAATTGATAGCTGGCGTTGACCGCTGCCCCACCGCCGTTGTCACCCGCCCGCCACAACCTTGCCCCCACGAGCGTCTCGCCGACTGGCGCTGCGAACGCCCAGGTGGCCATGTTCGTATTCGCGTAGCGCGTCGTTTCGGCGATGAGCCCCGCGATCAGCGCGCCGCCGGGCTTGGCGCACGTGTCGCTGGTGACCGTGTAGCTGCCGGTCGCTGATTCGCTCCACCCATCCACCGGAGCCACTTCCCCGTCAGGCGTGCGGCACGAGTAGACGTGGTACTGGCCCGCGAGGGCCGACACGGGCGCTACCGCGCCACCAACGCCCACGGCAAGCGCGACAGCAATGCCGCCCACCGCGTGCGACACCCCGCGCGGCCACGCCACGCGCGACCCCAATCTCGATATCCGTTCGAAAACGATCACCGTCAACCTCCATGTCGAGCGAAAGCCGCTTCAGACCCCCTCCCCAAATTGTTCCATCAAATGGGGATCGGGGCGAGCTGAGGATCAAAGCGAGAGACGCAAGGGCAGCCGGGCGAGCCCGTAGATGCCGAGGATGCTGTCGTACTGCGGCTCGCCGTCCAGCTCGAGCTGGCGCACGTTGGCGGCGAGGAACGTGAGCGCTTCGCGCAGCTCCAGCCGCGCGAGGTTGGCGCCGACGCAGTAGTGCACGCCGGCGCCGAACGTGAGCTCGCGCGCGCGTCCGCGCGGCGCGGCGATGTCGAAGCTGTCCGGCCCGCCGGGTCCGCGGGCGTCGCCGGCGAGGTCGCGGTTGCCGGTGAAAGCGCACACCATCACGATGGTGCCCTCGGGGAACACCACGTCGCGGTACTCGACGTCCTCGGTGGTGATGCGCGCGGTGAACGGCGTGATCGGCTCGAAGCGCAGCGCCTCGTCGACGGCGGCGTCCGCCAGCTCAGGGCTCTCGACGAGCAGCTGCCACTGCTCGGGGTGCTGCGCGAGCAGCCGCACGGCGTGCGCGAGCTGACTCTGCGTGGTGTCGACGCCGCCCGCGAGCACGTTGAACACGAGGTTGATGCACTCCACGTCCGACAGCCGCTCGCCGGCCTCTTCCGCCTCGATCAACATTGAGAGGAGGTCGTCGCGCGGGTCCTCGCGGCGCACCCTGAGCAGACCGGCGGCGTATTCGTAGAACTGCTCCACCGCCAGCTCGATGTGCTCGCGCTCGGTGGCCATGCTGGCGGCGTCGAACTGCCGCTGGATCCAGTTGGACCAGTGGTGCAGCCGGGGCGCGTCCTCGACGGGCGCGCCCATGACGGTGGCGATCACCTGCGAGGGGTACGGCTTGGCGAACGCGTCGACGAACTCGCAGCTGACGCTGTCGGGCTGCGGCGAGGAGGCGATCGCGTCGTCGAGCAGCTCGCGCAGGAACGTGCGCATGGCGGGCGCGTAGCGCTCGACGGCGCGCGGCGAGAGCGCGGGGTTGACGAGGCTGCGCAGGCGCGCGTGGTCGGGGCCGTTGACGTGCAGGATGTTGCGCTTCATCTGCTCGTACAGCGGCCCCTCCGTCACGCCGAAGATCTCCGCGATCTTCATCCCGGGGAAGGTCGCGGAGCGCGTGCGCAGGAAGAACTCCGCGGACTCGCGGTCGAGCACCATGTACCCGAAAGGCCCCTGCGCCAGCCATCCCCCCGCCCTCAGCTCGCCCATGGCGGCATGGAAGCGATCCCCGCGCAACGACACATCGGTGTAGTCGAACGCGGGGAGCTCCAGGTCGCTGACGAGCGCCATCGCCGTGGCGGCGGGCTCGATCTATTTCTTCTTGGGGCTCACCGCGTTCTTGAGTCCCGCGCCGGCCGAGAACTTGGGGGCCTTGGACGCTTTGATTTTGACGCGCTCGCCGGTGCGCGGGTTGACGCCCTGGCGGGCGGCGCGTTTGACGACGGAGAACTTGCCGAAGCCGGTGATGCTGACCTCGTCGCCTTTTTTGAGCGTCTTGCTGACGGTGTCCAGGAGCGACTCGACAGCGCGCGATGAGTCCGTCTTCGTGAGACCGGTGTCCGCGGCGATCGCGTCGATCAGTTGCGACTTGTTCATGCTGGTGTTCCTTTCAAGTAGTAGAGCGCAGCGACCGCGCAGGGTACCGCGCCAGCTTCTTGCCTGGGTTGAGCAGGCCCTTGGGGTCGAACGCGCGCTTGATCTGCTCGTGCAGCTCGAGTGCCCTGCGGTCCCACTGCGACTCCAGCCGCCCGCGCTTGAGCCACCCCACGCCGTGCTCGCCGGCGACCGATCCGCCGAGCTCCACAACGGTCGCGAACAGCTCCTCGCCGGCCGCCTCCGCGGCGTCCAGCTCGGCCTCGCGGGCGGGATCGACGAGCACCGTCGCGTGCACGTTGCCGTCGCCGCCGTGCCCCCACGCGCACGAGCTGAGGCCGTGCGCGTCGGCGATCCGCTCGAAGCGCTCGAGGCCCTCGGCAAGGTGCTCCAGCGGGAAGACCACGTCCTCGCTGACCTTGGCGCCGCGCTGCGCCGTCACCGCCGGGTTGGCGCCGTCGCGCCAGCGCCACAGCGCGCGCGCGTCCGCGGGCTCGTGCACCGCGAGCGCGCCGTCGCCCAGCAGCTCGATCAGCGTGTCGCGCTGCGCCTGCGCCTCTGCGCTCGAGCCGTCCACCTCGCAGATCAGCGCGAAGCCCGCGTCCGCGGGGACCCCTGGCGGGTGAACATGCGAATACGCGCCCGCGACGATGCGCAGCGTGTCGCCGTCCATGAAGTCGAGCACCGACGGGCGCAGCCCCGCGGCGAGCACCGCGCAGATCGCCGCGCAGCCGTCCGCGCGCGTGGGCAGGAACACCACGAGCGGGATCGCCGCCTCGGGCGCTGGCAGCAGCCGCAGGCGCACCGCGGTGATCACGCCGAGCGTGCCCTCGGAGCCGACGAGCAGGCTCTTGATGTCGTAGCCCGCCACGTCCTTGCCCGCCCAGCCGCCCACGCGCACCAGCTCGCCGGGCGCGAGCACCGCCTCCAGGCCGGCCACCCACGCGCCCGTGACGCCGTACTTCAGCGCGTGCGGGCCGCCCGCGTTGGTGGCGACGTTGCCGCCGATCTGCGACTGCTCCGCGGCGCCCGGGTCGGGGGCGAACATCAGCCCGTTCTCGCGCGCCAGGCGCTGCACGTCGCGGGTGCTCACGCCGGCCTCGGGGAACATGCGCCACAGCCCCGGCTCCAGCTCGCGCACGCCGCGCAGGCGCTCCAGCGAGCACACCACGCCGCCGTGCACCGCCACCGCGCCGCCCATCAGCCCCGTGCCGCCGCCGCGGGGCACGATCGGCACGTCGTGCTCGTAGCACCACGCAACCACCGCGGCGACCTCCTCGGCGCTGCCGGGCAGCGCCACGGCCTGCGCGCGGCCGTCGACGCCGCGGCGGTTCGAGCAGTCGCGGTTGTAGGGCGAGTTGGACGGAGCCTCGACTACGTGCTCCGCGCCGACGAGTCGGCTGAGCTCACTGAGCATGATCGAAGTCGAGGCTAGTGGGCCGCGCCCCTCAAAGCCAGTGGCGCAGACTCGTCGGTGTCGTCTCGGTGTGCTCCCCCAGAAGCCGATCGAGCTCGGTAACCATGCGTCCCAACGTCCTCGCGCTGCCGCGCGGGTAGCTGCCGGGTGGGACCAGGACGAGACCGTGATGCCCCTGGCCGCGCCGGTCGTAGCCGTCGGCGATGACGATGAAGTCGGCGATGTTCTCGGTGACAACCGCGCGCTGCTCCTGCTGTGCCAGCGCGAAGATGTCGGTGTCAGCAAGCGCACGCAGCTCCGGGCGGGCGGTCACCGCCTCGACGTCTCCTCCGCGCGCGCGCAGCTGCTCGGCGATCGCGGGCGGATACATCTCGTCTATGAGGAGCTTCAAGCGAGCGCTTCCCGCGCTCTCACCCACGCCGCCCGCTGACGGTCGGCCTCCCGGCTGTTGAACGCGATCCTCTCGTCTATCTCGTCGCGGAAGTCCGCGTAGTAGCGCACGGCAGCGTGCACCTGCGCGTGTGTGAGTGCGCCCCACTCGGCGGTGGCGGCAATCGCCTGATCGCCCGTGAGGCCAGTGCCCTTGACCGTCTCGATGATCTCCCATACGTCCGGGCCGCCGGCAAGCGCCGCGCGGCGTCCGGCCGGGCCGTCCCTGAACACGACGCCAGGGTGGTCCTCCATGCGCAGCCCCTCGTCGATGAGCCGCTCCGCTGTCCGCGCCTTGGCCTCGCCACGACGCTTTGCGCCCAGATCGAGACGGGCGAGCGTCTGCGTGCTCATGCGGATCGAGAATGGCTTCTGGGATGTTTGGCGACTCATGTAGTTGGGTGTAGTCTACCGCACTACAAAGCGCCTGTGAATACAGATAGCATTGACGAAGGCCATGGCAGTCACCCCACATTCTCGCGAGCACGCAAGCGAGTCGGCGCCGGACCCGGAGGAGCGAGCCTTCCGCACGCTCTCCGACGAGCCCGTGCGCGAGCTGTACACCGCCGATGACCTGGCGCCCGGCGCAAGATTTGGTGCCCACCCACCCATCGAGGACCCGATCGGCCTGCCGGGCGAGTACCCGTTCACGCGCGGCATCCACCCGACGATGTACCGCGGGCGGCTGTGGACGATGCGCCAGTTCGCCGGCTTCGGCACGAGCGAGGAGACGAATGAGCGCTTCCACTATCTGCTGGAGCACGGTCAGACGGGGCTGTCGACGGCGTTTGACATGCCGTCGCTGATGGGCCACGACTCCGATCACGCGCGCTCGCTGGGCGAGGTCGGCCGCGAGGGCGTGGCGGTGGACACGCTGGATGACATGCAGACGCTGTTCGGCGGCATCGACCTGGGCGAGGTGTCGGTGTCGATGACGATCAACGCGCCGGCGGCGATCATGCTGGCGTTCTACGTCGCCGCCGCAGAATCCGATCCGGTGCATCCGACGCCGCCGGAGCGCCTGTCGGGGACGATCCAGGCGGACATCCTCAAGGAGTACATCGCGCAGAAGGAGTGGTGCTTCCCGATCGACCCGGCGATGCGCCTGTGCGGCGACATGATCGAGTGGTGCACGCGCCGGATGCCGCGCTGGCACCCGATCTCGATCTCCGGCTACCACATCCGCGAGGCGGGCTCGACGGCGCAGCAGGAGCTGGCGTTCACGCTCAAGGACGGCCTGACCTACGTCGAGCAGGCGGTCGCGCGCGGCCTCGACGTCGACGAGTTCGCGCCGCGGCTGTCGTTCTTCTTCAACGCGCAGATCGACTTCTTCGAGGAGATCGCGAAGTACCGCGCGGCGCGGCGCATCTGGGCGCGCGAGCTGCGCGAGACGTTCGGCGCGAAGAGCCCGCGCTCGTGGCAGATGCGCTTCCACGCGCAGACGGCCGGGGTGAGCCTGACGGCGCAGCAACCGCTGAACAACATCGTGCGCACGGCCGTGGAGGCGCTGGCGGCGGTGCTGGGCGGCACGCAGTCGCTGCACACGAACTCCTACGACGAGGCGCTGGCGCTGCCCACGGAGGAGGCGGTGACGATCGCGCTGCGCACGCAGCAGATGCTCGCGTACGAGACCGGCGTGACCAACACCGTGGACCCGCTCGGCGGCTCCTACTTCGTGGAGTCGCTCACGGACGAGATGGAGCGCCGCGCGTACGAGTACTTCGCGAAGATCGACGAGCTGGGCGGCATGGTGGAGGCGACCAAGCTCAACTACCCGCAACGCGAGATCGCCGACGCGGCGTTCGCGCTGCAGCAGCAGATCGACGCCCAGGAGCGGATCGTGGTGGGCGTCAACAGCTTCGTGGCAGCCGACGAGCAGCCGATCCCCACGCTGCGCGTGGACCCGGCGCTGGAGCGCAAGCAGATCGACCGCCTCAACGCCGCGCGCGCACGGCGCGACGGCGCCGCGGTGGAGCGCACGCTGGCGGCGCTGCGCGAGGACGCCGCGCACGAGGACCGCAACCTGATGGAGCCGCTGCTGGACTGCGCGCGCACACACGCGAGCGAGGGCGAGATCATCGAGTCGCTGCAGCAGGTGTTCGGGGACTACTCCGAGACGCCCGTGTTCTGAGGTGCATCAACCTATAGGTTTACGGGATCGTTGCTTCTTTAAAGCTATAGCTTTACATCTTTATATCTGATGCTAAGCTATAGCTATGCAAAGAGCAGAGAGAGCCGCGCAAGCGCGACGCGAGTTGGATAGAAAGTTCAGCGCCGCACAGCTCGAGCCCATCGCCACCCGACCGCGCTCGGGCTGGATACGCGCCATCCGAGGCGCGCTGGGAATGAGCCAAGCCGTTCTTGCAGGACGCCTGGGCGTGTCCGGCGCAGCCATCAACCAGCTCGAGCACGCCGAGCTCCACGGCGGCGTCACCATCGGCAAGCTGTCCGAAGTCGCCGGCGCGCTCGACTGCACACTCGTCTACGCACTGGTGCCGAACTCGACGCTCGAGCAGACCGTCACGACCCAGGCTAAAGCTGTTGCGGAGCAACTCCTCGGGTATGCAGCTCGAACGATGGCCCTGGAGGCCCAGGACATCGAGCGCGATCGCCAGGGCGATGCCGTCGAGGTGTACGCACAGAGACTCGTCACGAGTGGCAACCCCTGGCGCGCCGGACGAAGCCGTGCACCGCGGGAGAAGTGAACGTCAAGCCGACTTGATCCGGTTCGCGCGAGGCAAAACCGTCAGCTGACGCGCACCCGCAGCACCAGCTTGCCGACGTTCTCGCCGGCGAACAGCTTCAGCAGCGTGTCCGGGAAGTCGCTCACGCTCCCGTCGACGACGTCCTCACGCGAGATCAACCGCCCTTCCCGCATCCAGCCTGCGATCTCCGCGATGGCCTCCCCGAACCGCGGCGCGTAGTCGAACACGACCATGCCGGTCATCGACGCGCGCGCGACGAGCAGCGCCAGGTAGTTGGAGGGCCCCTGCACGCGGTCGGTGGCGTTGTACTGCGACACCGCGCCGCAGATGACGATGCGCGCGCCGCGCGCGAGGCGCGTGAGCACCGCGTCGAGGATGTCGCCGCCGACGTTGTCGAAGTACACGTCGACGCCCTTGGGCGCAGCCTCGCGCAGCGCGAGACGCACGTCCTCGTTCTTGTAGTCGATGGCGACGTCGAAGCCGAGCTCGTCGACGATCCAGCGGCACTTCTCCTCACCGCCGGCGATGCCGATGACGCGGGAAGCGCCCTTGATCTTGGCCATCTGCCCGACGGCCATGCCCACCGCACCGGCGGCGCCGGAGACGACGACGGTGTCGCCCTCCTTCATCGCGCCGACGTCGAACAGCCCGAAGTAGGCGGTCATGCCGGTCATGCCGAGCGTGCCCAGGTACGTGGGCAGCGGCGCGAGCGCGGGGTCGACCTTCATCACGCCGTTGCCGTCCGACAGCGCGTACTCCTGCGCGCCGAACGCGCCGTACACGTGCTCGCCGACGGCGAAGCCGGGGTGCTGCGAGGCGGTCACGCACCCGACGGCTCCGGCGCGCATCACGTCGCCGACTTCCACCGGGTCGATGTAGGAGGCGCCGGCGTTCATCCAGCCGCGCATGGCGGGGTCGAGCGAGATGTGGGAGATCTCGACCACGAACTGGCCGTCGCCGGGGACGGGCACGGGCTCCTCGGTCATGCTCCAGTCGCTCGCCTTGGGCAGGCCGGACGGCCGCGCGGCGAGCCGCACCTGGTGGTTGATGTCGCTCATTGACGCCTCTCCAAGGGTTGTGGGTGTGTGCTCAAGACGTGACGCCCCCGTCGATCACGAGCTCGGAGCCGGTGACGTACACGCTCTCGTCGCTGGCGAGGTACGCGATCGCGTGCGCGACCTCCTCGGGGGTGCCGATGCGCCGCAGCGGGATGCCCCGATCAGCTTGTCGATCAGCTCCGGGGTCTGTTCGCGCTGGCGCGTGTTCATGTCGGTGTCGATCTGGCCAGGGTGCAGCGAGTTGACGCGCACGGTGAACTGCGCGAGCTCCTTGGCGGCCACCTTGCTCATGCCCCGCACCGCCCACTTGCTGGCGGCGTACGCGGTGAGGTAGGGCGGCCCGGTGAGCCCGGCGACGGAGGAGACGTTGACGATCGAGCCGGCGTGCCGCTCGATCATCGCGTGCGCGACCACCGCCTGCCACTGCTCCTCGCTGGTGACGTCGTGCGCAAGCGCGTCCGCGCAGTCGCCGAGATCCCGGGCCAAAGCCTGCGCGCGCTCGCCGTCGGCGTCCGTCAGCAGCAGCTGCGCGCCCTCTCCCGCCAGGCGCCGCGCCGCCGCGCTGCCGATGCCGCCCGCCGCGCCCGTGATCAGCGCGACCTTCCCCTCCAGCCGTGGCCCTGACATCGGGCGACTATATCCGCTGCCTTCAGACGCCCACCAGCACCGAGGACGCTCGCGTCCCGAACCGTGCCTCACCGTCGGAATAACCCACAGGCGCGGTCGGCTTGCGGCGCCTAGATTCCGCTCATCGGATCCTCGTCCCACGATAGGCTCGACCAACTTGTATCTCGCCGATCACGAAATCAAGGCGCTCAGCGATGAGCTACGGCTAGCAGGCCCGCATCCCGATCACCCCTTCGAGCCAGCGCGTCAGATCCAACCCTGCTCGATCGATCTGCGGATCTCGAACGTCTTCTGGAAGCCGAGACGACGCCGCCGTCTCTGGCGACGACTGATGCCGTGGAGGGAGATCGCAATCGACTTGCGCCGTGCCAATCTCCACGACCTCGACCCAATCCGAGACTTCGAACCATCCTCGCGTCGCCGCTGCTCTTCGGCGGCGGTGTTGTGGCGAGCGTCTTTGCTGCGTTCGGGGTGTGGACGATCGTCCTCATCGCGTTGCTCGTCATGAGCTTGGTCGCGGCCTTCGTCGCCTACGAACGGCGAGATGACGGGTATCTGGGTACGAACGATCTGCGAGCGCTGAGGTCGCCGGAGGAGACGGCATAATGGTGTCCGTGCCGACGCGAGAAGCTCCGACGCGTTCCCAAGCTCTACCGCCGCCGGGCAGATACCGACACTTCAAGGGCGGCGAGTACGAGCTCTTGGAGGTTGCTCGTCACTCCGGGACGGAAGAGCTGCTCGTGGTCTATCGCGCAGTCGATGATCCGTTGACGACCCGGGTGCGACCGCTGGAGATGTTCAGCGGCATCGTCGACGGCCCGGATGGGCCTCTTCCGCGGTTCGCGCTCACGTCCCCCAGTGAAGCCTGCCGGGACAGTGGCCGTTTGCCCCATCCCGTCGTCCGAGCGTACGCGAGCAGCCGCTCCAGGTAGTCGCCGGCGTGGGGCTTGGCCACGCCCGCCCCGTCGAGCAGCGCGCGAGCGCGCTCGTCGCCGAAGCGGCAGCGCACGTCGAAGTACGGCGCGAACGTCTCGGCGCCGGCGGGCAGCCCGCTCGCCTCGCCGTCGGCCCCCTGCTGCGCCACGAAGCGCACCGGCTCGCGCCCGGTGATGGAGGAGTGCAGCTGCACGAGCTCGCCGGCGCTCAGCGCGGCGTCACCCGCGACCAGGTTGTACGTGCCGCGCGCGGTCTCGTCGTCGAGCAAGGCAAGGATCCCGGCGGTGACGTAGTCGACCGGCACGAAGTCCACGATCGAGTCCTCGCGCGCGGGCACCTCGTCGAGCAGGCCGCGTTCAAACGCGCGCATGGGCCAGTAGAGGACATTGAACGCGGACGTCCAGCCGCTCGCGCTGTGGCCCACGACGATGCTCGGGCGCGCCGCCGCGAGCGGCAGGTCCTCGACCCCGCGCAGCAGCCGCTCGGCCTCGAACTTGGAGCACTCGTACGTGTTGCGAAACTGCTGGCCCAGGTCCAGGTCCTGCTCGCCGAACTCGCCCGTGTGACGGCCGCTGACGTAGGCGGTTGACACGTGCACGATGCGCCGCAGCGTGCCGCCGGCGGCGATCTCGCGCGCCAGCGCGATCACCCGCTCGACGCCCCGCACGTTGATCGCGCGCGCCTCGCGCAGCGGCAGCTCGAACGAGATCGAGGCGGCGCAGTGCACGATCCGGTCGACCGATCCCACGAGCCACTCGCGATCACGCCTCGACAGCCCCAGGTCCGGCTCGAGCAGGTCACCCCGCACCGCCCGCACCCGTGCCGCCGCGTCCGGCCGCTCGTCGTACAGGCGCGCGAGCACGTCGTCCAGCCGTCCGCGCGCGCCATCGTCGTCGCGGGCGCGGATGAGCACCGCGATGCGCTCGTCCTCGCGCTCGAGCAGGCTCGCGAGCGCGTCCATCCCCAGGAACCCGGTCGCCCCCGTCAGCAGGATCGCGCCGCTCATGGCGAGGCGCAGCCGATCGCGTGGTAGCCGCCGTCCACGTGCACGATCTCCGCGGTGATGCCGCGTGCGAGCCGCGACAGCAGGAAGCACGCAGCGTCGGCCACCGGCTCGGGGTCCTCCACGTTCCAGGCCAGCGGCGCCGTCTGCGACCACACGTCTGCGAGCTGCGAGAAGCCGGGGATGCCGCCCGCGGCGAGCGTCTCGATCGGACCGGCCGACACGAGGTTGACGCGGATTGCGCGCGGGCCGAGCTCGCGCGCGAGGTAGCGCGCGACGGCCTCGAGCGCGGCCTTGGCGACGCCCATCCAGTCATACGACGGCCACGCCACGCTCGCGTCGAAGTCCAGGCCCACGACGCCCGCGCCGTCCGGCGCGGCCTCCAGCAGCGGCAGCAGCCCCGCGACGAGCGCCTTCAGCGAGAACGCGCTCGTCTCGTACGCCGTGACCGCGCTCTGCAGCGGCGTGTCCAGGAAGCCGCCGCCGAGCGCGTCAGGCGGCGCGTACGCGACCGCGTGCAGCAGCCCGTCGAGCGCTCCCCAGCGCTCGGCCAGATCGGCGCGCACGCCCTCTATGTCGGCCGCGCTGTTGACGTCCAGCTCCAGCACCTCGACGCCGCGCGGCAGCTGCCCGGCGGCGCGTTCGGTCATGCGTTTGGTTCGCCCGAAGCCCGTCAGCAGCACCTCCGCGCCCAGCTCCTGCGCGCGCACCGCCGTCGTGAACGCGATCGAATGGCGGTCGAGCACGCCCGTCACGAGGATGCGCCGGCCGTCGAGCATCACAGCGGCAGCGGCGCGAACTCGCCCGGCTCGGCGCCGCCCGCGATCGGCTCCAGCCAGGACTGTGTCGCGTCGTCGTCAGCAGCCGCCACGTCGCGCGCCGTGTCGGTGCGCCACAGGACCTGCACGCTTGCCCGCGCCACCAGCGCGCCATCCTGATTTCTTATCTTCCAGACGAAGTCCACCAGCCCGCTGTGCTCGTCCACCGGGCGCAGGGCCGCGATCTCGCCGCTCACGGAGATCGTCTCGTCGAGGCGCACGGGGCGCTTGAACACGACGTCGCCGATACGGCGCAGAGCGAGCACGCGCTCGGGGTCCAGCGGCACCAGCCCCACCGCCAGCGACAGCACGAGCATGCCGTGCGCGATGCGCTCGCCGAACGGGCTGCGCGCGGCCCACTCGGGGTCGCAGTGCTGCGGGTGCCAGTCGCCGGTGAGCGCGCTGAACACGATCACGTCGGTGTCGCGCACGGTGCGCTGCGCGGACTCGAAGCGCTCGCCCACCGCGAGCCGCTCGAATGGATCTGACCAGTGCATCGCCTTCCTCCTCTTCCCTACAGCGGGATGTTGGTTGCGCGCGACTCGGGGCGCTGCACGCCCCCCAGGGCCTCCAGGCACGAGGCGACGCGCGCGCGGGTCGCCTCCGGTGCGATCACCTCGTCGACGTGGCCGTCCGCGCTCGCGCCCTGCACGTGCAGCTGCTCGGACGAGTACGCGCCCGCGAGCCGGCGCCGGTGCGCCGCGGGGTCCTCGGCGGCTGCGATCTCACGGCGGTTGAGGATGCCCACGGCCTGCTCGGCGCCCATCACGCCGACCTCCACGCCGGGCCACGCGAACACGTAGTCGGCGCCCAGCGCCTTGGAGTTCATCGCGATGAACGCGCCGCCGAACGCCTTGCGCACGATCACCGTCACGCTCGGCACGCTCGCCTCGGCGAACGCGTGCACGAGCTTGGCGCCGTGGCGGATCACGCCGTCGCGCTCCTGGCGCGAGCCTGGCAGGAAGCCGGGCGTGTCGACGAGCACGAGCAGCGGCAGCCCGAAGGAGTTGCACAGCCGCACGAAGCGCGCGGCCTTCTGCGCGGCGTCCGCGTCGAGCACCCCGCCCAGGTGCTTGGGCTGGTTGGCGACGATCCCGATCGCGCGGCCGTCCAGTCGCGCGAACGCGCACACGACGTTGCGCGCCCAGCGCGGGCTGACCTCCATCAGACGCCCGCCGTCGACGAGCGCACCGGCGACGTGGCGCATGTCGTAGACGCGGCGCGCCTGCGCCGGCACCGCGCGGTCGGGCGCGCCCTCGGGCGCTTCCACGCTCGGCCACAGCTGCGGCGCCACGCCCGCGTGCTGGGGCAGGTAGTCGAGCAGGTCGCGTGCCAGCAGCGCGCCGTCGACCTCCGTCGGAGCCGTGAAGTGGCACACGCCGTTGCGCTCGTGCACGCGCGGGACCGCCCAGGGAGGCCATGTCCACGTCCTCGCCGGTGACCTCGCCGACGACGCCCGGCCCCGTCAGGAACATCGACGCGCTCCCGGCCATGATCACGAAGTCGTTCAGCGCAGGGCCGTAGGAGGAGCCGCCGGCGGCCGGCCCGCACACGATCGAGATCTGCGGCACGACACCCGACAGGCGCACGTGCTCGCGGAAGATCGCGCCGTAGCCGGAGAGCGCCGCGAGGCCCTCCTGCATGCGCGCGCCGGCCGACTCGACGAAGCTCAGCACCGGCACGCGCGCGCGGCCCGCCAGGCGCAGCACCTCGACGATCGACTGCGCGTGCGCCTCCCCCAGCGAGCCGCCCGCGAACGACGCGTCCTGCGCGTAGCAGTACACCTGCCGGCCGTCCACGCGCGCGTGCGCCGCCAGCACGCCGTCGCCGGCGACCGCGCGCTCGCCCATGCGGCGGGAGCGCACCTGCGTGCGCAGCAGCTGCAGCGAGCCGGGGTCCGCCAGCACCTCCAGGCGCTCGAGCGGGCCGAGCCGCTCGTCGGGGCGCTCCAGGAGGGCGAGGCTCATAGGCGCTCCCGTACCGCGGTCACGCGGCCTCCAGGCACAGCACGGCGTTGTGGCCACCGAAGCCGAACGAGTTCGACAGCGCAAGCGGCGGCCGCTCGCCGTCGTCGCGCGGGATCAGCCGACGCGCGGCGCCGGGCACGTAGTCGAGATCGAGGCCGTCCTCGGGCTCGACCAGGCCGAGCGTGGGCGGCACGACGCGGTCGCGCAGCGCCAGCAGCGTGGCGACCGCCTCGACGGCGCCGGCGGCGCCGAGCAGGTGCCCGATCGCGGACTTGGTCGAGGACACCGGGATGCGCGTGGCGTGCTCGCCCAGCGCGAGCTTGATCGCGTGCGTCTCGGCGCGATCGTTGAGCGGCGTGGAGGTGCCGTGCGCGTTGATGTAGTCGACCTGCTCGGCCGTTGCGCCGGCGTCGGCGAGCGCCGCGCGCATGGCGGCGGCCTGACCCTGCCCATCCTCGCGGGGCGCCGTCAGGTGGTGCGCGTCGGAGCTCGCGCCGTAGCCCCTGATCCGGCCCAGCACGCGCGCCCCGCGCGCACGCGCAAGGTCCTCGCGCTCGAGCACCATCACGCCGGCGCCCTCCGCCATCACGAAGCCGTCGCGCTGCACGTCGAACGGGCGCGAGACCCCGGCCCGCGAGAGCGAGTCCAGCGCGCCGAACGCGGCGTGCGCGAGCGGCGTGAGCCCGGCCTCGGAGCCACCGGCGACGACCGCGTCTGCTTCGCCCACCTGCAACATGCGCAGCGCCGCGCCGATCGCGTGCGCGCCGGAGGCGCACGCGGAGCTGACCGCGAACGACGGCCCGCGCAGGTCGTGGCGCATCGACAGCGCGCCGGCGCCCGCGTTGCTCATCATCAGCGGCACCGACAGCGGCGACACGTACTGCGCGCCGCGCTCGCGCAGCGTGTCCTGACCGGCGACGAGCGTGGCGATGCCGCCGACGCCCGTGCCGAGCACGCAGCCGATGCGCTCCGCGGGGTATGGATGCCCATTCGCCTCACGCCCGCTCGGCGCGGCTGCGCCGTCCTGCCAGCCGGCGTCCTCGAGCGCCTCGGCGCACGCGGCGATCGCGAGCTGCGTGAAGCGGTCCGCGCGGCGCGCCTCCTTGGCGGAGAGGAAGTCGGCGGGGTCGAAGTCGGCGCACGCGCCCTCGCCGCCCGCGATCCCGACCTCGCCCGCGCACCAGCGCTCGTGCAGCGTGCGCGCGCCGACGCCCAGCGGCGTGACCGCGCCGACGCCGGTCACGACGATCGCCTCGGGCTGCGCGACTGGATCCATGCGGCTCACCGTCCTACAGCCGCGACGCGATCAGCTGCACGGCGTCCTCGACGGTCTTGACCTCGGCCACGTCGGAGCCCTTCAGCTCGACACCGAACTGCTCGTGCACGATCTGCGAGAGCTCGGCGAGGTCCAGCGAGTCGACGTCGAGCGCCTCGAACGTCGCCTCGGGGGTGATCTGGTCGGGGTCGGCGCCGAACGTGGCGAGCGATTCGATCACGACCTTTTCGACCTGCTCTGTGGTTACGGCTGTGCTCATGGGTGTCCTTTCGTGTGGGTGAGGGGCTAGGCGGCGAGGCCGCCGTCGACGTACAAGGTGGTGCCGGTGACGTAGCCGGCCTGCTCGGAAGCGAGGAAGCGCGCGCATGCGGCGACCTCCTCGGGCGTGCCGGCGCGGCGCGCGGGCACGGCGCGCAGCAGCTCGCCGTCACCTTCAGGGGACAGTCCGAGGTCCGCGGTCATGTCGGTGTCGATCAGCCCGGGGGCGATCGCGTTGACGGTGACGCCGCGGCGCGCGACCTCGACGGCGATCGTCTTGGTCATGCCGATCAGGCCCGCCTTGGCGGCGGCGTAGTTGGCCTGGCCGGCGTTGGCGCGCGGCCCGACGACCGACGCGACGTTGATCACGCGACCGAAGCGCTCGCGGATCATGCCGCGCAGCGCGCGCCTGGTGGCGCGGAAGGCGGCGGACAGGTTGGTGTCGATGACGGTGCTCCAGTCGGAGTCGGTCAGCGAGATCGCCAGATCGTCGCGGCGCACGCCGGCGTTGTTGACGAGCACGAGCACGCGCCCGAAGCGCTGCTCGAGCACGTCGAACATCGACTCGATCTCCTGCGCCGCGGTCACGTCCGCGCGCAGCGCGAGCGCCTGCCCGCCGTCGCGCTCGATGCGCGCCACGACCTCGCGTGCGGCGTCCTCGCCCTGGCGGAAGTTGACGGCCACGGGCCAGCCGTCGGCGGCCAGCGCACAGGCGATCGCCGCGCCGATGCCGCGCGAGCCGCCCGTCACGAGCGCGCAGCCGCGGCGCTCGCTCGGGCCGAGGCGAGGCGGGGGCGACTCAGCCGACACCGCTCGGCTCCGGGTCAAGGATCGTCGCCTGCGGCAGATTGCGCGGCACGAGCTTCGCGAGCACGCTGCCCGGCCCGAAGTCCACGAACGTGTCCGCGCCCAGCGCCGCGAGCGCGAGCATCGTCGCGCGCCAGCGAACGGGCCGGACGATCGCGGCGGCCAGCTCGGCGCGCACGTCCTCGAACGGGCGCCCGCTGGAGCCGGAGACCACGGGAACCGCGGGCGGCGACAGCTCGACGGCGTCCAGCTCCGCGCGGAACGGCTCGACGGCGGCCGACATCGACGGCGAGTGAAACGCGCCGGCGACGTCCAGCAGGATCGCGCGCACGCGCTGCTCGCGGGCGGCGCTGGAGGCGGCGCGCAGCCGCGCGGTCGGCCCGGCGAGGACCACCTGGCCGGGGGCGTTGTCGTTGGCCAGCGCGAGGTCGTGGCGCTCGGCCAGCTCCGATACCTGCTCGTCGCTCGCGCCCAGCACGGCGAGCATCCCCTCGTCGCTGCCGCCCGAGGCTGCCTCCATCAGCTCGCCGCGGCGGACCGCCAGGCGCAGGCCGTCGGCCTGCTCGAGCGCGCCGGCGGCCGCGAGCGCGCTCAGCTCACCGAGCGAGTGGCCCGCGAGCGCGACCGGCTGCAGCGCCGGCGAGCGCTCGCTCCAGGCGGCGATGCTCGCGCAGTAGATCGCCGGCTGCGCGAAGCGCGTGCTCTCGCCGGCGCGCGCGAACGGGTCCTCGCCGACGAGCCGCTCGCACTCGGCGAGCAGGTCCGGGACGGCGCGCGCGACGGCCTCGCGCGACGCGCCCGTGTGGCTGCCCTGGCCCGGGAACAGGCCGGCAATGATATTTGCAGACATCTACTAGAGAAATAGTCTGCTGCTGGTGCGGGTTACCCGCGAGTGGGCGCGAACCGCCCAAATGGGGGGGTCCCGCCCCGGCCGGCGTCCCGCCGGAGCCGGATGTGCGACCCCTATCGATGCAGGCCGAGGCGCTGCGCCCGCTGCACGGCGTCCGCGCGGTTGCGCGCGCCCAGCTTGCGATAGAGCGTGCTCGTGTGCTCCTTGACCGTGTGCGGCGAGAGGAACAGCGCAGCCGCGATCTCGCGGTTGGTGGCGCCGCCCGCGATCAGCGCGAGGATCTCGCTCTCGCGGTCGGTCAGCGTCGGCGTCGGGCGGCCGGTGTCGCGGAACACCTCCTGGCCGTCGCCGACCATGCGCACCAGCTTGGCGATCTCGGGAGCGGGCCAGTCCTTGGAGATGAAGCCGGCGGCGCCCGCGGCGCGGGCTGCGCGCGGGGAGATGCCGCCGGCGCCCGACATCAAGAGCACGCGCGGTGCCGGCACCTCGGCGCGCAGGCGCTCGCAGATCTCCGGGCCCGACTCGCTGCCGAGGAACAGGTCGACGAGCGCGACGTGCGGCTCGTAGCGGCGGCACACGGCGAGCGCTTCGGCGCCGGTGCGCGCGCTCAGGCAGCGCTCGACCCACGGCAGCTGGCCGAGCATCAGCCGAAAGCCCCAGTGCACGACGTCGTGATCGTCGACGACCAGCACGCGCAGGCGCCCCTGCCCGGAGGGCACGGCCGGCGGCCCCTTGGCGGCGGGAGCGCTCACAGGCCGGTGGGAACCACGAGACGCACCTGCCACACGCCCGGCTCCGCCTCTCCGTACTCGAGCACGCCCCCGTGCTGCAGCGCCTCCAGCGTGGCCAGGCGCAGGCCGACGCCGCCGGGCCGGCCGCCCCGCGCGCGCTCGCCGGCGGCGCGCTGCGGCACGCCGTCGTTGCGCACCTCCAGCACGAACGTGCCGTCCTCGCCGCGCAGCGCCACGGCGACCTTGCTCGCACGCGCGTGCTTGCCAGCGTTGCGCGTCGCCTCGACGAGGATCGACTGCGCGAGCGCCTCGAGGTCCTCGGGCACCTCCCGCGTGCCGCCCTCGAGCACGATCTCCACGTCCGGGTACAGCGCACGGACGCGTTCGAGTTCTTCGGCGAACGTGACCGCCGTCGGTCGCGAGGCGTGCCCGAGCGGACGCCCCAGCGCGGTGCGCAGATCGGCGAGCGCCGTCTGCACCTCGGCGGCGCAGCGGCGCTGGCTGTCGGCGTCCAGCAGCTCCTCGCGCGAGAGCGCCAGCGAGATCCCGAACAGCCGCTGCACGACCCCCTCGTGGATCTCGCGCGCGAGGTCGATGCGCTGCTGCAGCTGGCGGCTCTGCTCGTCGTAGGCGGTGACCTCGCGGGCAACCGAGGCCATCGCGATCGCCTTGCCGAGGGTCCACAGCAGGTGGCGCTCGTCCTCGTCCATGTCCGGCAGGCCCGGTTCGCGCTCGGACAGCACGACGCCCACGTAGCGGCCCGCGGCGGCCATGGGCGTGCACACGATGCGCACGCCGTCGAGCAGCTCGCGCACGTCCGGCGGCACCTTGAAGTCCTCCGCGCCCAGCACCTCCAGCACGCGATCCTCTTCCAGCGCGCGCCGCGCCACGGGCACCGAGTCGATCGTCACGAACAGATCCGCGAACTGCTCCAGCTCGATGCCGTGCGCACCCACCGCGCGCACCCTGCGGCGGGCGCTGTCGTAGCGGACGAGCACCGCGCGCTTCATCGACGCGAGGCGGCAGATGGCCTCGCACAGGCTGCTGAAGAACGCGTCCGGCGGCGAGCCCTCGCCGATGCCGGAGAGCAGGTCCGACATCAGCTCCAGCACCTCGATGTGGCCGGCGCGCAGGCCGGCGTGATCTGGGCGCTCTCGGTCCGCGAGCGCCGTGTCCGGCACCAGACCCGAGCTGAGCGGTGTCGCGCCGAGCATCGGTCCATCTTCGCAACTTTTTAGGGCGCCGACGTGTCCAGCGCTTAGCATTGCCCCCTTTGAAGCTCTCGCACCGACGCAGAATGCCCGGCCCGCTCCCGACCCCGCGCCGACCGGCGCAGGAGGCCCGATCTCACGTGACCTCGATGACGCGACTGCGTAGGTTCCTGGCCGTCGGCGCGCTGCTCGTGGTGCTCGGGAGCGTGACCACGCTGGCGCTGGCATCCGAGCGGATCAGCGCCGAGCAGGCGGCCTACAGCGCGCCGAGCGCGGGGCGCTGCACGCCCGCAAAACTCAACGCCTCGGCGGTGCTGCCCGGCACGAGCATCGCGGTTTCGCCGCTGCCCGACTCCTACGACGCCTCGACCGAGACGCAGATCAGCCTGCTGGGCGCGCCCGCCGGCGAGCTGGGCGGGGTCCACGTCAGCGGCTCGCAAAGCGGCTCGCACGCGGGTCGCCTGATCGCCTACTCGCAGGGCGACGGCGCCAGCTTCGTCACTCCCAGGCCGTTCGACGCGGGCGAGACGGTGACCGTCCGCGGCAGCATCCGGGCGGGCTCGCGCGCGCAGCCGTTCGCCTACCACTTCGTCGTCGCCCATCAGGACCCGATCGACTACGCCGCCGCGCCCGCGCCGAGCACATCACACGACTACAACGAGATGCAGCACTTCCGCTCGCGCCCGGAACTGGAGCCGCCCGCCGTGCAGGTGTCGGCGAGCTCGTCCCAGGCGACCCCCGGCGACGTGTTCGCGGCGCCGTACAACGGCCCCGGCCCGAGCGGCCCGATGATCTTCAACGAAGCGGGCAGCCTCGTCTGGTTCCACCAGCTGCCGTCGGGGCTGGCGGCGACCAACCTGCAGGTGCAGCAGCTCGGCGGCCAGCCGGTGTTGAGCTGGTGGCAGGGCCGCATCCCGCCGCAGGGCTTCGGACAGGGCGAAGAGATCATCGACAACGCCTCATACAGCCAGATCGGGCGTGTGCACGCGGGCAACGGCTACCTGGCCGACCTGCACGAGTTCCACATCACCCCGCAGGGCACCGCGCTGCTGACGGTGTTCGACCCGATTCAGTGCAACCTCTCGGCCCTGGGCGGACCGAGCGGCGGCGCGGTGACCGACTCGAGCTTCCAGGAAATCGACCTGAAGACGGGGCTCGTACGGCGCGAATGGAACAGCCTCGACCACGTCGCTCTGGGCGACTCCTACAGCGCGGCGACGAGCGCCAACACGATCTGGCCGTTCGACTACTTCCACCTCAACTCGATCGACCAGCTGGCCAACGGCAGGACGCTGATCTCGGCCCGCAACACCTCGGCTCTGTACGAACTGAACACGACCACCGGGCAGGTGCTCGCGCGCATCGGCGGCAAGCAGTCGACCGTCAAGCTCACGGCCGGGGCGGCGACCGCCTACCAGCACGATGCGAGCGTGCTGCCGAACGGCACGATCAGCGTGTTCGACAACGGCGGCGTGCCAATGGTTCACGCGCAGTCGCGCGGGCTCGTGCTGGCCGTCAACACGCAGACGAGGACGGACACCCCGATCGCCGAATACGACCATCCCGAGCCCGCACCTGGCGGCCGGCAGCCAGGGCAACGTGCAGAGCGCTGGAAGACGGCGACGTGTTCATCGGCTGGGGCGCGGAGCCGTACTTCTCGGAATTCAGCGCGAGCGGCCAGCTGCTGTACGACGCGCACATGCACGGCACCTACCAGTCCTACCGCAGCTACCGCTTCGCGTGGACGGGCGCGCCGAGCGAACCGCCGGCGATCGCGGCCACGAAGATCGGCGCCCAGCTGACGGTGTACGCGAGCTGGAACGGCGACACGCGCACCGCCAGCTGGCGCGTGCTCGCCGGGCCGAGCGCGCAGCAGCTCACACCCGTCGCCGGCGCCGCGCGCACGGGCTTCGAGACGGCGATCGCGACGCCGCTGGCGGAGGGTTTCGTGGCGGTGCAGGCGCTGGGCGCAACGGGCGAAGTGCTCGGCACCTCGCGCACGATCAGCGGCTGAGCCCGGCGCCTCGAGCCTCCGGGGCCGTCATGTACCAGAAGTCACAGAGCGTTCCCACAAGTCATTGCCAGTCGAGCACCTAAATGGTCTGCCCAAGGTCCATTTTTCGCTCATAGAGCCGAATCCAGCGGCTTTGACTTTTTGAGACAGCGTGAAAATATCGCCTCAAATGCGATATTACATTGTGCGCATAGTTTGATAATCTCGACTTTACCCCGAGTCAAGCGGAGGTTCTGAGGGATGGCGGCTCGCAACGTCAGACAAGTGCCGCCGAGGGGCGACAGGCCCCCGGCGGGCACCGGCAACGGTGCTGCGGCAACCCACGGCGAGCGCCGCGAGCGCTACCGGCCGCTGCCCACCGGCACCCACGGCCTCGACCCGGAGCTCGTCAAGCGCGATCAGCGCGAGCGGCTGCAGAAGGCGATGATCGAGCTGATCGCCGCCAAGGGCTACCCGGCCGTGCGCATCGTCGACCTGGCCAAACTCGCGCACGTCTCGCAACCGACGTTCTACGGACTGTTCGCCGACAAGGAAGACCTGTTCCTGAGCGCCTATGACGCCGTCGCGGGGCGCACCGCGAAGACCGTGATCGAGGCCTACGACGTCGAGGCCCCGCACGAGCAGCGGCTGGTCGAGGCGATGCGCGCGTGGGCGGAGCTCGCGGCGGCGGAGCCGGAGGCGACCTCGCTGCTCGTACTCGGCGCGTTCGGCGCGGGCTCCAGCGCCCTGGAGCGACGCCGGCGCGTGCTCGACGAGCTCGAGCGCAGCATCTACGCGAGCCGGGACAGGACGCCGGCGGCGGAGGACGGCGCAGACCTGACCGTCAAGGCGATCATCGGCGGCATTCGCGAGGTCACCGCCGCGCGCCTGCGCGAGGGCCGCGCGAGCGAGCTGCCGGGACTCGCCGATGAACTGACCGCCTGGGCAACCTGCTACCCGCGGCGCCTGCCGGACGGGCTTGGCGCGCCTGCGGCCAAGCCGCGGGACGCTGGCGAGACGACGGCGGTGCTCTCCGAGCGGGCGCGCCGCGCCGAGGGGCGGCTGCCGAGCGGACGCAGCGACCTGCCGCGACAGTTCATCGTCAAAAGCCAGCGCGAGCGGATCGTCGACGCCACCGCGGCGATCGTCGCCGAGAAGGGTCTCGCGGCGCTCACGATCCCCGAGATCGCCCGCCGCGCGAACGTCTCCCATCAGACCTTCTACGCGATCTACGACTCCAAGCACGACGCCTTCCTCGGCGCCCAGAAGGTGGGCATGCACCAGGCCCTGACCGTCGCCGTCGAGGCCTACCAGGCGGAGCTGGACGACTGGCCGCGCGCGGCGCACGCGGGCGTGCGCGCGCTGCTCGACTACCTCGCCTCCGAGCCGGCGCACGCGCACCTGAGCATCGTCGACACGTTCGCCGCATGCCCCGAGGCGCTCGAGATCCGGGGCGCCACGCTGCAGGCCTTCGCCACGTACTTCGAGCCGGCGTACGAGCTCGTCGGCGGCCGTGTCGAGGTGCCCGCGGTCGCGGCGGAGGCGATCGCGGGAGGGATCTGGCAGGTGATGCACCACTACGTCGAGAACGACCGCATCGCCGAGCTCCCGGGCGCGACCGCACAGCTGACGTACTTCGCGCTGACGCCGTTCTTCGGGCCCGAGCAGGCGGCCGCCTACGCGCTGCGCGACAGCTCGTAGGCGGTCCTGCCGTCGCGCGTCCCGCGAGCGATCCTGCCGTCCTTGCGCAGCCGACGCAGGCCGTCGCGGATCTCCCTCCCGGGGAGCGCCGTGACCACGCCCAGCTCGCCCGCGGTGTGCGAGCCGTGCTCGAGCGCCGCCACGATCGCCTGCTCGGCCGCGGTCGGGCCGGCCCGTCGCGGCTTGGCCGTCGGTCGCGGCTTGGCCGCAGATGCTTTGGCCACGCGCCGCGGCTTGGCCGCGGGCCGAGCGCCATCCGCCGCGAGCGCGGCGGCGCTGCCGAGCAGCTGCTCGTACTCGGCCACGGCCGCGCGCAGCTCGCGCAGTCGTGCGTCGATTTCGGCCTGTACGCGTGCGAGCACGTCGGCGGACATATCCCCACTTCCCTTCGGCGATTCGATGTTCAACTCGGCGCGGCGCCGCACGATCGGCCCGGCGGATGTTTCAGCGTGAGGTCAGCTTTCTAGCAGGTCGTAAGGCGCTCGCGCGGCCGCTAGCGCGAGACGCGCAGGTACGCGAGCACCGCCAGCACGCGCCGGTGGTCGTCGTCGCAAGCCAGCAGGTCGAGCTTGGCGAAGATGTTGGTGATGTGCTTCTCGACGGCGCCCGGCGTCACGAACAGGCTCTCCGCGATCGCCGTGTTGGAGCGGCCCTCGGCCATCAGCGCAAGCACCTCGCGCTCGCGCGCGGTGAGGCCCGAGAGCGCCTGCTTGGCGCCGTCGCGCGGCGCCAGCAGCTCAGCGACGACCTGCCTGTCGAGCACCGTGCCGCCGGCGGCGACGCTGTGCAGCGCCTCGACGAACGCGCGCACGTCGCCGACGCGCTCCTTGAGCAGGTAGCCGATGCCGGCGGTGTCCTCGCCGATCAGCTCGCTGGCGTAGGCGGTCTCGACGTACTGCGAGAGCACGAGCACGCCGAGCGCCGGCTGGCGCCGGCGCGCCTCGATCGCCGCCTGCAGACCCTCGTCGCTGTAGGTGGGCGGCAGGCGCACGTCGACGATCGCGAGATCCGGTTCGTGGCCGGCGATCGCCCGCAGCAGCGACGGGCCGTCCTCGACCTGCGCGACGACCTCGATCTGGTGCTCGCGCAGCAGCGCCACGAGCCCCTCGCGCAGCAGCGCGAGATCCTCGGCCACGACTACCCGCAAGGGAGCCTCACCTCGAGCACCGTGCCGCCCGCGTCGGGGCTGTGCACCTGCAGGCTGCCGTCGAGCGCCTCGACGCGCGCGCGCAGCCCCGCGAGCCCCGACCCCTGCGGATCGGCGCCACCGCAGCCATCGTCGCCGACGACCACCGCCAGCGCCCGGTGCTCGTCGCGGAGCTGGACCCAGCTGCGCTCGGCGTGGGCGTGCTTCGCGGTGTTGGTGAGCGCCTCGGCGATCACGAAGTAGGCGGCGCTCTCGACCGCGGGCGTGAGGCCGCGGTGCGTGTCGACGTCGACCGACGTGCCCAGGCCGTAGCGCGCGGCGAGCGACCGCACCGCGGCCACGAGGCCGCGATCGGCGAGCAGCGGCGGCACGATGCCGCGCGCGAGATCGCGCAGCTCGGCGATCGCGAGGTGAGCCTCGCGCTGCGCGTCGAGGATCAGGCCGCGCACGTCCGGCTGGTCCTGCACGCGCAGCTCGGCGCGGCCCAGCTGCAGCGTCAGCGCCACCAGGCGCGCCTGCGCGCCGTCATGCAGGTCGCGCTCGATCCGCCGCAGCTCGGCGGCCTGCGCGTCGACGGCCTGGCGGCGTGTGCGCGTGAGCATGTCGATCCGGGCTCGCAGGGCACGCCGGCCGCGGGCGACGAGCACGCGGTCGTGCAGCGCGATCAGCGAGTAGCCGCTGCCCGCGGTCGCAAGGCCGAGCAGCGCCCATGCGGGCCAGAACGTGTGGACGCCCGCCAGCAGCCACGTGAGCAGCCACGTGAACACGAGGATCACGGCGGCCGCGCCCACGAGCGCCCACACGCAGGCGACGCGGCGCACCGCGCCGCGCGGCTGGCGCCAGGCCCAGCTGGCGCTGAAGTCGAGCAGCACCAGGTCGCCCAGCCCGAGCCACGCCCACGCCGGCCAGAAGTAGCCGCGGCCGCTGAGCGCCCAGATCGCGGCCAGCAGCACCGCGCTCAGGAACGCCAGGCGGCGCACCAGCGAGCGCACGTACTCGCCGATCGACAGCCCCGCGGCGAGCGCCGGCATCCAGCGTCGCCGCGCTACCCCCTGCGCGAGGGAGAGATCGAGCGGGAGCCGTGCGCGCTGTGCCATGCAGCAATGGTCGCACGGGCGGGGCTGCGGGCACCCGCTTGGCGCGCGCGGTCTGCAGCGGCCATCAGGAGTTTCCCGCACCCAGCCTACGGTCGGCAGCGGATGGCGCGGGAACGGCGGGCGAGCAGGCTTGTGCTCACTAAGACACTTCTCACATTGGGAGAGACACCATGCGCAACTTTCTGAGCAAGATAACCAGCCTGACGCCGATCGCCGCGGGCGCGGCTGCGGGAATGATCGTGCTCGGGATCGTGTCGATCGTCGGCGGCAGCTATGACCACGAAGTGGTGCACAACCAGCTGGCCCCGCAGAAGATCACGTTCCCGAAGCCGGCGGAGTACCCGGACCTGAAGAAGTACGAAGGCCAGCAGGTGCTGAGCGGAACGCAGGCGAAGGCCTACGCCGAAGACCAGATTGGCGTCGACATGAACAAGATCGCGGGTGGCAAGACCTACTCGCAGGTGAGCGACGAATGGATCGCCGGCGGCATGAAGAACGAAAAGCTCGCGGGCGAGCGCACGACGCTGTTCATGGGCGACACGCTGCGCGGCCTGCTGCTCAACGCCTGGGGCTGGGGGCAGATCGGCAGCATCGCGGTCCTCGCGGGGATCCTGCTGATCGCGCTCGGGGCGATCCTGTTCCTGCTGCCGGTGCTGAACTGGTGGCTGGGCTTCGCGGCGCGGGGCAGCGAGTCGGGATCGCGGCGCGTTGCACACACGCCGGCAGCCGGCGCAGCGGGCTAGAGACAGTCACACTGACAGATAGGGGCTGACGACCTCCCGGGCGCGCAAGCGCCCGGGAGGTCGAGCTCGTTCTGGCCGAGAGCCCACCGGACGTAGTCCTCCCGCAGCCAGGCGGGAGTTTCTGCGGATGGCACGACGATCGGGCTCGCATACCGTCGCAGGACAGGCGGAAGCTGTGAAAGCCGGACCCGCCAAATGCATGAGGTCCAGCCGATCCGCTCTCGCGAAGCCAGCAACGGACCATGGTCCCGAAGGTGGTGAAGTCGATGCCCGAGACAAAGATCCAACGCCGCCCGCAGGCGAAGAAGGAAGCGACTGCCCCGAAAGCGATTGGCAGCTCACGTCGCGCGTCCCATCGGGAGCGCGACGCCGGCGAGGCAGTCGAAAGGACCGCTGAGATGTCAGAGGAAGTGCTCAAGTCGCTCGACGAGGGGGCACGAGCGTCGATCGAGGCCGTACGCAAGTTCGTCGAGACGGTCGACAAGGCGCTACCGCCACGCGGCGAGGGCCCTTCCAGGAGGGAGGAGATCACCGACTCCGCCCTGGTCATGGCCCAGCGGCTGATCCACACGCAGTACGAGTTCCTGCACAAGGTCGTGGACAGCGCAGGCAAGACGCTGAGCCGCTCAGGCGACGCCAAGAAGTAGCCGACAGGGGGCGGCCGACCTGCGGGTTGGCCGCTCACCTGTTCTCAGTCTCAGCCGCGAGCAGTCTCAGCTGCCAGCCGCGACGCGCGGCTCGGCAGGGGAGGCGAATGCCGAGATCTCCATCGCGATCTTCACCCTGTTGCCGACGAGGGCTCCGCCTGCGTCGAGCGCCTGGTTCCAGGTGAGGCCGAAGTCTCGGCGGTTGAGCTCTCCGCGCAGCTCGAGCTCGATCCGCTCTACACCGCCAGCCTCACGTCGCTTCGCGCCCAGCTTTGCGTCGAGTGCGATCTCGCGGGTGACGCCGCGCATCGTCAGGTCGCCGACGATATGCAGACGCCCGCCGTCGCGGTGATCGATCCGAGTGGATTTGAAGCGGATCTCCGGGTAGCGCGCGACGTCGAAGAAGTCGGGGGAGCTGCGGAGGTGCTCGTCGCGCACGGTCTCGTTCGTGTCTATCGACGCCGCCTTGACCACCCCCATCGCCCGCGTGACACCCGGCCCTGTCTCCAGCATTCCATCGAACTCGCGGAAGCGACCATTCAGGGTCGTGAGCATCATGTGCTTGACAGCGAACGTGACGCTCGAGCGCTGCGCGTCCACTGACCATCTGCCTGAAGGGGAAAGGCTTGGACTGCTGACCCCGGCTGTCACGGACATCCAGAGACCCCCTGATCGGTTGACGATCCTGCGACCGGCAGCTTCGCTGCTTTGCTGTGCGGACACATCAGTAGACGGCCCCGTAGTCGCTCAGCGGTTCTCCGCAGTCACAGCGCCTTGGCGGCCTGCCGCTCGTCGCCGATCCGCTGCACGTCCCACACCAGGCCCGCGTGCTCCAGCGCCGCGATCACCAGCCCCGAGATGTCGAGCTCGCGCGGCCCCATGCCGTGGAAGGCGGACGTCGGGAAGGCGTGGTGGTTGTTGTGCCAGGCCTCGCCGAGCGAGAACGGCGCGAGCCACAGCAGGTTGCGCGAGTGGTCCCCCGTGGCGAACCGGCGGCGGCCGAAGAAGTGGCACAGCGAGTTGATGCTGTAGGTGACGTGGTGCAGCACGAGCATCCGCACCGCCCCGCCCCACAACAGGCCCTCGAGGCCGGCGTCCACCGTACCGCCCATCAGCACGCCGAGGCCGAACGGGATCGCGAAGCCGAGCAGCGCCCAGAACACGAACGTCCTGTCCACGAACGACACGACCGGGTCGGCGAGCAGGTCCGGGGCGAAGCGCTCGCGCGAGCCGCGCTGGGTATGGTCGAACAGCCAGCCGACGTGCGCGTGCACGAGGCCGCGCAAAGCGCCGCGCCACCCGCCGCCGTGGTCGACGTGCGGGCTGTGCGGGTCGCCGAGGCGATCGGAGTAGGTGTGGTGCTTGCGGTGGTCGGCCACCCACGAGATCACGGGCCCCTCGACGGCCATCGTGCCGAGCACCGCCAGCATGCCGCGCAGCGCGGGCGAGGTCTTGAAGCTGCGGTGCGTGAGCAGCCGGTGGAAGCCGACGGTCACGCCAAGCCCGGTGGGCACGTACATGATCAGGAAGATCGCGATGTCGCGCCAGCGCAGCTCGTGGTTCCACATCTGCCAGCCCGCCAGCACCAGCAGCAGCGGCGGCACGAACGTGATCACGCCGGTGATCGCGCGGTCGAGGCTCTCGAGGATCGGCTCCTGGATCTCCTCCGGCGTCGGGCCCTCGTGCGCCTCGGGCTGAACTGGCGGCTCGGGCTGCTGCTCGACTACGGGTCCGGCGGTGGCGCTCATGGCCCCTTGAATCGTGAACCCTGCGCGCGAAGTTGTCGATACGGCCCGCCACCGAGCCTACGGGGGCTATCCCCCGCCCTGAGCGTGGGGGTAGCCTCAGGCCGCGCGCACGTCGAGCACGATCTTGCCGGTCGCGCGGCGCTCGTCGAGCGTTCGCAGCGCATCGGCGGCGCGCTCCAGCGGGAAGCGCTCGCCGACGATCGGCCGCACGAAGCCGGCGTCGACCATGCCGTTGACCGCCGCGCCGATCTCGCGGTTGAGATCGGGCTTGCCCATCACGTACGCGCCCCAGCCGGCGCCCACGACCTCGGTGTTGCGCAGCAGCAGCCGGTTGACGCGCACCTCGGGGATCGAGCCGCCGGTGAAGCCGACCACGACCAGCCGCCCGCCCTCGCGCAGCGAGCGCAGGCTGTCGGTGAAGCGGTCGCCGCCGACCGGGTCGAGCACCATGTCGACGCCGCCGCCGGAGAGCTCGAGCACCTCGTCCTTCCAGCCGTCGCCGAGCAGCAGCGTGTGGTCGGCGCCCGCAAGCTCTGCGACCGCGCGCTTGGCCTCGCTGGAGACGAGCGCGATCGTCTTCGCTCCGAGGCCCTTGGCGACCTGCAGCGAGGCCGTGCCGACGCCGCCGGCGGCGCCGTGCACGAGCACCGTCTCGCCCGGCGCGAGGCGCCCGCGCAGCAGCAGCGAGAAGTACGCCGTGTGGTAGTTGAGGATCAGCGCCGCGCCCTGCGCGAAGTCGAGCTCGGGCGAGAGCGCGAACGTGAAGAACTCGGGCGCGACGGCCGTCTCGGCGAAGCCGCCGAGCGCGCAGAACGCCGCCACGCGGTCGCCCGGCTTCACCGCTGCCCCCTCGGGCGCGCTGACGCACGACACCGCCGACCTCGCTGCCGGGCACGAACGGCAGCGGCGGTTTCATCTGGTACTGGCCGCGCGTCTGCAGCAGCTCCGGGAAGGAGACGCCGGCGGCATGTACCTCGACGACCACGCCGGCGCCCGGCGTGAGCATGTGCGACGCCTCCCCCTCCGGGGACATGCCGGCTCGGGCAGCTCGACCAGCGCAAGCGCGCTGTCGGGGCCGGACTCCTCCACGATCTGAATCGCCCTCATGAACATGGGAGTATCTACGAAACATCGACAAAGGGGTCAGGCCATGGCGAACGTGCTGTGCGTGCTCTACGACGATCCGGTCGACGGCTACCCGCCGGCCTACGCGCGCGACGGCGTGCCCGACGATCGAGCGCTACCACGACGGCCAGAGCGCGCCGACGCCGGAGGGCGATCGACTTCACGCCCGGGCGAGCTGCTCGGCTGCGTCTCGGGCGAGCTCGGGCTGCGCGAGCTTCCTCGAGGGCCGCGGGCACCGGCTGATCGTGACCTCCGACAAGGACGGCCCCGACTCGGTGTTCGAGCGCGAGCTGCCCGACGCCGAGGTCGTCATCTCCCAGCCCTTCTGGCCCGCCTACCTGACCGCCGAGCGGATCGCCAAGGCGCCGAAGCTGAAGCTCGCGCTGACGGCCGGCATCGGCTCCGACCACGTCGACCTGCAGGCCGCGATCGAGCACGGCCTGACGGTCGCCGAGGTCACCTACTCCAACAGCATCAGCGTGGCCGAGCACGTGGTGATGATGATCCTGGCGCTCGTGCGCAACTACATCCCCTCCTACCAGTGGGTCGTGCGACGGCGGCTGGAACATCGCCGACTGCGTCTCGCGCTCGTATGACCTCGAGGGCATGCAGGTCGGCACCGTCGCCGCCGGGCGCATCGGCTCGGCGGTGCTGCGCCGGCTGAAGCCGTTCGAGGTCGGGCTGCACTACACCGACCGCCACCGCCTGCCCGCCGAGGTCGAGCAGGAGCTCGGCGTCACCTTCCACGACCGCGTCGAGTCGCTGGTGGAGGTGTGCGACGTGGTCACGATCAACGCGCCGCTGCACCCCGAGACCGAGAACCTGTTCGACGACGCGGCTGCTCGCGAAGATGAAGCGCGGCGCCTACCTGATCAACACCGCGCGCGGCAAGATCTGCGACCGCGACGCCGTCGCGCGCGGCGCTGCGAGAGCGGGCAGCTGGCCGGCTACGCGGGCGACGTGTGGTTCCCGCAGCCGCCGCCGCGCGACCACCCGTGGCGCTCGATGCCCCATCACGGCATGACCCCGCACACCTCCGGCACGAGCCTCTCGGCGCAGGCGCGCTACGCGGCGGGCACGCGCGAGATCCTCGAGTGCTGCTTCGACGGGCGCCCGATCCGCGAGGAGTACCTGATCGTCGACGGCGGCAAGCTCGCCGGCGCCGGCGCGCACTCCTACAGCGAGGGCGACGCCACCGGCGGCTCGGAGGAGGCGGCGCGGTTCACGCGGGGGTGAGCTCCCCGGGCGAAGAGGCTGCGCACCGCAGTCGCCTGGCGCATGGGGCATGGGGCATGGATTCCGAATACTGGTATGGTTACATTCGGGCGGCGCTCTCGCCAAGCCTAGGAGCTGTGCGCATGTCAATTGACGGCCACGTCTACAGGATCACGGACCTCGAGCTGTTCTTTTTGCCCGTGCTCGCTGGCGCAGGGCCTCCCGCAGACGGCTACAAGCCATGGCCGGGTGTGGAGGTGAGGGCGTGGGCCGTCGATACGCTGCTCCCTATCCCGCTCCCGGGCGGTTCAGCCACAACCAACACCGACGGGAGCTTCAGCATCCAACAGCAGCTGCCCAATCCCGGCCTCGGCGACTCGTCCGACGTCCGGGCGGCGCTGTCGATCTCCGACGGCGCGTTCCCCTACAACCCCCTCTACCGCTCGGACCTGGATCTACTGGTAAACGAGGCCGAGAGCACCGAGCTCAATGTCTGGCTCTACCCGGACACGATACCCGTGGAAGACGGGGTCTCCGCAGGCAGCGTGGACGGCATGGTGAAAGGCGCAGGCCTACCGGGCAACACGACGATCACCGCCGGCCCGAGCGGCTTGGCCTTCTCTGGCTCCAGCGATGGCGCCAACATCGAGTTCGGTATCTCGATTCGACCCGACACCTCGTTCACCCTCAGCTCATACCTGGATCTGGCGCTGGCCTCTTGGCATATCGACGTGGGCTGGCCAGCCGACTGGTGCACGAATGCGGAAGACATCCTCGTCGAGATCATCGCCGGACTCCAAGGTGCGGGCTCGTCGATGAACGCCGCCGCCCTCTCCAAGCTGGAAGGGGTGTTCGAGGAACACATCCCGCTGGCGGAGGTCGCGAAAACGTTCTTTACGTCGGAGGTGTCGGTCACCTTCATGGATGTCGGCTACCCCAACCACCACTCTTGGTCGCTGTCGGACACCGGGGACGACACGATCGTGGTAACCGCCGATCCCTGCATCGGGTATCCGCTCCGCTTGACCTCCGACCCCTCGAAGCGCCATCCGATCAAGCCGCGCCGGCTGTCGAGAACCCTGCGACCGGTGTTGACGTAAACGGCGTGTCGCCAGCGGATCAGTCGTAGCGCGCGACCGTGAAGCCGATCAGCACGGGCACGTTGACCGCGAACACGACCAGCGACAGCGTCAGCACCACGAGCGCGCCGCCGCTCGTGTGGTTGCGCAGGAACACGTACTCGATCATGCCCGCGATCAGCGCGTAGGCCAGCAGCGCCCACCTGGCGACCTCGAGGAAGCGGCGCCAGTGGAAGCCGTCGGCACGGACGAGCGCGAGCACGTTGCCGGCGAGCACCAGCGCCGACGCCGCCAGCAGGGCGACGGCGGGGCCGAGCGAGACGTGCTGGGGCAGGTGCGCCGAGAGGTAGATGCCGGCGGCGAGCACGAGCGCCAGCGAGAGCATGCCCAGCTGCGTCACCGGGGGCAGGCGGCGCTCGCCCCGCGGAGACCCGTCCTCATCGAAGGCGGACGCGCTCATCCGGAGGCCAGCTTGGTCATGATCACGAACGTCGCGATCTGCATCGCGCCGGTGGCGCCGGCCGAGTAGATGAAGCGCTTCATCAGCCGCTCGATGATCGCGGGGTTCGGCTGCGGCTTCTTGAGCTCCGTCAGCACCGCGATGTTCGCCGGCTCGAGCAGACCCAGCGCGATCACCGCCATCACGCCGACGACGATGAAGCTCGCGACCACCCAGCCGTGCAGCGCGTAGCTCGTCTGGTTCGTGCCCAGATGCGTCGACAGCTGCCAGCCGGCCGCGAGCGTGACCGTCACGACGGTCGGCATGATCAGCACCATCTTCGGCATCAGCCGCGTCGTGAACTCGATGCGCGCCGGGACCGACATCTTGCCCATGATCGGGCCGAGCACGAAACCGAGAAACAGGTCGATGACCGTCCACGCGGCGCCGCCGACCACGTGCAGGAACTCCAGCGGCCACAGTTCGTTGACGGCGATGCCAGCGATCAGCAGCGCCAGCACAACCGCCACGATCGGCAGACCCGCGCGCGGCACGATCTGGAAGTCCGGGCGCTCGAGCGCCGCCGGAGGGCCACCGGCGAGCGCGCCACCCGGAGTGGAGACGGCGGCTTGTGCCATGAGGTGAATCTAACGCGGCCGCGGGCGGAATGCCAGGGGCCCCGAGGCAGCGTCCTCGGGAGCGCCACTGCCGCGCGCGTACATGCGAGCGTCGGCCCAGACCCAGGTGGCCGCCGCGGTGGCGCCCGCGACGATCAGCACCGCCGGCCACGGGCCGACGGCCAGCGCGAGCACGTGCGAGACGACGAACGCGGCGAAGCCGACGCCGGCCAGCCGCGCCGCCGTGCGCCACCCGTGGCGGCGCATCCAGATCCAGATGCAGCACAGGCCGCCGATCGCCAGCACGACGCCGCCGAGCGGGCGCGATCCGGTCGCGGCGACTACCGCCCAGGCGGCGATCAGCGAGCCGGCCGCGAGCGGGGCGGTGGGCAGCGGGCGCATGCGTCGCAGCGTACTGGCACGGCCGCGGCGCTTGCAGGCGACCGAGCAGGCGGGCGCGGAGGTCATCGCGGTCGGCGACCAGGGCAACTCGCCCCAGCACAGGCTGGCGGCTGGCTGGCTGGCGTAAGCCGCACAGTCGGAGCCATCCGCCTCACGGGGGTCATGCGCCAGCGCGGTTGGTTGCCACGCCGGAGACCTTGACCCGCCGCGCGCTGGTCAGTTCAACCCGCCAGGACTGACTTCGTTGTCGTCTTGCCCCCCTTCACGGACACGATGAGCTTCGCGGCAATCGGGTGACGTTTGGTTAGAGCAAGCGCCTTCCTGCCCGTATACGTCAGATGCAGAACGACAACGCCCCCGCTACCCTCGGTCAGCGAAAACGAGCCCGTGGCGAGCACCCCCGTCACACCAGTCGCGGCTTTGCCCCCGGCAGCCCTAGCACCGTTGGGGTGCCGCCCAGCGATACCCCGAACAAGCTCAATCGACCCCTCACACGCCGCACGGCTGCATGCGACACGCACCGGAGCGATGTTCTGCGAGACCGCCAGCTTTGTCGTCATCAACGTGATCAGAGGCGTAGGTGTGATCGCAAGACTCGTCGTGACCAGTGTCGTGGTCGCCGCCGTCAAGAAATCAGCCGCTGGCGATGCTAGGCCGGGTGAGGCGGTGGTCGGCCGTTCGCCGGGCAGGTACAGCGTCGCGTCGACCCCTGTGATCGTCCGTCCAGCTTCGATCGTCACCGGGCTGGCTTCGGAGTAGGACATCTTGCCGCCGTCGAATTCGCGCTGATAGGACTTGTTTACCCCGGATAGGCCACCGAATTCGAGCACGTCGTCTCCAGCCCTCAGTGCTGAGAGGGTGTATTCGCCGTCGGCGTTGGTCAGCGCACACCGTTCCTTTGTGCCTTCATCCACTGGCAGCGCGCAAACTTCGACGCCTTCGACCGCTGCGCTGGTGGCCGCAGCCGTGACGTGGCCTATGATCTTGCCACCCTGTTCCATCGCCGCGTCGATATCCGATGTAGTGAGCCCCGCCGCCACCGGCACCAGGGTCGCCTGAGAATAGAAGCGCTGATCGCCGGAGAACTGCGGCACGAAGTCAAGCGAACTCCCTGACGGGTCGGCGAATTCCACCGCGTATTCACCAGCCGCAAGCGGCGAGAGCGTATATTCGCCGTTGGCGTTCGTTAGATCGCAGCGCGTTGTGACGGCCAACCGTTCTCCCGGGGGCCCATCCCCACAGACTTGGATGCCTTCTAGCGGCGCCTGCGTGACCGACTCTGTGACCACCCCGGAGATTTTCCCGCCCCGGAGCATCGCTGCGTTGACTTCACCCGTGGTCTGGCCCGCGATGACGGACACTGCTTCCGCTTCGGAGCGGTGCGGCTTGCCGTTGTAGTACTGCGATGCATAGTCGAGATGAGTGCCATCCTGACTCAAGATAAGAAACCCGACGTGGTAGGAACCAGCCGACAGTTCCGGCACGGTGTATTCGCCGCTGCGGCCGGATTCAGCACAGCGCCCGCCGCTTTCGTCACCGACCGGCCGTGCGCACACTACGATGCCTTCGAGGGGTTCATGTATGGAAGCATCGGTGACCCGGCCAGAGATCTGGCCATATTCGGCAGCAATAGCACTCGGCGCGAACCCGGGCCGCAACCGTTACTGCCACAGCGGCCGCCAGCACGCACAGACGCCGGCGCTCGACCGAACGGCGAGCCCCGACCTGCCTGTGCGGTAGGCCATTACGTATCCGATTCGTTGCCACGCGCCCCGCCACCTCCTTGACATCGTTATGATCGAGATTGCCTGGTTGCTTGGTCGTTGACTTGTACGTCCAAACCCGGCTCCGGACTGCGTCTGCTGATGTTATTCCGCTTTCAGAGGGAGACGTTCTACTCTATCGGGCGGTTCGACGACGTTGTCTGGTTTCCCAGTACATTGTTCCCGCGCTTGCTGTGGCAGGCGAATCAGCAGAGCCAAGGCATGGGGCGAAAGTGTGGGATGTTTGCGCTGCCGCCCGGGCTGTTCGATGACAGCCCGCGATATACCCAGCACTTGCGCGAGTGACGCTACTGCAGCCTTCCTTGCACGCAACTCTTCGAAGTAGAGCTGCCATTCCATCACTTCGACATCTCGTCCTGTGGGACGAGCACCGGGCTGTTCATAGCGCTCGATCGCTCTCAGCACCACCATAGGGATCGGTGGCGCGGACCTGCCGCAACCCAGCGCGGCCGCGGCAAGCGTCCACCTGTGTGCGATCGCTCCGTGCGCTTCATATGACGTGGGCTGACCTGATGTGGGGGGAGGCACCTTGCGGTAGCCGCTGGCCACCCATTCCCTGATTTCTCGGCATACATCACGCTGCATGTCTCGACGCTGCAATTCTATTTCGCCGAATGTCGTGACGAGATGGGCGATACGCGGATCGCCCCAGCGAAGCGAGTCCAGTGTTTTGACAAAACGTGCGAGCGCTGGCGCTTGCGGTTCCTCCTCAGCTCTTTCGATGCCCCGTTCGAGCGTTGCCGTCAGATTGTGGTTGTTGAGGATCGCCAGTGTTTGTGCGCTGGATGGATGGCTCAGCACGCGCTGACCGAGAGGAGTGCCGCGCAGTGCGCCTGGGCATTCAGTCCCGACGCGCGCCGCGAACGCAGCCATCGGCCCCTGCGCTGCACCGAGCTCGGCCTGCGCCGACCGCATAAGGGCTTCGCGTGCACGGAGGTAGTCGCTTGTGGCGGCGCGGTCGACGCTCTGGTCTTGTGTAGCTGGTGGATCGTGCGACGCAACCGACCCACACCCAGCGCAGGCGATGACCCAACCCACCGCAGCAGCCAGCAAGCTAGCCGTAGCCCGTGTGCTCATGCCTTCCAGCGCCCCGGCTTGCTTGTTTGGCAGGGCAGGATCGTACACTGCATTAGACTAGCATGCTGCACGATCCTGTCACCACACATTCCAGCCCCTCATTTCCAATAGTTCCAAAAGCCGCGATTGGCCATGTTGTGCCATTTCCCGTCTGATGTGCAGAACCATTCCGATGACTTGAAGGTTACAGACTTGGCGCCAACGGCGTAGCTCTCGCAAACGTTGAGCGACCAGCCCGGCTTTACTACATACTGGGCCACTTCCATTTCGTAGGTAAAGTCGAGCAGGCACGTCTTTGTAAAGGAGTGACCGTGGTAGCTGCCAGGCGTGTGCACCTGGTGATAGCAGTCTGGCGTGAGGTCTTCGGCGAGAGCCTTGTCTTCTTTCGTGCCCGATTCGAGGCGATATACTACGGGGGTCTAGTAAATAGGTGTCAGGTGGCGGCGGCGTAGGTGACGTGTTGCTCTTGGAAGTAGCGGGCGACGAGTCGTGGTGTTTGTTGGCGTGAGCGGAGGTATGCGCGTATCTCGGAGAGGAGGTGCGCGAGGTTTCGTGGGCGGCGTCGGCCGAGGGCGTTGGCCTTGACGTCTTGGTTGAGCATCTCGGCGGGGTTCAGCTCGGGGCTGTAGCCGGGGAGGTAGTGAATTGCGAGTTCCTCGGGGTGTGCGGCTACCCAGTCACGGACGAGTTTCGCACGGTGCGCGGGGTGCCCATCAATGATCAGGACGATCTTGCGGCCGTTGGATTGCTTGACCAGGCGCTTGATGAAGTCAAGGAACACCGGGCCAGTGAAGCGTTCTTGGAAGACGCGGAAGCGCAGCGTCCCGGTGTTGGAGATCGCGGCGATCATGTTCGTCTTGAAACGCTTACCGGTGCCTTTCACAACGGGTGTCTTGCCCTTCGGTGACCAAGACGTGCCGGTAGTGTGATCTGAGCGCATCCCCATCTCATCAGCCCACAGGATCTCAGCGCCGTCCCTACGCGCGTGGCGCTCGATTTGGGGATAGATCTCATCCAGCCATCGCTGGACCGCCGGCGCAGACTGCTCATACGCCCGGCGCAGCGGCTTCTGCGGCGTGAATCCCCACCGGCGCAGATACGCACCTGCCGTCTTCTCAGCGACCCGGATCCCGTAGCGGCGCTCGATCAGCTCGCACACCAATGCCCTCGTCCACAGGAATCCTGGGAGCTTGAGCTGGTCAGGGTTCTTCTCTGTGATCGCCCGCGAGATCTGCACCTGCTGCGCCGGTGAAAGGAGCGTCTTCTGCCCATGGCGACGACCACGCTTACCGGCAGCCAACGCGTCCTCGCCGCCCTCGCGGTGTGCCTTTACCCAACGCCCCACAGCCTGACGGGCGACCCCGAACAGCTCAGCGACGCGCACCTGAGACTCGCCCTGCTCGACAAGCCGAACCGCCCGACGACGAAGCTCCTCTTGAGCGGCCTGCGGCAACCGGCGAGCATCACGATCCACAACCCCCACACTACCACAAACGACCCCTATTTACTCGCCCGGGGTAGTAGCTCCTGAACGAGCACCGCTTTCGCGCGTAGCCGTGCCCTATACAGGAAGAGAATGTCAGACAGGCTCATGTGCCCGCTCATGGATCTCACTGGGCCTGCGCGGAGGCAGGAGGAACACGAAAGCGCTCGGCTGTGTAGTCGGTCAGGCGACCGTCTCGCAGTTCGAACACGGTGTCCGCAAATGCCGCCGCCTCGGGATCGTGTGTGGCGAGCACCATAGCCGTGCCACGCTCTGTGCAAAACGCCCGCAGCAAGCCGAGTACCTCGCGCGTCTGGTGCGTATCGAGGCTCCCGGTCGGCTCGTCGGCGAGCACCAACCTCGGTGCCGTCGAAAGAGCTCGCGCAATGACTACCCGCTGGCGCTCGCCCATCGAGAGCTGATCCGTGCGATGCCGGAGCCGTTCTGACAGGCCAAGCCGCTCGAGCAGCGGTTCGACGGAGGCCTTGGCATCACGTGCGCTTACGAGCAGCAGCTTGAGCGCCGCATTCTCGATCGCGTGCGCCCCGGGAATCAGGCTCTGGGAACTACCGATGAAGCCTATGTCGCGCAGCCGAAGCTCGTTCTGCTCCTTGACCGATAGCGAGAAGATGTCCTGGCCATGCAACAGAACGGTGCCGCGGTCGGGCCGTTGCAACGCCGCAGTCACTTCGAGTAGCGTCGTCTTGCCAGAGCCGCTGGGACCGTACAGGACAACCAGCTCTCCGGCCGCGGCGATCATCGACACGCCGTCGATGGCGCGGATGGGCTCGCCTGCACCCACGCGGTAGTGCTTTACGACTTCTCGTAGCTCAAGCACCTAGCCCGCGCCAGTCACGCCGCGACTACCATGAGACTCCCCGGGGAAGTCGATGATGTCGGCGTCTGATGCCTCGGCGATCCACTTCAGTCGACCACGCTCAAAGGTGAGAACACTGTCGGCCGCAAGAGTTCCCTCGATGTCGGACACGCTCATGAGGACACCACAGGACAGCTCCTCGACCAGCGAAGCAAGCAGCTCGGACACCTCCTGGGTCCGACGCGGCCCAAGACCGTCAAGCAAATCGTCGATCACCATCAACCTTGGCCGAGCAACGATTCCCCGCGCCAACGCCACCAGCACACGCTCCCAGTTAGAGAGATCGCCCCAACGCTGCCGCGCACAGCCCGACACGCCGGTCCGCGTAAGCGCCGCGGCAGCCAGCTCTCGCACCTCCCGCTTTCCGCATCCTCGCCCCGTCGCCAAAGGCAAGCCGACGTAGTCAATGACCTGCAGCAGCCTAATCGCACTGCCACCGCGGTGAACCCACGCGACCCCCGAGCGCAACGCTGCCAGTTCCGTCCCAGACGCGCCAGTCAGCTTCTGCTGCTCGAACCACACCTCACCCTGATCGGGCTGCTCAAGACCCGCTGCCACGCGCAGCAGCGTCGACTTGCCCTCGTAGCGAGAGCCCACAACGGCAGCGATCTCACGCGGCGCGATCTCAAGCGACGCATCTCTGAGCACGTGCAGCCGCTGATCTCCACGCGCATAGCTCTTGGACACGCCCACCAGCCGGAGAAGATCACCCGCCATCGTCAACCCCTCCAAGCGGCGCCATCCCGGCTGGATCTTCCAAATATTCCCGCATGCGTTTCCGGCGGAGTGCGAGCGAGCCCCAGAGAATCGCCTCGTCGCGCATGAGTGCGATCTCGACCACCTCTCGCCAGCCACCGTCGCCCGCCGGCTTTCGCTGGCGTTGAGCCGCCCTCAAGCGCTTCTGTGCAGCGACATACTCGCCAGCGCAGGTCTGCTCCTGCGCCTCGATCGCTTCGACCATCGCCGGCAGTCCCGCCGGCTCACGAACGTGCTGCAATCTCGCCCGCAGCTCGTCACGCAACGCTGGCAGCGCCGCCGACGAATCGTAAAGCCACCGCTCGACCAGCTCGACCCCCTTTACGGTCGCCTCGTAGACATCCAGCGGCCGCTCGCCGAGCGCCGCGGCCCGCCGCACGAGTCCCTGGCTCTCAAGGCTGGGCAGACTTTTGTGTGCGGAGTTATCAGCGAAGCGAGCGCCTGGATAGCGCTCCGCCAGCCGACGGTTCACGCCAGCCTGAGAATCCGGCTGCTCGGCTAGCAAGGCCAGCACTGCCATGCTGGCCGACAGTTCCCCGCTACGAGACCGCATCCCGCCGATCCTACCCGAAAGCGGGTACCCCATATAGTATGGACTCTCGAAACAATCCGCACGCGCGAATGCGAGCAACATGATGCACAGCCCGCCATTCTCAAAGGCCCTCGCCTATGCGCTCGCGCTGGCCGCGCTTGTCGTCACTGACCCATTGGCGAGCGCGCCAGCTCAAGCAACCACGAGCCGCCGCACCGACCGAGCGACACGAACAATGTCGGCAACAAACGCAGCCCACCTGCACCTTGTCAGCAACTCGGGGTCCGCGCTCGTCGAGGAAGGCAGCATACGAGGCTCGCTCGACGGCAGAGTCACCGCCCGGTTCAACGTCGGGGCGACCGTATACGGCAACTTCACGATCGACCTGACGCAGGGCGGATGGATCACCGGACGTGGCTCCGGGATCCTGCACAACGGCGGGCTCTACCAGAGCTTCGGAGGCACGCTCATCATCACGGGCGGCGGGGGCCCATACGCCCACGCCCACGGACATGGCGGCTTCTACGGAACGATCAACCGCCGCACATACGCAATGACCGTCCAGACCACCGGCACGCTCGACTACTGAGCGACACGGCCCAACGGTCCAGGCGGCCGGGCAGCCGACCAGCCGGGCGAGCACAGCGGGGAAAACTACCTATGACCTTACGAGTGAAGCTACGGATGCGGGTGCAACCGGACGGATCATAGGCTGCGCCACATGCTTTGCCGACCGACCCGACACCTACGCTGCGTTCCGATGGTTCGTCGGCTGCACACGGGATACCGGCCATGAGCCACGCAGCTGTGACCGCCGTGATGGGCGCGGTGTTCGACCTCAACCACCCCGCGCACGTCGTGCACTGGCACTTCATCAAGCTGCCGCTCGCCAACGTGATCGTGATCGGGCTGATGCTGGTCGCGTTCGCGGTCGCGATCGCGCTGCCGTTCCCCGGCGCGGCGCGCCGGGCCGCCGCGCGCCGGGGCGGAGAGGGATCATGAGCGGCGCGCCCGAGAGCTCCTGGACCGCCAAAGTCCGCGAAAAAGCGGTGGAGGCGCTGCCGCCCGAGAAACTGCTGCCCGACGGCCAGCCCACGTACGTCGCCTCGTGGATCTACATGTTCGGCGTCGCCAGCATCGCCTCGCTCGTGGTGATCATCGGCTCGGGCTCGATCCTCGCGCTGAAGGGGCCCGCCTGGTGGCACTACACCGGCGTCGGGCACTTCTTCAACAGCATCCACATGTGGTCGGTCGAGCTGTTCTTCTTCGTGATGGTCGTGCACCTGTGGGGCAAGTACTGGATGGCCGCGTGGCGCGGCGGGCGCACGCGCGTGTGGATCACGGGCGCGATCACGTTCCTCGTCGCCGTGCCCACGGCGCTGACCGGCTACGTATCGCAGCAGAACTTCGATGCGCAGTGGATCTCCACGCAGGCCAAGGACGGGCTCAACGCCGTCGGTGTCGGCGCGTTCTTCAACGTCACCAACTTCGGCCAGATGTACAGCTACCACGTGCTGCTGCTCCCGATCGCGGTGGTGGTGCTGGTGTCGGCGCACGTGCTGCTCGTACGCCGACACGGCGTCGTGCCGCCGATCGAGGTCGGCGCGCGGCTCGCGAGCGTGCCCGCCGCCGACACCCCGCCGCCCGCGAGCGCGGGAGCCGGCTCGTGAGCCTGCTGCGCCCCAAGGACGACACCAAGCCGTGGACCGGCGCCTACCAGCCCTATGACCTCGTCAAGGAGGCGTGCATCGCCGTCGGCGTGATCGCGCTGCTGGCGATCGTGCTCACGGTGCTGTTCTCCTCGCCGGACGACAAACCGAGCACGATCGCGCAGTGGTCGCGCCAGATGCCCGTCGACTTCGTCAAGACCGCCGCCACCGAGCTCGACGGCACGAGCGGCACCGCCGAATACGGCCCCCCCTACAACCACAACGGCGAAGGCCAGCACGCGGCCTTCATCTACCTGCAGAAATGGCTTGGGGTCAGTCACCCGATCAACACGGCCGACGACTACGTGATCGACCCGCTGAAGACGATCCCCAACGACGCCGCGCTGCAGAGCGCGCTCGCCGAATACGACGCCGCGCCGGAAAAGACGCAGAAGGCGTGGGGCGAAGCGTACGCAAAGCCACTGGAAGAAGACGCCGAAGCCGAAGAAGAAGGCAAGCCGCTGCCCAAGACCGTCACGGTCAACTCCACGACCGGGATGGTGAGCGTTCAGGCGAGCGGCACCGGCCCGGTGCCGACGATGATGACCAGCCTCCTAAGCCTCGCGCAGAGCGGCGGCCTCGACGGCAGCCTGCTGACCAGCAGGCAGTTCTTCCAGACCGACTACACCAAGCCGTTGCTGTTCATGTCCGACGGCGGCCTGCTCGACCAGCGCGCCGAAGAACAGCACCTGGGAGGCGACGAATGGGGCATGATGAACGAGACGGGCAGCTACCCCGGCCAGGCGTGGCTGTGGCTGTACGCCCTCTGGTACCAGATCGAACCGTTCAAGAGTTCAGAAAACGCCGACATCCTCGTGATGCTCGTGATGGGCGTGCTCAGCCTGGCGTTCATCGCCATACCGTTCATTCCCGGCATCCGCGACCTGCCGCGCAAGGTCCCGATCTACAAGCTGATCTGGCGCGAGCACTACGCAGCGACGGGCCCGCCGCCACCCGCGGATCCACCGCGCCCGCGCGCCGTGCCGGACGCCGGAAGCTAGCGGGCGATCAGGCCGCGCTCGAGCGCGTAGCCCACGAGGTCCGCGCGGCTGGAGAGCCCGAGCTTCTGCTGGATGTGCGAGCGGTGCGTCTCGACCGTGCGCACCGACAGGTACAGCTGCTGCGCGATCTCCGCGTTGGTGTGCCCGAGCGCGATCAGGCGCAGCACGTCGACCTCGCGCTCGGACAGGTCGTCGGGCGGCCCCGGCGGCGGCTCCGCCGCGATGCGCGCGCCCAGCCTCGGGTTCAGGTAGCTCTCGCCGGCGGCCGCGCGGCGCACCGCTTCGACGAGCTCGTCGTCCGCGGCCTCCTTGAGCACGTAGCCGATCGCGCCCGCGCCCAGCGCCTCGCGCGCGAACGCGGGCTCCTGCTGCATCGTCAACACCACGATCTGCGTGTCCGGCGACTCCTGGCGCAGGACCGGGATCGCCTCCAGGCTCGAGCCGCCCGGCATGTTCAAATCGAGCACCAGCACCATCGGGTGGTGCCCGCGCACGTAGCGCCGGGCGCTGTCGACGTCGCTGGCCTCGGCCACGACTTCGAAGTCGCTCTCGCTGTCGAGCAGCATGCGCAGGCCGGCGCGCACGACCGCATGGTCGTCCGCGAGGACGATGCGGATCGAGTCGCCCGCCGGGGTCGCGCCGGCCGCGTCGCCGCCGTCAGCCCCCAAGTTCTGCTCGCTCACATCCGTGACGGTATCGGCTGGCGCAGCGGATTGCCGCCTCAGGCGGCCGCCGCAGGGCGCGGCAGCACGAGCAGCGAGCAGCGCGCGTGGCGCTCGAGGTAGTCGGATGTGCTGCCCAAGACCAGGCGCCGCACCGGGCCGTAGCTGCGCGAGCCGACGACCAGCAGGTCGAGGTCGTCGCCGAACGCCGCCAGCTCCTCGCCCGCGAGCCCGTAGACCGCGCGACCCTCGACGCCCGGCAGCTGGCCCATGCGGGCGCCCGCGTCGGCGATCAGCAGCTCCATGCTGTCTCCGATCGCCGGCGCCATCAGGCCGGTGTAGGCGTAGCTGGGAATCGCCACGACCTCCAGCGCCGCGACGCTCGCGCCGGTGCGCTCCGCCAGCTCCCTGGCCGCGGCGAGCGCGCGCTCGCTCTCGCTCGAGCCGTTGTACGCGACCCCGACCCTGGCGATCGGCGCCGCGTCCGCGGCGTAGCCGCGAGCGGCGATCGCAACCGCGCACGGCGCGCCGTTGAGGGCCGCGCGCGTGTCGTCGCCGAGCATCGCCCGGCCGAAGCTGCTGTGGCGGCAGGAGCCGACGACCAGCAGGTCAGCGCCCTGGTCCTCGGCCTGGCGGTGAAGGCCCGCGCCCGCGCCCGCCGCGACGACGCTCACGAGCTCGGCCTGCACGTCGGCGCCGGCGCGCTCGCGCTCGAGCAGCTGCAGCGACGCCTCGTGCTCCTCCGCGAGCAGGCGAGGCGTGATCGCGTGCAGCGGATGCAGCTCGCCCGCGCGCACGTGCGCCAGCGTGAGCCTGCCGCCGGGCTGCGCCAGCCGCGCGGCCAGCGCGATCGCGTCGCGCCCGTTGCTGCTGCCGTCCACACCAACGAGCACGTTCTCGAACATGCGCCCCATCCTATGCGAGTACGCTCGACTCAGACGAACACCGTGCCCGACCAAGCGCCTGCCACAGGCACACCCGCTCCCAGCGCGTCCGCTCCGCTGGCCGCGTCCGAGCTGCAGCTGCTCGACGCGTACTGGCGCGCGGCCAACTACCTGTCGGTGGGGCAGATCTACCTGCTGGCCAACCCGCTGCTGCGCGAGCCGCTGCTGCTCGAGCACACCAAGCCGCGGCTGCTCGGCCACTGGGGCACGACGCCCGGCCTGAACTTCGTCTACGCGCACATGAACCGCGTGATCCGCGCGCGCGAGCTCGACGCGATCTACGTCACCGGCCCCGGCCACGGCGGGCCGGGCATCGTTGCGAACGTGTACCTGGAGGGCACCTACACCGAGGTCTACCCGCACATCGGCCACGACGAGGAGGGGCTGCGCCGGCTGTTCCGCCAGTTCTCCTTCCCCGGCGGCATCCCCAGCCACGTCGCGCCGGAGACGCCCGGCTCGATCCACGAGGGCGGCGAGCTCGGCTACTCGCTCGCGCACGCCTTCGGCGCCGCATTCGACAACCCCGAGCTGCTCGTGTGCTGCGTCGTCGGCGACGGCGAGGCCGAAACCGGCCCGCTCGCCGCCAGCTGGCACGCGAACAGGTTCCTGAACCCCGTCAGCGACGGCGCGGTGCTGCCCGTGCTGCACCTCAACGGCTACAAGATCGCCAACCCCACCGTGCTCGCGCGCATTCCCGAGACGGAGCTGCGCTCGCTGCTCGAGGGCTACGGCTACGCGCCGCGGTTCGTCGAGGGAGACGAGCCGGCGGCGATGCACCAGCTGATGGCCGCCACGCTCGACGAGGTCGTCGAGGAGATCGCAGCGATCCAAAGCGCGGCGCGCGCAGGCGACGGTGGCGAAGGCGACCGCGTCCTCGCCGCCGGCGAACCGTCGGACGGGCCGCGCTGGCCGATGATCGTGCTGCGCACGCCCAAGGGCTGGACCGGCCCCAAGGAGGTCGACGGGCTGCCCGCCGAGGGCTCGTTCCGCTCCCATCAGGTGCCGCTCGCGGACCTCGCCGCAAAGCCCGAGCACCTGGCGCAGCTGGAGCAGTGGCTGCGCTCCTACCGTCCCGAGGAGCTGTTCGACGAGCAGGGCGCGCTGCGCTCTGAGCTCGCAGCGCTAGCGCCACGCGGCGAGCGCCGCATGGGCTCCAATCCCAACGCCAACGGCGGCAGGCTGCTGCGCGCCCTGGAGATGCCCGACTTCCGCGACCACGCCGTCGCCGTGCCGCAGCCCGGCGCCGGCGCCACCGAGGCCACACGCGTGCTCGGCGGCTTCCTGCGCGAGGTGATCAGGCGCAACCCCGAGAACTTCCGCCTGATGGGCCCCGACGAGACCGCGTCCAACCGCCTCGGCGCCGTGTTCGAGGCCACCAACCGCGCCTGGGATGCGCAGACGCTCGCCGGCGACGACCACCTGGCGCCGGACGGGCGCGTCATGGAGGTCCTCTCAGAGCACCTCTGCCAGGGCTGGCTGGAGGGCTATCTGCTGACCGGACGCCACGGCCTGTTCAACTGCTACGAGGCGTTCATCCACATCATCGACTCGATGTTCAACCAGCACGCCAAGTGGCTCAAGGTCACCCGCGGGATCCCCTGGCGCGCGCCCATCTCCTCTCTTAATTATTTGCTGTCATCGCACGTCTGGAGACAGGACCACAACGGTTTCTCACACCAGGACCCCGGGTTCATCGACCACGTAGTCAACAAGAAGGCGGAGATCGTGCGCGTGTACCTGCCGCCCGACGCCAACTGCCTGCTGTCGGTCGCCGACCACTGCCTGCGCAGCCGCGACTACGTCAACGTGATCGTCGCCGGCAAGCAGCCCGCGCTCGACTACCTCGCGATGGACGACGCGATCGCGCACTGCGCACGCGGCATCGGCGTGTGGGACTGGGCCTGCAGCGACGACGGCTCCGAGCCCGACGTCGTGCTCGCCTGCGCCGGCGACGTGCCCACGCTCGAGACGCTCGCCGCCACCGCGATCCTCAGGCGCGAGCTGCCCGAGCTGAAGGTGCGAGTGGTGAACGTCGTCGACCTGATGCGCCTGCAGCCCGACTCAGAGCACCCGCACGGCCTCGCCGAGGAGGAGTTCGACGCGCTGTTCACCAGCAGCCGGCCCGTGATCTTCGCCTACCACGGCTACCCCTACCTGATCCACCGCCTCACCTACCGCCGCACCAACCACCACAACATCCACGTGCGCGGCTACAAGGAGGAGGGCACCACCACCACGCCGTTCGACATGGTCATGCTCAACGACCTCGACCGCTTTCACCTCGTCATCGACGTCATCGACCGCGTGCCTGGGTTGGGAGAGCGCGCCGCGCACCTGCGCCAGCACATGATCGACGAGCGGCTGCGGCATCGTGCTTATACGCGCGAGCACGGGGACGATCCGCCGGAGCTCAGCGGGTGGAGCTGGCCGGCGGGCGAGGGCGACCCGGCCGCCTCGGTGTCGCACTGACAGCAGGAACCCACGGCGACTGCCTGCGCGAGGAGAGCGTCTTGCGGGCATACTCGATCCCGAGCTGGATCGCCTGCTCCATGAACGCCTCGTCGAACAGGATGTAGCTGAGCAGGTCGCCGTCGCCCTTCTCCGCGCGGCCGAGCAGCGCGTGGGCCAGGCGGAAGTCGAGCTCGCGGATCGCGCGGCGGCCGCTGTGTCGCTCGGCGTACAGGCGGGCCGCGAGCGCGCCGAGCTCGTGCCGCGTCTTCGGACCGACGAACAGGCGCGGGATCAGCCGCACGTCACTCCCGTCCGCGTGCTGGTTGAGCCTGTCCAGTGTGTGCAGGTCCTCGATCATGCCGTCGGAGAGCAGGCTGCCGAGCACGCTGGCGACGCTGTCGATGACGTCCGGCGGGCGTCGCTGTGGGGACGGCGGCGGCGCGGGCGGGTACGCGTCGGGGTGGGTCGCGACCACCACCACGTGCGTCGCGCCGAGCTCGATCGCCGGCGACAGCGGCACATTCAGGCGCACGCCCCCGTCGGTGTAGTACGCGCCGTCGATCTCGATCGGTCGGAACAGGACGGGGATCGCGGAGGACGCGAGCACGTGCCTGTAGCCCACGGCGGCCGGGCGATAGTCGATCGCGCGGGCCAGGTTCGACTGCGGCAGCTGCACGCCGGGAGCCAGGTCCGCGAACACGGACGTGCGCTCGTGCGCGTCCGTCGCCACCACCGCGAGCGCCTCCACCGTGCCGTTCGCGACGTTGTTACGCAGCGCCTCGTCGAAGCCCGCGAACGTCTGCTCGGCGAAGCCCACCAGCGGCGAGGTGTCCAGCAGGCTCACCACGTGCGCGCGCCCCAGCAGCTGGCCCATGTAGGTGACGAGCGTGCTCGGCCCGCTGCGCAGCGGCGAGCGGAACACCTTGCGCACCGTCACGCTCCTCCAGAACTCGAGCAGCTTGTCTCCCGCCTCCGCTGCCGGCAGGTCCGCCGTGGCGGCGAGCAGCGTCGCGTTGATCGCGCCGGCGCTCGTGCCCACGAACACCGTGGGACGCATCTCCCGCGCGTCGAGCCACTTCAGCAGCACCGACAGGGCACCGGCCTCGAACGCGCCGCGAGCGCCCGCGCCCGCGGCGACGACCGCCACGCGTGGCTCAGCCGAACCCTGCGCGGTGTCAGCCATCGCCGGACGGTACAGGCGAACCGCCGTGGTGTGCCCGCCGCGAGCATCGATTGGGTCGCGTACCTTGCCGTGTTACCATGCACTACATGGCAGCAGTGCCAATCAGCATCCGCCTCCCCGAACGGACCGTCGGTCGGCTCGCGGACCGCGCCGACCGCTCGAACATGCCCTCGCGCACGCTCGCACAGCGCTACGTCGAGGAGGGTCTACGCATGGATGAACACCCGCTGATCCGCTTCGCGGACGGCCCCTCGGGTCGCCGCGCGCGGCTCCTCGGCGGCCCGGACGTGTGGGAGGTGGTCGCCGTCGCACGCGACAACGACGGCGACCTCGCCGAGACAGCGTCGTATCTGGAGCTTTCGCTGGGTCTCGTGCAGGCTGCGGCCTCCTACTATGCGGCCTACCCGCAGGAGGTCGACGAGCGCATCGAGCGCAATCGCCGCGAGGCTCGCGACGCCCATGGCGCGTTCCTCGCGGCCCGTGACGCGCTCGGCAGTTGAGGCTGCTGCTCGATGAGATGCTGTCTCCCGCGATTGCGCGGGAGCTGCGCTCACGGGGCCACGATGTACAGGCGATCCAGGAGCACCCCGAGTGGTGCTCATTCGACGACCGTCGGGTCGTCGAGCTCGCACGCGATGAGCGTCGAGTGATCGTCACCGACAACCTCGTCGATATGCGGCCTCTGCACTACGAGGCGATCACGCCCGGCAGTCCGGGCGATCACGGCATGATCTTCATTCCCGGCGGTCGCCCGCGTACCCGTGCCGACACGGGAAGGATCGTCGCGGCCTTGGAGCGAAAGCTCGTGGCGCATCCCGCAGACGACGACCTGGCAAACGGCGAGGACTGGCTATAGGGACCGCTTGACCGCGGTGTGCAACCCTGGCGGCGCGATGCGAGTCCTCGTCGTCAACGCCGGCTCGAGCAGCCTCAAGCTGACGTTGCTCGACTGCGCCGAGGGCGGCGATGATGCGGTCGGCACAGATACGACGATCGCGACACGCGAGCTGGACGCGCCTCGCGCGCAGGTGGACCGCGACGCGCTGCGCAACGCGCTGGACGAAGGCCTGGGCGACACCGACGCGGTCGGACACCGCATCGTGCACGGCGGCGAGCGCTTCCGCGAGGCCGTCGCGATCGACGCCGATGTCGAGCGCGCGCTCCGTGAGCTGGTGGACCTGGCGCCGCTTCACCAGCCCAAGTCGCTCGCCGCGCTGGACGCCGTCAGCGAGGCGCTGCCGCAGCTGCCCGCGGTCGCGTGCTTCGACACCGCGTTCCACGCGACCATGCCCGCGGCGGCGGCCACGTACGCGATCCCGCGCGAGTGGCGCGAGCGCTGGAGGCTGCGCCGCTACGGCTTCCACGGGCTCTCGCACGCATGGGTCGCCCGGCGCGCACCGCAGCTACTGGGACGCGACGCCGGCGGGCTGCGGATCGTCAGCTGCCACCTCGGCGCCGGAGCGTCGCTGTGCGCGATCGCGGACGGCGCCTCCGTCGACACGACGATGGGCTTCACGCCACTGGAGGGCCTCGCGATGGCGACGCGCTCCGGCAGCGTCGACCCGGGGATGCTGCTGTGGCTGCTGCAGCACGAGGCCGTCACGGCGGATGAGCTGGCGGACGCGCTCGAGCACCGCTCCGGGCTGCTCGGCCTCGCCGGCAGCGCCGACATGCGCGAGGTGCTCGCGCGCGCGGAAGCGCAGGGCAACGCGACTGAGGAGGACGCGTCGGAGCTCGCGGAGCGCTCACAGCTCGCGCTCGACGTCTACATCCACCGCCTGCGCGCCGGGATCGCGGCGATGGCGGCGGCGCTCGGCGGACTCGACGCGCTCGCGTTCACCGGCGGCGTCGGCGAGCACAGCGCGGCGATCAGGGAGCGCGCGGCGGCGGGGCTCGCGTTCCTGGGCGTGGAGCTCGACCGCGAGCGCAACGACTCGGCGGATGGCGACGCGGAGATCGGCACTGAGGGCGCTGCCACACGCACGCTCGTCATTGCCGCGCGCGAGGACCTCGAGATCGCGCGTCAGACCAGGGCGATATTGCGGAAGAAATGAGACCCAGATCGCGGAAAACAAGGACCCGGAATTACGGAAAATAGTCACCCCAAATCGCGGAAAATCGACTGCCGGTCGATAGACTGGGCAAATGCCCGCAACCCTCTCCGAGACCGTCGATCGCCGGCTACGTGACGTGATCCGCAGCCGGATGCACGATGAGCCCGTAGTCGTGCTCCAAGGTCCGCGCACGGTAGGGAAGTCGACCCTGCTCCAAGCACTGGCGACATCTCGGGATCGAGAGGTCATCGACCTCGACGACCTCGCCACGCGAGACGCTGGGCGCGCCGACCCGGCGCTGTTCGTGCGAGGAGAGCCGCCGGTGCTGATAGACGAGTTCCAGCACGTGCCGGAGCTGCTCGACGCGATCAAGGCCGAGCTCAACCGCGACGGCGCTCCGGGCAGGTTCGTGCTCACCGGCTCGACTCGGTACGCCTCGCTCCCAGCAATGGCCCAAGCGCTTACCGGCCGAGCCCATGTGATCGACGTGCTCCCCCTCTCCCAAGGCGAGATCGCAGGGGTTCGCGAGGACTTCGCTGAAGCGCTCCTGGGCGATCCCGGCTCGCTCGTGGGATCGCGCCTGCCGACGATCACACGCGAGGAGTACATCCGCCGGATCGTCATCGGCGGCTTCCCACCCGCACTCAGACGTACCCGGCCAGCGAATCGCGCACGCTGGTTCGACGACTACGTCAACCTCGTGATCGAGCGGGACGTGATGGAGCTGACGCGCGTCCGCCAGCGCCGCCAGCTGCCGCTCCTGCTGCGCCAGCTCGCTAGCCAGACCGGCCAAGTGCTCAACATCGCCAAGGCCGCGACGACGATCGGCATGGACAAGTCGACCGCCGAGAACTACACCAGGCTGCTGGAAGCGGTCTTCCTCGTGCACCGGCTCACAGCCTGGGGTACGACGCTCGGGTCCCAGACCGGGGCTGCGCCGAAGATTCACGTGATCGACAGTGGACTCGCCGCACGCCTGCTGCGTCTGACCGAGAGCAGGCTGTCCCTTGCATCCGCGCAGGCGCTGAGCGAGCTTGGCCACCTGCTCGAGACGTTCGTGGTGGGCGAGGTGCGCAAGCAGCTCAGCTGGCTCGAGTCACCCGTGCAGCTGGGGCACTGGCGGACTCACGACGGCGACGAGGTCGACCTGGTCGTCGAACGCGAAGACGGCAAGGTCGCGGCCCTGGAGGTGAAGGCCGGCACGCGCGTCGCAGGTGATCTGGGAGGCCTGCTCGCGCTTCGCCGCAAGCTGGGGAGCCAGTTCCTCGGAGGCGTTGTGCTGTATACCGGCACGCGCGCGTACACCCACGAGAGCGGCGTGCACGTCGTACCCGTCAGCCGGCTCTGGCACTCCCGATAGCCTCGACCGCGTCCGCGACCTCCAGCGCGCCGTCACTGCGCGCGAGGGCCTGCGCCATCGTGCGCGCGCCGCGCGTCAGCGCCGGGTCGGCGAGCGCGGCCGCGATCACCTCGCGCAGCCGCGCGGGCGATGCGCGCTTGCGGATGCGCACGCCGGCGCCGCACGCGACGACGCGGGCGGCGTTGTCGGGCTGGTCGCGCTGGTCGGGGATGCACACGAGCGGTACGCCGTCGGCAAGCGCCGCGTTGACCGTCTGCCAGCCCGCGTGCGTGACCACCAGCGCCGCGTGCGGTAGCACCGCGCGGTGGGGGACGAAGTCGACGGCGCGCGCGTTCGCCGGTAGCCGCAGCGCGCCCGCGTCGAGCGCCGGGCCCGTCGTCAGCAGCGTCCGCACCGGCAGCTCTGCGAGCGCGTCGAGCACGCGCTGGGCGAGCGCCAGCTGGTTCATGTAGCTCGTGCTGAAGCTCGCCAGCACCAGCGGGTCGGCACCAGCTCCCGCGTGACCGCAAGCTGTGGCGGCGCGTTGCCGCTGAACGCCACCAATGTCTGCACCACACGCACGCCCATATTTGATTTTATATAGAATAAAGTTAATATGTCAAGCTCGATCACACGGCGGCGCCCCTACCGGATGTCCGCCCGCGCCGACGCCGCCGCCGCGACGCGCGAGCGCATGCTGGCGGCCGCCTGGACGCACTTCGCGAGCCGCCCCTACGAGGACGTGCGCCTGCGCGAGATCGCCGCCGACGCCGCCGTCAGCCTGCCGACGCTGCACAACGCCTTCGGCGCCAAGGAGCAGCTGCTCACCGCCGCCTATGCGTGGTGGGGCCTGCGCGTGATCGCGCAGCGCGAGACCGCGCCCGTCGGCGACGAGCGCCGCGCCGTCGCCGTGCTGTTCGACCACTACGAGGCGCACGGCGACGCGATCCTGCGCATGCTCTCCCAGGAGGAGCGGGTCCCCGCGATCCGCCAGATGACCGACGCCGGCCGCGGCTACCACCGCGAGTGGGTGCGGCGCACGTTCGCGCCGCTGCTTCACGGCCTGCGCAGCGACGTGCGCCGGCGGCGCCTGAACGCGCTCGTGCTCGCCACCGACCTGCTCGCGTGGAAGCTGCTGAGCCGCGACATGGGGCTCGCGCGCGAGGAGGCAGAGGCGACGGTGCTCGAGATGGTGCGTACCATGGGAGCGTGCCGGACGAAACAGCCACGGGGCCCGAACGCGTAGAGGGCGAGCGCTCCGAAGCGCACCCGCCGCTGCCGCGCGACAAGCGCGGCTGGCAGGTCTCGCCCGCGCCCGACGGGCGCGGCATGCCCGAACACGCCAACCCCGGGCCGCCGCCGCACCGCATGCGCGGCTTCTGGTGGTTCGTGCTCGCGCTGATCGCGCTCAACTGGCTGTCGGTCCTGTTCTTCCAACCCGCCACCGGCGAAGAACGCGTGACCGTGCCGTTCAACCCGTACTTCCTCACACAGGTCAAGGCCGGCGCCGTCGGCACGATCTCCTCCAAGGGCGACACCATCCAGGGCAAGTTCAAGACCAAACAGCGCTACCCCGTGAGCGACAAGAAAGCCAAGCCCACCAAGCTGTTCGCCACGCAGGTGCCCAGCTTCTGGAACGGCGCGCAGCTGTCCGCGCTGCTGCAGGAAAAGGGCGTCGAGATCAACGCCGAATCGACCACCACCAGCCAGTCGCTGCTCGCCGAGCTGCTGCTCGGCTTCGGGCCCACGCTGCTGATCGTCGGCCTGTTCGTGCTGATCTACAAACGCGCCGCCAAGAGCGCCGGTGGCATGGGCGCGCTCGGCGGCTTCGGCAAATCGCAGGCGCGGCGCGTGGACCCGGAGAAGATCCGCGTCACTTTCAACGACGTCGCCGGCATCGACGAGGCCAAGTCCGAATTGACGGAGATCGTCGACTTCCTGCGCAACCCCGACCGCTACGGCAGCCTCGGCGGGCGCATGCCGCACGGCGTGCTGCTGTCCGGCGCGCCCGGCACCGGCAAGACGCTGCTCGCGCGCGCCGTCGCCGGCGAGGCGCACGCCGCGTTCTTCTCGATCTCCGCCTCCGAGTTCATCGAGGCGATCGTCGGCGTCGGCGCCTCGCGCGTGCGCGACCTGTTCGCCAAGGCCAAGGAGGCCGCCCCCGCGATCATCTTCATCGACGAGCTCGACGCCATCGGCCGCTCGCGCCAGGGGCAGGTGTCCGTCACCGGCGCCAACGACGAGCGCGAGCAGACGCTCGACCAGATCCTCACCGAGATCGACGGCTTCGAATCCTCCGAGGCCGTGATCGTGCTCGCCGCCACCAACCGCCCCGACGTGCTCGACCCCGCGCTGCTGCGCGCCGGACGCTTCGACCGGCGCGTCACCGTGCAGGCGCCCGACCGCAAAGGGCGCGTCGAAATCCTCAAGGTGCACACCCGCTCGATGCCGCTCGACGACGACGTCGACCTCGACGCGCTCGCCTCCAGCATGCCCGGCATGGTCGGCGCCGACATCGCCAACCTCGCCAACGAGGCCGCGCTGCTCGGCGCCAGGCGCCAGCACAAGAAGGTGAAGATGGCCGACCTCACCGACTCGCTCGAGAAGATCATGCTCGGCTCCCCGCGCGGCCTGCTGCTCGAACCCGCCGACCGCGAGCGCACCGCCTACCACGAGTCCGGCCACGCGCTCGTCGGCATGCTCACACCCGGCGCCGACCCCGTGCGCAAGGTCTCGATCATCCCCCGCGGCATGGCGCTCGGCGTGACGCTCTCCACACCAGACTCCGACCGCGTGTCCTACTCTCTGGAAGAGCTGCAGGCCAAGATCAGGGTCGCGCTCGGCGGGCGCGTCGCCGAGGAGGTCGTCTACGGGAAGATCACCACCGGCGCCGAGTCCGACATCCAGCAGCTCACCATGATCGCGCGCCAGATGGTCGGGCGCTGGGGCATGAGCACCGCCATCGGCCCGATCGCCGTGCTGCCCGAGGAGGGGCAGGGGATGTTCCTGCCGGGCGTCAGCGAGACCTCCCAGGAGACCCAGCGCATCGTCGACGCGGAGGTGCGCACGCTCGTCGAAACCGCCCACCAGGAGGTCACGCGGCTGCTCGAAGAGCACCGCGACCAGCTCGAGGGCCTCGCACAGGCATTGCTGAAGGCCGAGACGCTGGACGCGCCCGACGCCTACGCGGCGGCGGGCGTGCCGCTCAACGAGCGGGAGCCGGATCCGGCGCCTGCCTGAGCGCCTCGCGCCACGTAGTGGTCCTGCCCGCCTCCGAGAGCGGCCGATATTCCCAGGAAAAATCGGCCGAACTGCGTTATTTCTCAGTATTGGTAGCAGATTTGCCATGGAACAAGCCGGCCGATAGGCTTGGGTAAAGCCCGATTGGGAGTACTCCCCGAATTTGGCGGCCGATTAATCATGGAAAAACCGGCCGATTAGCCCTAAGACCCCTAAAAACTAGGGTTTTAGCCATGTAAAAGACCGGCCGATAACCCTGAAAACGATATACTGGGCGCATCGAGCTCGTCATCCGCTTCCAGAAGTACTCGCCGCTCGCCTCCAATCGCCTTGCGCGCATCAGCGTGGCCCAGAGCAAGGTCGACTCGGCGGCCATCCTGCCGGCGCAAGAGGCTGAGATGCGAAAGATCGCTCAAGCCGAGTCGGTCCACTACAGCAACAAGCTCGAGGGAAACGACCTGCCCCTGATCGAAGCGCAGCGAGCCGTCGGGGGGGAACTGACGCCGGACGACCGAGCAAAGATCGAGCTGGTCAATTATGTGCGCGCTCTCAGGCTGATCGAGGACCTCTACGCGAAGGACGCCCTCGTCTACGAGCCTGCGGTCCTGTTGAGCATCCACGGCACGCTGACTCACGGGCTGGGAGGCACGAAGCCCGGATTCGAGCCACGTCACGAGGGGGCATGGCGCGATGGTGCCGTAGTGGTCATGGACAAGATCAGCGGGGAGGTCTTCCACGAAGGCGAGCCGGCTGACGACGTACCGGCCTACATGGAATGGCTGTGCGAGTGGCTCAACACGAACCGGAGCCGTCGTGAGACATATCCGGTTCCCGTACTCGCCGGAGTGGCCCACTGGGCCGTGACCTGGATCCATCCGTTTGCTGACGGAAACGGTCGAACGGCAAGGCTGCTTACGGGCATGATCCTCCTACGAGAAGGCCTTCTGGAGCGGCGTGTGTTCTCGTTCGAGCGCCACTACGCCAGCAACAAGGACGCGTACCTCCTGGCCCTGCGTACCGTGAGGAAACATGACAAGGATCTTGGCCCTTGGCTCGAGTACTTTCTCGACGGCCTTGCAAAGGAGTACGAGCGCGTCGCCGAGCGTGTGCAGACACTCACCCGCGTCTCGGCGCACGTGCGAACCGGAACCGAGCTCAATCTGCGCCAAGAGCAGGCCCTCACGGACCTGGTTGTGGCACAGCGAACGCGCTTTACTCGAGCTGAGTACCAGCAGATCGCCGGCGTCGGCCTGAGCACGGCAAAGGAGGACGTTGCCGACCTCGTTCAGGCTGGCGTCCTGCGTGTAAACCGTCAGGGACCCAGTACGGACTATGTGTTCGCCAGATACGCCGATGGCCATAGTCGTCCAACGAAGTGGACGGACGAGCGCATTGAGCATGAGCTGCGCGAGTTCCTCGAGGGCCGAGACCGATGGCCGACCGCCGCAGAGTGGCGGGCGTCCGGCAAGAAGTCGCTGTATGCCCGCGCCAGCACCGCCGGAGGCATCAAGCGCTGGCGCCACCGGCTCGGTTACTGACCGCCGGCCGAATCGACCAACTCGGCACTCGCTGCCTCCGACTGCGACCCCGGCACCAACGCCGGCCTGAGCATCTCCACGCCTGCGGTGCACACCGCGAGACTGGCCAGCGCCGAGGCCACGATCGCCGTCGCCACGACCGCCGACAGCAGGTGCTCGGCGAGGCCCAGCGAGGCAACGGCGGCGGGCACGCCCAGCTGCGCTGTGGCCGCCAGCGCGCCCGACAGCGGCTGACGCACCAGCAGCGCCGCGAGCACGTGGATCGCGACGTTCGCCAGCGCCAGCGCCGCCGCCAGCGCCAGCATCGTCGGGCTGCGCACGAGGCCCGCCAGATCGAGCTGCGCGCCGAGCACGACGAAGTACAGCGGCACGAAGAAGCCGTCCGCGATGCCGCGCACCTGCGTGGACAGGCGTTTGGGGCCGCCGATCACCGCCACCATCAGGCCCGCCGCGAAGCCCGCGATCAGGATGCTCGTGCCGCCCTTCTGCGCGATCCACGCGAGCAGGAACAGCACAAGCAGCGACAGGCGCAGGTCGAGCGCCCAGCGGCGCCGCTTGGACAGGCCGCGCACGCGGTGCAGCCACTCGTGGCCGGCGAGCAGCCGCGCGACCGCGAACAGCGCGCCCGCGGTCGCCGCCACGAGCAGCCCGCCGAGCGCCACGTGGCCGACGCGGCCCGGCTGCAGCACGATCGGCACCGCCAGGATCGTGATGATGTCCGCGAGCGTCACCTGTGCCATCACCGTCAGCACCTCCGTGCCGCCGAGACCCGTCTCCTCGATAGCAGGCAGCAGCACCGCGGCCGAGCCCGACGCCAGCACCACGGCGTAGATCGCCGCGTGGCCCGAGCCTGCCACGGCGGCCGCCAGCAGTCCCGCCGGCACCGCCAGCACGCACACCACGCCCGCCAGCAGCGCGCCCTCGCGCGCGCTCGCCGCCAGCCGCCGGTCGCTGAGCGGCAGGTGCATGCCGACCGTCAGCATCAGCATCGCGAACCCGATTTCCCCGAGCGTCGCGATCGTCGCGTTGGCCGGATGCACCGTCCCCAGCACCGCCGGGCCGACGAGGATCCCCGCGACGATCTCTCCAACCACCACCGGCACGAACCTGCGCGACGCGACCCCCAGCAGCGGGCCGCCCAGGCCGGCCAGCACTATCACCGCCAGGATCCCGAAGCTCATAGGCTCAGGATGCGGTCAAAGTCCTCCAATGCTTTCGTGTCGTGGGTGATCACGAGCAGGCCCCGATCGTCGCACACGCTCAGCACGTTGTGCATGAGGCGCTCCGCCAGCGCCGGGTCGAGGTGGGCCGTCGGCTCGTCCAGAATCAGGAAGCGGCTGTCCGCCAGCAGCGCGCGCGCCAGCGCCAGCCGCCGCCGCTGGCCGCCCGACGTCAGCTCGCCGTCGCGGCCCACCAGCGTGTCCAGGCCCTGCGGCAGCGCCGCCGCCCAATCGTCCAGCTCGACCGCCGCCAGCGCCGCCTCGAGCTCGCGCTCGGTCGCGTCGCGTCGCGCCAGCAGCAGGTTCTCGCGGATCGTCGTGTTGAACACGTGGCAGTCCTGCGCGCACAGCACCACCGCGTCTCGCACCTCGCGCTGGGTCAGCTCGCGCACGTCGACGCCGTCGAGCGTCACGCGTCCGCCGCAGGGGTCGTGGAAGCGCACCAGCAGCTCCGCCAGCGTGCTCTTGCCGGCGCCGCTCGGGGCCGCCAGCGCGACGTGCTCGCCCGGCTCGATCCGCAGGTCCGTGCGCTCCAGCACCAGCGGCTCCTCCGGTGCGTAGCGGAAGGCGACGGACTCGGCGCACAGGGCGCCCGCCGCGGCGCGCGGCGCGGCGCCGTTGCCGTTGCCGGTCGGTGACGCGAGGGGGTCCGTGTGCGACGCGACAGGGTCGACGACCGCCGGGCGCGCGGTGGCGATCTCCCGCAGGCGCGCCGCCGACGTCGCGCACATGCGCAGCGCGCGCGCCGACGCCGACAGCGGCAGCACGCTGTCGTACGCGGCGAGCAGCAGGAACACCAGCGCCGCGAGCAGCACACCGCTGAGCGCACCCCGGTGCACAGCGGGGATCGCCACGAGCAGCAGCGCCAGCACGCCGGCCGCAGCGAGCACGCCGCCGGCCGTCTGCGCGCCGGAGACCGCGAGCGCGTCGCCGCGCGCTATGCGCGCGAGCCGCGTGTCGCTGTCGCGCAGGCGCCTCGCGTAGTCCTCGCCGCGCCCCGCCATCGCAAGCTCGCTCGCGCCATCGATGCTCTCCACCAGCTCGCTCGTCAGCCGCGCGCGCGCAGGCGCCTGGCGGCGGGCCGAACGGGCAGCCGCGGCGGCGCTCAGCCACGGCAGCAGCAGCGCCGCGAGCGTCAGCGCCGCGAGCACCGTCAGCCCCGCCGCCGGCAGCAGCAGCGAGGCGACGAGCGCCGCGCCCGCGATCACCAGCAGCGACACGAGCCCCGGGATAACGACCCTCAGGTACACGTCCTTGAGCACGTCCACGTCCGCCACGAAGCGGCTCAGCAGGTCGCCGCTGCGCGCGCCCAGCCCGCCCGGCACGAGCGGCACCAGGTCGCGGTAGAAGCGCACGCGCAGGCGCGCCAGCTGGCGCAGCGCGAGGTCGTGCGACGCCAGCCGTTCGGCGTAGCGCACGGCCGCGCGTGTGATCCCGAAGGCGCGCACGCCCACGATCGCCACCATCAGCATCAGGATCGGCGGGCGCTGCGCAGCGCGCGAGATCAGATAGCCCGACGTCGCCAGCAGGCCGATCGCCGCCGCGGCCGCGGCCGTCGCCAGCGCCACGCTCAGCGCCAGGCGCGCGCGTTCGCCGCGCTGCGGGCGCGCGAGCGCGAGCAGCGCGCGCGTGTCCGAGCGGGTCATACGAGCGCCTCGCTCAGACGGGCGAGGGTGGACGGCGCAGCCGCCCCGGAGTCCCCGGCGAGCAGGCGCCCCTCGCTGATGCGATGCACGCTGTCGGCGATCGCGCTCAACTCCGGCTGGTGCACGATCAGCAGCGTCGTGCGGCCGCGCGCCAGGCGCTCGATCGCGCCGGCCAGCTCGCGCGCGCTGTCCTCGTCGAGGTGCGCCGTGGGCTCGTCGAGCACGAGCAGCGGCCGATCCGCGAGGAACGCGCGGGCCAGCCCCAGACGCTGCGCCTGGCCCGCCGACAGCCGCCGGCCGCCATCGCCGACCGGCGTGTCGAGGCCCCGCGGCAGGCGGGCGATGAGCTGCTCGGCGCCGACCGCGCGCGCCGCACGCTGGATCTCCTCGCGCGTGGCATCGGGCCTGCAGAGCGCGATGTTCTCCGCGACCGTGCCCGTGAACAGCGTCGGGCGCTGGGGCACCCACGCGATCCGCTCACGCCAGCGCTCGGGGTCGAGCTCGCGCAGGTCCACGCCCGCGCACGTGACCCGGCCCGCGGCGGGGTCGTCGAGGCGCATCAGCAGGCGCGCGAGCGTGCTCTTGCCCGACCCGCTCGGCCCCACGAGCGCGGTCACGCGCCCCGGCTCGAGCTCCAGCTCGACGTCGCTCAGCACCATGCCGGGCCGCTGCGGGTACTCGATAGCCCACGTGCTCGAAGCGGATCGGCGCGCGCGCCGGGTCGGGCGCCGCCAGCGGGTCGACGGGCCGCGCGATCGCCGCGGGCTCCTCGAGCGCGTCGAACAGCAGCGCGGAGGCGTTGCTCGCGTCGGTGCTCGCGTGGAACTGCTGGCCGACCATGCGCAGCGGCGCGTACAGCTCGGGCGCGAGCAGCAGCACCGTCAGCCCCGCCTGCAGCCCCAGCGCGCCGTCGACGAGCTGCACGCCGATCGTCGCCGCGACGAGCGCGGTGCCGATCATCGCGCACAGCTCGAGCACGAGCGCCGAGATGAACGCGACGCGCAGCGTCGCCATCGTCTCCGCGCGATAGCGCTCTCCCACGTCGGCGAGCGTGCGCTCCTGCGCCTGCTCGCGCCCGTACGCGCGCAGCGTCGCGAGCCCCTGCACGACGTCCAGGAAGTGCGCGCCCAGCAGCGCCAGCGCCTGCCAGCGCCCGCGCGCCTGGGCGCTCGCGCCCTTGCCCACGAGCACCATGAACGCCGACCAGCAGCGGCACCGTCACCGCGAGGATGCCCGCGGCGATCGGGTCCAGCGCGCTCACCCATGCGATCGCCGCGAGCGGCACGATCGCCGCGAGCACCAGCTGCGGCAGGTAGCCCGCGAAGTAGGCCTCGAGCGCGTCCACGCCCTGCACGGCCGTGTTCGCGAGCTCGCCCGTGCGCGCGTTCGCGGGGCGCCGCTCGGGGCTCGCGAGCAGCAGCTGGCGCACCAGCCGCCCGCGCAGCTCGGACATGATCGCCGCCGCCCCGCGCCGCCCGGACAGCTCGAACGCGCCGCCGGCGAGCGCGCGCAGGCACATCACGGCGGCCAGCGCGATCAGCTGCGAGCGCAGCGCCGACAGCGTCGCGTGGCCCATCGCCGCGCGGTCGATCACGAACGCCAGCAGCACGGCCTGCGCGACGATCAGCGCCGCCGACAGCGCCCCCAGCGCGCCCGCGAGGGCCAGGTGCAGGCGCGCGGGCGCGGCTCTCGGCGAGCAGCCTACGGTCGACCGGCGCGGGCATGCTCCAGCACGGCCAGCGGCGTGGGCGTGCCCTCGAAGTCATCGCGTCCGAGACGGTGGCGGAAGACCCAGTAGGTCCAGCCCTGGTACAGCGAGCACGATCGGCACGAACACGACCGCCACGACCGTCATCACGGTCTGCGTGTAGTGGGTCGAGGAGGCGCCAGCCAGCGACAGGTCGAAGGCGTGGCTGGTCGTGGACGGCAGCGCGTTCGGGTAGAGGCTCACGAACAGGCTCGTGAACAGCAGCGCGATCGCGCCGGCGCTGAGCGCGAATGCGCGGCCGTCCGCTTTCGCGCGCGAGCACGAGCGGCACGGCGCCGGCGAGCGCCACCGCCACGACGGCCAGCACGAGCGCGGACGACCTTCAGGCCACCCTGGCTCGACTGGTCGATCGTCGTCCACAGCAGAAAGCCCGCGAGCAGCGCCGCGGCGAGGGCCGAGACGCGCCGCGCGAGCGCGCGGGCACGCTCGGAGAGCTCGCCCTTGGTGCGCAGCGACAGGAAGATCGCGCCGTGCGCGAGGAACAGCGTCAGCGTCGTCAGGCCGCCGAGCAGCGCATACGGGTGCAGCAGGTCCCACAGCGTGGCGGTGACGTTGTGCGCGGAGTTCATCGGCACGCCGCGCACGATGTCCGCCCAGCCCACGCCCCACAACAGCGCCGCCAGGAAGCTGCCGACGACGGCCGTCCACTCCCAGGTGGCGCGCCAGCGCGGCGAGTCCTCCTTGCCCCAGAACTCGAACGAGACGCCGCGCATGATCAGCGCCGCGAGGATCAGGAACAGCGCGAGGTAGAAGCCCGAGAAGAGGCTCGCGTACCAGCCGGGGAAGGCCGCGAACGTGGCGCCGCCGGCGGTCAGCAGCCACACCTCGTTGCCGTCCCACACGGGCCCGATCGAGTGGATGATCATGCGCTTCTGCGTGGTGTCGCCGCCGAGGATCCGCAGCAGCATGCCGACGCCGAAGTCGAACCCCTCGAGCACGAAGTAGCCGATCCACAGCACGCCGATCAGCAGGAACCACAGGGTCTGCAGGAAGTTGGGGTCGCGCATCGCGGTTCGCCTCGCTCTCTTAGTACGCCAGGACCAGGTCGGGCTTCGCCACGCCGCCGCCGGTGCGCCCGTCGCCGTCGAAGCGGCCGTCGTCGGATCCCGGCGCGGGCGCCGCTTCGGGTCCGTGGGCGATCTCGCGCAGGAACAGCCGCCCGCCGATCACGAGCATCACGCCGTACAGCAGCGTGTAGCCGACAAGGCTGATGATCACGTCGCCCGAGCTGACGAGCGGCGAGCGCGCGTCGCTCGTCTTCAACAGCCCGTACACGACCCACGGCTGGCGCCCCATCTCGGTGAAGATCCAGCCCGTCAGGTTGGCGAGCGGCGGCAGGAACGCGCCGACGATCGCCAGCTGCAGGAACCGCCGCGAGCCCTCCAGGCGCTTGCGGCGCACCAGCCACAGGCCGAGCAGCGGGATCAGCAGCAGCAGCACGCCGACGCCGGCCATCAGCCGGAACGTCCAGTAGGTGACGCCGAGGATCGGCACGTAGTCGCCGGGGCCGTATTTCTTGACGTCTTCGGCCTGCAGCTGGTTGACGCCCTCGATCTTGCCGTTCCAGGAGGCCGTGCCGAGGATCGACAGCAGGTGCGGGATGCGGATGTCGGTGTTCAGGCGCTTGGGGAAGTGTTCGAACGGGCCGACCGCGAAGATCGACAGGCTCGCGCCCTTGGTCGTCTTGTACAGCGCCTCGGCGGCCGCCATCTTCATCGGCTGCTGTTTCTCCATGAGCATGCCCTGCGTGTGGCCGAACGCGCCCGTGAGGACCGCCGCGGCGAGCATCAGCGGCAGCGCGTGGCGCATCGAGCGCCGGTACACCTCGTTGTTGCGTCCACGCAGCAGCCCGAGCGCGGAGATCCCGATCACGAGGAAGCCGCCGGTGCACAGCGCCCCGAAGATCGTGTGCGGGAAGGCCAGCAGCAGCGTCGAGTTGGTCAGCACCGCGAAGATGCTCTTCAGCTCCGCGCGGTGGGTGGCGTGGTTGATCGTGTAGCCGACCGGGTGCTGCATCCAGGAGTTGGCGGCGAGGATGAAGTAAGCGGAGAGCACCGCGCCGAACGCGGTCAGCCACATCGTCGCGAGATGCACCTTCGGCGAGAGGCGACCCCAGCCGAACAGCCACAGCCCGAGGAAGGTCGACTCCAGGAAGAACGCCATCAGCCCCTCCATCGCCAGCGGCGCGCCGAAGATGTCGCCGACGTAGCGCGAGTATTCCGACCAGTTCATGCCGAACTGGAACTCCTGCACGAGTCCGGTGACGACGCCGATGGCGAGCGAGATCAGCATGAACTTGCCCCAGAAGCGGGTCATGCGCAGGTAGATCTCGTCGCCCGAGCGATACCAGCGGGTCTGGCAGTACGCGACCCACACCGCGAGGCCGATCGACATCGGCACGAAGATGAAGTGAAAGATCGTTGTGACGCCGAACTGCAGGCGCGCGAGTTCGAGCGTGTTCATGCGCGGGAACCTATTTCCCGACGCAGATCACGGGATCAGTCTCTGACCCCATAATTCGTGCGGGAAAGTACTTAGCGCCCGTCAGCTCACTGTTGGATCAGGTCCCGCCGCCGGAAGACCGCGAGCGCCGCGAGCGCCGCGAGCACGCCGATCGCGACCATGATCGCGGCGGCCTGGGCGCGGAACGGCTGTGTGGGAACGAGGCCGACGTGCTTGAAGGGCGTAAGTTCGAGCAGCCACTTCGGCACGTCGAGCACGGAGCCGAGCAGGTCCCACAGGAACGTGGCGGTGACGAGCCCGTAGGCGATGCCGGAGGCGGCCCGGGGCACGATCGCATAGGCCAGCGCGCCGAGGCCGAGGAACAGCAGCGCCACCGGCATGCAGTTCGCGCCGGCCTCCAGCATCCGCGGCAGCGAGATGCTGACGCCCTGCGAGATGGCGCCCGCCCACGTGAGCAGACCGGCCGTCACCGAGAGCGCGGCGGCGGCGCACGCCGCCAGCACGAGACGCCCGCCGAGCCAGCCGCCGCGGCTCAGCGGCTGGGCCAGCAGCGTTTCGAGCCGCTCGTCCGACTCCTCCTCCCTGGCGGCGCCGATCTGCGCGCACACGAACAGGCTGATGGCGAGGATGAAGAAGATGAACACGAACGCGAGGTACCCGGTCGGGGTCAGCAGCGAACCGGAGCCGAGCTTGGCTATCTCGCGCTGGATGCTCTTGGAGATGCCTGCGGAGGACACGCTCGCGGAGACCATGCCGAGGATGAACGCGAACGCGCCGGTGCTGATCAGCCATACGACCAGGGTGCCGCGCTCGCCGCGCAGCGCCTGGGCGGCGGGCGAGGACAGCAGCCGCAGCCGCGGGTCGGCCGTGTCGCGTTCGGCGAGCACCCCCGTGCCGACGTCGCGGCCGGACGCGATCCGCGCGGCGGCGGCGAGCAGCAGCGCCGTGGCCGCAAGAGGTGCCAGCAGCACGAGCGGCTGAGGGCCGGCGAACGGGCGCAGCTCCTCCGCCCAGCCGAGCGGCGTCAGCCAGCGCAGCCACGCGGCGCCGGTGGCGGTGTCAGCGATCACGCGCAGCAGCAGGAACAGGCCGACGGTCGCGCTGCCCAGCTCGAGCGCCACCCTGCGCGTCGGCGCGAGCTGGCTCGCGAGCGCGCCCACCCCCACGAACACCGGCACCACGGACGCCGTCGCGAGCGCGAGGTAGGCGGAGCCGCCCGCGGGCAGGCCGCCGGCGACGTAGCCGACGAGCAGCGCCAGCCACAGCAGCAGCACGCCCGCTGCGATCGCCGCCAGCGACGCGAGGTACGCCGTCTCGCGCGCCACCGCGCCGGCCAGAATCAGCTCCATCCGGCCGGCGTCCTCCTCCGTGCGCAGCGCCCGCACGGCCGCCAGCACGCCGAAGACCGCCGCCGCGATCGCGAGCGTGCCGCCGACGCGCCACGCCGAGTAGCCGCCGACCGTGACAGCGTCGTACGGATAGCCGTAGAACAGGCGCAGCGCGTCGTTGCCGGCGAAGGTGTGGACGAACGAGAGCCGATCGGCGAGCGTCGGGTAGGTGTGGCTGTAGCCGGCCGGCTGGATGTAGGCGTAGATCGCGAACAGGTAGGCGAAGGAGATCGTGCGCACACGCGCGTCGCGAAACGCGCGCCGCGCGAGTGCGCTGCTAGGGGTCGACACGGCCATCGGAGCCGTCGTAGTGGTGCAGGAAGATCTCCTCCAGCGACGGCTCGCGGCTGGTCAGCGTCACGACCGGATGCCCGGCCAGCGCGGCGATCAGCGGGCCGACGCCCTCGGTGACCTCGAAGCGCAGCGCGTTGGGACCGACGCTCTCGACGCTCACGCCCGCCAGCGCCGGCAGCTCTGGCACCCCGCCCGCGAACGTGACGTCGACCGTCTGCGCGGCGAGGTGGCGCAGCTCCTGCAGCGTGCCCTCGTCGACCAGCCGCCCGCGCCTGAGGATGCCGACGCGGTCGCACAGCGCCTCGACCTCGCTGAGGATGTGCGAGGAGAGGAACACGGTCTGCCCGCGCTCCTTGGCCTCCTTGACGCAGTCGCGGAACGCCACCTCCATCAGCGGGTCGAGGCCGCTGGTGGGCTCGTCGAGCAGCAGCACCTGCGCGCGCGTGGCGAGCGCCGCGATCAGCTGCACCTTCTGGCGGTTGCCCTTGGACAGCGCCCGGATCTTCTTGCGCGTGTCGAGCTGGAAGCGCTCCACGAGCACTTCGCGGTAGGCGACGTCGATGCCGACCAACTCACGGCCATCCGGGCCGCGAGTCGGTGCCCGCAGGCGCGCGAGGAACTCGAACGTCTCCGCGCTCGTGAGCGCAGGCCACAGGAACGGCTCGCCGGCGACGTAGGCGACGTGGCGGTGCGCGGCCACGGGATCGCGCCACGCATCGATGCCCAGCAGCTCGGCGCGACCGGCGCTCGGCCGGTGCAGCCCCAGCAGCAGCCGGATCGTGGTCGTCTTGCCGGCGCCGTTGGGACCCAGGTAGCCGTACACCTCGCCGTGGCGCACAGCCAGGTCGAGCTGATCCAGCGCGAGCGTGCCGCCGTAGCGCTTGCTGAGCCCGGACGTGCTGATCGCGTGCGTGGGATGTGGATCGGGGTTTGGCCGGGCCTCGCTCATGGCTGGAGCATCCCGACGGGGCGTCGCGATGCCATCCGGGTTTTTCCCGCATGGCGCGGCGGAACAGCCGTAACCCCGGCGCGAGCGGGCGCGAATCAGTGCTTTGCCGCAAGAGAACCGAGGTATTTACGGTAGGCGCCGCTCGCAGTCGCGGCGTAGCGTCGAGGTATGTCGACACACCTGCACCTGGCGCCCACCCACGAGGAGCGCGAAGCCGCGTCGGCGGCACCCACCGCAGTGGCGCCGCCGATCCGCGTGGTGCTGGCGGACGACCATGCCGGCATGCTCAGGGGCCTCACACAGCTGCTCGAGGACGAGCCGGACCTGGACGTCGTCGGCGTCGCCGGCGACCTCGTGTCGGTCAGCGGACACGTGCAGGAGCGCCAGCCGGACGTGCTGGTGCTCGACCTGAGCCTGCAGGGCGGCTCGAGCATGGAAGCGATCGGCCAGCTGCGCGAGCGCGCGCCCGACACCGAGATCGTCGTGCTGACGATCGAGCAGACGCCGGCCGTCGCGCAGCGCGCGCTGACCGCTGGGGCGTGCGGGTACGTGACCAAGGACCGCGCCGACACCGAGCTCCCGCAGGCGATTCGCGCGGCCGTGCACGGCGAGCAGTACCTGAGCCCGCAGGTGAGAACCGGCCTCGAGGAGCTGCATCGCGCGCTCACCGGCGGCGCGCTGACCCCGCGCGAGGTGGAGGTGCTGCGGCTGATCGCGCTGGGGCACACGAGCGTGGAGATCGCGCGCAAGCTGCACCTGTCGCCGCGCACGGTCGAGACGCACCGCGCGCACATCCACAAGAAGCTCGCGCTCGCCACACGCGCGCAGCTGGTCGGCTACGCACTGCGCCGCGGACTACTCGGTACGTGACGACGGACGGGCGTACACGCTGTGCCGACTGCGGCGACGTCATCGGGATCTACGAGCCGCTGATCGCGCTCACGGCGGGAATCACCCGCGAAACCTCGCTGGCGGCGGAGTCCCTGCGAGAGGACCGCGACACGAGCTGCTTCCACCGCAAGTGCTACGAGCTGCACGACCGCGGCTGGGAAGATAGGTTGCCGGTATGAGCGCACAAGGCCCCGGCTCGAAGTTCCGCGTGCTGATCGCCGGAGGCGGCGTCGCCGCCCTGGAGACGCTGCTGGCGCTGCGCGCGCTCGCGCCGGAGCTGACCGAGATCACGGTGCTCGCGCCGAACGCCGAGTTCGTCTACCGGCCGATGACCGTGCGCGAGCCGTTCTCCTACCCCGCGGCCAACCGCTACGCGATCGCGCCGATCGTCAGCGAGGCGGGCGCGCAACTGGTCGTGGACTCGCTCTCGTGGGTCGATCCCGAGCAGCGGATCGCCCACACCGCGACCGATACGCAGATCCCCTACGACGCGCTCGTGCTCGCGCTCGGCGCCCGCGCGCGACCCCGCTACGAGCACGCGCTGACGATCGACGACCGCAACCTCGACGAGACCATGCACGGGCTGATCCAGGATGTCGAGGAGGGCTACGTCAAGAGCATCGCGTTCGTGTCGCCCGGCCGCATGGCCTGGCCGTTCCCGCTGTACGAGCTCGCGCTGATGACGGCGGGCAGGGCCTATGACATGAGCGTCGAGGTGGCGATCACGATCGCCACGCCGGAGGACAGCCCGCTGGCGATCTTCGGCAAGAACGCGAGCGACACGGTCGCGGAGCTGCTCGCGCAGGCGCACATCGAGACGATCAACTCCGCCTATGCGGAGGTGCCGCGCGCGGGCGAAGTCGTGATCAACCCCGGCGGGCGCCAGCTGCAGGTCAGCCGCGTGGTCGCGCTGCCGGAGCTGTATGGCCCGGGCGTGCGCGGGATCCCGCTCAGCGAGCACGGCTTCTATCGCATCGACGTCCACGGCAAGCTGGTCGACGTCGACCACATCTACGCGGCCGGCGACGCGACCGAGTTCGCGGTCAAGTTCGGCGGCATCGCCGCGCAGCAGGCCGACGCGCTCGCCGAAGCGATCGCCGCGCTGGCGGGCGCGCCCATCACCCCCGACCCGTTTCACCCGGTGATCCACGGCATCCTGCTCACGGGGGACAAACCGCGCTATCTGACCGCGCGCATCACCGGCGGCCAGGGCTTCAGCTCGGAGATCAGCGAGACGCCCGGCTGGGCGCCGGCGACGAAGATCGCCGCCAGGTACCTCGCGCCGTACCTCGATCGGCTCGACGGCGCCTGACGCTCAGCTCGCGCGGCGCTTGCGGCGCGGCTCGGCGGCCGGCTTGGGCGGAAAGCGCTTGCGCTCCTCGGCGGTCATCTTGCGGATCGTCAGCGACCCGTCCTCGACCTGACGTTGCACGTCCTCAAGTTTCACCCGACGCTTCTCGGCCGCGCGATCCGCCTGTGTGAGCATGCCTCCAGGTTAGCGCCCCGGTGCGCCCGCCTCGGCGAACGTCACCATCCGCCCGCGCTCCTCGTCCCACAGCTTCAGGCGCACCGCGCGCAGGCCGTCGCGCAGCGACAGCACCGGCACGTCGTGGAAGATCGGGTTCTCGTCGTGCGCGCGCTGCAGGTTGTAGTTGGGGATGCGCGCGCTCAGGTGGTGCACGTGGTGCAGGCCGATGTTGCCGGAGAAGAACTGCAGCACCCCGGGCAGCTTCAGGTAGGAGCTGCCGCGCAGCGCCGCGTCGGCGTAGCTCCAGCCCTCGGCGCTCTCCCAGTAGGCGTCCTCGAACTGGTGCTGCACATAGAACAGCCAGATGCCCGCCGAGCCTGCGAGCAGCACGGTGGGCGCCTGCACCAGCAGGTAGTCGCGCCAGCCGATCAGCCAGACAAGCGCCCCGACGAGCACGACAAGCGCCATGTTGGTGCCGATCACGCTGCGACGCATGCGCGGCCGCGCCGAGCGCGCGACCAGGCGCGGCCCCACCAGCAGCGCGACGATCGGGCCGACGCCGAACATCACCACGGGGTTGCGAAACAGGCGGTAGGCCAGCCGCGACCGCGGCGCCAGGGCCAGGTATTCGCTGACGGTCAGCGTGCGCACATCGCCGCCGCCGCGGCGGTCCAGATCGCCGGAGGTCGCATGGTGGATCGCGTGGTCGTGGCGCCAGCGCAGGAACGGCGAGTACACGAGCAGGCCCAGCGCCGTGCCCAGCCACAGGTTGGCGCGCTCGCGAGGCGAGCAACGAGCCGTGCGAGCAGTCGTGGAAGAGGATGAACGTCCGCACCAGGAACCCGGACGCGGGGATCGCGATCACCAGCACGAGCAGGTAGGAGACCTGCAGCGCAAAGTACATCGCGACCGACAGCCCCAGGTACGGCAGCACGGAGGTCGCCAGGTCGAGCAGGCTGCGCCCCAGGCGCGGCCGAGCATATGGCTCCAGGGCCTCGCGCCAGAAGGCGCCTTGCGGGCGCGCGTCTGCCGGGCGCGACCCGGCTACCGTGTCGATGCTCACGTCTCCGCAGATACTACGCTCACCCGCCGGGTGGACGCCCCGGTTGCAGGCGCCGGCCCATCCACACATGCGGAATGCCTGCTTCCTCGAACTGCTCCGACTCCACGGCGAAGCCCGCCTGCTCATACAGCGAGACCGCCTCCAGCTGTGCCGCCAGGCGCGCCCGCACGCAGCCGCGCTCGCGCGCGGCGGCCAGGGCCAGCTCGAGCATCCGCAGGGCGATGCCCTGGCGCCGCCACTCGCGCGCGACCGCCACGCGGCCGACTTTCGCGGCGTTCCCGTCGAACAGCAGGCGCAGCGTGCCGATCACTGCGGCGTCGTGCGGGTCGAGCGCCACGAGGTGCAGCGCTTCGTCGTCGCGCCCGTCGATCTCCTCCTCGCGCGGCACGCCCTGCTCGCCGCAGAAGACGCGCTCGCGCAGCGCGATCGCGCCGCGGATGTCCTCGGGGCCGGTGGCCCAGCGGATCGGGATCTCGGGCTCGCCCATCGGACTACCTCGCGCTCGCCGCGAACCTCGCGCGCAACGAGCCCGCGCCGGGCGCGAGCCGGCGCAGCGCGAGCAGGCCCAGGCCCGCCGTCAGCAGGCACGTCACGCCGCCGAGGCCGAGGCCCGCGCGCGCGCCCGCCTGCGCCATCACCCAGCCCACGATCGGCCCGCCGATCGGCGTCGAGCCCTGGAAGGCGACGAACCACAGCGACATCACGCGACCGCGCATGCTCGGCGCGGCGCTCAGCTGCAGCGTCGAGTTCCCGGTGGACATGAACGAGATGCTCGCACCGCCCGTGAGCGCGAGCGCAACCAGCTCCAGTGGCAGGCTCGGAGCCGCACACGCGAGCAGCAGCACCACGCCGAACGCGCTCGCCGCCAGCACCAGCGTGGGCAGGCCCATGCGGCCCTTGGCGGCCACGAACAGCCCGCCCACCACGGCGCCCACGCCCATCGCCGCGGTCATGAAGCCGAAGCCCGCCGCGCCGACGTGCAGGCCCTGGCGCGCCATCACCGGCAGCGTCACCTGGAACTCGTAGGCGAGCGCGCCCACGAGCGCCATCATCGCCAGCGGCACGCCCAGCTCGGGGGTGCGCCTGACGTAGCGCAGGCCCTCGCGCAGCTGGCCCGGCTCGCGGCCGCTTGGCGGGCTGGGGTGAATCGCGCGGCGGTCGAGCGTGACAAGCGAGGCGACGACCGCGGCGAAGCTCGCCGCGTTGAGCAGGAAGCACGGCCCCTCGCCGACCGTCGCGATCAGCAGCCCCGCGACTGCGGGGCCGATCACGCGGGCGACGTTCACGAGCACCGAGTTGAGCGTGACCGCGTTGCGCAGGCTCTCGCCGCCGACCAGCTCGAGCATGAACGCCTGGCGCGCCGGGTTCTCGAACGCGTTGTTGAGACCCAGCAGCGCCGCCAGCGCGCCCACCTCCCACAGGCGCACCGAGCCCGTCACCGTCAGCACGCCCAGCACCAGCGCCTGCACGCCCATCGCGATCTGCAGGATCACCATCAGCCGGCGCTTGTCGATCCGGTCCGCCACCACGCCCCCGTACGGCCCCAGCAGCAGCACCGGCAGCGTCTGCAGCGCGACGATCAAGCCGAGCGTGGTCGCCGAGTGGCCGAGGCTCAGCACCAGCCACGACTGCGCCGCCATCTGCATCCACGTGCCGATCAGCGACACCGACTGCCCGGCGACGTAGCGGCGGTAGTTGGGGATCGCGAGCGCCGCGAACGTCACGCGCGCAAGGTCCCGCAGGCGCGTCATCGACGTGCGCCAGGCAGCCGCTCGGCGAGCTCCTCGAGCACCGGCAGCGCGTTCCACAGCGCCTCGCGCTGGCGCTCGTCCAGCTCCAGCACGTGATCGCCCAGCGCCCGCGTGCGCTCGCGGTGGATGCGCTCACGGATGCGCCGGCCGGCGGCCGTCGCCGCGACGAACGCCTGCCGCCTGTCGCCGGGGTCGGCCGAGCGCACGATCAGGCCCGCGTCGCACAGCTGTGCGGTGATGCGCGAGAGCATCGTCGCGTTCAGGCTCTCGATCTCGGCGAGCTCGGACAGCCCGATCGGCCCGCGCCGCACGACCGTGAACAGCACCGAGATCTGCGACGGCGTCAGCCCCGATCCGGCCACCGTCTGGCGCAGACGGCGCGAGAGCCTGCCGATCACCGCGCGCAGGCGCTCGCTCTCGTCTGCCCGCGCCGGGTCGAGATCCGATTCCCGTGCTGCCGTGACCGTGCGTGTCGCCATGCGGACTCCCCTGGATAAAATACTTGCTTGCCGGCAAGCATTATAGGAGGTTTCAGCCGGGTAGCCAGGTGAGCAGCAGTGCGCTGACCGGGTACCGGAGCGCCTCATACGCCTGCGGCACGTCGGCTGGGAACGACGCGTAGTCGCCCGGCGCGAGCTCCGTGGGCCGCTCGACCGGGCCCGCCAGCAGCTTCCCCGTCCGCACATACAGGTGAGCGCGAGCGCCGCTCGCGCACGCCGCGAGCTCGTGGCGTTGGCGCGCCGCGATGACGATCTCGGCCACCTCCACGCTCCCGCCCGCCGCGATCGCGTCGAGCACCCGTCGCGGCACGCCGTCGCGCAGGGTCGCATCGGCCTCGCTCGCCGTGAACGTATCGTTCAGTTTAACGAACACCAGGCGGACACCGATGACACAGACGACGTTCTACTTCGACCTCGGATCGCCCTACGCATACCTAGCCGCCGAGCGGCTCGACACCGTGCTGCCCGAGCCCGCGCGGTGGCAGCCGCTGTCGCTGGGCGGGCTGTTCAAGCTGAACGGACGCAGCTCGTGGGCGCTCGGCGACCCCGAGCGCAGACAGGCCGGCATGGCCGAGGTCGAGCGCCGCGCGCGCGGCTACGGGCTCACGCCGATCCGCTGGCCGGACCCGTGGCCCGGCAACTACCTGATGGCGATGCGCGCCGCCACGTTCGCGTTCTCAGCCGGATGCGGGCGCGAGTTCACGTTGGAGGCGTTTCGCGACGCGTTTGCCCGCGGGCGCGATCTCGGCGTCGCGGCGCACGTGCTCGCCGCCGCCGAGCGCGCCGGGCTGGACCCCGCTGAGGTCGAGGCGGCGACGCAGGATCCGGAGATCAAGCTGGCGCTGCGCGCGGCCAGCGAGGCGGCGCACGAGCTGGGCGTGATCGGCGTGCCCACGGTCGCCGTCGGCAGCGAGCTGTTCTGGGGCGACGATCGCCTCGAGGACGCGGCGGCAGCAGCGGGCCGGACCGGCTGAACTGAGCCGCCCCGACTCGTCACGCAAAGGGTTTCCCGGGTCTGGTGAGCCTGCATGGGACAATCCCTACGTCATCCGAGGTACAATCCCTTTGTTATGTCGGGTACAATCCCACCGTCACGACATCGTGAGCGGATCACAGAGAAGCTGGTGGAGGCGCGCCTGCGCACCCACGGGGGCGTCCTGCTCACGGGTCCGAAGGCGGTCGGCAAGACGACCACCGCGCGCTGCTTCGCGCGCTCAGAGGTCCGCCTCGACCAAGACCCCGCCGCCCTCACCGCAGCCCAGACAGACCCGCGCCTGGTGCTCGACGGCGAGCACCCCCGGCTGATCGACGAGTACCAGCTCGCCGGGGGGATCTGGAACGCCGTGCGGGGGCGAATCGACGACCTCGGCGGCAAGGGCCTGTTCCTGCTCACCGGCTCGTCCACCACCGAGATCGAGGAGCAAAGTCACACGGGCGCGCGCAGGATCGCCGCCGTGAGGATGCGCACCATGACACTGCTGGAGCGTGGCCTCTTCGAGCGGCTCCGTCTCGGTCGGCGGACTCCTCGATGGCTCCACCCCTGAGGGCACGCCGCACCGGATCACCGTAACCGAGGCGATCGAGGCGCTCTCGATCGGCGGATGGCCGGACAACCTCACCCTCACGCCGGCCGACGCCCTGGAAGCGAACGCCGACTACCTCGACATGATCGTCCACACGGACGTCCCTCGCGTCGAGGGTGCCCGACGCGATCCCGACGGGGTCCGACGCCTGCTCGCCTCCTATGCCCGCAACGTCGCAACCAACGCGAGCCTGCGGACAATCGCTCGCGCGGCAGAGAAACCACTCGGCGACACCACCCTGCACGACTACCTGCACGTGCTCGGGCGGCTCTTCCTGATCGAGGACCAGCCGAGCTGGAAGCCGCAACTGCGCTCGCGAGTACGACTCGCGGCGACGCCAAAGCGTCACCTCGCCGATCCCTCGCTCGCGGTCGCAGCCCTCGGTGCCACGCCCCAGCGACTCCTGGGGCCCGAGATCGAGCTCGCCGGGTTCCTCTTCGAGTCACAGGCAATCCACGACCTGCGCGTCTACGCCCAGCCACATCGCGGCGAGGTCCGCTTCTACCGCGACAACAAGGGACTGGAGGTCGACGCGATCATCGAGGCAGCAGACGGACGCTGGCTCGCGGCGGAGATCAAGCTCGGACACCACCGAGTGGACGAGGCCGCCGCCAACCTGCTCGCGCTCAAGGAGAAGCTCCCACCCGCCACAAACGCCGCATGCGGCGCCCTGCTCGTCATCGTCGCGGACAGCCCCACCTACACACGACCCGACGGCATCCTCGTCACCTCGATCGCCTCTCTCGGCCCATGAGAACGCCGCGATGAGCCTATGGTGGGCGTGCAAGCCAACCGCCCCCACGTCAAAGGAGATCCCATGTCGAGCTTTGCAATCGTGAACCTGCTCGAGGTCGAGGACTCGGTGGGCGAGCGCGCCCCCGGGATCGAGGGCCGCTTCGGCCGCAAGCACCTCGACTCTCGCGACCTCGGCGTCAGCCTGTTCCGCTACTCGCCCGATCTGCGCAGCCCGATGGCGCACAGCCACCGCGAGCAGGAGGAGGCGTACGTGATCGTCGGCGGCTCGGGCCGCGTGCTGCTCGACGGCGATCTCCACGAGCTGCGCCAGTGGGACGTGCTGCGCGTCGCCCCCGAGGTCGTGCGCTCGTTCGAGGCGGGTCCCGACGGCCTCGACATCGTTGCCGTCGGCGGGCCCAAGCCGGAGGAGGGCGACGGCGTCATGGCCGAGGCCAACTGGCCCGACGCGGCGTAGCTCGCTCGAGTCAGCGCCCCGTGGGATTGGGGCACGAGAGCCGTAACAGACGTGCTACGCTGTGCGACATGCGCACGGTCACACACCGCGAGATGCGAAACCAGAGCGGTGAGATCCTGCGTAAGGTCGCCGATGGAGAGACGATCCAAGTCACCAATCATGGCCAGGTTGCGGCGCTGATCGTTCCCCCGGGCGCCGATACTCTCGCGGAGCTCGTATCGCGAGGGCAGGTGCGAGTGGCGCGGCAGCCGCTCTCGAGCTTGCGATCGGTGCTCCGACGCAAGAGCACCGCTTCAAGCCAGGCGATCGTGGCCGATGTCCGCGGCCGCTGGTGACGATCGCATACCTGGACACCTCAGCCGCGATGAAGCTCGTCCTCGACGAGCCGCAATCCGACGCGCTGGCTACGGAGCTGACCGCGCGGGACGACCGGCGGCTCGTCTCCTCGTGGCTGCTGCACACCGAGATGCACTGCGCCGCGGGGCGCCACCCTCAAGACGTCGACCTCGACGCGGTGCGTGCCGTGCTCGATTCCGTGAACCTGATCGACCTCACACGCGGGGACCTGCTTGCGGCCGGCACCCACGCGCCGCTGCGATCCAACGACGCCATCCACCTCGCTGTCGCACTCAGGGTCGGTGCGGATGAGATCGTCACCTACGACGGGGAGCTTGCCCAGCGGGCGGGCGCGGCCGGCTTGCCCGTGCTGTCACCGGGACCCGCCTAGCGGCCCTTCGAGGCCAAGCCGTGCAGGCCTGCGATCATGAGAGTCAAACCACCAGAAGGGAGCTCAACCGTGGAGTCATCCGAGATCCCAACCCGAGTGCTAGTGGTGGCACATAAGACCGCCGCCACGCAACCCCTGCTCGAAGCAGTGCGAGAGCGGGCTGAGCGCGGGCCGTGCACGTTCACGCTGCTAGTTCCGAACGCAGCCCACGGCCTGCACAAGATCGTCGACCCCGAGGACCAGGGCGCCGGCGAGGCCAAGGCCGTGATCGATCAGGCCGTGCCGCTGCTGAGCGAGGCCGCCGGAGCCCACGTCGAGGGAATCGTGGGCGCCCCCGACCCAGGCGTGGCGGTGCAGGATGCGATCAACCTGTACGGCTTCGACGAGGTGATCATCTCGACGCTGCCGACGCGACTGTCGCGATGGCTGAAGCTCGACCTTCCCAGCAAGGTGTCGGGCACGGGCCTGCCCGTGACCACCGTGACCCCCTCGGAGGTGCTGGTTACCTAGACCCTCGCTTGGAGCTAAGCGCGCGTGAGCCGCTCGAGCAGCAGCACGAACGACGCGTACGGCGCGCCGGTGACCTGCTGCAGCGCGATCTCGCAGGTGCGGTTGCTGCACAGGTGCTCGTCGACCGCGTGCTCGGCGCAGCGTCGCGCCGGCCGCGTCGCGCAGCGCCGACGCCGGCAGCTCCGGGTGCAGCAGGCCGCGGTCGCCGGCCATGCCGCAGCAGCTCGTCGCCGGCGGGCACGAGCACCTCGTCCGCGAGCGCCCGCGCGATCGCCTCGAGCTTGCCCGCCAGGCCCAGCTGGCCGGCCGAGCACGTCGGGTGGACGGCGACCGCTGCCACCTTGCGCTCGCACTTCGAGCCGCGGCAGCAGCCGGTCGTGCGCCCACGCGATCGAGTCGAGCACCTCGATCTGCTCGAAGCGCTCGCGCTCGGCGTCTGCCGAGGCGCGGCGCGATCTCCTCGAGCAGGCCCATGCGCGCACGAGCTCGCGTCGATCACGACCGGCAGCGCGCCGCCGTCGCTCCAGCGCCACAGCGCCGCCGCGGTCCTGGCGGCCATGTGGTCGTGGCCGCGGCGGTAGCCCTTCGAGCTCCACGGCGTCGCGCAGCAGTGCCCGGCGACGTCCGTCCGGGATCCACACCGGCAGCCCGGCGCGCGCGGAGACCGTCGACGAGCGCCTCGGGCAGCGACGGGCCGCTCCGCGACGCCGCGGGGGTTGCCGAAGATGCGGTTGATGCACGCCGGCAGGTACACGGCCGCGGCACCCGAGCGCTCGCGTGCCCGGCAGGCGCGCGGGCGCCGCCGGCGGCACGCTTGTCGGGCAACGTCGGCACCAGCTCGCGGCTCACGCGCCTGCGGATCAGCTCGGGCACCTGCGCGAGCCCGCCGCTCGCCGACCACGTCAGCCGCCGCGCGCAGCCGCCGCGAGCCCCGCGCGCGCCGCGCGCTCGACCGCGCCGTAGCGCCTGGCGATGCGCCAGCGCCACCGCCTCCTCGCGCTCGGTGCGCTCGCGCCGGCGGAACTCCTTCATCAGCGCGCCGGTGTCGATCGCGACCGGGCAGACGCTCTGGCAGCGTGCCGTCGGCCGCGCAGGTCTGGATCGCGTCGTACTCGTAGTCGGCCATCAGCGCCTCGTAGACGGGCGAGCCCTCCGGCTGGCGCGCCATCTCGCGCCGGATCACGATCCGCTGGCGCGGCGTGGTGGTCGCGTTGCGGCTCGGGCAGACCGGCTCGCAGAAGCCGCACTCGACGCAGTGCGCGGCGACCTCCTCGATCTCGGGCTGGCTCTTGAGGTGCTTGAGATGGATCCCGGGTCGCGGTTCAGCACCACGCCGGGGTTGAGCACGCCGTGCGGGTCGGCGAGCTCCTTGACCCGCCACATCATCGCCGTCGCCTTCTCGCCCCACTCGCGCTCGACGTATGGGGCCATGTTCACGCCGGTGCCGTGCTCGGCCTTCAGCGAGCCGTCGTACTTGCCGACGATCAGCTCGACCAGCTCCTCCATGAACGCGTGGTAGCGCTCGAGGTCCTCGGGCTTGGAGAAGTCGGGCGTCAGCTGGAAGTGCAGGTTGCCGGCCGAGGCGTGGCCGGCGACGCCGACGAGGAACTCGTGCTTGCCGAGCAGCTCCTGCAGGTCGCGCGCGCACTCGGCGATCCGCTCCGGGCGCACGCACACGTCCTCGATGATCAGCGCCGTGCCGAGCGGGCGCAGCCGGCCGACGAGGCCGAACAGGCCCTCGCGCACCGTCCACGCCATCTCGATCTCCTCGTGCATCGCGCGTGAACGCGGCGCGGCTGGATCAGCTCGTGGCCGGCGAGGATCTCGCTGCCGCTGCGCCTCGCTGCGCGTCGAGCTCGCGCGTCGTCGGCGCCGCCGAACTCGACGATCAGCGCGGCCGACTCGGGCGGCAGCTCGCGCCAGTGACTCGGGCGTGCCCGGCATGTTCCACGCGGCCGCGATCAGCGCCGGCGCGACCATCAGCTCGGTCGCGCGCGCGCCCGCCGCGACCAGCGCGGGCACCGCCGCCGACGGCGTCGTCGATGTTCGCGAAGTGCACCCACGCGAGCGTCGTGCGCTGCGGGCTCCGGGCGCGTGCGCATGACCGCCTCGGCGATGAACGCGAGCGTGCCCTCGGAGCCGACCACCAGTCGGCGGAAGATCTCAAGCGGCGTGTCCGCGTCGAGGAACGCGCACAGCCGGTAGCCGGTCACGTTCTTGATCTCGTACTTGCGCCGCACGCGCTGCGGCCAGCTGCTCGTCCGCGAGCAGCTCGGCGCGCAGCTCGAGCAGGCCGCTGCGCGAGCTCGGGCTCGGCCGCCGCGAACCGCGCCTCCGCGTCGGGCGCCGCGGTGTCGATGACCGTGCCCGAGGCGAGCACGAGCGTCATCGACTCGACCGTCGAGTACGGGTCCCACGTCACGCCGCAGCGCATGCCGCCGGAGTTGTTCGCGATCACGCCGCCGATCGTCGCGATGTCTTTGCTGGCGGGGTCCGGGCCGAGCTTGTAGCCGTGGCGCGCCAGCAGCCGGTTGGCGAGTGCCCAGCAGCGTGCCCGCCCTGACGCGCACGCGCGCGCCGCCGTCTTCGATCGCGCACGCCGGAGAACCAGCGGCGCACGTCGATCATGATGCCGTCCGTCTGCGCCTGGCCGTTGAGGCTCGTGCCGCCGCCGCGGAAGTTCACCGCCATGCCCGTCTCGCGCGCGTAGGCGAGCACCTTGCCGACGTCGCCGGCGTCGTGCGCCATCACCACCACGGCCGGGAAGCGCCGGTACGGGCTCGCGTCGGAGGCGTAGCGCGATCAGGTCGATCGCGCGGGCCGAGCACGCGCTCCGCGCCGAGCAGCGCGACCAGATCGCAGCGCAGCGGCTCGGGGGTGCCCGCCGCGAGGCTGTCCGGCGCGCGGTCGGGCGCGGGCGCGCCCGGCGGGCGGCCGATCCGGCGGTGTCCGGGGCGAGCAGCGGCAGCGAGCCGGCGCACGTCAGAGCGAGCGCCATTCCCGGGGCGACGTCGACCTGCACGAGCCGCGGCCCGTCCTGCGCGAGCGCGTCGGCGAGGCGCGGCGTGCAGCTCCTCGCGCGCCGGACACCGTGCGCGACGGCACGCCGTAGCTGCGCGCGGTGGCGGCGACGTCGAGGCTGCGGCAGGTCCAGGCCGGGCGCGCCCGTCGACGCTCTCGAGCGTCGCGAACCACTTCAGGATCGAGTACTCGTTGTTGCGCAGCACCAGGAACTTGACCGGGATCGAGTACGCGGCGGCCGTCCAGAAGGCGGTGATCGCGTACTGCGCGGAGCCCTCGCCGAGGACGCACACGACCTGGCGCTCGGGCTGCGCGAGCTGCACGCCGAGCGAGGCCGCGAGCCCGAAGCCGAGGCCGCCGCCGGCGCTGAAGTAGTAGGAGCCGGGGCGCGACAGGCGCAGCTTGTTGCGCAGCGCGGCGGTGCTCGACGGCGACTCCAGCACGACGATGCCGTCGTCCGGGAACAGGCTCGGCGAGCATCGCGTGCACTTCGCCGCCCGTGAGCAGGTCGCCGGGCGCGGGCGCGTCGAGCTCGAAGCGCGTCGGCGGCTGCTCGCGGTCGCCGGGCTCGCGCTCTGCGGGCGCTGTCGTCGCGTTACTGCGGACTGAGCGCGGCGGCGCGGGCGGCCAGCTCGTGACGAGCGCGCGCAGCGTGAGCGCGACGTCGGCGACGATCGCGTCGCCCATCGGCGCGCGCGCGGCCTCGTCGGGGTCGCTCGTGATCGCGATGAGCTCCGCGCCCTCGGCGAGGAAGTCGCCGGGGATGTTCGGGTAGTAGGGGAACACCGAGGAGCCGGCGACGAGCACGAGGTCGTGGCCCGCGAGCGCCTCGCGCGAGCGGCGCCGACGGCCGGCGGCAGCACGCCCTGGAAGGCCGGGTGGTCCTCCGGGAAGCCGATGCGGCTGCCGCCGGTCGCCGGCGAGGCCCACACGGGCAGGCGCTGGGACTCCGACGAGCTCGACCGCCGCGTCCCAGCCGCCGCGAGGCGTCGATGTCGGGTCCGGCCACGAACACCGGGCGCTCGGCCGTGCGCAGGCGCTCCGCCAGCGCCGCGATCTGCGGCGGCGTCGGGCTGCGCGCGGCCGCCGACCGTGCGCGCGATCTGCGTCGCGTAGTCGACCGGCTCCACCTCCACGCGCCCAGTCGTCCATCGGGATCGACACGAACGCGGGTCCCTGCGGCGGCAGCGTCGCGTGGTGGATCGCCTGCGCGAGCGCGAACGGCACGTCCGCGGCGCGCGGCGGCTCGTAGCTCCACTTCACGAACGGCTTCGGCACCTCGACCGCGTCGCGGTTCGTCAGGTTCGCCTGCATCGTCATCAGCGAGCGCGCCTGCTGGCCCGCGGTCACGAGCAGCGGCGCCTTGTTCGCGCGCGCGTTGAAGATCGCGCCCGACGCCGTTGCCGACGCCCGGCGCCGTGTGCAGGTTCACGTGCGCGACGTTGCCGCTCGCCTGCGCGAAGCCGTCCGCCATGCCCACCGCCACCGCCTCCTGCAGGCCGAGCACGTAGCGGAAGTCGTCGGGGTAGTCGCGCCGAGCATCGGCAGCTCGGTCGAGCCGGGGTTGCCGAAGATCGTCGTCATCCCGCGCGCGCGGAACAGTTCGAACGCGGCGTCGCGCACGCTCGTCATTGGGCGCCGCCTGGCCGGTTCACGCGGGGCAGTCTACGGGTTCCTCGGCGGAGCGTGAGAGAGAATCGCCGCGGTCCGCGGGGCCGGGTCCTAGGATCTAGCACATGGCGAGTGCCCTGACTCACCATGACGCGGTGCCCGGCAGGTCCGTGTGGACGCGCGCGCTGCTCGGAGTGGCGGCCGTGCTGCTGCTCGCGATCATCGCGCTGGCGGTCGCCGTGCTGGCGTTCTCCGGCGTCACGCTCGCACAGGACGCGAGCGCGCTGGCACGCGTGTCGGTGCAGCCGCTCGGCGGAAAGATCGAACACGTTCAGGCATTCGGCCCGAACGGGCACAGGCTGCCGCTCGCGATCCACGACGGGCGGCTGACGCCGCTGCGGCGCCTGACGCCCGGCGAGCAGGTGTCGGTGAACGTGGTCGTGCGGCGGCCCGGATGGCTCAGCTGGGCGCTCGGCGCGAGCCGCAGCGAGCACCTGACGCTGCGCGCGCCCGTGGCGCATCTGAGCGAGCGCTGGATGACCGTCGCGCCCGGCTCGCCGGTGCGCGTCAGCTTCGAGCAGCCGGTCAGCACGGTGACATATGAGGGCGCCGGCGGTCCCGTCCACCACGTGCTGAGCAACCCGCAGCGCTCGATCTCGCTCGGGCGCCAGCCCGCCACGGGCGCCGTCGAGGTCGCCGCGGCGCCGCGCTCGTGGGAGCGGCCCGGCCCGGCCGCGCTCGTCAGCTGGTTCCCGCCGTCGCGCGAGCCGGTGATGGTGAGCGTCCCCGCGGCCGGCGGTCACATCTCCCCCTCCACTCCGATCAACCTGACGTTCTCCAAGCCCGTGAGCGAAGTGCTCGGATCGAGCCGCCCGCGGCTGACGCCGAGCACGCCGGGCCACTGGCACGAAGCCAACAGCCACACGCTCGTGTTCGTCCCGTCCGGGTTCGGCGCCGCGCTCGGCTCGCAGCTGCGCGTCCAGCTCCCGCACCCGGTCGCCGTCACCGCCGGCGCCTCGGGCCTGCGCACGACCAGCCAGGTCGAATGGACGGTGCCGCCGGGCTCGACGCTGCGCCTGCAGCAGCTGCTCGCCGAAGGCGGCTACCTGCCCGTCTCCTGGCAGCCAGCCGGCGCCCCCGTGGCGCACACGCCCGCAGCCGAGGCGCGCGCCGCTGTCGAGCCGCCCAGCGGCAGCTTCGGCTGGCGCTACGGCAACACGCCGCACCAGCTGGAGGCGATGTGGTCGCCGGGCCAGTGGAGCGAGATCATGAAGGGTGCGGTGATGAAGTTCGAGAGCGAAAACGGGCTCACCGTCGACGGCCTCCCCGGCGCCGGCGTATGGCACGCGCTGCTCGGCGCCGCGATCGCCGGCAAGCGGCTCACCAGCGGGTACAGCTACGTGTACGTGCACCGCGAAGTGCCCGAGACGATGACCCTGTGGCACGACGGCCACGTCGTCATCAGCTCGCCCGCCAACACCGGCATCTCCGGAGCGGAAACCGAACTGGGCACGTTCGCCGTGTTCGAGCACCTGCCCGAAACCACCATGAGCGGCACCAACCCCGACGGCTCCCACTATGAAGACCCGGGCATCAAGTGGGTCAGCTACTTCAACGGCGGCGACGCGCTGCACAACTTCGACCGCTCCTCGTTCGGCTCGCCGCAGAGCCTCGGCTGCGTCGAGCTGCCGCTGGCGGCCTCCGCGGAGATCTGGCCGTACACGCCGATCGGGACGCTGGTCACGATCGAAACGTGAGGCGCGGCGCGGCGCTCAGGCGCCGACGTAGGCGGCGAGATGCTCGCCGGTGAGGGATGAGGCTCGCTTCCACCCGGCGATGAGGTCCGCGGGCGTGCCCTCGAACACGACGGTACCGCCATCGTGACCGGCGCCGGGGCCGAGGTCGATGATCCAGTCGGCGTGCGCCATGACCGCCTGGTGGTGCTCGATGACGATCACGGACTTGCCTGAGTCGACCAGCCGGTCGAGCAGGCCGAGCAGCTGCTCGACGTCGGCGAGGTGCAGGCCGGTTGTGGGCTCGTCGAGGACGTAGGTGCCGCCTTTCTCGGCCATGTGGGTGGCCAGCTTGAGCCGCTGGCGCTCGCCGCCTGACAGCGTGTTCAGCGGCTGGCCGAGGCTCAGGTAGCCGAGCCCGACGTCGGCGAGCCGCTCGAGGACGGCGTGCGCGGCCGGCGTGTGCGCGTCGCCCGCGCCGAAGAACTCCCCGGCCTCGCTGACAGACATCGCGAGCACCTCGCTGATGTCGCGCCCGCCGAGGTGGTACTCCAGCACCGACGTCTGGTAGCGCTTGCCCTCGCACTCCTCGCAGGTGCTGGCAACGCCGGCCATCATCGCCAGGTCGGTGTAGATCACACCAGCGCCGTTGCAGTTGGGACAGGCGCCCTCGGAGTTGGCGCTGAACAGCGCGGGCTTCACGCCGTTGGCCTTGGCGAACGCCTTGCGGATCGGCTCGAGCAGCCCGCTGTACGTCGCCGGATTGCTGCGGTTGGAGCCGCGGATGGCGCCCTCGTCGATCGACACGACACCTGCCCCGGCGGCGATCGACCCGTGCACGAGCGAGCTCTTGCCGGAGCCGGCGACGCCGGTGACGACGACGAGCACCCCGAGCGGGATGTCGACGTCCACGTCGCGCAGGTTGTGCAACGCCGCGCCGCGAATCTCGAGCGCGCCGGTGTGCGTCCGCACCGGCTCCTTGAGCGCAGCGCGGTCGTCGAGATGGCGGCCGGTGAGGGTGCCGCCGGTCCGCAGCCCCTCGACGGTGCCCTCGAAGCACACGGTGCCGCCCGCCGTGCCGGCGCCAGGGCCGAGGTCGACGACGTGGTCGGCGATCGCGATCGTCTCCGGCTCGTGCTCCACGACGAGCACCGTGTTGCCCTTGTCGCGCAGCCGCAGCAGCAGGTCGTTCATCCGCTCGATGTCGTGGGGGTGCAGGCCAGTGGTGGGCTCGTCGAAGACGTAGGTGACGTCGGTGAGCGAGGAGCCGAGGTGGCGGATCATCTTGACGCGCTGCGCCTCGCCGCCCGACAGCGTGCCCGACGGCCGGTCGAGCGACAGATAGCCCAGCCCGATCTCCACGAACGAGTCGAGCGTCTGCTGCAACGTCGCGAGCAGCGGCGCCACCGACGGCTCATCGAGGGCCCGGACCCACTCGGCGAGGTCGCTGATCTGCATCGCGCACGCATCGGCGATGTTGATCCCCTCGATCTTCGAGGACCGCGCCGCCTCGCTGAGCCGGGTGCCGTCGCACTCGGGGCACGTGGTGAAGGTGACCGCCCGGTCGACGAACGCGCGGATGTGCGGCTGCAGCGCCTCCTTGTCCTTGGAGAGCATCGACCTCTGGACCCGCAGGAGCAGCCCTTCGTAGGTCATGTTGATGCCCGCGATCTTCATCCTGACGGGCTCGTGGTGGAGGAGATCGTGCAGCTCCTTCTTCGTGTACTTGCGGATCGGCTTCTTGGGGTCCACGAAGCCCGACTCGCTGTAGAGCCGGTAGTTCCAGCCGCCTGAGGTGTAGCCGGGAATCGTGAGCGCGCCTTCGGCGAGCGACTTGGAGTCGTCGTAGAGCTGCGCGAGGTCGATGTCGGAGACCGTCCCCCGGCCTTCGCAGCGCGGGCACATGCCGCCGGTGCGGGTGAAGGTCTTGGTGATGGTCTTGGCATTGCCGCGTTCGACCGTGATCGCGCCGCTCGCCCGAACCGTGGGGACGTTGAACGAGAACGCGTTGGGCGAGCCGATGTACGGCTGCCCGAGCCGGCTGAAGAGGATGCGCAGCATCGCGTAGGCGTCGGTGGCCGTGCCGACCGTCGAGCGGATGTCTGCGCCCATCCGCTGCTGGTCGACGACGATCGCGGTCGTCAGCCCTTCGAGCACGTCGACCTCGGGCCGCGACAGCGTGGGCATGAAACCCTGCACGAACGCGCTGTAGGTCTCGTTGATCAGCCGCTGCGACTCCGCGGCGATCGTGCCGAACACCAGCGAGCTCTTGCCCGAGCCGGAGACGCCGGTGAAGACGGTCAGCCGGCGCTTGGGGATCTCGATGCTGACGTCCTTGAGGTTGTTCACGCGCGCGCCGTGCACGCGGATCAGGCCATTGTGGTCGGCGACGTGTGGCGCGGGCGGCCGTGTATCCCTGCTCGTGGCCTTGCTCATCGTGTCGCGATCTGAAGCGTCAGGGGCTCAGCGGGGATCGGTCGCCGACGGACCAGTTGTGGCCGAACGGGTCGTGGAAGCCGCCCTGGCGGTGCGTTCCCCATGGCGTCTCGCGATCCTCGATATCGGCGCCTGCGGTGGCGCCGGCTGCGACCGCGCGCGCGATGAAGCTGTCGGGGTCATCGACGAAGACCTCGATACGTGTACTCGTGACGCCGAGCCGGTCGGGGCTGCTCTCAGCCGGGTTGTGCGGATTGACCTCGTGCAGAAAGAACGGGGCACCATCGATCTCGAGACCGGCAACACCACCCAGGTTCCAGAGCTCCGTCGCACCGAGTGCGTCCTTGTACCAGGCCACGGCGGCCTCGGCGTCGGCCACGATCAGCATCACGGAGATGCACGGGGCGCGAGCCGGCGCTTCCTCCGTTTCGGGGCGCGAGCTCATGGCGACGAGTCTAGGGCGTGTCTCGTTGCCGGGTCAGATCATGTCCCGTCGCGTGCTCGCGCTCCCGTTCGGCGACACCGCTCAGCGACCAGCTGATGCTGCTGTACTTGACCGGTCGAAGGACCGGCCGCTCCTACCGCCAGCAGGTCAGCTATGTGCATGACGGCGACACGCCGCTCACGCCAGGGGGGAGGAGGGGGGTAGGCTCTTGATGTGTCATCCAGCATGCTGCCTCGTTGCTACCTGGCGAGCCCGCTCGGCTTCAATGAGACGGGGCGCCATTATTACCGCGAGGTCTACCTGCCCGCCCTGGAAGCTGTCGTTGAGCCGGTCGATCCTTGGACCTTGACGGCCCAAGCTGAAATCGATGCCGCGCGTGCCGCTGGCAGGCTGCACGACATGATGCTTGAGATCGGACGCCGCAATACTCGGGCCATCCGCTCCAGCTCACTCCTGGTAGCGCTCCTAGAGGGCCAAGAGCCTGACTCTGGCACAGTTGTCGAGCTGGGGTACGCTGCCGGACTAGGCAAGCGCTGCTTTGGGCTTCGCTCTGATCTCCGCCAGACTGGAGAGGATGGCGTAGGCGTCAATCTGCAGGTCGAGACCTTTGTTGTCGACAGCGGTGGAGAGATCGCTTCTACACTCGCTGAGTTGGTAGCCGTGATTGGAAAGGCGAAGTCGGCTGTATGACTAAGAGCATCACCGGCAAGCACGTCGCGTGGTGCGGCTCGATGAACCCGGACACACGCCGGAGATGGGCAAAAGATCTTCGACTCCTCGCGCCCGGGCCGGAGTTCTCTGAGTTTGATGTGGTGTTGACAGCTGTTGCGGGCGCCCTTATCGACGCCACCACAAGTCACCGGGCGCCAGAGGCGTTCGGTGCTGTGATGCCGGATCTTCGCCGTGCCCATGTCGCAGGCAAGCGAGACCTATGGATAGTCGTCCCGCTAGAAGGCGACGGCCACCGGTTCGCCGAGTCGGCTACGCGTGCGGCGGCGGACGCGGCCCACGCGGGATGCCCAGCATGGATCATAAGTCTCCGGGGACCGATCTCCACAGCCTTGGCTCGACACGCACGACTAGTCGCTGGAACGGTCACCAAAGAGGCCGGGGTACACGAACTGCGGCCGACTCGAGCTGGGTCTGAACGGCCAGCGTCCGGCTAGGAGCCGCGGGCCGCGGTATCGAGCACCGACCCAGGTGATACCCCCATCATTCGGCCGTATAGCTCGATGGCCGTACGCTCGGTCATCCCGGCAACCAAGTCGGTGATGAGCCGGATCTTGTGCCGTTCTGAGTCCTCGCCGCCGATCGCCGCCAAGCGAGTCTGGTACTGCGGCGGAATCAGCCGCGAGTCGCCCGAGTCCTCCGCAGCTTCGCGATACCACCCCCACAGACGTTTTACGACATGTGCCTAGCCGTGCTGAATCACCGCGAGCGAGGGCCTGCGGATCACGTATTGCCACGTCAGCTGCTTGAGTGCGTCGACCTGCAGACGCGCCTCCGACTTGATCCGGACGGCAGCATGGGAGTCGTCGACTGGCTCGACGGTGAGCGCCTCGATGTACTGCGTGATCAGCATCGAACCGAGGCTTCGAATGCCCACGCGCTGCATCACGCGATCGTCGTAGCTGCCCTGTAGGTCCACATGGCCGAGAGCATTTTTGAGGGCATCCAACATTTCCTCGGGGTCAGGATCTCCCTCGTGCCTGTTGTCTCGGAGTCGTTCAGCGAACCGCTCCCGCTCACGGGGATCGCTGGCGAGTTGATCGAGTGGGATCAGCCCCGCGCGAGTGAAGTCGTCCAAGTCATGGACCGCGTAGTGACGTCGTCGGCCCAGTCCATCAAGCATGCCTCGATGGAGCGCTCCCGAGCTACCGAGCACCGCCGGACATCCTCGAAGGTCTCTTCGTCCGAGCTGTATACGCCCCACTTGCGCCCTCGCTTGTGATGCTCGTGACTGACCGGCCATGGATACTTCAGGACGCCGTTCAGCGTTTGCCTGCTTAGGTCGAGGCCTTCGTAGGGTGCCCGGAGCGCGAGCCGGGTGAGGACGCGGAAGCTCTGCGCGTTCCCCTCGAACCCGCCCGCGTCGTGAGCCTCCTTGTTCAGGACGGTCTCTGCGAGATGCCCGAATGGCGGATGGCCAATGTCATGCCCGAGTGCGGCGGCCTCTGTGGCATCGACATCGAGCGCTGCCACGAGCGCTGCGGCCGATCCGTCGAGTTCCCCGTCCTTCAGCATGGCCTTTAGGCGTTCCGCGGAGCGACGGGCGACCTGGGCCACCTTGAGCGTGTGGGTGAGACGGGTATGGAATGGTCGGCCGACCTCACTGGCGGTCACCTGTGTGATCGCGCCGAGCCGTTGGAACGCCGAGCTGTAGAGGATGCGGTCGTAATCCCGCTGGCTTTGCGAGCGCCACCGGAGGGTGCTTTTGCGACCGGACAATCGGCCTTCAAGATGCTCCAGAGCCTCGGTGGTCGGCACTGTGATGACGTCGTCGTCGGGCATCGCGAGTCGCATTGTCCGCCATGTGGCGGCGTCAAATCAGCAGAGCGGAATACTTCTACTCTACGTCGCTGTGCAGCCGGACGCGCAGATCGTCGCGCAGATCGAGCTTGCCCTGGTTCACGAGGTCGGTCAGTGCGAACATCATCACGTCCCCGCCGCTTCCGTTGCGGGCCGCTGTGCGCAGCTTCTCCGGGTCCAGCCACTCGCCGTCCCGTGCACGGGCTTGGTCCAGAAGCGCCTCCTGAGCTGCCGCGACCTTCCCTTGCAGATCCTCCAGCGTCGGTTCGGTTGTTGTTTGGCGCGTCGCGTTATCGATCATTGTGTCCCTCGGTCTCTATAGCCTAGCCTGCTGTCGCTGTATTTTCCGTGCTTATTCCCGAATGTTTTCGAGCGGAAATTTCTGCGAAAACTTCCGCCGCAATCTTAGAGAGCCCAGGGGTCGGAACGGAGCATCTGATCCCCTGAACCCAGCTCTGCCCAGAACGGGCAGGGAGTATCGCTGCCCGTCACGGTGTCTGCAAGACCAAGGCTGGGCTCCACCGCGCAGCTTGCGAGAAAACGCCTAGAGTCGCAGCGCGGCACGTTGGGCAGCAAATACAGTGGCCGCAGCCGAGGGCACCATCAAACCCGACCCGCGTTCGCCCACTACTTCACCGCCGCGTCGGAGGTGCGGGCAAAATACCCAAAGCCGACGCGAGCAGTGAGGTAACAAAGGCGGGAGCGACGGGGGTCAAACCCTCATTCGGCACCACCCATCGAGATTCGTGCTCGGCAGCGATGATGCCGGCCGTCAGTCCGTAGACGCGAAGCCCAGACGGTCGGCCAGCTCGCGCGGCGTGAGCACCGACAGCTCGCTCGATGCCGCGTCGAGCAGATGCCGGTCGCCGGACACGACCGCATCGACGCCGTGCGCCTGCGCGAGCGCGATCAGGTAGTCGTCATCGGCGTCGGCGGTCTTCGTGGAGCCCGGCGCCACGTCCTCGACCATCTCCGCTCGATCGCGGAGGACCGCTATGTACGCCGCTGCGCGGCCCTCCGCCGCATGCGCTGAGAACTTCTCGCGGCCGAGCACGTCGGTGAGCTCGGCGATCAGCGCCGGCGATACGAGCACATCGAGCTTCCCGTCGAGGAACGCGTCCACGAGCAGGGCGGGCGCGGCCTTCTTTGGGGAGATGAACGCGGAGACCAAGACGCCGGGGTCGATGACGACTCGCGTCACGCGGCGCTGCGACGCTCGCGGCGCATCGCGTGCAGCTCCTCGTTGGCGATCCGCAGGGCGTCCTCTTCGGAGAGCTCGCTCATCGCCTGGGAGGCATCGAGCGCCCGGCGGCCCAGATAGGAGCGCAGCGCCCGCTCGACGATCTCGGCGTCGGCCGCCTCAGCGGCGGGCCGCATCGCGCTACGGGTCTCCTCAAGCAGGCCAGCATCAACATCGACCGTCTTGACCGCTCTGGTTGCCATGCACTCAGGCTACCAGCGGACACGCCGCGAGTTTTCTATCCGCTACCGCCGCGATCACGAGCATGCTGGCCTCGACGCGCAGATCGCGTCGGATCGCGGCTCCCCTCTTGAGATCGGCCGCGAGTTCTGCTCTGCTCTGCGCGCAGTCAAGAAACCGAGTGGCCGGACGAGCGCGACAACGCCCGCCCGGCCGTAGCACCGAAGGATCACGCCTTCGATGCCACGGACAACCGTAGTCCGCTCAGCTACGGACGGTCATTGGCCGTGTTCGTGGGCGTGATCCTTCCTCGGTGCGGGAAGGAACGATTGGCCGACGATCACAAGCAGCGCACGCTTGAGCTTCCGAGCCGGTGTCCTGGCGTGTTGCTCGTCTACGGCGAGCAGCGGGCGAACGCCGGGACAGCCGGGGAGCTTGCGCTTGACGGCTACCAAGTCCATCGCGCGAGCCACCCCGGGACGCTGCGGGTGCGCTGTAGGCCCGGCGAGGTCGATTTGGTCATCTTCGGCCGCTTGCCGCACCGAGGCCTCGACGTGCTGCGGGCGCTGCGCGCTGGCGAGCTTGCGCCGGGGGCGTCGGGCGTCCGTGTCTTGTGGATGAGCACGAGCCGCGAGACGACGACCAGCGTGCTGCGCGCGTTCGAGGCGGGTGCCGACGACGTGACCCGGACCCCGCTTGGCTACGCCGAGCTTCTCGCCCGCGTGCGTGCGCTTCTGCGTCGTCAGAGCCTGATCGACGGCCCTGCGGTGATCGTGTGCGGTCCGCTCAAGATCGACACGGCGGCGCGCACCGTCACCTTCGAGGGAGTCCGCGTCGAGCTTCGCCCACGCGAGTTCGCGCTGCTCGCGCATCTTGCGCGTGACCCGGCGCGCGTCCACGAAAAGCAAGACCTCCTGCACGCCGTCTGGGGCTATCGCGTAGCCGGCTCGACGCGCACCGTGGACTCCCACGCCAGCCGCCTGCGACGCAAGCTCGCCAGTGCCGGCGCCGACGGTTGGGTGTGCTCGACCTTCGGCATCGGCTACCGCCTCGCGCCGGACGTTCGGACAGCCGCATTGCGGACGGTCGGCGCGTGACCCCCCGGAACGAAAGGAGTCCCCAACATGAGCACTGACAGAGATCGCGAGCAGCAGGAGTTGGCGGCGTTCGGGCAAGCAGTCCGCCAGTCGCGCGAGCAGCGTCGGATGAGCGTGAGCGACCTCTCCAACGCGAGCAGGCTACCGAGAGGGCGCAAAATGTCAGCGCGGCGCATCGGCCGCATCGAAGCCGGCGAGGTCGATGCTCACTACGACGAGTTGGTCGCGCTCGCTGACGCGCTCGGCGTCACAGCCGGAACGCTCGTCGGTGACGCCGAACATCTCGAACAGCTATGACGGACGAGGCTCAAGCGGAGAGGGACCTCGACGGCACCGTCCTTCGGCTCCTGCTCGACACGCGCGAGCCTTGGAGCATGGACGAGATCGTCCGCGAGGTTGAAGACCAAGCGGCGCGAGACGCGGTGTGCCGACTCGCCGCTGTCGGGCTCGTCCACCGCCATGACGACTTCGCGTTTCCGACGCGTGCCGCCCGCCGAGCAGCCGAACTGGAGATCGCGGATTGAGACGGGCTACGAGACGACTCACTTGCCCGCTGGGGCGATGCTGTACCCGGCGGTGCGACGGAGCGGCGCGGGCTTCGAGCGCGCGACGCTGGTGTCTACGACGGCACCCAGCCTCGTTGTGGTGGTGGTGCCGCCGCCGCGCGTGAACGGTCGCGAGGCTTGTCCTCGCGACGCCGATCCGCGACGCGGGCAGTCTTCGGGAGCATCCAGGAGACCGCGAGTTTTCGAGGCATGTCAGTCGCCACCCTGCCCTGCCGATTGCTCGTCCAAATACGCCGATCCGCGAATCGCGCTGTAGATGACAGCCCAACGCTCCTTGCTTTGCGGCTGCTCGCCGCGGAACTTAATGTTGGCGAGCATGTTGACGTCCCCCTCGGTGAGGCCAGCTTCGCGAGCGAACTCCTCCAAACCGGCGGGTAGGTCGTTGGGGGTCTCCGTAATCCAGTGACGCCCCAGCAGGTCGTTGATCGTGACGCCCATCGCATCGGCGAGCTTGAGCAGCGTGCGACCCGAGGGTCTCTTCGTGTCGCCGCTGTCCGTCTCAAGGCTTGATAGGTAGCCCTTGCTGATTCCGGCTCGATCGGCAAGCTCAGTGAGGCCTAGCTCGCGATCATTGCGCAGACGCCTGATGCGCTGGCCGATCGTCTCCCGCGTCGGCTTTTTCGCCATTGTTTAGCTCTTCTCAGATGGTTCGGCACACTCGACGGTATAGGGCAAGAACTCGGTCATGGCGGACTCCTTCGAGATCGCTGTACGGGCAGAGGCGAGCCGAGATATGTATGGGCGCGTTGTGGTCGATGCCGAGGCCCGTGAGCGAGCTGTGCCCCTCGATGCGTTCGCCCGCAAGAGCACGCTGGAGCGGGTCATCCTCAGCGACGGACTTGTGCTTTGGGATCCAGGGCCAGCCTCCTTGTCCGAGGGCATAGCTCACGCGCAACTTCGGCGGTGCTGATGAATCGTGGCGCTCGCTTGGCTTGGTTTGGACACCAAGGACGATCAGGAGCGTTGGCTCGGCCCACAGGCCGACGAAGCGGTGAGCGGACGCTTGGAGACTTGCGTCGTAGCGCTCGCACAGGGCCTCGACGGTGTCGAGGCCGAAGTCGGCGTGCGCGAGGTCCCGCCGCACCATTTCTGCGGGGAGGATGAACTCGGCCGCACCGAGGTCGCAGAGCCCCTCGACATCGAGCTTCGCGGGTGGAATCTCTGCGGGGTCGCAGCGTCGCTGGGTGGCCAACCGGCACCCGGGCATGAAAGTGTGCACGACCTCGTGAAAGCCGGTGAAGCGCTGCTTGCGGGGATGGTCTCCAGCTCTGAGCTTGATCTGGAAGTAGCCACCCGAGGGATCCAGCAGTAGGCACCCGGCGCACGGCAGCTGTGCTCGCTCGATACGCGTAACCTGCTGAGCGGAGGCAACCATGCGCAGGTCGATCGGCGGCTCGGCCTGAAGCTCCCGGAGCAACTCACCGGCGAGGTGAGTTATGTGGTCGGCGTCGCTCGCGCGGGGCTCTTGGCGGCGGCGCTCCTCCAGTAGCGAGAGCTGTTGCGGGTTGACGGCCATGTTCGGCCTTGAACCATAGCTGTTCTCTCTACGGAACGTGTGCTACCGTTCCCGGAAGCGAACAGGCAGGAGTCTTTCGCGAACACAATCCCCCGAACTCATAGGAGGTCTCCCCGATGAGCGCCCAGCCCGCAGCGGCCGAAGCAACTCACCGCCCGCACCCCGTCGATGTTGTCGTCAATCGCCGCCCCGTGGTTCTGCCCGCTGCGCATGACACCGGCGCCCAGATCCTCGAAGCCGCCGGCTTTGAGGGCGAGAAGTGGGACCTCTTCCGCCTCCACGGAGAGCACGATCCTACGGGCGGCACTTTGGTCCTCGCCGACGAAACGATCGCCGTTCATAAGGGCGAGCATTTCCGCGTCATCCCAGGCGAACGCACATTTGGTTAGGGCAGATGCCCGCGCTGGACGAACTGCGTCGCCACGCCGCGGAGCTGACCGAGGCCACGGGGGTGGCGGTCGATCTGATCGACGGCCACCCCCAGGCTCCCGACAGCCCGCAGATCTTCATCGTGCTGAGGCAGGTGGCGTTGCCCGCCGACCTCTACGCACAGAGCAGCACCGACGTGCTCTTTATCGCCGACTTCCAGTACCCGCGCAGCGCCTTGGACATGTTCTGGACTGAGCTCGGAGTAGTGCTCACGGGGGGAGCCACTCCCGCCAACGCCGATTCCATCGAGGAGTACGCCGGGCAGAGATGGCGACGCTTCTCCTGGCACCGCGGCGGAATCTGGAACGCGACCGGCAATGGCCTGCTCGACCACTACCACTTCATGCTCCAGCGATTCCGAGAGGAGCCAAACCGATGATACGCCTCGCCATCCTCACCTCGACGGTCGACGCCGTCACCCAACATCTGGCCGCTAGCGCACCGCAGGAGGAGGGCTGTTTCTGCCTTCTACGTGAAGGTACCGGGCGCCGTGGGCGCCGGCTGATCGCCAGCGAGCTGGTCCTACCGCCACACGACGGGTGGGAGCTCCAGGAGACCGACAACTTGCGTCCGAGCGCCCGGTGGCTCTCGGCCCTCGTCAGCCACGCGCTGCGTGAGAGCTGCGGGCTGCTGTTCATTCACTCCCATCCCGACCCCCGCTTCCCCGCAGGGTTCAGCGCTCCGGACATGACTGCGATCGCGGCCCTGGGCAAGACGATTGCACCGATGCTCGACGGACCCTTCGCAGCGGCGGTAGTGCACCCCAGCGGCTGGGTAGCCAACGTGATGCAGGATGACGCCGTACGCAGCGTCGATCGTGTGATCTCGATCGGTCGCACGCTGCGAGTACTGGACCCGCCCGACGTGCGCTTGACGCGAATCGGCAAACAGGATGACCTTGATGATCGCCAGCGCGATGCCCTGGGCGCGGTGCACGACACATTGCGGGAGCTCGTGATCGCAGTAGTGGGCGCTGGTGGCTTGGGTTCCCCGATCGCTGAGCAGCTTGTCCGGATGGGATGCGACATAACGATCGTCGACCACGATTGGCTCGACACGCCATCCAATGTCCGCCGCGTCGTCGGTTCGACCATCACCGACCTACGCGCAACAACACCCCTGACGAAGGTCGACGTCGTCGGCGCTCACCTCGATCACCTCGGCTTTGACGTCGAGGTTCACCGCATCCACGGGGATGTGCGCCGCGAGGGCGTCTTCCGTCAGCTGCTTGATGCCGACGTCGTGCTCGCCGGGACCGACACCCACGGTAGCCGCGCCACCATCAACGACCTCGCCTCGACGTACCTGCTGCCCGTGATCGACGTCGGCGTGCGCGCCGGCGCCAAGGACAAAGGCACACTCGCAGCGTTGACCGCCGAGGTGCGCGTGCTTACTCCGACGACGCCCTGCCTGTGGTGCCGCAGGGTGATCTCGGCCGAGGTGATTCGCGCTGAGAACCTGCCGCCCGACCAGCACGAGCGCCTAGCACAGGACGGGTACCTCGTGGGCGGCTTCGGCGAGCCGGCACCGAGCGTAATCGCCCTGACCTTTCTGGGCGCAAGCCTGGCCACCTGCGCACTGCTCGCGCTGCTCGGCTCGGAGGGCGAGGTTGCACCCAGCGGATATATCGTCGACGGTCTCCTGGCCTACGCCCAGGAGACCCAGCCCACCGTGCCAGTTGAGGACTGCCTGTGCCGCCGCCAGCTCGCAATGGGCGACGCGTGCGCACCACCATTGCTACCAGCAGCCGCAGAGGTCGAGGCGCTCTGATCTCTACAGCCGGAGTGTGCGACCCTGAAGACGATCGGAGGGAGGTACTCAAAGCGGATGACAAGGCGACTCGGAATCAACTGCAGCAGCAAGTACGCATTCCTGGCGATGGCCGAGGATGGCGTGATCGTCGTGCACGAACCCCAACGGATCCAACCACCTCAGGGCAGCGAGGAGTCTGAGCGACTGAGCAGCTTCTACGATCACTTCGTTCGCGCGCTTGCTGACCTACACCCTGACGAGGTATGCCTGATCATGCCCGAGAATGATCCCCGCAACCGCCGCACCCATTCAGAGCTCGCGCCGCGCATCGCAATCGAGACCATCGTACGATTGGCCGCCGTGCGGGCCGAGCCGCCCATGCCGATGGCGGTCCTGGCACGCCGCACCGTGCGCTCGCGCCTCGGGCTGCCGCCTAAGGGCAAGCTGATCGACTTGGTCGAGCAGGTCATCCCCGAGCCCGTCGGTAGGCACTGGCGCGATGCACGAGACCTCGCCGCACTGGCGGCACTCGCCGGGACTGGCTGATGCCGCTACGGGGCGAGAGCCTAGAACGGCCGACCTATGTCTTCCTGCACTCCATCCAGGACGGCGCAACCAACGTTGCAATCCGCAAGTATCGGCATGAGATCTACGCTCGCGATGTCGTCCAGAAGACTATCGACATGGCGGGCCGCGAGGACGCCGTGGCGTTCAAGGAGCCCCAGCTGCTGGATTCACTCAAGCACCCCCGGATCGTGCCTATCTCAGAGGCGCAGTTTGACCCCGAGCTTCCGGACTGCATCACGTTCGTCATGCCCTTTTACGAGGGCGGCAGCGTCGACGCCGCGCTCGTGGACGACTACCGCTTCTCCCTCTGCCAGGCACGCGACCTGACCTGCCACGTTCTCGATGCGCTCGCGTACGTCCACGGCAACCGCCGCTACGTTCACCGCGACGTCAAGCCCGGCAACGTGCTGCTCGACGCGCGCCGCGACTCCGCGTACTTGAGTGACTTCGGCTCAGCCGCCGAGATGGACTCCTCTGGGCGTGTAGCCGTGGCCGGCATGACGCCGCTCTACAAGGCGCCGGAGGCCGGCTTGGCCGGGGCGGCGATCGACACGCGCGCCGACCTCTACAGCGTCGGCATGACGCTCTTTGAGATGTACAGCGGACGGTTCGCGTACGAGCTGGTCGACTTTGCGCAGCTTCAAGCGCGACTCGCGCGCGGCCGGCGCGCGCTGCCCGACAGCTTCTTCACGTTCGCCCCGCATGTTCCCGATCAAATCCGTCGCGTAGTCCGCAAGGCCATTGCCGTCGAGCCCGACAGACGCTACCCAAACGCCACCCAGTTCATCAGCGCATTGCAGAACGCACAATGCATCGACTGGCAGCACCTTGAGGGCGAGGATCTCGACGGGGCATGGGAGGGCAGCTGGCCACCGCACCAACGAGACGACGACCGACGCCTATACCGCGTCACGAGCAGCTTGCGCGCCGGCAATAGACGTCGGCTGGAGGCATATCAGCACCTGCCCGGGCCTGGGGTGGACTGGCGTCGCTTCGGCGTCCAGGATCAGACAGTCGCAGCTGACGACCGCAAAGCGGTCGATCGGTTCTTCTCACAGGTGGCTGTGAGAGCTGCCCACTTGGCACCTGCCCACTGAAGCTCGCGCGCCACCGCTGGGTCCAAGCGCATCAGCCCACGTCTGAAGCCGACCAGCTGGTCGACGTCGACGACGAGCTGACACTCGGAGCCCGCGCCAACCGCGCGAATCACGCCACGCGCACGCAGCTTCAGCATTGCTTGATCGGCGCCGAGCACCTTCAGCCCTACCTCGGCACTCGGCCGAAACTCAAGTGGTGGCAGCTCGTCGATCGTGCCACGCCGGCCCGCTCGCTTGACCAGGCCTTGGAGAGCCTGGTGCATCGGCCAACGCTCCTCGGCGGGTATGCATAGCGGGCCGCCAGCTGCCAAGATGGAGCCTAGTAGCTCGTATATATCTTCTTTCAATATATAAATAGGGTAGGAGTTCGGCCGGATGGCAAAGCGGGCCCACTTGGTTTCCACCGACGCGTCGCTCGAGGACTGTCCGACAGCGCCGACTTCGATGGTCCTGCCAGCGCCGGTGAGCCATCGACTGGACCAGCTTGTCGACCTCGCCGACCGAGCCCGCACCGATCGCACCGAGCTGACCGCCGCGCTCATATGCCACGCCACACCGGACGAGAAGAAGCTCGTGCAAGCGATCTTGAACTACCGCGGAAAGACCGTCGGCGACGTCATACTCGGCGTACCGTCCGACGCTTCAGTGATCGAGCTCCCGCGCAGAGGTCCTGGACGTCGGCGGAAGCGGACGACGTAGCGTTGTCGCCTTGCAGCCGACGGCAAACCGGCCCTCCGATCCGTCCTCTATTCCGTCCTCCATTCCGTCCTCCAATCCGTCCTCCAATTAAAGATGGAGGCCCCTGCACCCATGAAAATCGCTGCTAATTCCCGCAATCAGCTCGGACCAAGACACCCCGACAAGTAAGGGGATAAGAAAGGTGGGTGAGAGAATGAGAGATAAGAGGGCGTAGCCGCTGGAATACGAGTCAGCGTCCATCTAGCGGGTGAGCCGTATGTCCCGATGACACTCAGAGGCGCTGCTCAGGCGCAGAGCATCCTTCGGGTACCGCTGTAACCAAAGGGCACGTCAGGAGACCTTCGTCTCTTGCAATGGGTCTCTCAACCGACCGAAGGACTGCCGACCAATCGCGGCGACCGACTCCTCCTGCCAGGGCCTTGAGATCGGCGGCCGGGTCTGCTCTGATCGAGCACCTCAACGACCCAGGAGGATCAAGCGATGACCGCCGCGACGGCACCCCCAATCCCGCGCTCGTCGACTTCGCGCAATGGTTCGCCGACTGGTGGCTGCGCCGGGGACGTGACCTCACCGACCCCGCCCGACATGCCCGATAGACGGCTGCGCGCTGTCGCTTACGTCCGCGAGTCAACCGAGGAGCAGGGCGAGGGCTTCTCTCCCGACGCGCAGCGCGAGGGCATCCGGCGCTTCGCGCCCGAGAACAACCTCGAACTCATCGGCGAGTACTGCGACTTCCACTCCGGCTGGCGCAAGTCCGAGGCCCGACCGGAGTTCCAGCGGCTGATGGCGGACGCCGCAGAGGGCAAGTTCGACGTCGTGCTTGTCTTCCATACGTCGCGGTTCGCGCGAAACCAGGTCCAGGCGCGCCGCTACAAGCAGTTGCTCCGCGAGCGACTGGGTATCCGTGTCGTGTCGGTGACCCAGCCGATGGGCGAAGACCACACCGACCCGTCCGCGTTCCTCGCCGAGTCGATACACGAGATGTTCGACGAGTACTACTCCGTCTCGCTGTCCTTCTGGACACGCAGCGGACTCAAGGAGAAGGCACGCCAAGGCCACCTCGTCGGCACGCTCCCTTGGGGCTACACGCGCGACCTCACGAGCAAGCTCGCCGTCCATGACCCCGAGCGCGCACCGCTGGTGCTGGAGATGTTCACGCGCTACGCGACCGGCCGCGAGTCCGATCGCACCATCGCCGCATGGCTGAACGCAACCGGCGCGCGTACCGCTCGCGACCACCCATTCGGCAAGGACACGGTCCGCGAGATGCTCTGCAACACCGCCTACGCCGGCTACGTCAGCGGGCTGCGCGACAAGAGCCGCAGCATCCGCGGACTGCACGAGCCGATCGTCTCCGAGGAGCTATTCGACCGCGTGCAGGAGGTTCGCGGCTGGCGCACGCGCGTCGTGAAACCCGGCCCTCCCTCCGACGAGTACCTGCTGCGCAAGCTGCTCCACTGCGAGCGCTGCGGCGCCCGGATGCACGGCACCCGCGGGTCAAAGACCGCCGTGCGGCGCTACATGTGCTCCACCCGCCGCTATGGGCACTCCTGCGGCGAGCGGATCGTCAAGGCCGAGCAGCTTGAGGGACAGCTCGTGGACTGGATACGCGACTTCCAGCCCCACGGCGAACTGCTCGACCTCCTCCTCCAAACCGTCCAAGCCGCCAACGCCGCCGGCGCTGAGCCGACCGGGGAGCGGCGAAGCGAACTGCTCGACCAGCTACAGCGCCTACAAGACCTCTACGTCCTCGGCGACCTCACCAAACCGCAGTACGTCATGCGCCGCCAAGCACTGGAGGAAGAAGTACAGCGCCTCGGACCCCCGACCGAGCCTGCCATCGATCGAGCCCGTGCGCTGCTGGAGGACTTCCCCCGCTTCTGGGAGCTGGAGACCGAGCCCGCCGAGCGGCGCAAGCTCCTACTCTCGCTGTTCGGCCAGATATGGGCACAGAACGGCCAGATCGTCGCCGTACAGCCACACGACGACTTCCTGCCCTACTTCCAAGCGGCCCAACAAAGCCACGAACACCACCCAGACGAAGGGTGGTGCCGAAGGCGGGAGCGACGGGACTCGAACCCGCGACCTCTGCCGTGACAGGGCAGCGCTCTAACCTGCTGAGCTACGCCCCCGCGATGCTCGGAGCGCCGGGGCGACGTTCCGTGCTCCCTCAGTATGCCAAGGCTTGGCCGCCGGCCGCGGGTCGGCCCAAACTGGCCGGCCGGCCAGCCATCGTCTAGGCTTGCGGCATGGCGCTCGTGGGACCTCCGCCGATGCTCAACTCGAAGCCGTGGAGGGTGATGATCGAAGACCTCCGCTCCGAGCGCGAGGCCGCCGTCCCGTTCCCCCCTGGCGAAACCAATTTCTCGCTGACGCGCACGCGCCGCTTCGCCAACGACCCGCTGTCGCTGCTGCTCGAGTCCTACGAGCGCTTCGGCCCCGTGTTCACGCTGCGGCTGTTCCACGGCAACGTCGTGTTCATGCTCGGCCCCGCCGCCAACCACTACGTCACGGTCTCGCACGCCTCCAACTTCACGTGGCGCGAATCGCACTTCCGCGACCTGATCGGGCTGATGGGCGATGGCCTGCTGACGATCGACGGCGAGTTCCACCGCCGCTCGCGGCGGATCATGCTGCCGGCGTTCCACCGCGAGCACATCGCCGCGTCCGCCGATGCCGTCGTCATGGAGACGACGCGCGCGCTCGACGAGCTCACGCCTGGCGCCAGCGTGGACCTGTACGGGTGGACGCGCCGGCTGGCCGTGCGCGTGGCGATGCGCGCTCTGTTCGGCGTCGACCCGGACGGCCAGCAGGCGCGCTCGATCGACGCCGCCGGCCTGTTCGAGGAGGCGCTGGCGTTCTACTCGACCGACTACTTCCTGCGCGTGCTGCGCGGGCGCTTCACGCCGTGGGAGCGGCTGCAGCGCGCCGCGCGCAAGCTCGACACGCTGATCTACTCCGAGATCTCGCGCCGCCGCGCCACCGGCGAACGCGGCGAGGACATCCTCAGCCTGCTGCTCGACGCGAGCGACGAGGACAGCAACCGGCTCACCGACCTGCAGATCCGCGACGAGGTCATGACATTGCTGTTCGCCGGACACGACACCACCACCTCGACCGTCTCGTTCATGTTCTACGAGCTCTCGCGCCAGCCCGCGATCGTCGCGCGGCTGCTCGCCGAGCAGGACGCGAAGCTCTCCGGCGGGCAGCCCACCACCGAGCAGCTGATGTCCGGTGAGCTCAACGAGCTCGAGATGGTGTTCGAGGAGACGCTGCGCAAGTACCCGCCCGCGTGGGTCGGACCGCGGCGCTCCGTCGAGGCGTTCGAGTTCAACGGCCACACCGTCCCCGCGCGCGCGTTCGTCAACTATTGCTCGTGGGCGTCCCACCACCTGCCCGACGTGTTTCCAGAACCCGAGCAGTTCCGGCCCGAGCGCTTCGCACCCGACGCGCGCGCCGCGCTGCCGCGGGGCGCGTACGTGCCCTTCGGCGGCGGCTCACGCACGTGCATCGGCATGCGCTTCGGCCAGCTGGAGGTGCGCGCGATCGCCACGTTCATCCTCTCGCGCTGCACGCTCGACCTCGCCGACGGCTTCCAGCTGAGCATCCGCCAGATGCCCACCATCAGCCCCAAGGACGGCCTGCCCGTGATCGTCCGGCCGAGGACCGCCGTCGCAGCCGCCGATCTGAGCGCACCCGCCGGCGTGCACGCCGCCGCCTGAAGCGGCGCGCCGCCCCAGCGGCTCAGCGGAGGCTGGCGCTCATCGTCAGGCGGTAGCTCGGCGGGCTGGAGTCCAGTTCGCTCGCGCCCACGCCCTCCACGTACACGTGCGGCTCGGAGAACAGAGTCAGTTTCAGCCCTTCGATCAGGAACCCCACCGGGTGCGCCACCAGCTCGCCGCCGCTCGCGCCCGCGACCGCGTTCACCGACGCCCCCACGCCGAACAGCGCGCCCGTCGCCTGCACTTCCACCTGCCCGCCTTCGCTGCGCAGCAGGCGCACGCCGAAGCCTTCAGGCAGCGCCGTCCGCACCGCCGCTTCGCTCACGTCCGCCCGCGCGCTCAGCGCATCGCCGCGCTTGCGCAGGTGAGCGTCCGTGACGCGCAGCGATTCCACCTGCACGCTTTCCGCGCTCACGTCCATGCTCGCCGCGCCCTTCGCTTCCCACAGCAGGCTCGCCGCCTGAGCCGGGCTCAGCGCGAGGCTCTGAGCCTTCACGCGAACCGAGTCCGCATGCCCCCACAGCAGCTCGATCGCCGGCCACGCGCTCACGTTCACGCTCAGCACCTTGCCGTAGCGGCCCACGCGCGAGCTGATCCGGTTGGCCGCCAGGCGCGGCAGCAGCAGCTGGGCCAGGATCAGCGCCAGCAGCACCGCTCCCACCACGCCCACCGCGATCCGCGCGCCTCTTCCCATCGCGACAGCTTCGCAGGCGCTCTCCCCGACTCCCGCTAGCCTTATGAGCCCCACGAGGGCGCGTAGCTCAGTTGGCTAGAGCACCTCGCTTACACCGAGGGGGTCGCCCGTTCGAGTCGGGCCGCGCCCACTAGTGCCCCGCATGGGGTATCCCTCCCGCACCCGCACCCCAGCCTCCGACCTCCACACCGGCCGATGAACGACGAGTCCCCCATCCGCATCGCAGTCATAGGCTCGGGACCCGCCGGGTTCTACGCCGCCGGCCACCTGCTCAAGGACTCGACGGAGCGCATCGAGGTGGACATGCTCGAGCGCCTGCCCACGCCGTGGGGCCTCGTGCGCTCCGGCGTCGCGCCCGACCACCCCAAGATCAAGTCGGTCACGCGCGTATACGAGAAGACCGCCGCGCACCCGCGCTTCCGCTTCTACGGGAACGTCACCTTCGGCGAGCACGTCTCGCGCGAGGATCTGCTGGCGCATTACCACGCGATCGTGTACGCCACCGGCTCGCCGTCCGACCGGCCGCTCGGCATCCCCGGCGAAGAGCTCCCCGGCTCGCACGCCGCCACCGAGTTCGTCGGCTGGTACAACGGCCACCCCGACCACACCGACCTCGAGTTCGACCTGCTCTCGGCCGAGCGCGCGGTGGTGGTCGGAAACGGCAACGTCGCGATCGACGTCGCGCGCATGCTCGTGCTCGCGCCCGAGGAGCTCGCGCCCACCGACACCGCCGACCACGCGCTCGACGTGCTCGCCCGCAGCCGCGTGTCCGAGGTCGTGATCCTGGGCCGGCGCGGGCCCGCGCAGGCGGCGTTCACGAACCCCGAGCTGCTCGAGCTGGGCGAGCTCGCGGACGCGGACGTGATCGTCGACGAGGCCGAGCTCGAGCGCGCGCTCGCCGTCGCCGATCCGGCCGCCGAGGAAGACATCACGTGCCGGCGCAACGTCGAGATCCTGCGCTCCTACGCCGCGCGCCCCCCCAGGGGCCACGACAAGCGCATCGTGCTGCGCTTCCTGCTCTCGCCCGCCGCGCTCCTGCCCGACGAGCACGGCCGCTTGGGCGCCGTCGAGTTGATCCGCAACGAGCTCGTGCCAGCCCCCGGCGGCGGCCTGCGCGCGGCCGCAACCGACCAGCGCGAGACGATCCCCGCGGGGCTCGCGTTCCGCGCGATCGGCTACCGCGGCGTCCCGCTCCCCGGCGTCCCCTTCGACGAGCGCGCCGCCGTCATCCCCAACGACGGCGGCCGCGTGCTCGATCCCGACAACGGCGCGCCGCTCGCCGGCGAGTACGTCGTCGGCTGGATCAAGCGCGGCCCGTCCGGCGTGATCGGCACCAACAAGAAGGACGCGCAGGAGACCGTCGACGCGATGCTCGCCGATCTCGCGCTGTCCAGCAACGGCGCCGCGGCTGCGCCAGAAACACACGCCCACGTGCCCGATACGCCCGACGCAGCCGCCATCGATGACCTGCTGCGCACGCGCCAGCCGGAGCTCGTCACCTACTCCGGCTGGGAGGCCATCGACCGTCACGAGCGCGCGCTCGGCGAGCCCAGCGGCCGCCCGCGCGTCAAGCTCACGCGCATCGAGGAGCTTCTGCGCGTCGCCGCCGCCGAACAGCCGTAGACTGTTCGCCCGCAGGCCCCGTTAGCTCATCTGGTAGAGCGCCGGACTTTTAATCCGGTGGGGCGGGTTCGAGTCCCGCACGGGGCATTTGACGTGCGCAAACATGCGCCGGCCTATATATCCAAGATTTAAGGTCGCAGCCAGACGGACGAAACATTAGGCATGCGGCAGCTAGCTATCGTTGGCCTAGTACTCTCGCTGCTCCTCGGCGGCGTCGCCGTCTTCGAGGCCGGCGACAACGTCAACACGCGACGCGACGCGCAGGATCGCTCGCTGCAGGAGGCGATCGGCCACGAGGTCACGACGATCGCCGGCGGCCAGCACCAGACGATGACGGCGCTGTCGATGATGGTCGTCGACCCCGCCGTCCGCCAGCTGTTGGACGACCGCAGGCTGTCCCACGGCGCGCGTCGCGAAGACCTGGCCACCGCCGGCGCGAGCCTCGCCACGGTGGCGCGCGCCGCCGCCATCCCGCTGACCGCGGCCTGCCTCGACAACGCGGCCGGGCGCCAGGTCGTGTGCGCCCCCAGCCCGCACCCTGTCGTCTTCCCGCTCGCCCTAACTCGCCAGTTCGCCGAGCTCGCCGCGCGCTCCACTGCCAGCGTCGGCGTCGGCACGGGCGCGTTCAGCTCCCCCGTCAGCCACCGTACGTCCGTCGGGTTCGTCGCGCCTGTCGCCGTCAACGGCCACCCGCTCGGTCTCGTGCACCTCGACATGAGCCCGCTGTCCACGAACGGACCCGGCGTGGTCGTCAAGGGCATCCCGTTCGTGAACATCCAGCTCGCGAGCTACCAGGCCGGGCTGCTGACGATCGGCGGCCCTCTGCGCAACGCGGCGCTGGGCGTGCGCGGACCGCGTCGCACGCTGATGGTGAACGGCGCCGGACTCGGGGGTCATCCCGCCCCGGCGGCCAACGCCGGCCACCGCGCGATGGTGGCCGAGCTGCCGATGACCGTCGGCGGCACGCGCCAGCAGCTCGCGGTGGTGGCGACCGACACGCGGCCCAACCCCGACCTGCTGAACGCGTGGAGCCCCGGGCTGCTGACCGTGCTCGCCACCGCGATCCTCGGCCTGCTGGCGTCGATCGTGGGGCTCGCCGTGTCCGGCCGCCGGGTCGAGCGCGAGCTGTCCACCGACGCGCTCACCGGGCTGCGCAACCGCCGCGCGCTGCTCGAGGAGCTCCCGCGCGTGTGCCAGCGCGCGAGCGACGAGCTCCCCGCGTATGTGTGGTTCTTCGACCTCAACGGCTTCAAGAACTACAACGACTCCTTCGGCCACATCGCCGGCGACAGCCTGCTGACACGGCTCGGGACACGCCTGCGCGAGGCGGTCGAGCCCCACGGCGTCGTCTACAGGCTCGGCGGCGACGAGTTCTGCGTGCTCGTCACGGCGCCCGTGGCGGACCCGCACGCGCTGTTCCTCAAGGCGCGCGAAGCGCTCGTCGAACGCGGCGGCGCGTTCACCGTGACCGCCGCCGCGGGCGCCGTCGAGATCCCGCGCGAAACCAGGGAGCCGGTGCACGCGCTGCGGCTCGCCGACCAGCACATGTACCGCGAGAAGGCCACCGGCCGCGGCGGCGCCGCGGAGCTGATCACGGCCGTGCTGCACGCTGCGCTCGCGCAGCGCCACCCCGACCTCGGCGAGCACTGCGATGATGTCGCCGGCGATGTGGAGCTGCTCGCGCGCACGATCGGCCTCGACGAGGACGAAGTCGCGCTGATCGTCAAAGCTGGCGACCTGCACGACGTCGGCAAGCTCGGCATCCCCGACGAGATCCTCACCAAGCCGGGCCCGCTCGACGAGGAGGAGTGGCGCTTCATGCAGCAGCACACCGTCATGGGCGAGCAGATCATCGCCGCCGCCGGCCCGTCGCTCGCGCGCATCGGCCCGCTCGTGCGCGCGAGCCACGAGCGCTGGGACGGCAAGGGCTACCCCGACGGGCTGCCCGGCGAGGAGATCCCGCTGGGCGCGCGCATCATCACGATCTGCGACTCCTTCCACGCGATGCTCGACGAGCGCGTGTACAAGCCAGCGATGAAGCTGCACGACGCGCTGTGGGAGCTGCGCCGCTGCGCCGGCACGCAGTTCGACCCGCACCTCGTGGAGGTGTTCTGCAGCCTCGTCAGCGAGCGGGCGGGCGACGGGCGGCCCACGGCCGCGCCTGCTCGAGCTGCGCGGCGAGCGCGAGCAGCGGGCCATCCTGCCACGGCCCGGCGACGAGCTGCACGCCCACGGGCAGACCGCCGTCGCTCCAGTGCAGCGGCAGGCTCACCGCGGGCAGCCCGGTGACGTTGCCGAACGCCGTGAACGACACGCTCGCGACGACATCCAGCACCGGCTGGTCGGGCGCCGCGTGCTGGGCCTCGAGGATCGCGCCCGCGACCGGCGGCAGGATCGCCGAGGTGGGCGTCACCAGGACGTCGAAGTCGCGGCCCCAGCGCGCCACCTCGCGGCGGCTGAGCAGCTCCAGCGTGCGCGCCGCCAGCACGTAGTCGTAGGCGCCCAGCTCGCCGCTCGGCCTTGCGCTGGTGGGCGATGTGCGGCTCCACCGCCGACCAGTCCACGCCCTCGTAGTCGGCCAGCCCGCCCTGCGTCAGCGCGATGAACGACGGCACCATCTCTTCGGAGATCGTCGGCACCTCGACCTCTTCGACCGAGTGGCCGAGCTCCTCCAGCGCCGCCGCAGCCGCGCGCGCGCCGGCCATGCACGCCTCGTCGGTGGGGATGCCGAGCGGCGCCTGCGCCATCAGCCCGATCGCGCAGCGCGCCCGGCGGCGATGCCCGGCTCCTGCGCGAACGCGCGCGCCGGCGCCGGCGCGTTGTACCAGGCGAGCGGGTCCGGCCCCGCGATCGCGTCGAGCACCGCCGCCGAGTCGGCGACCGTGCGCGCCACCACGCCCTCCACGACCGCGCCCAGCCAGCTCTGCGCCAGGCGCGGCACGCGTCCGCGGCTGGGCTTGAAGCCGACGAGGCCGCAGTAGGAGGCGGGGATGCGGATCGAGCCGCCGCCGTCGTTGGCGTGCGCGATCGGGAACATGCCGCCGGCGACCGCCGCCGCCGCGCCGCCGCTGGAGCCGCCCGGCGAGCGCGTCGGTGTCCCACGGGTTGCGGCTGATCCCGTAGCGGCTGTTCTCGGCGGCCGTGATCACGCCGAACTCGGGTGTGTTGGTGCGCCCGCACAGCACGAACCCGGCGCGCTCGAGCGCCTCCACGACCAGCTCGCTCTCGTCGCTCACGCCCGCCGGCGCGCCGTTCGAGCCGTACGTCACCGGCCATCCGGCCACCGGCGTGAGGTCCTTGATCGGCAGCGGCACGCCGAGGAACGGAGCGCGCCCGCCCTGCTCGCCGGCCGCCAGGCGGCGGTCGGCCTCCGCGGCGGCCGCGCGCGCGTCCTCGTCGTTGCGCCAGATCACCGCGTTCAGCTCGCGGGTTGCGCGCGTCGACCGCGGCGAGGCACGCGTCGAGCAGCTCGACCGCGGAGATCTCGCGGCGGCGCAGCGCTGCGGCGAGCTCCAGCGCGGGCGCGGACGGGTCGAGCTCGGCCATCGTGGCGACCCTACCAGGGTAGGCTTCGCGCGTGTCAGCGATCCCGCACCAGCGCATCGCGATCGTCGGCTCGGGCTTCTCCGGGCTGGGCATGGCGATCCGCCTCAAGCAGGAGGGCATCCACGACTTCGTCGTGCTCGAGCGCGCCGAGGACCTCGGCGGCACCTGGCGCGACAACACCTACCCGGGCTGCGCCTGCGACGTGCCGTCCAACCTGTACTCGTTCTCGTTCGCGCCCAACCCCGACTGGAGCCAGACGTTCTCGCCGCAGCCCGAGATCTGGGAGTACCTGCGGCGGGTCGTCCGCAGAGCACGGCGTCGACCCGCACATCCGCTACGGCCACGAGGTGACCGCCGCGCGCTGGGACGCGGAGCAGGAGCTGTGGCGGATCGAGACGAGCGCGGGGGACCTCACGGCGGACATGCTCGTCGCCGGCGCGGGGCCGCTCAGCCGACCCCAAGCTGCCCGACATCGAAGGCATCGACGGACTTCCAGGGCGCGATCTTCCACTCCGCCCGCTGGGCCACGACCACGAGCTGGAGGGCGAGCGCGTCGCGGTGGTCGGCACCGGCGCCTCCTCGATCCAGCTCGTGCCCCGCATCCAGCCGCTGGTCGAGCGGCTGCACGTGTTCCAGCGCACGCCGCCGTGGGTGGTGCCGCACCGCAACCGGCCCACGCACACGTGGGAGCGGTCGCTGTTCCGTGCGTTCCCCGCCGTGCAGAAGCTGGTGCGCGGGGCCGTCTACTGCGCGCGCGAGCTGTTCGTGCTGCCGCTCATGCGCCCGCGCAAGGGCTCGCTGCCGGAGCGCATGGCGCGCAAGCACCTGCGCGAGCAGGTGCCCGACCCGCAGCTGCGCGCGCGCCTAACGCCCAACTACCGCATCGGCTGCAAGCGCATCCTCCCTCGGACAACTACTACCCCGCGCTGCGCGCAGCCCAACGTCGAGCTCGTCACCGACTCCATCCGCGCGATCACACCGCGGGGGATCGTCACGGCCGACGGCAGCGAGCGCGAGCTCGACACGATCATCCTCGGCACCGGCTTCCACGTCACGGACATGCCCGTCGCCCAGTGGATCTACGGCGGCGACGGGCGCACGCTGCGGAGACGTGGAGCGGCAGCGCGCAGGCGTACCTCGGCACGGCCGTCGCGGGCTTCCCCAACCTGTTCCTGCTCGTCGGCCCCAACACCGGCCTCGGGCACAACTCGATCGTGTTCATGATCGAGTCGCAGCTGCACTACCTGATGGAGTGCCTGCGCTTCATGCGACCGCGACGGGCTGCGACGTGATCGAGGTGCGCGAGCCGGTGCAGCGCCGCTACAACGAGGAGCTCCAGCGGCGGCTGCAGGGCACCGTGTGGAACTCCGGCGGCTGCGTCGAGCTGGTACCTGGACGAGCACGGCCGCAACACGACCATCTGGCCGGGCTCCACCTGGCCCTTCCGCCAGCGCCTGAAGCACTTCCAGCCCGAGGACTACGAGCTCACTCGGCGCGGCCGAACTCCACGATCGCGACCGTCAGCATCACCAGTCCCAGCAGGCTGACCACGCCCGCCTCCACGAGCCCCGGCACGTGCCAGCCCCACCACGTCACGCCCGGGTCCAGCGCGTGGCGCGCCGCGGCGCTGATGTTCAGGTGCGCGAACACCGCGCGGCGCATCGGGTCCACGGCGTACGTGAGCGGGTCGAGGCGGTTGAGGATCGCCAGCCACTGCGGCAGGCCCGACGACCGGGAACAGCGCGCCCGAGAGGAAGTACATCGGCATGATCGCCATCTGCATCAGCGCCATGAACGACTGCATCTGCGTGATGCGCGCCGCGACCATCACGCCGAACGCGGTGATCGCGAACGCGAGCAGCAGCGACAGCGCGAGCACCTCGAGGATCAGGCCGGCCGCGTACGGCACGCCGACGAGGCCCGCCAGACACAGCACGATCACACCCTGGAAAGCGGCCACGGTGGCGCCACCGAGGCACTTGCCGAGCACCAGCGAGCTGCGTCGCACGGGCGCGACCATCATCTCTCGCAAAAATCCGAACTCGCGGTCCCACACGAGCGAAGCGGCCGAGAACATCGCCGTGAACATCACCGCCATGCACAGCACGCCGGGGTACACGAACGTGCGCAGGTTGACGCCGTGCGTGCCCGCCGACGCCAGCCACGACAGGCCGGTGCCGAGCACGAACAGGAACAGGAACGGCTGCATCAACGAGGTCAGGATGCGCAGCCGATCGCGGCTGAAGCGGATCATCTCGCGCTTCCACACGACCTTGATCGCGCGCAGCTCGCCGCGCGCGCTGCGCGCGGGCACGCGCACGCGGGCGATCTCGTGCGGCGTGCCCGAGGAGCCGTCGCCGGGCGCTGACCCGTTGGCGGCGCCGACGCCTGTCTGGGACGCTGTGGTCTCGGTCGCCATCAGCGCCCCATGATCCTCGCGACGTTGCGCATGCGGTCGGTGCTCGTCGCCTCCGCGTCGCGGATCCTGGTGCCGGTGTAGGACATGAACACGTCGTCAAGCGACGGGCGCGCAACGCTCACCGAGCGGATCGGAGGGCGGTGGATCCCATTCATCGAACAGGCGCGGCACGAACTGCTCGCCCGAGGGCACACCGAACGTGACGACGCCCTCCGCCACCGTCGCCTCGATCGCGAAGCGCTCGCGCAGCGCCGCGATCGCCGCCTCATCGTCGTCGGTCTGGATCTGCACGCGGTCCTTGCCGACTTTCTCCTTCAGCGCCTCAGGCGTGTCCAGCACGATGATGCGGCCCTGGTCCATGATCGCGATGCGCTCGCAGTACTCCGCCTCGTCCATGTAGTGGGTGGTGAGGAAGATCGTGATGTCCTCGCGCGCCTTCAGCTCACGGATGTAGCGCCAGATCGAGTTGCGCGTCTGCGGGTCCAGGCCCACGGTGGGCTCGTCCAGGAACAGCACGCGCGGCGAGTGCAACAGGCCCCGCGCGATCTCAAGGCGCCGCTTCATGCCGCCGGAGAACGTGTTCACGAGGCTGTCGCGCCGCTCCCACAGCCCCACCATCTCCGTCACCTGGCGCATGCGCTCGCGCACCAGCTCGCGCGGCACCCCGTACAGCTCCGCGTGCAGCCGCAGGTTCTGCTCGGCGCTGAGGTAGCCGTCGAGCGTGGTGTCCTGGAACACCAGGCCGATGTTGCGGCGCACGTCGTCGCGTTCCGTGACGACGTTGTGCCCCGCCACGAACGCGGAGCCGCCGCTGGGGCGCACGAGCGTGCACAGCATGTTGATCGTCGTCGACTTGCCCGCGCCGTTGGGCCCCAGGAAGCCGAAGATCTCGCCGCTTGCCACCTCGAAGTCGATGCCGCGCACGGCTTCCACCTCGTCGTAGCGCTTCACCAGACCGTCGACCAGGACGGCGGGGCCGGCCGCCGTCCCGGTCGGGGCGCTGGATGTGGTGGTCGCGGTGTGGCTCAACTCTCCGTATCTACGGTACCGGCATCCGCGCCGGCGTCCGGCCCATCGCCGGAGTCGCCCCCGGCAGCGCCGCCGCCAGTGGCCCCGCCGGCGCCAGCACCGACGTCGCCGTCCGCGAGGATCCTGTAGAGGTCGCGGCGGGTGTTCGCGAGCACCTCGCGCGCGCTCGCCATCTGCCCGCCGCTGCCGGTGCGCATCACCTGCACGAACGCGGAGGCGACCTCGCGCATCAGCTTGCCCAGCTCGTGCATCTCGCCGGCGGCGTCGCCGGTCTGCTCCCACGGCGCCGGGCGGTCCGAGCCGCGCTCGTCCACCAGCGCGCGTCCCGCGTCGGTGATCGCGAACAGCTTGCGCCCGTCGCTCTCCTCCGTGCGGATCAGGCCCTCGTCCTCGAGCTGCGCCAGCGCCGGGTAGACCGAGCCGGGGCTCGGGCTCCAGATGCCGCCGCTGCGCTCCTGCACCTCCTGCATGATCTGGTAGCCGTTGCGCGGCTCCTCCGCCAGCAGCAGCAGCGCGGCGGTGCGGATGTCCCCGCGCCTGGCCCTGCGGCCGCGGCCTCGCGGCCCGCCGCCGCCCCCGCCGAAGCCGGGACCGAAGCCGCCGAACGGGCCGAAGTCGCCGCGCGGTCCGAACGCGAAGCCATGCTCGTGTCGCGGGCCGTGGTGGGCAGAGCGGCAGCCGGGCTTTGCGCCCGTTGAATAAATCGCATTCCCAAACATATCTGTTTCCTATCGTGAGCTATCAAAGTAGTTACACGATATATCGTGACAGCACTTTCTTCAAGTCCCTCCCCCGACCGAAGCGGGCAGGGAGCGCGGGCGCGGGCTATCTGCGCGAGACCGCTCACGCGAAGCTCGCCGCGTGACGCGACGCGCGACTACGCCGCGTAACGCTGCGCGGCGCGGGCTCGGGCCTTGGCGGCCTCTACCTCGCGGTTCTTGGGCGGCGCGTTCGTGACGAGCTCGCCCAGCAGGCTCGTGGAGATCTCCGTGACGGCGTCCACCGCGCGCTCGAAGGCCTCCTCGTTGGCCTGGGAGGGCTTGGTGAAGCCGCTGATCTTGCGCACGTACTGCAGCGCGGACGCTCGGATCTCCTCGTCGCTGGCAGGCGGCTCGAAGTTGTTGAGGTTGCGGATGTTTCTGCACATGGCTCCGATCGTAATCGATCTGCGTGCGAGCGCTTTCAGCGCTGGGCACGCCGCTCGCTTACGATCTCCGCCGGGCCGAGGATTGCCGGACTCTGCGCGACTGCACGATGGAGGGGGCTAGATCGCCGGAGGCTTGGCGCGCACGGCGGGAATGACCATGCCAAGCAATCCCCGCAGCGCCGCAGCCGAGTAGCTAGTCAAGCTGAAGTAGTCGCGCCAGAGCACGATGTCTCCGTCGCGGACGTCGAAGCGCCCGCAAACCCAAAACTGAAATTCTCAGCCGACGGAACACCAGCACATCCGTGCGCTCCGTCAGAACCGACGACCCGTTCGCCGAGATTGTGTGTGTGTAGACCTCGAACCCCGCTCCGGCCCGACCGAGCGTTGCCCTGAAGAGCCGCCGAACGCGCTCGCGGCCGTGCACTGCGGGCAGGCCGACGTTGACGTACTCGACATCCTCAGCCAGCAGGTCCGAGGCTCCATCAGTGTCCTTCGCGCACAGCAGATCCAGGAACCGCTCGACGACCTGTATCGGCGAACGGTTCACCTCCTGCTGCTCTGCGTCCGTCACCGGCCGGGACGCCAAATCCGCCATGCGGGGACAATATCGTCAGATCGACTAGATGACCAGGCCGCATGCGGCCTGGTCCGGGGCCGCACATGTGCGGCCCCGCAGCCGGCGCATGCGCCGGCTGAAGACAACATCAGCTCAAAGACCAAGCATGCGCCGGCTGGACGAGTCGAGAGCGTCTCAGCTCGCCGCGGCGCCGTGGTCCGCAGCCCACGCCACGATCGCGCCCGAACCCTGAACCGTGCTGCCGTCGTCGAGCAGCAGCACGGGGACGTCCTGCTGGCCTGTGAGCGCGATGATCTCCTCGCGCTTGCCGCGGCGGCTCAGCGGGACGTTTTTGAAGCCCCCCACCGTCTTCACGGTGTAGCTATGGCCCGCGCGGTCGAGCGCCTGTGCGGCAACTCCGCACGGGTGCGCGATCAACGGCGCATTCGCCCCATGGGTGCGTGCAGGGCACGTATACAAGACCACGCTCCGATCGTAGTCGATCGTCGTGCGGGCGCGTTCAGTACCGCGCGCGCCGCTCAGTGCCTGAAGTGCCGCACGCCCGTGGCGACCATCGCAGCCCCGGCCGCGTCGATCGCCGCGACGACCTCCTCATCGCGCACGGACCCACCCGGCTGGATGAACGCGCTGACGCCGGCGTCGAGCGCGATCTGGGGACCGTCGGCAAACGGGAAGTAGGCGTCTGAGGCAAGCACCGAGCCGGCGAGGGGATCGAAGTCCCGCCCACCCCGGAATTTCTGCGCCTTCTGCACGGCGATGCGCACGGCGTCGACGCGGCTCATCTGGCCGGCGCCGATGCCGATGGTGGCGCCGCCGGCGGCGAGCACGATGGCGTTGGAGCGCACGTGGCGGCAGACGGTCCAGGCGAACAGCATGTCGCGCCACTCATCCTCGGTGGGCTGGCGGGCGCTCATGGCGTTCATCTGCTCGCGGGTCTCGGTGATGACGTCGTGGGTCTGCACGAGCTGGCCGCCGATGACGGGCTTGGATTCGACCTCGCGCAGCGGCGCGGGCCAGTCGCTGAGCTCCAGCAGGCGCACGTTCTTCTTGACCTGCAGCGCCTGCAGCGCGGCGGCGTCGTAGCCGGGCGCGAGCAGCACCTCGATGAACTGCTTGCCGAGCGCTTCGGCGAAGGCGAGGTCGACGGGGCGGTTGACGGCGATGACGCCGCCGTAGGCGCTTTCGGGGTCGCACGCGAAGGCGCGTTCGTAGGCCTCGAGGCCGCTCGATCCGACGGCGCAGCCGCACGGGTTGTTGTGCTTGAGGATCGCGCAGGCGGGCTCTGAGAACTCCTCGACGAGCTCGCGTGCGGAGCTGAGGTCGAGCAGGTTGTTGAACGACAGCTCCTTGCCGTGCAGCTGCTCGACGCCGGCGAGCAGGTGCGTGGGCGAGCCGGCGCGCGCGTAGAAGGCGGCCTGCTGGTGGGGGTTCTCGCCGTAGCGCAGGTCCATGACCTTCTCGTAGGCGTCGCGCCAGCTGTCGGGGAAGCCGTCGCCGTCGCGCGCTGCGAACCACGTGGAGATGGCGGCGTCGTAGCGCGCGGTGCAGGCGTAGGCCTTGCCGGCGAGCCGTTTGCGGGTGTCCAGCGACAGCCTGCCGTCGGACTCGCGCAGCTCGCCGAGCACGCGCTGGTAGTCGCCCGGGTCGACGACGACGGCGGCGAACGCGCTGTTCTTGGCGGCCGCGCGGATCATGGTGGGCCCGCCGATGTCGATGTTCTCGATGACCTCCGCCTCTGTGGCGTCGCCGCGTGCGACGGTCTGCTCGAACGGATACAGGTTGACGCACACGAGGTCCACCTGCTCGATCCCGTGCTCGGACGCCGCGCTCAGGTGCTCGTCCTGGTCGCGCCGCGCCAGCAGCCCCGCGTACAGCCGCGGGTGCAGCGTCTTGACGCGCCCGTCCATCATCTCGGGGAAGCCGGTGAAGTCCTCGATCGCGCGCACCGCGATGCCCGCGTCGGCCAGCGCGCGCGAGGTGCCGCCGGTGGACACGAGCTCGACGCCCAGCTCGGCGAGGCCCTGCGCGAACTCGACGATGCCGGCCTTGTCTGACACGGACAGCAGCGCCCTGCGCACGCGCACCTCGCCCGGCTGTGCACGCGTGACCCCGGACGCGCGGTCAGTCATGACATCGCCTTCGGGGCTCACCCCCTGCAGACTATCCCTCGGCCTCGACGAGCGTCCTGCGCGGGTTCTCGGGGTCGGCGCGCAGCGCGCCGCGTGCGAACAGCGTGACGGCGCGCGGCAGCAGCTCGTGCTCGAGCGGGCGCAGCGCGGCGAGCACCTCGCCGGGCTCGCGCGCGTCGGGCAGCTCGACGGCGCGCTGCAGGATCACGGCGCCCGTGTCCACACCGGCGTCCACGAAGTGCACGGTCACGCCGAACACCTTGACGCCGTACGCGAGCGCCTGCTCGATCGCGGCGAGTCCGGGGAACGACGGCAGCAGCGACGGGTGAACGTTGATGACGGCGCGCGGAAAGCGTGCAAGAAAGGCCTCGCCGAGCAGCTCCATGTAGCCGGCGAGCACCACCAGGCGCGCGCCGCCCTCGGCGAGCCAGTCGGCAAGCGCCACGTCGCGCGCGCGGCGGTCGGCGTAGGCGGCGCGCGGGAACACCGCCGTGGCCACCCCCATTGCCTCGGCGCGCGCGAGCGCGGGCGCACCGGCGACACTGGAGGCCACCGCCACCACCTGCGCCTCGCGCCCGTGCACGGTGTCGAGCAGCGCCTGCAGGTTGGTGCCGGTGCCGGACACGAGCACGGCGATGGGAAGCGCGTGGCTCAAGGACGGTGACGATAGCTGGGCGCCCCGTCGCCGACAGCGCGCCGCCCGGCAGGCTGACGTTCGGCTTGCGAGCCCGGACGGGGACCAGGGGCAGCTCAGTGGCGGCGTACCTTGAGATGGACTCTGAGCTCGAGCTCGGTGCTCGGGCGCACTGTGCGACCGAGCCCCCAATGGCGCGACCACAGCTCGCGCAGGGCGAGCATCGCCTCCGGCAATGCCACCACCACGGCGAGGACTTCAAGGGCGGGCACGGCCGCTGGCTCTTCCGTCGACGGGGGATGTAGTCTTGCAGACAGTTGTCAGCACAAGCGGGAATCATAAGCGGTGTGTGACCGCTCCGCAAATCCCAGACCTTTCCCCTGCAAATCGCCATCTCATGCCACCCAAGAAATCTGCCGCCAGCGTGGCGTTCGGCGCCGCGGCCAGGTCGCTGCGCACAGAAAGAGGACTTCCGCAGGAGGCCTTCGCCAGACGTGCTGGGCTCGATCGAAGCTACTACGGCGCGATCGAGCGAGGCGAGTTCAACGTGAGCCTCGACACGATCGTCAAGATCGCGACCTCGCTGGACGTGTCCGTCGCCGCGCTGCTCGAGCGCGCCGAGCTCTGAGCAATGGCTGTGCGCAACCTCACAGAGTGCGCCGGGGACCTGCACCAAACTACGGTGAAGACCACCACCAACCGGGCCGATTCCAGGGAGAGCAACCGTATCCCTCGAACGTCGGACCAGTTAGAACTCATGCTCTCAGCACTCTTCATCTCACTCATCATCATCGTGCCGGCACTCATCTCGCTGCGCCCCGACAGCAAGGGCAGGCTGATCAGCCACACGCCCTACAACAACCGCAACAACGACGCGACGGGCGCGCGCGAGGACCACCTCGGCTAGACGTCGACCTGGCCCTCAGGCGCCGCCGTTTGAGCTTGAGCGTCAGGCGTCGACGAGCGGCAGCACGGCATGCTCGTCGGTCTCGAGCGAGTACTTGCCGGCGGCGCCGTCGCTGCCGGCAAGCGGGTACTCGCCGCTGAAGCACGCGTCGCAGTGCGTGGCGCGGCTGCCGCGGACGGCCTCGTAGACGCCGTCCATGGAGAGGTAGTGCAGCGTGTCGCAGCCGAGCTCGGCGGCGACCTGCTCGGTGCTGCGCCCGTGCGCGATCATCTCCTCGCGGGTGGACATGTCGATGCCGTAGTGGCAGGGGTGCTTGATGGGCGGCGCGGAGATGCGCATGTGGATCTCGGTGGCGCCGGCGTCGCGCAGCATCTGCACGATCTGGCGGGTGGTGTTGCCGCGCACGATGGAGTCGTCGACGACGACGAGGCGCTTGCCGGCGATGACCTCGGGCAGCGGGTTGAACTTGAGCCGCAGCCCGTGCTTGCGCAGCTCGTGGCCGGGCTGGATGAAGGTGCGCGCGACGTAGCGGTTCTTGACGAAGCCGTCGTCCTGGGGCAGGCCGGCGGCGCGCGCGAGGCCGCGGGCGGCGGGGTTGCCGGAGTCGGGCACGGCGATCACGAGGTCGGCGTCGACGGGCGCCTCACGCCACAGGATCTCGCCCATGCGCCCGCGCGCGACCTGCAGCACCTGGTCGTTCATGCGCGAGTCGGGGCGCGCGAAGTAGATGTACTCGAACACGCAGAACGCGCGGCGGCCGTCGGGGACGATCATGCGGCTCTGCAGGCCGTCGGGGCCGAGCGTGACGAGCTCGCCGGGCTGCACGTCGCGGACGAACCTGGCGCCGATGATGTCGAACGCGCACGACTCGCTGGCGACGCAGTAGTGGCTGCCGCGCGCTTCGCCGGCGGCGCCCTGGAGATGCTCGGGGCCGACTCGAGGACGCCGAGCGCGAGCGGGCGCAGCCCGTGGGGGTCGCGGAAGGCGACGACGCGGTCCTTGGTCATGGCGACGATGGAGAAGGCGCCGCGCAGGCGCGGCAGCACGTCGGCGATGGCGTCCTCGACGTGCTCGGCTGGGTGCGTGGCGATCATCGCGGCGATGATCTCGGAGTCGGAGGTGGAGCTGAAGGTGACGCCGCGGTCGAGCAGCTCCTGGTGCAACTCGAGCGCGTTGATGAGGTTGCCGTTGTGCGCTAGCGCGACCTCGCGGCGGGAGCCGTTGGTGCCCTCGGAGCGCTGCACGGGCTGGGAGTTCTCCCAGGCGTTGGAGCCCGTGGTGGAATAGCGCACGTGGCCGATGGCGAGCTCGCCGGCGAGCGTGCGCAGGTCGTTCTCGGTGAACACCTGGCTGACGAGGCCGAGCTCGCGGCGCGTGATGATGTGCCCGCCGCGGTCGGCTGCGGCGATGCCTGCAGACTCCTGTCCGCGGTGCTGCAGGGCGTAGAGGGCGAAGTAGGACAGACGTGACACCTCGTGACCGGGTGCATACAGTCCGAACACTCCGCACTCGTCGCGCGGTCCGTCACGCATCGTTCACACAAGCTAGCAGGGCGTGGTTCGGCGTCTCAGCCGTCGCGTAGATACCAACGCTATACGGTGGCCGCATCATGAGAAAAACTCCGCGAGCCGTTGGCCGCCTCATGAGAAGAGCTCCGCGAGCGCGCCGTGCGCGGTGCGCAGCTCGTCGAGCGTGAGCGCGAGCATCTCGCCGGCGCCGGCGCCGCCCTCGACGATCGTGAGCAGCTGCTCGCCGACCCTGCCGATGAGCCGCACGGGCGCACGCTCGCCGAGAGCGCGCAACGCCTGATCGTCGCCGCTGACGAGGAAGCCGCCGGGGCCCTCGCCGAACAGCGCGGCGACGACGTGCGCGGCGACGGGCGTAGCCGCAACGGGCGTGGCCGCCACCGGCGAGCCCGCAGCGACGACGGCGGGCGCGCCGGCGATGCGGGTGGCCTCCCAGAAGTCCTCGCGGAGCTCGACCTCGGCGCCGATGCCGCCGGCGAGGCAGCACTCGGCGAGCGCGACGGCGAGCCCTCCGTCGGCGATGTCGTGGACGCTGGAGAGCGCGCCGGCGCGGACGGCTTGGCGGATGGCGGCGTGGGTGGCGCGGACGGTGGCGATGTCGACGGCGGGGAGCCCGTCGGGGAGCGGCTGGCCGAGGAGCTTGGCGAGCTCGCTGGCGGCGAGCGAGGGGGCGAAGGCGCCGACGAGCGCGATGTGGTCGCCGGCGCGTGCGAACCCGAGCTGGCAGGCGCGGCGCGCGTCGGGCAGGCGCCCGACCATGCCGACGACGGGCGTGGGGTAGATGGGGCCGGTGGCGCCCTCGTTGTAGAGGGACACGTTGCCGCCGACGATGGGCGCGTCGAGCGCGCGGCAGGCGTCGCCGAGCGCGCGCACGGACTCGGTGAGCTGCCAGGCGATGTGCGGCTTCTCGGGGTTGCCGAAGTTGAGGTTGTTGGTGGTGCCGAGCGGCTCGGCGCCGACGCAGGCGAGGTTGGCGGCGCACTCGAGCACGGCCTCGACGGTGCCGCGGTAGGGGTCGGCGGCGACGCGCCGGCCGTTGCAGTCGATGCTGACGGCGAGCGCGCTGCCGTCGGGGAGCGCGAGCACGGCGGCGTCGGCCTGCTCGGGGCGGCGCACGGTGCGCGACTGCACGATCGAGTCGTACTGCTCGAACAGCGGCCTGCGCGAGGCGATGTTTGGAGAGGAGAGGATGGCGAGCAGGAGATCCCGCGGCGCTGACGCCAGGTTGAGATCGCCCGCGGTGGCCACCGGGGGCTGATAGATGGGCTCGGTGGGCTTGCGCGGCTTGAGGTCGTACAGCGGGCAGTCGTCGACGAGCGCAGCGACGGGCATGTCGCCGAGGAGCTGGCCGTCGCGCAGCACGCGCATGCGCCCGCTGTCCCCCTCCGGGGACGATGCGGTGACGGCGCCGATGACGGAGCCGCCGACCTCCCACTTGTGGCACAGCGCGAGCACGGCGTCGGCGTTGGCGGGCTCGACGACGCACAGCATGCGCTCCTGGGACTCGCTGACCATCACCTCGAAGGGCTCCATGCCGGGCTCGCGCAGCGGCACCTTGGCGACGTCGAGGTCGATGCCGACTTCCCCCTTGGAGGCCATCTCGGAGGCGGAGGAGGTGAGCCCGGCGGCGCCGAGGTCCTGCAGCGAGACGAGCAGCCCGCGGTCGAGCAGCTCGAGCGAGCACTCGAGCAGCTTCTTCTCCTCGAACGGGTCGCCGACCTGCACTGTGGGCCGCTTGTCGTGGTCGCCCTCGCCGCCGAGCTCGGCGGAGGCGAGCACGGAGGCGCCGCCGATGCCGTCGCGTCCGGTGGAGGCGCCGAACAGGATCAGCAGGTTGCCGGGGCCGGCGGCGGCGCTGCGCACGAGCCGCTCGCGCGGCGCGAGGCCGAGGGCCATGGCGTTGACGAGGCAGTTGTGCTCGTAGGGCGCCTCGAAGTACACCTCGCCGCCGACGGTGGGCACGCCGATGGAGTTGCCGTAGTGGCCGATGCCGGAGACGGCGCCGTCGAGCAGGTAGCGCGCGCGCTGGTCGCGATCGCCACCCACCTCGCCGAAGCGCAGCGAGTCGAGCACGGCGATGGGGCGCGCGCCGATGGCGAAGATGTCGCGCAGGATGCCGCCGACACCGGTGGCGGCGCCCTGGAAGGGCTCGACGGCGGAGGGGTGGTTGTGCGACTCGACCTTGAACGCGCACACGAGCCCGCCGCCGATGTCGACGGCGCCGGCGTTCTCGCCGGGGCCCATGACGACGTGCTGGCCTTCGGTGGGGAGCGTGCGCAGCAGCTTCTTGGAGTGCTTGTAGGCGCAGTGCTCGCTCCACAGCAGCGAGTACATGGCGAGCTCGACCTGGTTGGGCGGCGCGCCCTGCTTCTCACACACGAGCTCGTACTCGGAGCGCGTGAGCCCGAGCGCGAGGGCGTCATCGACGGTGGGCGCTGGGGCGCTCACGCGCGCGCCCTCGGGGTGGGCGCCGGTGCGGCCCGGGAGGTGTGCACCACCCCACTCACGCGCGCACCCCCTCGACGGCGAGCCGCATCGACTCGAAGATCTTGAGGCCGTCTGTGGAGCCGCCGATGAGCTGGTCGACGGCGTGCTCGGGGTGGGGCATCATGCCGAACACGTTGCCGGCGTCGTTGCACACGCCGGCGATGTCGTGCAGCGAGCCGTTGAAGCTCTGGCCGGGCGCGTAGCGCAGCACGACCTGGCCGGAGCTGTCCATGGCGGCGAGCGTGTGGGGGTCGGCGTAATAGCGGCCCCAGGAGTGCTTGGCGGGGATGCTGAGGAGTTCGTCGAGCGCGCACGCGCGGGTGAAGGAGCCGCCGCTGTTGAGCACCTCCAGCTCGAGCTGGCGGAAGGTGAAGCGGAGGTTGGCGTTGACGAGCAGCGCGCCGGGCAGCAGCCGCGCCTCGCACAGCACCTGGAACCCGTTGCAGATGCCGAGCACGAGCCCGCCGTCGCGCGCGAACGCGATCACGGACTCCATGGCGGGCGAGAAGCGCGCGATGGCTCCGGCGCGCAGGTAGTCGCCGTAGGAGAAGCCGCCGGGGACGACGATCGCGTCGGCGCCGCGGAGGTCACGGTCGCCGTGCCAGATCAGCTCGGCGTCGGCGACGCGCCTGGCCGCGTGCAGCGCGTCGACCTCGTCGCAGGACCCGGGGAAGCGCAGGATGCCGAACTTCACGTCGCGTCAGTCGCTGCCGTCGAGCAGCTGGACCTCGTAGTCCTCGACGAGCGGGTTGGCGAGCAGCTTCTCGCACATCGGCTGCAGCTGCTGGGGGTCCTCGACGTCGAGCTCGATCAGGCGCCCGACGTGCACGTTGCCGACGCCGGCGAAGCCAAGCGCTGGCAGCGCGCGCTCGACGGCGACGCCCTGCGGGTCGAGGATGCCGGCCTTCGGGCGGATCAGGACGCGGGCCCTCACGCGGGCTCGGAGCCGGTGCGATCGAGCCACGCCTGGAACGGCTCGCCGGTGATGCGCTCGTAGGCCTCGACGTAGCGCGCGCGGGTGCCGGCGACGACGTCGTCGGGGATGGCGGGCGCGGGCGGCTTCTTGTCCCAGCCGCTGGCGGACGCCCAGTCGCGCACGTACTGCTTGTCGAAGCTGGGCTGGCCGTGGCCGACCTGGTAGCCGTCGGCGGGCCAGTAGCGCGAGGAGTCGGGTGTGAGCACCTCGTCGCCGAGCACGAGCGTGGGCTCGCCGCCGGCGGGGTCGCCGCGGTCGAGCCCGAGCTCGAACTTGGTGTCGGCGAGGATCACGCCGTTGGCGCGGGCGTGCTCGGCGGCGAACGAGTACAGCTCGATCGAGGCGTCGCGGACGCGCTCCATCAGCGCGCGGTCGCCGACGAGCGCGACGGCGCCCTCGAAGTCGATCGCCTCGTCGTGGCCGACGTCGGCCTTGGTGCTGGGCGTGAAGATCGGCTCGGGCAGCTGCTCGGACTCGCGCAGCCCCGGCGGCAGCTCGATCCCGGACACGGAGCCGGTGGCCTGGTAGTCCTTCCAGCCGGACCCGGTGATGTAGCCGCGCACGACGCACTCGACGGGCAGCATCTCGAGCTTGCGCACGACCAGCGCGCGCCCGCGCGCCTCGTCGGGCACGCCGTCGACGGTGGAGATCAGGTGGTTGGCAACGATCCCGGCGGTGCGTTCGAACCAGAACACGGACAGCCCCGTGAGGACCTTGCCCTTGTCGGGGATCGGCGTCGGGTGCACGGCATCGTACGTGGAGATCCTGTCGCTGGCGACCATCAGCAGCGCCCCGGTGGGGTGCTCGGCGGAGCTGCCGACCTCACCCAGGTCGTACATCTCGCGGACCTTGCCACTGGCGATGAGGGGCAGCTCGGCAAGCGTGGTCGCGGTCACGTGGCGCGATGCTACCAGCGCCCGCCGACCACACGGAGGCGCACCGCCGCGCCCCGCTCAGGCGATGCGATCGAGCCGCGCGAGGATCTCGTCGACGTGGCGCAGGTAGTGCCCGTAGTCGAAGATCGCGTCGAGGTCGAGGCTGCGCGCGCGCGCGTCGGCGGCGAGCAGCTGGCGCAGCGGGATGCCCTGGTCCCAGGCGCGCTGCGCGAGCTCCTGCACGACGCGGTAGGCGTCGTCGCGCGAGGAGCCAGCCTCCACGAGGGCGAGCAGCACCCGCTGCGAGAACAGCGCGCCGTGCGTGAGCTCGAGGTTGGCGCGCATGCGCTCGGCGTCGACTGTCATGCCGCGCACGAGCGCGATGGCGCGGTGCTGCAGGTAGTCGAGCAGGATCGTGGAGTCGGGCAGGATCACGCGCTCGACGGAGGAGTGCGAGATGTCGCGCTCGTGCCACAGGGCGACGTTCTCGAGCGCCGCCTGCGCGTTGCCGCGCAGCACGCGCGCGAGACCGGAGATCTGCTCGCTCTTGATCGGGTTGCGCTTGTGCGGCATCGCGGAGGAGCCCTTCTGGCCGGCGCGGAACGGCTCCTGCGCCTCGCGCACCTCCGTGCGCTGCAGGTGGCGCAGCTCGGTGGCGAAGCGCTCCAACCCGGCTCCCGCGAGCGCGATCGCGCTGAGCAGCTCCGCGTGGCGGTCGCGCGGCACGACCTGCGTGGAGACGTCCTCGCGCGCGAGCCCCAGGCGTGCGAGCACGCGCGCCTCGAACTCGGGGCTGGTGGCGGCGTAGGTGCCGACCGCACCGGACACCGCGCCGACGGCGACCTGCGCGAACGCGCGCTGCAGGCGCGCGGCGTTGCGCTCGGCCTCGAACGCGAAGCCGGCGAGCTTGAGGCCGAAGCTGGTGGGCTCGGCGTGCACGCCGTGGGTGCGGCCCGCGCACAGCGTGTCCGCGTGCTCACGCGCTCGCGTGGCGAACGCGGCGGTCAGCTCGCGCGCGCCCGCGACGATCACCTCGCCGGCGGCGCGCAGCTGCAGCGCAAGCGCCGTGTCGAGCACGTCCGAGGAGGTCAGCCCGAAGTGGATCCAGCGCCCGGCCTCGCCGACGGACGCGGCGAGCACGTCCACGAACGCGGCGACGTCGTGGTCGGTGACGAGCTCGCGCTCGTTGACCTCCCCCACCGTGAACGTCGCGCCGCGGATCGCGCGCAGCTCGTCCTCGGTGGGGCCGTGCTGGCCGAGCAGCGCCGGCAGCTCCTCGCAGGCGGCCAGCTCGACCTCCCGCCAGCTGTCCATGCGGGCCTCGTCGCTCCACAGGGCGGCCAGCTCCGGGCGTGCGTAGCGCGCGATCACAGCCGTTGATTATCGCCGTCGACTCGGGCGGGCGGGCGCGCGATCACGCGCCGAGGATCTGCGCGGCGAGGATCGCGGCGTTGCGCGGGTTGTCGAGCCCCACGCACGCGACGGGCACCCCCGGAGGCATCTGCACGATCGAGAGGATCGCGTCGAGTCCGCCGGCGGCGGTCAGGCGCCCCGAGAGCGGCACGCCGATCACTGGCAGGTCGGTGTGCGCGGCGATGGCGCCGGGCAGCGCCGCGGAGATGCCGGCGCCGGCGATGATCACGCGCAGGCCGCGCATGCGCGCGTTCTTGGCGTATTCGGCGACGAGGTCGGGCTCGCGGTGCGCGGACATGACGCGCATCTCGTGCAGGATGCCGCGCTCTTCGAGCTCCTTGGCGGCCTTCTCCATGGTCTCCATGTCGCTCTTGGAGCCCATCACGATGCCCACGCGCGGCGCGTCGACATCGATGTCGTCGAGCTGCGCCTGCACTTCTGACTCCTCCATGGGGCTCGGCACGAGCGAGATGCCGGGCGCGCCCGCGGGCCTGCCCTCGTGCGCGGAGGTTCCCTCTTTGTGCTCTCCGGAGATGTCGGCCACGTTACAGAGACGCGATGAAGTCGTCGATCGGGATCGCGGCCAGCGTCTCGTAGCGGGCGGTGCCGCGCGAGCCGAGCTCGAGCGACAGGCGCGCCATCGCGCCCTCGTCGGGGGCCTCGACGACGGAGATGAAGTCGATGTGGCCGAGCGTGGCCCACTGCGCCTTGACGGTCGCGCCCAGCTGTTCCACCTCCTTGTTGACCTCGTTGATCCGCTGCGGGTTGTTCTTGACCGTCTGCACGCCGTCTGGCGTGAGCGTCGTGAGCATGATGTAGGTGGGCATGTCTGGCTCCTCCGGAGATCGGCGTCGTGGGTGCTTGGTACGCGCACACGCGGTTCTAGCGGATCGCGCGAGCGAGCGCCACCCCCACGGACCGGCCAAGCCCCGGCGGCCTCAGCTGCGCTGCGTCAGCTGTTCTGCGTCAGCTGTTCAGCGCCGTCTGCACCGCGACGATCTGCGAGAAGGCGGCGCCGATCTTCAGTTCGTGTTCCTGGGGGGACAGATCGGAGCACGCGAGCGAGACGAAGGTGGTCGCTTTCAGCGTCACGGCCGCCGCCAGCGACAGCGTCGTTTCGCCGATCAGTTTTCCCGAGTCTTCCACGAGGCCCGTGTTCCACCCGGCCGAGTCGAGCGGCGCCAGACCGCCGTCGAGCAGCACACACACGGCCGCCGCCCGGATGGGCACCGCCGACGCGGTGGCCGACACGACGGTCTTGGCGGTCAGGATGTAGCTACCGGCGGGGAGGCTCCTGGTGACGATCACGGCTTCTTTGCCCGTGAATTCCGTGAATTCGGGCTTGCCCGCGGAGTAGCCGTTGACGGCGCCGTTCGTGCCGTTCGTGCCATTAGTCCCGTTTTTGCCTGCTTGGCCGGTTTTTCCCGTCGCCCCGTTTTTGCCGTTGGCGCCATTCCTGCCGGCGGGACCCGGCGTGTTCCACAGCAGCCGCGTCTCGTTCCTCCTGCACCTGGGCTTGTGCGTGAACACCCGGGCGACGCCGGTCCTCTTGTTGACGCACGCGTAGATCGTGGCGGCGCTCGCCTGCGAGGCCACGCTCAGGGCACTGAGCGCCGGCACGGCGATCGCGACGGCGAGGGGCGTGAGACGGCGGTTGGCGGCTGAGCGCATGATGTTCCTCCGGTTTCGCGGACCGCCGCCGGAGACGACCGCCCGCGTGCAGGGCGGTAGCGACGGACCGGTTCCGACTCGTGGCATTCCTTTAGGGCATGCTCGCAGCTTCTGCGCTCAACCGTTGCAGCAGAGGCCTCGGATGCGATGCAGCGTCCGCGCGGCGGCGTAGCTTTGCGCTCATGTTCAAATCCACTCGCAGGCTCAGCTACGCGAACGTTGCCGCCACGCTCGCGCTCGTCTTCTCGATGAGCGGCGGCGCGCTCGCCGCCAAGCACTATCTCATCAGCTCGACCAGGCAGATCAAGCCGAGCGTCCTCTCCAAACTCAAGGGGAACACCGGGAAAACGGGGCCACAGGGGCCCGCCGGCGCATCTGGCAAAGAAGGAGCGACGGGGAAAACCGGTGAAACCGGCAAAGAAGGACCGCAGGGACCGAGCAACGGCTACCAGTCGTTCAAGGACGCCCCGGGCGTGATCAAAGATGGCGAAACCAAAACACTCGGCACCCTGGCGCTCCCTTCTGGCAGCTTTCTGGTGACGGCAAAGGTGTGGCTCGAAATTCCAGGGCGGGCCCGAAGAACCGCTCGTCACCTGCACGCTCACGAATGACGTGACCGGCGATCGCGACGAATCGGCGATCAGACTCGAACCGAAGAAAAACGAATGGTACGGCGAGGGTGTGGTGACGCTCGAGGGTGCCGCGACGCTGCCCAGCAGCGGGCACTGGTTCGTGAAATGCGTATCGAACGGCGCGGAAAGCGAAGCCAAATTCCTGAAGATGCAGGCGATCCAGGTGGCGAGCCTGTCGAACACGCCCAGCCCATAGCGATTCGCATCAGTCAGACGCTCCTTCGGAGGGGCCACGCGGCGTGTCCCCTCCGAAGCGCCTGTCAGGCGGCGACGGGTGAATCCGCCGCGCTCTTCTCGAGCGCCAGCCCGCCATCGACTGCGTCGACCGTCACGGAGTCGCCGGTGCGGATCTCGCCGGACAGCAGCGCCAGCGCGAGCCGGTCGGTGAGCTGCTTCTGGATCACGCGCCGCAGCGGGCGCGCGCCGTATGTGGGGTCGTAGCCCATGTTGCCGAGCAGCTCCCGCGCCTCCTCGCTGAGCGTCACCTGCACGCCGCGCTCGGCGACGCGCTCGATCACGCGCGCGACCTGCAGCTCGACGATCTCGGAGATCTGCTCGCGGCTGAGCGGGTCGAAGCGCACGACGTCGTCGAGGCGGTTGATGAACTCGGGCTTGAAGTGGTCGATCAGTGCCAGCCGCAGCGCGGTGTCGTCGACCCCGGCTGATTCGTTCCCCTCCCCCACCCTCAAATTGGAGGTCATGATCAAGACGGTGTTCTTGAAGTCGACCGTGCGGCCCTGGCCGTCGGTGAGGCGCCCGTCGTCCATGACCTGCAGCAGCGCGTTGAACACGTCCGGGTGCGCCTTCTCGATCTCGTCGAGCAGCACGACGGCGTAGGGGCGGCGGCGCACGGCCTCGGTGAGCTGGCCGCCCTCTTCGTAGCCGACGTAGCCGGGGGGCGCGCCGACGAGCCGGGACACGGAGTGTTTCTCCATGTACTCGGACATGTCGATGCGGATCATGGCGTCCTGCGAGTCGAACATGAACTCGGCGAGCGCGCGCGCGAGCTCGGTCTTGCCGACGCCGGTCGGCCCGAGGAACAGGAACGTGCCGATCGGGCGGTCGGGGTCCTGCAGGCCGGCGCGCGAGCGGCGCAGCGCCGTGGCGACCGCCTCGATCGCCTCGTCCTGGCCGACGACGCGTTCGTGCAGGCGGTCCTCCATGTGGATCAGCTTCTCCGTTTCGCCCTCCAGCAGACGGTTGACGGGGATGCCGGTCCAGCGCGCGACGATCTCGGCGACGTCGTCGGCGTCGACCTCCTCCTTGAGGAACACCGGCCTCTCGGCGGCCGCATCGTCCTCGCTGGATTCGCGCTCCTGCAGTTCCCGTTCGAGCTCGGGGATGTCCTGGTAGAGCAGCTTGGAGGCGCGCTCGAGGTCGGCGTCGCGCTGCGCGCGCTCGGCGTCGATGCGCGCCTGCTCGAGCTGCTCCTTGAGCTCTGAGATGCCCCGGATCGCCTGCTTCTCGCTCTGCCACTGCGCCTTCATGCCGGCGGACTGCTCGCGCAGCTCGGCGAGCTCACGTTCGATCGCCTCGCGACGTTCGCCGGATGCCTCGTCGGTCTCCTTGCTGAGCGACGTCAGCTCGATCTCCAGCTGCATCACGCGCCGGTCGACCTCGTCGATCTCGGTGGGCAGCGAGTCGATCTCGATGCGCAGCCCAGACGCGGCCTCGTCGACCAGGTCGATCGCCTTGTCGGGCAGGAAGCGGTCGGCGATGTAGCGATCCGACAGCGTGGCGGCGGCGATCAGCGCGCTGTCCTGGATGCGCACGCCATGGTGCACCTCGTAGCGCTCCTTGAGGCCGCGCAGGATCGCGATCGCGTCGGCGACCGACGGCTCGCCGACCATCACCGGCTGGAAGCGGCGCTCGAGCGCGGCGTCCTTCTCGATGTACTTGCGGTACTCGTCGAGCGTGGTCGCGCCGACGCAGCGCAGTTCGCCGCGCGCGAGCATCGGCTTGAGCAGGTTGGCCGCGTCGACGGCGCCTTCCGCGGCGCCCGCGCCGACGATCGTGTGCAGCTCGTCGAGGAACAGGATCACGTTGCCCTGCGCCTCGGAAACCTCGTTCAGAACGGCCTTCAGCCGGTCCTCGAACTCGCCCCGGTACTTGGCGCCGGCGATCAGCGAGCCCATGTCGAGCGCGATCACGCGCCGTTCGCGCAGCGAGTCGGGCACGTCGCCGGAGACGATCCGCTGCGCGAGGCCCTCCACGATCGCGGTCTTGCCGACGCCCGGCTCGCCGATCAGCACGGGGTTGTTCTTGGTGCGCCTGGAGAGCACCTGGATCACGCGGCGGATCTCCTCGTCGCGCCCGATGACCGGGTCGAGCTTGCCCTGCTCGGCCGCCTGCGTGAGGTCCGTGCCGAAGCGCTCGAGCGCTTCGAGCTTCTCCTCGGGCGACTGGTCGGTGACGCGATGCGAGCCGCGCACGTCGGCCAGCGCCTGCAGCAGGCGCTCGCGGCTGGCGCCCACGGAGCGCAGCGCGGCGCCGGCGCGGCTGGAGTCGGCGGCGAGCGCGAGCAGCAGGTGCTCGGTGGAGACGTACTGGTCGGACAGCGCCTGCGCCTCGCCCTCCGCCGCCTGGATCACGGCGGTGAGCTCGCTCGAGGGAACGGTGGCGGGCGGCGAGGAGCCGGCGGACAGTGTCGGCAGATCGTCGAGCGCGCGTGCGACCTCGGCGCGCAGCGCGGGCAGCTCGACGCCGAGCTTGACGAGCACGGGCAGCACCACGCCGCCGGGCGTGCTCGCCGCGGTCTCGCCGCCGGTCGAGCCGTCGCCGTCGAGCAGCGCGCCCAGCAGGTGCACGGGCATCGCCTGCGGGTTGGCGCGCTGCTGCGCGAGCCGCGCCGCGGCTGCCAGCGCTTCCTGGGACTTGATGGTGAAGCGATCGGGCTGCATGTCTAGGACCTCTTCGGGTGATTGCCAAACGGGGAACGGGCGTCGACCGCGCGCACGAGCTCGCGGCCGCCGCGGTAGGGAACGGCGAGCTCGGCGCGGAACGAGCGGCGCACCTCCTCGAGCTCCTGCGCGAGGCGCACCTGCGCCTGCAGCGCTTCCAGCTCGATCTCCTCGATGCGCTGCTGCATGCTCTCTATCTCCGCCTCGAGTCGCAGCACGCGCTCGACGCCGGCGAGGTTGAGGCCGAGATCGGCGGTCATCTCCTGGATGCGCCTGAGCTTCTCGACGTCCTCCTGCGAGTACAGCCGCGTGCCCTTGGGCGATCGCTGCGGCTCGATCAGCCCGCGCGACTCGTACATGCGCAGCGTCTGCGGGTGCATGTTGGCGAGCTGCGCGGCGACGGAGATCATGAACACGCCGCGGTTGGTCTCGACCGTGATGGTGGTCGTCTTACGCGGCATCGTCGGCTCCCTTGGCGGCCGCGTCGCCGCTCGCCTTGGCCGCGCCGCCAGCCTCGCCCGCACCGTCGCCGCTCGCGGCGCCGTTCTTGAACAGCCCCGCGCGCGGGTTGCCGTCGAGCGCCTTGGAAAGCTGATCGACGGCGCTCTGCTGCTCCTTGCTGAGCTTCTGCGGGACGTCGATCACGAAGCGGTAGTGGATGTCGCCTTTCTCCTTGCCGCCCGAGCCGAGCTTCGGCGGGCCCTCGCCGCGCAAGCGCTGGACGGTGCCGTGCGCGGTGCCGGGGCGCACGCGCAGGGTCTTGGTTCCGTTCAGCGTCGGCACCTGCACCTCGGCGCCCTGCAGCGCCTCGGGGATCGTCAGCGGCACCTCGACCTCGAGGTTGTCTCCCTTGCGGGTGAACAGCGACGAGGGCTCCACCTTGGTGATCAGGTACAGGTCGCCGGGCGGCCCGCCGTTGCGCCCGGGCTCGCCCTTGCCGGCCAGGCGGATGCGGCTGCCGTCGCGCACGCCCGCGGGGATGTTGACGCGCAGTTTCTTGACTGTGCGCACGGCGCCGGCGCCGTGGCAGGTGGGACACGGATCCTCGATCACGGTGCCGGTGCCGCCGCAGCGCGAGCACGGCTGGGAGATCGAGAACATGCCCTGGCCCTGAGTCTCGATGCCGCGCCCCTCGCACTTCGGGCACACCGACGGCGCTGTGCCGGGCTTGGCGCCGGTGCCGTGGCAGGTGGGACAGCTGGCGTGCATCGGCACCTGCAGCGGCACCTGCGCGCCGGCGACGGCCTGGTCGAAGGTGATCGTCACCTGCGCCTCCAGGTCGGCGCCCTTCTCGGCGCGCGGCTTGGTGCGCACGCGCCGGCCGCTGGCGGAGCCGCCGAACAGATTCGACAGGATGTCGCCCATCGAGGAGCCGTCGAAGTCGAAGTTGCCGAAGCCGCCGAAGCCGCCGCCCGGACCGGCGCCCGTGGCGAACGGGCCGGAGCCGCTGTCGTACTGCTTGCGCTTGTCAGGGTCGCCCAGCACGTCGTGCGCCTGGGAGATCTCCTTGAAGCGCGCCTCAGCCTGCTTGTCGTCGGGGTTGCGGTCGGGGTGGTACTGGCGCGCGAGTTTGCGGTAGGCCTTCTTGATCTCCTCGGGCGTGGCTTTCTTGTCGACGCCGAGCGTCTTGTAGTAGTCGGGTCGCGTTGCCATCCGGCACCTGCCTCTACGCGGCCACGATCACGCGCGCCGGGCGCAGGATGCCCTCGCCCAGCCGGTAGCCGTCCTGGTAGACCTCCACCACGATGCCGCTCGCCTGGCCGTCGGGCGCGGGCGCGGTGGCGACCGCCTCGTGCACGGAGGGATCGAACTGCTCGCCGAGCGGACAGAACGACTCGATGCCCGCGCGCGCGAGCGCACCCTTCAGCTCCGTGCGCACGAGCCGCACGCCCTGCAGCAGCGGGTCGTCCTCCGCCGCCGCCTCGAGCGCGCGGTCGAGGTTGTCGAGCGCCGGCAGCAGCTCCTTCGCCAGCGACCCGACACCACGATCACGCGCCGCCGCGGCCTCGCGCGCGACCCGCTTGCGGTAGTTCTCGAAATCAGCCTGCGTGCGCTGCGCCAGCGCAAGGTAGTCGTCGCGCTGCTTCGCCGTCCTGACGAGCTCGCCCAGATCGCCCTCGATCTCCTCGGCCTCCCCCTCCGGGGACGATGCGTCGACGTCTGCCGCGGATGCCTGGCCCGCTGTCAGCGGGGCATCCCCCGACGCCTGTGAAGCGTCGGGGGAGTACTCGGGCTGCTCCTCGAGCGTCTGCTCAATGTCGGTCATGGGGAACCTATGCCTTGGGCTCGTCGACGACCTCGGCATCCACGACGTCCTCCTCGTCCGAGGCCGCGGCCCCGTCCGCCGAGGCGCCGTCGGCCGACGCGCCGTTGCCGGACGCTGCAGCCTGCTCCTGAGCGCGCTGGTACATCGCCTCGGAGACCGCGTGGAACGCCGTCTGCAGGGTCTCGGCCTTGGCGTTGATCGTCGCGGGGTCCTCGGACTCGAGCACCTCGCGCAGCTCCTTGATGGCCTCCTCGATCCGGCCTTTGGAGTCGGCGTCGACCTGGTCACCGAGGTCCGCCAGCTGGCGCTCGGCCTGGTAGGCGGCGTTCTCGCCGTTGTTGCGCGCCTCCGCGAGCTCGCGCGCCTTGCGGTCCTCCTCGGCGTGAGACTCGGCGTCGGAGACCATGTTCTTGATCTCCTCGTCCGACAGTCCGGAGCCGGCCTTGATCTCGATCTTCTGCTCCTTGCCGGTGCCGAGATCCTTGGCGGACACGTTGAGGATGCCGTTGGCGTCGATGTCGAAGGCGACCTCGACCTGCGGTATGCCTCGCGGCGCCGGCGGGATGCCGGTGAGCTGGAACTTGCCGAGCGACTTGTTGTACTGGGCCATCTCGCGCTCGCCCTGCAGCACGTGGATCTCCACCGACGGCTGATTGTCCTCGGCCGTGGAGAAGACCTCGCCCTTGCGGGTCGGGATCGTGGTGTTGCGCTCGATCAGCTTGGTCATGACGCCGCCCTTGGTCTCGATGCCGAGGGTCAGCGGCGTGACGTCGAGCAGCAGCACGTCCTTGACGTCGCCGGCGAGCACGCCGGCCTGGATCGCTGCGCCGACGGCGACCACCTCGTCGGGGTTGACCCCGCGGTGCGGCTCTTTGCCGGTCAGCTCTTTGACCTTCTCCTGTACTGCGGGCGAGCGCGTCATGCCGCCGACGAGCACGATGTGCTCGATCTCCTTGACGCCCTTGGCTTTGGCGTCGTCCATCGCCTGACGGACCGGCGCGACGACGCGGTCGAGCAGGTCGGCGGTGAGCTCGGCGAGCTTGGCGCGCGTGAGGCGCGTGTCGAGGTGCTTGGGCCCGGAGGCGTCGGCCGTGATGAACGGCAGGTTGATCTGCGTCTCCTGGGTCGTGGACAGCTCGATCTTGGCCTTCTCGGAGGCCTCGTAGAGGCGCTGCAGCGCCATCGGGTCGGCGCTGAGGTCGATGGCCTGCGACTTCTTGAACTCGGACACGAGCCAGTCGACGATCGCCTTGTCGAAGTTGTCGCCGCCGAGGTGGTTGTCGCCGGCGGTGGACTTGACCTCGAACACGCCGTCGCCGATCTCCAGCACGGACACGTCGAACGTGCCGCCGCCGAGATCGAAGACGAGGATCGTCTGGTCTGACTCCTTGTCGAGGCCGTATGCGAGCGACGCGGCGGTGGGCTCGTTGATGATGCGCTTGACGTCGAGCCCGGCGATCTTGCCGGCGTCCTTGGTGGCCTGGCGCTGGTCGTCGTTGAAGTATGCGGGGACGGTGATGACGGCGCCGTCGACGGCCTCGCCCAAATACGCTTCCGCGTCGGTCTTGAGCTTCTGCAGGATCATCGCCGAGATCTCCGGCGGGGAGTGCTGCTCGCCACCGGCTTCCACGCGCGCGTCGCCGTTCGGCCCGGAGACGACCTTGTACGGGACGATCGACTCCTCCTCGCGCACCTCGGCCTCCTTGCGGCCCATGAAGCGCTTGATCGAGAAGACGGTGTTCTGCGGGTTGGTGACGGCCTGGCGCTTGGCGACGGTGCCGACGAGACGCTCGCCGGAGGCGGTGAACGCGACCACGGACGGGGTCGTGCGGCCACCCTCGGCGTTCTCGATGACGGTCGGCTCGCCGCCCTCGAGGACCGCCATGCACGAGTTCGTCGTGCCGAGGTCGATGCCTATGGTCTTGGCCATGCTTTGGATGCTCCTTCTAATACGCTTTATAAATCTAAGCGTGAGTATGGCAGATTTCCTCACATGCGTCAAGTGCCCGCTGCCTGCCCGTCCACCACCCCCCAAACGGGGGGTACGCAGTAACTGGCACACGGCGCGCGGGGTAATGAGAGACACGTGACCCGCCTCGAGCGCAACGCCAACATCGCCGCGGTTGTGATCCCGTTCCTCGGGGTGATCGCAGCGGCGGTGGTGCTGTGGAACCACTTCCTGGGCCCGCGCGACCTGGCGATCTTCGCGGTCATGTACCTGCTGAGCGCGATCGGCATCACCGTCGGCTTCCACCGCCTGCTGACGCACCGCGCCTTCCAGACGCGCCCGTGGCTGCGCTACACGCTCGCGATCCTCGGCTCGATGTCGCTGCAGGGCGGCGTCATCGACTGGGTCGCCGACCACCGCAAGCACCACACGTTCACCGACGAAGAGGGCGACCCGCACAGCCCGCACGCGGGCGCACGGCGCCGGGCTGCGCGGCATGGCCGCCGGGCTGTGGCACGCGCACGTGGGCTGGCTGTTCGAGACCCACGGACAGGCCTCCTCGAAACGCTACGCGCGCGACCTCGTCGAGGACGCGACCATGCGCCGCATCAACCGGAGCTTCCCGCTGATCGCGCTCGGCAGCCTCGTGCTGCCGTTCGTGCTCGGCTTCGCGCTGAGCGGCGGCTCGCTCGTCGACGGCGGCCTGTCGGCGCTGCTGTGGGCGGGTCTGGTGCGGATCTTCCTCGTGCACCACATCACCTGGAGCATCAACTCGATCTGCCACTTCTTCGGCAGCCGCCGCTTCGACACCGACGATCACTCCACGAACGTGTTCTGGCTCGCGCTGCCGTCGCTCGGCGAGGCCTGGCACCACAACCACCACGCGTTCCCGCAGTCCGCGTTCCACGGCCTGCGCTGGTACGAGCTCGACCCTTCGGGCTGGCTGATCCTCGCGCTGGCGCGCGTGGGCCTCGCGTGGGACGTCGTGACGGTGTCGCCCGAGCGCGCGCGCGCGAAGCTCGCGGGCGACACGGCCTCCGCCCCGACCAGCTGATCCTCGGCGTCCCGCAGGGCGCTTCCCGATCGCGCGCAGGCGCGCTACCGTTGCGGATATGAACATGGTCCCGTCGGGGCCGTTGAAGCCTCGACTGCGGGGCGTCCTGCATGAGTACGGGTTCTTCGTCTCGCTCGTCTGCGGCGTCGCGCTGATCCTCGCGGCATCGGACGGGCGCGCGCGCGTCGCGGCGACGATCTATGCGGTCGCCGTGTCGGGCCTGCTGGGCACGAGCGCGCTGTATCACCGCGTCACCTGGCGCCCGCGCGCGCGGCGCTGGATGCGGCGGCTGGACCACTCGATGATCTTCGTGCTGATCGCGGGCACGTACACGCCGGTGGCGCTGCTCGCGCTGAAGGGCTCGCTCGCGACGACGATCCTGATCGTGATGTGGGCTGGGGTGCTCGGGGGCGTGATCTTCAAGCTGCTGTGGATCGACGCGCCGAAGTGGCTGTTCGCGGCGGTGTACGTCGTGCTGGGGCTGGTCACGGCGGCAGTCTTCGGCGAGCTGCCCTCCGCGATCGGCTGGCTGGGCGTCGCGGGCTTGGCGACGGGGGGACTGCTGTACGTGGTGGGCGCGATCGTGTACGCGAGCGGGCGGCCCGAACCCGTGGCCGAAGGTGTTCGGCTACCACGAGGTCTTCCACGCGCTGGTGCTCGTGGCGGCTGCGCTGCAGTACGCCGTGATCGCGTTCGCCGTGCTGCCGCGCGGCTGACGCGACCACGACCGGCCAGCGCTGGCGCGTGCGTCGCTAGGCGAAGCTGTCCCGGCTCGGGCACATGCGCGCCAGCGCGCACTGGCCGCACGCAGGCGAGCGCGCGTGGCACGTGCGCCGGCCGTGGCGCAGCAGGTTGACGTGCAGCTCGAGCCCCTGTCCGGGCGGCGTCAGCGCGAGCATCTGGTCGTGCAGCTCCTCAAACGGCGCGCCCGGCCGCAGCAGGCGCAGGCGCATGCCCACCCGCGAGACGTGCGTGTCCACCGGCACATCGTGCAGGCCATACGCGAACAGCAGCACGCAGGCGGCGGTCTTGCGGCCCACTCCGGGCAGCGCCACGAGGTAATTGCGGGCCTCGGCGATCGGCGCGCCGCGCCAGCCAGTCGAGCGACAGCTCGCCATCCGTGTGCGCGGCGGACGCCGTTTCGGCGGCCCGGGCTGCTCTGAGATCGCCCGCAGGATCGCCTGGATGCGAGCGGACTTCACCTTGGAGATGCCGCCCGGGCGGATCGCCTCCTCGACGTCCGCCACGGGCGCGTCGCGCACCGCCTCCCACGTCGCGAAGCGCTCGCGCAGGCGCAGGTAGGCGACGTCGCGATTGCGGTCGTTGGTCGACTGCGAGAGCACCGTCAGGATCAGCTCGGCGATCGGGTCGCCGTGCGGGCGCATCAGCGGGATGCCGTACACCTCGCGCAGGCGTTCGCGCACGCGCAGCACGCGGGCGCGCGGCGGCGGCGTCCAGCCGGCGGCTGGGTCGCGGCGACGCGGGCGCGCGGCGGTCGGGCTCACCGCGTCACCGTACCTGTCGACCACCTATATCCTCGCCCGGTGCCCGAGGTCAGCGACCACAGCGGCGAGATCGACGTCACCGGAACACACGGCGGGCTGTCGGTCTTCTGGCGCAGCGCGCCGGCGCCGAGCGCCGCGGCGGACGCGGACACGGCGGTGCCGCTGTACCTGCACGGCGTGCCGAGCAACTGCGACGAATGGACGGAGCTCCTGCGCCGCAGCGGTGGGCTCGCGGTCGACCTGCCCGGCTTCGGGCGCTCGGGCAAGCCGGGATTCCTGAAGCTACACGATCGACGAGTACGACCGCTTCATCGAGTGCTTCCTGGACGAGCTGGGCGTGGAGCGGGTGAAGCTGGTGATGCACGACTGGGGGGCGGTCGGACTCGCGTTCGCGCAGCGCCTGCCCGAGCGCGTCGAGCGGCTGGTGATCATCAACGCGGTGCCGTTCCTGGCCGGCTACCGCTGGCACCGCACCGCGCGCATCTGGCGCACCCCCGGGCTGGGCGAGCTGGCGATGGGAACCACCACCCGCTTCACGCTGCGCCTCGCGTCGCGCGAGTCGAACGCCACGCCGGGACCGATGCCGGAGGAGTGGCTGGACAGCGTGCTCGGGCACTTCGACCAGGGCACGCAGCGCGCGATCCTGCGCCTGTACCGCAGCTCGCCGCCCGACGTGCTCGAGGCGGCGGGCGCACGGCTGGGTGCGCTGCAGGCGCCGGCGCTGGTCCTGTGGGGGATGCGCGACCCCTACATACCCGCGCGCTTCGGGCGGAGTACGCGCGGGCGCTCCCCCATGCGGAGCTCGTGGAGCTGGCGGACGCCGGCCACTGGCCGTGGCTGGACCGCCCGGACGCGATCGATCGCGTGGTGGACTTCCTGAGCGCCGGGTGAGCGGCACGGCGACTCCAGCCGATGCGGGGATGACGGCGGCTCCGGCGGGCTCGCCCGCGACCGGCGGGACCGGCCGCATCCCGCCTGCGTGGCTCGTCGCGGCGGTGCTGGCCGTCGTGTACCTGATCATCGCGCCGCAGAGCCCCGACCTGGCCGCCGCGAGCTACCGCAGCAGCCTGTTCTCGAGCGCCGGGTTCACGCTGTGGGACAACTCCTGGTACGGCGGTCATCACCTGCTCGCCTACTCGCTGCTCGCGCCCGCGCTGGGCGCGCTGATCGGGCCGCAGCCGCTGGCGGCGGTCTCGATGGTGGCGGCAACGGCGCTGTTCGCGCGGCTGATCGACGGTTGCTTCCCGCCGCGTGCGACGCGCATCGCCGCGCTGTGGTTCGCGCTTGGCGCGTCGGTCGCGCTGCTGTCGAGCCGCGTGCCGTTCGACCTCGGCCTGGCGATCGGCCTCGGCGCGCTGCTCGCGGCACGCCGCGGACACTTGGCGAGCGCGCTCGCGCTGAGTGTCGTGACGGCGCTGGCGAGCCCCGTGGCCGGCGCGTTCCTCGCGCTCGCCTGGATCGCCTGGGCGCTCAGCGATCCCGCGGGCACGAGGCCGGCGCGCGTCTGGCCGATCCGCGCTTGGCCGGCAGCGCTCACGATCGCGGCGCTCACGCCGATCGCACTGCTCACGATCGCGTTTCCGGAAGGCGGCGCGCAGCCGTTCGCGGGCTCGGCGTTCTTCCCCGCGCTCGCCGGCGTGATCGTGATCGGCGCGCTGATCGAGCCGAGCGCGTCGCGTCCTGCGGTGCGCATGCTGCGGATCGGCGCGGCGCTGTATGCCCTGGCGCTGGTCGGCGCCTACGTGCTTCCGACCGCAGTCGGCGGCAACGCCGACCGCCTCGGCGCCCTGGCGGCGGGGCCGCTGGCCGCATGCGTGCTCACCGGCGCCTCACGCGGGCGCCGCCGCGCGCTGATCGTGCTGGCGCCGTTCCTCCTCTACTGGCAGGTCAACGCGCCCGCTGCGGACTTCGCCTCGACCGCTCTCCAACCCGTCGGTGCACGCGTCCTACTACACGCCGTTGCTCGGCGAGCTGCGAGCCCTGGACATCGGCTACGGAAACCCGCCGATGCACCCCGCGCGCATCGAGGTGGTCGCGACCGCCGACCACTGGGAGGCGCGCTACCTGGCGCCGCACGTGATGCTCGCCCGCGGCTGGGAGCGCCAGCTCGACACCCTGCGCAACGGCCTCTTCTACGAACCGTCGCCGGCACTGACGGCTGCTCGCTACCGCGCGTGGCTGACCGCTAACGCGATCTCCTACGTCGCGCTGCCACTCGGTGCCAAGATCGACTACTCGGCGCAGGCCGAGGCGCATCTGGTCGAGACGGTCCGCGCGCCGTACCTGCGCGAAGTCTGGCGCTCGCGCCACTGGCGGCTGTTCGCGGTGCTCGACCCCAGCCCGCTCGCGCAGCCGCCGGCGCTTTTGACCGCTGCTAGCAGCGACACGCTCTCGCTCTACGTGCCGCGCCCCGGCGCCTACACGGTGCGCGTGCGCTTCACGCCGTACTGGGAGCTCGCGAGCGGCAGCGGCTGCGTGGCGCGCGCACCCGGCGGCTGGACCGAAGTGCGGGCGCACGAGGCGGGCAGTTTCCATGTGGCGATCGGCTTCTCGCTCGCGCGCGTGCTCAGCGACGCTCCCCGCTGCCGCTGAGCATCGTCTAGGCTTAGCTGGTTGATGGTCGCCCGCGCTCGCCTGCTGCAGGCGCGCGTCCTGCCGCACGGCTGGCTGGACGTGCTCCGCCAGCTATCACTCTTCGGTGCCGCCTACCTCGCCTACCGGCTGGTGCGGGGGTTGGTCGAGGGAGACGCCAACGCCGCGTTCGCGCATTCGCGCGACCTGATCGCGCTGGAGCGCACGATGCACGTGTTCGTCGAGCCGTCGGTGCAGGCGTGGGCATCGGGCAGCCACTTCCTGATGGTCGTGTCCAGCTGGCTGTACGTGAACGCGCAGACGAGCGTGACGGTCGCGGCGCTGGTGTACCTGTACGTGCGCCACAACCGCAACTTCTACTTCGTGCGCAACATGTTCATGGTCGCGATGGCGATCGCGCTCGCTGGCTACGCCGCGTTCCCGACCGCGCCGCCGCGCTTCATGCCCGAGTGGGGCTTCATCGACAGCGTGTCGGACATCACCGGGATGCATGTGGACGCGCACAGCGCATCGCTCAACGCCCTGACCAACCTGTACGCGGCCGTGCCCTCGATGCACGTGGCGTTCGCGCTGATGATCGGCTGGACGCTCGCGCGCCTGGTCCGCTGGCGCGTGGTGCGGGTGATGTGGCTGCTGTATCCGCTCCTGATGACGTTTGTGATCGTGGTCACCGCCAACCACTTCATCGTCGACGCGGTCCTCGGCGCGCTGACCGCCGGAGCATCCGCGTACGCGGCGAGCTGGATGGCGCGCGCGCGTCCGCACGCGTGGCGCTTCTCGGCCGTGTCCCCCCAGCTGAGCGCGAGCGGGTAGCGCGGCCGGACGATGCCAGCGCCGAGACAGCACACCCCCACGCGCCGCACGCGGCGCGCCGCGAACCGCCCCCGGCGGGCGCGAGCGCGGGCGCCGATCGGCTCGGGCGAGCGCCGCGAGCTGGTGCGCAACCGCCTGATCGAGTCGCGGCTGACACCCAACGCGATCTCGCTGACGGGCTTCGTCGGCAACGTGGTGGCAGCAGTGCTCGTCTGGGAGCGGCTGTTCTTCCTCGGCGGGATCGCGTTCATCCTCGGCTCGGTCATGGACACGCTCGACGGCCGCTACTCGCGCATGTCGGGCAAGGGCACGCCTTTCGGCGCCTTCCTGGACTCGACGCTCGATCGCATCGAGGAGGGGATCGTGCTGACGGCGGTCGCCGGGTACTTCGCGCTGCACGGCAACCGCGTCGCGGCGGCGGCCGTGGTGGTCGCGGTGCTGGCCTCGCTGATGGTCAGCTACACCCGCGCGCGCGCCGAGGCGCTGGGCGTGGAGTGCAAGGTGGGCATCGCCACGCGCCCCGTGCGCGTCGTGATCCTGGCGATCGGCCTGATCTTCGCCCGCGGCGCCTCGCTCGGCAACTTCGAGCTGCTGCAGCCCGCCGTGTACGTGCTGGCCGGGCTCAGCGTGGTGACCGTCATGCAGCGCATCTGGCACGTGCGCCGCGAGCTGTCGGTGTGACCCGACGCGCGCGGCGGAGTAGTTATCGGAGTCTGCCAGGCCCGGCATCGTGCCGTGCCCCCTTGAAGTATGGGAGCCTTCCAGGCTCCCTCGACCGGGCCTCCGGCCCTTCGGAAGGAAACCCTCCAAGTGAGCACAAACAGCAATGCCAGCAACAGCCGCGCCTCCCGTAACGGCGCGAGCTCCAGCAAACGCGCAGCATCCCGCGCCGGCGCCGCCTCCCGCGGCACCGCGGCCCGCGACGCCGCTTCGAGCAACGGCGCGGCGCGCTACCAGCGCGACAAGGTCCGCGTGGCGATCGTCGGCGTCGGCAACTGTGCCTCGTCGTTCGTCCAGGGCATCCACTACTACCGCGACGCGGACCCCGCGCAGCGGGTGCCGGGCCTGATGCACGTGGACCTCGGCGGCTACCACGTGCGCGACGTCGAATTCACGGCCGCGTTCGACATCGACGCCGACAAGGTGGGCAAGGACCTCGGCGAAGCGATCTGGGCGGGCCAGAACAACACGATCAAGTTCGCCAAGGGAGCGCACGCGGTGCCGAAGAAGCTCGGCGTGCCCGTGTACCGCGGCATGACCCACGACGGCCTCGGCAAGTACCTCAAAGAGAAGATCACGAAGGCTCCCGGCGAGACCGCCGACATCGTGAAGATCCTCAAGGACACGCACACGGACGTGGTCGTCTCCTACCTTCCGGTCGGCTCCGAGCAGGCGACCAAGTGGTACGTCGAGCAGGTGCTGGAGGCGGGCTGCGGCTTCGTCAACTGCATCCCCGTGTTCATCGCGCGCGAGGACTACTGGGACAAGCGCTTCAAAAAGGCGGGCCTGCCGATAGTCGGCGACGACATCAAGTCGCAGGTGGGCGCCACGATCGTGCACCGCACGCTCGCGCGCCTGTTCGCCGAGCGCGGCGTGGAGATCGAGCGCACGTCGCAGCTGAACGTGGGCGGCAACATGGACTTCTACAACATGCTCGAGCGCGAGCGGCTGGAGTCGAAGAAGATCTCCAAGACCAACGCCGTGACCTCGATCATGGACCACCAGCTGCCGGCCAGCGACATCCACGTGGGTCCCTCCGACTACGTGCCGTGGCTGACCGACCGCAAGTGGGCGCACATCCGCGTCGAGGGCCAGGCGTTCGGCGACGTGCCGCTGAACCTGGAGCTGAAGCTCGAGGTGTGGGACTCGCCGAACTCGGCGGGCATCGTGATCGACGCGGTGCGCTGCTGCAAGCTCGCGCTCAACCACGGCGTCAGCGGTCAGCTGGACGGGCCGTCGTCGTACCTGATGAAGTCGCCGCACAACCAGCGCCCCGACGAGCAGGCGCGCCAGGACACGGAGGCGTTCATCGCCAAGTACACGGGGCATCCCCGCTCCAAGCCGCGGAAGGTGGCGCAGCGCACGAGATAATCGCCGCGATGGCCGACTCGTTCTCACCCCGTTCGGCGCACTTCGCTATAGCCCACGTCACGCCATACCCGTGGGAGGCGGAGGACAACGAGGTCAACGCGCACGTCGGACGCGTCGCGAGCGAGCTCTCGCGGCGCGGCCACCGCGTCTTGGTGCTCGCGCCGTCGCGCTCGCAGGAGCGGGTGCGCGACTCGCGCCGCGCGCTGCGCGCCGCGAAGAGCGCGCCGGGCGGGATGTCCTCGCTGCTGGACGGAACCGACGGCGGCACGCCGCGCGTGATCGCGGTCGGCGAGGTGCTCGACCTGCGCGCGCCCGGTCGCAGCGAGGACGCGCGACGGCGGCCGTCGGCGCTGCCGATCGACGTGGCGCGCACGGTGGAGGAACTGCTGAGCACGGTCGCGCTCGACTTCGTGCACGTGCACGAGCCGTTCGCGCCGAGCACCTCCAACGCGGCGCTGCGCCACTCGCGCGCGCTGAACGTCGGCTCGTTCCACTCATCCAGCGAGCGGCTGCTCTCGACGCTCGTGGCGCGCCGCTTCGTCGAGAGCTTCTTCGGTCGCCTGGACGCGCGCACCGCGAGCCTGCCGGCGACCGCCGAGCTGATGGCCCACCACTTCCCCGCCGACTACGCCCTGGTGCGCGACGAGGACGGCGCGGCGGAGCAGCTCGAGTCGATCTACCGCGCGCTCGCCGCGCGGCGGCACTCGGCGCGGGGAGACGCGGAGCTGTCGCGGCAGCTGTCCTCGCGGCCGCTGATCGAGGTCGACCTGCACATGCACACCGATCACTCCTACGACTGCGCCACGCCCGTCGAGGTGCTGCTGGCGAGTGCGCGCGAGCAGGGGCTGGGCGCGATCGCGGTGACCGACCACAACGAGATCTCCGGCGCCCTGGAGGCGTACGCCCAAGCCACAGGATCGGGCCCCAACCCCCCCGTCAAGGTGATCGTCGGCGAGGAGGTCAAGACGGCCAGCGAAGGCGAGGTCATCGGCCTGTTCATCAAGGAGAAGATCCCGCGCGGGTTGAGCCTGCGCGAGACGATCGCCGAGATCAAGCGCCAGGGCGGCGTCGTATACGTGCCGCACCCGTTCGACCGCATGCACTCGGTGCCCGACTACGAGCACCTGCTCGAGGTGCTCGACGAGGTCGACGCGATCGAGGTGTTCAACCCGCGCGTTGCGATCGGCTCGTTCAACGACGAGGCCGCCCGCTTCGCCGCCAAGTACCGCATCCCGGCGGGCGCCGGCTCGGACTCCCATGTCGCGCAGGGCCTCGGCTCGGTGCGAATTCGAATGCGCGACTTCGACGGACCGATGGAGTTCCTGCAGTCGCTGCGCGACGCCGAGATCCTCACGCGCCCATCCTCGCTGCTGTACGTGCAAGCGCTGAAGTTCCTGCAGACGCGCGCCACGCCGCGCTCGGCGCGGCGCGCGAGCAAGGCGCGACGCCTGAGGAGACTGAACCGCGCGCACGGCGGTGGCGGCCGCAGGTAGGCGACGCCTCTGGCCGGGGGCGACACGCCGCGAAAGCGCAAGTACTGATGCACCGTCAAGGACAAGACGACGCCCCGTCAAATCCCTCGGGGTCGATGCCTGTGACCGATGACGAGATCCGCGAGAAGTACCTCGAGCGCGCCATCCGCGAGCTGAACACGCTCACGCGCGAGCTGCAGTCGTGCCCGCACTGCCCGCGCGGCAACCTGATGCCGGTGCTCGGCTCGGGCCATCCGCAGGCGGACATCATGCTGCTGAAGCACTCCGCGCTGCCCTCCGAGATCGAGGAGGGAGTCGCGTTCTACGGACGCGCGGGCGGCGCGCTGATGAAGTCGCTCAAGCGGCTGTCGATCGACCCGCTGGCGGTGTACGGAACGCTGTGCGTGAAGTGCCCGCTGAGCGACGCGTCGCTGGCCGACTTCGCCTGCGTGTCGCGCGTGGTCGAAGAGATCGCGATCGTGCAACCGAAGATCGTGGTGGTGATGGGCGCCGAGGCGCTCGCCGCGCTCGGCGACATGGACCTCCCGCTCGCGCGGCCGCTGCGCGAGGCGGTCGGCGAGATCCAGCAGCTGACGCCGACGATCGACGCGCTGTACGTGCCGAGCATCGACGACTCGCTCGACGAGCAGGACGCCAAGCGCGACTTCTGGGCGGCGTTCCGCGTGCTCGGCGACTGGTACGCGGCGCAGCCGCCGTACTGACGGCAGGGGTCCGAGCTGGGCCGGATCTCGCTCAGCGCGGCGGCAGGGTTTCGACCCACGCGCCGACGGCAGCGATGAACGCGGGAAGATGACGTCGCTGCCGGTTCACGGCCGCATGCACCTCGTCGGGCGCGAGGACCCAATAGGCGTGCTGACTCGTGTTGCGCAGATCGGCGACCTCCTGCATGACCGAGCGCGCGTCCTCCGGGAACAGGCCCAGCCCACCCAGCTGCTCGGCCGCCGCCGTCTTGCGGTCGGCCGGGATCGCACCCAAGTCCTGAGCGAGGCGCACGCTGCGCTCGATCAACCCTCGACAGAGGTTGTGTAGGTCGTCCATGTTCGATCGCACGAGCATCGCCTGGTTGCGCTTCTTCGGAGACGTCGATTCCCATGCGCGCGCGAACGCCGCCTGGTCGAAGTCGGGAGAGAAGGTCGAAACCGCGGTCTCCAGCTGATCCATGGTGCGCGCCAGCTGCAGCAGTGCCTGCTCGGCTGCACGGCGACGGGCCTCCACCGAGACCGGCGGACGCGAGGAATCGCTCATCGAGCGCCGGCAGCGGATGGCTGGTCACGTTCGGCGGCGAGACGCTGGAAGTACCCGACGGCGGCACGCGCCTGCTCGTGCAGCTCGAGGTCGGCACGGTCGGCCTGCGCCTGCGTTCGCGCCCTCTGCGCCCGCAGGCCCGGCCAGACCTCCCCGCGATCCACCAAGGGCCGCCCATCCCTCAGGATCTCTGACAGCAGGCCGGGATCGCGCAGCGCGCCTTTAAGCGGTATCAGCTCGATGGTCGCGTGCAGCTGCTCCTCGAGGCGCTGGCGCAGCGCCTCGAGCGCCCCTGGCGACGGGCGTCGCAGGTCGATGAGCAGATCGACGTCGGATACACCCACCACGTCCGTGCCCCGCGCCACGGAGCCGAACAGCACGCAGAGCTCGACATTGGGCTCCGTCCTCAGAGCCGCAAGCAGCCGACCGACGAGCAACCAGCGAGAGCGGACCCAGGCCATCTCCTGCTCTGACAGCGACAGCCGGCGCGAACTCGGCCGATGCGCGCGGATCAGGCCGCCATTTACCGCTCGGCGGAGCGTGCGCTCATGGACGCCGACTTCGTTTGCGAGCTGCTCCAGCAGCAGGCCCATGCGTCCAATCTAGCACCGTGTGTCCGATCAAACGACGAGCACGACCTTGCCGAGCTTGCCGCCCGCGGCAAAGTGCTCGTACGCGGCGGCGGCCTGCTCGAGCGGGAACGTCTCCGCGATCGGCACTTTCAGCGCCCCGGACTCGAACAGCGGCAGCACCTCGTGCTCGAGCCGGCGCGCGACGAGCGCTTTCTCCTCGAGCGAACGCGCGCGCAGGGTCGAGCCGTGGATGCGGGCGCGCTTGCCCATCAGCGCGAGCAGGTTCAGCTCGGCCTTGGCCCCGGCGGACACGCCGATGATCGCGACCCGCCCGCCCATGGCGAGCGCCAGCACGTTCTCGCCCAGATTGGGAGCACCGACCAGCTCGAGGATCACGTCGAACGGGCCGTGCTCCGCAAACCCCTCGGGTGGAATCGCCTCGGCGCCAAACGCGGCCACCTGCTCGCGCAGCTCCTCGCGGCGCACCGTTGCGGTCACGCTCGCGCCCGCCGTGCGAGCGAGCTGAATCGCGGCGGTGCCGACGCCGCCGGCGCCTCCGTGCACGAGCAGGCGCTCGCCGGGGCGCAGCTCGGCCTGGGTGAAGAGCGCGTCGTGCGCGGTGGCGAACACCTCTGGCAGCCCGCCCGCGGCGGGCCAGTCGAGCGCGTCGGGGACGGGCATCAGCTGGCGCTCGTGCACCGTCGCGAGCTCCGCCTGCGCGCCGCCGCCGACGATGGCCATCACGCGGTCGCCGACCTCGAAGCGTTCGCATCCGGGCCCCAGCGCCGCGACCTCGCCTGCGAGCTCCATGCCGGGGATGTCCTGCGGTGAGCCGGGCGGCGCCGGGTACAGACCGCGCCGCTGCATCATGTCGGCGCCGTTCAGGCCCGCTGCATGCACGCGCACGAGCACCTCGCCGAACTGCGCCACCGGGTCGGGGTGCTCCTCGATCACGATCTCCTGGTCGCGGATGGTGGCGGCGCGCATGGGCCAAGCCTACCCTCAGCTCACCGCGGCAGTTCAGCTCGAGGAGTCGACCACCGATACAGAGCCATGGCGGCCGATAGGCAGGACGATGACGCCAGCGGGAGCGGCACGCAGTCGCAGAGTCAGTCAGCGCCTTGGTGGACAGACAGGCGAATCAGGCTGCCTTCGCTGCTGGCCTGCCTCGGTCTTGCCGTCCTCGCGCTTCTCACGAGCGGTAATCGGTTCCTCTCGACAGACAACGGTGGGGCGACGGCCTCCGGCGCGTGCGTACCCACGACGCCTGCGCTCATGAGCGTCCCGTTGGGCACCATCGCCGACCTCGGCGCGGAACTGCGCACCGTGATGAGACTGCAGGCGAGCTCCCTCTACGCCTGGGGCATCATCTCGCCCGACGGCGCCTGGCTCGACAACACGCCGTTGAACCTCCGCGCGAGCGAACTCGCCCACGGGCTGTGGCCCGCCAGCTACGAGATGCGCACCTGGAGCACAGACCCGTGGCTGGCCCCGCGGCGGGACGACGTCGTTGCCGACGTCTTCATGTTCGCAAGCCCGGGGCAGGCCGGCCGCTTCTTCACGGAGGCAAGCGGCACCCGCTGCCATCGCGATGGCAGCGAGCGATCCACGTCGCGACCGCTGCAGGGACGTGACCTCACCTGGGTCAACCCAGACGGCGTCGCCCAGGAGGACGTCTTCCTTCTGCGAGGCGCGCGTGTGTATCGCGTCGCCGTCGTGCGACCTCGGGCGCGATTGACAGGGGCCTTGGAACGGCAGGCAGGAGCCGCGATCGCCAACGCGCTCGTGTGCTCTCTCCCGAGCGCCGGCTGTCGGCGCTCGAGCGCGGCCAGTTAGCGACGAGGTGCGCTCACGGGCTGACGCGGCGGGCTCACTCGAGCAGATGCGTGTCCTCGTCGGAGTACGCCGGGGCGCAGGCACACACGATCCGTAGCGGATCGGCGCCCACGTTGAACACCTTGTGGCGGGATCCCGGCGGGATCAGCGCGCAATCGCCCTGCTCGATCACGCGCTCCTCGCCGTCGAGGATCAGCAGCCCGCGGCCCGCGCTCACGAGATACAGCTCCTCGGTGGTGAGATGCAGGTGTTCGGTGGTCGCGCCGCCGACCGGGATCGTGGCCTCGGCGAGGCTCTGGTTCTGCGCGGGCGCGGAGACGCGCCCGGCCCACTCCCTGATCTGCGAGCCGTCGAGCGTGACGAACGGCTCGATCTCGTCGTAGCTGCGAACGTGCACCGCGTTACGCCGCCACACCGGCCTGGGGCGAGGCGCAGCACGCGCACCTGCGGGCCTTGCTGGGGATCTCGCTGAGGCACTCGCTGCACGGCTTGGTCTCGGACTCGTCGTCGAGGCCGCTCTGGCGGCGCTCCATCAGCGCGTTGATGGGCTTGACCACGAAGAAGAACACGGCCGCCGCGATCGACACGAACGCGACCAGCGAGTTGATGAAGTTGCCGTAGTAGAAGGTGCTGTTGTTGATCGTGAACGCCAGCGTCGAGAAGTCCGGCTTGCCGATGATCGCGGCCACGATCGGCGTCAGCAGATCGCGCACGAGCGCCGTCACGACCGCCCCGAACGCGGCGCCGACCACGATGCCAACGGCTAGATCCACCACGTTCCCGCGCAGCAGGAACGCCTTGAACTCCTTGGCCATCCCAGTCCTCCTGTCTCGGGTCACCGACCGGCCCGCACAACCGCGCCGCGCCGTCACCTGGGATCTTGGCAGCCGGCTACGACGTGCTTCTACGCGCGCTCCAGCAGCGCCACGCACTCGATGTGATGGGTCTGCGGGAACATGTCCACGGGGCGGACCTTGCGCAGCGCCCACCCGGCCTCGACCAGTTCGGCGGCGTTGGGGGCGAGCGTGGTGGGGTTGCAGGAGACGTACACGATGCGCTTGGGCGCGACGTCGATGATGCGGTGCACGACCTTCTTCGACAGGCCCGCGCGCGGCGGGTCGACGACGAGCACGTCGGGGCGCCCGGCGCGTTCGAGCAGCTCAGGCAGCGCCGTGCGGCTGTCGCCGGCGAAGAAGTGCACGTTGGTGATCTCGTTGCGCCGGGCGCACGCGATCGCGTCGGCGACAGCCTGCTCGACGAGCTCGATGCCCCACAGCTCGCCCGCGCGCGGCGCCAGCGTGAGCGCGATCGTGCCGATGCCCGAGTACAGGTCGTACACGCGCTCCCAGCCCTCGAGCGCGGCGAACTCGGCGACGATCCCGTACAGCAGCTCCGCCATCTCGGTGTTCGTCTGGAAGAAAGCCTCCGCGGAGATCCGCAGGTCGAGCTCGCCCAGCCGCTCGGGGAGCTCCGCGTCACCCCACACGAGCTCTGTCTCGCCGCCGGCGGTCGTCTCGGCGACGCTGCGCGAGCGGGTCCACAGGACGCCCGACAGGCTCTCGCCGAGCGCCGCGTGGAGCGCCGCCGCGAGCGCGCCGGCCTCCAGCTCGCCCTCGGTGGTCACGATCCTCACCTGCAGCTTGCCGGTGTGCCGGCCTTCGCGCACGACGAGGTTGCGCAACCGTGCGCGCCCATCGCCGGCAGGCTCCGTGCGCTGGTCGCGGCCCCGTGCCTCGCCGCGCGCGCCGCGGCTGCGCTCCCACGCGGTCAGCCCCTCGGCGCGGCACCACTCGAGCGCAGCGGCGCGCGCGAGGTTGCCCCGCTCGGACGCCAGCAGGCAGTCCTCGATCGGCGTCACATGATTGCCGCCCGCCGGGGCGTGAAAGCCGCACACGAGCTCGGGGCGGGCCGAGTCGCCGGCTTCCCCGGTTTCCCCGAATGAGTACTCGAGCTTGTTGCGGTAGCGCCACTGCGACAGCGCCGGCACGATCTCCTGCAGCTCGAAGCCGTCGAGGTGGCCGATGCGCCGCAGCGCGTCGTCGACTTGGTCGCGCTTGATCTCGAGCTGGCGCTCGTACGGGATCACCTGCCACGGCACACCGGGGTGCGCGGCCTTCGGCTCGATCCGCTCGGGACTCGGCTCGAGCACCTCCAGCGTGCGCGCGTGCGCGTAGCTGCGCTTGCGCTTGTGCACGACCGCGCGGACACGGTCGCCAGGAATCGCGCCGGCGACGAACACCACGTAGCCGGCCACCTGTGGCCCGTACGGGGTATCTCCGAGGCGCGCCACGCCCTCGCCGCCGAACGCGAGCGAGTCGATCGTCAGCTCCAGCTCATCGCCCCGCTGCGGGCGCGGCGAGCCCTCCGGGCGTGCGGGAGCCTCGACGCTCACGCTGGCGCCACCAGCAGCTCCAGCAGCGCCTTCTGCGCGTGGCGGCGGTTCTCCGCCTGATCCCAGATGCGCTCGCGCGAGCCGTAGAGGACCTCGGCGGTGATCTCCTCGCCGGGATGCGCCGGCAGGTCGTGCATCGCGAAGGCGTCCGGGGCGGCCGCATCGAGCAGCGCGTCGTCCACGCGATAGGCGCCCAGGTCGCGCCGGCGCTGCTCCGCGGTGGCCTCGTCGCCCATGCTCACCCACACGTCGGTGTAGACCGCGGCGGCGCCCTGCACCGCCTCGCATGGGTCGGAGTGGTGCGTCACGGTGCCGGCGGCTTCGGCCGGCAGCTCGAGGTCGCCCTCCAACGCGTAGCCGGCGGGCGAGGCGAACGCCACGTGCATGCCCGCCAGCGCGCCAAGCACGGCGAGCGAGCGGGCGATGTTGTTGCCGTCGCCGACGTACGCCAGCCGCAGGCCCTCGAGCGCTCCGTACGCCTCGTGCAGCGTCAGCAGGTCGGCGAGCGCCTGGCAGGGATGGTGGCGCGCGCTGAGCATGTTGACGATCGGCACCGTGCTGTAGGCGGCGAGCTCCTCGAGGACCGCGTCGGCGCCCGTGCGCAGGCCCACCGCCGCCACGTGCCGGGAGAGCACCAGCGCGGTGTCGCGCGGCGCCTCGCCGCGCGACAGCTGCAGCTCGTCCGAGCGCAGCACCACCGCGTGGCCGCCCAGCTCCTGGATGCCGACCTCGAACGACACGCGCGTGCGCGTCGAGGGCTTCTCGAAGATCAGCGCGACGCTGCGATCGGCGAGCGCGCGTGAGGACAGCGGCGCCTGCTTGAGCTCGAGCGCGCGGTCGAGCAGCGCGTCCAGGTCGGCGGCGCTGAGCTCCGCTCCGGTGAGGAAATGGCGTGGCGTCATGGAATCGGCCAGTGTAGGCGCTATACCGCTGATCCCGCGACAGGACATCCGCTCACACGCAAGGAAGGTGCGGTTGAGACGCTCTTGGATCGACTGTGGCTCGCCACGGCTATGCCACGACTGCAACGCCTGCGGGCACGTAATGCTCAACCGTCAGATCATCGCGCTCGAGCGCAAAGCGCACGCCATCCTCAGCAAGTCGATGGGCCTCGGGATAGCTCTCGGCTACGACGGTCCAGCGAGGAAGGTCGGGCGAGCTGGCCACCCATGTGTCCTGATCTTGCCGGTAGAGCACTCGCACGGTCATGTCGTCGCAGAGTAGCGCGAGGGATCTTGTACGGCGACGCCGGACACGAACCGGCCTGCCCCTCGACCCCTCCACGTGTGCTCCGCGCGAGACGAGACGCGCGTGCACACGGTGCAGCGATCTCGCTCCTGCTTCTGCTGCCGCCTCGGCACTTTTCAGCGACTGTCTTGCTCACGCGTCGCCCGAAGTCTTCCCGTTCCCCGACGCCGTTACTCCATCTGCTCCCGTGCCCTTCGAGATGGCATCCACGGCTCGGGGACCACAGCATTATCTCGCCGCCCAGCCACTAAACTGAGGCCATGCCCGAAGGCTCTCCCCGCTGGATCGTGCTCACTACTTTTGTTGTCCTCTCCGTATTTCTTCGCGTCTTCGTCCTCGTCACAGAGAGAACACTAGTCGGCCACGTGATGCTGGTTGCTGCCTCGACGAGCGCTTACTTGCACAGCAAAGCCACCTTCCCGGCTGCAAGCTGATTGCGCATATTCCCCTTGTCGACGGCAGACATCGATCAGCCGTCACGTGATTTTGGTCTTTCGGGTAGGACTGCCCACCGGAGCAGTGCGCCAATGCCAACGACGCTCGCGATTGCGGCGATAGTTGGCATGACCGTCGCGACACACCCGTTCACCAGAATCGCTATGGCAACGGACGCAGGCAACACCACAAGAGCGACCATGCCAACCTGGAACCAAGGACTCTGCTGATTCATCTCGCCACCTTCGCTGCGATCTGGTTGATCGCAGCTCATTCTTCTCGGCTAAAGCACGGTCACCGATAAGTAGCCGTCACCGCGAAGAACGCTGTGCGATATACCCCGCGAGCAAACATACCACCGGGGGAACGAGGGCCGGCACCAACCCGACGTGACGCCATATCCAGTAGAACGCGCTCGCGCTCGCCACTCCTGCCAATTTCCATCCCCAGCCCGTCAAGCTCATCATAGAAGGATGATGGCATACATGCGTGTCAGCGGCCAGCGGGGCCATATCGGAGACCCACTAACCACGGCAAAACTGCTCGCACGGGTTGCACTATTTCCCTACTTTCGGCGCCTTGCGAAGCCCAACAACGATCCATGGTACGCCGCCATCACACCCCTCTTGAATGAGATGGCGAGTTCTTCACCTTCCGTTCGCCTTCTTCCTCGCTATCTTCCCTCCGGTTTTCTCTTCGTGCTGTTCGACCTTTCGTAGTTTTCGCACCTGGAGGCTTCGGGCAGGCCGGGACCCTTCGATCCCCGCCTGCAGCCACTGCCGCTTGGGCCGGGGCCGAAGGGGAGCGACCGCCGCGATTCCTGCGCCGCTACTTCCGCTTTTGTCTCCGCTTCTCCCACATCCGCGCCCTAGCGAACAGGAAACCCAACCCCACAGCAATCGCGGTAATCTCTATCGAAAGCAGAGCCACCGCGATCACTCCCGTGCTTTGCCGTCGCAGCAGATCGCTAGCACCCATTATCGCCAGCGCGACCGCCGCAACCACACTCATCTGCGCTTCAGTCATTCATTGCCCTCGGGGCGATCCCCCGAACTCATAAAGGGGCCGCAACGATAATGCTGAAACACGGCGACAAGGAACACGCCTAGGGGCACTAGGAACGTCCAGAAGACCAGCCTACCTTCGAGTAGAAATCCACTGCCAATTCCCATTACGGGCACACCAAGTTTCGCGAGCATCCAGTCGCGACGTCGTTCGAGTGGCGCCTTGCCGGAGCGGGTTCATCTCTCGAGACACGCTGCTGATGTGCTTTTTGACTCATTCGAGTGCCTATCTGGTGCCTGAAACGTCCTCTACAAGGGTCGACACAACTGCGCAGCCTGCTGCCATCACGGCCACAGCAACCGGCCCTTCCGCAGCGAGGCCTCCGTCACTCCTGTCAGCCATCACGAGCCGCGCCAACAAGCCAGCAGATCGCCTGCTAGGAGCTACGTGCACGACGCAGCAAGAGCCATCCAATCGCCGGGACCAAGAGTAGTACCAGCACGACCATCGCGAGTACCTTCCCGAGAATACTCTCGTAGCCAAAAAAGGCGAGAACTGCTGCTACCAGCCCGAATTGATAAGCCTTGAACACGGTTTTTGAGGATGCGCGTGCCGCCCTCGGCTGCGAACCAACGGATATGTAGCGCCCCCGTCCAAGAGTAAGAAAATATGGCCAACTATATACCCGCACATTGGGCCAGCACCAGAGTGCCGTTGACTGTCCATCTTGAGCGTTGATAGTGAAAGCCTGACTATGACACCAATCCACGCCCACAGTAAGTGAATGCACCCCAGGCGTAACGGCAATTTGCTTCTTCTCACCCTCCCGAATGCGCAAGACACAGTCCCCGTCGACGAAAACCCCGTAGGATCTCCAACGGTCAGCACTATAACCCTGTTCACGACAGATCTCGATTTGGTGCGTAGTACTCATGATCCAGACAGACCGCTATTGAAATGGAAAGTAGGATTCGACGCCAGTTAGATCACCGCCGACGGCACCGACAGTGCCTCCCCCCATACACCCCGTTGCCAGCCCAAGCGGCCCGCCCTCCGCGAGAAAGCTTGCACCCGTTATGCATCCCGCAAAGGTATCTACGAGGCCGCTGCCACCGCCACCGGAATCCCCACCTGATTGTTCCTCTTCGTCTTCCCTGAGGTTTTCTTCTTCGAGGCGTTCGATCTTTTCGTAGTTTTTGCACCTACTCGCTTCTGTCAGTCCAGGGCCCTTTGATCCGGGGCTGCAGCTGCCGACGCTTGGGCCTGGGCCGAAGGGGAGCGGACCGCGGCCTGCTTCGATTCCGCCCGGCGCTACCCCCACACTTCCGGCGGCGCCGCCGACTCCGCTTCCACCTCCAGCATCCCCATTGGGAGTCACTCCGCCACCTGGCCCGGGACCGGGGAATCTCAGGTTAGTACCGGAGGGATCGGTTCCATTCGTCGGCGCGTCGCCGGCGTAGAGGTACACGTTGGGTCCGTTGGCTTCCTCTCCCAACGGGTCCTGGCTGATGAAACGAGTCGCCACAGGGCTATAGTAGCGGGCTCGGTTGTAGTAGTGGCCGACGCCGTCGTATTCTCGTCCAGCGTATTGAAACGGGTTTTCGCTGGTGCTACCTTCATGGGTCGTGTTGCCGAACGGGTCGTAGGTGTAGGTCGTTTCGGCTTTGCCGGTGCTGCCAGCGAGGGCGATGGTGCTGCCGAGCGCCTCCGTGAGAAGGCTTTCGGTGGCAGTGCTCGTGGTTCGCGCGTATGTCTTGTCGGTCGATAGGCCGGTGAAAAGGTTCGCGGTGGCGCTGCCTTTCGTTTCTTGGACGGCGTTCGCTCCGTCATAGAGCACTTTGGTCGTCGTCCCGGCGAGTGTCTTTGAGACGCGTCTCCCGAATGGGTCGTATTCAAAGCTCGCTTTGGTGCCGCCGGTGATTTCCGTGAGCTGGTTGCGTGCGTTCCATTTGTATTCGCTGGTGCCGTCTGAGGTGAGGTTTCCGTCGGCGTCGTAGCTGAGTTTTGTGGAGCCGCGTTCGGTCTGCTCGTTGTCGGCGTTGTAGGTGGCAGAGGTGATGGCTTCGGGGAGTCCCGTGCGGGCGTAGCTTCCCCACACGGCTTCCCGACCCCCGTTGGGGTTGTAGGCGTAGTCGAGTTCTCCGAGCGTCGTGGAGCCCTTCTTGTAGGCGATCGAGGTGATCTCGTTGGCTGTGTCGTAGCCGTATTTCTCTTCGACGCCATCGACCAGCGTTGTCTTCGTGAGCCGGCTTCCTTCGTCGTATGCAAAGGAGATCTTTTGGCTGCCGCGCGCGAGTTCTGTGAGGCGGTTGGCTTCGTCGTAGGTGTATTTGAGCGCTTCTTGGCCGGGCACGGTCATCGTCGTCCGCCGGTTGTCTTCGTCGTAGCCGTAGCTGATCGTCCCGTTTGGCGTGGCGAGTGATTTCAGCCGGTTGAGTTCGTCGTATTCGGGCGTGTACGTGCCGGTCGCGCTGTCGATGACCTTGCTGAGGCGGTTCCCGCTGTCGTATTCGTATTTGATGGTACTTTCGGCTGTTTCGCCGGACACGCCGAACCGTGATTCGGTCAGGCGATTCAAGGCGTCGTAGGAGAACTTTGCGAGCTTGCCCCTTCTGTCGGTGAGTTCGATGAGGTTGCCGTCCTGGTCATATACGCCTTTGGTGGTGCGTTCGAGCGGGTCCGTTTCGCTTTCCAGGCGGTCCATCGGGTCGTATGTGAGCGTCGTCTTGTTTTTGTTCGGGTCGATGGTCGCGGTGAGATCGCCATCGCCGTCGTATTCGTAGGAGGTCACGTCGCCGAGCGGATCCGTGCTCTTGGTTACCTGGTTGTCGGGGTTGTATTTTTAGTTCTGTCGCCGTTCCCCACGTTCGCGTCCCAGCCAGAGGCGAACGACTGCGTGAGTACGTGTTCGCACGGTGCAGCGATATCGCTCCTACTGCTACGTCAGCCCTTTCCAGCGAGCATGCTGCTGACGCGTCGCCCCGAAGTCTTCCGTTCTCTCGACCATCCGTTCCCAAGTCCTCCCGAGATGGCATCGCACGACTCGCGGCCCGCAGCATTAACTTGCCGGCCAGCCACTAAACTGGGACCGTGTCCGAGGGATCTCCGCGCTGGATAGTGCTCACGACTCTCGTTGTCCTCGCCGTACTTCTCGGCGTCTTTGTCCTCGTCACAGAAAGAACACTCGTCGGCTACGTGATTCTGGTGGTGGGCCTCATCGCCTTCGCTTCGATCTGGCGACTGCGCCGCGAGATGACCCAACAGGCGCTGAGAACAATTCTTTGGGCATTGGTTTGGTGCGCGACAGGCGGCGGTGGTCCGTGGAATCGTCATCGCTGACCTCGATGCTGGTTTCGTCACCACCAGCACGAAGCCCCCCCCTACGCTACACCCATGAGACATATCAGCCGTGACGTCCCACCTGAACCGGAGTGTGCGCGGTACGGATCCCGAGCGCCTCCAGTCGCGTCGCGCAAAGGTCGACAACACTTTCGTATTTCATGGACGCAGCGCGAATCGCGTCGGCGTCGCCGTGGCGCAAGGCAGTTTGGTATTCCCACATCATTGCGAGCTCCTCGCGGAACGCGCGAACCATCAGATTGTGGGCGTCTCGGAGCGAGTCTGGCGGCTTCAGTGTCTCTTGATCCATGACAAGTTTTGAGAGGATCCGACCGCTCTCTCGTGCGCATGCTTCGCCGCCCTCCTCTCGGGCGATCAGCACGGCGTCGAGCGCGTCTCTGTACCCGTGCTCGTCTGGTGTCGTCGCGAGGTTCGACACACGTGACTGAAGTTCCCGTATGCGATCTGCGACTTCTCTACTACGAAGTGCGCGAGTTCGCATCGAACTGTTGCGATCACGCCGCAGTGCTTGGCCAGTCTCGAAAAGCCGCAGCAGTTCATGATGCTCGTCCAACAGTCGGTCTGGAACATCGATTTCTCGGAACTCGCTTACGCGCGCCGTTTCTGCCAACCAGGCCTGCCTTTGGGCATCCTCAACGTGATGCGCTGCCTTCGCTACGCTTCCCGCGCATACGCGCCGGTATCTCTCCGCTCCACACGGCCACGGGAGAAGGCTCACGACTATCACCACGAGACCCGCGATCGGCACTGGGCCGATCCGCCCGAGGCCACCTGAAACATACAGCAGGACGACGCCGACCACTAGTGTAATCAAACGCCATCTCGCGTAGTACCGAGGGAAGACCATCCGCTCAGTCTACCGGCCAACGCCGCCTTTCAAAAGTAGATTGTTAATGTGGTCCGCTTAGGTCCACTTGTTGCCACGATGCCCGTCAGTCAGGGATTGGTAGTGGTATTGGTATCGGTATAGGTATGATCGGGATTACGGGCCACCCCGGTTCAAGTGGGTGTTCGGGCGGCGGATACTCCGGAGGCCCCGGCGGCGGCGAAAAGCAATGGTGGTTGATGACAACCTGATTGTTATGGCAGTGATGGTCGCCCATTTCTTCGCCTTGCTTCTGCGCCGCTTCGCCGAGCCTTTCATACAGATTACAGTTCACTTCTTCGACTATGCCGCCACCGTCACTGCCACCGCCCGCTCCCTTGTTTGGCCCGGCGCAGGCCCCAGGGCTAGGGCCGAAGTTGGCACCTCCCGCGCCCGAATCGCCGTTGCCTTCCAGACCGCCCGTGCTCGTGCCGGTCCGGTTGCCCGCTATTCCTTCGCCCCCATCCGGTTCCGGGATCCTCAAGTCGGTTCCATACGGGTCGGTTCCCATCGTCGGCGCATTCTCGGCGTAGAGGTACACGTTGGGTCCGTTGGCTTCCTCACCCAACGGGTCCTGGCTGATGAAACGAGTCGCCACAGGGCTATAGTACCGCGCTCGGTTGTAGTAGAAGCCGTCACCATCGTATTCTCGTCCAGCGTATTGAAACGGGTTTTCGCTGGTGCTACGGGAACTGCGCGCGCGGGTGATACTCGCGCGCGCAGTTCGTGGCCGTGAAGGAGGTTACTGGCGCCGCTGGGTCGCTATCACCGGGAAACACGCTCTACGACATAGGCTGCAAGGGTGCAGACCGTCAGCTGGACGACGGCCGGTACCAACCCAATGTGATGCCATATCCAGTAGAAAGCACCCAGGCTCGTCCACGTCACCAACTGCCATCCCCAGCCTTTCCAACGCAGCATGGGGAAATAATGACACACCCTGACATCCGTCCACCTAGTGGTTGCTCCGCTTAATTCGCGGTTTGTTGTAGGGCTCCTTTGATGTGCGTCGAACCGAGTCGCTGGTTGTCCAGCGATGATGGGGGTTCGGTATGGCTGCGCCAGCGAAGTGCATCGAGGTTCCAAACGAGGATCGGGCTGAGCTCGAGCGGATTGCGCGTTCGGCGACTGAGCAGGTGCGGATGGTCGAGCGCGCCCAGATCGTGCTCTGTGCGGCCGAGGGTCACTCGGCCGTTGTGATCGGCCGGATGATGGGGTGCGCGACGGTCACCGCGCAGAAGTGGCGCTCGCGCTATGAGCGCGAGGGGATCGCGGGGCTCTTCGATCTACCGCGACCCGGCAAACCGCTCACCTACTCCTGCGAGGAGCGGGCGCGGCTGATCGCCAAGGCGTGCACGCGCCCGTCGGACACGCCGGCGGGCCAGCGCCGAGAGCGTTGGACCTATGAGGAGCTCGCGGCGGAGGTTGGGATGTCGTCCTCGCACGCGCACACGATCCTTGCCCGCGCCGACATCAAGCCGCACCGGAGCGACTACTGGGTGATGAGCGACTTCTCCGACCCCGAGTTCGAGCAGCGCCTGAAAGCGGTCTGCGGCCTATACGTCGATCCGCCGGAGAACGTGCTGGTCGTCTCGATCGACGAGAAGACTGGCATCCAGGCCAAGGCGCCGACCAAGCCCGACACCCCCGCCGCGCCGGGCAAAGCACCACGGCGCGAGCACGAATACACCCGCAATGGCACGCAATGCCTGTTCGCCTGCCTGAACGTCAAAGAAGGTGACGTGCTTGGGATGGCATCGAAGACCCGCAACCGCCACGACCTGATCCGTTTCCTGGATCGCTGCGACCAGGAGATCCCCGAGGTCGAGGGTCAGCAGATCGTCGCGATCTCGGACAACCTCTCCACACGCCGAACCGAGGAGGTGCAGGAATGGTTGCAAGCCCATCCCCGTTGGCGCTTTCAGTTCACCCCCACCCACGCCTCATGGCTGAACCAGGTCGAGATCTTCTTCTCGATCCTGCACAAACGCCTGCTCAAGCACGGCGCCTTCACCTCAGAGCAAGACCTCGCCGAGCAGATGCTCGCCTTCATCGAGACCTACAACCAAACCGCCAAACCGTTCAAGTGGACCTACACCGGCAAGGTGCTCGAGGCATAAACCCGCGAACTACCCGGAACGACCACTAGCTCGTCTCCCAGCTCGGCCACGCCCCTGCGGCTGATGATCGCTTCCGTGAGGCGCATTGGGTCCTCCGCAGGCCGAGTTACGGCATCGGGTCCGCGGGCAACCTGATACGACCACGCGCTAGGGAGAAGCGCTGGTCCCATGCCACGACCACCCGCACGCCTTTAGTGGACGGCGCCTCATGCCGATAACGATGACATGAGGAGTTGCCTGCTCCCGTTTGGAGCGTCGCGTACCGTTCTTCTGCTCGCCGCTGGGCTGCTCACCGGATGTGGAGGCACGGCCGCCTCGGTGACCGGCGTAACCCCACCAACATCAGGTCCGACAGCCAAGGCACAAGCCGTAGCGTATGCGCACGCCGTCAACCTCCAACCGAGGGACATGGCAGGCTTCGCCAGCCTCGGGGGCGAAACCGAGGCACCCAAGCCGGGAAAGTATGCCCTGCAAGCCATCCGCTGTAGCGGCACTATCGACCCTGCCCGCCGCCTGGTCCAGATCCACTCGGCGGAATTCACAGCGGGCCGCGCGTTCTACGGCCAGGTTGTAAAATCTATCGTTGAAGTGTGGCCGACGCCGGCCCTTGCTGCCCTCAACAACACTAGATCCCATAGCTCCCGTGCTCAAGCATGCTTCGTTGGCTTCCTGAAAGCGGTCCATAAGCAAATAAATAGGGCGCGCAAAGGCCGAAGGCAGATCGGCCCATTCAGGATCGTCACTGTGTCTGACCCCTTGCCCAGGGTCACCCATAGCTTCCTCACGACTATCAACGAAACGCTGCTGCTTCGTAGCGGAGCAATCCGCGCTCACATCTACCGCGACATCTTTTCGTTTATCAGGGGCGCCGCTCAAATTGAACTTGAAGCCACTGGCTTCGGGCATCCCATTCCGGTTCCGAGCGAGGAGAAGCTGCTGCTGCTATTGGTTGGCCGCGCCACGGCTAACGTTACCTATTTGCAGCCGCGTCCGCCGTTTTAGGCGCCCCGAGGCTGCCCCAACACTTCCGGGTTCCGCTATCGAAGCGCGGGACCCTTGTGACCTTCTTCTTTCTTGTGTTCGGGGGGAAGAAGTTTTTCGCACACCCCGTGCAGCAACACACCTCCTACCGCTCGTATCACGGCGCCGCCCGGAACAGGGACGAATTCCGACCCAAGTTCACAAAGTGCTGATTCGACACTTCTCGGGACTTCCGCAGGACCACACGAGCCGGGTTCCGCTTCAGTAGTACCTTCGTAAAGTCGTTTTTGTGCTTCGCACTCACCCCTTGGTACTGTTTCGGACGAGCTGTATTCTGTGCCAAACGGATCCGTCATATTCACCGGACTATCGCCGGAATACTCGTAGAGGTTCGGACCCTCCGCCTCACCTAGTGGATCTTGGCTGATGAAGCGAGTCGCCACAGGGCTATAGTACCGCGCTCGGTTGTAGTAGAAGCCGTCACCATCGTTTTCCCGTCCAGCGTATTGAAACGGGTTTTCGCTGGCCGTACCTTCGTGGGTCGTGTTGCCAAAGGGGTCGTAGGTGTAGGTCGTTTCGGCTTTGCCGGTGCTGCCGGCGAGGGCGATGGTGCTGCCGAGCGCGTCCGTGAGAAGGCTTTCGGTGCCGGCACTCGTGGTTCGCGCGTACGTCTTGTCGGTGGATAGGCCGGTCAGGAGGTTCGCGGTGGCGCTGCCTTTGGTTTCTTGGACGGCGTTCGCTCCGTCGTAGAGCACTGTGGTCGTTGTCCCGGCGAGTGTCTTGCTGACGCGGCGCCCGAAGGGATCGTATTCGAAGGTCGCTTTGGTGCCGCCGGTGATTTCCGTGAGCTGGTTGCGTGCGTTCCATTTGTATTCGCTGGTGCCGTCTGAGGTGAGGTTCCCGTTGGCGTCGTAGCTGAGTTTTGTGGAGTTGCGTTCGGTCTGCTCGTTGTCGGCGTTGTAGGTGGCGGAGGTGAGGGTTTCGGGGAGTCCCGTGCGGGCGTAGCTTCCCCATACGGCTTCCCGGGCTCCGTTGGGGTTGTAGGCGTAGTCGAGTTCTCCGAGGGTGGTGGAGCCCTTCTTGTAGGCGATTGAGGTGATCTCGTTCGCTGTGTCGTAGCCATATTTCTCTTCGACGCCATCGACAAGTGTGGTCTTCGTGAGGCGATTCGCTTCGTCGTAGGTGAAGGAGAGTTTTTGGCTGCCGCGCGCAAGTTCTGTGAGGCGGTTCGCTTCGTCGTAGGTGTATTTGAGCGCTTCCTGGCCCGGCACGGTCATCGCCGTCCGCCGGTTGTCTTCGTCATAGCCGTAGCTGATCGTCCCGTTTGGCGTGGCGAGTGATTTCAGGCGGTTTAGTTCATCGTATTCGGGCGTGTAGGTGCCGGTGGCGCTGTCGATGATCTTGCTGAGGCGGTTGCCGCTGTCGTATTCGTATTTGATGGTGCTTTCGGCTGTTTCGCCCGAGACCCCGAATCTCGATTCCGTCAGGCGATTCAGAGCGTCATAGGAGAACTTGGCGAGCTTGGCCCTGCGGTCGGTGAGTTCGATGAGGTTGCCATCCTGGTCATATACGCCTTTGGTGGTGTGTTCGAGCGGGTCTGCTTCGCTTTCCAGGCGGTCCATCGGGTCGTATGTGAGCGTCGTCTTGCTTTTGTTCGGGTCGATGGTCGCGGTGAGGTCGCCATCGCCGTCGTATTCGTAGGAGGTCACGTTGCCCAGCGGATCGGTGCTCTTGGTCATCTGCTTGTCGGGGTTGTATTCGTAGAAGCTGCGTTCGCCTGCGGGCGCGGTCGTCGAGCCGACGTTCCCCAGTGCGTCAACGAACTGCTTGTGTGTGCGCCCGAGGGGGTCGGTGACTGCGGTGAGGTCGCCGAATTCGTAGGTGAGTTTGGTGGTCTTGCCCAAGGGGTTCGTTGTGGCGGTCAGCTGCCCGGCTGGGTTGTATTCGAAGCTGGTTTTGTGGCCCAGGTGGTCGGTTTCGCTCAGTCGTTCGCCGTGTTCCCCGTAGTGGTAGGTGGTGGTGTGTTTGAGAGGGTCGGTTACGCTGGCGAGCTCGGTGGTCCCTGGTTCGTATTTGTATTCGGTGGTTTGCGCTGAGGCGGTGCCGGCCAACAGCGTCTTCTGTGTCAGGTTGCCGTTGCTGTCGTATTTGAAGGCGGTCTTGCGGCCTCGCGGGTCGGTCATGCTGAGCAGCAGGCCCGTGCCGGCTTCGGGTTCGTACGTCGTGATTTGTTCGATACTGGTCCCGAGTGCCTGGCTTTCGCTCGTGGGATAGCCTTCCGTGTTGAACGTGACCTTGCGTTCGCTTTTGCGTGGGTCGGTGACAGTGGTGGCTTCTACCCGGCCTTCTTTTTCGGTGTACGCGAATTTATACGTGCCGCCGTCTCCGAGGGCTTGCTTGGCGATACGTCCGGCGGCTTCGTATTCGTTTTCGACGTATGTTTTGCCGCGGCCGTCCTTGACTGCCGTCATCTGCTTTTCCGCGTTGTATTCGTAGGAGGTGATCCGGCCGGCCGGATCTGTGACTTTTTCGAGCAGGCCAGCCGCGTTGTAGGCGTATTTGAGCGTGCGCCCGCCGTTGTCCTTGATTTCTGTGATCCTGTTCGAGCCGTCGTATTTGAACGTCACGAAGCGCCCGTGCGGAGAGGTGATCTGCGAGATGTTGCCTTTCTGGCCTTCCGTGTGTGTGATCGTCAGCTTGTTGCCATAGCGGTCACGGATCGCCTGCAGCGGAGCGTATTCCCCGAACTCGTACGTGAGCCCGTTGGTGAGAGCGAGATCCCAGCCGCGCTCAGACGTGTTCCACTTGATCGTCGAGTCGTAGTAGGCGGTGGGTGAGCTGGTGGACTTGTATTCCGCTTCGGCGTAGCCTTCGCCCGGAGACGTGCGTACATAGTGGATCTTGGCGCCATCCGGCAGCACGAGGTCCGCTTCGTGGTAGTTGTTGCTCGACCAGAGCCGCATGTCATACCGGTTTGCCATACCGATCCCGAAGCTGTAGGAGTTGGAGTCCGATTGCCGGTAGGTACGTTCGATGACGATCGGGATCGTGTCGGGGATCACCAAGTCCGTCTTGTGGTAAGCGAACAGGCCCGAGTGCAGATCAACGGGATCGCCGCCGCCAGCTGACGCGCCCGGCGGCGGCGCAGACGCCGGCGGACTCGGCGACGTGGAGATCATCGCGCCAGTGAATTCCCAGATCTTGACCTTTGGGTCTGGGAGAACCTGCTTGCCGTCCGGGGTGACGGTGCCTTGACCGTAGACATACCATCCGCGGCTCGTAGCGTCGTAGTTCCAGAAGTCGACGCGCTGCCCCGGCGGTAGATGCCCCCAGTTGGGGTAGATGATCTGTGCGCCCTTGCTCAGCCACGCACGACCGGGCTGGACGGTGAAGTACTGCGGCACGGACACGAACGCGGGCAGCGGGAACGGAGGCCGGGCCACGGGGATCGCCGAGAGATTCAGCTTGTGCACGACTTCGCCGTTTGCGCCGGTAATGACCGTGCCGGCCGGTAGGCGGACTTCGAGGCCCGGTATCTGCGGGGTGCTCAGCGACGTTTCCTGGGTCGTGGGCGACGCGATGTGCGCATCGCCGGCCGCGTCCAGCTGCGTCAGCCAGATCGTGTACGGGAGAAACAGCGTCTTCTGTGCCGTGACATCGATCCCGACCTCATATGTGCCGTAGCGCTGCTTGCCCGCCGTTTCGCCTTCGATGATGAGCACCTGGTGGCCGGCGGGCACGTTGCGGCTCAGCAGGAATCGGCCCGCTGCATCGGTCTTGGTCGCGAGCTTCGTGCCGTTGATCGCGACTCTCACGCCAGCGAGCGGCAGACCATCCTGCTCGAGCACCTGGCCTGAGACGGCCGTAGCTCCATAGGCCCCGTCGAGCTGGGCTACCTTCGTCCACCGCGACGACACGTCGTCTGCTGCCCGCTGCCCATTGGCACCGTCGCGGGTGGGCGGATCCCAGACCGCCGACTCGGCGGGGCGGAAGGCTCGCATTTCAGGAGCAATCAACGCATCCAGGGAGGGCGACGATATGGGCTGGCTCGGGGCTGCTGCACGCGCGCCCTTGACTGGTGGCCGAACGAAGAGGCCGTGAGATCCCACGTACGCGGTCAGCTTGAGACTGCCCGTATCGAAGCTGCTCGCGTCGACTTTGATCGTGTACGTGCCGGTTGTCGGCAGCGTCACCGGTCCGTAGCCAGCCGTTTCGCCTTCTCTGACGCCTTCTTCGGGAGCCAGCGCTCCCCCGGGACCCGAGATCCCGAACCCGGCGAAACCGATTTTGACTTCCGAAGCTTCCAGCGAGACGACCTCACCTTCGGTCCCGGAGAACGTCAGTTCGGCTTCCTGGCCGGCCACCGCTAGTTTGACCGTCTTCGATTCGCCCGCTTCGGTCGGGGTGAGCGTACCCGTAACCTCCGAGGCGCCCACCAAAGTCGTGGTCCCGGTCGCCGCGCCTTCCGGGTTCACGACGGCCGTATATGTGCCCGTGGTAGCAAACGTCAGATGGCGAAACAGCGCGTTGCCTTTTTCACCCAAAGCCTGCGACCCGACGACGACCCCTTCGGGGTTCAGCCATTCCAACCGCCAAGGGCCGTTGAACGCAGCGCTGGAAGTCGCCAACGCGATCGATTCGCCGGCTTTGCCCGACACCGAGAACCTGCCTTCCTGTCCGGGCGTCGACAACGAAACCGCCACGGACGCGCCTTCCACCGTCGGCGTCAACGAGCCGGTCTGGTTCACCACCGAGAATACCGACACCTTCAGACTGCCCGTGTCAGTGTGTTCCGGTTCCAGCAGAATCGTGTAGGTGCCCGTCACCGGCAACGTCACCGGGCCGTTCAGGCTCGCTTCGCCTTCCCTGAAGACTTCCTCGCTGGACGTGACCTGGGATCCTTCCGGCCCCCAAACCGAGAACCCGCCCCTGCCGATTTTGACTTCCGAGGCCTCGACGGACACCCGCTCCCCCTGCGTGCCTTCGAACACCTCAAGCCCGACCTTTTCCGCCGTCGTCAGTTTGACCGTCGCCGAACCACCCACCGACACCGAGCCGGTAGACCCCACTTTCGATGTCGCGATCCCGTCAGGCGGGATGTAGAGCACCGGGCCAGACGCAGAACCCTGCGGAGTCGCCACCGAAACATGCCCACCGCCCGTAGCCCCGGGCACCTTGAATACGATCGCAGTCGCAGTCGCTGAAACCACTTCAGCGCGAGTCTGATTCACACCAACGACGTCATCAACGGTCGTGGTTTCAAAGTTCGAGCCCGAGATCGTGACTTCGGTCCCCGCTGAAGCAATCGTCGTCGACAGGGACGTGACTTTAGGCGCCAAAGTGCTAGCCACCGTAAAGGTCTGGACGCTCGTAACCGGGCCTTCGGTCGTGGTCTGCACAGTCACCGTCCCCGACGTCGCGCCCGTCGGCACTTTCACCGTCAGCGACAGCGCCGTCGCCGCGCTCACCGTCGCCGCCGTACCGTTGAACTTGACAGTGTCCGAGCTCGGCGTCGTCGAAAAGCCCGTCCCGCTGATCGTGACCGTTTCCCCCGCAGCACCCCGAACGGGCGCCAGCTGAACGATCGACAGTTTCGCCGATGATTTCAACCCGATAGACGTGAGATTGCCCGCCGGATCCCACCCATAAAGCGCCGTTTCGCTCGCTGGATTGATCACCGCCTTCAAATGGCCGTCCGCGTCGTAAACGTAGCGAATCGCGGTGGTCGGAGGTGACGCGAGTGCCGAGCGAGGCCCAGTCCAGGCCGCGACGACCGCCAAGCCGAGGCACATCAGCGCCCGCAGCCAGCGCAGACGCAACGGATGCAGCGCCGCAAGCCTCATCCCGACGGCACGGCTAGGGCCAGACACTTGACGCGACGCTCCAGACAAGACAACCCCCTGTAGCTGGGAAGACAACGTGACGATCCTGCGGCTTCGTGCAGACAGTCGTCAGCATACAGGACCAAGCCTGCCTGCGAGTTCGAAAGCTACGCGTAAATCGGAGAAGCGGACTCGATGAGCTCTGGAGTTTGCGGAAGATTTGGTGCATTGCGCCGAACTGTCGCGGAGCGGCCACGCGGAGCGGCCCGTATGCGATCGTTCGGCCACGCACTGTTGTCGAGAAAGGAACGCCACCAATTGAGAACGGTCATCTCTGCGCTGATCGCATGCTGCACGCTGGTGCTCGCGACGGGCTGCGGGTCATCGGGCAGCGACTCCACCGCAAGCTCGGCCGCCACCGGGTCCACCAGCAGCGGCGCGAAGTCCGGCTCGACCTCCGTATCGACGGCATCCTCCGAAAGCGGCTCGCTGAAAGTCGACAAGGCCCCGAAGTTCGCCAAGCCCTCCCCCTCCGCCCCGGTCCAGAGCGGCGTCGTGCAGATCGCCTACCGCAACATCACGATCGAGCCGGACACGGTGCGGGTGAAGGTGGGCACGACGATCAGGTGGACGAACTACGACTCGGTGCAGGCGAACGTGACGAGCGTGGGCGGTCCGCAGCACATCGCCTCGAGGGACTTCGGCGAAGACGGCACGTTCGAAGTGAAGGTGCACACCCCCGGCGTGATCCACTACGAGTGCACGCTGTACCCGGTGACGATGAACGGCACGATCGAAGTCGTCAGCTGAGCTCGACGGCGCCCTGATCGAAGTCGGCGAGGCCGACGTCGGGCGTCGATGGCGTGGCATAGGTGCGCCTGGGGATGCGCCCGGCGCCGTGCGCGAGGCGACCGGCCTCGACGGCGGCGCGCATCGCGCGCGCCATCGCCACGGGGTCCTGCGCGCGGGCGATGGCGGATGCGGCCATCACGGCGTCGCAGCCGAGCTCCATCGCGAGCGCGGCATCCGAGGCGGTGCCGATGCCGGCGTCGAGCACCACCGGCACGTCCACGGCCTCGCGGATGAGCGCGATGTTGTACGGGTTGCGGATGCCCATGCCGCTGCCGATGGGCGAGCCGAGCGGCATCACGGCGGCGCAGCCGAGGTCGGCAAGGCGCCTCGCCAAGACGGGGTCGTCTGTCGTGTACGGGAGCACCACGAAGCCGTCGTCGATCAGCTCCTCCGCGGCGCGCAGCAGCTCGGGCGCGTCCGGCAGCAGCGTGTCCTCGTCGCCGATCACCTCGAGCTTGACCCAGTCGGTGGCGAACGCCTCGCGGGCCATGCGCGCGGTCAGCACGGCGTCGCGCGCGGTGTGACAGCCGGCGGTGTTCGGCAGCAGCCCCACGCCCGCGTCGGCGAGCACGTCTATAAGCGACCCGCGCGCCGACGGATCTACACGCCGCAGCGCCACCGTCACGAGCTCGCTGCCGCTCGCGGCGATCGCCTCCGCCATCAGCTCCAGCGACGGGAAGCCGCCCGTGCCGAGCAGCAGCCGCGAGCGCAGCGTGCGGCCGGCGATCGTGAGCTGGTCCACCTCTGTGCTCAGCGTGTCGTGCATGGCCCGATCATCCTCCCTGCATCGCCGTGAGCACCTCCACGCGCGCGTGCTCGCCCACCTCGAACGAGTCCCAGGCCGCGCGCGGCACCACTTCGCCGTCGACTGCGACGGCGACCCCGCGCGCGTCCGCGTCGAGGCCGAGGCGCGCGATCACGGCGACGACCGTCTCGCCGGCGCGCACGTCGGAGCGCTCGCCGTTGAGCAAAATCACGCGAGCGCCTTCGCCGCGTGGACGAAGCGACCGGGGTCGCACGCGGCCAGCAACGGATCGTCCTGCGGCCCGGGCGCTGCCGACCAGGCCCGCGCACCGGTGAGCTCGCCACTCAGAACATCCGCGACGAGCTCGGCGGTGAGCGGCGCGAGCAGGATGCCGTTGCGGTAGTGGCCGGTCGCCCACACGAGGCCGGGCACGGCGCCGCGGCCGATCGCGGGGCAGTTGTCGGGCGTGCCCGGCCGCAGGCCCACGGACAGCTCCTCGATCTCCAGCTCGCTGATGCCGGGCACGAGCTCGCGGGCGTCGCGCAGCAGCTCGTAGACGCCCCCGGCTGTGGGCGCGAGCTCGAAGCCGCGCTCCTCGACGGTCGCGCCGAGCACGTAGCGCCCGTCCTCGCGCGGCACGCAGGTAGCCGCCGCGAAAGCGCAGCACGCGGCGCAGCAGTCCCGCGCCCGGCGGGGTCGCGCAGGCGCAGGATCTGGCCCTTGACTGGGCGCACGGGCACGCCGGCGCCGGCGGGCAGGCCCTCGACGAGCTCGCTCCACGGTCCGGCGGCGAGCACGACGTGCCCGGCGCGCAGGCGCTCGCCGTCCTCGAGCGTCACGCCCGAGACCCGGCCGCCCGTGCCCACGCCGTCCAGCTCGACGCGCGCGACGCGGCGCGTGCTCGCGCAGCTCGCACGCCGGCCGCCTCGCACGCGCGCCGCAGCGCCGCGAGCACGAGCCGCGGGTCGACGGAGTGGTCGTCGGGCGCCTCCAGGGCGAGCCGCACGGTGGGCGCGAGCGCGGGCTCGAGCTCGCGCGCCTGGCTGGGGCGCAGGCGCCGCACGGCGAGCCCGAGCGAGCGGCGGAAGTCGAGCTGGCGCTCCAGCTCGCGCGCGTCGTCGTCGTCGCGCGCCGAGCAGCAGCGTGCCGGTGCGCAGCAGGCCGACCGCCGCACCGGCGCTCTCCTCCAGCTCGGCGGCGAACGCCGGCCACAGCGCGGCCGAGCGCAGACCCAGCTCGAGCAGCGCGCCGCGCCGGCCTCGCCGAACTCCACCTCGGCGACCGGCGCGAGCATGCCGGCGGCCACGCGCGAGGTGCCCTGCGCCGGCGCGTCGCGCTCGAGCAGCGTCACCGTCATTCCCTCGCTGGCGCGGCGCGCCAGGCGACCGCCAGGCCGATGATGCCGCCGCCGACGACGACCACGTCGACTGCAGGGTTGTCGGGCCATGTCGATGATGCTAGCCCGCGACCGGCGCTGCGTGACTGGACGCGGGCATGGCGAGACTTCGCGGCGCATGACCTACGATGAGCCGACGCGCGCGAACGCCGCGCGCGACTGGCCGCTGCGCGCCTGTATCTGGTGTGCGGCGCCAACCCCGACCCCCGACGGGGTAACGGGCCGCAGCTGCCGACGCTGCTGCGCGCCGCGGTCGCCGGCGGCGTGGACATCGTGCAGCTGCGCGAGAAGCGCCTGCCCGACGAGGAGCTCGCGTCGGTGGCGCGCGCCGCGCCGGCGCTGTGCGAGCGAGCTCGGCGCGCTGTTGATCGTCAACGACCGCCCGTGGGTGGCGCGCGAGGCGGGCGCCGACGGCGTCCACGTGGGGCAGGACGACATCCCGCCGGCGGAGGTGCGCGAGCTCGTCGGGCCGCGAGATGCTGATCGGCCTCTCGACGCATTCGCCCGGCGCAGATCGACGCGGTGGACGCGAGCGTGGTCGACTACATCGGCGTGGGCCCGATCCACGAGACGCCCGACGAAGCCGGGCCGCCCGGCGGTGGGCGTCGAGCTGATCCGCTACGCGGCGGCGCACGCGCCGGTGCCGTTCTTCGCGATCGGCGGCCTGGACGCGAGCAACCTCGGCGAGGCGCTCGACGCGGGCGCGACGCGGGTGTGCGTGCTGCGCGCGATCGCCGCGCGCGGCGGACCCCGAGCAGGCGGCGCGCGAGCTGCGCGAGCGGCTCGACGCCGCGCGCGGCGCGAGACCGCTGACGCTCGATGAGCGAAGCGCGGCGCAGCGCCGCGGCGCCGCGGCCGGCGCGCGAGCCGCGAGCGGGCGCGCGACGAGCTGGCGCGCGCGGCGCTCGTGCCGCTCGGCCCCGGACGAGCGCCCGCCGGCGCTGCTGGTCGGCGATCGGCGTGTGCGTGCTGCTGGCGGTCGGCGGTGCTCGTGGGCGCGCCTCAGCATCCACGACCTCGCCCAGCCACGGCGGCTCGCTGCCGGGCGCGCTGTTCCTGGCGGCGATCCTGCTGCGCGCTCGCGCTGGGCATGTACCGGCGCCGCTACCTGGCGGTGCTCGGCTTCGAGGCGCTGCTGGCCTTCCAGATCATCGTCACCTCGCTGGCGCTGGTGGTCGCCTCGACGCTGCTCGCGGCGGGCGTGTGCCTGCGTCGCGGTCGGCCTCGGCGGCTGGCTGTTCTGGAAGCTGGTGCGGGTGATGGGCCGGATCCAGGCCGGCAGAACGCGCAGCGACCTTCGATAGGCTCAGGCCGCGATGGCCGAGAGCTCCTACGACTGCATCGTGATCGGCTCCGGGCCGGGGGGCTACGTGGCCGCGATCCGCGCCGCGCAGCTCGGCCTGAAGACGGCGGTGGTCGAGCGCGACAAGCTCGGCGGGCGCTGCCTGAACTACGCGTGCATCCCCGCCAAGGCGGTGCTGCGCTCGGCCGACCTGCTGTCGGAGATCCGCGAGGCGGAGGAGTTCGGGCTGAAGGTGAGCGGCGTGGAGGTCGACTACGCCGCGGTGCAGGCGCGCCGCGAGAAGGTCGTGTCGCACGCTCACCTCGGGCGTCGGCGGGCTGTTCAAGAAAGACGGCATCGACGTGATCGAGGGCAACGCGCCGCTGACCGCAGACGGCGACGTGCTGGTGGACGTGTTCGACGCGGCGAGCGCGGCAGCAGGCGATCGCGCGCGGGCAGCGTGATCCTCGCGACCGGCTCGACGCCGCGGCCGATCCCGGGCGTCGCCGTTCGGCGGGCGCGTGATCGGCACGGAGGAGGCGTGGGCGCTGCCGGAGGTGCCGGCGCGCCTGGCGGTCGTGGGCGCGGGCGCGTCGGGCGCGGAGATCGCCTCGGCGTTCGCGCGCCTGGGCAGCGAGGTGCTGCTGCTGGAGGCGCTCGACCGCGCTGCTGCCGACCGAGGACGCCGACATCTCGCGGCTGGTCGAGCGCGGCCTGAAGCGCCAGGGCATCGGCGTGCACACGAGCACGCCCGTGGCCGACGTGAAGGGCGGCGAGTCGAGCGTGAGCTTCTCCTACGGCGTCGGAGTCGACGCGAGGTCGACTACCTGGTGATCTGCGCCGGCCGCGGCGCGGACGTCGAGGGCCTGGGGCTGGCGGAGGCGGGCGTCGAGCTCGGACGACCGCGGCCTCGTCCAGGTCGACGGCGCGCTGCGCACCTGCCGCGCCGGGCGTGTACGCGATCGGCGACCTGGTGCCGGGCCCCGCGCTCGCGCACAAGGCCTCCGACGAGGGCATCATCGCGGCCGAGGACATCGCCGGGCCTGCCGACCCACCCGATCGCCTACGTCGACATCCCGCGCGCGACGTTCTGCACGCCCAACGTCGGCTCGTTCGGGCTGACCGAGGCGCAGGCGCGCGAGCAGGGCTACGACGTGGTCGTCGGCAAGGTGCCCTACGGCGCGGTCGGCGGCGGCACCGTGTACGGCGACCGCACGGGCCTCGTGAAGGTCGTCGGCGAGAGCAAGTACGGCGAGCTGCTCGGCGGGCACATCGTCGGCGCGCGCGCCACCGAGCTGATCCAGGAGCTCGTCAACGTGCGCGCGCTCGAGGGCGGCTTCCCGGAGCTCGCGCGCATCATCCACGGCCACCCGACGCTGTCGGAGGCCGTGATGGAAGCCGGCCGCGCCGCCGACGGCTGGCTGATCCACGGCTGAGGGCCCGACGCCCGAGGACGTGTCCTCACCGGCGGCAGCCTTCTACTTCGACCTCGCCAGCCCGCTGGCGTACCTCGCGGCCGAGCGCATCCTGCACGTGCTCGCCCGGCCCGGCGCGAGTGGCGGCCGGTGCTCGCGCCGCGAGCTCCCGCGGCGAGAGCTTCGACGCGTTCCGCTGCGCCCGAGCGCGACGCGTTCCGCGCAGAGATCGAGCGCCGCGCGCGCGAGCTCGGACCTGCAGCCGCTGCGCTGGCCGCGAGCCGTTCCCGTTCGACAGCTCGCTGGCGATGCGCGTGGCCACGTACGCGGCGTCGATCGGCCGCGCGGTGCCGTTCGCGCAGGCGGCGTTCCGCCAGGCGTTCGCGGGCGGGCACTCGCTGGAGGACCCCGACTACGTGCTGATCGCGGCGGCGGCGTGCGAGATGCACCCGGCGGCGGTGCTGCGCGGCGCGGAGCTGCGCTCGACGTCGCGGAGCGGCTCGCGCGCAACACCACGGCAGGCGCGCGCGAGGCGGGCGTCGACGACGTGCCCGCGGTCGTCGTCGGCGAGCGCGTGTTCCCGGCGAGCGCGCACTCGCACGCGGCCGCGCACAGCGGCGACGGCGGCGCGCGAGGCGAGCGCCCGCGGGCGGTGCACGCGGACGATGAGGGCCGCGCAACGCCTACCGCCTGATCGTCACGCGCGGCGGGCGCGCGCCGGCGCTGCTGGCCGACCCGACGCGCGTCGACCACATCGAGGTGGTGGAGATCGACAGCGGCGAAGTGGTGCTGTTCTGGGACCGCCCGCCGCACGCGGCGTCGAAGCTCGCGCGGGCGCTGCGCGCGGACCTGGCGCAGCTGGAGGCGGAGGAGTTCATCGCGCGCTGGAGTACCGTGGAGCACTGATGCCCGACTCGCCGCGCCTTGCCCGCACCCCGCCCGAGCGACGCGCGCGAGTGGCTGGAGACGATGACGCTGATCCGCCGCTTCGAGGAGCGCGCGGGCGAGATGTACGCGCGGGCGAAGGTCGGCGGCTTCCTGCACCTGTCGATCGGCGAGGAGGCGACGATCGTGGGCAGCGCGCGGGCGCTGCGCGAGGACGACTACCTGATCTCGACCTACCGCTCGCACGGCCACGCGCTCGTGCGCGGCACGCCGCCGGAGAACGTGATGGCGGAGCTGTTCGGCCGCGTCGACGGCTGCTCGCAGCGGGCGCGGCGGCTCGATGCACATGTTCGACCTGGCGCGGCGCTTCATGGGCGGCTACGGGATCGTCGGCGGCAACCTGCCGATCGCGGCGGGCATCGCGCTGGCGAGCGACTACAAGGAAACCGACGAGGTGACGCTGTGCACGTTCGGCGACGGCGCCTCCAACCAGGGCACGTTCGGCGAGACGCTCAACCTCGCCGCGCTGTGGCAGCTGCCGGTCGTGTTCATGGTCACCAACAACCAGTTCGGCATGGGCACGGCGCTGCGGCCGCCACTCGGCGGTGACCGACCTGCAGCGCAAGGGCGAGAGCCTGGGCGTGCCGGGGATGCGCTGCGACGGCATGGACGTGCTCGACACCCACGCGGTGGTGGCGGAGGCGGTGCGGCGCGTGCGCGAGGAGCGCCAGCCGGTGCTGGTGGAGGCGGTCACGTACCGCTTCCGCGGCCACTCGATGGCCGACCCGGAGCAGTACCGCACGAAGGAGGAGGTCGCGCACTGGCGCGAGCGCGACCCGATGCCCGGCGTTCGGCGAGCTGCTGGTGCGCGAGGGCGTGATCGACGAGTCCGAGCGCGAGCAGATCGACGAGCGCGCGATCGCGCGCGTGGACGCGGCGGTGGAGTTCGCCGAGGCCTCGCCGTTTCCCGACGCCGGAGTCGCTGTACGACGACGTGTACGTGCTCGACGACGAGGTGCGCGGCTGGTACTCGGTGGCGACCACCGACGCCGCCGCGGAGCGGCGCCGCCGGCGGATCGCTCGGCACGGCGACGGCAGCCAACGACGAGATCCCGCAGCAGCTGACCGACGCGCTGGCCGCCGGCGAGGAGGCCGCGACGCCCCGAGGAGGCTGGCCTGATGGCGCAGATGCGCTACCGCGAGGCGCTGAACGCGGCGCTGCGCGAGGAGCTGGCGCGCGACGAGCGCGTGGTGCTGATGGGCGAGGACATCGGCGTGTTCGGCGGCGCGTTCAAGGTCACCGACGGGCTGCTGAAGGAGTTCGGCGAGCGGCGCGTGCGCGACACGCCGATCTCGGAGAACACGATCGTGGGCGTGGGCGTGGGCGCGGCGATGACGGGGCTGCGCCCGGTGGTGGAGCTGATGACGATCAACTTCGCGCTGCTGGCGTTCGACCAGATCGTGAACCACGCGGCGCACATCCACTACATGTTCGGCGGCCAGGCGCGGGTGCCGATGGTGGTGCGCATGCCGCAGGGCGCGGGCCACCAGCTGGGGCCGACGCACTCGCACTGCCTGGAGTCGCTGTTCCTGCACATCCCGGGCCTGCTGGTGGCGGTGCCGGCGACGGCGGCGGACGCGAAGGGCCTGTTGAAGACGGCGATCCGCGACGAGAACCCGGTGATCTTCATCGAGCACGAGTCCTTGTATGGAGTGCGGGGCGAGGTGCCGGATACCCCGCAAGGGGGCACAGGTGACGAGGAGCACCTGGTGCACTTCGGCCAGGCGCGCGTGGCGCGCGAGGGCTCGGACGTGACGGTGGTGGGCGTGTCGCGGATGGCGCTGACGGCGGAGCGCGCGGCACAGAAGCTGGCGGACGAGCACGGGGTGCAGGCGGAGGTGATCGACCCGCGCACGCTGCGCCCGCTTGACCTCGACACGATCCTCGAGTCGGTGGCGAAGACGAACCGCTGCGTGATCGTGGAGGAGGGCTGGCCGCACGGCGGCGTGGGCGCGAACCTGGCAGCGCTGATCTCAGAACAGGCGTTCGACGACCTGGACGCGCCGGTGCGGCGCGTGACGGGGGCGGACGTGCCGATGCCGTACTCGAAGCCGCTGGAGGACCTCGCGTATCCGCACGAGCCGCAGATCATCGCCGCGGTTCTGGCGACGCTCGACCGCGCCCCGACGCCCGCGGGAGGAGCGTAGATGGCGGAGATCGTGATGCCGCGCCTGTCGGACACGATGGAGGAGGGCACGATCCTGCGCTGGCTGAAGCAGGACGGCGAGCATGTGGCGCGCGGCGAGGAGCTGGTGGAGATCGAGACGGACAAGGCGACGATGACGTACGAGTCCGACCAGGAGGGCGTGCTGGAGATCCTGGCGGACGTGGGCCACACGCTGGAGGTGGGAGCGCTGATTGCGCGCGTGGGCGCGACCGCGGGGGCGGCGACCACGGCAAGAACTGATGATGGGCCGGCCTCTGGGGGGCCGGCTGGCGAGCGACCGCAGAGCGGCGCCGCAGCGGCCAACGGCTCTCCCGCGGCCGCTGCCCCGCCGTCGGCTTCAAGCGGTGCGCAGCCCACGCCGACGGCCGAGGCGGCCGAGCGCGTGAAGGCCTCGCCGCTGGCGCGGCGGATCGCGGGCGAGAGCGGCGTGGACCTGCGCGCGCTCACGGGCAGCGGACCCGGGGGCCGGATCGTGAAGGCGGACGTGCTGGCGGGCGCCGCGGGAGCGACCGGGGGGGCGGCGACGCCCGCCGGCGCCGCCACGCCCGGCCTCGAGAGCGTGACGACGGCGAAGGGCGAGACGACGACGGTGGAGCTGTCGCGCACGCAGCAGACGATCGCGCGGCGCATGGCCGAGTCCAAGGCGACGATCCCGGACTTCACGCTGCAGATCGACGTGGACATGGAGGAGTGCGTGAAGCTGCGCGCGCAGCTGAAGCAGATCTCCCAGCACGAGCGCGACCCGGCAGCGCCGGGCGCGACCGAGCAGCTGAAGGCCCCGACGTACAACGACATGGTGATGAAGGCATCAGCGCTTGCGCTGCGCGAGCACCCGACGGCGAACGGCAGCTACCGCGACGGGCGCCTGCAACTGCACTCGCGTGTGAACGTCGGCGTGGCGGTGGCCGCCGAAAACGCGCTGGTGGTGCCGACGGTGTTCGACGCTGACGAGAAGTCGCTGGGCGAGATCGCGCGCGAGACGCACACCCTGGCCGACCGCGTACGCACGGGCGCGATCACCCCACCGGAGCTCGGCGGCGGCACGTTTACGGTGTCCAACCTGGGCATGTACGGCGTGAAGAGCTTCACCGCGATCATCAACCCGCCCCAGGCGGGCATCCTGTCGGTCGGCGCACTGGCGCCGCGCGCGGTAGCTCTCGGCGGTGAGCTGACCGTCCGCAACACGATGACGCTGACGCTCACGTGCGACCACCGCGTGCTCTATGGCGCCGAAGCCGCGCAGTTCCTCGCGCGCATCCGCGAGCTGCTGGAGACCCCCTCCGCGCTGACGCTCTAGAAGACCTCGCTCCGCACAAGCCTGGCCCGCGATCGTCCTCGGTGCGTGGGCCACTCCCGGTCGCTGGCATCTCCCCTAGGAATCGCGCACTGTGCCACTTTTCGGTACGGTTCGGTGCTTCGAACAAGGGGGAAAGGTGCTCAACGACGAATGGCCGAACCACAACCCGGCGTGGGTGATGCTGGTCGACCAGGCTTGGCAGACGCTGAAACAGTTGGAAGCGAGGGGCAAAGCCGAATTCCACTCGAGCAAGGGAGAACTCGACGATTTCGGCGATGTGTTCCCAATCGGCTCGATGATCGGCAGCGAAGCGATCCTGGATCTCTGGGATCAGACGCAGTGGGCGAGGACCATCAGGATCTGGGTTAAGGAGCTGCAGGAGCATCTCGTCAACCAGGATCCGCTCAAGGTCCTCCGGAAAGTTCGCCACGAAGAGATCAGCGTCGAGCCAGGCCGGCTGGCGGCACTGGCAAAGCAGGTTCGCAGTGAGTTTCACGCGGAGCCCATACCCAAGGTGATGCCGCTGGCCGTGAGCGCGGTGGTGAGCTGCCGCTGCCGCGCGCGGCTCCTCAATCCAGCCGGGCAGCTTGAGCCGAGCGGCGCCCTACTCGCCACCTTGGTCCTTCAGTCGCGTGTCTTGCTCGATGGCGATCTGTTGCAAGAGATGCACGTGCATCCGTACGCGGTCTATACCGTCGCTCGCGCCCTGTGGCTCAGCACGCTGGCTCTGATCGATCCCGAACCGGCACCCGCGACGAGCCTCTCCACCAGGCAGCAGCGACAACGCGAACGCAAAGCCGAGCGCGACAAGAGCATCAGATCTGAGCTGGAGAGGATCCGGCGCGCCATCGAGAGACTCACAGAGCGTCTGCTGGCGAGGAGCACGATCGGCTCCAACCGCGACGGCGAGAACGTGGCGCTCGCCTTCTGTGCGGCGATCCTGGCACTCGAACCACGCAACACCGACTATGTGTTCGCGGCCCTCGACGCAGCCGCACGTGGACAGGACTCCCGGGGGGCCTGGCCGCAAGGACGCCTGATCGGCGCTCACCTGGATCCCGATTCGGGACAGCCGCTCGTTGTCTCGAGCCACGAGGTCGCGCTTGCGTTCGCCGAGGCGATCTTCTTCCTGGGGCTCAGACCTGGTACCGATCGTCCCAACGCAACCGCAACGAAGGCGCTACAGCTTGCGATCGACTACCTTCGCAACAGCCGCGTCTCGCTCCCGTTCGGCCAAGGCCAATCCATGTACGGCTGGGTCGCAAATCACGCTTACGGCAGACCCCGCATCGAGGCACGCGCTACAGCGGCGGCGCTGCGTTTGACCGTCGCTGTCCGCGGCGTCGCCGAGCAGGAGCGGAGCATTCGTGCGTTGACGCAGTTCGACGAGGTCTGGAACCCGGTTACCGACTACAAGGCTCCCTACCTCGACTGGAACGAGTACATACTGCACAATGACCCTGACCGTGATAACCCGATCCTCGGATACTTGAACGACAACATTGTCCGGCACATCAAAGACGAAAAACAGAAACGGCGCCGGCCCTGGGCGCGTACCAAGGGGATGTCGGCGATCCTGTTCGGCCCGCCGGGGACTACCAAGACGACGATCGTAAAGGCGATGGCCGAGGGACTGAACTGGCCGCTTGTGACATTGAGCCCGGGAACGTTCATCAAGGATGGGCTGGAGAACGTCGAGCGGTCTGCCGTGGAGGTCTTCTCCCACCTCAAGGATCTCGTGCGGGTAGTGGTTCTGTTCGACGAGTGCGACGAACTGTTCCGAGCGAGGCGCCGTGCGCGGGATGACGACGGCAAGGGCAGCGAGGAGATGCGCTCGATCTCGGCATTCGTCACAGCCAGCATGCTGCCCAAGCTTCAGGACCTCCATGACAACGGCCAAACGTTCTTTGTGATCGCTACCAACTACTTCGACCAAATCGATTCGGCTGCCAAGCGGATCGGGCGGATCGACCGTGTGGTTGGCGTGGGCTGGCCAGACGAGCAGCAGCGCCAGCTGATGATCGAACAGACACTGCTCGGCGCCAAAGGCGTAAGTAGCAGACAGGCACGTCACGCGGCCGAGCTGCTGGCTCCACAAACCCGTTTCTACGTTCGCGGAGAGCTGACCGAGCTCGCGCACGAACTCGCCAAGAAACCAGACAAGCTCATGCAAGGCGAGATCAAGGGGAGAGTGAGCGAAGTCCTGAACAGCAAGTCTCCCTCGATCGAAGGGGACGACCGCAAGGCGTTTATACGCGACGCGGAAACCCGCAGCGCCTGCCACAGGCGAGGGCGCGGAGAGCTGAAAGCCTGACCGTCGGTCAGGCGTCCGTGTCGTCGCGCACTGTCGCGTGCGCGTAGCGAGCGTCACTTCGCTCGAGCTCTACATCCTGCAGTGCCCCGGCGAAGACCGCAAAGCCGAACTGTGAAGCCCCGATAGAACGACCCGCGTGATCGCTCAACATCCAGCGATACATGCCCTGCGGATCGCGAAAGATCGTGAATGTGAGGCCTGCCTGTGAGTCGGACTCGTGTCCCACCCTGTGCTTGGCACGAGCTGAGCCACCGCCCTTGCGCTCGTGCGCATATCCAGATCGCTTTGAAGGATTGGCTCCCTGTCTGCCAGCGTCGGCAGCTGAGACGTCGACCGAAGCACGACTAGTCACATTGGCCTCCACATGAGGAGTCGTCACGGGCTCTAGCATGCCAACCGCAATGACCATATGAGAACCATCGGACGGATATCGTAAAGAAATTGCTAGCTCGTGCGGGGACCCATACGAGCTTGTGACGATCGTCGCGTTACTCACGCCGGTGGCGCGCGCCTGACGGCGTTTGGTAACGGCTAAGCGCCTCGATTGACGACGCCGAGCCAGCGGCGGCGATCCACTGTGGCACGTCTCCCACCTCGGCCGAGATACCCCGAATGCTCGGGGTGAGCCCGACCCATCGGGGACACCGAACAGCCACCCCAAGCGCGGTAGGCTGGAAAGGCGCATGAGCATCGCCTACGAGAACCGCGACGAGTTGTGGGTGTGCAACCTGGGCCAGGTTCCCTACCGTGAAGCCCTCGACATACAGGAATGCGTGCGCGAGCAGCGACAGGCGGGCGAGATCCCCGACACGCTGCTGCTGCTCGAGCACCCGCCCGTCTACACGCGCGGCCGGCGCTCCGACGCCGAGGACCTGCCGCTGGGCGAGGACTTCTACCGCGCCAAAGGCATCGACATCGTCGATGTCGACCGTGGCGGGCGCCTTACGTACCACTCGCCGGGCCAGCTCGTCGGCTACCCGATCATGCGCATCGACGACGTGCACCGCTACCTGCGCACGATGGAACACGCCATCGTCGCCGCGCTCGCCGACGCCGGCGTGCACGCGCGCTCGCGCCACGACGAGGGCATCGACTACACCGGCGTGTGGGTGCAAGACCGCAAGATCGCCTCCATCGGCGTGCACGTCTCGCGCGGCGTCACCACGCACGGCTTCGCCGTCAACGTCCGCAACGACCTCGAGCCGTTCTCCTGGGTCGTCGCCTGCGGGCTGCCCGACGTCGCGATGACGTCGCTCCAGAGCGAGTCCGCCGGGGAGTGCGAGGCTCTGAGCTGCTTGTGCAAGCGCATCGCCCACGCCTTCTGTCAAGCGCACGGCAGGCGCCAGCGGCTCGTGTCGCCGGCGCGACTCGGCATCGACACAGCGCACGCCCCATCCATAAAAACCATCTCATCCCCCCTCGTAGAACCGGTGCCAGCGTGAGCGCCACCAGATCCCGCTCCAACCCCGGCGGCATGGACGTGCTGAAAGTGCTCGGACCCGACGTGCGGCCGCTGCGCGAGCGCAAGCCGCCGTGGTTCAAGGTGCCGCCGCCCGGCGGCGAGCGCTACCGCGAGCTCACGCAGCTGATCCGCGACGAGAACCTGCACACCGTCTGCCAGGAGGCCGCCTGCCCCAACGTCGGCGAGTGCTGGGAGCGCGGCACCGCCACGTTCATGATCCTCGGCGACACCTGCACGCGTCGCTGCGGCTTCTGCAACGTCAAGACCGGCAAGCCCACCTGGAACGACCCGCTCGAGCCCGCGCGCGTCGCGCGCTCGATCGCGCGCATGGGGCTGCGCCACGCCGTCATCACGTCCGTCGACCGCGACGACCTGCCCGACAAGGGCGCCTCCGCGTTCGTCGGCGTCATCCGCCAGGTGCGCCGCCAGGCCCCCAGTTGCCAGATCGAGGTGCTCACACCCGACTTCCAGGGGCAGGAGATGCCGCTCGCCAAGGTCATCGCCGAGCGCCCCGACGTGTTCAACCACAACGTCGAGGTCGTGCCGCGGCTGTATCCAATCGCCCGGCGCGGCTCGCAGTTCGCGCGCTCCTGCCGCGTGCTGCGCCTCGCGTGCGAGCTCGGCGAAGGCGAGGTCGTCACCAAGTCAGGCTTGATGGTCGGGCTCGGCGAGACCCACGAGGAGATGGTCGACACGTTCGGCGCGCTGCGCCAGCACGGCGTGCAGGTGCTCACCGTCGGGCAGTACCTGCGCCCCTCCGAGCGCCATCTGCCCGTCGTGCGCTACTGGCACCCCGACGAGTTCTCCGCGCTGCAGGACGCCGCGTACGACCTCGGCTTCCAGCACGTCGCCGCCGGCCCGCTCGTGCGCTCCTCCTACCACGCCGATCAGCACGTCGCGCAGTCAAAGCCAGGTGTCGGACCGCTCGCCGCGCACGCATAGTGCGTTGGAGCGCGCCAAGTGCCCGCACGGCACAGCCCGAACCGCGGCTGCTACCCCTGTTCGGGCAAGCTGATCGTCTCGATCCCCTCTGTCTCCGCCACAGCCAGCACATCGGGATCCGCCGTCGCGATCCGGTCGTCTGTCATTGCCGACGCCAGCAGCACCGCGTCCGCGAGTGAGATCGGCCTGTTCGAGCGGTGGTAGTGCTTCGATCGCATCTCCGCAGCTGCTTGCGCGATGGCGGCATCGAGAGGGACCACGGTCACCAGGTCCCCGAGGAGCGGATCGAGGATCTCCATCGCCCGAGCGATCGGCAAGCCGTGAATGCGCTGCGACACATCAAGCGTCTCGGCCAGGTTTGCGCTCGCCACCGCCGCTCCCCCCTCGCGCAATATGGCGCGCACCTGGGCGCTGGCCGGGCCCCCAACGAGAAACGCGACCAACGCGTAAGCGTCGAGCAGCGTCACCCGCGCTGGCGTCGCGCCTCGGCGATTCGCTCGTCCTCGCGCGCCTGCCGGCGAAGACGAGCGGGGTCGAGCCCGCGAAACTCTCCCGCGAGCGCGCCTTCCGCTGCCGCGATCGGGTCATCGGGGGCAGGTTGAAGGACGATCCGGTCGCCGTGATCCTCGAGCGCCACCGTCGAGGTGCCCCAACGGTGCCTGATGGTCGCCGGAATCGAGATCTGCCCGCCCTTCGAGATCTTCATGCGCGTGCTCATGCTCCTGAACTTTATCATGAGAACCCGGGTAAGCTCGGCGGATCTTCCCCCTCAAAGACAACATCCCGCTTGCGCGGCTGCCGCTCGTCACGATCGCGCTCGTCGCCATCAACGTGGTCGTCTACCTGCTCGAGATCCGCCACGGCGGCAGCTTCTTCGGCGGGCCCACGGGCAGCGTCGAGGTCCACTACGGCGCCATCCCCTACGAGCTCACACACCCTGGAAAGCACTGCGAACTGCTCACTCTGCACACACCCGGCGGGCTCAGCGAATCGATCGCCTGCCAAGGTCAGGCAGGGGTCACCGGCACTCCCGGGGCACAGCCCGCCACCTGGGAGACCGTGTTCACGTCCATGTTCCTGCACGCCAGCTTCCTGCACATCTTCGGCAACATGATCTTCCTCGCCATCTTCGGCCCCACCGTCGAGGACGCCATGGGGCGGCTGCGCTTCACCGCCTTCTACCTGCTCGGCGGGCTCGTCGCGCTCGGCGCCCAGATCGCCGCCGACCCCGGCTCCACCGGCCCCACGCTCGGCGCCTCCGGCGCGATAGCCGCCGTGCTCGGCGGCTACATCCTGCTGTACCCCCGCGCGCGCGTGCTCGCGCTCGTGTTCATCGTGTTCTTCTTCACGCTCGTCGAGGTGCCCGCCGTGTTCCTGCTCGGCTTCTGGTTCCTCGAGCAGCTCTACCTCGGTGCTGCCGGCCTCGCCGGCACCGGCAGCGAAGAAGGCGTCGCCTACTTCGCGCACATCGGTGGCTTCGCCTTCGGGCTGCTCGCCATCAAGCTGTTCGTCTGGCGCAGCCGCGCCCCCGCGGCCTCGCGCACGAGGCCCGCCGCATGAGCCGCCTCGCCGTGCTCGGCGCCGTACTTGTGTTCATCGCCGGCTTCGCCTTCCTCACGTTCACCGCCATCGTCAAGGACGGCATCACCTTCGACACCGTGCTGTCCGTCGGCATCGTCGTGCTGCTCAGCATCGGCATCGTCGGCGCGCTGCGCAATCCTCCCCGTAGATGAGCTCGCCGTTCCTCACCCCAGGGCAGAGCCGCCACCGCCGCGTGCTCGCCGCCAGACGCCGGCGCAGACGCCGCCTGGCCGCACTCGGCGTGCTCGCGCTCGCCGTGCTCGGCGCCGTCGTCGCCGAGATGGGCCTCGCCAGCGGCTCCGGCGAACGCCACCACGGAGCAGAGCACACGAGCGCCCTCGTCAAAGGCGCCGCGCACGGGCCGTCCGCGCGCGCCGCCCGCTCGCCCTACGGCCTGCCGCTCGCCAAGCCCGCGCTCCCGCTCGCCGGAATCTCCTCGCCCGAAAAGGACCCCGTGCAGGTCAGCTTCGCGCACCCTCCCGCGCGAGGGGCTGCTTGTTCAACCTCTCCACCGGCCAGGTGCTGTGGCAGCACAACCCGCTCCAGCGCGTGCCCATCGCCAGCCTCACCAAGATGATGACCGCGCTCATCACCGTCGAGTCCGCGCCGCCCGACGCGCACGTGCTCGTCACCAGGCAGGCCGTCGACGCCGCCGGCTCCAAGGTCGGCGTGCTGCCGCTCGGGCGCCACGTGCGCCTGGAGAGCATGCTCTACGGGCTGCTGCTGCCCTCCGGCAACGACGCCGCCACCGCGCTCGCCCAGCACGTCGCCGCACAGCGTCAAGCGCTTCGTCGTGCGCATGAACCAGGAAGCCGCGCGGCTCGGGCTCGGCTGCACCCGCTACTCCTCGCCGTCCGGCTACTACAACGCCGGCAACTTCTCCTGCGCCGCCGACCTCGCCGTGCTCGCGCACGTCGACATGCAGCAGCCGCGCATCGCAAGCGTCGTGCGCACCTACTCCGCCGTGCTGCCCTTCCCGATCAAGGGCGGCAAGCTCTACCTGTACAACAACAACCCGCTGCTCATCTACAAATACCCCGGCGTCACCGGCATGAAGACCGGCCAGACCGAAGCCGCCGGGCGCTGCCTCGTCGCCACCGCCGAGCGCCACGGCGTGCGGCTCGGCGCCATCGTGCTCAACTCGCAGGACCCCGGCATCCAGGCGCGCCAGCTGCTCGACCTCGGCTTCGAGGACGTCTACCACCAGCCCATCGTGCCCGAGCAGCCGTTCCCGCCCGGCGCCTGACGCGCGCGGGCGCACGCGGCTGACCTGCGTCGCCCGGAGTGGTACCTTTTCCGGACGAGATTGACTGGCCAGTCAGCCAAAGGAGACGCCGTGGATCTCGACGACACACCCGAGCAGGCCGCCTATCGCGCACAGGTGCGCAGCTGGCTCGACGAGCACAAGTCCGAAGCGCCCGATCTTGCAAGGTCCCGGCGCGCTCCAGGACGAGGACGAGATCGTCGCCGCGCGCCGCGCTTGGCAGGGCAAGCTCGCCGAGGGCGGCCTCGCCGGCGTCACCTGGCCCAAGGAGTACGGCGGCCAGGGCCTCGGCCCGATCGAGCAGGTCATCTGCAACCAGGAGATCGCGCGGGCCAAAGTGCCCGGCATCCTCGACGCGATCGGCGTCGGCATGCTCGGCCCCACCATCATCGCCCACGGCAACGAGGAGCAGAAGTCGCGCTACCTCGGCCCGATGCTCCACGGCGACGAGGTCTGGTGCCAGCTGTTCTCCGAGCCCGCCGCCGGCTCCGACCTCGCCGCCGTGCAGACGCGCGCGCGCCAGCAGGACGACGGCAGCTGGCGCCTGACCGGACAGAAGGTGTGGACCACCAACGCCCAGTTCGCCTCCTACGGCCTGCTGCTCGCGCGCACCGACGCCGACGTGCCCAAGCACAAGGGCATGACCATGTTCGTCGTGCCGATGGACGCCGAGGGCGTCACCGTGCGCGGACTGCGCCAGATCTCCGGCGAGGCCGAGTTCAACGAGGTCTTCTTCGACGACGTCGCAGCTCGAGGAGGGCGCCGTCGTCGGCGGCCTCGGCAACGGCTGGGGCACCGGCCTCACCACGCTCATGTTCGAGCGCGTCACGATCGGCCTCGGCAGCGAGGGCATGGGCTACAACTCCACGCGCTTCGCCGGCGCCATCGCCGCCGACGAGCACGCCCGCTGCGACCCCGAGGTGCGCCACCGCCTGGGCGAGGTCGCAAGCGAACTGCTCGCCGTGCGCTTCACCGGCTACCGCACCCTCACCGCGCTGCAGAAAGGCCAGATCCCCGGGCCCGAGGCGGGCCTCGCCAAGGTCACGATCGTCGCCGGCGCCATCAAGGCCGGCGATCTCATCGCCGACGTGATCGGGCCCGACGCGCTCGCCGAGGACAGCGAGTGGGCGTACATGATCTCGTTCCTGCCCGGCCTCAAGTCCGCCGGCGGCACCGAAGAGATCCTCAAGAACACCGTCGGCGAGCGCGTCCTCGGGCTGCCGCCCGAGCCGCGACTCGACAAGGGCATCCCATTCTCGGAGCTGCGCTCCAAGGAAGGAGCAGCGGCATGAATCTCGCACTCTCAGACGAGCAGGTGTTCCTGCGCGAGGCCGCCCGCGGCGCGCTCTCGCGCTTCAAGACGCTCGAAGCCGCCCGCGAGGCGCTGGATGGCAACGCGAACGCCATGCCCGACCTGTGGCCGATGGCCAAGGAGGCCGGCTGGCCCGGCCTGCTGATCGACGAAGCGCACGGCGGCGCCGGCCTCGATGCGTTCGACGCGATGCTCGTGCTCGGCGAGTGCGGCCGCGTGCTCGCCGGCGTGCCGCTGCTCGGCCACCTCCCGGCCACCGCGATCGTCAACGCCTCGCCCAACGCCGCCAGCTGGATCGGCGAGCTCGCCAGCGGCGACAAGCGCGCCGCGTACCTGCCGAGCTGCCCTCCCAACGACGTCGGCGGCGGCTGGAGCAGCGACTCGCGCGGCGGCCTCGCACGCGGCGAGCTGCCCGTCGGCGCTGCGGCCGACGAGAGCGGCCAGACCAAGGTCAGCGGCAGCTTCGCGTTCGTCCCCGACGCGCCCGGCGCCAGCGGGTTCGTGGGCGTGGCATTGATCGATGGCAAGCCGGCGGGCGTGGCGATCCTCAGCGAGTCCACAGGCGTCCAGGTCGAGCCGACCACGCGCTACGACTCCACCCGCTCGCTCGCGCACGTCACGTTCCAGGACGCGCCCGCCCTCGTGCTCGACGCGCCCGAGGATGCGCTCGCGTCCGCGTGGTACCTCGCGCAGGCGCTGATCGCCGCCGAGTCGCTCGGCAGCGTCGAAACCGCGCTCGACGTGTCAGTCGCCTACGCCAAGGAGCGCTTCACGTTCGGCCGCGCCATCGGCTCCTACCAGGCCGTCAAGCACGCCCTCACCGAGGTGCTGCGCCAGCTCGAGAACGGGCGCTCGCTGCTCTACTACGCCGGCTGGGCGCGCAACGGCGCGCCGGGAGAGTTCCCGCTCGCCGCCAGCGCTGCGCGCTCCGTCGGCGGCAACGCGCTCGACACCGCCGCGCGCACCATGATCTCCGTGCACGGCGGCATCGGCGCCACCTGGGAGCACGACGCGCCGCTGTACTTCCGCCGCGCGCAGCTCTCGCGGCGGCTGCTCGGCGGAACCGGCCAGGCGACCGACCGTGTCGCCGGCGAGCTGATCGCGCAGGCCGACGCCGCCTGAGACGAAGGCGGCCAGGCGGGGGGCTGGCGCACATATTTACTCACTTCGTGAGTCCCGTATAACCATTGCTATACGGGACTCGCGGAAGGAGTTTCAGTGCGTCGCGCTGGATCTGCCGCCACGGCGCGACGCCGTAACCGCCTTCGGCTCCGCTTCCAGCGCCGCCAGCACCGGCGCGCCGTACGCCGCGTGCACCGCTTCGACCATCGCCGGTTCGATGGCGCAGTTGATGCAGAAGCCGTGCTGGGACCAGCCGATCGCGCGCGCCAGCACCTGATCGGCGTACGTCACGCCCGTGGCATCGTGGCCGTAGTAGTCGTACGCGGCGTTCCACGCCGAGTCGTTCAGCGCGTATTCGGCGCCGTCCGCCGACAGCAGGTGCGCCGCCGCCATGATCGCGTCGAAGTCGTCGTAGATCGACGGGTGCGTCGCCGTCATGTGGTCGTAGCGCGCGGGGCGCCTGCCGTAGACGTAGGAGTCGCTCACCATGTCCCACGTCGTCAGCGGCCCGTTCTTCACGTTGAACTGCATCGGCCCGCCGCAGCAGCCCGCGAAGTTCAGGCCGTGGTAGACGCCCGGCGCGGTCGAGAACGCGCTCTCCTGCCTGTGGATCGAGGCGAGCAGCAGCCAGTTGACGCCGAATGTGCGCTGCGCGACCCCGTAGATCGGGTAGAAGCCTTCCATCCAGCGCCTGGAGATGTGCGTCTGCGTGGCGTCCATGAGCTGCTGCGCGCTCAGGCGCTGCTGTGCCGGCGACGGCTGCGCCACGATCGCCGCGTGCGCGCGTGCGCCGGACGTGTTCGCCACGCCCGCGGCGGAGGCGGCGCCGGCTGACGCCGCGGACGCCGGCGCAGGGGTCGCCGCCGCGACCAGCACCGGCGGCGGCGCCACCGGTGCGCTCGCGCTGCCGAACACGCCCGCGAGCGCAGCCGCCAGCACCGCTACACCGAGCACGCCGATCGCGCACGCGAGCAGCCACGCGCCGCATTCGGACGGCGGCGACGGCGGCTCGGCAAACGGGGGAGCAGCGGACACGACGACTCATCCTACGCGGGGGGCGCGCCGATCATGGACGTACCGGGTTATCGCTCGTATGCGCATGCCAACGCTCTCGCTGCCCACGCTCGCCGCCACGATCTGCCTGGCATGCGCCGGCGGCTGCCTCACGACCGTCGCCGCGGCGCAGGGCCAAGCGGCGCCCGCGCCGGCCCTCAGCGCCGCCCAGCAGGGCTATCTCGCGCTCGCAAAGGCCGGCGTCGCACAGGCGCACAGGCACTGGTGGGATCCGCGGCGCCACTGGTATGACTCGCGCCTGGACGACCTCCAGCGCTATCCGCTGGCGACCATCTGGGACAGCGTGCCGCTGTTCGAGTCGCTCGACGCGATCGCCATCGCCCAGCCCACCGCCGCCAACCTGCGCGCGCTCGCCGGCTTCGCGGCCGGCGCCGAGCGGTACCTCAACCGGGGACTGCGCCCGCTGCCCGGCTACTCCCCCTACCAGGGCGACCGCGAAGCCGGCACCGAGACGTGGTTCGACGACAATGGCTGGTGGGGAGTCGCCTTCATGGAGGCCTACCGCGCGAGCGGCACGTCGCGCTATCTCGCCGACGCGCAGCGCGCGCTGCGCTACATCGCGGCCGCCGGCTGGGACCCGAATGGCGGCGGCGTCTGGTGGGACACCGAGCACCCCTACAAGTCCGGGCCGGCGCTGGCCGCCGACACGCTGCTCGCGACCCTCATCTACCAGCAGAGCCACTCCGCGTTCGCGCTCGAACAGGCCCAGCGGTTCATCGCCTGGGCCAACACCGCCGGCTTCAGCGGCGAAAACGCGCTGTACGTGGACAGCAGCGTCAACGCCACCCCCGTCGACTACGTCGAGGCGCCGCTGATCTACGCGCAGGCGCTGCTCTGCCGGCTGACCGGCGCCGTCTCCTACTGCCGGCGCGCCGAACAGGTCAAGGCCACCTCCCTGCGCCGCTTCGGCTACCAGCTCGACTTCTCGCCGCAGTACGACGCCATCTACCTGCAGTGGATGCTCGCGCTCTATGCGCTCGAAGGCGACCCTTCGCTGTATGCGCTGGCCGCCGCCAACGCGCGCGACGCGCAGGCGCGCGCGGCCAACGCGCAGGGCCTTTACATGCTCTCGTGGAACGGCGAAACGCTGCCCGCGATCGACGCCCAGCCGGGGATGCTGCAGACGCAGTCCGCCACCACCAGCCTGTTCGCTTGGTTGGCGGTGTATCCGCCGCCAACCTCCTGAGGCAGGCTACGCCGAAGTGGGGCCCTGCGAGCCCGACGCCGCGAATGGGCGCAGGTACTCGACCAGCTCCGGCACCACCTGCGCTGCCTGCTCGCGGTGCGGCCAGTGCCCCGCGCCCTGCACGATCAGCGCGCGGCTCGGCTGCGCAAGCAGCTCGGCGGTGCGCGTAAAGAGCCGGACGTCCACGAGGTCTTCGGCGCCGCCCACGACCAGCCCCGGCACCTGCGGCACGCGCGCGGTCACAGGCGGCGGGCCTCCCAGCGGCAGGTCGCGGTAGTAGCCGATCGCGCCGGAGAGCGTCGCCGGCGAGGACAGCGCCTGCTTGGCGCGGTCGAGGCTCTGCTCGCGCTCGGGGCCCGACCAGTTGGGGGACCAGCGGCGATACAGCCGGTCCAGGTACGCGAAGTCCTCGCGCCGGCACATGCGCTCGGCCCACGGGAGCTTCAGCGCGAAGAAGTGGCGCACGCTCCACACCGCCGAGGGCGTGCGCTCGAGCACGGCGGGATGCGGAATGCCGAACGTCGCGAGCGCTCGCACCCGCTCAGGCGCGAGTCCGGCAGCCGAGTAGGCGCACAACGCGCCCCAGTCGTGACCCACGAGCACCGCGCTCGACGCGCCGATCGCATCGAGCAGCCCCAGCGCGTCGCGCCCCAGCGTCTCGGGGTCATAGCCCCGGCCCGCCACGATCGTCTCGACGTGATAGCCCCGCAGCCACGCCACCGTCACGCGCCAGCCGGCGTCCACGAGCGCCTGCTCGATCTCGGCCCACGAGTACGGCGTGTCGGGGAAGCCGTGCATCAGCACCACGTCCGGCCCCTCGCCCGCGCGCGAGACCACGTAGCGCAGCCCGCCGCTCTCGATCGTCTCGAACTCCATCGCCCTACCTCACACGCCCAGCGCCCGCCGCGCAACGCGGTCGAACACCAGGTCCGGCAGCAGGCGCCTGGCGATCAGCATCGCCTTCGCGTCCCTGCCGACGACGTAGCGCGCCTTCATGCGCGACTCCGTCAGCGCCCGCTCGATCGTCGCAGCCACCTGCTCCGGCGGCACGCCGCGCCGCGCCGTGTCCTCCAGCACCTTGTCCATCGCCGCCGGGATCTTGCCGTACACGTCCTGCAGCTCCGGCGGGATCGTCACGCGGTCGCCCTGCTCGCGGCTCTTGTCCCAGATCGGCGTCGCCACCGAGCCCGGCTCGATCAGCGCCACCCGCACGCCCGAGCTGCGCAGCTCCACGCGCAGCGCGTCGCCGAACGCCTCGATCGCGTGCTTGGACGCCGCGTACGGCGCCGTGAACGGCATCGCCACGCGCCCGCCGATCGACGACACGAACGCGATCCGCCCGCCCGCGCGACGCAGCGCCGGCAGCAGCGCGTTCGTGACCGCCACCTGCGCGAACACGTTGACCTCGAACTGCGTGCGCAGGTCATCCGCCGAGACCAGCTCCAGCGGGCCGCCGATGCCGATGCCCGCGTTGTTGACCAGCGCATCCAGGCCGCTGTGCGAGGAGACGCCCGCGCGGGCTGCCTCCTCCTCGACGCGCTCGCGCGCCGCCGCCACCTGCGTCGCGTCGGTCACGTCCAGGCTCAGCGGGATCACGCGGTCGCCGCCACTGCCGGCCTGCTCGCGCAGCCGCTCGCCGGCCTCGGGGTTGCGCACACCGGCGAGCACCGTCCAGCCGCTCGCCGCCAGCCGCAGCGCCGTCGCCTGCCCGATGCCGGTCGACGCGCCGGTGATGAGTACGAGCGCCACGCAGGCGACGTTACCCGACCGCGCCTCCGCATGTGAGAGCCCTCATCGCACGATTACCCCGCCCTTAGTATTCGCAGCGATGGTTGCGCGCGTGAAAAAGTGCCCGCTTGCAGGGCGATCTCGAATCGCCGCGCTAGCGCTCGCCGTGGGACTGCTCGCATCCGTCTGCGGCTGCGGCTCCACCCCGGCGGCACGTATCGCCGCCGCCGTCACCCCACAGCCCGCGGGCGCGCCCAGCGCCTGCTCGGCGGCGGTGCTCGACACGCTCTCCAGAGTCGTCCAGCGCGTCTACCGCGAGGGCGTGCACGGCGAACGGATCGGCAGCGCCCAGTACCTGATCGAACACTCGCAGGCGTTGCGCACGGCCGTGGAAACCGGGAACCGGACGCTCGCGCACGCGGCCGCGCACGCGCTGCTCGCCACGGGGCACCTGACGGACCTGAGCATCACGCGCGACGGGCAGCCGTTCCTCGAAGTGGGCGTGCCGGCGCTGGCGCCGCTGCACGGCACGCTGGTGGGTGCCGGCGGCGCGCCGATCGGCAGCTACATGGCGAGCGTGTGGGCCGACAACGGCTTCCTGATCGAGGCGCGAGGGATCTCCCAGGGCCTGGTGGCGCTGCGCAACGGCAGCGCCACCGTTGCCGGCTCCACCGCGCTCGGCTCGGGCCCCGTGCCAGACGTTGGCGCGGTGACGTCCGAACACGCCGCCTACGGCTACACCTCGTTCCCGGCCGAGGCCTACCCGACGGGTGCGCTGCGCGTCTACCTGTTGATCCCCGCCAGCACGAGCGCCTCGCTGTGCGGGAGCACCCGCGAGGACACGGTCGTCGACACGCTGCGCCGCGTCGCCCATTTGATCTACGCCGGCGAGAGCGGGCAGAGCGCGCAGAAGCAGGTGCGCCGCGTGCAGCGCAACCACGCGCTGCTGCAGGCGGTCGCCAAACGCGAACCGGCAGCCACCGAAGCGGCGATCAAGACCCTGCTCAACCACCACATCGTGCGCATGCACGTCAGCGCGGGCGGCCAGCTGCTGTCGGACGTCGGCGGGCCGTACGTGCTCGCCCCGATCGACGCGCCGCTGCGCCTGCACGGCCACACGATCGGCGGCGTCGTGCTCTCGATCCAGGACGACGAAGGCTATCTGCGGCTCACGCGGCGGCTGGCGGGCCTGGACGTGCTCATGTACATGAGCACCGGCCCCGGCCCGCCGCAGCTGGTCAAGGACAGCCTCGGCCCCGCACCCGGCCCGGCGCTTGCGAGCGTGCCCGCGAGCGGCTCCTACCGCTACCGCGGACACACCTACCGCGTGTTCACCGTCCACGCCAGGGCGTTCCCGTCGGGGCCGCTGACGGTCCGCGTGCTGGTGCCGATCCCCTACGTCTAGGCTCGCCGCCTACGCCGGCGCGAGCGATGCCTGCTTGTCGCGCAGCGACCCCAGCAGCTGCGCGAATGACTCCGAGAATTTCTCGACGCCCTCGCGCTCCAGCGTGTCGGTGACGTCGTCATAGTCGACGCCCGCGTGCGCCAGCTCGCTCAGCAGCGCGCGCGCCTGCTCCAGCTCTCCCTGCAGGCGCAGCTGCGGCTCGCCGTGGTCCTGGTAGCCCTTGATCGTGTCCTCGGGCATCGTGTTGACGGTGTCCGGCCCGAGCAGCTCGTCGACGTACAGCGTGTCCGGGTACGCGGGGTTCTTGGTCGACGTCGAGGCCCACAGCACCCGCTGCGGCGTGGCGCCCTTGCCGACCAGGTATTCCCAGCGCGGGCCGCTGAACGCCTCCAGGTAGTGGGCGTACGCGAGCTTCGCGTTCGCGATCGCGAGCTTGCCCTGCAGCTCCTGGGGCGCTCCGACCTCCTGCAGCCTGCGGTCGGCCTCGGTGTCGATGCGCGAGACGAAGAAGCTCGCCACCGACGCCACCGCGCGCGGGTCGCCGCCCTCGGCGACGAGGCGCTCGATGCCGCGGATGTAGGACTCGGCGACCTCGGCGTAGCGCTGCAGCGAGAAGATCAGCGTGACGTTGATCGAGCGTCCCTTGGCGATCACGTCCTCGATCGCCGCCAGCCCCGGCTTGGTCGCGGGGATCTTCACCATCAGGTTGGGCCTGTCGACGCTGCCGTGGATGCGCATCGCCTCGCGGAACGTGTGCAGCGTGTCGTACGCGAGCCGCGGGTCGACCTCGAGCGACACGTAACCGTCGCGTCCGCCGCCGCCGTCCCACACCGGGCGGAACAGGTCGCACGCGTCCCTGATGTCCTGTTCGGCGAGCGCCCAGAACGCCTGCTCCTCGCGCGCGCCGCTCGACGCCAGCTCGTGCAGCTGCTCGTCGTAGGCGCTGCCGGAGCTCATCGCCTTCTCGAAGATCGTCGGGTTGGACGTGGCGCCCACAACGGAGTAGTCGTCGATCAGCTCCTGCAGGTGGCCGCCGCGGATCGACTCGCGCGAGAGGAAGTCGACCCACACGCTCTGGCCGAGATCCGAGAGACGCTCGAGGGGCGAGGCTGAGTCGGAGGGCATCGTGTCTCCTGTCTGTAGCGCGGCGGGTGTTTCGCGTCAGTGTCCGGATTCAAGCAGCGCGCTTGCGCGCGCGAGAATGTTCTCGACGGTGAAGCCCAGCTCCTTGAGCACGGTAGTGCCGGGCGCGGACGCGCCGAAGCGGTCGAGGCCGAGCACGTCGCCGTCCAGGCCCACCCACTTCCACCAGCTCATGGTGGCGCCGGGCTCGACCGCCAGGCGCGCCCTCACGGCCGGCGGCAGCACCTCGTCGCGGTACTCCTGCGGCTGCTCTTCGAACAGGTCCATGCACGGCACCGACACGACGCGCACGCGCGTGCCCCGCTCCGCCAGCGACCGGCCCGCCGCGAGCGTCAGCGGCACCTCCGAGCCCGTCGCGAGCAGCATGATCTCCGGCTCGCCCTGCCCCTGGCCGGCGGAGTCCCACAGCACGTAGCCGCCGCGGCGCACGCCCTCGGCAGCGGCGACCTCGGTGCGGTCGAGCACGAGCACGTTCTGGCGGGAGAGCAGCAGCGCCACCGGCCCGTCCTCGCGCTCGAGCGCCACGCGCCATGCCTCGGCGGTCTCGTTGGCGTCGCCGGGGCGCATCACCCACAGGTGCGGGATCGCGCGCAGCGACGCGGAGTGCTCGATCGGCTGGTGGGTGGGGCCGTCCTCGCCGAGCGCGACGGAGTCGTGCGTCCACACCCACACGACTGGCAGCCCCATCAGCGCGGACAGGCGCACGGAGCCGCGCATGTAATCGGAGAACGTCAGGAACGTGGAGCCGTACGGTTTGACGATCCCGCCGTGGGCGGCCAGGCCGTTGACGATCGCGCCCATCGCCGTGCTCGCGGATGCCGAACGGGACGTTGCGTCCCGCGTGCACCTTCGAGAACTCGCCGCCACCGTCGAACACGGTCTTGGTCGACTCGACCAGGTCGGCGGCGCCGCCCGACCATCGTCGGCGCGTACTCCGCGAACGCCGCCATCACCTTCTGCCCCGCAGAGCGCGTCGCGATCTCCTCGCCCGCCGTGAACGCCGGCAGCGACTCGCGCCAGCCCTCGTGCAGCTTGCCGGCCCACGCGAGCCGCCAGTCCTCCACCAGCTCCGGGAACGCCTCGCTCCACGCGTCGAAGCGCTCCTGCCACTGCGCCTGCACGGTCTCGCCGCGCTCGCTCAGCGACATGTGCTCGTACACGCGCTCGTCCACCCAGAAGCGGCGATCGGGATCGAAGCCCATCACCTGCTTGGTCGCCCGCACCTCGTCTTCGCCGAGCGCCGCGCCGTGCGCCTTGGCGGTGTCGACCGCGTGCGGGGCCGGGTAGGCGATGTGCGAGCGGATCGCGATGAACGACGGCCGCTCCGCTTCGTCGCGCGCGGCCGCGATCGCCGCCTCCAGCGCCTCGACGTCCTCGGAGTCCTCGACGCGCTGCACGTGCCAGCCGTCGGCGGCCATGCGCGCGGCGTGGTTCTCGCCGTCGAAGGAGATCGAGGTGGTGCCGTCGATCGTGATGTGGTTGTCGTCGTAGCAGACGACCAGCTTGCCGAGCGCGAAATGACCGGCGATCGACGCGGCTTCCTGGCTGACGCCCTCCATCAGGTCGCCGTCCCCGCAGATCACGTACACGTGGTGATCGACCAGCTCGCGGCCGGGGCGGTTGTAGCGGTCGCCGAGGAAGCGCTCGGCCATCGCCATGCCGACCGCGTTGGCGAAGCCCTGGCCGAGCGGTCCCGTCGTGATCTCGATGCCCGGCGTGTGGCCGCGCTCGGGGTGACCCGGCGTGCGCGAGCCCCACTGGCGGAACTGCTGCAGGTCCTCGAGGCCGAGATCGAAGCCGCACAGGTGCAGCATCGAGTACTGCAGCATGCACGCGTGGCCCGAGCTCAGCACGAAGCGGTCGCGGTCCGGCCACTCGGTGTCGCTCGGGTTGACCCGCAGGAAGCGCTGGAACAGCGTGTAGGCGAGCGGCGCGAGCGCCATCGCGGTGCCCGGGTGGCCGGCGTTGGCCTTCTGCACCGCGTCCATCGCAGAGCGCGCGGATCGTGTCGATCGACAGCGCGCGGATCTCCGCGTCCGTGCCCGCCGTCGCCACCGCCCGGCCGCCGCCCGCGACGACGGCGCCCCCACTCGACTGCGGTGAAGCGGACATTGCAGTCGATCCTACCCCGATCCGGCCCGCTACAGTCGCTGGATCATGTCAGAGCAGTTCTGCGACGTCGGCAGGGGCATCACCCTCTGTTACGAGACCTTCGGCGAGCCGTCAGATCCGACAGCGCTGCTGATCATGGGCCTGGGCACGCAGATGGTCGCCTGGCAGGAGGACTTCTGCGACGAGCTGGCCGCGCACGGCCTGCACGTGGTCCGCTTCGACAACCGCGACATCGGGCGCTCCACGCACGTCAGCGGCCGCCCGCCCACGACCGCCCAGCTGCTCACCCGCTCGCCGCGCGCCGCCAGCTACACGCTGCGCGACATGGCCGACGACGCCGCCGGCCTGCTGGCCGAGCTGGACCTCGCGCCCGCGCACGTGATCGGCGCCTCGATGGGCGGCATGATCGCGCAGACGCTCGCGGTGCGCCACCCGCAGGCGGTGCGCTCGCTGACGTCGATCATGTCCAACACCGGCAGCCGCCTCACCGGCCAGCCGTCGCTGCGCGTGTACCCGATCTTCCTGCGCCGGCCGCCCGCAGGGCGCGAGGCGCGGATCGCGCACATCGAACGGCTGTTCAGCGTGATCGGCTCGCCCGGGCTGCCGCACGACGAGGAGGACCTGCACATGATCGCCGCCGCCAGCTACGAGCGCGACCACGACCCCGCGGGGCCCGGCCGCCAGCTCGCCGCGATCATCGCCGCCGGCAATCGCACCGCGGAGCTGCATGCGCATCACCGCGCCGACGCTCGTCATCCACGGCACCGCGGACCCGCTGATCGCGCCCTCCGGCGGGCGCGCCACCGCGCGCGCGATCCCGGGCGCCGAGCTGATGATGATCGAGGGCATGGGCCACGACCTGCCGCGCGCCGTCTGGCCGCAGCTGATCGAGCGGATCGCCGAGCACGCCTCGCGCGCTGACGCGCGCGCAGCAGCCGGCGAGGTGGACCTGCCCCTGCCGGCCCGCTCCCCCTCGCGGACCGGCAGCTAGAGCAGAACCTCCAACCCCTCCGTCTCCCCCGGCTTCCCTCTCAGCGTCCCTGCGGGCGGCGACTGCACGCGCGCAGGCCCAGCATCGAGTGCGCACGAGCGCTCGCGCACCAGCATCCCGGCGACTGCACGCGCACGAGCCAATGCAGGTCGTGCCGGCAGTGTGAGCGGCGGTACGGCCAGCGGCCGTGCAGCGCGCGGAGCATCCTGTGCTCGTGACAGGCGAAAAGCCTCATCTCCATTGGAACCCTCCGTCCCGCGTCTGGTCTCGCGTCATGCTTGACCCCATACCCATCGTCTCCGTTCCATCACTCGCCGGAAGTCATTCCCGTCGGAGACATATAAATCAGGTTTTACGCAGGATGTCAACTTGAGGTTCTAGATTGACACCTGGACCGATGGACGAGCGGGGCCGCGTCGACCGCCTCGATCGTCCTCTGGCGGCTGGACAGCTGCCTTTAGGCCTGCGACGATGAAGCAGTGACGCGGCTCAAACAGGCGAGGAGTGCCCTCTACGCCGTTGCACTCGCAAACGCCGTGCTCATAGCTACGAGCTGGCCCCGGCCATCCAAGCTCACGGAGCTCGGGACACTCATCGTCTGCGGCGGCGCTGTCCTATTGGCTTACCGCGAAAACCCCGCGAGCTTTCATCGGCGCGTCGGTCGCATGGAAGCACTGCGAATCCTGCTGGCTCCCATAGCCGGCGTTGGCATCGTCATCCTGCTCGCAACGAACCATCTGCTCTAGCGGGCAGATCAGGGAATCTCGAAAGTGCGCCCGGCGGGAATCGAACCCGCGGCCTGCGGCTTGAAAGACCGCTGCTCTTTGGCTCCCCAAAGAGAACCGTTGACCACTGAGCTACGGGCGCGCGCTGTGAATATCTATACGAATCGACGTTCCGCCGAGGACTTTATTCTAAGCACGCCCGCGCCGCGTCGGCGTCGCCGCGCGGCGGTGTCTCCCACGGCGGCCCGGGGGGCGGGCCGGGCGACGCCGACGCCAGACGCCGGCTACGGCGCGCGTTCGACGATCGCGCCCGGCGGCAGCTGCGTGCGCGGCACGCCGATGCCCTGGCACAGCTTGACGCACGGCACGTACGTGGGGCGGAAGCCGAGCAGCTGCGGGATCGTGACGATGCGGTAGCCGCGGGCGCGCAGCGCGGAGATGATCGCGGGGTACGCGGCGAGCGTCTGCCCGCGGGCGCCGCCGCCGTCGTGGGAGATGAGGATCGAGCCGGGCTGCACCTGCGCGAGCACGCGCTGCTCGATCGCGGCGGCGCCAGGCTGCGTGTAGTCGGCGGGGTCGACGTTCCACGTCACGGTCGCGAGGCCCAGCGAGCGAGCCGTCTGGATCACGGACGCGTCGTAGTCGCCGTACGGCGGGCGGAACACGCACGGCGTGTAGCCGGTCAGCGCGCGGATCGCCGCGATCGTCTTCAGCAGCTGCGCGCGCACTTGGTCGCTGAGCACCAGGTCCGGGTGCGTGAACGTGTGGTCGCCGAGCACGTCGCCGTCGCGCAGCTCGCGCAGCAACGTCTGGCGGTAGACGGCGCTGACCTGCTCGCCGATCATGAAGAACGTCGCCTGCGCGTGACTGCGTTCGAGCATCGTCACGAACGCGGAGGTGTCGGGCGCGGGGCCGTCGTCGAAGCCGATCGCCACCTCGCGCCGGGCGGGGCCGTGCGTGTAGGCAAGCGTGCCGCGACTGCGGCAGCCGGTGATGCGGTACAGGCTCGTGCGACGCGCGGGCGTCGACGTCGGCAGCGGCCCGGAGCCGCCGGCGGTACCGCTCCCTGCGCCGCTGGTCGGACCGGCCAGCGCGAGCAGCGCGGTCAGCGCGGGGATCACGAGCGCGAGGCGCACCGCGGCGCACGTTAGCGCTCAGGGCGTGAGCACGATCTTGAGCGCCTCGCGCCGGTCGTACACGGCGTAGGCCTCGGGCGCTTCCTCGAGCTTCATGTGGTGGGTGACGAGCGCGGTGGGGTCGAGCACGCCGGCGGAGAGCATCGCGAGCACGCGGTCGACGTGGCCGATCACGTTGGCGTGGCCGCCGCGCAGCGTGAGCGCCTTCAGCCACAACAGGCCCATGTGCACCTCTGCCCGCTCGGCGTACACGCCGATGCACTGGATGGCGCCGCAGTTGCGCGTGAGACGGATCGCGCTCTCGAGCACCTTGGGGTCGCCGACGGCGTCGATCGACACGTCGGCGCCGCGGCCTTCGGTGGCGCCGCGCACGGCCGCGCGGACGTCCTGCTCGGCGATGTGCAGCGGCTCCGCGCCGAAGGACTCGGCGACGGCGAGGCGCTCGGGCACGGAGTCGACCGCGAACACGTGCCCGGCGCCGCACGCCTTGGCGGCCTGCACGGCGCACAGCCCCACGGGACCGAGCCCGAGCACGGCGACGACGTCGCCTGGGCGCATGCCGCTGTCGGCGACCGCGTGGAAGCCGGTGCCCATGACGTCGCCGGCGAACAGCGCCACGTCGTTGCTGAGCCCCTCGGGAACGCGGCGCAGGACGAAGTTGGAGTGCGGCACGAGCGCCATGTCGGCCTGCGTGCCCTGCAGCGAGCCGAGCGCGGCGCCGTGGCCGAACGTGCGCGAGTGCTCGCAGCGGTGGTAGAGGCCCTGCAGGCAGAAGAAGCAGCCGCCGCAGGCGGTCTGGAAGCAGCCGAGCACGCGGTCGCCGACGGCCACGCGCGTGACGCCGTCGCCGGCTGCGACGACGGTGCCGACGTACTCGTGGCCGATCGTGAAGCCGGGTTCGATCTGCACGCGGCCGTGGAAGATGTGCAGGTCCGAGCCGCACACGCCGGTGGCCTCGATGCGCACGATCGTGTCTTCGGCGTCGATCAGCTCGGGCTCGGGACGCTCCTCGACGCTGACGACGCCCGGGGCCTGGAAGGTGACGGCTCGCATGGCGGGGCAGCCTACCGGTCGGGCTCGGCCGCGCGGGAGCCGACCTCGTCGAGCACGGCGGCGCTCACCTCGCGCAGCGTCCCGGACTCGGGGTCGAACACGAATCCCCTGATGTGCTCGCGGGCGGGCAGCTCGGGGGCCGAGCGCAGCCGCTGGAGGCTGTGGCGGAGCGTGTCCTCGACGTCCTCGAATGCGCCCAGCCGCCATGTGGGCATCGCCCCGTCGGCCGCGAGCGCCTGCGCGAAGTCGTCCTCGGAGGCGCCGCGCAGGCCGCAGCCGTCGTGCATCACGACGACGATCTCCTCGGTCCCGAGCAGCCGCTGGGAGGCGCTGAGCGAGCGGATCGCGTCGTCGGTGACGAGCCCGCCGGCGTTGCGGATGATGTGCGCGTCGCCGCGCTGCAGGCCCAGCATCGGGAACAGGTCGATGCGGGTGTCCATGCACGCGAGCACCGCCACCTTGCGGCGCGGGCGCGGGCTGAGCCCCGGCGCGGCGAGCTGCTCCGCGCGCGAGGCAGCGACGTTGAGCATGTCGTCGGCGTGTGGCACTGGGCGTGATCGTATGGGAGGGGCTGCGTGCGGCGGCGGATGGCGGCGGCGGTCGGCCTTACGCGGCGGCGCGCGCCCGCGTGCCGCCGCATGCCTCGGCGGCGCCGTCGAGCATCTGCTCGATCACGCGGTAGACGCCGGGGTGCACGGACATGCCGCAGTGGCTGGAGTCGATCTCGACGGAGCTGCACGTACGGATCGACGCACGCGCGCCAGTCGACGACGCCGTCGCTGCGCGAGTACACGGAGACGGCCTCGATGCTCGCGGCAAGCGGCGCGGCGAGGTCGGCGTGGAACGCCTCGCAGCAGGCGCCGTCGCGGCAGCTGGTGGAGAACACGCCCGGCAGGCCGAGGTCGCCGAGCCGCGCGATCCAGCGCACGGTGCGCAGCACGCGCGGCGAGACGGCGAGGCCGTCGACGACGGGCGAGCCGAGCATCGCGAGGCCGCACACGAGCTCGGGGTGGCGCACGGCGAGCACGCGCGCGAGCGTGCCGCCGCGGCTCTGTCCGACGAGCGCCACGGGCGAGCCGCACTCGGCGGCGAAGTCGGCGAGCTGCGCTTCGAGGCGCTCGACGGAGCGCCCGGCGCAGTCGACGTTGGCGAACATGCCGCTCATCGCGACGCGGTGCCCGCGGCGGCGCAGCCATGCGCGCAGCACCAGAAGCGACGCATCGCCGGCCATGAACCCCGGGATCAGCATCACGGGCGGCGCGTCGGCCAGCGGGCGCGGTGCGCGCAGGCGCGTGTCGGAGAGCAGCCGCGCCAGCTCGGCGCTGTAGCGCAGCTCTCCCAACACAGGGGCCACGGGCGACCCCGCCATCCTGGCATCGGCACTCATGGTTGACATATTGTACGCAGCATGGAGCTGACTGACAGGCATGTCGTGGTGACGGGCGCCGCGGGCGGCATCGGCCGCGCGCTGGTGCGCGCCTTCGTGGCGGAGGGCGCGCGCGCGGTGGTGATCGCGGATCGCGAGCTCGAGGGGGCGCGCAAGCTGGCGGATGAGCTGGGCGCGGGCACGCTTGCGGTGGGCTTCGACGCGGGCCGCGAGGAGAGCGTGCGCGAGCTGATCGCGACCGCGACGGAGGCCAACGGGCCGATCGACGTCTTCCTGTCGAACGCGGGCATCGGCGGCATGGGCGGCGGCCCGGAGGTGCCGGACGACTGCTGGGACGAAGCGTGGCGGATCAACGTGATGGCGCACGTGTGGGCGTCGCGGGCGCTGCTGCCGCAGATGCTGGAGCGCGGCGAGGGCTACCTGATCAACACGGCGTCCGCGGCGGGCCTGCTGACGCAGGTCTCCTCGCTGGTCTACAGCGTGACCAAGCACGCGGCGGTGTCGCTGGCGGAGTGGCTGGCGATCGAATACGCCGACCAGGGCGTGCGCGTTTCGTGCATCTGCCCGCAGGGCGTGCGCACGCCGATGCTCGAACAGGGCATGCAGGAGGCGGCCGCGGCGGCGGCGCTGTCAGCGGGCGGGCTGCTCGAACCGGAGGACGTGGCGGACGCGGTCGTGGCGGGCATCCGCGAGGAGCGCTTCCTGATCCTGCCGCACGAGAACGTGGCGCAGTTCATGGCGCGCAAGGGCGCCGACCCGGAACGCTGGATCAAGGGGATGCGCAGGCTCGTCCGCGAGGCCCGCGCGGCGCCGGACGCTTAGCGCCCGTCTAGATACACGGGGTCGTGCGAGCAGATCAGCTCGACCTCGTCCGAGTGGCGCGCGGCGAGCTCGCGCAGGCGTTCGACGTTGTCGCGGCGGGCGGCGCCGTCGACCTGGTCGAAGGCGGCAACGGCGGCGATGCCCGGGCGGGCAGTGCGGCGGCGTGGCGACCTCGCCGTGGTGGAAGTAGGCGTCGCCGCAGTGCAGCAGCCAGCCGTCCCCCTCCGGGGACGATGCGCCGCGCCTGATCGCGACGCCGGTGTGCCCGTGCGAGTGCCCGACGAGCGGGATCAGCAGGATCTCGGCGTCGCTGCCGGGCAGGACGCGCACGCTGTCGAACCCGTGCCACTGCTCGCCGCCGCCGTCGTGCTGCACCCAGCGCGGACCGTGCGCCCAGTGCGCGGCGACGTAGCGCGGCCCGTCGCGCCACCCGGGGTTCATGGCCGCCTCGAGCTCGCGCCCGAGCAGGTGTACCTCCGCCTCGGGGAAGTCGGGCAGACCGCCCGCGTGGTCGAGGTCGAGATGAGTAGTGATGATGTGGCGTACGTCGTGCGGGTCGAGGCCGAGCTCGCGGATCTGGGTGATGGCGGCATCGGCGCGACTCGAGGCGTGGCCGCACGACGGCGGTGAACACGCGCCCGAGCTGGCGGGGGTTGGCGATGTCGTCGAGGCCGAAGCCGGTGTCCACGAGCACGAGGCCTTCGGCGCCCTCGATCAGCAGGCAGTGGCAGACGAGCCGCGCAGCGCCGAGCAGGCTGCCGTGGCCGGTGACCATGCGCGCGCCGCGCGGGCACATGGTGCCGCAGCTGAGGTGGTGGATGGCGCGCGGGGCGGCGTTCAACCTACGGCGAGCATATGCGACTGCTCCAGTGCGCGCCCGTGGCGGATCAGGTCGGCGGCGCGCTCGGCGACGGCGATCGTGGGCGCGTTGGTGTTGCCGCGCGGGACCATCGGCATCACGGACGCGTCGACGACGCGCAGCCCCTCGAGGCCGTTGACGCGCAGCTGCTCGTCGACCACGGCGCCGGCATCCGTGCCCATGCGGCAGGTGCCGCAGGGGTGGTAGATGGCGAAGGTCGTGCGCGCGACGTGCGCGCGCAGATCGCTCGTCGCCGTCTCCGGCGGGCGTGTTGTAGGGCTCGGCGCAGTACGGCTTCATGGCGTCCTGCGCGCAGATGTCGAGCGCGAGGCGCAGCCCGGCGATCATGCGCTGCATGTCGTCGCCGGCGGTGTAGAAGGCGTTGTGGATGATCGGGCTTGGCGGTGGGGTCGTTGGACGCCAGGCGCACGCTGCCGCGGCTATGCTCGGTGAGCAGGCACGGCGAGACCCACACGCCGTGCGCCTCGGGGTCGCGCAGGCCATCCTCGACGATGTGCACGGGCGCGACGTGGAACTGGATGTCGGGCGCGGGCGCGCCGGCGCCGACGCGCGCGAAGCCGCCGGCCTCGGCGAGGTTGGAGGCGAACGGCCCGGTCTGCGTCGCTTCGTACTGTTCGAGCGCGGCGGGCTCCAGCGCGAGCAGCAGGCTCTGCGGCTCGGGCGTCGTCCACACGAGCTGCGCGGCGGGGTGGTCTGAGAGGTTCTCGCCGACGGCGGGCTGGTCGAGCAGCACCTCGACTTCGCGCATCGTCAGGTGCTCCGCGGGACCGACGCCGGAGAGCATCAGCAGCTGCGGCGAGTTGTACGCGCCGCCGCACAGGATCACCTCGCGCTCGGCGCGCAGCTCCTGCACCTGGCCGAGCTGGCTGGCCTGCACGCCGACCGCGCGCGTGCCCTCGAACAGCACGCGCTGCACGAGCATGTACGGCATCACGGTGAGGTTGGGGCGCTCCATGACGGGGTGCAGGTAGGAGACGGCGGCGCTCGCGCGCATGCCGCCGCGCTGGGTCACCTGGTACATGCCGACGCCGTCCTGCGCGTCGCCGTTGAAGTCGTCGTTGCGCTCGAGGCCGGCCTGCGCGCCGGCGTCCACGAACGCGTGTGAGATGAGGTTGCCGGAGCGCTCTTCGCTGACCGCAAGCGGCCCGCCCGCGCCGTGCCAGCTCGATGCGCCGCGCTCGTTGTCCTCGGCCTTGATGAAGTACGGGATCAGGTCGGCGGCGGACCAGCCGGGCACGCCCCATTCGTCGTAGTCGAGCCGGTTGCCGCGGATGTAGACCATCGCGTTGACCGACGAGGAGCCGCCTAGGAGGCTGGTGTCGAACGTGTGATTTGTGGGGCTCTCGGGCGCGTGGTCCGTGGGCTGGTGGGGCCCCGGGGATCTCGTGGTGATGGTGTGGGTCGGTTGCGGGGGGTGTTGGGGGTGCTGTGTGCCCTGGGGGTCGGTCCGGTGAGGGTTCTGCGGGTCGTTTCGACCCGTTCAGGCGGTGTTTGCCGTCCAGGTTGTGCTGTTGTGGGCGAGTCCGAGGACGCTGAGGCGGGCGAGGTTCACGGCGGCGGCGAGCAGCGAGAAGTCGGCGGTGACCTTCGGCTTGCCGCGCACCCTTGCGCGGCGGCCGCCGTGACGGCGACGCATCAGATGGCTGATCTTGCGCTCGACCTTGGGGCGGGTAGCGGTGTAGTCGGCCTTCCAGGCGGGGTCCTTCTGCCGGGCGCGCGCTTGGGCGAGCTGCTGCTCGTGGGGGCCGACATAGATCGTGCGCCCGCCAGCGGCCCTCGTGCACCGCTCGGCCAGCGGGCAGCCCGCGCACGCCCCGGCGAACCTCGCGAGCTGCCCGTCACCCGCCGGCGTGAGCGTGACCGTGTGCCCGGCAGGGCAGCTGACGGTGCCGTTCGTGAGATCGATCGTGAATGTGTCCTTGGGGAACCGGCCGCCGGGCGCGAGGGGCGGCTGCACTTTGCAGTAGACCTCCGCGCCAGCGTCCTCGAGCGTGCTGAGGAGCTCGCCGGCGCCGTAGGCCGAGTCACCGTAGACAGACAGCGGCTCCCTGCTCGGCTGCGGCTCGGAATCGGCGGGATGCTCGGACGCGCTGCCAGGCGGCTGGGAGGGATCGGGCTGTTCACCTATCGTGGCGAGATCATCGACGAGCAAGCCGCAAGCCGGGGCGGCGTCGCCGACGTTGCCTGCGGTCACGGTGCTCGCCGTGATCAACTCGCTGTCGGGGTCCACAGCGACGTGCCCCTTGTAGCCGTCGAACCCGCGCGCTGAGGTCTTGTGCCCGTGCCGCGCGTCCGGGTCGACGATCGAGATGACCCGGTCCTTCGCGACCCGCCGAGCGATCCGGAACACGCCGTCCTCGCCCTCATCCAGATCCTGGCCGACGACCGACGCCAGCAACGCCCCTGCCTTGCTCACCTCGTCGGTGAGCTCGCGGCCGTCGAGCGCGCACAGCAGCGCCCGCGCGTCCTTCGCCAGCGCGTCGATCAGCTCCTCCCGCGCCGCCCGATCCTCGTAATCGCACACCGGCTTGCCCGCACTGCGGTAATCATCATCGCGACCAAGCAGCCCACGCAGCTCTGACTCCAGCCCCGGCTCGCACACCGCGAGCAGCCCACGGATCGCCGAGCGCACCAACGTCACCGTGTCCATCGTCGCGACCGCGTCATAGACCGGCGTCGAGTCCAGCACCCGCCGACGGCCCACAAGCCCCGCTCGCTTGGCCGCATCCAGCGTGACCTGGAAGATCCGATCAGGACGCTCCGAAGACGCCAGCCTGGCGCGCATGTCGACCAGCACCGTGTGCACAAACCCGGGATAGTCGAACCCCAGCCCGCCCGCCGCGTACTTCCAGCGCAGATCGAACTGAAAGCGCTCAACCGCCTCACGATCCGAGCATCCCTCCAACCGCTGCAACACCATCACCACCGCCACGATCATCGGCGGCACACACCGACGGCCCACGTCCGTGAACAGGTCGGCGAACATCTCATCCGGGAACAACCGATGGCACTCGCGGTGCAGCAACCCGTAGATCGAGTCCGGCGCGACCAACGGCCCGCAGAACCCAGTCGTGGTCGCAAACATGTCCGACTGGCGGGGAGATAGTCCAAGACTCATACCCTCAAGCATGACTTGAGAGTCGGACGGAACCGCCCAAAAAACACCAGCCTCCTAGCACGCGACCGCGCGGCAGCGTGATGCGCCGGCCGTTGCACTCGCGCTCGGGCGCGGAGTGGTAATCCCAGTCGACCTCCGTGCCACCGAGTTTCAGGTAGCCGAGGGGAACATGGATGTTTTCGTTGGTGTCAGGCGGCCCGGCCTCGAGCAGCAGCACCTGCACGTCGGGGTCCTCGCTGAGACGATTGGCGAGCACGCAGCCCGCGGATCCTGCTCCCACGATCACGTAGTCGTACATGTGGTCACTCCCTCCTTGCCGCTCACGATACTCCTCGCGCGCGGCCTCCACGCGGCAAACAGCGGCGGTGGCGTCAACCCTCGGCTGCGAGCTTTGCCTGCTGGCGCTCGGGCGCGATCCGGATCACGTCCCATACGAGGCCGGTGCGCTCGAGGCCCGCGATCAGCCAGGCGGAGGGATCGAGCTGCCACCAGCGCAGGCCGTGGCGCGCGGAGGTCGGGAACGCGTGATGGTTGTTGTGCCACGCCTCGCCGAGCGTGGGCAGCGCGAGCCACGACAGGTTGCGCGACTCGTCGCCCGTGGCGAAGCTGCGCCGGCCGAAGAAGTGGCACATGGAGTTGATCGAGAAGGTGGCGTGGTGGAGCAGGAACATGCGCACCGCGCCACCCCACAGGAGCGCCGCGAGCCCGCCCATGAGCGAGCCGGTGAGCGCGAAGCCGAGCGCGAACGGGAACGCGAGCCCCACAGCCACCCACAGCACGAACGTGCGGTCGACGAAGCGCACGACGGGATCGGCGAGCAGGTCCTTGGCGTAGTGCTGCTCGTCGGCGAGCGCCTCGCCGCCCAGGATCCAGCCGACGTGCGCGTGGAACAGCCCGCCCAGCGCGCCGCGCCAGCCTGTGCCCCTCAGGGTGCCGGAGGCGTGGTCGACGTGCGGGCTGTGCGGGTCCCCGGCCTCGTCGGAGAACTGGTGGTGCTTGCGATGGTTGGCGACCCACTCGATCACCGGCCCCTCGACCGCCGCGGAGCCGAGCGCCGCCAGCAGCCCGCGCAGCGCGGGGCTGGTCTTGAAGCTGCGATGGGTGAGCAGCCGGTGGAAGCCCACGGTGATGCCCAGCCCGGTGAGCATGTAAGTGACGGCGAGCGCGACCAGGTCGGGCCAGCGCAGGGCGCCGCCCCACGTCAGCCAGGCCGCGAGCCCCACGAGCGCGAGCGGTAGGACCATCACGACCACGTTGGCAACGCGATCGATCGTCGCGAACGCGCGCGGTCGATCATCCACGCATACGACGATACCGCTGTAACGGATGGCGGGCTGCGTGGACTGAACGTTGCACGTCCACCCCCGACTCCCAGGAGAACCTCAATGAGATCGATAACCCGCCTCGGCGTGGCGGCGCTCGCCGCCGCCGCTTCGCTGGGCGCGCTCAGCGCGCCCGCGCTCGCGACCGGCACGGGCCACGCGGTGTTCGTCCAGACGGACAACGTAAAAGGCAACCAGATCGTCGTCTACGACCGCTCCAGCGAAGGGACGCTGACGCAGGCCGGCATCTACAGCACGGGCGGCCTGGGCGGCACGCTCGAAGGCTCGGTCGTGGACCACCTCGCCTCGCAGGACTCGCTCGCGTACGACAGCCAGGACGGGCTGCTGTTCGCGGTGAACGCCGGCAGCAACACCGTGTCGGTGTTCGCGGTGCTCGGCGACAGGCTGGCGCTGCGCCAGGTGATCGGCTCGGGCGGCGCGTTCCCCGTCAGCATCGCGGTGCACGAGGGCGTCGTGTACGTGCTCAACGGCCTGGAAGGCGGCTCGCTGCAGGGCTTCGCGGTGTCGGGCGATCGACTGGTCGCGATCCCGGGCTCGGGCCGCACACTCGGCCTGGGTGCGGAAGGGCCGCAGTTCACGCACACGCCGGGCACGGTCGTGTTCTCGCCGAGCGGCACGCAGCTGATCGCGACGACGAAGGCCAACGGCAACGACGTCGACGTGTTCGGCGTCTCGCCGGGCGGCCTGCTGTCGGCGACGCCGGTGGTCAACGAACTGCCCGGCACGGTTCCGTTCGCGATCGTGTTCGACAAGCAGGGGCATCTGATCCTCGCCGAGAGCGCGGGCGCTCTGGCCGACTTCGAACTGAGGGAAAGCGGGGTGATCGCGCAGCTCGACGTGGTCCCCTCGGAACAGATCGCCACGTGCTGGGTCGTGGAAGCGCGCGGGGTGTTCTTCACCTCCAACCCCGGCAGCGCGTCGCTGAGCGGCTTCTCCTCCAGCCACGGCGGGCAGCTGCTGACACTGCTGGGCGACACGCCGACGGACGGCGGCACGGTCGATGCCGCGGCAACCGGCGACGGCCACTTCCTGTACGTGCAGACGGGCGCGGAAGGCAACGTGGACGAGTTCGCGGTAGCGGCAAAGGGCGTGCTGACGAAGATCGGCTCGGTGACGGTGCCGGGCGCGGTCGGCGGCGAGGGCATCGCCGCCGGCTAGGAAGGCCACGCCATGCCGGTTGCGGCGCCCGCGAGGGCGCCGTAGCCTGCACGGGCGGCGAATGAACGGCATGCACTGTGCTCCACACCTCGCATTCGAACCCCAGGGGCACACGTGGGGCTGATCGCCGTGATCGCGGTGATCGGGGTGCCGCTCCGGCGCAGCCGCCCGGCGGCGGTCGTGGCGGACGCGGACGGCGAGCTCGTGGAGCGGCTGCGGGCGGGCGAGGAGCAGGCGTTCGTGGCGCTGGTGTCGCGACACCACGCCGCGATGCTGCGCCTCGCCGGCTCGTTCGTGGCGAGCCCGGCGGTGGCGGAGGAGGTCGTGCAGGACACGTGGATGGCGGTGCTGAGGGGGATCGACGGCTTCGCCGGGCGCTCCACGTTCAGGACGTGGCTGCTGCGGATCCTCGTCAACCGCGCGACGAGCACCGGTATGCGTGAGCGGCGCACGGTGGCGGTGGGCGACGCCGGGCCGGTGGTCGACCGCGCGCGCTTCGACGCGTCGGGCGCGTGGATGTCGCCGCCGCAGCACTGGGTCGAGGACAGCGACGACCGGCTGCTCGCGCAGGGGCTGGCCGGTCAGATCCAGGACGCCCTGGACGCGCTGCCGGCGCGCCAGCGCGACGTCGTGCTGCTTCGCGACGTCGACGGCCTCAGCGGCCAGGAGGTGTGCGAGGTGCTGGAGATCTCAGACGCCAACCAGCGCGTGCTGCTGCACCGCGGGCGCAGCCATCTGCGCCAGGCGCTGGAAAGCGAGATGGGGGGCGTCTGAGCATGTTCTGGTCGAAGCCCGAGCTGGTGTGCCAGGAGATGGTCGAGCTGGTTACCGACTACCTCGAAGGCGCGCTCACGCGCTCACAGCGCCGGCGCTTCGAGGCGCACCTGGCGGCGTGCGAGCACTGCACGGAGTACCTGCAGCAGATGCGCGCCACGATCAGGCTGACGGGGAGCCTGCGCGCCGAGGACCTGACGCCGCAGATGCGCGAGGACTTCACGGACCTGTACCGGCGCTGGCGCGCGGAGGAGGACTAGGCGCTCAGGCGCTGCTCGAGGGCGCCCACAGATCGATGCCGCCGTCGACGGCGTGGCGATCGATCTCGACGAGCTCCTCGGCGGTGAAGTCCAGGTTGGCGAGCGCGGCGACGTTCTGCTCGAGCTGCGCGACGCTGATGCGCCGATCAGCGCGGAGCTGACGCGCGGGTCGCGCAGCGTCCACGCGATCGCAAGCTGCGCGAGCGACTGCCCGCGGGCGGCCGCGATCTCGTTGAGCGCGCGCACGTGCGCGAGGTTCTCGTCGCTCAGCAGGCGCTCGTCGAACGCCTCGCCGCGCCGCACGCGCGAGTCCTCGGGGACGCCGTTCAGATAGCGGTCGGTGAGCAGGCCCTGCGCGAGCGGGGAGAAGACGATCGCGCCGACGCCGTGGCGCTCGAGCACGTCGAGCAGCCCGCGCTCGATCCAGCGGTTCAGCAGCGAGTAGGACGGCTGGTGGATGAGCAGCGGCGTGCCGAGCTCGGCGAGGATCGCGAGCGCCTCCTCGGTGCGCTGCGGCGAGTAGGAGCTGATGCCGACGTACAGCGCCTTGCCCTGGCGCACGGCGGTGTCGAGCGCGCCCATCGTCTCGCGCAGCGGCGTGCGCGGGTCGAAGCGGTGCGAGTAGAAGATGTCGACGTGGTCGAGACCCATGCGCGCGAGGCTCTGGTCGAGGCTCGCCAGCAGGTACTTGCGCGAGCCCCACTCGCCGTAGGGCCCCGGCCACTGGTCGTAGCCGGCCTTGGTGGAGATCACGAGCTCGTCGCGGTAGGGCCGGAAGTCCTCGTTGAAGAGACGGCCGAAGTTGGTCTCGGCGGCGCCGTACGGCGGCCCGTAGTTGTTGGCCAGGTCGAAGTGCGTGATGCCGAGGTCGAACGCGCGGCGCAGGATCGCGCGGCTGCCCGCGAGCGGGCGGTCATCGCCGAAGTTCTGCCACAGGCCGAGCGAGATCGCCGGCAGCTGCAGGCCGCTGCGCCCCACGCGGCGGAAGGGCATGCGCTCGTAGCGGGCGTCGTCGGCTACGTACTGCTGCACTGCGCGCGTCGGATCGAACGGCATCGTGGCGAGTATCGCACTGTGCGAGCATCCTGTCCGGGATGGCCTACACGAAGGGTCTGCACGAGGTCGGCGACGGCCTTACGCTTACCTGCAGCCCGACGGCGGCTGGGGCTGGAGCAACGCGGGGCTGATCGTCGACGGCGAAAGCACGCTGCTGATCGACACGCTGTACGACCTCGCGCTGACCGAGCAGATGCTGCGCTCGATGCGCCACGCGGTGGCGGCGGCGGCGCGCATCGACACGCTCGTGAACACGCACGCCAACGGCGACCACTGCTACGGCAACCAGCTGGTGGACGGCGCGCGCATCGTGGCGTCCGAGCGCACCGCCGCGGAGATGACTGAGCTGCCGCCGGCGGCGATGGCGGCGCTGCTGGAGCAGGCGCCGGCGATGGGCGAGCTGGGCGCGTTCTTCCTGCAGTGCTTCGGCGCGTTCGACTTCAAGGGGATCGAGCTGGCGCTGCCGCAGGAGACGTTCAGCGGCGTGCTGAACATGAAGGTCGGCGATCTTCAGCTGGAGCTGATCGAGGTCGGGCCCGCGCACACGCGCGGCGACACGCTCGTGCACGTGCCCGCGCGGCGCTTGCTGTTCACGGGCGACATCCTGTTCTCGGGCGCGCACCCGATCGCGTGGGCGGGACCGGTGTCCAACTGGATCGCCGCGTGCGAGCGGATCCTGGCGATGGACGTCGAGACGATCGTGCCCGGACACGGTCCGCTGGCGGGGCCGGATGCGGTGCGCGAGCTGAAGGCGTACTTCGAGTACCTGTACGAGCAGGCGCGCGCGTGCCACACGCAGGGCATGACGTCGCTCGAGGCCGCACGCACGATCTTGCTCGATCGCTGGGCCGACTGGGGCGAGCGCGAGCGCCTGGCGGTGAACGTCGCCAACATCTACGCGGAGCTGAACGGCGACGCGGAGCCGCTGAATCCGCTCGCGGCGTTCGAAGGCATGGCCGAGCTGGCGCGCTCGCGCTGAGCACGTCGGCGCCGCGGATCGAGCTGCCCCGCGGGCGCCGCGGCTCAGGCGCGCGAGAACGGGCGGTGGTGCGCCGCGCCGAGACGGTCGAGCACAGCGGTAAGCACCGCCGTCACCTCCTCCGCGCTCACCTGCTCCGCCGCGACCCCCTCGGCCGCCATCAGCTCGGCGGAGATGTCCCAGCTGGGCTCGCCGGGAGCCTCCTGGCCGCCGGAAGCCTCCTGCTCGAGGGGAGCCTCCCGGGCGTCCCTCTCCGGAGGAGCCGCGGCGAACACGTGGCTGGACGCGAACGCCTCGGGGGCAAGCGCCTCTCGCACCGCGGTGAATGCGTCGGGCTGCTCGGCGGCCGCGGCCTCGGGCGCCTCCGCCTCGACCGCGGCGGGCTCGGGGGCGGCCACCGCGCGCGGCGCGCTGCGACGACCGAACAGGCGTGCGAAGAACCCACGCCGCGGCTCGGGCTCGACCGTCGTCGCCGGCTCGGTGGCGACCTCAGCCGCCGGCTCGGGCTCCGGGTCAGGCACGGGCTCCGGCTCGAGCGCCTCGGCGGGCGACGGCTCGACCGCGGCCACCGGCTCGGGCTCGGGCTCGGGCTCGGGGGCCAACTCGGGGGCGGCGGGCGGCTCGAGCGCGGCCGGCGACTCGTCCGCGGGCTCGGCGACAGCAGGCTGTGCGCCCGGAGTCTCGCGGGTGACGCTGAGCGTGACCTTGGTGCCCCAGCCCGATGGCTTGATGGAAACGGTGCCAGTCGTGTTCTCGGCTGCCCACTCGACGGTGCTTTCGGGCTCGGTGCGCACGATGCGGATCTCGCCGAGCTCGCCGAGGTGGCGTGCGAGCGCGGCGGGGTCGCTCAGCTCGGCCCACAGCTCGGGTGGCGACTTGACCAGCGTTCGCTGCACCTCCGAAGAGATCATCGTTGAGAGATTCGAGCGGGCCGGCGCTAGTCCTTCCGCTGCGGCCGTTCGCCCGTGGCGCGGGCCCGCGGGTCGTCTGACGGACGGCATACGCTCGCGGCATGCTGGCGCCGCGTCCGCCGGAGGGATCGTTCGCTTGACGGCCGTCGCGGCGGCCAGCGCGGAGCGACTGCGCGGCGGCTTCTACACCCCGCCCGGCCTCGTGGAGCTGTGCCTGCGCCGCGCGGCGGGGCTGCTCGGGGACGCGACGGCGATCGACGTGCTGGAGCCGAGCGCGGGCGACGGGGCGTTCGTCCGCGGTCTGGCCAACAGCGCCTGCGGCCTCGGCGAGCGCGTGCGCGAAGTCCTCGCAATCGAGATGGAGGATGAGGAGGCGGCGAAGACGGAGCTGTCGCTGCGAGCGGCCGGCATCAGCGGGCGGGTGCTGCGGGGCTCGGCGCTGCACTGGGCGGCGGACACGGGCGAGCGGTTCGAGCTTGTCGTGGGCAACCCGCCGTTCGTCCGCTACCAGCTCGTCCCGCCGGCCGACAGGGCCGCGATCGAGCGCCTCGGCGAACGGCTGGGGTTGACGTTTCGGGGTGTGGCGAACCTGTGGATCCCGCTGCTGCTTGGCGCGCTCGCGCGGCTGCGGCCGGGCGGAGCGCTGGCGGTCGTGCTGCCGGCGGAATGCTTCACGGGCCTGGCGGCGGGGACGGTGCGCGAGTGGCTGGCGCGCGAGGTCGAGGAGCTGACGGTCGACCTGGTGCCCCGCGGCTCGTTTCCCGGCGTCGTGCAGGAGGTGGCGGTGCTCAGCGGGCGCAGGCGGCCATCCGGGGCAGGACCGCACGGGCACGAGATGCGGATCGTCGAGCACGCGTGCGGGGGCGGGTGCACGGCCTGGTCCTATCGGCCCGCCGCGACGGACCGCGGCTGGATGGGGTCGCTGCTGCGCCCGCGCCACCGCGAGGCGCTCGAGGCCGCGCGCTCGCTCGCGACGGTCACGAGCCTCGGCCGCGTGGCGCGCATGAGCGCGAGCGCGATCACGGGCGCGAACGACTTCTTCTGCATCGACGATCGGACGCTGGCCGCCCACGAGCTGACACCGTGGGCGCGGCCCCTGCTGGCGCGCCCACGGCACGCACCCGGGCTGGTGCTCGAAGCCGCCGACCACGCGGCCGCGCGGCGGCGCGGCGCGCGTGCGTGGCTGCTCGACTTCGACGCCGACGCGCCGGACCCCCAGGACTGCCCGGGAGCGCGCGCGTACCTGGAGCGGGGACTTCGCGAGGGAGCGGCGGAGCGCTACAAGTGCCGCAGCAGGGAGCCGTGGTATCGCGTGCCCTCGCTCCGCTGCGAGCCGCTGCTGCTGGCGAAGCGCTCACACCGGTACCCGCGCCTGCTCGTCAACCGCGCGCAGCTGCACACCACCGACGCAAGCCACCGCGGCGACGTGCTGCCGGGGCAGGCGATCTCGGCGCGGGATCTGGCCGCGTGCTTTCACTGCTCGCTGACGCTCTTGACCGTCGAGCTGGAGGGACGGAGCTTCGGCGGCGGCGTGCTGGAGCTGGTGCCGTCGGAGCTCTCACGGCTGGCGGTCGTGCGTGGCGTGGGCCTGGGCGAGCGGCTCGAGGAGCTCGACGCGATCGCACGCGGCCGCCCGCCCGAGGAGCTCGTGCGGGCCACGGACTCGCTGCTGGTGAGCGCGGGGCTGCTGCCCCGCGAGCTCGTGGATCAGGTGTGCGACGCGCGCGTGGCGTTGATGGCGCGCCGCCTCACGACGAGTAGGCCGGGGCCGTAGCGGGCGTCCGGCAGCGATCGTGTGCGGGAGATTACGGTCAACGCTCAGCCGCTCGCGCCGATCACCTCAGTGATGTCAACTCCCGCGCGGTCAACCGTTGGTCGACTCGTCGTTTGCGCTGATCCGGCGTTGGGTAGGAGCCGCGCATGAGGATCTCGACGACCGCGGACATCGGCACGCGCAGGCAGGCGAGCGCGGCAGTGCTGCTGGAGGTGCTCAGCGAGTTCAGCCACGGCCTGATCCACGACTACGTGCGGGTGGCGCAGCTCGCCAAGGAGACTGCGATGCGCTTCGGACTGTCCGGGCGCGAGGTGGCGGACGTCGAGCTGGCGGCGCGCCTGCACGACATCGGCAAGGTCGGCATCCCCCACGCGATCCTGTACAAGCCGAGCTCGCTCACCGGCGCGGAGTGGAAGGTGATGCGCAAGCACACCGAGATCGGGGCGCGGATCATCGCGGCGGATCCGAGCCTGGCGGACGTGGCGATGCTGGTGCGCTCGCATCACGAGCGCTACGACGGAGGCGGCTACCCCGACGGGCTCGCTGGAGGCGAGGTGCCCTTCGGCGCCTACGTGATCGCAGTGTGCGCCGCGTTCGTGGCGATGATGCGCAACCGCCCGTACATCGACGGGATCACCGTCGTCGAGGCGCTCGCCGAGCTGCACCGCTGCGCGGGCACTCAGTTTCACCCAGAGGTGGTGGACGTCTTCCACGAGGTCTTTCGCGAGCTGTTCCAGTGACCGCGCCGTAGGACATCCGTCGAGCAGCGCACACAAGCACCCGCGAACGCAGCACAGTGATCGGGCTGATGTCGGGGGTCGATCACACCAGTCGCGAACGCGAGCGCAAGCAGGCGCGCGGCAAGCTGACGGCCGAGCAGCGCAAGCACGAGGGCAAGCACCCCAAGCACGCCAAGCGTCACCACAAGCGGCGCAAGCCCAAGCGCCACGTACCGGCCAAGCCGGACGGCACGCTCGGCGCGGTGCTGCCGAGCGCACCCGCCTCTCCGCCCGCGGCCTCGCCCGCACCCGTCCCCTCGGTGGGCTCGCCGCCGATCGCGCTGGCACAGGCGCACCGTCTGCTGTGGCGCGCCGGCTTCGGGCCGACTCCCGGCCAGGCCGAGGCGCTCGCGGGGCAGCCCCTGGAACAGGTGGTGCTCGGCATGACACGCCCCTCCGGGCAGGCGACGCTGACGGGCCCGGAACCGGTCGACGAAGAAGGCAGCCCGCTCGATCCGACTGGCGCGTGGGGGGAGGACCACTGCTAGTGGCTGGATCGCATGGTGCGCTCGGACCAGCAGCTGGTGGAGCGCATGACCCTGATCTTCCACGACTGGTTCGCCAGCTCGAACGCGCAGGTGAACAGCCAGCAGCTGATGCTCGAACAGAACCAGCTGCTGCGCTCGCTGGCGATCGGCAGCTTCGACGAGCTGTTCCTCGCGGTCACCACCAACCCGGCGATGCTGCTGTTCCTCAACGGCACGTCCAACGACAGGTGGGACCCCAACGAGAACTACGCACGCGAGATGATGGAGCTGTTCTCGCTCGGCGCCGACAGGGGCGCCTACACGGAGGACGACGTGCGGGAAATGGCGCGCGCGCTCACGGGCTGGCGCTGCGACTGGTCCGAACAGCTCGGCAACCACAACTTCCGCTTCGACCCCGGCTACCACGACACGGGGCAGAAGACGGTGTTCGGTCAGACCGGCGCCTGGAGCTACGAAGACGCGGTGCGCCTGTGCGTGAGCCACCCGCTGCACGCGTCCTTCTTCGTGACCAAGCTGTGGGGCTACTTCATCCCGACTGCTCCCTCCGAAGCCACGCTGGCCTCGCTTCAGGGCCTGTACGCGAGCTCCGGCCGCAGCATCCGGGCGATCGTCGAGGCGATCCTGCAGCACCCCGACTTCTACGAAGGCCCCGAGCTGGTGATCCCGCCGGTGGTGTACAACGCGGGGCTGCTGCGCTCGATCTCGCGTCCGATCGACACGACCGCGTGGGCGTGGCTGTCGGCGAACGCCGGCCAGCAGCTGTTCTACCCGCCCAACGTCTCCGGCTGGGACTTCACCCGCTGGCTCGACACCTCCACGATCAGGGCGCGCTGGGAAATGGCCAGCTACGTGACCGCCAAGACATACCCCGATCCGTGGCCGGCGGAAGGCCAGCCCGAATACAGCGCCACGGAGGATCCCGCCACGGCGCTGTCGAGCGCGCTCGCGTATTGGGCCAACCCGATCCTGTCGAGTGAATCGGCGCAGTGCATTACAGCGTTCGCGCAGTCGTGCCTGCCGGGCTCGCTGGCGGAGTGGGAGCAGAGCCCGTGCCGGGCGATGCGCCAGAACGCGCTGCGGATGCTGATCGCGACCTCGCCGGACATGCAGGTGAGCTGACCGTGGCCAAGAGCTGCTCGTGCAACGACTTCACCCGCTCGCAGCTTTTGCGGCGCGGCGCGGCGATTGCCGGCAAGGGGCTGCCGCGCGTCGAGCCGGGCATGCCGCTGCCCGCCGGCACGGGCCTGGACCGGCGCACGTTCCTGCTGCGCTCGGCCGGCGCAGCGCTGTCAGTGTACGGAGCGTCGATGCTCAGCCCGCGCCACTTCGAAGAGGGGATCGCGCAGGCGTCCGCAGCGGGCAACCCCGACCAGCCGGTGCTCGTCTCGATCTTCATGGAAGGCGGCTGGGATGCCCTGTCGGTGCTCGCGCCGGTGCGCGAAGCGAAGTACAAAGAACTGCGCCCGGTGCTGGGCCTCACCGAAGGCACCGGCAAGGTGTTCACGGAGGATGAAAACCTGATGTGGCACCCGGCGGCGGGGGGCCTCGCGGAACTGCATGACGAGGGCAAGGTGACGGTGTTCCCGGCGATCGGCTACGAGCCCTCGGAAGAGAGCCACTTCACGAGCCGCCACTACTGGGAGGTGGGTCAGCTGGATGCGGATGCGCGCTCCGGCTGGATGGGGCGCTACCTCGATCTCGTGGGCGAACCCGACAACCCCCTGCAGGGCCTGTCGCTGGACTATTCGCTGGCGCCAGCGCTCGCCACGGCGAACGTGCCCGTGGCGGCGGTCTCCTCGCCGGTCGACTACACGATGTGGGCATACGGCCTGGGCGACCCGATCACCACGCCGGCGCTTGAGACCTTCGGGGCGCTCGGTGCGCTGCCGGCGTCCTCGCCCGCGTATGCGCAGGCGCGCGGCGCCTCGTATGACACGAGTCTGGTGCTCGAAGAGATGGCCAGCTTCGTGAGGTCCGAGAAGGAATCGGGCGACAGCTCGCCGGTGACCTACCCGACTGGTGAATTCGCCGAACGGCTCGCGGTGCTGGCGGCGATGCTGCATACGGGGATGCCGATCAAATGCGTGTCGCTGAACGCGGTCGGCTCCTACGACACGCACTCGGGCGAGGCCGATACCCTGACCACGAACCTCGAACAGACTGTTGGCGCGCTCGTGGCCTTCCAGCGCGACCTCGAAGCGCGCGGACTGGACCAGCGGGTGCTGATCCAACTGTGGTCGGAGTTCGGACGCCGCCCCAGGGAAAACGGCTCGGGCACCGACCACGGCGCCGGCGGCGTGGCGTTCCTGATCGGCACGCGGACTGCCGGCAGGATGGTGGGCGAGTTCCCGGGACTCACCAACCTGGACGAAAACGAAAACCTCATCAGGACGTCCGACTTCCGCGGCATGTACTGCGCGCTGCTGGAGCAGTGGTTCCAGACGGAAGCCGGCCTGGTGATACCGGAAGCGGCCTCGTTCGAACGACCTGTTCTGGTGAAGTGACGCGTCACGACCGTCGCGATCGCACCATCCTGAGTGCCGGTGCGCGCCTGCGCCGGGCAGCTACCTCGTCCACCTGAAACGGCAGCAGCTCGGTGACGCCGGCCCGCTCGAAGGCGCGCTGGATCGGCTTCGGCCCGGGGATCAGCGAGACGCCGAGGCCGCGCCGCTGATACAGGCCGCAGCGGAACGCGACCACGGCCACGCCGATCGAGTCGATGTGCGCGAGTTGGCGGAGATCGAGGGTGATGGCTGCGACCCCGTCTTCGCACAGGCGCTCCATCTCCGTTTCGAGCGTGTGCGCCGAGCGGCGGGTCAGCTCCCCCGTCAAGACCAGCGTGTGCGTCCATATGAGCGGAGCCTGCTCCGTCGCGTCGAGCGTGGTGCGGATGTGCTGCTCGCGCGCGTGCCTGTCGAACACGGCGCTCACGACATCGGCGCCCGGCGGGCTCGCCTCGCTCTGCTCTCGCCTTCCAATGCTTACTGTTGACGTCGTCAAATGACGTTCCATCACTTACAGCTCCTTCCGAGAAGCTTCGAATTGATTCCAGGCCCGGATCCACGGGGTCCGGGGCGAGTGAGACGAGCGGGAGGAGCTAGCCCGGTCGCTCTGGAATCAGAACGAAGAAAGCCGTCAGCCACGGACGGCAGGAGAGCCGCAGGCGGCGCATGGCGCGCGGCGCGGCGTGCAGCAGAAGACCCGAGAGGGTGAAGAAGCCGGAGAAGGCGCCGCCGGCGCCACCCGCCGCGGAGCCGCCGCCGGCGCCGCTCGGCGCCGGGCCGGGCGGCGGTGCGACGGAGCGACTGCCGCCGCTGGAGCCGCCGAGGCCGCCGTCCTGCGACACGCCCGTGCCGGGCGAGGGAGCCTCGGAGGCGAACACGGCCGACGCGGTGGCGAAGCTCGCGGACCGCGACCAGGTGGACGTGCAGTTTTCGGCGGCCTGACCCGACAGGCCGGATAGCTGGCAGCTGAGGTCGACCGCGCGCTGCGCGGGGGTGAGGCTGACGTGTGCAACCGTTGCGCTCGAGCGTTTGGTGGAGCTTTCGAGCGGCGCTTCCGGCTCGCCGGTCGTCGCGATCGTCGCGGGAGGCACGAGCGGTTGGGCCGCGACTTCGGGCGTGACCGGTGGCGAGGGGCTCGGCGCTGGTGCGGGCGGCTGCTGCTGGGCGTCGGGGGACGAGGGCGCTTCGCCGCCCGCCGGCGTGAGAAGCGCGGATTCCTTCGTCTGTTCGACGACGATCGGCGACACGGGTGAGCTGACTTCGGTCACCGGCGGCGGCGTCACCGGCGCGGCGACTTCCGGTGCGGGTTCCGGAGTCGGCGTTGTGGGTTCCGGCGCGCTCGCCGGTGGTGGGACTTCCGGCGCTGGTTCTGTGACCGGCGGCGATTCTGCCACGGGCGCGGGTTCCGTCACGGGAGCCGGTTCGGACACCGGCGTCGGTTCTTCGACCGGCGGCGTGGCTTCCTCCGGCTGGCCGCCCGGCGAGCCTGCTTCGGGTGCCGTTTCACTGATAGGAACCGTTTCACTCCCAAGGCCCCCGGATTCACTTACCGGTTCAGCGTTGGCCGTCGCCACCAGCAGAAGCATCATCAGCAGCACCGCGATCGCCGACCCCACGCAGAGGCGAGCTCTGCTGGCGATACTCGTGACGGGGTGATGGGCGGTGCCGAACATGTCTGGCTCTGAGTGGCGCTTCCCGCGACGCCCGATGATAAACCCGCGAGAGCCTTGCATCATCAGCCCGTCGCGCGGAAGGATCCGCCCCGCGGGACGAACGGGAGTTGATCGCTGCGCTCGTCGGCCGCGACCCTGTGCTCGGACAGATAGCTCGCGGCCCAATCAGCCAGCGCGGCGGTCTGCGTGCTGTCGCTGCGCGCGGCCAACCGGCACATGCCCAAGCCGAGCAGTGCGATCGCAACGGCGACTATTGGAACCAAGATGAACAGGACGATGACCTAAGGCTAGGTGATCCGCGGAAACGCCGCTGAACCACGAGGCCCCGCCGAAGTGCGGGCGCTACGCGGACCTGCTGGACGCACACGCGGCGAGGCCTCACCGAGCGGGCAGGGGCGTCGTGTCTCCAGCCCGCGCCGGCGGTCCGGGACCGCATGACGCCAGCTCATCACGCCGACTGCGGCAGCTTGACGGCGCCTCGGCGTCTGGCGGGCGCGGACGGTGGTGGCACGACCGGGCCGATGTCTCCGTCGGGCGCCTCGTCCAGATCGACGATCACGGGGGCGTGATCGCTGGGTCCGGTGCCCTTGCGCGCCTGCCTATCGACCCATGCCGCCCGCACCCTGTCGGCGACCGGGGCGGCGGCCAGCACCAGGTCGATGCGCATGCCGAGGTCCTGATGGAACATCCCGGCGCGGTAGTCCCAGTAGGTGAACACGCGCTCGGTCGGCCAGCGATCGCGTACGACGTCGCGCAGGCCCAGCTGCTGGAGCTCCGCGAGCGCCGCCCGCTCCGGCGGTGTGACATGGGTGTGCCCGACGTAGGCGGCCGGGTCGAACACGTCGATGTCGGCCGGCGCGATGTTCATGTCGCCGCACACCACGGCGTCGCGCGGGCCGCCGCCGACCACGGCCCGCAGCGCGGCCAGCCAGGCGAGCTTGTAACGGTAATGCTCGGAGTCCGGCTCGCGGCCGTTGGGCACGTACACGCAGTGCACCCGTATACCGCCGCACGTGGCCGCCACCGCGCGCGCCTCCGGGTGCGGGAAGCCGGGCGCGCCGGCGAGCCCGGCGACGACGTCCTCGAGGCCGACCCGCGAGAGGATCGCCACCCCGTTCCACTGCGCCTCGCCATGGCGGGCAAACGCGTAGCCGCGGCTGGCTAGCTCCTCGCCGAGCAGCTCGTCGAACGCGCCGTCCGTGAGCTTGGTCTCCTGCAGGCACGCGACGTCCGGCTGGCGCTCGTCGAGCCACGGCAGCAGTCGCGGCATCCGCTGCTTGACCGAGTTCACGTTCCAGGTCGCCACGCGCACGTGGCGTAGGCTAGCGACAGGCCCCCGCCCCGTTGACGACGCGGTCCCGCCCTGAGCGCTTGGCCTCGTAGAGCCGCTGGTCGGCCGAGCGTGTGAGCGCAGCGAGCTGCCCGGGGTCGTTGGTCGAGGCGACGCCGACACTGGCGGTGACAGTCAGCCCGGCGACGACCTGCTCCCACGGCTCGTCGCCCAGCTTCTGACGGATTCGCTCGCAGCAGGCGGTGGCGGCGTTCATCTCGGTCGCCGGCATCAGCACGAGGAACTCCTCGCCGCCGCTGCGAACGACGACGTCCTGCTGACGGAGAACGTCGCACAGCAGCGCGGCCACTCGTACGAGCACATGGTCACCGATCTCATGGCCGAAGCGGTCGTTGATCGACTTGAAGTGATCCAGATCGACGATCGCGAGGCTGAACCAGTCGCCGCGCTGCTCGGTCGCAAGGCGCTCGAGCTCGCGGGCGAAGTAACGGCGGTTGTGCAGGCCCGTGAGCCAATCGCGCTCCGCCTGCTCCCGCAACTGGCCCTGGAGGACTTCGAGCTCCCCGGCGCGACGCTCGAGCTCGCTGTGAGCGTCCGCGAGCTGCCGGTTCTTGGCCGCCAGCGCGGTGCTCGTCTGGCGCGCGGCGCTCGCCTCGAGCGTCGCCCGTTCGAGCCGCAGCTGCAGCTCGGACAGCTCTCGAAACGCCTGGCGTTCGAGCTCGGCGCTGCGCGCGAGCGCGTCGTAGGCCAGCTCGAGCCTGCCCGCCGCGCGCAGCGTCGATGCGAGCGTCGAGAGGATCAGGCTGCGCGTCTGCGGCACGCGATCCCCGAGCCAGCTGAGAGCGCCCTCGCCGGTCTCCAGGGCGTCGTCCAGCTGCCCGAGGGCCATCCGCGCCTCGACGTCGGCGCGCACGGTCGCTCCAAGGATGTACGGATTGGGGTCATCGGTGGCGGATAGCAGCTCGATCGAGCGCTCCGCATCCGCCAGCGCATCCTCGGCCCTTCCCTGCAGCAGCCGAATGTCCGCCCGCGTCGAGTGGATCACCGCCAGAGCGAAGCTGTTGGCGCCGTCCACACGGCGCGCCACCGCAAGCGCCCGCCCGAGCTCGCTCGCGGCCTCGTCGAGCTGGCCCTGCTGCTGGCGGTAGCAGGCGAGGTCGTTGCGGGAGATGGCCTCCTCCCACGGGCTGCCGATCTCGATCGCGAGCTCGAGCAGCTCTTCGATCCGCTCCCGCAGGTCGGGAGCCTCGACGCTGCCGAAGACCGGGCATGTGGCGCGGCGGGCGTAGACCCGCAGCCCGAGATCCTGCGCGGCGTCGGCGTGGTCGACGGCGAGCTGGGCGTGGCGGAGCGCCTCGGCGTAGGTGCCGGTGAAGAAGCTGATCTGCGCCTTCAGGGCCGCGACCTCCGCGCGCGCGACCGCGTCGTGGCCCGCCTGCGCGTGCCGCTCGGCCTCCACCGCGAGCGCGAGACCGCCGCGCAGATCGCCGCGATGCAGCGAGATCATGCCCTGCAGGGCGAACGCTCGCGTGCACAGCACCTCGTCTCCGAGCGAGCGACCGATCTCGCAGCAGCGGATCGCGTCCGCGAGGGCGCTGGCCGGGTTCTCGTAGTAGAAGCCGCGCGCTCCCGTCAGTCGCAGCCGCGCCTGCCGGGCGTCGTCGCTCCCGGCGAGATCCAGATCAGTCGCGGGGGAGGAGGACATGAAAGAACGGTGGGTGCCTACCTCCGGGATATCGGCAGATCTTGAGATGGACTTGACGGGCGGGCCCAGCCAGTCGGCGCCTTCAGTTCGTTGTTACAGAGGGCCCCGCGGCACGGCCACGGCTCGCGCTTCTCTAGTACTCGTCGTGGCGGCGCCACCATGCGCCGGACTCGTTGCGCCCGAGCGGGGCGCGGTCGAGCCATGCGTACATGCCCCAGAGGCCGTCGACCCCTCGTCCGTATGCCGAGTAGGTGTGGTACACGACGCCGTCCTCGAGGACGAACGCGCTCATGCCGGGGCCCTCTTTTCTGAAGGTCACGGGATCGGTGCCGGCGCCCGAGGCGATCTCGATGAGTCCCGGGCTCTTCTCGGAGGGCCGGAAGTCAGAGGTGCGGAAGTTGTACTCGACGGCGCCCGACTGCCATTCCTGCTCGGTGTGCGTCACGTGGAAGTCGTGATTGAAGTCGCCCTCGAACGAGGACGCCCACGGGAAGCTCCAGCCCATCCGCCGCTTGTAGTCCTGCAGCTTTGCCAGCGGCGCTCGCGAGACCGCGGTGAACGCGACGTCGTGGTTGACCAGATGCACCACCGAGCCGGAGAAGCCGTCCGCGATCGCGGAGCACGACGGACACCCGGCGGTGAAGTCGGGGCCGAACATGAAGTGATAGACGATCAGCTGCGAGCGCCCTCTGAACAGGTCGGCGAGAGACGCCGTTCCCTCGTCCGTCTCGAACACAGTACTCCTTCTCGATCGGAACCCATGGCAGGTCCTGTCGCAGCCGAGCCAGCTCATCGCCGCGCCGCGTCAGCTCCTTCTCGGCGTCGAGCAGCTCGAGGCGCGCCGCAAGCCACTCCTCATGTGTTCCGGTCCTGTGATCGATCATCGCGTTCTCCTTGTCGGTGTCAGGTATCGATTTCAGCTTCGTCCTGCACGGACTCGGCGAGCTGCTTGATCCGCGCCAGGCGCCTGTCCCACTGCGCGGCCACGCGAGCCATCGCTTCGGCGGCGGCGTCCAGCCGCTCGGGGCGGACCGCGTAGCGCACCTCCCGACCGCGCCGCCGGCCTGCCACGAGGCCGACACGGTCGAGCACGGCGAGGTGCTTGGCGACAGCCTGGCGGGTGACCGGCAGCCCCTCCGCGAGCGTCGTGGTGGTCGCCTCGCCGCGCTCGAGCAGCGCGTCGAGCACACGCCGGCGCGTGGGATCGGCCACCGCCGCCCACAGGGCGTCGTCCTCGGCGACCGCAGTGGCCATCAGCGCCTCGCCCCGGACGGCTGGGAGGCCACGTAGTCGAGCAGTTCGCCGAAATGTTTCCCCCAGCCCCGTTCGTGCTCTTCGACGTACCGGGCCTTGCCCGACTCGTCGGGCGCGACGGCGTCGATGCCGCTCTCGAGGACCCTCAGCCGTGTCCCGCCGGCCTCCTCGAGGAGGGTGAACTCGACCAGTGCCGAGTTGCTCTCGTCCGGCGCGGAGCCCTGCGGATGGTTCCAGCGAAAGGAGAAGCGGCGGAACGGCTCGGCCTCCACGACCCGGATCGGCACGACCGAGTCGGAATCCTTGTCTCCGCCTCGGCCTCCGGGCTTCCACGTGAGGGTGCCGTCGGCACCGGCGCGCCCTTCGACGTCCGCCTCGTCGCTGAACCAGCGGCTGATCTGCCCGGGCTCGGTTATCACGCCCCAGACGACCTCTGGGCTCGCTTCGATGAGGATCTCTCGTTCGACGCTGTCAGCGGCCACGCTGGCTCCTTTCCTTGATGTGCAACCGATGGTTGCGCGATGTTGGGCCGAAGGATAGCAACCCAAGGTTGCGCGTCGTGCGCGCAAGCCGCTTGGAGCCTGCTGTGGCCGATCAGCTCAGCCAGGCCATCGCCGCGCGGGCGCCCGTGACCAAGCCAGAGCGCCGGCGCCCCATCCGTTCGCCAGGCCGGCTCTTACGAGGCCGGCCTGGCGAAGGTACCGCATGCTGCCTATTCGTAGTGGGCGGCGACGACTTCTTCCTTGTAGCCTTCGGCGCGTACCGCGCCCACACCCTCACAGTTGGGTTCTCCGCCGGCCCCCAGCCAGCAGGACAGACCCGACACCTGCGCTTCTTTGTAGTACGGGACTTTGTTGTATTCGACGATATATCTCGGTGCGCCGGTCACGGGGGCCAACATCGCCCATTTGGAGCCGTTCCAGCGGTAGCTGAGCCAGAGTTCTTCCCCACTGCCGGAGTCGCGGATCCCGCCTGCCGCGTAGCACAGCGTGGCGCTGAGGCAGTCGACGCTCGAGTCCCATGTCGTGCCACGAGCGGGCGGCGGCAGCGTTTCCGGCGCGGTCCACACCCCGGCGCTCTCGCGCACGGCCAGTCCGGAGTCGACCGCTACGCAGGAGGTGGAGCTCACGCACGAGATCGCCGAGCCTCCCGATCCGCCTTCGGTGTGGAAGGCGTCCTGCTGCGCCCACAGCGTGCTCGGACCAGGGGTGGCGAAGATCGCCTGCTCGGTCCCGTTCGAGCCGACCGCGACGCAGGCGTACCCGGAGGTGCAGGAGACCTTGTTGAGAACCGTCGCGCCGGGAGGGTGTTCGATGCCCCATGCTTGGCCGTTCCAGCGCTCGACCCGCGCCGAGCTCGTACGCGTTTCGCCTTCTTTGCCGACCGATTCCGTGCCAACCACGGTGCACGTGGTTTCACTCGTACACGACATGCCGAGCCCCGGATCGACTTCTTTCCAGCCCTTTTCGGTGTACGCTTCTTCCGAGCGTACGTCGAGCGCGCCCTGATAGGTCCAGCTCGTCCCGTTCCACCGCTCCGACACGGTCGCCAGGAAGCCGCCGAACGCGGTCGGCAGGATGTGACCGACGCCGATGCATTGGTTCGGCGTCCAGCAGGAGATCATCGTGAGGATGACCGCTTCGGCGCCTGTCGGTACCGCCTCGGCCTCGCGCGTCCATGCTGAGCCGTTCCAAGTCTCGGAGTATCCCCGTTCGGGTTCTCCATTCGTGCCGGTGCTCGGCGTGGCTCCGAGGGCTACGCAGCTGTTGGCTGCCGGGCACGCCATTCCATACATTCTGTACAGTTCGCTGCTGAGGCCGTGCTGGTCCAGCCACCCGTGTGTTTTGAAGACACGGTCGAGACCGTATTCTTGGCCGCCGGCGCTCTTCGCGAAGATGCGGAAGTGATATTCGGTCGCGGGTTCGAGGCCGGTGAGAGCGAGGCTCTCGAGCACGTTGCCGGTGCCGGAGCCGGCGCTCGCTTCTTTGCTTTTGTCGGCATAGGCCGTGCTGGGGCCCCATTCGAAGTGATATTTGGTGGCGAGTTTCTTCGGGTTGACGACGCCGTTGATAGTCGCCGCCGCTTCTTCGAGTTCACTTGCTGGTTCGGTCTCCGCAAACGGAGGTTCGGCGCGCAGCGTCGTGACTGCCTCGTCATAGCCATAGGTGATGCCCGTCGAGTTTTCGGCCACGATCCGGAAGTGGTAGGTGCTTTCCGTCTCGAGTGCGGAGATTTTCTCTTTGACGAGCTTTGTCGTGACACCGGCGGCGAGCGTGCCGATTTTCGAGGTCTTGCCGTATGAGATCGTGGGCCCGTACTGGAAGGAGTAGCTCGTCGCGAGGTTCTCGGGGTTGACGACACCGGTGAGCGTGGCCTCTGTGGGGGTGATCGCTTCGGCCGTCCTGGTGACCGCATACACCGACGGCGGACTTGCGTCTTTGTGCTCGCAGCCGAGCAGGTGATCGTCGAACAGGTTCTGCGCCCACGCACCGTCGGCGAGTTCGAGGTCCAGTTCCTTGGCGCACGGTTTGGCCGCCTCGCCGTAGTCGATCTCGCGGCCGGCCGGCGTTTTCCACGCGTTCAGCCGCGCGTCGGTCGCGTTGTCGGCGTAGGCGGCGGCCGCGAACCGGGAGGTCTCGTGCACGGCGTTTTCCGAGCCGTCGCTCTCGATGCAGCCCGCTGCGATGAAGGGTTCCTGACCCTCGTACGGGACGAAGGCATAGGCGAGCCCAGCGTTGTCGAGGCCGTGATACGCACAGAAGCCTTCGCCGGTGGCGGGCTCGAAGCCCGTTTCATAGGTCGAGCTCGGCGCGGCGACGACGATGAACTGGTCGTTTTCCTGTTCTTCCGGCCAGCCGCGCGCTTCACGCATCCGTTCCGCCTCTTCCCTGATCGCCGCCTTGCCGACACTGACCGGAGCGCTCACGGATGCGTCGACGGTGAAGGTCGCGGCGACCGTCGCGGAGACGTGGGCCTTGGTGTCGAAGTACTGCGTGAGGATGCCCTGATATTCAGAGCCCGACAGATGCGCGTAGAGATTTTCGACCATCGCGCGGGTTTCGCGCCCCGCGGTCGTGGTCGTGAAGTTCGACCCCCAGAAGATCACGTAGAGCTTGGGTTCGTGCTCGACGCCTTTGCCTTCTGCTTCGGGATGGTATTCGAGCTCTTCGGGCGCGGTTTCGGCTCCGGCGAGCGCGGCGTGAGCCCCGTCCGCGCTCAGCGGCTGGGTGGGCAGCGCGTCGGCGGCTCGCGGGCTCGGTATGAACTGGATCTTTTCACCTGCCGCCCAGGCGGGCGCCACGCTCAGACCCTGCGTGACCGTGGGCGCGCGCCGCTTGCCGTGGGCGGCGCCGGCGACGGCCGTCATGCCGGGAGCAAGCAGGAGGGCGGCGATCGCCACGCCGGCGACGCTCGCGAGCCATGCACACGAGCGAGCCACGAGGGTGAGAGGAGACGCTTCATTACCATCCATGCGAGAAACCTCCAAGTCGTCGTGCGTATCGGGCATTGAAATTCTCAGCTAGGGCTTGGCGTTGATCGCCGGGGTCGCCGCGCGCGGCGGTAGCGATGATGCCGCGGGCGAGGCGCTGGGCGCTTCTTCAAGCTGCATGCTCAGTAAAGGGGGATTGACAGCTCCCGGGGCGCTCGCGCTTCCAAGCGGCGTCGCTTCGCCGGCGAGCGCGGCGGCTTCCGGCTGCTCGGCCTCTTCGCCTGTCGGATCGCTCCCCTGCAGTGGATCGTCGAAGAGGTAGGCATAGGCGTTGACGGAGCCGCCCGCCGTCGGGTCCGCCTGCAGGAAGCGCCCGATCTGGGGCTGATAGGTTCGTGCGCCCATCAGCACCGTGCCCGACGGCTGTTCGGTACGCAGGCCGAGCGCCCCCAACCACGAGCTCGTGGGCGGACTGCCACTGCGCGGTACGCCGAACTCGGTCGTGTCGGCGGTGCTCGCGAGCGTTTTGGCCGTCGCGCTGGCGCTGGCAGTGGCGACGATGTCGCCGTGCAGGTCGGCGATCTGGAGCACCTCCGGTTTCCCGTTGGTTTCGAGCGCGGCCAGCGCGCCGTTGATGCCGTAGATGCTCCTCACCCATTCGCCGTTGGCTTCGCTGACGGTCCAGGACACCGCTTCGCCGGGGCCCGAGTAGTGTGAGAGCACGGTCGCGTTGTAGGTGCCGGAGGAAACCGTCTGGTAGGTCCGGCCTTCGGGATCGAGGAGATAGCCCGTGGTCTCGCCTTCCTGCGAGAGGTTGTCGATCCTGCTATTGGCGTAGAAGGTGCTCGCGAGATTGCCGCCGCCCGCGTCCGCGCCCGGCAGCGCGGCGATGTCGCCGAGGGCGTCGTACACCGACCCGTCGTCCATCAGCCTGTCCGCGCTGTCATATCGATGCGGTTCGGTCGTGCCGCCTTCGCCGGAGCATCCTCCGCCCGACGCCGGCGGATGCGTGACGAGGCTCGTGCGGTTGCCGTCCTGGTCGTACGCGTACACGCGCGTCGTGCAGCCCTGCCCGGCGGGCGTGTCCTGCACCTGCGCCAGGCGGCCCGCCCCGTCGTAGCCGTAGCTCTGCGATGAGAAGGTGCTGCTCTGGCTCGCCCACGGCCCGTGGATCGTGGGCACGATCGTGTCCGTGAACCACGTACAGCCACAGTTGCTCGTCTTCACGTACTGCACCGACGTAGCCTCACCGGTCGGGTCGTACGTGTCGCTGGCGGTCATGCCATTGGGGTAGCCCAGGCTCGTGAGCTGCCCGGCAGCGTTGTATCCGGCCGTGTATTTGCCGGCCGATTTGTCGGTCAGGGTCGAGAGCAGGCCCGTCGAGCCGCTGTAGGTATCTCGCACCGTGCTCTGCCCATCGGTGCGAGAAGCCGGACGACCGTCGACGTCGTACGTGTATTCGCTCTTCACCCCCGACGCGTCCTTGTAGCTGATGAGCTGCCCGAGCGTGTTGAACGTATAGAAGGTGCTGAGCCCGCCCTTCACGTTGGCGGTGACCGTCGCGAGGAGGCCGCTCACGGTGTTGTATTCGTAGGTCGTGGGGGCGACCGCGGCGCCGACGTTGGACCCCACGGATGTGTTCAGGAGCCTGCCGGATGTGTCGTAGCTGTAGCTGATCGCTCTCGTGTTCGAGCTCACGAGCGTCACGCTTTCGCCCGCTTTGCCCGCCCAGCTGGCGCCCGGCTGATCTCCGTCGGTGTACGGGACCGTGGCCGGCGAGGCGGTGACCTGTACAGCGTCGACGTTCCAGGTGACCGCGCCGGGCTGCGAATCCCTGATTACCACCTGCGCGTAGTCGGTCGTCGCTTTGGGTGTCCACGTGACGCTGTAGCGCGTCCACGTGCCGCTGGTCGTCACTTCGCTGTTTTCGGCGCCTTCTTCGAACGCGGGGTCGCCAAACACCAGCTGCAGCGAGCTGGCGGCGCCGCTCTCGACATACAGGGAGGCCGTGTAGCTCACACCCGCCCTGAACGTCCCCGGGATCACGGCCGCCGCGCCTTCGTCGGCCGCCGCGCCGGCCGTCGTGACCGCCAGGGATGCTTTGCCGACCTCGGCGACCGACGCTTTCGTCAGTTTTGCCCCGCCCTTGACCCACTGCGAGCCCGCCGCGCTCCACCCACCCAGCCCGTTCTCGAAGCTCGGATCGGGGACGAGGTTGCCCTGCGTGGAGATCGTCTGCGTCACCGTGGCGGGCTGATCGAGCAGGTCATAGCTCGCAGTGGTCACGGGCAGGTTCGCTACGCCGGTCGTTTCCGGCTGTTCCAGCGGGCCGCTCTGGCATGGCAGCCCGGCATATTCGGCATGCCCCCCGCAAGCCGGGACCGTCGAGTTGGCTTCCGCCGTGTAGTAGATCGTGTGCGTCACGTGAGCGCCGGGAGCGCCCAGCGTGGGCTGGAACTTCTGCACGCGGCTGTTGCCCGCGTCGCTGACGTACAGATCGCCGGCCGCATCGAGCGCCGCGCCTGAGGGATTCTTGAGCTGGCCCGCGCCCGTGCCCTGAGAGCCGACGGCCCCCAGATATTTGCCTTCCTCGGTGAAGCCCTCGACCCGATCGCCGCCCGGGTCGAGCGCCCACACCTGGCCCTGGGGGTCGACGGCCACAGCGCCGGGCCCGGACGCGAACTGGCCGGGCCCGGATCCTTTGGAGCCGATCGCGCGAATGAACCCGCCCGCCGGGCTGAGCTCCTGCAGGCGGTAGTTGCCCGGGTCCGAGGCCCAGACGTTGCCCTGGGCGTCGAGCGCGATCGACGTCGGGCCCGCTTCGAACTGGACTTCCCCCGTTCCCTTGGTGCCGAACTGCGCGAGCGGTTCGCCCGTCGTGGACAGCTCCTGGATCCGGTGGTTGCCGGTGTCGGCGATCCAGAGGTGGCCGGAGTAATCCAACGTCAACGCACTCGGGTTTTCGAGCTGCCCGGGGGCGGACCCCTTGGCGCCGATCGACGCGACGCATTCGTCCTGGTTGTTGTACTCGACCACGCGGTCGGTGCCGCTGTCCAGCACCCACACGTTCCCGTGCGCGTCGACTTCAACGTCGACGGGCGTAGAGAGCGCTTTCGAGACCGCGCATTCGGGACCAAACGTCTGCAGATAGCGCCCCGTCGCGGAGAGCTCCTCGACGCGGTGATTGCCCTTGTCGGCTACATAGACCTGCCCCCCGCGCGCGACCGCGACGCCGGCGGGAGCGGTGAGCTGCCCCTGTCCCGAGCCGGCGGCGCCGAACTGCAGCAGATAGCTCTTCGGGGCGGTTTCCCTGCTCGCGGGCATCGCCGTTTCGGTGAGTTGCCCTGTCGCCGGATCGTAGGCGCTCTGGTGGACGATGTCGAGCCCTTCGGGGTCGATCGCCGTCGCCGTCGGCTTGTGCAGCTTCCAGCCGAGCCCGCCCTCGCCCGAGTACGAGCGAGTTACCTTTCGCACGTCCGCTTCGCCGCCGCTGTATTGGGCCCCTTCGGTCGACGTCGTGAGCAGGTAGTGGGGCCCGCCGCCGGGTTCGCCCTGGTCATATTCGTTGTGAGTGTGAGCGCGCGCGGCGACTTCCGTGCCGCTTTCGAGCCTGACCTGGTGCTGGGGGCCGAGCACGTCGGTGACCTCGCTGCCCACCGGCGCGCCGGAGCCCGCGGCGTTGTACGTCGTCTGCGTGTCCAGCAGCCGCGAGTGCTGCGCGGATTCGCCGCCGGCTTCGAGCGCCAGCAGCCGATTGGCCGCTGAGAGCGTGCGCACGACGTTGTCATCGTTGTCCAGTTCGCGCACTTCGATCCCGTGCCCCGAGGGGGCGGTGTCGACGGCGCGCCCGAGGGCGTCGAGGTAGTAGACGTCGGCGCGCGCGTAGTTTTTCGGGTGCGCGGGCGGCACTTCATCGGGCGGGAAGATCGCCGTGCCCTGCATCGGGTCATCCTGCTGGGCCCAGCGCGCCACTTCCGACGGTTCCAGGACGTCGGGCGCTTCGCCGCCGCTGACCGGCACTCCGTAGTGCAACGTCCACGTCGCGGTGCGCGCGAGTTCGGGGACGTTTCGGCTGACGCTCGCCAGACGCCCGGGATTCGGGTCGCCGTTGGCCGCGGCGTAGGCGAACGCCCATGGTTCCTGCCCCGGCGGCGCAGCCGCCGTGACGTGCCCTTCGGCGTCATAGCCGTACACCGTCTTCAACGCCGGCGCGATCAGCGGATTCCACTCCGCGCGGAGGCGGCCGGCGGAGTCGTAGGCGTACTGCGCAAGCGTTCTCGTCACCAGCGACGGGTTGTTGGCTTCGTAGCCTTCCATGAGCACGAACGTGAGCCGCCCCGCGTATTCGCCCCACTGGCCCGGTTCTTCACCGCTGGCTGTGGTCTTCGACCCGTACACCAGCGACAACGCGCGACAGCCCTTGTTCATCGTCGGCGCACACGAGACTCCGGGCGGAGCGGGGGCAAGCACCTTTACCGGGACCACCGGTTTGCCCGGCGCGTTGGCGTCGACCGCGTACTCGTAGGTGATCGGGTTGATCCCGGAGCCCGAGGCGGCCGCCTGTTCGAGGCGTGTGGGAGCAAAGCGCCCTTCGCCGCCGGACCGTTCGAATGTCGTCACGTTCCCGTTCGCTTCGGTCAGGCGATAGCTCGCGGCGCTTCCTTCGACCGCCACCAGGGTGTCGGCCTGAAGGCCCGGCGGATTGACATAGCCGCCGCTCTGCGAGAGCTGGAAGATGTAGCGCTGGCCCGAGGAGCTCGTCAGCAGCGCGCTCCCGTTGGCGAGCTGGGCGAGCCCGCGCCATGCCATCGCGCCGCCCTCGGGCAGGCTCAGCGCCCAGCCGGGGCCGAGCGTTTCGTCCGCTGCGCCAAGCGCGGCGCGCGAGTGGGACACCCGTCCGACCGACAGCGTCACCGGGCCGCTGTTGACCGAAACGTCGGTCGGCGACAGTGAGTAGTCGCCCGTCGCGAGGTTCAGCGACCCGGGCCCGACCCGCTCCCGAGCAGCGGCGTGCACCACGATGTAGGTCGACGATTCGCTTTCATTGCCAACCCAGTCGCGGGCGTGCACGGTGAGCTTGTGCTCCCCGACGCCGAGTTCCTCGCCGGTGAAGTGGAGCGCTCCGCTGAGCGTGAAGCATCCTTCGAGCGGGATGTGCAGCGGTTTTTCGCACAGGCTCGAGTTGGTTTCCCTGCGACTGCCGTCGACTTCGATCCACGCTTCCTGCGGACCTGACTGCGGCGCGCTCGCGCTCCCGTCGGTCGCGGTGTAGCTGAGCGCATACGACCCTTCTCCGATCTGGCCTTCCTTCGCTTCCGTCGCCGACCCCGACACGGAGATCGCCGGCGGTGTGTGATCGACATAGAGGCTCGGGTGCGGTAGTTCTTCCGCGCGGTCGCCCCATGGATCTTCGGCGTAGACGCCCACGGATCGCACGCCCGTCGGCTGACCGGAGAGGTTGATGTTGCCCGACGTGACGGATTCTTCGCAGCCACACGGGAATTCCTGGCTGAACACAGTGGCTTCGCCCGCCGGGATCTCCATCGCGACGCTGTGAATCGCGCCCGCGCACGGTGCGATCGCGGTGATGTAGTCACTGGTCGGCCCGTACTTCACCCACGTTTCGGGGATGCCGTGTACCACCGGTTTGGGAAGCCCTCGTGTCGTGAAGGCAGCGTCGCCGCCGGCGGCCGCGAGTCCGACCACATCTTCGGCCCGCAGTCGATAGTGGTAGCTGGTACACGCTTGCAGCCCCGTGAGCTTGGCTTCGACCGGCACCGGCGCATTGCCGCTGACTTCGAACTGGCCTTCGGGCGCCAGCGACCCATACGACGGCGTCGTCCCCCATTCGAAGTCGCCGTTCGACAGAATGCTGTTCGGGTTGATCGATCCGTGGATGACCGCCGAGAAGGGGCGCAGTTCACTCACGCCTTCCGTGGTGACGGTCGGGGGCTTGCCTTCGACCACGACAGGCGGGCTTGGGACGGCTTCGCTCGATGGCCGGCTGGAGGGACGGACACGGACAGCGATCGCCTTGCCCACATCGCTGGCGGTGGGCGTCCACGTGGGAGACGAGCCTGCCTGCAGGACGGTCCAGGATTCGGTTTCCGGACTACCGGTACCCCATTCGTAGACGAAGGATCCCTGCGCTGGGACCCATTCACCGGGCTGGGCGGTCAATGTCGAGCCGACTGCCGGGTTTCCCGTGATTTCAGGCAGAGTCGCCGCTTCTGGCGTGGTACTGGCGATTTTGCCGGCCTTGGCGTTGTAGTGGATCTTCAGCACCCACCCTTCGCTATGAGGTTTTGTACCGTCGCATTGGGTGATGTGATCGCTGTTGCCCCAGTATTCTTCGGCCTCCACGTTTGCTTCTTCGGTGGCCTCAAACCACGCTTTCCCAACAGATTCGCTCGCCTTGGGATAGTTTTCCGCGCGGTGCGCCGGGAGAGGTGGAAGATCTCCACACAGGACCAGTTGGTCTTCGTGCGCGTCACCAACGACATACTTGAGATAGCCACCGGACGGCTTGGCTTTGTAGGTGGGAAAGAGCCGGATGTGACGCCTGTGATAGGCGATCGGTATCCCAGTCGCAGGCTCGCTCAGATCGACCTGGCACGAGCCCTCCGTGCGCCAGACATCCTGATGATCGATGCTGATGGCGCTCAGGGGACTGGTGATGTCGTTGTATTCCCATTCTTCCGTCCGTTCGAGGACGCTCGCGACCTTGTGTGGCGTCGGTTCGCTGCCGAACCAGTAGACATTGATCGGGTCCACGATCGCGGTGCTCTTGCAGTTGCGATACGTATACGCGTATTCGAGCCCCACGTTGTTCCACGGCCCTGAGGTTGCCTGCGCCAGCGGAGCCGCGCACAGCCCGAGCAGGACGGCGAGGACGGACACAACCATCGCCCGGCGTATCGATCCCCCAATGTTCACCGCTGCTCCCTGGAGGCGAGAACAGGCGCCAGGAGATGATGGCAAGTGCTCGCATTGCCGGGCGCAGCGGCTTCGGCGTCCAGGCGCGCCGCGGTAGTGGGCGAGGCATGCACGAACACAGCGCGCGCCAAGGCCCGCGCTGCCTGTTTCGCCAGCGTGGCGTCCGGCGCGAACACGACAACGGTGCTTCCGCCGCCGTAGAGCTCGATCCTGGTTCCGTCATTGAACGACGTCGCCGGCAGCTCCGGGATCGTTCCGATCTTCACCAGTTCTTCGGGGTTCAAGACTGGCTGCTGGCCCCGCGACGGACCCCGTTCGGGGGTGTACGAATTGGGGTCACGGGCACACTCCGCCCAAGTCTGGATCTCGAGTGGGTCATGACATGGTTCCAACCGGTAGTTACACGATCCGTACGTGAGATAGACGTACCCCACCGGCCTGAGTGGGCCGTCAACCGCGATCCGGCTCCGTGCTGGCATGCATTCGACGGCGTAATGCGAGGCGGAGAGGCCTCTGAACGTCGGACCCAGCTGGAAGAACCCCGATGTGATCGCAGCCCCCCGCTCACACCCGGCTGCTGCGAACGCTTTGGGACCGATCGCCCTCCACGAGCCAGAGCCAGAGCCGTTCTGCGCGGAGACGCCACCCGTGGGCTTGCCACCGGCGGTCTTCGTATCCGTGGTCCTTGCGACCGCGACAACCACAACCAGCAGCACGACGGGAAGGCCCACCAGCAGGACCGATGCGACGACCCGGCTAGGCCGCACAGGCGCACCAGCGGGACTGGAGAGCCTTTGCAGTCAACACAATCCGACCATATGCTAGAAATACAGGCGTGTCTAGATAGGACACTGCCAGAATGCTCAAGCCTCAGCGAACCAGGCTTGTCAGTATTTACGCGCAGCTGGGCGGAGACGGCGCCCTCAGCCGCTGGATCCCAGGGCGAGCGTCCATTCGATCACCAGTAGCACCGCGCACAGCGCCCACAGAATCTTGAGCACTCGCCAACGCGCCGGTCCCGTGGCATGCCCCCAAGAGGATGCCGACAAGATGAGCGCTCCAAGCGCGACAAGCGTCCCAAGGGCCGAGACGGCGATGAGCACGGGGATGGCATTTGGATTGCTGTATTCGTTACCCCCCGTCGCGAAGAAAACCAGCGAGACGCCTGCGCGGGCTACCAGGATGGCCGACAGGAGAGCCGCGGCGAGGTGACGCTTCTTGCTACGGAACACCAAGCCGGGAGGCTGAACACGCGGGGGAACTTGAGACTCGCGATCACTGGTCACAGCACCACAGCCATCGTCGCTCCTTGTTCTGTCGGGCAAAGCCGCGCTCTACCACCATGACGATACCCGAACCACCACGGCCGGCGCTCGGGCTGGGCTCGGGCTGACGATCCGAAAGTGGTAGGCGGTGTGCGCCGCGAGGCCGGCTATCGGCGCGGGCGCAGAATGATCTTCCCGATTCGACCAGGTCTCCCGGTGAACCAGAGGCTGTTGTCTGGCCCCGCCGTGATCCCGAGCGGTTCGCCGCTGATGCCTCGGGAGAACTGGGTCACGACGCCGGCTGGCGTTATGCGCCCGATGCTCTTGGAGCCAGGCTCGGTGAACCACAGGTTGCCGTCGGGCCCCGCCGCGATTTCATACGGCCGACTTTCGGGCGGGATCCCGGCCGAGAACTTGGTCACGACGCCGCTGGGAGTGATGCGCCCGACTTCACCGGCTTCGTTGGTGAACCACAGGTTGCCGTCTGGCCCGGAGGCGATGCCGTGCAGTCCGCGTTCCAGAAAAGTGTTGCCGGTGGCGAATTCGGTGACCACGCCCTCGGGTGTGATTCGCCCGATGTGACCTTCTTCGGGGTATTCGCGGCCCTCTGTGAACCACAGGTTTCCGTCCGGTCCCAGCGCGATGCCCCCGAGGCGTTGCGCCGAGACGCCGAATTCCGTTACGACGCCTGCGGTTGTGACCCGGGAGATGTGACCATCGGTGATGTGCCCTGACACGGCCAGCCACAAGTTGCCGTCGGGGCCCGCGGTGACCGCAGGCGCTCCGGCGTGACCGAGATCGCTGACGATGGGGGAGATGACGCCGCCCAGGGTGATCCGCCCAAGCGTTGCCGCTCCTCCTCCATTCGAGCCGGTGAACCACAGATTGCCGTCGGGGCCCACCGTTATGGGACCTCCGACCCCTTCGCCTTTTTCGACGAACACCGACCGCGCGCCCCTGGGAGTCATTCGGATGATGCTCCCGCTGGGCCGGCTGGGGAAGTCCTGGACCGTGAACCACAGATTGCCGTCCGGTCCTGCCACGATCTGGCCGAGCTGGCCTTCGCTGCCGAACAGCCCTGGGGGAAACTCCCTGATCGTGACTGCTTGCGACTGCGCAGCACCGACGCCCAGGGCAGCTACAACGAGAATGCTGAGGCCTGCCGCCCGCCTCCGTGTCCGTCTGGCCAGCTGGCTCATCTGCCGCCCTTCGTCGCTTGTTGAAACCGAACTGCGGACCAGCTGCCTACGGCCAGCAACACGGCTCAGCTCCCGGTGCGGCCGAATCTACTCCGACCCCACCCATGAGTCAAGCCGACGGTCATGTTCGGAATTACGGGACATCGCGAGACACCCACCGCGGAAGGACCGCCCAGGCCCACCGACGATGCCCGCAGACCAGCCGGCGGGGCGGCGATCGATGGTAGGATCGCGGCCGTGCCGTTCACGCTCAGGAACGTCAAGGAGGATCTGGAGGATCTCGGGTCCAACTTCGAGGGCGTGCCGGGCCTGGAGTTTCGCCACGCGAGCAAGGCGCTCGGGCTCGAGCAGTGCGGGCTCTGCTACCAGCGCATCCCGCCCGGCTATCGCTTCCCATACGGCCACACACACAAGGAGCAGGAGGAGATCTACGTGGTCGTGCGCGGGAGAGGGCGGATGAAGCTCGACGACGAGATCGTCGAGGTCAAGGAGTGGGACGTGGTCCGCGTCCCACCCGGCACGTGGCGAGGCTACGAGGGCGGGGCTGAGGGCCTTGAGATCCTCGTATTCGGTGCACCCAACCTCGGCGAGAATCCCGGCGACGACGTGGAGGGTCAGCGCGGCTGGTGGCGTGACTAGCGCGGTGTTCTTGTCATCCGCGCCTGGTTATCCCGGTGACCTCCCACGCCCGGCCAAGGGCGCTTGCATAAAAGGCCACGATGACGAGAACCAAGGCACGTTGCAGTCCGGCACTCTGAGTGTTCGCGAGGAGCGCTACGGCGAGGCCGAGCTGCGCTGAGTAGCCCACAACCGAGATCGACGCGAAGGCGAGATTCAGCTTTCTGTTTCGAGAGCTGGAGGTGAAGTTTCCAGCCCGCTTTGCCCTCGGTATCAGCTGTCTGGTGGCCAGCAGGCCGACGGCTGCCATTGCGATGCTCGCCAGCCCGAAGACGACTGAGCCCCCGGTCAGCGCCACGATCGAGACGAAGAAGATATCCACCAGGACGACAAACGCGCTCCCGGCCAGCACAGTTCGCAACTCTCGGGTTGTGGGGTCCGCATCATCCGCGTTGACGATCGATACGGCGACGACCAGCAGCCCCAAAATGGCAGCGGACGCACCCGCGCTTGCTGTGAAGAAGCTCTCATAGTGGCCAACCACAGCACAACCCTATTCGGTCATCGGGGTGCGTGACCACGGTGCCGGTCGGTCGGTCAGCTGGTTGCGACGGAGCCGACCAGCTGCCTTGCGGCTTCGCCGGCGGCGGCGAGGATCGAGGACGTGTCGCTGCCTTCTCCCTGCCCCATCACGACACCGGCCGCGGTCTGCCGGCGCGCGCCGACGGTCACGTGTGTGAAGAACGCCAGGCACCCGCCCGACGTGGAGTCCGACCCGGTCTTACCGGCGTAGCCTTCCGCGATCAGGGGGTTGAAGCTGGTCAGCGTGCCGGCAACCGGCAAGGTCACGCTGGCCGTGGAGACGATCTGGCGGAAGACGGTGAAGCGCGTCGCGACGGCACCCCTTGCCCTTACCCCACGAGCCGGCGGCGGGCTCCGCGTCATCGTGCGAATCCCCGCGGCGTCACCGCCTCGATGACCTGAACGAGGCCGGGAAGCTCGGCGGTGTCGGGTATCCTGCGCAAGCTGGACAGCCAGAGCGTCTCCTCCGTGACGCACTTGCACGGCCAATAGGTCGACCCGAGCGCAAGCGCACCCAACATGCCTTCGACTACCGCTGGGTCGTCGCGTGAAGAGCGCAGGTGTCCCAGTCGAAGACACGTGACAGTTTGCGATAGGACTCAGCAGTTGAGCCTGAGTCCCACTCGAAGTCGAGATGCAGATGACGGCCAATAACCACGCCGGCAACCGCCCGAGCACCGACCGTTCGGAGAGCGGCAGCCGAGCTTTGCATCGCTCCCCCGGTTGTCCATGTGTCGTCTATGAGGAGAACGCTCTTTTCTTTCGCGGCGGTGCTCGCGACGTATCGACCCTCAGCGTAATACCTGTCTAGGAGGCTGGTGTCGAACGTGTGATTTGTGGGGCTCTCGGGCGCGTGGTCCGTGGGCTGGTGGGGCCCCGGGGATCTCGTGGTGATGGTGTGGGTCGGTTGCGGGGGGTGTTGGGGGTGCTGTGTGCCCTGGGGGTCGGTCCGGTGAGGGTTCTGCGGGTCGTTTCGACCCGTTCAGGCGGTGTTTGCCGTCCAGGTTGTGCTGTTGTGGGCGAGTCCGAGGACGCTGAGGCGGGCGAGGTTCACGGCGGCGGCGAGCAGCGAGAAGTCGGCGGTGACCTTCGGCTTGCCGCGCACCCTTGCGCGGCGGCCGCCGTGACGGCGACGCATCAGATGGCTGATCTTGCGCTCGACCTTGGGGCGGGTAGCGGTGTAGTCGGCCTTCCAGGCGGGGTCCTTCTGCCGGGCGCGCGCTTGGGCGAGCTGCTGCTCGTGGGGGCCGACATAGATCGTGCGCCCGCCAGCGGCCCTCGTGCACCGCTCGGCCAGCGGGCAGCCCGCGCACGCCCCGGCGAACCTCGCGAGCTGCCCGTCACCCGCCGGCGTGAGCGTGACCGTGTGCCCGGCAGGGCAGCTGACGGTGCCGTTCGTGAGATCGATCGTGAATGTGTCCTTGGGGAACCGGCCGCCGGGCGCGAGGGGCGGCTGCACTTTGCAGTAGACCTCCGCGCCAGCGTCCTCGAGCGTGCTGAGGAGCTCGCCGGCGCCGTAGGCCGAGTCACCGTAGACAGACAGCGGCTCCCTGCTCGGCTGCGGCTCGGAATCGGCGGGATGCTCGGACGCGCTGCCAGGCGGCTGGGAGGGATCGGGCTGTTCACCTATCGTGGCGAGATCATCGACGAGCAAGCCGCAAGCCGGGGCGGCGTCGCCGACGTTGCCTGCGGTCACGGTGCTCGCCGTGATCAACTCGCTGTCGGGGTCCACAGCGACGTGCCCCTTGTAGCCGTCGAACCCGCGCGCTGAGGTCTTGTGCCCGTGCCGCGCGTCCGGGTCGACGATCGAGATGACCCGGTCCTTCGCGACCCGCCGAGCGATCCGGAACACGCCGTCCTCGCCCTCATCCAGATCCTGGCCGACGACCGACGCCAGCAACGCCCCTGCCTTGCTCACCTCGTCGGTGAGCTCGCGGCCGTCGAGCGCGCACAGCAGCGCCCGCGCGTCCTTCGCGAGCAAGTCGATCAACTCCTCCCGCGCCGCCCGATCCTCGTAATCGCACACCGGCTTGCCCGCACTGCGGTAATCATCATCGCGACCAAGCAGCCCACGCAGCTCTGACTCCAGCCCCGGCTCGCACACCGCGAGCAGCCCACGGATCGCCGAGCGCACCAACGTCACCGTGTCCATCGTCGCGACCGCGTCATAGACCGGCGTCGAGTCCAGCACCCGCCGACGGCCCACAAGCCCCGCTCGCTTGGCCGCATCCAGCGTGACCTGGAAGATCCGATCAGGACGCTCCGAAGACGCCAGCCTGGCGCGCATGTCGACCAGCACCGTGTGCACAAACCCGGGATAGTCGAACCCCAGCCCGCCCGCCGCGTACTTCCAGCGCAGATCGAACTGAAAGCGCTCAACCGCCTCACGATCCGAGCATCCCTCCAACCGCTGCAACACCATCACCACCGCCACGATCATCGGCGGCACACACCGACGGCCCACGTCCGTGAACAGGTCGGCGAACATCTCATCCGGGAACAACCGATGGCACTCGCGGTGCAGCAACCCGTAGATCGAGTCCGGCGCGACCAACGGCCCGCAGAACCCAGTCGTGGTCGCAAACATGTCCGACTGGCGGGGAGATAGTCCAAGACTCATACCCTCAAGCATGACTTGAGAGTCGGACGGAACCGCCCAAAAAACACCAGCCTCCTAGTAACGGTGGGTCCGCCGGAGTCAGGACACGTTGCCAGCGGTCTGCCGTCAGATGACACCATTTGCCGACGATCGTCCTGAGATGACGGCGCTCGTTGTCTCGCTCGCCACTCTTGCTCGGAACGGTCGCGACGAGGTCGAAACGATCGACGCCCGCGGCCTCGGCAATGCAGGGCTCATGACTCTCAAGGAACCGCCACAGAATCGCAGTGAGCCGGACCGCATGGAAGCGCCGGACATCGCGATGGGGATTGTCCTTGTAATTGCGAAGAGCATCGTGCATCTGACCGGCGTGGACGCTGTAGGTGATCGGCGCAAGTGCGTCGAGATTGTCCGGTTGCCGAGAGCACGCGACACATGTCTCGTAGGCCGGATCATGGAATGTCCTACAGAGAGAGCAGACATCGGGACGCGGAGCGGCAGGATTGCGCATCGCGTTCGCATAGGCGTCGCTCGCCTCCTCGACCGTGAGGCTGGCCGTTGTCACGGCTACGCCGTTAGCGTGAGATCGCGCGCATACAGCCGATCGAGATGGTCGACGACTTCGGCGACCTCGGCAACAACGCGAACACCTGGCCGCTCGGCGTATTCGCGCGCCCACTCATGCTCCAGCAGCGACTCCATGAGCACCACCGGTCGGCCGTGCTCCAGCGCTAGGCGCGCCTGCATCCGCGCGCCACTGGTGTAGGTCGCCTCGACGACAACCGTCGCGCGAGCGATCCCAGACATGACGGCATTGCGCATTGGAAAAGTCCACTTACGCGCTTCCTGGCTAGGCTCGAACTGCGATAGGACCGCTGACTCCTCACCGAGCAGCCGTTGAAGATCAGCGTTTTGCGGCGGGAAAGCGTGCTGCAAGCCGGTGCCGATGACAGCGATCGTGCGCCCCCCCGCCTCCAGGGTGGCGACGTGCGACGCCGTATCGATCCCAGCCGCCAGGCCACTCACCACCACGTAGCGCGCCTCAACGAGCTGGTGGGCGATCTGACGCGCACGCTCCAGCCCGGCCGACGACGCCCTGCGAGTGCCCACCACCGCGACAGACCTGTCATCGCCTTCGCGTAGCTCGCCACGAACCCACAGAACGAGCGGCCTGTCGTATACGAGACGAAGGTTCTGAGGGTAAGCATCATCGAGCACTGTCAGCAGCGAGACCCCCACAGCCTCCAGCGCCTCCAACTCAGATAGGACCCCGTCGATCTGAGCCTCGTGACTCGTTGCATCAGCGGTCTCAAGGGTCAACTGATTGGCGCCGTCGATTGCGAACAGCGCAGGGACAGGCTTCCCGTGCTCCTCAAGGAGTTCAGCTGCACGACGAGGTTTGACGAGGCGCTGAAGGAGCAGAAGGGCGGCATTGTCGCGTGTCACGCTCATAGAACAGCCAATAGTCGCATGAACTGGGGATGGCTTAGCCAATCGAGGAAGCCGTGTCACCGCGCTTCTCTATGGAGCCAACCGGGATCGAACCGGTGACCTCCTGCTTGCAAAGCAGGGGCGGTCATGCTGGAGCCAGTAGATACGGGGGTTTTGGCTCGCCCGAAACGGTGTTATGAGTGGCGAAACTGGCCGATGCGGTACTCAAAGCGGTACTCGCGGCCGTGTGGTACTCACGGTGGTACTCTGTGTGAAAATGACGGGAGAGGGTCAACAAAGTGGCAGTGATCCAACCGGCGCCCTCGTAGTTGCGGGCCGCGCGGACAGTCCCGCCTACGAGGCCAAGTGGCGGCGCGCAGGACGACAGGTGAAGCGCCGCATAGGACCTGCGTGGCTTGAGCGAGCGGCGGACGACAGCGGGTGGGTCATACGCCGTGGGCGAGTACCGGAGGGCCATTTCGACGAGAAGCGCGCGACGGTGCGCATGGCTGAGTTGATCGCCGAGTACGACCGAGAGGAGCGCGCGATCGAGGCGGGTGAGCGCGAGCGCCGTGAGCGTGGCGTCACATTCCGAGAGCTGGCGGCGGAGTGGCTGGAGCACCTGCAGCACGAGCGAGGCGCCAAGCCGTCCACCTTGAGCGACTACCGCTACATGCTCGCCGAGCCCGGAGCGCCACACCGTCGCGGCAAGGGCAAGAGCCCCGGCGTCCTCATGGCCGCGTTCGGCGACCGGCCCGCGGCGAGGATCACTACGCGGGAGGTGTCGACGTTTCTGCGCAAGCTGGACACCGAGGGCGTGTCGCCCCGTTCGGTCAACAAGAACCGTCAGGTGCTCTCTGCGATCTTTGGCTACGCGTGCCGCGTGGATACCCACAGCCTGCCGTCGAATCCAGTGGCAGGTACGACCAAGCGCCGTGAGCCGCCGGCAGCCGTGCTCGATTTCTACGAGCCGGAGGAGGTGGAGATGATCGCCTCCGCAGCCGCCGATGGGTCACACCGCGGAGCACAGCCGGCCAACCTGAGCGCCGAGGAGATCACATGGCGCGCACGCGAGGATGCACAGGATGGCGAGCTGTTCCGTCTCGCCGCCTACACCGGCCTTCGCCTCGGCGAGCTGATCGCGCTGCGCTGGGAGGACGTCGACTTCGACACGCGGCGGATGGTCGTCCACCGCGCCGTGTCCGCTGGCGTGGAGGGACCGACCAAGAGCTGGCAGGCACGCTTTCTCCCACTCGCGGACCCCGCCGCAGAAGCGCTCGAACGTCTGCGGGCGCGCGGCGACTACACCTCACGCGAGGACTACATCTTCTGCTCGCGCCTTGGCCGGCGCCTCGATCCCTCAGCCGTGCGACGCCGGTTCAAGGCTGCGCGCGACGCCGCCGGGCTGCGACCCCTGCGCTTCCACGCGCTGCGCCACGCCGCCGGTAGCCTGATCGCCCGGCACGCCGACGCGCGCTTTGTTCAGGAGTTCCTCGGGCACTCGCGGATCACGACCACCGAGCGCTACATGCATGCCAAGGCGCGACCCGAGGATCTCGAGCGGGTCAACCTCGCGTTCGCGCACAAGCCGATCGCCACTCGGGTATCTCCGACGTCGTCGTAAACTGTGTGGCTGGAGATGAGCACGATGCCAGAGCATGCCGCCAACCACGACCTGATCGAGCAAGCGAACTCGCTGTTTTGGCATCCGCTGCCGCTTGAGGAGTTGATGGCTGACGTCGCGCCGCTTGACCCCAGCGAGCACTTCGACATCCCCGACCTGACAGAAGAGGAATGGGACACGTTCACAGCGGCGCTGGAGCGGTGACCGGGACGGTCCTAGTCGACACGAACGTCTTCACAGCCCGTTTGCGCGAGCGCTCGCCGCTCGCCACCCAGTACGCGAAGCACCTCTTCGGACAGCGCATCGCACTCGCCCCGCAGACCGTCGCCGAGGCGCGCTATGGGGCGCTGAAGGCAACGTGGGGTCCTGCTCGCACGGAACAACTCGCACGACTCGTCGGACGAGCGCGCATCCTCCCGATCGACATCGACACCATCGAGACCGTCGCCGAGCTTCGCAATCAGTGTCGGATGATCGGTCACCCGCTCCACCAGAGCAACCACAACGCTGACCTCTGGATCGCGGCCACCGCGATTCGCTGGTCGATCGCGCTCGTAGCTCACGATTCGGTCTTCACCGGCTGTCCACGTATCCGCCTCCTGACCGAGCTCGACGGTGCGGCCGCAGGGTCACCTTGATCCTGGTCGTTCTCGATCCACTCGGGCTCAGGTAGCCGCCGGGCAGCAGGCGAGACGACGCGGTCGTATCCGCTCCCATGAGTCCTCGCTGCCCAGCGCGGTGCTAGTGCGGCGTTCCTGAAGTGGCTTGTCCCTGGTCGGCACGGGCGATCAAGGACTGAGGTCGGCGCAGCGTCGCCCGCAACACCACCGCGGTCACCAAAGGTGCTCAGTTCACCCGAAAGCAGAAGCCGGCGCGGGGTCAGGCAAGAGTGCCGTTGATCGTCCTAAGCAGCAACGCCATCAGCGCCGACGCTGGCTACCGCTCGCCAACGGAAAGCAAGCGCCGCGGCCCTGCAATTGGCGACGAGCAGGTCGGGTCGGTGTTGGCGGCGCGGTTGTCTGTGCCGAGCGTCACGCTGCCCACTGGCTGTCTCTGGAAAAAAACTTCATCGGAGCCCTTGACTTCAAGCGCTTGAGGTATGTCAAGGTAGCCTCATGACGACTCTCACCATCCAAGATGTTTCCCGGCGCAGCGGGCTGAGCGGGCCGACACTGCGCTACTACGAGGAGATCGGGCTGATCGGCCCGATCGCCCGCGACCCGAGCAGCAGCCACCGCCGCTACCGCGAGCAGGACCTCGACACGTTGCAGGTGCTGGCGTGTCTGCGCGCGATGGGCGTCGGAATCGAGGAGATGCGCACCTACCAGGCCAACCGCCAGCTTGGGCACGCCAAGGCGGGTGAGCAGCGCGATCTGCTGCTGCAGCACGCCAAGCGGGTCGAGGCCGAAATCAAGACGCTGCGCATGCACCTCAACTACCTACGGGCGAAGGCTGCACTCTGGGACGCCCGCAGCCGTGAGGACGCGGACGCGGAAGCCGAGGCGAACTCGCAGGTACAGAAAGTGCTCCCACGACTGGAGGAGGCGATGCTCGGATGAGCTCCAAAGTGTTGGTAACAGGCGGGTCCGGATATCTGGGCACGCAGCTGATCGCGGCGTTGCTGCGGGATGGGCGTGATGTGCGCGCGACAGTGCGCTCCCTGGATGCTGAGGAGGCTGTGCGTGCCGCCGTGCGCCGCGGTGGCGTGGACGACACCGGCATCGAGCTGGTGGCAGCAGATCTGACCTCTGACGGCGGCTGGCCGGGCGCGCTTGAGGGTGTGGAGGAGGTCCACCACGTCGCCTCGCCGATCCCGTCCTCCCAACCCAAGGACCCGGACGAGCTGATCGTCCCCGCCCGCGAGGGCACGCTGCGAGTGCTGAAGGCAGCGCGGGACGCCGGCGCGCGCAGGGTGGTGCTGACCTCCTCGTTCGCAGCGGTGGGCTACTCGCCCAAGGCGGTCCGCGACTACACCGAGGAGGACTGGACCGACCCCGACACGCCAGGATTGCCCGCCTACCCGCGCTCCAAGGCGATCGCCGAGCGCGCCGCCTGGGACTTCATCGAGTCCAAAGGAGGCGACACCCAACTGGTGGTCGTGAATCCGACATTCATCGCCGGCCCGTCGCTGGTGTTGGCACTGCGCTCCACGCTGACCTACTTCAAGGCGATCATCGAGGGCACCATGCCGGCGCTGCCACGCCAGCGCTTCGGCGTCGTCGACGTGCGCGATGTCGCCGACGCGCACGTCACGGCAATGGCCACTCCTGCCGCCGCCGGGAAGCGCTACCTGCTCTTGGCGGACGGCCCGACGATCACCTGGCTGGGGCTGGCACAGATCCTCCGCGAGCACCTCGGGCCCGCAGGCGAGCACATCACAACCGATGAGGCGCCCGGCGAGGAGCCGTCGCCGCTGACGATCCACAACGACCGCGCCAAGCAGGAGCTCGGCTGGCAACCACGCCCGGCCGAAACGACCATCATCGAGACCGCCGAGAGCCTGCGCGACCTCGGCCTGCTGGAGGGATGAGTCTGTGCGTCGCCCCTGCTTTCGTCCAGAGCAGCAGTGAGATTCGCTAACTGCTGGGTTGCCGACGAGAGGGCAATGGTTGGAACCCGCTCCTGGCGGATCTGAGGTCCATCCGGGAGGTAAGTCCTGCTCCTCGGCCACCCGGTTGCCCGTTGGCAGGATCATGAACGTTTTGCGGTACGGCGGCGACTCGGGTTCCTGACTGTCATCGCCCGTGAGATCACCGCGAAGTCATCTTGTGGGATCTCGAATAGGCCGAACCGGAACATGTTCCCCCAGCGGCGCTTGTCCTTGATGAAGCTGAGCTGGTCGATCAGCGGTCTAATCGGTGCCTCAATGCTCTTGACGAACTCGATGTTGCGCCGCCATGGTGTGAACCCCGGCGCCTGTTCCACCTGGTAGAGCTCTTCGTCGACGACCCGACCTATTCCCGTGAAGGCCTGCACCGGCTCGCCGTCTCGCAGGCCCGTCTTGGGCGAGTAGTAGACCAGCCAGTCATCAGCCTTCAGGCGCTTGAGCCCGGAAGACTTGCCGTGGCCTGCCTGGGTGAATCCGCCCTTTACGCTCAGCTGCACGTGGTCTCGGCTGATCGTGCTCACCCAGTACGTCTGTTCGGGCGGGCCGAGCGCGGTCGCGCAGATGCTTAGTTGGCGGTGCAGCTGCTCGCGCTCGGCGCCACTGAGCGTCGCGATCATGCGTTGCTCGATTGCTGTGACGGTCGAGGAAGCCTTGCGTAGGCAGGTGCGCCCCTCGGCCGTGAGGGCGTAGCGTTGGCTGCGGCCTTCCCCGACGGCGCTCACGAGTCCGCTCGCTTGTAGGCCGGTGAGGAGCTGGTGCATCGCTTGTCGGCTGACGAACGCGTCGCGCGCCAGGTCTGCGTTTGAGATGCGCGGACGCGCCGCGAGGATCTCAAGACAGGCGTACTGCGACACGCTGAGTCCGTAGTCGCGCAGCTCTGCGTCCATCGTCGAGTGCAGGGCGTGTTGGGCACGCTTGAGGGCGTAGCCCACGGATTGATCGATATCGACTTGGGGCACGTCAAGATCTTGACATAGTATGCTTCGTCAAGACCTTGACAATGCCAAAGGAAGGATCGCCCTGTGTCTACCGTTATCGGCCCCGATTTCATTGCCCTCCAAGTCCGCGACATCGAGCGTGCCGCCGAGTTCTATGAACGTGAGCTGGGGCTCACGCGCGCACCCGGACCCCCGCACGCCGTCGTGTTCGCCACGCAGCCAATCGCGTTTGCCCTCAGAGACCCGCTGCCCGGAACCGATCTCGATCGTGGACAGCCCGGCCTCGGCGTGGCGCTATGGCTGCGGGCCGACGACGCCCAAGTCCTTCACGACCAACTCGCCCAGCACGACGTGACGATCCTGACCGAGCCGATCGATGGCCCCTTCGGCCGGACGTTCACGCTCAGAGACCCGGACGGCTACGCCATCACGATCCACGATAAAGGCTGACGAACTCAGCCCACACCACACCGAACGCGGCGGCTTCCATACTTGCACGGGAAGCAGGAGCACTGGAGGTAACCGGCCTCGCCCCCGCATCGGACGAAACGCACTCGTCCGTCCGCCTCCCCGGCTCGCTCCTGCTTTGGTCGTGGACGCAACGCGCCAGCTCGTCGGCCAGGTCATCTGACGAACGCGAAGAGAGGGGCCACGCCGCTGCGCAGGGCGCGGCCCCTCGCCCGACGACGATCCCGCCCACCAGCGCCCAGCTTCGCCGCGCAGGGCCAGGGGCATGGCCTTCTCGGCGGCTTACGCCGCCGACCTGTCCTCCGGCCGGCCTCGCACCGTCGCCTCGATCTCGTCGCGCAGGAAGATCCAGCGCCGGCCGAGCTTATGTCCGGGGAGCAGCCCGCGCCGCGCGTATTCGAGCACCGTCGAGACCGGCAGATGCAGTAGCTCGGCGACATCGCGACCGTCGAGAACGTCCTCGCGCGTCAGCCGAGGACGGGTCGGGATGGGCGTGGTCATCGTGTTCATCGACTCTGGGAAAGGTTTGGGTTGTGTGGAATCTCTGGTAAATGACCCCAAACCCCGCGAACCGGCCAACGAGTTCACGAACGCCGGCCCGCCGGAGCGACGACCAGCCCTCGTTCTGCTTCAACGACGCTCCGACAGCGGCCGATCCGCCTCCCGGTAGCGCAGCAATCGCCGCCATCGCCGGCCTCCAACCTGCGACACCGGCCGTCCCTACACACGCTCGGGTCGCTTCGCTCCCCTCCAGCACACACGCTCGGGTCGCTTCGCTCCCCTCCAGCACAGACAACATGCACGGCTGTGCCGTGGCACAGCGAGCGCTGTGCGAAATTTCGTGGCCGGTTTGGCCCGCTCGGGGTCATCACCCATGTGATGACTGCAGCGAGCATAGGTGCGTCCCGAGGCGGCGGGTACGCACGCTACCTGGAGAGCAAGACCGTTGAGCCCGAGCGCGGCGACTACTACCTGGCCCCCGACGGCGAGATGAGCCAGGCCCCCGGCCGCTGGCTGGCCGATGCCGAGACCCTGGAAAGGCTCGGAGTTCAGGACGGTGAGCCGGTTGACGGCGCGGACTTCATCGCGCTGATGGAGGGCCGCCACCCAGGCACCGGCCAGTGGCTACGCCCGGAGGGCGCCGGCGGCGGACGGGGTGGCGGAATCGACGTGACGTTCAGCGCCCCGAAGTCCGTCTCAACGGTGTGGGCACTCGGCGACCCGTGGCAACGCGAGCAGATCGAGCAAGCCCACGCCAGCGCGGTCGAGCAGACGATCCTCTACCTGCGAGAGCAGGTTCCTGTTGTGCGCCGACGCTACAGCGGCCAAGTCGGGGAAGAGCACGCCAGGGACGTGATCGCAACCGAGTACCGGCACACCACCGCCCGCGGAGTCTCCGGCGCCCAAGCCCCAGACCCGCAGCTGCACAGCCATGTCGTGATCACCGGCGCTGTCCGCGACGACGAGAGGATCGTTGCCGTCGCCTCGCGGCCGATCTTCCGCAACGCGCGGGAGCTCGGCGCGTTCTACCGCGCCGCGCTCGCCGACGAGCTCGTGCGTGAGGGCTACGCGATCGAGCACGGAACCGGCAAGGACGGCCGGTACTTCGAGATCGCCGGTGTCCCCCGCGAGCTGTGCGAGACGTTCTCCGGCCGCTCCCGCGAGGTCGCACGTGCGGCGGAGCGCTTCCGTGCCCGCTACGGCCGCGCTCCCGAACGCGGCGAGCTTCGCAACCTCGCGCTCGAGAACCGCCGGGCGAAGGTGCCGACCACGCGCTCTGACCTGCAACGGGTGTGGACGCAGACCGCTCGCGATCACGGATTCGGTCCCGATGAGGCCGTGCGGCTGATCGGCGCAGCTGAGCGCCCAAAGGCCGAGCGTGCGATCGAGGATCGTGTCGAGGCGAAGCTGACCGAACAGCACGCCGTGTTCGAGGGGCGCGACCTGCGCGCGGTCGTGCTCGAGCAGGCAGCCGGCGAGATGGCACCCGACGAAGCACTCGCCGTGGCGCGGGAGATGGTCCGCAACCGACGCGTGCTGACCCTGGAGGGCGGGCGGATGACCACCCTGGCGGTACGCGCCCAGGAGCAGGCGATCGAACGCCGCACCACACACCTCGCCCAGCCCGCAGGCCGAGACGTCGGCGACATTGCACGCGAGAACGCCGCCCGTGAGACAGCCGAGCGCATCGGCGGGCCGCTCAGCCCCGAGCAGCACCACGCGTTCAAAGTCCTCACCGGCCCCGAGCGCGCCGCGGTCCTCGTCGGCCCCGCCGGAACCGGCAAGGGAGTCGTGATCGACGCCGCCGCTCGCGCGGAGCAGCACGCCGGCCGAGAGACGATCGGGGTAGCCGTATCCGGGTCCACCGCCGAGAGGCTCGGCGTCGACAGCCCCGCGCTCGCCGGACAGCCACTCACCCTCGACTCGCTGGTAGCCCGCGCGAACACGGGAGCCATCCACGTGGGCAGGGACACGACAGTGATCCTCGACGAGGCGGGGATGGTCGACCACAAGCGCCTCGACGCGCTGACCCGGCTCATCGAGCGCTCCGGGGCAAAGCTGATCGCCGTCGGCGACGGCAAGCAGCTCCCCTCGATCGGCCCCGGCGGCATGTTCGACCGGCTCGCCGCGAACGCACCCCGCGCCGAACTCGCAGACATACACCGCACCAACGACCCCGCCGACCAGCGCGCATGGCAAGCGCTACGCGCAGGAGAACCAGAGCGCGCGATGGCGCACTACGCCTCACGTGGCCAGCTGCACCTCTCCGACACCCGCGACCAGGCAGCAGAGCAAGCCGTACAAACATGGGCCACGCTCACTGAGGCACACGGCATCCGTGAGGTTGCGCTTATCGCCGACGCGGCGAACACGGAGATCGACCGGCTCAACGCCCGCGCACAACACCTACGCGCACAGCGCGGCGAACTCGGGCATCACGAGATCTCGCTGCCCGGCGTCCACTACGGCCTACGCGAAGGCGACCTGATCGCGTTCACCGCGCAGCACCGCCCCCGAGGGCAGCCACGAGTCGAGAACGGCACCCGCGGCCAAGTAAGCGCCATCCACCCACGAGGCGTGACCGTCACGCTCGACGGGTCACAGCGCAAAATCCAACTCGCCGCCGAGCACCTCGACTCGCTGAGGTTGGCCTACGCACAGCACGTCTACCGCCAGCAGGGCGCGACCGTCGAGCGCTCCGTTGTTCTCACCGGCGGCTGGCAAACCAGCAAGGAGACCGCCTACGTCGAGGCAACCAGAGCATGCCACGGAACCGACTGGTTCATCGCACGCGACGACCTCGGCAACGAAGGACAAGACGCCGGACGGATCATGCGCCTCTCCCGGAAAATGACCAACAGCCGCGCTCAAACGCCATCGCTCGCGCACCCGGAGCACCTCAACCCCGGCTGGGCGCCGAGCCGCAACCCCCTGCGACTCCGCTCTGCCCTATCGCCAATACGCTGGCTGACCCGCACAGTCAACCGCGATACACCCGACCTCAGTGCGGGCCGCGGACGCTGAGCGGGCTCGTTGTTCAGAGCCGGCGCCAGCCAGCCGGTGTGTCGCTATTACCTGGGATGGAGTTGCTCGGATAAGTGGCGTGTAGGAGCCCTTAGTGATCGCGTTTCTCGTCGCCCGCGGGTATCTCGATCTTGGGCCTTAGGGCAGCTAGTCTTGCCATGCTCTCGACAGGGGGATCGCCGAGCGCGGCCATAATTTCCTCTGGCGAAGCCTGGACCTCGCCCGCTGCAAGCTGGCGAAGCAAGATCTGGCGAAACCTCTCTCGGGCTCGCGCTGTGTTCCCGGCATCGGTCGCTGCTTCTTCTCCGATGCGCTTCTGCGGACGCCAGTCGCGGACAATGGTCAACAACCAGCCGGCAGCGAGAAGCACTCCGCCCGTAGCCTCAAGCACCGCTTCGACAGGATTCTCGTAGCGGGCCCTTGTGAGAACGGCTTCATCGCCCCGCCGTTCCAACGCATCCGCAGCAATCAGCCGCTGGACAACAGGTGGTACTTGCACCGGTTCGCCTGCTGTGGGGAACCATGCAAACGGCGGTCGAGACGCCAGAGGTCTAAGGCGCCTGGAAGCCGCCCATTCCTCCCAGTCGTTTGCGAGGTATCGCCATGTTTGCATCTGATCGAGCCATACGCGGAGACTCTGAGAGTCGCTGTCATCAGGAGGGATGCGCTCCAAGAGGGTGCTGGGCTCAGTACCAGCTAGGTTCAGGACCGCCGTTCGGGCTGCGCTTCTTGCTTCCATGGTTCCGACGATCAATGCCGCGTCAGCCACGGCACCGAGGTCACAGAGCATCCGGCCCACTAGCGTCGGCGACACACCGCTTCCAACGTTTGCCTCGATCAAGATCTCTGCCATACAGAAGCGTTATTCCCACATATAAGACCAGTTCCTGCCAATGCACACCCAGAATGTTGTTCGGTCCTTCGCAGTGCAGACATGCATGTCGCGCGTGGGGCGCCTCAACGCGAATCTCGCACGCGACGGCCTTGTGGATCGGCTTCTGGCGAGGGGGGTAGATGAGCCCTCCCGTCTACCTGCGGGAGCCCGACTAAGGTCGGGACTCGTGACGGAGGAGATGACGCTGCCTTTGCGTGGGTAGGCTCTCGTGCGTGTCGCTCACCTCGCTTGAGCTAGACCTGCTCGTCGCCATCGACCGGCTGACTAGCGACTCCTACTTGCCCGCCGAGCAGGACGACGTATTTGCCGAGCTTGCCCGTATGGGAGTTGAGCCACCTCACGCGATGTGGCTCTACTACGCCGCTCAGCAGCTAGGCGCCGATGGCTACATCGAGGCGGATTTCGCCGGCGGCATGATCCTCGTGAACCTCAAGCTCACCCGCGAAGGCAGGGAAGCCGCACGGACCGTCTTCGATCCGATGGAGAAGGTGCTTGCAGAAAGCCGAGTCAAGATCGGCTCCGAGGCATTCGCCGCCGCGTTCCCCGGTGCGTATCAGCCGTGGGCCGACGCCGCAAAGCTGCTCTACGGCGAGAACGCTTCGGAAGAGCTTACGACCATCGGCCATAAGGTACGGGAGGCTTCCCAAGCATTCGCGGCCGCTGCAATCATCAAGTTCGGCGCGGACGATGCGCCCGAGGACGTGAAGCTGGTCAAGAAACGCCTCGGGGCCGTGATCGCGCACAATCGCTACTACATCAGCGACGCGAAGCGCAAGGTTCTCGAGGATCTTGGTGATCTGTGGGAGAGCACCGTCGATCTGATCCAACGGCAGGAGCACGCCGCGCAGAAGGAGGGCGAGCCCGTCAGCTTCGAGGACGGCAGACGAGTGGTCAACCTGACGATGTTCCTAATGCTGGAGTTCGCGACGATCCTGGCGGGCCGCGAAGTGCCCGACAACGGCGCGACTCTTGAGGGCGGCTAGCTGAAAGGTGCCGCGCAAGATCACCACTCGGTTTGCGCGATGTGTACGCTGACAAACCAGAGGCCGAAGGCCCCGGCGCGAACGCGACACGGGGCCTTCGAGAAGCGGGGGCGGGACTCGAACCCGCGACGCGAGGGGTATCAAGCCTCCGCTCTACCTGGCTGAGCTACCCCGGCATAACGCGCCCTTACGGCAGCGACGAAGTAGCCCCCAGCGTCCCATCCCCGAGGGTAGCATCGGCTAGCGTTTTGGAAGCCCCGGAAAGTCCGGATGGCTGACGATCTGGTCCTCTGCCTCGGCGTCGATCTCGTACTGGTCGTGCCACTCGTGGCCGGGCGCTAGCTCGGGGTTGGCCCGGAGCAGGTTGCGGAGCGCTAGCGCCCTTCGATACCGTGCTATTCGGCGTTGATCGCCTCGGGGCTCAGAAGCGCTCGCAGGGCGGCCTCGCGGTCGCCCTCGATCGCGAGGCGCTCAACGAGCCGTCGATCAGTCAGCGCGCCTGCGAACCCGCCATAGCTCGATTATGCCGCCCTTCACTCGGAACAGGATGTGCAGCGCGTTGGGCTCGCTGGGCGTGGCGCTCGACACAGCTTCCCGTGTCCCGCGTGGATCGTCGTCGCGCATCGGCGTTGACCAAGGTGCCTCGAACGGATCGGGCAGAATCGCGTCCTGAATGGCGTGGAGATGCTCGTCGATCTCCTGCTCGCTGACGCCTTCGGCGACCAGCTTCGCCCGGCCGCGCTTGAAAAGGTCTTCCTCGCGAAAGCAGTAAGCGGGAGGAGTGCTAGAAGGGAAGGTCACGGGCTAGCTCCCTAGCCCGTTCGCGATCGCGCTCCGTAGGTCCCGAAGCCGAGATGTGCACTGAGTGATAGGGGATGTCGGCTCCGCGCTGCGCAAGTATCCAGCCGGGGTATTCATGGGCGAGCCTGACGAGTCGTTTTCCGGTCCACCTTCGGTACTTGGTGAGTACTTCGTCGATCAAGGTCAATTCCCCCTCACTGAACAGTGAGGTATTCGCCGGACGCGTCACATGAATCAACTGCTGTTGCTCGTATCCAGGTTCGATGACCAGATCGCCCGTGGCCTCCAAGTCGCGCAGCGCAAGCATCTCGTCTGCGGGAGCCGGGCCTAGCTCGTCTGCGATGTAGCGCTCGCCCGTGATCGACTGGCCGAAGCGTCGATGGGCCTCGAAGTCGCTGAGCCACAGCAGCTTGGCGAGCTTGATGCGGCCCTGGCCTGCGTGCTCGTCGGCCTCCATGCGTGCAGCGAGAAGCAAGATCAGCTCCCGGAGCTTGGCCTTGTCCGTCCTCTGCTTTGGCATCTCAATCATCCTCGCACCCCAGAACCGGCTAGAGTCGGGGTCGCTCGGCGGCGGCAGTCCACTGGGCTACCATCGATATACCAGCAAGATGTTAGGAGTCCTCCCGGATGGCTCCAAAGAAGTACGCACGACCCGTCAAATCGATCACGATCGATGCGGTCGCGCACCCCCGCTTGGACGACCTACAAATGGCACTAGGAAGTCAGAACATGCCGCGCTACGTTGAGTACATGGAGATCATCTCAGCGCTCGTAATGTTCACGACACCTGAGCAGCTTGCGGGAATGCTTCGGGGCTACTGGCAATATATTGACGGACTGCCAGTCGACGGAGACTAGGGCACGTCGCGCCGCCTTCCAGCCGCCTGTTGGTTGGTAGGTCAGCCTTGCGACCGCCGGTCTGCTCGAAGGATCTGGGCCGTACGCTCGCTGTCGCTGTCCCTTGCTGCGATGAGTTCCGCCCAGCAACCGCTTGCGCACAGCCAAGCTTCGCCCATCCCGGAACGGACCACAACCTCCTGCCCGCAAACCGCCGAAGCTCAGATTCCCCGCAAAATAAGGCCCGATGTGGTACTCACCTGCGGTACTCTCGGCCAAACTGGAGTACCAATCAAGTACCACCTGCCCGCCAAACCCCGCCGATTTGCAGGTACTTCCTCCATGGAGCCAGCCGGGATCGAACCGGCGACCTCCTGCTTGCAAAGCAGGCGCTCTCCCAGCTGAGCTATGGCCCCTCGACTTCTCAATATAAGCCCTGCAGAGCCAATTTCCTATTCGATACGCTCGCTGAGACACAGCGTCCCTAGGAGAAGCAAGCCATGACCGTCCATATTGGCCCGTACACCTTCGACCGCGTCCGCTGCGACCACGACGCGGATGTGCTCTATCTCTCCCAGGGAGATCCCGCACGCGCGGTCGACTTCGACGAGACGCCCGGGGGGCACGCCGTCAGCTTCGATGAGAACGGCGATCTGATCGGCCTGACCGTGATCGACATCCGCAAGCTTGTCGACGAAGCGGATGGCGAGCTTCGACTAGAGCTGCCGGCGAAGGCAAGCCCCGCGGACCTGAAGCTCGCGCTCGCGTAGTCGTCCTGCGTCGGGACCTACTCGAACGTAAGCCGCTCCTGCCCAGGCACATCCTCCGGCACCGACTCGCCAGCTTCGTCACCCGGCCCATCCCAATCAAGGTCGTCCTCCACCGGCCTCCCACCCGAGTGCGCCGCCACGGGCCCCACCCCCACGGGCCCAACCGGCGAAGCGCTGTCCGCCGCCTCCGGGTCTTCCTCCATCACCGCCTGCATGTCGAGCTCGGCCGTCTCCTGGCCGACCCACGAGAACTCGTCGACGTGGTCGCCGTCGGGCGCAGGCGGGCGCGCCGGCACCACGTTCGCCGAAGACACCGGAGCGACCTGCGGCTCCACCTCAGCGGCGACCGCACCGTCCTCGTCGACCGTCTCCTCAGGGAACACCGGAGCCAGCGCGTCGCGCTGCTCGCGCGCGATCACCCCGGGGTCGGCGCCCCTGCGGCGCTTCAGCTCCAAGTGTTCGCGTATGGCATCGTCGAGCAGCCCCATCGCGCCTCCAAACCATACTGCGCTCGCCGGTACTCGTTCTGCGACTACACTTCTCAGGTCGTTCGCGTCGCCACCGGCGCGCGCGCTCGGGGCTATAGCTCAGTTGGGAGAGCGCTTGGATCGCACCCAAGAGGTCGGGGGTTCGAGTCCCCCTAGCTCCATCGACGAAACACGCTGCTGGATCCCGGCTTTCCCAATGAGGCCGGGGTCGAGCCGCGGGCTTGTGAGGGCAGGCTGTTCGCGCTCGCCTCACGTTGTCTCCTCGCGATATCCCCATGTTTGACGCAGGCCCACGGGCCATGCCTGCGCACGCCTGCGCGCACTCCCCTTGACACGTGACCAAGCAGTCACCTATACTTTTTTCATGGACGAGATCTTCAGAGCCCTCGCCGACCCCACTCGCAGAGGCCTGCTCGACGAGCTGTTCGAGCGCGACGGGCAGACGCTTGGCGAGCTCGAGCGGCGGCTGCCGATGACGCGCTTCGGCGTCATGAAGCACCTGAAGGTGCTCGAGCAGGCGGGGCTCGTCACGACCAGGCGGCGCGGGCGCGAGAAGCTGCACTTCCTCAACCCCGTGCCGATCAGGCTCGTCCACGACCGCTGGGTCAGCAAGTACGCAGGGCCCTGGGCGGCGACGCTCAGCGAGCTAAAGCAACGAATCGAGGAGGACCCTCAGATGAGCACGCACACGGCAGACGACACGCAGCGCAGCGGCAAGCGCCCCTGGACCGCATCGCCCAACGACAAGGTGTTCGAGATCTACATCAAGACCACGCCCGAGCGCCTGTGGCAGGCCATCACCGACGACGAGACGCGGCGCAAGTACTCGTTCGGCATGGGCATCCGCTCCGAGTGGACGCCCGGCGCCAGCATCGAGACCTACCGCCCCGACGCCGGCACCGCCCTCGGCGAAGGCGAGATCCTCGACGTCGAGCCGCCCCTGCGGCTCGTGCACAGCTTCCGTGCTGTTTGGAGCGAGGACGTCCGCGGCGAAGGCTTCTCGCGCGTCACCTGGGAGATCGAGCCCGTCGGCGACTCCTGCCGCCTCACGCTCACCCACGACCAGCTGCACGAGAACGCCAACGGCGAACTGTACGGCGGCTGGCCCATGATCCTCTCCGGCCTCAAGACGCTGCTCGAGACCGGCGAAACGCTCACCACGCCCGGCTCGCTGCGCTACCAGCAGGCCTGATTCACGCGATCCCCAGCAGCCCCGGCACGTCGGTCATCGCAGCGACGAGCTCCGCGCCCGCCCCGAGCAGCGCGGACTCGTCGCTGTCGGCGCTGTAGCCCAGCACGCGCATGCCCGCCGCCACCGCCGCCGTCACACCCGACGGCGTGTCCTCCACCACCGCGCAGCCAGCCGGCTCCGCGCCCATCGTCGCAGCCGCGTGCAGGAACAGGTCCGGGTGCGGCTTGCCCCGCGCCACCATGTACGCCGAGAACACCGCCCGCTCCGCGAACAGATCCAGCAACCCCGTCAGCTCCAGCGACAGCCGCGTCTTCTCCAGCTTGCCCTGCGAGGCCACGCACACCGCCACGCCCGCTGATGCGATCCGCTCCACCGCCTCGCGCGCGCCGCGCACCGGCTCCAGGGCGCGGCGGAACGCATCCTCGCGGGCCCGCTCGTAGTCCTCCAGCCAGCCGTCCGGCAGCCGCCGGCCGAGCCGCGCCTCCGCCGCCAACCCAATGTCGTCAAGCAGCAGCCCCTGGTACGCGCTCCTCGACTGCTCCAGCGTCGTCGGCAGCCCCTCCGCGCTCAGCATCTCCGCCAGCACGGCGTTCGAGAGACGCTCGCTGTCCACCAGCACGCCGTCGCAGTCGAAGATCACCAGCTGCAGCTCGCCCATGCACGCCGAAGCCTCGCAGGCAGAGGCGCGCGCACGCGGCCCGCCGGCGCCCCAGCCGTGTCCTGGCCGCGCCCCGCCTGCCGCTCCGCCCGCGTCCCGCCTACGCTTCCACCCATGCCCAACCTCAACGACCCGCTGTTCGACGAGCCGCGCGAGCACCCCGGCTTCCACTGCCAGCGCGCCCGCCTCAGCCGCCAGGCCGGAAGCGAGCGCCTGGGGTTGAGCCTGTGGGAGCTGCCGCCCGGCGAAGCCGCCTACCCGTACCACTTCCACTACACCGAGGAGGAGCTCGTGCTGGTGCTCGCCGGCGCGCCCAGCCTGCGCACTCCTGACGGCTGGCGCGAGCTGCGCGAGGGCGACGTCGTCGCGTTCCCCCGCGGCGAGCACGGTGCGCACCAGCTCGCCAACCGCACCGACGCCACCGTGCGCTTCCTGTCGTTCAGCAGCAGCGGCGAGCCCGACGTCGTCATGTACCCCGACTCCGGCAAGCTCGGCGCGTTCGAGCGCCTGCCCGACGGCGGCGGCCTGCGCGCCATGTTCCGCCTCAGCGACACCGTCGACTACCACGACGGCGAGCAGCCGCCGCGCTGAGCCAGTGCGGCCGCTGCTCGTCCTCCAGCACATCGGCTGCGAGCCGCCCGCCGCCTACGAGGACGAGCTGCTCGCGCGGGGCCTCGAGCTGCGGCGCGTGCAGCTCGACGAGGGCCAGCCGCTGCCCGACTGGCGTGAGCACAGCGCCATGATCGCCATGGGCGGGCCCATGGGCGCCTACGACGACGCGCTGCTGCCGTGGCTCGCCGCCGAGAAGCAGCTCATCGCCGAGGCCGTGCACGCCGGCACTCCCTTCTGGGGCGTGTGCCTCGGCGCGCAGCTGCTCGCCGCAAGCCTCGGTGCCGAGGTGGCGCCCGGCCCCGCGCCCGAGGTCGGCGTGATGCCCGTCCAGCTCACCGAAGCAGCAGCCTCCGACCCCGTGTTCTCGGCCGCACCAGCCAGCTTCGACGCGTTCCACTGGCACGGCGATACCTACGCGCTGCCGCCCGGCGCCGTGCACCTCGCGCGCTCTGAGCGCTATCCACAGCAGGCGTTCGCCTTCGCCAACGCCTACGCGCTGCAGTTCCACCTCGAGGTCAGCTCAGCGCTCGTCGCCCGGTGGGGCGCCGTGCCCGCGTACGCAAGCAGCATCGAGCAGCTGCCCGGGGTCACGCTGCCGGCGCTGCTGGAGCAGGTCGCCGCCGTGCAGGACAGCGCCATGGCGCTCGCGCGCACGCTGTTCGCGCGCTGGCTCGAGCACTTCGGCCTCAGCTGCTAGGCCCGTCCTCCACCACCACGCGCACCGTCCGCAGCAGCCGGTCGCTCGCGCCGCGCACGCTGCCGCCCAGCTCCAGCGTGTTCTGCACGTACGCCAGCGTCTCCGCCGTCAGGCGCTCGCCCGGCAGCACGTTAGGGATCCCCGGCGGGTACGTCGCCAGCGACTCCGCCGCGATCCGCCCCGCCGCCTGTGCCGCCGGCACCACCTCCTGCGCTCCCAGGTACGCCTCGCGCGGCGTCATCGCGAGCTCTCCCCACGGCGGCGGCGCCGCGAAGCTCTCCTGCGAGCCGCCAGGGTTCAGGCCCACGCGCTCGACCGCCGTGCGCAGCGCCGCCACCAGCCGCGCCGCCTCCGGCAGGCCGCGCTCGCCCATGCCGAACACCGCCACCAGCACGTTCTGCCCGTACAGCTCCAGGTTGATGTCGTCGATCTCGCGCAGCATCGGCGCCAGCTCGTAGCCGCTCGCGTTCACGCCGCGCACGTCCACCGCCAGGCGCAGCGGGTCGTACGCGAACACGCCCGGGCGGCCCGCCAGGCGGTCGTCGAGCACGTCCAGCCCGTCGATCGCGCTGATCTCCTCGCGCGCCTGCGCGAGCGCCGCCATCGTCCTGCCCAGCAGCTCGCGCCCGTGCACCGCCGCCTGGCGGCGCGCCGCGTCCAGCGACCCGCACAGCAGCGAGTTGGGGCTCGTCGACTCCGTCAGCGTCACCGCGCGGTCGACCGTGTCCTCGCCGATCAGGCCGTCGCGCCGTGGCCCAGATGCAGCATCGCCGACTGCGTCAGGCTGCCCACGATCTTGTGCGTGCTCGAGATCACGAGGTCCGCTCCCAGCGACAGCGCGTGCTCGGGAAGCTGCTCGTGGAAGGCCATGTGCGCGCCCCACGCCTCGTCCACGACCAGCGGCACGCCGCGCGCGTGCGCCACCGCGCCAGCACCCGACGTCCGCCACCGCGCCGAAGTACGTCGGCGAGATCACCCACGCGCGCCACCGCGCCAGGCGTCGCCGCGAGCGCACGATCGAGCGTCTCCGCCGTCAGGCAGTGGGCGATGCCCAGCTCGGGGTCCACCTCCGGCGCGGCGAACGTCGGGCGCAGGCCCGACAGCACCAGCGCGTCGATCGCGCTGGAGTGCGCGTTGCGCTGGACCACCACCTCGCCGCCGTAGTGCGCCAGCGCCAGGCCCGCCGCCAGGTTGCCCTGCGAGGCGCCGTTGATCAGGAACCACGCGCGCTTCGCGCCCCACGCCTCCGCCGCCAGCCGCTGCGCCTGCTCGAACGGCGTCGGGTCCACGCCCACGTCGATGCCGTACGTCAGCGCCGGGATGTCCATGCTCACGGCGCGCTCGCCGAACGCCGCCAGCATCCCCGGGTCGGCGCCCGCGCCGCCCTTGTGGCCCGGCACGTGCAGGCGCGCCGGGTTGCGCTCCGCGTACGCGCACAGCGCATCCAGGTAGGGCGTCTGCTGCTGACGCTCGGCTGTCACACAGGGCTCACATTTGTGTCAGCTTTGAAACCGAAGCGTGTCAACACTGAGTCTTTCTACCACCTTCCCTTGCCGCGGCCGGACGCGCGAGCTACGGTCGGTCGCATCCTGAAAGCAAGTGGCCCGGCGGTGCGCCAACACCCCGGGCCCGGCACCGAGTCGCTCACCCTCGATGCCCGTCGATTGTCCCGCAGCGCTGCCCTTCACGCATCGCCGCGGCACGCCGCCGGACTCGACAGGCGCGCGCTCGGCGCCTCGAGAGCAAGAGGAGGCCAGATGCCGCACCCAGATCGACCCGAGCGCAGCGAGCGCGCCGACCGCCCATCCGACGAGCTCATCCTCGCGGCCGTCGAGCGCGCCGCGCGCCACCAGACGCGCGAGCCCGCCGCCGCTCCCGCGTGGGCGGTGCTCGAACACCTCGCGATCCCGCGGCGCTCCGCCGCCGCGCGCCACGTGCGCGAGCGCATGGACGCGATGCTCGCCGCCGGCCTGCTCGAGCGCACGCGCCGGCGCAGCGTGCCCACCTGGACGCTCACCGACGAGGGGCTCGCGTGCCTGCGCAACGCGCGCAGCGCGGGAGCGCTGGCGGAGCTGCCCGAGTCGCCCCAGCACCGCGCGTGGCGCAACGCGGGCGGCGCCGCCGGACAGGAGATCGAGCGCTTCCGCGACAGCCTGCGCGAGCGGCTCGCAGAGGCGGCGCGACTGCTCGACGCGGACACGCCTCCCCACTCCGACGCCTGGCTGGAGCTCGGCGAGGAGCTGCAGCGCGCCTGCCGGCGCCTCGCGTCGGCGAGCCACTGCCTGTACGAGTGGGACGAGCCGGACGACGCGCGCGCGGACGTCGACGAGCACGTCGAGCCGGGCGACGGCGCGCTCGACGCGGCGGAGCGCGCCGTGCGCAGGGCGCGGCGCTGGGGGCGGCGCAACGTGCGGCTGTGGGACGAGCATCGTGGTTGCTAGGCTGGCCGTGAGGTGCCGCGCTGACATCCAGCCAGGCCACACCCGAGCCCCCGGAGGCGGGCGCGCGCGAGGGGCGCATCACACGCGTGCCCGCGCCCGCAGGGCAGTTCGAGGAGTGGCAGATCGTGCTGCACGGGCGGCGCGTCGAGTACAGGATCGCCGGCAGCGGCCCGCCCGTGGTGCTGATCCACGGCATGCTCAACTCCTCCAGCCACTGGCAGTCGGTCGCGCTCGATCTGGCACGCGAGCACACCGTCATCGCCCCCGACCTGATCGGCCACGGCGACTCCGCCGCGCCGCGCGGCGACTACTCGCTGGGGGCGCACGCCGCCAGCATCCGCGACCTGCTCGCCGCGATCGGCATCGAGCGCGCCACCATCGTCGGGCACTCGCTCGGCGGCGGCGTCGCGATGCAGTTCTTCTACCAGTTCCCGCAGCGCGTCGAGCGGCTCGTGCTGATCTCCAGCGGCGGCCTCGGCCACGAGGTCAGCCCGATGCTGCGAAGCGCCGCGCTGCCGGGCGTCTCGGCGCTGCTGTCGATGACGATCCAGCCGCGCCTGCTCGCAGGGATCGCCGGCACCGGGCGGCGGATGCGCGAGCGCGCGATCGCCGGCGGCGTGCACCTGCAGGCGCTCGCGCGGGCGCTGCGGCCGCTCGAGAACGCCGACGCGCGCCAGGCCTTTCTGCACACGCTTCGCTCCGCCATCGACGTGCGCGGCCAGCGCGTCAGCGCCACCGACCGCCTGTACCTGCTCGAGACGATGCCCACGATGATCGTGTGGGGCGAGCGCGACAACACGATCCCGCTCGAGCACGGCCGCCGCGCGCACGAGGCGATCCCGCACAGCCACTTCCGCACGCTGCCCGACGCCGCGCACTTCCCGCACCTCGAAGACCCGCGCGGGCTCGCGCATCTGCTGCGCGAGTTCGTCGCGCAGACCGCGCCCGGACGCATCGACGACGCCGACTGGGGAGCTGTGCTCGCGCGCCGCTCGCCGCCGTCGCGGCTGCGCGACGACGCCGCCTGACCGGCCGCCCCGGTCCCAACCGCACCGCGCGGTCGGCTGACCGGCCGGCCGCCTAACCCACGCGCGCGAGCCGCGACGCGCGCACGACCAGCTTGTCGTCGAGGCACGCCAGCAGCGCCCGCACGCACTCGGGGTCGAACTGGCTCCCCGCGTGGCGCAGCAGCTCCTCGCGCGCCTGCGCCACCGTCTGCCCCTCGCGGTAGGGGCGCGTGCTCGTGATCGCGTCGAACGCGTCCGCCACCAGCATGATCCGCGACGCCTGCGGGATCTGCTCGCCGCGCAGCCCGTCCGGATAGCCCGAGCCGTCGAAGCTCTCGTGCGAGTGGCGGATCCACGGCACGATCGACTCCAGCCCCTCCACGCGTCCGACCAGCTCCGCGCCCGCGGCGCTGTGGCCCTTGATCACCTCGAACTCCTCGTCGGTGAGCGGGCCCGGCTTGCACAGGATGCGATCCGGCACCGACATCTTGCCGACGTCGTGCAGCGTCGCCGCGATCCGCAGCATGCCCAGCATGTCCTCGCGCCAGCCCAGCCGCGTCGCGATCGAGACCGCGTGATCGGCCACCGCGCGCGAGTGCTCGTGCCCGGCGTGCATGCGCATGTCCACCGCGTCCGCGAGCGTCGCCGCCCAGCTCAGCCGCTCGCTCGCGCTCGCGCCGTCGCGCTCCGGGCGCCCGTGGCGCGACGCGTACAGCCGCACGTCCGCCTGGCGCATCAGCTCCTCGAGCTCCATGCCGTCCATCGGGAACGCCGCGAGGCCCACCGAGCACGGTGCGCGCTCGCTCAGCGCCTCCACCAGGCGCGTCGTGCTCTCCAGCGCGTCCACCGCGTCGATGTCCGTGAACAGCACCGCCAGCTCGTCGCCGCCCAGCCGCCCGATCGCGTCCGCCGGGCGCACCGACGCTTCCAGTGTCCACACCACCCAGCGCAGCAGCTCGTCGCCGGCCGCGTGGCCGTGGCGGTCGTTGACCTCCTTGAAGTGATCCACGTCCAGCACCAGCACCGCGCCCCTGCCTCCCTGCCGGGCCGCCGCCGCGAGCACAGCCACCGCGCGCTCTTCAAAGCCGCGGCGGTTCAGGCAGCCCGTCAGCGGGTCCGCGCGCGAGACCTCCGTCAGCGCGGCGCGCTGGCGGTCGTGGTTGCGCGCCTGCCACGCGCTCATCGCGCCCGTGCACGCGAGCATCACCACGAACACCGCCTCATACGCCCACGGCGCGCCGCCCACCGTCACCGCCAGCCCCAGGTAGCTGGCCACGGTCAGGCCCGCCACGATCAGCACCGATCCCAGCGGGTAGGACATCGCCGCGAACACCACCGGGATGAAGAACACCAGCGACAGCGGGCTCGCGGTGCCGCCGTCGGCGCCCGTGCCCGCCACGATCAGCGCCATGTCGATCAGGCTCCAGCCGAGGAAGAACGCCTCGCGGAAGCGGCTGCGCACGATCCGCTCGCGCGGCAGGCACGACACGATCATCGCGCCCACGAAGCCCGCCCCGAACAGCGCCGCGATCAGCGTGCGGTTCGGGCGCTCCCACGTCAGCGCCAGGTACGCGTAGCTGCTGCCGCACACCACATAGCTCAGCCAGATGCCGGCCGAGAACGTCGCCGCGCGCATGCGCAGCGCCGACTGATCGACGATGCCGCAGTCCTCGTCAGCTGTCATGCCTACTTATCGGGCGCTCGCGCGAACACCTGAGTGGAATGTACGCACGATGGACTAGTCCTCCTCCCCCTGTCGGGGATGCGCGGCACGCGTCGCGACGGCGCCGGCGCCGTGCGCAAACCTGCGCAGACCGCGTCACTCGCCGGCGGCGGTGCGCCACGCGGGCGGGTACGGCAGCGGGCTGAGCGTGCGCTCGAGCTGCTCGCGCAGCGGCTCGTAGCGGCGGCGGCAGCGACAGGCGCTCGCCGAGGTGGCGCTCGTCCTCGTCCACCGCGAAGCCCGGGCCGATCGTTGCGATCTCGAACAGCACGCCGCTCGGCTCCAGGAAGTACACCGATTTGAAGTAGAAGCGGTCGATCACCGGCGTCGGGCGCGCGCCCGCCTCGGCCACGCGCCTGCGCCACTCCTCCAGCTCCTCCATCACCGACGCGAACGCCACGTGGTGAACCGTGCCGGCGCCCTGGCGAGCGGTTGATCTCCGGCGGCGCCGGGTCGTACGCGTAGAAGCCGCCCCTGTGCTCGCCGCGCACCTCCCAGTGCTCGCCCTCGCCGCGCGCGAAGCCGATCGCCTCGCCCAGCAGGCGCTCGCTGCGCACGGGAGCGTTGCTGTACGCGCGCACGCCCTCGAAGCCCTGCAGCGCGTGCTCGGCGGGGATCTCCGGCGAGTAGCGCGCTCAGCGGCTCGTCCGGGACGGCGCTAACCACCAGCTCGTGCTCCAGGCCCTCCGGGTCCGCGAACAGCAGGCTGTCGCCCGGTCAGCTCCGCCTCCACGCCGTGCGCCGCCAGGCGCTCGCGCCAGAACTCCAGCGCCTCGCGCGAGGACGACGCGCCACACGATCCGGTGAACCATCCCCGCGCCCGCCATGCCGCGCGCCGCGCCCGGGTACTCGAAGAACGTCAGGTCCATCCCCGGCGAGCCGTGCTCGTCGCCGTAGAACAGGTGGTACATGTTCGGTTCGTCCTGGTTGACGGTGCGCTTGACCATCCGCAGGCCGAGCACGCCCGTGTAGAACTCGACGTTCGCGCGGCGCGTCGCCGGTGATCGCGCTGATGTGGTGGATGCCCTCGAGCTTCATCGCGACGCTGCCATGTATCGCCGCAGTGCAAGACGGAGCGCTGATCCCGCGCTTCGGCCGCGCGCGGCGCGACCCCGCGCTGGCCGTGCTCGAAGGCCTGCACCCGCTCAAGCACGCGCTGCGCTTCGGCGCCGACGTGCTCGAGGTGCTCACGCGCGACGCCGGCGAGCTCGCGCGCCTGGCCGCCCAGCTCGCGCCCGACGTCAGCGCGCGCATGCTGCGCGGTCGCGCGCGAGATCGACCCCGAGGTGTTCGACCAGCTCGCGCCGCTCGCGCCGTCGACCGGCGTGATCGCGCTCGCGCGGCGCCCCGCCGTCGAGCCCGCAGCCGTGCTCGCGCGCCCGCGACCCGCGCCCGTGGTCGCTGCTCGAGGACCCGCGCGACCTCGGCAACATGGGCGCGTGCGTGCGCGTCGCCGCCGCCGCCGACGTCGCCGGCGTGCTCACCACCGGCAGCCACGACCCGTGGCACCCCGACGCGCTGCGCGGCGCCGCCGGGCTGCACTTCGCCGTGCCCGTCGCGCGGCTGGACGCGCCGCTGGATCAGCTGCTCGAGCTCGCGCACGAGCACGGGCGCCCGCTGCTCGCGATCGACCCCGACGGCGAGCCGCTCGAGCCCGCCGAGCTGCCCGCGCGCGCCGTGCTCGCGTTCGGCACCGAGCGCCACGGCCTCAGCCCCGAGTTGATCGCGAGCGCTGACGCGCGCGTCAGCATTCCCGATGCGCGCGGGCGTGTCCAGCCTCAACCTCGCCACGTCCGTCGCCGCCGTGCTGTTCGCATGGCGGCTGTCCGCGCGGCCGGTGCAGGCCGGCCAGGCCCAGAGCCTCGGCTAAGCCGCCGCTTCGACCCCGTCCAGCAGCAGCCAGTTGCCGCGCAGCGCCTCGCTCGCGCGCGCCAGCATCCGCTCCGCCTGCGCCTCCGGGTCCTGCGCCTCGGCCATCAGCCGCTCGATCAGCTCGCCCGCCTCGCGCGCGTGCTCGACGTCGCGCAGCTCGTGCACGCGGAAGTACTCCGTCGCCGGGCCTTCCTCGCTGAAGCCGTAGTGCTCGGTCAGGCCCTCGCAGCTTCGTCGCCGAGATCTGCGGCTGGCCGGCCTCGATCGCGTACAGCACCGCTAGGTGCTCCAGCAGGTCCTCGCCCGCCGTCCACGCGCGCACGCACGCGCCCGTCTGCGCCAGCGCGTCGTGCTCGCCCGCGGCCCGAACAGCCTCGCCGAACTGGTCCCACAGCGCCACGTGCGCCGTCTCCTCCTCGGCGTGGCGGCGCAGGCCCTCGCTCGCCGCGGCAGCCGGCGCCGATGCGCCCGCCTGCGCCGACGCGCAGGACGCCGTCAGAACGGAGGCATCGGCCAGGGCGACCACCGCGCGGCGATACTCGCCCGCGTAGAGGGCGAGCTCGCCGGCGCTCAGCTCGCCGGCGCTCCAGCGCTGGTAGAACGGGTGCTCGAGCACGTTGATCGTCGCGCGTGTCTCGTCGAGTCTGGCCAGGACGTCCATTGAGCGTTCCCTTCTTTCGGTGTGTTTGGTGGTGGGGCGGAGCAGGAGATCAGGCTCGCTATGCAGAAACCTACGGAGTTAGCGATGTGTTCGCAGCCCGGGGGGCTGGACCGCCGTCCGGGAGGTGTGAGAGGCTCCTCACGGGAGTTGACCCGAGAGGGGCAAAGGGGGTGGTTCGTGGCCATCATCGTCGCTTCGGCGCTCGGCGCAACGGGATTCGGCGCGCTGCTCGCGGTCGCGTTGGGGCGTGTCGCGGCGCTCGCCGACAGGGACTCCGCGCGGCTGCTCGCGGAGCGCCGCGACGGACTCGCGATCAAGGGCTACCGCCAGAGCTACGCGGGGTTCGCGCGCGCCCACTCGACGATCGCACGCGAGTCGTCGATCACCGAGCCGTCGTCGAGCACCAGCGTCGGGACCCAGCGGTTGCCCGTCAGCTCCTGCACCTCGCGGCGCCCGCGCGTCTGGTTGAAGACGCCGGGCAGCAGCCCCAGGCCGTAGGACTTCACCACCTCCGGGTCGTAGCCCGCGTCCTTCAGCGCGTGATACGCGTTCGCGCACGGGTGCCCGCCGGGACGCGGCGTCGAGAACGTGCCCCAGCAGACGTACAGCTTCACTGCTCTCAGGGCGCCTTTTCCGAGGTGCCGCCCGTGCCCGCCGGCACCGGCGCGGAGACGACCGGGATCGGCGCCTGCGCTTCGGTGCGCGTCGGCGGCACCGGCCCCTTCGCGGGCGGACCCGCGGTCAGCACCGCCGTGGAGGCGGCCGCCAGCACCAGCACCGCGGTCACCGCCACCACCGCGCGCTGTCCGGCCACGCTGCCCGGGAAGTCCGGTTTGCGCATGCCCAGTCCCAGCGACAGCACCAGCGCCCACACCACCAGCACGCCGCCCGCTATGTAGAACGGGACCTTGCTCTTCTCCGCCGCGAGCACCGGCGCCAGCTGCAGGGCAAGCGTGTGCATCGTGCGCGAGCCTAACCGATGGCGCACCGGTATGCTAGATCTCGAGATGAGCGAGGTGGTGCGCACGCCCGAGGAGGCGCTGCAGGGACTCCCCGACTTCCCGTTCGTCTCGCACTACCGCGACGTCGACGGGCTGCGGCTGGCGCACCTGGACGAGGGCGAGGGCGCGCCCGTGATCTTCTTCCACGGCGAGCCCACGTGGTCGTTCCTGTGGCGCAAGGTGATCCCGCCGGTGCGCGACGCGGGCTTCCGCTGCCTGGCGCCGGACCTCGCCGGCTTCGGGCGCTCGGACAAGCCCACCGACATCGACTTCTACTCCTACGACCGCCACACCGCGCTCGCGGGGTCGCTGCTCGAGGACCTCGACATCCGCGGCGCGACCGTCGTCGTGCACGACTGGGGCGGGCCCGATCGGGCTGCGCCTGGCGATCGAGCAGCGCGAGCGCATCGAGCGCATCGTGATCCTCGACACGGGCCTGTTCACCGGCCACCAGAAGATGAGCGACGCGTGGATCGCGTTCCGCGACTTCGTCGCGCGCACCGAGGACCTGCCCGTCGGCTTCCTCGTGCGCGGCGCCTGCAAGACCGACCCCGGCGACGAGGTCATCGCCGCGTATGACGCGCCTTACCCGGACGCCGCCTCCAAGGCCGGCGCGCGCGCGTTCCCGCTGCTGATCCCGCGCACCCCCGACGCCCCGGGCGCGGAGGCGGGCCAGCGCGTGCACGCCGAGCTGCGCGAGGATCGCCGCCCGACGCTGATGCTGTGGGCCGACAGCGACCCCGTGCTGCCGCTGTCCACCGGCGAGCGCTTCGCCGAGTCGATCGGCCGCGAGAAGCCGCGCACGATCGCCGACGCGAGCCACTTCCTGCAGGAGGATCAGGGGCCGCTGATCGGCTCGCTGATCGCCGACTGGCTCACCGCCGCCTGAGCGCTCACCGCCCGGCGCTCACCTGCCCGGCGGCTGGGCGGCCGCCGGCCGATCACTCCCCCGCCGACTGCGTGATGCGCTGACGCTCCGGCGCCGGCTCCCCTTCCAGGGACGATGCGAGGCCCGGCTCCGAGCGCGCCGCCCGCAGCTCGTACTCGCGTCGCGTGTTCGCGTCCGCGCCCGCCAGCACGCGGTCGGCCTTCATCGCGTGCGCCATGCCCTCCGCGAGTCGGCGCGGCAGCAGCGTGCCGAGCGCGTTGGTGCGCTTGGCCGACTTCGGCACCCACACGTCGACCGTGCCCAGCTGCAGCGCCTCGACGATCGCGTCGGCCACGTCCGCCGGCTCGAGGTTGGCCATGCCGCGGACCGCGCCCAGGCCGGAGCCCAGCTCCGTGTTGACGACCGTGGGCATCACGTAGCTGACGTCGATGTGCGCGTCCATCAGGCGCAGCTCGCCGCGGACCGCCTCGGTCAGGCCCACGACCGCGTGCTTCGTCGCCGAGTACGTGGCGCCGCCGGGCGCGCCGAACTTGCCGGCCTGCGAGGAGATGTTCACGATATGGCCGCGGTCGCGCGGCAGCATGCGGTCGAGCGCGAGCTTCATGCCCAGGATCACGCCGTGCAGGTTGATGTCGATCATCCGCTGCGCCGTCAGGTCGTCCTCGTCGATGAAGCGCCCCACCTGCATGATCCCCGCGTTGTTCACGAGCACGTCCAGCGGCCCCAGCTGCTCCTCGGCGGCGTCCAGGAACGAGCCGAAGGAGTCGCGGTCGGTCACGTCGAGCTCGAGCGCCACCGCGCTCGGCCCCAGCTCCTGCGCCGTGAGCCTCGCGGCCTCGACGTCGACGTCGCCGATCGCCACGCGCATGCCGTGGCGCATGAGCGCCGCCGCCGTGGCGCGCCCGATCCCGCGCGCGGCGCCTGTGATCGCCGCTGTCTCTCCGGCGAGAATGCGGGGCTGCCTGGCCATGGTCTCCTCCTGACGGTGTCTGGCGAGTGAAATCCTCTCCCCAAAGCTAGCGCTTTGGCCAGCCAGCCAGCATCGCCGTAGTAGGCTGACGCACATGCCGTTCTTCAAGTTCGAGGGGCAGCGACTCGCCTACACGGAGTTCGGCGGCGGCCCCGCCGCGGTCACCCCGGCTGGCCGGCGGGGGCGCACCGCCAAGAGCGCACCCGCGAACGGACGCCCGCTGATCCTGCTGCACGGGCTGCTGCTCTCGCAGGAGATGCACCGGCCGCTGGCCGAGGCGCTGGCGGCGCGCGGCAACCGCGTGATCACGCTCGACCTGCTCGGCCACGGCCGCTCGGACCGCCCGCGCGACATGTGGCGCTACTCGATGGCCGGCTACGGCCGCCAGATCGTCGCGCTGATGGACCATCTGGAGCTGGAGCAGGCGGTCGTGATGGGCACCTCGCTGGGCGCCAACTCGGCGCTCGAGGTCGCCTCGCAGCACCCCGAGCGGCTGCGCGGGCTCGTGATCGAGATGCCCGTGCTCGACAACGGCCTCTTGTGGAGCGCGCTCACGTTCACACCGCTGCTCGTCGCGCTGACGTTCGGCGAGCCCGCCATGAAGGTGCTGTCGCGGGTCACGCGCGCGGTGCCGCGCAAAGCGCTGCCGCACTACGGCAACGTGATGCTGGACCTCGTGCGCCAGGAGCCCGGTCCCGGCGGCGCGCTGCTGCAGGGCCTGTTCTTCGGGCGCATCGCGCCGCCGCGCAGCGAGCGCGCCACGTTCACCACGCCCACGCTCGTGCTCGGCCACCCGCGCGACCCCGTGCACCCGTTCTCCGACGCCGGCATGCTCGCCAAGGAGATGCCCAACGCGCGCCTGCTGCAGGCTGACTCGCTGGTCGAGCTGCGCCTGCATCCCGAGCGCCTCACCAACGAGATCGCCGGGTTCGTCGACGGGGTGTGGCGCAAGGCGAGCGCCAGGCCGCGCAAACGCGCCGCGCGCTAGATGAGTAGTGCCACGGCCGTGGGGGTGGCTGTGGGTTGTGGGGAGGGGTTGTAGGCAGGCAGATCGAAGTCGGCGGTGCTCAATGTCACCGCCGACCCGGGAGGGCCTCGATGGACGCCGACCTCGATCTGCTGCTTATCGCTGTTTACTGCACGGTGGATGATTTCCTGCCCGAGCGGACAGAAAACGCTAGGCGAAGGATCTCCGATGCGGAGCTGATCACGCTGTGTATCGCTCAGGCGATGATGGGGATGCCATCCGACGCACGGTTCTTGCGGGCTGCTCGTCGTCAGCTTGGCCACCTGTTCCCCCGTTTGCCCGAGCGGACCGCTTTCCATAAGCGCAGGCTGCGCTTGTCCGGGACGATCGAGGCGCTGATCCGGGAGTTCGCCAAGCACAGCCCCGGTTTCTATGACGATCTGCTGCTGGTCGATTCCACGCCGGTGGAGTGTGCTCGCAGCCGTGAGACCGTCAAGCGGGGCGGGACCTCCAGTCTCGGTGACGCGCTCGCTAACGCCGCCGACTACGGCTATTGCGCCAGCCACAGCCGCTACTTCTGGGGTTTTCGCCTTCACGCCCTGTGTGCTTTGGACGGCACTCCCAGAGCGCTGGCGCTGACCTCGCCAAAGATCGACGAGAAGCTCGTGTGCCTGCAACTCGTCGAGCGCTGTGAGCGAGCACCCGGCCAGATGCTGATCTTGATCGGCGATAAGAACTTCCGCGGCAAGGACTTCGAAGCCGAGCTCTCCAACCTCGACGCCGCGATCATGCGCCCCCGTCGCAAAGACGAGCGCGGCCGCGGCCCGCACCTCGCGCCGATCCGTCAACGCATCGAGTCGATCTTCTGGACCTGCAAGGACATCCTCACGCTCGAGCGCCACGGCGCCCGCACCCTTGAGAACCTCCGCGTGCGCCTGCTCACCCGCTTCGCCGCACTCACAGCCGCCATCGCACTCAACTACCGCCTCGGCCGCCCACCCCGCAGCCTCGCCAACTACACCGCCTGAAACCGTGGCACTACTCATCTAGGCCCTCGCGCCGCGCGCTCTCTCTCCGCGTCAGCTCTTCGGCGGGAACAGTTCCACTTCGTTCACGTCCACGTGGCCCGGCGCCTGCGCCGTGCCCACCGCCGATTCCGGCGCGTTGCTGATCCACAGCGTGATGAACGTGAACTGCTTGCTCGCGTCGCGCAGTTTCAGGCGCAGCTTCTTCTTCTTGGCCAGCTTCGGCGAGCTCAGCGGGATCCACGCCGGGTCGGTGATCGACGCCGGCGCGGTGCTGGCGTTGGCGCCGTACACCTGCACGGTCATGCCCGGCGTCGAGCTGATCAGCTGCAGCACCGCCACCTTCTGCTTGGCCTTCAGGTCGATCAGCAGGCCCTGCGCCATCTTCGGAGCCGTCGCCGGGTTCACCTGCGCGGTCCACGCGGTCGACTGGTCGTCGTCGATCGCCAGGCTCGGGTCGCCGAAGCCGCTGGCCGGGTAGCCGTACGGGTTGTACGTGCTCGCCGCGTTGGTGTCCAGCAGGATCGCCGACTGCTGCGATTCTTCGCCGGATTTGCCGGTCGTGCCGGTGCCGCTCGACGGCGTGGTGCCGGCCGTGCTGGTCGTGGTCGTGCTCGGGGTGCTCGTGCTCGGGGTCGTCGTCGCGGTCGTTTCGGATGCTTTTGGCGTCGCCGCCGTCAGCGGGATCTTCGGAGGTTTGGTGGTGCCCGTGGGCAGCGTCGAGCCGGGGGTCGACGTCGTCCCGGGGACGCCCGGCGTCGGCGCCCCGGTGCCCGCGGGCGTGCTCGCGGCTGGCGCGGGAGGCGGCGCGACGGTCGCGATCACGACCGGGCGCTTGCCCGGGCCCTTCGTCAGCGCCGCCACCGCAGCGGCGGCCGCGCCGAGCGCCAGCACCGCCACCGCGCCCAGGATCACCGCCGCCGAGCGCCAGCCCGGCGAGCCGAGGCTGCCGGGGGCGCCGGCGCCGCACTGCAGGCACCAGTCCTGCCCGGCATGCGCCGCACGCAGGCGCTCCGCGCCGCACTTCGAGCAGGCGCGCGGGCGCCGGACGGGCGCCGGCGAGTCGGGCGGGCGGCGTCGCACATCGCCTCCGATTCTACCCTTCACACGATCTCGCGACCGGTCGGTTGCAGCCGCTCGTCCAGCTCCAGCTGCCAGTAGTAGCGCGTGAACGTCATGCCCGCGAGGAACTCGCCCACGTGCGGCTCCACGCGCTCGCCCGCCGCCATGCGCACGATCAGCTCCGGGTAGCTGCGGCCGGGCAGCGCCGCGTACGCAGGCGCCGGGAACGCGCCGCCGAAGCGCGTGTTCACGTCGGTGATGCCCAGGCCGATGTCGGGATCGCGGAACACCTGGATCGTCGCCGGCCCGCGCACCTCGAGCGCCTCCATCACCCGCCGCCCCAGCTCGATCAGCTCCTCGTCGTGCACCACCCGGCCCTTGATCGACTCTCCCCCGCGCGACTCCAGCATCGTGCGCGGGATCGCGTTCAGGCAGCGGCCGTCGCGGTCGCCCAGGCAGTCGATCGAGAGCTCGTCGCCGCCCATCGCACGCTGCACCATCACCGGCTCGGGACCCGGCAGGCCCTTGGGCCGCTTCGCGCGCGGCGCGCGCTCCACGTAGTCGATGAAGAAGCGCGCCTGCGCGGGGTCGTGCGCCAGGTGGATCGAGCGCGCGCCCGAGCCGCGGCGCGGCTTGACCATCACCGGGTATTCGAGCACGCTCAGGTCATCCTGCGCCAGCAGCGTCGGCGGCGAGGGCAGGCCGTGACGCTCCAGCAGCAGATGGGTCTCGTACTTGTCGTACGTCGCGCGCGCCACCGCCGCGGCCGGTACCAGCGCCGGCAGCCGCTGTTCCTCCAACGCGCACGCCAAGATCTCTATATCCAAATCCGTCAGCGGCAGCACCGCGCCGACCCCGTGCTCCTCGCACAGCGCCATCAAAGCGGGCACGTATTCGGGGTCGTCCATGCGGGGCACCGCCACGCGCACATGCGCCGCGTACTGCGCGGGCGCCAGCGGCGCCGGGTCGGCCACGATCGTCTTCGTCTGCGCAGCGAAGCACGACACGATGTCGAAGCGCTTGCCCGCGCCCGTCAGCAGGATCGCCGGCCGGCCCTCCGGGGGCACCGGTGCCGGCGCGAGGCCGCCCGGCGCGCGGGCGCTCACAGCTCGCCCTCCCAGCCGCCCGCCGCGCCCTTGTACAGGTCCGAGCCGCCCAGCACCATCGCCACGGTGCGGCGCAGGATCTGCAGGTCCAGCGCCAGCGAGCGGTGCTCGATGTAGTACAGGTCCAGCTCGATCCGCTCCGACCACGGCAGCGACGCGCGGCCGTTCACCTGCGCCCAGCCGGTGATGCCCGGCTTGATCCGCAAGGCGCCCGCGCTGGCGCCCGGTGTACTGCGCCACCTGCGCCGGCAGCGTCGGGCGCGGCCCGATCAGCGACATCTCGCCGCGCAGCACGTTCACCAGGTTCGGCAGCTCGTCCAGCGACGTGCGCCGCAGCAGTGCGCCCACGCGCGTGATGCGCGCGTCGTTCGCGTTGATCGCCAGGCCCGCGCCTTTGTGCTCCGCGCCGTCCACCATCGTGCGCAGCTTCAGCACGTCGAACTCGCGGCCGCGCAGGCCGCTGCGACGCTGGCGGTAGATCACCGGGCCGGGGGTCTCCAGGCGGATCGGCGAGCGCGGCGAGCGCTATGACCGGGGACGCCACCACGAGAGCCGTCGCGGATACGACGATGTCGACGGCGCGGCGGATCACGGCGGGGATTGTCGCAGCGAGCGAGCGCGGCACCTCAGCGCGTCCCCTCCGCGGCCTCCCACGCGGCGGACGTGCCGTGGCGCAGCCAGTCCCACATGCCCGCGGCGAGCGAGGACGTGGTGAGCACGTAGTAGCGCGCGATCAGCAGCGGACGCAGCGGCAGCGCGCCGGCGAGCGCCGCGGCAAGCAGCAACGCCAGCTGCAGGGCGAGCGTGACGATGTACAGGTCCCGCCCGCCGCCCGCGCCGCCGGCGTCGCTCGCCACCAGCGCGACGTTGGCGGCGAGCGCGAGCACGTGCAGGATCGCGCTGGCGTAGCGCAGCAGGCGATGCGAGACGATCATCAGCGCATATCCCGGCGTGTAGCCGCGCGGGGAGAGCATGCCGCCGCGCAGCACGATCGGCCACGTGTGGCTCATCATGCGCCGCTTGCGCGCGAACTCGCCGCCGAGCGACGGCACCATCTTCTCGCTGGCGCGCGCCTGCGGCACGTACACGGCGCGCAGGCCGCGCTTGACCGTGTTGAACGGCAGCGACAGGTCGTGGCCCATGATCGGGTCGACCACGATGTAGGAATCGCGGCGGGTGGCGTAGATCGCGCCGTTGCCGGCGGTGATCGACGACAGCCGCGACTCCAGCGAGCGCACCGCCATCTCGTAGCGCCAGTACACGCCCTCCTGGTTGGACCCGCCCGCCTGCGCCTGCACGAAGCGCACCTGCCCGCACGCATAGCCCACGCGCGGGTCCTCGAAGGAGCTGACGAGCGCCCGTGCCGCGCCCGGCTCCCACTGCGCGTTGGCGTCGGAGAACGCCACTATCTCCCCCCGCGCGCGCTCCACCGCAGCGTCCTGCGCGCGGATCTTGCCGCCGCGTGGCAGCTCCAGGACGAGGTCCGCGCCCGCGTCGCGCGCGCGCGCCGCCGTCTCATCGCTGCACCCGTCGCAAGCCACGATCACCTCCAGCAGCTCGCGCGGGTAGTCCAGCGCGAGCGCGTTTGCGACCTTCTCCGCGATCACCGCCTGCTCGTCGTGCGCCGCCACGATCAGCGACAGCGCGGGCGGGGGAGACCCTGACGACGACGTTTTAGGGGCTCCGCCCTCCGGGCTCCGCTGGGGGCGGCAGTGTGAGCCGGACGCGGCGGACGGCACCACGCGGGCGAGCGCCGCGAGGGCCGCCGCGTAGCCGAGCTGCGTCCACACGAGCAGGCCGACGCACAGCCAGAAGACAACCTCGAGTGCTGTGTTCATCGGCTGCGTTCCCCACCCAGCAACGACTCGTACAGCTGCAGCGTGCGCCGCGCGACCGCCTCCCACGAATACTCGCCGTGCGCCAGCTCAGACGCGTGTGCCGCCAGCTCAGCGCGGGCGCTCTCGTCACCCAGCAGCTCCCGCAGTGAGTCGTGCAACGCGCCGACGCCGCCCGCGGGGAACGTGCGCGCGGCGCCGGTCGCAGCGATCTCGGGGAAGCCGCCCACGTCGCTGAGCAGCAGCGGCTTGCCGAAAGCGAGCGCCGTGAACAGCACGCCTGACTGGTCGATCTCGCGGTAGGGCAGCACCACCAGGTCGGCGCGGCGGAAGTACGCCGGCAGCTCGCTGTCGCCGATGAAGCGCGGCACGAAGCGCACGCCCGGTGGCGCGGAGGCCCGCAGCTCGCTGATGTCCATGCGCGGCGCGCCCGCGATCCACAGCTCCGCGTCCTCGATCCCACGCCACGCCTCCAGCAGCAGGTCGATGCCCTTGTACGGGCGCATCAGGCCGAAGCACAGGACCACCGGCTTGTCGGTCTCGAATGGGGGGTTAGCCGGTGCGGGCGTCTCGGCGAGGTGTCCGAACACGCCGTGCGGGATCACGTGGATGCGGTCCGCACCCACGCCCAGCTCCTCCACCAGCCGCCGCTTGCCGTGCTCCGAGTGCACGACGATCGCGTCGAAGTGCCCGTACAGACGCCGCTGCGCCGCGCGCTGGCCGGGCTTCGCCTCGCGGGGCAGCACGTCGTGCGCGGTCAGCACCAGCGGACGGCCCCCCGGCAGCAGGTGCCCGTCGACGTGCTGCACGGTCAGCCACTGGAAGTGCACGACATCGGCGGCGTGCGCGGCGCGCCGGTAGCGCAGCATGTCGGGCACGTGCTCCGCGAGCTTGACCGCGCGGCGCGCGCGAGCGTCGGGCACGCACGCGGCGAGCCGATAGAAGAACTCGCTGCGGCGGTAGCCCTCGGCGGTCGCCACCGGGCCGTGCGCGAAGTGGCTCGTGTACAGCTCCACATTGGCGCCCTCCGCACCGAGGGCCCGGCACAGCGCGTGGTCGTACGGCGGCGTGTAGGCCGAGGGGTCGACGACGTGTACGCGCATGACGCGGCGGCTACCGGCGAATCTGTCCGAGGGTTTCCTGCACGAGATCGTGCGTGAGCTCCGGCATCGGGTGATCGACGACTGCCACCAGCCGCCCCTTGCTTCTCTCTAGGCGCATGGGCGTTACCGGATGCTCAACCTGGAGTCTGCCGTCAACCGCGGTCAGCTCGAGCTTCTGGCCGGCCCTGAAACCAAGATCCTCGCGAAGCCGCTTCGGCACGACAATCCGACCCCTGGCATCGATGGTCGTAGTCATGGCTGCCCCGCCAGCGGCGCCACGTAGCGCAGGAACGGCTCGATCTCGAGCGCGCGCCCGGTGGCGTGCTCGACCAAGGGCACCGTGTCCAGGCGACGCCCGAAACGGTGAACGCGCTCCCCCAGCCAGCGCTGGATCGGCGCCACCTCGCCGCAACGCAGATCGTCCTCGCGCGAGCCCAGCTCGCCCTCCATCGCCTCCCACAGCTGCGCCGCGATCAGGCAGCCGAGCGCGTAGCTGGGGAAGTAGCCGAAGGCGCCGGCGCCCCAGTGCACGTCCTGCAGGCAGCCGAGCGCGTCCGATGGCACCTCCACGCCGAGCAGGCTGCGCATCTGCTCGCGCCACGCGTCCGGCACGTCGGTGACGGCCAGGTCGCCGTCGATCAGCGCCAGCTCGAGCTCGAAGCGCAGCACGATGTGCAGCGGGTAGGTGAGCGGGTCCGCCGACACACGCACCAGCGACGGTTCGACGCCCACGAGCGCAGCGTGCAGATCGGCGGCAGACACCGCGAAGCCACCAGCGCCAAGTTCCGCCGCGAGCACCTCCGCGAACGCGGGACTGCGCGCGACGTGGTTCTCCCACAGCTTGCTCTGCGACTCGTGGATCGACATCGACGTGCCGGTGCCGAGGTTCGTGCGGTCCAGCGCCGTGTCGACCTGGCGCTCGTACAGCGCGTGCCCGTACTCGTGCAGCGAGCTCAGCAGCGACTCCACCTCGCCGTCGCCGTAGCGCGTCGTCACGCGCGAGTCGCCGCGGCCCACCCACGCCGTGAACGGGTGCGTCGAGACGTCCACGCGCCAGCTCGCGTCGTCCACTCCCAGCCGGCGCATGATGCCCTCGACGGCCGCGCGCTGCGCGTCGATCGGCACCTCGAGCGTCCGGTGCGGCGAGCGCATGCTCGCCTCCGCCGCCAGCGGCGGCAGCTCCCGCGCGAGCGCTCCGAACACGCGCCGCAGCTCGCTCGTGCGCAGCCCGAAGTCGTAGTCGCCGAGCAGTCCCTCGTAACGGCTCTCCCCGTCCTGCGCCACACACTCCCCGTACGCGCGCGCCAGCTCCACGTTGCGCCGCAGCGCCGGCACGAACGCCTGGAAGTCGTCGTTTGCGCGCGCCTGCTGCCAGATCTCCTGGCCGTCCGCCTCCGCGCGGGCGCGTTCCACCGCCAGCTCGTCCGGCACGCGGCGCGCGCGCTCCCAGTCGCGGCGTGCGATCCGCACGATGTCGCGGTCGATCTCGCCGAGCTCCCCCGCCTGCGCCAGCGTGTCGATCTCATCCAGCCACTCGCCGATCGCAGCCGCGGTCGCGCGCTCATGGGTCAGGCGCGCGAGCGTGCCCAGCTGATGCGCCCTCGCCGCCGCCCCGTCGGCGGGCATCATCACCAGCTGATCCCAGCCCGCGAGCATCCCCACCGCGGTCAGATCCGACAGCTCGGCCATGCGCGCGCGCAGCTGCTCGAGGGCTTGCATGCGCTAGAGGGTATGCATGGCGCGGCGCGCGCGTCCGCACGGCGCCCCACTCGCGTCAGCACGATCTGCGATCGTGCGCGGCGTGCTGATCGGATGGTTGAGGCGCCTCGGCTGCGCAGCGCGCATGGCCGCACCGATCGTGGTGCTCGCAGCAGCGCTGCTGGCGCCCACGAGCGCGCTCGCCAGCGGCCGATCCTCCAGACCCCAGGTTCTGCACGTCGAGTACAGCGGCCACGGCAAATACGAATCGACGCTCACCCTGCGGTCGGGTGGCTGCACGACCACGGAGACGGAGAGCTCCGACGTCACGTGGGCGACCGTGTTCACGGAGGTGGAGCTGGCGGCCGACGGCCGCGTGACGCTGGGCGCTCACGCCGATGTCAAAACCGCGCAGACGGGATCGTGGACGTTCAATGTGAACGTGACGAAAAACGACATCTCGTGTACGACCGAACCCGCCACCTTCAACTGTGACAGCGGCACGATCGGCACGGAGATCGTCTCGCCGCCGATCGCGCCGGTACCCACGATCAAGGCCTCCGTGTTCCCCGCCACCGGCAAACAGCCCCCGATCCTGCACTGGCGCATCCAGGCGATCCGCGATGGCTATGACTTCGATGCCGAAAACCCACAGGGATCGCCCAACTTCTGCCCGACGCTCGGCAACCCGGTCCCGCTGTTCGCGGGCCTGGTGGCGGGCCAGGACTCCCACAAAATCCCGGACTACCTGACCGTCACGCTGCCCGTCACGCTCCCCAAACTTCGCGGCCTCGCAGTCGATCAGAGACTCGAGCTCCACAACATCGCCAGCGACGCTCAGCCCGCGGCGGATCAGGCGCCGACAAGCTGCAACTCGGCGTTCACCTCCTCGTTCGCAACATGCACCTCCGACCTGCGGTGGGCGGCGTTCGTCAAGTTCGAGCGCACGAGGTAGTGCCCGAGGTCGAGCTCAGCTACTGCGTCGTCAACACCTCCCAGCGCGAGCTGTTGCTGTGCGGGCTCGACGCAATCGCACGCGAGCGCGAGCAGCTGCCGCTCGCCACCGAGGTGCTCGTGCTCGACAACGGCTCGCGCGACGGCTCCGCCGAGGCGGCGCGCGAGCACCCGGCGGTCGACGAGACGATCGCGCTGGGCGAGCGCCGCGGCAAGGCGCTGAACGACTCCGAGCTGCTGCGCCGCGCGCGCGGGCGCTACGCGCTGCTGCTCAACGAGGACTCCGAGCTGCGCCCCGGGGCGACGCTCGCGCTGTGGCAGGCGCTGCAGGAGCGCCCACGGGCCGCGTGCGCCGGCGCCAAGCTGCTGCGCCCCGACGGGCGCGAGCAGGCGTGCGCGTGGCGCTTTCCCACGCTCGCCACCGCGCTCGCGGGCGCGCTGATGCTGCACCGCGTGTACACCGTGCAGAGCACCGGTGAGCGCGTGCGCGAAGTCGACTGGTGCCAGTCCTCCGCGCTGCTCGTGCGGCGCGAGGCGGCCGCGCAGGTGGACTACCTGGACCCCGACTTCTTCGTGTACTCAGACGAGGTCGACTTCGCGCGGCGGCTGCGCGACGCGGGCTGGCGCAGCGTGTACGTGCCGGGGGCGGTGGCCGTCCACCACGAGCAGCTGTCCACCGGCGCGCTGCCCGAGCGGCGGATCGTCGAACTGTCGCGCGGCCGCGACCTGTACATGCGCAAGCACCACTCGGCGCTGCAGGCGCGGCTCGTGCGCTGGCTGACCGCCTGGAGCTACGCGCTGCGGGCGCTCGCGGCGCTGGCGCTGCCCGGCCGCGACCCGCGGCGCTACCGGCTGCACGTGACCGCCGCGCTGCACCCCGAGCGCGGCGAGGGGCTGCGCGAGGCGGCCGCCGCGTACAACCGCGAAGCGCGGGACCAGAGATCCGAGGCGCGAGACTAGGGTCGCTCGTCGAGCTCGGCGGCGAGCGCCTCGACCACCGCTGCGTCGAGCTGCGAGCCGGCGACCCTGTGCAGCTCCTCGCACGCCTCCTGCGCTGAGCGGGCCGGTCGATACGGCCGGTCGGTGACGATCGCGTCGTATGTGTCGCACGCGGCGATGATGCGCGCGGCCAGCGGGATCGCCTCGCCGGCGAGCCCGTCCGGATAGCCGCCGCCGTCCCAGCGCTCGTGGCTCGCGCGCACCGCCGGCGCGAGGTGCGCGAACGCGTCGATGCGCCCCACCAGTTCGCCGCCGATCGCTGCGTGCCCGCGCATCACAACCCACTCCTCGTCGGTCAGCGGGCCGGGCTTCTGCAGGATCTCGTCCGGCACCGCCACCTTGCCGAGGTCGTGCAGCATCGCCGCGTAGCGCACGTCGCGCGCCTGCGCGCTCGACAGCTCCATCCGCAGCGCCACGCGCTCGGCCATCACCGCCACGTCCTCGCCGTGGCACGCCGTGTAGTCGTCCTTCGCCTCGACAGTGCTCGTCAGCGCCGCCAGCGTCGTCGTGAACGCGCCCTCGAGATCCGCCACCAGATGCGCGCGGTGCACCGCCACGCCGAAGCTGCGATGCGATCGCCTCGACGAGCACCGCGTCGGCCTCCGCGAGGGCGCCGGGGTCGGTCGCCTCGATGTTCAGCACGCCCCACACTTCGCCGTCCACGAGCACCGGCACCGCCAGCTCCGAGCGCGGGTCGGTCTTCGGGTCGCGCACGATGTAGTCGGGGTCCGAGCGCGTGTCCGACACCAGATGCGTGTGTCCCGAGCGCGCCACCTTGCCGTTGACGCCCTCCGACACGGGCTGCTCGGTCAGCAGGAACTCCGTCATCACCTCCGCCAGCGGGCCGCGGCCCGCGACCAGCCGCAGCACGCCGTCGATGTCGAGGCGCTGGATCGCCGCGAGGTAGAACGCGAACGTCTCGTGCAGCTCGTCCACGACCAGCTGCGCCAGCTCCTCGATCTCGCTCTTGCTTGCAAGCCGCGCCGTCAGCCGCGCCGCGAGTCGCAGCTGCTCGCGCAGGTAGGCCACCTCGCCGGTCTCGGCCATGCTCTTGACGCGCGCGTCAGCACGGTGGCGACGCAGCGCCTCGGCACGCCGACGGCGCTCCTTGGCTCCCGCGAGGGTGGGGGGCTTGGCGGTAAGCTCGGGCACGGCAGGGCAGACATCGGCGGTAAATGTCGCTTTCTTGAGCCAAATAACCGTCTGTTCTAGACACGCCACCACTTATGACGGGCGTGGATCAAGCAGAGCAAGGACGCAGGGAGCGTGGCGTGCAGCGCACGCGAGCGACCGCGAAGTGCCCCGAACGGGGTAAGGACGCCGCTCTGCGCAGTGTCCACGGCCGTCAGAGGTCCTTCAGCGGGTCCTCGGCGTATGCCTCGACGTCGCCGTGCCGGGCGCGGAACGCGACCACGCGGCCGCGGGCGTCGGCCACGAGCGCGGCGGCCTGCGCGCGCTCGTGCGGGTGGAAGAAGCGCGTCAGGAGCAGCGCCGCCGGGACCAGCGCGAGCCACGCCGCGCGCAGCGCGAGGCCCGCGAGGCCGCTGCTCGGCAGCAGCAGCTCGCCGGACACGGCCACGCCGGCAGGATCGCCGCCAGCTGCGCCAGCCGCCGCCATTCGAAGCCGACCTTGAACAGGCTGCGCGTCAGCAGGTACATGACCAGCGAGCATCGCCACGTACGCGCCGCACAGCGCGATGCCCGCGCCGGCGATGCCCAGCCCGGCGCCGCTGTGCGGCACGAGCACGAGCAGCAGCGCCACGTTGACCGCCAGCCCGGCGCGCGCCGGCGGGGAAGTTGCGCGAGGTCACGCGCGCGCGGCCGGCGATCGCGACGAACACCAGGTACAGGCCGTACAGCGCCCACCCGAGCGCCAGCCACGGCAGCGCGCGGTACGCGTCGAAGTACCTGTGGCGCGGCGAGCAGCCGCACCATCCAGCGGCCGAGCAGCGCGACCGCGCACACGACCACGCCGGTGGCGAGCGCGTAGTAGGTGGTGACGAGCGAGTACAGCCGCGCCGCCTCGCTCGTCGCTCTCGATCGAGTACGCCAGCGGCGGCCACGCGTACTGGAAGCCGCGCACCGCCACGAACACGACCGTCGCGAGCTTGATCGCGATCGCGTACTCGCCGGCGGCGCCGCGGGAGTAGGCGCGGAACAGGTAGAAGCGGTCGGCGACCTGCAGCGCGTACACGCTCGCGTCGGCCGGCACCGTCGGCAGCCCGAAGCGCAGCATCGCGCGCAGGTCCGCGACGCGTGACGCGCAGCGACACGCGCCGGCGCAGCACCCACCACAGGCCGAGCACGACGAGCGCCGAGGCGCCGAAGTTGCCGAGCAGCAGGCCGCGCGCGCCCTGGTCGGCGAACACGACCAGCGCGACCGTGAACGCGACCGTCATCGCCACGTTCGCGCCCGACGCGTACACGTACGCGCGCGCGCGCTCGTCCACGCGCAGCTGCGCGTAGGCCATCTCCAGGTTCGTGAACGCCCACAGCCCGAGCACCGCGCAGTCGAGCAGCAGCGGGTCGTCGAAGGCCGAGCATCAGGCGCGAGAGCGGCCCGGCGAACGCGACCGCCAGCGAGCGACGCCAGGCGTCGTCGTCCACGCGACCGTCGCCGTCGCCGTGCGCGCGATCCGCTCGCGCCGCGCCTGGTCCTCGTCGTCGAAGTAGAAGCGGATGAACGCCTCGCCCACCCCGACGCGCAGCAGGATGCTCGCGAGGATCACGGCCGTCAGCAGCGTTTCCGCCGCGCCGTACGCTTCCGTGCCGAGGTGGCGCGTGTACAGCGGCAGCGTGAGCAGCGCGAGGCCCTTGGCGACGATGTCCCCGAACTGGTACGCCGCGCCGGTCGTGACCAGGCGCTTGAGGTAGCCGAGCACGGCTCAGACGCTACTGGCCGGCACACCCGCCGCGCCGGCGGTCGCGGTCGCGTCGACGCGGTCAGGCGAGGCGGAGCGGCTCGCCGCGCGCGAGCGCCACGCCGATCGCCAGCAGCGTCCACGTGAACGGGTCCTCGAGGAAGTCGGCGTAGGTCCACGTGTGCAGCACCAGCGCCGCGAAGCAGGCCGCGATCGCGATCCGCGGCGGCGAGCGGCCGGCGCCGCGGAACAGCACCAGCGAACGCCGCCGACCAGCAGCGCCACGTAGACCGCCAGCCCGACGATCCCCTGCTCGGCGGCGACCGTCATCGGGATCGTGTGCGAGGCCGAGGTCGCGTTCTCGCTGCTCGCCGCGGACGCCTTGCTGTGGCGCTTGTACTCGGTTTCGAACGAGCCCGAGCCGTAGCCCTGCAGCGGCCGTTCGGCGAACAGTTCGAGGCCGCCTGGAGATCAGCTTCGTGCGCCCGCTGGTGGCGTTGCTGGCCGAGCCGCCGGAGCCCTTCAGCCCGAAGTGCAGGCTCGCGGGCGCGAGCAGCACGACCGCCGCGGCCAGCGCCAGCAGCGCCGCCGACACGTACACGCGTCGCGCGCGCAGTCCCAGCGCCACGCGCGCGAGCACCGCCAGCCCGAGCAGCAGCGCGGCGATGCTCGACTGCGAGAAGCTCGTCACGAGCCCGGCCAGCAGCCACGCCAGCACGGCGGCGCCGGCGAGCAGCTCGCGGCGGCCGCTCGCGCTGGCGCCACAGCACGACGGCCGTCAGCGCGATCATCACGAGCGCCAGGAAGCGCCCGTAGATGCTCGGGTCGAAGAACACCGAGTTGACGCGGAAGTAGTTGTCGTACTGGTTGGCCGCCACCACCTTCGGGTTCAGGAACAGCGCCTTGCGGTAGTACTCGACGAAGCCGACGCCGGCGAACAGCACCGCGAGCGCGACCGCCACGCCGAGGCAGCGCAGCAGCAGCTCGCGCGTCCAGCGCACGTCGCGCAGCAGCACGAACAGCAGCGCGAACGGCACGTAGAAGAACGCGATGTTCTCCGCCGCCTTGGCGTGGTCGCCGGAGTAGAGCGCCTGCAGCGCGTACAGGCCGACCGCGGCCAGCAGCAGCCATTCGACGCCGCGGGGGGACGCCCACGAGGCCGGGCTCGTGAGCGAGCTCGCCCCCGGGCTCGCGCAGGCGAAGCCCTGTGCAGCAGCCGCGGCAGCAGGTGCGCGAGCGTGCCCGCCGCGACGACCAGGTAGAGCGGGATCAGCAGGTTCACCGTCCTGCCGTCGGCCGAGATCGGCAGCCGGAAGGGCAGCGCGAGGATCGGCCAGCAGCGGGAACGCTTCGGCGTGGCGGCGCATCACCACGACGAGCGCCGCGATCACGACCAGCGCGCCGAGCAGCCGACGCAGCGAGCGTGCCGGCGCTCGGCAGGCTCGTGGCGAGCGTCGCCGGCGACAGCCCGGCTCACGGCCTCACCAGCGTGAAGCTGCGCGGCGAGAGCACCGTGCTGGCCGCTGGCCGCTGCAGGCTCACGCGCGACGCGGTATTCGCCCGGCGGCGCGAGCCGGCCTTCGTGTGTGCCGGCACGAGGATGCTGCGCCCGTCGGGCGTCACGATGTGGCCGTAGCGCGCTGCGCGGTGCCGCGGCGGCCGTTCCAGCGCAGCGAGAGCGTCTTTGTAGCGCGGCACCGGGTAGTCGCGCACGAGCGTCGCGACGGTGTTGCCGGCGGAGTCGATGATCGTCACCGTCACCGTCGTCGGCGTTGGCGAGCTTGAACGAGATCTCCTCTAGTCTTCGTGTGGCCGCCCGGGTACGGCGAGAAGGCGCGTCGTCAGCTTGAAGCTGCTGCACGGCCGTCGGCGTGTGCTTGAGCCGCTGCGTGAGGAAGAACGCGGCGAAGCAGGCGAGCACCAGCAGCGCGAACACGGTCCGCGCCAGCGGATCGCCGCGCCGGAGCCGATGCGCGGCGCGCGGTCGCGCCACGCCATCCGCCGCGGCGGCCGCCTCGGTCAATCCCGCCGCCCAGCGCGAAGCGCTCGACCGTGTCCGAGCGCAGGCCCGAGCCGCAGCGTCTCGAGCGAGAGCACGTCGGCGGGCGCGATGTTGCCGAGGTTGCACTCCGTGCCGAAGCGCTTCAGCAGCCACACCTGCTGCGCGCGCAGCGGCGCCTCGAAGATCAGCCGCTCGGGGTCGATCGCGTGCGCGATCTCGTCGATCAGGCCGGTGCGCACCTCGCCGTCGGCGCGGTAGATGCCGGCGGTGCCCGACTCGCGCGCCTCGGCGATCACCTTCCACGCGCCCGCCTCGAGGTCGCGTTCGATCTGCTCGACCCACACGTACGGGGCCATGATGAAGTCGGCGTCCTTGCTGCCCACCTCCGCGAGCACCGTGAACTCCCCGACGAGCCGTTCGATCAGCTCGCGCTTGACGCTGCGGGCTCGAGCGCGATCGTCCCGTCGGAGACCTCGACGTGGCGCAGGCCCAGCTCGCGCAGCCACGCGATCAGCCCGTCCACGCGGCCCTGGCGGATCGCGAGCTCGGTGAGCGTGCCGCCGAGCACGACCGGGATCCCGCGCGTCCGCGTAGCGCTCGAGCTTGGGCTCGCAGGTTGGCGCTCACCAGCGCCGTGCCCCAGCCGAGCTTGACGATGTCGACGCTCGTCGCCCGCCACCTCCAGCAGGCCGTCGACCTCGGCGACCGACAGGCCGCGGTCGATCACGTGGGTGATGCCGTGCTCGCGCGGCTTGGCCGAGCGCGCGGGGATGTCGAGGAAGCCGGCTATGGGGTCGAGCGTCGCGGCCTTGTCAGCGCCCGACGATCACCACCACCGTTCGCCGAGCCGGCCAGCGCGGACACGGCCGCTTCGATCGGCTGCACGTGCGACATCGACGAGCGAGCTGCGCGACGCCTTCCGCTTCGGCCTGGTGGCCGCTGGCGTACTCGACCACGCGTCACCTGGTTGGCGCCGGGCGGCGTGCCCGTCAGCGCGCGTCGCCTGCGAGTAGCCGCTCTGCTGCAGCGTCGCTCGACGATCCGGTGCGCGAGGCCCGTCCGTTTCCGTGCCGTTCAGCACCGCCACGTTCGGTTCCGCCGGGCTGACCGTCGGCGGCCTTCGGCTCGTGCGCCTTGTGCGATCGTGTGTTTCGCCGCGGTCGTCGTGCTCTGCCGCACCGTCGGGGTCGACCGCCGAGCGTTCCGGTCTGCCGCCTTCTGCGAGCCGCCGAGCGAAGTCACGGCGACCACGACCGCGACGACCACCGCCACGGCGCGACCGCCGCGGCGATCGCGATCACCGCTGCCGCGCGAGCGCTTGGCGGCGTACGATCGACGCTGCCGCTCGAGCGGCGGCGGACGCGGCCTGCCGCGGCGCCGGCGGCTGCTCGCGCCGGCTGGCGCATGCGCTCCGGCGAGCGTCGCCGGGGACGGTGCGCCGCGCCCGCGACGCGCGGCGCCGGCGGTGGCGGCGGAGGGCTCGGGGGCGCGGGGCGGGCGACGCCCGCGCGGCGGACATGCCGGCCGCCGCCGGCGGCCGCTGCGGCGAGCCGGCGCCGCCGGGCGCGCGCCGGCTCGCGACGAGCGCGGGTCGCCCGGCCCGGGCGCGGGAGCCGCCGGGCGGCTGCTGGCGCTGCGCCGCCGCCGCGGCGCGCCGGCGCGGGAGCGCCGGCACCGGCGGCGTCTGCGCGGCGGGCGGAGCCGGGTGCGGCCGGCGCCGCCGGCTGGCCGGGAGCCGCGGCGACTGGCCGGGAGCCGGGGGCTGCGCCGGGAGCCGGCGCACGCGGCGGAGCCGGCGGCTGATCGGCCAGCGGCCGCTGGCGCCGGGGGCGCGGCCGAGCGCCGCGGCGCCGGGCTGGCGCCGCGGGCATCGGCTGACCGGGCTGCGCGCCGCACGGCGGGCGGCCGGGCGAGCCGGGTTGCAGGCGGCTGGCCGGTGCACGGGCGTACCGGGCACGGGCATGACCGGAGCGGCCGCAGGCGCACCCGCCGCCTGCGCAGGCGCTCCGGCGGGCGCCGCGGTCGTGCCGACCGGCGGAATGGGCGCGCCGACGACCCGCGTCGCCGGCGGCGCGCTCGGCAGCGAGCGCCGCGCCGGCGGCGACCGCTCGCGGCACCGGCCGCGCCGTCTGCGCGGCGGCGGCTGCTGCTGGACGCGCGCGCCGGCCGCGGCTGCTGACGCGCTGCTCGAGGTCGGCGGCGCGCTCGGGCGCGCGGCCCGGCCCACTCGCGCAGGCGCTTGAGCTCGCGCGCCTGCGAGAACACCAGCAGCGACAGGATCGCGATGCCGACCAGCGCGGCGAACGCGGCGATCGCGCCGATCTGGGTGAACGTGCTCGAGAGCGAGAGCGCGAGCGGCGAGGAAGGTCATGAATTCGGGGAGTGTACGAGGGGCGCAGGCGCATCGCGCTGCGGGTGAGCTCGCGAGCGCCGTCAGCGGTGGCCGGCGGCGCGGTCCTCGAGGAGCCTGCGCCGGCGGCGGATCGCTCGTCCGGCGACGGCGCCGCGGCGAGCGCTGCGGCGCGCGGCCGACGAGCTCCGACACCTTCGCCGCCAGGCCCGCCGCGTCGCCCTCGAGCACCAGCAGGCCGATCTCGGCGAACATCGACTCGACCGCCTCCGGCCGCCAGCGGCTCGCGCTCGGCCAGCAGGATCTTCTCGGCGCTCGGTCGGCCGCGCGCGCTCGTAGCTCGTTGAACAGCTCCTCGTGCAGCTTCTCGCCGGGCCGGCGCCCGACGATCTCGATGTCGATGTCGCGGTCGGGGTCGAGGCCCGACAGCTCGATCATCGCGCGCGCCAGATCGACGATGCGCACCGGCTCGCCCATGTCGAGCACGAACACCTCGGCGCCGCGCGCGCCGCGCCGATGCGCGCCGCCGGCGCCGTTCGCGGCGGCGCGGACGCGAGCGAGCCGGAGCGGATGATCAGCTGCACGGCCTCGGGGATCGTCATGAAGTAGCGCGTCATGCGCTCGTCGGTCACGGTCACCGGGCCCGCCGCGCTCGATCTGGCGGCGGAAGATCGGCACGACGCTGCCGGAGGAGCCGAGCACGTTGCCGAAGCGCACGGCCGCGTAGCGCGTGCGCGGGAAGCGCGCGGTCGGCGGCCTCGAGCGCGAACTCGGCGAGCGCCTTGGAGGCGCCCATCACGGTCGCCGGCGCGACCGCCTTGTCGGTCGACACGAGCACGAAGCGCGCGACGCCCGCTCTCGCCCGCGACGTGCGCGACGACGCGCGTGCGCGATCGCGTTGTTGCGGACGGCCTCGACCGGGTTGGCCTCCATCAGGCCGACGTGCTTGTAGGCGGCGGCGTGGAACACGACCGTCGGGCGGTGCTCGGCGAAGACCTCGCGCATGCGCTCCTCCTCCTTGCAGTCGGCGAGCACCGCGGCGAGCATCGACGGCGGCACGTGGCGCTCGTCCTCGAGCTCGCGCTGGATCGAGAAGAGGTTGTCCTCGGCGTGGTCGAGCAGCACGATCCGGTGCGGCTCCACGCGCGCGATCTGGCGGCACAGCTCCGAGCCGATCGAGCCGCCCGCGCCGGTCACCAGCACGGTCTCGCCGGCCAGGTAGGCGCCGACGCGCTCGAGCTCCATGTGCACCGGCTCGCGGCCGAGCACGTCCTCGACGCGCACCTCGCGCATCTGGCGCGCGAGCGCGCCGCGCGTCTGCAGCAGCTCGAACACGGTCGGCAGCGTGCGCACCGGGATGCCGCGCGCGCGGCACTCGCGCACGATCCGCGCGCGCGTCGAGCCGGGCGCGGAGGGGATCGCGATGATCACTTCGTCGGGCTCGGCGTCGTCGAGGATGCGCGGCAGGTCGCCTTCGGTGTTGCCGCGCACGCGCACGCCCGTCGATGCGCAGCCGCCGCTTGGCGGGGTCGTCGTCGAGGAAGCCCGACGGGCACGAGGCCGAGCTCGCGGTTGCGCATGATCTCGCGCAGCACCATCCGCCCGCCCTCGCCGGCGCCGGCGATCAGCACGCGTGCGCTCGTCCCTTGCGCGCCGCCGCGGAACGCCGCCAGCGGCCGGCGCTCGTAGACGGTGCGCGCGAGCGCGCGGACGCCCACGAGGAACACCAGCGACGAGCAGCGCGAACAGCACGATCACGCCGTTCGGGCAGCACGACCGCGACCGCCGCCGCGTGGCCGGGCGAGCGCTCGGACCGAGTAGTGGTGGACCGGGCGCGAGGATCTCGATCGCCGACGACGGTCAGCAGCACGATCAGCGACCACCGCGCGCACCACCGCCTCGTAGTCGCGCTGCCCCGCGTAGCGCCAGCGGCGCTGGTAGACGCGCGCGAGCACCAGCACCGGCAGGCTGCCCGCGAGCACCCACCAGATCGTGTCGGAGCGCAGCTCGGCGTAGTGCGCCGGCGGCCCGTGTTGAAGCGCAGCTGGAAGGCGAGGTAGTACGCGAGCGCGACCAGCGCCCCGTCCACTGCGAGCTGCGGCAGCGAGTGACGGTGGAGGGGTAGGGCCGCCGAGCGGATCCGTCGGCGCATTGATCGAGATTGTAAGCGTCGATCCCGCCTACCGGCGTCCCAGCCGGCCGCTGCGCGGCCGTCAGCCGCGCAGCGGCGAGAGCAGCAGCTCGACGAGCACGCCGCGGGTCGCGGCGCACGCGGGCGCGGCGCCGTCAGCGCGCGTGCGGCCGCCCGAGCTCCAGCTGCTCCGGGTCCTCGAGCATGCGCAGGCGGCCTTCGGCGATCAGCCGCTCGTCGACCGCGCCCAGCCGGCCCTGGAACGTCGTGTAGACGGGCGTGCCCAGCGCGACCGCCTCGCGGTTCATCGTGCCGCCGGCGGAGATCACGAGGTCGGCGTAGCGCGATCAGCGACTGCGCGTCGATCGCGTGCTCGGGCACGACGAAGCCCGGGCACGCGCGCGAGCTCCGCGCGCTGGGCGGCCACGCGCGGGAGCACCACCGCCTGCAGCGCCGTCCTCTGCGCGCCGCGGCGGCGCAGACGCTCGAGCACGCGCGCGAACAGGTCGTTCTCGAAGCGGTGGTAGAGCGACACCTCCGGCGGCGTGCGCACGACCGACGATCGGCCGCGACCGGGGTCGAGCCCGAGCTCCGCCGAGCACCGCCGCGTCGGGCTCGAAGTCGGCCAGGTAGTACTCCTCCTTGAGCCCCTCGTACGCGCGCACCTTGCCCTTGCGCGCCGTAGCGGTCCAGGCGCTCGGGCGGGATCGCGTCGGGCACGACCACCGCGCGCGCCAAGCCGGCAGTTGACGTTGTGCTGGACGGTCGCCCACTCGTAGTCGAACATCGTCGAGCTCGGGATGCGCAGCAGCGCGGCGGCGACCGTCACGTCGTTGGAGCCGTGGCCGAGCGCGATGTCGAAGCGCCGGGTCGGCGGCTGCGACGCTGCTCGGCGCGCGCCCAGCGCACGAGCGCCGCCGAGCGCGACACCAGCCCGACCGCCTTCGCGCCGAGCCGCTCGCCGCGATGGCGGCCGATCGCGGTGTGCGCGATGCCCGAGGCGCTCGCACAGCTCGAGCGTCTGCGCGAAGTCGCGCGCGGTCACGCGCACGTCGTGGCCGTCCGCGCGCAGGCGCTCGATCACCGGGCGCATGACCAGCACGTGCGGGCTGTTCGTCAGGTCGATCCAGACGCGCATGCGCCGGAGGGACGCTAACGATCCGCGGGCGCCATCGGGCCCGCGGCATCGCCGCCGGTATCGTTGGCCGGCCGTTGCTGGTCCTCGCCTCGATCTCCGAAACGCTCGTCAACGAAACCTCGCACTTCGTGCGCGACGCCGGGCTGCCGGCGATCTTCGCTGCTGATGGCGATCTGCCAGCGCCTGCATCCCGATCCCCTCCGAGGTCGTGATGCTGTTCGCCGGCTTCGCCGTCGCCGACCCCGGCCAGAGCGCCTCCCACCACCATCTGACGATGCTCGGCGTCGTGCTCGCGGGGCTGCTCGGCACGATGCGTCGGCTCGTGGATCGCCTACGGGGTCGGGCGCGGCGGACGCCTGGAGCTGTTCGAACGCCACGGCGCACAAGCTGCACATGGGGCCGAGCCAGATCGAGAGGGCCGACCGCTGGTTCCAGCGCTACGGCGAGGCCGCGGTCCTGTTCGGCCGCATGATCCCGGTCGTCCGCGCGTTCATCTCGCTGCCCGCCGGCGTCGCGCAGGATGCCGTTCGGGCGCTTCACGCTGTTCTCGCTGATCGGCCTGTCCCGTGGGTGCTCGGGCTCGCGCTCGCCGGCCACGCGCTCGGCAGCGACTGGACGAGCGTGCGCAAGGGCTTCGAGTACGTCGACTACGCGATCGTCGCGCTGGTCGTGGCGGGCATCGTCTATGCGCTCGTGCGCCGGCGGCGGGCGCGCCGCGACCCGGCGACCGATGCCGCCGGCTGACCGCGCGCTGCCGCTTCGCCACGCGGTCGCGCTCGGCCTGCTGCAGGGCCCGGCCGAGCTGCTGCCGATCTCCTCCTCCGCCCACACGACGCTGATCCCGTGGCTCGCCGGCTGGCCCTACGCGCGGCTCGACGGGAGAGCAGCGCAAGTCCTTCGAGGTCGCGCTCCACGCCGGCGCGGGCGCCGCGCTCGCGCTCCACATGCGCCGGCAGCTGCTGCGCGACGCCGCGCGCGTGGACCGGCGCCGGGCAGGCGTGATCGCGCTCGCGCTCGCGCCGCCGGCGCTCGCCGGCTACGCGCTCGGACCCGCGATCGAGCGACGGCTCGGCGGACCGCGCTCGATCGCCGCGGGACTCACTGCTGGCGCTGTGGCGATGGCGCTCGCCGACGTCGCGACGGGCGCGCCGACGGCAGCGCCGCCGCGGACGACAACGGCCACGTACGCCACGGCAGCGACGGCGGGCGCATCCAGGAGGACGCCACGGCCCGCGACGGGCTCGCGCTCGGGCTCGCGCAGGCCGCCGCGCTGATCCCGGGCGTGTCGCGCAACGGCGCCACGCTGACCGCCGCCCGAGCGCGCGGCTTCGCCCGCGCGGACGCGCAGGCGCTCTCGTGGCACGCGGGCCTGCCGGTGATCCTCGGGGCGAGCCTGCTCGAGGGTGCGCGCTGCGGCGCCGCGGCGTTCCCCGCGAGCAGCGCGCAGCGCTCGCGGTCGGCGGCATCGGCGCGTTCGCCTCCACGCTGGCGAGCGCGCGGCTGCTGGATCGCCCGCTGCGCGAGGGCGGTCCCCTGTGGCCGTACGCGCTCTACCGCTGCGTGCTCGCCGCGTCGTCGTCCGCCGCCATCGCCGCGAGGCCGGCGTGCGCGCACAATGGACGCGATGACTCCCATCGGAACCCTGATCGGCGGGCGCTACCGGCTCGATGCCGAGATCGGGCGCGGCGGCATGTCGACCGTCTACCGGGCCTTCGACACCGTGCTCGAGCGCCCGGTCGCGATCAAGCTGATGCACCGCGAGATCGCCGCCGACTCCGACCAGCTCGAGCGCTTCCGCCGCGAGGCGCGCTCGGTCGCGCAGCTCAACCACCCGCACGTGGTCACGGTGATCGACGCCGGCGAGGAGCGCGTCCGACGGCGCGCAGCCCGGCGACGGGGACACGGGCACGCCGTACATCGTGCTCGAGTACGTCGACGGCGAGACGCTCAAGGACGTCATCCGCCGCGAGGGCCCGCTCGAGATCCCGCAGGCGCTCGCCTACGCGATCGAGATCGCGCGCGCGCTCGGCGCCGCCCACGAGCGCCAGATCGTCCACCGCGACGTCAAGCCCCAGAACGTCCTGATCAGCGAGGAAGGCGGCGCCAAGATCACCGACTTCGGGATCGCGCGCTCGCTCACCGAGGAGGGCCTGACGATGGCCGGGCGCGTGCTCGGCACGACCGACTACGTCTCGCCCGAGCAGGCGCTCGGACAGCCGGTCACGGGCCAGTCCGACCTCTACTCGCTCGGCGTCGTGCTGTACGAGATGCTCACCGGGCGAGGTGCCCTTCCACGGCAGCACGCCGGTGGCGGTCGCGATGAAGCACGTGCGCGAGGAGGTCCCCGACGTGCAGCGGCTGCGCCCCGGCATCTCCGCGGCCACGGCGGCGGTGGTCGACCGCGCGGTCACCAAGGACCTCACGCGCCGCTACCCGGACGCCGCCGAGCATGGTCGCCGACCTCGAGGAGGTGCTCGCGATCGAGGCCGCCCGCACGGGCCAGGCGACCGGCGAGGTGACGAGCGTGCTGCGCACGCTCCCCGCGCCCACCCGGCGGCGGCTGCCGTGGCGCATGCGCCACCCCGCGCGCTGGGCCGCTGCTCGCTCGTGCTGCTCGCCGCGATCGTCGCGATCGTGCTCACGCTCGCCGCCGGCGAAACGCACCGCGGCGCGGGACAGCCGCCGGACATCAACGCGCACGCGGGCCTGGAGCCGGTGCCGCTCGGCCAGACCGCCGCGCACGACTACAACCCGTTCGGCACCGGGCCCGAAAACCGCGACCTGATCGGCAACGTCGTCGACGGCGACCCGAGCACCACCTGGAGCACCGAGCAGTACTACGACGGGACGCTGCGCAAGAGCGGCGGCCTCGGCCTCGGCGTCTACCTGGACGCCGCGCCGCGGGTGCTGGCGAAGGCGCTCGAGATCCAGACGCCCACGCCCGGCTTCGCCGTGCAGGTCTACGTGGCCGACCACATCGACCTCGAACTGCCGTACGGCAGCTCGACGCCGCTCGCCGCGCGCGGCTGGCAGGGGCCGGTCGGGGCGAGCGCGGACGTGCACGACGGCGAACGCATCCCGCTCGCGCTGGCCGGGCAGCCGCACCGCTACTACCTGGTGTGGCTGACCACGCTGCCGCCGCACGCGGAGTCGGCGACGATCGCCGAGCTGACGCTGTTCAAGTAGACCCTGGCGCGCAAGCGTCAGAAGCTGTAGGCGTGCCGGCGCGCGTGGCGCTCGAGCGCCAGCCGGCAGAGACGGTCCACCAGCAGCGGGTAGGGGACGCCCGAGGCCGTCGAGCAGCTTTGCGTAGACGCTCGTGGGCGTGAAGCCGGGCATCGTGTTCAGCTCGTTGACCAGCACGTGCTCGCCGTCCCCCTCCCTCGACGAAGAAGTCGACCCGCGCGAGGCCCTCGCAGCCGGCCGCCAGGAACGTTCGCAGCGCAAGCTCGCGGACCCGCTCGCGCGCGCCCGCGGAGATGCCCGCGGGGATCCGCAGCTCCATGCCGTCCGGGCTCGTACTTGGCGCCGAAGTCGTAGAACTCGCCCGAGAACACGATCTCCCCGGGCTCGGACGCGACCGCCTCCACGCCCGCTTGGCGCCGCTCCTCGGGCATGCCGAGCACGCCGCACTCCACCTCGACGCCGCTCGCCATCGCCTCGACGATCACCAGGCCGTCGTGGCCGAACGCCTGCTCGATGGCGCCCGCGACGCCATCCGCCCATATCAACCTTGACGATGCCCACCGACGAGCCGAGATGCGCGGGCTTGACGAACACCGGCAGCCCGAGCTCTGCGACCTCCGCCAGCACCTGCTCGCGCGCGGCGGCGAAGCGCTCCGCGCGAACGCCCACGTAGTCCACCTGGGGAACGCCGAGCGCGGACATCAGCTGCTTGAACAGCACCTTGTCCAGGCACAGCGCCGAGGCGGCCACGCCGGAGCCGACGTAGGCGACGTCGAGCGCCTCCAGCATGCCCTGCACAACGCCGTCCTCGCCGAAGGGGCCGTGCAGCACCGGGAACGCCACGTCCACGCCGAGCAGCCCGCCGCCGGGCGAGACGCTCAGCGCCCGTCCGTCGCGGCGCCACACGCCGTCGCGTCCGATCTCCACCCACACGACCTCGTGCCCGGCGCTCGAGCAGGCCGTCGCGCACGGCCTGTCCCGAGGACAGCGACACGTCGTGCTCGGAGGAGCGCCCGCCGGCGAGCACGGCCACCACGAGCCGCCCGCCGGGCTCGAGGTCCGGGATGTCGCTCGCGCCGGTCATCCCGCCGCCGGCGCCTGTTCCGGCGGAGTGGGAGGCGTCGTTGTGGTGGTGGTGGTCGTCGTCGGGGTACTCGTCGTACCGGAGCCCAGCATGCCGACCACGATCGTCACCGTCGTGCCCTTGCGCGCCTGCGATGCCGGCCGCAGGCGTCTGTTCGAGCACCACGCCGACCTGCGCCGGTTCGCTCGTCGCGCGAAGCTGCACCGTGGACTTCAGATGCGCCTGCTTGAGCGCGGCCTTCGCCGCCACTTCGGTCGCGCCGACCACGTTCGGGACTTCCACTTCCTTGGGCGCCTGCGCGACCGTCAGTTCGATCTTCGTTCCCGCCTTCACCGAGCTGCCCGTCATCGGGGACTGCGCGAGCACGGTGCCGGCGGGCTGCGCGCCGGAAACCTTCTTGGTGACCGTGCCCACGCCCAGTTCGTCGTTCGTGAGCGTCGCTTCGGCCGCTTCCAGCGTCTGCCCGGTCACGTCGGGCACGTGCACCGGCGCGGGGCCGCTGGAGATGACCAGCGTGATCACGCGGCCTTCCTGCGACCTCCGTTTCGGCGGGCGGCTCGGTGGCGATCACGCGCCCCGCTTCGACCGTCTTCGAGGCTTCCGTCCTGGTCTTCGTCTTCAAGTGAGCCTTGCGCAGCCGCGCCGCGGCCTGTGCGGCTGTGAGGCCGGTGACGTCCGTCAGCGGCACGTTGGCGGGGCCCTCCGAGACGACGATGCCGACATCCGAGCCCTTCTTCGCGGCGCTCCCCGCGGCCGGCGTCTGGCGGATCACGAGGCCGCTTGAGACGCTCGCGCTGGGAGCAAGCGATGGTACGGGGTTCAGGCCGGCGGCGCGCAGCCTGGCCCCGGCGGCCTGTTCGCTCAGGCCGGTGACGCTCGGCACGGTCACCGACTTGGCCGGTGCTCCCAGCAGCAGCACCGCCGCCACGACGGCGCCTGCGATCGAGCACGATCGCGAGCGCCCACAGCAGCGCGCGCTGCCAGCCGGGGCGCCGCCGCTCCTCCGCCGGGGCGCCGCCCTCCAGCTCGTACTGGCCCGTTCCCGGTTGCGCGAGCAGCAGCGAGCCGACACCCGCGCGCGGGGGCGGCTGGTGGGCGTGCTGGAGATGGCCGTCGGGGACAACCGCTGTCGCACCCGAGAGGGCGGGCAGCAGCTGGCGCTCGCGTTCCAGCGCCGCGATCAGCTCGTCGGCGTCCGCGTAGCGGTGCGCCGGATCCTTCGCGAGGGCGCGCAGCACGACCGCGTCCAGCGAAGGCGGCAGCGCGGGGTTGAGCGCGCTCGGCGGGTACGGCTCGGCGGAGACCTGCTTGAAGGCGATCGCGACCGCCGTCTCGCCCTCGAACGGGACCGCGCCGGTGAGCAGCTCGTACAGGATCACGCCGATCGAGTACAGGTCAGAGGCGGCGCTCACGACGAGCCCCTGCGCCTGCTCGGGGGACAGGTATTGGGCGGTGCCCATGATCGAGCCGGTCAGCGTCATGTCCGAGGCCCCCGCGCGCGCGATGCCGAAGTCGGTGACGCGCGCGCGGCCCTCCTCGTCGAGGATCACGTTGTGGGGCTTCAGGTCGCGGTGGATGACGCCGCGCCGGTGCGCGAAGCGCGCCGCGCGCAGGATCTGCACGACGATCTCGATCGCCGTCGCGGGGTCGAGCGCGCCCTGCTCGCGCACGAGCTCCTTCAGCGAGCGACCGGCCACGTACTCCATCGCGATGTAGTAGGTGCCGTTCCACTCGCCGCGGTCGAAGATCGCGACGATGTTCGGGTGCGACAGCGCCGCGGCGCTCGAGGCCTCGCGGCGGAAGCGCTCGACGAACTCCTGGTCTTCGGCGAAGTGGTGGTGCAGGACCTTCACGGCGACGTCCCGTCCCAGCAGCTGGTCCTGCGCGAGGTACACGTCGGCCATGCCGCCCGAGCCCAGGCGCGAAACCACGCGATAGCGCCCGTCGATGATCGTTCCCGGATCGATCATGGCGCGTGCCTCAGCAGGTTTTCGATCACCGCGCGCGCGACCGGCGCGGCGAACGTAGCGCCTTCGCCCGGCACCGCCTTGAGCGTCACCGCGACCGCGACCCTGGGGTCGGTGGCGGGCGCGAAGGCGATGAACCACACGTTGTTGATCGAGTTGCCGAACTGCGTCTCCGCCGTGCCCGTCTTGCCCGCCACCTGGATCCCGGGGATCGCCGCGGCGGTGCCCGTGCCTTCCTTGACGACCGCTTCCATCATCGACCTCACCGCGGACGCGGTCGACGGCTTCATCACGGCCGACTGCACGCGCGGCGAGACCGTCTGCACGGTGCGCCCTTCCGAGTCGACGATCCGCTGCGTCAGGTGCGGCACCATCAGCGTGCCGTGGTTGGCCACCGCGGCGGCGACCTCCGCCATCTGCAGCGGCGTGACCGCGAGTTTGTCCTGCCCGATGCCCATGCGCCCGACGTCGACGGACGCGCTCGTCGGCGGCACGATGCTTTCGCCATCGTGCTCGCCGCTCGCGGACATCTCGTCGGCGGGGTAGTCCAGCTGCGGCTTGCGGTCGAAGCCGAAGCGCTCCATGTAGCGGCCCAGCGTGCGCTTGCCGACGTGCTCGGCGACCTGGGCGTAGACGGTGTTGACCGAGTGGGCGAGCGCGTAGGTGAGCGTGATCGGCCCGAAGCTCTCGCCGTTGTCGTTCTGCAGCAGCTTGCCCGACACGACGATCGCCGTTGCGCCCGTTCGACGACCGATTCGGGCGTGTAGGCGCCGGTGTCGATCGCGGCGGTGGCGGTGACGATCTTGAACGTCGAGCCGGGTGCGTAGCCGAACTGGGTGGCGCGGTTCAGTTCCGAGCGCGTCGGCGGGGTCGCGTTCATCTGGCGCTGCTGCGCCAGCCGGGCCGCCGGCGAGCGCAGGGCGTTGGGGTTGTAGCTGGGCGAGGAGGCCATCACCTCCACCGCGCCGCTGCGCGGTTCCAGCGCGACGACCGCGCCTTCGTGTTCGCCCAGCTCTGCGCGCGCGAGGCGCTGCGCGCTCGGGTCGAGCGTCGTGATCACCTTCTCGCCTCGCGGTTCCTTGCCCTGCAGCTGGTCGAGCACGCTCTGCAGGTTCGTGCCGTTCTGCCCGTTCAGATCCTTGTTGCGGTAGCGCTCGACGCCAGCGCTGCCGAGGTCGGGGACGATGTAGTCGAAGCCGATCGGCTGGGCGAACAGTTCGCCCGTCGGGTAGACCCGCTGGTAGATGCCTTCCGGGCCGCGCACGCTGCGCGCCAGCACCGTGCCGTCCGCCGCCAGGATCGGGCCGCGTTCGATCCGCTCCTGCTCGAGCAGCGCGCGTTTGTTGAGCGGGTTTTCGCGCAGCGAGGAGGCTTCGAAGATCGTCCAGCGCGAGGTGAACGCGACGAGCAGCGCGAACAGCAGCGCAACCAGCCCGTACAGGCGCACGATCGGGCGGTTCATCGCCTGCCTGCCCCCCGGCATGGGGGGTGCCCCTTCACGGGGTAGGCCCGCTCCCTCATTCGAGCTGTTCCAGTTCGAGGCTGCGGATCAGCGACGCGGCGTCCGCTTCCGAGCGCAGCGAGTGGTCGAGCAGCGTGCGGCGTCTTCCCGGCGTGAGCGTCGAGGCGCTGACGCCGGAGACGTACTGGCTGTTGTACAGCGTCAGGCTGCCCGGGAGCTTGTACGGCAGCCCCTCGTACAGCGTGACGAGGCCGCGGCCGTTGGTGCCGATGAAGTACACCGACTGCAGCGCCAGATAGCCCGCGGAGCCGAGTAGCCCGAGCACGGCGAGCAGGAACACGAGCACGCCCGCGCGGCGGACGCGCCGGCGGCCGCGGCCCCGCGGCGGCGACCCGGTCGACGGCGTGCGCGGGGTGCGCCGCGCGGTCGCACCCCGTGAGAGGGCATGGGCCGGCGGCGGGTCCGTGGCGCTGGCAGCTGGCGGCGGATCCACATCGCCGACCGGCGCGCTCGGCTCGCCATGTGTGTACGGCGGCGCCGACACCGCCGGCATGCCAACGACCGTCGCGTGCTCACCGTCCACGGGCGCTTGTCCGACCTGCACGTCCTCGAGGCGGAGCAGCACGACCGTGATGTTGTCGCGGCCGCCGGCCTGGTTGGCGGCCGCGATCAGCGCCTCGCCGGCGTCGCGCAGACGCTCGTGCGCGAGCAGCGCGGCGGCGATCTGCTCCTCGGAGATCATCGTCGTGAGCCCGTCGCTGCACAGCAGGTACACGTCGCCGGCGCGCGCACGGAACGAGCGCGTGTCGACCTCCACGAGACTCTCGGGCCCGAGCGCGCGCGTGATCACCGAGCGCTGCGGGTGCTCGACGGCTTCCTCGGGCGTGAGCCGGCCCTGGCGCATCAGCTCGTCCACGAGCGAGTGATCGTCGGTCAGTCGCAGCAGCTGGCCGTCGCGCAGGCAGTAGGCGCGGCTGTCGCCGACGTGCGCGATCGCGACCTCCTGCTCGCCGACGTACACGGCCGTGAGCGTCGTGCCCATCCCCGCCTGCTCGGCGTTAGCGCGCGAGAGCTCGTGGATGCGCGCGTTGGCCTCGCGCGCGAGCGCGGCCAGCTCGAGCTCAGGGTGCGAGGCCTCCGGCAGGCCCGGCTGGAAGGACTCGACGGCGATCCGCGAGGCGACCTCGCCGGCCTGCGCGCCGCCCATCCCGTCGGCGACCACGAACAGCGGCGCGCGCGCGAGCAGCGAGTCCTCATTGGCGCGCCGCTGGCGGCCCGTGTCGGTGCCGGCATATTGCTCGGCCACGCGCAGCATGTCACTCGCCCCCGGTCATGTCAGTCGACCTCGAACGTGAATTCGCTGTCGCCGATACGCACCCTGTCGCCCGGGTGCAGCGGCCTGGGCGTCTGCAGCAGCTCCTCGTTGAGGTAGGTGCCGTTGGTCGAGCCGAGGTCTTCGATGACCACTATGTTGCCCTGCTCGTACACGCGCGCGTGGCGCGAGGAGGCGAACGGATCCTCGAGCCTGATCTCGGCGTGGTCGCCGCGGCCGAGCACCAGGTCCCCGTCGAGGTCGTAGATCATGCCCGAGTCGTGGCCGGGGGCGCGCTCGATCACCAGCCGCGGCGACTGCTGGCGGGCGCCGGCGGTGCCCAGCGTGGAGGCCGAGTACATGCCGGTGGCGTCCTGCGGGATCGATTCGCGGGCGGGCTGCGCCGGTCCGGCCTCACCGGCGGTCGCGCCGCGCCGCAGGTCGCGCCGCGCGCTGCGCGCGATCCACAGCAGGAACAGGTACATGACCGCGAGGAACCCGAACTTGAGCGCGACGGACACGGGGGCGAGCGTGTTCATGCGAGTTCGAAGACGAGCTCCGTCGAGCCGAGCTCGACGCGATCGCCGGAGCGCAGCAGCTGCACGCCCCTGACCTGCGCGCCGTTGACGCGCACGCCGTTGGTCGAGCCCAGGTCGGCGACCGTCCAGCCGTCGGGACCCGGGCGCAGCTCGGCGTGCTGTCGTGAGATCCCGGCGTCGTCGAGCACCACGTCGCAGTCGCGGCTGCGCCCCACGGTGCCGCCGGCGGGCGGCACGAGCAGCCGGCGGCCACCGATCGCCAGCAGCACGCGCTCCGGCGGACGCCGCGCGTGCACGTCCTCGACGGCTTCGCGAACGCGCGCGGAGCTGCTGTAGATCATCGTCTGGCCGTGCTCCTGTTCGAGTGGCTGGGGCGGACGAGACGGGGCTGGGGCCGCGTCGTGCTCCTCATCCTCGCCCGCGGCCCGGACCAACCGCGCCTGGATGCCGAATTCGCCGAGCGACAGGCGCTCGTCGGTGTGGAAGGTGATGTGCGGCGGCGAGGCCAGGATCAGGTCCTCGCGCCGCGCGTGCTCCAGCAGGTAGGCGCACAGCTCGTCGATCACCTCGTGTTCGACGCCCTCGTAGCGGTCGCGGTCGCTCTGGGACAGCCACACGGCGTACTCGTTGGGCACGTACACGCGCGAGACCGACACGGTGCGATGGGCGTCCATCTCGCGTGCGAGCTTGCGGGCGAGCTCCATCGGGCGGACCTCCGTGCGGAACAGCCGCCCGAAGCTGCCCTCGACGAGGTTGGCGATCATTGTCTCGACGCTCTTGAGCGGGTTCATCAGTGGACGTGTGTGGAGGCGTTGACCGCGCGCGACGGATCGGCCGGCAGCCGGGAGCCCATGCTACGCACCCGCACCCTGGAGCTGTCTCGACAGCGCTACACGGGACCGCGCAGCGCACGCGCGGCGACGGCGACGAGCGCGCCCAGGACCGCGCCGAGGACGGCGCCGCGGGGGGTCGGATGAGCCACGTGCGCGCCGAGGCCCGCGTCGAGCATCGGCGCGGCGGCGGCCAGCGCGGCCGACCACATGGTCGCGGCGACGAGGTCGCGCACGGCGCTGCGACCGCGCACCAGCCACGGCAGCGCGAGCGCCCCGAGCGCCCACAGCAGCGCGCCGAGAAGCACGCCGAGCGCAAGCGCGGGCGCGACAACGTGGGTGGCCGCGAGGCTCAGCGAGCCCTCCCATTCGGTCCGGGCCGGCGTTCCGGCGGGCATGGGCAGCCACAGCTCGCGGTCGAGCAGCGGCCCGGCGAGCGTCAACCACCAGTACCCGAGCGCTCCCAGCATCGCGCGCTGGCGCCAGCTGCGCGCCTGGCCCGCAAGTCCGGGGAAGGCGCCCGCAAGTCCCGCGAGGCCGAGCGCCGGCGCGAGCGCGCACGCCAGCCAGCCGGCGCCCACGCGCGGATCGCCACGTTCGCCCGGCAGCAGCGCCAGCGGCGCGAACGCGGCGAGCGCGAGCAGCGCAACGCCTGAATGGCCGATGACGGCCTGCCAGCAGACCACGATCGCAGCGGCGGCCAGCCACGCGCCGCGCGCCAGGCGGAGGCTGCGGCGGGGCGCGGCGGGAGCGAGTTCGAGCTCGGCGACAGGCCGCTCGGCGGTGTCTTGTGGGCGCACGACTTTGCGCGGGCGCGGGCGCCCCAGCCCCCGGCTCGAGCGTGTCCTCCAGCGCGAGGCGCAGGTGCTCGAGCGTGCCGCGGCTGTCGGGCGCCGGGTCGAGCGCGCGGTCGAGCGCGCGCGTGAGCGCCGCGGGCAGGTCTCGACGTGCACGGGCGAGCGGCGGCAGCGGACGGCCGATGCGACGCACGGTCGCCGCGGGGGTGGCGCCGCGCACGGGGTTGAAGCCTGACAGCGCCTCGTAGAGCACGAGCGCCAGCGAGTACAGGTCGGCCTGCTCGCCCACCTCGTCTCCGTCGCTCTGCTCGGGCGCCATGTACGCGAGCGTGCCGAGCACGTCGCCGGTGCGCGTGAGCGCCTCCTCGCCGACGAGGCTGGCGCCGCCGAAGTCGGTGAGCTTGGCCGCGGCGACGAACGCCTGCGGCGCCGGTTCGCCGTCCGCGGGCGGATGCGGCACGAGCACGTTCTGCGGCTTGATGTCGCGGTGGATCACGCCGCGCGCGTGCGCGTGCTCGAGTGCGCTCGCCAGCGCAAGGCCGATCTCGAGCACCTCCTCGTCGGCGAGCGCCTCCTGCGCGATCAGCTGCGCGAGCGTGTCGCCCTCGACCAGCTCGGAGATCAGGTAGAAGGCGCCGTCGTGTGTGCACGCCTCGTACAGCGCGACGATCGCCGGGTGCGCGAGGCGCGCCGCCGCGAGCGCCTCGCGGGTCGCGCGCTCACTGTCGCCGTCCGGCCCCAGCCAAACGCGCTTGACGGCCACCTCGCGGTGCAGCAGCTCGTCGTGGGCGCGCCAGACGACGCCGAAGCCGCCGCTGCCGAGCTGCTCGAGCAGTCGGTAGCGGCCGAGCACGAGCTCCTGCTCGCCGGGCTGCCCGCCGGGCTGCGCGATCCTGCGCCGAGCAGGCTCCGCCGCGGGCCCGCCTGCGCGGCGATCCGCCTGAACGAGGGTCTGTGAGGACTCCACCAGCTCCCGCGTTCGCCGCCTTGCGGCCGCGTCCCTGCCGCAAAAGGCAGGAAAAGGCGCACTGACCGAGAAGTTGCAATCTCGCGAGGGGAGCGGCCGCCAGTCATACTGCCCCCTTCGTAAAGCCCCTGCAAAGGAGCGGTTGACTTTGTCGTTCTTCGACGATGACGAGGAGACAGCGCCTCGACCGTCACCCAGAGCACCACGACGCTCGCCGGCCGGCGGACGACCCGCCGCCGCGTCACCGCATCGGCCTCGGCCGCGACGGCCGCAGCACGCCGGCGCGTCGGGGAGCGACCAGCACACGCTGATGGTGCGCCGCCGCTGGGCGGCGGGCGTGGCTGTGGTGCTGCTGATCGTGATCGTGCTGGTCATCAACGGCTGCGTGAAAAGCGAAAAACAGCAGGCGCTGAAGACCTACAACCGCGAAGTGAGCGCGCTGGCGCGCGAATCCGACGCGCAGGTCTCGCACCCGCTGTTCGCGGCGCTGACCGACTCCTCGAGCAAGTCCGCGCTGGACGTGGAGCAGCAGGTCGACGAACTGCTCAAGCAGGCGCAGAGCGTCGCCACGCACGCCAAGGGGCTGAGCGCGCCGGGCGAAATGGCGGCGGCGCAACAGGACCTGCTGCTGGCGCTGGACCTGCGCGTGGAAGGCATGACGAAGCTGGCGGCGCTGGTGCCCACCGCGCTGGGCGGGCAGGCGAAAGCGGCGAGCGCGAAGATCGCGGGCGACATGGAGATCTTCCTGGCCTCCGACGTCATCTACTCGCAGCGGGTCGCGCCGCTGATCCAGCAGACGCTGAGCAACGCCGGGATCACGGGCCTGAGCACCGCGAGCACGCGCTTCATGCCGAACGTCGGCTGGCTCGAACCGACGACGGTGCTCGCGCGCATCACCGGGCAGGCGAGCAGCAGCTCCTCCTCCTCACAGACCGGGCTGGCTCCGGGCACGCACGGCAGCGCGCTGATCGGCGTGAGCGTGGGCACGACGGCACTCGAAGCCGAACCGACGATCAACCACATCACGGGCGGCGGCAACCCGACGTTCACGGTGACGGTCGAAGACAGCGGCGAAAACCAGGAGACGGACGTGAAGGTCGACATCACGGTGACCGCGGCGGGCAAGCAGTACAAGGCCTCGCACGTGATCAACTCGATGCAGGCGGGAACCAAGGCGAACGTCGAAATCCCCGTCAGCAACCTGCCGGTGGGCCAGCCGGCGAAGGTGGAAGTCGAAGTCGAGAAGGTGCCCGGCGAGACCGACCTCGAAAACAACAAGAGCAGCTACCTGGCGATCCTCGGCGAATAGGGCGGCGCTGCGCGGCCCCGCGCCGGGACCGGCCGACCGGGGGCCCGGCGACTGCGCCAGCGGCTAACTTGTGGCGATGGCCGCGTCGATCACCGACACCCAGGGAATCGTCGCGCTCGCGGCTGGTGCGCTGGCGATCGTGGCGCTCCTGGCGTGCGGCGCGCTCGCGTTGGGCATGCGCCGGCTGCGCCGGGCGCAGCGGCTCGTGCTGGGCGACGGGCGCGAGCAGGACCTCGTCGCGCACGCTGCCGCGCTGCAGGACGCGTTCGCTGAGCTTCACGCATACGTCCAGGAGACGGCGGCGCGCCTGGACGCGCGTCTCGCGACCGTGGAGACGGCGCTGCGGGGGCGGATCGCGCACCGTGCGCTCGTGCGCTACGACGCCTACAACGAGCTGTCGGGACACCAGTCGATGTCGATTGCGCTGCTCGACGACGAACGCTCGGGCATCGTGCTGTCGTGCATCCACCATCGCGACCAGGCGCGCGTGTACGGCAAGCAGGTGTACGCCGGGCGGGGCGAACTGGAGCTCTCGCCCGAGGAGGCCGAGGCCGTGCGCCTGGCGCTCGCACCCCCTGGAGGGGGGGCACACCCGGACGGCCGCACCCGTGGGGGCGTACCCGGGCGGGCACAGGCAGGCAGGCAGGACGGCGGGCCACAGGGCGTCGGGGCGTCCGAGGATGAGCAGCCGGCCTGAGGACCCGCCGCCGCCGCTCTCGCGCGTCGGCTATCTCGGACCGGAGGGCACCTTCACCGAGGAGGCGCTGCTGGCAAGCGCCGTCGAGGGCGCCGTGGAGCCGGTGGCGCAGGCGAGCATCTACGACACGGTGATAGCGCTGCGACGCGGCGAGGTGCGCTGGGCGATCGTGCCGATCGAGAACTCGCTGGAGGGCTCGATCAACGTGACGCTCGACCTGCTCGCGGATGAGGCCAGCGACGTCGAGATCGTGGGCGAGGCGCTGCTGCGCATCAGCCACGCGCTGATCGCTCCCGAGGACGTGCCGCTGGAGGAGATCGACACCGTGATCACGCACCCGCAGGTCCCGGGACAGTGCACGCGGTTCCTGCGCGAGGAGCTGGCGGGCGCGCGCGTGCTGGCGGCCAGCTCGACCGCGGAGGCGGTGCGGACGGTGCTCGCCGATGCGCAGCGCGGACAGGCCGCGATCGGCACCGAGCTCGCCGCGCAGATCTACGGCGGCACGATCGTCCGGGCGCACGTCGAGGACCGCGAGGACAACGAAACGCGGTTCGTCTGGCTGGCGAACGCCGCCGCGAGCCAAGGGACGGCGGCGCTCGAGCGCCCGCCGCTACGCGACGCGGACACCGGGGAGTGGAAGACATCGCTCGTGTTCTGGGGCGCGGGCGCCGAGCGCCCCGGCTGGCTCGTGCGCTGCCTTGACGGGTTCGCGCGCCGCGAGATCAACCTGACGAAGATCGAGTCGCGGCCGCGGCGGGAGGGCCTCGGCAGCTACATGTTCTTCGCGGACCTCGCCGGACGCGCCGACGATCCGCGGGTCGCGGAGGCGCTCGCCGAGATCCGCGAGATGTGCGAGCAGGTGCTGGTGCTCGGCTCCTACGCCGCCGCCAGGCGACCAGCGTAAAGAGGGGCTCGGCACCCCGTCGCGACGCCGGTGCCGCGTGCGAGTGGCGCCGCCGCTAGACTGCGGCCCTGGATATGGAGTGCACAGTCCCACCCGAGCCGGTGGGGTCCGTGCCGCCCTCAGAGCACCAGCGGCACGGACCTGGCACGTCGCCTGTGACGGCGATGGGCGGCCGGGTGCTCGTCTTGAACGCCACGTATGAGCCGATCAACGTGTGCACGGTGCGCCGCGCGGTGGTGCTGCTGCTGAAGGAGAAGGCGGAGCTGGTCGAGCGCGGGCGCTGGGAGCTGCACTCGGAGAGCTCGACGCTGGCGCGCCCCGTGGTGATCCGCCTGGTGAGCTACGTGAACGTGCCGCGCGATGCGCACCGGCGCAAGATCACGCGGCGCGCGGTGTTCGCCAGAGACAGCTGGACGTGCCAGTACTGCGGGTCGCGCTCCAACCTCACGGTCGACCACGTGATCCCGCGCTCCAAGGGCGGCACCTCCAGCTGGGAGAACATCGTCGCGTCGTGCGCGCCCTGCAACAGGCGCAAGGGCGACCGTCTGCCGCGCCAGGCGGGCATGCATCCGCGGCGCACGCCGCGCACGCCGCGGGCGGAGATCTTCATCCACGTCGCCAGCCCGACGATCCCGACGGCGTGGCTGGCGTATCTCCCTCAGGCCGCCTGAGCGACGAAGGGCGCCCCCGACGGGACGCCCTTCGCGAGCTGCTCTGACTGGAAAGACCGAGGACGGCGCTGCAAAGGCCGGAGGGACCAGGACCGGCAGCCGTCTCGGGGTGTCCCGGGTTGGATTCCGCTAAGCGGTCCAGCCTCCCGACCTAGCGGCCGGTCACCTCCAGGGTCCCGTAAGAACTGTCACTCAACGTTTGGACCACCTCCTTTCTCTGGTCCAGCCAGAGTAGCGAACGCAGATGACATGCGCCGCAGGAGGTTCGCCAGCCCTTGGGCTCACGGGATGATGACGCCGAACTCCTGCGCGTAGGTCGCGCCGGGCGCTCCGGGGGCGAGCGATTCGGGCACGGCGGGCGTGATCGCGATCCCGGTTTCGCGGTACTGGGATTCGAGGATGTTCGCGAGGTGCCCCGGCGAGGCGATCCACGCGGCGACGATCGCCTGCGGGGTCGACAGCTGGTAGGTGCCCCATGCGAGGTTCTCGCCGATCACGTAGCCCACGCTCGGGCTCGGGATGTAGCCGGTGCCGCGGATGCGGTCGACGGGCGTCTCGCCGCTGGGGGAGACGTGAGCGAAGTAGTCGTCCGCGATCAGTTCCTGCGCGTGGCTTTCAGCGGCTGCTTCGAGCTCGGGGTTCGCCGCCAGCGGGCTCTCGCCGTTTTCCGCGCGCTTGCGGTTGATCAGACACAGGACCGCGCCGCGGACGAGTTCGAGGTTGCCGGCTTCGGGCGTGAGTTCGGTGTTCTGACAGGGGGTGGCGAGCACCTCTGCGATCGTCGCGTCGGTGCGCTGGACGGACGCGGTCGCGGTGGTAGGGCTGCTCGGTTCGGGCGCGGCGGCGGGAACCGTGCCCCTGGCCCTGGTGCGCAGCGGCTTCGCGGGACGGACCTTGCTCGGGTGGGACTTCGGGCTCTTCACCCTGTCTCTGACGCGCAGGCCGTGGTTGCGCGCGCGGCATGCGCGCCGCGAGGCGCGAGTCGAGCCCGGCTTGGCACAGCTGGTGTGCGCATGAGCGGCAGTGGTGGCGAGGACCTGGGGGGCGGCGAGAGCTGGTGAGGCGCCGAAGGCGAGTGCGGCGGAGGCCAGAGTCGCGAGGGCTGTTGCCGGGAGGCTTCGGGATATCACCCTCTGCCTGTCGGACGGTCATCGAGTCACTTTGAGGAAGCGCAGGCGATTCTGGACGGTTGGGAGGCACCAGCGCGAAACTCTGCATGGTTGTCGCGCCGCAGCCCCGGAATTCGAGCAGCGGCAACGGGGCAGACTACTGGTCCGGCGGGGAGTCCTCGCCGGCAGCCTGGGCGGCGTCCTCGACGGCGGCTGATGCGGCGACCTCGCCCTCGTCCGGGGCCCCGTCCTCACCGGCGTCGACGACCAGCGCGACGGCGCTCACGACGTCGTCGTCCTTGAGGTTCATCACGCGCACGCCGGTGGCCGAGCGGCCCTGCTGCGAGATGCCGGCGACGGCGGTGCGCTGCACCATGCCGCCGACGCTGATGAACACGAGCTCCTGGTGCTCGCGCACGACGAGCGCGCCCGCGAGCGCGCCCTTCTGCTCGGTCAGGCCGATCGTCTTGACGCCTTTGGCGCCGCGGTTGGTCTTGCGGTACTGCGCAATCTGGGTGCGCTTGCCGTAGCCGTTCTCGGTGACGACGAGCAGGTCCATGTCGTCGCGGGCCACGTCCATCGCGATCACGCGACCGGTCTTGCCGACGTCCATGCCGCGCACGCCGGTGGTGTCGCGGCCCATCGAGCGCGCGTCGGACTCGGCGAAGCGCACGGTCAGCCCGGCGCGCGAAACCATGATCACCTCGTCGCCCGGATCGACGGCGCGCACCGCGAGCAGCTCGTCGTCGTCGCGGATGTTGATCGCGATGATGCCGTCGGCTTTGATCGGCGTGTTGTAGGACTGCAGCTCGGTCTTCTTGACGGTCCCGTTGCGCGTCGCGAACACGAGGTACTGGGTCTCTGTGAAGTCGCGCGTGGAGACGACAGCCTGGATCCGCTCGCCCTCGCGCAGCGGCAGGATGTTGACGAGCGCGCGCCCCTTTGCGGTGCGCTGCGCCTCCGGCAGCTCGTAGACCTTCGAGCGGTACACCTTGCCGCGGTTTGAGAAGAACAGCAGGTAGTCGTGGGACGAGCACACGAACAGGTGCTCGATGAAGTCGCCGTCCTTCATGTCCATGCCGGTGACGCCGCGGCCGCCGCGCTGCTGCTGGCGGTAGGTGGCGAGCGGCAGCGACTTGATGTAGCCGGTCTGGGTGATCGTGATCACCATCTGCTGGTCGGCGATCAGATCCTCGATGTCGATCTCGTCCTCGGAGTGGCTGATCTCGGTGCGCCGCTCGTCGCCGAAGCGCTCGGAGATCTCCGCGAGCTCTTCCTTGATGACGGCCAGCACGCGGCCCTCGTCGCCGAGGATCGCGCGCAGCTCGGCGATCCGCTCGCTCACGTCGGCGTGCTCCTGTTTGATGCCGTCGGCCTCGAGCGCCGTCAGCTGCGATAGGCGCAGGTCGAGGATCGCCGTCGCCTGGATCGCCGAGAGCTCGAAGCGCGCCACCAGCTGCTCGCGCGCGCTGTCGCGGTCGCGCGAGCCGCGGATCAGCGCGATGATCTCGTCGAGGTGCTCGAGCGCGATGAGCAGCCCCTCGAGGATGTGCGCGCGCGCCTCCTTCTCCGAGAGCTCGTGCTTGGTGCGGCGCACGATCACTTCGCGCTGGTGGGCGACGTAGTTGTGGATCATCGCCCGCAGGTCGAGCGTGCGCGGCACGTTGTCGACGAGCGCCACCATGTTCACGCCGAACGTGCTCTGCATCGGCGTGTGCTTGTAGAGCTTGTTGAGCACCACCTTCGGGATCGCGTCGCGCTTGAGCTCGATCACGAGGCGCATGCCGCGCTTGTCGGAGTGGTCCTCGAGATTCGCGATCTCGGAGATCTTCTTGTCGCGCACGAGGTCCGCGATCTTTTCGATCAGGCCGCCCTGACCCCCCTTCTTGACCATGAACGGCAGCTCCGTGACGACCAGCGCCTCCTTGCCCTGTTTGAGCGGCTCGACATGCACGCGCGCCTGGATGCGCACGCGGCCGCGGCCCGTCTCGTACGCGTCTTTGATGCCCGCGTGGCCGAGGATGATCCCGCCCGTCGGGAAGTCGGGGCCCTTGATGTGGCGCATCAGGCCCGCGACCTCCATCTCCGGGTCGTCGATGTAGGCGATCGTCGCGTCGATCACCTCGCGCAGGTTGTGCGGCGGGATATTCGTGGCCATCCCGACGGCGATCCCGGAGGAGCCGTTGACGAGCAGGTTCGGGAAGCGCGACGGCAGCACCAGCGGTTCGCGCTTGGAGCCGTCGTAGTTCGGCACGAAGTCGACCGTGTCCATGTCGAGATCGCGCAGCATCTCGGTGGCGGTGCGGGCGAGGCGGGCCTCGGTGTTGTGGCTCACGAACCCGTTCGTGAGGAACGAGTGATCGTCCGTCTCCACGCGCAGCGAATAGACAGGCTGGACGCCAGCCGGCTCGATCGACGCGACCTTGGCGTAGTAGTACTCGCCGCTCACGAGCGGCTCGATGACGTCCCGCACCTCTTGCGAGGAGATCCGCTCGAGGATCGCCGTCGATCCGCTCTCCCAGCGCTCGACGCGATCGATGTTGTGGCGTCTGAGCCAGTCGCGATCCGTGTATGTGGTGGCGCCCTCGGCTCGAACATAGCCGGCGACGTGCGGGACATGGTCGTGGCTGAGCGCGCGACTCGCGTGCGGTATCTGAGCCAGGATCCGCTCTAGCTTCTCCTGCTTGACACCAAAGAAGCCCACGCGCTCGGCGAACAACCGCGCATCGCGGCGGTTCGTGATCACCACCTTGATCTCTCCGCGGGCCGAGGAGCTGAGCCGCGCAACCACGCCGAACTCGAGCAGCAGCTGTTGGACGCCCCTTGCCAGCTCGGGGCTGCGCGTCGAGTACGAGACCTGGATCGTGCTCCTGGGCAGCATCGAGCAGGAACCATCCCCCTCGAAGAGGGCCTGGAGAAATACGCGCTTGAGGCCGCTGCCAGCAGACCACACGAACTCGGGCACCCGCTTGTGCTCGCTCGTCAGTCCCTCCATCTCGGCGAGGGGAGTGGCTCGGAGAGCAGCGAGGTTCTGGATGTCCAGCTCGTGGCAGAGGCTTCCCGATGCGATCGTCCGGGAGTAGACGTAACGCGCTCCGCCCACGACCGTGTCGTACGCATCGAGGACAGCGCCGAAGAAGCTCTCATCAACATTGTTGAAACCGGCGCGCCTGTCGCTGAACCAGCCCTCGGATACAAACGCGCCAGACAGCAGACCGAGCATGCGTGTGTGTTCGTCGGTCGGCGCCCGCACAGGACTGGCCGAGCGGTGGATCAGCACTCGGTCGTCGGGGGAGATCTCCTCGAGCAGCTTCCACAAGAGCAGCGGCACGCCCGCCATGTCAACGATGCAAAGCACCGGGTGGTTCATCGTGCCGGTGAGCTCGTAGCCCTCGCTCGTGCGAAGACGGAGTGTCGGATGCTCGCCGGAGTGGAACAGCGTGGAGGCGCGTACCGGACGGCCTAGGCGGTCGAGCACCTCGATGTCAAGCGGGTTGTCGGAGTTGGCCGCGGCATCGGGGACGAGCGAGTCGATGCGTACGGTGCCGTCCGCGGTGCGAACCCGGGTGTCGCCAGTTACGCAGTACCTCATCGCGGCAGCCGGGTCGTCGTCGATCGAGCCGAAGTTGCCCTGGCCGTCGACGAGCTGGTAGCGCATCGAGAACTCCTGCGCCATGCGCACGAGCGTGTCGTAGATGGCGGAGTCGCCGTGCGGGTGGTACTTGCCCATCACCTCGCCGACGATCAGCGCGCACTTGGAGTACGAACGGTTGGGGCTGAGCCCGAGCTCGTTCATCGCGTAGAGCACGCGACGGTGCACGGGCTTGAGCCCGTCGCGCACGTCGGGCAGAGCGCGGCCGACGATCACCGACATCGCGTAGTCGAGGTACGCGGTGCGCATCTCCTCCTCGAGCGCGCGCGGTTCGATGTTGCCTCCGCCGATCACGTCAGCCGATGCCATTGCTCACCCCCTGTGTGACGTCGCTGCCCAGCGCATCAGACATCTAGGTTTGCCACCGCCCGTGCGTTGTCCTCGATGAAGGCGCGGCGCGGCTCGACCTGGTCACCCATCAGCATCGAGAAGATGCGGTCGGCGGCGAACGCGTCCTCGAGCGTGACCTGCGCGAGCGTGCGCGTGGCCGGCGACATCGTGGTTTCGCCGAGCTGGTCGGCGTTCATCTCGCCGAGTCCCTTGAAGCGCTGCAGTTTGATGCCCTTCTGCGCGACTGTCAGGACGGCTTCGTGGAGCGCTTCGAAGGTCGGGGCGCTCTCCTGGGCGTCGCCGAGGCGGATATCGAACGGGGGGCTGCCGACGAGCTCGATCAGCTGGGCATGCACGCGCGCCAGCTGCCGGTATTCCTGAGAGTCGAACAGGTCGCGTTTGATCGTGTGGGTGCGCGCGAAGCCGGTCTTGGTTTCGACGGCCTTGACGCGGATCGCGAGCGGGTCCTGATCGACGACTTCGGCGAGGTGCGCGTCGCCGGCCTCGCTCGCGCGCGCGAGCCACTCGATCGCGGCATCGACGGTCATGACCTGCTCGCCGAGGAGCGATGACTCCTCGAGGAACTGCACGACGTCGTGGCCGTAGTGGCCGCGCAGCGACAGCGACCAGCCCTCGTACTGCTTGAGCAGCCTGGAGAATCGCTGCCAGCGCGTCTCGGTGAGCTTCAGCTGCGTGCCGTGGCGATCGAAGATCTCGATCTTCTCCCACTTGTCCGAGAGGAGGATCTCCTCGAGCTCGGAGTCCTTCTCGATGTAGCGCTCGCGCGAGCCCTGCTTGAGCTTGTAAAGCGGCGGCTTGGCGATGTAGACGTAGCCCGCCTCGATCAGCTCCTGCATCTCGCGGAACAGCAGCGTCAGCACGAGCGTGCGGATGTGCGCGCCGTCGACGTCGGCGTCGGTCATCAGCACGACCTTGTGGTAACGGGCGTTCTCGATGTTGAATTCGTCGCGCACGCCGGTGCCGATCGCGGTGATCAGCGCCTGGATCTCGGTGTTCTGCAGCACCTTGTCGATACGCGACTTCTCGACGTTGAGGATCTTTCCGCGCAGCGGCAGGACCGCCTGGGTTTCGCGGTCGCGCCCCTGCTTGGCGGAGCCGCCCGCGGAGTCGCCCTCGACTACGAACAGCTCGGCGAGCGACGGGTCCTTGATCGAGCAGTCGGCGAGCTTGCCGGGGAGCGTCGAGTTCTCGAGCGCCGACTTGCGCCGTGTCAGATCGCGGGCCTTGCGGGCGGCCTCGCGGGCACGCTGCGCCTGGACCGACTTCATGATGACCGCGCGCGCCTCGCTCGGGTTCTCCTCGAGGAACTCGCCCAGGCCGGCGTTGACGATCGACTCGACGAACCCGGCCATGCCGGGGTTGCCGAGCTTGGTCTTCGTCTGGCCCTCGAACTGCGGGTCGCGCAGCTTGACCGAGATCACGGCGGTCAGACCCTCGCGTACGTCCTCCCCCGAGAGGTTGTCCTCTTTCTCCTTCAGCAGGCTGTGGTCGCGCGCGTACTTGTTGAGCGTGCGCGTGAGCGCGGAGCGGAAGCCGCTCATGTGCGAGCCGCCCTCGCGCGTGTTGATGTTGTTGGCGAACGAGTGGATCGACTCCTGATAGGAGGAGTTCCACTGCATCGCGACCTCGGCGGCGCCTTCCTCGGACTCGCCCGTGAAAAAGATGACCTTGCGATGGACGGTGTCCTTGTTCTCGTTCATGTAGGAGACGAAGTCCTCGATGCCGCCCTCGTACTGGAACTCGGCCGCGTGCCCGTCGCCGCGCTCGTCGACGATCGAGATCTTCAGGCCGCGCGTGAGGAAGGCCGTCTCGCGCAGGCGCTCCTCGAGCGTGTGGAAGTCGAAGTCGAGCGTCTCGAAGATGTCGGCGTCGGGGAGGAACGTGACGGAGTTGCTCGTGCCGGCGCCGGGGGCGAGCGCGTCGCCCTTGATGAGCTCCGACTGCGGCGCTCCGCGCGAGTACTCCTGCGAGAACACGTGGCCGTCGCGGCGCACCTCCACGGCGAGACGCTCGGACAGGGCGTTGACGACCGACACGCCGACGCCGTGCAGACCGCCCGACACCTTGTAGCCGCCGCCCTCCCCGAACTTGCCGCCGGAGTGCAGCACGGTTAGCACGACCTGTACGGCCGGCAGCCCCTCCTTGTCCATCTTCGCGACCGGGATCCCGCGCCCGTTGTCGAAGACCGTGACGGAGTTGTCGGGGTGGATCGTGACCGCGACTTCGGTGCAGAAGCCCGCCAGCGCCTCGTCGACCGAGTTGTCGACGACCTCGTAGACGAGGTGATGAAGACCCATCACGCCCGTCGAGCCGATGTACATGCCGGGTCGCTTGCGGACCGCTTCGAGGCCCTCGAGGACGGTGATGTCCTGCGCGTCGTAGTCGGCTGAGCCGCCGCCCATGGACGGGTCGTTCACGCCGCCTTTTCCTTGTTGTGCCCCGTTCTGGGGTGCCTGTGCCCCCGAAAGGGGTGTGCCCTCTTCAGAGCTGTTGCTGCCTGCCGCCAAATGGCCCTCCGATGACATGAGAACGCCCCGGTGTCCGGGGCGCTGGGTCCACGGTCGGGGCGGGTTTGCTGTGTCCAAAATGATAGCACGGCGGACCCCCAGACCACGCTGTGAAACGCCCCTAAATGCCTGCAAAATGGCCGAAAATGGAGGCATTTCACGGCGGGGGCGGCTTACCCTTCGCACGCCGCCCGGACAGCGACCCGATTCAACCGGTGCGACAGCGCAGGTCGCGCACGCAATCGCGGCCGAGCGCAGCGTTCAGGCGACCGATCAGGGCGTCGGCCATGAGGTCGAGCTCGTGCGCCCACACCGAGGCCTCGCACGTGATCGTGAGCACGCCGTCGCGCTCGCCGGTGGGACGCGCCGACGCGGCGATGGCCGGGCCGACGGCGTCCTCCCACACCTCCTGCACGCGCGCGAGCGTGCTCGCCGGCGCAAGCGCTCCCGTGAGCTCCTGCAGCGCGGCGGTGAGCGACCTCGGGGCAGGGCGGCTCATGCGGCCATCGCCTCCTGCAGGACGACGCCGGGCGATATCCGCAGCCTGGTGACGCCGGCGTCCGTCGCGCCCGGAACATGCGCGAGGTCGGTGGTGGCGATCACGCTCTGCCCGCCGCCGCGCAGCTCGACGGCGAGCAGCTCGCGGCGCTCCGCGTCGAGCTCGCTCATGACGTCGTCGAGGAGCATCAAGGGCGTGTGGCTCCTGTGCGCGGCGAGCACTGCCCGCTCGGCCAGCAGCAGCGCCAGCAGCGCCAGGCGCTGCTCCCCCTGCGAGCCGTACACCCGCAGCTCGCGTCTGTCGCGGGCGATCGCGAGCTCGTCGCGGTGCGGGCCGTGCCCGGTGAAGCCGCGCTCGAGATCGCCCGGCAGGCGCTCACGAAGCTCCGCCATGTACTCCTCGACGCCATCCGCACGCGAGCGCGGGCGATACTCGAGCGCCAGCTCGCCGTTGCACCCCAGCACGGCTCCCCGCTGCTGGAACGGCTCGGCCAGCAGCGCCACCGCCTCGGCGCGATGGGCGCGAAGCTCCAGCGCCTGGACCGCGAGCTCTCGATCCCACGTCGACAGCGTTGCGTCGGAGGCGCGGCCGCCGCGGATGCGGCCCAGCAGCGCGTTGCGCTGAGCCAGCACCCGCGAGTACTCGCGACGGACGTCCGCGCGGGCCGGCCAGATCGCGGCCACGACCTGGTCGAGGTGGGCGCGCCGCACCGCCGGGGGACCCTTCACCAGCTCGAGGCGATCGGGGAGGAAGACGCTCACAAGGGGGCGCGCATCGACGTCGAGCAGGCGCTCCACGGGAGCACCGTCAGCGGTCATCCGCTTTACGGCCTGAGCGCCGTCGGCCGGCGTGCCGAAGCCGACGCTCAGGTCGTGGGGTTCGGTGCCATCCAGCAGCCGCACCGAGACACGCGTCGCCTTCGCCCCGAAGCTCACCAGCTCGCGCTCGTTGCGGGTACGCGGCGAGCGGGCGGTGCACCCGTAGTAGAGCGCCTCCAGCAGATTCGACTTCCCGGCCCCGTTGGGCCCGTGCACGACGGTCAGGCCGTCGCCGATGTGCGCCTCGGCGCGGGCGTAGGTGCGGAAGTCGCGCAGCTGCACGCTGAGCACACGCAACGTTGCACCTTCAGACGTTGAGGCGGATGGGCATGATCAGGTAGACAAAATCGCCCGTGTCGGGAGATTCGATCAGGCCGGGCCGAAGTGGGCTGATCAGCTTGAGGACGAGCTCCTCGGACTCGATGCTCTCGAGCCCGTCCCTGAGGAACTCGGGGTTGAAGCCGATCTCGAACGGCTCGCCGTGGAACGGCACCGGGATCGCCTCGCTGGCCTCGCCTACATCCGGGGTCTGGGCGGAGACCGTGAGCGTGCCCTCCCCGAAGCTCAGGCGCAGCGGCGCGTTCTTCTGCGCCAGCAGGCTGATCCGCCGGACGACGTCCGTGAGCTCCGCGCTGGAGAGCCGCAGCTCGTGCTCGACGGACTCCGGCAGCAGCTGGCGGTAATTCGGGAACTGCCCGTCGATCAAACGCGATGACAGCACCACGTCGCCGATCTCGAACACGGCCTGGTTCTGGCCGACGCTCACGGCGATCGTGTCGCTGGGCGTCTGCTGCGCGATGCGCACGAGCTCCTGCAGCGCTCGCGCCGGCACGTTGGCCTCGAGGCTTCCCTGCAGCGGCGTCTCCAACCGGGTCTCCTTGACGCTCAGTCGGTAGGAGTCGGTTGCAACCATGCGCAGCTCCTGCCCGGAGGCGGACATGAGGATGCCAGTGAGCACCGGGCGCGTCTCGTCGCGAGAGGCAGAGCGGGCGACACGCGCGACCGTCTGCACGAAGGCCTCCGCTGGCAGCACCACGCGAGTGTCGGGCGCGGGCGCCGGCAGCGATGGGAAGTCCTCGGCTCTGAGCGTACGCAGGTGGAAGGTCGTGGGCCCGCAGATCAGCTCGATGTCCTGCTCGGCAGAGCGCAGCTCCATCGTCAGAGTCTCGGAGGGCAGCGAGCGTGCGACGTCGAGGAGGAGTCGGGCAGGCAGCACCGCCGAACCCGAGCGTGACACCTCAGCCTGGAGCGGAACCCTGAGGCCGATCTCCATGTCGGTGGCGAGCAGCTCCGGAGAGGAGTCGGGGAGGGCGGAGATCATCACACCGGAGAGCGCCTGGACCGCACTGCGAGAGGAAGCTACGCGGGTGGTGGTCTGCAGCTGAGCCAGCAGATCGGCTGATGAGAGGGAGAGCTTCATGATGATGTGGCTAGGGAGTACTCAGTATCAGTAGGTGTTGTGGATATGTGGATTGCGTGGTGGTTGAAGGGGGTTTGGGGCGTGGAGCGGTGCAGTCGCTGTGGAAGCGTGTCTGAAGTCTCTCAGGATGGGCGGTCGTCGGAGGCGCCGGCGGTGGCTGGGTTGGACGAGCCGAGGTTTTGGCACAGGCTCTCCACAGCCTCGCGTGACTCAGCGTCGGCAGCGATGCGGGCGGTGGCTCGACGCCACGCGTGTAGGACCGTGGTGTGGTCGCGCCCACCGAATGCGCGGCCGATCGTGGGCAGGGACTCGCCGGTGAGCTCGCGGGCGAGGTACATGGCCAGTTGCCGCGGCCAGGCGATGCGGGCTGCTCTGGCCGGCGACAGGAGCTCGTCGGATGTGAGGCCGAAGTGCGCGCAGGCCGCCTCCTGGATCTCGGCGATCGTTCGCGGCCTCTGTCTCGCGGCGGCCGTCCCGGGATAGAGGCTGTCGAGGACCTCGCGTGTCAGCTCGCTCGTAAGCGGCCTGCCCGTGAGCGAGCTGAAGGCGACGACTCGGATCAGGGCTCCCTCGAGCGCGCGCACGTTGGCGGTGATGCGCTCGGCGATGACGGTGAGCGCCTGCTCGTCGGCAAGGTGGATGCCGTCGTGTTGTGCGCGCTTGCGCAGGATCGCTATGCGCGTGGCGACGTCCGGCGGCTTGATGTCGGCCACGAGTCCGGCCTCGAAGCGCTCGCGCAGGCGGTCCTCGAGCGCCTGCAGGTCGTGGGGCGGCCGGTCGGACGTGAGGACGATCTGGCGTCCTCCGTCGTGCAGGGCGTTGAAGGTGTGGAAGAACTCCTCCTCGGTCTTGGCCTTGCGCTCGAGGAACTGCACGTCGTCTACGAGCAGGACGTCGACGTCGCGAAAGCGGAGCTTGAAGGTCTCCGTGTCGCCGCCGCCGAGCGCGCCCAGGAACTCGTTCGTGAAGGCCTCGCCAGTGGTGCAGCGGACCGTCAGGCCGGGGTTGTGCGCGAGCAGGAGGATGGCGATCGAGCTGAGCAGGTGGGTCTTGCCGACGCCTGGCGGTCCGCAGATGAACAGCGGGTTGTACGCCTGGGCCGGCATCTCCGCGACGGCCAGTGCTGCTGCGTGGGCGAGCCGGTTGCTGTCGCCGATGACGAACTGCTCGAAGGTCAGCTTGGGATTGCCGAGCGGGCCAGTCGGCGTGCGCTGCGGCGCTGGCGCGGGCGTGCGTGACCGGGAGGATGCCGCGCGGGTGGAAGAGCTCCGCCGGCCGCGCGGCCGGCTGGATGCCTCGTCTTCATCGCCGTCCGGGACGATCTCGACGCAGACGTGTGCGCCGAGCGCTGTCTCGACACTCGCCCGAAGCGCTCGCCCGAAGCGCTCTTGGATCCAGCGGCAGGCATGCGCGGGAGCCTCGACGACGAGGCGGTCGTCGTCGACCTCGACGAGGCGAAGGGGCTCGAGCCAGATCCGGTAGGTGGACTCATCGACGACGAGCACGAGCTGGGCTTGAACGCGCGACCATATGTGCTCGAGCTCTTGATTCACGGCAGCGTTGATCCGCTCCTCCGTCGGGAGATCATGTTGGGCGACTATTCGAAGGGGGCCCCTGGAGGCCGGTCGGGCGACTATACCCAACGCCTCAATCGAGCTCCCGCGGAGTCGCCGCATTTGGCGGGAAAAATCGCCCGAGGCCCAAGCAGCCCTATAATCGGTGCCGGCATGAAGCGGACCTACCAGCCCAAGAAGCGCAAGCGCGCCCGTGCACACGGCTTCCGTGAGCGCATGGCATCGCGTGCTGGACGGCTCACACTCAAGCGCCGTCGCAGCAAGGGGCGCAAGCGCCTCTCCACCTGAACGCGTCGTGATGGCACCGTGCCCGAGCTCGGCGGACGCACGATGAGCTCGCGTCCAGCGACACGCGGCAGGCTGTCGCGCAGCGCGGAGTTCGAGCGGGTGTACAGGCACGGTCGCTCGATCGCGAATCGGCATCTCGTGCTGTACACGTTCCCGACAGCTTCGGGCGAACCCCCACGGCTGGGGCTGTCCGTGTCGCGCAAGGTGGGCGGCGCGGTGCAGCGCAACAAGGTCAAGCGGCTGCTGCGCGAGGCCTTTGCTCATGCTGAGGGAGATCTGCTCGCGGGCCAGGACGTGGTCGTCGTGGCCCGCCCGCCGGTGGGCGACCTGGCCGAGCGGGAAGGCCTCGCCGGCGTGGACGCCGCGCTCGCGGAGCTGATCACCAAGGCCGGCCTGCGCGGCGCGGCTGCCGCGGAGTCCGCGCAGGACGGCGCCGACGGATGAGCACCTCGGCCGCTCGGGGCGCCCCGTCCCCGCAGCCGCGGGGCCCCGCGTACTTCGCGCGGGTGGTCCTGGTGACGCCGATCGTCGTCTATCAGCGTGTGATCTCTCCGGCGATCCCGCGGCGCTGCAAGTACGAGCCCACGTGCTCTCGCTATGCGCTCGAGGCGATCGGGCGGTACGGCATACTTAGGGGCCTGGTGCTCGCGGGGTGGCGTCTGCTGAGGTGCAACCCGTGGAGCCACGGCGGATACGATCCGGTGGAGGCCCAGCGAGTGTTCAGGATCAGTTCCGCCCCTGGCGGCTGAGCGGGAGTCGTGCGCAGCCCTCCAGCCGGCGGGCCTCCGCAGCGCAGCATCCCCATCCACGTGCCGACCACCACGACCGCCGAGACTCTCTAGACCATGCCCATTCTCGCCAACGTGATCCAGGACGCGTTCTCGCCGCTGATCAGCGTCTTCGAAGAAATCATGGTCTTCATCCACGCCCACATCGTGGGCGGGAGCTGGGGACTGGCGATCGTCGGCCTGACGGTGCTGATCCGCGCGATCCTCGTGCCGCTGACCTACAAGCAGCTGAAGTCGATGCAGGAGATGCAGCGACTGGCGCCCGAGATCAACAAGCTGAAAGAAAAGTACAAGGAGGACAAACAGCGCCAGCAGCAGGAGATAATGAAATTCTACCAAGAGAACAAAATCAATCCCTTGGCATCCTGTCTGCCGCTGTTGCTGCAGCTGCCCGTGTTCGTCTCGCTCTTCTACATGCTGCGGACGGACCTCAAGAAGCACATCTGCGGGCCGGCGCTGACCGCGCACCACATCGTCACGTCGAAGGCGATCGAAAAAGCCACGTGCAACTCGGTCGCCCCGCACTCCGCGAAGTTCCTGTTCATCCCGGACATCACCAACAAGGCCACCGGCGTGGTGCTGGTTGTGCTGATCGTCCTCTACGTCGGCTCGCAGCTGGCCTCCACGTTCATCGCCACCGCCACCGCCGACCCCAACCAGCGACGGCTGATGCTGCTGCTGCCGGTGGTGTTCGTCGTGATCCTCTACCGCTACCCCGCGGGCCTGCTGGTGTACTGGATCACCACGAACCTGTGGACGGTCGGACAGCAGTTCCTGATCCGCCGCCGCCTGCCGCCGCCTGCGCGTCCCACGGGGACCGCGAACGGCAAACCCAGCCGCTCGCTGCGACAGGCGATCGCGGATGCTGCTGGCGGAGCCGCGACGCCGGCGCCCGCGCAGGAGGTGGCCGCCACGTCTGGAGGGAGCCCGGCTGTCACACCGCCACGGCCGCCACGCAAGAAGAAGAAACGCTCGGGTAGGCGCCGATGAGCAGCGAGGACGAGCTGGACGAGGAGGCGGTGGGCGACCTCGAGCCGCCGGAGGCGCTCGAAGAGCTGCTGGAGGAGATCGCCGACTCGCTGCGTCTCGACGTGGAGGTGCAGATCGAGGAGCGCGACGGGGTTTTGGATGGCCGCCTGGAGGGCGAGGACGTCGGCCTGTTCATCGGCCGCCACGGCCAGACGATCGACGCGGTGCAGCATCTCGCGCAGCGGATCGTCTTCCCGGACGGCCCGGCCGCGGTGCGCGTCGTGATCGACGCCAACGGATACCGGGAGCGCCGTGCGGAGGCGCTGCGAGGGGAAGCCGACGACGCCGCGGAGGAGGCGTTGAGCTCCGGCGAGCCGGTGGAGCTCGACCCGCTGCCGCCGTTCGAGCGCAGGATCGTGCACGAGTACCTGCGCGATCGTGGCGATGTCGAGACGCACAGCGAGGGCAACGAGCCCGAGCGGTATCTCGTCGTCACGCCGCTGAAGCGTTGACGGCGGCGAGCGTTTCACGGGAAACATCCGACCGGTGGCGCGCGCGGCGATGACCGGCGGAGTCGACGCCGGCGAGTTGAGCGATGGGCAGCGCGAGCAGCTCGCCGCGCTGCTGCGCCTGCTGGAGGACGACGAGCACGCGCCGACAGCGATCAAAGCCTCAGACGAGGCGGATCGGACGCATGTGGCGGACTCGCTGGTGGCGCTCGAGCTCGACGCGGTCCGCGAGGCTCGGAGGATCGCCGACCTTGGCAGCGGTGCCGGGTTTCCGGGGCTGGCGCTCGCGGTGGCGCTGCCCGACGCCGCGGTGAGCCTGATCGAGAGTCAGCGGCGCAAGTGCGATTTCCTCGAGCGCGCCTGCGCCGCGGCGGCGATCGAGAACGCGGCGGTGGTGTGCGTCCGCGCGGAGGAGTGGGGTGAGGGCGCCTGCGCCAACGACGTGGTCGTGGCACGCGCGCTCGCGCCACAGGCAGTGGTGCTTGAGTACGCGGCGCCGCTGCTGCGAGTCGGCGGTGTGCTGGTCGATTGGCGCGGCAGGCGCGACCCAGCGGCTGAGCTGGCAGCCGAGCGGGCTGCGGGGCTGCTGGGACTGCGCAGGCAGGAGATACGCCACGTGGTCCCGTTCGAGGGTGCGACGGATCGGCATCTGCATGTGTTCGCGAAGGTCGAGGAGACGCCGCCGCGGTTTCCGCGGAGGGCCGGGGTCGCCCGCAAGCGCCCGCTGGCCGCGTGAGCAGCCGCAGTTTGCGCCCGCCTGCTGGCCGCGGGGCGCCACGACGAGGCGATCGGCGCTAGCGTGCGCGGCATGGGCACGATTTACGCGATCGCCAACCAGAAGGGCGGGGTCGGCAAGACGACCACGGCCGTGAACGTCGCGGCGTGCATCGCGGAGGCCGGCTACGAGACGCTGCTGGTGGACGTCGACCCGCAGGCCAACGCGACGGTGGGGCTGGGCATAGCCCGCGCGAAGACCCCAGGGCTGTATGAGGTGCTGTCGGGCGAGGCGGCGGTGGGGGAGGCGATCGTGGAGACGCCGATCCCCGGCCTGAAGATGCTCCCGGCGGGTCCGAACCTGGCGGGCGCGAACATCGAGCTGCCCCGTATCGACGGTTACGAGCAGCGCCTGCGCGAGTGCCTGGAGCCGGTGCGCGACGGCTTTCGCTACGTGCTGCTCGACTGCCCGCCGTCGCTGGGCCCGCTGACCGTCTGCGCGCTGGTGGCCGCGGACCGCGTGATCGTGCCGGTACAGACGGAGTACTTCGCCCTCGAGGGGCTGGCGGGGCTGCTGGAGACGCTTTCGCTGGTGCAGCGGGAGCTCAACCCGGGCCTGACGGTCGCCGGCATGCTGTTGACGATGCACGACAGCCGCACGCGCCTCGGCCAGGACGTGGAGCGGGAAGTGCGCGCGCACTTCCCAGATCTGGTGTTCGACACGGTGATTCCGCGCAACGTGCGCGTGGGCGAGGCGCCGAGCTACGGTCTGCCGGTGACGCACCACGACCCGCACAGCGCCGGCGCGGAGGCGTACTTCGAGCTTGCAAAGGAGGTGGCGGCGCGTGGCTAAGCCAAAGCCGGGAATGGGACGAGGGCTGGGCGCGATCCTGTCGGTCTCGGCGGAGGGCGCGCAGCAGAGCGAGGAGCAGCTGCGGGAGCTGTCGATCGAGCTGATCTCGCCCAACCCGAAGCAGCCGCGCAGGAGCTTCGACCAGGAGTCGCTGGAGGCGCTCGCCGGGTCCCTGGGCGAGCGCGGCGTGCTGCAGCCCGTGCTGGTGCGCCCCCGACCCGGCGGCAGCTACGAGCTCGTCGCCGGCGAGCGCCGCTGGCGCGCGGCGCAGATCGCCGGCCTGCGGAGCATCCCGGCGATCGTGCGCGACCGCGAGGACGCGCAGGCGCTGGAAGCGGCGCTGGTCGAGAACATGGCGCGCGAGGACCTCAACCCGATCGAGGAGGCGCGCGCGTGCGCGGCGCTGGTGGAGGAGCTAGGGCTGACGCGCGAGGACGTGGGTCGCCGCGTGGGCCGCAGCCGCGTGGCGGTCAGCAACCTGGTGCGCCTGCTGGACCTGCCCGACGAGGTGATCGAGCTGGTGCAGGGCGGCGCGCTCAGCGAGGGCCACGGACGCGCGCTGCTGCTGGCCCACGATCACAGGGACCGGCGCAGGCTTGCACGCGACGCCGTCGAGCAGGGGTGGTCGGTGCGCGTCACCGAAGAGCGCGCGAGGGAGTGCAACTCGGGCGCGGCTCAGGACGAGTCCGCCGCCCGCCGGAGCGCCGGCAGGCGCGTGCACGCCGACCAGGAGCACGCTGCGCGCGAGATCGCGCAGACGCTCGGCGCGGCGCTTGGCGCGGAGGTGAGCGTGCGGGCCACGAGCGACGGGCGCTACAGCGCGCAGCTGTCGTTCGCGACGCCCGAGGAGGCGCTCGAGCTGGCGCAGCGGATCCAGCCGCGGGCGCTCGAGTCCGCGGGCGCGGGCGATTAGCCCTCGCTGGTCATTGACGCGAGCGCACGCCTGGACTCTGCCTCCGTGCCGTTGCGTTCAACCATGCAGCTGGCTGGGTGCTACCAGTCAGCCTCTTCGAGCGTCATGCGAACACCGAACTGTCGTAGGACGAGCAGTGTGCGCCTGAGCTGCTCGGTTTCCTTGCCGTTCTCAAGCTCGGACAGGTAGCTGCGCTGCAGCCCAGTCATCTCGGCGAGCTGCGCCTGGGTCAGCCCAGCGACGGTTCGGTAATGACGGATCGCGGCTCCGAGTGACGCTGGTGTATAGATCCGGAAACGGCCCCTCCCTTTAGGTATGTCTTCTGTCGGCATAATCCGACAGTCTACCGGTGTCGTAATAACCCGACAAGGTTCCTGAATCGGCGGATGTCTAGTTATCCCGACACGGCTCTGAGTCGCTCGCGCGAGTCTGCTGATCGTCCGCTTGACGTATCCGTAGGTAAGATGGCACGCAACACGAAGGGCGATTAGCTCAGTTGGTTAGAGCGCTTCTCTGATAAGGAAGAGGTCCCAGGTTCGAATCCTGGATCGCCCATCAGGTCTGCTGCCGCCCTACTGAGCCGTGTTCCGGCGCTTAAGCTTTGCGTCGATGCTCGGAAGTGCTGATCTCGCTTCTGTTGCCGCAGCTGCCCACTGGATGCCCCTTATGTGGGTTTGACGCCCCGCGCAGGCGTCGAGGACCTGAACTCAGTGTCACGAGTAGCACGGGCTATACGCGCGCGCTGGGAGACTCTCTGTGCTTTGGCACTGTTCGTGGCGAGCTGCTCGATTGAGCCCAAACCGGTGATGGCTGCCCGGCGCGCCCGTAGCTCCGCACCTCGAAGCTCGGTCATGAGATCGAGTGCACCATCGAGCGCGTCGACACCGACGAACACAATGGCCAACTCTTGCGGCTCGCCATCGAACAGAGCGAACCAAGAAGCGCTCATAAGCACCTCCGACGCGGCGAGAGTCTCAAAGAGGCTGGCAATTTGCGCCTCTCCGGCCTCGGCGAGAACGATGTGGTGGCCAGGGTTCATCTGCCCCACGGGTCGTAGCCGGGCCATCTCAGCGCGGAGATCCTGTGCGCTCGCGTCCGGAAGATGGTAGAGGGCGGTTACTGGCCTTCCCGGAGACTTCGAGCTTCGCGGGGGTGGAGCCTGGCGTTCGAGAAGCCCTGCCTCGACCATCTCATCGGCGCTTCGCTTCACGTTCGCGCGCCCCGTAGCGCCCGCGATTTCGGGCGCAGTCAGGGTCTGGGACGCGTCGAGCAGGAGCACCCGGCCGATCTCGCGGTGAACGTCGTTCGACCAGTCGTGCGACTTCACGCATCCAGCCATTATGATCATTGACCATAAAGTAATCCAGCCAACGGGCGGCCGAGACTAGCCAAGGGCCTTGTATTCGTTGGCCGAGGGTTCCGTCCGGGGCGGTCTGCACAATAAAAATCGATGATTGTAACTGTCCCCTGTCCTCGGATCCCCGCATCTCGTTTTCCTCGGATCGTGCGAGGAGGCGCCGATTTCCTATCCCGCTCGCAAGTCTTGTCTCGTAAAGTATCCGCGTATGGAGAGTACGTTGACCGTTGACCAGACCTACGCTGCGTTGGCAGACGATGTGCTGGCGGCCCAAGGTGCCCTCGTGGAAGTCGCGGAGGAGGCTCCCGGCCGCTGGTGGTATCCGCACGACCTACGCCAGCTTGCCAGGAACGGTTGGAGCCCTGGCGCGATGGGGATAGTGACCGGCCCCCGCTTTTCGGTCCACCACAGGTGAGAGTTGATGGATAGAAGTAAGTGAAGGGTATCGAGTGGTGTGGTCGGGTTGTGCGTAGTGGAGGCCGTAGGCCGTAACGGAGCACGACCCGACCGGCGCGTCCTCTTGGCGGGGGTCGGGGTCATGCCGCCTTGCGGTCGGTGGCGCTGGCGGCGTATTGGGCGGCGAAGGTGGCCGGTGTCTTCATCCCGAGCGCGGAGTGTGGACGGCGCTGGTTGTAGTCCACTTGCCAGTCGCCGATCACGACACGCGCCTCGGCCAGACAGGAGAGCTCCTCGACATCGAGCAGCTCGTCACGCACCCTGGAGTGAAAGGACTCGACGAACGGGTTCTGCCATGGTGAGCCCGGCTCGATGAACACGGTCCCGGTCCTCGACAGCAGGCACCAGTCTCTGAGCGCGTGCGCGGTCATCTCCGGACCGTTGTCCATTCTCAAAAGCTCCGGGGCACCGCGCTCGCTGCACAGCCCCTCCAGCGTCCTGACGACGGTGTCAGCGTCGATCGAGCGCTCGACCAGCATCACCAGCGACTCGCGCGTGAACTCGTCCACGATGTTCGCCAGCTTCAACGACCCGCCCGTCGGCGGTCTGATCGAACTGAAAATCGAACGCCCACACCTGATTCGGGCGCTCAGCCCGCAGCCGCTGGGCGGGCACGGTCGAGTCTCCCAACCGTCGGCGCTTGCGCTTGCGCTGCGGGACACGCAGCCCCTCCTCACGCCACAAACGCTGCACCCGCTTGCGGTTCACCTCCCAGCCCAACTCCCGCAGATGATGATGCGCGCGACGGTACCCCCACCGCGGCCGCTCAGCTGAGAAGGCACGCAGCTCAGCACGCAACGCCTGATCATCCTCAGCCATCTTCGGCTCATAACGCTCCGTCGAGCGGTGCTGGCCTACTACCCGGCATGCCCAGCGCTCGCTGACACCGAGACGGTCACGAAGCATCGCGACCGCCCGGCGCCTGCGGACTGGGCCTACCAGTTTCCCTTGGAAATCTCCTTCAAAGCCACGACCTCGAGCTCCTTGTCCGCCACGATCCGCTTGAGCACCTGGTTCTCACGCTCCAGCTCCTTCAGCCGCTTGACATCGTCGGCCTTCATCCCGCCGTACTGGTTACGCCAACGGTGAAACGTCTGCTCGGAGACCTCCAGCGCCTTGGTGACCTCCGGCACCGTCTTGCCCTCCCCGAGCAACCGCTCGGCCTCCCGCAACTTGCGGATGATCTGCTCCGGCGTATGCCTGCGTCGCTTCATCAGAGTGTTCCCTCCTCGCCCACAATCGTAGACGCGAGAAACTCTCACAAGCACCGGACCGAACCAACGGGGTCAGGCCAATAGCGCTCGACAATCTCATCGCACGACGCACCTTTGAGGTGAGCGCGGACCAGCGTGTCCGACTGCGCGGCTAGTTTCGCGCATATGGACAAGTATCTCCCCCCGTACGGCGCGGCGTGTAGGTCTCGATGTGCGGTTTAGCGAGGAGCATGCGTCGACTGACGAGCCGCCCGAGGGCGTGACGCAGAGCTACAGATCGAAGGCTCAGCGCGACCGCGACCGGATTCTCTACTGTTCCGCCTTTCAGCGTCTCGCATACGTTACTCAGGTTACGGCTCCCGAGTCAGGGCACACCTTTCACAATCGTCTTAGTCACTCGCTCAAGGTCGCTCAGGTCGGGCGCAGAAACACAGAGCGCTTGCGACGGCTTGTGAAGCAAAAGGTGATCACTGGAGCTGCGGCTCGCATGATCAACGCCCTTCAACCCGATTCAGTCGAGGCGAGCTGCCTAGCCCACGATCTCGGCCACCCCCCATTTGGACACATAGCGGAGCAGGTCTTGCATCGCAAGGCGTCAGAGTACATTGCGGAAGGGTTCGAGGGCAACGCACAGAGCTTCCGGATCGTCACTCGTTTGGCGGTCCGAACGGAACGCCCCGGCCTCGATCTTACGCGAGGCACGCTGGACGGACTTCTTACAGTACCCCTGGCGCCACTGGTCACATGATCCCGGCCAAGGCCACAAGCGCGAGCGTAAGTGGGGTTACTGTACTACCAGGATGACGCCGATGCGTTCGATTTTGCGCGCGAGCGCTGGCCGCCCGAAGAGAAAGGTGCGCTGCCGCAGCGCTGTCTCGCGGCCGAGATCATGGACTGGGCAGACGATCTCACCTATGCCGTCCACGATGTGGATGACTTCTTCCGCGCGGGGCTTGTGCCCCTCGACCGCCTTGCAGAGTCAAATGGCAGCGAGCGCAAGCGCCTTCGCCAGCTTCTAGTCGACACGAAAGCAGCCGATCCAAAGAACTTCCCCGACGAGGACATTGATGCGCTAGTCGATGCGCTCGGACGGGTGATAGGAATGCACGGGCTAGACGCTCCGTATGAGCACACTGTACAAGCGCGCGCCCGCATGCGCAGCTTTGGGACGAAGCTCATCACCAAATACCTTGAGGCGTTCTCAGTCTCCGACGATCCCAGCACGAAGATGATCAGGCTTGAGATCGAGCCTGAGGCTCAGCTTGAGGTCGCTGCGCTCAAGATGCTCGTGGTGGTGTACGTGATCCACCGACCCGGCCTAGCTGTGGTTCAGCACGGTCAGATGCGCGTCATGACTGATCTGTTCGAGTACTATTTCCGAGCCAGTGCGCGGCCTGGGGAGCAGGGGAGCGACCACCGTCTGTTCCCGCCTGGCGCTAGGGAGCGGCTTATCAACTCGGGGCAGGAGGAGGCAGATCGAGCACGCGTCGTCGTCGATCTGCTATCTGGGCTGACCGAGGAGGCGGCTATCCAGCTTCACCACCGGCTGTCGGGTGGTTGGACCGCTCCCACTCTCGACGCAACGGCCGCCGTCGGCTGATCATTGGCTCATTCAGGTAGGTTCGGGGCCGAACGGCTTAGCGCCTTCACGTCCGCGAGTGTCGGAACGATCACCCCGCCGCTGCCGACGACGAATGCTTCGACCTGGAGGTTGACGGCCACTCCCTCCTCGCCTGTCTGGCGAAGATCGGATCGGAGACCAAAGCAGCGCTTGTTGAGACCTGCGGCGTAGCCCAACTCCGCGACTGTGCCGGAGTCGGGCTCTTGGCCCTCCAGAAACGCTACAAGGAGCGTGCATGATCTGATCGCCTCGGCGTTGCGGTGGCCGATCTCAAGCATTCGCTCGCGGAGCGCGCCGGACGCTCTCGCGTGGTTTATCTCTGCCGCCGTCGTCAGACTCCAGGGGTCGACGGCCTCAACAACGGCGTCAAGCGCCGGAAGAACGATGGCGTGGTAGTAATGGCGGCCGCCCTCGTCGAACCCGAGTGGGCTCGCTACATACAGTAACAGCGAGGACGTAGGATCTCCGGCATTCGGGCAGCATACCCTTCGCCAGTGTCCTGGGTTCTCTACCGTCCTCTCATGACCCTGCACCCCCTCGCCTCCGGCTTCGCCGACGTTGCCGCCGCGTACGATCGCGGGCGCCCCGCCTACGCGCCGGCGGTCGTCGACGTGCTCACCACCGAGCTGCGCCTATCGCCAGGTGATCCAGTGCTCGATCTCGCCGCGGGGACAGGCAAGCTGACCCGGGCGCTGCTAGTGGCGGGGCTGGACGTCACAGCCGTGGAGCCGCAGCCGCCGCTGCGCGAGATCCTGGCTGCGTCCGTCGGTCCCGAGCGCGTGCACGACGGCCTCGCCGAGGCGATCCCGCTCCCCGATGACTCCGTGGCAGCTGTCACCGTGGCCGACGGCTTTCACTGGTTCGACCAGCCTGCGGCGCTCCAGGAGATCGCCCGGGTCCTGCGCCCCGGCGGTGGGCTCGCCCTGCTGACGATGGTTCCCGACTGGGCCGGCGCGTCGTGGGCGCACGAGGTCGGGACGCTCGTGGCGGGCCTGCGCCCCGAGCACCCGCACTTCGACGGCCCGCCGTGGCAGGACGCCGTAAGCGCGGCGGGTGGCTGGAGCGCCCCGCGCGAGGTCCGCCTGACGGTGATGCAGCCGGCGGTGGCGGATCGGTTCGTCGACTACCTGCTGTCGCTGAGCTGGATCGCGACGCTTCCCGAAGCCGACCGCGAGGCGCTGCTCGAAAAGGTGCAGGCGCTCGTCAGCGCCGGCGAGACGCCCGCGGAGCTGCCCGTGCACGTGGTCGTCGGGCTTGCCACGCGCGCATAGCGATCGGTACCCTTCGCAGCGCAGTTCGCCCCGTTCCCCGTATGGCGACGTCCCCCCCATGACGTCTCCATGGAGGTTGCACATGCATGATGCTGACAACGACCGCGGTATGCCCGCGGGCGCTCTGAAGACGTCCCCGCTGGCCATAGGCATTCTCGGGATCTCGATCCCGGTGTCCCTGCTGGCGCTCGCGGCCATCACCGAAAGCGTCGTCGCGCTGGTCTTCGCGGTGCTCGCGATGCTGGCCGTCGGCGCCGCCACGCTTGCGTTCGTGTTCCGTCTGGCGACCGACCCGCCGGAGCTCGATGGCAGCGCCTTCCCCGGCGAATAACGCCACCTCGCGCAGACGGTTCGGCGCCGCCTCGGGCGGTCAGCCGGCCGTCGGCGCGGGCGCGGCCAGCCAGCTCATCAACGCCGACCGCGCAAAGCGCCATTCGCCACCGATCTCCCGTCCGGGCAGCTCGCCGCTGACGGCGGCGGCGCGCACCGCCTCCACCGGTAGCCGCAGCAGCTCCGCGGCCTCCTCCAGCGTCAGCACCGCATCCGCGCTCGCCGTCTCGATCACCTCCGCGCGGCCGACCGTCAGCTGATCGGCCAGCAGCTCGCTGACGAGCTGCTGCTTGCGCCGCCCCGTCGAGTCGACCAGCCTGTCCAGCGCGCTGGCCTGCTCGCGTGGCAGCCTCACGAACAGCGGGACACGATCTTCAGCCATCGTGCCCCGCATGATATCACGCGCTATCGACCAATATCAGGACACGGGCAGCGTCAGCATCGCCGTCGCCGTCTGGTGTCCCTTCCTGGTGTGGTCGGTGACCTTCACGGTGATCGGGAACGAGCCGCCGCCGCCGGCCGCCCGCGCTCGCACCGTCCCCGACAGCAGACCCGTGGAGCTCAGTTTCAGGCTCTTGGGCAGGCTGCCGGTCTTCGACCAGTGGTAGGGCCCGGTGCCGCCCGCCGCCTGCAGCTGCACCGAGTAGTGAACGCCCGGCGTCGCCTCCGGCAGCGACGTGGTCGTCACGTGCAGCCCGAGGACCGTGAGTGTGAATTCCTGAACGCTGTCCGAGCCCGCGCCGTTGTGCGCCGTGAACGTGATTTTCGACGTGCCGATCTGGGCCGGCGTACCGGACAGCACGCCGTCTTTGAATTCCACGCCGGCTGGCAGCGGGCCGCTCTCGGTGATCGCCGGCGCCGGCGTGCCTGTTGCCGTCACGGTGAAGCTGCCTTCCGTGTTCTGGGTGAACGTCGTGGCGTTGCTCGAGGTGATCACTGGCGCGGCGTCGACGGTCAGCGTGAAGCTCTGACTCGAGAAGCCCGCTTCGTTCGTCGCCGTGAACGTGATCGGGTACACGCCTTCCTGCGTGGGAGTGCCCGACAGCACACCGTCTTTGAATTCCACGCCGGCTGGCAGCGGGCCGCTCTCGGTGATCGCCGGCGCCGGCGTGCCTGTTGCCGTCACGGTGAAGCTGCCTTCGCCACCCTCCGTGAACGTGGTGCTGCTCATCGAGGTGATGACCGGCGACGCGTTCACCGTGAGCGTGAAGCTCTGTTCGGCCGTGGCGCCGACGCCGTTTGACGCGGTGAACGTGATCGGGTACACGCCTTCCTGGGTTGGCGTGCCTGACAGCACGCCGTCTTTGAATTCCACGCCGGCTGGCAGCGTCCCGGCCTCTTGAACACTCGGTGTCGGGTTGCCGAACGCGGTTACGGTGAAGCTGCCTTCGCTGCCCTCCGTGAACGTGGTGCTGCTCGCCGAGGTGATTGCAGGCGCTTCGCCGACGAACTCGTCGGTCGTCCCTGACGAGTGTGCGTAGTTGGAGTCACCTGAGTAGGCAGCCGTGATTTCGTCCGCGCCGAGATGTGTCAGGTGCGTGGTGCACGTGGCAGTGTCGGGAGCGGCGAGGCTCAACGGCTCGGTGCCGCAGCCGGCGATCGGCCCTTCGACGTCGGAGAACGACACCGTGCCGCCGGGCGTGCCCACACCGGGCGCCACCGGGGCGACGGTCGCGGTGTAGGTCACCTGATCTCCGGGATTGCCCTTGCCTTCGTCGGAGGAGCTGACGGATGTCGTCGTGGCCACGCCGGGCGAGGTTTCGGCGTTCAGGTGCAGCGTGAGGATGTTGCGGTACAGCGCCGGGTCCTTGGCGCCGATCGTGTAGCGGTCGGCGGCGTTCGTGCCGAGCACGGTGCCGACCGACGTGATCGGTTTGGGCAGGCGGTAGCCGCTGAACACCATCGTCAGCGACCCGTCCGGGTTCTGCACCACCGAGGGCCCGTACGCGCGGCCGGAGTAGTAGCCGCTGATCCCCAGGCGCGTGACTTCGCCTTTGCTGAGGCTTTCGTCCTGCGCGGCGGAGGCCGAGAACGTGTAGTCGGTGCTCAGCACCACCTTCGGCACCGTCCATTCCCTGCCGTTGGTGGAGCTGGTGTAGAAGACCTGGTTGAACGCGTCGCTGTCGCCGTCCGTTGGCCACGCCCCCGACAGGAACATGCCGTAGCTGCCGTTCGGGTTCGTGACGATCGTCCCGCGCGAGCCGATGTAGCGCAGCTGCGTGGTGTCCGGTTCACCCGCTGCCAGGTCGGTCGGGCTGGTGTTCGACGGGCTCGTCTGCTGGTAGGGGTTGGAGAGGTCGTTGTAGGAGCCGGTGTCGTTGCCCAGCCCCGACGTGGAGCCGCTGATCGACCCCAGGTCGGTGAAGTTGACGCCGTTTTCTGTGTACGCGGCGCGCAGCACCGTGTAGTCCTCGTTGTTGGCGAACAGCTTCTCCGGGCCCTTCGAGGAGGAGTTCTTGCCCTCGCCGATCTTTTCCAGTGTCGTCAGCGGCGCGATGGCGGCGTTCGGGCCGCCGACCCAGTTGCCTTCCTTGACGGTGCCGGTACCGCCGGTGCAGCCGGTGAGGTTCTCGCTGCCGGCGGGCACGCCCGTCTGCGTGGCGGGCGTCACCCCGGTGCACGTCACTTCCTGAATTGGAGAGGTGACGGTGGTGCCGAGGTAGATTTTGAACGAGCCGGTGCTCGGCAGCGGCTCGCTCGGGTGCACCGACGGCGTGTAGTTGATCGTCACGGTCCCTGCACCGGGCAGCGTGACGGAGCCGGCTTTGAACGTCGAGCCGCTGACCGAGCCGTTGGTCGTGCCGACGATGAAGTACGCAAGCAGCTTCTCCGTGTACAGCACGACGGTCGAGTTCGCCGGCGCGCCCGGGTAGCTGGGGAGCGTTCCGACGATGCCGTCGGGCGCCTTCAGGCCGGTCGTCACCTGTGCGTCAGGCGGCAGGATCGGGTCGGCGGTGATCGCGTCGCCCTGGTGAACGGTCAGCGGCGCGCCGTCGGCGGTCGTGCAGTTCTCGATTTTGGTCGTGGGGTTGGCGTTCGACTGCGCGCAGTACACGGTCACGCCGTCGATGTACACGCGGTTGGGCGCGTTTTCGTTGAGGATGAACGTGGTGAACGGCGACACGACCGCGTTGCCGTTGAGGAAGCCGAGCTTTTCGAGGCCGCCTTCGCCGCTCGGTTTGTTCGGTCCCGCCGGGATCGTGTAGGTGGCGCCTTTTTTGAGTTCTTTGCCGCCCACTTCTTCGGGGTTGGCGGTCGCGATCACCTGCACGAGGTCGTCGTGGGCTTTCACGCTCATCGGGGTCGAAGCGGTGCAGCCGGTGAGCGCCAGCGGTGAGCTGGTGGTGCCGGTGCAGGTGACGATCGCTTTCGACGGCGAGGCCGCGTTGTAGTCCTCATACGGGCCGGCGACGATGTGCTCCGGCGAGCTCCCACTGCCGAGCGTCGACACGGGGATCGCGACGCCGCCGCTCGTCGGGACTTCCACTTCTTCTTCCGCGTACGTGTTCGGGTCGATGCCGACCGATTCGGTCGCGGGCAGCGCCGCCAGCGGGTTGCTCACGGACGGTTCGACGTTGTGGACGAGCAGGCCCACGCCTTCGTAGTCGCCCGCCGGGCGCTGCAGGGTGTAGAGCCTGGTGCTGCCGCCGATCGACGCCACGAACGGGTGTCCCTGTCCGTCGTCGTTGGTGTCCGCCGTCGGGCAGTAGCCGGGGTTCTGCTCGAGCGCTTTGCCCTCGGTGGTCCACGTCTTGCCGTTGTCGGTCGAGCGCGCGACGGTGATCGCCTCGTCGGCGTCCTTCGGGCGGTAGTCGAAGTAGCCCGTCAGCGAGCCGTCGGGGTTGCGCACGATGTCGGGGAAGTAGTACGGTGCGAACGGCAGGCTGCCGGCGGGCTGCGACACGGGCGTGCCGGTCTCGGGGTTGGCGCCAAGGCTGCTGCAGTAGCCGTCGAGCGGACCGGGCGTGCCCGCCACGCCACTCGGATAGGGCACCGCGCCGGTGCCCGGGTAGACGGCGACGTTCGGCTCGCTGACGCCGCCGAGCGTGGTTTCGCTGCCGCCGAACGCGAACGTGGGGAGCAGACGGGAGCTTTCGTATTCGCCGCCCTGCGAGGGGTCGCCCTGCGAGGTGTTCCACGGTCCGCCCGACACGGTGTCGACCACGGGCGTTTCCGGCGTGTAGGTCGTGCCGCCTTCCGACGCGGACGCCGACGCGGATAGCAGGAGGCTGGCAGCGGACGCGCCAACGAGTGAGAGAGCGATGAAGAGCAGGGCACTGATGCGACGCACGAAATCTCCGATCCTTGAAGGTAGGTGTGCGCCTTGTACCAGCTCAGATTTCCGATCTAGGCCGCAGTCACGGGATGTTCACGATGTAAACGTCCTGCGGACGCGGGTCTGAAAGGCGCCTGTCACCCCTTCAGCCGCCTATGCGGCCCGCCGATGCCTCCCCCCGATATGGCGGCTCAACACACGCGCTCTGAACGCGAGAAGGTTCGGGCTCCGCTCCCGCCGGCTCCTCCCGCGGAACCCGCCACGGACGAGCTTCGCCGTCTCGGCGAGGCGCTGCTCGCGCGCGCCGACGACGTGCTGCGCGAGACGATCGTGCGCACGGCCGAGTCGGGCGAGGTCGTGGACGCGCTGGTGCAGGACCGGTTCGAGCGGATCTGCGTGGCCTCGACGACCGCCGTCGCACGCTGGATCGCGGGCGAGGGGCTCGAGGTCACCAACGACGCCGCGCGCGAAACCTCGCAGATCTTCGGCGAGCTGGCGGCCCACCGCGCCGCTTCGCTGACGGAGGTCACGCGGCGCTCGCTGTGGTGGCGCAACGTTATGGCCGGCGTGCTGCGCGAGGTCGCGGACACGCGCGACAGCTCCGCGGACGCGCTGGCGGAGGCGCTCAACATGGTGCAGCTGAGCGTCGAGTTCAACCTCCTGCGCGTGTGCGAATGCTTCGAGGTCGAGCGCCGGCGCGCCGACGAAGAGCTGACGCGGCGCGAGGAGGAGCTGGCGTTCCTGGCGACGCACGACCCGCTGACGGGCCTGCCCAACCGCACGCTGATCCTCGACCGCGTCGAGCAGATGCTGGCGCGCTCGCTGCGCAGCAAGACGCCCGTCGCGGCGCTCTTCATCGACGTGGACAACTTCAAGGGCATCAACGACACGCTCGGACACGGCGTGGGCGACGAACTGCTGTGCGGGGTGGCCGCGCGCCTGGAGGGCGTCGTGCGTCACGCGGACGCGCTGGGGCGCCTCGGCGGCGACGAGTTCGTGGTGATCGCCGAGGAGCTGTCGCTGGCGGCCGGCCCGGAGCTCGTCGCGGAGCGTCTGCTGGAGGCGCTGTCGCACCCCTTCAAGCTGGGCGCGGAGGGCGAGACGCGCGTGACGGTCACGGCCAGCATCGGCATCGCCGCCGGGCAGCGCACCTCCGCCGAGGAGCTGCTGCGCGACGCGGACATCGCGATGTACCGCGCCAAGTGGGACGGCAAGAACCGCTACGCGGTGTTCGAGAGCGCCATGCAGGACAACGTCCAGAACCGCATGGAGCTCGACATGGACCTGCGCGAAGCGCTCGAACAGCAGCAGTTCTTCCTCGCCTACCAGCCGACGTTCGCGCTCAGCGACATGGCGCCGACGGGCGTGGAGGCGCTGATCCGCTGGAAGCACCCGGTGCGCGGGATCGTGCAGCCGGACGCGTTCATCCCGATGCTCGAGGAGACCGGGCTGATCACCGACGTCGGCCGCTGGGTGCTGCACGAGGCCTGCCGCCAGGCCGCCGTCTGGCACGCGGCCGGCCATCCGATCGCGATGGCGGTCAACGTGTCCGCCCGCCAGCTCGACACGGACGAGCTGATCGGCGACATCGAGCGCGCGCTCGCCGACAGCGGCCTGGCCGCGGCCGCGCTGACGATCGAGATCACCGAGACGACGCTGATGCGCAACATCGAAGAGACGGTGCAGCGCCTCAACACGATCAAGGATCTCGGCGTGCGCATCGCGATCGACGACTTCGGCACCGGCTACTCCTCGCTCGCGCACCTGCAGCAGTTCCCCGTCGACGCGCTCAAGATCGACCGCTCGTTCATCGCCGGGCTCAAGCACAACAAGGAGGGCGAGACGCTGATCCGCACGCTGGTGCAGCTCGGCAAGGCGCTCTCCATCGAGACGTTCGCCGAGGGCATCGAGGAGCACCACGAGCTGTCGCTGCTCAAGGACGAGGAGTGCGACAACGGCCAGGGCTTCCTGTTCGCGCGACCGCTGGACCCCACCGCGATCGAGGCCTTCTTCGCGCGCAACGCAGACGCGATCGCAGCCGCTCCGCAGCCGCGTACCTAGAGTCGACTCCTGAGCAGCTGGAGCGGGTGGTACGTACGAGCAGCGGCTACGCCGGCCCGCTGGCGTTCAGCCGCGCGCGCCAGCGCTCGGCGCTCCACTGCGCGGGCTCGGTCTCCTCGATGAAGCGCTCGAGCACGGCGACGAAGCGCGCGGGCGCCTCCAGCTGCGGCATGTGGCCGGCGTCGTCGAAGATCTCCAGGCGGCTGCCGGGGATCGTCTCGTGGGCGCGCTCGCCGTGGTCGACGGGGATCATGTGGTCGCGGCGTCCCCAGACGATCAGGGTGGGAACGCCTTCGGCCAGATACAGCCGGTCGCCGGCGGCGACGCGCTGGCCTTCGGCGCCGACGACGGAGCGCAGCGTCGCCAGGAACGCGGCGCGATGATCGCCGTCGTCGAGCGATGCGTAGCCGCGCGCCACCTCGGCGATGTCGGCGTTCGGTCGCAGCCCGACAGCGGCCAGGCCGCGCGCGAGCGCCGATCCGACGACGCGCCCCGGACCGGCGGTCGCCGCGATGAACAGGTCGGCGCCGGGCAGCGCGGCGGCGCGCAGGACGGGACTGACCTCGCGGCCGAGGCCGCCGCTGGAGACGAGCACGAGGCGCTCGGCGATCTCCGGGAACTGGTAGGCGAACTGCATCGCGATGCCGCCGCCGAGCGAGTGCCCGACGAGCGTCGCGCGGTCGTGGCCGAGCGTGATCAGCAGGTCGCGCAGGCAGGCGGCGTGCGACCCGAGCGAGTAGTCGCCGCCCCCCGGCGCCGAGGCGCCGTGACCGGGCAGGTCGGGCGCGATCACGGTATGCCGCTGCGCCAGCGGCTCGATCACCGCCTGCCAGCTCTGGTAGGTGCCGGCCATCCCGTGGATCAGCAGCAGCACGGGGCCGCTGCCCGCCTGCACGTATGCGAGCGGACGCCCGTGGAGCGAAACGGTGCTCGGCTCCATCGTCATGTGCATCATCGTCGCACCTTCGCGTGACGTAAGCGAGGGTTGCCTACGTAGTTATCCCTTTGGGAAAACGGATTTCTGCGGCTCACGGCACGCGTCCGTGGACGTAATGTCCAGGGCATGTACGGAGCACACGGCCCCAGGCAGATCGTGATCGCGGGCGGCGGCGTCGCGGCGGTGGAGGCGCTGCTGGCGCTGCGCGCGCTGCTGGCGGTCGGCGTGGAGCTGCACCTGGTCGCCCCCAACCGCCGGTTCGTCTACCAGCCGCTCGCGGTGGCGGCGCCGTTCGGTCTGGCCGAGACGCACCTGTTCGAGCTCGCGGAGCTGTGCGAGGAGCATGGCGCGCGGCTGCACGAGGGGGCCCTGGAGGGCGTCGACGCCGAGGCTCGGACGGTGAGCCTGTCCGACGGCGAGCAGCTTCCATACGACGCGCTGCTCGTGGCCGTGGGCGCGGCGCGGCGCGACTGGCTGGAGGGCGCCGTGCACTTCGGCGGCGCGGGCGAGGTGGAGGCGTTCAAGAGAGTGCTCGAGCGGCTCGTGGCGGGCTCTGCGCAGCGGCTCTGCCTGGTCAACGCCCCCGGCGTCGACTGGACGCTGCCGCTGTACGAGCTGGCGCTGCTGACGGCCTCGCACATGGCCGACGCGGGCGCGATCGGCGTGGAGCTGACGGTGGCGACGCACGAGGCCGAGCCGCTGGCGGTGTTCGGCCCGGCGGCGGGCGCGATGCTTCGCAACCTGCTCGCCGATCGCGGCATCGCGCTGAGGACCGGCGTGCAGGCGCAGCGGCTGGAGCACGGCGAGCTGCGCTTCGACGCGGGCGCCCCGCTGGCGGTCGAGGAGGTCGTGGCGCTGTCCCGGCTGGAGGGCCGCGCGGTTCCCGGGCTGCCGTGCGACGAGGCGGGCTTCGTGCCCGTGGACGAGCACAGCCGCGTCGCGGCTCTGAAGGGCGTGTACGCGGCCGGCGACGGCACGACCTTCCCGATCAAGCAGGGCGGCATCGCCGCGCAGCAGGCCGACGCGGCCGCCGAGGCGATCGCAGCGCAGCTGGGCGACGCGATCGAGCCCGCGCCGCTGCGCCCGATGCTCCGCGGGATGCTGCTGACGGGCATCGCCCCGGCGTTCCTGCGCGCCGAGCTCGGGGGCGCCACCGCCACGGCCGGTGTCGAGACGGCAGCCGGCGCTCCGCAGGGCGCGAGCTTCGAGACGGCGGCCAACCCGCTGTGGTGGCCTCCGGGGAAGGTGGCCGGGCGCTACCTGGCGCCGTACCTGGCTGGGCACGACCCGTTCGCGCGCGAACGCACGCTGACGGACCTCCCCGCGTCCACGCGCGACCCGGCGCGTGCGCGGCGGATCCACGACGAGGCGCGCGAGCTGGCGCTGGCGTTCGCCGATCGCGACGGCGAGGACGGTCACCTGCACTCGGCGGTCGAGTGGCTGGAGGTCGTGGAGCGGCTCGACGGCGTGCTGCCGCCGGGATACCTGCAGAAGCGCGAGGAGTGGCGACGGCGCCTCAGCCGTTCCTGACGCGCTCGCCCTTGGGGTCGAACAGCGGCTCGCGCGCGACCTCGCCGGCGACCCACTGGCCGAAGATGTCGACCTCGACCGCCGTGCCGATGCTCGACGCTCGGCGGGCAGGTAGGCGTAGGCGATCGAGCGCTCGACCGTGTAGCCGTAGCCGCCGCTGGTGACGCGCCCGACGACCTCGCCGTCGATCGCGCACCGGCTCGTTGCCGAGCGCGACCGAGCGCGGGTCCTCGAGCACCAGGCAGCGCAGGCGCGCGCGCCGGCTGCGCCGGCCCGTCGGCGCGCCGACGCCCAGCGCCGGCGGCGCCGATGAACGCTCGCCGTCCTTCGACGCAGAAGCCGAGCCCGGCCTCGTAGCGGCGTCTCGTCGGGCGGTGATGTCGGCGGCCCACACGCGGTAGCCCTTCTCCAGGCGCAGCGAGTCGATCGCGCGGTAGCCGCCGGCGACGCAGCCCGTGCTCGCGCCCGGCCTCCCACAGCGTCGCGCCACAGCCCGGCGCCGTACTCGGTCGGGCAGTACAGCTCCCAGCCGAGCTCGCCGACGAACGTCACCCGCAGCGCGCGCACCGGCACGTCGCCGACGGCGAGCTCGCGCATGCGCATGTAGCGGGAAGTCGAGCGGGTCGGCGGTCAGCGGCGCGAGGATCTCGCGCGCGCGCGGGCCCCACAGCGCGAAGCACGCCCAGCGCGCGGTCACGTCGGTGCAGCGCACGCTGCCGTCGCCGGGCGCGTGGCGGCGGATCCAGCTGAGGTCGTGGTTGCCGAAGGCGGTGCCGGTGACGATCGAGAACAGCTCCTCCTCGACGCGGGTGACGGTGAAGTCGCACTCGATCCCGCCGCGGCGGTTGAGCATCTGCGTGTAGGTGATCGCGCCGACGTCGCGCGCGACGCGGTTGTCGCACAGGCGCTTCGAGGAAGCTCGGCCGCGCCCGGGCCCGGCGATCTCGAGCTTGGCGAACGAGGACTCGTCGAACAGGCCCGGCGCGCTCGCGCGTGGCGCGGTGCTCGGCGCCGATCGCCGGCGACCAGTGCATCCCCGCCCAGCCGCGCGGGCGCAGCGACTCGTCGCCGCGCCGGCGCGTTCGACTCGTACCAGTTGACGCGCTCCCAGCCGGACTTCTCGCCGAACGCGGCGCCGTGCTCGCGCGTGCCAGGGGTAGGCGCTCGAGATGCGCAGCGGCCGCCCGGCCTGGCGCTCGTGGCCGGGGTAGCGGATGTCGTAGTAGGTCTCGTAGACCTCCTTGCGTGCGCTTGAGCGTGTAGCTCGGGCGAGCGGTAGTGCGGGCCGAAGCGGCGGATGTCCATCTCCCACACGTCGCATCGGCGGCTCGCCCGTCGAGGATCCACTCGGCCATCACCTTGCCGATGCCGCCGGCGCCGGCGAGCCCGTGCGCGCAGAAGCCGGCGGCGACGAAGAAGCCGCGCACCTCGCTCTCGCCGAGGCAGAACTCGTTGTCGGGCGTGAACGCCTCGGGGCCGTTGATCAGGCTGCGTGACCGTGATCTCGTCCATCGCCGGGCACGCGCCGGCGCGGAGTTCGTCGGCGATCTCCTCGAAGCGCGGCCAGTCCTCCTCGAGCAGGCGGCCGTTGAAGTCCGGCGGGATCGCGTCGAGCAGGTGCTCGTCGAGCGCCCACGGCGCGCGAGTGGCGCTCGTAGCCGCCCATCACCAGGCCGCCGCCCTCCTCGCGGAAGTAGATCAGCAGGTCGGGGTCGCGCAGCGTCGGCAGGTGCTCGCTCCGCGCCGCCCGCGCTCGCGGAACGGCTGGGTGACCAGGTACTCGTGCGCGAACGGCACGATCGGCACGCGCACGCCGGCCATGCGCCCGATCTCGGCGGCGAACATGCCGCCGGCGTTGACCACGACCTCGGCCTCGATCGGCCCCCACTCGGTCTGCACGCCGCGCACGCGCGCCGTCGCGCGACGTCGATCGCCGGTCACGCGCGTGTGGGTGAAGATCCGGCAGCCGCCCTCGCGCGCGCCCTCGGCGAGCGCGTCGGTCAGCAGCGACGGGTCGAGGTAGCCGTCGCTCGGCAGGTAGGAGGCGCAGCGCACGCCGTCGGTGCCATCAGCGGGAACAGCTCGCGCGCCTCGCTCGGCGCGAGATCAGCTCGAGCGGCAGCCCGAACGTCCTCGCCCAGGCGACCTGGCGCAGCACCTCCTGCTCGCGCTCGGGCGTGCACGCGAGGCGGATGCCGCCGCACTCCACCCAGCCGCAGTCGAGCGTGCGGTAGAGCTCGACCGAGTCCATCATCATCCGCGTCAGCGAGACGCTCGAGCGCAGCTGGCCGACGAGCCCGGCCGAGTGGAAGGTCGAGCCGCTGGTCAGCTCGTTGCGGTCGAGCAGCACCACGTCGCGCTCGCCGAGCTCGGCGAGGTGGTAGGCGATCGAGGCGCCGCCGACGCCGCCGCCGATGATCACCACGCGCGCGCGGTCGGGCAGCTCACGCGGCCGGACCATCGCGTCCACCTCCGTCCGCGCGGCGGCGAGCCACTCCTCGAAGCTCGCGGCCGCGCGACGGCCGCGCGCAGGCGCTCGAAGTGCTCGCGCGCGTAGCGCGTCGAAGTCGAAGTCGAGCTCGGAGATCGACGGCCTGCACGACGCCCCAGGCGGCCTCGCGGGCGTCGGACATGACGCGCATCAGCTTCAGCGCGGCGCGGCGCGCGTCGGTCGGGCGGCTCGCCGTAGTAGGCGCTGAGCAGGCGCTCGTCGTCGCTTCGTCGAAGTCGTTGTTGACCGACAGGTTGCCGAGGTCGAAGCAGCGGGTCGCCCATGCCCGCGTACTCCCAGTCGACGATCATCAGGCGCCGCCGTCGCGCGCGGCGGATGACGTTGCCGGCGAGCAGGTCGTTGTGGCACGGGCGCGGGTCGTCGCAGCGGCAGCGCGGCGGCGATGCGCTCGGCGGCGGCGCGCGGCGCGGCCGTAGGCGGCGGGCAGCGCGCCGCCGCGCTCGGCGCACGATCGCGCGCGTACTCGTCGAGCAGGTCGGGGACCCAGAAGCGCGCCGGCAGCTGCACGCCGCGAGTCGTGGAAGGCGCGCAGCGCGCGCGCGATCTCCTCGACGCGCTCGGCGACGCTCGCTGGCGGCTGAGCGGTGTCGCAGGCGATGAAGCGCGTGACCAGGCAGTCGTCGAACGCGGCGACGCAGCTCGGGCGCGATCCCGAGCTCGGCGGCGCGGCTCGCTGGCGAGCCGCTCGGCCTCGCGGTCGATGCCGAGCAGGTCGGTGTCCTTGCCGTGCAGGCGCACGACGTAGTCGCTGCCGCCGAGCGTGACGCGGAAGTTGCGGTTGGTGATGCCGCCGTCGACAGCGGCGCGGGCTCGCCGGCGAGCGGCCCCGAGCGATGGCTCCAGGCGCGCGACGATGTCGCTCAGCTCGCCCACGCCCGCAACGTACCGTCTGCGCCATAAGGCATGCAACCTATACCTTCAACAGCGTGACCATGCGCAGACACTGCTGCCGACCCGACCGTCGGAGGCGCGCACACGGCGGCCGACCTGATCGCCCGCGCGGACCTGGACGGCGCCCGCAAGGCGACGGCCGGCGAGCGCGGTGCGCACGCCGACGCTCGCCTGCGCGGAGGCTGAGCGCGGCGGCGGGCACGCCGGTGGCGCTGAAGGCGGAGTGCCTGCAGGGGACGGGCTCGTTCAAGCTGCGCGGCGCGCTGAGCAAGGTGGCGGCGCTGGGCGAGCGCGCGTCGGCGGGCCTGGTGACCGCGAGCGCGGGCAACCACGCGCGCGCGGTCGCGCAGGCGGCGCGCCTGACGGGGCGTCGAGCTGCGAGGTGTTCATGCCGCGCGACGCGCCGGTGTCGAAGGTGGCCGCGGTGGAGCGGCTGGGCGCGAACGTCGAGCTGGAGGGCGCGTCGGTGGAGGAGGCGCTCGGGCTGGCTCGACGAGCGCGCCGAGAGCTCGGGCGCGGCGCTCGTGCACCCGTTCGACGACCTCGACGTGATCGCCGGCCAGGGCACGCTCGGCGCTCGAGCTGCTCGAGGACGTGCCCGATCTGGCGCGCGTGGTCGTGCCGGTCGGCGGCGGCGGCCTGGCGAGCGGCATCGGCATCGCGCTGCGCCGCGCGGGCGCGGAGGTGGAGCTGGTGGGCGTGCAGGCGCACGCGTGCGCGCCGTACGTGCACGCGCTGCCTGAGCGGCGGCTCGGCGGACGCGCTGGAGCCTGGCGCCGGGCGGCGACGATCGCCGACGGCATCGCGATCAAGCGCCCGGGAGCGCTGACGCTGCCGCTGCTGCGCGAGCTGCTGGACGACATCGAGACGGTGACCGAGGAGCGAGATCGCGGACGCGATGGTGTTCCTGGCCGAACACGCGAAGCTCGTCGCGGAGGGCGCTGGCGCGGTGGCGGTGGCGGCGCTGCTGAGCGGCAGCCTGCCCGCCGCGGCGCGCGGGCACGACGGTGGCGATCGTGTCGGGCGGCAACGTCGACAGCGGCCTGCTGGCGGGCCTGCTGCTGCGCCACGAAACCGAGGAGGGCCGCCGCGTGCGGATCTTCACCCGCGTGCCCGACCGTCCGGGCGGCCTCGCGGAGCTGCTCGAGCTGGTCGCGCGCGCCCGCGCGAACCTGGTGAGCGTGGAGCACGTGCGCGAAGCGGTGCCGCTGCACGTGCGCGAGACAGGCGTCGAGCTGACGCTCGAGACGCGGGGGCGGGGGCATACAGAGGAGGTGCTGGCGGAGTTGCGGGCGGCGGGGTATGAGGTGAGCGGGGAGTAGTTCGGCTGGCTATGAAGAGATCGACAAGCCGGTGAGCCTTACACCGAGTCTGTTCGAATCTCTGACCAGAGTCGACTGATCGAGACTCTCGGTACGAAAAATTGCAGCCGACCCTTGACGTCGCCCGTCCGCTTAGGCATGATCCCGATCTTTAGTCAAGAATCCTAGGACTAAGGACACATGACCAACACACTAGACCAAGCTCCGGATGGCATCTCGCTGTCGGCGACACGGGCGTTCTCGAAGGTCTTGTTTGGTGGGGGGCGCTACCGGGCGGAGATCGGTGCTGCGATCTACGAGAAAGGGATTGTCAACACATCCGAGCTCGCGGACCAGCTGGATCTCCCAAAGCAGACCGTGAATCAAGAGCTTCGCCTTTTGGAGCGGGTTGGCCTGCTCTTGCGCGACGAGACAGACGACTCCAGCCGCAAGGTATTTCTGAGGCGGCAAGACTCGATCTACTGGGCGTTCTGCGCCGAGGCAGCGGTGGGAGCGGCTGCTCGCTTGCGGGATGTGAGGCACTTCTAAGCACAAGAAAGGTGAGGTGGGCTGGCGATGAGGCAGGCTGGCTGGGGGCTCTTCTCTTTGGCTTTGGGCATTGCCTTCCAGGTGTCCGGGATCGAAGGTCCTGTCGTGGCTGCGGTCGCTTGGACGGCGGTCTTCGTAGGTGTCGCGCTGCTCGCCTTGTCATGGCTAGGCCGTCGCGGAAGACGCTCCCCATCCTCGGCTAAGACCAAACGCCGCGAGCCGCCGCTGGAGCGCGCGCTTGAGCATCTCGGTCGAGAGATACTCGCGTTCCTTTACGCGAGAGACGTGGACGCGCCGGGGTGGGAGTCGTCGGAGTCAACGCTCCGTCATCCGGTACGCGCCGCGCGCGTCATGCGGGAACTGCGGGCCTATGAAGCAGACACCATGGTCATCTACCACCAGACGTTCACGGCAGATCTCAGGCGGCTGGTACACGCGACGGTCGGGGTCCAGGTCGGCCGCAATGAGGCCCGCGCCCTCGTTGCGGCTCGGAATGTCCCCGAGGCCGAGGTGACGGGGCAGCGGTTGATCCAGATTGGGGAAAAAATCGCGTCGAAGCGGCGAAAGCGGATCGCCTAACAGTGCAGCTCCTCCAGCAGCTCTGCCGCTGCGCGAGCGCATGCGCGACCGCGCAGCCGACCACGCCGCCGCCGATCACCGCTACTCGTGCGTCGGTGGTCGCCATTGTGGCTTGACAGTACCGCTCGCGCGCCAACCCCATAGAGTCCGCCCCGTGGAGCGCTACGAGCTGAACGGCAAGGTCGCCCTCGTCACCGGCGGCGCCCGCGGCATCGGCCACGCCACCGCGCGTGCGCTCATCGCACGCGGCGCCAGCGTCGTGATCGTCGACCAGCGCGCCGAGGACGCCGAGGCGGCAGCCGCGCAGCTGCACGACACCAGGGCCATCGGCATCGCCGGCGACGTCACCGACCGCAGCGCCATGCAGCGCGCCGTCGCAGTCGCCGTCGAGCGCTTCGGCGGGCTCGACGTCGTCGTCGCCAACGCCGGCATCGCCGCGCGCGTCGCCACCTTCCGCGCGTACGCCACCGAGACGTTCGAGCGCGTGCTCGACGTCAACCTCATGGGCGTCTACCGCACAGTCGACGCCGCGCTGCCCGAGATCATCCGCCGCCGCGGGCACGTTGTCGTCATCTCCTCCATCTACGCGTTCATGAACGGCATCGGCGAGATCCCCTACGCCATGAGCAAGGCCGCCGTCGAGCAGCTCGGGCGCGCGCTGCGCGTCGAGCTCGTGCAGCACGGCGCCAGCGCCACCGTCGCCTACTTCGGCTTCATCGACACCGAGATGGTCCACCAGGGCCTCGACCGCGACCCGCTCGTGAGGGACATGACCAACTCGCTGCCCAAGCCGCTGCGCAAGCGCCTGCAGCCAAGCGTCGCCGGCGAGGCGATCGTGCGCGCCATCGAGCGCCGCCAGCCGCGCGTCATCCAGCCGCGGCGCTGGACCGTCATGTCCGTCCTGCGCGGCATCCTCGGCCCGCTCAGCGACGCCCGGCTCGAGCGCGACGAGCAGGTGCAGGCGCATCTGCGCGCGCTCGACGCGCGCGCCGGCGAGGACCAGCCGACCAGCTCATAGGGCACGGCCCGCGCGTCGCCATGGTGCCCGCCCGCTCGTGGGCGCCCGCCCGCGGCTGTCGGCCGCCTACGTGAAGCGCTTCACAAACGCCAGCGCCGTCTCCGCCACCTCGCGCCAGCCGCTGTCGATCGTCAGCCCGTGCCCGCGGCCCGGGATCTCCACGATCTCCGTCACCGCCTCGTTGCGCGCCTGGCGCCTGTACGCCGCGTTCGCGATCGCCCACGGCACCGTGTGGTCCTTCTCGCCCGAGGTGATCAACAGCGGCCCGCGTGCCGCGCTCGCGCCGTCCAGCTTCAGCTCCGTCCACGGGTTCGCGTTCGCGAACGCCGCCTGGAACAGCGGCGCGCCCGGCGCCGGCACCGCGAACGTCTCATACAGCTCCCGCGCCTCCTGCTCGGACACCGCGTTCGCGAACGCGTAGCGGAACTGCCCGTACGACAGCGACACCGCGCGCGAGCGGTTGAGCGGGTTGGCCAGCACCGGGCCCGCCGCCCGCAGCGCCGACAGCGGCAGCGCCAGCACGCCGCGAAACGGCGCCGGGTCGATCGCCACCGTCACCTCCGCCAGGCCCTCCGCCGCCAGCATCTGCACCAGCAGCCCGCCAAACGAGTGGCCCACCAGCGCCGGCTTGCGCTCCAGGCGGCCCAGCACCTCCTCCAGATGCGCCGCCACCCGGCCCACCGTCTTGCCCGCCAGCGCCCGCGGGTTCGCGCGCGCCTGCGCGACCGTCTCGGGATCGTCCGGCCAGCCCGGCTGCACGGGCGCGTAGCCGGCCTCCTCGAACACGCCCGCCCAGCGGTCCCAGCTGCTCGCCAGCAGCCACAGGCCGTGCACGAACACCACCGGCGTGCGCCCCGTCGCGTTCGCGTCCGCGATCTGCTGTGCCTCGTGGTCTGTGATCGCCGCCATGCTCGCTGTGTCGAGTATCCCACCGCGCGCAAGCTCCGCTCCGTCCGCCGCCGCGAGCTCCCTCCCCGCCGGCGCCGCCGACCGCGCGCCGCCAAACGGCCGGCCGGCGTAGCATCCCGTCACGATGAAGATCAATCCATTCGAACTTGAGCGTTACTACGAGCGGTGGGAGTTCCGCGCCGAGCTGATGCTCTCCAGCAGCGACTGCGAGTCGCAGACCGTCGCCGAGCTGCTCGACCTCGAGCCCGACTCCCGCGGGCACCTGCTCTCGCTGCGCCTCGGCTACACCGAGGTGCCCGGCTCGCACGAGCTGCGCAGGGCCGTCGCCTCGCGCTACGAGCAGATCGAGCCCGAGGACGTGCTCACGCTCGCCGCTGCCGAGGAGGGCATCTTCACCGCCTACCACGCGCTGCTCGCGCCCGGCGACCACGTCGTCGTGGAGTCGCCCTGCTACGGCGCCGCCGTCGAGGTCGCGCGCAGCACCGGCGCCGACGTCAGCCTGTGGCAGCGCCGCTACGAGGACGGCTGGGCATACGACCTCGACGAGCTCCAAGGCCTGCTGCAGCCGAACACCAAGCTCGTCTATGTCAACAGCCCGCACAACCCCACCGGCACGCAGATGCCCCGCGCGTCCTTCGAGCGGCTCGTCGAGATGGTCGCCGAGCGCTCGATCGTGCTGTTCAGCGACGAGGTCTACCAGGGGCTCGAGTACGACCCCGCCGACCGTCTTCCCGCCGCCTGCGACCTGTACCCGCAGGCGATCTCGCTCAACACCGTCTCCAAGGCCTACGGGCTGCCCGGCCTGCGCATCGGCTGGCTCGCCTGCCGCGACCGCGCGCTGCTCGACCGCATCGTCGAGCTCAAGCTCTACACAACCATCTGCTCCGCCGCCCCCAGTGAACTGCTCGTCGCGCTCGCGCTGCGCCACGGCGACCGCCTTCTCGCGCGCAGCCGCCAGACGGTGCTCGCCAACCTGCCGCTCGTCGACGACCTGCTCGCCCGCCGCAGCGAGCTGTTCGAGTGGGTGCGCCCCGTCGCGGGGCCGATCGGATTCCCGCGCGTCGCCGGCGACTTCGACGTGAGCGAGTGGTGCGAGCACATCGCCGCGCGCGCCGGCGTGCTGCTGCTGCCCGGCAGCGTCTACGAGCAGCCGCGCCACGTGCGCGTCGGCTTCGGTCGCGCCAACCTCGTCCACGCGATCGAGCGCCTCGACGAGCACCTCGGCTGAAGGCTCACAGCACCTTCGACAGGAACGCGCGCGTGCGCTCGTGGCGCGGGTTCGCCAGCACCTCCGCCGGCTTGCCCGACTCCACCACCACGCCGCCGTCCATGAACACCACCGTGTCCGCCACCTCGCGCGCAAAGCCGATCTCGTGCGTCACCACCACCATCGTCATGCCGTCACCCGCCAGCTGCTTCATCACGCCCAGCACGTCCCCCACCAGCTCCGGGTCCAGCGCCGACGTCGGCTCGTCGAACAGCATCAGCTTCGGCTCCATCGCCAGCGCCCGCGCGATCGCCACGCGCTGCTGCTGCCCACCTGACAGCTGCGCCGGGTACGCGTCCGCCCTGTCGCCGAGGCCCACACGCTCCAGCAGCTCGCGCCCACGCTCGCGTGCACGCTCGCGCGGTACGTCCTTCACGCACACCGGTGCGCACGTCAGGTTCTCGAGCGCCGTCATGTGCGGGAACAGGTTGAAGTGCTGGAAGACCATGCCGATCTCGGCGCGCTTGCGCGCCACCTCCGACTCGCGCAGCTCGTGCAAACGCTCGCCCACCTGGCGATAGCCCACCAGCTCGCCATCCACCCACAGGCGTCCCGCGTTGATCTTCTCCAGATGGTTGATGCAGCGCAGCAACGTCGACTTGCCCGAGCCCGACGGCCCCAGCAGGCACAGCACCTCCCCCTGCGCCACCTCGAGCGTTATGCCCTTCAGCACCTCCTGGCGCCCAAAGCGCTTGTGCACGCCTTCCGCGTTGACCATCGGCGTCGGCGCGCTCACGACCACGGGTGCCTCTGGGGAAGGATCGCCAGGCGCCAGCGCTGCAGCGCCGTCGGCGCCAGCTCGCGCGCCACGCCGCGCCCGTAGTAAGCCTCCAGATAGTGCTGTCCCACATACAGCACGCTCGTGCACGCGATGTACCAGATGCTCGCCACGATCAGCAGCGGGATCACTTTGTAGTTCACCACGAAGATCTGTTCCGCCGAGTACAGCAGCTCCGCCACCGTGATCACGCTCGCCAGCGACGTCGTCTTCAGCATCGAGATCGTCTCGTTGCCCGTCGGCGGGATGATCACGCGCATCGCCTGCGGCAACACCACGCGCCGCAGCGTCTGAAAGCGCGTCATGCCCAGCGACTGCGCCGCCTGCGTCTGACCCTCGTCCACCGAGATCATCCCCGCCCGCACGATCTCCGCCATGTACGCGCCCTCGTTCAGGCCCAGGCCGATCACCCCCGCGCGGAACGCCGTGATCAGCGTGTTCACGTCCGGGTGCACGAACGCCGGGCCGAACGGGATCCCCAGCCCCAGCTTCGGGTACAGCGCCGCGATGTTGTACCAGAACAAAAGCTGCACGAGCACCGGTGTGCCGCGGAAGAACCAGATGTACAGCCAGCTCGCGCGCGACACCAGCGGGTTGCTCGACACGCGCATCACCGCCAGCGTCACGCCCAGCACGACGCCGATCGCCATTGCGATCACCGTCAGCTCGATCGTCACCAGCAGGCCTTCCAGGATGCGGTGGTCGAACAGGTAGTGACCGACCTGGCCCCATTCGAAGTGCGGGTCGCTCACCACCGAGCGGATCAGCGCGGCGGCGATCACAAGGATCACCGCCGCCGAGATCCAGCGGCCGGGGCGCCGCACCGGGACGGCCCTTATGTCATCGGGCCGCCCGGTCGCGCTGGTGGCCTCGGGTGAGGACACCGTGCTGCTCTGCTCCTGCTCAGCTCTTCGCGCCGTTGATCCCCGGCGTCGTCAGCGCGCCAGACTGCACGCCCCATTTTTCGAGGATCTTCATGTACGAGCCGTTCGCGATCAGGACCTTCAGCGCCGCCAGCACCGGCGTCGTCATGCCGCTGCCCTTCGGGATCGCCAAGCCGTACGGCGCCGAGCCGTACGTTTCACCAACGAGCTTGAACTGCCCGCTCGACTGCTTCACCTGATAGGCCGCAACCGGCGAGTCCGCCATTCCCACTTCCGCGCGACCGCTCGCGATCGCCAGGTTGGCGCCGTTCTGCGTCGGGTACACGAGCACCGTCACACCCTTCTTGCCTTCCTTCGTGCACGTCTTCGTCTGCGCGCTCGCTTCTTCTTCCTCGGTCGTGCCCTTCTCCACCGACACCGTCTTGCCGCAGATGTCCGCCAGCGTCTTCACCCCCGGGTTGGCCGACGCCTTCGCGTAGAACGAGATCCCCGCCGTGAAGTAGTCCACGAAGTCGACGGTCTTCTCGCGTTCCTTGGTATCAGTGAAAGACGACGCGCCGATGTCGTACCTGCCGGCGGCCAGGCCCGGGATGATCGTGTCGAAGGTCGCGTTGACCATGCTCACCTTCAGGCCCATGACTTCCCCCAGCGCGTGCATCAGGTCCGCGTCCATCCCGACCACCGTGTGACCGTCCGAGGCGATGAACTCGTTCGGCGCGTACGTCGCGTCGGCCGCCACCGTCAGCGTGCCCTTCGATTTGATCGCGGCCGGGACCTCCGCGGCGATCGCCGCGTTGGCGCTGCTCGACGGCGTGGTCGTCGCGCTCGTGGTCGAGCTCGTGCTGGAGCTGTTGCTGCTGCCGCAGCCGGCGAGCACGAGGACGGTGAGCGCGGGTACCCCGATGCGAGCGAAGAGCTTGCTCATCGGATCCTCCTCAATCGAGTTGACATGTGACCCCCCACAGGCCAGGGCGGCGAAGTATAAGCCTCGCCTGCGCCCGGCAGCCGTAATGTCAGGGCAGCCCCGCGGTCAGGCCACCGTGGAGCCGATCGGGCGCGTGAAGGCGCTCGCAGCGAGCAGCTCCTCGATGTCCCGCGCCGGACCCGGATGCCCCAGCAGGAAGCCCTGCGCCATCTCGCAGCCCATCTCTTCCAGCGTCACCCGCTGCTCGTGCTGCTCGATGCCCTCCGCGACCACGACCAGCGACAGCGACTGCCCCACACCGAGGATCGCCGCCAGCAGCTCACGGCTCTGGCCGCCGTCGTTCAGCGCCGCGACGAAGCTCCGGTCGATCTTGAGCACGTCCACGGGCATGCGCTGCAGGTGCGACAGCGACGCGTAGCCCGTGCCGAAGTCGTCGATCGCGACGCGCACGCCCAGCGCCTTCACCTCGTGCAGGCGCTCGCTCGCCTCCGGCACGTCGCGCACGAGCGTCGTCTCGGTGATCTCCAGCGTCAGCGACGACGGCGCGATGCCCGAGCTCTCGAGCGCCCGCCGCACGTCCTCGGCGAACTCCCTGCGGCTGAGCTGGTAGGCGGACACGTTCACCGAGATGCCCAGCGACACGCCCGCCGCGCTCCACGCCGCCGCCTGCCGGCAGGCCTCCTCCAGCACCCAGCGGCCGATCGGCAGGATCAGCCTGCTCTCCTCCGCAACCGGGATGAAGCTCCCCGGCTGCACCAGGCCGCGCTGCGGGTGGCGCCAGCGCACCAGCGCCTCCACGCCCACCATCCGCTGCCGCGCAAGGTCGAAGATCGGCTGGTACACCAGGAACAGCTGATCCTTCTCGACCGCCGCGCCCAGGTCCGCCTCCAGCGCCAGCCGCCCTTCGGCGTCCGCGTACAGGCCCGCGTCGAACAGCGCATAGCGGTCCTTGCCCGCCGCCTTCGCCGCATACAGGGCGAGATCGGCGTCGCGCAGCAGCTCATCAGGCGTCGAGTACTGCCCCGTGGCGACGCCGATACTGGCCGTGACCGAGAACGACTTGCCGGCGTCGCCCAGCTCCACCGGCTCGCGCAGCGTCTCCGTCAAACGGTCCGCGAGCACATCGGGCGAAACCTGGTCGGGCGTCGCCTCGACCAGCACCACGAACTCGTCGCCGCCCAGCCGCCCCACCGTGTCCTGCTCGCGCACCGCGCCCTGCAGGCGTTCGCCCACCACCCGCAACAGCTGATCCCCCGCCGCGTGGCCCAGGTTGTCGTTGACGTGCTTGAAGCCGTCGATGTCGATGAACAGCGCACCCGCCACCGCCCCCGGCTGGCGCGCCGTGCGCGCCAGCATCTGCTCGGCGCGGTCAAGCACCAGCGCGCGGTTGGGCAGCCCCGTGAGCGGGTCGTGCAGCGCCTGGTGGGAGAGCTCGCGCGTCTTCTCGCGCACCAGCGCCAGCGCCCGCGAACGGCCCGTCGACAGCACCAGCACCAGCAGCCCCAGCATCGCGCTCAGCAGGATCCCCCCGGCAAGCAGCATCAGCGCGCGCGAGCTCGCGAACACGCTCGCCGAGACGCCCGCGGCGAACGTCTGCACGGTCCAGCCGTTGCCGAGCCGGATCTCCGCGCTCTGCGCGCGCGCGGGCGCGCCGCCGCTCGTGAACACCGCGTGCGAGAAGCCCGACGCGTAACGGAAGCGAACCGCCACGTTGGGGTGCCCCGCGAGCGCCCGCTCCAGCACCACGCGCGGTTCGAGCAGCTCACCGAGCCAGCCCACGAACAGGCGCTGCCGGGCCGCCACCGTCGCGGGCACCGTGCCGCTGCGATAGACCGGCGTCTCGACCCCCAGCGAGGTGCTCGCGCTGCCCATCACCGGCGCGTACGTCGCCAGGCCCGTGTCCCGCGCCGTGATCAGCGTCGGCGCGATCGTGCAGTAGTCCATGCCTGCGGGTATGTAGCTGGCGGCGTCGCGCGCGATCCCGGCGACCGCGATGCAGTAGTACGGCCGCCTGCCGGGCGGCAGGATCGCAAGCGGGCCCGACGCCCCGCTCGAGTCGGGCCCCAGCGCCCGCACCGGATCCGCCGCGAGGCGCGCCTCGAACGCCGCCAGGCGCGACGCCGGCACGAGCTGCACGAGACCCAGGTTGCGCAGCTCCGGATAGCGCTGCAGTGCGCGCACCGCTTCCGCCCACCGGTCGAACGCCGCCGCGGACGCATTCGGGTTGCCGCTCACGAACGCGCTCGCGCTCACCACCAGGTCTTCCTCGTGCTGGAGCGCCAGCGTCAGCGTCGAGGCGATCTCGCTCGAGGACAGGTGGAACGCCAGCCGCGCCTTGCTCGCTTCCGAGCTCGACACCGCGCGCGCTCCCAGCACCGCCGCGAGCGTCCCGCCCGCCACCAGCGCCACAGCCACGGCCGCCCAGAAGCCTCTGCGGCCCGACGTCGCGGCCCGCAGCCGTCGCGCCCCGAGCGCCCGGCGACCGCGCGCACGCTCGACCGCCGGGAGTGCGGCGGTGGGTGTCGGGTCGGGGCTCGGATCGTCGGTCATACGGTTTCGTCGGCGTTTCGTCGGCGGGCGCATAGCTCCGCCACACGCCCTGCAACATGGATCGGATCTACGCCCTGGCTGCTGTCGGGAGCGCTCGGCGCATGGACGGATGGCGGGGCTTGATAGGCCGGCCTGGAGGGCTTCCCACAAGCCGGTTGGGCGCCGCGCCGAGAACGCGTGTCCACTCGGCTAAGGCAACCGCCCACCGCTGCCGATGAGGGGCTCGTGACCATCTTCGCGCGCCTGCTCTCTCGGCTGACAGCTACGCGCCCCCTCGGGCGCGTCATCATCCCTGGCGCCGCAGCGGCGGTCGCTGCCACAGTGCTGCTCGCGGCGGCACCCGCGGGCGCCGTCGTCACAACGGTGGGTCCGATCACCGTTGGCGTGCAGCCGCGTAGCAGCAGCGCCTACACGGGAGCTGCCCAACCCGCGACCTACGCCAACCCGTCGGGCAATCCGGTGCTGCACGGCACCGGCGTGTACGCGATCTACTGGGATCCCACCGACCACTACTGGAGTGAATGGCAGAGCGCGATCGACAGCTACCTCGAACAGGCGGGAGCTGCCAGTGGCAATCTCGGAACCGTCTTTGCGGTCGACAGCCAGTACACGGACAAGTCCAATCGCCCGGCAGTCTACTCGCAGAGCTACAAGGGCTCCTACGTCGACTACCACGCCTACCCCACCCCGGGCTGTGTCGACCCCGAACCATTCGCGTTGAGCGACCAGATCGGCCTCGTGTTCGAAGGGCCCGCGACCGCGGTGTGCCTCACGAGCGCCCAGATGGCCAGCGAACTGGAAGCCTTCATCGCCCGCCAGCATCTCCCCACGGGCCTCGGCAACGTCTATTACCTGCTGACTCCTCCCGGCGTGACCGTGTGCCTCGATGGCGGCAAAGTCACGGGCCACTGCTCGGACTATGCGGAATCGAGCAAAGCAAGCTACGAAAACAGCTTCTGCAGCTACCACGCCGACATCAATCCCGGTGGCCTGCCGAGCGGCGACGCCAACACGATCGTGTACGCCGTCATCCCCTGGACGGCCGGTGGCTACGGTGACAACCTGCTGGTGCCCGGTGACCGCAGGCCCGGTTGGGAATGCCAGGACGCCGGCATCAACCCCACGGCCAAGGGTGGGTACAAGCTCGAGGAAGAGAAAGCGGAAACTCCGACGGAAGAAACCGAAAACGAAAAAAAGGACCAGGAAGAAAAAGAAGAAGTCGCACTTAAACATCTTCTGGAAGGCCCCCACGAGCAGGAGCCCAACCAGCAGGCCTGCCCGAGCACCGCCGGCACATGCGACTACGGGCTGTCCGATCTGATCGTCAACCAGATCAGCCTGCAGCAGGAGGACATGGTCACCGACCCGCTGCTCAACGCCTGGCAGGACGATGTCAAATACGAGAACACGGACGAGTGCCGCTTCCTATTCGGGCTTGTCCAGGGCGGCGGCGTCACCGCCAATCTCGAAACCTATGCCGGCACCCTTTACGACCAGACCCTGGACAGCGGGACCTACTACCTGAACGACGCCTTCAACCTCGCGGCCTATCGGCTTCCCTACCCGGGCGTCGCCTGTATCAACCACGTCAACCTCGCGCCCAAATTCACCGCTCCCAACCCCGTCAACTCCGGCGAAATCGTCGGGTTCGACGGCATGGAGTCGGACATCGCCCTCGACGCCGGGATCGATTACTCGACCGGGGGCGCTCCCCAGCCCAACTACGCGACATACACGTGGAACTTCGGCGACGGCAGCCCCGAAGTCTCCGGCTACGCGCCCGGATCGCCGACGTGCGAAACGCCCTGGCTGAGCCCTTGCGCGGCGAGCGAGTTCCACTCCTACCAGTACGGCGGCACCTACAACGTGACCCTGACTGTGAAAGACGTCGGCGGCAACATCGCCTCCGTCGTGCACCCCATCACGGTCGACGGCCCCCCGCCGCCGTCCAGTGCGGGTGGCTCGGGCTCCGCGGGCTCCAACGGCTCCGCGGGCTCCAACGGCTCCGCCGGCCAGACGCCTGGCTCGGGCTCCACCGCTCCTGGAGCGGTGCCCGCCCCGGTCGCAGCCGCCTCGATCGTCCGCCAGTCGCTGCACAGCGCGCTGCACAAGGGCCTCGTCGTCCGCTACTCGGTCAACGAGCAGGTGGCCGGGCACTTCGAGGTGCTGCTCAGCAAGACCATCGCGCACCACCTCGGGATCAGCGGCCCGGCCGCCACCGGCCTGCCCGTCGGCTCGCCCGCGGAGGTCGTGATCGCGAAAGCGCTCCTGGTCACGACCAAGGGCGGCCGCAACGCCGTGCACATCCTCTTCCCCAAGCGCACCGCCGCGCGCCTCGCGCACGCGCACAAGGTGCCGCTGATGCTGCGACTGATCGTGCGCAACGCTGCCAAGGGCAGCCCCGTGACGACCACCGTCGTCACCAGCATCACGCTCAACGGCTGACGCCACCGGACGGGCCGCCCGCGGCCGCTCGAACGCCCGGCGCCGCTCAGTCGGCGGAGTCCGAGGAGTCCTTTCCGCGCTTCGACCGCGACCTGTCGCGGAACACGAAGAACCACAGCGCGAACAGGACCACGTAGCCGGCGGCGATCGACACCACCGAGATGATCGCCAGCCCCGTGTTGCCGGTCGTTTCCGCTTCGCCGCCGAGCGCCACCGGCAGCGCCAGATGCACGCTCACGAGGTAAGCGAGCGCCGCCGCCATGCTCAGAGCCCAGGCCAGTGGCGCACGACGTAGCCGGAGTTGTCAGTCGGCTGCACCTGCCAGCGCGACGCGTACACGCCGCTGCGCCCAGCCGTGTCGTAGAGCACGCCGTCCACGTACATGTACGTGTGCCCGGCGTTCGCGTACACGGTGATGTACCTGCCCGGTCCGGGCGCGCCCCAGCTCTCCAGTTCGCCCGAGGTCTCCGGCGCGCTCAGCAGCCCGCCGGCCGCGAGCGCGTAGCTGACCGAGCCCGAGCAGTCGTACGCGTTGTCCACGAACGACGCGTGGCCGCCGCCGAAGACGTAGGGGAAGTCGGCGATCTCGTTCGCGCCCGCGATCACCTTCTGGACCACTTCGGGCACGTTCGTCGGGATCGGGATCGTGCCGTTGCCGCCGACCGACTCGCCGCCCGGCACGGGCGTCAGCCGCAGGTGCTGCGCCTGTCTGGCGCTGCGTTCGACCGCCTGCATCTGCGCCAGCTCCTTGCGTACTTCGGCGTCCGACGGCGCGCCCGCCGCGACGATCGCCGCCCCCGCCTTCGCCGGCGTCGCGGCGCTCGCATGCTGGACCGAAGCCGGCGCCGGAAAGCTGTCCGCTTCCAGCGGGTCGGCCACCTCCTTGGCTGCGCCCGGCCGGCCGCCGGCCGGGGCGTTGGCCACGGCATCCGTCGACGTGCTCGCCGGAGGGTCCGTGGCGGTCGTGTGGGCCGGAGGGTCCGTGGTCGTCGTTTGCGCCGGCGGGTCCGCGGCGCCGGTGGTCTGAGACGCCTTGACGGCGCTGCCGACGGTCGCTTCGCCGCATGCGGCGAGTGTCCCCGCGGCCAGCAGGCAGCCGACCGCCGCGAGCGCCTTCCGCCTGAACGTCATGCACCTAGGCTAGCGATAGCGTCCCGTGTGATGGGTCGCTACCCTGATGCGATGCGCGAGGAAGCCACCGCCGTGGAGATGCGGCCGCACGTTCGCCTGCTCCACGGGATGCGCCGGCCGGCCAACTGGCTGCAGCTCGTGCGCTTCGGCCTCGTCGGCGGCGTCGGCTTCGTCGTCAACCTCGCCGTCTACACGCTGTTCGTGCACCCTGTCGGCGTCGACTACCGCGTCGCCACCGTCGTCGCCTGGCTGGTCGCGGTGCTCAACAACTTCGTGCTCAACCGCCACTGGACGTTCGACGCCGCGCGACGGCCGCGCCCGCTCCCAGGCGGTGCGCTTCCTGCTCGTCAGCCTCGTCGCCGAGGTCCTCAGCCTGCTGCTGCTGACGCTGTTCGTGGAGGGCGCCGGCGTCGCCAAGGTGCCCGCGCAGGCGCTCGCGGTGGCGCTGTCGATGCCGCTCAACTTCCTCGGCAACAAGCTCTGGAGCTTCCGCTGAGAAGCTTCAGCGTGCCGCTCCGTTGAGCCCCATGCCTGGCCGCCACGCCGCTGGCCGGTGGCCAAGCCGGGACCTATACTCTGACTTCCCCCCTTTCGGAGGATCTTTGTGCAGGAGATGGTGATCTACGGCGTCAGCTTCGACATGGTTGGCAAGCAGCCGATCGTGCTCCTGAAGACGGTCGACGGGAACAAGTTCCTGCCGATCTGGATCGGGCACCCGGAGGCGGCGTCGATCCTGATGAAGCTTCAGGGCGCCGGCACGCCGCGGCCGATGACGCACGACCTGCTGTGCGACATCCTCGGCGAGCTCGACGTCAAGTGCACGCAGGTGTCCGTCACGGAGCTGCGCGAGAACACGTTCTTCGCCTCGATCACCCTCAGCGTCGGCGGCCGCGAGCTCGAGATCGACTCGCGCCCCAGCGACGCGATCGCCCTCGCCGTGCGCTCCGGCGCGCCGATCTTCGCCGCCGAGGAGGTCATCTCCGAGTCGGCCATCGAGTTCGAGCACGACGTCGAGGAGTCCGAGGACGTCGTCGAGAAGTTCAAGGAGTTCCTCGACCAGGTCTCCCCCGAGGACTTCGCCGCAGGCGACTCCTGACCGGAGCAGCGATCAGCGCGTGAACGCGCTCGCGAGGATCCGCTCGACGAGCTCCTCGAAGCCGATGCCGGCCGCGTCGGCGGCCTGCGGCAGCAGGCTCGTCTCGGTCAGCCCCGGCACGACGTTCGTCTCGAGCACCCACAGCTCGCCGCTCTCGGCGTCGAGCATCAGATCGACCCGCGCGACGCCGTGGCAGCCGAGCAGCCCGTACATGTCGCAGCGCCAGCTCCTGGGCGCGCACGCCGGCGCTGTCGGGCAGCTCGGCGGGGCACACGAACGTGGTCATGCCGATCTCGTAGCGCGACTCGTAGTCGTAGAACTCCTCTTCGCGCGGGACCGCCTCGACCACCGGCAGCGCCGTCGGCTCGCCATCGTCGGCATCGCCGCTCGAGCACCGACACCGCCAGGTCGCGGCCCTTGACGTAGCGCTCGATCACGACCTTGCGGTCGTAGGAGAACGCGCCCACGATCGCGCCGGGCAGCTCCTCGCTCGAGCGCGCGAACTTCACGCCCAGCGCCGAGCCCGGCTGGCGGGCTTGACGACCAGCGGGAAGCCGAGCCTCGCCTCGATGTCGCCGAGCGCCGCAGCGGCGCCCAGCTCCTTGATCGCGCTCTCCTTGAACGCGGTGAAGTCCGGCGTCGGGATGCCCGCCTCGCGCATCAGGTACTTGGCGAGCACCTTGTCGGTGCAGCGCATGCACGCCGCCGGCCCCGAGCCCGTGTAGGGCACGCCGATCGCCTCCAGCAGCCCCTGCACCGTCCCGTCCTCGCCGTCGCGGCCGTGCAGCGCGACGAACGCCGCGTCGGGCCTGCACTCGTGCAGCTGCGCCACGAGGTCCGCGCCGGCGTCGATCGCGACCACCTCGTGTCCCAGGCGCTCAGCGCCTCCTGCACCTGCGCGCCCGAGCGCAGCGACACGGTGCGCTCGAGCGAGCGCCCGCCCTTGAGCACCGCGACCTTGCGCGCGGCGCTCATCGATCCCGTCGCCGGCGCGGCCGGGCGGGGTCCTGTGCATCGCGCCGGGGCAGCGCGACGACGTCGGCCAGCGGGCTCTGCTCCTCGTCCGCGGCCTTGGGCGCCGTCTCGTCGCGGCGAGCCGGCGCAGGTGCGGATCCGGTGAGCGCTCCCAGCAGGCCCGTGTCCTCGCCCATGATCCTTGCCGATCCGGCGGATGCCCTCGCGGATGTCCTCCTCGGGGACGCCGGCGAAGTTCAGGCGCATCGAGGAGCTCCCGCTGCGTCCGTCCATGTAGGCGGCGCGCCCGGGCACGAACGCCACGCCCTCGGCGCGCGCCAGCAGGTCGGTCGTGTCGATGCCGCCCGTCGAGCGTCGCCCAGATGAACAGCCCGCCCTGCGGCCGCGTCCAGCTGGCGCGCTCGCCGAAGTGCTCCTCGAGCGCCTCGAGCATCACGTCGCGCCGGCGCCGGTACAGGTCCCGCTGCCGCTCCACGTACTCGAGCCACGCCGGCCGGCGTGGGTGGGATTCGTTCCCTTCTCGGCGAAGTACGCCGCCACGAACATCTGCGTGACCGGCGAGGAGCACAGGTCCGCGCCCTGTTTGCCGAGGTTCAGCTTCTCGAGCACCGGCCGCGGCGCCACCGCCCAGCCGAGGCGCAGCCCCGGCGAGAGGATCTTCGAGAACGTGCCCAGGTAGATCACCAGGTCGGAGGCCCCGTCCGTGCCGGCGCTTGACGGAGTCGAGCGAGTACAGCGTCGGCAGCGGCTCGCCCTCGTAGCGCAGCAGGCCGTAGGGGTTGTCCTCGAGCACCAGCAGCTCGCGCTCGCGCGCCACCTCGACCAGGCGCCGCCGGCGCGGCAGCGACATCGTCACCCCGCCCGGGTTCTGGAAGTTGGGGATCGTGTAGATGAACTTCGGCCTGCGGCCTTCGCCGTGCAGGCGGTCGAGCGTGCTCTCGAGCTCGTCGATCGGCATCCCGTCGGCGTCCATCTCGATCTGCTCGACCTCGGCCTGGTAGGCGCTGAACGTCGGCACCGCGCCCGGGTACGTGGGCGCCTCCGCGACGATCACGTCGCCGGGGTCGATCAGCGTCTTGCACACCAGGTCGATCACCTGCTGGCCGCCGGTCGTCACGATCACCTCGGACGGGTCGACCAGCGTGCCCTCGTGCGCCATCACCTCGACGATGCAGCCGACCGTCGCCGCCATCCCCTCGGTCGGCCCGTACTGCAGCGCCCGCGCGGTCGACTCGGCGGCCACCTCCGCCATCAGCTTCGCGTACAGCTCCGGCGCGAACGTGCTCGTGTCCGGCAGCCCGCCGGCCAGCGAGATCACGTCGGGGCGCTCGGTCAGCGCCATCATCTCGCGCATCGCCGAGCTCTTCATGCCGCGCGTGCGCGCCGCGAACAGCGCCTCGTAGCGCGCCAGCTCGTGCGCTGCCGGCCGGGTCCGTCGTCTATCGTCCTGCCCGGGGGGCATTACCGCACGGTAGCGCACCGCCACAGGCACCCTGCATGAACGGTCTCCTCTTCTACATAGGTCTCGGCGCCGGCCTCGCGGCCGCGTGCGGGCTGCGGCCGTTCCTGCCGGTGCTGCTCGCCGGCGCGCTCGCCTCCGGCGGCACGCTCGGCGTCGACTTCGCGCACGGAAGCTTCCACTTCCTGCGGACCGGCTGGTGGCTGCTCGTCGTCGCCGTGGCGCTGGCGCTCGCCTACGCCCTGCAGCTGCTGCTGCGGCTGGCGCCGATCATCGATCCGCGACGAGCGCAGCTCGCGCCCCGACCCGCTCGCGGCCGCGAGCACCGGCCTCGGGCTCGGCGCCGGCGCGCTGCTGTTCGCCGGCACGCTCGCCGCCCACGGCGACGCGCCTGGCCGGGCCTGCTCGGCGGCCTGCTCGTCGCGGCGCTCGCGCAGCGGGCCGTGTGGCCGGTGATCGCTGCGCGCCCGCGCGCGCCTCACCGACCGCGCCGCGCGCGAGGCGCTGACCGTCTACCTCGACGCCGCCTCGCTGGCGGCGGCGGCGCTCGTCGCGCTGCTGCACCCGCTCGGCTACGTGCTCATCGCGCGCTCGCCTGGTTCGGCTGGCGCGGGCGCGCGCGCGGCGATGAAAAGTACGCGGGCCTGCGCATCCTGCGCCGCTGATGCGTCACAGGTGAGCTCCTCGCCGCCCCATCCACCTTCGATGACGACGCGTCCCCGAAGCTCGTCCTGTGCGTGATCGACGCGATGGCGCCCGAGATGCTCGAGCGCGCGATCGCCGCCGGCGCCGCGCCGGTGCTCGAGCGGCTCATCGCGGGCGGGCGCTACGTGCCCGACTGCGTCGCCGCGTTCCCGTCGGTGACGCCCGTGTGCGCCGCCTCGATCGTCACCGGCGCCGCCAGGACGCGCACGAGATCCCCGGCATGAACTGGTTCCACCGCGAGGAGCACCGCTACGTCGAGTACGGCTCGAGCTTCCGCGCCGCGCAGCGCTTCGGCATCGCGCGCCAGCTCACCGACACCGTCTACAACATGAACCGCGCGCACCTCTCCGCACGACACGCCGACCGTGTTCGAGACGCTCGACGACGCCGACGTGCGCACCGCCGGCACGACGTACCTGATGTACCGCGGGCGCCACCGGCACGAGCCCCAGCGCGACACCGCGCTGACGCGCGTCGCCTCGACGCTCATGCGCCACCCCGTGATGGGCCCGCGCGAGCTGTTCTACGCCGACATCTTCGCCTCGCGGCGCACCGGCTGCCGCTCCGGCCTGGGCATGCCCGGCGTGCGCGACCGCCACTCCGGCTGCGTCTCCGCGTACCTGGTCGAGCACGACCTGTTCGACTTCCTGCTGCTGTCGCTGCCCGACAACGACTGGTACTCGCACAAGCACGGGCCCGAGGCGCAGGTCCACTCGATCGCCCAGGCCGACCTGCAGCTCGCGCGCGTGATGAACGCCGCCGGCGGCGTCGACGAGTTCCTCGGCGAGCACGCCGTGATCGCGATGGCCGACCACTCGCAGGCGCCCGTCACCGACACGATCGCGCTGCAGGACGAGCTCGCCGAGCTCGGCGTGCTCGGCCCGGTGCGCGCCTCCGAGGGCGCCGCCACGGCGGGCGAGCCGCGGATCGCCGTCTGCCCCTCCCAGCGCGCCGCGATGGTCTACGCGCTGCACGAGGCCGAGCGCGACGCGATGCGCGCGTCGGTCGTCGCGCGCGCGCTCGCGATCGACGGCGTCGACCTCGTCATGTGGCTCGAGCGCGACGCGCACGACAGCGCCGCGCGAGGGCGTCATCGCCAGCCCGCGCCACGGCGAGCTGCGCTTCGCGCCCGGCGGCGAGCTGCGCGATCCGCGCGGCGGCGCCTGGAGCGTCGAGGGCGCGCTCGCGGCGCTCGACGGGAGCGTCCAGGACGGCCAGCTGCTCACCCCCGACTACCCCGACGCGCTCGCGCGCGTCTGGTCGGCGCTCACGTGCCGCAACTCCGGCGAGGTGCTGCTGTCGGCCGCGCCCGGCTACGAGTTCATCGACTGGGGCCGCCAGGCGCACGTCGGCGGCGGCAGCCACGGCTCGCTGCACGCCTGCGACTCGCTCGGCGCGCTCGTGCTCAGCGGCGTCGCGCTGCCCGCAGCCGGAGCCGGCGCAGTGGGCGATCCGCGACGTCGCGCCGCTCGTCCTCGCGCCACTTCGGGCTCGAGCCCTGACGCCGTCGCCGTTACGCTCGCGCGATGCGCCTTCTCGCCGCAGCCGCGTGGCGGCATCCGCCACGCTCTGCATCTCGGCCGCGCCGGCCCTGCGCCGCCTCCACGGGCACCGCTCCTGCGACCGCGAAGACGACCGACGCGACGGGCAGGCACCGCGACGACGACGAGCACGGCGACGACGACGAGCACCACCAACCCGGAAACGCCGATCCCGGTCTCGCTCTCGAACGTCCCGCCCGCCGGCGCATCGCCTGTCCTCCGACCAGGTGCTCGCGATCGCCGACCGCGCTGCCGAAGATGCGCGCGCGTGCGCCGCGAATACCCCGGCTCCTACGGCGGCGCCTACCTGAAGGGCGCGTTCCACTGGCAGGTCAGCTACTTCTCGCGCGACGGCAAGAAGGAGATCGGCCAGGTCATCATCGACGACCTCTCCGGCCGCGTGCTCGAACAGTGGACCGGCTTCCAGGTCGCCTGGACGATGGCGCGCGGCTACCCCGGCGCGTTCGGCGGCACGTCAACGCGCTCTACATCTGGCTGCCGCTGTGCGTGCTGTTCCTGCTGCCGTTCTTCAACTTCCGCAGGCCGTTCTCGCTGCTGCACCTCGACCTGCTCGTGCTGCTGTCGTTCTCGGTCTCGCTCGCGTTCTTCAACCACGCGCACATCTACGCGTCGGTGCCGCTCGCCTACCCGCCGCTGCTGTACCTGCTCGCGCGCATGCTCGCGCTGCTGCGCCGCCGCGCGTCCCGCGCGACGCCCGCCGCCCGCTGCGCCTGCTCGTGCCCGTGCCGTGGCTCGCGCTCGGCGTCGTCTTCCTGCTCGGCTTCCGCATCGCGCTCAACGTCACCGACTCCAACGTGATCGACGTCGGCTACGCGGGCGTGATCGGCGCGCAGCGGATCGTCGACGGCAAGCCGCTGTACGGCGGCTACCCGTCCGACAACGAACACGGCGACACCTACGGCCCGGTCAACTACGAGGCCTACGTGCCCGTTCCAGCAGGTCTTCGGCTGGAGCGGCAAGTGGGACGACCTCCCCGCCGCGCACGCCGCGGCGATCTTCTTCGACCTGCTCGCCGTCGCGCTGCTGTTCCTGCTCGGCCGGCGCATGCGCGGCCCCACGCTCGGCGTCGCGCTCGCCTACGCGTGGGTCGTCCTACCCGTTCACGCTGTTCGCGCTCGAGAGCAACTCCAACGACACGCTCGTCGCCGCGCTCGTGCTCGCCGCGCTGCTGGCCGCCAGCTATCGCTCGAAGCTCGCACGAGTCGGCGCGCGGCGCGCTCGCGGCGCTCGCCGGCCTGACCAAGTTCGCGCCGCTGGCGCTCGCGCCGCTGCTCGCCACCGCACGGCCTGCGCCGGCGCTGCAGCGCCACGCGCCGCGTCGCGCGCGCTCGCGCTGTTCGCGCCGGCTTCGCGCGTCGCGCGCGCTCGCCTCGATCCCGGCGCTGCGGCCACGACTCGCTGCACACGATCTACGAGCGCACGATCGACTACCAGGCCAACCGCGGCTCGCCGTTCTCGGTCTGGGGGCTGTACGGGCTGCAGGGACCGAGCAGCGGCGTCGAGGCAGCTCGCCGTCGCGCTCGCGCTGCGCTCGCGGTGCTCCCGCGCCGCCCCGACCTGGTCGGCCTCGCGGCGGCCTGCGCCGCGGTGATCATCGCCGAGCAGCTCGGCATCGAACACTGGTTCTACCTGTACATCCCCTGGTTCTTCCCGCTCGTGATGCTCGCCCTGCTGGGGCGCTCAGCGGCGAGCGCCGGTCGTGGGACCCGGCGCCGGCCGCGGCATCAGCACCTGCTCGATCGAGTCTGCCCGCAGTCGGCCGCGAGCAGCTGACCAGCACGCCCATCAGCCACGGGTCCTCCTCGGAGGTCTCGAAGCGGACCGGCATCTGCGTCAGCAGCGACTCGATCGCCTGCTCGCGCTTGACGCCGATCACGCCGCCGCGCGGGCCGGTCATGCCGACGTCGGTGATGTAGGCGGTCCCGCCCGGCAGCACGCGCGCGTCGGCGGTCGGCACGTGCGTGTGCGTGCCCACGACGGCCGTCACGCGCCCGTCGAGGTGCCAGCCCATCGCGACCTTCTCCGACGTCGCCTCGGCGTGCATGTCGACGAGGATGTGATCGACCTCGCCGAGCTCGCCGAGCGCCACCTCGATCTCGGTGAACGCCGAGCGCCCGGCGCGCAGGTAGAGGTTGCCGCTGAGGTTGACCACGCCCAGGCGCACGCCGTCGCGCTCGACCACGCACGTCCCCCGTGCCCGGCTGGCTGCGCAGGAAGTTGGCCGGGCGCACGATCCGATCGCTGTCGCGTCCAGATACGGGTAGATCTCGCGGCGGTGATAGGTGTGGTTGCCCAGCGTGATCGCGTCGACGCCGGCCGCGAACATCTGGTCGGCGATCTTCGGCGTGATGCCGAGCCCGCCCGCGGCGTTCTCGCCGTTGACGACGACGAACGTCGGCGCGTAGCGCTCGCGCAGGACCGGCAGGCAGTCCAGCAGCGTGCGCCGTCCGAGGCCGCCGACGACGTCGCCGACGAACAGGATTCGCGCCGGCTGTCGCGTCCGCCGCGCCCGCCTGGGCCTCAGCCATACTCTGGCGATGGTGGGAGGCAAGTGAGCGGCGTCTCGGCGTCGTCCCCGGAGGGCGAGGAGGCCCTCGAGGCCGAGCGGCCCGCTGCCGAGCCGCCGTCCGAGCAGGAGCGCGAGCTGACCGACTCGCAGACGGACCACGAGCCGGCCGCGTCGCCCCGGAGGGCGAGCCCGCGCGCGTGGTGGTGCCGCGCTGGGTGCAGCTCGTGCTGCTGCCGCTCGCGCTGCTCGCGCTGTGGGCGATCGCGAAAGCCGCGGGGAAAGTGCTGGTCATCTTCATCGTCGCCGGCGCTCATCGCGCTGATCCTCAACCCGGCCGTCGCCTTCCTGCACCGCCGCGCGCTTCCCCGCGGGCTTGCGGTGCTCGCCGTGTACCTCGCATTCTTCCTGACGCTGACCGGCATCGGCTTCCTGCTCGCCAACCCTATCTCCAACCAGGTGCGCACGTTCTCCGACAACCTGCCGCACATCGTCAACGAAGCCAACGCCACGATCGCGACGCTGCAGCGCGAACTCGAACAGCACGGCATCCACCTCAAGCTCGTCAAGCAGGGCAAAACGGCGCTGCAGAGCATCGAGGGCAAAGTCGCCAAGGAAGCCGAGCAAGCTGGCGTCGTTCGGCGGCGCGCTCGCCGACCGAAGCCGCCAGCGCCATCTTCGACCTCGTGCTCGTGTTCGTGCTGTCGGTCTACATGCTGCTCTACGGCGGGCAGATCGGCGCGCTCGTGCGGCGCGCCATGCCCGACGGCGACGGCTCCAAGGCCGACGACTACCCGCACCTCGTGCAGCGCGCCGTCTCCCGCTACGTCGGCGGCCAGCTGCTGTTCAGCACCGTCATGGGCGCCTCCGCCGGCCTCGCGCTGTACCTGTTCGGCGTGCTCGGCATCTTCCCCGACGGGCGCACGTACGCGGTCGCGTTCGGCGTCTTCTACGGCGTGATGGAGCTCGTGCCCTACGTCGGCCCGATCCTCGGCGCGCTGCCGCCCGTGATCGTGGCGCTGTTCACCGACCCGATCACCGCGCTGTGGGTGTCGCTGCTGTTCGTCGGCCTGCAGCAGCTCGAGGGCCACGTCGTCGCGCCGCAGATCTTCGGCCACACGCTGCGCATCAACCCGCTGCTGGTGATCTTCGCGCTGCTGCTCGGGCTGCAGGTCTACGGGGTCGTCGGCGCGCTGATCGCGCTGCCGATCCTCTCGGTCCTGCGCGAGACCGCCGTCTACCTGGGCCGCCACCTGACGCTCGAATCCTGGGATCACGGCCGCAAGCGCGAATGCTGTGAGCGCCGTCCTCGGCGTCAGCGCGCTCGGCAAGCGCTACGGCGAGCTCGAGGCGCTGCGCGACGTCAGCTTCGACGCCGGCGCCGGCGAGCTGATCGCGGTCGTCGGGCCCAACGGCGCCGGCAAGACGACGCTGCTGTCGATCATCGCCGGCATCCAGGCGCCGAGCGCCGGCGCCGTCAGCCGCGCGGGCGACCGCGGCCCGGCTGGCGGTACGGGCGCAACGCGCGAGGTCGGCTGGGTGCCGCAGCAGCCAGCGCTCTACGCGAAGCTGTCGGTCGCCGAGAACCTCGAGCTGTTCGCGCGCCTGGAGCGCGTCGCCGACCCGCACGCCGCGGTCGAGCAGATGCTCGAGCAGACCGGCCTGCGCGAGCGCGCCGACGAGCCCGCCGGCCGGCTCTCCGGCGGCAACCGCCAGCGCGTCAACGTCGCCATCGGGCTGATCGGCGATCCGCCCGTGCTCGCGCTCGACGAGCCCTCGGCGTCGCTCGACCCCGGCCAGCGCGAGCGCCTGTGGGAGTTCGTCTCGGCGCGCGTCGCCGCGCGGCACGACCGTCGCTCTTCTCCACCCACAACGTCGGCGAGGCCCAGCGCTACGCCGACCGCGTGCTCGTGCTCGCCGACGGGCGGCTGCTGTTCGACGGCACGCCCCAGGCGCTCCTGCACGAGGGCGGCGAGCGCGACGGCGGCGACCTCGAGCGCGCGCTCGTGCGCTTCCTCGACGAGCGGACCTCCGCGCCGCGCGCCGCATGAGCGATCGGAGGAGGCGATGAGCTGGCTGCTGCGCAAGGACCTGCTGATCCTGCGCCGCTCGCGGCTGCTGCTCGCGCTGCTGATCGTCTACCCGGTCGCGATCGCGCTGCTGATCGGCCTGGCGATCTCGCGCAGCCCGTCGCGCCCGCGCGTCGCGATCGTCGATCGAGACCCCGCCCGGGGAGACCGTCAAGGTCGGCAGCCAGCGCGTGCGCGTCAGCCAGTACGCGCGGCAGCTGTTCAGCCAGGTCCAGGCCGTCGACGTGCCCACGCGCGCGCAGGCGATCGCCAAGGTCAAGTCCGGCGCCGTGCTCGCCGCCGTCGTGATCCCGCCCGACATCGCCGCGCGCGTCTCCTCCGACACCGAGCCAGGCGCAGCTGGAAGTGCTCTACAACGGCGACGCGCTCGAGCAGTCGCTCGTGCAGTCCACGCTCAACTCCGCGCTCGCGCAGGCCAACCTCGGCTTCTCCGAACAGATCCAGCAGGCCGCCGGCACGTGCGATCGACGCGCTGCTCACCGGCGGCAACCTCGGCAGCTCGGCGCGCCCGAAAACCTGATCGGGCTCGACGCAGATCCCGCCGACGCTCGCGCGCGTGATCGCCCGCCAGCCGCCCGGGCGCGATCGCACGCAGCTCGAACGCGATCGACGCGTTCGCCGGCTTCGCCGCCGCAGAACCTCGCGCTCGCCAAGCGCGTGCTGTCGACCGTCGGGCAGCCGATCCGCGTCGACAGCGTGCTGCTGCACGGCCGCCGCACGCCGCTGAACACGTTCGCCGTCGTCGTCGCCGTGAGCCGTGTCGCTGATGTTCGTGTGCGTGCTGCTCGCCGCCGGCGGCGTCGCGCTCGAGCGCGAGGAGCACACGCTCGCGCGCCTCCCGCGTGCGCCCGGCGCCGGTGGCCCGTCTCGCGCGAGGCGCTGCTCGCCGAGAAGGCGCTGCTCGCCGCCGCGCTGCTCGTTCGTGCTCGCCTTCGCGATGCTCGCCGGGATCGGCGCGTTCGTGACGCTCGACTGGAGCCGCGCCGGTCTGTGGCTCGCGGCGCTCGCGCTCGCCGCCGCTCGCCTTCGGCGCGCTCGGCGTCGCGATCGGCGCGCTCGCGCGCGAGGTGCGCGCCGCGTCGCTGCTCGCGTTCCTGCTGTCGCTGCCGCTCGCGTTCCTCGCGCTCGTGCCCGCCGGCGCCGTCGTCCGGCGGCTTCTACGACGTCGATCGGCGCGGTCTCGTTCGTGTTCCCCTTCAAGGCCGCGCTGCAGGCGCTCGACGCGGCCGTCAACGGCGCGTCCCCCGCGATCGGCGGCCCGCTCGCGCACCTCGCCGTGCTCGCGCTCGTGTTCGGCGCGCTCGCGCGCGTCGGCCTGCGCCGCGCCGAGTGACGCGCCGCGCCCGTGACCGGGCTGCGCACGCCGCGAGAGCGCCGGTAGGCGCTCCCATCAAAGATTCACAGCGGGGTATCCTCGAAGGCCATGGCCTTTCCACAGACGCGCATGCGCAGGCTGCGGGCCACCGCCGGCCTGCGCGGCCTCGTGCGCGAGACGGACCTGCGCGCCGGCCAGCTCGTGCTGCCGCTGTTCGTCGTCGAGCGCCCCGACGGCGGAGCGCCACGCGAGCCGATCGCCACGATGCCCGGCGTCGAGCGCCTGTCGCTCGCCGCCGCCGTCGAGGAGGCGCGCGAGGCGGCCGCGCTCGGCATCGCCGCCGTGATGCTGTTCGGCGTGCCCGCCGAGAAGGACGAGCAGGGCTCGGGCGCGTGGGACGAGGACGGCGTCGTGCAGCTCGCCGTGCGCGCGATCAAGCAGGCCGCGCCGCGAGCTGCTCGTGATCACCGACGTGTGCCTGTGCGAGTACACCTCCCACGGCCACTGCGGCGTGCTCGACGGCGAGGCGACGCGCGACCGTCGACAACGACGCCACGCTCGAGCTGCTCGCGCGCACCGCCGTCAGCCACGCGCGCGCCGGCGCCGACATCGTCGCGCCGTCGGACATGATGGACGGGCGCGTCGGCGCGATCCGCGAGGAGCTCGACGGCGAGGGCTTCGCCGAGACGCCGATCCTCGCCTACTCCGCCAAGTTCGCCTCCGCCTTCTACGGGCCGTTCCGCGAGGCCGCCGACTCGACGCCCGCGTTCGGCGACCGCCGCGGCTACCAGATGGATCCCGCCAACGGGCGCGAGGCCGTGCGCGAGGCGCTGCTCGACGTGCAGGAGGGCGCCGACATGGTCATGGTCAAGCCCGCGCTCGCCTACGGCGACCTGATCCGCGCGGTCAAGCGCGCCACGCGCCTGCCGGTGGCGGCCTACAACGTCAGCGGCGAGTATGCGATGGTCAAGGCCGCCGCGGCCGCCGGCTACATCGACGAGCGCGCCGCGGTGCTCGAGATCCTCACCTCGCTGCGCCGCGCCGGCGCCGACACGATCATCACCTACCACGCAAAGGACGCAGCCCGATGGCTAGCAGAGCAGCTGAGCGACGACGCCGAAGCTGCGCAGCCGCAAGGACGGCGCCGCGGTCCCGCTCGACGACGTCGACCGCAAGCTGCTCAACCTGATGCAGGGCAGCTTCCCGATCGCGCCGCGCCCCTACCAGCGCGTCGCCGAGCTGGGCGAGGTCGCCGGAGCAGGAGGTCGATGCAGCGCGTGCAGCGACCTGCTCGACAAGCGCATCATCCGCCAGGTCACGCCGATCTTCGACACGCGCGCGCTCGGCTACTCCTCGATGCTCGTCGCCGCCAAGGTCGACCCCGAGCACCCCCACCGCGCCGCGCAGGTCATCAACGAGCACCCCGGCGTCTCGCACAACTACCTGCGCAACCACGAGTTCAACCTGTGGTTCACGATCGCCACCGAGCCCGACTCCAAGCTCGGCCTCGAGGGCACGCTCGAGGTGCTCGCGCGCGAGGCCGGCGCCGAGTCGGTGCGCCAGCTGCCGACGCTCAAGCTGTTCAAGATCCGCATGGACCTCGAGATGGAGGGCGACACCGACGCGCTCGCCAGCGCCGCCGAGGTCAAGGAGCCGATCGAGCTCGAGCCCCAGCCCTACGACGAGCTCGACATCGCCGTGATCCGCGCGCTGCAGGGCGACATGCCGTCGTCGAGGAGCCCTACGCCGCCGCCGCCGCCGAGCTCGGCATGACCCAGGAGCGCTTCCTCGACCACCTCGCCGGCATGCAGGAGCGCGGCCTGCTGCGCCGCGTCGCCGCGATCCTCTACCACCGCCGCGCCGGCTTCTCCGCCAACGGCATGGGCGTGTGGAAGGTGCCCGACGAGCAGATCTACGAGATCGGCTGCCGCATGGCCGCCGTGCGCGGCATCTCCCACTGCTACCAGCGCCCCACCTACGAGGACTGGCCCTACTCGGTGTTCACGATGGCGCACGGCCGCTCCAAGGAGGAGTGCGACGCGGTGCTCGACGCGATCGCCGAGCAGCACCGGCATCGCAGAGCGCGCGACGCTGTACTCCTCGACCGAGTTCAAGAAGATCCGCCTGCTGTACTTCACCGAGGACTTCAAGAACTGGGAGAGCGCGGCACGCTTGAGCGCGGGCTCGCTGACGCGCCTCGCTCACCGACACGCGCTCGGCCGAGCTGTACCGGCGCGCGCTGCGAGCTGATCCCCGGCGGCGTCAACTCGCCGGTGCGCGCGATGCGCGCGATCGGCCGCGACCCGATCTTCATCGAGCGCGGCGAGGGCGCCGAGCTCATCGACGTCGACGGCAACCGCTTCGTCGACTACGTCTGCTCGTGGGGGCCGCTGATCCACGGGCACGCCCACCCGCACGTGCTCGCGGCGGTCGCGGACGCGGCCGCCGCGCGGCACCAGCTTCGGCGCGCCGACCGCCGGCGAGGTCGAGCTCGCCGCAGAGGTCGTGCGGCGGATGGACGGCGTCGAGATGCTGCGCATGACCTCCTCGGGCACCGAGGCGGCGATGACCGCGCTCCGCCTCGCCCGCGCCGCCACCGGCCGCGAGCACGTGCTCAAGTTCGCCGGCGCCTACCACGGCCACGTCGACGGCCTGCTCGCGCAGGCCGGCTCGGGCCTGGCCACGCAGGCGCTGCCCGCGAGCCCCGGCGTGCCCGCGAGCGCCGCCGCCGGCACGATCGTCGTGCCCTGGAACGACCCCGACGCGCTCATCGCCGCCACCGAGCGCCACGAGCTCGCCGCGATCATCGCCGAGCCGCTGCCCGCGAACATGGGGCTCGTGCCCGCCGCCGCGCCGAGGGCTTCCTCGAGCTGCTGCGCGAGCGCGCCGACGCCACCGGCGCGCTGCTCGTGCTCGACGAGGTGATCAGCGGCTTCCGCGTCGCGCGCGGCGGCGCGCAGGAGCTGCTCGGCGTGAGCGGCGACCTCGTGATCATGGGCAAGGTCATCGGCGGCGGCCTGCCCGCCGCCGCGGTCGGCGGGCGCGCCGAGCTGATGCGGATGCTCGCGCCCGCCGGCGACGTCTACCAGGCGGGCACGCTGTCGGGCAACCCGCTCGCCGTCGCCGCCGGCCTGGCGACGCTCGAGCTGCTCGACGAGGCCGCCTACCTGCGGCTCGCCGCCATCACCGAGCGGCTCGCCGACGGCCTGCGCGAGGCGGCCGCGGGCCGAGCGTCCCGTGCAGGTCGTCAGCATGCCCGGGCCTGCTGACCGTGTTCTTCAGCGAGCGGCCCGTCGACCTCGTTCGCCGACGCGCAGGCGTGCGACCTCGACGCCTACGCGCGCCTGGTGCCGCGAGCTGCTCGCGCGCGGCGTCTACCCGCCGCCGTCGCAGTTCGAGGCCTGGTTCCCGTCGCTCGCGCACACGCAACGAGCAGATCGAGCGCACGCTCGAGGCGGCGGCAGCCGCCTTCGCGTGCCTGCCTGTGCCCTTCAGGGTGCCCGAGCCGGCGGCGGCAGCGTGAGCACGGCCGTGGAGCGCAACGGCAACGGCAACGGCGCCAGCGCGGAGGGCGACGCGCTCGAGCGCCTGCGCGCGCTGCTGCGCGGCGAAGGCGGGCTGATGGCCACGCTCGTCGCGCACGAGCCGATGCCGAGTCAGAGCGCGAGTCCGGTGGCGCGCCGGCGCCGCCGGGTGAGTCGCCGGCGCGACATCGCCGCCGGCGGGCCGCGCGCAGCCGGCAGGCGCGAGGAGTACGAGCTGCTCGTCGAGGCGATCTACGAGGGCTACCTGCTGCACTACGGCACGCCCCGCGTCGTGCGCGTGCCCGAGGCCGACCTGGGGCTGCTCGCCGGCGACCGCCTGTACGCGATCGGGCTCGCGCGCCTGGTCGCGCTCGGCGACACGCTCGCGGTGGCCGAGCTCGCCGACACGATCACGCTCAGCGCGCTCGCGCAGGGCGCCGGCGAGCGCCAGCTCGCCGACGCCGTCTGGGCGGCCGGCGCGCGCGCCGTCGGGTGGGGGCCGAGCGAGCTCCACGCGCACGCCAAGGAGCTCGTGCTGCGCGGGCGCGCCCGGAGGCGATCGAGGCGATGCGCACAAGCTCTACGGGGGCGATCGCGCCGCCCTGAATCGCGCCTCGATATTCTTTGCGGCCGGTGCCAGACAAGCGCGCCAAGCACAAGTCCAAGTACACGCTCGACCGGGGCATGCCCGGGGCGTTCGAGGGCGAGACGATCACGCGCCGCCGGTTCATGACCGGCACCGCGCACGGCGCCGGAGCGATCGCCGCCGGCGCGTTCGCGCTGCCCGCGCTCGGCTTCGCGATCGGCCCGATCTTCAAAAGCTCGCCCGCACCGCTGGGAAGTCGGTGGGGCACGGTCGACGAGTTCTCCGACACCAACTACGTGCCGGTCGTGATCACGCTCACGCCCGAACATCGGCGAGGCGGGCAAGACCACCGTGTACGTGCGCAAGTTCAACCCCGAAATCGACACCGACCCCTACGACCAGGGCACGCCGTACATCGCGATCTCCAGCCGCTGCGCGCACCTCGGCTGCCCGGTGCGCTGGGTGGACGCCGCCGAGCGCTTCATCTGCCCGTGCCACGGCGGCGTCTACGACCTGCTCGGGCGCCGCGTCGGCGGGCCGCCGGTGCGGCCGCTCGACCGCTTCTACACGCGCGTCAACGGCGAAAACGTCGAAGTCGGGTCCGCGCTTCAGCGTCAACAGCGAGCTGCGGCGCTTCTCGCCGCGCGACCCCGGCGAGCCGCTCGACGGCATCGGCCAGTACCTGTACCCCTCGCGCCCCGGCGCGCAGAAACTCTAGCCCCGCGCCGCGACCGAGAACCCCATGCCCAAGCTCCCCGCTCCCCCGCTTCCCGCCCCGCTGAAGACGCCGCCGCCGCGTCCAGGCCAGGGCAACGGCAAGACGGGCCCGATCGAGGACGCCAAGCAGGCAGGCATCACGGTCGTCGACTGGGTCGACGAGCGCACCTCGCTGAGCGGCGCCGCGCGCTGGATGATGTTCCGCAAGGTGCCCAAGGGCACCAACTGGTTCTACACGCTCGGCTCGGCCACGATGTTCGCGTTCCTCTCGCAGGCCGTCACCGGCGTGTTCCTGGCGATGTACTACCGCCCCGACCCCGCCGGCGGCGCCTACGAATCGATCCGCTACGTCACCAACGACGTGTTCCTCGGCCAGTTCGTGCGCGGCATGCACAAGTGGGGCTCGAGCGTGATGGTGGTCCTCGTGTTCCTGCACATGGGGCGCACGTTCTTCTTCGGCGCCTACAAGTACCCGCGCGAGCTCAACTGGGTGATCGGCGTGGTGCTGCTGATCCTGACGATGGTGATGTCGTTCACCGGCTACCTGCTGCCGTTCGACCAGCGCGCCTACTGGGCGACGATCGTCGGCGTCAACATCAACGGCACCGGCCCGCTGCTCGGCCCCTACCTGAGCGACTTCCTGCGCGGCGGCTCCGAATTCGGCGCGACCACGCTGTCGCGCTTCTATGCGATCCACATGCTGCTCGTGCCCGGCCTGATCGCCGCGCTGATCGGCGCGCACCTGTACCTGGTCGCCAAGCTCGGCACCACCGCGCCGCCGTGGACGAAAGCCGAGAAGCGCGACGAGCTGCGCGAGACGGAGGTCTAGATGAACCAGCGCGAGAAGGAGGAGTACCTCCGCGAATACGCGATCCTGAAGGCGCAGGGCAAGCCGTTCTTCCCCTACGCGGTCGCCAAGGACGCGCTCGATGGCGTGCGTCGTGATGGCGGTGATCATCACGATGTCGCTCGTGCTCGGCGCCGAGCTCGGCTCCAAGGCCAACCCCACGACCACCACCTACGTGCCGCGACCGGAGTGGTACTTCTTCTTCCTGTTCGAGGTCCTGCGCGTCATCAAGCCGCCGAGCCTCGTCCCGCTCGCGACGATCGGCGTGCCGACGATCTGCATGATCCTGCTGTTCCTGCTGCCGTTCTACGACCGCGGACCCGAGCGCCGCCCCGAGCGCCGCCCGATCGCGACGATCACCGGCATCGCGGTGATCTGCGCGATGGCCTACCTGACCTACTCGGGCGCCAGCGCGGGCTCGCCGACCGTCGATCGAACTGGCCACGCCGACTTCGGTCCGCCAGGCTGGCGGGGCCTCGCTGGCCGAGTTCGAAGCGGGCAGAAAGGTCGTCGCCCAGTCTGGCTGCCTGGCGTGCCACAAGATCGGCGACAACGGCAACGCCGGACCCGGACCGCCGCTCACGCACATCGCTCGCGGCTTCCCCGCCAGGCGATCGCGCGCACGCTCGTGAACCCGACGGCGCCGATGCCGTCGTTCAAGAACCTGCCGGCGAAGAAGTTCGAAGCGATCGTCAACTTCCTCTCGCAGCTCAAGTAGCCGGAGCGGTGCCCGCTCGCGTACGGGACGGCGCACCCCGGGCGGCACACCCTGGGGGGCGCACGCAGGCTGGCACGCTCGAGGCCGGAGAGGTGCGCGCGATGTTCGACCGCATCGCGGGCGTCTACGACGCGCTGAACACCGTCGATGACCGCCGGCCTGCACCATCGCTGGCGCGCGCGCGCGGCCGATCTCGCCCGCGTCGGCCCCGGCAGCCGCGTGCTCGACGTCGCGACCGGCACCGGCGATCTCGCGATCGAGCTCGCGCGTCGCGTCGCGCCCGACGGCGAGGTGGTCGGCAGCGACTTCTCCGAGGGCATGCTCGACCGCGCGCGCGCCAAGGCGGCAGCGGGCGGTCTCGGCGACGGCACCGCGCTTCGAATGGGCCGACGCGCTGGCGCTGCCATATCCGCGACGACCGCTTCGACGCCGCCACCGTCGGCTTCGGCGCGCGCAACTTCGGCGACCTCGCAGCGCGGCCTCGCCGAGATGGCGCGCGTCGTGCGCCCCGGCGGCCGCGTCGTCGTGCTCGAGATCACGACGCCCACGCGCGCCGCCGCTGTCGCACTTCTACGCGCTGTGGTTCGACCGCATCGTGCCCGCGCTCGGGCGCCTGGCCGGCGCGTTGCTCGCGACGCTCGCACGGCGACGCCACCGCCGAGGGCACGATCGCGCAGGCCTACACGTACCTGCCGAACTCGGTCAAGCGCTTCCCCGACCCGGCCGCGCTCGCCGCCGAGATGCAGCGCGCCGGCCTCGTCGAGATCCGCTACGTGCTCACGGCCGGCGGCATCGTCGCGATCCACGCCGGCACCGTCCCCGGGGGCACCGCCGCCGGAGGCGGTGGTCCGGCATCATGAGCGCGGTGAGCAGCACCGCCGGCGTTCCCGTGGGGGATGTGGACGGGCTCGACGCGATCATGCGCCGCGGCGGCGAGGGCCTGCGCCTGCGGATGGAGCGCACCGAGCGCCACCTCGAGCGCGTGACCGCCCAGGCGGGCGACGCCGCTGGCCTCGCACGCCAACGCCACGGTCATCGCCGGCGGCAAGCGGCTGCGCCCGCTGCTCGTGGTCCTCGCCGCCGAGTCCGCCGGCGGGGTGGGCGGGCCATCGGACGATCCCGAGGGCGAGGAGCGGCTCGTGCGCGCGGCCGTCGCGGTCGAGCTCGTGCACTCGGCCACGCTCGTCCACGACGACCTGATCGACGGCGCCCAGCTGCGGCGCGGCCACCCGACGGTCGCGGCCGTCGCCGGGCGGCAGATGGCGGTGGCGACCGGCGACCTGCTGTTCTCGCGCGCGTTCGCCGAGCTCGCGCGCAACGACGACGCCGAGCAGCTGCGCGCGCTCTCGCAGGCCAGCTCCGCGCTCGCCGAAGGCGAGCTGCTGCAGCGCGAGGACGCCTACGCCGCGCACGTCGCCGTCGAGCGCTACCTGCGCCGCTGCGAGCTGAAGACGGCCGCGCTGTTCGAGGCCGCCTGCCGGCTCGGTGCGCTCACAGCCGTCCACGGCTCAGCGGAGCTCGCCGACGCGCTCGGCGCGTTCGCGCGCCGCATCGGCCTCGCCTTCCAGATGCTCGACGACGTGCTCGACGTGTCCGGCCCGGTCGAGCGCACCGGCAAGTCGCGCGGCACCGACCTGCTCGACGGCACGGTCACGCTGCCGTTCATCCTCGCGCGCGAACGCGAGCCCGACCTCGCGCAGTTCGACCTCGCGTCGCTGCGCGGCGCCCGAGCAGGCCGAGGCGCTGTGCGAGCGCATCGCCGCGACAGGCGCGCTCGACGAGGCGCGAGAGCAGGCGCTCGCGGTCGTCGCCGAGGCCAAGGGGGCGCTGCCCGCGGTCCTCCCCGACGGACGCTCGGAGCTGCTCGACCTGGTAGCCGACGCCGTCGTCGAGCGCTACCGCTAGCGGCTCGTATGCCGGCGCGAGCCGGCGTCCTCGGTCGCTCGTGTGCTGTCGCACACCACGCTCCCTGCGTTCTTGGCTCGCTTGGCCTACGAGCCGCTAGGTTCCTGCTTCAGAGCTTCAGAAGTCGCTGGGCAGAATCAGGTCTGCGTCGAGCGCGCGCGCGAAGAACTCGATTTCCTCGGACATGTTCGCGTGCGTCATGCGCCGCAGATCCCCCAGCAGCGCGCTCGACCCGCGGTCGAGCTCGTCGTCCAGGCGTTCCACGGCCGTCTGGTCGAACACGCCCTCCCGACGTGACTCGCACTCGGGGCAGCGCAGCACGATGCGCCAGTGCCGCGGGCCCTCCTCGGACCAGTCCAGCGGGTACACGAGCTCGCCCGCGCAGTGAAAGCATATGTGCAGTTGCGCCGGCGCGCAGGTGTCGTCGGCGCGCTGGCCCTGGCTACCGTAGACAGCCCCGGTTGGGTTGCCGACCGGTGCCTGCCCGCGGTGCTGGATGTCTGGGTTCTTTTCGGATTCCATCGCGGCTCCCGATCGTCATCGACGCGTGGAGCCGGCGCCTTTAGCTGCTGCAGGCGTGCTATCCCGAACGTTGACGGGGTCTACTACCGACTTGACGCGGCGGGATTCCAGCAGTCGGGCACGTGCGGCCGGTCATGGCGGGACCGCGGCGGCGCGGTGGTAGGTTCATGAGGGCCCATGGCGAGCGCTATTCGCACGATCGGCCACGAGGATCGGCTGAGCCTCGTGGACCACCTCGAAGAGCTGCGCACGCGGCTGATCGTCAGCGGCGCCGTGCTCGTGGTGGCCTTCGGCATCTGCCTGTGGCAGAACCACGCGCTGCTGCGCGTCCTCAACAAACCGCTGAAGACAGAGACGAAGAAGCAGGTCGCCAAGGGCCAGGGCACGGTCGGGCAGGCGGTGCTCGCGCAGCGCGGGCTGCTGAACCTCGCCGCCAGCACGCAGGCAGCGCTGGGCGTGCTCGCAAAGCCCGGCAGCGGTCTGTCCCCGAGCGCGCGCGCACAGCTCACGCCGCTGCTGGCCAGGCTGAAGGCCGACGTCGCGCAGGTGCCGCGCAACCCGGTCGGCGACAACCCCGCGACGCTCGGCATCGGCGAACCGTTCACGACCACCATCACCGTGACGCTGTACTTCGCGCTGATCGTGTCGCTGCCCGTGATCCTGTTCGAGCTCTACGGCTTCGTCCTGCCCGCATTGCAGCCCCACGAGCGGCGTATCGCGATGCCGCTGATCACGGCGGTCCCGTTCCTGTTCGCCGCCGGCGTCGCGTTCGGCTACTTCGTGGTGCTGCCCGCCGCCGTGCACTTCTTCGTCAACTTCAACTCCGCCGAGTTCAACACGCTCGTCCAGGCCAACCCCTACTACAGCTTCGCGGCAACCGTGCTGCTGGCGATGGGGCTCGTGTTCCAGGTCCCCGTGGTGATCATCGGCGCCACCCGCCTGGGGATCGTCACGCCCAAACAGCTGCGCAAGGGCCGGCGCTTCGCCATCGTCGCGTGCGCCGCCGTGGCGGCGTTCCTCCCCGGCGACGTGATCACGCTGCTGCTCGAGACGGTGCCGCTGTACCTGCTCTACGAGGTCAGTATCCTGCTTGCAGCGCTGTTCGGGCGGGCGAGTCCCGTTCGGCCCGAAGAGGGCAGCGCGAGCACCACGGAAGCCGGGCCTCCCGCGGGGGACCCGGTGCCGACATCACCGCAGGATCCAGGGGAGCCAACCGTGCAGGAGCTGATCGACCACCAAGACCCAAGGTTGCAGGGCTAGATGCTGTTCGACACCAGGGGTCGCCACCGCCGTCGGGTGGTGCGCGTGATCTACATCGGCCTCGCGCTGATCTTCCTGCTCGGCTTCGTCGGCCTTGGCGTCGGCGGCGGGCTTGGCAGCAGCGGCATCTTCAGCGCCTTCACCAAAGAAAGCGGCGGCGGCAGCACCGGCTTCTCCGCGCAGGTCAAGAAGTACCGCAAGCTGACCCAGCAGCGGCCGACCGATGCGAGCGCATGGGAAGGTCTGGCCAAGAACCTCCTGCACGAAGTGGGCAGCAGCGAAACCTACGAGACGAGCCAGGGCGCCGTGACGGGCAAGGGCAAGGAACTCTTCCGCCAGGCGTCGCAGGCGTGGGCCACATACCTTTCGCTGCAGCCCAAGCCCAACAGCGAACTGGCGCAGCTGATGCTCTCTGTCTACGGCGAAGGCGGCCTCAACGAACCTGCCAAGGCGGTCGAAGTCATGCAGTTGGTCGTGGCGGCCAGGCCGAACGTGGCGTCGTTCTATGCCGAGCTCGCTGAGTTCGCCTACAAAGCCCACAACACCCGCGTGGGCGATCTGGCCTCCGAAAAGGCCGTGAGCCTCTCGCCGGCCAACGAGCGCGTTCGCGTCAAGGACGAGCTCGCCGAAATCAAGGCCAACCCCTCCGGCGAAAAGACGTATACGACCACGACCAATGGCAAAACCTACGTCGGCAAGGTCAACAAAAAAGGCGAATTCAAGGGCAACGAAGCGCCGACGAAATCGGCTCCGGGCGGGAAGACCAGCACGACCAAGGGCAAATAGCCCTATGAGAAGACACGTAGGCGGCGTGCTGGCCCAGCGTGCGCTTGGATAGAATCGGTCGCCGAGCCGGCCGATTCGCCGGCGCCCTCATGGGCCGTTAGCTCAATCGGCAGAGCAGGGGCCTCTTAAGCCCAAGGTTGTTGGTTCGATTCCAACACGGCCCATTTGTTTCTCGCAGTGCGGATCACCGGCGTCGCAGCACGGACGCCGCTGGTGATCAAAGATCACACATCTGGTTGAAATTATGCTGTTTTCGTCTAAGGTGCGCACCAGGGCCTGAGAACCACGGTGGTTCGCAGCTCCAAACACACAAGCCCCTCAAGCGAAAGGAAGCAATTCAATGCTCCAGCTAACGTCCTCCAGCGCACCCCGCAGCGGGCTGCAACGACAGCTCCAGATGCTCATCGGCGCCGTCACGATCGTCGTCGGAGCCGCACTGATCGCGCTCGCCGGCGCGACCACCGCGCTCGCGGCGGCACCCACCTCACCACCGCCGGTCTCGATCCTCAGCTCCTCACCGTTCGTCGCGCAGGGCGGCGACTTCTTCATCTCCCCGTTCGGCGACGCCAGCACCTACGCAAGCGGCCCCGAGATCGTCAACAGCCAGGGCAACGTCGTGTGGTTCAAGCCCGTTCCGGCAGGCGAGGAGGCAAGCGACTTCCGCGTCCAGACCTACGACGGCCAGCCGGTCCTCACCTGGTGGCAGGGCACCGGGCTCGGAGGGTTGAGCGCCGGCACCGACTACATCTACAACGACCGCTACCAGCAGATCGCCGCCGTCAACGCCGGCAACGGCCTCAGCGCGGACGGCCATGAGTTCCTGGTCACGCCCTGGAACACGGCGCTGATCCTCGCCTACACGACCGCCACCGCCGACCTCACGTCGATCGGCGGGCCGGCCAACCAGACGGTGATAAACGGCGTCGTGCAGGAGGTCGACATCGCCACCGGCAAGGTCCTGTTCCAGTGGAACAGCGCGGATCACGTCCCCTTCAGCCAGAGCGAGCAGCCGCTGCCGGCGTCAGCGAGCACGCCCTGGGACTGGTTCCACATCAACGCCGTCAAGCTCGACACCGACGGCAACCTGCTGATCAACGCCCGCGACACGTGGACGACCTACAAGGTAAACCACTTCAACGGCGGCATCATCTGGCAGCTCGGAGGCAAGGACTCGAGCTTCGCGCTCCAGGCCGCGCCGGGACAGGTGCTCGACAGCGCGAACGAGATCTTCGCCTGGCAGCACGACCCGGAGGCGTCGGGCAATGGCGTGTACACGTTCTTCGACAACGAGTCCTCGGGAACGCCGCTGCTGCCGTACAGCCGCGAGGTCACCGTGCGGCTGAGCCCGTGGAGCAAGACGGCAACGCTGCTCTCGTCCGTCGACCAGCCCGAGGGGCTCGCCGCGCCGTCGCAGGGCAACGCGCAGACGACGGCCGTCGGCAACCTGGTCGTGGGCTGGGGCTCGCTGCCGTACTTCTCCGAGCTCGACCGCTCGGGCAAGCTCCTGTTCAACGCCCAGTTCCCCGCCGGCGTGAACACATACCGCGCCTACCAGTTCCCGTGGCCGCCGAGCCGCGGCTTCGGCTGGCCGTTCGGCCACTAGCCGACAGGCCGCCGTTCGTCGTCGGCCGCCACTCCTCGCCGGTCGCCGGTCGGGCTTCGCTCAGGAGCTCGGCCGGTGGCCGTTGGCGCCGATGATCGTCTGACGGCCGGCGTCGGTCCATACGGTCTGCTCGCGGCCCGGGCCGACGCCGATCAGCGCCACTGGCGCCCCGGCGTGCTCGGCGATGAAGTCGAGGTATTCGCGCGCGCCGGCAGGCAGGTCGGACATCGTGCGGCACTCGCCCAGGTCCTCCTTCCAGCCGGGCAGCTCCGTCAGCTCCGCGGTGGTGTGGTGCAGCACCGTCTGGTGGTAGGGGAAGTCCTCGAACTCGGCGCCGTCGGCGCCGCGGTAGCTCGTGCACACCTGGATGCGGTCCATGCCCGAGAGCACGTCCAGCTTGGTCACCACCAGCGCCGTCAGCGTGTTCAGCCGCGCCGCGTAGCGCAGCGCCACGAGGTCCAGCCAGCCCGTGCGCCGCGGGCGTCCGGTCGTCGTGCCGAACTCGCCGCCCCGCTGGCGGATCGTCTCGCCCATCTCTTCGTGCAGCTCGCTCGGAAACGGGCCGGCGCCCACACGGGTCGTGTAGGCCTTGGAGATGCCCCAGACCTCGTCGATCGCCTTTGGGCCGATGCCGGTCCCCACGCACGCCGCTCCCGCCAGCGGGTTCGACGAGGTCACGAACGGGTACGTGCCGTGGTCGATGTCGAGCATCGCCCCCTGTGCGCCCTCGAGGATCACAGTCTGCCCCTCTTCCAGCATCTCCCACATCAGCTTCGAGGTGTCGGCGATGTGCTGCTCGAGGCGGTGGCCGTAGGTCAGGTACTCCTCGGTCATCGCGTGCAGGTCCAGCGCCGGGTCCTTCTCGAACGGGCGCAGCGACAGGCGCTTGGGCTCCATCGCAGCGACGATCTTCTTCTTCAGGATCTTCTCGTCCAGCAGGTCCTGCACGCGGATGCCCAGGCGCGCGGCCTTGTCCGCGTAGCAGGGGCCGATGCCCCGGCGCGTGGTGCCGATCTGCAGGCTGCCGAGCTTCGCCTCGCCGGCCGAGTCCAGCAGCAGGTGGTAGGGCATGATCAGGTGCGCGTTGGCGGAGATGCGCAGGCCGCCCACGTCCACGCGCCTTGCGCGCAGCGCGTCGAGCTCGTCGATCAGCACCTTCGGGTCGATCACCACGCCGTTGCCGATCACGCAGCGCTTGCCCGGATACAGGATGCCCGAGGGGATCAGGTGCAGCTTCCACTCCTGCTCGCCGCGGACGATCGTGTGTCCCGCGTTGTTGCCGCCCTGGAAGCGCACGACCGCGTCGCCGCTCTCGGCAAGCAGATCGGTGATCTTGCCCTTGCCCTCATCGCCCCATTGGGCGCCCACTATCACTATGCCCGGCATGAGCAGGTCAGTTTAGGGGGCTGCTGAGGATCGCCCGCCCAGCCGCGTCCGCGGGCGTCCCCTGGCGGACGAGGCGCTCGCGCCGCCTGTCTTCGTCGACCCGCCGCCGATCCTCGCCAAACAGCGGCACCGGATCTCCGCACATCTCGATCAGGCGCGAGACGGTCCGCGCCCCGATCTGATCGGACAGCTCCTGGTCCTGGAGGTTCGTGGTCACCACGATCGAGCGCTTCTCCTCGTAGCGCGTGTTGATGATCGAGTAGAGCTGCTCGAGCGCCCAGTCGGTGCGGTTCTCCGCGCCGACGTCGTCGAGGTGCAGCAGATCCACGCCGGCGAGCAGGTCGAGGAAGCCGACGACGCCGTCGACGTGCTCGATCGCCTCGCGAATCAGGTTCAGCAGTCGCGGCAGCGAGTAGATCGCAACCGAGCGCCCCGCCTCGAGCGCCGCCTTGGAGATCAGCATCGCTAGCGCCGTCTTGCCGGTGCCGATGTCCCCCGTGATCCAGATGCCGCGGCCCTCGTCGATGTTCTCCCTGATACCCGTCGCGAACCTGCGAACCAGGTTGACCTGCTCGGTGAACGCCACCAGGTCGCTGCCCGCCAGCCGCTCGAACGACATGTCCTGGTAGCGGCGCGGAATCCGCGCCTCCAGCCGGGTCGCCCGCGCCCGCGCTATGCGCGCCGGTCGACAGCGGCAATCGGACGCGGTGTTCGTGTCCTCGTCGACGATGAAGCCGCTGCCGTCGCACTGGTCGAACTCGCAGCGACTCCCGCTGGGCAGACCCCGCTGCCCCACGAGCACGCCGAGCGGATCGGGGGCGTCGAACCGCTGGTCGCTCATTCCGCGTAGCGCTCCCCGGCGTAGTTCATGAACTTCGGGTACTCCTTCTGGAACGTCAGCGTGACTTTGCCGACCGCGCCGTTGCGATGCTTGGCGATCAGCAGGTCGGCCTCGCCGGGCCGCTCGGAGTCCTCGTTGTAGTACTCGTCACGGTAGATGAACATAACCAGGTCGGAGTCCTGCTCGAGGTTCCCGCTCTCGCGCAGGTCCGACAGCTGCGGCTTCTTGTCCGGGCGCGTCTCCACCGCGCGGCTGAGCTGCGACAGGGCGATCACTGGCACGCCCAGCTCGCGCGCGAGAATCTTCAGCCCGCGGCTGAGCTCGCCCACCGCGGTCACGCGGCTGTCGTAGCGGCTGTCCGTGCGCATCAGCTGCAGGTAGTCGATGATGATCAGCCCCAGCCCGTTCTCGCACTGGCTGTGCAGCCGGCGCGCCTTCGCGCGGATCTCCAGCATGCCCACGTCGCTGGAGTCGTCCACCCACAGCGGCGCTCGCGACAGGCGCTGGCTGGCCTTGAGGATTTTCGGCCAGCGCTGCTCGGCCACCCGCCCCTTGCGCAGCTCCTCGCCCTTGATCCGCGCCTGCGAGGCCACGAACCGCTGCGCAAGCTCCGCCTCCGCCATCTCCAGCGAGAACAGCGCCACCGGCCGGCCGTGCTCGACCGCCGCGTTCTCGGCGATGTTGCACACCAGCGCGCTCTTGCCCATCGCCGGGCGTGCCGCGATGATGATCAGGTTGCCCGCCTGGAAGCCGCCCGTGATCTCGTCCAGGTCCTTGAAGCCCGACGGCGTGCCCGTCAGCGAGGTGCCCTCCAGCGACAGCCGCTGCAGCTTCTCGAGCTCCTCGTGCAGCACCTCCTCGATCGCGCGGAAGTCCTGCTGGCGGTCGTCGCGCCCGACCTCCAGCATCGCCTTCTCCGCCTGCTCCACCAGCTCCCGCGGCGACGCGTCGTGGCCGAGCACGCTCTCCTGGATCTCGTACGTGCTCTTCAGCAGCCGCCGCAGCAGCGCGTTCTCGCGCACGATCTGCGCGTAGCGGCGCGCGTGTCCCGCCGCCGGGCACGACGCCCGTCAGCTCGTCCACCGTCGCAGCGCCGCCGACGTGGTCGAGCCTGCCCGTCTGGCGCAGGCGGTCGGTCACCGTCAGCACGTCCACCGGCTCGCTCTCGTTGTACAGCGCGAGCATCGCCTCGTAGATCGATGCCGTGGCGCTCGCGGTAGAAGTCCTCCGCGCGCAGCCCCTCTTCGATCACCAGCGCATACAGCGAGCGATCCGACAGCAGGATCGCCCCGAGCACCGACTGCTCGGCGTCGAGGTTGTGCGGCGGCGTGATCGCGCCGGCGGAGGCGCCATTGGCGCCGTTGGCTTTGGGGTTGGCGATTATGGGCATGGCTCGGCCGAGTCTAGGTCGCCGCTCGTCCCGACCTGGAAGCCGTTTCCGCAAATCGCGGCAGTAAAACCTGGTCAGACGAAGCACGAACAGATGTTCGCACCCAGCAAAGACGGACCGGCGCGCACGGTTGCAGTTCTCGGCAAAGCGGAGCAAGTAAGGCGACTCGGCTCCCCGCCGCGTAAGCGGCCGGAGACGATTCGACTTACTTGCGGAGCGTCATTTCTTGGCGACGACCATCGTCTTGATCGTCGCCGTGCACGCCCTCGACGACCTCGACGACGACCATGTACGTGCCGACGTTCTTGATCGGCTCGGGCAGGTGCACGTTGCGTTTGTCGATCCGCAGCCCGCGCGCTTCGCGGATCGCGCTGGCGATGTCCTGCGCGGTGACCGACCCGAACAGGCGCCCGTCGGCGCCCGCCTGCTGGGGGATCGTGAGCACGGTGCGGTTCAGCAGGTTGACGTTCTCCTGCGCGCGCTCGACCGCCTCGCGCGCCGCCCGCTCGGCGGCCGCCTGGCGCTGGCGGACCGTCTCGATCGCGCCCTTCGTCGCCGGCTGCGCGAGCTTGCGCGGGATCAGGTAGTTGCGCAGGTAGCCCTTGGAGACGTCGACGACCGTGCCCTGCTCGCCGAGCGTGTCGACGTCCTGGAGGAGGATCGCCTCGGGCATGCCGGCGCCTAGCGTTCGCGGTCCGCGGTCGCCGCGCTCGCGCCGGGGGCTGTCGTCGCGACCGCCCTCGTTCACGTACGGCAGCAGCGCCAGCTCGCGCGCGCGCTTGACGGCGCGCGCGATCTGCACCTGGTGGCGCCGGCACGAGCCGGTGATCCGCCGCGAGCGGATCTTGCCCTTCTCGGAGATGAACTTGCGCAGCGACGCGACGTCCTTGTAGTCGACCTGCTCGACCTTGTCGCGGCAGTGCTGGCACGGCTTGCGCCGCCCGCTGCCGGGCCCGCCCTTCTTGTCGCGCCGGCGCACCGGCTTGCCGCGACCGCGTGCCTTGGCCATCAGCGTGCTCCGCCGCGGCTGCGGTCGCGGGTCGGGCGTGGCTGCGGTTGAAAACACTGGAGACCTCGCTGTACTGGCTAGAACGGAATGTCGTCGTCGCCGGCTGCGCCGGCGACCGGTGCGGGCTGGAAGTCCCCTTCGTCGACCGGGACGTCGCTGCCCCTGGAGGGCCCCGTTGACCGGCGAACGCCGCCTCCACCGGAGGCGTCCTCGCGCGAGCCCAGGAACTGCACCGAGTCGGCAATGATATCGATTGCCTGGCGCTTTGTGCCGTCCTGCGCCTCCCACTCGCGCCACTCCAGGCGCCCGTCGATCGCCACGGGGCGGCCCTTGGACGAGGTAGCGCGCGGCGTTCTCGCCCTGCGCGCCCCACACCGTGACGTTGAAGTAGTTGGGCTTGTCCTCCCATTCGCCGGTGCTGCCGTTCTTGCGGCGCGTGTTGCACGCGACCCGCAGGCTGCACACCGAGCGTGCCGCTCGGCAGCGAGCGCAGCTCGGGGTCGGCGGTCAGGTTTCCGGTCAGCACGACCCGGTTGATGTTGGTGGCGGCCACGGCTGCTCTTCCTTTCAGCTTGTCGTCGCTCCGCTGGCGAGGAGTCCTCTGTCGTCCGAGTCGAGCTCGAGTCTAGAGCGGCCCGCGGGCGCGACATCGCCGCGGGCGGCCTGGCCGCAAGCGATCCCGCTCATTGCGAGGATCGCTTCGGCGCGCGGGCGAGGTTCGGAAGACCTCGTCCCAGTACGGCGCGCTGATGCCGAAGCCGCGCGTGTCGTCCTGGAAGTGGTGGCGCATGTGGCGCTCGCGCAGCATCCGCCCGAGCCGCCCGCGGGGGCGGAAGTGGTGCAGGTAGTAGTGGGTCATGTCGTAGACGAGGTAGCCCGCGAAGAAGCCCGCGCCGAGGCCCGGCGCGTAGCGGGCGCCGAAGATCAGGTACAGCAGCGCCGAACACGGCCGCGCCGAGCGGGACGCTCACCGCCGGCGGCATCACCAGGCGCAGCGGGTCGTTGGGGTGGTCGTGGTGGACGCCGTGGATGATCCAGTGCAGGCGCGCGCCGATGCCGTCCTCCGGTTCGAAGTGGAACACGATCCGGTGCAGCCAGTACTCGAACAGCGTCCACAGCGCGTAGCCGCCGACGCGCAGGCCGATCGTCGACGGCCACGCTCGTCTTCGAGAGGCCCCAGGCGCCCATCGCGACGATCGCCGGCACGAAGATCAGCACCGGCACCGTCGGGTGCACCCGCGAGAGCGCGTCCAGCACGCGCGACTCGAACATCGGCGGCGACGCGCGCAGCACGTCGGTCCTGGTTCGATGACCGCGTCGCCCATGTCCTCGGCCTCAGCCCAGCTCATGGAGCGATCTTATTACGCCGGCTCGGCCAAGCCGTACGGGCGCGATCGCGGCTCCCTGCGGCCGTCAGCCGCGCGGAGCGATCGGCGACGGCCTCGGCGTCAGCGCCGGCTCGGCGCGCTCGGCGCGCCGGCGCGGCTCCGCGCCGGCGCGTCGGCGCGGCTGGCGCGACCTCGGCGGCGCGCCGTCGGCCTCGGCGCGGCGGGGCCGCGGGCGCAGCGCGCCGGCTCGCCTCGGCGCCGCGCGCGGCGCGAGCTGCCATGTCCGGCGCGTCGGGCGACGCCCGGCGCGAGCTTGATGATGCGGAAGCGCAGCACCCCGTCGGTGATCCGCAGCGTGCGGTCCAGGCCGCTCGAGCAGCTCGGTCGGCCGACGTGGAACTGCAGCAGGTGGTACTCGGCGCTTCTTGCGGTCGATCGGGTAGGTCAGCGGCCGCTCGCCCCAGTCGTCGTGGCGCAGGAGCTCGCCCTGCGCCTCGATCGCGGCGCGCGTGTCGGCGACGATCTTCGCGCGCGTCGCTCCTCGGCCTGCGGGTCGAGCAGCAGCACGAGGTCGTATGTCGGTGCGGGCAAGGTCATGCGATCAGCGGCAAGACTAGCGTGTCACGCGCCGCGGCGCCGCCGCCGAGCGGCGCGTCAGCGCGTGCGGGCCTTCGCGCGGATGTCGGCGAGCTGCTCGTCGATCCAGTCGCCGGGGTCGCGCGAGGTGACGATCTCGCGCGAGCCCCTCGCGCCCGGCGGCGGCGCTCGCGGCGGTCCATCGTCAGCGCCGCGTAGATCGAGTTGGCGAGCTCCTGGATGTCGAACGGGTTGACCGACAGCGCGTACTCGCCGAGCTCCTCGTGCGCGCCGGTGTTCTCGGAGAGGATCGAGACGCCCTCGCGCTCGTTGACGATCGGCCCCTCCTTGGCGACGAGGTTCATGCCGTCGAACATCGCGTTGACGAGCAGCACGTCGTAGTGCTTGTAGGCGGCCATCGCCTCCTCGAGGTCGTCGCGCAGCTTCAGCTGGATCGGCATCCAGTCGGGCGTGCCGTGGCGGTGGTTGACGACCGCCACCAGCGCCTCGATCGCGCTCGAGGTACTCGGCGTACTGCGGCACGTCGGTTCGCGAGGGCATCAGCTGCGCCATGAACGTCACCCGCTCGGTGAACTCCGGGTGCTGCTCGAGGAACAGGTCGAACGCGGAGAAGCCGCGCAGCACGTTCTTCGACAGGTCGGCGCGGTCCACGCGCAGGATCAGGAAGTCGCGCCGGCGGCGCAGCAGCTCGCTGCTCGAACTCGGCGCACGCGCTCGCGCTGCGGCGATCTGGCGCGTGGCGCGGTGGTCGATCGGCAGCGGGTAGGCGCGCACCCACACCTCGCGCTCGCCGAAGCGCACCACGCCGGCGCTCGAAGTCGACGTCGAGGTCCATCAGGTCGCGGCAGCACTGCAGGAAGTTGTGCCGGTAGGAGCGCGTGTGGAAGCCGATGATGTCGTTCGCCAGCAGGCCCGTGAAGATCTCCTCGCGGATCCGCGTCGGCAGCACCCGCCAGGCGTCCGGCTGCGTCCACGGGATGTGGATGAAGTGGTGCAGGAAGACGTCCGGGCGGGCGCGGCGCACGAGGTCCGGGCAGCGTGTAGAGGTGGTAGTCGTGGACCATCACCACCGGTTCGCTCGTGCCCTCGATCTCCTCGACGACGGCGCGCGCGAGGTCTTCGTTGACGACGTTGTAGCCGAACTCGAACGCCTCGATCTCCTCGCGGCGGATGTCCGGCGCGTTCGAGAGGTCCCACAGGTAGTGCTGGATGAACCACAGCATCGGGTTGGCGAACACGTTGTAGAAGCGGTCGTAGGCCTCCGGGTCGCTGACGACCAGGCGCACCTGGTACTCGCCGCCGGCGGGCGAGCGCACCGGGAACGCGCGGCCGCCGTGCTCGCGCGAGACCTCGGCGTCGTACTCGTTCATCGCCGAGGCGATCCAGATCGCGTCGCGGTGCGAGGCGAGCCCCGTCAGCGCCGTCACCAGCCCGCCGGAGCCGCGCTGGACCTCGCCGTCGGCGTCGAACGTGACGGGCCCGCGGTTGCTCACCAGCACCAGCGGAGACCGCTGTGCCGGCGCCCTCGGTCATGCCTGTCTCAGCTCGTTGAAGATCCGCAGGTAGTCGCGCAGGTAGCGCGGCGTCAGGAAGTGCTGGCGCACGTGCTCCTTGCCGCGCCGCCCGAGCGTGCGGCCGAGCTCGGGGTCGCGCAGGATCTCGAGCGTGCGCTCCGCGCACTGCCTCGACGCTCGAGACGAGAAAGCCGGTGACGCCGTCCTCGATCTGCAGCGGGATGCCGCCGACGTCGCCGCCGATGAACGGCCGCGCCTTCCAGATCGCCTCCGAGACGGTCAGGCCGAAGCCCTCGCGCGTGGACTTCTGGATCAGCACGTCGGCGTGCGACTGGAACGCGTTGACCTCGATCGCGCCGACGTTGTTGAAGTTGTTGAGGATGTGGATGTCGGGGTCGCCGTCGGCGTGGGCGATCGTCGCGTTGAAGAAGTCCCAGCCCTCGGGGTCGTCGCTGGCCATCGAGCCGACCAGCGCGAGCTGCACCTCGGGCATCGTCTCCTTGACCAGGCGGTAGGCGTCGATCACGCCGAGCGGATCCTTCCACGGGTCGAAGCGCGAGACCTGGCACATCAGCGGCCGGTCGACGTCGATCCCGAACTGGCCGCACACGAACGCGGCGTCCTCGGGCGAGAGCGCCATGTTCTTCGGCGTCAGCGGGTCGATCGCCGGCGGCACCACGTTGACGTTCCCGTTCATCCCCTCGGGCACGTACTCGCGCATGTGGAACAGCGACTGCGGGTAGTCCTGGATGTAGGGCAGCAGCTGGGCGATCGTGTCCGGGTTGGGCGTCGAGAGGTCGATGTGGCAGCGCCACACCCAGCCCTTGGCCTTCTCCGGGCACGAGCTGGCACAGCGCCGCCGGCTGCGGGTCGTGGACGAGGCACACGTCCCAGCCGTCGGACAGCTCGCGCGCGTTGATCTCGTTGTAGCTGCGCCACGTCGCCCACTGCTCCTCGTCGAGGTCCTGCGGCGCGCCCTGCAGCGCGTTGTGCATCAGCTTGGTCGCGTTGAAGAACTCTTCGCGGCCGTAGATCACGTGCCACTCGCAGTCCAGGCCGACGTCGCGCATCAGCGGCACGAGCGTGTAGAGGATCTCCGAGACGCCGCCGCCGAAGGCGGTGGCCGAGATGTGCACCACGCGCTGGCCCTGCAGCGGCTCGGCCAGCTCGCGGATTTCGGCGATCAGCTCGCGCCCGCAGATGTGCGTGTAGTCGGCGAGCGTCTTGTTGCGCGACGGCGACGGGCTGCAGCACGCGGCGGCACGATACCTAACCGGGTCGCGCCGAGCAGTTGGCGCGCGCGACCGCGCCGACTGCGGCGACGCGTTCGCGGGCGGCCGCGCGCGCGCGGAGCCGACGCGGCGGACTATGGTCTATGGGCATGCTCAACGGGCGCCTCTACCGCGCGGCCTTCGTGCCTTTCCTGCTCGCGCTCGCCGTCGCCGCCTTCTCGCTCGGCGCGCGGCCGCGGCCGCTCCGCTCGACGCTCGCGCCGGACGCCTTCGAAGGCGCGCCGCGCGTTCGCCGAACTGCAGAGCCTCGCTCGCCGCATTTCCCGAGCGGCGGCCCGGCAGCAGCGGCGACGAACGCGCTCGCCGCGCACGTCGCCGGCCGCGCTGCGAGGCGCTCGGCGGCACCGCCGGCGGCGGCTTCTCGGTGCACACGCTACCACTTCGAAGCGCCAGACGATCGAAGGCGAACGGCACGCTCACCACCGTGGTCGCGTCGCGTCCCGGCTCGACCAGCGCCACGCCGATCGTGATCGTCGCCCACCGCGACGCGGCCGCGCACGGCGCGCGCGGCGGAGCTGTCGGGCACGGCGGCGCTGCTGGAGCTGGCGCGCGTGTTCGCCGCGCGCGAGACCAAGCGCACGATCGTGCTCGCCTCCACCAGCGGCGGCAGCGGCGGCGACGCGGGTGCCGCCGACTGCTCTCCGAGCTCTCGGCGGCCGGCGTCCACGGCTCGGCGGCGAGCGTTCGACGCGGCGATCGTGCTCGGCGACCTCGCCGGCGCGACGCATGCGCACGCCGCTCGTGGTGCCGTTCTCCGACGGGCTCGGCTCGGCGCCGCTGCAGCTGCAGCGCACGGTCGCGGACGCGATCACCCAGGAGGCCGGCGCGCGACCCGGGCGCCCCGAGCGCGCTCGGCCAGCTCGCGCACCTGGCGTTCCCGCTGACGCGTCGGCGAACAGGGCGTGCTCGAACGCGGGCGGCGTCCCGGCGGTGCTCGTGCAGGTGTCCGGCGAACGCGGGCCGTCGCCGCGCGGACGCCGTCAGCGCGGAACGCCTGGAAGGCTACGGGCGCGCGGTGCTGAGCGCGGTCGACGCGCTCGACACGGCCCCCGACCTCGCGCCGGCGATGCAGACGGGCCTCGTGCTGCAGCGCAAGACGATGCCGGCGTGGGCGCTGCGGCTGCTCGTGCTGACGCTGCTGCTGCCGCCGCTCGCTCGCCGCCGTCGACGGGCTCGCGCGCGCGCGCCGCCGGCGGCTGGCCGGTCGGGCGCTGGGCGCTGTGGACGCTCAGCTGCGCGCTGCCGTTCTTCAGCTGCGCGGTGTTCGCGTACGTGCTCGGCTGGCTCGGGGTCGCTCGGCGCCGCGCCGTCCGGCGCCGGTGCTGCCGCAGTGCGCTGCCGTTCGGCGGCGCGCGCCGCCACCGCGGTTGTGGCGCGTCGCTGCTGACGTTCGCGCTGGCGTGGCTGCTGTGGGCCGGGCTGATGCGCCGGCTCGGCTGGGGCGCCCGGCCCGACCCCGACGTCGCCGGGCTGTCGCTGGTGCTGGTGCTGATCGCCGGTGGCGGCGCTGGTGTGGGTCGGCGACCCGCTCACCGCGCTGCTGCTGCTGCCCGCGCTGCACCTGTGGCTGGCTGCTGGCCGTCGCCCGAGCTGCGGCCGCCGCTCGCGCCGCCTCGGCGCGTTCGCGCTCGTCGCTGCTCGGCCTGCTGCCGCTGCTCGCGGCTGATCGTCTTCTACGCCCACCAGCTCGGCCTCGGGCGCGGGCGAGGTGGCGTGGACGGGCGTGCTGCTGCTCGCCGGCGGGCACGTCGGGCTCGGCGGCGCGATCCTGTGGAGCCTCGCGCTCGGCTGCGCGGCCGCGGCCGCGCTCGTCGCCCTGCGGCGGCCGCCAGACGCCGCCGGAGGCCGCTGGAGGCGGACGGCGATCGAGGTCACGATCCGCGGCCCGCTCTCCTACGCCGGTCCGGGCTCGCTTGGCGGTACGGAGTCGGCTCTGCGACGATGAGGGGGCAGTGTCGCGATGCCGATCTGCCCACCGCGGCGCCCGGCGCGGCGCTCGGGCCGCCGCGCGGTTCGCCGGTCCGCCGAGCGTCGCGCGTGCGCTGCGCGTGCTCGCCGTGCTGATGATCGCCGCCGGCGCGCTGGCGCTGCTCGACGCGGTCGTCACGCTCGTCTGGCAGGAGCCGATCTCGGCGCTGTCGCGAAGCTCCGCCAGGACCACCTGAGCGGCGCCCTGCAGCAGGGTCGAACACGCCGCGCCGACGCCCGTCGAGCGCCGCACGCTGGCGAGCCTCGCCGACGAGCGCGCGCGGATCGCGTTCCTCGCCAGGCAGCTCGAAAGCCACGCCGCGCGACGGCAGCTCCGGTGGGACGGATCGAGATCCCGCGCGATCGGCGCGAGCTTCGTGGTCGTCAACGGCACCGACACCGAAGACCTCGAGAGCGGCCCCGGGCTCTACACCGAAACGACCTTTCCCGGGATCCCCGGCACGACCGCGATCGCCGGGCACCGGACCACCTACCTGGCGCCGTTCCGCCACATCGACTTCGCTGCGAACCCGGGCAACCAGATCCTGCTGCAGATGCCCTACGCGCACTTCACCTACACCGTCATCGGCCAGCGCGTCGTCGCAGCCGACGCGACGTCGAGGCGGCGATCGCGCACGATCGGCTACAGCGCGGCTCGTGCTGTCCGCGTGCACGCCCGCTGTTCAGCGCCGCCAAACGCCTGCTGGTGTACGCGCGCCTGACGCGCACGGTGCCCGTCGGCGCCGCGCGCGGACCTGCCCGGCGGCGCGATCGCCGCAGCCGATCGACACGCCGCTGCACCGCGCGCAGGCCACGCCGCCGCCGGCGCTACCAGCGGTGCTCGTATCCCTCGAGCCGCACGCGTCTCCCCGTTCGTCTGACAGCGTCACGCCGGGCGTCCCGGCGCGCACCTCGCCGATCCAGCTGACCTGCGACATCGCCGAGCTCGCGAGACGCCGCTCCACGCGCGCGCGGTCGCTCGGCGGCGGCGCAGAAGCACAGCTCGTAGTCTTCGCCGCCCGCCGCCGCCAGGCGCCACGGCGCCAGCTGCCGAGCTCGGCCGCGACCTCGGCCACGCCGGCGTCGAGCGGCAGCGCGCCGAGCTCGATGCGCACGTCGCGCGCCGCTGCGCGCGGCCGAGGTGGCCGGCGTCGGTCGCGAGCCCGTCGGAGAGGTCGATCATCGCGTGCACGCCCGCAGCCGCGAGCGCGCGGCCCTCGCGCAGCCGCGGCAGCGGCGCGCGCGAGCGCGCCAGCGCCGTCTCGGTCGCGGCTGTGCGCGACGCGCGCTCCTCCAGCACGGCCAGCGCCGCGCCGGCGGCGCCGAGCGCGGCCGGTCACGCCGACGAGGTCTCCGGTGCGCGCGCCGTCGCGCCCGACGAGCTCGCGCGGCGTCCTCGGCCCAGCCGACCGCGGTGACCGACACGATCAGCGCCGGCGCGGCGCACCACGTCGCCGCCGGCGATCGTCGTGCCGGGTGTGCGCCGCGAGCGCGGCCGCGCCGCGCACGAGCTCGAGCGCGCGCCGCTCGGCGAAGCTCGGCGGGCAGCCCGAGCGACGAGGTACGCCTCGCCCGGCTCGGCGCCCATCGCGGCGAGGTCCGACAGCGCGCCCGCGAGCGCGCGGTGGCCGACCTCCGCGGGCGTCGCCCAGCCCTCGCCGCAGGCGGAAGTGCACGCCCTCGACCATCGCGTCGACCGAGGTCACGCACACCGGCCTCGCGCGCACGACCGACGCGTCGTCGCCGATGCCGCGGATGACGTCGCCCGCACGGATGGCATCGCTTCTGGCGAGCGGCCCGCCAGCTCGGCCGCGATCGATTCGATCAGGGAGCGCTCGGCGATGCCGGACCTCGCGGTCGGGTGCTCAGCGGTGCCGGTAGACGATCCGCGCGCGGTCCAGGTCGTACGGCGAGAGCTCGCAGCGGACGCGGTCGCCGGGCAGGATGCGGATCCGGAAGCGGCGCATCTTGCCGGCCACATGCCCGAGGACGACGTGGTCGTTGTCCAGCTTCACGCGGAACATCGCGTTCGGCAGGGCCTCGATCACCTCGCCCTCGAATTCGACCTTGTCCTCCTTCGCCACGCTGCATCCAATCTGGCCGCCCGCGCCTGCGGGCATGACCGTTAGCCGTCGATATCGAGACTCAAACTACCAGCGCTGCGAGCCCAAGGGGGTGCGGCGCGCGTCGAGCGGCGTCGGCCGCGCGGCGTCAGCCGGGCGGCGCCGCCCCGCCGGTCTGCTTGTCGGCCGGTTCTTCGGCCACGTGCTGCGCGGGCGGCGTGCTCGGTTCCACGACCTGTGGAGCCGGCGTGCTCGGTTCGCTTGGAGGCGGCTTGTGGTTGGCGCCGGGTTCGGTCGGTTCGGGCGCTTCGGCGTGCTTGTGATGCGCCTTGCCGCTCTTGTGTTCGGGCGTCTGCGCCGCTTCCTGGGCGGCCTGCGCGAGCCCGGTGCTCGCGTACTTGCCGTAGAACGGCTTGTAGGAGATCGCTTCCTTGGACGGCGGGAACGGCACGCACGGCTTGCCTTCGGTGACGGCGGCCATGTACGCGTGCCAGATTTCCGCCGGCAGGTAGCCGCCCTGCTGGGGCTCGCCGTGGACGTCGGTCATCGACACGCGCTTGTTCGGGTAGCCCATCCACACGACCGTCGAGTAGTCGGGCGTGTAGCCGTCGAGCCAGGCGTCGACCAGTTCGCTGGTGGTGCCGGTCTTGGCGGCGGTCGGGCAGTTGATCGCCGAGCGCGTCGCCGTGCCGGACTCGACGTTCTCGTGCAGGATGCTCGTCTCCTCGCGCGGTGACCGCTTCGCTGAGCGCCTTCACGCGGTGCGGCGTGCCCCAGTTGTTGTCGACGTGGCCGTCGGGGAACACGACCTTCGTGATCGCGATCGGCGTGTTGCGCCAGCCGCCGTCCGCGAGCGTCGCGTAGACGTCCGCCATTTCCAGCGGCGTGACCCCGAGCGTGAGCCCGCCGAGCGCCTCCGCGGGGTAGCTCGACAGGTGCGTTTTGACGCCCATCTCGTAGGCGGTGTGGGTGACCGTTTCCTCGCCCAGGTCGGCGGCGAGCTGCGCGTAGACGGTGTTGTCGGAGGCGAGCGTCGCCTGGACGAGGTTGATCGACTTGTTCAGCGAGGTGCCCTCGAACGTCTTGACTTCGTACTTCGGGTTCCGCCGGCAGCCAGCCCGGCTTCGAGCGTGTGCGAGAAGTAGTCGGTGCGTGTTCGGGTCGATCCCGCGCGAGAGCGCGTCGGCGAGGTCGATCGCCTTGAACGTCGAGCCCGGCTGGCGGTGGCCGTCGGCGGCGAGGTTGTACTGCGACTTCTCGTAGCTCTCGGACTCGGCCATCGCCTCGATGTCGCCGTTGGCGCGGGTTGATCGTGACGATCGCCGAGGCCGGGTCTTCGGGCTCGTTGAGCACTTCGCGCGATCGCTTTGCGCGCGAGCCGCTGCATGTTCAGGTCGATCGTCGTGTACACCTTCAGCCCGCCCTGCTCGACGGTCTTGGCGCCGTAGCGTTCGAGCAGCTGCTGGCGCACGTATTCGAAGAAGAACTGCTCTTGGCGTTCGGAGTAGTAGTGCCGCGGTGCACCTCCAGCGGCGCCGCGCTCGGCTGGCCTTGGCCTGCGGCTGCGCTGATGTAGTGCAGTTCGGCCATCTTCGCGAGCACCTCGTTGCGCCGTTCGCGTGGCGGCCTGGGGATCCAGGAACGGGTTGTACTGCGAGGGCGCCTGCGGCAGCCCGGCGAGCAGCGCCGACTGCTCGAGGTTCAGCTCGCGAGACGGGCTTGTTGAAGAAGATGCGCGCGGCCGCCTGCACGCCGATCGCGGTCTGCCCGCCGAGCGGTGCCGTAGGGGACGCTGTTGAGGTAGCTCGTGAGGATCGAGCGCTTGCTGTGGTGCTTCGTAGTATTCGATCGCCATCTTGGCCTCGATGATCTTCTGCTTGAGCGTGTGCTGGTCGCCGCCCAGGTAGAGGTTGCGCATCAGCTGCATCGTGATCGTCGAGCCGCCCTGCAGCGCCGCGCCGTGGAGCAGGTCCTTGACCGCCGCGCGGAAGATGCCCGTGAGGTCGACGCCGTCGTTCTTGTAGAAGCGCTGGTCCTCGATCGCGACCGTCGCGTCCTTGAGCGTCGGCCGGGATTTCCGTCCAGCCGACGGGAGTGCGCAGTTCGTCGGACTGGATGAAGCCCAGCCGCGTGCCGTCGGCGGCGAACACCTGCGAGGAGCCGCCGCTGACGCGCGGGCGCAGAGCGTCGAGTCGCGGGCGCCGACTGGGCGACGTGCAGGACGTAGCGCGACCGCGGCGATCGCGCCGATGGCGAGCGTCGCGGCGAGCACGCCCAGGCCGACGACCAGGATCCGCGTGCCTCCGCGCCGTGCCTGTGGCGTCGCTGTCGTGCTTGTCGAGACATCTCGCGGAGTTCGAGATTACCGTGCCCGATGGTGATTTTCTGCCGCTGCAACTGCGGCGATCTCTACGCTCGGTGCGCGACAGATGAACTCCGACACGGCCGAGCTGGCGATCAGTCGAGAGCGCGGGCGAGCTGGCTCGCCGCCCGCGCCGCCGCTCCCCCGCGCCGCCGCCGGCTGGCTGCGCCCGCTGGCTGCGCGGCTGCGCGCCGACGGCACGGATGACTGCCGCGCGCGACAGCTGGCGGGCGCTGTGGAGCTCGCGCGCTGCTCGTGTGGGCGGCCGGCGTGGGCACCGTGCTTGCGTTCGGCTTCGGCCCCGAGCGCAAAGCCTTCAACCCGCCCGGGCGTGACCGGCGGCTTCGGCTGGCTCGGCGACCTGCTGGCGGCGCCGGCGGCGCGCTGGGACTCCGCCTGGTACCTGGTGATCGCCCACTACGGCTACCGCCCCGACCTCGGCGCCTACACGTCCTCGCGCACCGCCTTCTTCCCGCTGTACCCGCTCGGGCTGCGGGCGATCGCGTGGCTCGGCGCGCCGCCGGTGCTCGCCGGCGTGCTGCTGTCGGTGGCCGCGCTCGCGGTCGCGCTGTACGGGATCCACCGCCTGACGACGCTCGAGCTGGCGCGCCGCGCGGGCGGCTCGCTCGCCGGCGACCGTCTCGCCGGCGCGGCGCGGCTGGCGGTGCTGCTGACGGCGTTCGCGCCGATGGCGTTCTTCCTCTCGGCGGTCTACTCCGAGTCGCTGTACCTGGCGCTGTCGGTCGGGCTGTTCTGGAGCGCGCGCAACGGGCGCTGGGCGTGGGTCGGCGTGCTGGGCGCGCTCGCGGGCGCCACGCGCAGCACCGGGCTGGTGCTGCTCGTGCCGGCGCTGATCATCTACCTGTACGGCCCGCGCGAGGACCGTGCGCCGGATCGTGTGACGGACCGGGACCGACCCACCGCCCGCGTGGGCGCGTCCGGCCAGCTGAGCTCGCGGCTGCGCGTGCCCGCCTGGGCGATCCCCCGCTACCGGCTGCGGCGCGACGTCGCTGTGGCTGGCGCTGCTGCCGGCGGGCGTGCGTCGCTGTACGGCGCTGTACCTCGGGGCTCGCGGGCGGCGACCCGCTGGCGCCGCTGCACGCCCAGGAAGTGTGGAGCCGGCACTTCGCGGGCCCCTACGTGGGCGTCTGGGACGGCCTGCAGGCGGCGTTCGAGGGCGCCCGCCAGCTGCTGTCGTTGCAGCGCCGCCACGTCTACTTCCCCGACGGGCAGCGACAGCCCGTTCGTGTGCGCCGGGCACAACCTGATGCTGCTCGCCTTCCTGCTGGCGGCGGTGCCCGCCGTGGTGGGCGTCCTGCGCCGGCTGCCGCTCGCCTACGGCGCGTACGTGCTCGCGGCGCTCGCGCTGCCGCTGTCCTACCCGGTGAGCGACGCAGCCGCTGATGTCGCTGCCGCGCTTCCTGCTGGTGCTGTTCCCGCTCGTCATCTGGCTGGCGGCGTGGCTGGCCGAGCATCCCCGCGCTGCAGCGGCCGGTGCTCGTGCTGCTCGGGCGCTGCTGATGGTGGTGTTCGCTGGCGCAGTTCGCCACCTGGCACTGGGTGGCCTAGGCGATGGACGAGCCCGCGAGGCTCGGCCGTCGAGCCGAGCGCCGCGGAGTCCGCCGCGCCGCTCGGCCGCGAGACGCCGGCTGGCCCGCCGCTGGACCGCGCGGCCCGGTGGCGCTGCTCGGCGGCGCTCGTGCTGGCGACGCTGTGGCGGGCTGCGTGCTCGACATCCCGGCGGCGCTCGCTGTTCGGGGTGAAGATCACCAGCACCCACACTGCCCGCCGGGCCTGTCGATCGCCGACACGTTCGTGCAGGACGTCGGCTTCGTGCGTCGTGCGCCGTGTACTGCGCGCAGCTGGGCGGGCGGGCCGTGCGCTCGTGGCAGTTCGGCCTGCGCCGCCCGGGCGCCGGGCTGGGGGCGGCGCGGCGCGCCTGATCGTGCGCTGCTGCTGGTCGCGTTCATCGTGCTGAGCGCGGTCTGGGCGGCGGCTGGTCCACCCGAGCGAAGAGAAGCTGCTCGAACAGCTCGGCTCCAACGAAGGCGCCGCGCTGCTGGTGCTGAGCGCGGCGCTGACGTGCGTGGTGGCGCCGATCTGCGAGGAGTTCCTGTTCCGCGGCTACATCTTCACGGCGCTGCGCAACTGGCGCGGGACGCTGCCGGCGGCGGTGATCACCGGGCTGCTGTTCGGCGGCGTGCACGTCGGCTCGGCGCCGGCGCTCGACCTCGTGCCGCTCGCGGCGCTCGGCTTCGGGCTGTGCCTGCTCTACCGCTACACCGGCTCGCTGTACCCGTGCATGGTCGCGCACTCGCTCAACAACTCGATCGCGTTCGCGAGCCTCGAGGGCTGGGGCTGGCAGGCGGCTCGTGCTGATCGGCGCGGCGCTCGCCGGCGATCTGGCTGCGTCGTGCTCGCGTTCAAGCGCGTCGGGCTGATCGCCGCTCGGGCCGAGGCGCGCCGTCTCGCCCGGCCGGGCGCATAGGATTCAGCCATGGGCATGGCGCCGGAAGCGTCGCACCAGCGTGAGCACGCGGGCCGTCTGCTCGCATGTGCGCTCGCGCTGGCCGCGCCGTGCGCGGCGCTCCGCCGCGCTGCATGGGCGCCGCCTGCGGCGCGCCGCCGACGCGGCGTCCGCGCCGGCGCCCTCCGCGCCGCCGCCCGCGGCGCCCGCGCCCGCCGCCGGCGCGATCCGGCTGGTCGTGCAGAAGCGTCGGCGGCAGCCCGCCGTTCGCGCTCGTCGGGCAGGCGGATCGTGGTCCGCGGCATCGTCACGCCGTACGTGGCCGGGCAGACGGTCAAGGTGAGCTTCTACCGCGACGGCGCGCAAGGTGGCCGTCGAACGTCGTCAGCGTGCTGCCCGACGGGCAACGGCGCCGGCCAGTTCCACGTCGGCTTCACGAGCCACTACGCGCGGGCTGCGTGCAGGCGCGCGCGGCGCACTACGCCACGCGCGCAGCAGGCAGCGCGTTCAGCGGCCGCTCGCCCGCGGTGCAGCTCGTCAACCCGAACCTCGGCCCGGGCGCCAGCGGGGCAGTCGGTGCGGCTGCTGCAGTCCGAGCTCGACGTGCTCCACTACGCGGTCCCGCTGACGGGCGTCTTCGACGAAGGCACCGGGCGGGCGCTGATCGCCTATCCGCAAGATGACCGGCCTCGAACGGGTGCGCGTACGCGGGCAGGCAGGTGTTCGAGCGGCTGGCGCGCGGCGAGGGCGGCTTCCACGTGCGCTACCGCCGCGACGGCCGCCACGTCGAGGCCGACCTCACCAAACAGGTGCTGGCCGAGATCGAACCGGGCGGGCGCGTGCACAGGATCTACACGATGAGCTCCGGCAAGCCCTCGACGCCGACGGTGATCGGGCGCTTCAGGTCTACGCGAAGACCGCCGGGGTCAACAGCGAGGGGATGGTCGACTCCAACTACTTCATCCGCGGCTACGCGATCCACGGCTACGCCGAAGTGCCCGACGTACGCGGCCAGCCACGGCTGCCTGCGCGTGCCGATCCCGGACGCGCCCGCGATCTACGCCTGGGTGCACGACGGCACGCCCGTCGACGTCTACAACGAGGGCGGCGGCGGCAGCACGCACGTGCGCGGCAACGCGGGCCCGTAGCGCGTACGCGGCTACACCCGGACGCGCAGCGCGCGCGCCAGGTAGCCGAGCCGAAGCCGTAGACGAGCAGCGCGAGCAGCAGCTTCACGCCGCGGATCACCCATTCGCTGCTGGAGCCCGAGACGACGCCGGCGAACGGCGAGGTGAGTTCGGTGGAGGCTTCGTCGAGCGCCTTGTGCACGGAGCCCTTCTTGGAGGCTCGCCGGCTTGCTCTGCGCCCGCCGCTTCGCCGCTGTTCGGCTTGCCGAGGATCTCGTTCGTGCTGGTGGCCGGAGGCGCCCTGGCTCTGTTCGACCGCGAACGCGGCGAACGACAGGAGCGACGATCAGGCAGATCACGAACGAGGCGATCCTGAGCAGTTTCACGAGCGGCGCAACCACAACGTCACGATCGACGGATGTGCGCCGCTAGATTAGGAGCACCGCATGGAGCCCTGGACGAATATACGAGCGACCTGCGCGCGCGCCCGCGCGGCGCTGGTCGAACGAGCTGCGCGAGCACGCGCTGGTGATCGGCGAGGTGACGCTCACGAGCGGCGCGGACGCCCAGTACTACGTCGACGCCAAGCGCGCGATCCTGCGCCCGGCGGGCTTCGCCGCGCTCGGCGACGCTGCTCGCCGCGCAGGTCGCGCGAGTGGGGCGCGCACGGCGGTGGGCGGCATGACGATGGGCGCCGACGCGGTCGCGTGCGCGGCGCTCGCCGGCGGGCGCGCAGGTGAAGGCGCTTCTTCGTGCGCAAGGACGCCAAGGCGCACGGGCTGCAGCGGCGCATCGAGGGCCCGCCGCTGGATCCGCGAGGACCGCTGCGTGGTCGTCGAGGACGTGGTCACGACCGGCGGCTCGACGCTCGCGGCGATCGCCGCGCTGCAGGAGGCCGGCCATGCAGATCTGCGGCGTGGTCAGCGTGCTCGACCGCCTCGCCGGCGGCGGCGCGGCGATCGAGCGGGCCGCGGGGGCGCCGTACGTGGCGCTGACGCACGATCGACGACGTCTACCCCGAGCGCCCCGACCGAGCGGCCGGCTGAGGCGCATGCCCGATGAGCACGACGAGGCCGGGGATCGCAGCTGCGCGTCCGCGCCGCCGAGCCCGGAGGACGTGCCGCTGCTGCTGGAGCTGTTCCGCGAGCTGGCCGAGTACGAGCACCTGGCCGACCAGCTGCGCGGCGACCGAGGAGCTGCTCGCGCGAGGCGCTGTTCGGCGAGCGCCCGGCGGCCGAGGCGCTGATCGCCGAGCGTCGACGGCGAGCCCGCCGGCTACGCGCTGTTCTTCCCGACCTTCTCGACCTTCCTCGCGATCCAGGGGGTGTGGCTGGAGGACCTGTTCGTGCGGCCCGACCATCGCGGCGCCGGCGTCGGCAGGGCGCTGCTGGCGGCGGTCGCGGCGCGCGTGCGCGAGCGCGGCGGCGAGCGCCTGGAATGGGCGGCGCTCGACTGGAACGAGCTCGCGCTCGGCTTCTACCGCGCGCATCGGGCGCGCAGACGATGGACGAGTGGATCACCCACCGGCTGGTGGGCGATGAGCTCGAGCGGCTGGCCGCTGGGGGCGCCGGCGGCGATGCCGCTTAGCGGCGGTGGTGGTGCGCGGACGGCCGGTAGCCTTCGCGGGACTCAGCGTCGCGCTGGGCTGCGCCCTCGTAGTCCAATGGATAAGACGACCGCCTCCTAAGCGGTAGATCCAGGTTCGACTCCTGGCGGGGGCATCCTCCGAAAGCCCTCTGTTCAGGCGGCTATTAGGGTGGAAGGTCCCTTGAGCACCTTTGCCGAAACAATCGACCCTGACGGACGCGTCGTGGTCCTCGATCACGAAGGCTGGGAGCACATCCTCCACGAGCACCGAGAGCTGGCTTCCTACCGCGACGAGATCATGGCGACAGTCAGCTCTCCAGATCATCGCCGTCCCGACCCACGCCCTGGACGCGAGCGCTACTACAGCCGAGATGTCGGCCCCAGTCGCTGGCTATTCGTGGTCGTACACTTCAGCGAGACACCAGCGCGAATCGTGACCGCCTACGCCAACCGCAAAGACCCGCCGGGATTGACGACGCAATGACCGTGACCATCGGCAGCCTGACGTTCGACCACGCCTCCTATGACAGCCGAGGCGACGTTCTCTACCTGCACGCCGGGGATCGTCAACCTGCGGCCACGAGCGATGAGACGCCCGAGGGGCATGTACTCCGCTACAACGCCCAAGGCGAGGTCATCGGACTCACGATCATCAACGCCAAGTGGCTGCTCGAACGCGACCACGTCATCAACGTCACGGTACCCGAGCACGTCGCCGTCAGCCCAGACACGCTTGCGGAGGCGCTGGCTGCCGCGTGAGGGGGGCTGAGTCTCTCCCGAACGGGACCATGCCCGATCTTGAGCAGGCCCGTCAGGCTCATGTGATCGAGCTCGTGCGCTCGCACGTCAGCCCAACTGCAGCGTGCGACGCCGCTCTGGCTCGCTGAGCATCCCGGCAAACGGCGAGTTCTGCCGCAGGTCGTCGCTGAGCTGGTCTTCGCTGACCAGTGCCCGGCGTATCTCGGGGATCGGACGGTCAAGTAGCTGCTCCCACTGCTCGGCATATCGGGGGTCTATACGTCCCTGCTCGCGCCAGCGGAGCAGCGTGTGACGCGCCTCCTGGACCATCGGCCGCCTCAGGCGCTTCGCAAGCGCGCGGTGGTAAGCCAGGCCGCGGGCACGTGCACGGTCGTGACCTTGCTGGAATTCACCAGGCGTCGGAGGGATCCGGATCCGCTCGGCCGCCTGGCGCTGGCGGGTCATGGTCGGGGTGAGCGCGTAGCGGGGTCTTTGAGCCTGGTTGTCGGGATGCGTAGCCTCGTAGAGGGTGAGCAACGCCTGGACCGGCACCTGCTCCTTCCCTCTTTCAGTAAACGCAACCGGAAGATCGCCGCTCTTGATCCAGCGCTGCAGCGCGGTGTGGCTGACCCCGAGGAGCCGACCCGCGAGCCGCAGGGACACGGTTTCCCCGAGTTCGCGTTCGAGGGACAGGCGGACCTTCGCGAGCTCGCGGTCATTGGGGCTGCGACGCAGGGCACCGCGTAGTCGGAGGATATTTTCCAACAGCTCCTGTCGTCTTTCGGCCACGGTCATGGCCCCCATGGGGGCCAGCAAGTTGCCAAAAATCTAGCAAAATGGCAACTCATTTACGCAGGGGATCGGGCGAGCGAGGAGCGATCGGATCGAGGGCATCACGGCTCGCGCAGACTGCTCACGGCCCGCGATGCTTACCGCACGGCATCGCGCCCAATCCCGCCTGATCCAAGATCGGTAAACGTCTGGTGGACGCACGATGTACGCTCGCGTCCGTGAAGGAGGACGTTCTCGAGCAGATCGTCGACGATTACCTGCAGCTCAAGGGCTACTTCACGACGCACAACGTGCGTTTCAGCCCTCGCAAGGAGCACCCGGAATACGACAGTCGACAGGACTCGGTTAGCTCGGACGTGGACGTGGTGGGAGTCCATCCGAGGCGCGCCGGGATTGAGCGCGTCATTGTCGTCAGCTGCAAGGCGTGGCAGACCGGCTTCGACGCGCAGGTCAAGCTCGAAGAGCTACGGCACCAGCGTCCCAACCCGAAGCGTGAAACGTGGAGGCACTTCCGAGAGTTGTGGGTGCCGAAGTGGAGCGAGGCGTTCAGGGAGATGATCGCCGAGCGTACCGGCGCTGACACCTTCAGCTACCGCATCGCTGTGACACACCTACGGGGGAGCGGCGATGGCTGGGCTCAGGATCCCCGGATTCGCGAAAATCTAGCCAGATCGTCTTTCGGCTTCCTGACGCTCGAGGCTATGTGGAGGATGATGCTCACCGAGCTCAAATCGACCCCCGCCTCGAGCGAGATCGGGCGACTGGCGCAGCTGTTGAAGGCGGCTGGGTTGACCAAGTCGGAACTCGTCTCGACGCCGGAGGGACCAGAGCCTGGATCGGATGCTGCCGTTGAGGATGAACTCACCCACGAAGCGTGAGACCAACTCCCGAGCGCAGGCTCCCTAACCATTGGCGTTCCAGAACTCCTGGCGAGTTCGACTGTGCGAACATGGAGGTCGTGACCGGTGGTCGGCAAGGGACATCGCTGACAGCGACGGCGGTCGCTGTCGCGGCGATGCTCGCGGTCGCGATACCAGCGGCCTCGGCCCAACCGGCTGCCGTAGCCGCCACAACTTGTACGCGGGATACGCCGGCCGTGATTCACGGCGAACATAAGTGCCTCGGCGCAGGCGAGTACTGCAAAGCCGCCTATAAACGCGAATACATCCGCTACGGCTTCGAATGCGTAGGATCGCCTCCACGGCTACGGCACCGTCGGTAGTAGCGCTCCTGGGTGCCCAGCCCAGGTTCGACTCCAGGCAGGGTATTCGCTCAGGACAGCTAGCTCGACGCCGGTACGACGGGCCGTCCCACGGGCTCATGGTCGCCATGAAGCACGTCAGGGTCGAGGTCGTAACCGTTCGGCCAAACAACGGTGCCGAGCTCCGGATCGACGAGCACCTTGCGGAAGTAGGCGGGATCTTGCAGCGGTTCGGCCATCGGACCCCAGAGGTCGCCTGAGAGGTCGACCTCACGGACGAGGTCATCGGTGAAGGTCAGCCGCAGTCTGAATCCGTCCAGCGGCTCTACGGCAGTAACACGGGCAAGCAGGCGACCATCAGTCATGGCAATGGATCAATGCTAGCGAGCCGCGTGCGCGCCTGAGCACGCTCCCAGTTCTCATGCAACTCGGGCTGATGCAGCGACGACCACTCCCGGATGAGCCGCAGGGCCCGGACTGGCAACTGCCCGGCGAGCGGATAGCCGGTGTCGATGACGATCTGCGCCTCGTACTCCCCGTAGCGGGCGTGGAAGTGAGGCGGCGCATGGTCGCTGCTGTACATCGTTATGACGATCCCGTAGAACGCGCTGATCCGTGGCATATCGCGCACGGTAGCCCCAGCTTGGGATGCTTCAGTCGCGCCCCAGAGCGCTGCTCCCTGCGGTCACGAGGCGTGCCCCCTCAGCTCCGCCCGCCCCCAAACAACCTCAAGAAGAACAAAAAGATGTTCACCACATCCAGAAAGATCCCCGCAGCCAGCGGCACCGCTTCCTGCATCCCCGCGACGCGCATGCGGTTGAAGTCGAGCACCGTGTACGCGCCGAAGATGCCGAGCCCGAGCAGCGCGTAGATGACGTTGCCGCCGGGGATGGACACGAACACGGTGACGAGCCCGAACACGATCAGCGCGAGCAGCGCGAAGAACAGCATGCGGTAGCCGCCGGAGAGGTCCCTGCGGATCGCGTAGCCGGTGCTGCCGAGCGCGCCGACGAACAGGGCGGTTGCGGCGGCGGCCTGCCAGACGGCGTTGGGCTGGGCTTCGGCGTAGCGGTCGAGCACGCCGCCGATGCCGAGCCCGAGCAGCAGGCCGGCGGCGAACAGCAGCGTGATCGCGAGCATCTCCGAGCGGCGCGCGAGGTTGAGCCCGATGATGCACACGAAGCCGCCGATGAAGCAGACGATCGACGCGCCCGAAATGCTACCCGCGCGCCGGGCGAACCGCTAGCCTTGCCGCGACCAGGCGCCCATCGCCGCTGCCCAGCCGCGAGCAAGCGTTTCTCGAATACAAGGGGGAAGCAATGTTCGGAAGGCGATCCCCGCTGCTCGCCGGTGCGCTGCTCTGCGGAGCGCTCATCGCCGGCTGCGGAAGCAGCGGCAACTCGACCACGAGCGGCTCGACGTCCACCACATCCACCACGTCGAGCACTCCGGCGGCCGCCGCCACGAGCTCGACGTCGACGTCGACCCCGAGCACGACGCCCGGCAGCCCGGTCAGCGCAGCGACGCTGGCGGCGGCCGTCGCCGAGTGCAGGTCCGTGGTCCAGCACGCGCCGACGCTGTCCTCGAGCGTGAAGAGCAAGGTCGAAGGGATCTGCAACAAAGCCGCGAGCGGCGACCTGGCGGGCGCACGCGCGGCGGCGAAGGAAGTGTGCGTGGAAGTGATCAACGCCTCGCCGATCCCCGCGGCGGACAAGGCACAGGCGCTGGCCGCCTGCAAAACCAGCTAGCGCTGGCGCAGAGGGGGAGGCTCGGGGCCGCGGTCAGTCCGCCGCGGTCCCGTCCCCGTCGTCCTGCGGCTCGTCCTCGTCCTCGTCGTCCTCGTGCGTACAGCGACTCGCGCGCGAGCTCGCGGCCCTTGCCGTCGAACAGCTTGATCTCGAGCAGGTCGTGGCGGTAGTCGTCGGGGGCGATCAGCGTGAAGCGCTCGTCGACCAGCTCGCACTGGTCGACGGCGAGGTCGGCCAGCTCGGCCGTGACGATCCGCCCGCCGGAGATCGAGCGGGCGGCCCCACACGAGCGTCATCGCGGCGACGGCGCCGAACTGCCCGCGCCAGGCGCCGATGACCTCGTCGCACAGGTCCAGCTGCCAGTCGGGGTTGCGCTCGGCGGTCTCGTCGGTGAAGTCGACGTGCGCGAAGAAGTCGCTGGGCTCGTCGCTCCTCGCCGCCGGGAATGAAGCGCACGTAGCCGAACAGCTCGTAGCCGCCGCTGGACGTGAGCGTGGTCGCCGGGACGTACGTGCGCCCGTGCCAGCGTGCGGTCCGGATACCACGACGATCGCGCCGCGGCTCGCCGAGGTCGCTCCTGCTCGGCGTCGAGGCCGGCAGCGCCGCGGCCAGGAACTCCTCGCGCAGGCGCTCCTCCCAGCGGCCGTAGGGCAGCTCCTCCTGCGGGGGCTCGGCGGCGAAGCGGGGGACGAAGCGTTCCTCGGGCGGCATCGTGCGGGCAGCCTAGTCGCCGCCGCGGGCGCGTACGCGCTCACGCGTCGCGCAGCAGCGGCCGCGGCGTCCTCGGGCGCGACGATGTTGAGGTTGAGCTCGGTCGACAGCTCGAGGCCGGCGAGGTGCGTGAGGCGCGGCATCACGTCGATCCGCCAGCAGAAGTCCTCGGCGCCGCGCGGCGCGGTGCGCACCCACAGGTTCAGCGGCGGGCTCGAGCCGAGGTGGCGCGCGAGGCGGCGCAGGCCGTCGTGCAGCAGCGCGGCGCCGGACGGGCCGTCGTCCTCGAAGCGCGCGCGCGGCGCGCGCGGCGCGAGCATCAGCTGGAACGGCAGGCGCGAGGCGTACGGCGCCATCAGCACGGCCTCGTCGTCGATCGCGACGATGCGCTCGCGCGCGGCGCACCTCCTCGGCGACGAGGTCGCCGAGCAGGCTCTGGCCCATCGTGCGCGTCGTGTAGGCGCCGGCGCGCTCGCGCTCGCGCGCGACGCGCCGCGGGCACGAAGTCGAGCGCGTACAGCTGCGCGTGCGTGTGCGGCAGCGACGCGCCGGCCTCGCGGCGCTCGTTGACGATCAGCTGCAGGTAGGCGCTGCCGGCGTGCGCGCGCATGCGCTCGCGCCACACCTCCACGCGCGGCCGCGACCTGCTCGACGGGCAGCTCCGCCAGCGACAGCACCGGCTGCGGCCCGTTGACGATCACCTCGTGCGCGCCGGTCGCGGGCAGCGAGGCGAACAGCTCCGGCTGGCCGCGCACGTCGGCCGGGGCCGGCGGCTCGGCGCTGGCGCCGTCGCTCGCTCGGCGGGCGTCGAGCGCCGGGTACAGGTTCGGCACCACGCGCACCGTCCAGCCGGGCGAGTCGGCGGGCCCGCCGCCGGGGCGCACCGCGTAGAGCTCCGGCGGCGTGCGGTCCTCGTGGCCCTCGGCGAACGGGTCCTTGTCGGGGTCGATCGGCTCGGGCGGCTGCGCAGCGCGGCTCGCCGCCGGGCCGCCGCGAGCGCTCGCCGGCGACGATCGTGCGGTGCCCGCTGAGCGGGTCGATGCGCAGCTCCGGCACGCGTCAGCCGTCCAGCGCGTAGCGCGCGACGTCCTGTTCGAGCTTGGCGCGCTCAGGTACGGGCCCTGGTGGATGTACTCGCCGCCACGGCGGTCGAAGAAGACGGTCACGGGCGTGAACGTCGAGTCGGTGATCGCGAGCCCGGCCTGCCCGCCGTGGTCGTAGTAGCTGGGGTAGCTGACGGGGAAGGAGCGCAGGAACGCGAGCGCGTCGGGCGGTCGGTGTCGCTGCGAGTCGATGCCGATGAACGCCACCTCGCGCCCGCGGCGAGACGGAGACGCGCTGGAAGACGCCGAACTCCGCGCGGCACGGCTCGCACCACGACGCCCACTTGTTGATCACGACCGGCTGCCGCGCAGCGCGGCCAGCCGCGCGCGCAGCGCGGGCAGCCCGCCGGAGCAGGATCTCGCCGGCCTGCGCGTGCAGCGCCGCCAGCGGCGGCGGCGAGCCCGCGAGGCTGCGCGCGCATCTGCGCGAGCGTCAGCCTCGATGGCGCCGGCGGCGTGGGCGCGAGCTGCCCAGCTGCGGCAGCCCGACGACCAGCAGCGCGATCACGGCGAGCGGCGGCGCGGCGATCGTGAGGCGCCTGGCGGTCATCGCGCGTAAGGGTGTCAGATCGCGTGCCACTTCAATCGCGCCCCGCCGTGCTATATCCTGAGGGCACGTCACAGCCGGGGCGCTACCGAGCATCCGGCGAACGGCGCCGCTGGGGCGCCATCCTTCCGAGCCGCGCCGAAGCACGAGCTTCGACGGCGGCTCTGTCTCGAAGTCCAGAGCCTCAATGGCCGAGTCCACCTCAGTGGCCCTCGCGGCCGCGACCATTCCGAGTTCCGCCGACATCGCGCGCGCGGAGAAGTTCGTGCGCGAGCGCTTCCTGCACGAGGGCGAGGACCCCGCGGTCGCGCTCGCGCCCGGCACGCCGCGCCGGCGCGCGCTCGACCAGGCGCTCGCGGAGCTGAAGGCGGACCCGAAGGCCAAGCACCCGTCGACGGCGTGGCGGCGCGAGTTCTCGCTGCTGCTCGGGCTCGAGCGGCTGCTGTCCGAGGAGGAGCCGAAGCTCGCCGACGGCACGGTCGCTCTCGGCGCACCAGGTCGACGCGCTGTCGGGCACGCTGACCGCGCTGCTCGCCGAGGCGCAGCGCACCGCGCCAACGGCAACGGCCGCGCGTCCGCGTCGGCCTCGCCCGAGCTGCTGGCCTCGGCGGACATCCTCGGCCCCGAGGACGCGTCGGCCAACGGCGCGCAGCGCGGCGCCGGCCGAGCGCGGACGCACGCCGATGCGGACGAGGAGGCGCCGGACGAGGACGAGGACGACGACGAGCGAGGACGACGACGAGGAGGACGACGACGAGCTCGGGCCGGTGCAGCGCGCGGCGCCCGAGGAGGACGAGGACGACGACGAGCTCGACGAGGACGCGGAGGATGAGGACGAGCCGGACGAGGACGAGCCGGAGGACGAGCTGGAGCAGGAGAGCGAGTCGGAGGAGGAGCCGCGCGACTGGGTCGAGGATGAGGACGAGGAGGAGTCGCTCGCGCGAGCAGCCCGAGGACCCGAACGCCGCCAAGCGCTTCTGGTTCGAGCACGCGACCGGCGCCGGCAAGACGGTCGCGGCGCTCGGCTTCGTCGAGGCGTCGCACACGGGCGGCGTGCTGATCCTCACGCACCGGCGCAACCTCGTCGACCAGTTCCTCGGCGAGCTGCGCGACCGCGGCTACTCCAAGCGCATCAGCCGCCCGCTGCTGAAGGGCGAGGACTCGGTGAACGGCCCGGTCACGGTCGAGACCTACCAGTGGTTCGTGCGCAACGCCGGCAAGATCTCGAGCGCCTACACGATCGTGATCTGCGACGAGGCGCACACGGCGCTCGGCGAGAAGACGAGCGCGGCGATCCGCAACTGGACCGGCCCGATCTTCATCGGCATGACCGCCACCGGCGCGCTGATCGCGCGCCACGTCACCGACCTGTTCCCGACGCAGACCTCGCGCTTCGACCTCGCGCAGGCGGCGCGCCGCGGCGTGATCGCGCCGCTGCGCTGCGTGCGCATCTCGCCCGGCGTGGGCGTGCGCACGATCGCCAAGGTGCCGCTGCGCCGCGGCGAGGTCGACACCGAGTTCGACCAGGACGAGCTGGCCAAACTGCTCGACCAGCAGCCGTTCAACATGGCCGTCGCGAACCTCTACAAGACGCGCTTCAACGGCGTGCCCGGGCGTCGTCTACGCGGCCGGCGTGCGCCACGCCTACAACCTCGCCGAAGCGTTCCGCGCCGAGGGCATCAAGGCGCAGGCGGTCTCCGGCGAGACGCCCAAGCGCGAGCTCGTCGACATCCTCGCGCGCTACGAGCGCGGCGACATCGACGTGCTGATCAACGCGCAGCTGCTCGCCGAGGGCTGGAACAGCCCGCGCGCGACCGTCTGCGTGCACCTCGCGCCGACGGCGTCCAAGCGCATCTACCAGCAGCGCGTCGGGCGCGTCACGCGCCGCCACCCGGGCAAGGAGGCGGGGCTGGTCGTCGACTTCGTGCACCCCGCGACCAAGCACGACGACCCGGTCGTGACGCTGCACTCGCTGCTCGACCGCGACGTCTACCGCGGCGGCGCGATCGTCGTCGGCCCGGTGCGCCGCGGGCGCGGGCGGCGGATGCGCGTGGAGCGCCGCGTGCTGCCGGTGTGCGCGGAGGAGGAGCGGCGCTTCGCAGGTCTTCGAGCGCGAGCTGTGGCGGATCGCGGTCGAGCACCTCGACTACGGCGAGCAGCACGTGTGGGCGGCGCTCGCCGGCGCGCGCGTTGCGCCGAACGGCTGGCGCCGGGCGCGCGCGATGCTGCACTTCGACCGCACCGGCGAGCTCAAGAGCCGCTTCCTGATCACGGCGGTCAAGCGCAACAAGAACCCGCAGCTGCGCCTGCGCGCGCTGACCGACATCGCGGCGCTGCGCGACCCCGACGCGTTCGACGAGGCGATCGACATCATCGGCGGCTGGCCGCGCGAGGAGCGCAAGGAGGCGACGAAGATCATGCTGCGCGCGCTCGTCGAGCGGCGCATCGGCCGCCGCGACCAGGCCAACGCGTGGATCTGGCGCCTGGCCGAGTACACGCGCGACGTGCACGAGGAGTACGCCGTGCAGCGCTGGCCGGAGACCAAGCGCCTGCTCGGCCTGCTGGTCAACTCGGCGGGCGGCGCGCACGCGCGCAACGCGCGCCGGCTGATCCACGCCGCGCGCAAGCAGGACCGCCGGCTCGCCGCGGCGCTGCTGGCGGCCGCGCTCGCGCACACGCCCGAGGCCGAGGAGGCGCTGCGCGGCGCGCGCACGCGGATGGCGCGCAAGCCGCCGGCGCTGGCGCGCGAGCTGCTGCGCAACTTCCCCAAACGCCGCGCGCGCAACGCGCGCCGCCGGCGCAAGGGCGCGAAGGGCGGCAACGGAGCAGGACCGGATGCGACGGGTCAGCGGGTCAAGGCGGCGCCGGGGCGCGGCGGCGGACGCGGGCGAGGCGCGCGCGACGATCGATGGCGGCTCGCCCTCCGAGAGCAGAGGCAGCGTGCGGACGCGGCCGAGGTGCGGCTGAACAACGAGCTTCGCCGCGACGTGCGCGAGGCGCTCGACCCCACCTCCTAGCGCACGGGTTCGGCCGCAGCAGCGGCTCAGGCGATCCCGCGCAGGTGCACCTCGCCGGCGCCGAGCGTCGTGCGCGTGCCATCGGCCAGCTGCACGACCAGCCGCCCCTCGCCGTCGATCCCCTGCGCGGCGCCGCGTGTCGAGAGCGCTCCGTCTGGTCGGCGTCCCCGCCATGCGCGCGGGTCGCGTCCGTCCCGTGCGCTCCCACGCGATCTCGCGTCCGCGCAGCGCGTCGCGCGCGCGCCAGGCCGCGAGCGTCGTCTGCCGGGCTCCTGCAGGCGCCGCGCGAGCGCGTCGAGCAGCTGCGCGAGCGTCGGCTCGACCTCGGCTGGCGTCGAGGCCGAGCGTGGCGGCGGGCATGCCGCCGCCGGGCGCGCGCCCGTCCGGGCCGGGCTGCAGCTCGGTGGGCAGCTCCTCGAGCGCACGGCGACGTTCAGGCCGATCCCGAGCACGGCCCAGCCCTCCTGCGGGCGGCCCTCGACGAGGATCCCGGCGAGCTTCGCCAGCGCGCCCGCTCGGCGGCTTCGACGACGACGTCGTTGGGCCACTTGATCCGCGCGCGCTCGCCTGCGTGTCCTCCCGAGGGAGGGTGCCCTTGGGGCCGGCGACGTCGCAGACGGCGACGGCGGCGATCAGCGGCAGCAGCGGCGGCGGCGTCGCGCAGCACCAGCGAAGCAGCAGCGAGCTGCCCGCCGGCGCCGACCAGCGCCGGCCCTGGCGCCCGCGCCCGGCGGTCTGCTCGGAGGCGGTCACGAGCGTCCCGTGCGGCGCGCCGGCGAGCGCGAGCTCGCGCGCGCGCTCGTTGGTCGAGTCGGTGCGGCGCAGGTGCAGCCGCGGGCGGCCGAGCGCATGGAGGTCTCGGTGGCGGCGCGCGGGCGGCTGGCCGCTCACGCTGAGGCGGACCATCAGCTCGTCGTCCGCGTCGGCGCCGAGCAGCTCGGCGGCGGAGCCGCGGTTGACGGCCAGCGCGAGCATCCGCGGGCGTCCTCGTAGAGCAGCAGCCCGCCGGGCGTGACCTCGGCGAACGTGGCTGCGTAGCGCACGCGTGCGCACAGCGCCTGCGTGGCTGCACGGTGAGCGTCGTCGCCGGGCATCGCGCCGAGCGCCGCGAGCTGCTCCGCGGTGGCGTCGAGGATCAGGTTGCCGAACGTGTCGGCGCGCAGCACGTGCGCCGTGAGCGCGCCGTTCGTCAGCTGCGCGGTCGGGCAGGCCGAAGCGGCGCAGCTGCTGTGGTTGCCAGCGGCTCGCCGACGGCGGCGAGCGGCTCCCCGGCGGCGAGCGCGGCGGCGACCGGCGCGAAGATGTCGCGGCCGTGGAACGTGCGCGAGACGGGCTGCAGGCGCTCGGGCGAGTCGCCGATGTCGACCGCCTCGGCGACGCCGCCGAGGCGCTCGGCGGCGGGCATCAGCAGGCCGTTGTCGGGGCCGACGAGCAGGTGGTCGCTCCTCGACGGTGCGCAGCGCGACGGCGCGCCGCGCGTGCGCGGCCGACGGCGCCGACGCCGGGGTCGACGACGCGAGGTGCACGCCGGGCGGCAGGTACGGGAGCGCGGCGCGCAGCACGAGCGCGCCGGCGCGCACGTCGTGGCGGGGGATCGCGTGCGTGAGGTCGATCACGCGCGCGCTGGGGCAGCGGCGCGCGATCACGGCGTGGCAGACGCCGACGAACTCGTCGCGCTGGCCGTAGTCGGACAGGAAGGTGATGACGGGGGGATCGTGCGCGTCGTCATCGGCCATCGGTCGGCTCGGGCAGCGGCGTCGGCGAGCAGCGCCTCGATCACGCCGTCGATGTCGTGGCGCTCGGCCTCGACGTGCGGCTCGAGGCCGTGCTCGCGCAGCGCTGCGCTGGTGACGGGGCCGATCGAGACGATGCGCGTGTGCGGCGACAGGCCGGCGCCGCCGTCGCCGGCGGCCTGCGAGGAAGAAGCGCACGGTCGAGGAGGAGGTGAACGTGATGTAGTCGGCCTCGCGCGCGGCGCTCGAGCGCGTGCGGCGGAGAGCGGCTCGGCGACGGTCTCGTACAGCTCGAGCACGTCGACCTCGGCGCCGCGCGCGCGCAGCGCGTCGGGCAGCACGTCGCGCGCCTCGCGCGCCCGCGCGATCAGCGCGCGCGTCGACGGGGATCTCGGCGAGCGCCTCGACGAGCGACTCGGCGACGAAGCGCTCGGGCACCACGTCGGCGACGATGCCGTGCTCGGCGAGCGCGCGCGCGGTGCCGGCGCCGATCGCGGCGATCCGCGCGCCGGCCAGCGCGCGCGCGTCGCGCGCGGCTGGCGCCGTCGTCGAGGCGCTCGAACAGGCCCGCGACGCCGTTGGCGCTCGTCAGGCAGATCAGGTCGTACGGCGCGGGGTCGAGCGGCGGGCTCGGGGTCGAGCGCTGGCGCACGCGGATCACGGGCGCCTCGACCACGCTCGCGCCGAGCGTCCGCGAGCCGCGCGCCAGCCCGCTCGCCTGCGCGCGCGCGCGCGTGACCGCGACCGTGCGCCCGGCGCAGCGGCCGCGGCGGCAGCCAGGCGAGCTCGCTCGGCGAGCGCCGCGACGGCGCCGACGACCGTGATCGCCGGGCGCGCGGACGTCCTCGCGCGCGCGCGGTCTCGGCGATCGTCTCGAGCGTCGCGCTGACGGTGCGCTGCGCCGGCAGCGTGCCCGCTTCGACGACCGCGGCCGGCTCGCGAGGCGGGCGCGCCCGGCGTCGATCAGCGCCGCGGCGATCTGCGGCAGCGCGGCGCACGCCCATGTAGAACACGAGCGTCCCGGGGAACGCGGCCAGCGCGCCGTGCCAGTCGATCGCGTCGCCTCGCGTCCCGCGTCGGCTGTCGGCATCGCGCGCTCCGTCCTCGCGTGCTGGCCGGTGACGAGCGCCACCGCGCTCGCGAGCCCGCGGTGGGTCACGGGGATGCCGGCGTAGGCGCTGCGCGGCGACGCCCGCGGTCACGCCCGGCACGACCTCGAACGGCGATGCCGGCGGCGCGCAGCGCGAGCGCCTCCTCGCCGCCGCGGCCGAACACGAACGGGTCGCCGCCCTTCAGGCGCACGACCGTCGCGCCCGCCGCGCGCGCGCTCGACCATCAGCGCCTCGGTCTGCTCCTGCGGCACCGACGCGCCGCCGCCCTCCTTGCCGACGAACAGCAGCTCGGCGTCCGGCGCGCGCGCCGTCGAGCGCGGCGCTGGGGATCAGGCGGTCGTAGAGGATCACGTCGGCGCTCGCGATCAGCTCGAGCGCGCGCGCGGTCAGCAGGCCGGGGTCGCCGGGCCCGGCGCCGACGAGGTAGACGCGCCCGCTCACGCTGCTCGCCGCCATCTCCTCTGCCCGCGCGCAGCAGCTCCGCCGCCGCCGGCGGCGCCGCAGCCGCTCGGCCACCAGCCGTCCGAGCGCCTCGGGATCGTCGCGCGCCGTCGAGCTCGTCGCTGACCCACGCCGAGCCGTCGGGCAGGCCGACCCACGCGCGCAGCGCAGTCGGCCGCCGCCGTCGGGCACGGCGTGCGCGCCCAGCGGCGTGTGGCAGCTCGGCGCCGAGCTCGCGCGCGAGCGCGCGCTCGGCGAGCAGGCACGCGAACGCGTCCGGCGTCGCTGATCGCCCGCGACCGCCTCGCGCACGCGCTCGTCCCCGGCGCGCCCCTCGAGCGCGAGCGTCCCCTGCCCGGGCGCCGGCACGAAGCGCTCGGCGTCGAGCACGCCGCCGGCCTCGGCCTCGCGCCCGAGCCGCTGCAGCCCGGCGCGCGCGAGCACGATCGCGTCGCAGGCCTTCGCCGCGGGTCGCCGAGCTTGCGCAGGCGCGTGTCGACGTTGCCGCGCAGCGTCGACCACCTCGAGGTCCTCGCGCGCGGCGCGCAGCTGCGCGAGCGCGGCGGATGCTGCTCGTGCCGACGCGCGCGCCGCGGCGCAGCTCGTCGAGGCTGCGCGGCGCCGCAGAGCACGTCCTCGGCGCCCGCGCGCGCCGGCGCGCCGAGCAGCTCGAGCCCCGGCGCGAGCTCGCCGGGCACGTCCTTGGCGGAGTGCACCGCCAGGTCGACCTCGCCGTCGAGCGAGCGCCTGCTCGAGCTCGTCGACCCAGCGCGACTTGTCCTCGACGCGCCTCGCCGCGGTCGCCGCCGGTGACGATCGGCGACGATCTCGCAGTCGACCCGCGTCGGCGCTCGCAGCGCCTGCGACCAGCTCGGCCTGCGCCAGCGCCAGCGCGCTGCGCCGCGTCCCGATCCGCATCAGCGGCGGCGGCCCCGGCCGGCCGGCGTCGACGCGCTCGCCGGGCGCAGCGTCCGGCGCAGCGCTGGCAGGTCGTGCACCTCGGCGAGCTCGGCGGTCGCGCTCGCCCGCTGCTCGCTCGCGGCTCCGTCCTCGCGCAGCGCCGAACAGCTCGCGCACGAGCTCGAGGCTCGCGTGGCCGCGGTCGCTCGCCGAGGCTGCGCAGGCGGATCGTCGGCTCGTGCAGCAGGCGGCTCATGACCGCGCGCGCGATCGCCTCGACGCGCGCGAGGTCGCGCGGGGAGGCCGACTCCCAGCGCCCGGCGTTCTCGGCGAGCACCTGCTCGACGATCTCGTCGCCGTGCTCGCGCAGCGCGCTGACGGTCGGCAGCGCGTCGAGCTGGCCGAGCCAGCGCGCGAAGCGGTGGATCTCCTCCTCGACGATCTCCAGCGCCCGCGGCGCCTCCTCCGCGCGCGTGCTGAGGTTGCGCGCGACGACCGCCTGCAGGTCGTCGATGTCGTACAGGCGTCACGCCCTCGAGCTCGCGCGCACGCGCGGGTCGATGTCGCGCGGCACGGCGATGTCGATCAGCAGCAGCGGCCGCCCGCCGCGCTCGCGCCATCACCAGCTCGAGCTCCTCGCGCCCGACGATCGGGTGCGGCGAGGAGGTCGAGGCACAGCACGATGTCGGCGTGCACGAGCTGCTCGGGCAGCTTGTCGAGGCCCGACGACCGAGCCGCCGAAGCGCTGGGCGAGGCTGAGCGCGCGGTCGGCGTGGCGGTTGGCGACGAAGATCGTGCCGGCGCCCTGCTCGGCGAGCGCGCGCGCGGTCAGCTCGCTCGTCTCGCCGGCGCCGAGGATCACCACGTGGCGCTCCTCGCAGCTCGCCGAGCACGCTCAGCGCGAGATCGACGGCGACCGACGGCACGCTCACGCGGCTGGCGCCGATCGCCGTCTCCGAGCGCACGCGCTTGCCGGTCGTCAGCGCGGCCGCGAACAGGCGGTTCGACAGCGGCCCGGTGCAGCCGGCGCGCATCGCGGCCTCGTGGGCGCGCCGGACCTGGCCCTGGATCTCGGCCTCGCCGACGATCATCGACTCCAGGCCCGCGGTCACGCGGTACAGCTGGCGCGCGGCGTCGCAGTTGCGCGGCGAGTAGATCGCCTCGGCCAGCTCGGTCGGGCGGATCTCCGCGCGGCGGGCGAGCAGCCCGAGCACGTCGGACTCGGCGCTGCACGGGGTCGCCGACGACGAGGTAGACCTCGGTGCGGTTGCACGTCGAGATCACGACCGCCTCGCGCACCTCGCTCGGTGGCGGTCGCCTGGCGCGCGAACTCGCTCGCCTCGCGCTCGCTGAACGCGAGGCGCTCGCGCAGCGCCACCGGGCGCGGTCTTGTGCGAGATGCCGAGCGCCAGCAGCTCGCTCATGCCGCGTCGACTCCCGTCTGCTGCGACTGCGCGGGCCGGTCCCGCGCGCGCTCGTCGAGCTCGCGTCAGCAGCTCGCCCAGCTCGCGCTCGATGCGGCTCAGGCGGATCGCCATGATCGCGACGTAGATCAGCACGAGCGCGAACAGCACGATGTAGGCGCCGGCGACGTACTTGCCGGCCGTGTGCAGCGGCAGCGCCGGGAGCTCGCGCGAGCAGCGCGCGACATCAGACCGCCTGCCCTCCGCCGGCGCGCGCGGGCACCGCCGCGACGTGCTGCAGCGACGGCGCGGCGCTGCGTGCGCGCGCGCTCGGCGCGGCCGTCTCGCCGGCCAGGCGCCGGCGCAGCGCGCGCAGCTGCGCGCGCGTGTGCTTGGCGGTCAGCTCGTACTTGCACAGCGTCGCGAACAGCAGCGCCATCGCCGACCAGCGAGACCAGGAACGTCGAGCGCCATCGGGCCGGGCAGGTTGGAGGTGCTGCCGAGCACGCGCGGGTGCAGGTAGGCGGTCGACAGGCGCACGGCGATGAAGTTCATCGGCACGAACGCGCCCGGCGGTGATCGCGAACACCGACGCGTAGCGCGCCTGGCGCTCGGGGTCCTCGATCGCGAAGCGCAGCGGCTGGTAGGTCGCGTACAGCAGGAACACGATCAGGAACGAGACGAGCGTCGGCTCGTTCCACACCCACCAGTGCCCCCACGAGCCCTTCGCCCAGATCGAGCCGGTGATCAGCGTCGCCGACGCGCGAAGATCAGGCTCATGTGGATCGCCACGTAGGAGCGCATGTCCCAGCGCGGGTCGCGCGTGCGCAGGTGCTGGATCGCGAGCAGGCCGCCGAGCACGAAGCCGCACAGCGCGACGATCGCCAGCGGCACGTGCACGTAGAAGATCTTCTGCAGGAAGCCCTGTTCGGCTTCCAGCGGCGCGTAGAAGAAGACGAGCGCGAGCGCCGCCGCCATCGCGACGACGGTGGAGATGCTGAGCGCGCGCAGGCCCTTGCCGTACATCGTCGTGAGGCTCATGTCAGTCCTCCAGGAGGAAGTCGAACAGGGCGTAGGCGATCAGCCCGAACACCAGATCATAGAGCCCGAGCGTCAGCAGCCAGCGCGCCGCGGGCGCCGCCGCGTGGGCGTGCGACGAGCAGCGGCGCGGTCGCGCGCGCGCCGCCGATCACGATCGGCACGAGCAGCGGCAGCGCCAGCAGCGGCCCGAGCAGGTCGCGCGCGCGCGTGCGCACGGCGAGCGCGGCGACGAGCGTGCCGATCACCGCGACGCCGAGGTCGCCGAGCGCGAGCATCGCGAGCAGGCCCGGCAGCGCGGGGCCGAGCGGCGGGCCGAGCAGCAGCAGCGCGAACGCCGGCACGGCGACGAGCTCGAGCACGACCAGGTAGGCGAGCAGCGTGAGCGCCTTGGCGAGCAGCATCGCGCTGCGGTCGACCGGCGCGAGCAGGAAGCCGTCGAAGCCGCCCTGCTCGGCGTCGGCGACGAACAGCCGGTTGACGCCGAGGATCGCGGCGAACAGCAGCGTCACCCACAGGATGCCCGCCGCGAGGTCGCCTTCGACGCTGTTGCGGTTCAGCGCGAAGTGGAACACCACGAACGTGGTCACGCGCGAACAGCGACATGCCGGGCACCGACTCGAGCGTGCGCAGCTCGACGAGCAGCTCCTTGCGCAGCAGCGCGCCCACGGTCCGCCACAGCCCGACCGTTCGCGCGACGCGGGCTCGCGCGGCGCTCGGCTGGCGCGCTGCGGCGGCCTGCACGCTGCTCACCGGTACAGCTCCGCGATCTCCTGCGCGATCGACCTCGCCGGCCGCACGCGAGCAGCGCCGGTCGCCCGGCGCGCAGGCCGAGCACGACGTCGGCCTCGGCCAGGCCGCCGCCGGGGTCGTGGCTGCAGATCACGCGCGTGCGCGCCGGACGCGGCGCCGATCAGCGGCGCGACCAGCTCGATCGCGGCCGGGTCGAGGTTCGCGTGGGGCTCGTCGAGCAGCAGCAGCTCGGGGTCGTGCAGCACCGCGCGCGCGACCGCCACGCGCTGGACCATGCCGCGCGAGAGCGTCCGCAGCGGCTCGTCGGCGCGCCCGCCCATCGCGACCGCGTCGAGCAGCTCGTCGCACGCGCTCCTCGCCGACGCCGTGCAGGCGCGCGTGGAAGCGCAGGTTCTCGCGCGCGGTCAGCTCGCGGTAGAGCAGCGGCTCGTGGCGCGAGCAGGCCGACGCGCCCGCGCACCGCCCAGGCCTCGTCGGGCAGCCTGCGGCCGAGCACGCGCACGCTGCCCGGCGTGCGGGCGCAGCAGCGTCGCGAGCACGCGCAGCAGCGTCGTCTTGCCGGCGCCGTTGGGGCCGAACACGACGAGCGTCCGCCCCGTCGCGAGCGACAGCGAGACGTCGCTCAGCGCCTCGCGCTCGCCGTAGTGCCGAGCCAGCCCCTCGACCTCGAGCGCGGCCATGGCGCCATCGTACCCGCAAGCCGCGTGCGTCGAGCGGGGCCGGCGGCAGCGTTTGCGCTAAAAGGGCCAATCGAAGACGCCGACTTTGGACGGGAAAGTTCGAGATATGGCTACCTTTGATGTGTAAGTTCCGTTTTTTAGGACTCAACTGTTTTGTGCACTTCGGCCAAACACCTCCTACGCCATGGAACCCAGAGACTGGCCGCTTGATCCCGTTGCCGCCGAAGCGGCCGTCGTGCGCGCGATCGAAGACGTCGATGCGAGCAGCGAGGACGAGCGCGACGCGCTCCTGTACGAACTCGTGCGGACCGCGTGGGGGACCGTCTGGGCTCAGGATCAGTGATGCGTCAGGCCTCTGCGGCGCTTGAGCTCTGGTGTTCGGCGCTTGAGCCCTGCGGCGCTTCAGGCCTGCGGCACCGACACCTGCAGCGCGTGCTCGCGCTGCGCCCGCGCGATCAGCTCGCGCACCGCCTGCTCGCCTGATCCCGACGCGCCCGCGGCGCCGTCGCGCAGCAGCGCGATCGGGTCGGGGTCGCCGTTGACGATCCCCTCGAAGAACTCCTTGCGGTCCTGGTAGGTGGGCAGCGTGCCCTTCGCCCAGCCGCGCACCTCGTTGAGCAGCACCGCCAGGCGCGCGTAGGGCTCGCCGAACTGGCGCTTCGATCTCGCGCTTCATGCGCTTGGCCAGCGCCGGCGAGGCGCCCGCCGTGGAGATCGCGATCGCCAGCGGGCCAGTGCGCACGATCGCCGGCAGGATGAAGTTGCACAGCGGCGGCACGTCGACGACGTTGACGAGCATCGCCCGCCGCTCGGCGTCGTCGAACACGGCGATGTTGACGTCGGTGTCGTTCGGTCGCGGCGATCGCCATGAACGCGCCCTCGAGGTCGCGCGGCGCCGGCGTACGTCGCGCCGCTCCCAGCGGATCGAGCCCTCGCGCGCGTAGCTCCTCCAGCGCCGGCTCGGCCTCGGGCGCGATCAGCGTCACCTCGCCGTCGCAGGCGAGCAGCCCCTCGACCTTCTCCAGGCCGATCTCGCCGCCGCCGACACCACGCAGCGCCGGCCCGCTGAGCTTCAGGCAGGCGATGTAGAAGGGGGTGTCGAGCATCCCCTGCACGCAGCTCTGGTCGCAGATCCCCCTGCGCAGCTGGCAGACGCACTCCTTGCCTGCATAGGCCTGGGCGGGCATTGCTCAAGAGTAGCTGCAGCCGGACGGCGCGGCTGGGGCGGCGCTACCGCGGCAGCCCGCGCCCGAACGCGCGCGCGCCGACGCGCGCCAGCGCCAGCGCGCCCTCGCGCCAGCGCGCGCTCGCGGTCGGCCTCGCGCCCGGAGCGCAGCCTGCGCGACCGCGCGCGCCGCCGCTGACGCTGGTCGCGTCGTAGGGGCCCCACCACAGCCCGCGCATGCGCCGGCGGATCCCAGGTGATGAGCTTCTCCTGCGCGCACGCGCGCAGCCCCGCCTGCGCCGAGCGTGCGCCCGAGGCCGCCGCCGGCGGCCGCGCCCCACGGCCCGCGCGAGACGGTCGGGCCGGGCAGGTGGTCGTTGAGCCACACCATGCCCGCGTGCAGCTCGCGCGCGATGCGCGATCGCCCTGATAGCGGTCGGCCGTCCACACCGACGCGCCGAGGCCGTAGTCGCTGTCGTTGGCCAGCGCGATCGCCTGCGTCGATCGAGTCGACGGGCATCGACCACCAGCACCGGCCCGTCGAGCGGCTCGCGCAGCACGCGCATCTCGCGCGTCGACGCCGGTGATCACGGCGGGCGCGTAGAACGCGCCGGCGTCGCAGCCCGGCGGGCTGACCGGGCCGCCGCAGTGCAGGCTCGCGCCCCGTGCCACCGCCTCCTCGACGAGCGCGCCGCACGTGCTCGGACGCGCCGCGCCGAGGCCAGCGGGCCGACCTGCACGCGCGGGTCGGCGGGGTCGCCGACCGTCAGCGCCCGCGCGCCGCCGCACGAGCCCCGCGAGGAAGCGCTCGTAGACCTCGCGCGCGACGTACACGCGCTCGATCGAGCCGCGCGCCTGCCCGGCGCCGGCGCAGCCCGGCCCACAGCGCGCCGGCGACCGCGCGCGGCAGGTGCGCGTCGGCGAGCACCAGCATCGCGTCCTTGCCGCCGAGCTCCACCGTGACCTCCTTCTCGCGCGACACGCACGCGCGCGCCACCACGCGCCCGACGGCGGGCGAGCCGGTGAACAGGATCTTGCTCGACCGGCGACTGGGCGAGCGCGACGCCGACGTCGGCGCCGCCGTGCACGACCCGCACGAGCCCCTCCGGCAGGCCCGCGCGGGCCAGCACGCGCGCGATCCGCTCGCCCGCCAGGCAGGCGCGGCGCGGCGGGCTTGAAGACGACGCCGTTGCCCGCCAGCAGCGCTCCCGCGATCTGCCCGAGCGGCTGCGCGAACGGCGCGCTGCCGGCGCCGATCACGCCGACCACGCCGTACGGCTCGTAGGCGATGCGCGCGCGCTTGGCGAGCGCCAGCGAGCGGCTGATGCCCACACGGCGCGCGCCGAGCACGTCGGCGCCGTCCTCGGCGATCCACATCAGCGCGTCGATCGCGGCCAGCAGCTCGAGCGCCGCGATCTCCGCGCGCGGGCGGCCCTGCTCGCGCGCGAGCGCCTGCTGGCAGCTCGTCGAAGTCGTCGATCACCGCCTGGGCCATCCGGCGCATGTAGCGCGCGCGGTCCTGCACGCGCAGCAGCGCCCACAGCGGCTGCACCTTGGCGACCGCCGTCGACCACGCGCGTCGACCTGCTCGGGCGGCGTGATCGCGACGCTGCCCGAGCACCGCGCCTCCGTCGGCGCGGGTCTCGCGCGCAGCTGCTCAGCGCAGCGGTCGCTCTGGCGTCCGGCTCGTTCGCGGTGCGGCTCGCTCGGCAGCGCGCTCATCGCATGCCGATTATCGCGGCTCCGCGCCGCGCGCCCGGCGAATCTGCTGCAGGCGCTCCGCCAGCTCCGCCTCGGCCTCGTCGGGCTCGTAGAAGCGCTCGCCGGCGACGCCCTCGGGCAGCAGCTCCTGGGGGACGACGTGGCCCGGGTGCGCGGTGGGGGTTCTCGTAGCCGTCGCCCGGTCCAGGTCCTGCCCCGGCCGGGGCCCGGAGCGCAGCCAGCCGGGCACGGGCGCGGCGCCGTGCTCGCGCACGTGGCGCTGCGGCCGCCGACAGCGCGCCGCCGGCGGCGTCGGACTTGGGCGCCAGCGACAGGTAGATGGCGGCCTGGGCGAGCGCGTAGCGCGCCTCCGGCAGGCCGACGTGCTCGACCGCCTGCGGCCGCCGCGGTGGCCACCGACAGCGCGCCCGGGTCGGCGTTGCCGATGTCCTCGGAGGCGAGGATCACCATCCGCCGCACGATGAAGCGCGGGTCCTCGCCGCCCTCGAGCATCACCGCCAGGTAGTACAGCGACGCGTCCGGGTCCGAGCCGCGCGTGGCCTTGATCCAGGCGGAGATGTAGTCGTAGTGGCGGTCGCCCCCTTTGTCGTAGAGCACCGCCCGCCGCTGCAGCGCGTCCTCGACGCGGCGCGAGTCCGACGCGCTCCTCCCCCAGCTCGGCCGCCGTCGCGTCGCCAGCTCGAGCGCGTTCAGCGCCGTGCGCGCGTCGCCTTCGCTGCGCGCGGCCAGGAACTCGAGCGTCGCGTCCGCGTCGCGTCGCACGCGGTTCCGATCGCGCGCTCGCCGCGCGGTCGCGCGCCGCAGCACCGCAGCCGTCGCACCTCCTCCGGCGTGAGCGCCTGCAGCGCGTACACGCGCAGGCGCGAGAGCAGCGCGCCGTTGACCTCGAACGCGGGGTTCTCGGTGGTGGCGCCGATCAGCGTCACCAGCCCCTCCTCGACGGCCGGCAGCAGCGCGTCCTGCTGGGCCTTGTTGAAGCGGTGGATCTCGTCGAGGAACAGCACCGTCTGGCTTCCGCCGGCTCGCGCCGGTGCGCGCGCCCGCTCGATCACCGCGCGCACCTCGGCGCGCCCGGCCGCGACCGCGCTCAGCTCCTCGAAGGCCGCGCCCGAGCGCTCGGCGACGATCCGCGCGAGCGTCGTCTTGCCCGAGCCGGGCGGCCCGTAGAGGACCATCGAGTGGGGGCGGCCCTGCTCGATCGCGGTGCGCAGCGCCGAGCCCTCGGCCGAGCAGGTGCGACTGGCCGACGAACTCCTCGAGGCTGCGCGGGCGCACGCGCGCGGCCAGCGGGCGTCCGCCTGGCTCTGATCGTCGGGAACGTTACGTCTGGCCAGATCGACCCCTGAATCTTTGGCCAATCGTTGTCCGGATCTCCGTCGAACAGGGTATCCATGTAGACTGAGTATCGCGACTGCGCTGTTCGCACCGTGTGCGAGCGGCGGAAGGTGGCCCTGCGACAGCCGTCGAACGTGTAGATTCGGTGTCGAACGTTGTCATCCAGGACCCAAGCATCCGCAGCACGAGAGTCGCCGAGATGGCCACCGGCGGCGCTGAGGCTGCTGCCGTCGGCGAGCGGCGACGCTCTCGGACTTCCTCGACGTCGGCGGCGACATCGTCGGCGCGCTCGCCGCTGCAGCTGTTCTGGCGGCGCTTCCGCCAGGACCGCGTCGCGCTCGCGTCGCTCGGCGTTCATCGTCTTCCTGATCGTCGTCGCGATCTTCGCGCCGCTGGTCGTCAGCATCCTCGGCCTGCCCGGGCCCGACGTGCAGAACCTCAACCTCACCGACGCCTTCGGCTCGCCGCTCGGGCCCGACCGCGGCGCACCCGTTCGGCGTCGACCAGCTCGGCCAGGACGTGATGTCGCGCGTCATCTACGGCACGCGCGTGTCGCTCGAGGTGGGCATCATCGGCACCGCGATCGCGACCGTGATCGGGGTCATCGTGGGGATGCTCGCGGGCTTCTACCGCGGCTGGGTCGACACGCTGCTCTCGCGCTTCGATCGACGTCGTGCTGTCGATCCCGCTCCTGCTGCTCGGCCTCGGCATCGGCGCGGCCTGCGCGCGTGCGCGGGCTGCGTCGAACGGCGCTGATCCAGCCGGGCCTCGGCGTCGATCATCTTCCTGATCGCGCTCGCCACCTGGCCGTACATGGCGCGCATCGTGCGCGGCCTCGTGCTGTCGCTGCGCGAGCGCGAGTTCGTCGAGGCCTCGCGCGCGCTCGGCGCCTCCAACATGCGCATCATGTTCCGCGAGATCCTGCCCAACCTGGCCGCGCCGATCATCGTCTACGCGACCCTGCAGATCCCGCTCGAACATCCTGCTCGAGGCGGCGCTCTCGTTCCTCGGCGTCGGCATCCGCCCGCCGACCGCGAGCTGGGGCGCAGATGATCGCCGCAGGCGACGCCGATCTTCAACACCGCGTGGTGGTACATGGTCTTCCCGGGCGCCGCGCTGCTGCTCACGGTGCTGGCGTTCAACCTGCTGGGCGACGGGCTCAGGACGCCCTCAACCCGAGGAGCGCCCGATGAGGGCGCACCGATACACAACAACAGGAGGCGCCTCGATGAGGTCGATCAGAACGGTCGCAGCTGCTCGCGCTCGTGGCCGTGCTCGCGCTGCTGCTGGCCGCGTGCGGCTCGAGCAGCTCGAGCAACACCAGCTCGAGCAGTAGCACCAACAGCGCGAGCTCGCACTCAGCACCGGCGGGTACAAAAGCCCGCTGACCGAGTCGCTGACGGGCGGAAAAAGGGGCGGCACGCTGAGGTGCTCCAGGAAACCGACTTCGAACACCTCGATCCGGGGATCGCCTACTTCTCGGTCGACTACGCGGTCGTGTTCGCGACGCAGCGGCCGCTGTACTCGCAACAAGCCGAACACAGCCGTCGAAGCCACGCCCGACATGGCCGCCGGGCCGCCGGAAATCTCGCTCTGACAGCAAGACGGTCACGGTGCACCTCAAGGAAGGCATCCACTTCAGCCCGCCGGTCAACCGCGAAGTGACCGCCGAAGACGTCGCCTACGCGATCGAGCGCGGCAGCCAACCCGAACGTCGCCAACCCCTACATCGCAGGCCTACTTCGCTCGGTCGAAGGCATGCCGAAGGCGACCGGCGGCCCGATCAAGGGGATCAAAACGCCCGAACAAGCACACGATCGTCTTCCACCTCACCGAACCGAAGGGCCAGCTCGTGGCCGACGCGCTGGTGCTGCCGCTGACGGCGCCGGTGCCGAAGGAATACGCCGAAAAGTTCGACAAGCACAAGCCGTCGGACTACGCCACCTACCAGGTCGCGACGGGGCCGTACATGTTCAAGAACAACGCCGAAGGCAAGGTCCTCGGGGTCGGCTACTTCCCGGGCAAGTCGGCGACGCTCGTGCGCAACCCGAACTGGAACGCGAGCACCGACTATCCGGCCCGCCTACCTGAACGAAATCAACGATCAAGATCGGCGGCACCAACACCGTGATCGGCCGCCAGGTGCTCGAAGGCACCAACATCGTCGCAGAACGAACCGCCGGCGCAGTCGATCGTCCAGGCTGGCGGCCGAAAACTACAAGAGCCAGCTGCAGATCTCACCGGGCGCCGGGATCCACTACATCGGCGTCAACAACAAGGTCGGCCCGTTCAAGAACGTGAACCTGCGCAAGGCGCTCTGGGCGGCGCTCGACCGCGCAGGCGATGGACAAGGCCCGCGGCGGCGAAGCTCGTCACCGACCGTGATGACCCACTTCATCTACCCGACGATCCCCGGCTTCGAACAGGCCGGCGGCCTCGACGGGCCCGAAGGGTTCGACTTCAACGAACACCCCGAAGGCGACATGGCGCTCGCCGAAAAGTACATGAAGCTCGCCGGCTACCCGAGCGGCAAGTACACCGGCGGCGAAACGATCACGATCGTCGGCGCGAAGGGCGACCCGGCCGAACAGGACGCCGAAATCGTCAACCAGACGCTCAAGAACCTCGGCTTCAAGACGAAGTTCACGCTCGTCGAAACGCTCGACGATGTACGCGAAGTACTGCAACGTGCCCAAAGAAGAGATCGACGGTCTGCCCGAGCGTCGGCTGGATCGCCGACTTCGCCGACCCGCAGACGGTGCTCAACATCACGTTCAACGGCAAGTTCATCATCGCCACGGGCAACGTCAACTGGGGCCAGACGAACATCCCGCAGATCAACGAAGCGATGGCCGCGGCCGAAAACGTGATCGGGCAACGGCGCGCGCGCAACGCGTGGGCGAAGATCGACGAAGAACTCGTCGAAAAGCGGCCGCGATCCCGTTCGACTGGGACAAGCAGGCGAACATCGAGGGCAGCGACGTCGCACGGCGTCGGCGAGCTCTGGAACGTCGGCGAGTGGGACTACAGCTACACCTCGCTGAAGTAGGCGCGACCGCAGGAGGGGCTTCGCCAGTCGCGGGGCCCCTCCCGCCGGGCGATCGGTCCCACGCGCCGCTCACAGTATGTCACCGACTGAGATCACCGTCGATCCCGCCGTCAGACGCGATGACGGGCGCGGAGCGGCCGATGACCGCCTACGTGATCCGCCGGGTCCTGTGGGGCATCGCGCTGCTGCTCATCGTCTGCGCGCTCACGTTCGTCCTCTTCCGCGTGCTGCCGACGGGCAACCCCGCGCGTGCTGCGCGCCGGGCGCGACCCGCAGCCCGCAGCTGATCAAAGAGATCGAACGCGGTCCTCGGGCTGGACAAGTCGCTGCCCGTCCAGTTCTGGGACTACATCAAGAACATCTTCCTGCACTTCAACTTCGGCTACAGCTACTACAGCCAGGAGTCGGTGCAGTCAGCTGATCAAAGAACGGCTGCCGGCGACGATCTCGCTGACGGTCGGCGCGGCGGTGCTCTGGATCGTGGCCGGGCTCGGCGATCGGGATCATCTCGGCGCTGCAGCCGCCACTCGATCTGGCGACCGCGCCGTCGATGGGCACGCGCGCTGCTGCTGGTCTCGGCGCCGGAATTCTGGCTCGGGCTGGTCGCTGCTGTGCCTGTTCTCCAACGACATCGGCAAATTCAAGATCCTTCCCGGGCGCCGGCAGCTACGTGGGCGCTCACGCTACGACCCGTGGAAATGGTTCACCTCGCTGATCATGCCCTGGTTCGTGCTGGCGGCCGGCAGCGCGGCGGTGTTCGCGCGGCTGATGCGCGGCAGCCTGATCGAGACGATGGACGAGGACTACATCCGCACCGCGCGCGCCAAGGGCCTGCCCGAGCAGCAGGTCGTGCGCCAGGGCGTGCGCGCCTCGATCAACCCGATCGTCACGCTGCTGGGCCTCGAAATCGGCGTGCTGCTCGGCGGCGCGGTGCTGGTCGAGACGGTCTTCAACATCCCCGGCGTCGGCCGGCTGGCCTACGACGTCGATCGTGCACTCCGACTTCGAAGTGATCGAGGGCACGGTGCTGCTGGCCGCGATGTTCATCATCGTCGCCAACATCGTCGTGGACATCGTGCTACGCGTACCTCGATCCCCGGGTCCGCTACTCGTGAGCGCCGGCCGTGCCGAGCCGCTGCTGCGCGTGGAGGACCTGCGCGTCGAGTTCCCCACCGAAGACGGCGTCGTGCACGCCGTCGACGGGATCACCTACCAGGTGCTGCCCGGGCAAGACGCTCGGGATCGTCGGCGAGTCCGGCTCGGGCAAGACCGTCTCCTCGCTGACGACGCTCGGCCTCACGCGCCGCCAGGGCGCGCGAGATGTCCGGGCGCATCCTGTTCGAGGGCCGCGACCTCGTGACGCTCGCCGAACGAGCGAGCTGCGCGCGATCCGCGGCAACGAGATCGCGATGATCTTCCAGGACCCGCTGTCCTCGCTGCACCCGCTCTACAAGGTCGGCAGGCAGCTGATCGAGGCGATGCGCGCCCACCGCGACGTCTCCAAGGCGCAGGCCGCGCGAGCGCGCGGTCGAGCTGCTCGGCCTGGTCGGCATCCCCGACCCGGCGCAGCCGCGTCGACCAGTACCCGCACGAGTTCTCCGGCGGCATGCGCCAGCGCGTGATGATCGCGATGGCGCTCGCCAACGAGCCCAAGCTGCTGATCGCCGACGAGCCGACGACGGCGCTCGACGTGACCGTGCAGGCGCAGATCCTCGGCGCTGATGGAACGCCTGCAGCGCGAGCTGGGGATGGCGATCGTGATCATCACCCACGACCTCGGCGTGGTCGCCGAGATGGCCGACGACATCGCCGTCATGTACGCGGGGCGGATCGTCGAGACGGCCTCCGCCGAGCGCGATCTTCGCCGCCCCCGAGCACCCCTACACGTGGGGCCTGCTGCGCTCGATCCCGCGCCTCGAGCGCGACCGCGACGAGCCGCTGGTGCCGATCCCGGGCACGCCGCCGAGCCTCGATCAGGCCGCCCTCGGGCTGCCACTTCCATCCCCGCTGCGCCTACGCGCAGCCCGACCACGCGCGCATCGACCCGCAGCTCGAGCCGCTGCCCGGACGAGCCGGAGCCACTTCGTCGCCTGCCTGCTCGAGCCGCGAGCGTCGCGCCAGCGCCTGTGGGACGCAGCTGCAGCGCCGGGCGGCACGCCCGAGCAGGCGCTGGCGCGCGGTCGGCGTCACGGAGGAGTCGCCGGATGGGCGACGCCCGACGGATGCAGCGTCGCGCCCGGGCAGCCGCCGGCCGACGCCGCCGGCCGAGCACGGGCGCGCCCGCGGCGCCGGCCGCTGGTCCGCAGGTCGCGCGACCTCGTCAAGCACTTCCCGATCACGCGCGGGATCCTCATCCAGCGCAAGGTCGGCGCCGTGCAGGCGGTCGACGGCGTCGAGCTTCGAGGTGCGCCGCGGCGAGACGCTCGGGATCGTCGGCGAGACCGGCTGCGGCAAGAGCACCACCGCGCGGCTGCTGATGCGCCTGCTCGACGCGACCTCGGGCGAGGTCGACCTTCGACGGCGAGGACATCACCCGCGTCAAGGGCGCGCGCCTGAAGGCGATCGCGGCGCGAGATGCAGATGATCTTCCAGGACCCCTACTCGTCGCTGAACCCGCGCAAGACGGTCGGCTCGATCATCGGCGAGCCGTTCGCGATCCACGGCCTGCTGAAGGGAGAAGGGCGAGCGCAAACGCGCGGTGCAGGAGCTGATGGAGACGGTCGGGCTGAACCCCGAGCACTACAACCGCTACCCGCACGAGTTCTCCGGCGGCCAGCGCCAGCGCATCGGCGTGGCGCGGGCGCTGGCGCTGAAACCGCAAGCTGCTGATCGCCGACGAGCCGGTGTCGGCGCTCGACGTCTCGATCCAGGCGCAGGTGCTCAACCTGCTGCGCGACCTGCAGCGCGAGTTCGGCCTGACGCTGATCTTCATCGCCCACGACCTGTCGGTCGTGCGCCACATGTGCGACCGCGTGGCGGTCATGTACCTCGGCAAGATCGTCGAGATCGGCGCCGAGCGACGCGCTCTACGCCTTCCCCCGCCACCCCTACACCGGCGCGCTGCTGTCGGCGGTGCCGGTCGCCGACCCCGTCCCGGCACGGCGCGAGCGCCGGCGGCTGCTCAGCGGCGACGTGCCGAGCCCGGCCAACCCGCCCGAGCGCGTGCCGCTTCCACACCCGCTGCCCGAAGGCGCAGGAGCTCTGCTCGATCGAGGACCCGCCGCTGGAGGACAAGGGCACGGGCACGCTGCGCGGCCTGCCACTTCCCGCTCGACGCCGCGAGGAGGTCGCGCGAGATCGGGCCGTACGATCTGCCGCGATGACGCGCCGACACGATCGACGGCCCGATGAGCGCCACCGCCGCGCCCGCCGCGAGGCCGAGGAGCTGCTGCAGCGCCTGATCCGCTTCAACACCGTCAACCCGCCCGGCAACGAGCTGCGCGGCGCAGGAGTACCTGGCCGGCCATCTCGCGGCGGCGGGCTTCGAGTGCGAGCTGCTCGGCGCCGAGCCCGGAGCGCCCGAACCTGGTGGCGCGGCTGCGCCGGCCGACGGCGCCGCCAGGCACGACGGCCCCGACGCTCTGCTACCTCGGCCACGTCGACACGGTGCTCGCGGACCCCGCCGAGTGGACGCCACGACCCGTGGTCGGGGGACATCGCCGACGGCTTCCTGTGGGGCCGCGGGGCGCTCGACATGAAGGACCAGGTGGCCGCCGAGATCGCCGCGGCGGCCGCGCTGGCGCGCTCGGGCTGGCGCCCGGCGCGCGGCGAGCTGCTGATCGTGGCGGTCGTCGACGAGGAGACCGGGCGGCTCGCTGGGCGCGCAGTGGATCACCGAGAACCACCCCGAGAAGGTGCGCTGCGACCTGCTCGTCAACGAGGGCGGCGGCGCGGTGTTCGAGTACGGCGGCAGGCGCTGCTACGGCGTGTGCTGCGCGGAGAAGGGCGTGTTCCGCTTCACGGTCTCCACCGACGGGCGTCGCCGGCCACGCCTCGATGCCGGGCATGGGCGAGAACGCGCTGCTGAAGATGGGCCCGCTGCTCGAGCGCTTCGCGGCGCGCCAGCCCTCCTACCGGCCGACGGAGGAGCCGCTGGCGTTCCTGCGCGGGATCGGCGAGGACCCGGACGACCCGCGAGGGCGCGCTCGCGCGCCTGCGCGCCGCGGACCCGCGCCTGGCGATCATGTTCGAGCCGATGCTGGGCGTGACGTTCACGCCGACGCGGATCACGCGCCTCGGAGAAGATCAACGTGATCCCCAGCCGCGCCGAGCTGAAGGTCGACTGCCGCGTGCCCGCCGGGCCTCGGCGAGCAGGAGGTGCGCGAGGGCATCGCGGAGGTGCTCGGGCGCCGGCCGGACGGGCGCCTTGGCGGATCGAGTTCACCGAGCAGGTGGTGGGCAACCGCTCGCCGGTCGACTCGCCGCTGATGGACGCGATCTCGGCGTGGGTCGCCGAGCAGCGACCCGGGCGCGGAGGTGGTGCCGGTGGTGCTCCCGGGCTTCACCGACTCGCGCCACTTCCGGGTCGCGTTCCCCGAGTGCGTGGCCTACGGCTTCTTCCCCCAGCGCCACCAGTCGCTGCTCGAGTCGCGCGCCGCTGATCCACGGCGCCGACGAGCGCATCGACGTGCGCGACCTGGCGTTCGCCACCGAGCTGTTCAGCGACCTCGCCGGTGCGCGCTGCTCGGCTGAGCGGCGTTCCGACGCTCGATTTCCGCAGCGCTCGACAAGACGCGGCCGAATAACGCCGCGATAATGGGAGGCGATGCCAAGGATGGTGCATTTGCTGGAGAGGGTGGACATGATGAGCTACGCAGGTGACCACGGTGCCCAGCTCGGCCGGCGGCGAAGCCCGCGGCCGCGCGGCGCCACAGGCGCTCACGGCGCGACGCCGCGCGCTGCGGCGAGCGCCGCGGCGAAGCACGCGTGCGGCCAAGCACGGCGGCGCGTGCCGAAGACGCCGCGCGCACGTCGCACATCGTGCAGCCGTCGGCGCCGCACGTCTCGCTCGGCGCAGGAAATCCAGAACTTCGCGGTCAACTGGGAGCCGGTCGATCGCGATCCTGTTCTTCGTCGCGCTGATCTTCGTGATGTGGCGGACGCTGAAGGTGATGCCGCGCATCAAGCCGCAGCAGATCAAGCCGTCCTCCAACCAGTCGGTCACGTTCGAGGACATCGCGGGCGTGGACGACGCCAAGGCGGAGCTGCAGGAGATCGTCGAGTTCCTGCGCGAACCGAAGTCGTTCCAGGCGCTCGGGCGCGAAGGTGCCGAAGGGCATCCTGCTGCACGGCCCGCCGGGCACCGGCAAGACGCTGCTGGCGAAGGCCGTGGCGAACGAGTCCGGGCGCGCAGTTCTTCGCCCAGTCGGCGGCCTCGTTCGTGGAGATGTTCGCGGGCCTCGGGCGCGGCGCGCATCCGGCGGCTGTTCGCGGATCGCGCGCAAGCACGAACCGGCGATCATCTTCATCGACGAGCTCGACGCCGTCGGCGGGCGCCGCGGCATCGGACATCTCCGGCGAGAAGGACCAGACGCTCAACCAGCTGCTGGTGGAGATGGACGGCTTCTCCTCCAGCGGGCGCGTGGTCGTGATCGCGGCGTCGAACCTGCTCGAGAAGCTCGACCCGGCGCTGCTGCGCCCGGGCCGCTTCGACCGCCAGGTGTTCGTCGTGCCGCCCGACGTCAAGGGCCGCCTCGGGGTGCTGCAGGTGCACACGCGCGACAAGCCGCTCGGCGACGTGGACCTCGGGCTGGTGGCCCAGCAGACGAGCGGCCTGACGGGAGCCGACCTGGCGAACATCTGCAACGAGGCGGCGATCTTCGCGACCCGGCGCGGCGCCGCGAAGATCGACGCTGAAGCGACTTCGACTCCGCGATCGAGCGGGTGATCGCGGGCGTGCAGTCCAAGCGCGTGCTGAACGCGCACGAGAAGCGGGTGGTCGCCTTCCACGAGGCCGGGCACGCGCTCTGCGGCGAGCTGCTGCCGTCGGTCGACCGCGTGCACCGCATCTCGATCGTGCCGCGCGGGCGGGCGCTCGGCTACACGCTGAACCTGCCCGCCGAGGACCGCTACCTGAAGACGCGCGAGGAGCTGCTCGACTACATGACCGTGCTGCTCGGCGGGCGCGTGGCCGAGCAGATCGTGTTCGGCGCGATCACCACGGGCGCCTCCGACGACCTCAAGCGCGTGGCCGACATCTCGCACTCGATGGTGCACGACTACGCGATGGGCACCGCCGGCGTGGGCCGCTCGCCCGACGGCGACGTGCAGCTGTCGGAGACGCACGCTGCGGATCCGCGACGAGGAGCGCCAGGACCTGATCGAAGAGGCCCGCCGGGCGGCGCAGAAGCTGATCGTCGCCCACCGCCGCAGCTCGACGCGCTGGCGGACGAGCTGCTCGAGCACGAGGTGCTCGAGCGCGAGGCGATCGAACGATCATGGCCGGCGTGCCGCGCATGGAGCGCGCGCCGGGCGTCGGCCTGCGCGTGGTCGCGGCGGCCGAGGCGCGGCCGCCGCTGCTGGGCTCCCGCACGTCCGCTCCGATCGCGGTTCCGGACCCGCCGGGCGGGAACGAGCCCAAGCAGCTATAGACTGCGGCTGATGTTCAGCCGCATCGACCACATCGGCGTAGCCGTCGAGGAGATCGAGCCGGCGCTCGAGCTGTACGCGAGCAGCTTCCAGCTGCAGGTGGCGCACCGCGAGGTCGTGGAGGAGCAGGGCGTGGAGGCGGTGCTCCTGGACGTGGGCGAGAACCACGTGGAGCTGCTGGCGCCGCTGGGCCCGGACACGCCGGTGGGCAGGTTCCTCGCGAGCAAGGGCCCGGGCCTGCACCACGTGGCCTACCAGGTGGAGGACATCGACGCGACGCTCGAGGCGCTCACGCGGGCGGGCCTGCAGCTGATCGACGAGCAGCCGCGCACGGGCATCCGCGGCTCGCGCGTGGCGTTCATGCACCCGCGCGCGACCGCCGGCGTGCTCACCGAGATCGTGCAAGCCGGCCGCGGAGGCCCACTGATGGCTTCCGTCTCGCGCCGCATCAGCATCGGCTTCCACGGCGGCCAGGTGCTCGCGCTGCGCGTCAGCGACGAGCAGCTGCAGGCGCTCAACAAGGCCCTCGGCGAGAGCGGCTGGCACGAGGTCGACAGCGAGGACGGCCCGGTGCGCGTCGACCTGGGCAAGGTCGTGTACGTCAGCGCCGACAAGGACGAGCCGCAGGTCGGCTTCGGTTAGGAAACCGCTGGGCGGCGCGAAGCGGCGTCCTCGATCGCTCGTGTGCTAGCGCACACTTCGCTCACTGCGTCCTTGCCTCGCTTGCCCATCGGTCCCCTAACTTCGTTGTCTTCATACAAGCTGAATCTCGACGAGCGGCTGCTGCTGTTGGCGCGCACGCGCGGGCACACGCCGCGGGCGGAGCGCGCGGTGGCGCGGTTCTCCAGGCTGGGTGAGCACGCGGGCATCTGGCTCGCGATCGGCGTCGCCGGCGCGGCGCTCGATCGAGAGCAGAGGGCGCAGTGGCGCCGCGCGACGGCCACTGTCGCGGGCGTGTACGTGCTGAACACGGCGGTGAAGCGCGTGGTGCGCCGCCGCCGGCCGGAGCTGCCGGGTCTGCCCCCTTTGACGGGCACGCTGACCGCGCTGAGCTTCCCGAGCGCGCATGCTTCGACGTCGTTCGCGGGTGCCCGCCTGTATGCCGATCTGGGGTTGCCGAAGGCGCCGCTATACGGGCTGGCCACAGGGCTGGCGCTGTCGCGTCTGTATCTGGGCGTGCACTACCCGTCTGACGTGCTCGCAGGTGCGGTGGTCGGCTCCTTGGTTCCTCGGGGGCCGGCGGCTATGGAGTTGCGGGATGAGGCTAGGCGGTTGGCGGCCGACCCGGCGGATCGCACCGAGTTGGCGAAGCTGCGCGATGAGCTCGACGAGCTGGCTCCGCCCTGGCCCGTCGATTGATGGCTGCTGGCGTTGGACTCAGACCGCTACGCCACGAGGCTTGTCGGGCCTGGGCAGTGCGTCAAGGATCGCTTGCGGTACGCACTTGCTGGCAGCCCATATCTCGACGGCCACGATCTCATCCGTGTCCTCATCGTGATCGATCAAACCCCACTCCACCTGCTCGCTGACGACGCGCTCGGCGTCTCCCGTGGGAAGCCACGCAATGTCGGCCTCTGGGTCGTAGTACGAGTACATGACGATCATTCAGGATAGCTCTCCGCGGTGGCGCCTTGTGCGCCGGCGCACAAGTGTTCTTGAGTTGCACTTGGACACACAGGCACATATGATGGACGCATGAGTCGGGCACTTTCCGCATCGGCCGTGCGCCTGGGCTGCAGCGAGCGCACCTTGCGCCGCTATGTGAACGACGGGCTCCTGAAAGGGCGTCGGGTGGCGCGGCGTCAGCTCGAGCTGACCGCAGCGGAGGAGGGCTATCTGGCAAGCCACTGGGAGCTGCTGTACGGGCTGCGAGCGGCGCTGCGTACCGAGCGCGGCGTTCGCCTGGCGGTGTTGTTCGGGTCTACGGCCTCGGGCGAGGACGATGACTCCTCCGACGTCGATCTGCTCGCGATCCACAGTAATCCCGCACCCCGCGCTCTGGCTGGGCTGAAGCTGCGCCTGCGAGAGGTGCTCGAGAGACGGGTGGACGTCGTGGGGCTGGAGCAGGCGGAGACGATGCCGACGCTGCTGGCGGACGTCTTGCGCGAAGGCCGTGTGCTCGTGGACCGCGACGGGCTGTGGGACCGCCTGCTCGAACGTCAGCCCGAGATCTCCGCGGCTGCCGCGCGTGAAGAGCGGGCGACGGCTAGACGGGCGCGTGAGACGGTGGCGGCCGCACGGGAGCGGATCGCGGCGGCAGCGTAGCCGTGCCCCCGCTCTCGAAGGGGCAGCGACGTCTCAACACCATCTTCGAGGCGATTCCCCGTGCGCGCGAGCAGCTGCTGGTTGCCGTCGAAGAGTTCGATCCGGACTTCGAGCTCGACGCGTTTCTGCGCGCGGCGGGCTCGGCGGATGCTCACCAGCGCAACAAGGTGGCGGTGGTGGAGCGCGAGTACGAGGTGCTGCTCAACTGGCTGCACGAGCTGGCAGCACGCTCGCTCGCCGAGGGACAGCGACTGGGAGTGCTCGAGAAGGCTCCGGGGCATCCGTGGGAGCGCTTCGCCGCATTGGGCGTCATCTCGCGAGGCTCTGCCACGCGTTTGCAGGAGGCGAAGGAGTTGCGCGACGATCTCGCGCACGCCTATCCGCCGGCCGGGTGGAAGGCGCTGCACGAGGGCGTGCAGATCCTCCTGGACGAGCTGGACCGCTACGTTGATCGCTGCGCCGTCTGGCTGAGCGAGGAGGGCATCTTGGAAATGGAGCCGCGATGAGCACGCGCATCGGAATCGTGGGAATGCCCAACGCGGGCAAGTCGTCGCTGTTCAACGCGCTGACGAAAGCGGGCGCGGAGGCGGCGAACTACCCGTTCACGACGATCGAGCCGAACGTGGCGGTGGTGCCGGTGCGCGACGAGCGCATGGAGCAGGTGGCGCAGACGCTGGGCTCCTCGGAGATCGTGTGGGACACGGTGGACTTCCACGACATCGCTGGCCTGGTGGCGGGGGCGCATCAGGGCGAGGGCCTGGGCAACCGCTTCCTGGCGAACATCCGCGAGACGCACGCGATCGTGCACGTTGTGCGCGCTCATGGAGACGAGAACGTGATCCATCCGGAGGGCCGCGTGGACCCGCTGGCGGATATTGAGATTATCGAGACGGAGTTGGCGATGGCGGACCTGGAGGCCGCTGAACGCCGGGTCGAGAAAGTGGGCAAACAGGCGCGTGGTGGCGATCGCGTCGCGGTCGCGGAGGAGGCGTGGCTGCGCGAGGTGATCGCGGCTCTGCAGGCTGGCCGTCCGGCGCGCACCGTGCCGGTGCCGGAGGAGGCGCCGAACGCGTCGCGCGACCTGGGGTCGCTGACGAGCAAGCCGGTGCTGTTCGTGGCGAACGTGGACGAGGGCTCGGAGGAGGTCCCCGCGGTGGTGGCGGAGCACGCGGCGTCGCAGGGCGCGCGCGCGGTGGCGGTGTCCTCGCGCATCGAGTCGGAGCTGGCGGAGCTGGAGGACGAGGATGCGGCGGCGATGCGCGAGGAGCTCGGCGTCAGCGAGTCCGGCCTGCAGCGCGTGGTGCGCGAGGCGTTCGCGCTGCTCGAGCTGATCTCGTTCTTCACTGCGGGCGAGGGCACGATCGCGCAGTCGTGGCACCTGCGCCGCGGCCTCACCGCGTGGCACGCAGCCGGCGAGATCCACACGGACATCCAGAAGGGCTTCGTGCGCGCGGAAGTGATCGGCTGGAAGGAGCTCGTCGACGCGGGCGGCTATGCGGGCGCGCGCGAACGCGGAACGCTGCGCCTGGAGGGCCGCGACTATGTGATGGCTGACGGAGACGTGATCACGGTGAAGTTCACGCCGTAGCGAGCTTCTCCAGCCGCTCGGCCAGGCGCTTCATGCCCAGCTCGGCGGCCATATTGGCGCCGGACGCGAAGTCGGTCGTGCGGTCCTTCGGCGGCTCGACGTCGATCAGCTGGAGCGTCGCGATTCGCTTGAACGTGCGCAGCAGCTCCGCGTTCTCGCGCAGCGCGGCGGCGATCCGCGGGCGCATGACGGCGCTCGCCCTGACGGTGGCCGCGTCGGCGTCCTCCGTGCTCGCGTCGGCGCCGGCGGCGCTCAGCAGCGCCTCGAGCGTTCCATGTGCGCGCAGCAGCTCGGCGGCGGTCTTCGCGCCGATGCCCGGCGCGCCGGGCAGGCCGTCGGAGGGGTCGCCGCGCAGCGCGATGAAGTCAGCGACCTGCTCCGGCTCCACGCCATATCGCTCGCGCACCCCAGCGGGGCCGATCTCGCCGTGCTTGCCGCCCTTCAGCAGCTCAGCGACCGCCACGCGCTCGCTGACCGCGCCGTACAGGTCGCGGTCGCCCGTCAGCAGCAGTGCCTTGCCGCCGCGCTGCTCCTCTGCGCGCGCGAACGAGAACATCACGTCATCCGCCTCGAGGTCGTCGCTTGTCGCGTACGTCCAGCCGAGGCTCGCCAGCAGCGCCGGCGCCTTCTCCCACTGCGTTCTCAGCTCCGGCGGCATCGGCTCGCGGTGCGCGTGGTAGGGGGGATACAGCTCCACGCGATACGTCGCCTCCTCCGCGCCCATGCACGCAACTACGCCATCCACAGACGCCGACAGGCGTTCATCAAAAAAAGTCAAGATCGCGTTGACCGTCCCCAGCAGCGCGTTCACCGGTTCGCCGCCTGCCCCCACGATCGATTTGGGCAGCGCGAAGAACGACCGGTACAGCAGCCACGGAACGTCTGCGATCAGCAGCGGGGCTGACACCGGCTCAAGGTTATGCGCCCGGTCGCCTCAGCGGCTCGCGCTCAGCGGTCGAGCATCCAGCAGTTTTCACTCCATACGAAGTGGTTCGAGCTGCCCATCAGCGGTGTCGGCAGTTCCAGGGTCGCGTTGACGCCGTGCACGATCACCGCGGACGTCGCGATCGCGCGCTTCTGCGCTCGCAGGTGCGCGCGTCCGCCGGATGCCCGCAGGATGCTCGCCAGGCGCGCGTTCCAGCGCTGCGCGCACGTGCGGTGGTGCTCCGCTCCCCGCAGCGACGCGTCCAGGATCCCGCACGCGCTCGCGCCGTTGCCAGCCAGCTCCGCATTCACGAAGTTCGTCGCCGCGCGCCGCACCCATTCGACCTGTTCGCGCGTGCCCACCGAATGCGCCGCCGATGCGCCGGCGGGTGCCGGCAGCGACCCCAGGCCGCCAAGCGTCGCGATGCACGCGAGCGTCGCAATCTTGCCGTGAGAGCTCATGCCTCGATTGTCGCCCATCGCGCGGCGCTTGCCGTGCTCCGTGCCGCTCCACGGGCCCGATGCGGACGCATGTACGGCCAATCCGCGGCGCATTCCCGCCTCATCCGGCGCTCGCGCCGCCTGTGGCGCTCGTCGCGACCGCCGTGGCCGGCGCCTGCGCGCCGCCCTGCGGGGTTGGCCCCGGCGGCGCCGGCGCCGGGGGCGGGCTTTCGGGTGCCGGCGGCGAGAACGGGCTGTGCCCGCTCACGTCCGGCTCGCGGCGCACGCTCGCGCCGCTCTTCACGCTGAAGTACGCCCAAGTGCTCGTCAGCCCCAGGCGCGCCGCCAGTTCCGGGCCGCTCACGGGGCTGTTGCCGCGCGAGCCCAGCACCTCCGCCGCGATGATCCGCGGCGACACGCCGCGTTTGAGCACCTCGATGCCGCGGAACGAGCCCTTGACGAGCCCGCGCAGGCGCGCCGCCGCAGACGCGAAGCTCAGGCTCAGCTCCCACGCGGAGGTCTTCGTTTCGTACGCATCCGCCACGCCGCGCAGCCACGGCTCCGGCGCCGAGCCCAGGAACGAGTTCTCGTTGTCCTCCGTCATCCCGCCGGAGCTCGCGAAGTAGTAGGTGATCGCCGGCTTGCCCCCGTAGAGCACGATCTGCCCGGCCGTCGCCGCCACCGCCGCGTTCGTCGCCGCTGTTTCCGCCGCCGCGCCTACGTACATCTGCGAGCGCGTGTCCGAGTACACGTCGAAGCGCGCCCCGCCCGCGTCGTCCGTCAGCGCGTACGTGCGGCTCGCGATCGCCTGCGCCTCCAGCGCCGCAAGCGGCCAGCTCGAGGGCATCTCCGCCGCGACCACGCCGCGCACGTAGCGTTCCAGCGGCACGCTCACCACGCGCGAGCCCTCCAGCACCTTCACCGGCCTGCTCGCAGGCGCCTGACCGAGCGTTGTGCCCGTGTAGTAGTGCGCGATGATCGCCGCCGCCGTCCAGCCGTGCTGCGCGTAGCCGAGCGCGCCGTCCTGGCTCATGCCCACGCCGTGGCCGTCGCCCGCGCCTTCGATCACCAGCGTCGACGCTCCCGCCTGCGCAGCCGGCGCCGCGCACAGCGCGAGCGCCGCCAGCGTGCAAGCGAGCGCGGCTCGCGCGGGACGGGCGATGATCGTCAGGTCGATCGACATCGTCGAGCGTCGCAACACGGCATCACGCCCGCGGTCGCGCTCCATGGCCGAGTGTCCCATACACACTGCGTCGGGTCCTCCCGCACGGCGCCTGAGGGCTGCACGAGATGTGCCGTTATGTACAGCGCAGGCGCGGTTTGTGCACGTCTGCGCGGTGGTAGGTTGGGAGCGTGAGCGCCCCCAGCCCAGCCGCCCCGTCCGAGCGTGAGCGCGCAGTGCTGGAGCGCGTCCCCAAGGACCTTTACATCGCCGGCGAGTGGCGTCCCGCGAGCGGCGGCGGCACGCTTGCCGTCGAGGACCCCGCCACCGCCCAGCCGCTCGTGCACGTCGCCGACGCGCAGCCCGACGACGCGCTTGCGGCGCTCGCCGCCGCCGCCGACGCGCAGGCCGAGTGGGCCGTCGGGTGGGCACCGCGAGATAGAGGAGAGATACTGCGCCGCGCGTACGAGGCGATCGTCGCGCAGACCGACGAGCTGGCGCTGCTGATGACGCTCGAGATGGGCAAGGCGCTGGCCGAGTCGCGCGCCGAGATCTCCTACGCGGCCGAGTTCTTCCGCTGGTTCTCCGAGGAGGCCGTGCGCATACACGGCCGCTACATGGTCAACACCACAGGCAAGGGCCGCATCCTCACGATGCGCCAGCCCGTCGGCCCGTGCGTGTTCGTCACGCCGTGGAACTTCCCCACCGCCATGGGCACCCGCAAGATCGCCCCCGCGATCGCCGCCGGCTGCACGATGGTCGTCAAGCCCGCCAAGCAGACGCCGCTGTCGATGCTCGCGCTCGCCAGGATCCTCCAGGACGCCGGGCTGCCGGGCGGCGTGCTCAACGTGATCACCGCCAGGAGCGCCGGCGCCGTGATCGAGCCGCTGCTCAAGGACCCGCGCACGCGCAAGCTGTCGTTCACCGGCTCCACCGAGGTGGGACGCGCGCTGATCGAACAGTCCGCGCAGCAGATCCTGCGCGTGTCCATGGAGCTCGGCGGCAACGCGCCGTTCCTCGTGTTCGAGGACGCCGACCTCGACGCCGCCATCGACGGCGCGATGCTCGCCAAGATGCGCAACGTCGGCGAGGCGTGCACCGCCGCCAACCGCTTCCACGTGCACGAGTCGCTCGCCGAGGAGTTCTCGCGGCGGCTCGCCGAGCGCATGGGCGCGCTCACCGTCGGCCGCGGCACCGAGCCGGATGTCGACGTGGGCCCGTTGATCGACGAGGCCCAGCGCGGCAAGGTCGCGGAGCTCGTCGAGGACGCCGTCGGCCGCGGCGCCCGCGCGCTCGTCGGCGGCGGTCCGCTTTCCGGTCCCGCGTATCCCGGCTACTTCTTCGAGCCCACCGTGCTCGCAGGCGTGCCCCACGACGCGCGCCTGCTCGGCGAGGAGATCTTCGGACCGGTCGCGCCCGTCGCTGCGTTCAGCTCCGAGCGCGAGGCGCTGGACGCCGCCAACCGCACCGAGTACGGGCTCGTCGCCTACGTCTACACGCGCGACCTCGAGCGCGCGTTCCGCGTGTGCGAGGGCATCCAGTCGGGCATGATCGGCCTCAACCAGGGGGTCGTGTCCAACCCCGCCGCGCCGTTCGGCGGGGTCAAGCAGTCAGGGTTCGGCCGCGAGGGCGGCTTCGAGGGGATCGGCGAGTACCTGGAGACCAAGTACGTGGCGCTCGCGGTGTGACGGCTTGATCGCGGCGAGGCCCGGCGACTGAACACCGGACCCCGCCGCTCCGCCTCCTACGGTTTTATCTCCGCGCTCGTCCCCGACGTGTTGCTGGCGAGCATCACCAGCGTGGATGACTCGGGCGCCGACCAGCTTTTGCCTTTGGTTTCGGAGAGCGCCGTGAACAGCGCCTGTTCGGCTTCCTTGCCTTCTTCGAGCGAGAACCTGGTCGTGCTCGCCGTGCCCGACACGCCCACGTCGCCGCCCTGCAATCCGGCGAGCGAGCCCGTGATTCTGTAGAGCGCGCCTTCGCAGCCGAATTCCGCGACATACGGTTCGTGTTCGGAGCTGGCCAGCTGTGTCCACACCTGGCCCGCCACGGGGCCCAGCAGCCTCGTGCGCAGCAGGTTGGTGACGATCGTGCCCGCTTTGCCCGACGGCGTGGCGTCCGGCCCTTCGCTCGTGCACTTCTTGCCGGACGCTTCGCAGCCGGTGAATGTGAAGCGCTCCGTGCCGGTGCTCGTGCCCGTCACTTCACCCGCCCCCGTGCCGGCGACACATGTCACCTTGCTGACGCCCAGCGCCGCCGTTTCGAGCGTCACCGGACCCGTGGTCGCGCTGTACACCGGACCCGCGGTCTTTTCGTAGCTGCCCTTGCGCGGTTTCGCCGATTTGCTCGTGCAGCCCGCGTCGGTGTATTCACCTTTCTTCTGGGCCACGCACGTCGCGCTCGGTCCGGGCGCCCATTCGTATTTGCCCTTGTGGTCCGGCACGCCCTTCTTCTCCGCCACGCTCTGACAGTTGCCGTCGAGGTAGTTGCCGCCCTTCTGCGCCACGCACTGCCCGTATTCGGGCGAGCCGGTCAGCGTGGTGAACGTCTCATCGGCGCCGTAGCTCGTCCCGAGCGTGTTCGTGGAGGCGACGCGGTAGTGATACGCGGTGCCTTCGCTGAGGCCCGTAAGCGGCGCGTACACGGAGAAGCCCGACCCCACGCGCCACGAGCACGGCACGCTCGTTCCGTACGAGGTCGACGTGCCGTATTCGAAGTGGCAGTTGCTTTCCTGCTCGCCGTTGGGGTCGGCGGTGGCGTGCGCGTTGGCGGAGATCTGCGACACCGACGACGCTTCCTGTGTGGCCACGGTGGGCGCCGCCGGTTCGTTCGGCCCGAGGCTCAGCGCGTACGGGTTTTCGGGCCCCGACATCAGCGACGTCAGCAGCACGCTCAGCGGCAGGCCCGTCAGTCCGGGGCAGCTGATCGTGGGGATCGTGGTCGTGCCGGTGAAGTGCGGGCCCGCCTGCTTGAGCACCAGCTGCTCGACCGGCAGGTTCGCGCTCAGGTGGAACGTGACCGGTTCCGAGGTTTCGCACTGGGTCGGGATTTCTATGCCGAGGATGCCCGCGGCGGTGATGCCCACGTCGGCCTTCGTGGTGACGCTCAGGTTCACGCACGAGGTGCCGAAGCGCGGTTCCGAGCAGTCCGACGCGGGCACTGTCGTGATCGTGCCGTCGGCCGGTCCCACCTGTGTGAACGTGACTCCCACCGTCGTCGGTATCAGCCCGATGAGTTTCAATGACGCTTTGAACGGCGGCACGAGGATGTTGCCTTCGAGCGTGCCCGAGAATTCGGTTGGGGTGATCGTGATCTCGCTGACGCCGTTGAATGTCGAGCCTTTCGGCAGTACCACAGGTTCATTCAGCCGCTTCGGCGTCAGTGAACCCCACACGGCCCAGTTGGTGAACGTGAACGGCTCCGTGATCGCCGCCGCCGGCGCGGCCGCGACGGCCATGGCGCCAACGGTGGCCAGCAGGGCGGCGAGCGCCGCGATACGACCGGTCTTGCGAGACATCGATGAACCCCCAGCCCTCCGCGCTTGATAAGAGGCAGATACCTCTGCCGCGCAGGATCATACCCCCGTTTGATCCGGGGTAAACACTGAGGTTTTAGGTAATTCCAGTTGTATTGCGGCGCGTCGTCGACGAGCAGCCGCCCCACGCTGTCGGCCACGCATACCGGCTTCTCGCCGCCGTCGACCTCGACCGTGAAGCGCGTCACCACCTGGTACCAGCCGCCGCCGACCTCCGTCAGCTCGACCAGCTGCGCAAAGCAGCGCAGCCGCGAGCCCGCCGGGACGGGCGCCGGGAAGCGCACCTTGTTCCAGCCGTAGTTGACGCCCAGCTTGAAGCCGCTCCAGTCGTTCAGGTCGCGGCGCAGGCCGTCGATCACCGACAGCGTCAGGTTGCCGTGCGCGATCGTCGTGCCGAACGGGCTCTCGCGCCTGGCGCGCTCGACGTCGGTGTGGATCCACTGGTCATCGCCCGTCAGCTCGGCGAAGCGGTCGATCATCTCCTGGGTGATCTCGCGCCACTCGCTCGGCCCCACGATCTGGTCCTGCAGCGCCCGCAGGCCGTCGATCCCGTGGGCGACCGCCTTGGGCATGCTCGCGCTGACAGTCATTGTCTCTTCCTCTCCTGTCGCTTCGCCGAAGACTGCTGCGGCGATGCTACTCGGCGCGCACGGTGGGCAGGCTCGCGCTGAAGACCTTCTCGAGCGCGTTCGCCGGCACCGGTTTGCCCATCATCGCGCCCTGGGCCATCGTGCAGCCCATCTCCTGCAGCGCGGCGATCTGGTCGAAGCTCTCGATGCCCTTGGCGATCACCGTCAGCGACAGGTCGCGCCCGACGATCAGGATCGCCTCGAGCAGCCAGGTGCGGTAGTCCTCGTCCTCGGACGCCGCCAGCGAGGCGCGGTCGACCTTGAGGAAGTCCAGCGGCAGCCGCCGCAGGTCGGAGTGGTAGGCGTAGCCGCTGCCGCCGAAGTCGTCGATCGCGATGCGCACGCCCAGCTGCTTGATCTCCTGCAGGCGCTCGACGGCCGCGTTGACGTCGCTCATGACGGTCGTCTCGGGGATCTCCAGCGTCAGCATCGAAGGCTCGACGCCGGACTGCTGCAGCGCGCGGCGCACGTCCGTGACGAAGTTCTCGCGGTTGATCTGGTTGGCGGTCACCTCGACCGACACGCCGACGCCGTAGCCCGCCACGTTCCACGCGGCCGCGCGCGCGCACGCCTCTTCCAGCGCCCAGCGGCCGATCGGCACCGTCAGCCCGGTTTCCTCCGCCAGCGGGATGAAGTCCGCGGGCAGCACGACGCCCCGCTTGGGGTGCAGCCAGCGGATCAGCGCCTCAAGGCCCGCGACCTTGCCGGTGCCGAGGTCGTAGATCGGCTCGTACAGCAGGAAGAACTGTTTCTCGGCGAGCGCCGCGTTCAGCTCCTGCTCGAGCACGCCGCGGCCCTCGATCACCGAGCGCATGTTCGCGTTGAACAGCGTGTAGCGGTCCTTGCCCGCGGACTTGGCCGCGAACAGCGCCAGCTGCGCGTCGCGCAGCAGATCCTCGGGCGTCTCGTAGCGCCCGAACGCGACGCCGATGCTCGCCGTCAGGAAGAAGCTCGGCCCGAAGCCCTCCAGCTCGAACGGCTTGTGCAGCGCCTCGACCACGCGGCGCGCCAGCGAGTCCAGGCGCGCGCCGCGCGCCGCGGTCTCGACCAGCAGCACGAACTCGTCGTCGCCCAGACGCCCGACCGTGTCGCCTGCGCGCACCACGCCTTCCAGGCGCTCCGCGACGATCTTCAGGATCTGGTCGCCCGCCGCCTCGCCGAGGCGCTCGTTGACGTCCTTGAACCAGTCGATGTCGATGAACAGCGCGCCCACCAGCAGCCCCGACTGGCGCCCGGCGCGCGCGAGCATGCACTCGGCGCGGTCCATCATCAGCGCGCGGTTGGGCAGGCCCGTGAGCGGGTCGTGCAGCTCTTCGGCGGGTGTCTTGCGCGGCTGCGGCACCGGTACCCGCACCGGCTCGCGTGGCTCGCCCGGCTCGCGGCCGGGGCCCAGCACGAAGATCAGCACGCCCGCCAGCCCGCTCAGCACGCAGCCCACGATCAGCAGCGCGAGCGCGCTGCCGTCGCCGAGCACGCTCGTGCTCGGCGGCGCGGCGAAGCTCTGAACGGTCCAGCCGCCGTTGTGCAGTTCCGTCACGCTGCTCTGCCTGCCGGCCGGCGTCGCGCCGTCGGCGAACGCCAGGTGGGTGCCACCCGCGTTGTAGCTCAGCAGCACCGCCGAGGCTTCGTGGCCGCGCAGCGCTTCGCGCAGCACGACCGCCGGGTTCAGCACCTCGCGCAGCCAGCCCACCGACGCGGCCTCGCGCCCGAACACGCGTGTGCGGCGTGGCGTTGCCCCTGTACACGGGCACGTCGATCGCAAGCGCTTTGCTGCCGCCGGCGAGCACCGTCGTGTAGCTGCTCAGCCCCGAGTCGCGCGACAGCAGCAGGCCGGGCGTCACCGCGCAGTAGTCCAGGCCAGCCGGCGGGCTCTTGGCGGGGCCGCGCACGAGGTTGGCGATCGCCAGGCAGTAGTAGCCGTGGTTGCTCGCGGGCACGACCCGCAGCGCCGGGCGCGCGGGCTTAGCGGGCGTGGCGGGCGAGGTCGTTGAGGCCGGCGAGGTGGTCGCGGCGGCGGAAGCGGACGCGGTAGTCGACGTGGCCGCCGGCTTGACCGCCTGGCCGGTGATCCGTCCGTCGAAGGCGGCCAGTTCGCTCGCGTGCACGAGCGTCACGAGGCTCAGGCCGTCGAGCTCGGGGTAGCGGCGCAGCGTGCGCGCCCATTTGACCCACGTGGCGAATTCCTTGGGCGAGGTCTTGGAGTTGCCGGCGAAGTACGTGGCCGCGCCGACCGCGATGTCTTCCTCGTGGCGAAGCGAGAGCTTCACGGTCGAGGCGATCGCGGCGGAGGTCTGCTGCGCGCTCTGGCGCGCCGCGGTGGCGTCGTTGCGCGCGACCGCGTGGGCTCCGAAGACGGAGGTGACGGCGCCTGCCGCCGCGCACAGGAGGGCCACCACGGCCCACACGAGCTTGTGGTTGTCGAGCAGCTGGATCCGCGCGGGGCTCCAGCGCTTGCCTGCCGGCGCCGTTGGAGCCGGGGCGCCTGTGTCGGCGCCGCTGCCGTTCGCGGCCGCCGGACCACCGGCTGCTACTGCCGGGCGCGCCGAAGGGATGACGGTTGCGGCGGCGGGCCGCGCAGCGGGACGTGGGCCGCCGCCTGAGCCCGTGGGGGCGCCCGGGGTGCCCGCGCTATCGGGACCCGCGGCGCCGTGCCCGGAGGCGGGGACGACCGGCCGCGCGGGGCGGGCGGGGGGGATGCGCTCGGGGTCGTCTCTTGTGGGGTTTTGCTATCTGGCATTACAACCTCGTATGCGCGCAGCGTGCACCCCCGCGCTGTGCTCGCTTGATCGAGCGTGTAGCGGGCGAGCCGTCTGCATCGTGCGGTCATCTCGACGAAAAGCCGAGCGGGGTTTACCTGTGCAGCCGCGGGTGCACGATCGCTTGCAGCGCGAGCCCCCGAGGCGGGCGCTCGCCGCGGGTATCGTCTTGCCCATGCGGCCCGCGCGCGAGGCGGAGACGGCGATGCGCCTCCGGCTCGCGCCCATGGCAGCCGCGCTCGCGTCTGCCGCACTGCTCGTCGGCTGCGGTGGATCGGCGCCCTCGAGCAACGGACTTGCGTCGATGACGCCGGTGCAGATCGTGGCGGCTGCGAAAACGGCTGCGGTGAGCGCCACGAGCGTCCACGTTGCAGGCTCAATTGTGAGACGCGGCAAGCCGATATCACTCAATATGGAGCTCGTTGCCAACAAGGGCGGGATGGGACACGTCGCGCTGGAGGGCGTCGGTTTCAGCATCGTGGGCGTCGATCGCGCGGTCTTCGTGAGCGGCGGCACGGCGTTCTTCACGAACCTCGCGGGTGCCACCGCGGCGCGGATCATGCGCGGCAAATGGCTGAAGGGGGCCGAAGCCGGCGTGCTCGCTCCGCTCGCCTCGCTGACGCGACATGCGCACGCTGCTGGGCAGCACGCTCGCGGCGCACGGCACGCTCGCGCGCGGTCCCGCCACCACCGTCGAGGGGCGGCCGGCGCTCGGCGTCAGCGACGGCGCGAACGGCGGCACGCTGTACGTAGCCAGCACCGGCACGCCTTACCCGCTCGAGCTCGTCGAGCGCGGGGCGTCCGCGGGCACGCTCGTGTTCGACCGCTGGAACCAGCCGGTGTAACTGGCCGTGCCGGCGAACGCGATCAACGTCAAGCAGCTGCAAAGCGGCCGCTAGAGCAGCTTGGGTCATATGTCTATGAGCACAGAGATCGGATCAAGCCAGCAATCGCGCCCGTCGAGTCGAGGGGTGCCGGACGCCGGTTACTCAGGACCGGAAAAGAGACACGAGAGACTCTCAGTGAACGGCGCAATCCAAGCCAGCCTCCTTCGGCGCCCGGCGGGGACCGGAGCTGATGCGGAGCCTCGCCAGGGCTCGACGGCTCGGGATCGGCGAGCTCGATGCGCAGGCGCGCGGGCGGCCAGCGTCACCCCGGCCAGCGCGGCCGCCGCGCCGTCCGGCGCGTCGCCCGCGCACGCTCGCCATGCTGCCGTGGGCGCTGCTCGGCGCGATCGGCGATCGTGGGAGCGCTGCTCGCGGGCGTGTCCGCTGCCCGTGGCCGGCTGCCTGGTCGTCGCTCGCGATGCGCCGCGGCGGCGCTCGGCTGGCGCTTCGGCGAGAGCGGCCGGGTGGCGCTCGAGGACGAGATCGAGCAGCCGCACGAGCGAGCTCAAACGCGCGCTCTCCGAGCTCGAGATCGCGCAGGCCGAGACCGTCAGCGGCTGTCGATGGCGGTCGAGTTCCGCGACGAGGACACGGGCGCGCACATCGAGCGGATCGGGCGCTTCTCGGTGCTGCTGGCCGAACACGATCGGCATGGACGCGGAGTTCTGCGAGCGCATCCGCCACGCGGCGCCGCTGCACGACGTCGGCAAGGTCGCGATCCCCGACGCGATCCTGCTGAAGCCCGGCCCGCTGACGCCGGAGGAGCGGGCGATCGTCGAGACCCACGCCGAGGAGGGCCACCGGCTCGTGCGCGGCTCGTCCTCGTCGATCCTCGACATGGCGGCCACGATCGCGCTGAGCCACCAGGAGAAGTGGGACGGCACCGGCTACCCGCGGGGCCTGAAGGGCGAGGCGATCCCGATCGAGGGCCGGATCGTGGCGGTGGCGGACGTGTTCGACGCGCTCACCAGCGACCGCGTGTACCGCAAGGCCTTCTCCGTCGAGGAGGCGATCCAGATGATGCGCGAACAGCGCGGCCGCCACTTCGACCCGGTGCTGCTGGACGCCTTCATGGAAGTGCTCGGGAGCACCGGCCCGGACGCGCGCGAGCAGCTGCGCCCCGACCCGGCGGCGCTCGTGGAGAGCACGCTCGAGACGTTCGCGACGGCGCTCGAACGCGGCGACGCCGAGATCGCCGAGGGCGCGATCGCCACCGCGATCGAGGACGGGATCACGCCGACGACGCTGCACGCCGAGGTGATCGGCCCGGCGCTGCGGCGCGTCACCGTGCTGTGCGGCCGCGGGCGAGATCGACGACGACCGCGAGCACCGCGCGCTCGACGATCATCAGGCGCGTGCTCGCCACGCTCTACCGCTACATGACCGCCGAGCACCGAGCCCACGCGCGAGCGGGTGCTGATCGCGGGCGTCGAAGGGCGACGAGCACACGCTCGGGCTGCAGATGGTCCACGACCAGCTCGCGGCGGCCGGCTTCCAGCACGATCTTCGACACCGACCTCGCCGGCCGAGCGACCTGCTCGAGATGGTCGACAGCCAGTCGCCCCGACCTGGTGGTCGTGGGCGCCACGGTCCACGCGATCGAGGACTCGGTCGAGATCGCGCTCCGCGACCTGCGCTCCCAGCCACCCCGAGCATCCCGATCGTGCTCGGCGGCCCCGCCGTCGGCGGCAGCCTGCCGCGGCGAGCGCCGGGGCATGCGCGTGCTCGAGCGGATCGACGAGTCGGTCCAGCCGTCGAAGACCTGCTCGCCGCGCCCGCCTCGACCGCGTCCGTATAGATTCCCCGCGCGATGGCGGAACGCGCGATCGTCACCGGCGGAGCCGGCTTCATCGGCTCGCACGTCGTCGACGCGCTGCTGGCGCGAGGGCTACGAGGTGACGGTCGTCGACGACCTCTCCTCGGGCGACGCGCGCGCGGGTGGCGCCGGGGGCGCGAGCTGCGCGAGCTCGACATCGTCGACCTCGCGCGCGCTGCGAGGCGCTCGTCGAGGAGGTCGCAGCCGCAGGCGATCTACCACCTGGCCGCCCAGGCGAGCGTGGTGGCCTCGGTCGAGGACCCGCGGCCGCGACTGCGACGTCAACGTGCAGGGGCACGCTCAACGTGCTCGAGGCGGCCGGCGAGCATGCGAGCGCGCCGGTCGTGTTCACCTCGACCGGCGGCGCGCTGTACGGCGACGACGGCGCCGATGCCCACCGGCGAGGACCGGATCCCGGCGCCGCTGTCGCCGTACGGGGCCTCGAAGTGGGCGGCGGAGGCGTACGTGAAGACGTGGTCGCTGTCGCTCGGGCATCCCGCACGCCATCGTGCCGGCTCGGCAACGTGTACGGGCCCGCGCCAGAGCCCGCACGGCGAGGCGGGCGTGGTGGCGATCTTCACCCACCACCTGTACACCGACCGGGCGCCGAAGCTCTACGGGCACGGGAAGCCGACGCGGGACTACGTGTACGTGGCCGACGTCGTCGAGCGCGCTGCTGGCGCGCGTCGGGGCGCGCGGGCACGTTCAACGTCGCCACCGGCGTCGAAACCGACGTGGCGACGATCTGGCGGGAGCTCAGCGAGCGCGGCCGGCAAGTCGATCGAGCCCCAGCTCGCGGACCTGCGGCCGGGCGAGCTCCAGCACAGCTGCCTGGACGTCAGCCTCGCCGAGCGCGAGCTCGGCTGGCGGGCCGAGGTGCCGATCGCCGAGGGCCTGCGCCTGACCTACGAGGCGCTGATCGAGGAATTCGAGCGGCGCGGCTGAGGGCGCTCGGCACGCGGCGGCGGCAGTCGCGCGCGCCGGACGGCTCGTGCAATACGGCGCGCAGGCCTCGCGGCGGCGCTGCCGGTCGAGAGAGCGCATGAGGATCGCCCGCCGCGGGCCGCCCTGCGCGGCCCTGGCGACGGTCGCCGCTGCTGCTCGTCGCGTCGCGGCGCGCGCCGGCCGCTGCGCGGCGAGCTCGCGGCGGCGTCGCAGGCGCCGTCGGTCGCCGCAGCCGGGCGGCAGCGAGTACGGCGTGCCGCGCGAGCGCCGGTGCGCCCCGTGGTCAGCGAGCTGTGCGTGCCCGAGCGACGCGCGACCGCCGGGCAGGCCGCCGCAGGTGACCCTGCGGATCAACGAGCCCGGCGTGGGCGACCGTCGTACCTGCAGGTGAACGTCAGCGGCCTGCGCCACGCGCAGCGGCGGTCGTCGCGGCGAGCTCGGGCTGGGTGCACACCGGACGCACGCTCACCGTGCGCTGGCCCGCGCGGCGCGACGCTCGCGCCGGGCAGCTACCACGTGCAGCGTGAGCGCCCACGACCACCACGGCGGCAGCGCTGCTGCGCTGGCGCACATCTCGGGCGTGGCGACCCTGACGGTCGCCGCGCGCGCCAGCGCCGTCGCGCCGCCGGCGCCGCTCCCGCGCCCGGCCGCGCGCCGTCGAAGCCGGGCGTGCCCACCCCGGCGCAGACGGCGGCCGACGGCGCCGTCTTCCCGGTCGCCGGGGCCGCACAACTTCGGCGGGCCCGAAAACCGCTTCGGCGCGCCGCGCGACCGGCCACATCCACGAGGGCCAGGACGTGCTCACGGCCGAAGGCACGCCGGTCGTGGCGCCGCTCGCCGGGACGATCACTCACGACCAGCTACCAGGCCGGCGGCGCCGGCTACTACGTGGTCGAGCACACGCGCGATCGGCTTCGACTTCATGTTCGCCCACTGCGAGGCCGGCTCGTTCGCCGTGGAGCGCCGAGCAGACCGTGGCCGCCGGCCAGCAGCTCTGCAGGGCCGGGCAGACCGGCGACGCGACGGCGCCGCACCTGCACTTCGAGATGTGGGTCGGCGGCTGGCAGGCCGCCGGCGGGCACCCGATCGATCCGCTGCCGTACCTGGAAGCCTGGGAAGCGCGTAGGCTGGCCGGCCGCCGGGCGTGCACGGTCCGGGCCGGTCGGGGAGCCGCCGCGAGGCGGCGTCGGGAGCCGGTAGCATCGGCCGCCGCGGCGAGATAGCTCAGTTGGTAGAGCACACGACTGAAAATCGTGGTGTCCCCGGTTCGAATCCGGGTCTCGCCATGCCGCGTTTTCCTTGCAGTCGAGCGGTTTTTGAGCGTTCGCGGCGGGGTCGTTTGGAGACGGTCTTGGTCGGTTTTTCGCCATCGTGGGCTCGTTGTGGGCTCGTAAGGGCTCTGACGGCGTTCGTGGGCAGCGCGGCGAAGCTCTCGCCCGCGTCGCGCAGCAGCTCATCGAAGCCCTGGCCGTGGCTGCGCTTCGCGCGTTGCTGCACCTGCGCGTAGACGTCCATCGTCATCTTCGAGTCGGCGTGCCCGACCTGCCCCATCACCCACTTCACGTCGCCTTCGCTCGCGATCAGCTCGATCGAGATGTAGGTCCGTCCGAGACTGTGGGGTGTCGTGTTCGGCAGCGGCGCGAGCCCCTTGCTTTCCAGTTCTTTGCTCGCCAGCTCTGCGGCCTCTGAGACGATCTCGCCGGCCCGCTGGCGGCTCATCCGTCCGCCGCGTGTGCTCTGCACGAGATATGCCTTCGGGTCCGTGCGCCGCCCGCAGCGGCGCAGTGTCTCGATGTGCTCGACCACGACCTGCACGAGCGCGGGGCTCATCTGGACCTCGCGGATGCCTGTCTCGGTCTTCGCGTCCGCGATGTCGAAGTGCGCGCTTTGCGGGTCGTGCAGCCGCACGTGCTCGATCCGAACGTCGCACAGCTCACTTACGCGCACACCCGAGCGGCCAAGGATCTCGCACACGGCCTTCCGCCCGATGTATCCGCGTCCGACGTTCGCGCCCGCTCTGCGCAGGTGGTAGCTGACGGTGGACTTGTTCAGCCCGAGCGTCTTGCAGATTTGGGCTGGTGTCTCGCCTTGCGCGAAGCGCTGCGCGACGATCGCGGCTTTCAGCGGCAGCGTTTCGAGATTGCGGTCGAGCGGGACGCGGGCGTCCTGCTCGGCGGCGGCGTCGAGAAGGCACGAAAGCTCGTCCATCTCAAGGAATGTCCTGGTGGGCTTTGGGACACGTACCCGCATCCGCTTCCCGCGAGCGCCGTTGCGGTCGAGGTGTTCGTCTTCGATCGCGTCGTCAAGGATCGCCGCGAGCATCGAGAGGAGCTTGCTGAGCGACGCCGGCCCGAGGGGTTTCAGTTTCCTGCCGTACTCGTCTCGGAGGTTCTGCACGGACGCGAAGCAGATAGCGAGAAATCGAGTTGGGCTGATTTGCTTGCTCTGGTTCGCGCAGCCAGTCAATAAAGGCAGCTGCAGTGTTAACGGAGTAAGGGCTTGGCGGCGCATGGTTGCCACCCTGCTCTTGGCTGCGGCGCAACGCCTCCCGATACAGGTCGCGCATTCTCCGGTCAATGCGTGTCGTCCCTCCGATATGTGGTGTGACAAGCCCATTCGTCGTATATCGTCGCATCCAATCCCCGTCGCGTTCGGCTTCAACCCATGCGAGGAAGCCTTGAGTGTGCTCGCCGGGGACCAGCGGGAAGGTGATAGCTAGATCCGGCCGGATATCGCGGATCGCCCGCGTGTAGCGGGAGAGACCGGCGTCGAAAACGGGGTCTCCGCACGGCTCTGCGAGCCAGAGCAGAAAGCGATCGGTAGCGCCATCACTAAAAGGGGTTGGGGCAGCGGATCAGCAGAAAGTTCGGCCTCAACGACCCCTCGGCGGTAGGCTGCGCGCATGTGACGGTCTACCGACTGGCCGCCGGGCAAGGTGTCGTAATGCTGCGGTTGCCGCTTGGCCGAAATGGACCCATGACTGAGCAGTCGCTGCGCGTAATCGTGCGCGAGCCGAAGCGCACCTGGACGTTCGTCGAGAAATGGCAACCACTTGTCGGCGAATCGCACGTCGCAGAGATGCTCAGGATGCTCGGGGTCGAATCCGAGAAGAAAGTGAAAGTACCGTAGCGGTCCCTCGGGCATGCGCGGCTCGTCGCCGTACCAAAGCACGTCTCGGTAGTGGAGGTTTAGGCACATGACGTTGCAGCCCTGGTCGGTGAGAATCTCGTGCGGAAACAACGCTACCGCTAGATCGAGCCAGCGCTGATCGAGATAAATCCCTTGCTCCGGTGCATTGATGCAGTTGCGCGCGAGCCTAGCATCCAGCCACTCAAGAAACGTCATGCTCGCAGAACCCACCGCGAGGAATCCGCCATTCACTATGCCGTAGCGAATCTGTACCAGCTCAAGACTGTCATCGGTGCTGGTAGGTGGCGGATGCGGGACGACAAAGTGCGGGCTCAACACCGTCCCGCTGGAACGCGCTCGTCGAGCGACCGGCTGTAGATCGCTATAAACACAGCCATCAGCGTCCATGAGGATCACCGCGTCTGCGCCTCGTGTAAGCAGGTGGCGGAGGAGCGCCGGTCGCAGCGAGCACACCAACTCGGTTGGCGTGTACATTAGGCCCCTAAGATCAAGCTCGTAGGGCGAGATACCGATATCACTGGGACGGAGGACACTAAAAGGCTCGCCTGCGCCGCTGTGCCTGCCCTGATCGTCAACCAAGAGCACCACAAAGTCGGCACCGTCGTTGTGCTGATGAAACGACCCGGCCAAGACGCGCGCATAGGGGATGGCCGGACCCCGTTTGTCGGTCCACCACGAGTGAGAGGGTGGTGGATATGACGGGTGGGAAGGTAGCGTCTTGTCCGGACGGGTAGAGGACGCGTTGTGGTTTCGCGGCCGTTGTCGCGAAGGCGCGAGCGTAGCGAGTGCCGAGTGGCAATGGCCGCGGCGCGCGGCGCTGACCCCCTCGTGGGGTTAGGCCGCGAGCGCGGCGTCGTCGGCGGGCCACTCGGCGGCGAACGCCGCCGGTGCGCGCATCCCGAGTGAGCTGTGTGGCCTGCGCGTGTTGTAGTCCTCGCGCCAGTCGCCGATCACGACGCGTGCCTCGGTGAGGCAGGAGAACTCCTCGACGTCCAAGAGCTCGTCGCGGACGCGGGAGTGGAAGCTCTCCACGAACGGGTTTTGCCACGGCGAGCCGGGCTCGATGAACACCGTCCCCGTGTTGGCGTGCTCGCACCAGTCTCTGAGCGCGTGCGCGGTCATCTCCGGCCCGTTGTCCATCCTCAAGAGCTCGGGGGCGAGGCCCCGTTCGCCGCACAGCCGCTGTAGCGTCGCGACAACCGTGTCGGCATCGATGCTGCGCGCTACCAGCATCACCAGCGCCTCGCGCGTGAACTCATCAACGATGTTGCACATCTTCAACGCCCGCCCACAGGCGGTCTGGTCGAACTGGAAGTCAAATGCCCACACGTGGTTGGGCCGCTCGGCCCGCAGCCGCTTGGCAGGCACGGTCGAGTCCCCCAGCCGCCGGCGCTTGCGCTTGCGCACAGGGACCCGCAGCCCCTCCTCGCGCCACAGCCGCTGAACCCGCTTGCGGTTGACCTCCCAGCCCTCCTGGCGCAGATGATGGTGCGCACGCCGGTACCCCCACCGCGGGCGCTCCCTCGAGAACTTCCTGAGCTCTGCGCGCAACGCCGCGTCATCCTCGGCCCGCTTGGGCTCGTGGCGCTGCGTAGAGCGATGCTGCCCAACGACCCGGCATGCCCAGCGCTCGCTGACGCCGAGACGGTCACGGAGCATCGCGACCGCCCGGCGCCTGCGGACCGGGCCTACCAATTTCCCGAGGAGATCTCCTTCAACGCACGGTTTTCCAGCGCCTGGTCAGCCACGATCGCCTTCAAACGACCGTTCTCACGCTCCAGTTCCTTCAACCGCTTGACATCGTCCGCCTTCATCCCGCCGTACTGGTTACGCCACCGGTGAAACGTCTGCTCGGAGACCTCAAGCGCCTTCGCGGCCTCCGGGATCGTCTTGCCCTCGCCGAGCAGCCGCTCAGCCTCCCGCAACTTGCGGATGATCTGCTCCGGCGTATGCCTACGTCGCTTCATCGTTGGAGTTCCTTCCTCGCCCATCACCATGGACGCAAGAAACTCTCACAAGCACCGGACCGAACTCAGGGGGTCACGCCAGGGAGATAGCCAGTAGTTATGACTGAGCAGCCGACCATGCTAATTTTGCTTCTTTGGCTCACATACGAGCGACCGTAGCGCCGACATATTGGCGATCGTAGCAGGCGGCATGATACAGGATCAGAGGCGGATGTAGCCGGCAAGCTGACCGTATAGAATGAGAGCACATTTCGAGGATGCGAGAAAAGATCAACGAGGATTGCAAATGCGCGTTAGCCACAGCTTGACCTACGCCAACATAGTAGCGACGCTTGCGTTGTTCGTTAGCCTTGGCGGTGCTTCATACGCAGCAATTACTCTACCTGCCGGTAGTGTAGGACCGAGACAGATTCGAGCATCTGCTGTGGGCTTGAGTGCTCTGAGCTTCCCGCTAGGGACCGTCGGCACCACAAACGACAAGCCTGAAGATCTAACAAAGGGCGCATGCAACTCGCCGCTCATGATCGGCGTGGCTGCACCTCCATGCACCCCGTCTCCACATGGTGGTCCGACTCCGGGCCGGGAAGTGCATCTAAGCCTGCCGTCGTCAGGGCGTCTCCTCCTTACGGCGATCGTCGGTCTCAACAATCAAGGCACACAAAACACAATTGCGCGGATAACCCTCGAGTTGAACGTCGATGGCAATCCGGTCAACGAAAGCACAGTCGATTCTGCCGGTGGCCAAATAGTGCAGGTCCCGATCCAGGCGCTTGTCAATGTCTCATCGGGCGCACACAACGCCGGGCTTGCGGTTCGAGCGGAATACAAGTCCAGCGGACCGGGGGACGTCCTCGTTACTACGACATCTCTCGTTGCTACTTCACTTCCAAGGGGGTAAAGATCCAGCGCCCGGGCTTTTTCCGCTTTGTTGGTTGGTGGCAATACACGTGGGTTTCTGCTGGTCGCGGGGGAGGCGCCGCTTGATTACATGGTGGATCGGCGCGGCGTGAGCCGGTTGCGGCCTTGACCGGAGATTCGGCCACGGTCGCCTTGCCCGGCCGCTCGGGCCCCCTTACCGGTGGATATCCACATGGCGACGGTCTGCGTGACTGGCGAAGTGCCGTCACCTCGCCCGTCGCACGCCCATGGTCCCGAACCTTGGATGCTGGCCGGGCGGCGTCTCGGCATCATCCGTGCAGTAGCAGCCGCGTTCAGCATCAGGGAACTCGCCGTCGAGACACGCGAGGCAGAACGCAACCCGTGGGCGAGCGATTGCTGGTCGATGTTGGGGGCACGCGCGCGTCCTGCGCGAAGCCCATACGGCGATTGGCTACGCGGGCAGTGGGGCGTTGTGGGCTGGTTGTTTGGTGCGTTTGAGGGTGCTGTAGAGCGTTGTTCGTTCGACGCCTGCGTGTTGGGCGATCTCGCGCATGGAGAGGCGTGCGGCGCGTGCGCGTTCGATCGCGGCTGCGAGGTCGCGGTCGAGCGTGTCGTGTTCGGCGTCGAGGCGGGCTCGTCGTTGCTTGAGTGCGGCGAGCTCGGCTTCGCTTGCCTGGATTGGGGTTGGGTTCATCGGGCTAGAAGGTTAGGGAGTGTTCGGTTGCGAGCTGGTCGGCGGTTGATTCCAGCTTGACTGTCTCGGTGGTGTGTTCGTCTGTGTCGGGGCCGTAGATGAGGCGTGCGGTCCAGCGGCCGTCGGGGGTGCTCTCGATCATGGCGGTGTCGATACCGAGGTCGGCGCGGGTGTAGGTGGTGCTGAGGTGCTGGCCGTAGTTGAGGCTGTGCGTCTGGAGACTGGGCATTTGGGCTCCTGGTCGTTGCGGAAGGTGCTCAGGCGATTGGCTTGGGGCGGTTCCATGCGAGTCTCGCCGCCAGGTCTGTGCCCCACGTCTTTTCGCGGCTGTGGTGCAGCGCCGCCGGCTCGTTCGTCCCGGGAGCGGCGAGCGCGGCCGCGTGGTAGGCCCGGCGCGGGTCGTAGGGCTCGCCCGTGAACTCGGCGATCTCGTGGTGGATCTCGGCGAGGAACTCGCTTGAGAGGCTGCGCTGGCAGCACACGTGGTCGGCGCCGAAGCTGACGACTTCGGCGCCGTCCTCGGTGCTGAGCAGCGACTCGTGATAGGTCGTGCTGTCGGTCATCCCGTCGAAGCTGGCGCCCTGGTAGAGCTTTGCCGTGGCCTCGACCTGCGGCGTGGTTGGCCCGTCCGTCCAGCCGATGTCGATGCTCGCGCCGCCAGCGTAGGAGTTGCTGCGCACGCGGAACTTGACGCCGGGGTGTGCCGCCTTGAGCGCCTTGCGCAGGAGGGCGGCTGTTTCCGCGGTTGAGAGGCGGCGCTGGGTGCTCAGGCTCATGGGATCTCCTTTGAGGGTGACTCCGATCATGCGTCAACTGTAGTGCATCACAACAAATATGTCAAGCGTCACAACATTTTTGTTCTGCCATCAGACAAAGTCATCGCGCGGAGGACGGCTGTCGAGGGGTCGCCGGCCCAACGGGCGATATCCTTCGGTCGCTTGGGTGCAATGGGCCACGAGATGCGCGCCCCGGTTTCGAGTCCGGCCACCCGCCCTCCGGGCGCAATGTTTGGCTCTACAACGCGGTATCCGGCGATGCGCGCGGTCGCAGCATGGGGTTCTGACCCTGCCCCCGCTACGAACCCGTGACGACACGTCTGGTGGAGCCCACGAGGGTGGCGCTCGTGGGCTGACTCCGCGGCAAACTGCGGCAAACTGCGGGCATCCGCTTACGAGCGGGCCTTCGGGACCGCCTGCAATTCGCCAGGTTCCCCAGCCGCCTCGGTGTCAGCTGAAAATCGTGGTGTCCCGGGTTCGAATCCCGGTCTCGCCATGTCCCCCGATAACCGCATGAACACACGGTTTTCGAGCGCTTGACCGGCACCCAAAGTTGGACGCGAAAGACCACGATTTCGGGGTACCGGTACCTTTCGGTCCCTTTTGCCCGCAGAGGCGCCCGTGCTTCTGCACCCGCAAGCGGGCGATCCGGGTACCGCAAAGGCGCAAAGGGCCATTCACGCCGCCTGAGCGGGCAGCTGCCCGCCGTGGCTTTCACCAGCTTGGCGCACGAGCCGATCGAAGCTCTCGCCGTGCTCGCGCTTGACGCGCTGCTCGAGCTGCGCGTAGACGTCCATCGTCATGCGCGAATCCGCGTGCCCGACCTGTGCCATCACCCACTTCACATCGAAGCTGTTCGCCAGCAGCGCGATCGAGATGTAGGTGCGACGCAGTTTATGGCAGCGTTTGCCGCAGTGAGGTCCGATGCGCTGACCTACACGCGACTCTCTACGTTCCTGAACCTGTACGGGTTCTGCCGCAACGTGAGTCTCGCCTCGCTGGTCGCTGCGGTGGCACTCGCCGCAGGGTCGCTCGCAGGTACGGCCTATACGGGCACGCTGATTGCTCCGGGCTGGTGGGCACTCGGGGCGTTCGTGATCGCGCTCGGCCTGTTCTACCGCTACCTAAAGTTTTACCGGCTCTACGCGTGCGAGGTGCTTGCCGCCTACGGCGTGTAGGCACCACGGAGCCCGAGGGCACTGCTCAATCGGTGAGGGCGTTCAGCACAAGCTCTGGCATGCGCTCAAGTCCGATCTGCAGCAGCTGCGCGAGCGGGGCCGCCAGCTCCGCGGTGTCGTACTGCAGCGATGAGATCCACGCGTCCGGTTCATAGCGCGCGAGCATCGAAAGGCCGAACAGCAGCGTCCACCAGCTGAGTAGCGGGGAGAGTGCGACGCCGCCAACGGCGGGCCGCAGCCAGCGCGCCTCAAACCCGCTTTGTGCCGGGAACATCAGTGTGCCCGTGGTAACGCCTGCATCCTCTGCGGGTGCGATCCGATCAAGCGCCAATATCCGGCTCGCGACGCTCGCATCGGTGAGCGGCCAGCGAAACAGGTAGCCAGGGCCGTACGGGGTGTGATCCGCCAGGGCGTGCTGCATGTGGGCGTTGGTGAACAGCATCACCGTCTGGGTGCCCGGGAGCAATTGTCAAGAGTTGTGGATGAGGAGGTGAAGCGTCAGGCGGCGACCTTCTCGTCCGTTGTTGTGGTTTCGTCGTCGGTGACCTTGATTCCGTCCTTGAACTTCACGTCGTCGAGCACGTCGGTGACGAGCTCGTGGCCGTTGAACCGTCGCCAGCGTTCCTGGGCGGCGTCCAAGAGCTTGTAGGCCATCGCGAGCGCGGCCTTCTTCGAGCCGGCGCCCTTGGTGACCTTGGTGCGTAGCTTGACCGTCGCGAAGCTTGACTCGATCGGGTTCGTCGTCCGCAGGTGCCGCCAGTGCTCGGCGGGGAAGTCGTAGAACGTGGTGAGCGCGTGCCAGTCCTTCTCGAGCTTCGCGACGGCCTTCGGGTACTTGGCGTCGAACTCGCCACGGAAGCGCTCCAGCGCCTTGCGAGCGTCCGCCCGCGTCGGGGCCTCGGCTATCTCGTGCAGCAGAGTCTTCGCGCGTGGCTGCAGTCGCTTGGGTAGCGCGTCGAGACAGTTCGCTGTCTTGTGCACCCAGCAGCGTTGCTCTCTGGCGACGGGGAACACGCTCCTGAGTGCGGCCCACGCGCCGAGCGCGCCGTCGCCGGTCACGAGCTTCGGCTCGTTCATGCCGCGGTCGCGCAGATCACGGAACACCGCGCTCCAGGAGTCTTCGCTCTCGCGGTAGCCGTCCTCGACCGCGAGCAGCTCCTTGCAGCCGTCCTCACGGACGCCGATCACGACCAGCAGGCACAGCCTCGGGTCCTCGCCGAGACGGACGGCCACGTTCACGCCATCGACAAACAGGTACGCGTAGCGGTGAAACCGCAGCTCCCGCTTGCCGAACGCGGCGTGCTCGGCCTGCCAGGCCTCGGTGAGCCGCTGGATCGAGCTGGACGACAGGCCCGAGGCGTCCTCACCGAGCAGGTCCCTCAGCGCCGGGGCGAAGTCGCCGGTCGAGAGCCCGTGCAGGTACAGGATCGGCAGCACCTCGGTGACCTTCGGCGAGCGGCGGGCGTACTTCGGCAGGATCCGCGAGCTGAACCGCTTGCGCTCCCCGCTCTCATCATCGACGCGCTTGTCGTTGACCCGCGGCGCGCGGACCGGGACCGTGCCCGAGCCGACCGTCACGCGCCGCTCCCGCGCACGGCCGTTGCGGACAACCAGCCGCTTGCCGTCCTCATCGACCTCCTCGACGAACGCGCCGATGTACTCCTCAACCTCGGCCTCCAGCGCCGCGGCAATCATGCGCCGAGCGCCCTCACGCGCGAGATCATCGAGCGTGACCGGACCCTGATCATCCTCCCCGACGGGGAGCCTGCGAACATCTGACATGGCGTGCCTTCCTGCCGGCCATCACCGGCATCGGTCTTGATCAACCGAGAAGGTACGCCGCCTTCCTCTTCACACGCATCCACAACTTCTGGGTATAGCTCGGTGCCCGGATAGTGCGTGTGAAGAAGTGCCTCTAGATCCTCTCCGCTCCCATCGGCGACTATCACGCCGTATAGGTGCGACGGGTCTGTCCTGATCCTTATGTTCTCTGGCTCTGATCCCTCGGGCACGAGCAGCAGCGGCCGGATCTGGGGCTCCTCGGGCAGCAGGCTGCATAGTTCCGGAAGCGACGCCCACAGCTCTCCGATGCTCACGCTGCCCGCGAACATGTCGCTCCCGGTGGCGGCGGCCAGGGCGCTTAGCGAATCGGTCACGTCCGGTCCGCTGTCCTGTAGCGGGTCACTCAAGATTGGCATCTCGAGCAGCGTGTGAGATAGCTCGGTGGCCGAGAGGCCGTGCGCGCGCAGCCGCCAGGCGCCGACGGCGTGCGCCGCCGCTATCGCACGACCTGCCTGGCTGAGCGCATAGAACAGCGGCAGTGGTCGAGCAGCAGGACCGACACTCTCTGCAGAGCTGATCAGCTCGTCGAACTGCGCGAGGGCGGCACCGTAGACGCCCCGGCGCTCCGGGTTCTCGCCAGCGTAACCGGGCGGAGAGGAGCGCGTCGCGCGGATGTCGAACAGGGTGGTGGGGGTGAGCATCAGCCTGTGATGCCAGCATGCGCAGCGGACGGCAGGTGGTCTCCGGCTCGCAGGAAGGTCCTCGGCGTTGCGTGGCCGCGCCCCTAATTTCGTAGTACACTATGCGTCGTGGAGATCCACTCGTCGGCACGCAATCACGGCGTCGCCGACGAAGACATCCGCCACGCCATTGACCATGCGCTCGCAATCGAGGATGCCGGGGAGGACCCAGACCGCTGGCTCGTCATCGGCCCGGACCGTGCCGGGAACCTCCTTGAGGTGGTCGTCCTCGTCACGACCGGGGGCGCTCAGCTGGCGATCCACGCAATGCGTATGCGAGCCATGTACAGGAGGCTGATCGAGCGATGAGCAAAGATCGCGTATACGGCCACACCCGGTCGGGCAAGCCCATCACCGACGAGCAGATCGAGGCGCTCGCCGCGGAGGCTGAGGCAGGCTACGACGTGGAGGGGCTGCTCGCCCGCAGGGGCAAGCGCGGACGGCCAGCGCTGGGTTCGGCACCCGCGAGCGTCGAGTCGGTCAGGTTGGATCCAGAGTTGCGTGACCAGCTCCTCGAGCGCGCCAAGGCCGACGGCACCACGACCTCCGAGCTGATTCGCGAGGCACTGAGGCGCTTTCTCGAGGCGGCCTGACCGCAAGGAGCATGTTGGCGTTTGTGCCCACGAACCCGGCCCGTGGGCACAAACCCACCGGTATCTGCGAAGAGCCCTATGGGTAGCTTGCTCGGGCAACAAATGGCTTATCTATCCGGTATTGGCAAGAAGAGCCACACTGCACAGCACGCCTCGAATCAAAGACAACACGAGGTCGGAAATCGTGGTGTCCTCAGTTCGATTTCTGCCCTGTCTGAGTGTCACCCGCGCCTTATGACGCCCGCTCGAGCAGCGCGCTCCCTTCGCGACGCAGGTGTACCCAGACCCTGATTTAGGATGATCGAATGAGCGTTCCTCCGTTGGACAGCGGGGACCGTGCCCACGTGATAGTACGGGGGTTTGAGCTCGCTGTCTGTCAGCGGGCTCTTGACCTGCTGCGAACAGACCCGAAGTTGTTGGAACATGTCGTACCGGCGCCCTCGGGAAACGCGGCGAGGCGCGACCAGTTCGGGGACGTATCTGCGTTCCAGGACTTCATCGTGGCGGTCGGCGGCGGCCTGTCGGTTGAGGCACTCGCGGCGGCGATTCGCTCCGTGTTCACACGGAGCAAGTCCGAGCAGAGGGAGCGCCACGAGATCCATGCCGAAGTGCATTTCACTAGCGCCGAGCCTGGCCAAGTTGTGGTGACCATAACCGTCACCACGACACGAGATGACTGACCGGACACTTTGCGTCTCGCCGGCGGCTCGTCCGTTTCAGGTCCAGCTCCGCTGGACCGACGGAACTGGAGTGATCGACGGGACCGCTGATCTACCCGTCCAGGAGCTCGCGAATCTGGGCCTCGAGCATGTACTCCACAGTGACGAATCAGACGGCACCGCGGCGCTGGGAGCACGTTACGCCGGATGCTTGACAACTGCTCTCGCGAAGGGCTTGGGAATGGTCCCTCAGCTCGGTGGGGCTCGTGTTGAGGTGGCCGGCGGCGCCGGATTGCACGCGCTGGTCTGGGAGGCGCTGCGCCTCCCGTCCGGCCCGCAGCATCTCGGAAGCGAGGTGGTTCGGATTCCTGAAGGTGTTTCTGTTGACACGCAGCAACCAGCGCCACGCGAGGCACGGCTGAATTGGCTTGGAGCGCGCCCCTTTGGTGAACACGACGTACCGCGCTACCGCCTGCTCGCTCCGGTTCTGCGGCACATACTCGTTCCGGGCTCGGCGGTCGTCCCGGGCACGCTACGTACGGACGCGGCCCTGGAGGACCTGAACGCTCTCGTCGCCGACGTGGAGCCAGACACAGCGCGCGTGCTGCATCTCGACGCGCATGGCCTCTCCTCGATCGTGCCCGGCGAGACTCAGCCATTGGACGAGGTCTTCTCGTTCGTCGTGCGCTCGGCCACGGGGCCGGTAGTCGTGTTCGACAGGGCCCTTCTGGCGTCCATCCCGGCCTACGAATACGACCTCTTCACCACCAACGCATGCTTTGCTGCCCAGCAGCGCGGCGTGGCCGAGCTGCCGTTCCCTGGCCAGCTGGTTCAGTGTGGCGTGCGAGTGACGCTAGCAGCGCGCGAGCCGCTAGGAGTTGATGCCGCGACGCACCTTTACACGGTCTTCTATGCCGAGTTGTCCGCCGGTCAGAGCATAGGTGCCGCTCTCGCATTCGGACTGGAGCAGCTTTCGATCTACGCGCGTGCAGCTCGTCCCACGGAGCCACGTGACCTGACCGCCCGGCTACTCATGCAGCCGCTGCTCTGGGCCCGGAGCGGCAAAGCCATCGATGAGTCATTTACTCGCCAGCGTGCCGACGCGCCGCGACTGAGCGAGCCTGCCTGTTACACGGTGGCCTTGATGGAGGTGGGTGGCAGCCTAGCCGCGTTGGCGGCGTCGTTGGAGGATCACGTCCTCGCCACGCCACAGAAGCCGATTCGGATTTCAGTCTCACCAGGGACCGGCTGGCGGATGGATTGTGTGCGCGAAGCGACCGGCGCGCTGCTACACGCGCTCGGCTCGCGCAGGCCTCCCGATTCCAGAGATGAACCAAGTGAGCTGACGCTCGCACCAGCCACCGCCGAGGAGCGGCTCACGCTCGTAAAGGGCCACTTTGACGGACCGGATTCCCTGCTGGAGTTGCTCGCGTCTGCGGCGCCGGAGGATCTCGCGTATCTGCATCGGCTCTCATTGGGGTGCGGCGGCGATGCGGTGTGCGCGCTCATCGAGGTCTTGGCCTGGGGCACTGCGGAGAATCGCGGCGATCCGGCCGGTGTAGTTGCGACCGCGCTCAGGGAACGGGGCAAACGCCTGTGCACGCTGCTCGTCCCGCCGGAGCCAGCGCCGGCGGCAGAGACGCACGAAATGCTGAGCGCGGCGATCGCCGCGCTGCCGCTCGCGCTCCCGGTCGCAGCGCTCGTGGGTGAGTGTTTCCAGGAAACCCCTGTCCCGCCCCTGTGGACAGCGGAGTCAATAGGAGAGCGCGTTTCTCTAGACGCAGAAGTTGGCGAAATCGCGAGCGACGGCGAGCATGCGGTGGGGCTGCCGCGGGCAGCCATCCAGCTCGCAGCTCGTGCGGCGGTCCCTCCGGAGGCGATCGCCTTGCTACGCGCTATCCAACAGGAACAGGGTCTGGGCCTGCCTCCGAAGAGCGGCGGCTGGAGCAGCGTCGGGCAGCGGGTAACGCTCAGTTGGCTGGCGCTGGCGGTGGCAGCGCGCCAGGCAGGGGGCGTAGACTGGCCCGCCCTGGTTCAGGCGATCTTGTCTGTCGCATCGCGGGAACATTCAAGCAGCCTCCTGCTACTGAGGCAGGTCAGGGAGGGGCGCCTCGGCTGGGAGCCATTGGCGCCGGGCATGGTTGAGGTCTACGAGGAGCTTGAGCAGAAGCTGCATTCTGCGATGCAGCCGGATTGGGCGCGCGTTTCGGCGGACGCGCCGACCGTGGATCACGCGCTCGCAGCGCTCAAGGCAGGTCAGCTGAACAGGGTGTTCGAGCTGATGCGCTCCGCCGGAGAGGCTGGCTTTGCCGAGCGGAAGACATTGGCATACGCGCTCGCGCGCGACGGCCGCACGGCCGAGGCGCGCCAACTAATACTGCCTGACCTCCGGCGACTCTCGATGCTGTCGCCGTTTGAGCTGTGCGAGCTACTTCATTTGCTCGGGCACATCGCTGAGCTCGATCGTAAGCCCCAACTCGCGATCCGCTACATGCTTGAGGAGCACGATGTGGATCCACCCCACGAGGACGTGCGCCTGCACAACCGAACGCACTTGTTGCGGCTGCTCCGTGACCACGATCCGGCACAACGCGAGCTGCGGATCTCACTGTCCGCCGAGGCTGTGGGCTTGGCGCTGATAGTTGAGAATGAGAAGGAGATGGAGTTCGCGCTCCAAACGTGGGTCGAGATCGTGCTTGGCTCTCACGAAGAGGCGGGGCTCGACAGCGTCCTGGAAGAGACGGCTGGTTTTGCGCTCGCCGCCGACTCACGTGTACTCGCTCTGGTGCGAGCGATTCGCGCGGACGGGCATTCGCGAGATGCGCAACAGGAACTCGAACGGCTCGCCGATGGCGCGGACTGGGCAGCGGCAGAGGCTTGCCACCGTCTTGCGATGCTCGATGGTCTGTCCGCGGAAACGCGCGAGCTTTGGCTGCGTCAGGGCACCGCGAGTGGCTCGGGGGCTGCGGCTATCGCTCTGCTCGATGCGCTCTGGGAGGATGGCCGCCTTGACGAGTTCGAGGCGACGGCTGTGCAGATGTGGCGGCCGAACAGCGCGGTCGTCCTGCTGGCGATCGCTGCTTTGGCGGAGCGGCGTGGTCAGCGCGCTGCGGCATCCGAGGCGCTCAGCGCACTTATCATTGAGGCCGGGCTGGTCGGCGCCTATCAGTTGCGCCTCGCCCGCCCTTGGGGCGAAGCGATCTCCACAGAGACTGACAAAGCTGCCCGAGATGCAGTCTGGGGGCGCCTCTCCCAGGGCCTGCTTGTCTACGCGGGAGAAGACGCGAAGGGTGAGCCGCCATCAAATGTCAGCCACAGTCTGAAGTTGCTTCGCGAGTTCGCCGACAACACCCTCGCGCGCCCGGGGGAGTTCGGCGATTCCGTCCGATTCTTCAACATGCTCTCCGAGCGATTGTGGGACCGCGACGAGCTGGAACTGGCCGCCCAGGCGCGCGGAATTTGCTGTCGAATGGCGGAGCTAGACGGGGACGATGCTCACCTGGCTGAGCAGCTCGGCTGGTTGGCCACACTTGAAAAGCTCTGCGGGCGGCCATCGCAGGCGGAGCGGTTCTACCAGCTAGCCATCGAGCTAGGTAAGGAGCGGCTGGGTCCTCAGCCGCTTGGCTCTCTCTTCGGCCGTTACGGGAACCTGCTCCACGCACAACGCCAGTTCAAAGCCGCGGTGGCCATGCAATGGCGAGGCGTCTGCGCACGCTGTGCGGAGTGCGACCTTGACACGCCGATGAGTGGGGAGACGCTGCAGACTGCAGCCAGCGAACGGGAGACCGGCGACGTGGCGCACAGCATGGCGTATCTGCTCTTGCTGGCCAATCTTGCTAATTGCCTTTTCGATAACGAACAGGTCATGGAGGCGGTGCTCGTTGTGGAGCCAGCTGTGGCGCGGTTCCATGACATGGTCAAGCTGCCTGACGCAGCCGACGCACCGAACACGCCCGAGGCCCGCCGCATGCTCGACAAGGTTCAGCGGCGGCTTGGCAAGCTGGCCTCAACGGCTGGAGAAGTGCCTCCCGGTGCGTGATGGCTGGCGCAGCGGGCACATCGCATCGACGTCAGCTGGCTCATCACCCACTTGACGTCGAAGTTGTTCGCGAGCAGCGCGATCGCGTCGTCCAGGATCGCCTCGAGCATGGAGGGGAGCTTGCGCAGTGACGCGGGACCGAGCGGTTTGAGCTTGCGGCCGTGCCGGTCGCGTAGGTCAGCGCCAGCCTCGATCGCCCGCCATGTTGTCATCGTCCTGGTGGAGGCACGACGCGAGGGGCGAAAAGCTCGGGGGCTACGGGCTGGTTCCCGGTGACAGCACCGGCAGGCCGGCCGCTGTCGCCCGCTCAGCAAGCTCCCCGTCGTAGGTGACGATCTCATCTGCGCCGACCCTGAGCGCGACGGCGAGATGGATGGCGTCGTTGGATCGCAGCGGCGCGTGCGTGCCGGCCACGAGCAGATCTCCGCGTGTGAGGTCGATCAGGCTCACGGAATCGAGTACGGTCCCCACCGCCTCAAGGTCGACGTCTTCGGGGTGGCGCCCTGCGGCACAGTGCATCTCGGTGTGCAGCAACCAGGAGGAAACCAGCCGCCGATCGTCCTGCCCTGCCAGCTCAGCGGTCAGCGCCTCAGATTGCGGCTCGTCGAGGACAAGCTTCATCGCGGCCGAGGTATCCAGATAGCTGATCGTCACCAGCGGCCACGGACGTCGGCCACTATCGCCTGGCTGTCGGCCGTGCCTTTGCGTCGAGCGATCAACCGCAAGCTGGACAGGGGGGTTCGCGCCACCCGCACCTGACCTCGGGAGACGAGGTCCGTGAGCGGATCGGAGCCCGGCGGCACGATCAACGCCGCGACCTGGCCGTTATTGGTGACTTGGATGGTCTCTCCGTTGGAGACATGACGCAGGATGTCGCCGCTTTGATTGCGCATCTCACGATGAGTAACGGTCCTCATGTCGCACAGCGTAGCACGCTATTCGAGTCCCCTCTCGCCATCCGTCGATCCGGGCCGATCAGAGTTTGGGCCGGAGATGCCCGCCCCCCGGCCCAAACCCCCAGGAATCCGTAACTGTTCAGGTCGCCGTCGGGTTGGTTAGGGGCTGGCGGCGGCGGGCAGCCAGGGGGTGTGGTGCGCTAGGCGGGCGAGCGCGTCGCGGATGTCGCGGTGTTGCTTGCGCGTGGTGCTGATGTAGGCGCGCAGGGCGAAGAAGCGGTCGGCTCCGGCTGTGGTGCGCCAGCTGCCGGAGATCTTCTGCTGGATCTTGATCATGCGGATGTCGCGCTCGACGAGGTTGTTGTCGAACGGGACGCGGAAGTCGTGGGCGAAGCGCAGAACCTGTTCGCGTTGCTCGTCGAGGCGGCGCAGCAGGTTGGCTGATGGGCTGCGGCCGATCGGGCCGCGCTTGGCGGTGCGGACGGTCGGTGGCTGGTTCTGGTGGTGGCCGAGCGCGATGATCTGCTCGTAGGCGGCGCGGTAGCCGGCCAGCACCCACGGGTCCAGCCAGTCTTCGCCGACGGCCTTGGCGGCCTTGACCTCTTCGTGCAGAGCGCGCAACAGCGCGTCGATCTGGCTTGCCCACGACTGCTCGTTGGCGTGCTGTTCGATGATCGCCAACAGCTCGCGCAGGTGGTGGGCGTTGCACAGCGCGTGGATGGCGTGCTCATAGGCGCGGTACTGAGGCCAGCCGTCGTGTACGGCGATTCCGCGGAATCGCGGCATCACGCCGGTGTGGTCGATGCCCTCGGTTCCGCGTCGATCATGCAGGGCGTAGAAGGTCAGCGTCTCGGTGCTCGCGCAGTGCAGCCAGCGTCCGCGGCCACCGACGCGAGCGCCGGTCTCATCGAAGTGCACGACCGGCGAGTTGATGATCTGCTCGTGCACGCGGTCGAGGAACTCATCGAGGTCCGCAGCGCCGTCCTTGACAAAGGCCACCAGCGTCGCGGGCGACAGCGGCGCGCCCAGCCAATCGGCCAGCAACTGCGCGGCGCGCTGGTAGGGCAGGTGCTGGGCGGCAATCAGATAGATCCCCAGCGCCCGCACCCTCGGCCCGTACTGCGTCGGAGCGCCAACACCGGCCGGGAACGCCGCAGTCGTCACGTGCCCACACGCGCAACGCCGCCGCTGGGCACGGTGCTCACAGACAGCCAGTCGCACCTCCGGCAAGTCGAACACCTTGGCGCGTCTCCTCGCCAACCCGCTCGCCATCGCAGAGCTCGCCGCCGCAGCCGCCGCAGCGAGCCGGCACGTGCACAACGACGTCATCGGGCCGCTCAACGAACTCGAGATGACGGCCCTCATGGCCGGACTGGCCGCCAGGCTTGCGACCCGACCGGCGCCGCAAGCTCTTCGGTGCCGGCGGCTTGGCAAGCCCATCCGAAGACGGCGGCCGCGACGAGTTGCGCGAGTTCGCCGACAACCGCGCCCGCAGATCGGCAACCTCCGCGCGCAGCTCCACGATCAGCGCCGCCTGCTCGCCGACCAGCACCTCCAACTCCTCACGCGACAGCCCGCCACGCGACACATAACAATGTTCGCGGCGAACCCGCTACCCCCTGCCGCGACCTGAACAGTCACAGGAATCCCCAGGAAACCAACGGTATCTCCAGCGCGGCCTCTCCAGCGAATGCCCCTGCAAATCGGCCAGTTTCCGGCCCGATAGGCTCAAGACTGAAAATCGTGGTGTCCCGGGTTCGAATCCCGGTCTCGCCATACGCCGAACTTGCCGCAAATCGGTGCCGGATGTCGACCCGCTGCTGGCAGAGATTGACGCGGACCCGACCGACATCTTTGGGGCCGATCACCGATCCGCTCGTATAACGCTTGCCGTTCATAACGGCTTGCGTTATCATCGTGGCGTGTGCTGCGGTCGTTCGCGGATAAGGAGACCGAGCGGGTCTGGCAACGACAGCGGGCGCGCAAGCTCGACCAGGGCACCCAGCGCGCGGCGCTGCGGAAGCTGCTCATCTTGGACGCCGCCGAGACACTCGACGATCTGCGGGTGCCCCCGGGAAACAGGCTCGAGAAGCTCAAGGGCGACCGGGCTGGCTCCTACAGCGTCCGCATCAATCAGCAATGGCGGATCTGCTTCAGTTGGACGGACGCTGGACCCGAGAACGTCGAGATCGTCGACTACCACTGAAGTACAGGCAGGGAACCCGTCATGAACACCGACTCGATCATGCCCCCCATTCATCCCGGCGAGGTACTGATGCTCGAGTATCTACAGCCGTTTGAGGTCACCCAGCATCGCCTAGCGGTAGCGGTCGGCGTTCCCCCGCGCCGAATTAACGAGATCGTTCACGGCAAGCGGCGCATCACTCCCGATACGGCTCTGAGGCTCGCCCGATACTTCGGGACCAGCGAGCGCTTCTGGCTGAACCTCCAAGACCGCTATGACATCGAGGTAGAACGGGACCGACTCGGCACGACCCTCGACCGAATCCAGCCGCTCGTGCACGCCTGAGCGGCGAGCCGCACGGCGGTGAGGATGCGCGCCAAGTTCAGGAGGGGCGGCGCGAGCTGTGCGCTGTCCATCCGCGGGAGTGCATAGCTTACGTGGCGATGCTGCTTGGACTTGAGGCTCACGATCGGAAGTTCAGGTGAACCGGCGAGTTGATGGTGAGCTTGTGGTCGCGGCCGGTCGCGTGCGACCGGCCGAGCAGGTGCGGTTGTTCGTCGGATGGGTGGGGGCGGGACGGGCGCTCACCCAGACAGGCAGAGTGCGCTTGGCGGATGTCGGCGAGCTGGTGATCCTGCTGGACACCGGCGAGCTGCCTGACCAGCAGGAGGCGGGGAGGCGGATCACGAGCAGCGCCGAGTTGCCGGAGCTCACGGCGATCATGGAGTGGGCGAAGGCGAGCCGTTTGGTGCGTGTGAGCAAGGGACAGCTGGTTCCTGTGAAGAAGAACATGCCCGTGCTCGATCGCCCGCTTGAGCTGTGGGCGGCGATGCTGGACGCGTTCCCCCGGCTTGGCGAGGCGCTGTGTCAGCCCGGATGGGGGGAGTCGCTGATGCGCCGCCACTTCCAGGAGGCGATGGGCATCCTGTTCGAGGAGCTTTACCGGCATGGCGGGAGCATCGACGTCGCGCGGGCTTGCGAGCTGGCCTGGGAGGCGGTGACAGCACTGTATTTCCTGGAGGACGCGCCCGAGCAGCACCGGACGTTGTGGCGCAAGCTGAACGACCGTGACGTGCTCCACGCGCTGAAAGTGCTCGAGCGCCTCGGTGCGCTGCGGCGAGATGAGGAGCGCGTGACGTTGACCGAGCTCGGGTCATGGTGGATGGGCCTCGGCGCCGGCGAGCCGAGCGGGGAGGATCCGATTCTGCAGGTAAAGATCAGCCTCCTCGGAGTGTCGGAGCCACCGGCCTGGCGGCGGCTGCTGCTCCCAGCCCGCCTCCGGCTTGACCGCATGCACGGCGTGATCCAGGCGGCGATGGGCTGGGAGGACTACCACATGCACGCATTCGAGGACGGCACTCGCAGGTATGGGCTGGCGGATCGCGAGTTGGGGATGCACGATGAGCGTAAGGTGACGCTTGGCCAGCTGCTCAGGCGGGCGAGTCAGCGGATTCGCTACACGTATGACTTGGGCGACAACTGGGAGCACGAGATCCTCCTCGAGGGAGTGCTCACCGCCGAGCCGTACGTGCGCTATCCGGCCTGCGTTGCCGGCAACGGCGCCTGCCCGCCGGAGGATTGCGGTGGCGTCTGGGGGTATCAGGATCTGCGCGACGCGCTCGCCGACCGGACCCATGCGCGCCATGAGGAAACGCTCGAGTGGCTCGGCCTTGAGACTGCAGCGGAGTTCGACCCGGATCGCTTCGACGTGGAGGAGGTCAACGGGGCGCTTGGCGCCGGCGAGGATGTCCGGGGATGGTCGGTGTGCAGCTCCGAGAATCGGCCAGCAACGGCCGTGCGGCGGGCGGCGTAGAAGCGCGAGCGTGAGGGGCGGCCTGCCAGTGAGCGAGCGGATGTCAGCGGTGGGTGGCTCGCAAAGGTTTGCGCGGATCGTGGTGGACTACGCCGGGGATGCCGAGCACTGTATGCGCGTAATCGCGCAGCTGACCGAGGAGTATGAGCGCTACGTTGAGAGCGAGCACGCCATCTGCCCCGACTGCCCCGTCGTGCGCTCGGGACCGTTCGTCGTGTACTCGATGCTGGAATGGAAGGCGATCTACGGGGATGGGCGCCTCGATCACTGGACTGTGGGCGACATTCATGCGTACCTGCTCGAGCACTTCCCGCGCAAGGTGTCGGCTGACCGCGGGCTGCTGGGAGACACGCCGAGTTGCGTGCGCGATTTCGTCTACTTCATGTCGGATCGCGGCACGCTCGCCGGCGGGAACAGCGGCGTGCTGGCGGATGCGGCGGAGGAGGTATCCGACGAGTTCCTCGCGGTCAACCGCGACCGTCGTAACTGGGGGCTCGCGAAGCTGATGTTCAACAGCGGAGCCGCCGTGCAGGATGACGAAGACGACGAGGATCGCCCCATGCACTTGGCCACGTTCCCAGCCGCTGGCGCCGGGTCACCCCGCGTCATTGGGAGCATTGGGCCGCGCGCTGCGGGGCGCCGCAAGCGCAAGGCCGTCCGTGCGGCGCGCCGACGCAATCGGCGCTGAGCGGCTTCGTCTATCCCCCGACTGCAGCATCCGCCAGCCACGCTTCGAGGCGCCAGAACGCGGCCGATCTCGGCGCCACAGGTTACGCGGGATCGCTGATGGCCCCCGGTCACGGCACGATCTGCGGATCAGCGGACGCGATATTGCGGGTCTGCGATCTCGCCGCACCCACCACAAAGTATGTAACCTCAGATGAGGTATCCTCATTTACCGCAATGATTGATCGGGTGCTTCCATCCAGCGACATCCGTCCCCGCCGCCTCGCCCGCCGCCTGCTGCATTCGAGCCTGCTCGAGGCGCTTGCCTACCCGCACGGCGTGGACCGCTACGTCGAGCTCGTCCGCCCGCTGCTGCTCGCACGCGATGTACGCGCCGAGGTGACGGCCGTCCGCCACCAGACGGCGAAGAGCGTCACCCTGACGCTTCGCCCGAACGAGAACTGGCGCGGCTTTCGCGCCGGCCAGTTCGTCGGTGTCAGCGTCGAGGTCGACGGGGTCCGCCTGACCCGGCCCTACTCGCCCGCCGGCTCCGAGCACGCCGCAGACGGGACGCTCGAGCTGACCGTCTCCACCCACCCGGAGGGCAGGGTCTCGCGCCATCTGCGCGACCACGCGCGGCCGGGAATGATCGTCGGCCTGACCCAGGCGCAGGGTGAGTTCGTCCTGCCCGACGAGCCGCCCGAGCGGGTGCTGCTGATCAGCGGTGGCAGCGGCATCACGCCGGTGATGGCGATGCTGCGCACGCTCTGCGAGCGAGGGCTTCGCCGGCGAGATCGGCTTCCTGAACTACGCGCGCTCGCGCGATCTCGCACTCTACGAGCGCTGACCTGCGCAAGCTCGCTCTGCGCCACGAGGGGGCTGCGGGTCGCACGCGGCTTCACCCGCGCGCGCGGCTCGCAGCTCGGCGGGCGCTTCGGTCGCGAGCACCTGTCCGCCGTGATCTCCGAGCACGCCGATGCCGCGACGTTCGTCTGCGGCCCGCCGGCGCTGATCGACGCGGTCCGCGCCGTGTGGGCCGAGGACGGCCTGCCCGAGCCCGCGGTCGAGACGTTCACGCCCCCGGCGCTGCGCTTCGACACCGACGGCGCCGAGGGCCGCGTGAGCTTCACGCGCCAGCGGACGCGAGGCCGCGAACAGCGGCCTGCCGCTGCTCGAGCAGGCCGAGGACGCCGGCCTCGCCCCCGACCACGGATGCCGAATGGGCATCTGCAACACGTGCAGCTGCCGCAAGACGGCTGGCACGGTGCGCAACGTCATCTCCGGCGCGAGATCCAGCGCCGGGGACGGAGCAGATCCGCATCTGCGTGTCCGTGCCGGTCGGCGACGTCGTCGCTCGACCTCTAGAATCAAACGCCCCGAAGGAGCCAGCCATGCCCAGCCCCGCACCCCAACCCTCACACCCGAGCAGCTCGAGGCCTTCGGCCAGGAGCTCGACGCGATCCGCGCCCGCGTCGTCGCCGACCTCGGCGAGCGCGACGTCGACTACATCAACCGCCTCATCCGCGTCCAGCGCGGCCTGGAGGTCGCCGGCCGCGGCCTGCTGTTCGCTCGGCTTCCTGCCGCCCGCGTGGATCGGCGGCACCGCCGCGCTCTCGCTGTCGAAGATCCTCGACAACATGGAGATCGGCCACAACGTCATGCACGGCCAGTACGACTGGACGGGCGACGAGCGGCTGAACGGCAAGACGTTCGAGTGGGACACCGCCTGCCCCGCCGACCAGTGGCGCCACTCGCACAACTACATGCACCACACGCACACGAACATCGTCGGCAAGGACCGCGACATCGGCTACGGCATCCTGCGCATGTCCGAGGACGAGCCGTGGCGTCCGTACTACCTCGGCAACCCGCTCTACGCGGCGCTGCTCGCGACGTTCTTCCAGTACGGGGTCGCGATGCACGACGTCGAGGCCGAGCAGATCGCCGCCGGCGAGAGCACCCTGGACGAGGAGAAGCGCGAGAAGCTGCGCGGCGATCTGGCGCAAGGTGCGTGGCCAGACGCTCAAGGACTACGTGCTGTTCCCGCTGCTGTCCGGCCCCTCGTTGCCGTTCGTGCTCGCCGGCAACGCGACGGCGAACCTCACGCGCAACCTGTGGGCGTTCACGATCATCTTCTGCGGCCACTTCCCCGAGGGGACGCAGCAGTTCACCGAAGAGGAGACCGAGAACGAGACACGCGGCGAGTGGTACTACCGCCAGATGCTCGGCTCGGCCAACCTGACCGGCGGCAAGCTCTTCCACATCCTCGCCGGCAACCTCAGCTACCAGATCGAGCACCACCTGTTCCCCGACCTGCCCGCCCACCGCTACGGCGAGATCTCCGACGAGGTGCGCGAGATCCGCGAGCGCTACGGCATCCCCTACAACACCGGCCCGCTGCACAAGCAGTTCGGCAGCGTCGTGCGCAAGATCGTCAAGCTCGCGCTGCCGCCGCTGCCCGGCCGTCAGGGGCTCTGAGCCCGGCCTGGACGAGCCCGCTGGCGAGGCGCGGCCGCAGAAGCCGGCCGCTGCCAAGACGAGCGCGCGCAAGCTGGCCGCTGCCAAGACGAGCGCCGCGCAAGCCGACTGCTCCCAAGGCCGGCCCGCGCAAGCGGGTCGCTGCGGCCTGAGCGATGTGCGCGACACTCGACGTAGCGCTCCGCGTCGCTGCACGTATCGCGCTGTTCGCGAGCGCGTGGCGTCCGTGATCTCGCTGGAGGCAATCTCCGACCCCGCCGATCCCGCGCCTTCCTCTGGTGCCCGACCCGCTGCGGCGCATCCGGGTGCCGCGCGACCTCGGCGCGGTCACGCGCGCGCTCGGCCGAGGCGGGCGACGTCCAGGCGCTGGGCATGACGGCCGCCGGCATCGAGCGCATCTGGGCGGGGTGGAGCGCCTCTACCGCAGCGGCTTCTATCCCGGCGATCGCGCTGTGCGTGCGCCGCCAGGGCCAGGTCGTGCTCGACCGCGCCATCGGCCACGCTCGCGGCAACGGGCCGGCGGACCGCGAGGACGCCGTGCGCACGCCGGCCACGCCCGCAGACGCCGTTCGTGATCTTCTCGGCATCCAAGGTGATGACCGCCGTGGTGACCCACCTGCTCGAGGAGCGCGGGCTGTTGCACGTCGGCGACCGTGTGTGCGAGTACATCCCCGAGTACGCCGCCCACGGCAAGGAGGTCATCACCATCGAGCATCTGCTCTCCCACCGCGCCGGCGTGCCCAACCTGCCGGCCGACGCGTTCGATCTCGACCGCTTCGGCGACCGGGAGTTCATGCTGGAGATGCTGTGCGCGGCCAAGCCCAGCTCGCGCCCGGGCAAGCTGCTCTCCTACCACGCGGTCTCGGGCGGCTTCATCATCGCCGAGATCGTCCGGCGGGTGACCGGCAGGGACATTCGCACCGTGCTGCGGCAGGAGATCCTCGACCCGCTCGGCTTTCGCTGGGGCAACTACGGCGTCAGCCCCAGGGACGTGAGCGTGTCGCCCTGAGCTACCCCACCGGCCCGCGGGCGCTGCCGCCGCTGTCCACCGTGCTCGAGCGCGCGCTCGGCCTTCCGCCGGATGAGATCACCGTCCGCTCCAACGACCCGCGCTTCCTGACCGGCGTCGTGCCGTCCGGCAATGTCGTGACGACCGCCAACGAGCTCTCGCGCTTCTTCGAGCTGCTGCTCGCCGGCGGCGAGCTCGACGGCGTGCGCATCCTGCGAGCCGCGCACGATCCGCCGCGCCATCTCCGAGCGGGCGTTTCGCGAGATCGACTTCAGCCTGGTGGCTCCCCTGCGTCACGCCAGCGGGTTCATGCTGGGCGCCAGTGCGTTCAGCCTGTTCGGCCCCGACACCGACGAGGCGTTCGGCCACCTCGGCTTCACCAACGTGCTCGGCTGGGCCGACCCCGAGCGCGCGCTGTCGGTCGGCCTGATGACCAGCGGCAAGCCGCATCCTGCACCCGGCGCTGGGCGACCTGTGGCTGCTCACCCGCGCGATCGGCCAGGAGGCGCCCAAGGTGGCCGCGCACGGGAGTCTGGTTCACGGAGAGCTAGCGCTTCCTGCGACGATCGAGCTCTCGCTATGACTTCCCTTCAATGAGATCAGCGCCTGTTCCGCCGCCGCTCGCGATCGAGCAGGCTCCCGCTTGGCGGGCGGCTGTATTTCGCCACGTAGCCGTTAAGTCGCGGCGGCCTGGAAATGCGGAAGCAGGCCGGCCCAGCCGCTTTGGTTCAAATCGCGCCGCTCCTGACCGCGCGCGCCCAGCTGCTCCCAGCCGTGGTGCACGATCGACACCGTGGTGCCGTCCCCCTCGCTCGCGGCAAACGTGATCTCGACCTCGGTGGCGTCCGCGCGGTTCTGGCGCAGGTGCCACAGGTAGGAGATCCGGTTCGGGGGATCCCAGCCGGTCACCTCTCCCCAGTCGTGCTCTTCGCCTCGAGGTGTGCGCTCGTAGATGCGCCCGCCGACGCCCGGCTCGATGATCACCTCGACGCCCGGCTGGGCGCTGACCGTGTGCGTCGGCGGCCACCACATGCTGGTTCGCGCGGTCCACAGCTCGAAGGTCCGCTCGGGCGGGCAGCCGACCTCGAACGCGATCCGCAGCGGCTCGATCACGTCGCGTCGCTGTTGTCGGCGATGAGGCGGAAGCGCGCGGCGGCGTCGCCCCAAACCTCCTGCAGATAGGCGCGTACCGCTTCGACCCCCTCGTCGTGGAGCCGGTACAGGCGCCGCGTGCCCTCGGCCGAAGCTGTCACGAGCCCGGCCTCCTTGAGCAGTCGCAGGTGCCGCGACACGGCGGGCCGGGTGATCGGCAGCTCGTCGGCGATCTCGCGCACCGAGCGCTCGCCGCCGTGCAGCATCTCGAGGATGGCGCGACGCTGCGGGTCGGCGAGCGCATCGAACGGGTCGGTGGCTTGGCGCCCCATGACTTAATGGTAGAGGTTCTGTTACGGTAACTTGCGAGTTACGATGAGCGAGCCCGTCACCGGCAGCGGCACCAAAGACGATCCGTGGGTCCTCCGGACCCCGCCCGGCCAGTCCGAGTACTTGGCCTACCGCGATGACGCCGCCGACCCGCCGACGCTCGTGTGCGTCGTCGGCAAGACCACGCTCGGCTACCGGCTGCGGTGTCTCGAGGACCTGCACGCGATGATGACGGCGCACGGCGACTGGATGGCGCTCGGCTCAGCCGACGAGCAGAAGCCCGCCGCAGAGGGGACCGTGGAGGCGTGGGCGCGCTCGCCCGAGAACCCCGTCGGTGGCTGGTATGGCGTCAAGAAGGGCCTTCGCGGGCGCTTCGCCAACTACGTGCCGCCCGTGATGGAGCACCTCGGGCTCGCCGAGCTCGAGCACAACGCGCGCAACAACCGCATGCGCGCCCGTTGAGCCGGCGGGGGAATGGCCTATGAGCAAGACGATGATCGTCCGCTACCGAACGCGTCCCGAGGCGGCCGAGGCGAACTGCCGCCTGGTCGAGGCGATTTATTCGTCGCTCGCGGAGCTGGCGCCGAGCGACTTTTCGTACTCGACCTACCGACTTGCCGACGGCGTGACGTTTGTGCACGTCGCGAGGCTCAGCGGAGCGGGGAACCCGTTGCAGACGCTCCCGGCGTTTGCCGAGTTCCAGCGGGAGTTGGCTCAGCGCTGCGTCGAGCAGCCGGACGCGAGCGAGGCGAGCCTCGTCGGGTCGTACTCGCGGGGGACGGGACACGCGTCCCGCCAGCGACCCGAGTAGTAACGAGACCTATCTTTCCCGGCTTCGTGCATGGCGGAGGAGGATCTCGCGCACAGGGAGCGACTATCTCCAGCGGCGTTCGGCTGGATGCCAGCGCGAGGCATGCTCGTCCTGCGCGCCATCGACGAACTCCACAACACCGTCGACGACCTCGGCGAATCGCTCGGGAAGGCCGGCAAGCCCGATGCGGGCGCGGAATGCCGCCCACGGCTGTTGCCGACTCTCGCGCAGCGTCTGGAGTTGCGGGCCGAGCAGCCGCACATTGTGGTGGCGGTGCTCGGCGACCGTGTGAAGCGCTCGACGCAGCCGCTCGCCGTCGACGAAGTGGATCGCCGAGAGCAGGTAGACGTCGCCGTAGTCGCGGTCGCGCGTGTTCGCGTCGGCCAGGAACATCATCGTCTCGGCCTTCTCTGCGATGACGTTCTCCAGGGGGTAGCCCAGAAGCCGGAAGGGGCGATCGTCTAGGAGCGTCGGGAAGTCGATGCGCTGCGGTTTGACCGGATCGCCGAAGGACAGGTCCAGCTTGAGCTTGAGGGCCGCGCTACTGAGATCCACGGGCAGCGTGAGGCGGATCCCTTCGTAGTCGGCGTCCTCGCGTATTGCTGCGATCGAGATTTCAGCGGCATCGAAGCGGATGCCATCCTCCATGGGTACCGCGAGGATCTCGCGAACCACGGCTCGGAGATTGTCCGGGTCGCGTGCAAGCCCGAGCGCCAGCATGTCGGCGTCCCGTGTCGCGCGACGGATGTCCAGCGTTGCGAGCAGCATTCCGCCCTTGAGCACGAACTGCCCGGCGAAGGACGATGCGGCGAGCCGGGCCAGGAAGCGCTCGTGGACGTAGAGCTCGAAGAGCTGCTGCGTGTTGCGCCCCTGGGAGCGCGCGAGCTTCTGCAGGCCAAGGTAGGCCTGTTGGGGTGTGCGCCCGGTCACGTCAGCAGAGGCTCCAGAACCTCTGCCATCACCGTGCCAATCCGCAGCAGGCGCGCGAGCGCGAGCAGCTCGCCCGGCTTGGCGTCTCCCCCCCGGAGATACGTGCGCAGCGCCGACAGGGCCACGTCCCGCCCGACCCGGGCGCGCAGGCGGAGGAGATCGACGACTGTGCGCTCCTTTGAGCTGATGGTGATCGCCTCGCTGGACTCGACGGGCTGATCGACCCGCCCGAGCGCAAAGGTGTCTGCCGCGAAGACGTGCACACGCGTTGAGGGATATGCGATTCTCGGGCGATGCTTGCCGCGCGCAACCGCGACATCAACCGCGCCAGGTATCTCGTCGGTCAGATCCCAGAAGCTGGCGGCCGAGTTCAGGCAGATCATGCCGTCGGGCACGCGCCGGCACACCGCGATGAGATCCAGATGCGCTGTCGCCGGGGCGTCCGCCACGCGGTAGATGCCCCGCGAGAGCTCGATCAGCGCTCCTTCGTTTCGCAGGCGATACAGGTCCTCCCAGCGAGCGCCGGCTTTGGTCAGCTCGGAGGCCGAGGCGGTACCGCCTGCGCGGCGGGCAATGTCAAGGATCTCGCTCAGGGCCACTGGATGATAGTCTACATACCTAGTAAGTAGGTGTCGAGCATTTCATCCATAAGTTGTGACCGCTTGCCATCTCCGCTTGGCGTTCGCCGATACTAAGGAGGAGAATCCCGTGGCAGTCGCGACTACCCCAACGAACCTCGGCGCCGACAGCGAGACAATCCGCAACCATGCGGCGTTCATCTGGGGTGTTGCGGACCTGCTGCGTGGAGACTACAAGCGGTCGGAGTACGGCAAGGTTGTGCTGCCGCTGACGGTGATCCGCCGTCTGGACTGCGTGCTCGAGCCCGCCAAGCAGGCGGTACTGAAGCGCAAACAACAGCTCTCCGGCAGGATCGAGAACGTCGAGCCGCTGCTTCAGGCCGCGGCCGGCGAGCAGTTCTATAACACGAGCCCGCTGACGTTCACGCGGCTGCTCGACGACCCCAACACGATCGCCGAATCGCTGAGGCTCTACATCCTGGGCTTCTCCGAGACGGCCAGGGACATCATCGACAAGTTCGACTTCCCGGTCCAGATCGACCGGCTGCACAGGGCGAACGTGCTCTATCAGGTCGTCTCCAAGTTCGCTGAGATCGATCTGCATCCCGAGGTGGTGTCGAACATCGAGATGGGCTATCTCTACGAGGAGCTGATCCGCAAATTCTCGGAGCTGTCCAATGAGACCGCCGGCGAGCACTTCACGCCGCGCGAGGTGATCAGGCTGATGGTGGATCTGCTGTTCATCGACGACGCTGACATCCTCACCAAGCCCGGCATCGTCAAGAAGCTCTGCGATCCCGCCTGCGGCACCGGCGGGATGCTGTCGGTCGCCGAGGATCGCCTGCGCAAGCTCAATCCCGACGCGCGCCTGGAGGTCTACGGGCAGGAGCTGAACGCCGAGACGTACGCGGTCTGCCGCTCGGACATGCTGATCAAGGGCCAGGACGCCTCGCACATCGCCTACGGCAACTCCTTCTCCGAAGACCGCTTCGAGGGAGAGCGCTTCGACTACCTACTCGCCAACCCGCCCTTTGGAGTGGAGTGGAAGAAGGTCGAGGACGCCGTCCGCAAGGAGGCCCAGACGCGCGGCTTCGACGGCCGCTTCGGTGCCGGCCTGCCCCGCATCAACGACGGCTCGTTTCTGTTCCTGCAGCACATGGTCTCGAAGATGAAGCCGCCCTAGGAGGCTGGTGTCGAACGTGTGATTTGTGGGGCTCTCGGGCGCGTGGTCCGTGGGCTGGTGGGGCCCCGGGGATCTCGTGGTGATGGTGTGGGTCGGTTGCGGGGGGTGTTGGGGGTGCTGTGTGCCCTGGGGGTCGGTCCGGTGAGGGTTCTGCGGGTCGTTTCGACCCGTTCAGGCGGTGTTTGCCGTCCAGGTTGTGCTGTTGTGGGCGAGTCCGAGGACGCTGAGGCGGGCGAGGTTCACGGCGGCGGCGAGTAGCGAGAAGTCGGCGGTGACCTTCGGCTTGCCGCGCACCCTTGCGCGGCGGCCGCCGTGACGGCGACGCATCAGATGGCTGATCTTGCGCTCGACCTTGGGGCGGGTAGCGGTGTAGTCGGCCTTCCAGGCGGGGTCCTTCTGCCGGGCGCGCGCTTGGGCGAGCTGCTGCTCGTGGGGGCCGACATAGATCGTGCGCCCGCCAGCGGCCCTCGTGCACCGCTCGGCCAGCGGGCAGCCCGCGCACGCCCCGGCGAACCTCGCGTGCTGCCCGTCACCCGCCGGCGTGAGCGTGACCGTGTGCCCGGCAGGGCAGCTGACGGTGCCGTTCGTGAGATCGATCGTGAATGTGTCCTTGGGGAACCGGCCGCCGGGCGCGAGGGGCGGCTGCACTTTGCAGTAGACCTCCGCGCCAGCGTCCTCGAGCGTGCTGAGGAGCTCGCCGGCGCCGTAGGCCGAGTCACCGTAGACAGACAGCGGCTCCCTGCTCGGCTGCGGCTCGGAATCGGCGGGATGCTCGGACGCGCTGCCAGGCGGCTGGGAGGGATCGGGCTGTTCACCTATCGTGGCGAGATCATCGACGAGCAAGCCGCAAGCCGGGGCGGCGTCGCCGACGTTGCCTGCGGTCACGGTGCTCGCCGTGATCAACTCGCTGTCGGGGTCCACAGCGACGTGCCCCTTGTAGCCGTCGAACCCGCGCGCTGAGGTCTTGTGCCCGTGCCGCGCGTCCGGGTCGACGATCGAGATGACCCGGTCCTTCGCGACCCGCCGAGCGATCCGGAACACGCCGTCCTCGCCCTCATCCAGATCCTGGCCGACGACCGACGCCAGCAACGCCCCTGCCTTGCTCACCTCGTCGGTGAGCTCGCGGCCGTCGAGCGCGCACAGCAGCGCCCGCGCGTCCTTCGCGAGCAAGTCGATCAACTCCTCCCGCGCCGCCCGATCCTCGTAATCGCACACCGGCTTGCCCGCACTGCGGTAATCATCATCGCGACCAAGCAGCCCACGCAGCTCTGACTCCAGCCCCGGCTCGCACACCGCGAGCAGCCCACGGATCGCCGAGCGCACCAACGTCACCGTGTCCATCGTCGCGACCGCGTCATAGACCGGCGTCGAGTCCAGCACCCGCCGACGGCCCACAAGCCCCGCTCGCTTGGCCGCATCCAGCGTGACCTGGAAGATCCGATCAGGACGCTCCGAAGACGCCAGCCTGGCGCGCATGTCGACCAGCACCGTGTGCACAAACCCGGGATAGTCGAACCCCAGCCCGCCCGCCGCGTACTTCCAGCGCAGATCGAACTGAAAGCGCTCAACCGCCTCACGATCCGAGCATCCCTCCAACCGCTGCAACACCATCACCACCGCCACGATCATCGGCGGCACACACCGACGGCCCACGTCCGTGAACAGGTCGGCGAACATCTCATCCGGGAACAACCGATGGCACTCGCGGTGCAGCAACCCGTAGATCGAGTCCGGCGCGACCAACGGCCCGCAGAACCCAGTCGTGGTCGCAAACATGTCCGACTGGCGGGGAGATAGTCCAAGACTCATACCCTCAAGCATGACTTGAGAGTCGGACGGAACCGCCCAAAAAACACCAGCCTCCTAGGGCGGCTCGCGTGTAGCGATCGTGTTCAACGGATCGCCGCTCTTCAGTGGCGCGGCGGGTTCGGGCGAGTCGGAGATTCGCCGCTGGATCATCGAGAACGACTGGCTCGAGGCGGTGGTGGCGCTCCCCGATCAGCTCTTTTACAACACCGGCATCTCGACCTACTTCCGGGTTGTCACCAACCGCAAGGCGCCGGAGCGCCGCGGCAAGGTGCAGCTCGTGGACGGGCGCGAGTTCTTCGTCAAGATGCGCAAGGCGCTGGGCGAGAAGCGCAAGGAAATCTCCACTGAGCAGATCGACGAGATCGTTGGTCTCTACGGCGACTTCGCGGGGAACGAGAAGGTCAAGATCTTTCCCAATGAGGCCTTCGGCTTCATGCGCATCACAGTGGAGCGGCCTTTGCGGCTGCGCTGGGAGGTGACGGACGAGACGATCGCGACGGCGTTTGCGGCCAAGGCGATTCAGAATCTGTCGGCGGACACACAGACGGAGCTTGGGGAGCTGCTAAGGGACGAGCTGGGCGCGACCTTCGCCACCGAGAAGGAGCTTCAGGCGACGTTCAAGGACGCTGTCGGTGTGCTCGAGCTGAGTGCGCCGGCTCGCAAGGTGCTGTGGTCGGCGCTGGCGGTCCGCGACCCGAACGCACCGATTGTCACCGACCGCCATGGAAACCCCGAACCCGATCCCGAGCTGCGCGAAAACGAGAACGTGCCGCTTCCCGCCGTACCCCTCTTCTTCGAGGAAGACCAGGCCGCCCGCTTCGCCACACTCCCCTACAGGGCGGCCGTCGATGACTACATGCGCGAGGAGGTTTTGCCATACGTTCCCGATGCTTGGGTCGATCACGACAAGACAAGGATCGGATACGAGATTCCGTTGACGCGGCACTTTTACAAATACGTTCCGCCGCGGCCGCTGGAGGAGATCGACGCTGAGATAAAGGCGTTGGAGGACGAGATTCAGCGGCTTCTGGGGGAGGTGGCTGGGTGAGTTGCGTTCAGGTACCTGAAGCATCTTGCCACGCTGAATCCGGAGACCCTTGGCGAGGATACTGCTCCTGACTACTCCTTTCGCTACATCGACATCGCGACGACGGGGCGTGGTGTCTTGCTTGCTGAACCCAACGCAATGACGTTTGAAGCGTCACCATCTCGGGCACGGCGTGTGCTCCGACCTGGAGACACGATTCTCTCAACAGTGCGCACCTACCTGCGCGCTGGATGGACGCTCCGAGGTTTGGACGATGATCTCGTCGCTTCAACTGGGTTCGTCTGCCTGCGACCGAGCGCCAACATAGATTTGCGATTCTTGGGGTGGCTCGCACAAGCCGATACCGTCGTCGAGGAGGTTGTCGCGAGGTCAGTCGGCGTGAGTTACCCAGCGATCAATCCGGCAGACGTTGGCCGTATCAAGGTGCCGTGTCCACCTCTCAATACCCAACGCGCCATCGCCGACTACCTTGACCGCGAGACCGCGCGGATCGATGCCCTCGTTACGGCGAAGCGTCGGATGGTGAGGTTGTTGGAGGAGGGACTTAGAAACCGTCCGAAAACTCTTCATGCTGCCTGAAGCCGTTGGTGACGGCGGCGGTACCAAAGGAGCGCGCAGGCGAGTTGGATGAGGCCCTTGTAGTTGGTGGGGTTCTTGTCGTAACGGATGAGCAGCGCGCGGCAGCGTTGTAGCCAGGCGATCGTGCGCTCGACGACCCAGCGGCGGGCAGGATGGGTCTTCTCGCCCCAGCCGTCCTTCTTCTCCTCGCCGATGCGGCGTATGTGTGGCACGTAGCCGCCTTTGGCGGTGGCCGCCTCGCCGGTGGGGTTGTCATAGCCCTTGTCCAGGCACAGGTGCTCCACGACATCCGCGGGATCTGGCCGGGGCACGATGACCGCGTCGATCGTGCGCTCCAGCAGCTTGGTGTCGTGCACGTTGGCGCCGTCAATCTCGACTGCGAGCGGCCCACCGTGCTGCTCGACTTGCACGCTCTTCTTGGTGCCCATCTTGGCTCTATCAGTGGGGTTCGGGCCGGTCTTCTCGCCGCCGAAGCGGCTCTTTCCCATCACGCCGTCGACGGCCTGCCACTCCCAGTGAACCTCGCCGAGCTCGTCGCACTCGCGCACCAGATACGCCCACAGTTCCTCGAGGAAACCGTCGGCAGAGAACCGTTGAAACCAGCCGTGGACCGTCGAGGACGGCCCGTAGCGTTCGGGCAACTGCTCCCACTGGCAGCCCGAACGCAGCCGGAAGATGATGCCGTCCAGCACGCGACGCAGATCGGCGCGTGGACGACCTGTCCGCGCACGCGGATAGAAGCAGCCGATGATCGGCTCGATCTCCTCCCACAGGTCATCCGGGACCTCCCAGATCGTCGGCAGCGGGCGAGCAGGGGTAGGCTCAGCGGCAGGCAAGGCACACTCCTTTCGACGGGTGGTGTGCCTTGCCGCTTCAACCCCGGTTTACATAACCCTGCCCCCCAGCCGAGAGTTTTCGGACGGTTTCTTAAGGCTCAACTAGACCGGCTGCTTGATCCCCGACACCAGCCAGCGGGCACGCGTCTGGTTCCAATCCGTCGTGTGCTGCGCAAGGAGTCGCTGCCGGTCAATCAATTCGGGGTAGTCACGGCCTTCCGTGACGGCTTGGTGATGTTGAGATCTCGTCGGCGGGAAGAAGGCTTTACCGAGTCGGACAAACAGAGCGGCTATCAGGGAGTGCGGCGTGGTGATGTCGTGTTCCACGGTCTCGACGGGTTCGCCGGAGCTATCGGTGTCGCTGAGGATGATGGTGTTTGCACGCCCGTTTATCATGTTTGTTCCGCCTTGCCGGGATTCGACGCCGGATATGTTGCACTCGTTCTCCGGGCATTGGCATTGTCTGGGTTCCTCGCTCTGCAATCCGGCAACGTGCGTGAGCGCGCAGTTGACTTTCGAAACTGGGATGCGCTAGCACGAATTCCTGCTGCGATGCCGCCGATCGAGTATCAGTCCTCCCTAGCGCAAGCATATGATGAACGACGTCGGTGGACCGACAGGATGACCAAAGCCATCAGCCGTCAGATTGAGTTGATTGGAGAGCGCCGCCAAGCCCTCATCACCGCAGCTGTGACGGGCCAGCTCGACATTGCGGAGGCGCCATGACTTCGGTTACAAAGAAGCTGCTAGAGGACGAGATCACCGCGCATCTTGTCGATCATGGTGGCTACCGGATCTGCAAGCGTGGAAGCGACCCGGAGATGGGCGAGGATTTCGACCCGGAGGTTGGGCTCGATAGGCGAGAGCTGTTCACGTTCATCGAAGAGACGCAGCGACCGGAGTGGGAAAGGCTCGTGAAGGCGCATGGCGGTGAGGATGGGGTCGCTCGACAGCGGTTTGTGCAGCGGCTCGCGAGACAGATCGACGAGCGGGGAACGGTCGATGTCCTGCGGCACGGCGTCCGCGACCAGAATGTCGAAATCCGGCTGGCCTATCGCAAGCCCGCCTTCGGATTGGCCCCGGAGCTGGTGGCGCATTACGAGGCCAACAGGCTGACCGTCACGCGACAGCTTCCATATGAGGTCGGCTCGGGCATGACCCTCGACCTCTGCCTCTTCCTCAACGGAATCCCTGTTGCCACGGCGGAGCTGAAGAACCACCTCACCGGCCAAGAGATCAAAGAGGCGGTCGCTCAGTACCGGAAAGACCGCAATCCCAAGAACGTCACCCTTGGGCGAAGGGCGATCGTGCACTTCGCGGTCGATCCCGACTCCGTTGCGATGACGACGAGGCTGGAAGGAGGGTCGACGCGCTTCCTTCCGTTCAATCGCGGGCATAACCTCGGCAAGGGGAATTCGCCGAATCCCAATGGCCACAAGACCTCCTACCTGTGGGAGCACGTCTGGAGCAAGGACGCTTGGCTGGACATCATCCACCGCTTCATCCATGTCGAGCGGCCGGAGAAGGGTACGTCGGCCGCGCGGCGCGCGGCCGAGAAAGTGATCTTCCCGCGCTATCACCAGTGGGACGCCGTGTTGAAGCTCGAGGCTGACGCGGCGGCAAACGGGGCGGGGCGCTCCTATCTGATTCAGCACTCGGCGGGCTCTGGCAAGTCCAACACGATCGCTTGGCTCGTGCACCGGCTCTCGACGCTGCACGACCTCCAGGACCGCAAGGTCTTCGACAAGGTGATCGTGATCACCGACCGCGTGATCCTTGACCGCCAGCTCCAGGACACGATCTACCAGTTCGAGCACGCACGCGGGGTGGTCGTGAAGATCGAGAAGGACTCCGGCGAGCTAGCTGATGCGCTGGTCGGAGAGCAGGCTCGGATCATCATTACGACGCTGCAGAAGTTCCCATTCGTGGTCGGCAAGGTCGGCGAGCTGCCGGCGCGCACCTACGCGGTCGTGATCGACGAGGCACACTCCTCGCAGACGGGGAAAGCGGCGAAGGATCTGCGTCTGATGCTCGGGGCCGGAGAGGAGGCCGAACTAAAGACCGCGGAAACCGAGGACGCCGGCCTGCTGGAGGCGGCGCTCGATCCGGTTGAGGAGGCGCTTGCCGAGGTTGCCGCCGCCCGCGGCAGTTCGTGGCCGAACCTCTCCTACTTCGCCTTCACCGCCACCCCCAAGGGGCGGACGCTCAATACCTTCGGGCGGCTGAACCCAAAGACGGAAAAGCACGAACCGTTCCACCTCTACTCGATGCGCCAGGCGATCGAGGAGGAATTCATCATGGACGTGCTCGCCAGCTACACCACCTACAAAACCTTCTGGAAGATCGAGAAGGCGATCGAAGAAGACCCCCGCTACGACGCCAAGCAGGCTCGGCGGGCAATTGCGCGCTTCATCGACCTACACCCCCACAACCTCGCGCAGAAGGCCGAGATCATCGTGGAGCACTTCCGCGCACACACCGCGAAGGAGATGGGCGGGCTCGCCAAAGCAATGGTCGTGACCGCCTCTCGGCTGCATGCGGTCCGTTGCAAGCAGAGCATCGACCGCTACATCCAGGAGAACGGCTACGACGACGTCAAAACGCTTGTCGCCTTCTCCGGCAAGATCGACGACGGTGCCGACACGCCGCTGACCGAGGCCAACATGAACGGCTACTCCGAAACCCGGACGGCGAAGGTGTTTGCGACCACGGAGTACGGCGTGCTGATCGTCGCGGAGAAGTTCCAGACTGGGTTCGACCAGCCGCTGCTGCACACGATGTACGTGGACAAGCCGCTGGTCGGGCTGGCGGCGGTCCAGACCCTCTCGCGACTGAACCGCACCAACCCGCTGAAGAAGAACACGTTCGTGCTCGACTTCCGCAACGAGACCGACGACATCGTCGCGGCCTTCGAGCAGTTCCATGGCTGCACTGTGGCACCGCCGACCGACCCCAACATTCTCTGGGACACCCGCCAGCGGCTGGACGATTTCGACGTGCTCCGCCCCGAGGAGATCGAGGCAGCGGTGGGCGCGCTACTCGGCACCGGCCCCTCCGACGCAAAGCGCTCGGCCGAGACCTACGCCGCCATCGGGCCGGCGAAGGCCCGTGCGGAAGAGCTGGGCGACGAGCGGCGCGTTGAGTTCCGCGAGGCGCTGACGCGGTTCGTGCGGACCTACTCGTTCGTCTCGCAGATCGCTGCCTTCGCTGATCCGGCACTGGAGCGCGACTACGTCTTTTGCCGCGCGCTCTCGCTCTATTTGCGCGACACGGGAACCGCCGAGCGGCTCGATCTCGGCACTGAGGTCGAACTAACACATCTACGCCGACAGATGACCTTCAGCGGCGATCTCTCCTTGACTGCGGAGGTGGGAGAGGTGCGCACGTTCTTCGGCGAGGGTAAGGGCGCCCAGCAGGAACTGGAAATGGAGCGCCTGTCGAACATCGTGGCGCTCCTTAACGACCGCTTCGGGACGCAGTTGACAGACGTCGACAGGCTGTTCTTCGATCAGATCGAGGAGGACTGCGTGGCCGATGAAATGCTGTCCGACCAGGCACGCAACAACACGATCGAGAACTTCAGCGTGGTCTTCGAGAAGAAGTTCCTGCAGACGGTCATCGCCCGCGCCGACGCCAACGAGGAGATCCTCAAGAAAGTCCTCGACGACGACGACTTCCGCGCCGCGCTCGGCGAGTTCTACCTGCGCAAGATCTACCAGCGACTACGCGATCAAGCCTGAAGCCGCCTACTCGTCCGTAAAGCTGGCCAGCGGATGCTGCGTCCGCAGATACCCGGCAAACAGCGGCACCGTGAAGTCAACAAGCCCACGCCGCGGGCTGTAAACCAGGTCCTTCCGCAGCAAACTCTCTCGTAGTACGGAAGTGCTGCCCCGATCCTTGTACCCCGCCCGAAGCGCAACATCGGCCGACCGCACAGCCCCATCCCCGAGATCGGCCATCGCCGCGAGGTAGCGCTGCTCGGCATCCGAGGCCATCTCGAAGCGATCCTTGAAGAAGCGCCGGCTGAGCGCCTCGGTGATGAGTGCCTGGGCGCCCTTGATGTCACGCGCGGTGATCGGAGAGCTGTCGACCTCGTTCCACAGCACGCGGCCGTACTCCTGGATGAAGTGCGGATAGCCGGCTGACGCTTCGAGGACCAGCTCGACCGCAGGCGCCTCGTACTCGACCTCGCGCAGGGCCGCCGGCGCGACGAGCGCCATGCGCGCCTCGGCGTCGGAGAGCCGGTCGAGCTCGTGGTAGGCGAACATCCGCTCGGCGTACGGCTTCGCCGCGCGCAGCAGCCGAGGCAGCGGCGGCAGTCCCGCGCCGACGAGCGCCACCGGGAGGCCGCGTTGGCCGACGCGGTTCATCGACATGCACACCGCCGCCAGCGCTGTGGCATCGAGCGCCTGCATCTCGTCGAGGAAGAACACCGCGCCCGTGCCGCCGCTCTGCGCCACTTGGCCGACCTCGACGAGCAGCACCGCGAGGTCGCGCTCGGGATCGCCGCTGTCCGCGGTGCCGCTGGCCGCCTCGACGTCCAGCTTGGCGGTGAAGCCGCCCGGCACTCCGACCGAGAACGCCTTCAAGACGCCCAGCGCGGCGGTCGCCCGTGCGCGCATCCGCTCGCGGCGGCTCATCGACAACAGCATCTGGTAGGCGAGCTCCGCAAATGTCTGGCGAAAGTCGCCCGAGCCGACCTCCTCGACGTCGTTGCACACCCAGCCCGCCTCGCGCGCGAGTGTCTCGAACTCCAGCAGCAGGACCGTCTTGCCGACGCCGCGAAGCCCCGAGTAGATCAGGCTGCGCTCGGGCTGCCCGCTCGCCAGGCGCTCCAACAGCACCCGGAAGGCCTCAAGGTCGCCGTCGCGACCCGCAAGCTTGAGCGGCTTGATGCCCGAGCCGGGCGTGTACGGATTGAGGCGTTGATCCATCTCTATCTGTAAACGCAAACAAAAGCAGATATTGCGCGCCGGGGCTTGAAGGCAGCACGCGCGTGCGCGCGGCGCAAAGGTCCCTATCGCGGTATGCGATCCCCGGCCCCGGCGATGATGAGCGCCTCCTGGAGAACCTCTTCGAGATTGCGCCATGAGCTGTCTGGCGACGAGCTGGAGCGTGTCGGGATTCCGGCAAACGCGAGGTCACCTCTGAGGACCTCGAGCAGGTCGCGGGCCGTGCTCGAGCGTAGGTAGTCCGACGCGGTTTCGAGTTCCGGCTGCTCCAGCCATCGCAGCACACGCCTGAGGACGGCGAGCAGCTGTGGCCAGTCGCGGTGGGCCGGCAGTTCACCGGGTTCGCTTCCGAGCAGCGTTGCCCACGCGAGACGGTCGGCTGCATAGCGCTGTTCGACCCCGACGGTGAGTGCCGTCACGACCCCGGCGGCGCTCAGCCCTGCGAGCGCGTCGTGGACGTTGCGCTTTGCATACCCCGTTGATCGGGCGAGGGCCTGGGCGTTCATCCACGGCGCCTGGCTTGTCAACAGGACGCGAATGGCCTCCGCGCGGACGCCTACACCGAGAATCTGGCGCAGCCGGAACGCCAGGTTGATCGGCGCCATGGGGTCGGGGGGCTGGGACTTATGGGACGGTGAGAGGGGCGATCGCACCCAGCCGGCGGAGGCGAAAGCCTGGTCGGACTTGCCACTGCTGACGTCGGATTGAAAGAGCGGTAGGAGAGTCGCTGGGGCGGCTCTCTGCGTCCCAGTGCCGAGGCGTGCCCGGGGGCGCTGGTGGGCAAGCCATGCCAGCGAGGCCGCTGTGAGCGATCGATCGACCTCGTCGATGCACATCGCGCGAAGCCGCCGGACGCTCAGCAGGGGCTCGTTGACGAGCATCCAGTCGAGCAGCTCGTCGAACAGGCGCGGCTCAGCTCGGGCGACCTCGAGCGTGAAGATGATCAGAGCCTCGGGGTCCTGCGCCCATGGGCTGCGTCTGTGCGGGGTTGCGAGCAGACCCATCTGCGCCCACTCGTCCCAGGCAAAGGCCACGAGTTGGCCTCTGAGCTGGCGGCTAAGCGCCGAGACTTCCATCGTCGACTCCGAAGTGGGAAAGAACGCTGACCAACACGCTGCGGTAACCGTCTGACGGATCGTGAGTGCGGCTCCAACGGGCGGCGTCGAGCAGCTCTTGGTGCGTAGGTGCCAGCGCTTCAAGGTCCGCGAGGTGCTTGCCGGCGCCCTGGTCGACCGTTGCGTAGAGCTTCAGGGAGATCTGGTCGACGCGCGACGCGAACAGGACCTCGAGTCCCGGTCCAAAGTCACGGCGTAGCGCACGCTCCTCGAAGCCCTCCGGCAGCCCGAGGTCGAGTCGCGATGTGGGTCCAGGGTTCAACCAGTCGTTGGTTAGCCCAAAGTCTCGGGCGACGGTGTGTGCGGCATCGACCAAAGCGGCGGGAAGCGGTTGCGCTGATAGGAGTTCGTGGCCATCGACCACGGCGACGATGTCGACATCTCTCGTGGCGCGGGAGACAAGCCCGAGCGCGAGCAGTGCTGAGCCGCCGACCACCGCGAGCGTGTAGCGCTCGCCGTGTGCTGCAAGCTGCTCGCCAAGCGCCAGCAAGAGCTCGGACGTAGCGTCAGCGCTATCGATTAGGCTGTCAGTCATCCTACTTTAGGATGTTAGACATCGCGCACAGATAGGTCAAGTACTAGCAGTTCGCGGGTCAGACGCTTTACGTATCGTTCTGATACGTTTCGCGCACAGTGCCCGGGAAAACCTTTATAGCCTTGCTCGACCGCGCCCACCAGCAGTACGGCTATCTGACGCCGGATGACGCGCGGGCGCTGGGGATTGACCCCACTCAGCTGCGCTTGATGGCCGCGCGCCGCACGCTCGAGCACCTGGGCCACGGCCTCTACCGGATGCCGATGGTGCCAGCGACATCGCTCGATGCCTACATGGAGGGGGTCCTATGGGCCGGCCGGCGCGGCGTTCTCAGCCACGAGACCGCCCTGGACCTTTACGAGCTCTGCGACGTGAACCCGAGCGCTCTCCACCTCACCGTGCCGAGCGGCTTCCGAACCCGCAAGGCGGTGCCGGAGATCTACCGGGTTCACCGTTTCGATCTGGAGCCGACCGAGATCGGCTGGCACGAGGGCATCCCCATCGTCACGGTGGAGCGCGCGATTCTGGGTGGCATTGAGCAGGCGCTCGGCTGGCAGCTGATCGACCAAGCCATCGACGTCGCACACACGCGTGGGCTTATCACTGGGCCGGCCTCGGAACGCTTGAGCACTATGCGCCATCTACCGCAGATCGCGGGCAAAGGCTGATCCGGGCTCGGCGCATCTATCTGCAAACGCAGACAAAGCCAGATATTGCGCTGCCCCGCCCCGGCTAGACTCGCCCCATGGACTTCGGCATCGGCTACTTCCCGACCCACGACGGCATCAGCCCCGGCGCCCTCGCGCGCCTGGTCGAGGAGCGCGGCCACGAGTCGCTGTTCTTCCCAGAGCACACGCACATTCCCGCCAGCCGGGCCACCCCGTACCCCGCGGGTGGCGACCTCCCGCGAAAATACTTCCACTCGTATGACCTGTTCGTGGCGCTGTCGGCGGCTGCGGCGGCGACGAGCAAGCTGCGCATCGGCAGCGGCATCTGCCTGGTGATCGAGCGCGATCCGATCATCACCGCGAAGGAGGTCGCGAGCGTCGACCACCTGTCGGGCGGGCGCCTGGAGTTCGGCGTGGGCGCGGGCTGGAACCGCGAGGAGATGGAAAACCACGGCACCGACCCGCGCGTGCGTATGGCGATCATGGCCGAGCGGGTGGAGGCGATGAAGGCGATCTGGACGCAGGACGAGGCCAGCTACCACGGCAAGCACGTGGACTTCGAGCGCATCTGGTCGTGGCCGAAGCCGGCGCAGCGGCCGCACCCGCCGGTGCTCGTGGGCGGCAACGGCCCGACGGTGCTCGACCGCGTTCTGAGCTTCGGCGACGCGTGGATGCCGAACAACACCGGCGAAGACATCCCCGCTCGCGCGCGCGAGCTGTGGGCGCGCGCGGATCGCCCGATCGAGGTGATCGTGATGGGCGCGCCGGCGAAGCCGGCGGCGCTGGAGGAGTTCCAGAAGGCCGGAGTGCGCCGGGTCGTGCGCTGGATTCCGTCGGCGACCCAGGGACCGGTCGAACGCGCGCTGGAGCGCTGGGAGGACGCGATCGCCGAACTCAACGGCGAGTAGCCGTCGAGGGCCGAAGTCTATGAGTTTCTATCGACTGATAAAGGGCTCATAGAAAGCCCTGGAGAAGGGGCTCATCTGGGCGCCGCGTCGGTGTCAGCTGGCCTTCACGGTTCCACCGTTCGCCAAGTACCTGCGCGAGAGTCTCCTCTCGGAGCTTTGACGACGGGTAGGTCTAACCAATATCCCGATCGGTAAAAGCGCTGTGTATCTGTGGCGGTCGGCGGAGCAATATCCCGTACAGGATTATATTGCCAGAATACCGCGCCGCCCTGCTATCCTTGTACCGAACGGGATAATGCCCGGCACGGTAAACATCACCGCCCCAGCCGACCTCGGTGCTGCTCTACGCGCCGCGCGCCGCGCGCGCGGACTTCGGCTGGAGGATGCCGCGCTCGGCGCGGGCGTGGGTGTGCGCTTCCTCAGCGAGCTCGAGCGTGGCAAGCCGACAGCACGGCTGGCAGAGACGCTGCGAGTTGCTGCCTCGCTTGGCCTGCGCGTGACGATCGAGGACCCGGATGACCGACCGCACGCTTGACGTCTGGTGCTTCGACGAGCATGCGGGTGCTCTGCGCGACGGGGCGAGCGGTCTCGAGTTCGCTTACGCCGACACCTGGCGCTCCGCTGGTCGACCCCCGCTGTCGCAGTCACTGCCGATGGACGGCTCCTACACGAGCGCCGCCGTCGGGGCGTTCTTCGGCGGCCTGCTGCCTGAGGGCGCCCCGCGCGACCTGGTCGCCCGCAACCTCGGCGTAAGCGCGGACAACGACTTTGTGATGTTGGCTGCCCTCGGTGGAGACACCGCCGGGGCCGTGAGCCTGCTTGCGCCGGGCGAGACTCCAGGGCCCGTCGGGAAAGACGTTGAATGGCTGGATGATCGAGAGCTGGTCGTGCTGTTGGACGAACTGCCCGCCCGGCCGCTTCACGCTGACGAAGACGGCGAGTTTCGGCTGTCGCTCGCCGGCGCTCAGGACAAGCTCCCGGTCATCGTGGGCGCCGACGGCCGCATCGGCCTGACCAGGGGCCGCACGCCGTCCACGCACATTCTCAAGACCCCGATTGCCCACCTCGACGGCACGGTTGCCAACGAGGCGCTCTGTCCCGCGATCGGGCGGCTTCTGGGTGTAGACGCCGTCGTCGCCTCCCCGCGGCGGCTCGCCGAGCGCGAGTTCCTGCTCGTCGAGCGCTACGACCGCGAACACGACGACCAGGGCGTCCGCCGCCTGCACCAGGAGGACTTCTGCCAGGCGCTGGGCATCCCCTCCCGCCGCAAGTATCAGAGCGAGGGCGGCCCCGGACTTCCGGACTGCTTTGCACTGTTGCGTGAGGCAGTCTCAGTCCCCGCCCGTGAGGTGCTCAAGCTGCTCGACGTCGTGATGCTCAGCTTCCTCGTCGGCAACCACGACGCGCATGGAAAGAACTACTCGCTGCTCTACGTGCCCGAATCTCCCAACGCGATTCTCAGCCCCGCCTATGACGTCCTCAGCACTGTCGTCTATCCGGGGATGTCCCGCAAGATGGCTATGAGCATCGGCGGCGAGTACCGCGCGGACTACGTACGGTCCCGTCACCTCGACCGGCTGCTCGAGCAGGCCGGCCTCGGGGCGGCGGCGGCAAAGCGGCGGATGCGCGGCATCGCCGGCAACGCTCCCGCTGCTGCTCGCCAGGCGCACGCCGACCTGATAGCCGCCGGCTGGGACTCGCCGGTACTGGCGCGCGTCGTCGAAACGGTCGAAGCGCGCGCTGCCCGGCTGCTCGAGATCGCCGCGTCGGGGCAGCCGCAGGTCCGCGCCAGCTGATCCGTCGCTATGCGCCCATCTCTCCGATCCAGTCGTCGAGCTCCTGCCAGCGCTCGTACAGCCACACGATCAGCTGCTCGCGCTCGCGCGGCACCTCAGCCGCGGGGAAGCGCCAGAACTTGAGCCGCACGGTCGTCCCCACGAGCCCGCCGGACCAGATGTCGCTGACGTACTCGAAGCCGTCGAGGCCGTAGTGGCCGAAGATGACGACGTCTGAGCCGCGTGCGGACTCGAGCAGCTCGACGGTGCCGCCGAGCCGCGGCGGCAGCAGGTTGCTGCAGGCGCTCGGCCAGCGGCGCGATCTGGGGCTGGCGCTCGGCGATGATCTGCTTGGCGCGCGCGAGCTTCGCGGGCGTCGAGCGCGTGCCCTCGGGGTAGATCAGCAGCCCGTCGCTCGCAGACATGTTGACGGTCAGCGCGCGCATCCGCTCGAGCTCCGCCTGCGTGTCGCTGGACCCACGGCGCACGAACAGCGTCGGCACCCAGCGCCCGCCGATGTCGATCGTCGGGCAGCATCTGCAGCTCGCGCTTGATCACGAAGCGAAAGCCGATCCCGTGCGCGCCGCCGATGATCACGTCGGGCAGCGCGTTGTCGATGATGCTCGCGTGGCGAATCAGCACCAGCACGGGCCCCGGCCCGGCGAGCTCGAGGTCCTCGACCTCGAAGTGCAGGTTGAACAGCGCGCGGATGCCCGCCAGGTGGCTCCCGAGCCAGCGGCGCTTGAGTCGAAACACGCGGTCGCGTCGACGCGCGCTGTCACGGCCGCCGGAGACGACCCAGATGCCGAACAGTCCGACCAGCCCGTATAGCTCGCCCACCAGGAACCACCACAGCATCGCGAGCAGGCGCACCGCCATCCACGGCTTGCGCCGCCGTAGCCACAGCGCCATGTCGACCGCGACGGCGCCGATCAACAGCACTGGCGAGAGCAGCGTCACCAGCGCCAGAACGACGACCTCCACGGTGATGCCGCGAACGCGACGCCAAACTCGCGCGATGCGCGCACTGTCGTCGGGGATCAGCGGGCCCAGAGCCTCAAAGCGTACAGGCGCTCACCGAGCTGTTTCGCCGCCAGCGTGCCGTCGGTACGAGCCAGTCATGCAACGGTCGGTGGCTCCAAGCCGGTGTCTATCGCAACATATAGGACGGTATCTCGTTTTTCGGATACCTGCGGATACCTTCCCGATAGCCTGGTACGGTCGCACTCGTGGACCCGCTGCGTAATCCCTTCTCGATGAGCGCCGGGAACCCGCCGGCCGCCCTGGCTGGACGGGAGGAGCAGATCGAGCAGTTCAGGCGCTTGATTGGCCCGCCTGAGCAATGGCCTCAACGAGCAGAGCATGATCCTCTGGGGCCTGCGCGGCGTTGGCAAGACGGTGCTTCTTCTGGAGTTCGAGAGCATTGCCGACAACGAGGGCTGGACTCCCTCCGGAGCCGATCGAGATCCGCTCGGACACCGAACTTCCGCGCCGAGCTCGCCGACGCAGCTTACGAAGCGCTGCTGCGGCTGAACCGCCGCAAGGCGATTGGCGAGCGACTCAAGCCGTTCACGGGGCTGCTCGCGTGGCTTCAAGGCCGGAGTTGCCACCGAGGGCAAGCCCGGAGTTCTCCTTCGACCCAAGGCGGTCGGCGCTGAACACAGGCGACCTCGAGCGAGACCTGATCGCAGCTGTTCGTGGAGCTCGGCGAGACCGCGCGCAGCCACGACACAGGCGTCGTCTTCCTGTTCGACGAGATGCAGTTCCTCGGCTGCGAGGAGATGGAGGCCGTCGCCGCCGCGATGCATCGGATGTCCCAGCTCAAGCTGCCGGTTGCGCTCGTCGGGACCGGCCTGCCGCAGCTCCCCGGACTGATGGTCGAGGCGAAGTCCTATGCCGAGCGGCTGTTCTCCTACCCGCAAGTTGGACCGCTCAGTGACCCGGCCGCCCGCGAGGCACTGCTGAAGCCCGCCCAAGCGGAGGGCGCCGAGTTCGACGAGGAGGCTTCGACCAGATCGTGCGGAGCTCGGGCGGTTATCCGACGTTCATCCAGGCATACGGCAAGGAGGCATGGAACATGGCGCCTGGCGTGACGATCTCGCTCGATGACGTGCTGGCCTCTGCGCCGATCGTGCAGACCAAGCTCGACGAGGAGTTCTTCCATGTCCGCTTCGAGAAGGCGACGCCGAGAGAGCGCCGCTACATGGCGGCGATGGCCGACCTTGGAAACGGCCCATACAGGACAAGCGAGATCGCCAAGCGGCTCTCAAGCCGTGCCTCCGCCACCTCGGCCGTCCGTGACTCGCTGATCAAGAAGGGCCTCATCTACAGCCCCGGCCATGGGGATGTCGACTTCACGGTGCCTCACTTCTCGCCGTTTATGCGCCGGCGTTACCCGCTCGAAGCGCGCTCTCTCCGAATGAGCGACAGCACTCGGTCGTATTCACATGGGCTGAGTCGACGCATAGCTCTCCCGGTGCTCGTGGTCGCCGTGCGGTGACACGACGCGCGCGAGATGCTCCCGAATCGCCGCATTGACCACCTCCGGCCGCTCCTCCGGCAGCCAGTGCGTGGCCCCCTCGACCTCCACGAACGTCAGCGCCGGCACGAACCGCTCGAGCCCCGCGTGCGACGCGGGCCGGATCCACTGGTCCCCCGTGGGATACATGACGAGCGTGGGCACGTTCACGGTCTGCGGCGAGATGTGCCTGGCGATGTTCGCGCCCGCAGGCGTCCCGTCCGGTGACGGCGGCCCCTGCCCCTCGGCGTGGAACCAGCGCAGCGCCGCCGCCATCGCGCCCGGCTCGCGCCACGTCTTCACATACAGCTCCAGATCCTCCGCGCCGATGAACGGCTCGTCGAGCGCTTCGCGCAGCACGCGGAAGTCGTCCGCCGAGAACGTGTCCGCGGCGTCGGGCCTGCGCGCCACGAGCATGTACGCGCTCGCCTGCTGCTGCTCGGGGTCCTCGTGCAGCGCGCGGTCGAACACCGCCGGGTGGGGCGTGTCGAGCACCACCAGCGCGCTCAGCATCTCCGGATGGTGAAGCGCGAACGACCACGCGACCGCGCCGCCCACGTCGTGACCCACCAGCACGAAGCGCTCGTGGCCAAGGTGTTGCACCATCTGCCTGACGTCCTCCACGAGCGTGCACGTGGTGTAAGCGTGCACGTCGTCGGGCTTCGACGACAGGTTGTAGCCGCGCAGGTCCGGCGCCACCGCGAGATGGTCGCGCGCGAAGTCCCGCAGCTGGTGGCGGTACTGGTACCAGCACTGCGGAAACCCGTGCAGGAGCACCATCAGCGGCCCGTCGCCCGCGTGCGCGTAGTGAAGCCGCACGCCGTTCACCTCTGCGAAATCATGCGCCACGTCGTCCATCGCGAACTCCTCCTATTAATCATTAATATTTATCGGGGGCCAAAGTGCGCAGTGAAGATCGCACAGCCGAGCCGGCGAAGCTCGCGGTTTTCGGCCCTCTACAACCTGCTCGCCATCCACGTCCGATTTCCGCTAGACGCGCGCTCGTGCATGTGCGACGGTGTGCGCATGGACCTCGACTCCGATCGCGTGTGGCGGGCCATTGCCGCGTGCGACCCGCGCTTCGACGGGTGGGTGTTCTGCGGTGTGAAGACCACCGGCATCTACTGCCGCCCCAGCTGCCCCGCGCGCACGCCCAAACGCGAGAACGTGCGCCTGTTCGCGTCCGCCGCCGCCGCGCAGGGGGCGGGCTTTCGCGCGTGCAAGCGCTGCCGCCCCGACGCCACGCCAGGCTCGCCCGAGTGGGACCTGCGCGCGGACATGGTCGGGCGCGCCATGCGGCTGATCGCCGACGGCGTCGTCGACCGCGAGGGCGTGCGAGGGCTCGCGCGAAGGCTGCGGCTATGCCGAGCGCCACGTGCACCGCCAGCTCGTAGCCGTCGTCGGCGCCGGTCCGCTCGCGCTCGCCCGCGCCCAGCGTGCGCAGTCCGCGCGCATCCTGCTGGAGACCACCGCGCTGCCCGTCACCGATGTCACGTTCGCCGCCGGCTTTCGCAGCGTGCGCCAGTTCAACGCCACCGTGCAGGAGGTCTTCGCGCTCGACGCCCAGCGAGCTGCGCGCCCGCGCGCGCCGTAACGGGCGTCCCGAGGACAGCGGTGCGCTGTCGCTGCGGCTGCCCTACCGCGCGCCGCTCGACGCCGCCGGCCTCGTCGCGTTTCTCGGGCTGCGCGCCGTGCCCGGCGTCGAGGAGGTGCGCGACGGCGCCTACCGGCGCAGCCTGCGCCTGCCGCACGGCGCCGGCGTCGTCGAGCTGCGGCCCGCCGACGGGCACGTGCACGCGCGCTTCCGGCTCGCCGACCTGCGCGACCTCGGCGCCGCCATGCAGCGCTCGCGCGCGCTGCTCGACCTCGACTCCGACCCCGCCAGCGTGGCCGACGCGCTCGGCGGCCGACCGCTGCTCGCGCGGCTCGTGCGCAACGCCCCCGGGCGGCGGGTGCCCGGCGCCGTCGACGGCCACGAGCTCGCCGTCCGCGCCGTGCTCGGCCAGCAGGTCTCCGTGCGCGGCGCGCGCACGCTCGCCGGGCGCCTCGTCGCCGCGCATGGCGAGCCGCTCGAGCGCCCGCTGGGCGAGGTCACGCACGTGTTCCCCGCCGCCGCCGCGCTCGCCGACTCGGATCCCGAGCAGCTCGCCATGCCGCGCGCACGACGACGGGCGCTGCTTGCGCTCGCCGGCGCGCTTGCAAGCGGCGAGCTCGTGATCGACGCCGGCGCCGACCGCGCCGACGCGCGCCGGCGCCTGCTGGCGCTGCCCGGCATCGGGCCGTGGACCGCCGAGTACGTCGCGATGCGCGCGCTGCGCGACCCCGACGCGTTCCTGCCCGGCGACCTCGGCGTGCGCCACGCGCTCGAGCGGCTCGGACACGACGGGCGGCCCGCCGCCGCCACGGCGCTCGCCGAGCGCTGGCGGCCGTATCGAGCGTACGCTGTGCAGCACCTGTGGGCGACGCTGTGACCAGCCAGGCCGAGAAGGCCGCGCGCTTCCTCGAGCTGCACCGGCACGAGCGCCCGCTGCTGCTCGCAAACGCCTGGGACGTCGGCTCCGCGGCGCTGCTGCAGTCGCTCGGCTTCCAAGCGCTCGCCACCACCAGCAGCGGCTACGCCGCCAGCCTCGGGCGCCTCGACTACGGCATCAGCCGCGAGGAGGCGCTCGCGCACGCAGCGCAGCTCGCCGCCGCCGTGGACGTGCCCGTGTCCGCCGACATGGAGGAGTGCTTCGCGCTCGACCCCGCCGGCGTCGCCGAGACCGTGCGGCTCGCGCTCGACACGGGTCTCGCCGGCTGCTCCATCGAGGACTGGGACCCGCGCGAGCAGCGCCTGTACGGCATCGACGAGGCGGCCGAGCGCGTCGCCGCCGCTGCCCAGGCCGCGCACGCGGGCCCCGTGCATTTCGTGCTCACCGCGCGCGCCGAGAATCACCTGCGCGGCAACCCCGACGTTGCCGACACCATCGCGCGCCTGCTCGCCTACCAGCAGGCCGGCGCCGACGTGCTGTACGCGCCCGCACTCGACCAGCCCGAGGACCTGCGCGAGCTGCTCGCCGCCGTCGAGCTGCCCGTCAACGTGCTCGCGCGCGCCGCCACGCCGCCCGTCGCGCAGCTCGCCGAGCTGGGCGTGGCGCGCGTGTCAGTCGGCGGCAGCTTCGCGTTCGCCGCCTACGGCGCCGCCGTGCGGGCCGCCCGCGAGCTGCTGGACGAGGGGACCTACGGCTTCACGGAGCTGACGGCTGCGGGTGCGAAGGCCGTGCGGGCGGCCGCTGCGCGGCCGCGCCCCGCCACCTGAGCACGCGCACGCGCGCGCCGCCGCGCGGGCGCAGCGTCGGGCCGCCCGGCACCGCGCGCGCCTGCGTCTGCGACGTCCGCTCCAGCTCCACGCGCTCCAGCAGCTCGCGCAGCACCACCTTCATCTCGAGCAGCGCCAGCGACGCGCCCAGGCAGCGGTGCGCGCCGCCGCCGAACGGCAGGAACGCGTAGCCGTCGGGGGGATCCTCCAGGAAGCGGGTCGGACGGAACGCGTGCGGCTCCGGGTACGTGCGCGCGTCGTGGTGCACGCCGTACGCGTCCACCAGCACCGCCACCTGCGGCGGGATCGTCCACGGCCCGATCTCGAACGGCTCCAGCATGTGCCGCGCGCTCGTGATCGGGATCGGCGAGCGGATCCGCAGGATCTCCTTCACCAGCGCCTCCAGGTACGCGTCGTCCTCCTCGCGCGCCCGCGCCATCACCGCGGGGTGGTGCACCAGCAGTTCCGCGCCCCACGCTGTCGCCGTCGCCGTCGTCTCGTGGCCCGCCGCGATCAGCGTGATCAGTTCGTCGCGCAGCTGCTCGTCCGTCAGCCCCTGCCCGTCCTCGTCGCGCGCCGCCACCATCATCGCCAGCACGTCCTCGCGCTCCTGGAGCCGCGGGTCCGCGCGCGTCGCCGCGATGTGCTCGAACAGCACCGCGTCCAGTTCGTCTTTCAGGCGCCACGGACGCCGCGATAGCAGGTTCCAGCGCGCGCGCTGCGTCAGCTGCGGCACGAACATCGCGAAGCTGTTCAGCGGCGTGTTCAGCGCGTCGAAGATGCCGCGCAGACGCCCGCGCATCCCTGCGTCGGAGACCCCCAGCACCGCCTGCAGGATCACGTCCAGCGTCAGCGCCTGCGCGATCGGCTGCACCTTCACCACCTCGCCCGGCGTCAGGCGGTCCAGCTCCGCCGCCGCCAGGCGCTGCATCAGCCGCGCGTAGCCCTGCACGCGCTCGCCGTGGAACGGCGGCAGCAGCATCTTGCGCCGCCGCAGGTGCTCCGGCGGCTCCAGCAGCAGCAGCGACTGCGAGCCCAGGAACATGCCCAGCAGGTCGTTGCCGTGGCGCTTGCCCAGCGGGTCGCCCGTGTACAGGCGGCGGATCACCTCGCGGTCGCGCGTCACCACCGCCGTCGGCGCCGTGCCGATGCGCGCCGTGAACGTGTCGCCGTAGCGCTCGTGGCAGCGGTCGCTGTACTCCGGGAAGCGCCACAGGCGCGCCACCGCCTGCGCCGAGCGCGGCAGGCGCGGGCCCGGGGGCAGCAGCAGCTGCGGGCGGCCACGCTCAGGCCGCCGTCCGCCACGAGCGTCTGGCCGGTGACGTAGGAGGACTCGTCGCTGAGGAGGAACAGCGCGCAGCGCGCCACCTCCCACGCGCTGCCCTGGCGGCCGGCGGGGATGTGCATCTCCATGCGGGTGGGGCTCTGGCGCGAGGCGAGCCGGCCGAGCGAGGTGTCGATCAGCCCGGGCGCCAGCAGGTTGACGCGCACGCGCGGCGCGCCCTCCACGGCGGCGTTGCGGCACAGCGCCTCGAGCGCCACCTTCGACGCGGCGTACGCGGGGATCGGCATCGACTCGCGCGCGGCGAGCGAGCCGATCATCAGGATCGTGCCGCCTTCGTCGAAGCTCGCGAGCGCCTGCTTGCAGCCGAGGAAGTAGGAGCGCAGGTTGATCGCCATCACGCGGTCCCAGTCCTCGACGGTGGTGTTCGCGAACCCGAGCCCGGCGCCGATGCCGACGTTCATCACGAGCCCGTCCAGGCCGCCGAACGCGCCCCGCGCGCGCTTGAACATCGCGCGGATGCCCTCCTCGTCGGCCGCGTCCGCGGCCACGCCCGCGCATTCGCCGCCCTCCTCGCGCACGAGCGCTTCGGTCGCCACCAGGCACTCGGCGTCGACGTCCGCGAGCGTCAGCGCGGCGCCTTCGCGCGCGAACAGCGCCGCCATCGCGCGCCCGTTGCCGATCGGGGCGTCCTCCAGCCCGTGGTCCTGTTGCCCCGCTCCGACGATCAGGATCCGGCGCCCCGCGAGTCGTCCGGGGCGCATCCCCATTGCGCTGTGCGACTCCATCGTGGCCATCCTACGCCAGCGTGCGGGGACCGTTTCGAATGTTCGGCTGATCGGGGCGCTTCGGCGTGTTCGCGCTCGCCCCTCGCCCCTCGCCCGTCGCCCCTCGCGCGCGCTTGCCCGCTGGTAGGATCGGCGCGCGCCGGGTTGATCCCCCTCCGGGGGCGATGCCGGCGTGACGACGAGCGCAGCGAAGTCCGGTTTGACTCCGGCGCTGTCCCGCAACGGTGATGCCCCCGAGGGGGACGAGCCCGGTCGCCTACCTCGGCGTCGACGAAACCAGTCCTCGGATGAAGGGCGGTTCGTGCGCCGCGCAGGCGCAGGGGCTCCTCTCTCCGCAGGACCCGAGCGGAGGAAGGGCGATGGCATCAGCGGCAGCGCGAGTGGGATCTGCATGGCGCTCGGCGACGCGCGCTGAGCGCGCCCGCATCGGCGCGATGCTGGCGGCGATCGCGGCCGTGAACGCGCTCGGCTGGGGGATCTTCGCGCTGGCGATCCTGCCGCACCACTTCCGCTACGACGGCCTGGGCGTGGGCATCGGCGTGGCGGTGACCGCGTGGACGCTGGGCCTGCGCCACGCGTTCGACGCGGACCACATCGCGGCGATCGACAACGCCACGCGCAAGCTGATGGCCGACGGCGGGCGCCCGCTGGGCAGCGGCTTCTTCTTCGCGCTGGGCCACTCCAGCGTGGTGATGGTGGTGGGCGTGGGCATCACGGTCGCGGCGAAGGCGGTGCTCAAGGCGGTCGTGGACCCGAGCTCCGGCTTCGAGCGGGCGGGCGGCGTCGCCGGCACGATCCTGTCGGCGAGCTTCCTGTGGATGATCGCGGCGCTCAACCTGGTGGTGCTGTTCGGGATCGTGCGGGTGTTCCGCGACATGCGCCGCGGCGTTTACGACGAAGACGAACTCGAGGCGCAGCTGCTCGCGCGCGGGCTCATGTACCGCTTCTTCGGGCGCATGATGCGCTCGATCGAGCACACGTGGCAGCTGTTCTTCGTGGGCTTCGTGTTCGGCCTGGGCTTCGACACGGCCACCGAGGTGCTGCTGCTGGCGGGCACCGCGGCGGCGGTCACGGAGGGGCTGCCGTGGTACGCGGTGCTGACGCTGCCGCTGCTGTTCTCCGGCGGCATGATGCTGTGCGACAGCGTGGACGGCCTGTTCATGAACTTCGCCTACGGCTGGGCGTTCGCGCGGCCGGTGCGCAAGGTCTATTACAACATCACGATCACGGCGCTGTCGATCGGCGTGGCGTTCCTGGTGGGCGGCGTGGAGATCGTGGGGCTGCTGTCCACGGAGCTGCACCTGCACGGCTGGCTGGGCGACTACCTGGCGGGCTTCAACCTCAACACCGCCGGCTACCTCGTCGTGGGACTGTTCGTGCTCGTGTGGACGCTCGCGCTCACGATCTGGCGCTTCGGCCGCGTGGAGGCGCGCTGGGAGGCCGCCGCCGCGCGCAGCGTCGAGCAGCGCGGGGGCACGTGATGGCGCTTGCGAACCGGGCGCGCGCCGAGGGCCAGCCCGTGATCGGCGGTCGTGCGCGCGACCCCGCGATCGCCGACGCGTGCCCGGGCGTGCTGCGCCTGCACGAGGCCGCCGACGGCCACCTCGCGCGCGTGCGCGCGCCGGGGGGGCGGCTCGATGTGCGCGCGGTGCGCGCGCTCGCCGACGCGGCGGCGCTTGGCAACGACATCGTCGAGCTGACGTCGCGGGCGGGACTCCAGGTGCGGGGACTGCCGCCGGACTGCGGGGAGGCGCTGGCGGGCATCCTCGCGCGCGGCGGCCTGCTGCCGTCGCTCGCGCACGACCGCGTGCGCAACATCGTCGCGGCGCCGCTCGCGGGTCGCGCCCCCGCGGCGCTCGCGGACATCGACCCGATCGTCGATGCGCTCGACGGCGCGCTGTGCGCCGACGCGGCGCTCGCGCGGCTGCCGGGCCGCTTCCTGTTCGCGGTGGACGACGGCACGCGCGCGCTCGAGCCGCTGCACGCGGACGTGGCGTTGGTGGCCGAGCGCGGCGGCTCATTCCGTCTGCTGCTGGACGGCCTCGCGACGAGCCTCGTGGTCGAGCCGGCGGATGCGCCAGACGCGGCGCTGCGCGCTGCGCACGCGTTTCTGGTGGCGCGTACCGAGGACGGCGATGGCGCCTGGCGGGTGCGCGAGCTGCGAGACGGTGCGCGAGGGCTGGCGCGGCAACTCGGGCTCACGGCCGTTGCGCCCGACGCCGATCGCGCGACACCCGCCGCTGGTCGGCTTGGAGTGTCCACACAGCGCGACGGCCTGGTTGCGGTGACTGTGCTGCCGCCGCTGGCGCGGCTGGGGCGGGCGCAGCTGCTGCGCCTGGCCGACCTTGCGAGCGCGCCCGGTGTGTCCGATACCCCCGAGGCGGCACCCGCCGCGGGCGTGCGCGTGTCGCCGTGGCGAACGCTGACGTTCGTGGACGTGCCCCCGTCCGCGGCGGCGGGCCTGCGCGACGAGTTGCAGGCCCTGGGCCTGGCGGCGTCGGACGCGTCGGGCTGGGCGGGGCTGTCGGCGTGCGCGGGCCTGGGCGCGTGCGCGCGGGCGCTGGTGGACGTGCGCGCGCGGGCGGCCGAGCGCGCGGCGGAGCGCGATGAGTCCTCGCCGACGGAGCACTGGTCGGGCTGCGAGCGGCGCTGCGGCGAGCCGGCAGACGCGGCGCTCCGCTTCGTGGCAACGGAGCGGGGAGTGGTGGAGCTATGACGGAGTACGTGCGCGACGGCGCGGAGATCTACAGGCGCTCGTTCGCGACGATCCGCGCGGAGGCGGACCTGGATGGCCTTGACCCGGTGCTGGAACGCGTGGTGGTGCGCATGATCCACGCGTGCGGGATGGTGGACCTGGCGGGCGACGTGGCGGCGTCGCCGGGCTTCGGCGAGGCGGCGCAGGCGGCGCTGCGCGGCGGCGCGCCGATCCTGTGCGACACCGCGATGGTGGCGAGCGGGGTGACGCGCTCGCGGCTGCCGGCGGCGAACGAGGTGGTGTGCACGCTGTCGGAACCGCGCGTGGCGGAGCTGGCGGCGCGGATGGGCACGACGCGCACGGCGGCGGCGCTGGAGCTGTGGCGCGGGCGGCTGGACGGCGCGCTGGTGGTGGTGGGCAACGCGCCGACTGCTCTGTTCCGGCTGCTGGAGATGCTCGAGGAGGACATGGGCGACAGCGCTCTGGGGCGCCCGGCGGCGGTGATCGGCGTGCCGGTGGGCTTCATCGGCGCTGCGGAGTCGAAGGTGGAGCTGGCGGAGCACCCGGCGGCGCTGGAGCACGTGGTGGTGCACGGCCGCCGCGGCGGCAGCGCGATGGCGGTGGCGGCGGTCAACGCGCTGGCGAGCGAGGCGGAGTGACCGACATGGCGAAGGCGGGGCGCACAGCCGGAAAGGCTGGGTTGGGCAGGCTGTTCGGCGTGGGGGTGGGGCCCGGTGACCCGGAGCTGATGACGGTGAAGGCACGCGAGGCGATCGCGGCGGCGGACGTGATCAGTTATCCGAACGCGCAGCACGGGCGTAGCGTGGCGAGGCGGATTGCCGCGAGCTGCGTGCGCGCGGATCACATCGAGCTGCCGTTGGCGTTCCCGGTGACGACGGAGATGACGGACCATCCGGGCGGCTACGAGGCGGCGTTGGGTGAGTTCTACGACGAGGCGGCGGCGGCGCTCGCGGCGCACCTGGACGCGGGGCGCGACGTTGCCGTGCTGTGCGAGGGCGACCCGTTCTTCTACGGCTCGTACATGTACCTGCACGAGCGACTGGCGGACCGCTACGAGACGACGGTGATCCCGGGGGTGACGGGCTTCAGCGCGGCGGCGGCGGCGGCGGGCACGCCGCTGGTGAAGCGCGACGACGTGTTCATGGCGTTGCCGGGGACGCTGCCGGCGGATGAGCTGACGGCGCGCCTGCGCGCGGCGGACGCAGCGGTTGTGATGAAGCTGGGGCGCACGTTCGCGAAGGTGCGCGGCGCGGTGGAGGCAGCCGGAGCGGGCGCGCGCGGCATCTACGTGGAGCGCGCGAGCTCGGACGCGGAGCGGATCGAGCCGCTGCGCGACGTGGACGGGCAGGTGCCGTACATGTCGCTGGTGCTGCTGCCGACGCGCGACCGTCACGAGGCGGGGCGTGATGCGGATGCGAGCGCGGGCGCCGTCGGCGCGGGTCCGGGCGAGCGGATCGGATCGGTGGCGGTGGTGGGCCTTGGCCCGGCGGGGCCGCAGTGGCTGACGCCGGAGGCGCGCGCGGAGCTGGCGGAGGCGGACGAGCTGGTGGGCTACGACACGTACCTGGCGCGCGTGCCGGAGCGTCGCGGTCAGCGGCGCCACGCGAGCGACAACCGCGTGGAGGCGCAGCGCGCGCTGCACGCGCTGGAGCTGGCGGCGGCGGGATCGCGCGTGGCGGTGGTGTCGTCGGGCGACCCGGGGATCTTCGCGATGGCGGCGGCGGTGATCGAGGCGCAGGAGCAGGCGCCGGCGCTGGCGCACGTGGCGGTGCGCGTGGTGCCGGGCGTCTCGGCGATGCAGGCGGCGGCGGCGCGCGTGGGCGCGCCGCTGGGCCACGACTTCTGCGTGCTGTCGCTGTCGGACCAGCTGAAGCCGTGGGAGGTGGTGGAGCGGAGGCTGCACGCGGCGGGCGCTGCCGACCTGGTGCTGGCGCTGTACAACCCCGCGTCGCGCACGCGCCGCGAGCAGCTGGCGCGTGCGGTGGAGGTGCTGCGCGGCCATCGCGAGGACGCGACGCCGGTGGTGGTGGCGCGCGCGGTGGGCTCGGAGGACGAGGCGGTGTCGGTGACGACGCTGGGTGCGCTGGCGGACGCGGGCACGGGGCAGCTGGACGCGGTGGACATGCGCACGCTGCTGATCGTGGGCTCCTCGACGACGCGTGCGATCGACGCCAACGGCGGTCCGCCGCGGGTGTACACGCCGCGGCGCTACCCGGCGTGAGCACGGTGCGGCGTCAGCTCCCGGCCGCGAGCGCGGTGCGTGACGCTCGTCCGCTATTCGGCGTGAGCGCGGTCCTGGCCGAGCGCCCACGCGGCCGCGTCCTCGACGGTGGCGACGGTGGTGACGTCGGGGCGCGGCGGGCGGCGCACGACGATCACGGGCAGCCGGCGTTGGCGGGCGGCCTCGAGCTTGGCCTCGGTGTGTGCGCCGCCGCTGTCCTTGGTGACGAGCAGCTCGACGCGATGCTCGTCGACGAGCGCGAGCTCGCCGACGACGGTGTAGGGGCCGCGGTCGAGCAGCAGCTCGTGGCGCGGCGGCAGCGGCGGGTCGGGCGGCTCGACGCAGCGCACGAGGAACCATGCGTCGCGCACGCCTGCGAACGCCGGCAGGCCCTGGCGCCCGGTGGTGAGCAGTACGCGCTCGCCGAGTCGCGGGATCGCGGCGGCGGCCTCGTCGAGATCGTCGACCCAGTGCCAGTCGTCGTCGGGCCCAGCGTCCCAGCCGGGTCGCTGCAGCCGCAGCAGCGGCACGCCGGCGCGCGGGCACGCTGCTGCGGCGGACGCGGAGATGCGCTCGGCGAACGGGTGCGTGGCGTCGACCACGGCCGCTACGCCGCGCTCGGCGAGCCACCGCGCGAGCCCGTCGGGACCGCCGAAGCCGCCGACGCGCACGGTGCCCGCGGGCAGGCGCGGTCGCGACACGCGCCCGGCGAGCGACGATGTCACGTGCACGCCGGCGGCGTGCAGCGAGCCCGCCAGCTCGCGCGCCTCGGCGGTGCCGCCGAGCACCAGGATCACGGGGTGCTCCCGGCTCGCCCCACGTGCACCCTCCGGCGGGGTCGCGGCGGTCGCGCGCGATGAGGCGCGTGCTCGTCATCGGCATCGGCGCGGGCGATCCCGAGCACGTGACCGTGCAGGCGGTCGGCGCGCTGAACGAGGTGGACGTGTTCTTCGTGATTAAGAAGAATCCCTCCCACCCTGAGACGGACGAGCTTGTGCGCCTGCGCAGGGAGATCTGCGAACGCTACATTCGCGAGCCCACCTACAGGATCGTGGAGATCGCGGACCCGCCGCGCGATCGCACGACGCCGGCGTACGGCGACGCGGTCGAGCAGTGGCGTGCCCGGCGCGCCGAGCTGTGGGAGCGCGCAATCGCGGACGAGCTCGGCGAGGACGGCTGCGGCGCGTTCCTCGTGTGGGGCGACCCGTCGCTGTACGACAGCACGATCGCTGTGCTCGAGCAGATCCTCGCACGCGGCACCGTTGCGTTCGAGCACGAGGTGATCCCGGGGATCAGCAGCGTGCAGGCGCTGACCGCGCGCCACCGCATCCCGCTCAACCGCGTCGGCCGGCCCGTCGAGATCACCACCGGCCGTCGCCTCGCGCAGGGCTTCCCCGACGGCGTGGACGAAGTCGTGGTGATGCTCGACGCCGACTGCTCGTTCCGGCACCTGCACGACGACACGCTCGAGATCCACTGGGGCGCCTACCTGGGCATGGACGACGAGATCCTCGTGTCCGGCAGCGTCGGCGAGGTCGGCGAGGAGATCCAACGGCTCAGGCGCGAGGCGCGCGAGCGCAAGGGCTGGATCATGGATGCGTACCTGCTGCGCCGCTACCCCTAGAGGGGGTCACCGCGCGATCCGACGAGGATGACTTGCCTTGTAGTCGTCACCAGCACGTCGGACACGCCGGTAATCGGCGTCCGAGAACTTGGTCCGCCACGGCTTGCGCATCCCCGTGATGACAGCAATGGCGGGCTTCGTCAGGCCGCGCCTCACCAGCTCCTCGTCAGCCGCGTTCTCAAGGCGGCAGAACAGGCGAAACTGCTCGCGCGACGGGCCGGTGAGGCGAATCTCGTGCCAACCGCCCATGTTGCCGTGCATCGCCTCCCACTCCCTCCTCCCGAGAACTGAGGCGGCGGCGCCGCAGCCACCGCGTCGAGCACGGCGGCGAACTCAGCGTCGATCTTGCCCGGACACCCGTCGAGGAACTCGAGCGCGGGCGCAGATCCGTCGGGCGCCTCGTAGTAGACGATCGCCCACGGCGGGCTTCGATCGATGCTTGGCGCTCCCGAGGCAGCTTTCTTGCCGCTTTGCGTGCGCCGCTTGGCCATCACGCCGAGCGTACTGGAGCTGCCGACGAGCCTACGCGGCAGCTGGCTCGCGTCGCTGGCGCGTCGAGCGCTTCGATGCCGCTGTCTTGGGCATGACGCGCACCTCGGCACCCAGCGCATCGGCGATCGCAGCGATCAGCGGAAGCTCCGGCCGGGAGCTGTTCGCCGTGAACAGGCGTCGAATGCTCGACGCATTGCGGTTGATGCGACGGGCGAGCTCCGCCTTCGACATCCCCAGATCGACCCGCAAAGCATCGAGCTCGCGGATGACCTGATCAGTCTGCTCGATTTCCCGCGTGGCGCGCTCGTACGCGACCCGGAACTCCGGGTCTTCCATGCGTTGCGCCCGACGGCGCTCGTGAAGGCTCACGTCTAGAGCACTCTTGCTGGACATACTCCAGCTCCTCCCAAAAACCGTTGCTTAGAAGATACGCATGGAAAGTGTAGCATCGGCTCAACGTCCGTCAGGGGAATGATCATGGGCAGATGAGCGCTCGCGGGCGTGGGAGTACAGGTGGCTGTCGCGGAAGCCCTCCGCGGCGAGCGCCGGTCCCACGAGGATCGTCGCGGTGCGTTTCACGCCCGCGGCTTGCACCTCGTCAGCGATCGACGCGAGTGTTCCGCGCAGGACCAGCTCGTCCGGCCAGCTCGCGCGCGCGACCACCGCGACGGGACAGTCGCTCCCATAGTGGGGGGTCAGCGTGGTGACGATATCCTCGATCGCCTGCACGCCGAGGTGGATCGCGAGCGTTGCGCCGTGGGCCGCGAGGCCGTCGAGCTGCTCGCCCGCGGGCATCGCGGAGGCGCGCTTGCCGTAGCGCGTGAGGATCACCGTCTGGGCGACCTCGGGGATCGTCAGCTCGCGTCCTAGTGCCGCTGCCGCTGCCGCGAACGCGGGCACGCCTGGGGTTACGTCCCACGGGATGCCGAGCGCGTCGAGCCGGCGCATCTGCTCGGCCGCCGCGCTGTAGATCGACAGGTCCCCGGAGTGCAGGCGGGCGACGTCGTGGCCGCGCTCGTGCGCGGCCCGCAGCTCGGCGATGATCTCGTCCAGCTCCAGGTTCCGGGTGTCGATCACGCGTGCGTCCGTCGGCGCATGGGCGAGCACCTCGCGCGGCACCAGCGCACCCGCGTACAGGCACACCGGGCACGACGCGATCAGGCGCTGCGCGCGCAGCGTCAACAGGTCGGGCGCGCCCGGCCCCGCGCCGATGAAGTGGACGGTCACGCGCGCTCCTTGCGCGCGCTCCACTGCACCACCGGCAGCTGCGGGCGCCACGCGTCGAACGTGCCCAGCGGCTCCGCGTGGGCGATCTCGATGCGCACCAGCTCGCCGCCGCAGCGCTCGCGCGCGAAGCCCAGCACTCGTTCGCCCTCGAGCGTGACCGCGTTCGCCACGATCGTGCCGCCTGGGCGCAGCGAGTACCAGCAGCGCTGGATCACACCTGCCGAGGTGAGGCCGCCGCCGATGAAGATCGCGTCCGGGCCCGGCAGGTCGCACAGCGCCTCGGGGGCGCTGCCCAGCACCACCTCCAGCCGCGGCACTCCCAGGGCGCGCGCGTTCGCTCGCGCCCGCTCCGCCCGCTCCGCGTGGCGCTCCACCGCAAACGCCCGCGCCGTCGGCTCCGCGCGCAGCCACTCGATCGCGATCGAGCCGTTGCCCGCGCCCACGTCCCACAGCAGCGCCCCCGGCGCCGGCGCCAGCGCCGCCAGCGTGACCGCGCGCACGTGGCGCTTGGTCAGCTGGCCGTCGTGCTCGTACGCGTCGTCGGGCAGGCCCGGCACCAGCGCCAGCGCCGGTGCGCCGGGCTCCGCGACGCACTCGATCGCGAGCGCGTGCAACGGGTCGGCTTCGCGCTCGCCCCACTCCTCGGCGGTCGACTCCTCGACGCGCTCCGCGTCGCCTCCCAGCTGCTCCAGCACCACGAACCGGCTCGCGCCGAAGCCGACGTTGCGCAGCACCCGTGCGACGTCCGCGGCGCCCGATGCGCCGGCGGTGTAGACCACCAGCCGGCGACGGGGCTGAAGCAGTCGCGCCACGACGGCGGCCGGCTGCGCGACTGCGCTCACCAGCTCGACTTCCGCCTCCGGCCAGCCGAGGCGCGCGCATGCGAGCGCAAACGCCGACGGATGCGGATGGACGCTCAGCGCGCCCGCCGGCAGCCGCCGCGCGAGCGTCGCGCCGATGCCGTGCAGCATCGGGTCGCCGCTCGCCAATACGCACACCGCGCCATTGCTCCCCGCGAGCGCCCGTGCGACCAGCTCCTCCACGAGCGGTTCGAGCGGCGACGGCCACGGTCGCCGCGTGGCCTTGACCTCGTCAGGCAGCAGCGCCAGCTGCCGCCCCGAGCCGACGACCTCGGAGGAGGCGAGCAGTGCCTCGCGCGCGGCCTCGCCAAGCCCCGCCCAGCCGTCGGCGCCGATCCCCACGACCGCTATCGGCGTGCTCACCCGGTGGCCTCCGCGAGCGCCGCGACCAGCAGCTCGTTCTGCTCGGGCGCGCGCGCGGTCACGCGCAGATCGCCCGCTCCCAGCCCCGGGAACGAGGCGGCGGCGCGCACCGCGATCTGCCGCTCGCGCAGCGCCGCCAGCACCGCCGGCCCGTCCGCGACCTCCACCAGGCAGAAGTTCGCCACCGACGGCCACGTGCGCACTCCCGCGACCCGCGCCAGCCGGCGTTCCAGGTCCTCGCGCTCCGCCGTCGCTCGCTCCGCCAGCGCCGCCAGCGCCTCCGGGTGGCGCGCCGCCGCTGCCAGCGCCGCCAGCGCCAGCGCGTTCGCTGACCACGGCGGGCGCACCGCGCGCAGCCGCTCCGCCAGGGGCTTGGGCGCAACCGCGTAGCCCGCGCGCAGGCCCGGGATCGACAGGGCCTTCGTCACGCTGCGCACCACGATCACGTCCTCCAGGCGCTCGCGCACCAGCGTCGCCGGCTCGCCCGGCACCAGGTCCATGAACGCCTCGTCCACCACCAGCACGCGTCCCGGCCGGCGCAGCTCGAGCAGGGTTGCGGCGGGGTCGAGCGTGCCGGAGGGAGACGCCGGGTTGCCCACGATCACCAGGTCGGCCTCCGCCGGGACCGCGGCCGGATCCAGCATGAAGTCGCGCTCGCGCTCGCGCAGCACGCGCGCCACCGGCACGCCGTGCGCGCGCAGCGCCGCCTCCGCCTCCGTGAAGCCCGGATGCACGCACGCCGCGAGGGCGGGGCGCAGAGCGGCCGGCAGCAGCCACAGCGCCTCCGCGCCGCCGTTCGTCGGCACGATCTCCTCCCGGTCGCGGCCGTGCAGCGCCGCCAGCGCCTCCACCGCCGCGCGCTCGTCCGGGTAGCGGCTCGCCTCGCGCTCGAGCGCGCCCTCCAGCTCCGCGCGCAGCCACTCCGGCGGGCCGCCCGCGATCACGTTCACCGCGTGGTCCGCGTCGCCCGGGCGCACCGCGCGGTCGCCGTGCACGCGCAGCCCCTCGGCGTCGCCCGGCCCGGCGTCGCCCCGCACGCGCGCTTGAGACTCGAAGCCCTGTGCGCCGTTCGGCGGTGCGGCGCCGTTGCTCCCGTGCGCTCCGTCGAGGCTCAGCGCCCTCCCCGCCACCACCAGCTCGACGGCCGTGGCGCGCGCCGCCAGCTCCTGCGTCGCCTGGCCGAGCGTGTCCAGCCACGCGCGCGAGACGCTGTCGCCCGGCAGCAGGCCCTCGCCCGCCTGCTCCGCGACCACGATCAACGCGATGCCGGCGGTCGCCTCGGCCGCGTGAAGCACGGCCTCGATCTGGGCGGGGACGTCCTCGCCGGCGTGCATCGCTGCGGCTATCCACACGCCGAGCCCGTCCACGAGCACGCACGTGTCCCCGGCGTCCGCCAGCGCGTCCGCCAGGCGCGGCCCGGCGTCGATCGTCGTCCAGCTGTCCGGCCGGCGCGCCACGTGCGCGCCGATCCGCTCGGCCATCGTCGGGTCGCCCGCGTCCGCCGTGGCCACGTAGCGGACCGGCAGGGCGGTCGCGAGCGCCAGGCGCTCGGCGTGCGCGCTCTTGCCCGAGCGCGTCCCGCCGATCACGAGCGTCAGCCTCATGCCGCGGCTGGCTGCGCCGCACGCGCAGCGTGCACGAAGCGCGCCGCCAGCCCGGGATGCGCCGCCCAGTGGACGTGCAGATAGCTCGCCTGGACGCCGCCCGCGACATAGCCCTCCGCGCGCTCGCTGCCGCGCGCCGACAGCGTCCACGCCGGACGCGGCGCCGTCCCGGCGTCCTGCGCGGGCTCCGCGTGCGCCGGTCGTCCGCGCTCCGCGTGCGCCGGCTGCACGCGCTCCGCGTTCTCCTCCGCCGGCTCGACGCTCGTGTAGTGGAACTCGTGGCCGCGCACGCGCTCGCCCTCATCGAGCCACGGCATCGTGGTGGCCGCCACTGCCTCGCGGTATCCCAGCGTCAATCGTTGCGTCATGCGCGCGCGGATCGGCAGCGCGCCGCACATCTCATGGCCGTCCAGCTCCCGCGACAGATACAGCAGGCCGCCGCACTCCGCCAGCACCGGGCGCCCCGACGCCGCAAACTTGGCCACCTGCGCGCGCAGTGGCGCGTTCGCCTCCAGCTCCGCTCCGTACACCTCCGGGAAGCCGCCCGCCAGCAGCAGCGCGTCCGTGTCCGGCGGCAACGCCTCGTCGCTCAGCGGATCAAACGGCACCAGCTCCGCGCCCGCCCCGCGCAGCAGCTCCAGGTTCTCCTCGTAGTGGAACGAGAACGCCGGGCCCGCCGCCAGCGCGATTCGCACGCTCTCCGCCGCAACAGCCATGCCCGCCGTTGAAGCGCCTGCGGCCTGCGCGCCGTCTCCCAGCGCGCTCCAGCTCGATCCCGCCAGCCGCGGGGCGCCGCGCGCGACCCTCTCAATCCCATCCAGATCCACGCTGCGGGACATCGCCTCCGCCAGCGTCGCCAGCGCCGCGCTCGCGCTCGCCTCGCGCTCGCCAGCCGGCACCAGGCCCAGGTGGCGCTCCGGCGTCGCCACGCGCTCGTCGCGGCGCAGCGCGCCCAGGACCGGGATGCCCAGGGGCGCCAGCGCCTCGCGCAGCAGCTGCTCGTGATGGTCCGAGCCAACGCGGTTGAAGATCACGCCCGCCACCTGCACGTCCGGGTCGAACGTGCTGTAGCCGTGCACCATCGCCGCCGCCGAGCGCGCCATCGCCGACGCATCCAGCACCAGCAGAACCGGCGCCCGCAGCAGCTTCGCCACGTGTGCCGTCGACGCCAGCTCGCCGCGGCCCGACGCGCCGTCGAACATGCCCATCACGCCCTCGATCACCGCCACGTCCGCGCCCTGCGCGCCGTGGCGGACCAGCGGCGCCATCAGCTCCGGGCCGCTCAGGAACGCGTCCAGGTTGCGGCCAGGGCGCCCCGACGCCAGCGCGTGGTGGCTCGGGTCGATGTAGTCCGGCCCCACCTTGAAGCCCTGCACCTCGAGGCCCCGCGCGCGCAGCGCCCCGATCAGCCCGCACGCCACCGTCGTCTTGCCCGCGCCCGAGCTCGTGCCCGCCACCACCACCCGCGGGATCACGCCGCCACCGCCTGCTCCCGCTCGCGTCTCGCGGCCCGGACCGCGTCCGCCAGATCCGCCACGTCCGTCACCGGCAGGCCCGCAACCGCGCGCTCCGTCAGCCGGCTCCCGGAACCGTGCCCCGTGGCGATCTCGGCGGCCTGCCCAGCGCTCCACACCAAGCACGGAACCGGAGCAGCGTCGTGGCTGCCCGTCCGCGGATCGCAACCGTGGTCCGGGCACACGCTCAGCGTGCCGTCGCACGAGCGCAGCGCATCCGCCAGCGGTGCCAGCAGCTGCTCATCCGCCGCCTCGAGCGCCGCCACCTTCGCCTCCGCGTCCAGATCATGCGCCGCCTCGTCCGGCGCGCCCACGTGCACCACCACGCGTTTCGCGCCCTCGTCGATCGCAGCCAGCGCCGCCGCCGCCTTCGCCGCCAGGTCCGTCCCCGATCGCCCCGTCGCACCGGGTGGCACGATCGTCAGGGCGCCCATCAGCCGCGCGATGCCCACCGCCGCGCCACGCGCGCCGATCAGCACCGTGCTTGCGTCCAGCGTTCGCGGTGGCACCGCGCCAGCCGGCCACACGTACAGCTCATCTCCGGGTTCTGCCGTGCGCAGCCGCCCCGAGCGCAGTTCCACACCGAGCAGCTCGCCCGCCAGCGTGCACGCCGGGTCCGGTCCGACGATCACCATGCGGTGCCCCGCGAGATGGTGCACCCGGTGGTCTGCAGTGGCGCGGCGCGCGCCCAAGCGCTCCGCCAGTGCACGCGCCGTCGTCAACGCATTCGCCCGGTCTCGGCGGTCAACGCGCCAGGCGCGCTCATGGTCGCCGAGCTCGATCCCATGCGCGGCCGCCTCCACAGCCCCGCGGTCGACGGGCGCGTCAGGCACCCATCCGAGCAGCGCCGGAATCGCGCTCTCCGAACCAGCGGGGAGGCCGCGCGCGACAGTCCGCACACTCAGCAGCTCGCCGGCGGTCGCCAGGCTGTCCAAGGTCGGCGTATGCGCACGCTCCAGGCTCGTCCGCGTCGCGCCCAGCGGCTCGCTCGCCCCGTCCAGGATCACCAGTACGTCTACCACTCGATCCCCTGCTGCGCGCGGATGCCAGCTTCCATCGGGTGCTTGACCTTGACCACTTCCGACACCAGGTCCGCCGCGTCGATCAGCTCCTGCGGCGCGTCGCGGCCGGTGATCACCACATGTTGGAAGCCGGGGCGCTCACTGATCGTGCTGACCAGCTCCTCCACGTCGATCCAGCCCCACTTCAGCGGGTACGTGATCTCGTCCAGCAGCAGGAACTCGTAGCGCTCGTCCGCCATCGCGCGCTTGACCTCCTCCCAGCCCTCGCGCGCCAGCGCCTCCGACTCGTCCAGGTCGCGCGACAGCCACGACCAGCCGTCGCCCATCTTCTCCCAGTCGATGCTGCCTCCGTCCGGGGACGCCGCCAGCGCCGCCGCAGCCTTCGCCTCGCCCACCTTCCACTTGCCCGACTTCACGAACTGGAACACGCCGCAGCGGTAGCCGCGCGCCCATGCGCGCAGCAGCATCCCGAAGGCTGAGGTGCTCTTGCCCTTGCCGTGGCCCGTCACCACGATCAGCAGCGGCTTGTCGCGCGGTTTGCGCCGCTTCGGCTCCGCGCTGCCGCGGTCGCCCGGGCCGTGCGGGACGTCCACGTCCTCGGTGCTGTGGCGGGCGAGGGGGTCGTCTCTCGTCGGCTCGCGCTCCGCGGCGACGTTCTGCGCGGCCGGGGTCTCGTCGTCGCTCACGCGGCGCTCCTTCTTGGTCGTGTCTCGCCCAGCAGCCGGTGCAGCTGCGCGCCCGCTGCGCTCGCCACGGTGGCCGCCAGCCCGAGTCGGACGGGCCCGTCCTCGATGTCGATCACGTGCACCGCGCTCGCCGCGCGTCCCAGGCGCGCCGCCGCCTGCGGGATCTCGTGCTCCGGGTCCTGCGCGCGGCCATCCGTCAGCACCACCGCGATCGCGCGCCGGCCGGGCTCGCGCAGCGCCTCGTTCGCGATCAGGCGCTCCGCCGCGTCCAGGCCCGCCGCCAGCGGGGTGCGCCCGCCCGCCGGCAGCGCGCGGATCGCCTCCGCCGCGCGCTCCAGCGGCGCGCCCGGCGCGATCACGATCTCCGCCGAGCGGTCGCGGAACGCGATCAGCCCCACGCGGTCGCGGCGCGCGTACGCGTCGCGCAGCAGCTCCAGCAGCGCGCCCTTCACGCGCGCCAGCCGCCGCCGCGCGCCCATCGAGCCGCTCGCGTCCACCACCAGGCACAGCAGCGCGCCCTCCCTGCCCGAGCGGATCGGCGCGCGCACGTGGTCTGACGGCGCGCCCAGCAGCCGCGCGTGCAGCGTCGCCACGATCGCCACGTCCTCTCCTTCGGCCCAGCGCTGCTTGGCGTCGGAGGCCGGCCGGCTGTCGATCGTGCCCGCCTGCGGCCCGCTCGTGCGCGCCCGACGGCCCAGCGGCCCCGTGCCGTTGCCGATCAGCTCCAGGGCCGCAGCGGGCAGGCGCGCCGGCGCCGGCGGGTTCTCACGCCTTGGCGGCGCTGGTGCGGCCGGATCTGTCGCGGCCGGATCTTCGGCCGGACCTGTGTCATCGGTGTGACCGTTTGTGTCCGAACTGTGTCCGCGAGAAGTGGGTTTGTCTTCTCTTGCGGACGCCGTATAACCATGGTTATTACCACGGCCATCGGTGCGCTGGGAGCCCGTCGGTGAGCTGCCGTCCGTCGACGCGCGTCCGCTGCCGTTCGGCGGGTCGTCCTCGGGACCGTCGCCGTCGCCGTCGCCGTCGCCGGGTCGAGCGGCGTCGCCGGGCGAGCCATCGAGAGCGCGCTCCACGTCCTCGGGGTCCGGCTGGCGGCCGTCCAGCGGGTCTCGGCGGCGGCGGTGCGGCAGCGCCAGCGCGGCGGCGCGGCGCACATGCGTCTCGTCGACCTCCTCCGCTCCATCGAGCGCCGCGAGCGCCCGCGCGGCGCGCGCGGTCACGAGGTCGCCGCGCACGCCGTCCACGCCCAGCTGCGCGCACGCGCCCGCGATCCGCAGCAGCTCGCGCTCTGGCAGGCGGACAGCGTCCAGTCGCTCGCGCGCCGCCGCGATGCGCTCCGCCAGCTCGCGCTCATCCTGTGCAAAGCGCTCGACAAACGCCGCGGGGTCGTGCTCGAAGGCGAGGCGGCGGCGCACGATCTCGGCGCGCTCGCCCGCGTCGCGCGGCGCGCGCACCTCAACGCCCAGGCCGAAGCGGTCGAGCAGCTGCGGGCGCAGCTCGCCCTCCTCCACGTTCATCGTGCCCACCAGGATGAAGCGCGCGTCGTGCTCCACCGACACCGCCTCGCGCTCCACGCGCGCCACCCCCGACGCCGCCGCGTCCAGCAGCGCGTCCACCAGATGGTCCGCCAGCAGGTTCACCTCGTCCACGTACAGGATCCCCTGGTGTGCGCGCGCGAGAATGCCCGGCTCGAAGCTGTGGTCGCCCGCGAGCGCCTGGCGCAGGTCCAGCGCGCCCACCAGCCGGTCCAGCGTCGCGCCCAGCGGCAGCTCCACCAGCGGCGCCGCGCGCTGCTCCGTCTCGGCTCCCGCCGTCACCACGCCGCCCGGCGCCGCGTGCCCGGGGGCGAACGCGTACGTCTCGCCGACCGCCGCGTGCACCGGCGCCAGCAGCGGCGCCAGCGCGCGCACCGCCGTCGACTTCGCCGTGCCGCGCTCGCCGCGCACCAGCACGCCGCCCACCTCCGGCGACACCGCGTTCACCAGCAGCGCCTCGATCAGCGGCCGCTGGCCGACGATCGCGCTCAGCGGGAACCGCGGCGCGGAGGGTGCCGGGCCGGACGGTGTCCGGCCGGTCGGCGTGCTCGAAGGGGACCGCTCGCCACTCACGTGCCCGCCTCCTCCAGCTCGCCCTCCAGCGCCAGGAAGCGGTCGCGGATCTGCGCCAGCGTGTCGTCCTCAGGCGCCGACCACAGGCCGCGGTCGGCAGCCTCCAGCAGGCGCTCCGCGATCGCGCGCGCCGCCCACGGGTTCGAGCGCGACATGAACGCCGCCACGTCCGCGTCCAACAGGTAGCGCTCCGCGATCTGCTCGTACATCCAGTCTTCCGCCACGCCCGCCGTAGCGTCGTAGCCGAACACGTAGTCCACCGTCGCCGACAGCTCCGCCGCGCCCTTGTAGCCGTGGCGGATCATCGACGCGATCCAGCGCGGGTTCGCCACGCGCGCGCGGAACACACGCCGCGTCTCCTCCGCCAGCGTGCGCGACACCACGCGCGAGGGGTCCGAGCTGTCGCCCAGGTACGCCGCCGGCTCGTGGCCCGTCAGCGCGCGCACCGTCGCCACCATGCCGCCGTGGTACTGGAAGTAGTCGTCCGAGTCCAGGATGTCGTGCTCGCGCGAGTCCACGTTCTTGACCGCCGCGTCGATCCGCGCGAAGCAGTCGCGCATCGACTCGCGCGCCGGCGCGCCGTCCAGGCCGCGGCCGTACGCGTAGCCGCCCCACGCCTCGTACACCGCCGCCAGGTCCGCGTCGTCGCGCCAGCCCGCCTGCCTGCCTGTGCCCGTCAGGGTGTGCCCGTCAGGGTGTGCCCCTGAGGGTGCGCCGGCCTCCGGTCCCGCGCCCTCTCCCGAGCTCGGGCCGTCCAGCAGTTGCAAGAGCCCCGCGCCGTACGTCCCTGGCTTGGAGCCGAACACGCGCGTGGTCGCGCGCCGCCACGCGCCGTCCGCGCCCAGCTCCGACGCCAGGCGCTCCGCGTCCGCGCGCGCGTGCGCCGCCACGAAGTTGACGTCGTCCGGCTCGTCCAGCACCGCCACTGCCGCCACCGCGTCGTCCAGCAGCGCGATCACGTGCGGGAACGCATCGCGGAAGAAGCCCGAGATGCGCACCGTCACATCGATCCGCGGGCGCCCCAGCTCCTCCAGCGGCACCACCTCGACGCCCGTCACGCGCCGCGACTCCCGATGCCACTTTGGCCGCACGCCCAGCAGCGCGAAGATCTCCGCGATGTCGTCCCCCTGCGTGCGCATCGCCGACGTCCCCCACGCCACCAGCCCCACCATCCGCGGCAGCTCCCCCGTCTCGCGGCGGTGGCGCTCCAGCAGCGCGTCCGCGAGGCGCTGCCCCACTTCCCACGACAGTTCCGACGGCAGCGAGCGCGGGTCCACCGAGTAGAAGTTGCGACCCGTTGGCAGCACATCGAGGCGGCCGCGAGTGGGGCTTCCCGAAGGCCCCGAAGGCACATGCCGCCCGTTCAGCGCCGCCACCACGTGCTTGATCTCCTCGCCCGTGCGGAGTATGCGAGGCACGACCTCCGTCGCGGCGAAGCGCAGAGCTCGCTCCACGCCCGTGTCGGAGCGCCCCAGCACCTCCGTGCAGATGCGCGCGACGTCCTCGCCATTCCAGCCGCTGGCGGCTAGCGCATCGAGCAGCGCCATCTGTGCCGCCTCGAGCAGATCGACGACATCCCCACCACTGGTCGCGGTGGCGAGGGGACGGCCAAAGAGCTCCTCCAGCTCGACCGGCGCGGCCGCTGGGTCCCCCGGCGCCGCGACGAGCGCGGGCTCGTCGAGGTCAAAGGCTGCCCCTATGGCGCGCCGAAGCCCGGGTACGTCACCCGACCCCAGCCGCAGCATCGCCGCGGTCAGCCCCCGCAGCTGCTCGCCCTCAGGAGCGTGGCCGAGGACATGCAAGCCGTCCTTGATCTGGATGTCCTTCACCTCGCACAAATAGCCGTCGATGTGATTCACCAGCTCTGACAGGTCGTCAGGGCGCTCATGCACGTCGAGGTCCGCCTGCAGGTTCGCGCGCTCGATCGCCGACCAGATGCGCGCCGCCAGGGCAGGAAGCTTTGGCGGGTCCAGCAGCTCCAGGCGCGCGTACTCGTCCAGCAGCGCCTCCAGCTCCGCCAGCTCGTCATACGTGTCCGCGCGCATCATCGGTGGCACCAGGTGATCCACGATCACCGCGTGCGCGCGGCGCTTCGCCTGCACTCCCTCGCCGGGGTCGTTCACCACGAACGGGTAAACGAGTGGCACGTCTCCCAGCGCCGCGTCGGGCGCGCAAGCGGGAGACAGCGCGAGCATCTTGCCCGGCAGCCACTCCAGCGTGCCGTGCTTGCCCAGGTGCACGATCGCGTCCACGCCCCACACCGCATCCAGCCAGCGGTAGCACGCCAGGTAGTGGTGCGTGGGCGGCAGCTCCGGGTCGTGGTAGATCCCCACCGGGTCGTCTCCGTACCCGCGCGGCGGCTGGATCGCAACCAGCACGTTGCCCAGCTCCAGCCCCGCGATCACGAAGTCGTCCCCGTCCACGTATGGCGCGTCCTCTGCAGTCGTTGACGCGGTGGGCGGCGGACCCCACCGCTCCTCGATCGCCTCGCGCAGCTCCGGTGGCAACGTGCCGTACCACTGCGCGTAGTCCGCCAGTGGGTAACGCAGCGTCGACGCCGTCAGCTGCTCGTCCGTGACGAACTCCGGGTCGTGCCCGCCGCCCGCGATCAGCGCGTGCATCAACTCATCGCCATGCGCAAACGGGCGGTCCACCTGCATCCCGTCCTCATGCAGCGCGTCCAGCAGCGCAAGCGCGCTCGCGGGCGTGTCCAGCCCCACCGCCATCCCCACCTTCGCGTGCTTCGTGGGAAAGCTCGTCAGCAGCATCGCCACCCGCCGACGCTCCGCCGGCAGATGCCGCAGCCGCGCGCTGCGAACCGCCACCCCCGCAATGCGAGCGCAACGCTCCAGGTCAGGCACATAACGCGGCACCGGTGCACCCACCGGCGACCCCTCTGCGTCGCGCTCCTTGAAAGAGATAACCCCGCCCAGGATGCGCCCGTCGAACTCCGGAATCGCCACCTGCGTAGCCGCATCAAGTGGTGAAAGCCCCGAATCCGACTCCAGCCACGCAGCGCGCGAGGCCGTCGCACAGACCGCCTGAATCACCGGCACGTCGAGCTCGGCCAGTGCCGAAGCGTCCCACTCCTGCCACTGCTCGCCAACTCCCTCGCCCTCCCCAGCAGCAGCATCCGCAGCCCCCGACCCTCCGGTCGCAAGCATCGTCACCACCAGCGCATCCACATGTCCGTCGAGCAGCTCCAGCGCCGGCACGCGCCCGTCCGAGTCCCGTCGCAACGTGTAACTCCAGACCGCGAGCGCATTGGCGTCAGCCGCTTCGATCGCTGTGCACAGCTCATCCACGAAAGCCGTGTTCCCCGTCAGTCGATGTGAGCGATAGAAGCAGACTGCAACGGTGGGTTTGTCACTAGCTAGGCCGTCCAGCGCCTGCTCGAGCGAGGCGTCGCCGACGCCCGGCACGTACACCCCCAGATCGGCCACCTCATGCGGAGGCTCGAACCCGTGTCCTTCCAACAGGAACGTGTCAGCGAGGAACCGCAGCAACTGCTCCACGTTCTCCACGTCGCCATGGCGCAGGTACTCGCCAGCCTGAGCAACCGCCCCCGCCGGAGCTAGCGACAGCCCCGTCATCTCCGCATCCGGCGCCGCCTCCCCGCCCAACGCCAGCAGCGCAACCCCCTGCTCGCGACACCGCTCGCGCAACAGGTCAAACCCGTCAGGCCACCCGCGGCGCCCGCCGAGAATCCGGCACAGCACCACCCGCGCGCCATCGAGAACATCATCTATTAGAGCCTCCGCTGACGCTCCGGCGGGGTTCACGCAGCGAACCTCCGGAAAATCGCCCGGGAGACGTTCCACGGCACTGGCAGTCGCCAGGATCTCCGTGTCGGCCGTCGTCACAAAACGCAGCACGGGGCCACCTCCTCTGCGATGCGCCGAGTCACGAAACGCACGGCCGCACCTCCTCCTCGACGCCGCGGGTCACGACACGCACGGCCGCACCTCCGTCGTAACGCTCGGCAAATCGGTAGGCACGCCGCCTTCGATCAGCGCAGCGAGGCCCGCAGTGTCCAAATGCTTCTCCACGAGATCCCCCAGCACATCCAGCCGAGCCTCGCGAGCCGCCGCAAACGACCCCGTCCCCGGCACGAACCTTCGTCCGCGCAGCTTCGCCACGTGCACCAGCAGCGCCCGCCGAAACCCATCGTGCTCGAGCACACCGTGCCAAGAGGTCCCCAGCACGGCGCCGTGACGAGACCCATCCGGCTCGCCGTCGCTCGCGATGAAAAGCGCCTCGCCGGGAGAGTGGCGGCGATCTTCCCGATCGCGACGACAGTCGCGAGCGGGAACGTCGCCGACGCCTGACACCCGCCCATGCCGAATCTCATAACCGCCAACCTCCGCCCCGAGCCAACCGCAGTGACCCGCCCGCCGCCGCAAGACCTTGTCTGGCTCAAAAGTCGTGGTGACCGGGAGCAACCCCAATCCGCTCACCTCGCCATCCCCAGACTCATAAAAATCGACGATCCGTTCTCCCAGCAGCTGGTATCCCCCGCAGATCCCCAGGATCGGCGCCCCCGCCGCTGCACGCTCAGCGAGGGCACGATCGAGGCCCGCGTCGCGCAGCCGTGCCAGATCCTCGACCGTGGCCTTCGTCCCCGGCACCACCACCAGGTCCGCGCGCTGCACGTCCGCCACCGAGCGCGTGAAGCTCACGCGCACGCCCGGCTCCGCCGCCAGCGCGTCCACGTCCGTGAAGTTGCTCATCCAGCGCAGGCGGATCACCGCCACGTCCAGCGTGTCCGCCGACGCCCGTGCCTCCGGACGCGGCGCGTCCAGCGCCAGCGAGTCCTCCACGTCCATCCACAGATCCTCCACGTGCGGCAGCACGCCCAGCGTCGGGCGGCCCGTCAGCTCGTGCAGTTGTGTGAGGCCCGGGTCCAGGATCGATTGGTCGCCGCGGAACTTGTTCACCACGAAGCCCGCCACGTGCGCCTGGTCCTCCGCCTCCAGCAGCGCCAGCGTGCCGAACAGCGATGCGAACATTCCGCCGCGGTCGATGTCCGCCACCAGCAGCGCCGGAAGCTCCGCCGCCCGCGCCAGGCCCATGTTCACCAGGTCCGCGTGACGCAGGTTGATCTCCGTCGGGCTGCCCGCGCCCTCGCACACCACCACGTCGAAGCGCGCGCGCAGGTCCGCCAGCGCGCTCGCCACGATCGGGCGCAGCTCGTGCTTGAGCTCCTGGTAGGAGCGCGCGCTCGCATCCGCGTACGGCTTGCCCATCACCATCACCTGGCTGTGGCGCTCGCCCGACGGCTTGATCAGGACCGGGTTCATCGCCGCCTCCGGCTCCACGCCCGCCGCCTGCGCCTGCACCGCCTGCGAGCGGCCGATCTCGCGGCCGTCCTTCGTCACCACCGAGTTCAGCGCCATGTTCTGCGCCTTGAACGGCGCCACGCTCACGCCTTTGCGGTGCAGCCAGCGGCAGATGCCCGCCGTCACCACCGACTTGCCCGCGTCCGATTGCGTGCCGCAGATCAGCAGGGCGCCTTTCATCGCGCGCTCCACAACTTTGAATCGCCCGGCGGCTGGTGTATAGCCATGGTATTGCGGTGGCATGACTTTGACTCGCCTTGCGACTGGTGTATAGCCATGGTTATACGGTCGCCGTGACGGGAGTGAAAGTGGAGCGGCCGACCGTGCCGACCGTGCCGACGCGGCCGAAGTGCGAGCGATCGACGACTGTCGCCAGAGCTGCACAGAGGACAGCCGTGGCTGCGCCCACCGCCAGCGACAGGTGGGCCGCGCGGTGCACGTCCGCGACGCCCGGCGCGTGCCCGTCGCCCAGGCGCGGGCGCGACTCCACGCGGCCGTCGTACGCGAGCGTCCCGCCCAGCGACACGCCCAGCGCGCCCGCGAACGCCGCCTCCACGCGCCCCGAGTTCGGGCTCGGGTGCGCGCTCCCGTCACGGCGCGCGATCCGTGCCGCCGCCAATGGCGAGCCGCCCACCAGCGGTGCCGCGATGCACGCAAGCGCCGCCGCCATGCGCGCCGCCGGCCAGCTCATCGCGTCGTCCAGTCTCGCCGCCGCCCAGCCGAACTCCGCGTAGCGCTCGCTGCGGTGACCAACCATCGCGTCCAGCGTGTTCGCCGCGCGGTACGCCGCCACGCCCGCCGGGCCCGCCACCGCGCCCCACAGCAGCGCGCCCACCACCGCGTCGCCCGTGTTCTCCGCCACCGACTCCACCGCCGCGCGGCACAGCTCCGGCCCGTCCAGCGTCGCCGCGTCGCGGCCGCACAGCGCGCGCAGCGCGTCGCGCGCCTCGTCGAGCTCGTTCCGCTCCACCAGGTCCGACACGTTCAGCGCCTCGCGCGTCAGCGAGCGCCCGCCCAACGCCGCCCACGTGAGCGCCGCCAGCACCGCGCCGCGTCCAACTCGCCCGATACGCGCGCGTTTCGTGCGGGACGCCCTGCGCGCCAGCGCCTCAGCGGCGAGCGCCGGAGCAGCCACCAGCGCCGCCGCGAACATCGCGCCGCGCACGCGCGTCGGCGCGTACACAACGCGCTCCAGCAGCAGCGCCATCCGTCCAAAGCCGGCCACCGGGTGCCAGCGTCGCGGGTCGCCCAGCGCCACGTCCGCCGCGTAGCCGCACAGCAGCGCCGCCCCCGGCGCGCGTGCCGTTGCGACAGCACCGGTCACCGCCGTGTTCCTCACGCCTGCCCGGCGGGGCGCTGGTCCGGCTTCGAGTGCATCTCGCGCCTCCTCGGGATCGTGCGTCCCGTCGTCGGAAGGGTTCGCGGCGGCCAAGTCTCTGGCTCCCGGAACGCGCTCGTCCCGGTCACAGTGGCGCGACCGCCCCGGTCTCCCACCGGGTTCCTCGCGCCGCCACGCTGACCCGGCGATGCTACCTGCTGGCGCGTGGCGCGGCTCGGCCCCTGCGTCTAGTGTTGACGCCAGTGTCAACCTCCGAGCGCACCACCGCCCACGCCGAGCGCTTCGAGCGTCCGCCCACGCCCGACGGCTTCGACCCCTCGCGCGCCGCACAGCGCGCCGCCGACCCGCGCGGCTGGCGCTACGACGACGCCCAGCGCGAGGTCGTGCACCGCGTCATCGCCGAGCGCCGCGACGTGCGGCGCTTCCGCCCCGACGACGTTCCCCATGACGTGCTCCAGCGCGTGCTCGCCGCCGCGCACCGCGCCCCGTCCGTCGGCCTCATGCAGCCGTGGCGGCTGATCGTCATCCGCTCGCTCGACACGCGCATGGCCGTACGGCGCCTCGCCCAGCGCGAGCGCCTGCGCCAGGCCGACCGCTTCGACGAGCGCACGCGCCAGTTCCTCGACCAGAAGGTCGAGGGCGTCGTCGAGGCGCCCCTCGGCGTGTGCGTGTGCTGCGACCACGGTGACCCAGACGTCGAGGTCCTCGGGCGCGGCACCATCCCCGAGACCGACGTCTACAGCACCGCCTGCGCCGTGCAGAACCTGTGGCTCGCCGCGCGCGCCGAGGGGCTCGGCGTCGGCTGGGTCAGCTTCTACCGCCCGCCCGACCTGCGCGCGCTGCTCGGCATCCCCCAGCGCGTCGATCCCATCGCGTATCTCTGTCTCGGCTGGCCCGACGAGCGTCCCGTGCGCCCCGGGCTCGAGGCCGCCGGGTGGTCCTCGCGCATGCCGCTCGACGCCGTCGTCATGGACGAGCGCTGGCGCGAGGACCAGGCGCCGGGCGATCAAGTGCGGCTCGAGAGCCCGACCGCTCCTCCTACCGTGCCTGGCGCCGGCCCCGACCGCGCCGCCGCGATCGCCGCGCGCGACCGCCTCGACCAGCTCGTCAAGCCTGCCGGCAGCCTCGGCGCGCTCGAGGCGGTCATCGAGCGCTGGGCCGCCGTCACCGGGAGCGCGCCGCCCGCGCACGTGCGCGCGGGCGTGCTCGTGTGCGCCGCGGACCACGGCCACGTGGTGCACGGCACCAGCCTGTTCGACGGCGAGGTCTCCGCGCAGGTCACCGCCGCCGCAGCGCGCGGCGAGACCGCCGTGGGCGTGCTCGCGCGGCGTGGGGGGCACCCGCTGCTCGTCGCCGACGTCGGCCTCGCCGGCCCCACGCCGCCCGGCGTGCGCGACGCCAAGATCGCCGCCGGCAGTGCCGACATGACCGCCGGCGCCGCGCTCACCCACGCGCAGCTCGACGCCGCGCTCGAGACCGGGGCCGCCCTTGCTCGCGAGCTCGTTGGCGGAGCTGCCGGCGGATCGGCCGGACCCGCGGGTGGCTCCGGGGCCGGGCGCGGTGTGGACTGCCTCGTGCTCGGCGAGATCGGCATCGGCAACACCGCCACAACCGCCGCGCTCACATGCGCGCTCACCGGCGCCTCCCCCGAGCTCGCCGTCGGGCGCGGCACCGGCGTCGACGCCGCCGGGCTGGAGCGCAAGCGCGCCACCGTCGCCGCCGCGCTGGAGCGCAATGCGCCGCTCGAGGCTTCCGGGGAGGCGCCCGCTCCAGGCTCGCCGCCGGCCGCGCGCGCGGCGCTGCGCGGTGTCGGCGGCCTCGAGCTTGCGGCGCTCGCCGGCGCCATCGGCGAGGCCGTGCGGCTGCGCGTGCCCGTGCTGCTCGACGGCTACGCCGTCACCGCCGCCGCGCTGGCTGCCGTCGGGCTCGATCCCGCCGCCGGCGAAGTGCTGTTCGCCAGCCACCGCTCCGCCGAGCCCGGACACGACGTCCTGCTCGCCGAGCTCGGCCTCGAGCCGCTGCTCGACCTGCGCCTGCGCCTCGGCGAGGCGTCCGGTGCGCTGCTTGCGCTGCCGCTCATCGAGGCCGCCGGCGCGCTGCACGCGGGGATGGGCACGTTCGAGGAGTCCGGCGTTGCACGCTCGCGCTGACGGGAGCGGCGCGGGCACGCCAAGCGCCGCCACGCCGACGGTTGCGTCCGGCGCCCGGCGGTCGTTTCGCCCGTGGGGCGGTCTTGCCAGTGCGATCACGTTCCTGACGGTCGTGCCCATGCCAGCGGTGGCCGTCGGCGACGCCGGGCTGGGCGGCGCCGCGGTGTGGTTTCCGGTGGTTGGCGCGGGCGTCGGCGCGCTGGCCGGCGGCGTACGCGCGCTCGGCGCGCATGCTCTGGGGCCCACCGTCTCCACCGTGCTCGCGATGATCGTGCTGGTGGTCGCGACCGGCGCGCTGCACCAGGACGGGCTCGCGGACACCGCCGACGGCCTTGGCGTTCGCGGCTCGCGGTCGCGTCGCCTGGAGGCGATGCGCGACTCCGCCACCGGCGTGTTCGGCGTGCTCGCGCTCATCGCCTGGGCGCTGCTGTTGTTCACCACGGTCTCCGCGCTCGACGGCGACCGCGCGCTGCGTGCGCTTGTGGTCGCCTGCGCGCTCGGGCGCTGGGCTGCGCTCGTGCACGCCGCGGGCACCCCCCCGGCGCGCTCGGATGGGCTCGGCGCTTCCCTCCACGTGGGGCGCGTCGCGCTGGGCGTTGCCACGGCCGCGTCGCTGGTCCTCGCGCTGGCGGTCTGCGGGCTCGTGGCTGGTGGCGCGGCCGTCGTCGCCGGGATCGTCATCGCCGCGCTCTCGGTCGCCTTCGCGCGCAGCACGCTCGGCGGTCGCACCGGCGACACGCTCGGTGCGACCGTCGCCGTTGTGGAGGTCGTGGTGTGCGTCGTGCTGTTGGGGGTGTGGCAGGGCTGAGGTACCAGTTCGGTACCATTTTGGTATGAGCAAGCAGATAGCCGTACGCCTCCCGGACGATCTCATCGAGTTCGTCGACGAGATCGTCGGCTCCGGCCGCGAGCGAAGCCGCGCAGCCGTCGTCACGCGAGCGCTCGAGCGGGAACGTCGTCGGATCGTCGCAGCGCGGGACGCGCAGATCTTGGCTCGCACCGGCTCAGACCCGGAGCTTGACGGTCTTGCCGAGCATGCCGTCGGCCTGCCGTCTGCGCTTGCTTGATGCGCCCAATCCACATCGCGCAGCTCGACAAGGCTCGGCCCGTGCTGGTTCTGACACGTGAGCTCGTGCGCGCGCACCTGACGACCGTGACGGTCGCGCCCATCACCACGACCATTCGCGGGCTTTCGACCGAGGTGTACGTCGACGCCGCAAACGGCCTTGCCGGCCCGTCGGTTGTGAGCTGCGACCACGTCACGACGATTCCCGCGAGCGCACTCGGACCGCAGGTCGGCATGCTGCTCGAACGCCAGGAGTCGGACCTCGGTTACGCCATCCGCGCGGCATTCGACCTCGACTGAGCAGTCGCCATCTGACGGCGGCGCCGATCTTGCCCAACCCCGGGCGATCTGCGATCCTCAATTGCCAACAGACAGAATCCCTGGGCGAGGATGATCATGGCTGAGGTGGGCGGCGAGAAGCGACGATCGGCGACCGTGGCGCTCGCGCCCGTGCTCGCCGTCAGCCTGCTGCTGGACGAGATTGCACGTGCGCTGGGCGCGCTGCTGGTCGTCGAACAGATCATCACCTGGGTGCTGCCGTTCGCCAAGACTCATGAACCGGGGACCGACCTGCTCGCGAGCCTCGCGCTGCTCGCCGTCGCCGTGGTGTTGATCAAAGTCATCGGGCCCAAGCTGCCGGAGGGGTTGAAGGGGGTGGGCTACCTCGCGGCGCTGGTGGCCGGCGTGATCGCGGTCTACGGCGGAGTGTCATATCTCAAACGCAGAGCTGCGGATCACCCCTCGAGCGGGTTGAGCGCGAGCGCCTCGTCCGCCGCCGCGGGCCACAAGCCGGCACACTCCCATGCGCATGTGCCGCGAGCTGCCACGCACCACGCGGCCGCCACACACGCGAGCTCCTCCGCGAGTCGGCACTCGACGTCCCGTCCCGCCTCATCGAGCTCCTCCGCCACGTCGCAGTCCGGCTCCTCCGGCTCGGTCGTGAGCAACTCGACGAGCAGCGACGGGGCCAGCAGTCAGAACACCGGCGCCGCTGCTCCATCGGTCACTCGGACGACCGCGCCCGAGCACAGGACGCAGGCGTCGCCGAGCGTGGAAGTCAGGAGCAGCAAACCCTCCGCATCGGCTCCCGCGAAAGGCCCCGCCGTAGAAGCGGAATCCGAAAGGGAACACGTGAGCGGCATCGAAGCCGCGAGCAACTAGCACCCGATCGATCCCGTCGCGCAGTCGAGGCGCCTCAGGTGATGTGCACGGTGCCCAGCACCACCCTGGTGGCCGCATACCGGCTGCTGGCCTCCACGAGCACACTCACCTGCAACGTCACGGGATGACGGGCGCGCAGCCTGAACGCGTAGCGGCCCGCCGAGGAGACGCTGCCTTTGGTGGCTTCGGTCCACCCTCGTCCGCCGACGCGGTACTGAACGACCACGGCCGTGCCCGCGGGTACGCCGTAGGCGATGCAGCTGCCGTGGTCGTAGCGCCCCCTGCGTATCGACAGCGAGTCGATGTGACAGCTGACCCGCGCATGCTGCTTGCCCCGACTGCCGCCCACGTGGACGGGCCGGCTCGTGGCTTCGCGGTCGCGGCTCGTGTGAATGATCGCCCGCAGCTCGTGGACGCCTTTGAGTCCGCTGGTACTCCACTGGACGTCGCCCGCGCACGTCTGCTGGCCTTGGCAGCGCACGGAGCCGATCTCGTTGGTGCCGTCGTCGACAGTGATTTCCGTGGGGTATTCGTCCTGGCTCTTGGCCGTGAACCCCGACACGCCGACCGTGATCGTTCCCCGCAAAGGCGCGCCGTCGGCGGGGCGCGTGATGCTCACCTTCGGCGGTGGGCTGAGCACCGTCACATTCACCGGTGCGCTCGTCACCGACAGGCTGCGGTGGGTACTGACGACCGCTGTCAACGTGTGTGTGCCGGTGTCGCCCGTGGCGGCCCATTCCACCTGTCCCTGGCACGTTCGCTGTCCCTGGCAGGACATGTAGCCGATGTCGTTCACACCGTCGTAGAACCTGATCTCGGTTGGGTAGTCGTCCTGGCTCGGATCGGTCGCCGCGTCGGCGACCACCGTGACCGTGCCTTCGACCGTGGCGCCCGCGCCCGGGCTCGTGATGGTCACCGTCGGCGATGGGCTGGCGACGGTGACGGGCACGGCGCCGCTCGTAGCGGTAGCTCCTTCGTTCGTTTCCGCGACCGCCGTCAAAGAGTGCTGGCCAGACAGGCCGGTTGCCTGCCATTCTGTTGCTGCTGTGCACGACTGCTGCTCTTCACAGTCCACGCGTGCGATCTCGTCGACGCCGTCGTAGAACTCGATCGCTGTCGGGTAAGCCCCCGGTGGGGCTGTTGCCCTTGCTTCGATGTTCACGTTCCCCTTGACCGTTTCCCCGGCCGTCGGGCTTGTGATCGCGACGGCGGGCGGCTGTGCGCCATGCGCCGTCGACGTCACCGCAAATGCCAGCAGTTGCGAGACGAGCAGCAGCCCGATGAGGGCGCCTGGGCGAAGTACGGTGCTACGAGGCAAGATCACGCTCCGGGATGTGGTTCGACCGCCCGCTGAGACGAGCAGCCGGCCTGGCAGCTTACCAACGGCCCTTCTAACGCTGGCGGCCAGATTGGGCTTGTGGCTGAGCGTTCGACGCAGCGAGCGCAGCCAGGTAAGGCGCTCGCAGCGTCACGTCGCAGTGCTCGTGCTCGAGTGCCGTCATGTCCGCATCAGGGTCGGCGCCCGCCGGGAGATCCTGTCCCGGTCCACACACCGGATCGAGCGGCGATTGGCCGTCCCAACGCACGCCGCGGACCGTCGCGTCGACGCTGACGCGACGCCCGTCGACGAGCAGTGTCAGATAGCGGTGCACATCGACGAGCCCCTCGCTCGGCACCGCCTCCGCAATCGCCTCGCCGAACAGGTCCCGCGCGCGAGCACGCTCCAGTCGGTACACGCGGTGCACGAGCGCCGGCTGCGTCTCGGGGTGGCGCCCGGCCAGCACCTGCGCGAGGAACAGGTTCTTCGTGGCGCTCGTCCCCCGCGCCTCCAGCAGCATGCTTTCCACGCTGCGCCCGCTCGGCAGCCCGTAGGGGATCGCGCGCACCGCTTCCACCAGTTCCACCGGTGAGCTCTCCACGCGGAACAGCGGCCCCAGCGCGGCGCGCTCGCCCTCGCTCAGGTGCGGCCACAGCGCCTCGTAGCCGATGAACTCGAACATCTTCACGCCCGGCTGCAGCGGCGTGGGAGTCACCGTCAGGCGGTTGGTGCCCACGCCGAACGGGGGAGCCTCCGCGAACGCCACCTCCGCGAAGCCCGCGCGCTCGAACGTCTCGCGGATCTGGGGGACGAGATCCGGCGGGCGGCGGTGGCGCGTCCAGATGACCGTCGCGCCGGGCGCGCACAGTTGCGCGAGCTGCTCGATCGTGCTGTCGATGTCGGAGGCCGACAGGTTGCCGAACACGCCGCACACGAGCACAACGTCCGCCGGCACCGCGCCCGCGTAGGAGTCGGTCAGCGACGCGTCCGCCGCGACCGCCTCCACGGCGTCGAGTCCCGCCGCGCGCGCCGCGCCGTTCGCGAGCGCCACGTTGCGCTCGTCCAGCTCCACCAGGCGCGCGCTCACGTCCGCGCGGCGCGGGTGGTCGATCAGCACGCCGATCGCGTCGTGCCCCTGGCCCGCGCACACGCTCACCAGCCGGATCGGGCCCGCCGGCATGCGGTCCAGCGCGTCGCGCAGCTGGCTCTGCACCAGTGCGAGACGTCGGCCCAGCTCCGAGTCGGGGTCCTCGTAGCCGGCGTGCCACGCCTGCCAGTCCACGGACGCCTGTGAGGCCACGTCGCGACTTTAGCGCGAGGGTCGCAGAAGCAGGTACGGCCGTCGATCGGAGAGCACCGTGGCCGACAGGGGCATTCCGTTGAACGCGGCCGTCGGCTCCGCGGCCGGATCGCCTTGCGGGTCCAGCCTGGCGAGCTCGCGCCGCACCTCGCGCGCCCAGTCCTCCGACGACGCAGAATCGAGTGTCGGACCCTCGACGACGTACCCGTCGAGTCTCTCGGGCAGCGCCGCGCGCGTGAACGCGACCAGCGTCGGGACGATCGCGGCCACGTTCGCCGCGGGCGGCTGCGACGACCATGTCGGGCCTCCCCACAGACGCGCGCGCTCGACGTCGGCGCCCCACGGGGTCGTCGCGATCAGGCGGAAGCGCTCCAGGCACGGCGCCGTGCTCGGGTCGTGCTCAGACCGCGCGAAGCGCTCCGAGTCGCGCGCCGGGATCGCGTCGAGCTTCTCCGCCACGGCTGCGGCAAGGTCGACCCCGTGTGCATCCGCCACGGTCGCTAGCCGTGTGTGGAACTCGGCGACGGAATCGCTCAGCGAGGGCCAGCCCGCGAGCGAGCGCGGCGTCTTCGGCCCGTCGTAGTAGTTCACGATCCGCGCGATCTGCCCGGCCGCCGCCACGAGTGCTGGGAGTGTCTCGGCCCGCGCGGTCTCGCCGTCCGCGACATCGACCTGCGCGGCGTTGCTGCGCCCCGCCGCCGCGTGCGACTGCGAGCCGGGCTCGGCCACGTCGGCCAGGAACTGGTCTGCGAGGGCGGTCGTGATGATCCACAGGTCGGCGAGCTCCGACTCCAGCTCCGCCGCGCTCACCGCGGTCCCGCTCCGGCCCTGAAGCAACTCGCTCAGCTCGCCCAGCTCCTCCAGCAGCCGCGCCACCGCCGCCAGCGGCCGCCAGTATCCGCCCACGCCCGCGATCATCGTCCCGCGCACCAGCTGCTGTGACGGGTCCGCCCCGGTCCATCTCAGCGACCTGCACGATCTCGACGCCCGCCGCCTCGCAGCACGTCCTGGCCGTCGAGCACCGCGTAGCCCGTCGCGGAAGTACAGCCTCGCCACGCCGGCCGCGGCGATCAGCTTCGCGCACGGCGGGCAGGGGAAGTCCGTGACGTACATCGTCGCGCCCTCCGTGGCGACGGCCCTCGCGCGCCGCCTGCGCGATCAGCCGCGCCTCGGCGTGCGTGGCCGTGGACAGCTCGAGGCGCCACGCCTTTGAAGAAGTTGCTGCGCGGGTCGCCCGCGGCGTACGCGCTGAGGCGGTGGGGGAGGTGCTCGTTGGCGGCCGCCGCGATCGTGCCGTCGGCGAAGCGGATCGCCGCGCCCACCTGTCGCCACCAGTCGACGCTCCTGCCGCCTGCTCGCCTGCGCCGCCGCCGGCGATGCTCCGCGATCGCCTCCTCGGCCTGCACGGGCTCGCTCGCGTCGGCGCGTCCCCGCCTCCGCGTGGCCGCAGCAGGGACCAGCGTCGCACGCTCCGCGTCTTGTCCCAGCGCAGGAAGACCGTGTCGTAGCGGACCTCGCAGCGGGGGAAGAAGCGCTCGACGACCGCGTAGCTGACGTCCTCGGCCGGCAGCGCGATCAGCGCGGGCTCTCCTCGGCCAGCCGCTCCGCCGCCGGCTCGTCGAGCACGCTCACCTCCGAGCAGATCCCCCAGGCGGCGATCGCCTTCGCCGCCAGCTCGGCGGCGCAGCGCCCGGATGTCCTTCGCCAGCGGACGGTAGTCGGCGTAGAGCTCCGGGCCGATCAGGAACAGCGGCCGGCCCGCGCGCGTGGGCGTCCAGGAACCGCCGGTAGCCCTCGTGGAGCACCGGGATGTAGGCGAGCGACCGCTCACGGCGTCGCTCATCCCCGCGCGCAGGATGCTGTCGATCAGGCCCGGGCAGCACCTCGGCCAGCTTCGGGCCGAGCCGCTCGCCGAGGTTCATGTACATCTGGCGGATGCGCTCGCTGGTCGTCACCGAGGCCTGGCGCGCGACCACCTCGATGCGCCCGCAGATCTCGCCCAAGCGCCTCGAGGTCCTCGTCGCTGTAGGAGTGGTCCTCGGTCAGCACGAGCACGTCGGGCGCGACCGCCTTGATCAGCGCCCAGCGCGCTTCGCCCTCCTCCTTCAGGTAGATCAGGTCGACGGGCCGCTGGTAGGCGAGCATCTCCAGGCGCTCGCATCTCCGGCACCATCGGCCGGTCCTCGCCCTTGCGCCGGCGGATCTTCGCGTCGCTGTCGACGCCCACCGCCAGCACGTCGCCGAGCTGCTTCGCGCGCTCCAGGTACTTGACGTGCCCGAGGTGGATCAGGTCGAAGGAGCCGGACGTCAGCACCACGCGCGTAGCCCAGGCCCTTCAGGTGCGTGACCGTGCGGGTCATCTCCTCGAGGAGGGATCAGCCGCTCCTCGAAGTTGACGTTGGGGCTTAGGATGCCGGTGCTGGCTGCCATTTGTAGCGCTCCGGAAGACGTCGCTTAGCGGCTTCCGCGCCTCGTCGGCGTGCCATCATCGCCAGCCTTCAGACTTCGCCATCGCCCGATGCCCGACTACCTTCCCTACGCCGAGCGCGCCCCCAGCACCGCCTACCGCGAGATGCTGCGCGCGATCCGCGACGAAGGCGCGCGCGTGCAGACCAAGCAGGGCGAGGACGCGCTCGCGCTGGCGGGGCACTGCATGCGCTTTCCGATGGCGCATGGCGCCGCGGTGATCACGGAGCGCTCGATCAAGGGCTTCGTCGGCAAGGCGATCGGCGAGCTGTGCGCGTTCATCAACGGCGCGCGCACGCTAGAGCGAGCTGGCGGAGTTCGGCTGCGACTGGTGGGGCGCCTGGGCGACGGCGGAGAAGTGCGAAGCGCGCGGGCCTCGAGCCCGGCGACCTCGGCCCGGGCTCCTACGGGCACGCGTTCCGCAACTTCACCACCGACCTCGACGGCGACGATCCCGGCTTCGACCAGCTGCCGCACCTCGTCAGCAAGCTGCGCGACCTGCCGCTCGACCGCACCGCGCTGATGAGCCCGTGGATCCCCAACGCCAACCACCGCGAGGCGGGCGTGCGCTCGCGCAACACGATCGCGCCGTGCCACGGCTGGATCCACGCGCTGGTGTTCGGCGAGAAGCTGCACCTGATCCACAACCAGCGCTCCGGCGACACGCCGATCGGCGTGCCGTCGAACATGGCGCAGTACACGGCGCTCGGGCTGATGCTCGAGCAGCTCACCGGCTACCGAGTTCGTCGAGTACGTGCACTGGATCCAGTACGCGCACATCTACGCCAACCAGCTGCCGCGCGGTCGAGGAGATGCTCGCGCGCGAGCCGCGCGCGCTGCCGACGCTGCACCTGACCGACGGCGGGCCGCCGGATCGACGACATCCACGACTTCCGCGCCGAGCACTTCGAGCTCGACCGACTACGACCCGCACCCCGCGATCGGCGGCATCCCGGTGGCGACCTGAGATGATCGCGATCGTCGTCGCGCACGCGGCCAACCGCGTGATCGGCCGCGATGGCGGGCTGCCCTGGCGCCTGCCCGTCGGACATGCGGCGCTTTCGCGAGTTGACGAGCGGCCACACCGTGGTGATGGGCCGCAGGACGTTCGAATCGATCCCCGACGCGCTTCCGTCCGCTGCCCGACCGGCGCAACCTCGTGCTGAGCTCCGATCCCGACTACGCGCGCCGAGGCGCCGAGGTGTTCGCCGATCTCGGCCACGCGCTGGATGCGTGCGACGGTGACTGCTTCGTGATCGGCGGCGAGCGTCACCTACCGCGAAGCGCTGCCGCTCGCGGACCGCGTGTACGCGACCGAGGTCGACGCCGAGATCGACGGCGACGTGTTCTTCCCGGAGCTCGACGCAGGGCGAGTGGCGGTGCGTCGAGGAAGCGAGCGCGTGGTCGAGAACGAGCTCGGCTTCACCTTCTGCGTCTACGAGCGCGAGCGTGCCCTTGAGCCAGCTGTATAACCTCGACGCCGCGCGCAGCGACGAGCAGCGCGCGCTACATGCAGGAGCTCGAAGACGCGGGCGTGTGCGTCTTCTGCCCCGAGTACGTCGCCGCACTACCACCGCGAGCCGGTCGAGCACGCCGGCGAGCACTGGTACGTGACGCAGCAACGACTACCCCTACGAGGGCGCGGCGGCGCACTACCTGATCGTCGCCCGCCTGCACGTGCACGTCGTTCGACGAGCTGCCCGACGAGGCCGGCGCGGAGCTGTGGGCGATCCGCCGCGAGCTCAAGGCGCAGCTCGAGCCGACCGCGCTGGCGACCGTCGAGCGCAGCGGCGACATGCGCTTCAACGGCGGCAGCGTCGCGCACCTGCACGTGCACGTGGTGGCGCTCGTGGAGCATCCCACCGCGACTGTGCGCTTCCGGGTCAGCACGAATGCATGAGACGAGCCCGCGGGTATTCCTGATCGCGCGCCCCGCGGTCGACCTCGACGGCATGCTCGCGTACCTGCAGTCGGTCGGCGGCGCGACGTGGCTGGAGGGACGCCGCGCGCAGGAGCCGGTGGACGCCGAGCTGCTCGTCGAGTTCGCGGGGCGCGCGTGCTACCGGTCCTGGGCTCCGGGCCTCAACCCGAACGTCTCGCGAGTCCGGGCTGACGGCCGCGACTACCTGACGAGCCTGATCGCCTCCGGCCACGGCAGCGTGCTCGAGCACGTGAGCTGGACGTTCGCGTTTCGCGACGTCTCGCGGGTGTTCACGCATGAGCTCGTTCGGCACCGCGCCGGCTCGGCGTTCAGCCAGGAGAGCCTGCGCTACGTGCGCATAGCCGACGTCGGCTTCCGAGTCCCCGCGGCCCTCGAGCCGCTGCGCGAGCGCGTCGTGAGCCTGGTGGAGCAGCTGGAGGAGTTCCAGCTCGAGGCGGCGACCGCGCTCGGCATCGACGACGACGGCGTGCCGTTCGACGTCAAGAAGGAGATCACCTCGGCGCTCAGGCGCCTGGCGCCGCTCGGCTTGAGCACGGACATCGTCTGGACGGCCAACGCGCGCACGCTGCGGCACGTGGTGGAGATGCGCACGGCGCCGGAGGCGGAGGAGGAGCTGCGAAGCGTGTTCGACGCGGTCGCCGAGATCATGCGCCGCGAGGCGCCCGCGCTGTTCGAGGACTTCGCCCGCCAGCCGGACGGCTCATGGGTGCCGGCGCATCACAAGGTGTGAGCGTCAGCGGCCTGAGCTGCCCAGGCCGTCGAGGTGACGTTCGGTCTCCGGCAGCTCGGTGGAGACCACGAGCTCGAGGTCGTGCGCGACCGGGACGATCACGAGTTGGGCGATGCGGTCGCCGCGCTTGACTTCGTAGCTGCCCGGGAGCACGCGGTGCAGGATCACCATGACCTCGCCGCGGTAGCCCGAGTCGATCACGCCGGGCGCGTTCAGGACGGTGATGCCCTCCCGCGCCGCGAGCCCGCTTCGCGGGCAGACGAGCCCCACGTGGCCGGGCGGAATCGCGACCGCGAGGCCCGTCGCGACGGCCACCGGCCCGTCGGTCGCGTCGAGCTTGACGTTGGTTCGCGCCGAGAGATCGAGGCCGGCGTCGCCCGCATAGGCGTGCGCGGGCGCCTGCATCTCGTCATCCAGTATCTGCAGCTGAAGCTCCACCGGCGAATAGTGTCAGACGGCTGCTCGGCGTCGTGACGCGCGCGGCGAGCGGCAGCCCCAGCAGCGACACGGCGCCCATTGCGAGGAACGCGGCGAGCGGGTGGTGGACGAGGATCTGCACGAGCAGCGCGACGGCGAGGCCGCCGAGGTTGCCCGCCATCCACACGATCGCGCCGGCGGTGCCGGCGGCGGCGCCCGCGAGCTGCTCGGCCGCCGTCAGGATCACGGGCAGCGCCGGCAGCAGCATCGCGCCCATCACCACGAGCGCCAGCGCGCGCACGCCCAGCCACGGCATCGCGCCGAGCGTGATGCTGCCAAGGCATGCGACGAGCACGACGGCGCGCATGAAGCCGCGCTCGGAGTCGTTGCGCGCGACGAGCGGCGGCAGCACGGCACAGCCGACGATGCCAGCGGTCACCATGCCCACGAGCAGCACGCCTGCCGTCGTTTCGGACACATGGTCGGGGTGCAGCAGCGTCTGCAGCCACGTGGCGAGCGCGACGAAGATGCCGAAGCCGAGGAACACGAGGCCGCACATCGTGCGCATCGACGGCAGCTGCCACAGCGCCCGCGCCGCGCTGCCCTCGATTGCCGCGTGCTCGTCGCCCTCGTGCCCGGGGCGGCGCAGCACGATCGCGAGCGCCACCGCGGGCATCACCGCCAACACGGCCTCCACCACCAGCAGCCGTTCGAGTGCTCCGTGCGCGCCGAGCGTCGGCCCGAGCAGCAGCGCCAGCAACATGCCCACGAAGTTGCCCGCCGAGCCGACCGCGATGCCGGTCGCGCGCTGATCCGCGGGCAGGTACTCGCCGGCGAGCTTGCTGACGGCGCTCAGGACCACCGGCTGCGCGACCGCGACCAGCACCTGGCCGGCCATCGCCCACGCGAACGTCTCACCGCCGAGGCGCACCAGCCCGCCGAGCGCGACCAGGCCGCCGCCGGCCGCGAGCGCGGGGCGGAACCAGCGGTCCAACAGGATGCCGGCGGGGATCGCGAGCGCCACGTACAGCAGCGGGAAGATCTCCGCCAGCCAGCCGACGGCGCTCACAGACACGCCGTAGCGCCTGGCGGTTTCGGTCGTGATCGCGGCGTATGTGAGCCACAGGATCTGCGTCGCCGCGCACACCAGCGCGTACGCGGCGATCACCGGCCAGCCGTTGCCCCGCGGCGGTGTCACACGTTCCACGAGTTTCAGCATAAGCTGCGCCGATGCCCGCCGGTTGGCCCACACTGCCCGCCTACGACCGCTGGAGCGCGACGTGCGACACGCTGCACGCGCACACGCAGGTGCTGGGCAAGCTGGCGGTGGCGCTGGCGCCCCCGGAGCCACAGCTGCAGCACGCGGCGCTGCGCCTGACGGCGCGTGGCTGGGAGACGCTGGCGCTGCCGGCGCCCGACGGCTCGGGTGCGCTGGTGGCGGCGCTCGACCTGCGCAGCCACGAGGCGGTCGTGGAGCACAGCGGCGGCGGCGCCCGACGCATAGCGCTCGGACCGGACCGGGCTGTGGGGGCGGTGGCGCGCGAGCTGCTGGACGCGGCGCGCGAGCTTGCGGGACCGGTGGAGATCAACGCGACGCCGCAGGAGGTGCCGTGGAGCGTGCCGCTGGACGAGGACGAGGAGCACGCCAGCTACGACCCGGAGCTGGTGGGCGCGTACTTCGCGGCGGCGACGCACGCGGCGCTCGTGCTGGCGGCGTTCCGCGCGCCGTTCCGCGGCCGCTCGACGCCGGTGAACGCGTGGTGGGGCTCGTTCGACCTCGCGGTGAGCCTGTTCTCGGGGCTGCCGGCGGACCCGCCGTCGCAGGACTTCATCATGCGCAACGCGATGGACTCGCAGGAGGTGGCGGTGGGCTGGTGGCCGGGCGACGCGCGCTACGGCAAGCCGGCGTTCTACGCCTACGCGCACCCGGCGCCGGACGGCTTCGCCGATGCGGCGCTGTCGCCGCCGCCGGCCCGCTGGGAGGGGGAGCTGGGCGAGTACGTGCTCGACTGGGACGACGTGCTGGCGAGCGCCGACCCGCACGCGACGGCGGTCGAGTTCGCGCGCTCGGCGTTCCGCCACGCGTGCGCGGTGTGCGACTGGGACCCGGCGCTGGCGGCCACGGCCGACGGCACGCCGCCGCCGATCGTCTAGTGCGGGGCGTTCGCGCAGCCGCTGGGGCGCTCGCGGGCGTGGCGGGCTACGACCTGCTGCAACGCCGCCGCGCGGTCCTGCGGAACTTCCCGCTCGTGGGGCACCTCCGGTATCTGCTTGAGGCGTTCGGCCCAGAGCTGCGCCAGTACATCGTCACCTCCAACAACGAGGAGCGTCCGTTCTCGCGCGATCAGCGCCGCTGGATCGAGGCCTCATCGGAGGCCAGGCCGAACGTGTTCGGGTTCGGCACCGACGAGGAGATGGAGGCGGTGGAGAGCCTGCTCATCATCAAGCACTCGCCGTTTCCCGCGCCGGCGCCGGCCGCCGGGGAGCCCGGTGGCTCGCCGGCCTACGAGGCGCCCGCCGCCAAGGTGCTGGGCGGTGTGCACGGCCGCCGCCATGCGTTCCGTCCCGCCTCCGTGGTGAACCTGTCGGGCATGAGCTACGGAGCGCTGTCGCCGGTGGCGGTCGAGGCGCTCAACCGCGGCGTACGGGTCGCCGGCTGTCTGCAGAACACCGGCGAGGGCGGTCTCGCGCCCGCCCACTGCCACGGAGGCGAGCTCGTCTTCCAGATCGGCACCGGCTACTTCGGCTGCCGCGACGCGAGTGGCCGTTTCAGCCTCGAGCGGCTGCGCGAGCAGGTGGGTCGGGCGCCGGTGCGCGCGATCGAGATCAAGCTCTCCCAGGGGGCCAAGCCGGGGCTGGGGGGCCTCTTGCCGGCCGCCAAGGTGACCGCCGAGATCGCGGCGATCCGCGGCGTGCGCGCCGGCGAGGACTGTGTCAGCCCGCCCGCGCACTCGGCGTTCTCCGACGTCGACGGGCTGATCGAGTTCGTCGAGCTGATCGCCCAGGACACGGGCCTCCCGGTCGGCATCAAGTCGGCCGTGGGCGAGCAGGGCTTCTGGATCGAGCTCGCCGAGCGGATGGCGAGCACCGGCGGCGGGCCGGACTTCGTGACGGTCGACGGCGGCGAGGGCGGGACGGGCGGGGCGCCGCTGTCGTTCGCGGACCACGTGGCGCTGCCGTTCAAGCTGGGGTTCTCGCGTGTCTACGCCACGTTCGCGCGCGCAGGCCTGGCGGGGGACGTCGTGTTCGTCGGGTCGGGCCGGCTCGGCGTCCCGGACGCGGCGCTGTTCGCGTTCGCCCTCGGCTGCGATCTCGTGAGCGTGGGGCGCGGCGCGATGCTCGCGATCGGCTGCATCCAGGCTCAGCGCTGCCATACGGGCCGCTGCCCGACGGGGGTGGCGACGCAGTCGCGCTGGCTGATGCACGGTCTCGATCCCGAGCTCAAGTCGACGCGCCTCGCGAACTACGTGGTCACGCTTCGCGCCGAGATCCTGGCGCTGGCGCGCTCCTGCGGCGTCTCGCATCCCGCGCTGGTGACGCCCGAGCACATCGAGATCGTGACGGAGCGCTACGGCTCCGCGTCGCTCCTGGACGTGTTCGGATACGAGCCCGACTGGCCCGTGCCCCCGTCTATCGCCGCGCTTTGAGTTTCGACCACTCCGCCTTGTGGATGCGCTTGGCGGCCTGGTAGTCGGCGAGCGCCTGCGCCGAGTCGACGTCTCCGAGCGTGGGGTGCCCGGGCACGAGCTCGTCGGCGACGCCGACGCCGAAGCGCTTGGCCAGCACGGCCCCCAGCGACTTGACCTTCATCTCGCCGAAGCCCGGCAGCGCGGCCAGGTTCTCGCGCAGGCTGGCGGCGTCCTTCGCATCGGTCCACACGCGCGCGGCGTCGCCGCCGTACTCATCGCGCACGTGCGCGGCGAGGTCGTGCACTCGCTGGGCCATCGAGCCGGGGAAGCGGTGGATGGCGGGTTTGTCGCGAAACAGCGGCTCCAGGTCGGCGCCGGCGATCGTCGCGGCGTCGAGTGTGCCGAGCCGTTCGCGCAGGGCGAGCGGGCCGGAGAACGCCTTTTCGACGGTGACCTGCTGGTCGAGCGCGAACCCGATCAGGAGCGCCATCGGGTCGGAGGCGATCAGCGCGTTGGCATCGTCGGAGCCGGTGAAGTGGAGACGGTCTGGCATCGGCCAATCGTATCGGCGGTTGGGCAGAGTCGACCTGCTCGACGTCCGCGGCGTCAAGTCAGTCGTTCGTGGCAGCGCGCACGGCAGCGGCAGCGGCCACGTACAGCACGGCCTGGGTGCGCGCGACGGCGCTCACGGCCGCGTCCGGGGGCAGCAGCTCGGGGTGGTGCAGCGGGCGAGCGACGAAGCCCTCGGCGCCATCGAGTCCCACAAACGCCATCGCGATGGGCGCCAGCGCGCCGAAGAACGCGAAGTCGTCGGACCCGCACGAGCGCCACGCGGCGGCTGTCGCGAAGCCTGCGTCCGCGAGCAGCTCCCGCGCGCGCGTGACGATGCGGGCGTCGTTCTCGAGCGCCGGCTCGCCGGGCACCAGCTCGACGCTCGCGGTGCAGCCGTGCGCGCCGGCGACACCGGCGGCGACCTCCTCGACGAGCGCGCGCAGCGCTGCGCGGTCCTGCGGCAGGTGCGCGCGCAGCGCCCCCCGCGCGCGGGCGCTGTCGGGGATCACGTTCTCGGCGCTGCCGGCCTCCAGGACGCCGACCGTCAGCGACGCGGCGTGCAGCGGGTCGATGCGCCGGCCGAGTCGCGCGTGCAGCGCGACGACGGTCTCGGCGAGCGCGAGCACGGGGTCGCGACCGTGGTGCGGATAGGCGCCGTGCGACGGCTCGCCCGCGATGGTGATCGCGAACGCGTCGCACGAGGCGTTGACGGTGCCGGCGTCCAGCGCGACGGCGCCCCACGGCAGCTCGGGATGCACGTGCGCGGCGAGCACCGCGGCGGGCGCGAGCTCGGCGAGCTCCCCGTCGGCGAGCTGCTGGGCGCCCGACGGGTAGGCCTCCTCGCTCGGCTGAAACACCGCCAGCAGCGGCGCCGGCAGCTGATCGCCGAGCGCGTGGGCGGCGCGCGCGAGCGCCACGAGCGCTGCCATGTGGACATCGTGCCCGCACGCGTGCATCGTCTCGCAGCTCGCCGCGAACGGGGCACCGGTCTGCTCGCGCAGCGGCAGCCCGTCGAGCTCCGCGCGCACCGCGATCGGCGCTCCGACGCCGCCCTCGCTCAGCGCCAGCAGCCCGGTCCCGGCCGCCCTGCGACAGGCGACGGGCAGCTCGGCGGCGATGGTGGCGGCGGTGAGCTCCTCGGCGTGCGCGAGCTCGGGGGCGGCGTGCAGCTGGCGTCGCAGCGCGACCGCGTGCGGCAGCTCGCGCTCGATCCCCTCGAGCAGTCGCGCGAGCAGCTGCGCGGCTTCAGTAGATGGCGGCATAGCGTCGGCAGACCTCCAGCAGCTCCGCGTCGGCGGCGGCGTCGACCTCGGCGCGCTTGACGCTCGCGTACGCGTCGTACAGCAGCGGCGCCATCCACGCGCGCGCGGTTTCGTCGTCGGCGAGCGCCTGCAGCGCCTGCGCGAGCGTGGCGGGCAGCGCGCCGACGCCGAAGCGCTCGGCCTCCTGCGCGTCGAGCTGCGCGGGGTCGCGGTCGAGGATCGGCGGCGCGGGCAGTTGCGCGCGCACGCCCTCAAGCCCGGCGCGCACGATCGCCCCGAGCGCCAGGTGCGGGTTGGCGCTGGCGTCGGCGCCGCGGTACTCGAGGTGCAGCTGTCCGGCGGGATGCGCGCCGCCGAGCTCGACGATCGGCGGGATGCGCAGAAGGGCCTCGCGGTTGCGCTCGGCCAGGCACACCGCGCCGGCGCTCCAGCGGTGCGGCTGCAGGCGGGCGCCCGACACGGGACTCGCGGCGGTGAGCGCGCTGAGCGCGCGCGCGTGGCGCAGGATGCCGGCGGCGAAGCGCTCGCCGAGCTCGCTCAGGCGACCGGGCCGCGCGGCGTCGTAGAGCAGCGCCCGGCCGTCGGCGTCGACGAGGCTGAAGTGGATGTGCACGCCGTTGCCCGCCTGCGCGGGGTCGAGCAGCGGCGCGAAGCTCGCGCGCAGTCCCTGCCGGCGCGCGATCTCGCGCACGACCTCCCTCAGCAGCACCGCGCGGTCGGCGCTCGCGATGCCGGCGGCGGGCGCGACGGGGATCTCGAACTGGTTGGCGGCGTACTCGGCGAAGAACCGCTCGGGCTCGATCCCGGCGTCGACGAGCGCGCCCATCGCCCGCGCGGGGAACGGCTCGACGCGGCGCTGCGCGTCGAGCGTGAACGGCAGCGCGGGCGCCGGCGCGGCGGCGCCGCCCGATGGGCCGATCGGCAGCAGCTGGAACTCGTGCTCGAAGCTCGCCACGACGCGCGCGCCGAGCTCGCGCTCGAGCGCGCCGAGCGCATCGCGCAGGAAGTTGCGCGGGCAGCACCGCCACGGCTGCCCGTCGAGCTCGACGATGTCGCACAGCATCAGCTCCATCGATCCGTGCTCGCCGTCGGCGGCGACCAGCGCGCGCGTGTCGACGTCGGGCAGCAGTCGCAGGTCGCCGGTGGAGCCGAACGGGTTCGGCTCGGCGACCGGACCGAGCGGCGTCAGCGCGTGGTTGGCGGGCACCCAGCCGATCCCCGCGCGCAGATGCTCGTCCAGCTGCGAGGCGAGCACCGAGCGCCCGCGCACGATCGCGCCGAGGTCGCAGCACACGAGCGCGACTAGCTCGGCGTCGCTCACGCGGCCGTCTCGGCGGTCACGCTGCCGTTGTCCCAGATGCCCTCACAGAGCCCCAGCGCGTCCGTGCCGGCGCGCACAGCGGCGGCGTCGGCGGCGGCCACCACGACGAACATGCCACCGGCCACCTTCGATGAGGACCCGGGCATGTCGCGCCGCTCGATCGCGGCCGCGAGGTGCTCCTGCGGCTGCAGGTGGACGCCGCGGTCGCCGAGCGCGGGGTACGTGTCGGCGACGGCGTACATGCTGCCGCCGGGTCCGCTGACGCGGGCGAACACGCACGCGAAGTGGCCGACGTCCCAGTCCGCCGGCGGTCCGTCGGCGTGTCCGTCGAGCAGGTAGCCGAGCAGCTGATCGACGCGCGGGCGCGCCCCCCACAGGTGGCGGGTGGCGAAGTTGGCGAGGAGGCTCACGGGACGCTCGAGCGCGGCCGCGAGCTCGAACAGCCCGGCGAGCGTGCCGGCGTTCCATGGACCGGTGTACGGGATCGCCTCGACGGCGCCGTCGGACAGGGTCGCGAGCGCGTCGCGCAGTCCCGCGGCGTTGGTGCCGGAGGCGTCGTGGTCGTCGATCGCGGGGATGCTGAGGCGATAGTCGCGCCGGCCGGCTTCGCCGTGGGGCAGCGTGCCGGGCTCGCGCGCGCCGGAGACGGTGCTGCCGGCGGCCAGGGCGACGGCGTCCTGGTCGAGGGTCTCGCCTCTACGCGTCTCGACACCGGCGGCGTGCAGCGCGAGCGCGCCGCAGAACGCGCCGCACAGGTCGTCGCGCTGGGGCAGCTCTCGCGCGTGCGCCGCGAGCAGCTCTCGCGCGCCCGGCAGGAGTGTGATCGAGAGCGGGTCTGGCCTTGGCATACGGCCAATCTACACGGGCCGCTTGCCCGCTAAGACCGCTCTGCAATGCGGCCTTCCGAGCAACTGTCGCAATCGACCCAAAGTCAGAAACATTTCCGACGAAATGCTCGTCGCAAACAGTTGTCTGCTTCCGCTTGACAGAACTGTAGGCTTCTGTGATAGTTCGGACCGTATGGCCTGCAGAGCGAAACACTCCTAGTCAATGACAACAGTACAAAGGGCGTTTTCGATCGACAAGCTCGGCAACCTGCGGTCGGTCATCTAGCGACAAAGGAGCGGTGAGACAACCATGCAGCGCATCACGTTGTTCGGAATGGTCCTGCTGTCGGCGTTCGCGATCGCCGGCGTCAGCGCCGTCTCGGTCTCTGCGTCTGGCCATGAATTCGTCGTCAGCAAAACCGGCAAAACCAAAAGTAAAAACACCAACGCGGCGCTCTTCAAAACCAGCGCCGGGACGATCGAATGCACGACCATCACCGGCACGGGGGAAATGAAAGAACTGACGTCGGTCACGCACAAAGAAGTTCTGACCTACAGCAACTGCTCCGGCTTCGGCATGGGCATCAAAGTGTCGCCGGTGCACTTCGAATTCAACGCGAACGGGTCCGCGCGGCTGGAAAAAACGGTGATCTTGAAGCCGGAAGGCTCTGGCTGCGAAGTGCTGATCGAACCGCAGACGTTTGAAACCCTCAGCTACACGAACGGCTCGGGGAAGGTCACGGCTGCGGCGAACGTCTTCCACATCGTCTCGCTCGGCACCGGTGGCGTGTGCGGCGGGGAAAACAAAGAAGGCTCGTACACCGGCAGCATCCAGGCGGAACTCGAAGGCGGCACCGTCGAATGGAAATAGGCCTGGAGTAGCGCCGTAGCGCATGGGGTGCGCGAGGTTGGGGGGCCGGCGATCGGCGGCGGCTCCCCAGACTCGCATCTGCATCCGGTAGACGCGGTGGTGCCGTGGTCGCTGGGCGGGGGGTAGACTACGGCGCGCAGAGGAGGTGCAGATGCGCGGAACGCCGCTTCGCGACGGACCGACGAGCAACTGGGCCCGCGTGTGCGGCGCCTGTGCGCTTGCAATCGCAGGGCTATGGCTTGCCAGTGTTGCCGCGGTGCATGCCGAGGCTGACACGTGCGCCAACGCCGAGTTTCGCTCTGGCCCGTCCGAACACCTGCCGGATTGTCGCGCGTACGAGCAGGTCTCGCCGGTCGACAAGGGCGGGCTCGATGCGGTCACGCTGTCGTCGCTGCTTCCCGCCCAGAGCTCTGCATGCGAACCATCCGAATCATGTACGATCGCGTACGTGAACATCAGCGTGGCATTCGCCGGCGCGCCGAGCAACGAGTTCGGCAACGCGTACGTCGCCACGCGAGCTCGCGAAGGCTGGCAGACGACGTCGCTGAGCCCTCCGACTTCTGAGGCTCCCGGGAATAGCTTCGCCAAGGTCGCGTATGCATTCTCGGGCGACCTGTCGCAGGCGGTGCTGCGCGTGCCGTTGCAGCAGCTCACGGAAGGTGCGCCGGCGGGCGTGTACAACCTCTACATCCGGCGCCCGGATGGGAGCTACTCGCTGGTCACGGCGAGCGCGCCGCCGGAACCGCCGCAGTCGGGGTGCGGCCGCTGCTTCGAATCGCAGGACGTGGCCGAGTTCGCCGGTGCCTCCAACGACTTCAGCCACGTGATCTTCGAGGCCAACGACAGCCTCACCGCGGGCGCGCCCGGCGGCGGCGTCGAAAGCCTGTACGAAACCGTCGCCGAACACGTGCGCGACGTGGGAGTTCTCCCCGATGGCGTGGTCGATCCCAAAGGCGCGATGGCCGGCGGCGGGATCGAAGCAAACGGCGAACACATGCGAGAGCTCGACAACGCCATCTCCAGCGACGGCTTGCACGTCGTGTTCGAGGCGGCAGCCGACGGCGGCGAACCGGATCCCCAGCAGGCCGGCGACACCGAGGTCTACGACCGCATCGACGGCTCGTCGACGGTGGAGGTTTCCGCTCCGGCGCCGGGAGCGCAGCCGTCGCGATGTGAAACCGCGGACGGGATCTGCGCACCCGAGCCGGCCGAGTTCTGGGACGCCACGGAAGACGGCTCGGCGGTGTACTTCACGAGCAAAGCGGCGCTCACGCGAGAATCGAACACGGGCCCGGAAGAACGCTCGGAAGCGGAAGAGGAAGAAGAAGAAGAAACGGGAGAGCCGATCGGAGACGATCTGTATCGCTATGACGTCGCTACGGGTAGGCTGACCGACCTGACGGTGGATAAAGCAGACCCGGACGGCGCGACCGTGCTCGGTGTCGTCGGCGCCTCGCAGGACGGCACATACGTGTACTTCGTCGCATCCGGCGCCCTGGCCGCGGGCGCGACGAGCGGGATGTCAAATCTCTACGTGTGGCACGAAGCGACAGAAGGCAAGGGCACCGTGAGCTTCATAGCGATGCTGGCGTCGCCGAGCGCGAAAGAACAGGCGAACATCGAAGCGATGCGGGTCGGATCCGCGTTCCATTACCACAGCGACGTCCTGGACTGGACGAGCCGGCCGATGGAGTCGCAGGCTTACGTGACGCCTGACGGCCGGCATCTGGCGTTCATGTCGGTCGAGCCGCTCACCGGCTATGACAACCAGGACCAGACGACGGAAGAAGCCGATCACGAGGTCTTCGAGTACAGCGCGGAAACGGGGCAGCTCGTATGCGCGTCGTGCGATCCGGGCGGTACGCGGCCGCTCGGCAGCGCGTTCATCGGCGCGAAACTCGACGAACGCGTCAGCACCCCGTTCCACCAGCCGCGCAGCTTGAGCGACGACGGCAGTCGTGTGTTCTTCTCCTCCCCGGATCCGCTCGTGCCGGGACTGGTCGCAGGCAGCGTGCGGGTGTTCGAGTACGAGCAGGGCGCGCCGCTGCTGATCTCGGGCCTGGAAGGCAACGGCGAAAGCGTCTTCCTCGACGCGAGCGCGAGTGGTGACGACGCTTTCATCGCGACGCGCGAACGGCTGGCGCCTACCGACGCCGACGAACTGCTGGACGTGTACGACGTTCGCGTCGACGGCGGGCTGCCGTCGCCCGTCATCCCGGCCTCATGCGCGGGCGGCGCGTGTCGCGAACCGTTCGGGACCTCGCCGACGCTCGCGACACCCGCCTCGGCGACGCTGACTGGCGTCGGGAACCTCGTCCCGGCGCAGCCCGCCAAGCCGGCGCCGACGCGCAAGCAGTTGCTCGCGCGTGCCCTGGCGAGATGTAGGAAGTTGCGCAGCAGGACGAAGCGCTCAGCTTGTATTGCCGCCGCAAAACGGCGCTACGGGCCCGTCGCTGGGAGGCACAGCCGAGGCGTGGCCACACGTCGCCGGTCGCGGGGGTGAGCACGATGGGTCGTGTATGCGAGGGCGCGAGCCGCCTGAGCCTCCTGCTGGTCGGCGCGCTGGCGGCCGGCGCGTTGGCGCTCGGGGCTTGCGCGGCGAGTCCTGCGCGCGCGGCCTCCGCAAGCCCGCACTGGAGCATCTTCTCCGAGTCCCAGCCGACGTATTTCAAGGCCGGCGACACGGCAGACGCGTACGTGTTGATCGTCCGCAACGACGGCGGTGCGGCCACCGTGGCGAACAGCGCCGTGACGATCGCCGACACCCTCCCGCAGGGGGTCACGGCGACGATGATCTCGGCGCGTGGCGAAGGCGCCAACGGGCAAGGATCGCCTCGATACGACTTGACGTGCCCGACGGGTCCGTTGACCGGCACGGTGACGTGTACGTACGCAGAAGGCCCGGGGCAGGGCGCGATCCTGCCGGGCATGGTGATCGTGATGACGATCAGGGTGTCGATCCCGTCGATTCCAGAAGGAGCCGTGGCGCTCGAGAGCTCCGCGACGGTGTCCGGCGGCGGAGCGCCGAGCGAGTCGGTTGGCGAAACGACGAAGATCGACGCCGGACCGGTCCCGTTCGACATGTCCTTCTTCGACCTGGACGCGGTCGGCGAAAATGGTGAAGCCGACACGCAGGCCGGCTCGCACCCGTTCGAGCTGACCGCGAGCCTCGCCTTCGACGTGAGCGGCCGCGAAACGCCGTCCGCACGAAACAGCAACTCCGAATCGCCGCTTGCCAACGCCGCCCCGAAGGACGTCGAAGTGGCGCTGCCGGCGGGATTGATCGGCAACCCGAACGCCGTGCCGCGCTGCAGCCAGCAGGCGTTCCTGGAACGGGAAGCGCTCAACTGCCCGCTCGACACGCAGGTGGGGATCGTCAAGCCGTTCTTCTACGGCACGTTCACGTCGGCGTGGTACCCGGTGTTCAACATCGCGCCGCCACCCGGACAGCCGGGCGAGCTGGGCTTCTCCGTTGCCAACGTGGGACACATCCCGCTGTTCTTCCACGTTCGCAGCAACGGCGACTACGGCCTGACGGCGCAGCTGCAGAACATCCCCGAGGTGGGCCCGCTGCAGGGCACGATCCTGACGCTATGGGGCGTGCCGGCGGCGCCGAGCCACAACCTCGAACGAGAAGGCACGCTGGGGGAAGGCGCTCAGAACGACGGCGAATTCTGCAAGCCGGAAGTGAAAGTGAGCGGTGGCGTGGAACAGGCAACGGGCTGTCCCAGCGGCGTGGCGGCGACGGCGTTCCTGACGCTGCCGAGCGGCTGCGAGGCACAGCCGCTGCCGGTGCTCGTGCAACGGGACTCGTGGGAGAGCCCGGAACCGCAGAGCCCGCTGGAACCGGAACCGCCGGGCCGCTTCAGCGAGATGGGATCGCTGCCGGCGGCGACGGGCTGCGAACAGCTGTCGTTCACGCCGTCGCTGACGCTCCAGACGGAAACGACGCAGGCGGGCGCGCCGAGCGGCTACACGGTCGACCTGCACGTGCCGCAGAGCGAAGCTCCGACGGCGCTGGCGACGCCGGACCTGCGCGAAGCGTCGATCACGCTGCCGCCGGGCGCGGTGCTCTCGCCGTCGGTGGCGAACGGCCTGCAGGGCTGCTCGCCGCAGCAGTTCGGGCTGCACTCGTTCGCGCCGGCATCGTGCCCGCCGCGCTCGCAGATCGGCACGGTCACGATCTCGACGCCGTGGCTGTCAAGCCCGCTTGAAGGCCACGTGTACGTGGGCGAACCGGAATGCGCTCCGTGCACACCAAGCGACGCGCAGCAGGGCAGGCTGGTGCGGCTGCTGCTCGAGGCGCGGGGCTCCGGCGTGACCGCGAAGCTGGAAGGCGCGACGTCGATCGACCAGGCCACGGGACAGCTGACGGCGACGTTCACGCAGGCGCCGCAGCTGCCGTTCGAAGATCTGAAGCTGACGCTGGACGGCGGTTCGAACGCGCCGCTGGCGAACCCGACGAGCTGCGGCGTGCCGCTGGCGGCAACGTCGCGCCTGACCCCGTACAGCAGCGAAACGGCCGCGGAACCGTGGAGCGCTCCGTTCCAGGTGACCGGCTGCACGCCGCCGCAGTTCCACCCGTCGTTCCTCGCGGGCACGACGAACAACCAGGCGGGCGCGTTCAGCCCGCTGACGGTGACGCTGTCGCGCACCGACCAGGACGAAGACCTCGGCGCGGCGACGGTGCACCTGGCGCCGGGACTGCTGGGCATGCTCTCCAAGGTCCAGCTGTGCTCGGAAGCGCAGGCGCGGGCGGACGCGTGCGGTCCACAGAGCGAAGTGGGCACGGCGAGCGTGGGCGCCGGGCCGGGCGCGAACCCGACGTTCATCGGCGGCCGCGTGTACCTGACGGGCCCGTACGAGGGCGCGCCTTTCGGCCTGTCGATCGTGGTGCCGGCGGTGGTGGGCCCGTTCGACCTGGGCACGATCCGCGTGGGCGCGAAGATCGAGGTGGACCCGCGCACGGCGGCGCTGACGATCGCGAGCGATCCGCTGCCGCAGACGCTGGACGGCATTCCGCTGCAGCTGAAGACGATTGCGCTGGACGTCGACCGCGCGGGCTTCGCGTTCAACCCGACGGACTGCCGGCCGCTCGAGATCGAAGGCACGCTGGCGGGCGTGGGCGGCGCGACGGCGGCGGTGTCGTCGCACTTCCAGGCGGCCGACTGCGCGACGCTGGCGTTCAAGCCGCGGCTGAGCGCGCTGACGCACGCGAAGACGAGCAAAGCGGGCGGCGCGTACCTGCACGTGCGGCTGGCGATGGGCGCCGGCGGGGCGAACGTGGCGGCGGTCAAGCTGAACCTGCCAAAGCAGCTGTCGACGCGTCTGCACGCGCTGCAGGGCGCGTGCGCGGCGGCGGTGTTCGACGCGAACCCGGCGGCGTGCCCGCCGGCGTCGGCGGTGGGCAGCGTGACGGTGCTGACGCCGGTGCTGCGCCACGCGCTGGTGGGGCCGGTCTACCTCGTCTCCCATGGCGCCAGCGCGCTGCCGAACGTCGAGTTCGTGCTGCAGGGCGAAGGCGTGACGGTGGTCGTGTCGGGGCAGACGAGCATCAGGCACGGCATCACCTCGGACGTGTTCACGTCGCTGCCGGACGTGCCGATCTCGACGCTGGGCCTGGTGCTGGGCAGCGGGCCGCACTCGCTTCTCGCCGCGAACCTGCCGGCCGGCGCGCACCGCAGCATGTGCGGCCGGCATCTGGCGATGCAGATTTCGCTCACGGGCCAGAATGGCGCAGTGCTCAAACAGACCAAGAACATCTCTGTTTCTGGTTGTCAGCGGCAAAGGCGTAGGCTAAAGAGATGAGCTGGGACTTCTCGACGGACCCCGACTTCCAGGAGCAGCTGGACTGGATGCGCGAGTTCGTGCGCGCGGAGATCTGGCCGCTGGAGGCGATCTGGCACGAGCTGGGCCTCGATGGCCTGACGCGCGCGATGGCGCCGCTGCAGGAGCAGGTGAAGGCGCGGGGCCTGTGGGCGACGCATCTGCCGCCGGAGCTGGGCGGCCAGGGCATGGGGCAGGTGCGCCTGGGGCTGATGCACGAGATCGAGGGCAGCTCGCCGATCGCGCCGCTGGCGTTCGGCAACGCGGCGCCGGACTCGGGCAACTCGGAGCTGCTGGCGCTGGCGGGAACGCCGGAGCAGAAGGACCGCTGGCTGCACCCGCTGCTGGCGGGCGATTTGCGCAGCGCGTTCAGCATGACCGAGCCGCACACGCCGGGCTCGGACCCGACGCAGCTGCAGACGCGCGCGGTGCGCGACGGCGAGGAGTGGGTGATCGACGGGCGCAAGTGGTTCTCGTCGAACGCGTCGATCGCGGACTTCCTGATCGTGATGGCGGTCACCAACCCGGACGCGCGCGCGGCGCAGCGCGCGTCGATGTTCGTGGTGCCGGTGGACACGCCGGGCGTTGAGATCCTGCGCGACGTGCCGACGATGGAGCACCCGTGGGAGCAGTTCGGCTCCTACGGCGGCCACGCGGAAATCGTGTACGACGCGGTGCGCGTGCCCGCGGGCGCGCTGCTGGGCGCGGAGGGCGAGGGCTTCCTGCTGGCGCAGCACAGGCTGGTGCCGGGACGCATCCACCACTGCATGCGCTGGCTGGGCGTGGCGCGCAGGGCGTTCGACATGATGTGCGAGCGCGCGACGTACCGCCACGCGCACGGCTCGCTGCTGGCGGACAAGCAGACGGTGCAGAACTGGATCGCGGACAGCGCGGCGGAGATGCAGGCTGCGCGGCTGATGACGCTGCACGCGGCGTGGGTGATGGACACGCAGGGCGCGAGCGCTGCGCGCACGGACGTGGCGCTGATCAAGTTCTACGGCGCGAAGGTGCTGCACGACGTGGTCGACCGGGCGCTGCAGGTGCACGGCTCGCTGGGCTACTCGACGGACATGCCGCTGGAGCAGATGTACCGCTTCGCGCGCGCGGCGCGCATCTACGACGGTCCCGACGAGGTGCACCGCCAGTCAGTGGCGCGCCGCCTGCTGCGCGGCTACGCGCCGCCCGCCGACGGAGTGCCGAGCGAGCACCTGCCGACGCGCCGTGCGCAGGCGCGCGAACGCTTCGCCGAGCTGCTCGAGGCCGTGACAGCGAACGACTGATGCGCGCGGCTTGGCGGGCGGTCGTGCTGGCGCTCGCGCTGCTCTGCGTGTCGCCGGCCGCGGGCGCGCTCGCCACGCCGGGCGAAGGCATCCACAACATCAAGCACGTGGTGATGATCATGCAGGAGAACCGCTCGTACGACTCCTACTTCGGCACGTACCCCGGCGCGAACGGTATCCCGGCGGGCGTGTGCATACCCGACCCGCTGCACGGCGGCTGCGTGGCGCCGTTCCACGACCCGGCGAACAAGAACTTCGGCGGTCCGCACGGCGCGGGCGCGGACACGGCGGACGTGGACGGCGGGCGCATGGACGGGTTCCTCTCACAGGTGGAGGGCGGGCTGAAGTGCTCGAGCGACAAGCCCACGTGCAGCGTGTGCACGACCAAGGAAGCGCAGGGCGAAACGAACGCGTGCCTGGACGTGATGGGCTATCACGACGCGCGCGAGATCCCCAACTACTGGACGTACGCGCACAACTACGTGCTGCAGGACGACATGTTCGAGTCGGCGGCGTCGTGGAGCGCGCCGGAGCACAACTTCCTGGTGTCGGGCTGGAGCGCGGTGTGCCCGTCGGGCGACGGCAGTCCGCTGGACTGCGTGAGCTCGCTGACGCACACGGGCACCAACCGCACGTGGACGGACATCACCTACCTGCTGCACCGCGCGCAGGTGAGCTGGCGCTACTACGTGTTCGCGGGCGACGAGCCGGACTGCGAGGACGACGAAGCGATCACGTGCAAGCCCGTGCGCCAGTCGCCAAAGACGCCGGGCATCTGGAACCCGCTGGCGGACTTCACGGATGTCAAGCAGGACGGGCAGCTGGAAGACATCCAGTCGCTGACCAACTTCTACACGGCGGTGCGCGAGCCGGACGGCTGCGGCCTGGCGAACGTCAGCTGGATCGTGCCCAACCAGGGCGTCTCCGAGCACCCGCCGGCGCAGCTATCGGCTGGACAGGCGTATGTGACGACGCTGATCAACTCGATCATGCGCAGCCCGTGCTGGGACAGCACGGCGATCTTCCTGTCGTGGGACGACTGGGGCGGCTTCTACGACAGCGTGGCGCCGCCGACGGTCGACCAGAACGGCTACGGCCTGCGCGTGCCGGGCCTGGTGATCAGCCCGTATGCGCGGGCGGGCTACATCGATCACCAGCAGCTGAGCCACGACGCGTATCTGAAGTTCATCGAGGACGACTTCCTCTCCGGCCAGCGCCTGAGCCCGGCCACCGACGGGCGGCCGGACAGCCGCCCGTCCGTGCGCGAAGAAGCGTCGGGCCTGGGCGACCTGGCGAGCGACTTCGACTTCGGCCAGGCGCCGCGACCGCCGCTGCTGCTGTCCACGCGCCCGGAACCGGGGCCCGGGTCGCAGCCGCCGGGGAGCGTGCAGCCGCCGGCGCTGGAAATGGACGCGCCGTCGTCGCTGATGCAGACCTCGGCGACGCTGAACGCGACGGTGAACCCGGACGAAGGCGCGGTCGAAGACTGCCACTTCGAATACGGCACCTCGATCGGCTATGGCGCGAGCGTGCCGTGCGCGTCGCTGCCGGGCCCGGGCGCGAGCCCGGTGGCGGTGTCGGCGGCGGCGGAGGAACTGACCGGCGACACGACGTACCACGTGCGGGTCGTGGCGACGAACCAGGCGGGCACGAGCTATGGCCCCGACGTGCTGATGACGACGCCCGCCGGACCCCCCTTGGTGGAGACGGGCGCGGCGTCGTCGCTGACGCAGACCTCGGCGACGCTGAACGCGACGGTGAACCCGCAGGGCGCGGCGGTGTCGGACTGCCACTTCGAATACGGCACCTCGATCGACTACGGCGCGAGCGTGCCGTGCGCATCGCTGCCGGGGTCGGGCGCGAGCGCGGTGGCGGTGTCGGCGACGGTCGACGAGCTGGCGGCGAACACGACGTACCACGTGCGCATCGTGGCGACGAACCCGACGGGCACGAGCTACGGCGAAGACGAGACGTTCGCGACGCCGCCGGACCCGCCGACGGTGGAAACGGGCGCGGAGTCGTCGCTGGCGCAGACCTCGGCGACGCTGAACGCGACCGTGGATCCCAACGAAGGCGCGGTGTCGGACTGCCACTTCGAATACGGCACGACGACGAGCTATGGCGCGAGCGTGCCGTGCGCGTCGCTGCCGGGGTCGGGCGCGGCAGCGGAACCGGTGTCGGCCGCGGTGACGGGCCTGACGGCGCGCACCACCTACCACGTGCGGATCGCGGCGACGAACGCGGGCGGCACGAGCTACGGCGAAGACGTGACGTTTACGACGCCGCCGAACCCGCCGGCGGTGGTGACGCGCGCGGCCACGAAGGTCAAACGCGGTGCGGCGACGCTGAACGCGACGGTGAACCCAGAGGCTGCGGCGGTGTCGGACTGCCACTTCGAATACGGCACTTCGCTCGACTATGGCGCGAGCGCGCCGTGCGCGTCGCTGCCGGGGTCGGGCGCGAGCCCGGTGGCGGTGTCGGCGGCGATCACGGGCCTGACCGCGAGCACGAGCTACCACGTGCGCATCGTCGCCACGAACGCGGGCGGCACGAGCTACGGCGAAGACGTGACGTTCACGACGCCCTGACGGTCGGCGCGGCGCTCTAGCCTGTAGCGGATGGCAGCTGACGCCAAGCGCCCCCCGGCGCTGTTCGACGCGACCGCGTTCGAGACGTTCCGCTTCGTGTCCCGTGAGCTGGACTCGCGCGGGCACGTGACGCTGCGCTACGCGCTCGACGAGGACATCTTTTTTGTTGAGGAGCTCGACCTGCCGGTCGAGCTGGCGGGGTCGCGCGCGGCGGATCCGGAGCACGTGCAGGGACTGCTGTCGCTGCTGCACTGGGTGGCGGGCGTGAGCTACTTCAAGGCGGCGCTGCCGCCGACGCTGAGCTGCGAGACGGGCGCGCCGCCGCCGGCGGTGGCGGAGCTGCTCGAAGTGCTGTACTCGGAGGGCCTGGCCGAGCTGGCGTACACGAACAGCCTGCAAGGCCTGCCCCGCCCGAGGTTTAGCGGCGGAGCGTCGTCGACGCGGCCGGACCCGGCCGTGGCGACGATCGCGCAGCCGTCAACCGCGCCCGCAGCCAGCCCGCAACGGGTGCTGGTGCCGGTGGGTGGCGGCAAGGACTCGGCGGTGGCGCTGGAGATCGTGCGTGGTGCGGGCTGCGAGCTGTCGCTTTTCTCGATCGGCGACGCGGCGCCGATCGCGCGGACGGTGGCGGTGGCGGGGTTGCCGCGCCTGCTGGCAACCCGCAGGCTGGACCCGGGCCTGCGCGCGCTGAACGAGGCGGGCGCGTTCAACGGCCACGTGCCGATCACGGCGATCGTGACGTGCGCGGCGCTGCTGACGGCAGCTTTGAACGGGTTCGACGCGGTGGCGATGGCGAACGAGCGCTCGGCGTCGGCGGGCAACGTGGTGTGGGACGGCGTGGAGGTGAACCACCAGTTCAGCAAGGGGCTGCGCGCGGAGCGGCTGCTGAGCGCGGCGCTGGCGGAAGTGGCTCCGGGCGTGCGCTGCTTCTCGGTGCTGCGCCCCGCGTCGGAGCTGGCGATCGCGCGCGCGTTCGCGCGCATGGAGCGCTACCACGGCGCGTTCACGAGCTGCAACGCGCTGTTTCGCCTGGACCCGGAGCTGCGCGCGAGCTCGTGGTGCTGCGACTGCCCGAAGTGCCGCTTTGTGTTCCTGGCGCTGGCGCCGTTCTGCGAGCCGCAGCACATGCGCGAGATCTTCGGGCGCGACCTGCTGGACGAGGACGCGCAGTTCGAGGGCTTCGCGCTGTTGACGGCCACGGGCGGACACAAGCCGTTCGAGTGCGTGGGCGAGGAGCAGGAGAGCCTCGCGGCGATACGCCTGCTGGCGCGCGACGAGCGCTGGAGCGGGCAGCGGGTGGTGCGGCGCCTGGCGGCGGAGGTGCTGCCGCGCTTCCCCGCCGACGCGGGCGACCCCGAGACGGTGCTCGCGCTGAGCGACGAGCACGCGGTGCCCGCGGCGCTGCTGGCGGAGGTCGGTGCGGTTCTCGGAGCTTGACGGCGCCAGCATCGGCGTATGGGGCGCCGGCCGCGAGATCGGCTCGTTCGCCGACGTGCTCGCGCGCCGGCTGCCTTCGGCGCGGATCGCTGTGGCGGCCTTCGACGCGCCCCCCGCGGGCGACGTCGCGCGCATGCTGCACGCGCCGGGGGTGCGCGTCGTGACGGCCGATGCCGGCCTCGACGCGAGCGCCGCTCCCGCTGCCGATCCGGATTCTGGCGTCAGCGCCGGAGCGGACGAGCTCGTCGCGGCGTTGAGCGCCTGCGACGTGGTGGTGCGCTCGCCGGGCGTGTCGCTGTACCGGCGGGAGCTGCAGGCGGTGCGCGAGGCGGGCACGCCGGTGACGACCGCGACGGCGCTGTGGCTCCAGGAGCGCGGGGGCGAGGGCGTGATCGGCGTGACGGGGACGAAGGGCAAGAGCACCACGGCGGCGCTCGCGTGCCAACTGGCGCGCGCAGCGGGGCGCACGGCGCAGCTGGCGGGCAACATAGGCGTGCCGGCGCTGGACCTGCTCGAGCAGCCGCGCGCGGACGTGACGGTGGTGGAGCTCTCCAGCTACCACACGGCCGACGTGCAGGTGGGCCCGGAGGTGGCGCTCGTGACGAGCCTGTTCCGCGAGCACACCGACTGGCACGGCTCGGAGGCGGCGTACCGCGCGGACAAGCTGCGCCTGCTGAGCCTGCCGGGCGTGCGGGCGGCGGTGGTGAACTGGCGCGACGAGCGGCTGCGCGGGGAGCTTGCCGAGGATCCTCCCGCCGGTGTGCAGATGCTCCGCTACGGCGTGCCGGGCGGCTGGGATGCGACGAGCGCGGGCATCGCGCTGGACGGCGAGCTGCGACTCGCGAGCGATGAGCTGCCGCTGCTGGGCGAGCACAACGCGCTGAACCTGTGCGGCGCGCTGGCGGCGCTCGAAGCGCTGGGCATTGCGCCGCCGTTGCCGGACGCGCTCGCGGGCTTCCGGCCGCTTGCGCACCGCCTGGAGACGGTGGCGGAGCGTGATGGCATGACGTGGGTGGACGACAGCATCTCCACGACCCCCGAGTCGACGCTTGCGGCGCTCGCGAGCTTCCCGAGCCGCGAGCTGATCCTGATCGCGGGCGGCCAGGACAGGGGCCAGGACTACGCGGAGCTGTGCCGTGTGCTCGCGGAGCGCGGCGCGACGCTGATCGGCGTCCCGTCCACGGGGCCGCGTCTGCTCACGGCCGCGCGCGAGGCCGGCGTGCCTCCGGCGGGCGCGATCGAGGCTTCCGACCTGCGCAACGCGGTCGATCTTGCTTGCGCGGCGGCCCGGCCGGGCGCTGTCGTCCTGCTGTCGCCGGCCGCTCCCAGCTATGACCACTACCGCGACTTTGAGGAGCGCGGCGAGCGCTTCCATGCGCTCGTGACGGCTATCGCGGGTTTGTAACGCGCCCCCGCCATGTCGTTAATCTGCGCCGTCCCTCGGGGCGGTCGCGGTCGTTAGGCAGATCGCCCAGGAGTTCGGGATTCGGGGCAGGCTCCCCGTCGAAGGGGAGGGCGCTAGTATTGCGAGCGTTGTAAGTGTTGTGTCCGTTGCGGGGATCGTGTATTGTGGGGGTATGGCTACCAGGGCCCCCATCAAGAAGCCGCGGTCGACCCCTGGGAGGGCGCCGACAGTCCGGTCGACCTCTCCCATTTGGCTGTGGCCAAGCTTGCGCCAGGCCGCCATGCTTTTGCGTGTGGATCCGGCCACGCTCTCGCGGCGAAAGGTTGCTACCGAGCGGTATGGCCAGGAGCGTCGTCTGGCTCCCACGCTGGTGCTCGAGCTGTGCGATCGCTATTACCGGCGAGGTGATATCGGCGAGCTGGCCGGGGCGCTGGTCGAGCACGCGCGTCCGCAGGCGCATAGCCTGGATGAGCTCGAGTCGCTGGAGGCTGACGTCGAGCGCTATCTCACAGCCAGCCGCTCTGCACAGCGCCAGGGTGCGGATGATGCGTGGCTCACCGAAGCACAGCGGCGGCTACCAAAGGACGTCTACCAGCGAGTGCTGGAGGTTGTGGATGGCGGCGAGCCGGTCGAGTCGTTTCGAGGTGTGCGCTTCGACGAGCACGACGAGGGCTAGCTCTTTCCGCGCGTGCGCCGGTAGCAATACCAGATTCCTGGCTTGCTCAGATGAGTGGGGCGTTGGCAAGGACGCAGGCCGAAGCGCTCAAGGTGGGCTTGTTGTGCCTTGTCGTTGGCCACAGCCCCGATCTCGTCATCAGCGCGGCTCGGTGCTGCGACAGCAACGTCTTGTAGGACATCCAGCAGCATCCAGCCAGCGAACACGCTGTGGGCGTTCAAGTCGTCTTGACGGATAGCGAGGTCGGTTACGACCAACGGCACGGAGGTCAGCTTGTCGACATGGAACGACAGTGCGGCGAGCGTGAGGGCGCGTCGAATATCCCAGCAGTAGAGTGCTCTGCGACGGGGCTTCTGAGCGTCTTGGGCGAGGTTCTGTCGCAGCGTCTGGTCGGGAAAGCCCGTCGGGTCGAGGAATCTCTGGGTCGTCGTGAACAGGTATCGCGGCCGGCCGCGCAGACTGGGATGAGGAACGGAGTGATCCACCTGCACCCAGGTCGTGCCGTCCTCGCCCTTCCAAGCACGGACACCGGGAAGTAGGCCGATGTTGCGGAGCAACCGGCGCCATTCTGCAGCCATGGAGCGCCAGTTGGATTCACGCACGCAGGCAGTGTGCCGCACACGGCCGATGCACCGAATCATCGACACCGCACGCGGCTTGTATCCCGGCCGGGTCGTGGTCAGAACTGGTTCAGCCGCTGGTCAGGGGCGTCGGGCAGACTCCTGGACGTGGCATTCGCGCTCACCACCCAGCCGCTGCCACTCCGGTCGACGGTCGGGCAATGCGGGTCCGTGAGGCCGGACCTTCTACGGTCGATGGTTGAGGTACCACCACTCTCGGCCATCGCGATAGCGGCGGTCGGGGGTCGCCGCTGCATACCGCCGCCGCTCCCATGCGGGGAGCGGCGGCGCCGATCACGTCACGCGGGCCCAGCCGATGCCTACGGGCAGACAGGGCTTTTCGGAGCCCCTTCGCACGCGTTGGGCATCGTTTCCTGCGGCGGCGGAGCCGGCTGTCCTTTGACTTCCACCAGTTCTTCCCTGTGTTCTGAGATGTACTGCAGTTCCAGCAGGTATTCGATCGCTTCAAACGGTTCCCCGAAAGCGACGTCGGGGTTGGGGGTGGTCTTGTTCTGGCAGCCCCACGTCCCTTCGATGCTGGCCGGATAGGTGGCGTCGGCGAACGAGTTGCCGCTGAGGCAGTTGTTCGTCGATTCCTGGCTGCCGAACAGGCCGCCGGTCATCATCACGTCGCCGGCGTATTTGCCGCCGGCGAAACCGTTGCCGGAGAAGGTGTTGTTCGCGATCTTGTTCCCTGACAGCTGGAAGTAGATCGTGTCTTCTTCGGGCGGGAACGGGTTGGGGTACTCGAACGCGAGCACGCCGTTGGTCGGGTTGTTCGTGATTTCGTCGTTTTCGACGAGGTCCGCGTACACGCCCGGCAGCTCGACGCCGACGCCCCACGGCGCCGCCGCCGCCGACGTGTTGGCGGGCACGGTGAGGTTGTCGTTTTCGCTGACCACGTCATTGCGGAAGACCGTGCAGCGTTTGATGTTGGTCTTCGTGATCTGCGGCGTGGGGTTCGGGTCTTCGATGTTTTCGCGGTGGCACTGGCCGTCCTGCGGCGGCGGCCCGTCGCCGGGGTTTTCGGAGTTGGGCGCGATGCCGTCGGTGTTGTTGACAAACTTCGACTTTTCGATCACGAGCTTGCCGCCGGCGTTCGAGCCGGAGTAGCCGAGCGCGTTGTTTTCCATCACCGCTTCGGTGACGAGCGCTTTGCATTCCTGGCAGGCGCCGATGTACATGCCCGAGTCGTTGAAGCCGGACGCGTAGATCTTTTCCCAGTAGCCGTCCGTCTCGTTGTTGGTGAAGATGCCGTAGCCGCCGTCGAAGCCGGTGTCGTAGGCGGTCAGGTAGCGCCCGTACCAGCCGGACGCGCCGATTTTTTTGGACTCGGCGCCGCCGTTCCACCAGATCTCGTTGCCGCCGGCGCCATTGATCCCTTCGCGGTCGAAGTTCGCGACGGTGAGGTTTTCGATCCACACGTTGCTCGCCTTGACGACTTCGATGCCGTTGCTGCCTTCGGGGCACGGCGAGTGTTTGCACGGTTCGTTTTTGCCGTCGATCACGACGGTGTTGCGGTTCATGCCTCTGATCCAGATCCCCGAGTGTTCGGGTGTGACCTTGACTTCTTCGTCGTAGATGCCCGGTTCGATCATCACCCAGTCGCCCTTGGTCGCGTCGTTGACGGCGGCCTGGATGGTCGTGAAGTAGGCGGTGTTCCTCGGTATTTTGCCGCTCGGCGGTTCGCCTTGGCGCACGATGTTGATCTTCGCCGCGAGCGCGCTGCCGGCGGTGGCGGCGAACGCCACGGCGACGAGCGCGAGCACGGCGAGCACGAGTCGTGGGCGTGCCGGCGAGTCCTTGCGGGAGCTTCGCTTGAGTTGCATGCTGACTGTCTCCTCCCTCGTTTGGATGGCAGCTGGCGATCCGTAGGGGAGGCGATCGGGCCCGTGGGCGGGCGTCTTTGCCGCGAACCCGATCCGCCTCGCCGACGAGGCGCGCTGCCGCGGCCTAGGGTTGACCCTAAGACCACATCGGGAGCCTATAGAGGCACGCGAGTCAGATCAAGCGCCGCGTGCGGGCGCCGGCGCGATCTCAGCCCGCTGGGGGCGAGTCCTCGGCCGGAGCCTCGGCGGATGTCTCCGGCCGAGCCTCGGCCGATGTCTCCTGCGCGGCCTCTGCGGAGGTCTTGGGCGCCTCCGCGGGCAGTGCGTCGGGCGTCGCTTCGGCGGCGGCGCGGTTCTCCTCCTTGACCGCCAGCCAGATCTCCTCGCGGTAGATCGGCACGCCCTGCGGCGCTGCGATCCCCAGGCGCACGGTGTGGCCGCTGACGCCCATGACCGTCACCAGGATCTCGTCGCCGATGACGACGCGCTCTCCGGGACGACGCGTCAGGATCAGCATCAGGGCTGATTATGAAGCAAGTCGCGACTCCGCGGGCATCGTGAACAGCGGCGCCTGGAGCGTGGCGTCCTCGTGGACGTTGATCACCTGATATCCAAGGCCCTTGCGGATCACGAGCGGGGCGCGCAGGTTGGCGGTGATGTCGAGCGGGTTGGGCGTCGCGCGCACGGTCACGTACAGCTCCTCGGCGCTCGCGTGCTCGACGCCGGTGCGCTCCACGTCCTCGGGCGCGATCTCCAGCGCGAAGGAGGCGAAGAACTGGTCGGGTTTGACCACCGGCAGCGCCAGCGCGGGGTCCTCGACGGCGTGCAGCCACAGGAACCCGGTGCCGGGGTTGCGGTCGAGCAGCGTGTAGCGCAGGCCGCCGAGGCCGATCAGCCCGAACGGGAACTCGATCACGTCCTCTGGCGCTATCTCGACGGTGCCGAAGCGGATGCTCTCGAATTTCACGGACATTGATGGTCTCCTTGGGGGTGGCTACTGCAGGAAGTTGAGCAGCGATTCCTGGACGATGCTGGCGCCGGCGCGGAGCGCCGCCTCGTACGCGGCCTGCTCGTTGGCGTACTGGATCGAGACTTGGGCGACGTTGGTGTCGAGGGTGTTCGACAGGGCCTCGGTGATCGAGGTCTGCACGCTTTCGTTGCGCGTCAGCGCCGCGCGCAGCTGGTCGGTGGCGCTGCCGGCGACCGCCTGCAGCTGGCTCAGCGTTTCGAGGTTTCCGTCGAGGTTGGCGAGGTCGGTGGTGCCGAGCGCTTCGCGGGCTTCGGCGGTGCCGCTGCGCAGGTGCCCGACGATCGTGCGCAGCGTGTCGAGCAGCTTGCCGTCTTTGGCCGCTTCGCCGCTGCCGAGCAGCGTCGAGATGTTGGTGCTGATCGACACCGTGGCCGCCGGTCCCACGGCACGGCTGACGGTTTCTTCGTTGCCTTTGAATTCGTCGGCGGCGCCGCCGGCGCCCTGTTCGTAGGGCGGGGTGGTGGTGGCGGTGCCCGAGAACACGTACTGCCCGGCGTACTGGGTGCTCGCGTCCTGCTTGACGCTTTCGGTCAGCTGTTCGATCTCGAGCGCGAGCGTGTTGAGGTCGCTCTGGTTGTTGGTGCCGTTGGCGGACTCCACCACGAGCTCGCGCACGCGCTGCGCCAGTTCGTTCATGTTCGACATCGCGCTGCTGGCGGTGTTCTCCCAAGCGATTCCGTCCTGCGCGTCGCCTTCGTAGTTGGTCAGCCCTTCGAGCTGGCTCTGCAGGTCGATCACGCGGCTGGCGCCGTACGGGTTGTCCGACGGCGCGAGGATGGTCTTGCCGGAGGACAGTTCGTTGGTGCTGCGTTCGAGCGCCGCGAGCGAGCTGCCGAGGTCGGCGAGCGTCGAGCTGGTGACCATCGCCGGGGTGATGCGGTCGGTCATCGCTACAGCCCCACCGTTCCGGTGTGCTCGATCAGCTGTTCGAGCATCTGGTCCATCGCGGTGAGCGTGCGCGCGGACGCCTGGTAGCCGCGCTGGAAGGTGATCAGGTTGGTCATTTCTTCGTCGAGCGAGACGCCCGAGACGGCCTGGCGCTGGTCGTTGATCGCGGTGACGGTGCCCTGCAGCGTGGTCTGGTCGTCCTTCACGCTGCGCACGTCGCTGCCGACCTGCTCGACGAGCGAGGCGTAGCCCTGTTCGGCTGTGCCGCCGCGCAGCGCCGCGATTGCGCGCGCGACTTCGTTGCCGCCGGCGGCTTTGCTGCCGGAGGCCTGGACTTCGGCGGATTTGACCGCCACTGCGAGCGTCGCTGCGGTTTCGCCCGAGAAGAACGGTTTTTCGAGGTGTTCGTTGACGGTTGTGGCGAGCGTCTTGGCGACTTCGTCGAGGTTCGCGCGCAGCGACGTCAGCGCGCCTTTGGGGCCAGTGAGGTTGAGCAGCGCCCCCAGTTCGCCGCCCGCGGCTTCCGTCATCGCCTGCGGCCAGTTGACGGTCGTGCCTTCGACGAGCGGTTTGGCGGCGTCGCCGAGGCTGATCGTGTCGACGTGGTTCGGCCCTTCGACGACTGTGACGTTGGCCAGCCCGGAGAGCTTGTCGAGCAGCAGGTCGCGCCGGTCGAGCATGTCGTTGGGCGGCTGGCGCGCTTCTTCGGCGAGCTTGATCTGGCCGTTGAGCTGCGCGATCTGGTTGGCGAGATTTTCGACTTCTCCGGAGGGGCCCGTGAGCGAGTTGTACTGTTCGCCCGACTGCGTGGAGATCAGGCTGAGCTGCGCGCTCAGTTCGTTGAATGCGCCCGTCAGCTGTTCGCCCGCGGCCACAACGCCCTGTTTGGCGGCTTCGTTGGTGGGCGACTTGGCGAGTTCGTTCCATGCCGTCCAGAAGTTCGACAGCTGCGTGGCGAGCCCCGCGGTGGACGGTTCGTTGAACGCAGTCTGCGCCAGCGAGAGGATTTCCGCCTGCGCCTTGGCGGCGTTCAGCTCGCTGTTCTGGCCGCGGTACTGGGCGTCGAGATAGCTGTTGCGGATGCGCGTGATCGTCGCCACGGTGACGCCCGTGCCGAGCTGCGCGCCCTCGCCGGTGTGGCCGGAGATCGCGGGGATTTCCAGCGGCGTGTTCGGTTCCAGCAGCGCGGTCTGGCGCGAGTAGCCTTCGGTGTTGGCGTTGGCGATGTTGCTGCCGGTGGTGTCCAGCGCGGTCTGCTGCGCGATCAGGCCGCTGAGCGCCGTCTGGAGTCCTTGCAGGGTGGGGATCGACATTCGCTCAGGCCTGCAGATCGAGGACGTGCAGCCCGCCGCTGGGGCGGGACCGCGTGATGGCCTTGGAGGAGCCGTGCGTGTCGTAGCCGTTGACGCCGTCGAGCGACAGCATGCCCATCAGGTGGTCGAGGAAGCCGAGCTCGATCTGCATCACGGCGCGGTTGGTCGCGTGCTCGCGCTGCAGCTCGTGCAGCAGGCCGCGCAGCTCGGCGCTGCGGCTGCGCGCGAGCTCGGCGTCGGCGTCGTCCATCAGCGTGCACAGCTGCGGGAGCGTGACCGCGTCCGCTGCGACGCCGAGCCGCTCGCCGCTGCGCATGAGCAGCAGCGTCCGCTGCTCCTCCAGCAGCTGCCGGCGGCCCATCTCGCCGCGCAGGATGCCCGCCAGGCGCACGACGGTGTGCACGTCGCGCGCGCGGATCGCGGCGCCCTGCTCGAGCACCACCTCCAGCAGGCTGCGCGCGGAGGCGATCTGCGCGTCCAGGTGCGCGAGCACCTCGGCGGTGAGCGCGAGGTCGCGCTCGCGGCCCTCGTGGGGTATGAGCGAGGTGGGGATCACGTAGCGCTCGTCTCATCGGCGGTGGGCGCTGATGCGGCGGTGGGTGCTGATGCGGCTGTGGCTGCGGCGGGTGCGGCTGCGGCGGTCGTGCCGCCGCTGCTCTGGATGTGAGCCGCGCCGTGGACGCCTTCCAGCTGGCGCGTCAGCTGCGCGGCCATGCCGAGGCCGCCGGCGCTCATCACGCTGCTGGTGAGCGCCTGGGGCAGCATCGATGTCAGCTGCGAGGCGCCGGCTTCGCCGGAGCCGCCTTCGGAGCCGCCTTCGCCTCCCCCGCTGCCTCCGCCGCTGCCTTCGCCGCCGAGCCCGCTGCTGGCGGCCAGCGACTTGGCGAGCTGTTCGACGAGCGTCTGTTCGAACGCCAGCGCACTCTCGTAGGACTTCTGCGTGGCGGCGGAGCCGTGGCGCACCCACGCCGGCTCGAGCGCCTGGTTGATCACCGGCAGGCCCGTGGTGGCTGCGGCGCCGGCGGCGGTGGTCGGCTGGATGCTCATCACGTGCGCAGCTGGTTGGCGATCGACATCATCTGGCTCTCGTCCTGGATCGCGGTGCTGGTCAGCTGGAAGTTGCGCTGGGTGCCGACCATCTGCGCCATCGCGTTTGCGATGTTGACGTTGGAGGCCTCGAGCGCGCCCTGGTGGATCCTGCCGGTCGCCGGGTGCGGGGCGCCGCTGGCGGCGCTGGGCGTGAACTCGCCGCCGCCGTCCGCGATCAGGTGTTCGGTCGAGGTGACGGTGACGAGCTTGATCTGGCCGAGTTTTTTTTCGCCGGCGGTGACGGTGCCGTCGGGCGCGATGCTGACTTCGCTCGCGGACACGCCCGCCGGCACTTTGATCGGCGGCGAGAGCGGGTTGCCTTCCGCGTTGACGATCGTCCCGGCGGCGTCGATCCCGAAGGTGCCGTCGCGCGTGAGCGCCTTCTGCCCGTTGGCGCGCGTCACCTCGAAGTAGCCTTCGCCTTCGATCGCCAGGTCGAGCGGGTTGCCCGTTTCCTGGATCGCTCCCTGCGCCTGGCTGCGTCCGATCACCTGCGCGCGCGCTCCGGCGCCGGCGGTGGTTTCGGTGCCGGCGAACTTGACGGGGTTGTAGAGCAGGTCGCTGAAGGCGACGCGCTCGGACTTGTACCCGCTCGTGGAGACGTTGGCGAGGTCGTTGCTGATCGCGTTGAGCTGTTCCTGCTGTGCTGCCATACCTGCTGCTGCGGAATAGAGACCTTCGAGCATCGGCCCGTCCAGTCGTCGTGGTCGTCCGCGAACCGGGCTTTCCGCATGGCGGTCCAAGCCGGGCTCGAGCTTTTCGTCCCAGGTGATCGGCCGCCGGCCGGCGGACTTGAGCCCCGGGCGCTGCTACGCGTTGGGGTTCAGGGAGCCGACCTGCGAGGCGGCCTCCTGCAGGGTCTGGCTGATCGACTGGATCGCCTGCTGGCCGGACTGGAAGCTGCGCATCGAGGTGATCATGTCGATCATCGTCTTGGCGGCGTCCACGCCCGAGCCCTCGAGCGAGCCCTGGCGCACGGTGCCGGTCGGTTTGCCCGCGGCCGCGCCCGTGTAGAGGTTTTCGCCCTGCTTGGCGGCGCCGGGCACTTCGAAGACGCCCACGGCGCTTGCCGGCACGGTGCCGGTGGCGCTGACTTTGATCGTCGCGCCTTTGGCGTCGAGCACGGGGTTGCCGCTGGCGTCGGTGAGCAGGCCCGCGGCGGAGGTCGTGAACTGGCCGTCGCGGGTGTAGCGCACGCCCGCCGCCGTCCTCACGCCGAAGAAGCCGGTGCCCTCGATCGCGAAGTCGAGCGGTTCGCCCGTTTCCTGCATGGTTCCGGGCGTCATGTTGGTGTAGGCCTTGCCGAGCGCCACGGCCTGATTGACCGAGCCGACCGGTTCGCCGCCGTGCGTGTTCGCCAGCAGGATCGCGCCGAAGCTGTGCTGCGGCGTTTCGTCGGGCTTGAACCCCGGCGTGGATGCGTTCGAGAGGTCGTTTGCGAGCTGATCCTGGCGGGTCTGCTCGGCGACCATTCCCGAGGCGGCGATGTCGAGACCGAGGTCCATTCTCCCCGAGGTGTTCGGCCGCTCACCCCGGATCTTGAGGCTGTATCACCATGGCTATACAGCGTTCGACAGGTGACCGGGAGTCTTGATTGACAGACGGTTAGCGCGTATGCTAATTTAGTCCTCCAGCTAAATTAACTACAAGAGCTAATAGCATATGAGTCGAACGGACTTCAAGAATCCATATCGCCCCGGCGCCGGGCACATGCCACCCCATCTGGCTGGCCGTCAGCGTGAGTATGCGGAGTTCGATCGCCTTCTGGGGCAGAACGAGATCCTCGAGAACATGGTTCTCACGGGGCTTCGCGGCGTCGGCAAGACCGTGCTCCTCGAGACGTTCAAGCCACGTGCGATGCAGCACGGATGGCTTTGGGCCACGGCTGATCTGTCGGAGTCGGCAAGTATCAGCGAGACAGCGCTGGCGCAGCGTATCCTTGCCGATCTGGCGCTGATCACCTCGTCGATCACGGTCGAGGAACAGAGGCCGGGCAACGTCGCCGGCTTTGCGGCGACCGCCGAGCCGCGTCGGGTGCCACTGTCTCATGAGGTTCTGGCGTCTGTCTTCAACGACACGCCCGGCCTGATCTCCGACAAGATCAAGGCAACGCTTGAATTCGCGTGGCAGCACCTCCGCACGCGAGGCCAGCACAAGGTGATCTTCGCCTACGACGAGGCGCAGAATCTCTCCGATCACGCGGAGAAGGAGCAGTTTCCACTGTCGGTTCTGCTCGACGTCTTCCAGTCGATCCAGAAGAAGGGGATCCCGTTCATGCTGGTCCTCGCCGGCTTGCCCACCCTCTTCCCCAAGCTGGTGGAGGCGCGAACGTACTCCGAGCGCATGTTTCGCGTGGTGACGCTGGACAAGCTCACGGACGAGGAGAGCCGAGAGGCGATTCGCAGGCCACTCGAGGTCGCGAACCATCCGATCGCACTCTCGGATGAGTCGGTCGACGTGATCTGTCATGAGTCTGGCGGCTATCCATATTTCATCCAGTTCATCTGCCGCGAGGTCTTCGATGTGTTCATCCAGCAGTACGAGCGGGAAGAGCCGAGGGCCGTACCCGTCGATGCGATCCAACGCAAGCTGGACACCGACTTCTTCGCTGGCCGCTGGGCGAAGATCACCGATCGGCAGCGTGAACTGCTTTGGGCGGTCGCGAACCTCGATCACCCCGACGAGGAATTCACGATCCAGGAACTCGTCGAGGAGGGTAGGCGGCTCCTCTCGAAGACCTTCTCGCCGAGCCATGCCAATCAGATGCTCAGTGCCCTGTCCGAGCGCGGGATGATCTACAAGAACCGCCTTGGCAGGTACTCGTTCGCCGTACCGTTGCTCGGGCGCTTCATCCTCAGGACCTACGAGCCTCCTGCCGGGCTCGAGCAGCAGGCCTGACGCGTATGCCCAGCACGGCAGCCTCGCTCAGCCCACGGCGGTGAACAGCGGCAGCTCGCCCGAGAGCTGTTCGTACAGGCGCCGGCGCAACTGCGTGTGGATCTGCGAGACGCGGCTCTCGGACACGCCGAGGCGCACGCCGATGTCGCGCAGCGTCCAGTCCTCCACGTACAGCAGCACCGCGACTTCGCGCTCCTGCTTGCTCAGTCGCGCGAACGCGCGCCGGAAGCGCTGCTTGGCTTCGCGGCGCTCCGCCTGTGCGATCGGGTCGCAGTCCTTGTCGTCGCTTTCCAGCGTGTCGATGCGCTCGATTGTGGCGCTCTCGTCGGAACGCACGATCCGGTTCAGCGAGCCGACCTCCGACAGCACCACCTGGTCGAGCCGCTCGGTCAGCTGCCTTGCGCTCATGCCGACCTGCGCCGCGAGCTCTTCGCGGCTGGGCTGGCGTTCGTGCTGCGTCGTGAAGCTTTCGCGGGCGGTGTTGATCGCGCGCTCGTCACGGCGCAGCGAGCGCGGCGCCCAGTCGTGGCGGCGCAGCTCGTCGAGCACGGCGCCGTGAACCCGTGTCCAGGCGTACTGCTCGAGCGACGCGCCCTTCTCGGGGTCGTAGCGTTCGATCGAGCGGATCAGCGCCTCGAGGCCGCATGACAGGAAGTCCTCCACTTCGCACTGCGCCGGCACCTCGCGAACCTTGCGATAGACGATGTAGCGGACCATCGGCATGAACATGAAGATCAGCCGGTCGCGCAGCTCGCGATCGCCGCTGCGGTTGTATTCGCGCCAGATGCTCAGCACCTCTGCTGCCGGCGCCCTGGCTGCGCGCTTTCCGATTATTTCCATTCTCCTGCTCTGGTATCGAGGGAACTGACAGGGACATGGCTGGCCGCCATCGCTGTGTGCTCGCGTCCGAGCGGCGATCGTGCGGCGCTTGACCGGGCAGTAGATTCGCGGTTGCCACGATATTCCCTGCTGAGGTCATAACGTCAGGTGCGCGCGCGGTGTGCACGCGATGCGCGCGCGGGTTGTGACGAGTTGTGGAGGGTCGCTCAGATTTCGCCGCGTGCGGTCGATCACCGGACCGGAAGATGACCGTCTGCTCTCAAGACTCTGCCCAACGAGCCGGCACGATGCCGGCCACCGACGTGCCCCTTCGCGCCGAGCAGTTGCTGGCCGCCGACGACCTCGACGGCTACCGGCGCCTGTTCGCGCGGCTCGAGACGATCGACGATCCGCACCGCCGTTACTGGGCGGCCGTGAACGTGGTGGAGCTGGGGCTCGCGTACGGCGCGAGCGCGCCGGCCGCGCGCCTGCCCGCGCTGAACGTGGCGCTCGCCGCGGGCGTGCTGGAGGTGCTCGAGCGCGAGCCGCGCGAGCCGAAGCTGCTGGGCTACGCGGGCATCGTCATGCACGAGCTGTGGGGCCTGGATGCGGCGGAGGCGCTGTTCGAGGCGGCTGCGCGGCTGGACCCGCAGGCGGTGGGCGTCGAGCACAATCTCGCGGCGCTCGAGGAACGGCGGCGCGTGCTGCGCGACTCCACCGGCTGGGCGCCCCTGCGCGCGGCGCTGCCGGAGCTGTCCCGCCGCGCGATCGACGTCGCCGCGCGCGCGCAGCCCGCGCAGGGCCTGCGGCTGAGCCTGTGCATGATCGTGCGCGACGAGCAGCAGATGCTGCCCCGCTGCCTGGACGCGGTCGCGGGCGTGGTCGACGAGCTGGTGGTGGTGGACACGGGCTCGAGCGACGCGACGATCGAGATCGCGCGCTCGTTCGGTGCGCGCGTGATCGAGCACGAGTGGACGGGCTCGTTCGCCGAGGCGCGCAACGTGTCCTTCGACGCCGCGACCGGCGACTGGCTGATGTATCTGGATGCGGACGAGCTGCTCGTGCGCGAGGACGCGGCGCTGTTGCGGTCGCTGACGTGGCGCACGTGGCGCGAGGCGTTCTACGTCTCGGAGACGAACCACACGGGTGAGGAGCAGGACGGCACGGCCGTCACGCACAACGCGCTGCGCGTGTTTCGCAACCGGCCCGAGTACCGCTTCGAGGGGCGCCTGCACGAGCAGATCGCGCACAGGCTGCCCGGCTACCTGCCGGAGCGCATCGAGGCCACTGGCGTGCGCGTGGAGCACTACGGATACATGGGCGTGGTGCGCGACGCGCGCGAAAAGTCGCGCCGCAACATCGAGCTGCTGCGCCTGCAGCAGGCCGAAAGCCATCCGACGCCGTTCCTGCACTACAACCTCGGCTGCGAGTACGCCGCCGCCGGCGATCGCGCGGCGGCGCTGGTGGAGTTCGAACGCTCGTGGCAGCTGCTGGAGGCAGCCACCAACCGCGACAGCTACAAGTTCGCGCCGGCGCTGCTGAACCGGCTGGTGAAGGCCCTGCGGGTGTGCGGCCGCCCGCAGGAGGCGCTGGCGCTCGCCGAGCAGGGGCTCGAGCGCTTTCCCGGGTTCACCGACCTGGTGCTCGAGCAGGCGCTCGCCGCGCTCGCGCTGGGCCGCGAGGACGACGCGATCGAGCTGTGCGAGCGCTGCATCGAGATGGGCGACGCGCCGCGCCAGTACACCTCCACGGTCGGCTGCGGCACGTATCTTCCGCGCCTGCACCTGGCGGAGCTGAGGCGCGGCCGCGGCGAGCTGGACCAGGCGATCGAGCTGCTCGAGCAGTCCCTGCGCGCGCAGCCGCGCTTCGTCGGCACGGTGCTGCCCTATGCGAGCGCGCTGCTCGCGGATGGCGGGGAACCGGATGCGGTCGTGCGCGAGCTCGAACGCCGGCTGCCGGAGCCCTCGCCCGCGGCTCGCTTCATGCTCGGCATCGCCCTTTACGAGGCGGGCGAGGCGGGCGCCGGCGAGGCGCAGTTCCGGACGGTGCTGCGCCAGCAGCCGCACTCCGGCCGCGCGCGCGTGGCGCTGGGCGAGACGCTGCTCGCGCAGCGCCGCTACGAGGAGGCGGCGGCGGAGGCGGCCAAGCTCGCGGGCCACGATCCGCTGGCCGTGGTCGCCGCGCGCACGGAGCTGTTCGCGCGCATCGCCGGCGGCGACGTGCCCGGCACCGCGAGGGCGCTGGTGCGCGCTCGCGCCGCGGGGATGCCCGCCGAGGAGCTCGACCTGTTCCTGGCGTGGAGCGAACTGGCCACGCTCGGGCGCACGTCGATCATGCTCTCGCGCGAGGCCGCGGCGCCGTTGACGGTGATGCTCGAAGCGCTGCTGCGGGTGCAGGACTTCGAGTCCTTCGAAGCGCTGCATCACCTGCTCGAATGCTGTCCGCTGGACGAGCGCGAGCGGCGGGGACTGCTCGCGGAGGTCTACCTGCGGCGCGGGTTCGTCGCGGCCGCGGCGGAAGAGTGGATGGCCGTGTGCAGGCGTCATCCCGACGCCGAGGCGCTGGTGGGCCTCGCACGCGTCGCCGTCGCCGGCGGGATGCCACGCGAGGCAAGCGAGTTCGCGCAGGCCGCGCTCACGCGCGATCCCGACAACGAGGTGGCGGCGAGCCTGCTGCTGCAGGCCGCAGTCGCATAGCCGATGCTCGGCGCGAGCGCCAGCCGGCGCAACGCCTGTCGCAGTCCCAGGACATTCGTAAAGTTTCGACGAACGGCGTCGATGACGAAGGTGCACATAAAGCGCGGGGCGGCCCATGGAATGGGCTGCGTCACATGTTTTCAGGGAGAAAACGCCAAATGAACTCGCCGATCCTGCCCGTCAAGGGCCATCCAGACATGTCGAGAGCAGCTTCGTCCGCACTCGACGACATCCCCGACGTGAGCGCGCTCGTGACCGAGCTGGCCGCGCGCGAAGAGGCGTTTGCGCCGCTCGCCAGCAGGGGCCTGCCGCCGGCGCGCGTGCTCGATCAGATCGCCGCTGCGGGCACGATTCACGATCATCTGTGCGAAGGCGGGCACCAGCTGCGCTTCTTCGCCGGCGCGCCGGGCGAGCGCACGCGCATCGAGCTGCACGACAGCGAGGGCAACGCCGTGCGCACGCTGTCACCCGGCGAGGCCTTCGAACTGGCGGCCGGAAGGTCCCTGGAGTAGAGCGATGTCCAGCTCCGCCCTCAACGTCGGCTCCAGCTCCAGCGCCCCGATCACCATCTCGGGCCTCGCCTCCGGGCTCAACACGAGCTCGATCATCTCCGCGCTGATGGCGGTCGAACGCGAGCCGGTCACGCATCTGGGCAACGAGGAGACGAAGCTGAGCGCCGAGCAGTCGCAGCTGCAGGGCATCCAGGGGAGCCTGCAGCAGCTGTCCTTCGCGGCCGCGGAATTCGCGCTGCCGTCGCTGTACGAAAGCTCGCAGACGGTCACCTCCAGCGAACCCACGCGCGTCGAAGCGTCGGTCAGCGGCGGCGCCGGCATCGGCGGCTACGAGGTCGAAGTCACGAAGCTCGCCAACTCGGCGCAGCGCACGTTCACGTTCGCGACCCCCGCCAAAGAAGAAACGCTCTCGATCGACGACCACGAATTCACGGTCAAGGCAGGCGAGAGCGCCAAAGAACTGGCGAGCGCGATCAACACCAACGGCAGCGCGACCGTGTACGCGGCCGTGCTCGAAGGCGAAACGCTGGTCCTGTCCAACCGCGCGACCGGCAGCACCGGCGGCGAATTCATCAAAGTCACGGGCGGCGCGCTGACGGAAACCGGCACCGCCAAGGAAGGCCAGGACGCCGAATACACGGTCGAAGGCGTCGCCGGGACCTCCACCTCCAACACCGTCACCAACGCGATCCCGGGGGTCACGCTCACGCTCGCGGGACTAACCCCCAAGGGCCCCGTGACGATCGACGTGCAGCCGCCCGGCGTCGCCGCCACCGCGGTGGAAGCCCAGCTGCAGTCGTTCATCAAGCTCTACAACTCGACCGTCAGCACGATCGAGACGCAGCTCAGCACCAAGGGCCCCACGCGGCCGCGCAGCGGAGCTGAATTCGGGGTGGGCACGCTGTTCGGCGACCAGGAACTCTCGGGCCTGCTCGATCAGATGCGCCAGGTCATGTACGAACCGGTCGCGGGGCTCTCCAGCGAAATGTCGAGCCCGGCGGACATCGGCTTGAGCACCGGCGCCGCGAACGCGTCCGGCGCATCGCAGTCCGCGCTCGAAGGACAGCTCACGCTCGACCCGCAGAAGCTCGCGGCGGCGATCAAGGCCAACCCCAGCGGCGTGCAGCAGATGCTCGAGCAGTGGTCCAGCAAGCTCCAGGGCGTGGTCAACGACGCGGCCGAGCCGGGCGGATCGCTGGAAACCCGCGTCAACGGCGATGGCGCGCAGGTCAAAGAGCTGTCGCTTCAGATCAACAACCTGAACGAACTTCTCGCGCAGCGCGAAAAAGCGCTGCAGGCGACGTACGCCAAGCTGGAATCGGTGATCTCCAAGAACACCTCGCAGAGCAGCTGGTTGACGCAGCAGACCGAAGCGCTCACCAAGTCCGGCGGCTAGCCCGGCGGTGCTCAACTTTGCCCGCGCGCGGTCGATCAAGAAGGTGAGATGAACGAGGTTCCCGCATCACACGCCGCCTACCGCAGGGGCGAAGTGTTGTCGGCGACGCCTGGACAGCTGGTGGTGATGCTCTACGACGGCGCGCGGCGCTTCATGCGCCAGGCCGTCAAGGCGATGAACGCAGGCGAACCCGAGCGCGCGCACACCACGTTGCGCTACGCCGAACGGATCGTCAGCCATCTCGACGGCACGCTCGACTACGACCAGGGCGAGCTGCCGCAGCGCCTGCACTCGATCTACGTGTTCTGCCTGTCGCAGCTCAACGCCGCGCGCATCACCCAGGACACGAGCAAGATCGAACAGGTCAGCACGCTGCTGGGCGAGCTGCGCGAGGCGTTCAGCCAGGTGGCGGCGGAGGTCGAGCGCTACGCGCAGGCCGGCTCCGCCGCGGAGATCGCGTGAGCGCTGGAGCACGTGTGAGCACATCGGCGCTCAATGGCGACGTCGAGCCCGCGCTGGAGCGCTACGAGGCGATCCACGCGCACGCCGAGCTCGAACTGGAGCTCGCCGGCCACGGCGACGTGGCGGGCCTCACCGCGCTTGGCGGACGCTGGGAGGAGCTGATCGCGGGACTGCCCGAGCGTCCGCCCGCCGCCGCCGCCGAGATGCTCGCGCGCGCCCGGCTGATCCACGAGCGCACGCACGTCGAGCTGGTGCGCCTGCGCGAGGCATTGCTGGCGGAGGTCTCGAACACCACCCGCGCCAAGCGCGCGTCCGACGGCTACGCGGGGCAGCTGCGCCGCCGCCCGCGCCTCGACCACAGCGCATAGCGCCGGACTCGCAGCGCCGGGCCCGAGCCGGACGCTGCGGTACCTACGGCGCGAGGCTCAGAGCGCGAAGCTCGTCGCGCTCGTGACTTTGCCGACCGGCGCGGCGGTGTTCGTGACGCTGATCTGACCGCTGCCTTCGGCGGGCACGATCACCTTCAGTTTCGTCGCCGACACGGAGGTGATAGTCGCTTTGACGCCGCCGATGGTCACGGCGGAGCTTTCGTTGAAGCCGATGCCCGTGATCGTGAGCGGCTTGCCGGCAAGCGCCTTGGCGGGCGAGAACGAGGACACGGACAGCGTCGCCGCGAACCTGGTCGAGCTGGTGCCCGTTTTCACGGGTGTCGTGACCGTGACGGTGCCGGTGAGCGCGCCGTTGGGCACGGTCGCTTCGATCTGCGTGGCGGACTTCAACGTGAACGTCGCCGCGAGTCCGTCGATGTGCACCGCTGTGGCGCCCGTGAATGCCGTGCCGGTGATCGTCACGCTGATGCCGGTGATGCCGGAGCTCGGCGTGAAGCTCGTGATCGCGGGCACGTTGGAGATCACGGTGGCGGTCTGCGCGGAGACCGCCGGCGAGGATTTACCGGAGGCGTTGCTGGCCGTCTCCTGCACGCGGATGGTCTTGCCGACGGCGGTCGAGCCGATCGTGTACGTGGACACCGTGGCCCCCGAGATCGCGGTGCAGCTTTCGCCGGCGGAGTTGCACTGCTCCCACTGCTCGCTGTAGGAGCTGGGGCTGTTGCTCCATTCGCCGTGGCTGAGCGTCAGTTTCTGGCCGACTTCGGCGGTGCCGGAGATCGTCGGCGCCGAGGAGCTCGCGGGGCTGGCCGCCGGCGCGAACGCGCCCAGCCCGATGGGGCTGCCGACGCCCGTCGGCCCGTCGTAGCCTTTGGCCGCCTTGCAGGCGGTGGCGCCGGCGCACGACCCGTTGCTGCCGGAGGTCACGTCATACAGCGCTTTGCTGTTGCCCAGGTTGGAGTACAGCGTCTGCGCGGGGAATTCGACGCCGTGCGAGCCGCCCGCGAGGCCGAACTCGGCGGCGACGATCGGCGATGCCGCCGAGGTGCCGCCCCATACGCCCCAGCCGGTGGGGTAGCCCTCGGGCGAGGGCGTGCTGTCGTAGACGTCCACGCCCGTGTACGGGTTGGCGTCGGCGGCCACGTCGGCGACGGAGCGGCCGGTGTCGCAGGCGGTCGCCGAGAAGCTCGCCACCGAGCTCTGCCACAGCGGCGCTGTGAAGACGGTGCTGCAGCCGCTGCCGCCGCCTTCCCACACGCTGCTGCTCCACGATTCGCCGCTCTGCGTCAGCGTGGTGCCGCCGACGGCGACCACGTCGGGCGAGCTGGCGGGGAAGTTCGCCGCTTCGGTGCCGCCGCAGCCCTCGTTGAAGTAGCCGCAGTCGCCCGATGACACGGTGATCGCCACGCCGGGGTGGTCGTAGGCGGAGTTGGAGCTCGTGTCGAACGATCCCTCGGCGCCTCCGTAGGAGTTGCTGACCTCGGTGGCGCCGAGTTTCACGGCCGTGTTCACCGCGGCGCCGAGGCTCGCGAAGGAGGTGCTGCCGGCCTCGACCAGCATCACGTGGCAGCTCTGGCAGATCGCGTGCGCCATCTGCACGTCGAGTGAGATCTCCGTCGCCCAGCCGCCTTCGGTGGTCGGCAGCGGGCTCGTCTTGCCTTCCTGGTTGAGCTTCTTGAAGCAGCCGTTGCCGCTCGTGCAGGCGGGCAGTCCGAACTGTTTGTCGTAGACCGCCAGGTCCGCTTCGGCGGTGGGGTCGTTGTAGGCGTCGACGATCGCGATCGTCTGCGCGGCGGCGGGGAACGTCGCGGTCGGCAGCTGGTACGCGGCGTGCAGCTGTTCGGGTGTCAGGCCTCCCGAGATCGGCGAGGTGTTGGTCACCGCCGGCTGCGCGCCGTGGGCCGTTTCGGCGGCCTGCTTGACGGCGTTGCTGTGGAGGTCGGCGTGTGTCACCGACGTGGAGACGAGCCTCAGTCCCAGGCAGCCGGCCGAGCCGGCCGGAGGTGGGGCGCACGGGTTTTCGGCGCGGTAGGCCGAGTGCGGCAGCGATGCCGACGCGGCCGGGCTCGCGCCCAGTGCGAGTACGGCGGTGCCCACGAGGGCCGCGGCGATTCGTGTACCGCGAGCGCGGCGCTCCTTACCCCGTGTGCGTGACATTGGCTGGCTCCCTGCCGATCGTTGGCAATTTCCGTACTGCCTTTTCCTGCTTCCGTTTCGGTTCCGGGCTGGGGCTCCGTGAGTCGCGGCCCGGAGGCTGGACAGGTGGGCGAGCGTCCGCCGGGACGGGGCTGGCACGGGCCGGACACCGGGATCCGGCAGCCCCGCGGCCGCATGCGACGACCGCCGCGCGCCGCCCGGACATGGGTTGACGCTAATGGTTCATTCAGTTCTGTCGATACAAGTGCGTCCCCAGTCGAATGAACGGAGGGTTCCATGGCAGCAGCAGTTACACAGATTCCGCAGCAGCTCGTCGTTTTCTCGCTGGGCGAGGAGGAGTACGCGCTGCCGATCGCGCAGGTGCAGGAGATCATCCGCTACACCGAGCCGCGCACGGTCGCGGCCGAGGCGGCGTGGATCCGCGGCGTGATCAGCCTGCGCGGCAAGATCGTGCCGGTGTGCGACCTCGCCTCGCGCCTGGGCCTCGCGTCCGAGCCGGCGAGCGACGCGAAGATCGTGATCGTCGAGACCGAGGCCGGCACCGCGGGCGTGATCGTCGACGAAGTCGAGGAGGTGTGCACCGTGGACGCCGAGCAGCTCGAGGCGGTCCCCGGCGCCGGCACCGACCTGATCGACGTGATCGCCAAAGTCGACGACCGGCTGATCATCCTGCTGAACCCCGAGGGTCTGTTCTCGGGCATGGAGCTGCCGCGCCCGCGCGTGGCCGCCTAGTCCCGCACGCACGCTTGACAATTGGAGGAGCCGCGGCGCGAGCAGCCCGCGGCTCCTTTCGCGTGTGTCGGGGCAGACGCTTCAGCGCCCCGGAAGACCCCTTGGGCACTGGGAAAACCCCAGCAAAACATCCTCTTTCTTAAAGTCGAAAGAAGGCTCAAGATTGGTATCGCCGGATCCGATAGTGAACTGCAGACAGCGACTGACTATGTAGTCAGTAGGGCCGATATCGATTTGAGGCCGAGCGCTGCACCGGCAGGCTGAACGGGGATTCGTTTCAGACGGTCGGCATTCCTATTGTCATCTAGCGCGAGGTAACAAGATCATGGCCAACACCGCCAAAACCACCACCGCAGCGAAGAAGATCGACGTCGATGAGCTGGGTCCGATGAAGGAGCGGCTCGCAAGCCTCGAGGGCAACTGCCTCACGAGCCTGATCGAGGGGCTGACCGCAATGCAGTCCGGCGACCTCACGGTTGAGGTCCTGCCTGTCACCTCACCTCTGGAGCCGACCGGCAACGCTGACGTCGACGAGCTTGGTGAGATCTTCAACCGCATGTTGGAGAAGGCCCAGATGGGACTCGAGCTGTACAACAGCGTGCGCGAGGAACTGCGCGTGAAGCTCGGCGACCACTCTTCGCTGGCGGACCTCGACGAACGGCTCACGAGCCTCGACGAGAACTGCCTGACGAGCCTCGGCAACGGTCTCACGGCGATGGTCGCGGGCGACCTCACCGTCGACGTGCAGCCGGTGACGGCGTTCCTCGAGAGCAGGCCCGGCGAGAACATCGGCTCGCTTGGCGAGACGTTCAACAAAATGCTCGCAAAGGCGCAGGGCGGCCTGGGGCTCTACAACGAGTCGCGCAAAGGCATCGCCACGCTGATCGGTCGCGTGCAGGAGAGCTCGACCACGGTGTCCGCCGCCTCGCAGCAGATGGCGTCGACCTCCGAGGAGGCCGGTCGCGCGGTGAGCGAGATCGCAAACGCCGTGTCCGGCGTGGCCGCCGGCGCCGAGCGTCAGGTGAAGATGGTCGAGGAAGCACGCACGTCCGCCGAGGAGACGGCGTCGCGGGCCAACGAATCGCGTGAGGTCGCCGAGCAGGGCGTGACCGCTGCACGGCAGGCGTCGCAGGCGATGGAAGGCGTCCGCGAGTCGACCGACTCGGTGACCGAGGCGACCCGCGGCCTGGCCGCGAAAAGCGAGCAGATCGGCGGGATCGTGCAGACGATCACCGGGATCGCCTCGCAGACCAACCTGCTCGCGCTCAACGCCGCCATCGAGGCGGCCCGCGCGGGCGAGCAGGGCCGGGGCTTCGCCGTCGTCGCCGAAGAGGTGAGGCGACTGGCGGAAGGCTCGCAGGACGCGGCCACGCAGATCGCGCAGCTGATCGAGGAGATCCAGACCGAGACGCAGAAGACCGTCTCCGTCGTGGAAGAGGGCGCCAAGCGCACGGAGGACGGCGTCACCGTCGTCGACCAGGCGCGCGAGGCGTTCGAGACGATCGGCACGCAGGTCGACGAGATGGCCTCGCGCATCGCCCAGGTGGTGAGCGCCACGGCCGAGGTCGCCTCGGTGGCCGAGCAGACATCCGCCTCGACGCAGGAGGTCTCGGCGTCGACCGAGGAGACAAGCGCGTCAGCTCAGGAGATCGCCGGCTCGGCGCAGGGGCTCGCGACGACCGCCGAGGAGCTGCAGGCGCTCGTCGCCCAGTTCACGCTGGTCGCCGCGTAGGTGGAGCATCGCGTAGACGGAGCGCCTCGACGCTCGACCCGACACGCCCGGCGGCGAGCCACTCCTCGCCGGGCGTGTCGCGCGTTTACGCAGTAAGACCCGGGGGACGCTCCGGGCGGGAGGCAGGGGACGGGCGGCATGATGCCGCCCGTTCGCCGTTTATGCTGTCTCAGCTGCGCCATCGCCGCGTGACAGCTTCTGCGGGTGGGCAGTGAGTACATTCGCTGTGCAAACACGGCGTATCTCCTTAGGCGCCCCGGCCGTAGGTAGTTAGCTATGGCTTGACACTAAGGTTCTTGGTGTTTCTGTCGATTATGGGGTCATGGCTCTTTCGACCGCCCAGATCCCGCAGCAGCTGGTGGTCTTCTCGCTCGGCGAGGAGGAGTACGCGCTGGCGATCGCACAGGTGCAGGAGATAGTCCGTTACACGCAGCCGCGGGCGATCGCCTCCGCGATTCCGTGGATCCGCGGCGTCATCAGCCTGCGCGGCAAGATCGTGCCGGTCTGCGACCTCGCGCTGCGCCTGGGGCTCGCGTCCGAGCTGGGGAGCGACGCCGAGATCGTGATCGTGGAAACCGACGGCGGCACCGCCGGCGTGATCGTGGACGCGGTCGAGGAAGTGCGCACGGTCGAGGGCGACCAGCTCGAGGCGGTGCCCGGCGCCGGGACCGAGCTGATCGACACGATCGCCAAGATCGACGACCGACTGATCATCCTGCTGAACCTCGGCGGCCTGTTCTCCGGAACCGGGCTCGGCGAGCGACGGGAAACGGCGTGAGCACTCCGGCATCGGTGCGGGTGCTGGTCGCGGACGACTCCGCGTTCATGCGCCGCCTGCTCGTCGACGCGCTGCGCCGGCACGGCTTCGACGTGGTCGGCAGCGCCGAGGACGGCGACCGCGCGCTCGCGGCCTGCCTGGAGCTGCGCCCCGACGTGCTGACACTCGATCTCGCGATGCCCGGGCTCGACGGCATCGGCGTGCTGCGCGGCCTGCAGGGCACCGATCTGCCCGTCTCCGTCGTCGTCGTATCCGCGTTCTCGCCCGCGCACGGCGCACGGGCGGTCGACGCGCTGGCAGAGGGCGCGGTGGAGCTCGTCGAGAAGCCCGCCTCCGGCGAGGGGCTCGACGCGTTCATCGCCGATCTCGGCGCCAAGGTGCGTCTCGCCGCCACCTCACATCGCAGGCGTCCGTCAGCAGCTGTCTCCAGGCCGGCCGCGCGACCGCACGACGGCAGGCCCAGGCGGGCGCGGGCCGTGGTCATCGCCTGCTCGACCGGAGGTCCGCAGGCGCTCAACGAGCTCGTGCCCAAGCTTCCCTCGCCGCTGGGTGCCTGCTCGCTGATCGTGCAGCACATGCCCCCCGGCTTCACCGGCTCGCTCGCCGCGCGCCTCGACAACGCCTCCGCGCTGCACGTGCGCGAGGCGCAGTCCGGCGACCGGCTCGACGCGCGCACGACGCTCGTCGCCCCCGGCGGGCACCACCTGCATGTCCTGCCCGACCGCACCGCTGCGCTGGGCGATGAGCCGCCGGTCGGCGCGCTGCGTCCGCGAGCCGACCTCACGATCGCCGACGTCGTCAGCGTGTTCGGCCGCGACGTGCTGCTCGTGGTGCTGACGGGGATGGGCAAGGACGGGCTCGAAGGCGCGCGCGAGGTGCGGCGCAAGGGCGGGTTCATCCTCGCGGAGGCGGAGTCCAGCTGCACCGTGTACGGGATGCCGCGCGCGATCGTCGAGGCCGGCCTGGCCGACGGTGTCCACGATCTCGGGCGCCTGCCCGAGGAGATCGCAAGGGAGGCAGCAGCATGAGCACCACGGCCCGACCCAACCTGCGCACCATGCTGCGCACGCCCACGCGCCCGGGCGCGACCCCCGGGCGACCGGGTGTGCCCCCGTCGGGCGCCGGCGGGCCTGACGCCACGCCGCCAGGCGGCATCGACGACTACGTCCTGTTCTGCGAGGGCGTCAAGACGCTCGCGAGCCTCGACCTGCTGCAGTACAAGCGCGGACAGATGGAGCGCCGGCTGCGGACGTTCGCGCAGCGTCTGGGGGTCGCGTCGCTCACGGACTACCTCGAGCTGCTGCGCGGCGACGCCGACGAGCTCGACCGCTTCCTCGATCGCGTCACGATCAACGTCTCGCAGCTGTGGCGCAACCCCGAGCAGTGGGCTGCGCTCGGCGCCGAGGTGATACCGCAGCTGGCCACCACGGGTCGCATCCGCGTGTGGAGCGCCGGCTGCTCCTACGGCGCCGAGTGCTACACGATCGCCGCCGTCTGCCAGGAGTACGCGCCCAAGGCGCGGGTCGAGGTGAAGGGCACCGACATCGACCCGCGCGTGCTCGCGCGCGCGAAGGCGGGCGTGTTCTCCAAGGAGGACGTGCGCACCGTGCCCGACCCGTCGCTGGGCCGCTGGTTCACGCACACGGACGCGGGCTGGGAGGCCAACGCCGAACTCCACAGGCTGATCACGTTCGAGCGCGGCAATCTGCTGTCGATGCCGGTTCCGGCGCAGGCGTATGACCTGGTGCTGTGCCGCAACGTCGTCATCTACTTCCAGGAGGAGGTGCGCGACGAGTTGCACAAGCGGCTCGCGTCCTCGCTGCGCAGCGGCGGCTTCCTCGTCGTCGGCTCCACCGAGCGCGTCAGCAGCATCGGCGACCTCGGCCTCGAGTCCGTTCAGCCCTTCATCTACAGGAAGACGTGATGGAGATCAACGAGTACCTACCCATGTTCCTGGCGGAGAGCCGCGAACACCTGCAGGAGCTCAACCTGGCGGTCGTGCGCATCGAGGAGACCCCCGACGATGCGGAGACGATCGGTGAGATCTTCCGCATCGCGCACTCGCTGAAGGGCATGAGCGCGACGATGGGCTTCGAGCGGATCGCCGCGCTCACGCATGCGATGGAGGACCTGTTCGAGGTGCTGCGGATCCGCCGCGGTGGTCTCGACCGTGAGGCGATCGACGTGCTGCTGGAGTGCCTGGACGCGCTCAGCGCGGCATTCGAGGCGATCGACACCGAAGGTATCGAGAAGCTCGAGCAGGAGCCGCTGGTGGAGCGCCTGGAGGCGCTCGTGCGCAGCCAGAGCGAGCAGAGCGCCTCTGGTCCGGTGGAGCGTCCAAAGCTCGTCGAGCTGCAGGAGGCAGCGGCCGGGCGCAGGCTCGTGCACGTCACCGCGTGTCTCGACGAGGCGGCGCTGATGCCCTCGGTGAGGGCGTTCATGCTGCTGACCGCGGCCGCGGATCACGGCGACGTGCTCGCCTCGCTGCCGGCCGAGGACGCCGTTGAGGCGTTCGACGGGCGCACGATCGAGCTGTGGCTCGCGACCGACGACGAGGACGACGCGATCACCGCCGACATCCAGGCCGTGCCCGACGTGACCGAGGCCAGGCTCGCGGAGCCCGAGACCGAGGAGCCCGCAGCGGCGGCGGAGTCCGCGGCGGGCGCGGGAGTCTCCGGGGTCGCGGGCGAGGAGCCCGGGGAGCTGGACGAGCCGGACGCCGCCGAGGAGCCGCAGGCCGCGCCCGTCGCGGCGGAGCGCAAGAGCGCCGCGACGAGCACGGTGCGCGTGGACGCCGAGCGCCTCGACCAGCTGATGCACGTGATGGGCGAGCTGGTGGTGGACCGCACGCACGTCGAGTCGCTGCTCGTGCACGCGGACGTGCCGGGCCTGCAGGACGCGATGAACGCGCTCACGCGCAGCTCGCAGGCGCTGCAGGCGATGGTCATGCAGGTAAGGATGATCCCCGTGGAGGCCGTGTTCCTGCGCTTCCCGCGGCTCGTGCGCGACCTGTCGGGCAAGCTCGAGAAGAAGGTCGACCTGCGCCTGGCGGGCTCGGAGACGGAGCTCGATCGCACGGTCGTCGACCAGCTGGGCGATCCGCTGGTGCATCTGGTGCGCAACTCGCTCGATCACGGGCTCGAGTCCCCCGAGGAGCGCGAGGCGGCGGGCAAGCCGCCGACCGGCACGCTCGAGATCTCCGCGCAGCACACCGGCGGGGGCGTGCTGATCTCGGTCCGCGACGACGGCCGCGGCATCGACCCTGCGCGTGTCGCGCGCAAGGCGCTCGAGCGCGGGCTGATCGCGCCGGAGGCGGTCGACTCGGTGGACATGGCGCAGGCGATCGAGCTGCTGTTCTCCGCGGGCTTCTCCACGGCCGAGGAGATGAGCGACATCTCCGGCCGCGGTGTCGGCCTGGACGCGGTGCGCACCACGATCCGCGGCCTCGGCGGCGACGTGGTCGTGCAGTCCGAGCTCGGCGCCGGGACGACCACGCAGATCCGCCTGCCATTGACGCTCGCGATCGTCGCGACGCTGCTCGTGGAAGCCCAGAGCCAGCCGTTCGTGATCCAGCTGGACCGCGTCGAGATGACGCTCAACCTCGACGACTACCCGACGCGCCGCGTCGGCGGCAAGCGGATGCTGGTGCTGCGCGACGAGGTGCTGCCGATCGTCGACCTGGCCGGCGCGCTCGGCTACGGCGAGGCGCCGGAGGCCTCCTACGGCGTGGCCGTCCGCGGCTCCGACCGGCGCGTCGTGCTCGCGGTCGACCATCTCGTGGGTCAGCGCGAACTGGTCGCGCGCCCGCTGCCCGATGGCGTCGGCGCGCACCCCGCTCTGTCGGGTGGCGCGGTCCTGTCGAGCGGCCTGATCGCCCTCGTCCTCGACTGCGACGCTCTGGCGCCAACCGTGAAAAGCGAGGCGGTCGCGATAGCGGCGGCCGCATAAAGGAGAGGGAGGTGGAGGCCATGCAGAAGTCCTATCCGGAGATGCAGCTCGATGCTCTGCGCGAGCTCGCGAACATCGGCTCCGGCACCGCCGCAAGCGCGTTGTCGAGCATGCTCGGCCGCTCGGTCAACATCTCCGTGCCGGTGGCGCTCGCGCTGCCGCTCGCCGATGTCGTCGACGCGGTGGGCGAGCCCGATGCGGTCGTGATGGCCGTGGTGCTGCCGCTCGTCGGCGACCTCGACGCGATCGCGCTGCTGCTGTTCGCGCCCGAGGACGCCGCCGTGCTGTGCGGGCTCCTCGGCGTGGACGTCGACAGCGACGTGGGCATCTCGGCGCTGGCGGAGATCGGCAACATCCTCGGCTCCGCATACATCCGCGCGCTCACCACGATGACGGCCCTGGCGCTGGAACCGCGCCCGCCGGAGACGACCACCGACATGCTCGCGGCGATCGTCTCCTCGGTGCTCGCCGCCGGGGCCGCGGAGACGGACGTCGCGCTGCTGCTGGACTCGGAGCTGATCGTGGAGGGGGCAGAGTGCTCGCTGTCGTTCATGCTCGCGCCCGGAAAGGACGGCGTCGCCGAGATCCTCTCCGGGCTGGGAGTCGAGGCGTGAACGCGCAGGCCGAGGAGACGATGGTGCGCATGGGCGAGCTGTCGGTTTCGCGCAGCCCCGGACACGTGCTCTCGTCGATCGGGCTGGGCTCGTGCATCGGCCTGGTGCTCGTCGACGGCACGCGCTCGCTCGCGGGCCTCGCGCACATCGTGCTTCCGTCCGCCGGCGGCGGCAGGGACCAGAGCGTGGGCAAGTTCGCCGACCGCGCGGTGCCGGCGCTGCTCGAGCAGATGATCGCGATCGGCGCGTCGCGCTTGCGGCTGCGCGCGGTGCTCGTGGGCGGCGCGCACATGTTCTCGCTGGACAAAGCCTCGACCCTGGACATCGGCAGGCGCAACGAGCAGGCGGCGCGCGAGGCGCTGACGCTCGCCGGCCTGACGGTGCACGCGGCGGCGACCGGCGGCAACAAGGGGCGCACGGTGCGCGTGCGCGTCGACGGCGGCCTCGTGACGGTCAAGGAGCCCGGTGCGGCGGAGGTGGAGATCTTCTCGAGCGTGGCTGGAGTGCTCGCATGACCGAGGCGCTATCGCCGGAGGAGATCGCGAAGCTGTTCGCGGCGGCCGAGGACGGCAAGCTGCCCGATGGCCCGCGCGCGCAGACGCGCCGCTCGCGCTCGATCCGCAAGATCAACTTCGGCCGCCCGATGATGCTGAGCCTGGTGGAACAGCGGCGCTTCGAGCGGGCGCACACGACCTACTGCACGGACGCGTCCGCGCGCATGTCCAGCGAGCTGCTGACGACCGTCGAGCTCGAGGTGATCAACACCTCGCAGCTGACGTGGTCGGGCGCGCTCGCGGACGTGCCGCAGCCGTCGATCCACTGCGTGGCGATGTGCACGCCGGGCGAGAACAGGATCCTGCTGTGCATCGAAGAGCAGCTGGTGCTGCGGATGATCGAGCGCCTGCTCGGCGGCAGCTTCACCGACAAGCCGGTCCCGCGGCGGCTGACGGAGATCGACACGATGCTCGCGCAGCGCGCGTTCGAGATGCTGCTCGCGCCGATGTCGCACGCGTGGCGCGCGCTGCTCGGGCTGGAGCTGAGCTTCGTCGAGTTCGAGTCGCGCGAAAAAAGCCTGGAGCTGCGTCCGGCGACCGAGCCGACGCTGGAACTGACGATCGAGGCGCGCGAGGAGGCGGCCTCCTCGACGATCTCGCTGCTCGTGCCCTACGCGGCGATCAAGTCCGCGGCCAAGAGCCTCGGGGACGCCTCCGCCGACTCCGACGGCGGCGAGGAGGACCTGGAGGCGATGCGCAGCGCGCTGGGCCCCGTGCGTCTGGAGGTGCGCGCGGAGGCCGGCGCGACGGGCCTGACGATCGGCGAGGTGCTCGCCCTCGCCGAGGGCGACGTGGTGCGCCTCGGCGCGGCCGGCAGCGCGTGCATCATGGCCGGCGACAGCCGCCTGCATCGCGTGCGTCCCGGCCTCAGCGGCAACCGCCGCGCGGTGCAGATCATCGAGTCGGTGGGGAGCGGGTCGTGAACACCGACGAGGCGCTGATCAGCCTGGGCGACACCACCGCCGACGTCGTCGTCGAGGTGCTGGCATCGCTGTGCATGGACACGGTCGAACGCGGCCAGGTGTCGGTCGTGCCCGCCAGCACCCAGCCGCTCGACGCGGTCTCCTACCCCGTCGTCGCGACCGACGTCGCGTTCACCGACGGTGTCAGCGGCGGCAACCTGTTCACGATCACGCGCCTGGGCGCGCGGCGGCTGGCGGCGTCGATGATGATGATGGAGCCGCCGACGGAGGACAGCGACGCGGATCTCGACGAGATGGAGATGTCGGCGCTGGGCGAGGCGATGAACCAGATGATGGCGGCCGGCGCCGGCGCGCTCGCCGCCGCGCTCGGCTACCCGGTCGACATCTCGGTGCCGACCACGCGCGTGCTCGCCGCCGCGGGCGACGCGGAGGGGCAGTACCCGCAGACGCCGCATGCGACGAGCGTGTCGTTCACGATGCTCGGCGAGGCCTGCCGGCTGATCCAGCTGATTCCGAACGCGTTCGTCGTGCGCATGGCGCGCGCGCTCGACAATGTCGGCGAGGAGGAGCACGTGGACGCCGACGCCCACGAGAGCCAGCGCGAATCGGTGCTGCCGTCGCAGCTGCGCGACATCCCGGTGCGCGTCGTGGCCGAGCTGGGACGCGCGAGCCTCAGCCTCGAGCAGCTCTCGGAACCGGCGCCGGGGCAGGTGATCGAGCTCGACCGCTACTCGGTGGATCCGATCGACCTCTGCGTGAACGGCCAGCGGTTCGCCACTGGCCGGCTGTTCCTCATCGACCAGACGGAGTGGGCGATGCGCATCGAGCGGGTGCTCGACGTGGATCCGGTCGACTTCGCTTACCAAACAGGAGGTGTGCAGTAATGGCTCGAATACTCGTAGTCGACGACGCCGCGTTCATGCGCAAGGTGCTCACGGACGCGCTCACCAAGGGTGGGCACGAGGTCGTCGGGGAAGGCTCCAACGGCAACGAGGCGGTCGCGCGCTTCCAGGAGGTCAATCCCGACCTGACGACGCTCGACATCACGATGCCGGAGGCCGACGGTCTGCAGGCGCTGCGCCAGATCCTCGCCGCCGACCCCTCGGCGAAGGTGATCATGTGCTCGGCCCTGGGCGCCGAAGACAAGGTCCTCGAATCGATCAAGATCGGCGCGAAGGACTTCGTCGTCAAGCCGTTCCAGGCGGACCGCGTGCTCGACGCGATCAGCAGGGCGCTGGCGTGATGTGGCGGGCGCTTCAGTGACCCTCGCGCAGATCGATCGCGCGGGCTAAAGATCCGCGGGCATTGGCCGATCAAGTGAGCGGCCCCTCGATGGCCAAGTAGTGAGCGACCTCAGGGAGAGCGTCGACTTCAGCCCAGGGAGGGCGGAAAGGACCAACCCCTCAAATGGCTCTCGTCGATTCGACCCAGCAGCTGCTGGAGGCTGCGATGCGCGGCTCCTGGCAGCGTGAGACGGCGCTGACGAACAACATCGCCAACGCCGACACGCCCGGCTACGAGCCGCAGGAAGTCAACTTCGAGTCGGCTCTGCAGGGCGCGATCAACGGCGGAGAATCGCCCTCCGAACTGCAGTTCGAGACGATCACGCGACCCGCGGCCGCCGGCCCCAACGGCACCGGCGTGAGCGCCGACGAAGAATCGGCCAAGCTCGCCGAAAACGGCCTCGACTACCAGGCGCTCACACAGGTCGTCGGCGCGCGCGACAACATCATGCGCTCGGCGATGGGGATCACGGCCTGATGGGCCTGTTCGACGCGATCGGGATCGCCGGCAGCGGCCTGACGGCGGAGCGCATCCGCATGGACGTGACGGCCGAGAACCTCGCCAACGCCGACACGACCAAGGCCGCCAACGGAAAACCGTACCAGCGCCAGGAGGTCGAGCTCGCGCAGGTCGGCCAGAGCGACTTCGGCGGCCAGCTGACGGGCGCGCTGGCGCAGACCAGCGGCACTCAGAGCCCCGGCGGCGTCCAGGTGACGGGGATCGTCGCCGACTCCACGCCCGACCAGCAGGTGTACGACCCCGGCAGCCCGGAAGCCGACGCGCAGGGCTATGTGAAACTGCCGAACATCAGCACGGTCACGGAAATGACCGACCTGATCTCCGAGTCGCAGACCTACCAGTCGGACGTGACCGCGATGCAGACGTCCAAGTCGATGTTCACCGCGACGCTCGGAATCCTCAAATGATCGTCCCGCCGGTCGGCGGCCTCGGCGTCCACCTGTCGGTCGGCCAGCCCGAAGGGCTGACGCAGGCCGCCCAGGCTGGTCAGACGGGCGGCGCCGGCGCGACCGCGCCGGCGGGCGGCGAAGCGTCGAGCTTCGGCGGCCAGCTGACCGAAGCGATCTCCTCGCTGGAGAAGACGCAGAACAGCGCCACGAGCGCCTCGCAGTCGCTGGCGGCGGGCACGGCGTCGGACCCGGAGAGCGCGGTGACGACGGTCGAGGACGCGCAGCTGGCGATGGAACTCGCCTCGCAGGTGCGCAACAAGCTTGCCGAAGCGACCCAGAACATCTTCCAAACACAGGTCTGATAAATGCCCCCAGCAGCCCAACTCGCCTCACGCCTGACCCCCCGCGGATGGCTGATCGCCGGCGGCGCCACGATCGCCGCGATCATGTTCATCTACCTGTTCGTGCACATGGTCTCCCAGCCGAGCTACACGACGCTGGTGAGCGGCGTGGAACCGTCGCAGACGGGCAAGATGACGAGCACGCTGAGCGCGCAGGGCATCGGCTACCAGCTGCAGAACAACGGCACGGCGATCGCGGTGCAGGCCAACCAGACCGCGAAGGCGCGCGTGGCGCTCGCGGGCGCGAACCTGCTGGGCAACACCCAGCCGGGCTTCTCGCTGTTCGAAAAACAGAACATCGGCGAAAGCAACTTCCAGCAGCAGGTCACCTACCAGCGCGCGCTGCAGGGGCAGCTGGCGGAAACGATCAACAGCGTGCAGGGCGTCTCCGGCGCGCAGGTCGAGCTCGTGCTGCCGAGCTCCCAGAACCAGATCTTCGGCGAAAACCAGAACGCCTCCTCGGCCGCGGTGCTGCTGTCGGGGACGAGCGCGCTCGACCAGTCCTCCGTGCGCGGGATCGCGCAGCTGGTGGCGTCGAGCGTGCCGGGCCTGACGCTGAGCAAGGTCACGATCACGGGCGCCTCGGGGCAGCTGCTGTGGCCGCAGGCCGGCGGCGGCGCGGGCGGCACGGGCGGCGAAGTGCAGGAAGCGCAGCAGCGCTACGACCAGAGCATGGCGGCGAGCCTCGACGCGATGCTCGCGCAGACGCTCGGGCCGAGCAAGGCGCAGGTGCTCGTGTACGCGAACATGAACGTCAACCAGGCGACCAAGGAATCGCTCGAATACGGCAAAACGGGCACGCCCACGCAGCAGAGCAAGAACATCGAAACGCTGACCGGCAGCGGCTCCGGCGCGGGCGGCGTGACGGGCACCGCCAACCTCACCACCGCGGCCACGGGCGCGGGCGGCAAGTCGAACTTCAAACACGAAACGACGACCTCGTCGCTGGGCGTCGACAAGACCGTCACGCACACGACGATCGCGCCCGGCACGGTGGAAAGCCAGCACGTGTCGGTGCTGCTCGACAAATCGGTGCCCGCCGCGGCGCTGCCGGCGATCCGCGAAGCGATCACGAACGCGGCCGGCATCCAGACCAAACGCGGCGACACGATCTCGATCGGCCAGGTGGCGTTCGCGAAGACGACCGCCACGACGCCCGCCGCGAGCCCGCTGGGCTACGCCAAGTACGCGCTGCTGGGCATCGGCGCGCTGATCTTCCTGTTCTTCACGACCCGCTCGATCAAGAAGCGCGAGAAGGGCCCGATCGAGGAGCCGGTGTGGCTGCGCGAGCTGGAGGCGCCGATGCGGCTGTCCGAGCTCGAACGCGAAACCGCGCCGCGCCCGGCGCCCGCGATGGCCGCCGCGGCGGCGCCAAACGGGGCGGGCATGGGCGCGAACGGCGCCGGCATGGGCGGCGACGGCGGCAGCAGCATCCGCCGCCAGGTGGAGCAGCTGGTGGACACGAACCCGGACCGCGTGGCGCAGCAGCTGCGCAGCTGGATGCAGGAGGGCTGAGTCCAGATGGACGGCGACGCTCCCGCGGGGACCCTGCCCGCGCTGTCGCCCGCCGACAGCGACCTGCTGCCGGCGACCGTCTCGCCGTCGGATCTGCGCGGGACGCGCAAGGCGGCGATGCTGATGACGGCGCTGGGCTCCGAGCGCGCGGCCAACGTGCTGCAGCGGCTGGGCGAGGCGGAGATCGAGAGCCTGTCGCTGGAGATGTCCACGATCAGCTCCGTGACGGCCGAGACGACCGAGACGATCTTCGGCGAGCTGGCGGAGCTTGCGAAACACGAGGCCGACGTCAACGGCGGCATGGAGTTCGCGCGCGGCGTGATCGAACGCGCGCTCGGCCCGGAGCGCGCGGCGGAGCTGCTGGACCGCCTGTCGGCGCACACGGAAGCGGCGCCGTTCGAGTTCCTGCAGCGGGTTCCGCCGGAGCGCATCGCGGCGCTGCTGCGCAGCGAGTCGCCGCAGACGATCGCGCTGATCCTCGCGAGCGTGCAGACGTCGCTGGCCGCGCAGGTGCTGGCGCGGCTGCCGGAGCCGCAGCAGCCCGACATCGCGCTGCGGATCGCGCGCATGGGCGAGACGAGCGCGCAGGTGGTGGAGCAGGTGGAGGAGGTGATCCGCCACAAGCTGACGGCGGTGGTCGAGCGCGAGTACTCGGCGGCGGGGGGCACGAAGACGCTCGCGGAGATCCTCAACCACTCCGACCGCACGACCGAGCGCGCGGTACTGGAGAACCTCGCGACGACGGACGAGGAGCTGGCCGAGGAGGTGCGCAGCATGCTGTTCGTGTTCGAGGACATCGCCAAGCTCGAAGAGCGCGCGATCCAGCAGGTGCTGCGCGAGGCCGACCAGAAGGACCTCGTGCTGGCGCTGCGCGGCGCGCCTGAGAACGTCAAGGAAATCATCCTCACGAACATGTCCGAGCGCGGCGCGGAGATGATCAAGGAAGAGATGGAGATCCAGCCGCCGCAGCGCAAGCGCGACATCGACGCGGCGCAGAGCCGCATCGTGGCGGTCGTGCGCAGGCTGGAGGAGTCGGGCGCGATCGTGATCGCGAGCGACAGCGAAGACGAGAGCGACGCGGTTGTCTGACGCGGTCGTCAGCTACGACTTCGAGCAGCTCGAAGCGTCGGAGCCGCCCCCCCGGGACGCCGGCGCGCGGCTGCTCGCGCAGGCGCAGGCGGAGGCGGACGCGATCCGCGAGCGGGCGCGCGCGGAGGGCTTCGAGCAGGGCCGCGCGGCGGGGCTCGAGCAGAGCGCCGCGGAGGTCTCGGGCGCGACGTCGGCGCTGGCCGACGCGGTCCATGCGATCGATGCGCTGCGTGTCAAGACGGCCGACGATGTTGAGAGGGATGCGATCGATCTGGCTCTGATGCTGGCCGGGAAGATCCTCGCGGGTGCCTTTCAGGCGCGTCCTGAGCTCGTTGTGGAGGTCGTTCAGGGGGCGTTGCGCCGCCTGTCGGATCGCCGTCGCATCACCGTGCTGGTGAACCCCGCCGATCTGGAGGTCGTGAAGGCCGCGATCGGCGAGCTGACGGCGCAGGGCAGCGGCGTGGAGCTGTGCGACCTGCAGTCCGACGAGCGCGTGGCCGCCGGCTCGGCGATCGTGCGCACGGCCGAGGGCGAGGTCGACGCGAGCGTGCACACGCAGCTGGAGCGCGCGCGCGAGGTGGTGGCGACGTCGCTGCAGAAGGACGAGCAGACGGCGTGAGCGACACGCTGCTCAGCGACGCCCCGACCGGCGCCGTCCGTGAGCCGCTGCTGCTCGCCAGGGCCTCGGAGGCGATCCGCGAGACGGACCTGGCCCGGCGCCACGGCTTCGTCACGAACCTGATCGGGCTGATCATCGAGGCGACGGGCCTGCAGGCGGAGGTCGGCGAGGTGTGCATGGTGGGCACGGACCGCAACCGCGCGGCGGTTGCCGCCGAGGTCGTGGGCTTCAGGGACGGCCGCACGCTGCTGATGCCCCTGGGCGAGCTGCACGGCATCGGGCCGGGCACGCGAGTGCTGGCGACCGGTGCGCCGTTCCGCGTGGCGGTCGGCGACGCGCTGCTGGGGCGGGTGCTCGACGGTCTCGGCAACCCCGAGGCGGGGGAGCGGCTGCTGGGCGCGCCCGACCCTGAGCTGCCGGGCGCGGGCGAGCCGGCGGCGCTGCTGGCGCGCTCGACGATCGCGAACCCTCCGAGCGCGCTGTCGCGGCCGCGGATCCGCGAGCGCGTGGGGCTGGGCGTGCGCGCGCTTGACGGCCTCGTGCCATGCGGCCTGGGGCAGCGCCTGGGCATCTTCGCGGGCTCCGGCGTCGGCAAGTCCACGCTGCTGGGCATGATCGCGCGCTCGACGAGCGCGTCGATCAACGTGATCGCGCTGGTCGGCGAGCGCGGCCGCGAGGTGCGCGAGTTCATCGAGCGCGACCTCGGCGACGCGCTGGAGCGCTCGGTGGTGGTCGTGGCGACGTCCGACCAGCCGGCGCTGGTGCGCATCAAGGCGGCGTTCACCGCGACGACGATCGCGGAGTACTTCCGCGACCAGGGCCACGACGTGATGCTGATGATGGACTCGGTGACGCGCTTTGCGATGGCGCAGCGCGAGGTCGGCCTCGCGATCGGCGAGCCGCCGGCCACGCGCGGCTACACGCCGAGCGTGTTCGCGCTCTTGCCGCGCCTGCTGGAGCGCGCGGGCACCAGCTCGACGGGCTCGATCACCGGCCTCTACACGGTGCTGGTGGACGGCGACGACATGAACGAGCCGATCGCGGACGCGGTGCGCTCGATCCTGGACGGCCACGTGGTGCTGACGCGCTCGCTGGCGCACGCGGGCCACTACCCGGCGATCGACGTGCTGCACAGCGTCTCGCGCCTGATCGGCGAGATCGTGCCGCCGGAGGTGGAGCAGGCGGGCCAGCGCCTGCGCTCCGCGATGGCGGTGCTGCACGAGAAGGAGGACCTGGTGTCGATCGGCGCCTACCAGCCGGGCACCGACCCCCCGCTGGACGTGGCGCTCGCGCACCGTCCGCAGATCGAGCGCTTCCTGCGCCAGCCCGTGTACGAGCGCAGCGACCCGGCTGATACCGACGCGCGCCTGCTCGACCTGGGCAACTCGCTGGCGAGCGAGCTGGAGCGCCTCGGCGGCGAGATCCCGGACGCCGAGGAGGTCGTGCCCGAGCCTGGTCCCGCGGCCGCGCGATCGGGGCAGTTCGGCGCCGGCGGCGAGCCCGCCATCCCGGCGCTGGGCCTGAGCATCTAGAGACTGCAGTCGGGATCCGCTAAACTGCTCCCTGATAGGAGCTATTTATGTCGGCAGGAGTCACGAACAGGGCCATACTCACGCGCCGAGAGGCCGCCGAGCTCGTTCACGTCCCACTCGGCACGCTCGACAAGGCCATCGAGCAGAAGGTCGTGACGGCGTACCGGCGCCGGGACCGTACATGGCTGCGCAGCGAGGACGTCGGCTTGATCGTGCTCCTGCAGAAGGCGGCGCTCCCGTTGCCGGTGGCCCTCAAGCGGAAGATCAAGAGGTGGGTGCGCGACACCGAGCCCTACCGCGCTGGCCACGAGTCAGAGTTCTCGATAGGCGACGCGCTCATCATTCGCTGGACGACTGAGATGACCGAGGCGGTCGAGGCAGCCGAGAGCTATGCCACTCTGCGCGACCAATGGATCGAGACGAACCCGGACATCAAGGGTGGAGAGCCGGTCATCCGCGGTACGCGCATCAGCGTTCGTGCGGTTGCTGGGCGCCTCGACCATGGCGACACGGTCGACACCTTGACCGAGGACTACCCCGCCATCCCGGCGGAGGCTTTCCTGACCGCCTACACCTACGCACGAGCGCATCCCCGTCGCGGACGACCGGCCAAGCCATGGCGGAGTGGCGATGAAGCTCTGGGTCGACGAGGATCTGTCCCCGTCGCTGGTTGACGTAGCTCACGCCAACGGATTCGACGCGACCTGCAACCGTGACCGAGAGCTGCTCGGCGGCTCCGATCTCGAGGTGCTGCGCCGCTGCATCGACGAGGATCGCACACTCGTCACCAACAATCTCGGCGACTTCGGTCGCCTGTGCAAGACGCGCTCCGTCCACCCAGGGCTGATCGTGTTGCCCACGCTGGCTCGTGCAGAACAGCAGGAGCTCCTAGTGAACGCTCTGGCCCACATTGGTCGCCGGGCGGCCGACACCGCAGCTGCTGATCGGGGCGAGTTCATGATCAACCGGGTCGTCGAGGTCGGCGAGGACGGGACCTGCAGCGACTTCGCCCTACCGGTGGGCGAGTAGCTCGCCCACCGGCTCAAGAACCGCGGGCCGCGTCCGATAACCCGGCCGTGACCGGTACCTCGTTCCGCTTCCGCCTCGAGCGCGTGCGCATAGTGCGCGAGCGCAAGGAGAAGCTGGCCCAGCGCGAGCTGGCCGACGCGCTGACGCGCCGCTCGAGCAAGGTGGCCGAGCTGCGCACGGCGGACGCCAACCTGGAGCACGCCCGCGACGAGCAGCGCATCGTCGCCGCGGGGGCCAGGGCGGTCAGCGCCGCGGATCTGCAGGCCCGTCAGGCTTTCCTGGAGCGCGTGGAGGCGCAGCGGCGTGCGCACGCCCGCGAGCTGGAGCAGCGCGAGGCGGATGTCGCCGCGCGCGACGCCGAGCTCGCGACCGCTGCCAGCGAGCACGAGATGCTGAACCGGCTCAGGGACCGCCATCGCGGCGAGCACGACCGCGAGGCCGAGCGTCGCGAGCGCAACACGCTCGACGAGATCGCCGTCACCCGCTTCCGCCGGAGCACCGCATGAGCGCGCAGGCGCTGGGCGGCATTCCCGCCGGCGTGACCGCCTCCGAGCTCGCCGTCTCACAGCGCGTGCAGCAGCTGCAGTCGCTGATCGAATCGGCGCGGCAGGTAGCGGCCGGCGGCGTGCTGTCCGCCGGCGCCGCCTCCACGGGCGCGACCTCGACGGCCGGCTACAGCGGCTCACCGGCCACGGGCACAGACTTCGCCTCTGCACTGCAGGTCGCCACCACGGCCGACGCCGCGAGCGCCACCGGCGCGGCCGGCGTCTACCCGTCGCTCGTGCAGGGTGCCGCCGGCGGCGAATCCGGCAGCCAGTACGACGCTCTGATCGAACAGTCGGCAGCGCGCAACGGCCTCGACCCCGCGGTGCTGCACGGCCTGATCCAGCAGGAGTCCGACTTCAATCCGAGCGCCGGCAGCAGCGCCGGAGCGCAGGGCCTGACCCAGCTGATGCCTGGCACCGCATCCTCGCTGGGTGTCGCCAATCCGCTGGATCCCGCCGAATCGATCGAAGGCGGCGCGCGCTACCTGGGCCAGATGATGGCCAAGTTCGGCGGCAACACCGAAGACGCGCTTGCCGCTTACAACGCCGGCCCGGGAGCAGTGCAGCAGTACGGCGGCATCCCGCCGTACGCGGAAACCCAGAGCTACGTCTCCAAAGTCCTCGGCTATGCCGAAACCTACCGCCAGTCTCATCCCTCGACCGTGACAGGAGCGCTCGCATGAACCTCGTACCGGCGTTGCCGCCGCAGCCGCCAACTCCATCCGCCACGTCGGGCGCGCCACCCGGCGCCGCTCCACCGGGTGCGCCGCCCTTCCACAGCGCGCTCGAAGAACACTGGGCCCGGACCGCAAACGCGGAAGGCCAAATCAGCAAGAGCTCCGAAGCGAGCCGCGAGGAGCAGTCGATCGCGCGTCGCCGCGAACGCGCCGGCGAGCCGCACGAACGCGCCTCTGAACAGGCCCCGCCTGCCCCGTCCGCCGCGCCCGCCGACACCTCGGCGATCGTCGCGGCGCGCGCCGCCGCGGGCTCCTCGGTCTCCGGCACCGCCGCCGCTGAAGCCGGGGGCGAAGGCCCCGCGGCGGGCACGGAAGCCGCTGGAACGAGTGGCGCTGAAGCCGCTGGCGTGTCAGTCGCGGGCCACCCCGGGGGCAGTGCTGGGGCAGCCGCCGTCAACGCGTCTGTGCAGGGTGCGCCCGCGGCGTCAGCTGCGCTCGCGCAGGGTTCAGGCGCACAGGAATCGGAAGTGCCTGGATCTCAGGCGCAGGGAGCTGGCGCAAAGCCCTCCGAATCGGGCGCTGGCGTGTCCACTGCCGGCACGCAGGCGGGCACCGTTGCTTCGGCGGCCGTCGCGCCCTCTGTGGCAGCGGCCGATGCCGCCGCATCTGCGGCTGGCGGACCCGGTGCGGGCGGATCGTCCGCGGGCACCGCGGCGGCGGGCGCGGGCATGTCTGCGTCCGTGGCGACCGCTGGCTCCAGCGACACGTCCACCGAAGCAGTCGAAAGCACAGCGACCGCTGGTGGTGACGGCGGCAGCAGCCGCACAGCCGGCGCCTCTGCCGCGATCGCTCGCGAACCGGGCTCGCAGGGGACGACTGCCGGGGGCAGCGATCTCGCCGGCGCCAGCTCGACGGCGGGCGCGGCCGGGACGACCGGAGCGAATGGGTCCACCGCGGCGTCCGGGGCAGCAGACGCGGCCGGCGTAGCGTCCTCCGGGGCCTCCGCGTCCGGCGCCGGCTCGGCGGCCGGCCCCGAAGGCGTGCAGGCGCAGGCCGAAACCACCGAACCGCAGACTGCCACGCCCGTTGGCGGTGGCGCCGCCACCGCGAGCCAGACGCAGAGCGCGCAGGGGCGCGCCGCGGACACCGCGGCCTCGCCCACGGGCGTGGCCGGCGAAGTCGCGACCTCGACGGCCGCCGGCCGCTCGCTGTCCGGCGGCGCCGGTGGCCAGGGCGGCCAGGGTGGTCCCGGCGCCGGGTCGACCGCCGGCGGTCCCGCGCTCGCGTCGCGCACCGCCCGTGCGGGCGGCACCGCGTCGGACTCGTCCGGCGCAACGGCGGCTCTGCCGGGCGTGTTCTCGCAGTCCGCCGCCGGCGCCACCGGCTCGGAAGCGGGCACGCTGTCCGGCTCCGTCGCGCAGGTGCAGGCGGGTGCTGCCGCGGCCGGCTCGAGCGCCCCGGCGCTGCCGAGCGCCGGGGTGAACATGCAGGACATGATCGAGTCGATCCACGCCACCATCGAGCTCGCCGCTCGCCAGGGCTCCGCGCAGGCGAGCATCGCGCTGCACCCCGAAGAGCTCGGGCACATCAGCATCCGCCTCAGCCAGACCAGCGACGGCCTGCTCGCGCGCATCAGCGCCGAGACGCCCGCCGCCGCGCAGGCGCTCGCGGCGGGGCGCGGCGAGCTGCACCAGTCGCTCAGCTCGCTCGGCGTGTCGCTGCTGCGGCTCGACATCAGCTCGTTCGGCCAGTCGCAGACGGGAGAGCGCCAGGACCGTTTCGCCGGCGAAGCCGGCGGCTCGGGCGCGTCCGGCGCGTCGGGCAACCTCGACGACGAAGACAGCACCCAGGCGCAGGGCGCTGCTCCCACCGCACCGATCGCCGGCGGCGAGCTCGTCGACGTGCTCGCCTGAGATCACTGAAAGGAACCCACCGCCATGACCACCAGCCCACTCACAGCCTCACCCGCAGCCGCCTCGCCGGCTGCCGCCGCGCCCGCGGCCGCCCCGGCGGCTGAAGGCTCGACGGGCTCCAGCAGCTCGCAGAACCCCAGCAGCATCCTCGGCCAGAACGACTTCCTCAAACTGATGGTCGCGCAGCTGCAGGCGCAGAACCCGCTCGAACCGGGCAACTCGAACGAATACATCAACGAGCTCGCGCAGCTCACGCAGACAGAGCAGACCACCAACCTCGCCAATGCCACCGAGCTGTCCGGCGCCGTGCAGCTGATCGGCCACAAGGTCTCCTACAACAGCCCCTCCGGCGCGTCCGCCACCGGCACCGTGCAGAGCGTCCAGTCGAGTGCCTCCGGCACGACCGTCACGGTCGAAGGCGTCGCCGGCATCACCCTCACGAGCATCACGGAAGTCGAATGAGCCCCGTCACCAACCCCGCGCTCGTACCTCCCGGCGGCCTCGCCGGCCCCGCCTCGCCCGCCGCCCCCGCGGGCGGCGTCAAGGGCACGGGCGCGCAGGACGCGCGCAAGGCCGCCGGTGGACCGTCGTTCGCCGACACCCTCGCGCAGGCCGGCCACAGCGCGGACGGCCTGTCGTTCTCCAAGCACGCGCTCGCGCGCGTCGAACGGCGCGGCATCGAGCTCGACCCGGGCACGCTGGGGCGCCTCTCGCAGGGTGTGCAGCGTGCCGCCAGCAAGGGCTCGCGCGACTCTCTCGTTCTTGTCGATGGCACCGCGTTCGTGGTGTCCGTCAGCAACCGCACGGTCATCACGGCCGTGGGATCCGAGCACATGAAGGACAACGTGTTCACCAACATAGACAGCGCCGTAATCGCATGATGCGAGCGGTTCAGACCAACAACGGCCGGACCTCATCGAGGAGGCCGCGAAAGGAAGGGCAGTCACGATGATGGCTGGAATGTATGCCGCAATCAGCGGCCTCGATGCGAATCAGACGATGCTCGACGAGACCGCCAACGATCTCGCCAATGTCAACACAGTGGGCTACAAGTCCGTGAGCGTCACGTTCGCGGACTCGCTCACGCAGGTGTTCCGCGGGGCCTCCGGCCCCACGCCCTCCAACGGCGGCACCAACCCCGTGCAGATCGGGCTCGGCGTGCAGGTCGGCGCCACCATCAACGAAATGACCGAGGGCTCCTTCCAGTCCACCAACAACCCGCTCGACGTCGCCATCGAGGGCAAGGGCTTCCTCCGCGTCGGCCCTGGAGCGCCCAACCCGGAAGAACCCACCAAAAACCTGCCCGCCAACGTGTCCTACACGCGCGCCGGCGACCTCACCACCAACACCACCGGCTTCCTCACCACCCAGGGAGGCGAATACGTGGTTGGCCGCAACGCCGAAGTCACGGCCGAATCGGAAACCGGCAACACGTATGCGCCGGGCAAAGAAGACAGCTACATCAGGATCCCGCCCGGCTCCAGCAACGTCTCGATCGGCCAGGACGGCTCCGTCAGCTACACCGACGAGAACAAAGAATCCAAAACGTATCTGCAGCGGGTCACCGCCGGCTACCTGTCGCTGGCCACGTTCCCCAACGAAACCGGCCTCGAACGGCTCGGCGGCTCGCTGTGGGCGCGCACCACCAACTCCGGTGCGCCGATCGTCGGCACGCCCGACACGCCCGGGTTCGGCTCCACCATCGGCGGCGAGCTCGAGATGTCGAACGTCGACCTGGCCACCGAGATGACCAACATGATCACCGCCGAGCGCGGCTACCAGGCCAACTCGCGCACGATCACCACCGCGGACGAAATGCTGGGCACGCTGGTCAGCATGGTCCAGTAGCCGTGGGCCGTAGCTGATCCAGCAGCCGGAATCCGCCGCGCAAGCAGCACAGGCGGCCAAGCGTTGATCGCTGGGAAAGGACGGTGACGAGCAGGTACGAGCTCCGAGGAGCCGCGGGGTGGGATGGCAGCCGTGCCATCCCACCTCTTGGCTAATGTGTGGTTGTAACAGGGGGTAGGTCCGATGATCACGCTCAACCGGCTCGGCCACAGCGACGAGCCGTTCCATCTGAATCTCGACATGATCGTGACGGTCGAGTCCACGCCCGACACGGTCATCACGCTCGCGACCGGCGCCAAGGTCGTCGTCGCGGAGACGCCCGCCGAGGTCGCCGCCGCCGTGCAGGGCTACCGCGCCGCGGTGCTCGCCGATGCGTTCCGGCGTCGCGGCGCCGGCCGTCAGCCGCCGCTCGGCCCGATCCACCGCGAGCCGCCCGCGACGCGCCGCACCTGACCGCCGTCGAAGACGACCCGGCGTAGACCCCCGCCGGGGGCGCCGTGCGTCCAGCGAGGCCTGGTCGTAGTCCGGGCCGACCGCATGTAGTCCCAAACGGGCAGCGCGCGTCGGCCCAATCGACGTTTGTGCATGCGTTGCGGACAAAACTGAAGGATTTTTCGGGGGAGCCGATGTAGGGAAGCAATGAAGGCTTCAACGGCCATCGGAATCGGGTTGGCCTTCGGCTCCCTGCTCTTGAGCTCGATGATGGACGGGACGAGTCCCGCCTCCTTCATCAACATCCCTGCGCTCATGATCATCATCGGCGGCACCGCGGGCGTGACGCTCGCAAGCGTCGGCATGGCGCCGATGAAGCGCGTGCCCAGCCTCTACAAGCTCGTGTTCTCGGCCGAACCGCCCGACATGCGCGGCCAGCTCGACCGGCTCGTGTCGCTCGCCGACAAGGCCCGCCGCGAGGGCCTGCTCGCGCTCGACGCGATGCTCGGCGAGATCGACGACCCCTTCACGCGCAACGCGCTGCAGCTGGTCGTCGACGGCACCGACCCCGAGATGGTGCACGCGATCCTCGAGGCCGAGGTCGACGGCATGGCCGCCCGCCACGAGGCGTCCGCGTCGCCGTTCGAGAAGGCCGGCGGCTTCGCGCCGACGATGGGCATCATCGGCACCGTGCTCGGCCTCGTGCACGTGCTGCAGAACCTCGCCGCGCCGGCCACGCTCGGGCCCTCGATCTCGGCCGCGTTCATCGCCACGCTGATGGGCGTCGGCTCGGCGAACGTCATCTTCCTGCCGATCGCCAACCGCCTGAAGGCGATCTCCGCCGAAGAGATCGAGCTGCGGATGATGACGCTCGAGGGCATCCTCTCGATCCAGGCCGGCGACAACCCCCGGCTGGTCTCCGAAAAGCTGATGTCCTACCTGCCGCCGACCGAGCGGCCCTCCGACGACGAGGACAACGTGGCAAGGCTCGACGTCGCCAGGGCGGCCTGAGCATGGCGCGCGGTGGTCGCCGCAAACGCCGCCACGGGGGCGGCGAGGAGGGCGGCAACGAGCGCTGGCTGCTCACCTACGCGGACATGATCACGCTGCTGATGGCGCTGTTCATGGTGCTGTTCTCGATCTCCTCGGTCAACATCTCCAAGTACGAAACGCTGCAGAAGTCGCTCAAGGCGGCCTTCTCCGGCCAGATCCTGCCCGGCGGCAAAGCGATCGCCAAGGAGGGAGCCACCAACAACTCGGCGCAGACGCCCTCCAGCGTCGAACTGCAGGCGATCGAGCCGGTTGCCACGCAGGGCGCCAGCAGCACGCAGAGCAGCTCCTCGCACTCCAGCGCCGCCGCGGCCGCCGCCCAGCAGGCCGCTCAGAAGCAGGCTGCCGAGTTCGAACGCATCAAGCGCGAGCTCGACGCGTACGCGGCCTCGCACGGCTTCGCCAAGAGCGTGAAGACGACGATCGAAGCGCGCGGCCTGGTGATCCGGGTGCTGACCGACGACCTCCTGTTCGCTTCCGGCCAGGCGGCGCTCAACCCCAAGGCGGACGGGCTGCTGGGCGAGATCTCGCAGGCTGCTGAACGTCGATCAGACGCACCCGATCTCCGTCGAAGGCAACACCGACGACGTTCCGATCCACTCGGCCCTGTATCCCGAGCAACTGGGAGCTTTCCACGGCCCGCGCCAGCACCGTCGTGCGCTTCCTGATCGAACACAACGTCGGCGCCAGCCGGCTGACCGCCTCCGGCAACGCCGATCAGCGTCCGGTGGCCAGCAACGCCACCGCTGCCGGCCGCACGCGCAACCGGCGCGTCGAGATCGTAATGCGACGGCTCGGTTCTGCCGAAGGTGAAGGCGAAGGCAACCTTTAGTCAAGGACGACCCGGATCATGCTCAAGAACAAGAAGCTAATGCTTGTGGTGGCCCTGCCGATTCTCATACTGGGGGTGGGCTACAAGATGACCCGGCCCAAGCCCGTCAACAAGGACAAGATCAAGGGAACCATCTACGTGATGCCAGCGCCGTTCCTGCTCAACCTCACCGATGGCCGCTACGCCAAGATCACCGTCGGGCTCGAGCTCGCGCCCGGGCAGAGCGACGGCGCCTCCGCCACCGCCGCCGCCGCCAGCGGCGAAAACGCCGCCGGCACGCTGCCCGAGGAACCGCTCGTGCGCGAAATCGTGACCAACACGATCACCAACCAGAACGGCGAAACGCTCGATCTCCGGTCAGGGGCGCGCCGTGATCAAGCACAAGATCCTGCAGGCGATCGCGCAAGCAGACCGACGTCAAGGTCGAAGCCGTGCTGTTCCCCGACCTGACGGTGCAATAGGAGCCAGCGTGACCGAGACGATCGAGTACGAGCAGTTCGATCAGGGCGCGCCGATCAACGGCGCCGGCGACTCCCAGGTCGACCTCAGCCGCCTGGCCGAGATCCCCATGGAGCTCAGCGTCGAGATCGGGCGCACGCACATGACCGTCGGGGAGACGCTCGACCTGCGCGTCGGCTCCGTCGTCACGCTCGAGCGCCTCGCCGGCGAAACCGCCGACCTGCTCGTCAACGGCAGCGCCATCGCGCGCGGCGAGGTCGTCGTCATCGACGAGCAGTACGGTCTGCGCATCACCGAGATCCTCGACGGTCAGCCCGATGGAGAGCTCCCCGAGCCTGCCGCAGCCGGCGAGCTGGACGGCGAGCTCGCGACCGTGGCGGCCCCGGCAGCGGATGCCGGCGGCGCAGGCGACAGCGGCTCGGATGCCGACAGTGGCGCCAGCCACTGAGGTTCGGGCCCGCAGATGAGCGTCAGCCAGGACGACATAGCCGAGGCCGAGGAGGCCGCGGTCGACCAGATCCGCGCGCTCGACTTCTCGCAGCCGACCAAGTTCACCACCGAGCTCAGGCGCCGCATCCTGCGTTCGCTCGAGTCGTTCTCGGAGGCGCTCGCCTCGTGGCTGGGGAGCGAGCTCAACTCCGAGGTCTACCTGTCTATCGGCGACGTCAGCCAGCACACGTGGGCCGCCGCCAAGGCGCAGCTGCCCGCAGACTCGATCGCCGTGGCCGTGCACGCGGACACGATCGAGCGGCACATGCTGATGAGCATCGAGCGGCCGCTCGTGCTGCAGGCGCTCGAATGCCTGCTCGGCGGCGAGGCCTCGCACGCTCCCGCCGAGCGGCACCTCACGGAAATCGACTGGGTGCTCACGCGCGGCGTGCTCGACGGCATCGTGCACCAGCTGTCCACCGCGTGGGGCGAGCTCGGCGGGCCGCCGCTGTCGCGCGGCGACGTCGACACCGAGGGCGACGCCGGCGTGCTCACGCCGATCGGCGAACCCACGCTGTCGCTCACCTTCGACGTCAAGATCGACGGGCTCGGCTCGCGCATGGCGCTGCTGATCCCGTGGGGCGCCATCGAGCCGATCATGGAGCGCATCCGCGGCAACGGCGCCGAGTCGCTCAGCGCCGACCCGCGGGGCGCCGACGCGCTGCACCGCGGCGTCGCCGGCGCGCAGGTGCTGCTGCGCGCCGAGGTCGGCTCCGTGCAGATGCCCATCGAGCGCATGCTCGAACTGACCCCGGGCGCGCTCGTCGAGCTCGAAGACCGCGCCGAGGACGGCGTGCTGCTGTTCGCCGAGGGCGTCTCGCTCGGCCGCGGGCGCCCCGGGCGCAGCGGCGTGCGCCGCGCCGTCAAGCTGACCGCCACCGGCGAGCCGCCCGTGCGCGCCGACACGTACGCCAAGCTCGGCCTCGCCGAGCTCGAACGCGCGCGCGCCCACCTGCACGAGACGCGCGAGCGTCCCGAGGATCGCGCGATCCTGCGCAGCATCTTCGTGCGCGTGTGGGCCGAGCTCGGCAGGACGCACCTTCCCCTCGGCGAGTCGCTCGGACTCGCGCAGGGCGTCGTCGTCGAGCTCGACCAGCGCGCCGAGGCGCCCGTCGAGCTGTTCGCCAACGGCCTGTGCTTCGCCAGCGGCTCGCTCGTCGTAACCGGCGACGGCGCCTGGGGCGTGCAGCTCGCCGAGCTGATCCGCTAGCCGGGCTCCGTAGTCGGTCCCACACGCCGTCCGTAGGGTCCAGCTGGCGGCCTCAGAAGCCTCAAGTCCGCCGTATCAGGGCCGATAACGAGGACGACTCTTCCTCGGAGTCGTCCCTCGATGACCAAGTTCATATTGCTTTCCCGTGCGGTCGCGACGGCGACTGCGGCGCTTGGCGCCTGCGTGCTCGCATACGCGAGCCCCGCGTCTGCGTTCACGCCCTCGTCCAAGACGGGCGGCGAAAACACGCCCCTGAACCTCGGTGGCTCCGCCGCCTCGCCGCACGCCGCAACGACCAGCAGCGGCGGCGCCAGCATCGTGCGCACGATCGTGGGCCTCGCGATCGTCATCGCCGTCATCTGGGGGCTCTCGTGGATCCTCAAGCAGGTCAAGGCCGGCAAGGGGGCGGTGGGGTCCGATACACCCAGTGCCGGCCTGTCGAGCGTCGCCGCGCTCACGCTCGGCTCCGGGCGCTCCGTGCACCTCGTGCGCGCCGGCAGCGACTACGTGCTGCTCGGCAGCACCGAGCACGGCGTCGTGCCGATCCATCGCTACACCGAGGAGCAGGCGCGCGACGCCGGCCTGCTCGGCGAGCCCGACGACGAGGGCCCGGAGCGCTCCGGCTTCCTCAGCGCGGCCGGCCAGCTCGTCGCGGGCGCCGTGCGCGCCGGCGGCCACGCGGCCGGCCAGCAGCCGGGCGTGGGCTCCGTCGAGTACGACCGCTACGACCAGGTCCGGCACAGCCCCATCGTCGGCCAGCGCCCCGACCCGATGCGCATGCCCTCGCCCTCCTCCGGCGTGATCGGGCGCCTGCGCGAAATGACGGTCAGGCGCTGATGCTCGCCGCGGGCCTCAACGTCAACTCGAGCAACGCCGTGCAGATCCTGCTGCTCGTCGGCGGCCTCACGCTCGTGCCGGCGATCCTCTTCACCGTCACCGGCTTCAGCCGCATCCTGATCGTGCTCGGCTTCATCCGCACCGCCGTCGGCACCAACACCGCGCCGCCCAACCAGGTGCTCGTCGGCATCGCGCTGTTCCTGACGATCTTCGTGATGGCGCCCACCGTCGGCGCGATCAAGAAGGACGCGATCGAACCGCTGAGCGCGCACCACATCAGCACCACCACCGCGATCGAGCGCGCCGAGCAGCCGCTGCGCGAATTCATGTTCCGCCAGACGCGCGTCGAGGACATCTCGCTGTTCGTGAGCCTCGCGCATGCCAAGACGCCGCACAAGCGCGCCGAAGTGCCCACCGAGGTGCTGATCCCCGCGTTCATCGTCTCCGAGCTGAAGACCGCGTTCCAGATCGGCTTCCTGATCTTCCTGCCGTTCCTGATCATCGACCTGATCGTCTCCTCCGTGCTGATGAGCATGGGGATGATCATGCTGCCGCCGACGTTCATCTCGCTGCCGTTCAAGATCCTGCTGTTCGTGCTGGTTGACGGCTGGGATCTCGTCATCAAGGCCCTCGTCCAGAGTTTTCACTAGGGCGCTCGATCGAGCATGCACGCCATCCCGTCTCCATATAAATCAAAAAACAGAGGCCGTATGACCATGGCTATACAGCGATGAACCAGGACACGGTAGTCAACCTCGCCTCCCAGGCCATGAGCCTCGCGCTCAAGATCGCCGGCCCGCTGCTGCTCGTCGCGCTCGTCATCGGCCTGTTGATCAGCGTCTTCCAGGCCGTCACGCAGATCCAGGAGCAGAGCCTGTCGCTGATCCCCAAGATCGCCGGCGTCGCCGTCGTGATCGTGCTGCTCGGGCCGTGGATGCTCGGCCAGCTCGTCGCCTACACGACCGCGCTGTTCACCTCGATCCCGACGATGGTGGGCTCGTGAACAAGATCCTCTCGGAGCTCGCCGGCAACCAGCTGGTCGGCTTCATCCTCGTGCTCGCGCGCGTGACGCCGCTGTTCGTGATCGCGCCGCTGTTCTCCTCGCAGCTCGTGCCGCCGCGCGTGCGCGGCCTGATCGCCGTCGGCATCTCCGTCGGCCTCGCGCCGATCGCGCTGCACGGCCAGCACATCCCCACCGATCCGCTCGCGATCGTCGGGCTCGTCGTCGAGGGCCTGCTCGTGGGCTTCGGGCTCGCGTTCACGCTCGCGGTGCTGCTGGGCGCCATCGAATCGGCCGGCTCGGTGATCGACGTGCTCTCCGGCTTCTCCTACGGCAGCCTCATCAACCCCATGAACCACGAGGAAAGCGCCGTCATGACGCGCATCTACTCGCTCGTCGGCACGCTCATCTTCCTCGTCATCGGCGGCGACGCCTGGACGCTGCGCGGGCTCGCGCGCACGTTCCAGCTCGTGCCGCTGACCAGCGGCCCGCGGCTGTCCTCGCTGCTGGGCGGCGCCGAGCAGGTGTTCGCCAACGTGTTCGCCGCCGCGCTCGAGGTCGCCGCGCCGGTGCTCGTCGCGCTGCTGATCACGGACGTCGCCTTCGGCATCGTCTCGCGCGTGGTGCCGCAGCTGAACGTGTTCGCGGTCGGCTTCCCCACCAAGGTCGCCGTCGCGCTGCTCGTCGTCAGCGCGTCGCTGCCCTTCACCGCCAACTGGATCTCCAACCAGCTCTCCATCAGCGTCGGCGACGCCCTCGGCGTCATGCACGTGGCATAGCCGATGGCACGCGACGACCGCACCGAGAAGGCAACACCCAAGCACCGCAAACGCGCGCGCCAGAAAGGCCAGGTGGCGCGCAGCCACGACCTCGGCGGCTCGATCGTCGTGATCGCCGGTCTGTTCATGATCGGCATCACCGGACCGCAGGTCGCATCCGCCGGGTTCTCCGCGTTTCGCGGCATGTTCGGCGAGATCTCGCAGTCGGGCAGCGCCACCACCGGCGCCGGTCTCAACAGCCTGATGCACTCCGCCACCTCCGTGGTCCTGCTCGGCGTCGCTCCGATCGCCGGCGCGTGCTTCGTCGCGGCGGCGCTCGCGGGCGTCGCGCAGGTCGGCTTCAGGCCCAGCGCACAGGCGCTCAAACCGGACTTCCGGCGCATCAACCCCGCGTCCGGCCTCAAGAACCTCGTCGGCCCCAACGCGCTGTTCGAAGCGCTCAAGACCGTCGCCAAGGTCGGCGTCGTCGGCGCGGTCGCCGCGCTCGCGCTGCTGCCCGGGCTCACCAAGCTCGCCTCCAGCGTGGGCATCTCCCCCGCCGCGCTCGCGCGGCTGTCCGGCTCGAGCGCGCTCGCCGTCGCCGAGCACGCCGCCTTCGCCTACCTGCTGGTGGGGCTCGTCGACTACGCGTGGAAGCGCCACCGCCACGAGAAGCAGCTGAAGATGACCAAGCAGGAGGTCAAGGACGAGGTGCGCCAGTACGGCGTCTCCTCCGAGGTGCGCATGGCGCTGCGCCGCCGCGCCATGCAGGCCGCCCGCGCGCGCATGATGGCCGCCGTGCCGCAGGCCGACGTGGTCGTCACCAACCCCACGCACTACGCCGTCGCGCTCAAGTACGACGGCACGCGCACCGCACCCGAGGTCGTCGCCAAGGGCAAGGACCTGATCGCCGCGCAGATCCGGCGCGTGGCCGAAGAGCACGACGTGCCGATCGTCGCCGACCCGCCGCTCGCGCGCGCGCTGCACGCCTCCGTCGAGATCGGCCAGATCATCCCGCAGGAGCTGTACGCCGCGGTCGCGCGCGTGCTCGCGTTCGTCTACCGGCTCGCCGGCCGGCGCACCGCCACGCCGCCCGAACGGCGCAGTCCGGCGCCGGCAGGCCAGATCGCCCCCCCGCGTAGGAGGCTCGCGTCGTGAACGCCCCCGGCCTGCGCAGGCTGCTGCGGCACACCGACCTGCTGGCGGCAGTGTCCGTGGTGATGGTCGTGACGATGCTCGTCGTGCCGCTGCCTTCGGCGCTGCTCAGCCTGATGATCACGGTCAACATCGCCGGCGCGCTGACGATCGTCGCGACGACCATGTACCTCGGCAAGGCGCTCGACTTCGCCGCGTTCCCCAGCCTGCTGCTGCTGACCACGATGTTCCGGCTGGCGATCAACGTGTCGGTCACGCGCCTGATCCTCACCTCCGGCGACGCCGGCAGCGTGGTGAAGGCGTTCGGCGAATTCGTCGTCGGCGGCAACGTCGTCGTCGGCCTCGTGATCTTCCTGATCCTCGTCGTGATCCAGTTCGTCGTCATCACCAAGGGCGCCGGGCGCGTCGCCGAGGTCGGCGCGCGCTTCACGCTCGACGCGATGCCCGGCAAGCAGATGGCGATCGACGCCGACCTCAACGCCGGCCTCATCAGCGACGACCAGGCGCGCGCGCGGCGCTCCGAGATCGCCCAGGAGGCCGACTTCTACGGCGCCATGGACGGCGCCTCCAAGTTCGTCAAAGGCGACGCCATCGCCGCCGTCATCATCACCGCCATCAACCTCGTCGGCGGCATCATCGTCGGCATGCTGCAGCGCCACCTCGGCTTCTCCGAAGCCACCCACGAGTACTCGCTGCTGACCGTCGGCGACGGCCTCGCCGCGCAGATCCCGGCGCTGCTCATCTCCGTCGCCACCGGCATCATCGTCACGCGCGCCGCCTCCGACAAGGATCTCGGCTCCGACATCGCCAACCAGATCCTGGGGCAGCGCAAGGCGCCGCTCGTCGCCGCCGGCGCCATCGGCCTGTTCGCGCTGATCCCCGGCCTGCCCAAGCTGCCGTTCCTGCTGATCGCCGGCATCTTCGGCGCGATCGGATGGGCCGTGCGCAACGGCCTGCCGAGCGCCATCGACGACGAGGCCGCCGCGCGCGCCGCCGCCGCGCAGGCCGCGCTGCCGAAACCCGGCGACGAGCCGATGTCGGAGGTCGGCGTCGACACGCTCGAGCTCGCCATCGGCTTCGGCCTCGTGCCGCTCGTAGACGCCGGCTCCGGCGCCGGCAGCTCGCTGCTGCGCCGCGTCAGCCAGATCCGCCGCCAGCTCGCGGGCGACCTCGGGCTCGTCGTGCCGCCCGTGCGCATCCACGACGAGCTCGGCATGGAGTCGCACGAGTACGTCTTCAAGGTGCGCGGCTCGGAGGTCGCGCGCGGGCGCATCATGCCCGGGCACCTGCTCGCCATGGACCCCGGCGACGCCAGCGGCAACCTGCAGGGCATCCCCACCCGCGAGCCCGCGTTCGGCCTGGAGGCCGTGTGGATCCAGGAGTCCGCGCGCGGCGAAGCCGAGGCGCAGGGCTACACGGTCGTCGACCCCGAGTCCGTGATCGTCACCCACCTGACGGAGACGATCCGCGAACACGCCGCCGAGGTGCTCACGCGCCAGGACGTGCGCGCGCTGCTGGACAAGCTCAAGGAGACCAACGCCGCCGTCGTCGAGGAGGTCGTGCCCGACGCGCTGTCGCTCGGGGAGATCCAGCGCGTGCTGCAGTCGCTGCTGATCGAGGGCGTGCCGATCCGCGATCTCGGCACGATCGTGGAGGCAATTGGCGACAAGGCTCGAACAACACGAGACACAAGCCTCCTATCGGAGTACGCTCGCCAGGCGCTGGGCCGGGCGATCACCGCTCCTCACCTGGACGAGCAGTTGCGCCTGCAAGCCATTACCCTGGATCCTGCCATCGAGCAGGAGGTTTCCACCTCCATCACCCAAACTACGGACGGGGAGTATTTGGCCATGGATCCGCCACGGGCGCAGGCGATCGTGACGGCGCTGCGTGCGCAGGTCGAGCACGCCGCCGCCCTCGGCCCGCTCGGCGGCAAGGGGCCGGTGCTGCTCTGCTCCGCGCGCATCCGCCGCCACCTGCGTCGCCTGATCGCACAGGCGCAGCCGCACCTCGCGGTGTGCTCCTACAACGAGATCGCCCCCGGGATCAACGTCGAAACCGTCGGGGTGATCCACGCATGAGCATGTTTCGCCGCGTCTGCTCATCTTTGTCGCCCGAGCCTCCGAAGGAGTACGCATGAGTACGCCCGGAGAGCTTCTGGAGGCGCTCGGGCGCGAGGCCCGCGCGCGCTTTGGCAATGGCGGCGACGCCCCCACCCGCATCTACCGCGGGCGCTCCGTCGACGAGCTGGTGCCGCAGATCCAGCGCGACCTCGGCGACGAGGCCATCATCGTGCGCCGCCGCGAGGGTCTCACCGGCGGCGTGTTCGGCTTCTTCCAGCATCCCTACATCGAGATCGAGGCGATCGCCGGCACGCCCGGCATCGACGTCTACGACGAGGACGAGAGCGTCGAGCCGCCGCCGCCGTCCTCGCACGGCGCCGCAGCTGAGCTGGGCGCACCGGCGGCGCTCCCCACGCCGTTGCCGTCCCTCGCTTCGCCGCCGTCCCCGGCGCCGCCCGCGTTCACGCCGTCCCCGCTCGTCGCGCACACGACCGCGCACAGCGCTGCCGAGACCGCCGCGCAGGCGCCCGCTCACGCAGTCGGCCAGCCGGCGGCGCGGCCCACGCTGCGGCCGATGCTCGGCTACGCGCCCTCGCCGCCGCCGGGCCAGACGCCCGTTCCCGGCGAGGTGACCTCCGCGCTGCCGCCGCCGTTCTTCGCGCGCCGGCCCGCGCAGCCCGCGCGCGAGGGCAGCGCGTACGTGACCGCGCATCTGGCCGCGCTCGCGCGCGCCGACCGCGTCAAGGCGCCGCCGCCCGCGCCCGCGCCGCGCCGCCCGATCGAGCCGTTTCGCCCGATCGAGCCGCTCCGCGCCGCAGAGCCACAGTCCGAGCTCGAGCCAACCCCCGCACCAACGCAGCCGTGGCAGGCGAGCGAGCGGCGCGAGGTCGCGCCGGGCTCGCAGGGCCGTGCCCGCGCCGGCGTGGCTCGCAGCCTGCAGCGTTGCGGTGTAAGCGAGGCACTGGCGGATGAGCTGATCGACGCCGCCAGCGCGCACGCGCTGGCGCTGGCTCCCCGCGCGGGCCTGGCGCAGGCGGTGCGCACGACGCTCACGCAGCGCATTCCGGTGGCGACGCCGCTGCCCAGCAAGGGCGCCGTGATCGCGATCGTGGGGGCCGGCGGCGCGGGCAAGACGAGCTGCTGCTCGGCGCTCTTGGGCGCCTATCGCAAGGGCAGCTCGCTGCCCGCGAGCTTCGCGACGCTCACGCGCGACCCCGCGCAAGCGGAGCTGCAGCTGCTGATCAGCCCGCATGTGATGAAGCCCACCGCAGCGCGCTCCCCGCGCGCGCTGCGTGCGCTGCGCAGGGTGCGCGGCGAGGGCGTCGCGGTGCTGGACACGCCCAGCGTGTCGCCGTCCGACCGCGCGGGCATCCGCGAGCTCGCGCGGCTGCTCGCCGAGCTGAAGCCCGAGCGGGTGGTCGTGGCGCTGCCAGCCACGCTGGGCGCGGCTGCCGCCGCGCAGCTGCTGCAGGCGCTGAAGCCGCTCGGCGCCAACGCGCTGGCGGTGACGCACGCCGACGAGACCGACCAGATCGGCGTCGCCATCGAGGCCGCGTGCCGCTTCGGCCTCGCCCCCGAGTACATGCTCGATCGCGCGCGCGGCGGCGGCTGGCGGCTGCGACAGCTGGAGCCGAGCGCGCTCGCGGAGAGGCTTCTGCCATGAAACTCGGCCTTGGTCGCGGTACGCCCGAGAAAACCAAGCCGGTGGCGCTGCCCGAGCGCTCGCAGTCGGTCACGCTGTATCCGCGCGGCGGCGACGGCATCACCGCGCGCGTGCTCGAGTCGAGCCCCGACTCGCTGCTGGTGGCGATCATGATCCCCGTGGGGCGGCTCAGCGCCGCCCAGCTCGACGGCCTGGTGCTCGAATTCGTGGCCCCCCAGGGGCGCGTGCGCCTGACGGGCACCGTGTCGATCGAAGACCCCTCCGACCCGGACGTGCTGCGCCTGGACGGGCCGCGCTCGGTCGAGGTGCTGCAGGAACGCGAGTTCGTGCGCATCATGTCCGCGCGTCCAGCGGTCGTGTACGGCGGGGCGGGCAAGCCCTCCGTGCAGAGCTTCACGGTGGACCTCAGCGGCGGCGGCTTCCTGCTGGCCGGCCCCGACTCGCTGCGGATGGGCGAGGAGGTCAAGTTCCAGATCACGCTCACGCCCGGGGTGCTGCAGATCAGCGGCACCGGCAAGGTCGTGCGGATCGACGCCCAGGGGCGCCGCGCGGTCGCGTTCACGGACATCTCAGAGCTCGACCGCCGCCGCCTCGTGCATTTCATCTTCGAGTGCCAGCGCGCCGAACGGCAGCGCGGGCTCGGGTGATCTGAATGGCAGCCGTCGACACCACCGTCGAAGCGCCCCCCGAGACAGCGGACGCGCCCGCCGCGCCCGTTGCCGCCTCGGCGGAGCCGCGCGCGCCGCAGAAGGCCGCCGCCGCCGATGCCAAGGCCAAGGGCAAGGGCGCGAAGAAGGGCGAGGACGGCGGCAAGAAGGGCAAGGCCAAGGGCTCCAAGAAGGACGCCAAGGACGACGAGCTCGACGCCGACGGCCCCAGCGTCGCGGCCCACCCCCGGGCCGCGCGCGCGGTCGCTCGCGCCAAGGGCTGGGGCGGGCTCGCCGGCTTCGTGCTCGGCGGCTACCTGTCGCTGCCCACCAACACGCTCGCCGGCGCGGGGCTGCGGGCGCTGGTAGCGGGCATCGTCTGCTACGTGGCCGCGTGGGCGGGCGCCGTGTTCCTGTGGCGCCGGCTCGTGATCCTGGAGATCAAGAGCCGCGAACAGAAGCTGGTGGAGGCCGTCAAGGCCGCCAGCGCCCGGCGCGAGCTGCCGGCGCCGGCATCCGAGCGTCCAGCCGCGGGCGCGGTCTCCTAGGGACTGAGAGCCAGGCGTGGACCCGATTCAGCCGATCACGCCCGGACCGCCGCCGATCTCCCCGGCGGCGCGGCTGCCGGTGCAGCCGCTCGAGCGCATATCGCGCGACCGCGACCGCCCCTCGCACGATGAGGGCCGTCGCCAGCCCCGCCGCGAGCCGCCGCCGCCGGAGTACGAGAGCGATGCGGACGACGACGGGCGCCCGCACGTCGACGTGCGCGCCTGAACGCGCCCGTGTGCCGGGCCTGGGCGCGGCGAGAGCATGCCTGAACGCGCCCGTGCGCAGGCAGGAAACCGCGCCGTGAGCGGGAAACCAGTCTGCATGCGAAGGTCGCTCTCAAGTTTCCCGCTGCGCTGACGATAATCCGCGTGGGTCGACACGGAGTCGGCTCGGGACCTAAACAAACAAACGTCATCAAGGAGATGAACGCATGGGCCTCACGATCAACAACAACCTGGAGGCGATGGACGCCAGCAGGAACCTGAATGGCACCGAGAACATGCTGTCTCAGGCCATGCAGCGCCTGTCGTCCGGCCTCAAGATCAACTCGGCAGCCGACGACGTCGCCGGTTACGCCATCAGCCAGAGCCTGCAGAGCCAGGTCAACGGCCTCAACCAGGCTGGCGAAAACATCCAGGACGCGGTGGCGCTTGCGCAGACCGCTCAGGGCGCTCTGAACGACGTCAACGGGATGCTCCAGCGTGTGCGCGAGCTCAGCGTTGAGTACGCGAACGGCACGACGTCCGAAGAAGACCAGAAAGCGATCATCTCCGAGGTCGGCCAGATGACCGCTGAGATCAAGCGCGTCGGTGAAACGACCTCGTTCAACGGCAAGAACCTGCTGAACGCGGCTGAAGAAATCAAGTTCCAGGTCGGCGCCAACGACGGCGAATCGATCAGCGTCAGCACGATCAAGCTCTACTCGGCGATCGAAACCGAGCTTGAACCGAAAACGCTGGGTGAACGACTCCTGAACGGTCTCGGTGAAACCGAAAAGGAAGAAGTCAAAACGCTCAAGGAAGAAATCAAAACCGAAGAAGGCGAAGTCACCAAACTGACCGAAGAACTCGCCAAAGGCGGCAAAACCGAAGCCGAAGTCAAAACGGTGAAAGAAGAAATCGCCGGTTTCAAGACCAAGGTTGGCGAACTCAACGAATCGATCGTCAAACTGAACAAAGAACACCCGCCCACGGGCCTGAAAGAACTCGACGAAGCCATCTCCACGGTGTCTGGCCTCGCCGGTGAATTCGGTGCCGTGCAGGACCGCATCCAGTACACCCAGTCCAACCTGGAAGTGTACAGCCAGAACCTGACCTCGGCGGTTAGCGCCATGGTCGACGTGAACATGGCCACGGAAATGACCAACTTCACGAAGCTCCAGGTTCTGCAGCAGGCTGGCGTCGCGATTCTCTCGCAGGCCAACCAGCTGCCTGACGCGGCTCTGAAGCTGATCGAATAGATCAGGCGGCAGTTCTTCACATCAACTTCCTCAGCGGTGGCGCCTAGAGGACGCCACCGCTGCAGTGAAGCCCAGCTGACCGTTGGTTGATGTTTTGCATCGGCCGCTTGCGGGCAGACGGGTCATAACGCTTCAGGCGGTCAGGGATTGGCCGACAGAAGCCACATTACCGCCGCTTCATCGAGGGAACGGTGGTTGGGCGGGCGGCGACGGCCGCCCGCCCGCTTTTAACTACGGCCCGAGCAGCGCCGCGGGCACGACCGCGATTCCGTCGGGGCGCCGGTAGGCGACCGCTCCGGTTGTGATGACAATCGCGTCCGCCAGTTCGTCGCCGATCTCGTTCTTCAGCCACCTGAGGTGGCGCACGTCGCGATCCTCAGGGGTGTGGCCGAGCTTCACCTCGATCGCAACGACACGCTGGCCGTGCTCGACGATGAGGTCGATCTCATGATCGCCGCTCCAGGTGCGCAGATGGCCGGTACGGGCCTCGGCGGCCTGCGCGTAGACGCGCACGCTGAGCGTGACCAGCGACTCGAACAGCGCACCAAGCAGCGTCCCTTCTGTGGCAACCGAGGGTCCGGTGGGCTGGGCTCGCAGGAGCGTTGCGGAGTCGACGCCGAGCAGCCGCGCCGCGAGAGCGGGGTCGGCCAGGTGGTGCTTTGGCGGTGCGGTGAGGCGCGCGAGGCGGCTGCGCGTGGGCAGCCAGGCGGGCACGGGATCGAGGATCCACAGCTGCTCGAGCGCGTCACGGTACGGCCGTGTAGTCCCTCTGGCCGGCTTCTCGTGGTGGCCGCTGGTCGCGGCGTCGCGGATCTTCTCGTAGGACGCGGTGGTGGCGGTTGCCGCCGCATACGCCTGCATCCACCTGCGCAGCGTCCCCGGGCGTCGGACCTGGCGGCCAACCTCGTCGAAGTCGCGGTCGATGATGCGGTCGACGTACCCGTCGAGCTGTGCGCGCGCCAGGCGGTCGGACAGGCCGCGGAGTCCCGGGAACCCTGACGCGAGGATCTCGTGCACGTAGCGGTCCAGGTTGATGTCCGTGCGCCCCGTGATCGGAGCCCGCACGCCGTCTCCGCGATCGCCCCGGAGAAGCTCTTTGAGGCTCACCGTCGGAGCCTCGACGTCGCGCTCGACGAGCGTCATCGGCCGCATGCGCACCTGCACGATCCTGCCCGCGCCCGAATGCGTCGGCGGCTCTGTCGGTGATGCCGAGCCGGTCAGCAGGAAGCTCCCCGCGGGAGCGCCGTCGTCGACCGCGCGGCGCACGCGGTCGAAGGACTCGGGGAGGCGCTGCCACTCATCGATCAGGATCGGTCGCTCGCCCTCCAGGAGCCGTGAGCTGTCGGCCTCCGCGATCGAGCGCTCACCCTCGTCGTCGAGGCGATACACGCTCGCGGCGCGCTGCAGGGCGGTGGCGGTCTTGCCGACCGCCTTCGGGCCCTCCAGCGCGATCGCCGGGAGCCCCGAAACCAGCTCGTCGAGCTCGTCGTCGATGATGCGCCTGCGGTAGCCGCCGTGTGCCTGGATGCTGTCTCGCGAGTCGCCCATCTGGGCTACTATACCATTTCACAGATCTCTACTGTACAATTACACGCACGTCTACTAGACCATTTCACGGGCGTCTACTCTACGATTACACGGGTCTGGCGGGCGGATCCAGGCTCAACGCGCCCGTCCCCCTGCCGATTACAGTGGTGATGAGCCTCGAGGCCACGGTGCAGCGCATCTCCGCGATCCGCCAGGAGCTCGCCAACCCCGCGGCGCTGGTCGGCGCCAGCGCCCTCACCGGTGGCGTCGAAGCCCCGTCGACGAGCGGCGCGGCCACCGGCGAATCGTCGTTTGCGAGCGCGCTCGAACGCGCCAGCGGTGGCTATGAGGGCGCCCAAGGCGCAGGCGCATCCGGCAGCGCGGCGGCCATGCTCGGCCAGTCCGACGCGTCCACCGCCGCGGGCCTGAGCAGCGCCGTCGGCCTGCCGAGCGCGAGCGGCTATCCCGGCTTCAGCGGCTACCCGAGCACGACCGGCTCCACGGGCCTGAGCGGCGCGCCGGCCCTCGCCTCCTACCAGCCGGGTCTGAGCGGCGTCGCCGGCTCCTCCGCGCTGTCGCCAACGGAAGTCGCCGGCGAGGGCTCGCCGGGCGCACGCATCGTGGCGGTCGCCGAAAGCCAGCTCGGCCAGACCGAGCAGCCGCCGGGGTCCAACGAAGGGCCTGCGATCGCGCAGTACCGCAGCGCGACCGCCGGGGCGATGCCCGGGGCGCCGTGGTGCGCGTATTTCGCCTCGTGGGCCGCGCGCCAGGCGGGCGAGCCGATCGGAGAAGGCGGCCAGGGCGCGGGCGCCGTCTCGGAGGTGTGGTCGTGGGCGCAGAGCACAGGCCGCGCGATCCCCAACGGGCCGGGCGTGGTGCCGCAGCCGGGCGACCTGATCGTGTTCGGCGACGAACACGTGGGCATCGTCAGGGACGTGCTGCCCAACGGCCAGATCCAGACGATCGAGGGCAACTACGAAAACAAGGTCGCCGCCAACGTGCGCAGCCCCACCGAAGCCACGGGATACGTCAACATGAGCTGATGGAGGGGAAGCGAGACGGCGAGCGCCCGTGGGCGAGGATGGCGCCCGCGCTCGCGTTGCTGCTGGTGGTGGTCGCCGCGGGCAGCTTCCTGCTCGCCCGCGGCTCCGCCAAGCCGGCGCTGCCCGGCGGAGCGCAGCAGGAGCGCGCCGGCGGCGGCTTCTATGGCACGCTTGCGCTGCCGGCCAAGCCGGCGCCGACGATCCACCTGCGCAACTACCAGGGCCGGCCGGTGACGCTCGCCGAGTACCGCGGGAAGGCCGTGTTCGTCACGTTCCTGTACGCCAACTGCCCTGACATCTGCCCGTTGATCACCTCGAATCTGCGGGTCGCGCTGAACCTGCTCGGCAAGCGCGCCTCCGGAGTGCAGGTGATCGCCGTGTCTGTCGATCCCCGCGGCGATACCGCGGCCAACGTCGCAAGGTTCGTGCGCGAGCACGAGATGACGGGCAGGATGCAGTACCTGATCGGCTCCGCCGCGGAACTCGCGCCGACGTGGAAGGCCTGGAACGTGGGGTCCAGCCGCGAAGTCGGCCAGCCGCAGCTCGTCGCGCACTCGGCGCTCGTGTACGGGATCAGTGCCAGCGGCAAGCTGATGACGATCTACCCCGACTCGTTCGAACCGGGCGAGATCGCGCACGATGTGCCGTTGCTGGCGGCGCGGTGAGCGGTGGCGAGCCTCAGCGTGGGGTGGCGTCCGCCCATTGACGGGCCTCTTCGCGGAGCTGGCGAAAGAGGGCATGCTCGCGATGGGCGGTCTGGTCGGTGAGCAGTGTCTGCTCGGCCTCCGAGCAGTCGACGAGGAAGCCGAAGCGCTCGCGGACCGCTGTGCAGATGCGCTCGTGGTCCTGCTGCAGGCGTCGCGGCACGAGGCCCTGGAGATCGGTCCAGCGAAAGCTCCTGGGGTGTATCGCTGAGAGCAGCGCGTCGGGGTCGTAGCGGGGGCTGGCGCGTTGGTCGGTCCACGCCTTCAGGACCGCGAGACGGCGAACCAGCTCGGCGGAGAATGGTGTGGCGGACCACAGGTAGAGGTCATAGACGTCCTTGGCAGAGCCGCCTACGCGGCGGTTGCAGGCCATGATCTTCTCGCCGATCATCTCGTACGGGTCCAGGCCGCGCGTCGAGGCCGAGCAGCCCTGCGTCGTTGAGCAGCGCGAGCGCGTAGTGCAGGACGATGTCCTGTCCGGCAACCTCGGCATCGATCTGCTGCCCGACCGCGTACTGCCGGATGAGCGCGTTGGCGATCATCAGCGGATGATCTCCTCGTGTAGCGCGTCGGCGCCGACGTTGTCGATGACGGCCCAGCGCGGCAGGCGCTTTCCGTGTGCACCGAGGATGCGCCGCTCGCCGAGATACAGGAGCGACTCGCCGCTGTGCGCCTGGGCGTGCTTCGCGAGCGTGGGCGGGATCTTCAAGTCGAGGATCTCCAGCAGCGCGGCGATCCGGCGCAGGGCGGCGCGCCCGCGGATCGCGTGCTCGCCGAGGTCGACGAGGAGGTTCCAGTCGAGGTTCGGGTGTGCTCGGTCCAGGACGCGCGCGAGGCCGTGGATGCCACCGATACGTCCGGGGAGCCCGGCCGCGTCGATCAGAAGCTTCTCCGTGCCGGCGATCCGGATCTGAAAGCCGTGCAGCTCGGCGCTCTCGATGGCGACGGGCGCGAACGATCGCAGGAAGATCAGTGAGATCGGCATCTCCCCCCATGCCTTTGGGCGGTTGGTGCCAGGGGGAACGCAAACCTGTACCGAGCCTGGGCGGTCGGGCGTGAGCCCGCGCTCGTAGGCGGCGGACTGGAAGCCCACGTAGTAGGGAAGGCCTGAGGTACCCAGCGCTGCCCACGGATTCGGCAGCACCCAGCCACCGGTGTCGGCCAAGACTGTCTCGTAGCGTCCGCGAGCGGTGCGCGTCAGCCAGCCCTTGCGCGCAAGGCTCGAGACCGTGTGCCACACCGTCTGTGCCGGCCATCCGAAGCGAGCTTCGATCTCGCTGGTGGACACGCTTGGCCGGCGCTCGCTCTCAAGCCACGCGACGACCTCCGCTTCGCGCGGCGAGAGCGTGCGCGCCGGCGGTTGATCGAGTTCGAGCGACATTGCTCATGTATACCCGATCCTGCGGATATTACGAAGGTTCAGCCATACGTGAGCACCGTGACGAGGTAGCTCCGGCCGGCAACTATTGTTGCCAAATGCCGCTAATACTTGTCACGCGCGGCGAAGCTCACGCCGCACCGTCCGGCGCTCAGCGTTCGCCGGAGCCGCGTTTCCACAGCGCGACGTACCACACGGCAACGCATATCAGCACGCCCAGAGGCAGCACGAGCGTGAGGATGGCGCCGGTGAGGAAGTGTGTGGCGATGGGGATGGCGATCTGCGGCATTTGATCTCCCTAGTGCTTAGTGCTCGCCGGCCAGCCGCGGCGCCCGGGGGTTGCCCTCGGGCGCCGCCGGCACGAGCCAGCGGTGGACGTAGACGAACAGTACGAGCAGGAACGTGACGGAGCCGGGCACCCACATGATGCCGGCGGCGAGCTGCTGGTCGGCCATGGCGGAGATGCCGCCGGGGCGGCTGGGCAGGTTCGCGTAGAAGCTGTACAGCGGGTGCGGCGCGAGCGCGAGCACGACGGCGAGCGCCCAGCTGACGATCATGCCGCCGATCAGGTACACGACGCGCTGCGGCGCGAGCAGCCGTGTGTGCAGCGGCAGCGAGGGGATGACCTGCTTCCAGAACACGACGGCGGTGCAGAAGAACAGCGTGTGCTCGAGCGCGTGCAGCGTTTCGGAGCGCAGCGTGGCGTCGAACATGGCGGGCACGTGCCAGCCGAGCAGCACGACGGAGAACGCCACGAAGCTGGGCACGGGCCGGCCGAGCGTGCGGCTGATGGCGCGCAGCGGCGCGGTGCGCTGCCCGTGGCTGAGGCCGCGCGCGAGCCAGCGGCGGGTCTCCAGCGGCAGGCAGCGCCACAGGCGGATCCACGGCGCGGCGAACACGAACAGCGGCGCGGCGACGACGATCAGCAGCACGTGCTGGATCATGTGCACCCAGAACAGGTCCGCGCTGAGGCGCTCGATGGGCGACGCGAGCGCGACGGCGAGCACGAGCAGCGACGCGTAGAAGGAGGCGTTGCGCCAGCGCTGCAGCGTGCGCTTGCGCGCGGGAGTGACTGTGCGCCGCGCGCCGAGCCAGTACAGCAGCGCCAAGTCGAGCACCAGCACGAGGGGCGGGTCGAACGACCAATCCCAGAAGCCCGGCGTCGCTGGCGCCGTGGCGAGCACTACAACAGGTAAAGCGTCACGTACGTCACGACCCCGATGGCGGCGAGGAAGCCCCAGTAGAAGACCGCCGCGTCGAGTCCCGGCGCGATCAGGTGATCGGGGTCCTTGATGTCGCCCTCGCTGCCGGCGGGCGCGCGGCGCGCCCGCACCTCCGTGGCGACCTGCGTCTCGAGCCAGTACATGGTGAACAGCACGGCGATCAGGTAGAAGGCGCTCCACGCGCAGAACACGCTGGCGTAGGCGCCGTCGGTGGGGCCGAAGTGCTGCACGGTGTACTCGACGCACTGCAGCGCGATCGCCGCGAGCCCGAGCACGACGCCTGCGACGGCGGGCGCGAGCCAGCTGCGAGAGCCGGCCTTCATGCGCCGGCCGGCGAGGATCGAGGCGGCGGCGCTGAGCAGCACGCACGCGATGAACGCGGCGCCGAGGCCCTGGTTGGGCTTGACGTGCGCGGGGTGCCACATGCCGTCGGCGTCGATCGAGCGCAGGTAGAAGTACGCGAACACGAACGCGAGGAAGAAGAACGTGGTGGCGCCGCACAGCATGCGCGAGGCGACCGACAGCGCGCGCGCGCCGACGTCCGGCGGCTCGGGCGGGATCTCGACGCCGGCGGGCACCGGCGGCACGGTCATCCCCAGCGGCAGTCCTTCGCTCGGCGAGGCCATCGCTCAGGCTCCCGCCGTCGCCGGCTGGCTGCCGCCGCTGCTGAGCGGTACGGGCGTGCCGTAGTCGTAGGGGTCGGAGTCGAACACGGGGATCTGCTCGAAGTTGTTGACGGGCACGGGCGTGGGCAGGAGCCACTCGATCGACTTGGAGCGCCACGGGTTGGCCTCGGCGGGCTCGCGCACGAAGATCAGCGAGTAGACGACGTTGAAGATGAACACGAGCATCGAGAAGCCGAGCACGAACGCGGAGATGGAGACCCACACGTTGAGCCCCTGCAGGCTCGGTTCATACGTGCTGACGCGCCGCGGCATGCCCTTGATGCCGAGCACGAACAGGGGCAGGAAGGTGGAGTTGAAGGCGATGAACATCAGCCAGAAGTGCACCTTGGCGAGCATCTCGTTGAAGCGCAGCCCGGTCATCTTGGGCACCCAGTAGTAGATGCCGGCGAAGAAGCTGAAGATGAGCCCGCCCATGATCGTGTAGTGGAAGTGCGCCATCACGAAGAAGCTGCCGTGCAGGCCGGTGTCGGTGGGCACGTCCGAGAGCACCACGCCGGAGAGCCCGCCGATGAGGAAGTTGAACGTCCACGCGAGGCAGAACAGCATCGGCACGGTGAACGTGATGCGCGAGCGCCACAGCGTGCCCATGACGCACAGGAAGATGAAGCCGGTGGGCACGGAGATGATCTCGGTGGAGAGCATGTAGAAGGGGCGCAGGTCGGCGTTGATGCCGCTGACGAACAGGTGGTGCTGCCACACGAAGAAGCTCATCAGCGACACGCCGAGCATGCCGGAGATGCCGAGGCGGTAGCCCCAGAGGGGCTTGCGCGTGAACACGGGCAGCAGCTCGAGCACGATGCCGAAGCCGGGCAGCGCGAGGATGTACACCTCGGGGTGGCCGAAGAACCAGAACAGGTTCTCGAACAGGTAGGAGCTGCCTCCGCCGCCGGTGATGAAGAACGAGGTGTCGATCGTGCGGTCGAGCGCTGCCATGAGCAGCGTGGCGATCAGCATCGGCGCGGCGAGCACCATCAGCACGGCGGTGGCGAACACGGACCACACGAAGATCGGCAGGCGCGACCACGTCAGGCCGGGCGCGCGCATGGTGATGATCGTGGCCATCATGTTGAGCCCGAGCAGCGCCATCGAGACGCCGACGAGCGCGAAGAACACGATGTATGAGTCCATGCCCATGACGGCCTCGTCGTTGAGCGGCTCGTAGCCGGTCCAGCCGGTTGGGAAGCCCCCGAAGAAGATCGTGGAGACGAGGATGAAGCCGGCGGCCATCAGCAGCCAGAAGGTGAGCGACTCGATGCGCGGGAACGCCATGCGCCGCGCGCCGATCATCAATGGCACGAAGTAGTTGGCGAACGGCCCGAGGATGCCGGACGTCATCATCCCCATCATCATCGTGCCGTGCATGCCGACGAGTGACAGGTACTGGTTGGGGCCGACGAGCGTGGGCACGGGGTGCAGCAGCTCGGCGCGGATCAGCATGGCGTTGAGCCCGCCGACGAAGAAGAACACGCCGATGCCGACGAGGTACTGCATGCCGACGACCTTGTGGTCGGTGCACAGGCCGAAGTAGCGCCCGATGCCCTCGCTCTCCTTCTCGCGCAGCGACGCCGGGCGTCCGAGCATGCGCGAGATCGGGTAGTTGGCGAAGCCCAGGCCGATGAGGAAGCCGACGACGCCGAAGAAGTACGCGAGCAGCAGCGCGACGTCGTTCTCGTCGGTGGCGCTCTCGTATTCGAAGCTGGGGCCGTTGATCAGGTGGCCGATCCACCAGCCGAGGTAGTAGCCGCCGACGCCGAGGATGACGGCGGTGAGCAGGTTGAAGCCGAGCAGTCGCCGCCACAGCGGACGCGACGCGGGCGTTGGGGCTGTTGCGGCTGCGCTGGTGGTGCTCATTCTCCACGCCTCGTCGGTTCGGGCAGGTAGGTGGTGCTGTACTTGGGAAGCACCTTCGTGGCTGGCGCCAGGCGCTTGCTGTTCGCTGTGTATCCACGCTTCGAAAGCGGTCGGCGTGACGACTCTGCCGGTGTCGGACATGAAGCCGTGCCAGATGCCGCACAGCTCGGCGCAGCGCACGTTGAAGCTCTCCAGCTTCGTCCGGCTTGACGAACACGACGTTGTCGACGCCGGGATTGGCGTCGGCCTTGACGCCGAGCTTGTACGCCCAGAAGGAGTGGATCACGTCGAGCGAGGTGACGTGGAATTCGACCTGCTGGTTGTCGGGCAGCACCAGTTGCGTCGTCTCGACGCCGCCGTAGGTCGGGTAGCGGTAGGTGAACAGCCACTGCTGCGCGATCACCTGCACGGGCAGCTTGGGGCCCTTGGGCGCCGTCAGCGGGTTGGGCCCGCTGCCGGAGCCGGCGCCGTCGCCGGCCTCCAGGCGCACGGTGCCGAAGACGGCGAGCGCCGAGCACCATCAGCGAGGTGACGACGATCCACGTGGTCTGCACGCGCGCGTCGCCGCGCACGGCCGGGCCTTCGAGCACGGCGCCCTTGGGCTGGCGGAAGAAGACGATCGCGTAGAGGAGGTACAGCACGACGAGCAGTCAGCACGGGCGTGGCGGTGACGGCGAGCACGGTGAAGTCGGTGCCCACCGCGCTCGCCTGGTCGCTGCCGCTTCCCGGCCCGATCAGCGGGCCGATCACCCAGATCGACGAGCGGCGATCGCGATCACGGTGACGACCGCCCACAGCGCGGCGAAGCGCGCGGTGTGGTTCGGTTCGGGCAGCTCGCCGGAGGCGGCGGCGTACGGTTCAGACGACATTGAGGAACCCGTCCATGTAGCCGAGCGTCTGCATCGGGCCGCCGAGGCCGTACAGGAAGCCGGCGGCGCACGGAACGAAGCACTGCCAGCGGTAGCGGCCCTTCTTGCCGGTGTGGAAGCTGAATTCGATCGTGCGGTGCGCGGCGCCTTCGCACGGCGCGAATTCGCACTGGTTCTTGGCTTCTTCGGGCACGCCCGGAAGCGGCACGAACACGCCGAGCTGGGGCACGACGAACGTGTGCGACGCTTCTTCGGGGTCGATCGCGTCGACGGTCTTGCCGTCGATCGTCTCGGTGCCGCCGACTGTGCCCTGCACCTGCGACAGGAACGGGTTGCGCAGCCCGGTGTCGCCGTCGTACTGGTAGAGGGTGACGTGCACGACGGAGTTGGCGGGCACGGTGAAGTTGGTGCTGTGCACCCACTTGCCGTTCTCCCTGACCAGGTAGGAGACCCAGTCGGGGTGGGAGGGGCTGTACTTGGGGCCGATCGCGGCGACGGTCTCGAGCGTGAGGTCGATCGCCGCCGCTGGAGGCGGGCGCGGCGACGGCGGCGACGGGCGGCGGCGCGCTGGTGGCCCAGGCGGCGACGTACAGGCCGATGAGCACGCCGAGCACGGCGACGGCGAGGCCGACGCCGAGCAGCTTCTTCGCAAACAGGCTCAAGCGATCCCCCGACCGCTCGAGCGGCTCCCCAGAAGCCCTGCGGCTCCTCCCCGATGACTCAACGCGCCTCCTCAAGCGCTCGTGCTGCGTGTGGTGATAAGACGCTGGTCACTCTATTCCCCGTTTGTCCAGCCGGACAACTTTCTAAGAGAAATCTCATGAAAGTTTCGCCGTGTGTCCGGAGTCCGCCGACTCCGCTGGCCGATGCACACGCGTGCGGGTACGATCAACGACTTGTCGCAGCCGCCGAGATCGGACGACGAAGCCACCTCGGGCACCGCCCCGGGAGGCGTCGCGCGTGCCCGAGCGCCCGACGCTGGAGGGCCTGGAGGCGAAGTGGAGCGCGGCGTGGGAGCGCGACGGCACGTACCGCTTCGACCGCTCGGCGCCGCGCGAGCGCGTGTTCTCGATCGACACGCCGCCGCCGACGGTGAGCGGCTCGCTGCACGTGGGCCACGTGTTCTCGTACACGCACACGGACGCGGTCGCGCGCTTCCAGCGCATGCGCGGCCGGGAGGTCTTCTACCCGATGGGCTGGGACGACAACGGCCTGCCGACCGAGCGGCGCGTGCAGAACCACTTCGGCGTGCGCTGCGACCCGTCGGTGGCGTACGACCCCGATTTCAGCCCGCCGAGCGAGCCGTCGGAGAAGGAGCCGCTGTCGGTGTCGCGCCCGAACTTCGTGGAGCTGTGCCTCCGACTGACCGAGGACGACGAGCAGGTGTTCGAGGAGCTGTGGCGCACGCTCGGGCCTGTCGGTGGACTGGTCGATGACCTACACCACGATCGGTCGCGCTGGCGCAGCGCATCTCGCAGCGCTCGTTCCTGGGCCTGCTCAAGCGCGGCGCGGCCTACCAGCTGGAGGCGCCGACGCTGTGGGACGTGGACTTCCAGACGGCGGTGGCGCAGGCCGAGCTCGAGGACCGCGAGCGCCCGGGGGCGATGCACCGCGTGCGCTTCGCGCCGGCGCCCGCGTCCGCCGCGGACGGCGCGGCATCCGGCAACGGCGCGGCCGAGGCGCTGATCGAGACGACGCGCCCGGAGCTGATCCCGGCGTGCGTGGCGCTGCTCGCCCACCCCGACGACGAGCGCCACGCGGGGCTGGTCGGCACGGATGTGCTGACGCCGCTGTTCGGCACGCGCGTGCCGGTGCTGACGCACCCGCTGGTCGAGCGCGAGAAGGGCACGGGCCTGGTGATGGTGTGCACGTTCGGCGACCTGACCGACGTGACGTGGTGGCGCGAGCTGGGGCTGCCGGTGCGCTCGGTGCTGGGGCCGGACGGGCGCCTGAGCGAGGTGCCGTGGGGCGCGCCGGGGTGGGAGTCGGAGAACCTGGAGCGCGCGCGCGAGGACTACGCGGAGCTGCAGGGCCGCACGATCAACCAGGCGCGCAAGCGCATCGTGGAGCTGCTGGAGCAGTCGGGCGATCTGATCGGGGAGCCGCAGCAGGTGACGCGCGCGGTGAAGTTCTTCGAGAAGGGCGAGCGCCCGGTGGAGATCGTGACGAGCCGCCAGTGGTTCATCCGCACGATCGAGCACCGCGACGACGCTGCTGGAGCGCGGCCGCGAGCTGCGGTGGCACCCGCCGTACATGCGCGCGCGCTTCGAGGACTGGGTGAACGGGCTGACGGGCGACTGGTGCGTCAGCCGCCAGCGCTTCTTCGGCGTGCCGTTCCCGGTGTGGTACCCGATCGACGGCGAGGGCAACGTGCTGTACGACCAGCCGATGGCGGCGCTGCGAGGCGCAGCTGCCGGTCGACCCCTCGACCGACGTGCCCGACGGCTACGAGGAGTCCCAGCGGGGGCAGCGCGGCGGCTTCGTCGGCGACCCGGACGTGATGGACACGTGGGCGACGTCGTCGCTGACGCCGCAGATCGCGGGCCAGGCGGGCGAGGATGACGAGCTGTTCGCGAAGGTGTTCCCGATGGACGTGCGCCCGCAGGCGCACGACATCATCAGGACGTGGCTGTTCTCGACGGTGCTGCGCTCGCAGCTGGACTACGACGAGCTGCCGTGGGCGAACGCGGCGATCTCGGGCTGGGTGCTCGACCCTGACCGCAAGAAGATGTCGAAGTCGAAGGGCAACGTGGTGACGCCGATGCACCTGCTGGAGGAGTACGGCGCGGACGCTGTGCGCTACTGGGCGGCGAGCGGGCGCCCGGGCACGGACACGGCGTTCGACGCGCAGCAGATGAAGGTGGGCAGGCGCCTGGCGGTGAAGCTGCTGAACGCGTCGAAGTTCGCGCTGGCGGACCTGCCGACCACCCCCTTCGGGGGCGGTGCCCCGGGCGAGCAGCTGACGCACCCGCTCGACCGCGCGCTGGTGGCGCGGCTGGCGGCGGTCGTACAGGAGGCGACGGACAGCTTCGAACGCTACGACTACGCGCGCGCGCTGGAGCGCGCGGAGAGCTTCTTCTGGTGGTACTGCGACTTCTACCTGGAGCTGGTGAAGGGTCGCCGCTACGACCCCGACCCGGAGGTGAGCGCCTCTGTGAGCCTGGCGCTGCGGCTGTCGCTGTCGGCGTTCCAGCGACTGTTCGCGCCGTTCCTGCCGTTCGTCTGCGAGGAGGTGTGGTCGTGGTGGCAGGACAGCTCGGTGCACCGCGCAGAGCTGGCCGGACGCAGACGCGCTCGTTGCCGTGGCGGCATCGGGCGAGGGGCGTCGCGAGGGCACGGCACTGGAGGTGACGGCTGACGTGCTGCGCGAGGTGCGCAAGGCGAAGTCGCAGGCCAAGCGCCCGATGCGCGCGCCGGTGAAGCGCGTGGTGGTGAGCGACACGGCGGAGCGTCTGGCGGCGCTGGAGCTCGGTGAAGACGACCTGCTGCAGGCGGGCTCGATCGAGAGGATCGAGAAGCTGGAGGCGGAGGAGTTCGGCGTGGAGGTGGAGCTGGCGGAGGAGGAGACGGTGCCCGGGGGGTGACACGCCGGCGCGGCGCTCCGTGTCATGCAGGGTCGAGTAGGTGCAGGTTGAGCTCGCGGACGCTCTCGGGCGTGGCCAGGGCGTTGGTCTGGCGCATGAGCTCGAGCACGCGGGCGTGGTCTGTCCAGGTCATGAGCGAGGCCCAGCGCTGGAGGCGGTCGATGGTGCGCCAGAGTGGCGTGGGGTTGTCGTTCTGGCTGAGCGCTCGCAGCGCGCTCATGTACTCGTCGCGAAAGCAGGTGGGCACGATCACACGGCACAGGCCGGCGGCGCTGAGCTCGGCGTTCATGAGAGCGCGCGCGACGCGGCCGTTGCCGTCGGCGAATGGGTGAACCTCGGCGACGAGGAACATTCCGTAGATCGCCTTGGGCAGGCCGGTGGGCAGCGTCTGGTAGGCGGTGAAGCCCTCGCGCAGCGTCCCCTTGACGAGCTCCGGATGCACGAAGTACGTCATGCCGGCCCTGTTCGGCGCCTGCTTGTAATGCCCGGGCTCGATCTCGGGACGCCCGCCCATGATGCGCGAGTGCGCCGCTCGCAGGTAGCTCTCCAGTGCGTCCGGGTCGGTTGGCGGCCGCGACCCGAGGGCGGGGTCGGTGATCGCGTCGAATGTGCCCTTGACGTCGTGCGCGTCGGCGGGGCGCTGTGCGGGCATGCGCCCCTGGAAGACGATCTCCTCGGCCTCGTCGACCTCGAACCGGGTTCCCTCGATCCAGTTGGAGAAGTAGGCCTCGAAGAACGCAAACAGGCGCTGGGGGTCGGCTGGCGCGGCGCGCTGGGCGAAGTCCTGTGCGGCGAGCTCGGCGCGCAGCAGCTCGAAGCGGTGCAGGCGCTCGGTGTCGTATGCGAGGCCGGCGGCACGCGCTTTCGCGGCGGGTGTGCGCAGATCGCTGTCGCGGGTGCCTAGAAGCGTGCCGACGAGGTTGTCGAGCTCGTTGAGCTGCTGGTTGGCGTCGAGCGCTGGGGCGATCTGTCGCGCCTGGTCGCGCAGCTCGTTCAGCGCCTGTGCGCCGCGGATGCGAGCGATTCGGTCGAGGTGCTCCTCGAGCTCCTCGCGGCGCAGCGTGCGGGGTACGCCGGAGCGGGCGCGGGAGGGTCTGAGGTTGTCGAGCAGGGCTCGGGCGGGGCTGGAGATGTGCAGCGCGACGAACTCGGCGTCGCCGTCCACGGGCCCGGGACCGCGGCGCGGGCGCAGCGTGAGCCCGGGAAGCGCGACGGCGCGCGGGGTTGCGGCGCGCGGCCCGACGTCGAGGAACAGCGAGCCGTCGGCGGCGGGACCGGCGAGCACCGCGCTGCGGTCGGCGATCACGGATTTCGGGAAGTAGATCGCGGCGACGTCGTACCATCGTCGTCGCACGAGCTGCTCGGCGGGCTCGTCGAGGTTGCTGGTGTACAGGCCGCGCGCGAGCCGGCGGATCTGGCCGTTCTTGGTCGCACGGCTCGCCCATTTGGCGTCGTCGGGGCGAAATATCTCTGGCAAGTTGTGCGAGTTAACTGAGCTCATCGGCCGTCAATTTGAGAAGAACTGCGGTTTAAAGCCTATCGACGGGGGAAGATCGCGCATTTAGTGATGCGGATGAGCGGCAGGCGGCGACGCCACGGCACGGTCGTACGCATCGAGCCGCCCGTGGGATAGGGTCCGCCCCGTGACGAGGACGCTGATAGCGGATCTGGCGGAGAAGGTCGACCAGCAGGTGACGGTGCGCGGCTGGGTGCAGGCGATCCGCGACCAGAAGAGCATGCAGTTCGTGATCCTGCGCGACGAAACGGGCCTGGCGCAGGCGGTGTTGCCGAAGGGCGAGCCGCCGAGCGAGCTGAACGAGGCGATCTCGGCGCTGACGGTGGAGTCGGCGGTGACGGTGATGGGCACGGTGGCTGCGGACGAGCGCGTGAAACTGGGCGGCCTGGAGCTGAAGCTGGCGGAGCTGACGGTGGACTCGCTGGCCGAGCCGGAGGTGCCGATCGCGCCGGACTCGGCTCTGGACAAGCGCATCGACTGGCGCTACCTGGACCTGCGCCGACCGGACCGGCGCCTGATCTTCGAGGTGCAGACGACGGCGGAGCACGCGATGCGCGACTACTGGCGCAAAGAGGGCTTCATCGAGCTGCACACGCCGAAGTTCATGGGCTCGGCGAGCGAGTCGGGGGCGGAGCTGTTCAAGGTGGAGTACTTCGAGCGCGAGGCGTACCTGGCGCAGTCGCCGCAGTTCTACAAGCAGATGGCGATGGCGGCGGGCTTCGGCAAGGTGTTCGAGGTCGGGCCGGTGTTCCGCGCGAACCCGTCGTTCACGTCGCGCCACGACACGGAGTTCACGAGCGTGGACGTGGAGATCGCGTGGATCGACTCGCACGAGGACGTGATGGCGTTCGAGGAGCGCTGGCTGGCGCACGTGCTGGCGGCGGTGAAGGACGCGCACGGCGGCGAGATCGAGCGCACGTTCGAGACGGAGCTGACGGTGCCGACGCTGCCGTTCCCGAAAGTGACGCTGGAGGACGCCAAGGAGCTGCTGCGCGAGCACGGCCACGAGGCGCCGGGCGCGGGCCACGACCTGGACCCGCCGAGCGAGCGCGCGCTGTCGGCGATCGTGAAGGAGCTGCACGGCCACGAGTTCGCGTTCGTGACCGACTACCCGACGACGGTGCGGCCCTTCTACCACATGCGCCACCCCGACCGGCCGACTGTGACGAAGAGCTTCGACCTGCTGTGGCGCGGCATCGAGCTGACGACGGGCGCGCAGCGCGAGCACCGCTACGAGCAGCTGCTGGCGCAGGCGGAGGACAAGGGCGTGGACGTGGGCCCGATCCAGTACTACCTGGACTTCTTCCGCTACGGCGCGCCGCCGCACGGCGGCTTCGGATTCGGCCTGACGCGCCTGTTGATGCAGATGCTCGGCCAGGAGAACGTGCGCGAGGTCACGTTCCTGTACCGCGGGCCGCACCGGCTCGAGCCGTAGTCGGCCGCCTTCCCGCCGCGCGGAGTCGAAAACAGGACTGGCGCTCGTCGCCTATGCGGAACTAAAGTCAGTAGCGGAACGCGCGAGAACTCTTCCTCGTCGGCCGTGTCGCTGCGACGGCATGGCTCGGCGGCACGAGCTTGAGCATCGTCTCACCTCTCCGGCGATGCTCGGGGAGAGATCCAGGCGTCCCCCGGCGCCAGGTCTCCGCGAGCGCCGTAGCCCTCACCGGCCGCGACGTCCGTGAAGGCCTGCAGCGTCAGGCCCGCAGGCGTCCCGTCCGCGGCCCCCTCTACCTTCAGGACATGCTCCTGAACGAGCTGACAGACGGCATGGAGATCGACCAGGTCCTGCTGGTACGCGAGGCTGAGCGCCGGCAGCGGCGCGACGGCGGCGACTACCTGCGCCTGCAGCTGGGCGACCGCACGGGCGCGGTCGCGTGCATGGTGTGGGAGGCGCTCGTCGAGGTGGAGCAGCTGGCCCGCGCGGGCACGCCGGTGCGGGTTCGCGGCCGCTACACGGTGCACCCGCGCTTCGGCCCGCAGATCAACCTGCGCGGCCTGGAGGCGGCCGGTGCCGGGCAGCTTCGACCCGAGGACCTGCGCGACGGGCCCGCGCGCGGGGTGGAGCAGATGGAAGGCGAGATCCGCGAGCTGCTGGACACGATCCAGGAGCCGCACCTGCGCGTGCTGCTGGAGCGCGTGTTCGGCGAGGGCCGCGAGCTGTGGGCCGGCTACCGCACGGCGCCGGCGGCGAAGTACTACCACCAGGCCTACCCGCACGGGCTGCTCGAGCACTGCCTGGGGGTCGCGCAGGCGGTGAGCGCGATCAGCGCGACGTTCGCGGGCATCGACCGCGACGTGGCGGTGACCGGCGCGCTGCTGCACGACATCGGCAAGCTCGAGGCCTACACCGACGATGCGGCAGCGACCATCGACCTGACCGACGCGGGCAGGCTGCACGGCGAGATCGCGCTCGGCTACTACCGCATCCGCCGCATGATCGAGGACATCGACGGCTTCCCCGCCGGAGCTGGCGCAGGCGGTCGGGCACATCATCCTCTCCCACCACGGCGCGCTCGAGCACGGCAGCCCGGTGGTGCCGTGCACGCGCGAGGCGACGCTGGTGCACATGATCGACAACCTGGGCGGGCGCCTGGGCAGCTTCGACCGGCTCGAGAAGGAGCTCGCGCCCGGCCGGCGCTGGTCGCCGTTCGACCGCGCGATCGGCGCGGGCGCGTTCTTCGCTGAGCGGCTCGTCGATCGCGCGAGCGAGCGAGCCGGCGGAGCCGTGGCAGCAGCCGGTGCCCGCGCGCGAAGCCGCCTGAAACCCCGCAAATAGCGGGGCGGCGATTCGGCCGTGCTGTATCCGTCTCGCCGCCGGCTTCTATCTTCAGGGTAGTGGGTCCGCGTCAAGGCATCTGGCGGTCTGAGGCCGCCGTTCCGCGGCGTCAGACGCCACCCACGATGCTCGCCGTGCCGCTGGCACGTCTGCGCTCGCGTGCGGCGTCTGCCATCCACGGCCCGACCCCCTCAACCCACCACCTCCCTTAACACGAACCCCCGATGGCAAAGGACACCGAGAAGCTGATCCGCCAGCTGTCGCTGATCTCCTACCTGATGGCCGAGCGCCGGCCGGTCACGGCGCTGGAGATCCGGCGCGACGTGGAGGGCTACAGCGGCATGAACGAGGACGCGTTCGCGCGGCGCTTCTACGCGGACCGCTCGGAGCTCGAATCGCTGCGCATCCAGCTGACGGTCGATCGCCCGGCGGACGGCGCGGCGGAGCAGGAGAACTACTCGCTGCGCCCGGAGAACTTCCACCTGCCGCCGATCGCGTTCACCGACAAGGAGCTGGCGGCGCTGCAGACCGCGCTGAGCCTGCTGGACGGCGAATTCGCCTACGCGGAGCCGCTGCGCCTGGCGCTGCAGCAGATCACGTGGGGCCGCCCGAGCCCGCTGCGCGCGCCCGAGCAGCGCTCGGTGGCGCTGGGCATCACGGCCTCGGCCGGCGGCCACGAGCTCTCGGCGCGCCTGGCGAAGGTCGAGACGGCGATCTTCCGCAACAAGACGATCGTGTTCGACTACTACACGATGGAGCGCGACGAGGTGAGCACGCGCCGCGTCGACCCCTACCACCTGCTGTTCCAGGGCGGCCAGTTCTACCTGCTGGGCTACGCGCACGAGCGCAAGGCGATGCGCGTGTTCCGCCTGTCGCGCATCCGCGGCAAGGTCTCCTACGCGACGAAGGCCGAGCACGACTTCCACCGCCCCGCTGACTTCGACCCGCGCGCGTATGCCAACCGCGCCGACTGGCAGCTCGGCGAGGAGCGCGGCGTGGCGAGGATCCTGATCTGCGAGCGCATCGCCTGGCAGATCGAACGCCACTTCGGCCGCTACGGCGAGATCGTGCGCGGTCGACGCCGACGAGGACGAGGCGCATCGTCCCCGGCATCGTCTGCGGAGGGGGAGACGGTCTTCCTCACCGGCTACTCGAGCCCGCGCAGCCTGATCTCGTGGGTGCTGGGGCTGGGCGCCAACGCGCGGCTGCTCGGCCCCGAGGAGCTGGTGTGCGAGCTGCAGCGGCGACTGGAGCTGCTGGAGGAGCGCCACGGCGATGCACCCGCCGGCCGCGCCCGGCGGGCGCGGTTCGCTCACGGCGCCCGTGCTGTGTCGGCGGCCGCGCGGTGACGGCGGCGTGCGCGCATCACGTGGCGGCGCGCAGCCTGCAGGGCGCAGGCAGGGGCGATTCGGCGGGCGCGGAGGGCGATGGACGGCCGGCCGACCGGAGGCGGCGATCCGCCCGGAGCGCTTCGCGCGCCTGGTGACGCTCGCGAGCATCCTGATCAAGGCGGGTCGCGCGGGCGAGCGCGTGTCGATCGGCGAGGTCTGCGAGCGCCTGCAGATCAGCGAGGAGGAGCTGCGCGAGGACGTGAACGTCCTCAACGTGGTCAACTTCGGCGGCGGCTCCTACGTGCTGTATGCGGAGTTCAAGGAGGAGGAGGGCGAGATCGAGGTCGACCCGGAGCCCTACAGCGACAACTTCGACCGCCCCGCCCGCCTGTTGCCGGTGGAGGCGAAGGCGCTGGTGGCGGCGATCGACCTGATCGGCGAGCACATCCCGGAGGGCTCGCTGACCTCGGCGCGCGAGAAGATCGTGGCGGCGCTCGGCGAGGACCCGATGGAGCAGGGCCTGCAGGTGGCGCCGACGGCTGGCGACGACTCGGACGTCGCGCGCCTGGTGTCCAAGGCGATCGTCGGGCACAGGATGATCGAGCTGGAGTACTACAAGGAGAACGAGGACGAGATCTCGCCGCGCAAGGTCGAGCCGTACGCGCTGACGAACGGCCGCGAGGGCTGGTACGTGGCGTCGTTCGACCCCGAGCGCGACGGCGTGCGCCACTTCCGCCTCGACCGCATCAAGCAGGTGACGGTCACCGACGAGAAGTTCGAGCCGCGCCCGGAGGTCGACCCGGCGGCGGAGGTCGACGGCTGGCTGCGCACGGGCGAGGTGCCGGCGTCGGCGACCGCGCGCGTGTGGGTCTCGCCCGAGCGCGCGCGCTGGGCGCGCGAGGCGCGGCGCGTGGTCGAGGAGTGGAGCGACGGCGCGGTCGTCGTCGAGCTGAGCTTCGCGGGCGTCGACTGGCTGGTGCGCGAGATCCTCAAGGAAGCGGGCGACGCCGCGGTGCTCGAGCCCGAGGACGCCCGCGAGGCCGTGCGCGCGGCCGTGGCGAGGCTGCGCGAGGCGAACGCTGCGCCGGCCGCGGCCTGAGTCGCCCTCACAGCTCGGTCGGCCCGACAACGAAGCCGAGCCGATCGGCGCCGCGACGCAGGCGTCCATCTACGGTGACAAGCCGACAGCTGAGCAGCGAGGCGAGTGCTACGTACTCAGCGTCATAGGTTTTCGCCCAGCCGAGCTCGTCGGCAGATGCGCCATGCCTCCTCGGCGAGGCGAGGGTGTGTTCTGGGCTTTACGTCGGCGGACGCGAGACGAGCACGCGCGTAATTCGTCTCGTGCTACGCCCAAGCTCGCGTCGCCAGGCGCGCTCGTGCAGAGCCGACCGGGCCTCCGACCACATCAGTGGCGGAGCGCAGCGCGCAGCCTGGAGCCAGCTCGTCGATATCGCGGGCCCCAGTCGACCAGGTGACGATGAGGCTGGCGTCAACGACCAGCACTCAGTGACCGGCCCGCGACTCCCTGATCCATGCCGCTACGTTGGGCATGGGCTCACCCCAGAACGTCTTCTCCCAGCCCTTCGGCAGCGGCAGCATGTCCGGGTACGGAGAATCCTCGATCGCCTCGAGGTCCTGCTCCTCGATCACGTGCTGAGTGCCGACCTTGTGTGCGCGCAGCTTGCCCTCGCGGATCCAGCGACGTACCGTCTCCGGGTTGCGCCCCGTGCGCTTCGCGGCTTCTGGGACGGTCAGCATTGTTGTAGCATGATACACCATCAAGCTGGGGCTGGCGACGGGGATCGTGGGCCCGTAGGCCAGTACGCTCCCTCAGGCATGAGCCGTCGCGAGCAGATCAGGATGAGCACCGCCGAGGTCGCCACATTCCTCGCGGAGGAGCGAACGGTGACGTGCGCGACCGCCGGCCCGCGCGGCTGGCCGCACCTGATGCCGCTCTGGTACGTCCTGCGCGATGTCCCCGCGGGCGAGCCGGCCCGCGGTGTGGGCGTGGACGTACGCGGCCTCGCAGAAGGTGCGCAACCTCGAGCGCGACCCGCGCGCGACGCTGCAGGTGGAGGCGGGCGAGCTCTACCAGGAGCTGCGCGGCGTGATGCTCGAGTGCGAGTGCGTCGTCCACCGCGACCTCGAGACGGTCAAAGCGCTCGGCCACGAGATCTTCGCCCGCTACGCATCCCCACGAGGCGGGCCGCCCGCGACAGAGCTGCCGAGCGAGGTCGGCGCGATGGTCGACAAGCAGGCGGCCAAGCGCGTGGCGCTGGAGTTCGTCGAGCGCCGTCGCGCGAGCTGGGACCACCGCAAGCTGGGCGGGACCTACTGACCGCGGCGCCCCCCGATAGGCGCTGCACCCCGATACGCTCCCCGCGATGGAGCCACTCAAGGGACTGATCCTCTCCGGAGGCAAGGGCACGCGCCTGCGCCCGATCACGCACACGAGCGCCAAGCAGCTGGTGCCGGTGGCGAACAAGCCGGTGCTGTTCTACGGGATCGAGGCGATGGCGCGAGGCGGGGATCGAGGAGGTGGGGATCATCATCGCGCCGGAGACTGGGCCGGAGATCGAAGCGGCGGTGGGCGACGGCTCGCGCTTCGGCGTGCGCATCTCCTACATCGTCCAGGACGAGCCGCTGGGCCTGGCGCACGCGGTGCTCACCGCCGAGCCGTTCCTCGGGGCGAGCCCGTTTGTGATGTACCTGGGCGACAACCTGCTCCAGGGCGGGATCTCCGATCTGGTGGCGGCGTTCCGCGAGCACCGGCCCGGACGCGCTGATCCTGCTGACGCCGGTGCCCGACCCGGAGAACTACGGCGTGGCGGAGCTCGCGCCGGCGGCGCCGGGCGAGGTGGGCCGGGTGGTGCGCCTGGTGGAGAAGCCGGCCGCAGCCGGCCACCGACCTGGCGCTGGTGGGCGTGTACATGTTCACCGCCGCAGTCCACGACGCGGCGCGCGCGATCGAGCCCTCGCCGCGCGGCGAGCTCGAGATCACCGACGCGATCCAGCACCTGGTCGACGCGGGCATGCGCGTGGAGCCGCACGTGGTGCGCGGCTGGTGGAAGGACACGGGGCGCCTGGAGGACATGCTGGAGGCCAACCGCCTGATCCTGGACAACCTGCGGCGAGCGCATCGAGGGCGAGCTGATCGACTCGCAGGTGGACGGGCGCGTGGTGATCGAGCGCGGGCGCGCGCCTGGAGCGCACGACGGTGCGCGGCCCGGCGATCGTCGGCGCGGACGCGCGCCTGAGCGACTGCTACGTCGGCCCGTACACGGCGATCGGCGAGGGCTGCACGATCTCCGGCTCGGAGGTCGAGCACTCGATCCTGCTCGCGGGCTGCACGGTGTCGTGACCTGGACGGGCGCATGGAGTCCTCGCTGCTGGGGCGCAACGTGACGGTCCGCCGCGGCGATCGCCAGCCGCGCGCGTACCGCTTCATGGTCGGCGACAACTCCGACATCTCGATCCTGTGAGGCTGCTCGTCACGGGCGCGTGCCGGGATGCTCGGCCTGGACGTGCTGCGCGCGGGCGAGCGCGCCGGCCACGAGCTCGTCGGGTTGGCGCTGCCCGAGCTCGACATCACCGACGCGGCGGCCGTGCGAGAGGCGCTCGAGCGCGCGGCGCGCCGACGCCGTCGCTGAACTGCGCGGCGTGGACCGACGTGGACGGCGCCGAGACGCACGTCGAGCAGGCGCACGCGGTCAACGCCGACGGCGCCGGCAACCTCGCGCGCGCCGCCGCGCAGGCGAGCGTGCCGCTGGTGCACGTCTCGACCGACTACGTGTTCGACGGGGAGGCGCTGCGTGGATCGCGTCCGGCGCGCCGCGCGCGTACGTGGAGTCCGATCGCACGGGGCCGCGCTCGGTGTACGGCCAGAGCAAGCTCGCGGGCGAGCGCCAGGTGCTCGCCGCCTCGCCGCGCCACGCGGTCGTGCGCAGCGCGTGGCTGTTCGGCATCGGCGGCACAACTTCGCCGAGACGATGCTGCGGCTGGCGGGCGAGCGCGAGGCGGTGCAGGTCGTCACCGACCAGGTGGGCTGCCCGACGTGGACGGGCCATCTGGCGCCGGCGCTGCTCGGGCTGATCGAGCGCGAGGTCGCGGGCCTCGTGCACCTGGCGGGCGCCGGCGCATGTCTCCTGGAACGGCTTCGCCGCGGAGATCTTCCGCCAGGCCGAGGTGGACTGCCGCGTGGAGGAGGCGACGAGCGCGCAGATGGCGCGCCCGGCGCCGCGCCCGGCGTGGTCGGCGCTGGAGTCAGAGCGCGAGGACGTGCTGCCGCTGCCGCCGTGGCAGGACGGGCTTGCCGGCTACCTGGCGGCGCGGGCTGGGATGATGCGCGCATGAGACTGCTCGTCTGCGGCGGCGCCGGCTTCATCGGCTCGACGTTCGCGCGCCAGCGCGTGCGCGAGCACGGCGACGAGGTGACGGTGCTCGACAAGCTCACCTACGCGGGGCGCGAGGAGAACTTCCACGACCTCGCTCGACGATCCCGGCTTCCGTTTCATGCGCGGCGCGATCGAGGACCGGGAGGCGGTGCGCCGGCGCGATCGAGGCGGCTGCGCCGGAGGCGATCGTCAACTTCGCCGCCGAGACGCACGTGGACCGCTCGATCGCCGAGCCCGACGCGTTCGTGTCGACGCACGCGCTCGGCACCTACGTGCTGCTGGAGGCGGCGCGCACGAGCAGCGAGCCTGCGCTACGTGCAGGTGTCGACCGACGAGGTGTACGGCTCGATCGAGGAGGGCACGTTCACCGAGCAGAGCCCGCTGCGCGCCGTCCTCGCCGTACTCGGCCACGAAGGCGGGCGCCGACCTGCTCGTGCAGAGCTACTTCCACACCTACGGCCTGCCCGCGCTGATCTGCCGCGGCTCGAACAACTACGGCCCCTACCAGTACCCCGAGAAGCTGATCCCGCTGATGATCCTCAACGCGCTGCACGGCGACCCGCTGCCGGTGTACGGCGACGGCATGCAGGTGCGCAACTGGATCCACTCGACCGACTTCGCCGCCGCGATCGGCCACGTGCTCGAGCACGGCACGCCGGGCGAGGTCTACAACGCGGGCGGCCCCGACGAGGAGGCCAACATGACGGTCGTCCGGCGCATCGTCGAGCTGACGGGCGCGGCGGAGTCGCAGATCGAGCACGTCACCGACCGGCCGGGGCACGACCGCCGCTACTCGCTGTCCTCGGAGAAGGTGCGCGCGCTCGGCTGGGCCCGCGCGTGCGCTTCGACGAGGGCCTGGAGCAGACGGTCGCGTGGTACCGCGAGAACGCGTGGTGGTGGGAGCCGATCCGCTCGGGCGACTACCGCGCCTACTACGAGCGCCAGTACGGGCGCTCGCTCGGCTGACGGGGCCGGCTGACGACGCTGGCCGGCCGGCTGCTGGGACGTTGTGCCGCGCGCACCCGAGACAGCTGTCTGTAGACGTACTGTCTGCTGCTGCGCGAGGCTCCAGCACCAGTGGACCCGACCCGCGAGCAGCTCGCCAGCAATCTGCGTCGCCATCGCCGCAAAGCGGGCCTCTCGCAGGAACGGCTCGCGGAGCTGTGCGACCTGCACCGCACGGAGATCGGCCTGCTGGAGCGCGGCGAGCGCTCCCCGCGCCTGGACACGCTGGTCGTGTTGGCGCGCGGCCTGGAGCTGTCCTCGCCGTGCGAGCTGCTCGACGGGATCGCCTGAGCGTCAGGCGGCGTCCCGGCTCAGCCGGAGCCGGAGATCTTCCACTTGCCGCCTTCCTTGACGAGCGACAGCGTGCGAGGTGGCGCTCTTGCCTTCGTGGATGCTCTTGACCTGAGCGGTCGCGGACTTGCCGCCGGCGGCCAGCTGGACGGACTCGATGGTGACTTCGAGGCTGTCGACCTCGGTCAGCTGGCTTTTTGATCGCCGCTTCGCAGCGCTTGGCGCCGCCCAGGCGCGTCACGAGCGCGGCGGCGAGGTCGTTGGCGCAGATCTTCTTCTGTTCGGCGGCTGTGGCGTCGGCCTGGAGGTTGGCGATCGTCTGCGCGACCTCGTGCTTTTCGCCGCTGAAGCCGGCGGTCGTGGTCGTGCTGCCGCACGCCGCCAGGGCTACGGCGGACAGCGGCAGGCAGAGCAGGGCGAGCTTGCGGCGCATATGAGGCCGCAAGCGTATTGGTTAGTTCTGCCTCGTCGTCGCGTCTGTAGCCCAGGCGCGCGGAGATGCGGTCGGCGGTTGAGACCAGGTGCGGGCCGAGCGCGTCGACCAGCTCCTCCAGCGAGATCATCGAGCTGTGTGCCGCCAGATTGACCGCGGCGACCACGTCGCGCGCCTCGTTGCGCACGGGCGCCGCGATCGCGTACAGCTCCGCGGCCAGCTCCTGGTCGTCGACGGCGAAGCCGGCGGCCTGGATCTCGTCGAGCTCGTCGCGCAGCGCTTTCTTCGAGGTGATCGTGTTGGGCCCGCGCTTGGTCAGCTTCATCTGCGCGAGCAGATCGCGCTGCTCGGCCTCCGGCAGGTTCGCCAGCAGCAGCTTGCCCATCGACGTGCAGTAGGCGGGCAGTCGCGAGCCCGTGTGCAGGTCGAGGTCGATCTTTCCCTGGCCGCGGCGGAAGCTGCGCACGCGATCGACGTACAGCACCTCGGTCCCGTCCAGCACGCCGAGGCTGGTCGTGTAGGACGTCCGCTGACGCAGCTCCTCGAGGTAGGGGTGGGCGTGCTCGCGCAGCCCGGTCGAGTTCAGCGCGGACATGCCCAGGTCGGTGACGCGCAGCCCGAGGCGGTACTTGCGCGAGGCGCCCTGCTCGAGGTAGCCGAGCGCGACGAGCGTGATCACGTAGCGGTGGGTGGTCGAGCGGCTCATGCCGAGCTCGTCGGCGATGTCGGCGATGCCGAGCACGGGGCGCTTGGGCGTGAAGCAGCCCAGGATCGCAAGACCTCGCTCCAGCGACTGCGAGTAGCGCGGCTCACGCAGGCTGGGGATCGACCATGCGGGCTCCTGCCCGCCGGCCGCTTTGGATGCAGCTTGACTCGTTCTAGGCATTGGCATCTGTCCCTGTGTTATCCGGAGTAGACGGTTCTGGCTGGGAAGTTCAATTGGCTGATCCAAAGACCATAGTCAGATATACGGGCGCTGACAAACAGAAACACTAGAGTTTTAAGCGTCTTGCCAATAGCGCCCCGGAAGTGCGGGGGCTTCGAGTCGTCCCGCGGCGTGCGTGCCCCCGATCACGGGACTCGAGCGATGTCGAGCCCGATCGGCGTCATCGTCCGTCGCGACGTGCCCCCAGCTGTCGTCGTTCCGATGTCCGAGACCATAGTGGGAGACAGTATCCTGCAAATGTCGGTCGCTGCGCGTCGGCGCGGGCCAGCGGCTGCGGGGCTTGGCGACCACTGCCCGCGCGGCGGATGCGACCCCAGCGGCAGCCCTGGGGCCGGCGCTGTGGGGTCGCGTCACGCGCCTTGCGTTTGACGCTCGCAGGCACGCGCTGGAGACTCACGCCGCGCAATTTGAGCGCTACGCGACAGGTCCCGCGCGGTGGGTGGCGGGACGCCGGCACCCGAGGGCGAGGCGAGATGCATCAGCCGATCCATACATGCTGCGAGATCGCCCGGTCCCCGCGGCCCCCACGATGCGACGCGTAGCGATCGCGCTGTCCGTCGCGCTGGCGCTGGCGGGTTCGGCTGTCGGCGTCGCGCTGTCGCGCTCGCCGCTCGTCGTCATCGGGACTAACTCGATCCCCTCGAGCGCCATCGTGGAGTTCGAAAAAGGCGATGTGGGCAACTGTCAGCGCAGCGGGACCGTGCCGGCGGGCACCTCGGCGATTCGCGTCGCGCTCGAAGCGCGCGCGGTGGGACCCAGGGTGGCGCTCAACATCGCGGCGGGGACGCACGTGGTCACCGAAGGCGCTCGCGCCGCCGGGTGGGGGATCGCGCCGGATGTCACGGTCCCCGTGAACGTCGTCCCTTACACGATGCAGGACCCGCTCATGTGCATCGCGATCGGTCCGACCATCGAACCGTTTCGCGTACGCGGCGAACCGGACGACAAACTCGCCACCGAAGTTAAGAGGCTCGACCAGATCGGGCTGCACATGGAATATCTGCGCAGCAGCGGCGAGTCCTGGTGGGATCGCGCGTCGTCGGTCGCCCGTCACATGGGGCTCGGGCACGCCACGCCGGGCACGTGGCTGGTGTTCCTCGCGCTCGCGCTCATGCTCGCCGTCTGCGCGCTGGCCGTGAGACTCGTCCTGCGGGAGTCGCCGTGAGCAGGCGCGAAAGCTCGCGGGCGCCGGCGCGAGCTCCCGTCGTACGGCCGAGCGGTGCCACCGGCATGCGTTCGTTCAACCGCCGCGCGCGCGCGGCGGGGCGTCTGGACGGGCGCAGGCGTGGCGCGGGCGGTCCCGAGCGAGATGCGTTTCGGCGGGCCCGCAAGGCGCTGGCCCGGATCCCCAGAGCGGCGTGGATCTGCGCGCTCGTCGCGTGCCTGAACGCTGCCTGCTGGTCGATCGTTACGCCGCCGTTCCAGGTGCCGGACGAGCCGTCCCACTTCGCCTACACCCAGCAGCTGGTCGAGAACGCGGAACTGCCGACGTCCAGCGAAGAACTGTTCTCGCCCGAGGAGACCGCCGTGCTGCGCGACCTGCACTTCGCGGAAGTCCACTGGAACCCGTACGAACACACGATCTTCACCGCGGCCGAGCAGCGCCAGCTGCAGCGAGACCTGGCCAGCCACCTCTCCCGCAGCGGCGAAGGAGGCGTCGGCGGCGCCTACAACTCCCCGCCCCTGTACTACGTGCTGGAGGCGATCCCATACGTGCTGGCGTCGCCTGGCACGCTGCTCGACCAGCTGGAGGCGATGCGCCTGCTGAGCGCGCTGATGGCGGGGCTGACCGCGCTGTTCGCCTTCCTGTTCGTGCGCGAGGCGCTGCCGGCGAGCCGCTGGGCGTGGACCGCGGGCGGCCTCTGCGCCGCGCTGGCGCCGCTGCTCGGCTTCATGTCCGGCTCGATGAACCCCGACGCGCTGCTGTTCGCGGTGTCCGCCGCGATCTTCTACTGCCTCGCGCGCGGGTTCCGTCGCGGGTTGACGCTCGCGCTCGCGCTCGCGCTCGGAGGCCTGACGGCGGCCGGTTTCCTCACGAAGCTCAACTTCGTGGGCCTTGCGCCCGGGGTGATGCTGGGGATGGTCCTGCTCGCGCTGCGCAGCTACCGCAGCGTGGGACGCGCGGCGCTCCGCTGGCTGGCGCTCGCGCTGGCGCTCGCCCTCAGCCCGGTGTGCCTGTACGCGCTCGACAACCTGCTCACCGGCCGCTCCACGCTGGGAGTCGTCTCGAGCACGGTCGGCCTGAGCGGCCAGCATGGGTCGCTGGTGCACGAGCTCGTCTACATCTGGGAGCTGTACCTGCCGCGGCTGCCGGGGATGACCAACTACTTCCCGGGGCTGTCGACCGCGCACCAGCTGTGGTTCGACAAATCGGTCGGTTTCTACGGCTGGCTGGACACCTCGTTCCCGCTGTGGGTCGACGACATCGCGCTGCTGGCGGGCGCCTTGATCGCGGTCCTGTGCGCGAAGTCGCTCGTGGCGGGGCGTGCCGCGCTGCGCCGGCGCCTCGTAGAGCTGGTCGTCTACGCGGTCATGTGCGCCGGCCTGATGGTGCTGATCGGGGCGAGCTCGTTCGTCAACGCCGAAGCCGAAGGGCTGGGCTTCGCCGAGCCGCGCTATCTGCTGCCGCTGCTGCCGCTCGGCGCCGCCGCGCTCGCGCTGGCCGCGCGCGGCGCCGGCCGGCGCTGGGGGCCGGCGGCCGGCGCGGTGATCGTGGTGCTGTTCCTCACGCACGACGTCCTCAGCCAGCTGCTCGTCGCCGCGCGCTTCTATGGCTGACGCGTCTCGCGCGCGGCCGGTCTGGCCCGCCGCTCGTGCCTTGGCCGTAGCGCCAGCAGCAGTAGACGCCGGTAGCACTCGAGCCAGCGGTTGCGCCGTCGCGGGGTGCGTGCGCCGAGCAGCTCCGTGTCGACGCGCCCGACGAACAGCTCCAGGACGCGGTAATCAGAAACAGCTCTCCACGCTTGCACGGACCTGCGCCAGCGGACCAGCTCGGGCAGATGGCGCAGAAGTGACACCCACGCTCGAGCCTTCTGCTTGAGCCAACCTTCGGACATCGCGCGCGCCACGATCGTCACTTCGGCGGCCAGCAGCACCGGGGCGAGCAGCGCGAGCGTACGCAGCTCCAGGTTGCTCAGCAGCGCCCATATGCGATTTCGCTCAAGATAGAACCACTTGTGAGTGCCCTTGCCAAACGCATAGTCGTGAGTCACCACAGCCTCCGGGCAGTAGCGAACACGCCTGCCGCTCAGCCGCATGCGCCACGCCAGGTCGGTGTCGTCCACGTACATGAAGAACCACGGACACAGGCCCCCTGCGGCCAGGAACGCGTCGCGCCGCACCATCAGCGCCGCGCCGGACACCGCTGCGGTGTCGCGCGCGGGTCCGTGCTCTCGTGGCCGGCCGTAGCCGCCGGACCACGAGATGCCGGCGATGTTGACCGGGTTCTCGCCCGCGTTGATGCGGCCGTCCGGCAGCAGCACCTGCGCGCCCACGATCGCCACGTCGGGACCGTCGACGGCGGCGAGCAGTCGCTGCAGGCAGTCCTCCGCGGCGACCGCGTCCGGGTTGAGGAAGAACAGCCACTCGCCGCTCGCCTCGTCGGCGGCGCGGTTGGCGGCGCGCGTGTAGCCGAGGTTCTCGCCGTAGTGCAGCACGCGCACGTGCGGCGGCAGCTGCCGGGTTGCCAGTGCGCGCGCGGTCGCGCCGTGCGGGTCGTTGTCGAGCATCAGCACCTCGGCGGGCGCCCACGACTGCTCGAGCAGGCTCCGCAGCGCGGTGCCGGCGGCGTCCGGGTCCGCGAAGCACACCACGACGGCTGTGACGGTGGCGGTCATCGCGACGCCAAGTATGCAGCGCACTCGCGCGCGTGTGGAAGCGTGTTTCTGGGCGGGCGCGCGCGATGAGCGCCGGGGCGTTATACCTGGCGGTCGTCCCGGCGTACAACGAGGCGGCGACGATCGCGACTGTGGTGGAGGCGCTGCGCAGCTGCGCCCCCGCGTTCGACACGCTGGTGGTCGACGACGGCTCGACCGACGACACGCCGCGGCTGGCGGTGGGCGCGGGCGCGACTGTGATCAGCCTGCCGTTCAACCTCGGCATCGGCGGCGCGGTGCAGACGGGCTTCGTGTACGCGCGCGAGCACGGCTATGACTTCCTGGCGCAGGTGGACGGCGATGGGCAGCACGACTCGATGGAGCTCGAGCGGCTGATCGCCGCGATGCAGGAGCAGGCCGTCGACATGGTCTGCGGCTCGCGTTTCCTGAGTGACGAGTACCGCTATCCGGCACCGATCAGCCGCCGCACGGGGATTCACATCTTCGCGTTCCTGCTGTCGCGCATCGTGGGGCTGCGCGTGAGCGATCCCACGTCGGGATTTCGGCTGTACAACCGCAGGGCGATCGAGCTGTTCGCGGAGGACTACCCGCACGACTACCCGGAGGTGGAGGCGGTGCTGATGCTTCACCGCCATCGCCTGCGCATGCGCGAGATCCCGGTGAAGATGTACACGCGCGGCGGTGGCACCTCGTCGATCAGCACCGGCAAGTCCGCCTACTACATGGTGAAGGTGCTGCTCGCGCTGTTCGTGGGGCTCGCGCGGGCGCGCCCGGCGGCTGACGGCGAGGACGCCGCGCGGGTGGCGGCCCGGCCGGGGGTGTAGCCCGAGGTGCAGGCGCGCATCCAGCTGGTGACGATCCTCGGTGCGGCGCTGCTGCTGCTGACGGTGCTGGAGATGGTGCGCCGCCGCCGGCTGATGGAGCGCTATGCGCTGTTGTGGCTGCTGTCGGCGGCGGTGCTGCTGGCGCTCGCGATCTGGAGCGGCGCGCTCGCGAAGATCAGCCATGCGATCGGCGTGATCTACCCGCCGAACGCGCTGTTCTTCATCGCGTTCGGGTTCGTGCTGGTGCTGCTGCTGCACTTCTCCTATGTGGTCTCGCGCCTGACCAGGCAGAGCAACGTGCTCGCCCAGCGCCAGGCGCTGCTCGACGAGCGCCTGCGCCGCCAGGAGCAGGTGAGCGCGCGCTCAGCGCCCCAGCATCGCCCCGAGCTGCCGCCTGGCCGTGCGCGACAGCGCGCGGCTGCGCCGGGCGATGCGCAGCGGGGCCCTGCGCCCGGCGAGCCGCTCGCGCAGCTGCCGCTCGCGCGCGCCGAGCCGCCCGGCCCATAGCTCGGTCTCCTCGCGCAGCACCGCGAGCGTGCGCTCGCCGGCGTGGCCGTCGAGCGGCCCCAGATAGCGTTCCGCGATCTCGCGCCGGCCGCGCAGCACCGTGGTCGAGCACGTCGCTCCGGATGCCGCCTCGACCGCGTCGGCCAACTCGCGCGCGCGTCTGACGACCGTGATCTCCTGGTCCCACTCGTGGAACGGGATCAGCTCGTCGCCGAGCGTCGCCGCCGTGTCGTCCCAGCCCGTGTACACGACCGGGCGGCCCGCGAGCATCGCCTCGAGCAGCGCGGTGCTCTGGAAGCCCAGCGTCACGTCCGCCGCCACGATCAGGCGTCGCACGTCGGCCTGCGGGTCGACGAGGAACACCTGTCTGCCCCACAGCTCGCCCGCGCGCCTGCGCCACTCCCGCACGGCCTCGAGCGGCTGTTGCGGATGGGGCTTGACGAGCACGCGCCAACCGCGCCGGGCGAGCTCGTGCAGCGCCAACTCGGTCTGCTCGTGCAGGGCGCTCCACGCGGGCGCGCCGGCTCCCTCCGCGGGATGGTAGGCGTCGACGGCGTAAGAGAGAAACAGCAGGCTGTGTCCGTCGCCGCCGTATGGCACGTCGACGGGCCAGCGCGACGGGTGCGCGTAGTAGTCGAATCGCGGCTGCCCGGTGACGACGATGCGCTCCGGCGCGCCGCCCGCGCGCACCCAGAAGCGCTTGTGCCGCTCGCTGCAGACGGTCATGCGGTCGGCGAGCGGCGGCGCGAGCCGGCGCAGCTGTTCGGCGTGCTCGCGCATCGTGTGCTCGGAGATCGTCGTCTCCTTCTGCGCGACCAGCAGCGGCACGCCCAGCGCGTGCGCCGCCGCGGGGGCGCTGCGAACGTAGAAGAACGTGTCTGAGGGCAGCACCACGGCGTCGAACGGCGCGTGCGCGTAGCGGTCTTCGAGGATCTCTCGCAGCAGTGCCGCGTAGCGGCTCCTGGCGGGCTGCAGCTCGCTTCTGGTGAACGCCTCGAGCCCGTTTTCGACCTCGCGCGGGAGGATGCGCAACGCCTCCGCGCGCAACGGCTCGTACGGCATGACGTCGAGCTCGATCTCCTCGCCCGCGACCTGTCGCAGCGCCTCGATGTCCTGCCCGAAGTGATGTTCCAGTACCAGGAATCGCACGGTTGACAGGATAATGCCGCGCATGTTCGCCGTTGCGGAGCTTCGCGGGGTCGGGGGTAAGGGAAACCTGCAGCCGGGCGCCGCCGATCGTGCGCTCGCGCGTGTGCGCCGTCCGCTGGACCGTGGCTTCGAGCGTCGCGCGCTCGCACTCGACGCGCTCGCCGAGTTGAGTGCCGACGTCGGCGCGCGCGTCGGCGGCACCGCCCCCGACGCGGCCCCCGACGCGGACGCTGGCTCGAGTGCCGGCCCGGGCGCCGATGTGAGCCGCGGGTCGAGCGCGCGCGTGCTCGTGGTGTCGCTGCGCGGCTGGTCCTCGCACAACGCCTACGAGCTGATCGTCGCGCACGCGCTGCGCCTGCGCGGCGCGCAGGTGGCGCTGCTCACGTGCGGAGGTGGCATGCCGGTGTGCGAGCTGGGACGCGCGCGGCGCGCGCATCCGCGGCCGTGCGACCGCTGCGCGTGGCTGACCGACCGGATCGTCGATGTTGCCGGCCTGCGCCACTACCGGCTTCGCGAGCTGCTGCCGTGGGGCGAGGACGCGCGCCGCGCGCCCGCGGCACCCGAGGTGGAGCGTGCCGCCGACGCCCGCGCCGCGTCGGCTGTGAGCGCGGGCTGGCTGCTGCGCGCGACGCAGCTGGAGCGCGTTCCCGGCGCGCGGGCGGTTGTGGGCGACTTCGCGGTCGCCGCCGACGGAGTGCACGCCGCGATCGACGCGATCCTGGACGACTTCGAGCCGGACGTGGTGTTCCTGCTCAACGGCCTGTTCGCGGCCGAGCGGGTGATTCGCGAGCGCGCGCGTGCGCGCGGCGTGCGCGCGCCCACGTACGAGATCGCCCCGCGCGCCGATGCGCTGGTGCTCTCCCAGGATCGAGCGGCGCCGGACTTCGACGTCGAGCAGCTGTGGGAGCAGGTCCGCGAGCGACCGCTCGGCGAGCGCCAGCGCGCGGACGTTGTGCGGCTGATGAGCGATCGCGCGCGCGGGGTCGGCGCTCACGAGTCCTACTACGACCGCCCCGAGCGCGACCACGACGAGCTGCGCCGGCGCCTGGGGCTGAGCGGCCGCGAGCGCGTGGTGTCGCTGTTCACCAACGTGACGTGGGACAGCGCCACGATCGGCCACGACGTCGGCTTCGCCTCGATGTTCGACTGGGTCGAGCACGCGGTGCGGCTGGCCGCCGGTGAGGAGCTCGTGCTGATCGTGCGCATCCACCCGGCGGAGAGCCGCTGGGGCACGCGCGAGGCCGTTCGGGAGGTGGTCGTGTCGAGGCTCGGTGAGGTTCCCGCGAACGTCCGCTTCGTGGCGGCCGCCGATGCGCTGTCCTCCTACGCGCTGGTCGACATGTCGGATCTGCTGCTCACGTACACGACCACCGTCGGGCTGGAGGCCGCCGTGCGCGGCGCGCGCGTGGCCGTCGCCGGCGACACCCACTATCGCGGTCGCGGCTTCACGATCGACCTCTCCGGCCCCGAGCACCTGGCGCGCGTGCTCGCGCTCGAGCCCGCGCGGCTGCCCGCGCCGGACGTCGAGCTGGCGCTGCGCTACGCGCACATGTTCTTCTTCCGCGCGATGGTTCCCTTCCCGCTGCTGCGGGCGCGGGATGGCAGGGTGGAGCGCTGTCCGCGCGCCGCCGCCGAGCTGGAGCCGGGCGCCGACCCGTATCTGGACTGGATCTGCGAGCGCATTCTCGACGGCGGGCACTTCGGCCTGCCGGACCGGCTCGCCGTGGTGCCTGCCGCGCGGGCGAGTTGAGCGTCTACCCGCGACAGCCGTGGAAGCCCGCCAGCGACGGCTCGCGCCGTACAGCCGCGAGGATCTCCGCGAGGTCGGCGTTGTGGCGGCGCTCCGCCAGGCGTCGCACGACCGCGCGCACGAACTCGAGGTCGTGCGGCTCGTCGACCGTCCAGCGCAGCTCGCCCAGGTCCGGCGCTGTGGTCAGCGCGGCCTGGCGGAAGCGGGCGGGCTGGGCGCGAATCGCGCTGGTGACGTGCTCTCGCTCCTGCGCGGTGAGCCGCTCGGCGGCGATCGTGCGCAGCGCGGCGGCGTCGAGCACCTCGACGTCCAGGCCGTCGGGGAACGTACGCGGCTGGATGTTGCTCGCGTATGCGCAGCCCGCGACCGACCGGAAGCGCTCGATCGTGTCGTCCACCACCTGGGGATCGATCAGCGGGCAGTCGCCCGTGATGCGCACGATCGCGCCGTCGCGCTCGCCGACCGCCAGCAGGAAGCGGCTGAGCACGTCATCGCGGGGGCCGCGCACGACGCCCGCGCCCGCACGCGTCGCGACCTCCGCGATCGGCTCGTCGACCGCGTCCGTGCTCGTGGCCACCGTGACCGCGTCGATCCGCCGCGCGCGCCGCAGGCGCGCCAGCAGCAGCGCCAGCATCGGCTCGCCGTCGATGTCCGCGAGTGTCTTGCCCGGCAGCCGCGCCGAGGACATGCGCGCCTGCACGATCGCCAGGGCGCCGGTGGTGGAGGTCATGCCGCATACGCTAGCCGCGGCATCGCGCCTCGGCGAGCGGCACCGGCGGCGCCCGGGAGCGGGGCGGCACCCGTGAGCGGAGCCGTGCCCATGAGCGGAGCCGTGCCCGCCACGAGCATCGCCTTTCGCTGCGACGGCGACGAGCGCAGCGGCGCCGGGCACGTCGGGCGCTGCCTGCCGCTGGCAGTGGCGCTTGCGCGACTGGGCTGCGCCGTGAGCTTCGTGGGCGTGTACGAGGGGCTCGCCGGGTGGCTGCTCGCGCGCGCCGGGGTCGACGTGCGCGCGCCCGACCCCGGCTCTCCGTGCGGCGTCGCGCCCGAGCGGTGGGGCGCCGCCGTGGTCGACTCCTACCGGATCGCGCCCGCGGAGATCTGCGCGCTGGCGGCCGAGCTGCCGCTGCTCACCTTGGCCGAGGCCAACCGCTGCCCCACGCGCGGCATCCTGCTCGACTACCACCTGGACACCGCCGAGCGCACGAGCGCGCGGCTGCTCGCTGGTCCGTCGTTCGCGCCGCTGTGCCCCGCGTTCGCGGGCGCCGGGCACGCGGGAGCGGATGTGCGCACGGTGTTGGTGAGCGCCGGTGGGTCGTCGCTCGCGCGCGAGCTGCTCGACGCGGCCGTGCCCGCCGTGAGCACGGTCTTTCCGCAGGCCGACATCCTCGTCGCGGGTGGCTCTGAGCTGCGGCTGCAGGCCACTTCCCCGCGTGTGATCGCGCTGCCATCGCCGAGCGCCCTGATCGACGTTGTGGCGCGTGTCGACCTGGCGGTGACCGCGGCCGGGCTGACCGCCTACGAGCTCGCCTGCGCGGGCATCCCCCAGCTGGCGATCGCGATCGCCCCCAACCAGCGGCGGGTGGTGCGCGCGCTGCTCGGCGCCGGTCTGGCTCCCTGCCTGGACCTGCTGGGGAGCGACTCCCTCGCGGACCTTCCACACGCGCTGGAGGCCCTGCGCGAGCCAGGGCCGCGCCGGCGGCTGTCCGAGCGGGGCCGCAGCCTGCTCGACGGTGGCGGCGCGGGCCGCGCCGCGAGCGCGTTCGTCGCGCGAATCGGCGCTCTCACCTGAGCCGAAGCACGGTGACGGCGGGGTTGGTGTAGACGACTCGGGCGATGCGTGCGGGCGACGGGGAGGCGGCGCCGTGCAGACGGTCGATCAGCAGATACCCGACGCCGTAGCGGCGGCGCAGCGTTGCCGCCGCGGCCGGCGATGCGCGCAGGATCGCGGCGTTGCCGAGCGCGAGCAGGCGCGGGAACGGCGTGCCCGTCCTGCCCAGCGACACGTTCACGTAACCCTGGGGTGTGTACTGCCACGACTTCGAGCAGGACTCGTCGTTCGGCGAACGCCGAGTAGTAGTAGTACCGGGAGCCGCCACCTTCGCCCAGTTCGTGGTTGTTGACGGCGAGCACAGTCGACTGAGGCGTGTGCTCCCGCACCCATTCCAGGCCGCGCAGCAGCTCGGTGGTGATGCCGCGGTGGCCGCGGCCGCCGGATCGCTGATACGCCGTCGCGCCGTGCAGCCAGCGTTCGACCGTCGGCGCGGCCTGCTGGCGGATCTCGCACGCGACGGCCGCGCCCACGAGCGCGAGCGTCGCCAGCGCCAGCGTGTCGGGGCGGCGTGCGCTGCGCACGCCCGCCTGCGATTCGCGCCCCAGCCTCGCGATCAGCGTCGCGACCCCCGCGCCGGACACGACGCCCGCGGCGAGGAAGCCGTAGACCAGGAAGTACACCTCGCTGTCGCCGGGTACCGCCAGCAGCGTGAACGGCGCCAGCGAGGCGGCGAGCATACACAGCAACAGGCGCTCTGGCGATGACGCCTGCGCGCGCGGCCACCAGCGCTCGCGAACCGCCGCCGCCCCGACCAGCGGCGCCAGCAGGGTGAGCAGCACCACCGCCGCCGCGGCGCACTCGGCCAGCGTGTACGCGATCGAGCCGTGTGCCTCGCGATGGATGGCCGCGAGGTCGGTGTAGGAGAGGAAGTCCAGCGGACGCAGTACCACTCCCTGGCTGCCGCCGCCGCGATAGATGAGCAGGTATCCGACGGCGCCGGCCGCGAGCACGATCGCGAGGCTGTGTACGTCGCGTGAAGCGCGAGTCCGCTCACGCTCGGGCTCGTGAACGGCCAGTGGTGCAGCAGCTCCGCGGCCAGTGACACGTTGAAGACCAGGTCGGGGTAGTAGCTCACGCTGTCGACGTCGCGCGGCAGCGGGCTCGGCGCGAACAGCGCCACGTACACGATCAGGGTGGCGCCGAGCACGACCAGCGCGAGTACGGTCGCCTCCCCGCCGGCCACCCGCGCCAGCGCGAGTGCTCGCCATCGCCCCCGACGACCGCCGCGCCCGCGACCGCCGCGCCCGCGGGAGAGCCGCACGGCGACCGCGGCGAGGAACGGCAGGGGAAGCCCGAGGAGCAGCCAGGGCGCGCCGAGCGCCGCGCCCAGCACGAACGCGCCCGTCTGTGCCGCAAGTCCCAATGGCACGGAGACGGCCAGCGTGTCCGCCGCAGGCGCCGAGCGCTGTGACCGGGCGCGGTTCAGCACCAGTCCCGGGAGCACGGCGTACAGGGCCTCGAAGGCGCCGTAGAGACACACTTCGGCGACCGTGACGCCCGACACCAGCAGTGTCACCAATATCACCGCGGCGCCCCCGGCTGTCAGCGCGAGCGCGGTCGTCCCGCGACGCGGCGCTCGCGCATGCGCATCTGCGGACACCGCGCGATCCTAGTCTCGACGTGATCGCCCGCATGCTTGGCTCGCCCAAACAAAGGAGAATGTTTCTGACAGTGATGAAGCCCTGAACGGCATGGGCAGAGAGCTAACGGCCGGATCGAGGTGAGGAGGGCAGACGTTTTTCACATCGGTGGGTAGAGGTGCCGTAGCCTCTGCGCTGGGCTCGCGTCAGTGTGAAGCTGGCGTCCCTCGGCGAGCACGACTGCGTCACATGGACCTCTACGGCAAGACCATCTTCATCACCGGCGGCACCGGCTCGTTCGGCAAGGCGTGCATCGAGACGCTGCTGCGCGAACACGACCCGAGGGTGATCCGCGTGTTCAGCCGCGACGAGCTCAAGCAGTCGGAGATGCAGGCTCACTACGGCAGTGAGCCGCGGCTGCGGTACTTCCTCGGCGACGTGCGCGACCGCAACCGCCTGATCGGCGCGACGCGCGGCGTCGATCTGATCATCCATGCGGCCGCGCTCAAGCAGGTGCCCGCGTGTGAGTACAACCCGTTCGAGGCGGCGCAGACGAACATCATCGGCGCTGAGAACGTCGTCGCGGCGGCGATCGCCAACGAGGTGCCGTGCACGATGCAGCTGAGCACAGACAAGGCCGTCAACCCGGTCAACCTGTACGGCGCCACGAAGCTGTGCGCGGAGAAGATCGTCACACAGGCCAACGCGCTCGCGGCCGACTCGCTGGCGCGGTTCGCGACAGTCCGCTACGGCAATGTCGTCGGCAGTTGTGGCAGCGTCATCCCGATCTTCCTCGCGCAGGCCGAGACCGGGCGCATCACGATCACCGACGAGCGGATGACGCGCTTCTGGATCACGTTGCAGCAGGCCGTCGACTTCGTGCTCTCGCGGCTGGCGCTGATGGAGGGCGGCGAGGTGTTCGTGCCCAAGATCCCCAGCATGCGCGTCAGCGAGATCGCCGACGCGATCGCACCGGGCGCGGAGCGCTCGATCGTGGGCATCCGGCCGGGCGAGAAGCTGAGCGAGGTGCTGCTCACCGAGGACGAGTCCCGGCACGCCCGCGAGCTGGACGACTGCTACGTGATCCACCCTGAGTTCCCGCTGTGGCGCGCCGATCCGTACGTGCGCGGCGCGCCGGTTGCCGACGGCTTTCGCTACAGCAGCGACACCAACCCAGCGCAGCTCAGCGCCGAGGAGCTTCGGACGATGCTGCCGGCGCTGCAGATGGTGCCTTGAGCGAGCTCCTCCCGTACGGCCGTCAGACGATCGATCAGGCGGACATCGCCGCCGTCAGCAGTGCGCTCGCCGACCCGTTCCTCACCCAGGGGCCGCGCGTGGCGTCGTTCGAGCGCGCCTTCGCCGCCCACGTGGGTGCCCGCCATGCGGTCGCGTTCGCCAGTGGCACGGCCGCTCTGCACGCGGCAGCGCACGCGGCCGGGCTCGGCCCCGGCGACGAGATGCTGACGACCCCGCTCAGCTTCGTCGCCTCGGCCAACTGCGCGCTGTTCGTCGGCGCGCGTCCGGTGTTCTCAGACGTCGACCCAGACAGCGCCAACCTCGACGTGCGGCGCGCGCTCGACGCGGGGCTCGCCAGTCGCGCGAAGGCGTGCGTGGCGGTGTCGCTGGCGGGGCTGGCGGTCGATCTGGAGCCGCTCCAGGAGGCCCGGCGCGAGGGCCTGATCGTGATCGAGGACGCGTGCCACGCGCTCGGGGCTCGGCGTCGCGGACACCCGGTCGGTGGCGGCGGCGACGCCGACATGACCACGTTCAGCTTTCACCCCGTCAAGGCGATCACCACCGGCGAGGGCGGCATGGTGAGCACCGACAGCGACGCGCTGGCCGACGCCCTTCGTGCGTTTCGCGCTCATTGCATCCGCCGGGTCGAGGACGGCGAGGACGCGATGCGCGGCGGCTGGCACTACGACGTCGAGTCGCTCGGCTTCAACTACCGCATCACCGACTTCCAGTGCGCGCTCGGCGAGCACCAGCTCGCGCGTCTGGAGGAGCTCATCGCCGCGCGCAACCGCATCGCGGCGCGCTACCGCGAGCTGCTCGAGCCGCTGGCGGAGCTGCAGCTCCCCGCCATGCCCGCCCCGGGCGACCGTCACGCCCACCACCTGTTCGTCGTGCGCTTCCGCGAGGGCCCGGCGCGTCGCCGCGCGGCCTACGAGCACCTGCTGGCCAGCGGCATCGGCACGCAGCTTCACTACATCCCGATCCCCGTCCACGGCCTGTACCGCTCGCTCGGCTACACGATGGCCGGCCTGGACGCCGCCCAGGCCTACTACGAGCAGGCGCTGTCGCTGCCGATCTTCCCGGCGATGAGCGACGGCGACGTCGCGCGCGTGGTGCGAGAGCTGCGTCGCGCGCTGTGTCTGCCCGTGTGGGCTCCGCGTGCCGGCGAGGGCGGCGCCGGCGAGCGATCCCGTGCCGTCGCGGAGCAGCGCGCGTGAGCGCGCCGGCTCGCCTCCAGACCCGCTCGCTGCGCCGTTCCGGGGAGCTGCTCGCCCGCGGGAGCGCGCTCATCCCGGGAGCGAGCCAGACGCTGAGCAAGGGCCCCACGCAGTGGGTGCAGGGCGTCGCGCCGAACTACGTGGAGCGGGCGCAGGGGGCGCACGTGTGGGACGTGGATGGCAACCGCTATCTGGACTTCCCGATGGCGCTCGGGCCGATCCTGCTCGGCCACTGCCACCCGGCGGTGCAGGAGGCGATCGTGCGGCAGCTGCGCGACGGCATCGTGTTCACGTTGCCGCACCCGCTGGAGGTCGAGGTGGCCGAGCGCATCGTCGAGCTGGTGCCGGGCGCCGAGCGCGTGCGCTTCGCGAAGTCGGGGTCTGACGCGACCAGCGCGGCGGTGCGCCTCGCCCGCGCCCGCACCGGGCGCGAGCGCGTGATCGTGACCGGCTACCACGGCTGGCACGACTGGTACATCGGCTCCACCGCGCGCCACCTCGGCGTGCCCGAGGCGGTGCGCTCGCTGGTGCACGCGGTGCCGTTCGGCGACCTGCAGGCGCTCGAGCGGGCATTCGCGCGCTGGCCGGCGCAGGTCGCGTGCGTGGTGTGCGAGCCGGTGGGGATGCTCGAGCCCGCCCCGGCGCTGCTGCGGCAGATCGTCGATCTGGCGCATCGTCACGGCGCGCTGGCGGTGTTCGACGAGGTGATCACGGGCTTTCGCCTGGCGCCGGGCGGAGCGCAGGAGCACTTCGGCGTGCGGGCCGACCTGGTGTGCTTCGGCAAGGCGCTCGGCAACGGCATGCCGCTCTCGGCGCTCGCCGGTCCGGCCGAGCCGATGGATGGGCTGCGGGACGTGTTCTTCTCGGGCACGCACGGCGGCGAGACGCTGTCGCTGGCGGCCGCGCGGGCGACGCTCGACGTGCTCGCGGGCGAGCCGGTGCACGAGCACCTGTGGCGACTGGGACGCAGGCTGCAGCGGGGCGTCGCGGGCGCGATCGAGCGTCACGGCCTGAGCGATTGGGTGACCTGCTCGGGCGCCGCTCCGTGGACGCTCGTCGGCGTGCGCGAGCCCGACCCCGATGGCGTCACGCTGCCGGCAAAGTCGCTGCTCCAGCAGGAGATGTTGCGGCGCGGCGTGCTGTTCAACGGCTCCAACTTCATCTCCTACGCGCACACCGACGCCGACGTTGACACCGCTGTGGAGGCGTACGGGGCCGCCTTCGAGGTGCTCGCGGCGGCGCTGCCCGACGGCCTTGACGAGCGGCTGGAGGGACCGCCGCTGACACCCCCGTTCCGCGCGCCCAGCTGAGCGAGATGGGCGCGCGCTCGTTCCTCGACAGCTTCGAGATCGCCGGGCGCCCGGTGGGCGCGGGCGCGCCCTGCTTCGTGATCGCGGAGGCCGGCGCCAACCACAACCGCGACCTGGGTCTGGCCCGCGAGCTGATCGACGTCGCCAGCGATGCGGGCGCCGACGCGGTCAAGTTCCAGGTGTACACGGGAAGCGCTCTGTACTCGAGCAGGACGCCGCGCTTCGGCTACCTGCGGGAGATCGCCGACAGGCCCGCGCAGGAGCTGCTCGAAGACGTCGCGCTGCCGCGCGAGTGGATCGGCGAGCTGGCCGCCTACGCCCGCGCCGGCGGGATCCCGTTCTTCGCGACGCCGTTCGACGCGGACGCCGTCCGCCAGCTGCAGGAGGCGGGGGTCCCGGCGATGAAGATCGCGTCGTTCGAGCTCGTCGACCTGGAGCTGATCGCCGCGGCGGCCGCCGCGGGGGTGCCGCTGATTCTCTCGTGCGGGATGGTCAGCTACGGTGAGATCGAGGATGCGCTCGATGCCGCCGCCGGCGTCGGCGCCGAGCGGGTGGCGCTGCTGCGCTGCGCCTCGCTGTATCCGTCTCCGCCGGAGATCATGAACCTGCGCGCGATGCGCACGATGCGCGCCGCCTTCGGCGTGCCCGTCGGCCTGTCCGACCACACCACCGGCATCGCCGTCGCGCTGGGCGCCCGCGGGCTGGGCATGGAGCTGCTCGAGAAGCACTTCACGCTCGACCGCGCGATGGCCGGCCCCGACCATCCGTTCGCGCTCGAGCCGGACGAGCTGCGCGAGCTCGTGGCGGGGATCCGCGCGATCGAGCAGGCGCTCGGCAGCGGCCAGCTCGAAGGCCCCAGCGCGCTGGAGCGCCAGGAGATGTACAGGCTGGCCCGCCGCAGCGTGATCGCCGCGTGCGCGATTCCCGCGGGCACCGTCATCGCGCGCGAGCACCTGGTCGTGAAGCGCCCCGGCTACGGCATCGCGCCCAAGCAGCTCGAGCACGTCGTCGGGCGCACCGCGCGCGTCGACATCGACGCCGACGAGGCGCTCACGTGGGAGATGATCTGAGGCCGTGCGGGTGGCTGTCGTCGGGCAGGGCTCGATCGGCGCGCGTCACGCGGCGATCGCGCTCGAGCTGGGGCATCGGGTGGTCGTCTACGACCCGAGCCAGCAGGCCGGGTCGCCGCACGGCGTGCAGGTGGCGGGGAGCGCACGAGAGTGTCTGGAGGGCGCCGACGCGGCGGTGATCGCGAGTCCCTCCAGCGAGCACGTCGCCGACGCGCGCGCGGCGATCGAGCTAGGCGTGCCCGTGCTCGTCGAGAAGCCGCTCGCGCTCGACCAGGCGCACGCGGTCGAGCTGGAGTGCCTCGCGCAGGCGCGCGGCGTGCTGCTGTCGGTCGCCATGAGCCTGCGCGAGCACGCCGGCGTGCGGGCGCTCGCGGCGGCGCTCGGCGAGGACGCCGTGGGGCGCGTGCTGCGAGCGTCGGCGTGGTGCGGGTCGTGGCTGCCGGGCTGGCGCGCGGACGTCGACTACCGCAACAGCTACAGCGCCAGCGCGCGGCTGGGCGGCGGCGTGCTGCTGGACGTGGCGGTGCACGAGCTCGACTACCTGCTGTGGCTGCTCGGCCCGGCGCGCTCGGCGATCGCGCTCGCACGCCACGTGTCCGAGCTGCAGACCGACGTCGAGGATGTCGCCGTGATCGCCGTCGAGCTTGCCTCGGGGGCTGTCTTGGACGTCGTTGTGGACTACGTCGACCGCTCCTACACGCGCGGCTGCAGGATCGTCGGCTCCGAGGGCACGCTGCACTGGAGCTGGGAGGAGCAGCGCCTGACGCGCCACCCCGCGTCCGGCGAGGGCTCGCGGCTGGACGTGCCGAGCGACGTCGCTCCGGCCTATCGCAGCCAGCTCGAGCGGTTTCTCGCTGCTGCGTTGCACGGTGCGCCGCCGCCCGTTCCGGCGGGGGAGGCAGGCCACGTGCTGGCCGTGCTCGACGCGGCGCGCAGATCCTCGCGCGACGGGCGCCGGGTGGCGTTGGCGCCCGCGGTCACGCTGCGCGCGGTCGACGCGCGCGACGCCGAGCTTCTGCGCGTGTGGCGCAACGACCCCGACACCCGCCGCTTCTCGCGCGACTCGCGCGAGATCACGGCGGACGAGCACGCCCGCTGGTTGGCGTGCGCGCTGGCGGACGGCGCGACGCGACTGTGGATCGCGCAGGCGGACGGACACCCGATCGGCCACGTGCGCGTCACCCGCGCCGCACCGGGCACGGATGGGACGTCGGACGCTGCGGCGCTGAGTACGGCCGCGGCATCAGGCACGCCCGAGGCACCGGGCACAGCCGAGATCCACGTCGTCCTGGCCCCTCGTCAGCGCGGCCGCGGTCTTGGCGCGGCCGCGCTGATCCAGGCGAGCGCGCGGGCTCTGGCCGAGCCCGGCGTCAGGCTGCTGTACGCGCGCGTCAAGCCGGAGAACACGGCGTCCCTGCTCGCGTTCGCCCACGCGGGCTTCCGCAAGTTCGGCATCGACGACGATGGCCTGCTGCGCCTCGAGCGCGCGCGTGCGGGTGCCGTAGAGCACGAGCAGGCCGGTGTCGTCAGCCGATAGAGATTTTGTCGGTTTCGGCTTTGCCCTCGATGGCTATCTGGCCATATAGGTCGCCTTCTTTGCCGGCGAATGAGCACCTCGCCACGTCCAGGTTTTTCGCTTCCACGTATGAGGCTTCCACCACGCTTGCGCCTTTGATGACTTCCAGGAACGGTATGCCTGCGGCTATCTTGCAAGTGTCTTTGATCACACCTGCACACGTGATTTGCCAGCCGCTTTCGCCCAGGACTTCAACAACTGTGTCAGTACCGCTTATACCCAGTCCGAGTAAGTACGGAAGGACGAGCCACGTGACCCGTGGTGTTGGACAGCTGCCTTCCACGGCTGTGCACAAAGTTGCGTTGAACGAGCTTTGGAGCGCTTCTTTGCCTGGGCCCGCCGTGCCGGTTCCCACAAATTTGCATTGCAATGCACTCCCCACTTTTAAGTCACTGAGCACGAGGGTGCCCAACTGTTCGATGCTCACGGGTGTGACGATCGCTGCACCATTGTCTAACCATTCCGGCGTGGTCGCGAGCGCCGATGTCGCCGCGAAGGCACAGCAAGCGATTGTGCTCACAAGCGCCAAGCTAAATAGTCGAGCTCTCATCTTCAGGTACGCCTTTCCAGCCTTCCCTGGATGGGTGGCTAAAGATCGCTGATCTCAGGATTTCCGGCCGCTGCGAATCGAGCGTGTCATTCAGGCAGTCCAAAGTCAAGGGAGACGTGGGATGATGTTTTCTATTAACGGCAGCGCGTCATCGGTGCACGAGGACGAGATCCGCGCGGGCCGGCGCGAGCGGCACGCCGGGAGCTGGAAGCTCCCAATGGTGCACGAAGTCTCCCGCCAGGGTGGCCAGCCAGCGCTCGACCGCCATCGTGCTCAGCGGCACGACGTAGTCGGGCGGCAGCCGCGCCGGCGCGAACCGCTCGGGCGGTGAGCTGTGTCTCAGGATCGTCTCCAAGACGCGACGCAGCTTCCAGCGCCGCGTGAGCGGCACACGTGCGACTCCCGGGCTCAGCATCCACCGCGCCGTGGCGCTCGCGCGCGCGAGGACCCCCTGCGGCATGGGCCCACTGGCCGTCCAGTCGACTCGCAGATCTTCGAGCGGCACGTTGCCGATCAGGGCTCTTCCTCCGGGCGCCAGCAGGTCGACGCTGCGCTGCAGGAAGCGCACCGCCTCGTGCTCGCTGCGGGCGTAGTGGAACGCCGAGTACACCAGCACCCGGTCGAAGCGCCCCAGTGTCAGCGGGCTCTGCTCTCCGTCGCTCAGCACGTCGCCGCACAGCACCGTCGCGCGGTCGGCAAGGCCCGCCGCACGCAGCCGCTCGTTGGCGACCTCCACCGTCCGCGGGGCGAAGTCCAGGCCGACGTATCGCGCCGTCCTCTCGGCGATCGGCACCCCGAGCAGCCCGACGCCGCAGCCGATCTCGATGACGCTCGCGTCCGCTCGTAGTCGCAGCTTGCGCAGCACGTCGCGGCGCATCGCGCGCAGTTCGCGCGCCGTCGTCGCCGGCGGGCGCACGCTCGCCTCGGCCGGGTTGTCGCTGTGCGCCACCGCGTCGTGGATGTCGCGAACGAGGTTCTCGCTCATGCGTGCGCATCTCCGGGCTGACGAGCGATCGCGCGGCGCACGGTGCCGGTGAAGCCGCGGCGCTCCTCGCCGTGAACGCCGAGCGCCACGAACGCCAGCAGCGACACGGCGACCGAGCACGCGAACAGCGAGAGCGCCACGGCGAGCGACGGCGAGTGGCGGGCGAATGCCCCGTACAGCGCGAGCGACACCGCCACCTGCAGGCCCAGGCCCGGCAGGTTCGGCTTCACCACGCGTTCCAGCCACATGCCGACCGGGCAGTCGAACTCCCTCAGGTAATAACCGAGCAGCAATGGCCAGGCGAGGCCGTTCGCGAGCAGCGTGCCGACGATCACGCCCGAGAAGCCGAGCGGATGCACCAGCGCGATCGACAGCGCGAGGTTGAGCAGCGTGGCCGCGGCGTTGACGATCAGCGGGAAGCGGATCCGACCGAGCCCGTAGAGCATCGTGGAGCCGACGTTGTTGAGCACCTGCAGCGCCTCGTAGGCCACGAACAGGCGCGCCGCGCCCACCGCGGGAGCCGCGTCGCGGCCGATCCACGAGAGCAGCAGCGGCCCGGCGAAGATGAACGCGGCGACCGCGAACGGCAGCGACGCGGCCGTCGCGTAGCAGGACCCGCGCACGAACATGTCGCGCAGCAGCGCCTTCTCGCGCCGCAGCGACGCCGCCGCGGGCACCACCGCTGAGACCGACGCCGAGCCGATCGTCGCCGCGCTCAGGTTGACCTTGTTGGCGATTTCATACAGCCCCACCGGCCGCGGCCCGAGCACGGCGCCCACGATCACCTTGTCCATCTGGTTGTACACCGTGCTCACCAGCCGCAGTGTGAAAACGCCGCCGCCGAAGCGCACGAGCCGAGTCAGCTGCGTGCGGCTCGCCGCAAATGGGCTCACGTGCAACCCGGCGACCGCTCGGTGCGCGAGCGTCCAGTAGGCGGTCAGCGCCGCCAGCGAGCTTGCCGCGAGCGCGCCCGCGAGCCCGACGAGCCCCCACCCCTGCAGCAGCACGAGCACGTACAGCGCGGCCTGCAACAGCGCGCGCCCCAACTCCACGCTCTGGTAGGCGATGAACTGCTGCGCTCCCTGCAGCACCGCCACGAACGCGCGCGCGGGCAGCTCCAGCGCGAGTTGCGCCGCCACCAGCTCGAAGCAGCCCATCGCGGCGTCGCGCAGGTGGCCGGAGACCCCGAACAGCCCGACCAGCGGGTGCGCGAGCGCGATCATGGCGGGGGCCAGGACGAGCGCGATCGCGCAGAACACGGCCATGCTCGTGCACACGGTGTCGTTCAGCGCCCGCACGTCGCGATCGGCGATCGCCTCCGCGGCGTAGCGGACGGTGGCTCCCTCGATCCCCAGCTCCGAGAGCGATGCGTATCCGCCGGCGAACGTGAGCGTGAGCGCGAGCGCCCACACCCCGTAGGACTCCAGCCCGAGCCGATCGATCAGGAACGGTGTGAGTCCCAGCCCGACCAGGATCCCGATCACACTGCCGACGCCGTTGGCGAGCGTGTTGCGCACGAGCTTCGCGGCGGCTGCGGGCGCGCTCATGTTTTTCACCATACCCCGCGGCTTTCACATCCGCTCAGGTCACGGTCTGCGGCATGGATCTACACTCAAGCGCCATGGCGTTAACCCTCCCGCTCTCGTGGCCGCCGTCATCTCACCGCGCCGACACGCGCGCCGCGGGCGGGCTGCGTCTACCACCGGGATGCACCGCGCAGACGCTCAGCGACCCGAGCAGTCGCGATGCCGTGACTCGTTGGCTGCGGCAGTCCCCCGATCACACCGTGTATCACCTCGCGCCCTACCTCGACTTCGCTCGCACCCAGGACAGACACAGCGAGGTGTTTCTCATCTCGCGCGAGGGCGCTCCCCAGTTCGCGCTGCCGGTGCACTCGTGGACGGGCGCGGGGGTCGACAGCGGCTACACCGGCGTCGTGCTGCCGCCGACGCGACGCGAGGGGACGTTGCGCCGATCGGTCGCGACGCTAGCCGAGCTGCTGTCCGTCAACCGCCACCTCTCGTTCCGCTTCCACCAATCCGCGCAGGCGCCCGCCTACGAGGATTCGGGCCGGGCGGTGCTGCTGCAGCGGCTGCTCGAGGGCGAGGGCTTGCCGCTCGAGCCGATCTACGGCCGGCTGTGCGGTCTCGAGGCGCTCGCCGCCCCCGGCGCGGTCCCGACGACGGATGGCAGCCGTCCGCATGCGCGGCGCATCGACTCGGACTGGCTCACCACCGCCGAGGCGCTCGGCGGCTGCGAGCCGGCGGCGCGCAACAAGATCCGCCAAGCGGTCCGGGACGGGCTCGTCGTCGAGTACGCGCGCGCCGGCGAGCCAGACGCGCGCGCGAGCGCGTACGCGCGGTTCGAGCCGCTGCACGAGGAGTCGTGGCGGCGTACCGGCCTGCTGCCGAAGCCGCCCGGCTACTGGCAGAGACTCAGCGCGTCGGTCGTGGCCGGCGCGGGGGAGGATCTGGTCGTGCTCGTCCTGGACGCCGGCGGCGAGCCGTTGGCGGGGGTCGTCTGCCATGCCTACCAGGGCCGCGCGATCTACTGGAGCGGGTGCAGCTCGCGCAGCGGGCTGCGTGCGCGCGCGAATCCGCTGTGTCTGCACGGCGCCATGGCCGCCTGCCGGCAGCTCGGGGTGAGCACGTTCGAGCTCGGCCGCTTCCGCGCCGACGAGCCTTCGAGCAAGGTCCGCGCGATCACCGAGTACAAGGCGCAGTTCGGTGGCGAGCTCGTACGCGTCACGACCTTCACCTCCGTCTCCGGTGTGGTGCTGCGCGCGCGCACGGCGCGCGCGGCGGCCGCATCGGAGGCCCGGCGGCGCCTGTCGGTCGCGATCGGCCGAGCGCGGGCGCGAGCGAACGGCGCTTCGAGTTAGCACCAAGCACCGCTATCGCCTACGCGGCCGCCACAGCAGCGCCTGCAGTGCGAGCTCCACCCGCGCCGGCAGCGGCCTCACACCCCACCACCAGCGGTAGACGAGCCGCGCTGCGCCGCCCAGCTCCGACTCGGCGCGCAGCCGCCTGCGCCCCGCGCGCGTGTACAGCGTCGCGTGCTTACGACGCAGCTGGCGGAACGTCGAGCGATAGCGCGCGCGGGCGCCCGCGAACATGGTGTCGCCGTGGCGCCTGTAGAGCAGTGTCACCGCCTCCACGCGTCGCCCGTGCCAGCCGCGCGCGAGCGCGTGCAGCCAGAACTCCCAGTCCTCGTAGCCAGTGAACGACGGGTCGTAGCCGCCGAGGTCCTCGAACAGCTCCCGGCGCATCAGCGCCGTGGAGCCGATGTTGTGGCGGTACAGCAGCCGGTAGGGGTCATAGCGCGGCATCCGCAGGATGCCCTCCCATGCTCCGAAGAAGCGCACCAGCCCGTAGCTGAAGCCGAGCCCGGGATCGTCCGCGAGCGGCTCGCGCAGCCGCCGCAGCGCGTCGGGCGTCAGCCGGTCGTCGGCGTCGAGCACCAGCGCGTAGCGGGTGCGCACGCGCGCGAGGCCGGTGTTGCGCGCCCGTGCGAGCCCCGCGTTGGCTTGGCGCACGAGCTCGACTCCAGGCGGCAGCCTCGCGAGCTCGGCGAGCGTGTGCGCGTCGGTGGACCCGTCGTCGATCACCATCACCCGCGGCTCGCCGCCTTCCTGCGCGAGCGCGCTCGCGACGCTCTCGGCCAGGTAGGCGCCGTAGTCGAAGCAGGTGATCACGACCGTGACGTCGTCGTTCATGGCCCCGCGCGCAGCGCCACCGCGTCGCTCGCGTGTCCGCTGCGCAGCAGCCGCAGCCACTCGCGCCACAGGCGTGGATTGCACAGCGCGACCCACGCCAGCAGCGGCAGCATGCGCGCGATGCGCACCGGCGAGGGCCGCGCTCCGCGCCGCGCGAAGCGCAGCAGCGCCACCTCCTCCATCGCGCGGTTGTAGCGGATCGCGCGCCGCGCGATCCGCTGCTGCGCCGGTGACAGCCGCCCACGGCCAAGGGCCAGCTCGTATGCCAGGCGGTTGTGGGCGCCCTGGCTGGCGACGTTCGAGGAGACCGTCGCGCCGTTGCGCCTGTACACCGCCAGCACCTCCTCGTTCACCACCGCGCGATAGCCGACCTCGAGGATCTTTATCCACAGGCCAAGGTCCTCCGTGCCGAACAGCTCCGCGTCGAACCATCCCACCGCCTCGCCCACCGCCCGCGGCACGAGGCACGAGACGTAGATCGGGTTTCGCCTCAGAACGCGCTCGAGCGTGACTGGCGCGCCGCCGCCGGGGACGCGCTGCAGGTGCGTATGGGACGCGACTTGCGCGCCCACCATGATTCGCGCGTCGCAGCACACCAGCCCCACCTCGGCGCCGCGCTCGCGCGACGCCGCCTCGTAGCGCTCGACCTGGCTCTCCAGGTAGCGCGGCAGCAGCAGGTCGTCCGCGTCGAGAAACGCGACGAGCTCGCCGGTGGCATTCGCGAGCGCCAGGTTCCGCGCGATCGCGGGGCCGCCCGCTTGCTCTCTGTGCAGGCTGCGCAGATCGCCGCCCGCTGTCTGCAGCAGCTCCCGCGTACCGTCCTCGGAGCCGTCGTCCACGACGACTATCTCCCAGTCTCGGTATGTCTGACGGCGGACCGACTCCAGCGCTTGCCCGAGCACATCGCCCGCGTTGTGTGTCGGAATTATGACGCTCACGCGAGCCACGACGAGATCCTCGTGTTCGTGACGTGTAGACGTAATGACGACACAGCGATCCGAGCCTACTCTCAGCGCTCCTCCGATGTCCACTGGTGGGAGACACTCGCCAACCGGTGAACACGGGGGATGCACGGCCCGTCCTCGGGCCCGTCACGTCGAATTCTTCGATATAGTCAAAAACGTTGACCGGCATTCGCTTGACTACAAAGACCATAGATGCCATGCTCTTCGACGAGATCCGCGACGAAGTCCAAGATGCCGGCATCGACCCGCCGACTGGTCGCCGTCTCCAAGGGCTGGACCCAGCTCACACGAAGCCAACCATGTGCCGAGGGCGGCCCATGGGCACCGGCTGCAAATCAGCGCTCCACTGAGGCGGATGTACGGCTCTGGGAGCATCGAAAGATAGGAAGTTCAAATGAGGAAAGTGCAGATGCTCGGACTGGCCATCGTTGCGATGGCTGCGCTCGCCACGGTTGGCGCCACCTCGGCGCTTGCGACAACGCCGGAATGGTTAAACAACGGGGCCGCGATTGTCGCGCCCATCGCAGTGAAGACCAGCGGGACGCTGTTACTGGCGGACTTAAAACAAAAAGTGGAACTTCAATGCACCGGAACGGGCGAAGACACCGTCGGTCCGGGCAAAGAAGGCCTGACGTCGACAGCTACGGCGACATCGTGCACAAACGTGGGAAGCACATCGTGCCCGACCCCTTCCGTCGCTGCGCAGAAACTCCCGTGGTTAAGGATTCTCAAGATCATCGCGGCTATCATAACAAGCGAAATCACCCAGGAAAGCGGTTGGCAGGTCACGTGTGCCGGGATTATCAAAGACACCTGCACGGCAGCGGCCAACGTGCTTTTCGTGGAAGTCATCAAAACGGCGGCGGTTGTCGAAGAGTCGTTCGTCGAAGCTAAAAACCAGAACGTCGCGACGTGCTCGCTGGGTGGCAAAGAAGGCGACATCGTCGGGACCTTCACCGTCGAAGCATTAGCAGGATCGGGTAACTCGATCTCTGTCGGGTGACCCCGGGTCGCACCTAGGCGCAGTGAAGGAATGACAGTCCGATGGGTCGGTGGACTGCGCGACACGGTGCGGGGCTCCGCGTGCGACCGCGAGCCCCGCATTCAGGTGAGAAACAGATGCCCGCCAAGCTTGACTGGGGGTGCCGCGGTTGCGATAGTCCGATCGCGGCACTTGCCGTGGCTCTACGCGCAAGTCATCAGCAGATGAAGCGACCACGATTGACAGGAGCGAGCATGGGGTGTGGGTTAGCAACGGGTCCTGCGGGCGAGACGAATCGGCGGTTTGACACGACCCACGTACGTGTGGCTGAGGGCGCCGCTCGAGCGCGCCATGTGCGCCGCTCAGCCCCGTTGGCCCTGATGCTGGTCACGGCGGCCGCGCTCGCCGGCTGCGGCGGCGGTTCCGGCACAAGCAGCTCGAGCACGCCCGCGAAAGCTGTGGCCAGCACCGCCCAGACGGCGCCAAGCAGCACCGCCCCGGCAGCCACGGCCGCGAGCCAGACAGCCTCAGTCCCCTCCGCTGGCGGCTCCCCCAAGGACCTCGTCGCCAACGCCGACGCGATCTGCGGGCGCATCAACACCGAGTTCGCTGACGAACACCCGAACAACGCCACGATGCCGGAAGTCGAGCGTGTGGCCGCACGGCGCGCGGGCGCGGAGGAAGCGGCGCTGATCGAGCTGCGGCGGCTGCGTGCGCCGCGCGCGCTGGCGCGCCCTTGGCAGCAGATCCTCGCGTATCGGCTGAGCCGGGTGCAGAACCTGCGTGCGCTTGCCGAGTATGCAGCCAGCTCCGACGAACGGGGCATGGCCAAGATCGTGGCGACGGGCGAAAGCCTCAAACGGAAGCTGCTCGCCGCGGCGAGCGACGCCGGCTTCAACGCCTGCGCCGAAGCCGGCTGACCTCCGCTCGCCGAAGACGGCTGAGCCCGCGCGCGGAAGGGCGGCGGCACTCTTGCGATTCAGAGCACCCGAACGATCGTGCAGTCGGAAACAAGACTTGCAGCGTGAAAAACAACCTCCTACGCTCGCCTTTCGATACGCAATACACACGAAAGAGGGACTCTTGATGATCACTGGATGGAAAAAGCAGGGGGCGCGGGCGCGTCGCGGCGCACTGGTTGCGGGGCTGGCGCTGATGGTGCCGCTGACCGTGCTCGGCGCGGCATCTCCCGCCGTCGCCGCGCCGAAAGGACCGTACGCGGTCTTCTCCGACTGTCCGCTCAAAACGCCCGGCAATGCTCTGTGCATCTACGGCCAGACGACAAGCGGCGAATTCACGATCGGCAACACGACCGTACCAATCAACAAGACGATCACGCTGCAGGGGGGCGGCATCCCGACCGGTGTTGAAAATGAATACTTCCTGGCACCGGCTGCCGATGGCAACAGCCTGTCCAAGACGGAACTGAAGGTGCCCGGAGGACTGCTGAACCTGATCAAATGCACCGAAATCAGCAACTTCTTCGAGCGCGTGGCGTGCGAACTGGTCTTCGAAAACGGGACCACAGGGGTCACCGCGACGACCGAAATAGTGGCCACCAAAACCAACCCCGCGGTTCTCAACCTGACGAAGCTGTTCACCGGAGAAGTCGCCGCGCTGAGCCTGCCAGTCAGGGTGCATCTCAACAACTCGCTGCTGGGGAGCGGCTGCTACATAGGGTCCGCGAGCAGTCCCGTGCAGCTGCACCTGATCACCGGCACCACCAGTCCGCCGCCGCCGAACAAACCGATCACGGGGAGTCTCGGCACGCTGGGCTCGGAAGAAGAAGTGCTGATCCTGACCGGCAACTCGCTCGTCGACAACTCGTTCTCGGCGCCTGCCGCGGAAGGGTGCGGCGGCCTGTTCTCGTTCCTGATCGACCCGATCCTCGACGCGAAAATCGGACTTCCGTCGAAAGCCGGGCACAACACCGCGATTCTCAGCGGGACGCTGAAGACGGCCAGCGAGGAAGCTGTCAAAGGCAGCGAATAGTTAGTTGGAAGGACACGCGGCGCAGGCGGGCGAGTCTCGCCTGCGCCGCCTTTCGCCGGGGCTCGGCGGTGGTTTCATGCGAGTCCCGGCGCGGGCGAATCGCCGCTCCAGAGCGGCGATTCGGCGTGCCCAGGCACGGTCTCGACAGAGTCAAAAACGCTGGTCGACAAACGCTTGACTTCGGATATTGTAGATGGCATGCTCTCCCCCGAGATCGACGATGAAGTCCAGGATGACGGCATCTACCCGCCATCCGGTCGCGGTCTCCGAAGGGCTAGAGCACACAAGAGCCAACTCATGAGCCACAAGCCGGTCCATGGGCACTGGCTGTTAATCAACGCTCCGATGACACGCCCGCGTGCTCATCGGAGAATGAAAGGTAGGAAGTGATATGAGGAAAGTACGGTTGCTCGGACTGGCCATCGTTGCGGTGGCTTCGTTCGCCGCCGCCAGCGCCAGCTCGGCGCTCGCGACGACGCCGGAATGGTTAAACAATGGTGCCGCGATTGCCGCGCCGGTTGCTGTGGCGAACAAAGGCACACTGAAACTGGCTGACTTAAAACAGAAAGTGGAACTGTCATGCACGGGGACGGGCGAAGGTACCGTCGGCCCCGGCAAAGAAGACGTCACAACGGTACTGACTGCTACATCGTGCACGAACGTGGGAAGCACATCTTGCCCGACCCCCAACGCTGTCGCGCAGAAACTGCCCTGGTTAACTGGCCTGAACACCAGTGGTACGTCGACGATCGACGAAATTCTGCAGGAAAGCGGTTGGCAGGTCACGTGCGCCGGGATCATCAAAGACACCTGCACCTCGACGGCCAAAACGCCGTTCGTGGAAGTAATCAAAGCGGCGGCGATTGTTGAAGAGTCGTTCGTCGAAGCGAAAAACCAGAACATCGCGACGTGCTCGCTGGGCGGCAAAGAAGGCGACGTTGTCGGAACCTTCACTGTCGAAGCATTATCAGGATCGGGTAACTCGATCTCTGTAGGGTGATCGTAGGAGTACTGAATTGCTGTGAAGTGGTGTAACGGTTCCGCAGGACGGGGAACCGTGTAGGAAACGGTGCGGGGCTCGCGTGTGAACGTGAGCCCCGCAGCCGTGGGAAGCATGGATTTCGGCTGGCCGACGGAACGGGGACGTGGGGTCCGCGTGGCATCGCAACAGAGGGAGAGGGAGTGAGAGGGATGGACTGCTGGCGGTTGGTGACCGTACGTCGAGCACGCCGAGTGCGAGGATGGTGGCCCTGGATGGTGGGGGTCGCGACGGCGGGGCTCCTGGGCACGGTCATCGCGGTCCCCTGTGCCTCGGCTGCGTTCACGCGGCCATTCATCCGGCAGATCGCAGGGGTCCCGACCGGGCCGCTACTTGAAAGCGAAGTGCCGTTTGGCGGCCTCGAAGGAGCCGCGGGTGGCCCGGGCGCGATTGCGGTGGACGCGGAAGCAGACGTCTGGGTCGCCAATGGCGGGCTGGGCTCCTCGACAGACGAACTGGACGAGTACGACTCGGCCGGTCATTTCCTGAAGGCGATCCAGCTCAAAGCGACGCAGGTGACTCCGCAAAGCCTCGCTGTCAGCTATGAGACCGGCAACCTCTACATCGCGGGCGAAGCGCACGGTGGCGCACGGCGGGTCGAAGTGCTCGAACCGGACGGCAAAGTCGTTTCGAGCAGCTTCCCCGCGTTCGGGCCGCGGATCGTCGTGGCGGTTGACAACTCGACCGACGCCTCCGCCGGGGACGTGTACGTGGGAACGAAGGGCGAAGTCGAATCCGAACTGCACGCCGCGGTCCCCGGTGCGATCTACAAGTACACGGCCACCGGCACGCCGGCCGCTTTCGCGGAAACCAAACGCGACGAAATCCCCGGAGGCGAATTCACCGGCCTGGCGGTCGACCACGCGGGCGTTCTGTACGCGATCGACGTCAATCCGACCAACGGTCCCTCTCCCGAACCGGCGACCCTCGAAGAGTTTGGCGGTGGCGGTGTGCACCTTCGCTCGATCACCCCGCAGGATGCGCAGGAATGGAACGGAGGCACAGCCCTTGGGGTCGGATTCGACCCGGTGGCCGGCCATGTGCTGGTGGCCGTAACGACCTTCGACGCAGGCTTCGTCGACGAGTTCGACGCCTCTGGCAAGCTCGTGAGCACGCTCAGCGATGTCACGGCTCCGTCTGCGCTGCCGACGTCCTGCGGGATCGCACGAGGGTCGTCGCTCGGCAGCGCCGTGCAGGTCGCCGGATCCGCTTTGGGTGTGGTCTACGTATCGGACGAAACGGCCGCTCCAGCGGGGAAACTGCTCTCCTGCGAACACGCGCTCGACAGCTACGGCGTGGGCAAGTTCCTGCCGAGCGTCACGCTCGGCGAAGCGAGCGAACAGACCACCACGACGGCGGTCGTGAACGGAGCCGTCAACCCGGAAGGCCAGCCGCTCGTCGAATGCGAGTTCCAGTACGTGAGCGAAGCCGCGTTCGCGACAACTGGGTTCACTGACCTGAGCTCTGGAGGCCAGGTCCCGTGCGTGCCTGGGGCGGGCACGATCACCGGCACCAGCTTCACCGCCGTGCACGCGGGCCTGAGCGGTCTGCTCGAAGGCACCGTCTACCGCTATCGGCTCGTCGCCACCAGCTCCGGGTCGAGCGGGGGCACGGCCGACACCGCTGCGCTCGCGTTCACGGCGCTCGCGCGACCAGTGGTCGACTCGACCACGGCGGCCGGCGTGTCATCGGCCGGCGTCGGCCTGCGGGCGCAGATCGACCCGCGCGGCGCGAACACGAGCTACTACTTCGAGTACGTCGACGAAGCGCAGTACGACGCCGGCGCCGAAGACCCGTACACGGCGGGCGTCCGTGTCCCGGTGGCGCCCGCCGAAATCGGCGCCGGCGGGCCGACGGGAAGCGCGGACGCGAGCGTGCTGCAGCGCGTCGGCGGGCTGAGCCCGGACACGAGCTATCGCTTCCGCGTCGTCGCGAGCAACGAGGTCGGCGTCACGGACGGTCCGGGCGGCAGCTTCGCGACGCTGGCGGCTCCGCTCGCGGGGCTTCCCGACCACCGCGTGTACGAGCTGGTGACGCCTCCCGACAAGGGCGGGTCGGCGGACCTGTTTGGCAGCGCCGAACAGTTCTCCAACCCGGATGGAGGCTTTCCGTCCAGCACCGGGGACGAGTTCCTGATGCCGAACACGATCGCCGCCTTCGGCCCCTCGCCGGGCTCTGACGCCAACGCCTACGTCTTCAAGCGCGAAGCGAGCGGTTGGCGCACGATCCCAGCGGCGGAGCCGTCGCTGGGGGTGCAGGCGGTGATGACGAGGGTGTTCGACCCCGTCGATCTCTCGCGTGTCGGACTGATCGACGAGGTCGGCTCGTTCTCGAGCGCCGGCGGAGCATCCGCGATGAGCCTTGTGGGGCCGCCCGGCGGGCCGTACGCGACGGTTCATGCGGACGCGCCCGTGAACGTGGACCAGGAACACACGCAGCTCGTCGGCGCCTCTCAGAACCTGGGGCACGTGATTCTCGAAAGCGTCGATCACGGACTCGCCGCACCGCCGGGCGCGGAAGCACAGGACCCCGGAAGCCATGCGCTCTACGAATGGGCCGGCGGCGGCGAATGCGGCACCGAAGAAGGCAACTGCAAGCTGGTCAACGCCAACAGCGAAGGCACGCTTCTCAGCCGCTGCGGCGCCGTGCTCGGCCAGGGGCACATCATGGGCAGCAGGCGCAACGCGGTCTCGGCGGACGGCTCGCGCGTGATCTTCACCGCTCCCGATCCGTATGCCGTCGGCCACGGCGCCGAATGCTGGAACGGCGCCACGCTCAACTCCCCGGAGCTCTACCTGCGCGCGGACGGCGCCACGCTCGAGGTCTCCGAAGTGGAAGCGGGCGTGAGCGAAGAAGGCAAAGAACCGCGCGTCTTCCCCGCGGTGTACGTAGGCGCCTCCGAAGACGACTCGCGCGTGTTCTTCGTGACCAAGACCGAGATCACCAAAGAAGCCGCCACCTTGAAACTGCACGACTTCGAGCTGTACGAGTGCCAGGTCGTCGAAGTCGCCGGCGCGCCGGCGTGCCACATCACCCGCGTGTCCGCGGGCGATCCCGGTAGCCCGGCCGCGGGCGTGTTCACCGTGCCGGCCGTCTCCGCCAGCGGTGCCGCCGTCTACTTCACCGCGTCCGGGCAGCTCGTGCCCGGTGCCCCGGCCCCCGGCGGAGAAGAAGTGGACCTGTACCGCTACGACACCGAAAGCGGCGAAACGACCTACGTCGCCACGGTCGACAGGCACGACTACTCGAAAGCCGAAGCATCGCAGTGGGCCGGCGAATTCGGCCAGAACGCGCTCGCCGAGGAAGCGAACTGGTACAGCACCCCCGACGGCGCGTTCCTGGTGTTCGCCAGCGGTCGCCAGCTCACGAGCTACTCGACGGTCGCGGCTCCCGGCGCGGAATGCCCGTTCGAAGCGAAGGGAGGCGGAAGCGGCCTGGTCGGGCACTGCGCGGAGATCTATCGCTTCGACGCCGCGGACGGCACGATCACCTGCGTCTCGTGCAACCCCAGCGGCGCGCCGCCGGTGTCCAACGCGCAGATCGTCCGTCGCTCCTTCTCCGAGGTCCCCGCCGGCGCGCCGGTGTACCCGATCTCGAACGACGGCTCCTACGTGTTCTTCGACACCGCCGACGCGCTCGTGCCCCAGGACAGCAACGACACGCTCGACGTGTACGAGTGGCACCAGGGCGCGGTCGCGCTGATCAGCTCCGGCACCGATCTCGCGCCGTCGTACTTCCTCGGCGCGAGCCCCGACGGCGCCAACGTGTTCATCGGCACGCACGCTCAGCTCGTCCGCCAGGACAAGGACACCTCCGGTGACGTCTACGACGCGCGCATCGGCGGCGGCTTCCCCGGCGGCCCCGAAGGCGAAAGCCAGTGCACCGGCGAAAGCTGCCAGAACCCGCCCGCCGCGCCGATCGACGCCACGCCGGGCTCGGCGACGTTCGTCGGTCCCGGCAACGTGCCCGCCGCCGGCGCCGGCTCCTCCGGCCCCGGCAAACCCAAGAAGACCGCCGCGCAGTTGCGCGCCGAAAAGCTCGCGCACGCGTTGAAGCTCTGTAGGGCCAAACGCTCGAGGGCGAAGCGCAGCAGCTGCGAAGCGGCCGCGCGCCGGCGCTACGGCAAGAAGGCCGCCGGCTCGTCCAAGTCGGCGGCGAGGGGTGGACGATGAGCGCACGTAGAGCATCGATCGGGGCAGCGGGCAGCGCATCCAATCGCCGGCGCGCGCTGGTCCCGGCGCTGGCGGCGCTCGCCCTGCTCGTCAACGCGGCGGTGGCGAGAGCCGAAACGGCGGAACCGCAGTGGACCGTCACCTCGATCTCGACGCCCACCAACTTCGCCGCGGGCACGACCGGCACCGACGCGTATCTGGTGACGGTCAAGAACACCGGCGGCGCTCCGAGCGACGGCTCCCCGGTCACCATCACCGACGAACTTCCCTCCGGGCTGACGCTCGGGACGGTCGGCGCCTCCGCCGAAGACCTGCTGCACGAAACGCACTTCAGCTGCGTGCTGCGCAGCTGCACCTACAACGGCGTGGTCGACGTCGACGACACGCTCGTGATCACGGTTCCGGTCGACGTCTCCGAAAGCGCGCCCGCGTCGCTGACCAACGTCGTGCGCGTGTCCGGTGGCGGTGCGCCCGATGGGCAGATGGGCACGCCGACGGCGATCTCCTCGACGCCCGCCGGCTTCGGGATCGCCCCTGGCGGCGCGGCCACGTCGCTGTCCAGCACGCAGGCCGGCGCGCACCCCGACCTGACCACCTCGATCGCCTTCAACACGGTGGACGCCACCGGCTCGCTGTCCGGCGATCCGAAGGAAGTCACCGACGATCTGCCCCCGGGCTTCGCCGGTGATCTCGTCGACACGCAGAGCTGCTCGACCGAACGCTTCTCGGTGCGCGAGTGCCCGGTGGGCTCGCAGGTGGGCGTCGTCACGCTGACGCTCACCGAGTACCACAAACCGCGCGTCACGACGCTGCTGCCGCTCTACAACCTCGCGCCCAACCCGGGCGAGCTCGCCAAGCTCGCGTTCTATGCGCTGAACATCTTCGCCGTCGAGGGCGAAGTCTCGCTGAACCCGAGCAACTACGGCCTGAAAACCGTCTTCCACAACACCGACGAGTCGCCCGCTGAGCTCGACGACGTCTCGCTGACCCTCTGGGGTGTGCCGGCGCAGGCCGATCACAATGCGCTGCGCTGGAAGGAAGAAGGCCAGGGGATTGGCCACTTCGGCCTCACCTCCGATGCCGCGCCCGTGCCGTTCTTCACCAACCCCACGGCCTGCAGCGGCGAAGCGCTCGACGCGGTGTTCACCGCGAGCTCGTGGGAGTCCCCCGAAGCCAGCGTCCGGGAAGCGATGTCGATCGGCCCGATCCTGGGGTGCGACGGAGTGGAGATGGAACCGACGCTGACGGCCGTGCCGACGACCAACCACGCGTACGCGCCCTCCGGGCTGAACCTGAAGACCTCGATCCCGCAGACGTACGGCAACCCCGAGGGCCTCGCGACTTCGACCCTCAACCGCGCCGTCGTGACGCTGCCCGAAGGGATGACCGTCAACCCGTCGGCCGGCGCCGGCCTGGCGGCGTGCACGCAGGCCGAGTACGAAGCAGAACCGGTGCAGCCCGTGCCGGGCGTGGGCTGCCCGAGCACGGCCAAGCTCGGGTCCGTCGAAATCGTGACGCCGTCGCTGAAGGAATCGGTGATCGGCTCGGTGTACGCGGCCGAGCCCTACGACAACCAGTTCGGCTCGCTGCTCGCGCTGTACATCGTCGCGCGCATCCCCGAACGAGGCGTGCTCGTGAAAGTCGCCGGCGAAGTCGTGCCCGACCCGGTCACGGGCAGGCTCGTGACGACGTTCAGCGATCTGCCGCCGCTGCCGTTCAGCACGTTCACGTTCCACTTCCGCGAAGGCGCGATCGCGCCGCTGGTCACCCCGCCGCTGTGCGGCGACTACCAGGTGCTGGCGCAGCTCACGCCGTGGTCGGATCTGTCCGACGTGCTCGCGCCGCTGATCCCGCCGTTTGCGATCACGAGCGCATTCGACGGCGGCGCCTGCCCGTCGGCCGGCGTGCCGCCGTTCGCTCCGCAGGTGGCAGCCGGCACGGAAAACAACGACGCCGGCTCCTACAGCCCGCTGTACATGCGCATCACCCGCAACGACGGCGAACAGGAGATCACGCGCTTCTCCTCGCGGCTGCCCGCCGGCCTGACGGCAAACCTCACCGGGGTGCCGTTCTGCTCCGACGCGGACATCGCGCTTGCGCGGACCAAGAGCGGCGCGCAGGAGGAAGCCGAACCGTCGTGTCCCGCGGCGAGCCAGGTCGGCCGCACGCTCGCCGGCGCGGGCGTCGGCTCGGTGCTCGCGTGGACCGCGGGCAAGCTCTACATGGCGGGGCCGTTCAACGGCGCGCCGTTCTCGATCGTGTCGATCACCTCCGCCAAGGTCGGGCCGTTCGATCTCGGCACGGTCGTCGTGCGCGTCGCGCTGAAGATCAACCCGACGACAGCCGAAGTCACCGTCGACGGCGCCGCCTCGGAACCGATCCCGCACATCATCAAGGGGATCGTCATCCACGTGCGCGACATCCGCGTGTACGTCGACCGGCCCGACTACACGCTGAACCCCACGAGCTGCCAGCGGATGACGCTGTCCGCGACCGTCGGCGGCTCGGGCGCGGACCCGGCCAACCCCGCGGACGAAGTGCCCGTGACGGTAACCAGCCCGTTCCAGGCCGCCGACTGCCAGGCGCTCGCGTTCAAACCGGCGTTCTCGGTCTCCACCGCCGGGCAGGCCTCCAAAAAAGGCGGCGCCAGCCTGCACGTCAAGCTCACCTACCCGAAAGCGCCGCAGGGGACGCAGGCGAACATCCGCTCGGTCAAGGTCGACCTGCCGGTACAGCTGCCGTCGCGCCTGGAAACGCTGCAGCAGGCGTGTCTCGCCGCGACCTTCCAGGCAAACCCGGGCGCGTGCCCGGTCGCGTCCGTCGTCGGGCACGCTACGGCCCTCACCCCGATCCTCCCCGTGCCGCTGATGGGGCCTGCGTACTTCGTCTCCTACGGCGGCGCCAAGTTCCCCGAACTGGTGATCGTGCTGCAGGGCTACGGCGTGACGATCGACCTGCACGGCGAAACGTTCATCAACAAACGCACCGGGATCACCAGCAGCACGTTCCGCACGGTTCCCGACCAGCCCGTCACGAGCTTCGAATTGACGCTGCCGCAGGGCAACTACTCCGCGCTCGGCACCAATCTGCCCGAAGCCGACGACTACAACCTCTGCGGCCAGAAGCTCGCGATGCCGACCGCGTTCGTGGCGCAGAACGGCGTAGAAATCCACGAGTCGACGCCGGTGCAGATCACCGGCTGCGCAAAACGGCTCACGCCTGCGCAGCAGCTCGCCCGAGCTCTCAGGGCCTGCAAGGGCAAGCGGGGCGGCGCGCGTGCCACCTGTGAACGCCGGGCGCGCGAGCGGTATGGCCGTCCGAAGAGGAAGCCGAGCAAGAAGTAGTCGCCCCGCAGTCAGCGACAGTCGATCGCGTGCCCGGGGGAATGAGATCTGCACGCCAAAAACGACCCACGGAGGAACGATGTTCTCGAGCATACGTAAACGTCTCACCTATGCCAATCTCGCGGTCACGGTCGCGCTCGTGTTCGCGATGAGCGGCGGCGCGTTCGCCGCCGGGCACTACCTGATCACCTCGACCAAGCAGATCAGCCCGAAGGTTCTGAAAGCGCTCAAAGGCGCCAACGGGAGCACCGGCGCGACCGGCTCCGCCGGCGCACCCGGCACCGCGGGCGCGCCCGGCGTCAAAGGTGAAACCGGCGGGTCCGGCACCAAAGGTGAAACCGGAGAACCGGGCCTCAAAGGCGAAACCGGGACCGCTGGTAAAGAAGGCTCGCCGTGGACCGCCGGCGGCACGCTCCCGTCGGGCAAGACCGAGACCGGCACGTGGGGCTTCAACATGGTGACAGGGACGGAAAACCCCCCGGCGCTGGCGCCGATCTCGTTCACGATCCCGCTGGCCGCGCCGCTGGGCGAAGAACATGTGCACTATGTCAAACACGAAGAAGCGAGCCCCCCCGCCGCGTGTGAGGGCACCGTCGAAGACCCGACTGCGACCAAAGGCAACCTCTGCGTCTATGAAACCACCAGCGGTGGCCTCAACGAAGAACCCGAAATCCTCCCCTTCCAAGGCGTGCCGACGCCCCCGGGCAAGAGCACGTTCGAACCGGGCGGGACCAGCGCCAACGGGTCGATCGTGTTCTTCATAGTAGCGGCCAGCAAGCCGGCGTTCGCGTACGGCAGCTGGGCTTTGACGGCGCCTTGATCTGACGGGTCTCGGATGGGGCAGGCCGGTGACGGTCTGCCCCATCCGCCGTGCGGCGCCAGTCGGAGACGACCTGCCATATCGCTTGTGGGTATCAGGCGAATCTGGGATGATCGCAACGCGATGGCCCCTGTGACGTTCATAACGCTCGGCCCCGCCGGCACGTGTCATGAGAACGCGCTGCTGCGCTATCTGGAGTTCCAGGGGCTTGCGGATGCGCGCGTCGAGCTCGTCGACGACCTGCTCGAGGGCCTCGAGCAGGTGCGCGATCAGCCCGATGCGTACCTCGTGCAGTGCAGCGCGCATCCGCAGGTTCACATCGTGACCGAGCGCTACCGCCACGAGGTGTTCGTCCTCGACACGTTCATGTATCCGGCGAAGGAAATGGGACTGCTGGTCCGCGCATCGGTGCCCGACCCGCGGAGCCTCGGGATCGTGCCGGCCGCGTTGGGCTACGCGGACCTGACGCGCTGGGATGAGGTGGTCGAAGAGTCCGCCAACCCGATCGTCGCGCGCAACCTGCTCGCCGGCCGCTACGACGCGGGCGTCACGCTCGTCGAGTTCGCGCACGCGCACCCCGATGAGCTGCGCGTTGTGGAACGCTTCGGCGAGGTTGATACCACGTGGGTGGTGTACGGGCGGCGCAGGCGCTACCGCGGCGAGCTCATCGGGCATCGCATCCCGTGGCTGTTCGAAGGCGGCGAGGATCCCGGCATCCAGCTCGAGCCGGCGGAGCATGTCGAGCTCGTCCGCTGAGTCCGCGCAGGCGGAGCTCGCGGGGACGGGCGCCGCGCCCACACAGGCAGGCGCCGGCAGCACGTACCCGGATGTCGTCGTCGGCGAGGGCTATGCGGTCGGGCACGTCGACGACCTCGGCGGCGAGTACGGGTTCCGCAAGGTCCGCCGCGGCCTCGGCGTGACCGCCTTCGGCGTCAACGCGCTCGTCAGGCCGGCCGGCTACGAGACGAAATGGCACTACCACGACACCCAGGAGGAGCTGTACTTCGTGCACCGCGGCGCGATCGAGATGCACTTCGGCGACGGCTCCCGCCACCGTCTCGACCCCGGCTGCTTCGCGCGCGTCGACGCCGCCACGGTGCGGCGGATTCGCATCCTCGGCCCGGAGGACACGATCTACGTGTGCGCGGGCGGCAAGGGCGGATACGTAGGCCGCGACGGCCGCACGCCGGAGCCCGGCGAAACCCCCGACGGCGACGCTCCGCCCGCGGCTGCCTCCTAGCTCGACTGCATCGCATGGATCTCGAGCTGGACGGCCGGGTGTTCCTGATCACGGGCGGCTCCAGCGGCCTCGGCCTGGCGCTGGCCGAGCGGCTGGTGGCCGAGCGTGCGCGGGTGGCGCTGCTCGCGCGCGACCGCGCGCGCCTTGACGTCGCGGGCGAGACGCTGCGGGATCGCGGCGGCGAGGCGCTCACGCTGTCCGGGGACGTCAGGCGTCCCGAGGATCTGACGCGGCTGGTGGAGTCCGCGCTGGAGCGCTGGGGCCGCATCGACGGTGTCGTCAACAACGCGGGCGAGCTCTCGGGCGGGGCCTTCGCCGACCACGACGACGCGGTCTGGGAGGCGGACCTGTCGCTGAAGCTGATGGCCGCGGTGCGGCTCACGCGCATCGCGCTGCCGGCGCTTCGCGCGAGCGGCGCGGGCGCCGTGCTCAACACGCTGGCCATCTCGGGCAAGGCGCCCGGCGCGTTCACGACGCCCACGTCCGTCTCCAGGGCAGCGGGTCTCGCGCTTACGAAGGCGCTCGCCTGCGAGCTCGCCACCGACGGCATCCGCGTCAACGCGGTGCTCGTGGGCTTCGTCGAAAGCGGGCAGCTGGAACGCCTGGCGGCGGCTCAGGGCGTCGATCCGCCGACGTACTACGAGCGGATGGTCGCCGCCAACCGGATCCCGCTGGGGCGCGTGGGCACGCCGCGGGAGTACGCCGACCTCGCGAGCTTCCTGCTGTCCGCGCGCGCCTCCTACATCAGCGGCGCCGCCGTCAACCTCGACGGCGGCCTCTGCCCCGTCGTGTAGGGCCTGCGCCCCGGCGCTCGTACGCCCCCGGCCGCCCCTGCGCCCCGGCGCTCGTACGCCCCCCCCCGGCCGCCCCTACGCCCCGGCCGCCGTCTCCGCCGCCTCGGTCACGCCCAGGAACGGCGCTAGCGCGAGGTAGGTGGCGTGCACGGCTGCCCGCGGCAGCTCCGCCGCGCGGTCCCGGGCGGCGTACCGGTAGGCGAGCTCGAACAGCGCCTGCATGATCGCCTCGGGTGCGATCGGCGGCGGGTTGCGGCGCTGCGGCGCGCCCTCGAACACGAGGTGCGCGTAGGCGGCGGCGTGTTCGCTGTTGCGGCGTGCGAGGGCGGGGCTGACGAGCGGCGCGTCGAGGAACGCGAGGCGGGTGAACTGCGGCTCGGACGCGAGGAACTCGAGCAGCGCGCGGATTGTGTTGCGCACGCTCTCGCGCCACAACCCGCCGCCGGCGCGGGTGCGCTCGGCGATCGCCTGCCCCTTGGTGTGTCCGAGCTCGAGCGCGGTGGCGAACGATTCCTCCTTGCTGTCGAAGCTCGAGCGGAACGCGCGCTCGGGCACGTCGGCGTGCTCGGCGATCATCTCGATCGTGAGCGCTCCGTAGCCGTGTTTGGCGTTGAGCTGCGCGACGGCGTCGAGGATGCGCTCGCGGTTGACGTGCGCGAGAAAGCCCGGGGATGGCCTGCTGACGCGCTGCACGTAGCCTTCGGGTGCGAGCGTGAGCGTGCCCGGCGCGCGCCCGCCGAGCAGGCCGTTCATCCCGATCGACGGCGCCGGCTCGGCTGGCTCGGCGTCGATCTCGAATGTCGCCGGAACCGGGTGGTAGGCGCGTGTCCAGCGCGCCAGCTGCGGCGCGAGCTCCGGCAGCTCGCGCTCACGGCCGGTGCGCAGGTGCGCGTCGATCTCGCGGTGGATGGCGCCCGCCAGCGTGACCGCCAGCGACTGTGGCAGCGGCGGCTCGGCGCTCGAGCTGAGGCACTCGCGGATCAGGGTCGCGTAGTCGCTCATCAGCGCGCCGCGCAGCTCGTAGCCGTTGGGGCCGGCGGCGGCGATCTCGACGGCCAGCAGCATCGCCGTGCCCGGGTGCTCGCCTGCGCCGCGGCACAGGCGGCGCATCAGCGCCTCGAGCTGGCGCGTGGGACCGCCTGAGCGTTCGCACGCCACCCGGTCGGCTTCGATCGACAGCTCGGCGTCGGTCTCGAATGCGGACTTGAGCAGCTCCTCGCGATTGGGGTAGAGCTCGTAGAAGGTCCTGCGTGAGACGCCCGCGCGCTTGATCAGGTCGGCGACGGATGTCGCCAGGTAGCCCTTGGCGGGAATGAACTGGACGATCGCGGCGAGCAGGCGGTTGCGCTGATCGGCGGCGACGTCCTCCGCGGTGAGCTGATGCGGGCCGCGCGGCAGGTGCCCACCAATGTCGTCCTCATTGGAGATCACGTTGTCCCGCCTCTGCCCCCTGAGCCGTCCGCTGTGCCTTAGCGTAGCTCATATCTCGCATGAAATCTAGTATCTGGGATTATTTGGGCGGGTAGCCGGCTACTTGACCGCCACCGCCCGACCGCTGCCCAATCCGCATTCAGGACACACTAGCTGACGTAGTCATGAACGTCTAGCACGCGGCATCGCGCGAGGCGATTTACTCGCATATCGGAATGCTCCCGACTGCCCGCCGCCAAAATGGCCCATTTGGCCGGGGCCGGCCGAAATTCTCAGCCTGGTGACGCGCTATCGGTGAGAAACATGTCCTGACTTCATCACCGGGGACGATGCCCGGCTGGGGGCCGACGACGCTAGCGGCTGATCGCGCCGGCGGCCGCGAACGGGGCCAGCGCGAGCTGGGTGGCGAGCTCGATCAGCGACGGAAGCTCGCGTGCGCGTCCGGCCGCGGCGTACACGTAGCAGAGCTCGCGCACCGCCCCGGCGCTCGCCTCGATCGCCACCTCGGGGATGTCTCGCGCGCGGGGATTCTGCTCGATGCCGGCTTGCAGCAGCTCGACGAGCGCCCCCCTGCGCATCTGCGCGGCCGGCTTGCCGCCGGCTGCGGGGATGTCGATCAGGGCGAGGTGTGCGAACGACGGCTCGGATCCGAGGAACGCGAGCAGCGCGCCGATGCCGGCGCGAACGCCGTCGGCCCAGCTGTCCTCGGCGAGGAACGCGTGTTCCACCACCGCCAGCGTCTTGCGGCGGCCGAGCTCGTACGCGACGAGCAGCGCGTCCTCGCGCCCGGAGAAGTGCTCGTAGAAGGCCTCCACGGACACGGCGGCCTCGTGCACGATCTCGGGGATCGTCACCGCGCCGTAGCCTTTGGCGGCTGACAGGTTGGCGACCGCGTCGAGCAGGCGCTCGCGCTGGTTGTGCACGACGAAGCTGTGCGACACGGCGCTTTCCCCGCGCGGCAGGCCGCGGCGCCCGGCCGCGCGCGAGCTGAGCGAGAGCGTGCCGGGTGCGCGTCCGCCGATCAGCTGCGGGCCGGCGGCGACGGCCGCGGCCGCCGCGTCGTCGATGGCCGCCGCGCTCCCCGCCCCCGTCGCGGGCGCGGCGGCGTCGGCGTCGACTGCCGAGGAGCACGCCGCGGCCCAGTCGGCGAGGTCGTCGGTGAGCGCCAGCAGCTGCGCGCGCGCAGGCCGGCGTACGCGCCCGCCGCGCAGCGCCCGCGCGTATGCGACGCGGACGATCGCGCCTGCGAGCGCTCGCGCCGCGAGCGATCCCTCGAGCGGATCCGGCCGCCCGTGCCCGTTGCCGGCGGCGTTTGCGGAGCCTGTGCCCAGCTGGAGGTCCAGTGCTCGGCTCAGCGTCAGGCTGAGCCCGGTGAGCACCTGCTCGCGGCGCTCGATCCCGAGGCGCTCGATCGCGGGCAGGTCGGCGCTGAGCAGTCGCAGCTCGCCGGGGTGGGCGAGCGTCAGCTCGAAGACCTCTTCGACGAACGCCGCGACTGCGTCCTGCTGCTCGTCCGCGGCGTGGTCGCCGGCGAGGTCCTCGACGGCGGCGCTCGTGCGCTGCAGCCAGCGCGCGCTGGCTTCCTCGCACGCGACCAGGAAACACGCCTCCGCGTTTGCGAAGTACTCGTAGAAGGTGCGCCGCGACGCCCGCGCGCGCTCGATCACGTCGGCGACGGTGGTCGACGCGAAGCCCTGCTCGCCGACCAGCTCGACCATCGCGGCGAGCATTCGCGTGCGCGGGTCGAGCTGCTCGCGCGAGCGCGCACGCGTGGTGCGCGGCGAGTCGGCGACCGCCGGAGCGGCGCCTGCGCGCCCGTTCTGTTCGACGTCGCTTACCGCGATCGCCTGTGCGGTGATCTGTGTATTTCGCACTACCGTATCCCACTTTTGTCACCCGCCAGGAGGCGGAGACATACGATCCCGTCTACTCGATCCCACTTGGCCCAGCAACATCTCGTTGATGTCACCGCTGGACCAGACTATTACGCGACTGGCGGACAATCACGAACCACGCGAATCGTGACAGCTCCCATGAGTCTACGCTCTGAAGTGCCGCTGTCTCGCTGGCCATCGATCTCCTGTGGACTGTGTACCCGAGAATTCCCTGTAGCAGCCACGATGTGAGTTAGAAACATCAACCGACATCCGACCCGACATCCGACCCGTGGCCGCACCGCGAATTCTGCGTCCGCACGACGCCCGCACGACGCCGGCACGAAGTCGCGCCGGGCCATACCCACCCGCCGTGGTAGCCCGCTGCCGGCCCCGCGCTGTCGCAGGCATCCGCGCGGTCCCCTCAGCCGCGAGTGGGAGACGCCTGTGGCCTGCGTCTGGCCGCAAGCCTATGCTTAGGGTCAGCATTTGTCCTCCCGTTCGGCTCATCGAAACATCCGCGTACGGTGGGTGTTGTGGTGTTGGGACGACAAACGGTCGGACAAGCGACGACGAGGTGAGGGTAGAGGTGAGTCGGAGAGGGATCTCTAAGTCGGCGGCGGCGTGCGCCGTAGCCACGCTGGGCCTGGGCGCCGTCGCGGCCGGCGTCGGCCAGGCGGCGGGCGCGAGTCCCACGGCAAGCGCGCACACGGCAAGCGCCCCCGCGACGCGCGCCCCCGCGACGCGCGCGCACGCGGCCAGGACGATCTCGCTGCGCGAGACGGGCCGCCTGCACCTGACGAGCAAGCACGGCTTCACGCTGAACGAGGCGGGATCGGCGTCGGGCACGATCAGGGGCACGATCTACCTGCATCTGAACGTGGTGGCGATCAACCGCGTGACGGCGGAAGTCAACATCTACCCGAGCGGCGGCTCGATCACGGGCTCGGCCAAGGCGAGCTATCGCGTGGGCGGCGCCACGGCGGGCTTCTCGGGCGCGATGTCGATCAGCCGCGGCACCGGCTCCTACGCCCGCGCGCACGCGTCCGGCCTGAGCTTCTCCGGCACCATCCAGCGCTCGAACGATGCGGTGACGGTGCATCTGAGCGGCGAGCTGTCGGACTGACGCGGGTCGGCCCGGGGATCGCAGTGGCACGCCGCCGAGCACTCTTCCTGGCGCTCGCCGCGGGCGCCTGCGCGTCGCTCGCGGCGCTGGCGGGCGTATGCCGGCCTGCGAGCGCGGCGGCGGCGCTGGAGAGCGCGACGCTGCACGCGGGCTTCTCGCCGGACCGCGCCGGCGCGAGCACGACGATCTCCTTCGGCTTTCAGATCGCGACCGCGGATGGCCTGGCGCCGCCGCCGATGACGAGCGTCGACCTGCAGATGCCGGCGGGCATCAACTTCACGACGACGACGCTGGGCCTTGCGATCTGCCAGCCGGCGGCGTTGCAGGCGCGGGGTCTGGCGGGCTGCTCGCCGAACTCGCGCCTGGGCTTCGGCAGCGCGTTCGTGGAAGTCCCGTTCGGCCTCGGCTCGGGTCACGAGCTGCCTGAAATCCAGGCGCTGATGGGCCCGCCGCACGACGGCAACCTGGTGGTGCTGTTCTATGCCAACGGCAGCACCCCGGTGGTGGCGCAGCTGGTGTTCACGGGCGAAGTGCTCCCGGACACGGGTGCGTTCGGCTCGCAGCTGATGGCGGAAGTGCCGCCGATCGCGTCGGTCCCGGGCGGCCCGGACGTGTCGGTGGTGAGCGTGCAGAGCACGATCGGCCCCAGCAGGCTGACGTACTACCGCCACAGCCACGGCAGGCTGGTGCCGTTTCACCCGCGCGGCGTGAGCGTGCCGGAACGCTGCCCCCGCGGCGGCTTCCCGTTCTCGGCGCAGTTCGGCTTCCAGGACGGCAGCACGACGACCGCCTCGACCGCCGTGCCGTGCCCGCCGCGCCGGCGCCGCGGGTAGCCGTCATGGAGGCGCTGGCGCTGGAGCGGGCGTTTGGATCGTCGACATTGGCCTACGGCGCGAGCGTGCTGCCGTCGGTCGCCCGCGAGCTCTCGCGCTGGCGCGCCCGCGCGCAGGAGATCCCGAGCGCGCCTCTGCGCCGGCTGGCGCTGGCGGCGCTGCGCAAGCGCGGCAACATGCGCGGCGCTGCCCTGTTCGCGGTGCTGGCGCCGCGTGCCGGGCGCGCGGGGGCGGTGCGCGCGCTGGTGGCGCTCCAATCGGCCTACAACTACCTCGACACGCTGGCGGAGCAGCCGAGCGCGGACCCGGTCGGCAACGGCCGCCGGCTGCACCGTGCGCTGCTCGTGGCGCTCGACCCTGATGCGGGCCACGAGGACTACTACGCGTCTCAATCTTTTGATGAGAGGGGGGTTGCGGGCGGTGACAGCGGGGATGGCGGCTATCTGCGCGAGCTGGTGGACACGGCGTGCGCGTGCGTGAGCGCGCTGCCCTCCTTCGCGCTCGTGGCGGATCCGGCGCGCATGGCCGCCGCCCGGATCGTGGACTTCCAGTCCCTGAATCTGGGCGAGCGCCAGGGCTCCGCGGCGGGCCTGGAGCGCTGGGGCCGCGAGCAGACGCCGGCGGGCAGCGGCCTTTGCTGGTGGGAGACGGCGGCCGCGGGCGGCTCCTCCCTGGGCGTGCACGTGCTGATCGGCCTCGCCGCCGACCCGCGGCTCGATCCTGGCGATATAGCGGCGATCGAGCGCGCGTACTGGCCGTGGATCGGCGCGCTGCACTCGCTGCTGGACAGTCTGGTGGACGTGGCGGAGGATCGCCGCGATCGCCAGCGCAACCTGCTGGGCTACTACGCCTCGCCCGCGCAGGCGGCGGAGCGGATCGTGGCGATCGCCCTCCGCGCGCGCGCGGAGGCGCGGGGGCTCGCGCACGGCCAGCGCCACGAGCTGATCGTGACGGCGATGGCCTGCCACTACCTCTCCGCGCCGGAGGCCCGGGCGCCGGAGGTGCGCGCGATCGCAAGCGGCGTGGCGCAGGCGGCGGGCCCGCTGGTGCGCCCGGCGCTGCCGCTGTTCAAGGCGACGCGGACGGCCGCGAGGATCGGCGGGAGGCTGAGTGCTGGAGCTGCGTGACCTCGTCAAGCACTACCCGGCCGTCGGCGGCGAGCCGGTGCGCGCGGTTGACGGCGTCTCGCTGAAGGTGGAGGCGGGCGAGATGGTGGCGCTGTACGGCCCGAGCGGCTCGGGCAAGACGACGCTGCTGCTGATGATCGCGACGCTGCTGCAGCCCACGGCGGGCTCGGTGCTGATCGGCGGCCGCGACCTGGCGTCGCTGTCCGAGCGCGAGGCGTCGAGCTTCCGCCTCACCCAGATGGGCTTCATCCGCCAGAACTTCGATCTTTTGCCGGGCGTGACGGCGATCGACAACGCGGTGCTGAAGCTGCTGAAGAGCATGCGCTGGCGCGACGCGCAGCGCGAGCTCGCGCCGCTGCTGGAGCGCCTGGGCCTGGGCGAGCGCCTGGCGCACCGCGCGGAGACGCTGTCGATGGGCGAGCGCCAGCGCGTGATGATCGCGCGGGCGCTGTCGACGCGCCCGCGGCTGCTGCTGGCGGACGAGCCGACGGGCAGCCTCGACACGCAGCGCGGCCGCGAGGTGCTGGAGCTGCTGCGCGAGCTGTGCCGTGAGCGCGACGTGGCGATCGTGCTCGTCAGCCACGACCCGATGGCGGCGCAGTACGCGGACCGCGTGTATGCGCTGCGCGACGGCAAGCTGAGCGACCACGAGGCCGAACCGGCCTTCGCCGCGCCCGCGGCCGGATGACCCGACCCGCCGCCGGCGCGTGAAGCCGTCGAACGTCTGGCGCCTGTATCGCGTGCGTCTGCGCGCGCGCCTCTTGCAGGAGTGCTTCGCGGTCGTGGGCATCGCGGCGGGCGTGGCGCTGCTGTTCTCCTCGCAGGTGGCGAGCTCGAGCCTGTTGAGCTCGGTGGCGCAGCTTTCGCGCGGGATCGTGGGCAACGCGTCGCTGCAGCTGCTGGCGCGCGATGCGCAGGGCTTCCCGGAAGGCATGCTCGCGCGCGTCCGCCACATCCCCGGCGTGGCGGTGGCGGCGCCGCTGTTGGAAGCGAGCGCCAACGCGGTGGGCCCGCGCGGCAGCGAGTCGGTGGAGTTGGTGGGCGCCGACTCGAGCCTGTCGCAGCTGGATGGCGCGCTGGTGCGCCACACGCAGCTGGAACCGTTCGGCGGCATCGAAGCGGTGGTCCTCCCGGCGCCGGTCGCGAGGACGATCGGGGTGACTAGGTTCGGCCGCGAAGTGACGTTTCAGCTGGCGGGGCGCAGCGTGCGGGCTCAGTTGTACGAGCAGCTGGGCGAACGGCAGATCGGCCCGCTGGTGGCGAGCCCGATCGCGGTGGCGCCGCTGTCGTTCGCGCAGCAGATGGCGGGGCTACAGGGACATCTGAGCCGCATCCTCGTGCAGCCGGCGCGGGGTCGCGAAGCGCAGGTGCGCCGTTCTCTGTCGATCCTGGCGGCGGGACGCCTGAATGTGGAGTCCACCAGCTACGACGAACGGCTGTTCTCGAAGGCGGCGGCGGCGAGCAACCAGTCGACGGCGCTGTTCGCGGTGATCAGCGCGCTCGTGGGCTTCCTGTTCGCGTTTAACGCGATGCTGCTGACGGCCCCCCAGCGCCGGCGTCTGATCGCTGAGCTGCGCCGCGACGGGTACACGCCGCGCACGGTGATCGCGGTGCTGCTGCTGGACGCGCTGCTGCTGGGCGCCGTGGCGTGCGCTCTCGGCCTGGCGCTGGGCGATGAGCTCTCGATCCACCTGTTTCGTGCGGCGCCGGGGTACCTGTCCTCGGCGTTCGCGGTGGGCTCGGTGCGGGTCGTGAGCGTGGCAAGCGTGGCGGTGGCGGTGGGCGGCGGCATGCTCGCGTCGGTGGTGGCGGTGCTGAGCCCGCTGCGCGACATCCTCTCGCGCGACCCGCTGGCGGCGATCGCGCCGCGGGAGGCGGTGGGCGCCGTCCGCGTGACGCTGTGGGCGGCGCTCGCGGGCCTCGTATGCCTGGCCGCCGCGACGGTGATCCTGCTGGCGGCGCCGGCGGCGGCGATCGCTGGCATGGTTCTGCTGGTCGCGGTGCTGCTGCTGGGCCTGCCGCTGGCGCTGGGCGCGGTGCTGGCGCTCGTGGCGCGCGTGGCGCGGCGGCTGACGGGCGCCGCGGCGCACGTGGCGGTGATGGAGCTGCGCGCGGCGGGGTCGCGGGCGGTGGCGATCGCGGCGACGGGTGCGGTGGCGGTGTTCGGCGCGGTTGCGATCCAGGGAGCGCATGGCGACCTGTTGACGGGCCTGGAAGACGCGGCGCACGACATGAACGCGTTCACGGATGTGTGGGTGGCGCCCGCGGGCGCGTATGACCTGCTGCAGACGGCCCCGTTCGCCGCCTCCGCGTCCGAGCAGGCCGCGCTCGCGCGCCTGCCGGGTGTGCGGGCGGTGCGCGTCTACCGCGGTGGCCTGCTGGATGTGGGCGAGCGGCGGGTGTGGGTGCTCGCGCCGCCGCGTGGGGCGGTGCCGCTGCTGCCGGCGTCGCAGCTCGTGGAGGGGAGCGTTCGCGGGGCGGAGGCGCGGGTGCGCGGCGGTGGCTGGCTGGTCGTCTCTCGCGCGCTCGCGGAGGAACTGCGCGTGCGGATCGGCGAGGGTCTGGTGCTGCCGTCGCCGGTCCCGGTGCGTCTGCGTGTGGCTGCGCTGTCGACGAACATCGGCTGGGCGCCGGGCGCTGTGGTGATGAACGCGGCGGACTTCGCGCGCGCGTGGGGGAGCACGGACGCGAGCGCGTATAACGTGCTGCTTGACCCGGGTGTCACGCAGGCGGTGGCCGTCCGTGAGATTCGCGGTGCTCTTGGGCCGGGGACTGGTCTCGCGGTGGAAGGCGCTGAGCAGCATGCGGGCCGTCAGCGTGAGCTGAGCCGTGAGGGCCTTGCGCGCTTGAGCGAGATCGCGGAGTTGATCATGGTGGGCGCGGTCCTGGCGATGGCTGCGGCGATGGGCACGATGTTGTGGCAGCGTCGTCCGCGGTTGGCGAAGCTGCGGCTGGAGGGCTTCTCTCGGGCCGCGTTGTGGCGTACCGTCCTGCTCGAGAGCGCGCTGCTGCTGGGGGTGGGCTGCGCCGCGGGCGCCGTCCTCGGCCTTTACGGGCAGCAGCTGCTCGACCGGGCGCTGGCTGGGGTGATCAACTTCCCGGTCGTGTCATCTGTGGCTGTCGTCGCCGCGCTCGCGAGCCTGTTGGTCGTGCTTGGTGCGGCGGCGCTGGTGCTCGCGCTGCCGGGTTGGATCGCCGCGGGTGTGCCTGCGGCCGTGGCGCTGCAGGACTGATCCAGGTCTCCGCGAGCTGGGCCGGCGGTCGCTGGAGACAGGCATTGACCCTGGGCAGGCGGCCCGCTACCCTACGTCCGACTAGCCGAACTTTGCCGGCTATTGCGCAGCACGACCGTGCTGCGCGTCCCGCAAACTAGCGAAGGAGAAACGATGAAACGCGTGATCGTGGTTGCGATGGCTATCTCGGCGTTTGCTGTTGTGGCGGCGTCCAGTGCCTCGGGTCTTGAATGGTTATGTAATGGGAAAGCGTTGACGGGTACGGAAAAATGTTTAGTTGTGACTGAAAACTTAGAAGTGGATGTGTTTGAAGATATGAACAACATTGCGCCGGCGTCTGTGACGTGTGCTGTTGGCTCGGTGTTAGAGGAAGGCTGGGTCGGGCCGGGTGCGCTCGGGGAAACGACAAGGGTCGAATTCATGAGTCCGACGACGGAATGTAAACCGTCGGCGAAAGCAGAAAACTTAAAACTTGAACTGGTCACGAACAAATGCGAAAAAGTATTGAGCGTCGCAGTCGTCGATCTGCCGTGGAAGAGTGAAATCGTTGAAAAAGAAGGTACGAATAACTGGTGGGTCTTACTCTCCGGGAAAGGTAATGGTGAACCGGGTTACTTAGTTGAATGTGATGTTCTCGGCGCGCCGACGGACGATACATGCGTGACGAGTACTGCCCCGGTGTTAGTGTTAGCGGAAAACTTAGTCGAAGGCACGTTGTTATTAGTGAGCATCTTCTTCAACAAGAACCCGTTAGAAGCAAACCAGGCAGCGAAATGCAGCGCGACGGGTACCGCGGAAGAGGGCTTAGTGATTGGTGAACTGTTAATCGAAAACCCGGCTGGGGAACTCGAAATCAGCTGAGGATCACGCGTGGTCGTGCCGCGGCAGCTGGCGTGGCGCTCGCAAGGGAGATGCCCGGTGCGCCGATCATTGATGGCGTCGTCGCATCGGGCTGTCGCGCATGCTTGGTGTCCGGATTGACTGCGGTGGCCTTGCGGGTGTACGCGGCCTGTGCAGGTGGCTGCTCGCCCATATCTCCTGCCGGGCAGCCCCTGGTCGGGGGTGGGAGACAGTACTTGACGCAAGTGGCCCGGGCGTTTAGTGTGTGTCTCGGGTGGCTTATTGGCGCCCTGAAGGGTCCAGTTGCCGGGCCTGTCGTGCGCGGTGAT
>CAVWNB010000001.1:0-979106 GCA_963756235.1 uncultured Solirubrobacteraceae bacterium | reverse complement strand
TGGGATCTGGAGACCTTGTTTGACCCCAATCCCGATCAGCCGGGGACGAGCTACACCCGCCACGGTGGTTTTGTCGAGCGTGTGGGCGAGTTCGACGCCGACTTCTTCTCTATTCCAGCCGCGGAAGCACTCTTGATGGACCCACAGCAGCGCCTCGTGCTAGAAGGTGCCTGGGAGGCCCTTGAACACGGCGGAATCGACCCAAGGACGCTCAAAGGGAGCGACGCCGGCGTGTTCGTGGGTTCGATGAGCTACGACTATGGCGTCGGCTCTGCTTTTGAAGCCCATCACGGTTTTGGGTCGGCGAACATCGGCGGCGCCATGTTGTCGAGCCGAGTCGCATTTACATTGGGCATTCACGGTCCCGCGCTTTCGGTGGACGGAGCCTGCTCATCGGGTCTGGTCGCAATTCATCTTGCCTGCCAAGCACTTCGAGTCGGTGAATGCCCGCTCGCTATAGCGGGCGGCGTGACGGTGCTCTCCCATCCGGGGATGTTCCGGCTCTTTAGTCGTCAGCGTCGGCTCGCAGTTGACGGCCGCTGCAAGTCATTCGCGGCGACGGCGGATGGTGCAGGCTTTTCGGAGGGCATGGGACTCCTGGCCGTCGAGCGTCTCTCTGACGCGCGCAGCAACGGCCACCGAGTCCTGGCGGTCATACGCGGGAGCGCGATGGGCCACAACGGCATGTCGAACGGGCTGACCGCACCTAATGGCCCCTCTCAGGAGAGAGTGATCCGCCGCGCACTTGCCAACGCCGGCGTATCCGCAGAGACGGTCGATGCGGTTGAGGGACAAGGCTCGGGCACGGCGATCGGCGACGTGATCGAGGCGCAGGCGCTCCTTGCGACCTACGGTCGGAGCCGGGTGCAAGACCGCCCACTCTGGCTGGGATCGGTGCGCTCGAACATCGGCCATAGTCATGCGGCGGGTGGCCCTGCTGGCGTAATCAAGATGGTCGAAGCGATGTGTCACGGCATCCTGCCCCACACTCTTTACGCCGATGAGCCTACTCCCCACGTCGACTGGTCGGCGGGTATGCGACTGCTGACTCAAAACCAGCAATGGCCCACGGGCGAGCATCCACGCCGTGTTGGGGTTTCGTCCTTCGGTGCCACGGGCGTCGACGCGCACCTCATCCTTGAGGAGCCGCCGGTCCCTGCTGCCCTGCGGCCGGCGTCCAGCTTGCCTGGGTTGCCGACTACGCCTGTTCTGATCTCGGCCAAGAGCGTGCAGGCCGTCAGGGCGCAGGCCGACCGCCTTCGATCATTTCTGCAGGCAAACCCAGGCTCAAACCTGCGTGACGTTGCCTTCTCGCTGGCAACGACTCGTCCACGGTTCGAGTATCGCGCTGCTGTAGTCGAGCAGGATCGAGAGACATTGCTCGCGGGACTCGCAGCCCTCGCGTGCAGCGATGACCACACTGATGCCCTCGGCCCAGCCAAAGCGCGCATCGCTATCACCGGCAAGACTGCGCTTCTGTTCCCAGCAAGCCTGCCGGAAGCCGGTCGGTGGATCGAGCAGCTTGAACCCGTCTTTCCCCTATTTGCAGAGGCACACGCCGAAGTCCGCCGAGAGCTTGATCGCGCGGGACACAACCTCTTGTCCTCGCAAGAGCCAATCGACGGTGAATCACCGAGCGAGCTTACGACGTTCGCATTCGGAATTGCTGCGTTTCGCCTAATCGAGTCACTCGGCATCGAAGCGGACTACCTTGTCGGGCACGCGGTAGGTGAGCTGGTCGCAGCTCACGTTGGCGGCGCCTTGTCGCTCGCGGATGCGACCACGCTCGCGGTCACGCGCAGCCTTCTAAATGCAAAGCCCGCTGAACACGCCGCAGCAGCCGCGCTCACGTCGGCCGCAGCCGGCATTCGCTGCGCCGAGCCGCAGATCCCCGTCATCACGACCCGGACGGGTCAGACGATCACTGTCGATGAGCCTCTTGACCTGGACATTGCCGCTGACGAGACTGATCCCAGCGAGGGTCTCGCAGCCATCGCGAACACCCTTGAGTTGGATGGCGTCGCGCACTTCCTCGAACTCGGTGTAGGCGACCTCGGCACGATCATAAACAAGCGACTTACCGCGGATGCCGAACGACACTCATGGGCCATGCACGCGGTCGATCCGTCTCGTCCTGCGCCGGATACGCTCGTCACCTGTTTGGCCGAAGCGCACGTCCACGGCGTCGATGTGAGCTGGCGCGAGCTGTTCGGTGGACGCGGGGCAGAGATAGTGGAACTTCCAACCTACGCTTTTCAGAGAACGCGCTATTGGCCGGATGACGGCGACGATTTCGCCCTGTCCGACGCCACGCGGACGCTGAGCATGGCCGGGAGTGGAGGCGAGGCGTAGATGACGGCAAGCAGCGAGGCGCAAACGACGCTCCGTTCTTCAGAGGCATATCGGGAAAGCCTTCGCGATGGCCGGCGCGTCTACTACCGCGGCGAGAGGATCGGCGATGTAACCTCGCATTCCGCGACGCGACCGGCCGTGGAACACGCCATGCGCGACTATCGCATGGCCGAGTCACCTGAGCATCGACAGCTCGCGGTGACAGATGATGGCCACAGTCGGTATTTCCACGTCCCCCGGTCGGCGGAGGACTTGATGGCGCGCAGCGCATTGATCGAGGCGGCTACACGCGCTGGAAAGACGATGGCCCTCCTGATCAAGGAGGTCGGAACCGATGCGCTGCTCGCGCTGCTCGCCATGCGAGCACAGCTCGGTCGATCCATATGCCGAGCGGATCGACGCTTTCTATGAGTACGTCCGTGAAGGCGACCTTGCGCTCTGCGTAGCACAGACCGACGCCAAGGGCGATCGGTCGCTCGGACCTTCCGCGCAGGCCAACCCAGATGCTTACCTGCGGATCGTCGAGCGCCGTACCGACGGGCTCGTGGTCCGCGGCGCGAAGTTCCATACCTCCGTGTCGGTGAACGCGAACGAGCTCATCGTGTTGCCGACACGAGCGATGAGTGAGGCCGACGCTGACTATGCCGTTGCTTTCGCAATCCCTATCGACACCCCAGGGCTAACTTTGGTCGCAAGTCCTTATCTGACCACGACCGGCAGGCACGAGGCAGAGCACCCAATCTCCGCCGGGCGCAAGATTGTCGAGACCGCCACGCTGTTCGAGGATGTGTTCGTGCCGACAGAGCGTGTCTTCCTCGCAGGAGAGTACGAGTTTGCCGGTGAGTTGGCGCGAGGATTCGTGGAGTTCCACCGCTTCACGGCGATCTCCTACAAGTTGCCGCTGGTTGACGCACTCGTCGGCGCGGCCCTCCTAGCTGCCCGCGTGAACGGCCTGGAGCGAGCAGGACATGTGCGTGACAAGCTGTCGTGGCTCGTTTCCTATGCCGAGACGCTTCGAGCGCTCACCCACCACGCGGCGATGCGCTGTAAAACGGTCGAAGGTATCGCGATCCCCGACACGCTGCTCGTCAACATCGCCAAGCTGCACTTCGCGCAAGGGCTCCACACGGCGCTTCACCATGTGCAAGACATCGCGGGCGGCCTCCTCGTGACATACCCAGCACCGGAGGATCTGGAGAACAACGACTACGGCCCGTCGCTGCAGCGATACCTAGCAGCCGCGGGCGGCGTCTCCGGGCGGGAGCGCCTGAGAATCATCAACATGATCTCTGATCTGACGGCGGGCGAATACGGCGGCTACCAAGCCGTCCTGGCGATACACGCTGAGGGCTCCATCGAGGCCGAGAAGCTGACGATCCTCGCCCAATACGATCACGAGCGCGCGCTCGCATATGCGCGATGGCTTGCAGGGCTCGATGAAACCGAGTGGCCGCCATGCTGATGGCGGCTTCGTCGCACTGCAAGAGCGGTCAGCAGTAGGCCGTCGCGGGCGAGCCAACGCCCCTCCACGACGACTTGGAGTGACTGCAGTCGAGCATGGAAGATACGGCGCTCAGCGTCGAAGGTGACAATCGCGTCGGTGAAGGTCATCGGGCTTTTGGTGAGAGGGAACCACGCCTTGTATACCGTCTCCTTCGCGCTGAGCAGCAAGCTGCCCCAGCAGATTGACGGTTCAGCACGAGCGAGGTCAGTAAGGCTCGCTCGCTCGCTGGCGAGGGCAATCCTCGCCAGTGTTCCGGGCGACAGCGGTTCGTTGGGCTCGGCGTCGATCCCTATGCCCATGAAATCCGTCTGCCGTGCCACAGCGCAGGCGCGATAGACAGCGCAGTGGGTAATGCTCCCAACGACGCCTGGCGGCCACAACGGCTGCCCTGCCTCTCCGGGGATAACTGGAACTGGCTCCACATCGAGGCACGAAAGCGCGTCTCGCGCACACGCTCGCACGGTAATGAACTCTCGCCGACGCCGCTCCACTGCCGCACCAAGGGCTGTAGCCTCCGCTGGGAAAAGTTCGATGTCGAGTCGGTCGGCGTCGGCGTCGACCACGACGACGTTGCTTGGAAGAATCTCCTCGATCATCGACGGTGAAGCGTATCCGGCACAGTCACACGATGACGGCCGCTGGATAGCCGGTCGAGAGACGGTGGCGAGCTTGGCGGCTACCCTGCGGCCCACTCTGGCGGCGGCCCTCCAGGCTTCCAAGCCTTGGTGACGCCGCCGCCCTGCTGACGCAGCACTTGGGCGTAGTCGGCGAGCTGGTTTTGGAATGCCATCTCGTCGCGTGGGTCCTGGCCGGTGTCATCGAGTTCGGCTCGCCATACGGCGAACGCGCACAAAGTCTCGGTCTGCGATTCGTCCTTCCACCATCCCTCGTTGAGCGCTTGAAGCTGGCCGGGGTAGCGGCCGTGCAGCGCAACGACTGCGCCCCACATCTGCTGGCGCCATTCGCTGTCGCCGCCGTAGGGCTCAAGCCACGGCGCTCGCTCGCTGCCGGCAGCGCCGACGAGCACCGGCGCAGAGCGCAACGGACGGACTTTCCCATCCTTGGTGGCGAGCGCGAGACCGTTGCGAATGAGCTGTGCGGCGAGCGTGGCCGGTGGCGTGTCAGCCCCAGCGGCAAGCTCGCGTAGCTGGACGGCTGCGGGGTCGGGGAGGACGATCTGTATGCGTTGGCTCATCGTGTTCGCTCCTGTGCTGGTGGGTTGACGATTCGGTTGATCGCGCGGACGATCCCCGGTATGCGGCTGGTGCGACTGGGTGCGATCGAACGGTGAAAGTTCGTGCCGTAGTCGCGGTCTGCCAGCTCGGGGTGCGCGAGGGAGGGTGTCTGCGCGTGGCTGCGACGCATTTGCTCGGCGAGACGGCCGATGCGGTCGATGTCGTGGCCTTCGGTGCCGAGGTCTTGGCGGGAGACGAACCATGTGGTGCCCTGGCGGGCGCGGGACGCCTCGACGTAGGCGGGCTCCTTGCTGGTCTGCCATCCGCCGGTGACGACGAGTGTCCTGGTGACGGTCGCGCCTTGGGCGCGGTGGATGTGCTGCGCGTACCCGAGTCGCAGGCGGGCGAGGTCGTCGCCCGCCAGGGTGCGCTTGCGGCCGGTGACATCGAACTCGACAAGCACGCCGTCTTGTGGGGTGATGTCGAGTACCTGTCCGCGGGTGCCGTTCTCAATGCGCTCTTGGCCGGGCTCGTGGTGCTGGTCGATGAGCGCTACACGGTCGCCTTCTCGGACGCCGTAGTGAACACCGGGCACCTGGACTTCCGTGTCGCCTAGTTCGCCGCGCTGTGCGCGAAAGTGCTGCGCACGAGCGTTGAGGCGGTGGATCTCCTGGTTTGAGGAGTCGGATATCAGCGCGACCTCGCTGGGGTCGTAGCGTTCGGTGAGCTTCGCCCAGGATTGGGCGGCCTGCTCGACTGCCTCGTCTCGGGTGTCGCTCATGTGGAGCTGCCCGCGGGAGCGGTAGTGCGCCATCGCCCTGTCCGAGCGGCCCGCGCGGAGGTCTGCCCATGCGCGCTGTTCAGCGGGGTCCAGCGTGCGGCGAATGTTGGAGAGCTCGGCGCTCGGCGCGAGGCCGGTCAGCCGCTCAAACATGCCGCCGGCGCCGATCGAGGGGAGCTGCGCGGCGTCGCCGATGGCGACGAGCTTCGATCCGGTGCGCTCCACGACTTCGGTGAGCCGGTCCAAGCGGTCGGTGTCCGCCATCCCGGCCTCATCGAAGTAGATCGTCGTCGTCGCGTCGACGTCGAGCTGGCCTCGCTCGACGCGGGAGACAAGGGCGTCCAAGGTGAGGGTCTGCCCGGCCAGCGCGGGACTGTCGTAGCCGAGCCTTTGCGCGGTGGACCCCGACACCGCGATCCCCAGGGTGCGGTGCCCGGTGTGCTGCTCGGCGCGGGCGGCAGCATCGATCACCACACCCTTGCCGGTCCCGGCGGGACCGACAAGGATCACGCCGCGCTCGCCCCCGGTGATGACCTCCAGGGCGTGGGCCTGCTCGTCTGTGAGCCGGCCGCCGATGCGCTCGGCCAGTTCGTCGCTTGCGATCGTGCGGGCGCTCTCCCCCACGTCCCTGCCAGCGTCCTCGGCGAGCCCAGTGAACCTACGCTCGATCGCCTGCTCGCGCGCACGGACCGTCAAGGTGGTCATCAGTCCGCCCTCCAATGGGAGGACCCTGCGCTCGGCGATCATCGTCTTGGAGTACGCGAGTGCTTCCTGTGGCGAGAGATCGCCGACGGACTGCTCCAAGAGGACCGCGCGGAACTCACCTGGCTCGAAGGTGGCAGCGCGTTCGGTCAAGCGCTCCTCGACGCGATCGGTGAGTGGCCGGCGATTCTCGAGAACGCGCTCAGCCTCACTCTGGTCGCGCTCGCTCAGGGCCTCGAAGCGCGCTGCGGTTTCGTTCCACACGAGCTGCAGGTCGGCCTTCGTGACGATCACCTTCGCCTTGCGGTTCTCCAACTTGAGCGCACGCAACTCGCCTCGCTCGGGTGCCCTGCCCCACTTCGCACGGAACCGCTCGGCCGCTCTTGCGACCTCACGGCTGCGCTGGGAGAAGGCGTCCAACATGCTCCGTGGAACACCCTCGATCTCGAAATAACGGCCGTTCTTCCCGGTGCCCCGGTCGATCCGATAACCACGCTCCACGAGCTCGTGCGCCAGCGCTGAGCGGTAGTACGCGCCGAGCTCCCGCGCGGAGCGAAAGATCGGCCGGGAGGCAACAGCCACCAGCCTCCCGTCCTCGCGGATCGCGCTCGTTATTACGACGTGGCTGTGGATCTGCGGGTCGGGCGCGTCGCCCTCCATCACGCCCCTCGCGGTCGTGTGGCGATACTCGGCCGCGAGGAGATCGACGGCGTGCTCCTCGTAGATGTGGCCGTCGTAGCGGCGGCGGACGGTCGGCACCGTCTCGGTCAGGTGCGCCATCGCGTCGGTCACGGCGGCGGCGTGCGCGGCCTCAATCTCTCTGCGCTGGGACTCGTCGCCGAGTGCCCACACCACGGACACGGACTTCGGGGCCGAGAAGGTCAAGTCGATCCCGCCGCCCCGGCCACCGCCGGCGCCCTCGGGGCGAAGCCAGCCGCCGGTCTTGGGGTGGCGTCCTTCCATGAGCGCGATGAACTCAGGACCCTCCACGGTCGCGCCCTCGATCCCGAGCCCCGCGAGCGTGTCGGGCGTCGCGAGCCAGCGGCCCGGTGCCTGGGTGGGCTCTCCCTCGGGGCTGAGGTAGTAGTCGCCGCGCTCGGGCTCGATCGTCTTGCCCTCCAGATAGCGGGCGTACCCCCCGCCCTTGCCGGCGGCGATGCTGGCTGCGGTCATCACATGGGTTATTGACCGTGAGCGGCCCAAAACGGCCAACGAATTGCACAGCGCTCGCACAGCGCTCGCTTTGGCGTGCATCTAGTCTGTTCGGGCTTGGTGCTGTGCGACGGGCGCGGCGAAGCCGAAGGCGAAGCAGCGCAGGCCGAAGGGTCTGCGAAGGCCGCCGCGAAGCGGCCTGGCCGTGTTGGCTGCGGCGAAGCCAGCAGTCCAGCGAGCGGACCCGTAGGCCGTAGGCGTGCAGTGCCGGGGTCGATCAGAGAGCCGACCGTCAGGGAGGCTCGGTCACAGCGGGCGAAGCCCGCGCATCGGTATCTCGCCGTTGGTGCGGATCAAGCGCCAGGCTCCGACGGCAACGCGCGACGTCCGCGTGTTTGCCGGCCGAAGGCCGTTGTGGGCCGGGCGCAAGCCCGCGCGAAGGCAATCTTCGCGCGGGCTGGGAAGCCGAGCATCAGCGAGCGAGCAGACGGCGGGGCAGCCGCAGGATGCTGGTCAACCTGATCCAGTAGCCAGCTCGGCTTACAGTTCGACCTCGCACGGGCAGACGCGCAGGCCCTCGCGCGCGATGAGCGCGAGCACATCGCTCTGCACCCACGGCGAGGCGTGCTCGTCCCCGCTCTCGGGTGCCTGGCCGATGCGGCGAGCGAGCCAGCTCGTCTCGCCGTTGGCCCTGCCGGAGCGGTCGCGCCTGGTGCGACCGCAGCGCAGCGCGATCTCGCTCATCGTCATGCCGCGGTGCTTGACGGCCGTAAGGACCGCTTCGCGCAACCCACGATTCAGAACGAGGATGCTTCCTTCAAGGCGCTGTAGCTCTCCGTCGAGCGCGCAGGTGGAGCAGCTTGAGTCCGCGCGGTAGACCGCAAGTGCCTCGATCGTGAGTGCCCTGGCTGGCTCGTAGTCCTCCAGCCGCGCGACGACATCGCGCAGCGTCACGAGCTCGGGCGGGTGTTGCTCGTCGTGAAGGCGCGAGCGTGCCCAGCGCAGCTCGGGCACGGAGCGGCCTGTCGCGAGCTCGCGCAGGCGAAAGCAGTAGCCCTCGCCGTCGAGCAGCGGCGTGTGTTCGAGCACTGTGCTCGTGGTGCTCGTCGACGCGGACACGGGCGCGGGCCGCGTGCCCGCAAGGTCCTCTGTGCTCAGCAGACGGCAGCGCCCCCGGCGCTCACCATCCGCGAGGTACATCTCGGCGATAATGCCGGCGTTCTCGGGCGGCTCGCTTGCCGCGAGGTGCGCGACCACAAGCCCATCGCTGGCAGTCCTCGCGAGGCGGTCAACGACGAACACGCTCCCGTCCGGCCGTGAGACGCTGATGAGTTCACGGACTCGCTGTGTTTCGTGCTCGACATACCGTCCGAGGCACGGCGCCCGCTCGCAGGGCACGGGCTCGCAGACGGATGGATCGGGTGTTGCGGTGGCGCTCATGGCCCACCTTCCTTTCACGGGTTCTGGCCCGCCGGGTGCGAGCCGTTGCCCGCTTCCGCGCACGCGCAGCGTGCGAAAATCGGGAGGGGCACGGCCGCACGCCGCGGTCGCCGTCACCGATCCGTCGCCAGCGCGAGCGTCAGTGAGCGCGAGCGGCGCAGCCCAAAGGGCTGCCGACCGCGAGCTGGCCGAGACCTTCGCCGGGCATCGGGTATCCCTCGGCACTGTCGAGCATTGCGTCGAGCAAGTTCCCGAGCCCGTCGAGATGCCCTGCGCCGGCCTTGACGAGCTGCGCGATCCTGGCAGGCGACGGGTCAGCTTGGAGACTCAACAGCCAATCGCGCTGCTGGCGCAAGAGCCCAATATCAATCGTGCCGGGGATGCACAGTTGCGCGACAGTGGGACTCACGTTCTCACCTGTGGCGATCGTCGTGCTCATACCTCGCGTTTCCTTTCATGGGTCCTGGCTCGCCGAGTGCGGGCCGTTGCCCCGCTCCCGCGCACGCGCAGCGTGCGAGAATCGGGAGGGGCACGCCCGCTCACACGCTGGAGCCCGCGCACATTCCCTGTCTTTACGAGGATGAGCGGGGTCGTCGTTGATGCCTGTTGGCATCACGCCGGGCGGAGCACGCGGCGATGTCCTCGCACCGCGGGGATCTCCACGCCCACGCGGTCGGCGACTTGCGGCGCCCGACACGGCCGGTAGTGGGCTCGCCACAAACGACGCACGGCCGCGCGTCCTTGTGCTGGCTGGCAACGAGTCCGTTGCGCCCTGGTTCGATCAGGGCGCTCATGGACGGCTCCAGTACCCATACACGCAGCGTGTCCCTTCGCGGCTGGGATCGTGCGTGTCGTAGATCACGCCGTCGATCACTGCGCACAGGTGTTTTGAGACGCGGACGATGAGTCTGCCCGCTGGCAGCTCATCAGCGCGAAGGTGAACGGTGCAACCCTGCCCGACCTTCATCGTTGGGGTCCAGAGCCAGCCCAGGCGCTTCAGGTAGGGATCATAGACTCGGCGCGGCACACCCTCGCGCGGGCTTGCGTGCCGGCGCGCGGTGTGCCCGTAGCGGAGCTGTAGCCGCGCCCTGTGCCGGGGGTCGCTGAGGGCCTGCGCGTGCAGCTCGTCATAGACCTGCCGGTAGGGCAGGCATGTGGCGATGGCGATAGCGCGAGTCACACAATCGCCCGTCGTGCCTGTGAAGCCAGCGGCAGCGCGGCCACCGTCGTCTGAAACCCATCTCGACGCGCTCATTCCGCACCGCCTGACTGACCCTCGGGGCGACGGTGGCCGGTGATCTCGTGGTAGGGGTACTTGTCTGTCCATGTGTAGGGCGTCTTGACCGCAACGGTCTTCGGGTTGGCCTTGACGACGAGCTGCCAACCCCGGCGGCCGAGCTGCACGAGATCGCCGCTCTGGATGTCCGCGCGGGTGTAAACAGGCGCGCCGCTGCGCTCAATCGCCTCCTGTAGAAACGCAACGTCTTCTTCGACAATGCGCTGGCGAGCGTGCAGCCGCTCGGCGTACTCGCCTGTGCCGTCACGGAGAAGCCGGGTGAGCTGGCGTTGCTCGGCCTGCAGCCGGGCGACCTTGCGGGCCATCACAACCGGGCTCTCACGGGCCTCTGCCGCTCCGCGCACGGACTCAGAACGCCTCGCTGCTTCACCGGCGTTCTGACCGTGCTCGATCGCCTTGCGCATGTCGCGGTCGTGACGCTCTAGGTCGCGGCGATGACGGCCCTCGGAGTGGTGGCCGACGAGGATCGGCTGCCCCATCGGGATCATCGCGACAAGCGCCGATAGCCGGCTGCCGGTCTCCGTAGCTCCGCAGGAGCGTCGCCGTCGAGCCCGGCGAGCGGGTGTGTGCTCGCCGGGCTCGGGCGTCTCAGGCTGCGGCGACGAGCTGCAGGGCGCGGGTCTTCTCGGTGGAGTCGTCCAGCGCGCGGCCGAAGCGCTCGGTGCCCTCGCGGATCGGGCGTATCCAGTCGCCGTACTCGATGATCGCGTTGACGGCGGCCCACTTGGAGCCTGGCGCGTTGCCCTGCGTCTCGCCTCTGAAGAACAACTCGGCGATGCGGTCCTTGGTGTTCTGGCGCGAGCGACGGGTGCGGCTGCTCGCGGTGTCGCCGGCACCGTTGGGATAGAGCTCGTCCAGCACTTTGCGGAGCTGACGCTCGGTGCAGCGCTCGGACGCGAGCTGGTCGCCGTAGCGCTTGAACTGCTCGTAGTAGTTGATCGAGAGATCGAGCACCCTGCGGGCCTCGTGGACCCGCTGCGTCACCGCTTCGGTGTGGCGGATCGAGAACTTCTGCCGCGCCTGGCTGAGACCCCAATTGAGGGTGTTCTGGCAGACCACGCGGATCGGCGTCGTCGCCGCGACGACAGCGGTCGAGCCATCGTGGCTGTTCATCAGAAGCACGTATGGCCGCACGGCATCGCCGCCGACCTCGACGTGCTCGGGGAGCGTCGCGAGCACCCACACGCGCCGGCCGCCGTGCAGGCTCCCGGCCGTCTCGAAGTGGATCGCGCTCCCCAAGAGCTGGTCAACGAACGCGAAGGCTTCGTGATTCTGCACGATGCGATAGCGCTCCCCCACGACCCCCAGCTCCTCGTCAGTGTCCTGACGGACGGTGGCGTAGTAGCCGTCGACCTTCTTGTAGCGCAGTACGTCGAACTGCCAGTCCGGGCCACGGTCGATCACGAGAGGCTTCTTGACGACGCTCCAACCGAGTCCTGCCGCCTCGATCGCCTCGGCGACACTCGCCGGCGGTCGATCGAGCACGGCCCCAAGTCCGTGCCACGGGGTAGCGCGGACAGAAAACATCGAATCTGAGGCTGTGAGTCCAGCGGACATTGCCGCCCTCCTTTGGATGGGTGGCCCCGCTCGGTGCGGGGCCGGTCGCAGCCCCGGCCGCATCCCCGCGGGGATGCGAAAATGGCCGGGCAAGCCGGCTCCCGCGCCCGGCCACTCTCAGCCGCACCGTTGATCCTCTACGTCACTCCGTCTGCTGCCGACGACATGATGGGCAAGCTCGGCCAGCGCTCTCCTGGCCCCGTCGAGCCAGCCGGGCCGTGACCCATCTTTGGCCCATGTCAGTTTGTCCCATGCGTCCTATGCGTCCCGGAATCCGCACAAAACGGACGATCTGGACGCGGGCGGACGCATCTTGCGACCGTGGACAAGGTTGAGGGCCTTGTCCTGTGTAAACGGGGTGGTGGTTCGAGTCCACTCGGGCGCATAGAACGGACGAACCCCGCTCGGCGGAAGTCGGGGCTTTAGGAGGATCGCCCGCGAATCGCCGCCTGCGCTGCAGCGACGCGTGCGATCGGAACGCGATAGGGCGAGCACGAGACGTAGTCGATTCCGGAGTTGTGGAGAAAGTCGATCGAGTCGGGGTCGCCGCCGTGCTCGCCGCAGACCCCGAGTTTCAGGTCGGGGCGCGTCTTGCGCCCGAGCCACGCGCCCATGCGAAGCATCTGCCCGACGCCGGGGGTGTCGAGCGTCTCGAAGGGCGAGCGATCGAGGATCTTCACGTCTATGTAGCGCGCCAGCACGCGGCCCTCGATGTCGTCGCGGCTGAATCCGAGCGCTGTCTGCGTGAGGTCGTTGGTGCCGAAGGAGAAGAAGTCCGCGTCGCGCGCGATCTCGTCGGCAAGAAAGCACGCGCGCGGGAGCTCGATCATCGTGCCGATCTCGTAGCCGTCGTAGTGGTGCTCTGCGGCCACGCGCTCGATCAGCCCGCGTACGAGCTCGAGCTCACGCTCATAGGCGACGAGCGGGACCATCACCTCGATGCGGGCGCCGGGTACCTTGGCGGCGGCGGCCAACAGCGCGCGGACCTGCATCTCATAGAGCGCCGGGAACAGGATGCCCAGGCGCACGCCGCGAGTGCCGAGCATCGGGTTTGACTCCTGCAGCTGCTCGACGCGCCTTCGCTGCGGCGAGCCCTCGGGCAGCTCCTCGGGGCGGGGCAGGAACTCGTGCAGCGGCGGGTCCAGGAGGCGCACCGTCACCGGCCGTCCCCCGGCCGCCTGGAGGATCTGCTCGAAATCGCTCTCCTGCAGGGGACGCAGCTGCTCGATCGCGCGGGCGCGCTCCTGGTCGTCATCGGCCATGATCGTCGCCGCCATCAGCGGCTGGCGCTCGCCGAGGAACATGTGCTCGGTCCGGCACAGGCCCACGCCCTCGGCGCCCAGCTCGACGGCCTTCGCGACGTCGCCGGGCGTGTCCGCGTTGGCACGCACACCCAGGGTGCGCAGCTCGTCAGACCACGCGAGCACGGTCCGGAACTCGCTCGAAGACCTGCGGCTCGACGAGCGGCACGTCCTCGGTCGTGATCCTGCCGCTGCTGCCGTCGATCGCGATCGTGTCGCCCGCCTCGAGCACCCGCCCGGCGACGCGCACCTGGCCCGCATCGAGATCCACTTCGACCGCGCTCGCCCCGGTGACCGCCGGCCGGCCCATGCCGCGCGCCACGAGCGCGGCATGGCTTGCCTTGCCGCCCTCGCTGGTGAGGATGCCGCGAGCCGCATGGAAGCCGGCGACGTCGTCCGCTTCAGTGAACGAACGCACGAGGATCGTGTCGCGCCCCTCGCTCGCCGCGCGCACCGCCTCGGCGGCGCTCAGCACTATCTGTCCCTTCGCCGCGCCCGGCGAGGCGGCGACCCCCGTCGCAATCACCTCGTACGCAGCGCTCGGGTCGAAGGTCGGATGCAGCAGCGCATCCAGAGCAGAGGGATCGATCGTCAGCAGGGCCGCCTCGCGGTCCAGCAGGCCTTCCGCGACCGCGTCGACGGCGAAGCGGACCGCCGCCTGGGCCGGGCGCTTTGCATTGCGCGTCTGCAGCATATACAGGCGCCCCTCCTGCACGGTGAACTCGGTGTCCTGCATGTCGTTGTAGTGGCGCTCGAGCGTACGCAGGATTTCCATCAGCTGCTCGTGGACGTCCGGCAGCCAGTCGCGCAGCTCCGCGAGGTCGTGCGGGGTGCGGACGCCGGAGACCACGTCCTCGCCCTGAGCGTTGACGAGGAAGTCGCCCGAAGGCTGTGGTGCGCCCGTCAGCTCGTCGCGGGAGAACGCGACGCCGCTGCCGCTGCTCTCGCCGAGGTTCCCGAACACCATCTGCTGCACGTTCACGGCCGTCCCCCAATCGTCGGGGATGCGGTTGATCCGCCGGTACACGACCGCACGCTCGCCCTGCCAGGAGTCGAACACCGCCCGAATCGCCCGCTCGAGCTGCTCGCGGGGATCGGGCGGAAACTCATAGAAGCTCTGGAACTCCCGCGTCAGCTCGCGCAGCGCATCGGCGTCGAGCTCGGTGTCCAGCGAGACTCCGCGATCGGCCTTGAGCGAGGCGATCGCGTCCTCGAAGCGCTCGCCGGGGATGCCCAAGACGACGTTGCCGAACATCTGCACGAAGCGCCGGTAGGAATCCCATGCGAAGCGCTCGCTGCCCGAGCGCCGAGCAAGGCCCGCGACCGTCTGGTCGTTCAAGCCGAGGTTCAGCACCGTGTCGAGCATCCCCGGCATCGACTCGCGGGCGCCCGAGCGAACGGACACCAGCAGCGGGTCCTGCGGGTCCCCCAGGCATTTGCCGGCGCGCGCCTGGAGCCGCTCGAGCGCCGCGGAGACCTGCTCGTCGAGGGCGGGCGGGAGAGACCCTTGGGCCTGCATGTAGGCGACGCAGGCCGCGGTCGTGATCGTGAAGCCGGCCGGCACGCGCTCCGCTCCGAGCACGCGCGTCATCTCCGCGACGTTGGCGCCCTTTCCACCGAGCAGCTCGCGCATCTCGCGCGAGCCATCGGCGAAATCGACCACCCAGGTCGGCGCCGAGCCGTGCTGAGGGTCCGTTGTCACTCGGGCTGCTGCTCCTCTGCGGGGTGAGTGGGCTCGGGGAGCGGTCGGCGCGCGATCTCGGCGGCCTCGCTGCGGTCGAGGCCGAAGCTGCGCAACACGCCCTCGGCATGCAGCACATCCGCCTGCTCGCTGCGTTCTCCCACGAGCTGGGCGTGGATGACCGCGAACAACGCGCCGCCGCTGGCATTCAGAGCCAGCTCGGGGTCGATCACGTGGAAGCGACCGGCCTCGATCGCGGCATCGAGATCGCTGCGCGCAGAGTGCCCGAACACCGGCCACGCGGCGCGGAAGGGAAGCTCGAGCCGGACGAGCAGCCACGCCCAGTCCGAGTCGCTCTGAGCAACGCGCACGAGGTGGCGGTGGGCGATGCTGATCTTCTCGGCCGGGTCCTCCACGTGGGCCTGGCGTAGCTCCAGGAGCGCGAGCTGCCGTGCCAGCTCCTCTTCGAGCAGCGCGTCGAGCAGCTCCTCCTTGGTTCGGAAGTAGTTGTAGAACGACCCGATCGCGATGTCCGCGTGCTCGGCGATCTGCGCGATCGTCGTGTGCTCCAACCCACGGGCGGCGAACAACTGCCTCGCCGCCGCGAGCAGGCCCGCCCGCGTGCGCGCCTTGCGCCGCTGCACCCGAGTCCCTGCGCGGGGTGCATCGTGGCGCTGGCTCGCTGACATCCGCCCATTCTCCAGCATAGGCATGATCTGAATGTAGCATCAGGATTGAATCTATATTCATTATCTGCTACGGTGGCGCCCTGAATGTCGAGGTCGGGGAGGAGATGAGATGACCGAGGAAGTGCCGGTGCTGGTCGTCGGCGGTGGTGGCGCGGGACTCACCGCCTCAATGCTTCTTGCCCGGATGGGGGTCGAGCACCTGCTGATCAACGCTCGCGCGGAGACCTCGGACCTGCCGAAGGCGCACGTCCTGAACCAGCGGGCGATGGAGATCCTTGAGGACGTCGGGGCGGCCCAGGAGATCGCTCGCCGCGGCACGCCCGCGCAGAACATGGCAGCCACGGCCTTCTACGCCGGCTTCGCGGGCCCGAACGACGAGTACGGGCGCCGCCTCGCGCGGCTGGAGTGCTGGGGCGCTGGCGGCGCCGATGAGAACTGGCGTTCCGCGAGCCCCTGGATCCAACAGAACCTCCCGCAGATCCGGCTCGAGCCGATCCTGCGCGCCCGCGCCGAAGAGCTCTCGCCCGGGCGCATCCGCTTCCACCACGAGCTCCTGCGGCTCGAGCAGGACGACGAGGGCGTCACCGCTCACATCCGCGACCACGACACCGGACGCGACTACTCGATCCGCTCGCAGTATCTGATCGGGGCCGACGGCGGCCGCCTCGTCGCGCAGGAGATCGACGTGGAGTACGTGGGGCTAGGCGTGGTGGTGCAGGCCGCGACGCTGCACGTGAGCGCTGACTTCTCACCTTGGGCGCGCGACCCCGACGTGCTGATCCGCTGGATCCTCTCGCCGCAGAGCGGCGTCGGCGTGGTGATGGTGCCGATGGGCCCCGAGCGCTGGGGCCCGGACTCGGAGGAGTGGGTGATCCACCTCAACTACCCCGTCGACGACCCCCGCGCGCAGTCAGACGAGCAGGTGGAGGCTGATGTTCGCCGCGCGATGGGAATCGGCGATCACCCGATGAAGATCCACAAGATGACCCGCTGGTCCGTGGACGCGGTCATGGCCTCCTCGTTCAGCGTCGGCCGCGTGCACCTGGTCGGCGACGCCGCCCACAGGCATCCGCCCACCGGCGGCCTCGGGCTGACGAGCGCCATCCATGACGTCAACAACCTGTGCTGGAAGCTCGCGGCCGTGCTCGAAGGACATGCGGCCCCGGCGCTGCTCGAAACCTATGAGCCCGAGCGCCGCTCCTCCGACGAGCAGAACGCGCAGCGTTCGCTGGAGAACGCGATCAACCACGTGACGATCGCCGCCGCGAGCGGCGTCTCTCCCGAGCAGGCGGAGGAGCAGAACCTCGCCGCTCTGCGCAGGATGTGGAGCAGCCTGCCGCAGGACGCCGAGCACCGCTCGACGCTGCTGCGCCACATGCGGGCGCAATCGATGGAGTTCAGCGAGCTGAACGTCGAGCTGGGGTACTGCTATGAGTCCGCGGCGATCGTCGACGACGGCAGGCCGCTGCCCAACCCGGTCGATCCGGTGCGCATCTACGAGCCGTCCACACGGCCGGGCGCACCCCTCCCCCATGCCTGGATCGACGACGAGGACGGCGGACGCCGGCCGATCAAGGACCTCGTCGATCCCGGGCGCTTCCTGCTGATCGCCGGCGAGCAGGGCAAGAGCTGGTGCGAGGCGGCACGCGAGCTGGCGGCCGCCACGGGCCTGCCGCTCGACGCCGTGCGGATCGGCCACCTCGACGGCGGCCTGTTCGACCCTCGCTGCACCTGGCTGCGCCACCGCGGGATCGGCCCCGACGGCGCGATCCTCGTGCGCCCCGACCGCTTCGTCGCGTGGCGCACCATGGGCGCCGCCGACGCGCCCGCCGAGGTGCTCGTGCAGGCGCTCGGGAAGATCCTCGCCGCGCCGATCGCAGCGATCGCTCACGCCTGATGCCCGTGCGCCCCGCCCCCCAGGAGACCGAGGTCGACGTCGCGATCGTCGGGTTCGGCCCGGTCGGGCAGGCGCTCGCGGCGCTCCTGGGGCGTGCCGGACACTCCGTGCTGGCCGTAGAGCGGTTCGCCGAGATCTACCGGATGCCGCGCGCCGTTCACCTCGACCACGAGATCATGCGCCTGCTGCAGGGCCTCGAGGTGGCGGATGAGCTGGCCGGCGAGCTGCTGCCCGTCCACGACTACCACTGGTACGGCGCCGACGGGGAGCCGCTGATGACGCTCGAGTCGCCCGTACCCTCCGCGTCGGGCTGGGAGCCCGACTACATGTTCTTCCAGCCGGCGCTGGAGCTGGCGCTGGAGCGCCGCGCGAGCGAGCAGCCGTCCGTCACGGTGCAGCGCGGGTGGGTCGCCGAGGCCCTGACCGTCGAGCCCGACCACGCGCTGCTGAGCGTGCGCCGTGTGAGCAGGGAGCGTCCTGAGGGGACCGCGGCTGGCGAGGCCCGGACGATCCGCGCCCGCTGGGTGATCGGCGCGGACGGCGCGAACTCCTTCGTCCGTGAGACGCGCGGGATCGCCCGCCGCGACCTCGGCTTCCGGGAGCGCTGGCTCGTGGTCGACCTCGAGCCGCACGACATGGACGCGCTCGACCTGCCCCCGGCCTGCCAGTGGTGCGATCCGGCGCGCCCCACGACCCACATTCGCAGCGGCACCCGCCACCGGCGCTTCGAGTTCATGCTGCTCCCCGGCGAGAACCCCGCCGACTTCGAGAATCCTGCCTGCGCGTGGGAGCTGCTGGCACCATGGTTCACGCCCGCCGACGGAACACTGATCCGCCACGCCGTCTACGAGTTCCGCTCGATGCTCGCCGAGCGGATGCGCGACGGCAGCGCGCTGCTGGTGGGCGATGCCGCGCACCTCACACCGCCGTTCCTCGGCCAGGGCCTGTGCTCGGGGCTGCGGGACGCGGCCAACGTCGCCTGGAAGCTCGACCTCGTGCTGCGCGGCGTCGCCAGCGAGTCGCTGCTCGACACCGTTGACCCCGAGCGCCAGCCGCAGAACGAGTGGGTCATCAGCCTGGCCGTCGAGCTTGGGCGCGTGCTGTGCCAGCTCGATGCCGACGGGGCCGCCGAGCGCGACACCGCGCTGCGCGCCGCGGGAGCTCCGCCCGCACCCCAGATCGCGCCACTCAACGGAGGGCTGCTGCGCCGCGGCGCCGAGGGCGAGCCCGGGCCGCTGGCCGGCCACCTGTCCGTGCAGGGCCTGATCGCGACGCCGTCGGGCGACACACTGCTTGACGAGGTGACCGGCGGCGGGTTCACCCTGATCGCCGCCGCCGGCGACCCGCTGCAGGAGCTCGACGGGCGCGACCGCGCGCTGCTGGACGCGATCGCAGCGCACGTCGTCTCGCTCGACCCCGGCGCCGGCTGCGGCCGGCGCGACGCCGACGGGCGCCTCACCGGCTGGCTGCGCGAGCACGGGGCGCACGCGGTGCTCGTGCGCCCCGACTTCTACGTCTTCGGCAGTGCAGCCGACGCCACCGACGTGCCCGCGCTGATCGACGATCTGCGCGACCAACTGCCCCTACCGACCCCTGCCTGACCACAAGGAGCCACCGATGTCCGACACCGCCGCGGCCCACCCGAAGTTCCACCACGTCAACCTCAAGACCACACGCCTGCAGGAGATGATCGACTGGTACGGCACGGTCGTCGGCACCGAGGTCGTCTTCCAGGACGCGACCGGAGCCTGGCTGAGCAACGACGGCGCCAACCACCGAGTGGCGCTGCTCGCGTTTCCCGGCTTCGCGGACGACCCGGACAAGGACACCCGCACCGGGATGCACCACAGCGCCTTCGAGTTCGAGAGCTTCGACGAGCTCAACTCGAACTACCTGCGGCTGCGCGAGGCGGGGATCACACCGGCCATCTGCATCGACCACGGGATGACGTTCTCCTACTACTACAGGGACCCCGACGGCAACCACGTCGAGCTGCAGTGCGACAACTTCGGCGACTGGGCAGCCTCCAAGAAATGGATGCAGATCAGCGAGGAGTTCCATGCCAACCCGATCGGCCACTTCGTCGACGCCGAGAAGGTGGCCGCCGTCGCGGCCGCCGGGGAGCCGTTCGCCGAGATCCACCGCCGGGCGATGGCCGATGAGCTAGCGCCCGCACAGGCGCCCGTCGAGATCCCGAACGAGGGCTGAGGCCGATGCGCCTGGTCACCTACGACAGCGGCGGTGGCGCCAAGGCAGGCGTGCTCGTCGAGGAGCAGGTCGTCCCCGTGTCCGCGCTGGATGCGCCCGCGCAATCGGTGCGCGGCCTGCTCGAGCGCCTCGACGCCGCCGCACTTGCGGCGCTGGGTGAGCGCGCCGCCGCCTGCGACGAACGACTGGCGCTGGAGGACGTGCGCCTGCTGGCGCCCGTTCCGGACCCCGAGAAGATCATCTGCCTCGGCCTGAACTACAGCGACCACGCGGCCGAGACCGGCCAGGAGCCACCGGCAGCGCCGCTGTGGTTCGCCAAGTTCGCCAACTCCCTGATCGGCAGCGGCGAGGAGCTCGTGCTACCCGCAGCCCACCCCGAGTACGTCGACTACGAGGCCGAGCTCGCCGTCGTGATCGGGCGTCCCACGCACCGCGTCGAGGCCGACCGGGCGCTCTCGCACCTCGCCGGAGCGATGCCGTTCAACGACGTCAGCGCCCGCGACCTGCAGCTGCAGAACCCGCTGTGGACGAGCGGCAAGGCGATCGACACGTTCGCCCCCTGCGGCCCCGCGCTCGTAACACTCGACGAGGCCGGCGACCTCGGGGCTCTCGGCCTGCGCACGCGGATCAACGGCAAGCAAGTACAGCAGGGCAACACCTCCAACCTCATCTTCTCGGTCGCCGCCGCTGTCGCCTGGCTTTCCAGAACGATGACGCTCCTCCCGGGCGACATCATCGCCACCGGCACGCCCGCCGGCGTGGGAGGCCCCCAGGGCATCTTCCTACGCGCCGGCGACACAGTCGAAGTCGAGATCGACCGCCTGGGCACCCTCACCAACCACGTGCGCGCGGAATAAGCGCGGATCAAGGAGCTGCCGAGAAATGAACACGATCATCTGGGTCGCGCAGGGCATCCTGGCGGCCGTATTCCTCGCCGCGGGCCTGCTGAAGGTCACCAACACCCGCGCCGCGCTGAAAGACAAAACACCCTACGTGGAGGACTTCACCGACGGTCAGGTGAAGACCATCGGCACGCTGGAGGTGCTCAGCGCCATCGGAGTCGTGCTGCCGAGCGCCCTGAAGGTCCTGCCGGCGCTCTCGCCGATCGCCGCATGCGGCCAAGCGCTCACGATGATCGCCGCCGCGGCGACGCTGATACGCCGCGGCGAACATGCGCACGTGCCCCTGAACGTCGTCATCTTCGCCCTCGCCGTCTTTGTCGCCGTCGAGCGATTCGGCACGTATGCGCTCTAGCGCCGACTCGACTGGTCCACGCCGCGATCTCCGCATAGGCCGCGCTTGATCGCGCTCGATCAGGCTATGTGCGGGCGCCGACAGGCGGCGGCTGCGCGCGGTAGACAGCCGCTTGCGCGCCTAGACTTCTACGCATGGCACGCACGCGCACCCACGAGATAGGCCCCACCGCAAGGCCAGTCGCGGTGCCCAAAGACCTGGGCGATCCGTCGTTGCCGAAGGCCACAGGTCAGGTAGAGCTTCCTCTGCACATTCGCTGGAGCGGCCCGCCGATGACATACGACCTAGACGATCCCATCGATCGCGCCCGCGTCTATGAGCAGGTGCTCAGGGAGGGCACCGAGGACGATGTGCGCTTCTACATCGACCCAGACCAGCTCACCGACATCTTCGATGAGCTGGTTCTACCGGCGCCCGTGCGAGACGCATGGGCCGGGTGGCTGAACCGTCACCGCCACCTCTGAGGTGTTGAATCCGCTACAGGAGCGGGTTGCGGAGATCATCGCCAGCTTGGATGAGGCAGGAGGCTTCGCTCTCGCCGGCGGCGGCGCGCTGATCGTCCGAGGCGATGTCCAGCGCCAGACGCGCGATCTCGACTTCTTCGGACTGACCCCCGAGGCAGTCGATCAACTCGTTCCCGCCGCCGATCGCGCGCTTCAAGCCGCCGGCTTCACGGTACGCCACATCCAGGAGAGCCACGGCTTCGCCCGCCTGATCGTCGAAAGCGGCGAGGACCGTACCGAGCTCGACCTCGGCACGGACGCGCGACTGTTCCCGGTCGAGCCCGGGAGCCTCGCTCCGCTCCTGAGCGGCGAGGAGCTGGCGGTCGACAAGGTGCTCGCGGTGTTCGGACGAGCGGAGGCGCGAGACTTTGCTGATCTGATGGCGGTCGAGCCGCGCTACGGCCTGGATCGGCTCTGCCAACTCGCGGCGGAGAAGGACCGCGGCTTCCTCCTCAGTGTCTTCGCTGACATGCTCGGCCAGTTCGACCGCCTCCGGCGCGACGAGTTCCAGCTCGACGACGCCGAGTACGAGCGGCTGTGCCACACCATCGAGCGTTGGCACGAGCAGGCAACCGAGCTCGCCCTGGGCCAGAACCCATGAGCCCGCCCGGCCCTGACAAATCTTTGACAAATGTCAGTTCGTCCGATGCGTCCGATGCGTCCACAAACCCGCACAGAACGGACGATCTGGACACGGGCGGACGTATATGGCATGGGCGAATAAGGTTGAGGGCCTTGTCCTGTGTAAACGGGGTGGTGGTTCGAGTCCACTCGGGCGCATAGAAAAATCGTAAAGCGATCAAGAGGGTGCGGCTCCGCGAGCAGGAAGGTTCGCGGAGTTTCGCTGGCCGAGCGCAACGTTCAAGCTTCAGCGGATTTTGGCGCCTACGTGTGCAGATGCCGTCAGGGTGCCGTTGGTAGTTGAGGCGAAGCGGATGCGCCCCCGCGCAACTTTGCCGTGTCGGAGAGTTCGAGCTGATGCGGAACGTCCGAAGCGTGGTAGGCGCTGACGACGACGTGTTCGCTCGTCACGCACGAGAGCAGCCGCGCGGGTTCGACCGCCTCGGCATGCCTCCTACTTCGGTCCGGCGTGGAGCGGGAGCATCATCGCGATGCGCGTCACGGCAGGACTATCGTCTATGTCGATCTCGCCCGCCTTCAGACGCCGCTCGAACTCCTCGCCGCTCATGCCAAGGTACTTGCGCGCCTTCTCATCGACTCGCTGCGCCCACTCCTCGGGGCTCAGCTCGCGGATTTCGTTGTCAGGTCGGATGGCCATCGCAAAACGCTCCCCGCGGAGGAGTCGGCCGCTCCGGCCAGCTCCTTGAACGTTCATGGTAGGGGAGCACAAAGACAACGTCCATCAGTCTGCTCGCTCCCGGCTCGCTGGTGATCGCGTACTGATGCAAGCCTGGCCAAGACCAGATATGCCCTCCGGGATCCCGCGTAGGCTTGGATTCTTCATGCTGGAGCAGCTCTCGAATGTTCTCAGTGAGGCGATCGTGGAGCGTCTGGCTTCGCCGCGCTCATTTGCACGAGGGACGGCCTACCTCGATGAGGGTCGCGTCGGCCCGTTGCGGATGGGTGCCGGGCGTGTCAACGCGACGGTTCAAGGCAGCGATAGCTACGCGGTCGAGCTGCGTATCAGCGACGGTCGGCTGCGATTCGCCTGCTCGTGCCCGGTCGGCGTCGAGGGGGAGTTCTGCAAGCACTGCGTCGCGGTCGCGCTGAGCTCGCTCGGAGACGGCGACTCATCGGCGCCGACACTCGACGATGCGCGCATCTACCTGGAGGGCCTTCCTCCGAGATCGCTCGTGGAGTTGCTAGTCGACCACGCTCACGACGACGAACGACTCGCGCGGAGGCTGCTGTTGCTGACGGCGCGCTCGCGGGAGCGATCGCCGGGAGACATGGACTCGCTGCGCGTGCTCATCGACCAGGCGTTCGCGTTTCACGAGTTCGTCCCCTACCGCGAGGTGTCGGGCTATGTACAAGGGATTGAAGAGACAATCGATGCGCTCGACGAGATGCTCACGGATGGACACGCCGGCGAGGTCATCGAGCTCACGGAGTACGCGCTGAAGGCCATCGAGCACTCGCTGGAACACGTCGATGACTCCGACGGCCAGATGGGAGATCTGGCAGCGCGTCTGCAGGAGCTGCATCTGGAAGCCTGCCGACGGGGAGCGCCCGACCCGGTGGAGCTCGCGGAGCGCCTGTTCGCGCGCGAGCTCGAGGGCGACTGGGACATCTTCTACCGCTCAGCAATGACCTACGCGGACATTCTCGGGGAGGTGGGCTTGGCGCGCTATCGCGAGCTCGCGCACGCGCGCTGGGCGACCGTGCCAGATCTCGCGCCGGGTGAGGGGTCGCGAGAACGCTACGGCTCGCGCTTTCGCATCACCACGATTATGGAGGCCCTCGCTGAGCAATCCGGTGACCTCTCCGACCAGATCGCAGTGCGCGAACGTGACCTTGGAAGCCCCTACAGCTTCCTGCAGATCGCAGAGCTCTGCCGCTCCCACAACGAGCACGACATGGCGCTCGAGTGGGCACAGCGGGGTACGGCCGAGTTCCCTGACTCTCCCGACCATCGCCTGCGCGACTTCCTCGTCGAGGAGCATCGGCGGCGAGGCCACACCGCCGAGGCGATCGAGCACACCTGGGCGGCGTTCAACTCGCGACCGACGCTCGAAACCTACCGGGAGCTCGCGATCGACGCGAAGGCGCTCGGCGAATGGGACGAGCGACGCACAGCCGCGCTCGCGCTGCTGCGAGCCCCTCTGACCGATCCAGACGCAGGCGTTGGCCGTCCACCGCTGCGTAGCCGCCGCGACGCCACCGAGCTCGTGCGCGTATTGCTATGGGAGGACGATCCGGACGCGGCATGGCAAACAGCGATCGAGGGCGGCTGCACGAACAGCCTGTGGCTGCAGCTCGCCGACCAGCGCCGCGCAGAGCACCCCGACGACACGCTCACCGTATACCGCCTCCAGGTTGAGCAGACGATCGCCGGCAAAGACAAGCGGTCATACGCGGAGGCCGTCCGACTGATCGATGAGACGATCCGCCCTCTGTTCACCGAGCGCGGCACTCCGGACGACTACATGGGCTACCTCGACGAGATCCGCAGCAGCCACCGACCCAAGCGCAACCTGATGAAGCTCATGGACGAACTCGAGACACGCCCGAGGGCACGCGCCTGACGCGGGTGGCCGCAGCTGCCAGCCCATGAGTCCATTGCTCGAAGAAGCCCAGCGAGTTCACGCCATGGCTGGTCTATCGGACCGAATGATCGCCGCCGCGACGGGGGCGAAGCCGAGCACCGTGCGGGGATGGCTCGCGGGCCGCAGCGAACCGTCGGGCGCACGTGCCGAACGACTGATCGAGCTCGCCGAGATGATCAAACGGCTTGCCCTTGTGCTGCGACCGGAATCGATCCCGGTGTGGTTGCAGCGGCCGATCCTCGCGTTGGACGATGAGAACCCCATCGAGCTGATCGCTCGTGGCGAGTACCGCAGGGTCGCGAAGTTGATCGCTGAGATCGAGTACCCCGGCGTCTCCTGACCGTGGCGGGGCTGCCCGTTTGCCCTCCCTGGATCAAGCGCGTACCGCACCAAGCCGCCCGGCCCTGCCAGGTCTGGACGCAGTCCGACTCAGCCGCGATACTGCGTCTCATGGAAGCTCGAGGTGCGTATACAGCCGACCGCGCTGCCGCGTTGTCCGGCGTGCCGAAGTCGACCGTCCACTATTGGGCGAGACAGGCGATCCTCGTTCCGAGCGTCTCGCCGGAGCGCGTGAAGCTCTGGTCCTACGGTGATCTGATGGCGCTGCGGACGATCTACTGGCTGCGCCAGACCAAGCAGGACTCGAGTGGGCGGGAGATTCCGCGTACAGCGATGAAGGCCGTCCGACGCGCCCTGAACGAGATTGCAGCGCTCAAATTGGACCTCTGGAGCGAGGACGGTGCGCCCAGCGTCGCGGTCGACCGGTTGGGCGGCATCGTGATCGAACAGGACGGTCGAGCGCAGCGTCCAGGAGGTCAGAGCATTCTCGACGCCGACATGCTCGACCTGCTCGCACCGTTTGCCTCGCACGAGGGGCTGCAGGGCCCCGACCTGAGCGCGCCCCGCCCACGGCTACGAATCGTGCCTGGCAAGCTCGGCGGCTCCCCCCATGTCGTCCACACTCGCCTTGAGTCGCAGGCTCTCGGCGCGCTCGCCGAGAGCGGGCTCGCCCGGGCGAAGATCTACTGTCTGTACCCCGATGTCGAGCCGGCGGCGATCGAGGATGCCCTCGACCTCGAGCGACAGCTCGCGCAGAACCTGCGACACGCCGTCGCAGCATGAGGGGGCGCGCATATGCCGCGCCTGTTCGCCCTCGATAAGAACTTCCCACAGCCCATCGTCGGCGTCCTGTCGGACTTCCAAGCCGACGCGCAGCTCGTTCCCCTTGACCGCATCGACACACGCATGTCGACGCTCGACGACTGGGAGCTGCTGCTTGCGCTGCACCATCACTCCGACGCCTGGGATGGGCTCATCACGACCGACAGCAGCATGCTCTCACAGGGACCCGAGCTCGCAACGCTCATCCAGACGAAGCTCACCCTCGTCGTCGCCGTGGCCTCCGGCCACAACCCAGTCAAGGCTTCCGGTCTGCTCTTCGCCTACCTCTCGGGGATATGCCAGCGCACCACTCCCGAGCGAGCGCAGGTATGGAGGCTCAACGCGGTGAACCGCCCGCACGAGGAACCGTGGGAGTTTCTGAAGCGGTTCGCCGAGCACAACGGTCGCTCGGCCGATGAGGTGTGGGCCGAGTTCAAGTTGTCAGCTGACGCGATCGCGCGCAACCCGCTGACCTGAGATTCGCTCGACGGTTTGCCGGTCCAAGCGCGACGGCCGCGTCTCCGTGACACATCTCTGACACAAGTCATTTCGTCCGATGTATCCGATGTGTCCGCAAACCCGCACAGAACGGACGATCTGGACGCGGGCGGACGTATATGGCACTGGCGAATAAGGTTGAGGGCCTTGTGGACTTCACGGTCCGTGGTGGTTCGAGTCCACTCGGGCGCATCAACTCGCTCGATCAGAGAGTCATCTCATGCTTGGCGCTGGCAAATAGATGACGCGGTCAGCAAGCTGCTGGCCGGCCATCCCTTGAACCGCTGTCACCAGGTGGCCGATCCCTGCCGCACGACGCGAGAATCTGGATGAGCGCGCGATCACCACGCCAGGATGATGCTGGCCGGCGACAACATGATCTGCCGATATGCGTGCGAAATCGGCGACGTTCTCGGTGAGCAGCGTACGCCGCTCCGCGATCGCCGCCGCAAAGACCTCGGCGTCAGAGCTTCCGGCCATTCCGAGCTCGACGACAGTGCAAGCGTCGACACTGGCCGCCCGAAGCGCCTCGGCAAGGCCAGGGGAGTACATCTCGTCCAGCAGCAGCTTCAATGCGTCTCAGCGGCAGCCGTTTCGCGACGGTGCAACTCGATACGTGCCGCGACCTCATCCGGGTAAGCGGCGCGATAGCGAAGCGCCGCGTCCACCTGCGAACGCGTGAGGACCGAGTCCTCGACGAGCGTCGCGACGGCATCGGCCTCCGCCGCGAGATCCTCCACCCACATGACGACCTCCCATACGTCGGGGCCACCGAGGAGCCCCGCGCGCCGGCCGGCTGGGCCGTCGCGGAAGGTGATGAGCGGATGTTCGTCGCGGCGGGCTCCCTCCTCTGCATAGCGACGAAGCCGATCCGAGAGAGTCTCACCAGCGGTGCGTGCCCGCAGACGAAGACGCTCCGCAAGGGCGTCGTCAAGCCTCACAGATACATTCACCGACACGTATGCAACGTAGCACAACGTCTGCAAGGTCGGTGATGCGCGTGCTACGAGGACTCAGGTCCGCATCCCACGTGGCGGTGACGGGACCGCGATGACCGTGCTGACCTTGACGGGCTCACACCCCTCCGGTGGCCAGGTGTCCACGAAGACGCATACAACGAGCGCGCCGGGTCGCGCAGCGCTGTTGGCGATGAGGCCGGGCCAGCCCTCCCGCGAGAGCTGCTCGCCGACCCGTTAGGCTCGGCGGCACGGTTGCGTCATCGCGGTTCAGTCGCCGATCATCGCATCTGTGATGGCGTCGATGCCGGCCAGTCGAGCCGCCAGATCGTCGCTCAGCCCGTAGCGCGCGGCGAGCTCCGCGGGCGCCGTGTAACAGACCTTGGTCTGCTCGCCGTCCGCCCAGACCAGGACCTTCAGCGGCAGATCCAGAGCCGCCAACGGCGCGGCGTCCATGACCGGGGTCCCCGCCTGCGGACTGCCGAAGATCACGACGTTGGTCTCGCGCAGGTGAAGGCCCGCCGCGTCAGCCTCGCCACTGTGGTCGATGATCGCGAACAGCTTCATCCCCTTCTCCGCCACCAGAGCAGACAGGCGGGCGACCGTGTCGGCGACCGACATGGGGCTCAACTTGGTGACGATCGCGGGGTCGGGGTCGCTCGACGTTGGGGCCTGCTGCCCGCTGGTGAACATGCGCGCTCCTCTCTCGTGACTACTGGGACATGCGGCTGAGCCTCGTATGGTGACGAGTGGATCCTCTCGCGACGGCCAGCCGCTCGTGGCCGCCAAACGACAGAACGAAAGGCGGTCCCAACCATGCGCTCCGACATCGCCCCCGGCGGCAAGTTCCCCGACTACGAGCTGCCGGACCACACGAAAGTCGCGCGCAGGCTCAGCGAGCTGCAGGGCGATGACCCCCTGATCCTCACGCTCGCACGCGGCCACTACTGCCCCAAGGAGCACCATCAGCACCTGGAGCTCGCCGCGTTCTACCCGAAGGTCGCCGTTGCCTACACCCAGATCGCCACGATCTCAACCGACGCCGACCACCAGCTCAAAGAGCTCCGTGCCTCGGTCGGCGCGCAGTGGCCGTTTCTCTCCGACCCCGATCGCACGGTGCAGAAGGACCTGGACATCCAGGAGTACACCGACCCCGAGAACGACCCGATGATCCCGCATACGCTCGTGCTGAAGCCCGGCCTGGTGATCCACAGCATCTACAACGGATACTGGTTCTGGGGGCGCCCCTCGACCGCCGAGCTCTGGCAGGACCTGCGAGCGGTGACGCGGGAGATCCGCCCCGACTGGGACCTCGGCGCCCCGGGGCTGCGCGAGGCCTGGGACGCGGGTGAGCGCTCGCGCTTCCATGGCTTCGACTGAGCGCGGCGGGGCAGATCCCACGCCGCGCCGCGAGCAGCGCGTGCGGGTCAGCGAACCGCGAGTGTGAACTGCCCGACGAGCTCGTCGAGGTGCTCGGCGGTGCCGGCGAGGCTCTGCGCCGAAGCGGAGATCTGTTCGGTCGAGGCCGCCGTCTGCTGCGTCACTTCGTCGGCGAGTTTCGCCGACGTGTAGCCGTGGCGAACCGTCGTCGAGACTGATGAGATCCCGCTGACGGATATCGCCAGCGCCACCGCGAAGACGACGATGACACCGAGAAAGCCGGCGAGCAGCTGGTTGCGCACGGACGAAGTGACGAAGCGCTCGAGAAACATTTGATCCCTCTTGTGGGTCGGGGCTCGCAACCGAGCCGCTGGTGCTGGTAGTTCGCTATCGGTGCCGGCCCACAGTCTCTTGAGCGATTCGTTTTGCCTTCTCACACCCCTCTCAATCTCGATTTTTTTGGCTCCAATACAGCCCAACCGCCCCGAGAACGACTCGGGGGAGACGCGTTATCCGCGCCTCCCCCGAAGCCATCCATCGGATTTCTACTGATCTTTAGAGCACGACTTCGAAGTCGTTGCTCTCGTTGTCGAGCACGGTGCCGTTGCCGCTGAACGTGCCGTCCGTGAAGGCAAAGCTGCTGCCTTCCTTGTCTTCCGTGCTTTTGTCCGATTCCACGCGAATGGCGGCTTCCGTCTGGTCCTCGACCTTCGTGTGAATCGCGCTCGACTGCGACGCGAGACTCTGTTCCTTCGTCTGCACGAGATCGATGCCGACCTTGCCGCTGCCGTCGATCGTGTCTTTGTTGAGCAGCGCCTTGCCCTGTTCGAGCACGAATCCCTCGTAGCGGTTGCCCGTCAGCGTGTCCTTCGCGAACGTGACCTCCGCCGCTGCCGGCTGGCTCACGCTCGTGGAGTCGTAGTAGCCACCGATGTCGTTCTGCTCGAGCGTCGAGCTCGACACGCTCGAGCCCGTCGCGGCGCCGTAGAACAGCACGCCGGTCGCCTGTTCTTCCGCGTCCGTCAGACATATCGCGACGTCGCACTCGTTGCCGGACACGGTCGAGGACTTGACCGTGCCGCCCGCGCCGAACGCGATCTCGATGCCGTTCTGCGCGATCCACGGGCTGGGGCCTTCGCCGGTGATCGTCGAGTCGTCCACGGACAGCGTCGAGCCGACTCCCCTGACCGTGGGGCCGTTCTTCTCGTAGCCGGACACGGTGACGTCCTTCAGCACCGCGTGGCCGACCTCGGGCGTCGGCGGTTTCAACCCGGCCGCGATCGCGACCCCGTGCTGGCAGCCCTTGTACGCTTCGAGGCTCGTGCTCGCGCCGTTCACGGTCATGTCCGTGGCCTTGAGCGTGCCGCCTCCGCCGATGAAGATGCCGTACAGGCCGTCCGCACAGGTCGTGAGCGGCACGATCGCTTCGACGTTCACACCGGTGATGCTGACGGTGTCCGGGGTGCAGATCGAGACCGCGATCAGCTGCGGTTCGAGCCCGATGGCGCATTTCGTGCTCGAAGCCGTCGGAGTCGCCGGCATCGCGACCGTGGCCGTGCCCGGCCCGCCGGCGGCGCTGAGCTTGACTGCGTGCACGATTGTGAGCTGTTCGGTGTAGGTGCCCGGACAGACGCTGATCTTGGCGGCCACGCCGCCGACTTCGATCGCCGTCTGGATGCTGTTGAAGCCCGGCTGGGCACAGCTCCTGCCGCCGGGGACCACCGGTGCTGAGTTCGAGACGAACAGTGTCGCAGCGGACGCGTTTGCGGCGCCGACCATGGCAAGTGCGATGCCCAGCCCGAGGCAGAGCGGCATGAGCTTCGCACGAAGTGTTCTGTTGAACACGTGTTCTCCTTTGTACGCGTTGACTACGGGGCGTTCTGACACCCGGCCATCCGGCCGGGTCGCGGGTTGGCGCATCTCGAGGGTCTCCATTCCGCCGAGCGCCATATTTCGCGATCATCCCAGATATGCGGCATACCGTGCAGTGCGCTCCGCCTCGCGCGCGCACCGTGTGATGTGTTAACCGATTCCGAGCTTCACACGATCGAACGTCGCGCGCGCCGCAGCGAAGCTCGTCTTCCCGTAGACACATCTTTCACAAATCATCACCGTACTCATACAACTCGGCGAAGTCGAACGCGGCGTCGCCCAGGTTCATGTCACTGAAATCGATCACCCCTCGTACGCGCGCCAGGGCAGCTCCGGGAGCTCTGCTGCGAGCCGCGCCCGCAGGCGCCCGGGACCCAGCGCAGCGCGCTTGCGCGACTCCGTCATCGCGCCGACGCCAGCGCCGGCGGCCGACACCGGCGACGGACGGCAGCAGCAGCAGGCTTGTAGAGTCCGTGGCGTGACGCTGGTGCTGATCACCGGAGCGACTCGCGGCATCGGCCAGGCCGCCGCCGTCGAGCTCGCGCGTCAGGGCGTCGAGGTGGCGCTCGTCGGCCGCGATCCGGAGCGCGTGCAGGCGGTCGCGCGCGAAGCCGTCGCGACGGGCGGCGGCGCGCCGGTCCACGAGCACGTCGCCGATCTCATGCTGATGGCGCAGGTGCGCGCGCTCGCCGATGAGCTCCGCGACCGCTACGAGCGCATCGACGTGCTCGCCAACAACGCCGGCGCGCTGTTCAGCTCCCGCAATGAGACCTCCGAGGGCTTCGAGCGCACGTTCGCGCTCAACCATCTCGCACCGTTCCTGCTCACCAACCTGCTGCGCGATCGCCTCGGCGGCGGGCGCGTCGTGACGACGGCGTCCGACGCGCACGAGTCGGGCCGCCTCGACCTCGACGATCTGCAGTCGAAGAACGGATATGCGGGGATGCGCGTCTATGGCACCTCGAAGCTGTGCAACATCCTCTTCACACGCGAGCTCGCCAAGCGCGCGCCCGAGCTGCACGCCAACTGCTTTCACCCGGGCGTCGTGCGCACGGGCTTCGGCAAGAACGAGAACGGGATCTGGAAGGTGCTGACGACGCTGGGCGCGCCGTTCTTCCGCTCGCCGCAGCGCGGCGCGCGCTCGCTCGTGTGGCTCGCCACCTCCGAGCAGGCCGCACCGCTCACGGGCGAGTACGTCCAGGACGAGAAGGTGACCGCACCGAGCGCCGCCGCCCAGGATCCGGCGCTCGCCGAGGGCCTGTGGGAGCGCAGCGCCGAGCTCGTCGGCCTGTCCGCCGGCGCGCCCGCCTGACGGCGTGCTGGGCCTGCCCGCCGAGATCCGCGCGTGCCTGTTCGATCTCGACGGCGTGCTCACGCAGACCGCCAAGGTGCACGCCGCCGCGTGGAAGCGGGCGTTCGACGAGCTCCTGCGCGCGCGCGCCGAAACGCGCGATGAGCGGTTCGTCGCGTTCGATGCCGTCAAGGATTACGACGAGTACGTCGACGGCAGGCCGCGTGAGGACGGCGTGCGATCGTTCCTGCAGGCACGCGGCATCGAGCTGCCCGAGGGCGACGAGCATGACGCGCCGGACGCGCAGACGGTGCACGGCCTGGCCAACCGCAAGAACGAGATCGTGCTCGGGATGATCCACTCCGACGGCGTGCAGGCATACGCGGGATCGGTGCGCTACGTCCGCGCGGTCCGCGACGCGGGGCTGCCCCGCGCGGTCGTCTCCTCCAGCGCCAACGCCCGCGAGGTGCTCGCGGCGGCGGGCATCGCGGACCTGTTCGACGCGGTCGTCGACGGCGCGCAGGCCCAGCGCGAGCATCTGCACGGCAAGCCCGCACCGGACACGTTCCTCGCGGGCGCCAGGGCGCTGGGAGTGGAGCCGGCAGCGGCGGCCGTTTTCGAGGACGCGCTCGCGGGCGTGCAGGCGGGCCGCGCCGGCGGCTTCGGCTGCGTCGTCGGCGTCGACCGCGCGGGGCAGGCGCAGGCGCTGCGCGAGCACGGGGCGGACGTCGTCGTCGGCGATCTCGCCGAGCTGCTCGGAGCGGCGTGACCGAGGTCGCGCCCGCCGGGGCAGGCCCCGTGATCGGGGGATCCCCATGATCCGCCAGAGCGCCTTCCCCGCGGAGCCGTGGGCGGTGCGCGAGACGAGCCTCGAGCTGGACCACCTCGCGCAGACCGAGTCCGTGTTCGCGCTCGGCAACGGGCACATCGGCCTGCGCGGGAACCTCGACGAGGGCGAGCCGTTCGGGATCCCCGGCACATATCTCGCCGGGTTCTGCGAGGTGTGCCCGCTGGACACCGCGGAGCCCGCATACGGCCAGCCGCGCACGAGCGAGACGGTGCTCAACGTGACCAACGGCAAGGTCATGCGCCTGCTCGTCGACGACGAGCCGCTGGACGTCCGCTACGGCGAGCTGCGCGGCCACGAGCGGCTGCTGGACCTGCGCGACGGGGTGCTGCGCCGAACGGTCGAGTGGGTCTCGCCGACCGGTCGCGCGGTGCGCGTGCGCACCACGCGACTCGTGTCCTTCACCCAGCGCGCCGTCGCCGCGATCCTCTACGAGGTCGAGCCGCTGCAGGCGCGCCTAGCCGTCGTCCTGCAGTCGGAGCTCGTCGCCAACGAGCCGCCGGCGCAACCCGATGGCGATCCGCGGGCGGGCTCCGCGCCCCCCGCGCCGCTGCGCCCGGAGCTGCTCAACGGCGAGGACCAGCGCGCGATCCTCGCCCACTCGACCCAGAACAGCGGGCTGATGCTCGCCGCCGCGATGGATCACGCGATCGAGGCGCCGCCAGGCGTCGAGGCGTCGCTCGAGACCCACGCGGACATCGCGCGGCTCGCAATCGCGTGCGAGCTCGAGCCGGGGCAGACGCTGCGCATCGTCAAGTTCCTCGCCTACGGCTGGTCCGCCGAACGCACCGTCGCGGCGCTGCGCGACCAGGTCGCGGCCGCGCTCGCGGGCGCCAAGCGCGCCGGCTGGCAGGGGCTGGCGGAAGAGCAGCGCGCCTACCTCGACCGCTTCTGGGAGCGCGCCGACGTGGAGATCGAGGGGGACGCCGCGCTGCAGCAGGCGGTGCGCTTCGGACTGTTCCACGTGCTGCAGGCGGGCGCACGCGGGGAGCAGCGCGCGATCGCGGCCAAGGGACTGACAGGGCCGGGCTACGACGGGCACACGTTCTGGGACACCGAGACCTTCGTCCTGCCCGTACTCACCTACACGGCGCCGCAGGCCGCCGGCGACGCGCTGCGCTGGCGCCATCGCACGCTGGAGCTCGCCAGGGAGCGCGCGCGCGAGCTGGGCCTCGCGGGCGCGGCGTTCCCGTGGCGCACGATCAGCGGGCCCGAATGCTCCGGCTACTGGCCCGCGGGCACCGCCGCGTTTCACGTCAACGCGGACATCGCCGACGCGGTCGTGCGCTACGCCGCGGCCAGCGACGACGAGACGTTCGCGCGCGAGGTCGGCGTGGAGCTGCTCGTCGAGACGGCGCGGCTGTGGCGCTCGCTCGGCCACCACGACGAACATGGGCGCTTTCGCATCGACGGCGTGACCGGGCCGGACGAGTACAGCGCGCTGGCCGACAACAACGTGTACACGAACCTGATGGCCCAGCGCAACCTGCGCGCGGCCGCCGACGCCGTCGAGCGCGACCCCGAGCGCGCGGCGGCGCTGGACGTCGATCACGAGGAGACGGCGGACTGGCGCGACGCGGCGCGGGCGATGCTGATCCCCTACGACAAGGCGCTCGACGTGCACCAGCAGGCTGAGGGGTTCACCGAGCACGCCGCGTGGGACTTCGACGCCACGCGCCCCGAGCAGTACCCGCTGATGTTGCACTTCCCCTACTTCGAGCTGTACCGCAAGCAGGTGCTCAAGCAGGCCGATCTCGTGCTCGCGATGCACCTGCGCGGCGACGCGTTCAGCGCCGAGCAGAAGGCGCGCAACTTCGACTACTACGAGCGGCTGACCGTCCGCGACTCGTCGCTGTCGGCGTGCACGCAGGCGGTGCTCGCCGCCGAGGTCGGCCACCTGGAGCTCGCCTACGACTACCTGCTCGAGGCGGCGCTGATGGACCTCGACGACATCGAGCACAACACCCGCGACGGAGTCCACATAGCCTCGCTCGCCGGAACCTGGATCGCAGCGGTCGCGGGACTCGGCGGCATGCGCGACCACGACGGCGCGCTCGGCTTCGCGCCGCGCCTGCCCGCGGCGCTCACGCGCCTGGCGTTCCGCCTGTGCTTCGCCGGGCGCATGATGCACGTGGAGGTCAGCCGCCACGAGGCCCGCTACACGCTGCTCGAGGGCGCCGCGCTCGAGATCGAGCATCACGGCAAGCGCGCGCTGGTCAAGGCGGAGCGGCCGCTGATCCGCTCGATCCCCCACAGCCCGAAACGCGAGGCCCCGCAGCAGCCGCCAGGACGCGCGCCGGGGCGCGAGCGCGACGCCCACCCCGCGGCCCGCAAGGGCCGTCCATAAAAAACTTTCGTGCGCTAGAGGTCCGACTCCAGTACCTTCACGAACGTGACTCTCGAAGAGCTCTCGGAGGCGGTCGCGCAGGGAACCGTCGACACGGTGCTGCTGGCGATGACCGACATGCAGGGGCGGCTGCAGGGCAAGCGCCTGACGGCGACGCACTTCCTCGCCGAGGTCGCCGAGCACGGCGCCGAGGGCTGCAACTACCTGCTCGCGGTCGACGTCGACATGACGCACCGTCGACGGCTACGCGATGTCCTCGTGGGAGCGCGGCTACGGCGACTTGGTGCTGCGTCCCGGACCTCGACACGCTGCGCCCGGTGCCGTGGCAGGAGGGGACGGTCGATGTGCCTGGCCGACGTCGCCTGGCTCGACGGCTCGGACGTGGTCGCCTCGCCGCGCCAGATCCTGCGCCGCCAGCTCGCGCGCCTGGCCGAGCGCGGCTGGAGCGCCAACGCCGGCACCGAGCTCGAGTTCATGGTCTTCCGCGACACCTACGAGGAGGCGTGGCACAAGGGCTACCGCGAGCTGCGCCCGGCGAACCTCTACAACGTCGACTACTCGCTGCTCGGCACCGCGCGCGTCGAGCCGCTGATCCGCCGCATCCGCAACAGCATGGCGGCCGCCGGGATGGTCGTCGAGGACTCCAAGGGCGAGTGCAACTTCGGCCAGCACGAGATCAACTTCCGCTACGCCGACGCGCTGCGCACCGCCGACGAGCACGTCGATCTACAAGAACGGCGCCAAGGAGATCGCCGCCGCAGGAGGGCATGGCGATCACGCTTCATGGCCAAGTACGACCAGCGCGAGGGCAACTCGTGCCACATCCACTTCTCGCTCGCCGACGAGCAGGGGCCGCTGTTCGAGCGCGACCGCGGCGCTGTTCGAGTCGTTCCTCGCCGGGCAGCTCGCGTGCCTGCGCGAGCTGACGCTGCTGCTGGCGCCGAACGTCAACTCCTACAAGCGCTACGCCGCCGGCCAGCTTCGCGCCGACGACCGTCGCCTGGGGCCACGACAACCGCACGTGCTCGCTGCGCGTCGTCGGCCACGGCCCGTCGCTGCGCTTCGAGAACCGCGTCGGCGGCGCCGACCTGAACCCCTACCTGGCGCTCAGCGCGATCATCGCCTCGGGCCTGCACGGCGTCGACGCCGGGCCTCGAGCTCGAGCCGGCGCTCGAGGGCAACGCCTACACGGCGACCGACACGCCCGCGCGCTGCCGAGCACGCTGCGCGACGCGCGCGAGCTGTTCGCCGGCAGCGAGGTCGCGCGCGCGGCGTTCGGCGAGGAGGTCGTCGACGCACTACCTCAACGCCGCCGACGTCGAGCTCGCGGCGTTCGAGGCGGCCGTCACCGACTGGGAGCGCTTCCGGGGGTTCGAGCGGCTGTGACCGTCTAGGGAGCCGGCGGCAATGGCGAAGGCAGCGGAACGACCGTGCGGCCGCCGCGACGCTGCACGCTCCCGAACGCGGTGTTCGCGCCGGTGCGCTCGCAGACCGCCTTCGAGGAGACCGTCGACCGGCTCGGCACCGCGATCAAGCTCGGGCTGCTGCGCGCCCGGCTCGCGGCTGCCGGCCGAGCGCGAGCTGTGCGCGCGGCTCGGGATCGCGCGCTCGACGCTGCGCCAGGCGCTGACCGCGCTGACCCAGAGCGGCCACGTGTTCGCCACGCGCGGGCGCGGCGGCGGCACGTTCGTCGTCCGACCCGCAGCCGCCCGCCGACCCGCCGTCGGCGCGAGATGCTCGCGCAGTGGCGCGAGACGTGCGACCAGCGCCTGGCGGTCGAGCTCGGCGTCGCGGTGCTCGCCGCCGAGCGCGCCGAGCCGGCGGACGCTCGACGCGCTCGACGAGCTCGTCGACGCGCTCGAGGCGACGCTCGAGGACTTCGCCGCCTACCGCCAGGCCGACATCCGCCTGCACGTCGGGCTCGCCGAGGCGACGCGCTCGACCGCGGCTGGTGCGCGGCGATGACCGAGGTGCAGGGCGCGATGACCGACCTGATCGCCTACATCGCGCACCCGCCGCGAGGTGCTCGCCTCCTCCAACGCCCAGCACCGGCGGCTGCTCGCGGCGGTGCGCGAGCGCGACGCGATGCGCGCGGCGCGCGTGATGACCGAGCACCTGCAGGGCACCGAGCACGTCCTCGCGGGCCTGCTGCCGGGCGGCTGAGCGCGCGGCGTCCGCCGGCCGTTGGCACGTCCGTCGCAGCGGGATTCGGCCAATGCTCTTGACTTCCGTCCGCGATCGAGCGTATTGTCACGATCGAAGGACGGACGATCAAACCTTTTCTCCGAGGGGGGCGCGATGAGCACAGACCGAGACTCTGGGCAGCCGACGAGCAGACGACTCGCCGAGCTCGGCTACAAGCAGGAGCTGAACCGCGGCTGGAGCGGGTTCTCCAACTTCGCGATCTCGTTCTCGATCATCTCGCATCCTCGCCGGGCTGCTTCACGACCTACGGGCAGGCGCTCAAGAACGGCGGCCCGATCGCGATCTCGATCGCGTGGCCGCTGATCTGCGTGCTGATCCTGTTCGTCGCCTTCTCGATGTCCGAGCTCGCCTCGGCGATGCCCGACCGCCGGCGGCATCTACTACTGGGCCTCGAAGCTCGGCGGCGCCGGCTGGGGCTGGTTCACCGGCTGGTTCAACCTGATCGGCCTGGTCGCGGTCGTCGCCTCGGTCGATCTACGTCGTCGCGCGACGTTCCTGATGAACCTGCTCGGCCTCTACAACGTGCACTTCATCTTCAACTTCGCCAAGGCCGCGGCCGGCACCGACGTGCACTACACGCGCGCACGTCAACTTCGCGCTGTTCGCCGTTCATCCTGATCATCGCACGGGCTGATCAACGTCTTCTCGCAGCCACCTCGTGTCGATGCTTCAACAACGTCTCGGTCTGGTGGAACGTGATCGGCGTCGCTGGTGATCGTCGTGCATCCTGATCGCCGTGCCCTCCCACCACGCGAGCTTCTCCTACGTGTTCGGCCACACGGCCAACGAATCCGGCTTCGCGGCGGCGCGATCACGGGCTAATTCTGGTTCTACGTGCTGCCGCTCGGCTTCCTGCTGACGATGTACACGATCACCGGCTACGACGCCTCGGCGCACGTCTCCGAGGAGACCCACGGCGCCGAACGAGTCCGCGCCGAAGGGCATCTGGCGCTCGGTGTTCTACTCGGCGATCGTCGGCTGGATCGTGCTGCTGGCGATCACGTTCGCGATCCAGAAGAGCCACGAAGCCGAAATCTACAAAGCCGGCTTCCCGGCGCTCGACGATCTTCGAGACCGCGCTCAGCTCGGCGGCGGCCAAGGCGGTGATCCTGATCTCGACCGTCGGCCAGCTGTTCTGCGGGATGGCGTGCGTCACGAGCGCCTCGCGGATGACGTTCGCGTTCTCGCGCGACGGCGCGGTCCCGGGCCACAACCTGTGGCGCCGGCTCGGGCAAGAACCGGACGCCGACCTGGGCGGTGCTGTTCGTGTGCCGTGTTCGCGCTGATCATCACGATCCCGGCGTACTTCCCGAACCACCTCGGCACGCCCGGTGGCGTTCCTCGCGGTCACCTCGATCTCGGTGATCGGCCTGTACATCGCCTACACGATCCCGGTGTTCCTGCGCTGGCGCATGGGCGACAAGTTCGCAGCCGGGACCGTGGACGCTCGGCAGCAAGTACAAATGGATCAACCCGATCGCGTTCGTCTGGGTGGCGCTCTGCGTGGTCATCTTCTGCCTGCCGTTCACGCCCGAAGGCGTGTCCGTGGGAAAGCGCGTTCAGCTGGTCGGCGGTCAACTACGCGCCGCTGTCACGATCGGCGTGATCGCTCGCGGTGACGATCTGGTACTTCGGTCTCGGCGAAGAACACGTTCAAGGGCCCGGTCCGCACGATCGACGAGCTCGACGTCGAACAGGCGCTGCCGGAGATCGCCGAGGCGCCGTAGGGCGTGGCGCGCCGAGCTGCCCGGACGGACCGCCGAGCGCGGACGGGCTGACCGCTGAGCGACACGCTGTGCAGTGCTCGAGCCCGCCACCGAGGCGGTGCTCGCCGAGGTCCCGCGCGCGGGCGTCGACGGAGGTCGACGAGGCGGTCGCCGCGCGCGCAGGCGGCGCTGCCCGCCTGGCGCGCGCTCGCGCCCGGCGAGCGCGCGCGCATGCTGCACGCGCTCGCCGACGACGCTCGCCGCGCACCGCGAGGAGCTGGCGGTGCTCGAGGCGCGCAACGCCGGCAAGGCGATCGCCGACGCGCGCGGCGAGATGGGGATGGTCGTGGACACGTTCCGCTACTACGCCGGCGCGCCCGAGCGGCTGCTCGGCGACACGATCCCGGTCGCCGGCGGCCAGGCGTTCACGGTGCGCGAGCCGCTCGGCGTCGTCGGGCTGATCACGCCGTGGAACTTCCCGCTGACGATCGCCTCCTGGAAGCTCGCGCCGGCGCTCGCGGCGGGCAACACGGTCGTGCTCAAGCCGGCCGAGCTGACGCCGCTGACGCGCGCTGCGCTTCGCCGAGCTCGCGCTCGAGGCGGGCCTGCCCGAGGGCGTCGTCAACGTCGTCGTCGGCCCCGGCCGCACGTGCGGGCAGCGGCTGGTCGAGCACCCCGACGTGGCCAAGATCGCGTTCACCGGCTCGACCGAGGTCGGCCGCTCGATCGCCGCGGGCGCGGCCGCGACGATCAAGCGCGTGACGCTCGAGCTCGGCGGCAAGTCGGCCGAACATCGTGTTCGCCGACGCCGACCTCGAGGCCGCCGCCGCGGCGGCGCCGGGGGCGGTGTTCGGCAACGCCGGCCAGGACTGCTGCGCGCGCTCGCGGATCCTCGTGCAGGAGCGGCGCGCTCGAGCGCTTCCTGGAGCTGCTCGAGCGCGCACGTGAAGGCGCTGCGCGTCGGCGACCCGCTCGACGAGGCACACGCAGATGGGCCCGCTGATCTCCGCCGGCGCAGCGCGAGACGGTCGCCTCGTTCCTCGACGGCGAGCGCGCCGGTCGCGTTCCGCGGCAGCGCGCCCGACGGGCCCGGGCTTCTGGTTCGCGCCGACGGTGCTCGCGCCCGGTCGACGCCGAGCGACCGCGTCGCCCGCGAGGAGGTCTTCGGCCCGATCGCCGCGGTGATCCCGTTCCGCGACGAGGCCGAGGCGATCGCGCCTGGCCAACGACACGATCTACGGCCTGTCGGGCTCGATCTGGACGCGCGACGGCGCGCGCGCGCTGCGCGTCGCGCGCGCGGTCGAGACGGGCGTGCTGTCGATCAACTCCAACACCTCGGTGCGCGTGACGACGCCGTTCGGCGGCTTCAAGCAGTCCGGCTACGGGCGCGAGCTGGGCCCGCACGCGCTCGACGCCTACACCGAGGTCAAGACGATCTTCTACGCGACGGAGGGATGATGGCTGCAGCGGGCAGGCTCGCAGGGACGGTGTGCGTGGTGACCGGCGCCAGCGGCGGCATCGGCGCCGCGACCGTCGAGCTGTTCCAGCGCGAGGGCGCGACGGTCGTCGGCGTCGACCTGCCGCCGGACGCGCCCGGCGAGCTCGCGCTGCAGGTCGACGTGACCGACGAGGCAGCAGGTGCGCGACGATGTACGCAGCAGCGTGCGCGAGCGCTACGGGCGCATCGACGTGCTGTTCAACAACGCCGGCATCTCCCCGAACGACGACGGCTCGGTGCTCGAGACGACGCTCGAGGCGTGGGAGCGCGTGCAGGAGGTCAACCTGCGCAGCGTGTTCCTGTGCTGCAAGCACGGCATCCCGCACCTGCTCGAGAACGACGGCCCGCGCGCGGCTCGGTCATCAACACGGCGTCGTTCGTCGCGGTGATGGGCGCCGCCACCTCGCAGATCTCCTACACCGCCTCCAAGGGCGGCGTGCTGGCGCTCTCGCGCGAGCTCGGCGTCGAGTTCGCGCGCCGCGGCGTGCGCGTCAACGCGCTGTGCCCCGGCCCGGTCGACACGCCGCTGCTGCAGGAGCTGTTCGCCAAGGACCCCGAGCAGGCCGCGCGCCGGCTCGTGCACGTGCCGATGGGCCGCTTCGCGCGCGCCGAGGAGATCGCCAACGGCGCGCTGTTCCTCGCCAGCGACGAGTCGAGCTTCGTGACCGCCTCGACGTTCCTGGTCGACGGCGGCCTCAGCGGCGCCTACACGACGCCGCTGGACTGAGCCGCCGGCGGACGCCGCCGCAGGGTCGCGGCCGGCGCGCGCTCCAGCTAACCGCCGATCGGGGCGCGCGGGTTGCTGCCCCAGAAGATCTGGGTTCCCAGCGCGTCGATTACGTTCACGAGCACCAGGTTGAGCGCCATCGACTTCGCCGTGGCTTGGCCCACGCCCACGGGTCCACCGCTGGCGTTGTAGCCGTAGTAACAGCCGACGAGCACGATCGCAGTGGCCATCGTCATGCCCTTGATCACACTGAACAGGTAGTCGCCGGGATTCTGGAATTGCCAGAAGATCAGCAGATAGCCGCCTGAGGAGACATAGCCCACCTGGTGCACTATCGCGACGTAAGAGGCCAGGAAGGCGACGCCGATCGAGCCGATGTACATGAACGGCAGCACCAGCCACGCGGCCAGCAGACGCGTCGCGCACAAGAACCTCATCGAGTTGACGCCCATCACCTCGAGCGCGTCGATCTCCTCGGAGATGCGCATCGCGCCCAGCTCCGCCACGATCCCCGTGCCGACCTTCGCGGCCATCATGTAGCCGAACACCAGCGGCACCGCCTCGCGCAGGTTGCACCACGCCGAGAACACCCCCGAGTAGGCCGGCGCGCCCGTGGACACGGTGAAGTACGCCGCCTGGACGCCGCATGCGCCGAGGCCGTTGATGAACGCCAGCCCCCAGATCACACCCGTCGAGCCGACGATCAGGATGCCCGACTGGCGCAGGGCCTCACCGAAGAAGCGGAACACGCGCAGGGTCCACACTTCGCGCAGGACTTCGCCCATGAAGCCGCCGATCTCGCCGGCGGAAGCGAGCCATTCACGCGGAAGCCCGAGCAGTTCGTTCACTTGATCACCAGGATCTGCGGGTGCGTTGCCAACAGCGTCGTCGTGAACACGTAGTCGAACGCGCCAAATGCCAGGAACGAGACGACCACAGCCTCGTTGACCGCCCGTCCCACGCCCTCCGCGCCGCCGGAGGCGGTCATGCCTTTGTAACAGCACACGATCGCGATGATCGCGCCGAAGATCGTCGTCTTCAGCACCGAGCCCCACAGGTCTGTGACGGTGGCGTTGGCGAACAGGCTGTTCCAGAACGGTCCCAGCGAGCCATGGCTCTCGACCTCTGCGAGCAGGCCGCCGAACAGCCCGAACAAGATGGCGTAGATGTTGAACAGGCCCGTCACGAGCATCAGCGACAGGAAGCGCGGAACGACGAGGTTCTTGACGGGGTCCACGCCGAGCACCTGCAGCGCGTCGAGCTCCTCGCGGACCTTGCGCGCGCCCAGGTCCGCCGTGATCGCCGTGCCCCCCACCCCGGCAACCACGATCGCCGTGATCAACGGGCCGATTTCGCGGACCACCTCGACCACGAAGAAGCCGCCAAGGCGATCGATCGCGCCGAACAGCGTCAGGAAGTTCGCCGCTTGCAGCCCCGGCGCCCCGTAGCTGATCGCCACGGTCGACACGAGGAGCGGCAGCCACACGAGCTGCAGCGTGAACAGAAACTGGTTGACGAGCTCGCCGCCGTAGGTATACGGCGGCCGTACGGCGGCGGTGATCGTCCTGCCCGTCAGCAACATCATGTCCCCGAATTCTTCGAGCACATGCCGAGCCGGAACGAAAGCCCGCTTGGGGAGAGCTGTGATCCGATCGCCGCCGCGCCGCACTGATCTAGTGTACTAGTTCACCAGCACACTATGCAACGTGGTCGTGGGGCCTCTACAGTTGATCGCATGAGCCACGGCGCAGCCGGGTCGTCCGGCTTGGACATCAGCATCGACCGCGACGCCGAGATCCCGATCGGCGTACAGCTCGCATGGGCGCTGCGCTCGCGCGTACGCGACGGCCGGCTCGAGCCCGGACAGCGCCTGCCGGGGCTGCGCGAGATGGCGGAGGCGACAGGCGTCAACGTCAACACCGTGCGCTCCGTCTACCAGCGCCTGGAGCAGGAGGGCCTGATCGACAGCCAGCAGGGTAGCGGCACGTTCGTCGCCGCCACGCCACAGCAGCTCTCGAGCGTCACCGCGATCGCCGCCGACGCCGCGCGCGAGGCGCACGAGACCGGCGTCGACCCGCGCGAGGTCGCCGCCGCGCTGTACGTCATTCCCGCCGCCGCACGCCTGCCGGCGGACGACGAGGTCGAGCGCCGGCGCGCGCTGCGCGGGCAGATCGCCACGCTCGAGCGCACGCTCGGCGAGATCGAAGCCAAACACCCGGGCGTCGCGCCGCCGCGCGAGGCCACGCGAAAAGGCATCGGCCCCACGCTGCTGCACGCCGCCGAGCTCGAGCAGGTGCGCACGATGCTCGTGCGGCGCCTGGCCACCGTGCAGGCGGCGATCGACGGGCTCGGCAGCGAGGCGGGCGCCGCGGCGCGCGAGGCCGCCGGCGAGCGTCGCACCGCCGCGAGCGGGACCGCGCGCAAGCGGCGCGCGGCGGCGAACACCGACGCCGGGGAGCGCGACGCGGGCGCCAAGACGCCGAGTCGGCGGACGCCACGCGCGGCTCCGCCGATGCGCCCCGCGCCGGAGGGCGCCTGAGCGATGGACCAGCTGTACTTCCTGTCGATGGTGCTGGGCGTGCCAATGCTGCTGCTGGCGCTGGCGCTGCTCGCAGGGCATCTCCACCAGGACGGATACGCGGAGCTGCTCGACTGGAAGCCCACGCGCTCGCCCGAGCGCGAAGTCGAGCTCGAGCTGGGTGACATCGAGCAGATGCTCGCCGCGCAGAATCGCCACCGCCGCCGGCGCGGCGCCCCCGAGCGCACGCTCACGGACGTCAGTCGCGCCGCCGAGCGCTGGACCTCCTCGCTCTAGCCCTGACGCTCGGCCGCTAGCGAGGGACGATGTCCACGGGCGTGCCAAGCGTCACGCGCGGACCCAGCCAAGCGATGTCGGCATCGCGCATGCGCACACAGCCGTGCGACGGGTCACCGGGGATCTTCTGCGGTTCGCCGAAGTCTCCGTGGATGCCGATCACCCCTCCCCCCGGCCATTCGGTCAGCGTCGAGTAGTCGGAGGTGCCGAGCGCGTACGGCCAGTACGGGTTGCTGCGGTCAGGCACGCTGAAGCGCTCGCGAATCCAGAAGTGCCCAGGCGGCGTCGGCGTGCTGGGCTTGCCGACGCCCACCGGCGCCGTCATGCGCACGTGGCCGTCGTAGTACGCGGTCAGCCTGCGCTTGGCGAGGTTCACCACGATCGCCCAGCGCGTGCGTTGAAACGCGCCCAGCGCTTCCCGCGACACCCAGCCAGTGCGTCCGTTCGGGCGCCCCGGTATCCGCAGCCTGACCCATTCGTTGCCCTGTGCGTCCGTGTAGACGCTCAACAGCAGATACACCTCAGGGAAGCCGTCCTCCGTTTCCAGGTGAATCCGCCCCACCCGCCGAGCGTGAGCTTCGGGGTGCGCGTAGATCGGGCCGGGTTCGACGGGGTGAGCCCAGGTGGTGAGCGTGCGTTCGTTCGACAGCGCCCGGCTCATCGGCGCCAGAGCCGGGGACGGGCCGGTCGCGGGCGGGCTCGTCACGGGCGTGGCTTCCGCGGCCTGAGGTTCAGCGGCGCTTTCGGCGGCCGTACCGAGCGCTGCCGACGCCGCCGCGACGCTTGCCGTGAGGATCCTCGTGGCCGCATCCGCTGGTTGCGCACGCGCCTGCACTGCGGCGAAGGCGACCGTCGCCAGCGACAGTCCCAGAGCCAGGCCGCTGCTCCTCCTCGCCAGCCCCCAGACGCGGAAACGGGCGGCCGTATCGCTCATACGGCCGCCCGCTCCAATCATCTACCTATCGTACAGCCCGTCTCAGCCGGTGAAGCGCGGCGTCGAGACGTGGTGGACGGCCGCGCAGCGCGCCAGCGTCCGTTTGAGCGTCAGCGCTTTCGCGCTGCTCGCGGACGTGAACGCGACGTGGATCGTGAGGTGATGCACGTGCCCGGCCTTGAGCGCGATCCGCAGCGAGAACACCCCGTGCGAGTTCGCGCGAGTCAGCGTCTTGAGCTTGTGGCCGTCGAGCACGTACGTGACCGACGCGATCAGCTTGCCGCTCACCGATGCCAGGTAGCCGCTGCTCGCCACGCACGCGTGCGAGTTGCTTGCCAGGTGTGCAGCACCGAACGCCAGCACGCCGGATTTCGGCACCACGGCCGCAACCGCGGGCGCTGCCGGGGCGGGCACCGGCGTCCAGTCCTGGATCGCCGTCGCGCGCTCCGTCGTGAGGACCACTTTCGTCGTCGACACGGCGGGCTTGGCCTCGATTACCTCTTCTTCTTCGATGCTTTCCAGCGTGACGCTGGCGATGATCGTGTCCGCGCCCACGCCCTTGGAGTCGGTGTAGGTGAACTTGACTTCGCCGTTGGCGTCGGTCTTGCATTCAGGGTCGGGTGCGCCCGCGCCCGTGGTGCACGTGCCGGTGGCGCCTGCGTTCTGGCCGGTCACCGTGAACGTCACCGGACGTTCCGCAACGGGTTTTTCTTCCTTGTGCACGTTGGCGACGACCGTGTGCGTGCCGCCCGCCGGGTTGCTTTCGCTCTTCGGCGTGAGCGTCAGGTTCGGGGCTTCCGCCACGATGCCTTCGCCCGCGAGCAGCACGTACGCCTCGCCGCAGACTTCTTTCGCGGTTTCGGGGTCGGTGCCGCAGGTCGGGTGCGACGGCGTGTCCGTCGCCACAGCCAGCGGGAACCAGTCCGGCGGGAACGTCGGGAACGTGATGTGGTCGGAGCAGCCCCAACCCTGGATGTTGCTGTCCAGCAGCTTCGTTTCACCGGTGTCGAACACCGGGTTGGCCGCGACCTGCTGCACGCTTCCACCACAGGGCGGGTCGACGTTCTCCGTCCAGGCTTCTTTGCTGGGTGCCGCGGTCAGGTGTTCGAGGATGTCGTTTTTGTCGCGACCGTCGGGGCCTTCGAGTATCGGCTGCGAGACGCCCGCCGGACGGATGCCGGCAGTGTCGCTGTGGACAGCCGTACCGAGCCGTTCTTCTTCTTCCAGCTTGCTTTCTTCGATGTCGGTGCAGCTCGTGTCGAAGTAGACACCCGTCGCTCCGGCGACGCCGCCGGCGAACGCGATGCCGTCCTGCACGAGGTGCTCGGCGCCCGCGCTGCTCGGGTTGCCCGGTTCGGTCGGCTGCGCGCCACCGCCACCCGCGGCGTAGTGGTACTCAGGGTCGGTGCCGACCACGACGCGGTTGCCGACGAGCGGGTTGGGACCGGCGCCCATCACCACCGGCGTCCAGATGTGGGCGGATTCGACCGCCGACAGCGCCGTGTTCTCGCAGCTGGGGTCGCCGATGATCAGCACCTGGTAGGAGGCATATTGTTCGGGGGTCATCGCTTCCCATTCAGCGCCGCTGCGGATCGTGACGGTGTAACCTGCCTTTTCCGCCGCGTACTGCTCGAGGCTGATGGGCGTGCCTTCCTTTTCAATCCCATCATCCGTCGTGACCGACTGTTCGTCGATGAGCGCCGTTTTGGCGGTGCTCATCGCCTGCGCGAGCCCGGGCGCAAGCGCGGCCGTCGCCGGAACCGCCAGTGCCACAAGCGCCATCGCCGCAAAAAGCATGCGGCGTAGAACTCGGAATCTTCCGTGCATCAGGATGCCCCCCTTGAAGTAACAGAATGTGTTGCAGGCGACCGCACCGACCATCCTGGTCAGGCTGCAGACTGCCCTCGCGTTAGGCCATTCCCGTAACGCGAGCCGAGTACCATAGCCGTAAACGCCGTGTTTGTCACGTACAGGCGTTAAAATTGCTGCGGATCGTCTTTAGCTGCCCGGTCTGCGGGCTTCCGGCTTGCTTTTCGCCTCTTTAGGGGGTCAGCGATGGGGCTCGAACCCACGACCGCCTGAAACACACGACAACGGAGCGCGCTCTGCGCTTGTACGGATCGTTCTAGAGTTTACGTAGTACGGCTAAACTCTGTATAGGTCTGTATAATCCGACGATCGACGCAATCGGCAACCCCTATACGCCCGGTGCTGGTTCTCGTCCTCCGGCTCTGACGGGCCGCGATGAAGAGCTCGAGGCGTTCCGGGTGCTGCTCGCGCGTCTGCGCGCTGGCCGCCCGGAGAAGAGCATGCTGATTACGGGACACAGGGGTGTCGGCAAGACGGTGCTGTTGAACACATTCGAGGCTATCGCCGAGCAGGCTGGCTTTCAGAGCGCCAAGAGCGAGATCACCCACGAGACTGAGTTTCGGCCGCTGATCGCCCGACTGGCGAGACGTGCGCTGCTTTCGATCAGTCCCGCGAGCCGGATGCGGGAGCGCGCCCGCCGAGCAGCCGCGGTCTTCAAGGCGTTCACGCTGCGCACCCCGGACGGATTCGAGATCGGCGTCGACGTCGACGCGCTGATCGGCCGCGGAGACTCCGGTAACCTCGGCGAGGACCTCTCCGACCTGTTCGTCGCTCTCGGCGAAGCTGCCGCCGAGCACGAGACGGGCGTGGTGTTCCTGCTCGATGAGGTGCAATTCCTCGCTCGAGCTGGGCTCGAGGCGCTGATCGCCGCGCTGCATCAGGTCTCCCAGCGCGAGTTGCCACTCACGCTCGCGGGTGCCGGCCTGCCTCAGCTACCGGCGTTGACCGGCGCCGCGAAGTCCTACTCGGAGCGACTGTTTCGTTTCCCCGCGATCGACCGCCTACCTACCCAGGCGGCGCGCGACGCGCTGCTCCTACCAGCCCAGGCTGCAGGCGTCGAGTACCAACGGCAAGCTACAGAGCGAATCCTTGAACTGACGGACGGCTACCCCTATTTCCTACAGGAGTACGGCAAGCACGTCTGGAATGTCGCTGCCGGCCCGACGATCACACTCGCCGATGTCGAGCGAGCACACAACGTCGTGCAACTCGAACTCGACGAGAGCTTCTTCCAGGTACGCATCGGTAGGACGACACAGACAGAGCTTGATTACCTATCGGCTATGGCGGACCTCGGCGAGGGCCCATATCGCTCCGGCGAAATCGCCACCAAGCTCGGCCGCCCCTCCGCGGCCAGCGTCGCACCTACCCGCGGACGCCTGATCGAGAAGGGCCTCATCTACAGCCCCTCCTACGGCCTCAGCGAATTCGCGGTACCCCACTTCCAAGAGTTCATCCAACGGCGCTTTCCGCTCACGGACACAAACTGACAGCCGACTACCGATCGGCTTCTCGCGCATTCAAACCGCCGGCACTTCACGAGGGGTGAGCGATGGGGCTCGAACCCACGACCGCCTGGACCACAACCCGACAGACGTGGTATTGCTGGGTGCTAGAGCCCCGTATTCATTGGGTTTGTTGCTCCTGAGTGCGCCTGGGTTTTCCTCAGATTGGACCCCAAATTGGACCCCAGATCGCGCGCGGGGATCTCGTTGTCAAAAGATCCCGAACTCACGCACGAGCTTGGGGAGCGAGTCGGTTTCGAAGAGCATCGCGAGCAGACCGTGCTCGAGCTCCTTACCGAGCCGGGTCGCCTCCGCGAACACCTCGGAGCCACCCGCCTGAGATCGCGTGAGCGCTTCAAGCTCCGCCCGGCTTGTCTCGTCGTCGAGGATGGCGAGGAAGTCGTCGTAGGCACCGATTGCGCGACCGCCCGGATCGGCGGCGTCGTGGCGGAGGAACGCTTCGGCGATGCGGTCGACCGGCGGCATCTGGAGCTGCGCGCGCATGTATCCGGGCATCTGCTCCGCAGCGAGCCGCGAGCATTCGAACACGGGCAGTAGACCGCCGGCGAACAGCACCTTGCGTGCCGTTCTCAGCTTCACGTTGCGCAGCCCCCACTTCTCGGGGCCCTCGCGCTCCTTGCCTGCGAAGTCCACGCACATCGTTCGCCAATAGCGAATCACGTCGTTCAGCAGGAATCTCGGAGGCCGAAAGTCCTTGACCGACTGGTCAAGGTAGCGATCCAGGAGCTGATCGCGCGCCGTGTCAGCCACGTGCGAGTTCGTTGCATCGATCGACTCCAGCAAGAACAGCATGCGTCGGCTGAGGTTCGTGTTCGAGTCTTCCTCCAGGCCGATCTTCTCGATCATCACTCGGCTCGAGACGGGCTCGCCAAAGATGCCTTGCTTGCCCGGGGCGCGATCGAGGATCGTCTCGATCGCGGCTTTCGACGGGCGCACGTCGTCTCGGCTCTCCCCGCCCACGAGCACCATGTAGTCGTCGTCGCTGCCGCTCGTGACCTCGGAGCGACCCCATGACCCCATGAGCACGATCGCTACGTCCTCGTCGTGTGGGAGCTGCTGGAGGCTCGGTCTGCGCTCGGCGAGCTTGGTCGCCGTGAGCTCGCGGGCAGCCAAGAGATTGGGGAAGGCCCGTCCGCTTGCTTGCGAAAGCTGCTGCAACGGCGTTGTCATTCCAAGACCGCCGATCAGTCTTGCCGCAGTGGCGCCTCGAGGATCCAGGGAACGTCAAGGCAGCGATGCAGGAGCGGCATGAACAGCTCTTCGTCGGCGTCAGTGAGAGGAACGTGGTGCAACGACGGCCCCATCGAGCTGACGTGAACGTGTCGCAGGCGCGTTCGGAACGCGTCCAGTAGCTCACCGCCCAATGTCATCGTCGCGTCAAGCGACCAAGCGTGGGCGATGTCGAAGCAGAATCCCGCGTCGGGAAGCGCCGAGAACCACGGAGCGAGCTCGTCGGGGGTTCGGCCGGCGTTCTTGCGGGCATCCATGTTCTCGAGAACCAGCTTGCGGCCGAGGATGCGGTAGTTCTCCGGGTCTTCGATCGTGTCGGGATGCATGACGATCGCTTGCGCTCGGTCGGCCAGCCGGGCGAGAGAGTTCGCGAGCTTTGCCTCGGGCATGGTGCGGCCCTTGGACGGTCCGTGGATGCTCAGGTAGCGGAACGGAAGTCGCGGGTTGCTGTCGAGGTAGCCGGCGAGCCCGTCAAGCTCGCCCTCCGACAGCGCCGAGAGCTCGACCGCGAACGGCGATACATCCCACGCCTGACGTACCTGTTCCGGCCAGTCGCCACGCGACTCGCTCATGAAGCCCGTCGAGACACCCAGCGGGTGGTGAGCTAGCAGAGCGTCAGGTGCAGCCAGGGTAGGCGTCGACATGGTTCCAAAGCTAGCGGCATGTCAGGACGACGTGCACCCACCGCGTGAGCACTTCAGTTGGCGGGTCAGCCGAGGCCGGCCTTGTCGAGCATCGCGATGAACGTCGGGCGGCGACGGTGCTGTTCGCGAAGATCCGCGATCCGGGTCGCGAACCACCCGCCCTGGCCGGCCGCGTCGGCGGCGCGGCGGGCGTGCTTGAGCACCGGGACGGCCCGGGCGTAGGCCCGCCGGCCGGTCTCGAGCAGCATCTCATCCGCGACGAGCATGTACAGGGGCAGCGCCTGCTCCGGTCGCTGTGCCTCGCGGGCTTCGGCGAGGCACAGGCGCCGGTGTGACCCCGGGTCCCAGTCTGGATCCTCGTGCGCAACGTTCCAGGCCCCCTCGACGTCCTCCTCGTCCAGTAGCGCGTCGACGAGCCCGCCGAGGTCGTGCTCGCGCAGGGCCAGGCGTGCGGCGTCACGCTCGATGTCCCACGCGCCCAACGGGTCGGCCGCGCGACGCAAGAGCGAGTAGGTGCTCGCCGAGGCCATTCTGTTGTGCTGCTCCCGGCGCAAGCTCAACACCTCCAGCGGCGCTGAGCGTCGCTCGTGCACAGCGCATGCCAGGCCATAGAGTTTTTCGATCTGCCAGCCGTCCGTCTCGGCAATGCCGCGCCTGGCCCACAGCAGAACCTCCTCCTCGCGCCCGAGCTCGGCCATCGCCTCACAAACCTTTATGAACTGGTGCGGTGCGCTGAGATCACCGCCGAGGAGCCCGACGATCGCCTGCTCGTCGCCGTCGAGCACCGCGAGGCGCTCGCGTGCCCGGCGCACCGCAAAGACTCGCTCTGCGTCGTCGCGCTCCTCGATCGCGCGACGGTAGGCCAGGAGCCCAGACTCGCCGAGCGCACCGGCGTATCGAACGGGGTCGACCTCGAAGAAGTCTTGGTCCTCGCAGCTGAAGCGCACCATCCACGCGGCGAGCTTGACCGGATCGGCGACCCCGGCATCGCACGCCTCGGCGTGGACCTCCAGCAGTTCCCGCGCGAGGTCCCCGATCGTCCCGTTGGAGTCATCGGCGTGCATGACCACCTTCACGACATGCCCGATCGCCCGCTCTACCAGGGCGACGAGATCCTGCGACGGCGAGGACGCGGCAACCGAGCGCAACTCTTCAACGACCGGACGCGCCGCGCGTGCCCACTCCGAGCTCTCCCGGTATCTCAGGAACCGCCGCGTTCGCAGCCCACGATCGACCTCCGCCCGCAGCTGCGCCAGGTCGCCCACCTCGCGCGCCGCCGCCAACCGCACATGCCGCTCGACGTCATCGTGGCGGTCCGCGGCGGAGGCCACGATCTCCCGGAGCACGTCGGGCGAAAGGTCGCGCACGACCTCCCCGAGATCACTCCGCTCACGACCGCCTTTGCCCGCCACCCGGCAATCCTCGCACCCCGACCCGAACGCCGCACCGACGCGCCGCACCCGTATCCCGCCGAGCCGATCCCGACCCCGAAGGGCAGCCACCGCGGTCACGATCACGATCACTCCTGGATACGTCAGGCATTGCGAAAGCATCCGCCTCGTCGACGATCAGACCTCCGTGTCGTCCGGAGTGTGAGGGTGAGCGATGCTCGTCCACGCGCTTGTCTTTGGGATCGTAAGAGGGAGCTTCCCATCCGCGGAACCCCGCTAGACGCCGACCATCAAGTCCCACCAGTTCGCCAAGCTCCGTGAACCGATACCATTTGTGGCCGTGGCCGACGACGGTGATCCGGACCTGCTTGCGCTCCTAGGTAGCGATGCGATCGTGCAAGCGATCGAGGATTGGGCTGGGGTTCATCCGGACGAGTTCATGGACGTGGTCGGGGACGGATTTGATGCAGACCAGCAGATGGCGGTTGCGGCGAGGCCGGTCGAAGTCGTGAAGATTGGCCTCAGGGACGGCAAGCTGATCGCGCGCGTGAACTTCAAGGTGACCTACAAGAGCCCGGTGGACTCTGAGGATCGTGACCTTTCGGCCGAGAATGTCACTGACTGCCAGATGGATGTCGTGCTCGAGGCTCCGGTCGTCGAACAGTTGGGCTTCGATGACCTGGCTCTCTCACCACAAGGGCCTTTTCCGACCTAACGGGCGGCCTCCAAGTCACTTATCGTTATCGGTAACGCGACCTCATATCCGTCATCTGCATTGGCCACACGCGACAGAGGGTGGAGCGATCCTCCTTCGCGTAGCGGTGGTCACGCGAGGCGCGGGTAGGTTGGAAGAGGTCTTGGGAACAAGAGGCCAACTGGTGTCGAGCAAATGCTAAAGTACATTCCGCCGCTGTGCATTTTCGCCGCTGCCGTTATCGGAGTGATCGGCGATACGTTCGATGCGAAGCGGCATGGCCTTGCCACGATCACCGGTCTTGGGTGGGCGGCGATTTCTGTCGCCTTCTTCTTCTTCATAGTGACCGTTGTGGGGGCGTACCGCGCTCAAAAAGCGGCCGATTGGCAGAAGCAGCAGCGTGCCGCGGTGAAGCGGGTCGCCCACCGCCAGATCTCAATGGGATTGCGGCATCTGCTTTCACCATTCGAAAGTGCTCTCTACGGAGTCTATGGAACGCCGGCCCACCTCGACTTCGACCTGGATCGAATGAACAATGACGTTAGGTACTTCACTGAACTCTTGGCGCGTTCGGATGTGCGATCTGAGTTTTCCACGATTGACTTGAGAGGAAAACCGAACGTCTTTCCTGGTTGCCTCTGGTGGGAATATTTCAGTCAGGCTGCTCGCGACGCCGATAAGACCCTTGACGAGGCGGCAGCCAAGTACAGCGGTTACATCGAGCCCGAGACACTAGTCAAGGTGGAGGATCTCCGGATCGATGACTTCGTGCGAATGAGGTTGAGTGGTATGGATGACTATGTACTAGCCAACACGCAGATGGCTGCCTTGCCGCTGGGTGATGTGCTGGCGGGGCTCGGCGGCTACGAGGAATTCGACGTGATGCTCATGAAGCTTCAGGAATTGAGTGACAGTATTAATCGCTGAGCGGTGAACGACGTCAATCGACCCAGGCGCCAGTGCGAAGCAGCCTGCTACGGCGCCCGGCACCAAGCAATCGAGCCCCTGCAGACAGATCACGACGGTGTGTCTCGATTTCTGCTCTCGCTTTCCGTGGATGCGAGCGCCCGGACAGAAACTGCTCACGCTCGCGCAATGCAATGGAGACGACAAGCAATCATCGTGAATCGTTGCCGGGGACGCTCGCGTTCTATGGCGGCGACTCGTCATCGTCGTTCTCCTGCCGTGTCTTGGCTGGCGGGTCGGATCTCCGCGTCTTGCGCGAACGCCTCATTGACCATCTGCACCTCGTGCTCGGATGGCGCGTAGTGCGCGTAGATCTGCGTCGTCTTGCTATCGGCGTGCCCGAGGAACTCCTGGATCGTCCGCATCGGCTGACCGGAGGCCGCGAGCCGTGTGGCGAAGGTGTGGCGCAGGTCGTGGAACTTGACCTCGCGCACACCCGCGTCTCGGCAGGCGGTCTTGAAGCGCTTGCTGAGCTTTGAGCGGTCCAGCGGCGAGCCGGTCTGCGGATGAGCGAACACGAGATCGCCGTCGCTGCGGTACTCGCTGCGCTTGGACCAGCGATCCAGCTCACCGGCGAGACGGTCGGCCATCGGCACCGAGCGGCGCGTGGACAGGTCGGACTTGCCGTCGGTCGAGTGCTCGCCGCGGACGAACGTATTGCGCACGCGGATGCGCTGCGCCGCCCAATCGACATCGCACCATCGCAGGCCGAGCAGCTCGGACTGCCGCAGACCAGTCATCGCTGCGGTGAGGATCACGACCCGCGAGACCGGCCCGAGCCCGTCGGGCGATGGCGGCGGCGCCGGGCCGGGTCTGCCTCGTCTTGTCGGGGCCGGTTTGCGGATCACGACTTCGTCTGGGATGGCCCTGATGACCGCCTCCAGCTCGCTGACCGTCAGGAACTGGATGTCGGGGTTGGCGCCGGTCCGTCCGCGCCTGGGCTTCTCGGCGCGGCGCGCTGGGTTCTCGCGTAGCCAGCCGCGGTCGATGCCGTGCTCGAACACGCTGTGGAGGAAGCCGAGCATGTTGCGCACGCTCTTGGGCGCGAGGCCGTCTTTGAGGAGCGCTCTCCCGAACGCCTCCACATCGGCGGTGCCGATATCCGTGACCTTGCGGTCGCCGAGGTGCGGCGTGATGTGGACGCGCTGCATGTACTCGCACGCCTCGCGGTAGGACTTGCGTGTGCCGCGCAGCTCGAGACGCTCGCGTAGGGAGGTGGTGATCTCGTCGAGGGTCGGCACGCGGGCGCCCGGCTCCGGGCGCGGGGCGTGCTCCTCGGCTTCCTGCATGCGACGGAACTCGCGCTCAGCCTGCGAGCGCGTCAGCCCGTCGTCCTCGCCCGGCGTGCGGACTCGCCCGACCTTGCGGTTCAGGCGCCGGCCGGCCCCGGTGCGCCAGCGTCCGTAGTACGCGCCGGACTTCTCGTAGAGCTGACCGGTTCCGTAGCTGCGCTTCGCCATCACGTCTTTATACGTGGAACTGCGGATGCCTGACGCTCAACGCGCGCGTGGGGATTGGCGGCCGGTTGAGGATCGTTCCATGTCGTCCATCCACGCCTGCAATGCGAATCGCCGGTAGCGGACGTACCGACCGAGCCTGATGTGCGGTATCCGGCGACGGCGTGTCTCGGCGTACACCCACGCGGGCGTGACCTGGAGCAGCGATGCGACCTCCTCGGCGGTCAGCAGACCGTCCGTGTCCGCCGGGTTGAGCGTGTCCGCGACGCCGGCTGGTCGATTGGGCTCGGTCATCGTGTTCGCTCCGGTGCTGGTGGTGGTTTGGCGATGCGGTGGATCGTTCGGGCGGCACCGGGCAGGAAGCTGCGGCTGGGTGCCCGGGGAATGCGGAAGCCTGTTCCCCGTTCGGGGTCCGGTAGCTCGGGGTGGGCGAGCGACGGGGTTTGCGCGTGGCTGCGGCTCATGTTGTGGGCGAGGCGTTTGATGCGGTCGGTGTCGTGGCCTTCGGTGCCGAGCTCGTCGCGGTTGACGTACCAGTCGGTGCCCTGGCGGGCGCGGGACGCCTCGACGTAGGCGGGCTCCTTGCTTGTCTGCCAGCCGCCGGTTACGACGAGAGTGCGGGTGACGGTCGCGCCCTGCGCGCGGTGGATGTGCTGCGCGTAGGCGAGACGCAGCCGGGCGAGGTCTTCGCCGGCGAGTGTCCGTCGCTGGCCTGTGAGATCGAACTCGATCAGCGCCTCGCCGGCGGGTGTAATGTCGAGGACTTGGCCGCGGCTGCCGTTCTCGATGCGCTGTTTGCCGCGCTCGTGGTGGGGCTCGATGAGGGCGATGTGGTCGCCCTTGCGGATGCCGTAGTGGACGCCGGGGACCTCGGCCTCGAGGTTTCCGAGTTCGCCGCGCTGTGCGCGGTAGTGCTGGGCGCGGGCATTGAGGCGGTCGATCTCCTTGTTGGAGGCGTCGGAGATCAGCGCGATCTCGCTGATCGGATGCGCTTCGGTGAGTTGCGCCCATTCGTGTACGGCTCGCTCGACGGCCTGGTCGCGGGTGTTGGTCATGTGCAGGCTGTGTTTGGCGAGGTAGTGCGCCATCGCGCGGTCGCTGCGTCCGGCGCGTAGGTCTGCCCATGCCCGCTGCTCGGCGGGGTCCATCGTGCGGCGCACGTCTGAGAGCTGCGCGCTGGGCGCGAGCTGTGAGAGACGGTCGAACATGCCGCCGGCGCCGATCGAGGGGAGCTGCGCGCCGTCGCCGATCGCGACGAGCTTGGCGCCTGTGCGCTCAGCCATCTCAGTGAGCTGGTCGAGCCGGGTGGTGTCGGCCATTCCGGCCTCGTCGAAGTAGATCGTCGTGTCGCTGCCGATCTCGATGCGCCCGTGCTCGACGCGCGCGGTGAGCGCGTCGACGCTGAATGTCTGCCCGGCCAGCGCCGGACTGTCTCTGCCGAGCCGCTCGGCGGTCGACCACGACACGGCGACGCCTACGGTCTCGCGGCCGGTGATCTGCTCGGCTCGGGCGGCGGCGTCGATCACCACGCCCTTGCCGGTTCCGGCGGGGCCGATCAGGACGGCTGCGCGCTCGGGGCCGGTGATGACCCGCAGGGCATGTGTTTGCTCGTTGCTGAGGTGCGCGGCGATTCGGTCGTTGACCTGTTCGGTCGCGATCTCGCGGGCGCTCTCCCCCACCTCTCTGTCGGCTGGCTCGGCGAGCCGTGCGACTCTCCGCTCGATCGCCTGCTCTTTGGCGCGCACGGCGAGCGTGGTCATCCGCCCGCCTTCCAACGGCAGGATGCGGCGTTCGGCGATCATCGCCGTCGCGCGGGCAACCGCCTGCTGTGGTGAGAGCTCGCCGACGGACTGCTCGAGCAGCGAGGCGCGGAGCTCCCTTGGCTCGAACGTCGCGGCGCGCTCGGTCAGACGCTCCTCGACGCGATCCTCAAGCGCACGCTCGGGCCGCGAGCCATGTGCGGCGTCCAGCAGCAACTCTGCTTGCCGGCCGGTGAAGCCGAATCGTGCTCCCTTTTCATCCCACACCTGTTGCAAGTCGAAGCGCGTGGCGGGGATCTTCTCCTTGCGGTTCTCGAGCTTGAGCCGCCGTAGCTCGCCGCGCTCGGGAGCCCTGCCGTATCTCGCGCGGAAGCGCTCGGCCGCGCGTGCCACCTCGCGGCTGCGCGCCGAGAACGCCTCCAGCAGCCCGCGCGGCACGCCCGCGACCTCGAAGTACCGGCCGTGGTTGCCCGTGCCCGCGTCTATCGCGTAGCCCCGTTGTGTGAGCTGGTGAGCGAGCGCGGAGCGGTAGAACGCGCCCACCTCGTGCACGGAGCGGAAGATCGGCCGAGACGCGACGGCCACGATCCGCCCGTCATCCCTGACGGCGCTTGTGACTACCACATGGCTGTGCAGCTGCGGGTCCGGCGCGTCCCCGTCCATCACGCCGCGTGCGGTCGTGTGCAGATACTCGGCGGCGACCAGCTCGCGTGCCGGCTCCTCCACAACCTGGCCACAGTAGCGGCGACGCACCGTCGGCACCATCTCGGTGAGGTAGTCCACGGCCTGCTCGACGGCGGCGGCATGCGCGGCCGCCATGTCCCGGCGCTGCGAATCGTCGCCGAGCGCCCACACCGCCGACACGGACTTTGGGGCGCTGAACGTCAAGTCGATCCCGCCGCCTCTACCGCCGCCGGCGCCCTCGGGGCGAAGCCAACGGCCGGTCCGCGGGTGCCGGCCATCCATCAACGCAACGAAGTCCGGGCCGTCAACCGAGCGGCCCTCGATCCCCAACTGCGCGAGCGTCTCGGGCGAGGCAAGCCAGCGACCTGGAGCCTGCGCAGGCTCCCCGCCGGGCCTCAGGTAGTAGTCCCCTCGCTCGGGCTGGACGGTCTTGCCCTCCAGATAGCGGGCGTAGCCGGCACCCTTGGCGGCAGCGATGCTGGAAGCGGTCATCACATGGGGTACAGACCCCTTCGGCCCCGGACCGGCCAACGAGTTTCGGGAACCACCGGGCGTCGTGCCTCTCGCCGACCGCAGTTGGCCGAACCTGGCGATGACTTCGAGACAGCAATCGCACAGCGATCGCACAGCCGTGCATCAGGTCTGTCAGGCAGTTGGGCGCTGTGCGCCGGCGGCGCCGTCGGCGGGTGGAAGCGTTGCGTCGGGGTACTGCGGTAGCGTCGCCGCGTGGCCTCGAAGTCGCTCATGAACTGGCGGACGGACGCGTGCGCGGCGTTCGACGAGATCGAGAACGCTCATAAGGCGGTCGGAGGGACCAAGCCGGGCAGGCGGTTCTTGACCCAGCAGCTCAACTACGCCTACACGATGCTGCTCGCGGCGCGTTTCCAGGGGTTCGCTCGCGCACTACACGCGCAGACCGCAGACGCCATCGCGCTCGGGGCACACGACGCGAACTACGCAGAACTCCTTTACGGGAATCTGACGAACAACACGACGCTCGAACGGCACAACGCGCAACCCAACTCGATCGCCGACGACTTCGAACGCTTCGGACTCGACATCTGGACCGAGGTCGATAGGGAGCGCAGCGGCAACGACGAGCGCCGCAAGAAGCTCTGGGCGCTCATCACGTGGCGCAACGCGATCGCGCACGACGACATCGACGCCAAGCTCAAGAGGAGCGCCTTGGAACCCTCGACGATCAGCCTCGCCACGTGCCGCAGCTGGCGCAGCGCACTCAACATCCTGGCCACATCACTCGATAAGGTCGCAGCCGACCGCTGCCAAGCGCTCGGACTTCCCCGTCCTTGGTGATACCTTCAAGATCATGGCACGCAATGGGACATCCTCTGCCGGCTCGCTGAAGGTCGGTGACCACGTGACCTCGAAGCTCCCAGCCTTCAACTGGAGGGGCGTCATCGTCGAGGATCTTGGTCCGCTCGGTATCGACGGCAGCGAGATCTTCGTGATCCGCGTAGGCGACGAGGACGAAGGCCGGCACTTCAATGCGCGCGCTGAAAACCTCGAGCGCGTAGCGGCGTAGACGCCTTCAGTCGACGGCGCAGCGATCCATTGCGTCGGCAAGCTGGCGAAGGTCGGCGCCGAGAGCGCGCAGAAATCGCATTGCCGTGTTCCATCGGACGCCGCGTTGTCCACGCTCGACGCGACCTACGAATGTAGGGTGGGCTCCGAGACGATCGGCGAGCTGCTCCTGGGTGAGGCCAGCCGCTACCCGCAGCTCGCGGAGTGCCCGGCCAAGGACGACCTGGTCGTGCTCGGCTGTGGCGGCGTCGGCTGGTTCGCTCACGCCGACAACGCTCCCGTTACGACACCCCATAGACCAGAGCCGTTTTGGTCTGATTGTGCTAGTCTCGGGTCGTCCATAAAGAGTGCCGGGGCGCGGCTGTCACCGCCCCCGGCGTGGCTCCGAGAGAACTAGCTCCCGGCGCGTCAGACACCCTACCGAGACAGGAATGGTGTCTCCCTCGCTAAGACCGTTCCCGGCGCCTCCAACGACAGGAGGAACCGACGATGAGCACCACCGCAGATGTCGCTCCCGACGAGCTCGTGCTGGCCGCGATCGGGCGGGCCGACCTACACGGCGCCAGAGACACTCCAGGCGTCCCCGTTTGGGCGATCTACGACCACCTCGACTACCCGCGACGCTCGATGCGCGCCCGCCGCGTTCGATCCCAGCTCGACGCCCTTGAGGCCGACGGATTCCTCGAGCGCTCCCGCCGCCATGGAGTACAGATATGGGTGCTGACGCGTAGCGGACGCCGGCGCCTGCGGCGCGCACACCTCGCAGGCAACGTGCCTCAGCTTCCCGAGTCGCCGCAGCATCGCGCCTGGCACAACGCACGGACTGTCGCGGCGCAGGAGATCGACAGGTTCCGCCAGAGTCTGCGCGAGAGCCTCGGCGAAGCCATGAGCCTCCTGGACGCCGAGCCACCTGCCGACTCCGACGCGTGGTTCGAGCTGTGCGAGCGTCTTCACCGAGCCGCCAGGCGCCTCGGCTCGGCCAGCTACTGCCTGCACGAGTGGATCGAGCCCGACGACGAGCGAGCGGACATCGACGATCATCGAGGTCCTTCTGACGAGCAACTCGCTCCAGACGAGCAGAAGCGAACCCGCGCTCGACGTCAAGGTCGCCGCAAGACGAGACTTTGGGAGACTTCGAGATAGGGCACCCCGGGCTCCCTATCACGAAACGGATGTCCTCTAGGGAGCTCACCTGAGACAGCCGGCCCTAGCCTCGGCGGCCCCGCGCAACTCACTGCAAGTTGGATTGCCACTCATCGCGAAGCGGAGAAGCGGTCCCCCAACACTTCAGTACGGCCATGCGAGCCGCGAGACCGCCGCAAGGGCAGCGTCCGCTTCGGCTGGGTGCAGCTGCCGCAACGCGTACAGGTGCCCAAATAGATACTCCTTGTACGCCGACTGTTGATAGCCGCGCCTCTGGATGTGACTCTCAACGCCGTATCGAGTGAGATAGTAAACCTCTTGCCTGAGCCATCGCCGCGTCACTCGTGGCCACGCAGGTTTCTCGTTTACGACTATCCCCGTCACTCTCTGCTGGCTCGCACGCGTCAACAGCGCAGTCTTATCCTCGTTTGGTCGAAAGCCACAATCGCGCATGATGTGTCCGATTGTTCGTTGCACTGCACGCTGTGCAAGCCCCGCTCCCGAGAACGTCAGATCATCCGCATAGCGCGTGTAGGTGAGCCCGTGCCGCGTAGCTAGCCCAGCGAGCCTGGCGTCGAGACGAAACGCTGCGACGTTCGCGAGATCCGGACTGGTCGGAGCTCCCTGCGGCAATGCTTCATTGAGAGTGGTCAATCCCGCCATCATGTTGGCCACGATGGGCGTATACCCAGCTCGCCGAAATGTACGAAATACAGTGGACTGCGGGACGGAAGCGAAGAAGTCTCTGACGTCGAACTTCAGGATGTACTCTTGGTCAGCGTGAAGTGTTGCGTTCGTCACAATCGAGCAGCCACGTCGGAAACCGTGACAGGCATCATGTACGGGCAGCCGACGCGTGACGTGACTCTGAAGCCAATGCTGAACCATCTTGAGCTCGTGGTACGGCGCCTCAATGAGGCGTGATCCGCCTCGCCGCTTTTTCAGACGGAAAGCGGCATAGAAGCGCTCTGGCGTAACGCTCATGCGCACCAGCTGCGTTCGAGGGACACCCACAGTCATCGCGAGGTGATCTACGTCGTAGACTACGGGATAGCCGTTCTCGATGAGGTTGCGGCCGTATTGAACAGCCGCGTCCCTCACGGGCTCCGCTCCCTGCGCCTCAAGGCACGCGGCTACTTCATTGAGGTAGGTCCGCTCAAACGCGACGAGATTTTTTCGTTTGTGCATGAGGATCTAGCTACTTGAAAGGCGTCGGGCGGAGCCCGACCCGCTCCTTCTCTTTTCCACACCTGACCGCCTAGGGAAGATGTCGACCGTATTTACGGTCGTCCTCGCTTAGGAACATCACGGATAGGACGGCGACTCGCCGCACCGTCTAGCCCACACAGGCTTGACGATCACTAGCTGACTCTCATGTCATGATATCGCAACAGTTAATTTGGAGGAACCCACCCCCTTGGGGTGTAATCCGTGTAAGGTCGAAAGCGCTCCACCCCCGCAGCAGCGGCGGCATCAATGCGGTCTTGCACGGCGGCTGCCAGTTTCCTGCCTGCCGGCGTCAGCACCACTTGCTTGCGTGACAAACTCACAAGGTCGTAGCGTCGGGCTTGCTCGAGAACTGGCACAAGCTGCTCGGGCGTGCGACGTAGTGACGCTGCCACATCCGCTGCGTGGCCTTTGGAGCCGCGGACGCACAATTGCGCCACAAGCAGTGCCACCTCTCGGAACGGCACGCCGAGAGGCGAGTTAGGCTGCAAGCGAGAGGACATAGTCGCCAATCGAGCTGTGCAGAGCATCCTCAACATGGGCAACTAGATCGCACGAGTTGAGATGGTGCACGGTGTAGCTTTTGACGATCGTCTGGGATGTGACCGGCGCAGGCTGCTCAAGGTGATCCGGATAGCAGAGAATCAGCGGCCCACCAAATGCGCTGAAGTGGGCTGTAGCCAGCTCGAGATCCGCCGGTTGTTGCACCAGCGCGATGATCGCGTTGGCTTGCAGCGCTAGTTTGGCGCGCTTCGCGACTACGGCTGCATCACTGGCTCCATACGCGCTAATCTCATTGAAAAGATGTGTATCGATGCCACGCTGCTGCAAATCTGCTCTGATTTGATTTGCAATGCCTTGTTAGTAAGGCGTCGGGACACGTCATCGGGGTAAAACTGGGCGGCGAGAACGTGAAGGTCCGCAATCACGACTTTATATGGACGACCTCGGAGCAGGTCCCTTTCGACGCGGGTGACGGCATAGTCTGTTGGATTTGCCAGTGACCGTCGGATTGCGTGGAATGTCGGAGCGACCGGAGTGTTGGGGTGGAACTTTGCGAGATCCTCTCGGACTGCGAGCGCGAGGTCATGGAGATTGGCGAAATAAGGATGATGGACCTGATAGGCGGCGGCAACGATTTCATAAAATTCACGCAGGCGAAGCGGTTCAGCTTTTGGGTCCGTGCGCTGTATGGCGCCCTTCTTGACGAATGCCAGCGTCGGTATGCCTTTGATCTGTGCGCGCTCATACTCCGCGTGGGTGTACGAGAGGCCACTCTGAGCGAGGATGGCACCGTAACGACGACCGATAAGCAGTAGGTATAGGTCGCAGTGATCGAGCTCTTTGATACACACATGCCAAGAGTCGAGGCTGTGACTGCCGAACTCCTCCATGCGGACCACCTGATGGCCCGCCTCGCGCAGTGCCCAGTACAGAACCTCTCGCTCAGCCTTTAGATCGGTCTGGGTCGAGCTCAGGAAGATCTCCATAGTCAGACTTTGCTTCGCCGTTGGGACCCGGACACCTTCAAGGCGAGCCTGCGCGCCCGTAGGCGCAACGATTCCTGCTGGCCGGCAGCTCGCGACGCGACGCGCACATTGCGCCTACCGGAGTCCACGACGCGCCCAGTTGTTCGGGCGTTGCAGGGTTTCCCGTCGGGAGCACACTCGATCAGCCGGCAGCGGTAGCCCCGAGGCGATACACGGGCTCAAGGGCGCGTAGGAGCCCCTGGTAGAGCACTGGGGGACCGGTTCCTTTAGAAACCGTCCGAAAACTCTTCATGCTGCCTGAAGCCGTTGGTGACGGCGGCGGTACCAAAGGAGCGCGCAGGCGAGTTGGATGAGGCCCTTGTAGTTGGTGGGGTTCTTGTCGTAACGGATGAGCAGCGCGCGGCAGCGTTGTAGCCAGGCGATCGTGCGCTCGACGACCCAGCGGCGGGCAGGATGGGTCTTCTCGCCCCAGCCGTCCTTCTTCTCCTCGCCGATGCGGCGTATGTGTGGCACGTAGCCGCCTTTGGCGGTGGCCGCCTCGCCGGTGGGGTTGTCATAGCCCTTGTCCAGGCACAGGTGCTCCACGACATCCGCGGGATCTGGCCGGGGCACGATGACCGCGTCGATCGTGCGCTCCAGCAGCTTGGTGTCGTGCACGTTGGCGCCGTCAATCTCGACTGCGAGCGGCCCACCGTGCTGCTCGACTTGCACGCTCTTCTTGGTGCCCATCTTGGCTCTATCAGTGGGGTTCGGGCCGGTCTTCTCGCCGCCGAAGCGGCTCTTTCCCATCACGCCGTCGACGGCCTGCCACTCCCAGTGAACCTCGCCGAGCTCGTCGCACTCGCGCACCAGATACGCCCACAGTTCCTCGAGGAAACCGTCGGCAGAGAACCGTTGAAACCAGCCGTGGACCGTCGAGGACGGCCCGTAGCGTTCGGGCAACTGCTCCCACTGGCAGCCCGAACGCAGCCGGAAGATGATGCCGTCCAGCACGCGACGCAGATCGGCGCGTGGACGACCTGTCCGCGCACGCGGATAGAAGCAGCCGATGATCGGCTCGATCTCCTCCCACAGGTCATCCGGGACCTCCCAGATCGTCGGCAGCGGGCGAGCAGGGGTAGGCTCAGCGGCAGGCAAGGCACACTCCTTTCGACGGGTGGTGTGCCTTGCCGCTTCAACCCCGGTTTACATAACCCTGCCCCCCAGCCGAGAGTTTTCGGACGGTTTCTTAGAAGAATTGGACCCCAATTGGACCCCAATCCAATCCCCCGCCGCCTGCCCTCAAACCCAAAACCTTCGGAATTGCAGGCCCTTCTTAAGGGGTGAGCGACGGGGCTCGAACCCGCGACCGCCTGGACCACAACCAGGAGCTCTACCAACTGAGCTACGCCCACCACGGGTTGAGCACCGCAGTTTAGCGAGCAGGCGCGCCGGCGGCTCGTGACCGCCGGCGGGCGCCGCTCACTGCGCAGCTGCCGTTCGGCGAGCGCGAGGCTCTCGCTCGGGGACAGCCCGCTCGAGCGCGCGGCGACCTCCCGCCACGCCGACAGCAGGCGGCCGGGGTCCTCGCCCAGCAGCGACGCCAGCTCGACGCCGAGCGCCAGCGGGTCCGCGAGCGGCACCGGCTGCGCAGGCGCTGGCGGCGCAGCGGCGAGCGCGGCTGCCGGCGCGGACGCGAGCACCCGCTCGGTGACGTCCTCGCTCTGACGCTGCGCGGCGCGCCAGCCGCGCCCCATCGTCAGCTCCTCGAGCGGTAGCGCGGGCCCTCCAGGATCGTGAGCGTGGCCGTCTGCGGGCTCCACTTGCGTTCGCCGAAATCCACCACCTGTTCGCGCGCCCACGGCTCGACGATCGCGCGCAGCTCCGCGTCGGTGAGGTTGAAGCGGCACATGTTGTGGGGGAACTGGCGCAGCTCGACGTGGTACATGCGCAAAAGGCTCGCACGTCAGCGCGCGTGACGCCGCGCTCCCGAAGCTCTGGCTAGCGAGGCGCCCCGCCGGCGCTGCGCGCGCCCGGCGCGGACGAGGGCTCGCCCAGGCGCGCGCGCATGATCTCCACGGCCTCCGGGTTGGAGTCGATCAGCACGTAGCGGCGGCCGAGCTGCGCGGCGACCGCGCCGAGCGTGCCGCTGCCGGCGAAGAAGTCCAGGCACCAGTCGCCGGGGCGCGTCGAGGCGCTGCACCATGCGCCGCACGATCCCCTCCGGCTTCTGCGTCGGGTAGCCCGTCTTCTCGCGCCCGCTGGTGGGCACGATCGTGTGCCACCACACGTCCGTCGGCAGCTTGCCCCTGGCGGCCTTCTCGGGCGTGACCAGGCCGGGCGCCATGTACGGCTCGCGGTCGACCTCCTCGGAGTCGAAGAAGTAGGCGCCCGCGTCCTTGACGTACACGAGGATCGTGTCGTGCTTGGCCGGCCAGCGGCGCTTGCTGCGGCGCGCCGTAGTCATACGCCCAGATGATCTCGTTGAGGAAGCACTCGCGCCCGAAGATCTCGTCGAGCAGCAGCTTGCAGTGGTGCGCCTCGCGGTAGTCGATGTGGAAGTACAGCGTGCCCTCGCGCGCCAGCAGCCGGTGAGCCTGCTCCAGGCGCGGCGCGAGGAACGCGAGGTAGTCGTCGAAGCAGTCGCGGTAGCTGGACTCCGGCGAGCAGCCGCGTGCGTGTAGCGCCGGCCCTGGAAGCCCGTGCGCTCGCCGTCCGCGTCGCGCGACCGCCTGCAGCGTCCTGCGCGCCTGCACCTTGCCCGGTGTTGAACGGCGGGTCGATGTAGACCAGCTGGAAGGACTCCGACGGCGAACGCCGGCAGCAGCTCCAGGTTCTCGCCCAGCAGGATCTGGTCGATCCCCGGGGCCTTGGCCGGACGGCTCATCGGCGACAGAGACTATGTTCGCGCCCCGATGGAGCGGCTGAGCTCGACCCACTGGTAGCTGCGCCCGCACAGCGCGCGCCACCGCGACGGCATGGCACTGCGCAGCGGGCCCTGCGGATCGGTGTCCGCGCGCGTGAGGAAGATCGCGTCCAGTACCGCCGCCCGCCGTCGCCGGGAGCAAGGCTGAAGCCGGCGCGCGTGAGCGAGACGCGGTGGCGCCCCGCGGCCAGCCTGATCGCGACCGGCTGGGACGGTGTTGGGCACGAGCGAGTTGCCGTCGAGCTGGCCCGCGATCGAGGCGACGCGCCGACCGTCCACGCTGAGCCTGACAGTGGGCATGATCTGGCCCTGCACCCACACCTGCCAGACGCCGGGTGAAGGCAGCGTGAAGCTCGCGGACAGCGTTCCCGGCACGCTCATCACGAGGCCCTCCCGCACGCCACCCGTGCGCTGGCGACCCCAGCGCGCCGGATGCGACGCGCGCACCAGCGGAACCTGACCAGCTCGGGCGCCTGCGCCACGATCAGGCGCTCGCCGGAGGTCCGCGCGCGGCGCGCGACGCTGCCGATCTGCGCGCACTGCGTCGACAGCGGGCCGCTGAGCGCGACGTGCAGCTCGGCCGCGGGCGCTCCCGCGCGGCGGCCCCACACCTGGTAGTAGGCGCCCTGCCACAGCAGCCGGTAGGCCGCCGGCGGGCGGCTGGCGAGCGGGTCGCGGCGGGTGACGATCAGCGGGTAGCGCGAGCAGCGCGCCGGGAGCGATGCGGTCGAGGTTCACGGGGTCGCCGTGGCCGCCCGCCGCGCGGCGCGACCGCGGCGGCGGGTAGACGAAGTCGGGACCGCCCACGTCCAGGTCGCGCAGCTCGTACAGCGAGTATTCGTCGAAGTCCGTGAACAGCGTCGGGCCCCTCCCCGCGAAGCGCGAGTCCAGCGACGCCAGCTCGCTGTAGCGCGCCGTCGGCGCGAGATTCGAGCTGTGGTACTGCAGCGCGTCCGAGACCAGCACGCCGCCGACCAGCGCCAGCGCGAGCAGCGCCCGCGACGGGCGCGCAGCGCCGCGGCGGCGCGAGCCGTCAGGAGCGCAGCGACTCCCCCCCACGCGAGCAGCACGACGACCGGCGAGGTGAGCACCAGCGTCTTCGCGTCGGCCCACGTGGTCACGGACTCGGTGACCACGAGCGAGGCCACGCAGCATCAGCGCGAGCCAACCCGCGAGCGCATGCGCGCGGATGCGCAGCACGTGCGCCGCTCCGAGCAGCGCGCAGCCGAGCGCAACGACGACCAGAACGTGGGTCGCCAGCAGCGGCGCCCCGGCGGGGGCCAGCTTGTAGCTGCCGCTCAGCCAAACGCCGAACAGCTGGATGGCGCGCAGCGGCGTGTGCAGGTTGCCCGAGTTGCTCGTCGAGGCGATCGCCCGGCGACCTGCAACGACCGCGTGAAGTTCCAGCCATGTCGGCAGCGCGGCGATCAGAAGCGTGGCGCCGGCGAGCGCCACCGTCGCGGTGGCGCGCCGCGCCGACACCGCTCCGCCTCGCACCCGCTCCGCCAGCACGACCGCGAGCACGAGCACGGCGGCGAGCGCCCACGCGCCGAACGCCAGCCCCAGCGCCGAGACGCCCGCGGCGAACACCAGCGCGAACGGGATCGCGCTGGCGGGCGCGCGTCCGAGCCAGCTGCGATGCGCGACCACGAGCGCACCGAGCGTCGAGCATCATCGGCAGCGCCGTCACCTCCTTGACCGAGCCGAGCAGCTCGTACGCGTAGACGAGCGCCGGCAGAATCGCCGTCAGCACGGCCAGCGCTGCCCAGGCGCCGCGCAGGCCGCATGCGCCCGCGCGAGCAGCCAGCACGGCCCCGCGGCGACGGCGAGCATGAACGCGTTGAACGGCTGGAAGGCCCAGATCAGCGGCAGCCCGAGCAGCGAGGCGCTGCCGCCGAACAGCGTGTCCGCCCCCGAGGGGTAGCTGGTGTCGTAGTAGTCGTCGATGAACTGGCCGTAGGAGTTGCGCAGGTCCAGGTGCGCGAAGTCGCTGGCCGTGGCGGATCAGGAAGTCGGCGCCGATCAGGTGCACGGCGGAGTCCGCGAGCGCCATGTAGGAGGAGAAGCTCGGCCGTCCCGCGGCGAGCACGGGCGCGAGCGCGAGCGCGTACGCCAGCACGGACACCGCCGGCAGCCAGCCGCTGCCCGAGCGCGCGCCGCGCGAGCGTCAGCGCCCTGCGCCTGCCGATCGCGACGCCGGCGAGCGCGAGCGCCGTCATCAGGTAGGGCGTCGCCGGCGCGAGCGCGGGCACGGCGGTGCTCAGCTGCGACAGCCCGATCAGCGCGGCCGCGCCGACGCTCAACAGCAGCGGCGCCGGCACCGAGCCGCCGCTGCAGCGATCCACCAGCCAGGCCCGCGCCGGCGCACAACGCCACGAGCGCGCATGGGTACAGCAGCACCGTGGCCAGGAACATCCGCGCGGATGCTAGACAGCGGCGAGGCTCACGGCGGCGACGCCGCCGGCCAATGCCCCCGGCTGGATTCGAACCAGCGACCCTCGGATTAGAAGTCCGATGCTCTATCCAGCTGAGCTACGGGGGCTCGCGGGGCAGATCCCCTCGCATGGTACTTAGACACGCTTGAGCAAAAAGCTGTAAAAGTTCTCCCCATGAGCCCAGTAGAGAGCGACGAAACAGACCTGACCCGCAAGCAGCGCCGCGAGCAGGCGCGCTCGCAACGCAAGGCGATGGAGGAGGCCGCGGCCGCGAGCGCCATGCGGCGGACGCGACTGACGCAACTCGGCATTGTGGTGTCGGTCGTGGTGGTGGCGATCATCGTCATCCTCGTCGCCACCGGCGGCGGCTCCAAAAAAGGCATCCCGACCAAACACGAACAGAACTCGGTCGTCCACCAGGTCACCGCGCTGGTCGGTGGCATCCCGCAGAAAGGCAACGTCCTGGGCTCGTCCACGGCACCGCGTGACGCTGGAGTACTTCGGCGACCTCGAGTGCCCGATCTGCCAGAAATTCACGCTCAGCGCGCTGCCCACCGTCATCTCCAAATGGGTGCGCACGGGCAAGCTGAAGATCGAATACCGCTCGTTGGAGACAGCGACGCGCGAACCCGAAGTGTTCAAGGCTCAGCAGGTGGCGGCGCTCGCCGCCGGCAAGCAGAACAAAGCCTGGAACTTCATCGAGACCTTCTACCACGAGCAGGGAGAAGAGGACTCGGGCTACGTCACCGAAAAATACATCCAGGGCATAGCCAGTCAGGTCCCCGGCCTGAACCTCGCGAACGTGGACGACCGACCGCGGCGAACAGGCGCTGGCCAACCAGGTCACCGTCACGGACGCCCAGGCCGCGAGCAACAACGGCTTCAACGGCACGCCGTCGTTCCTGATCGGCCGCGCGGGCGGCACGCTGAACAAGCTGAGCTACAACAACCCGGAAGAACCGGGATTCGTCAACGAAGCCGTCGAAAAGCTGCTCAAGGAATAGCCTTGCGATGAGCGCCCGGGCCCTGAGAATCGTGCTGATCGCCCTTACGGTCCTGGGCGTTGCCCTGGCCAGCTACCTGACGTACATCCACTACGCCGAAATCAAGCCGCTGTGCACCGCTGGAAACAGCTGCATCAAGGTGCAGAGCTCGGTGTACTCGAAGCTCGCCGGCGTGCCGGTGGCGCTGATGGGCCTGATCGGCTACGTAGGGATCCTCGGCTCGCTGCTGGTCCCGCAGAGCGAGAACAGCCGGTTCGCGACGATGGCGCTGACGCTCGTCGGCTTCGGCTTCAGCATGTACCTGACCTACCGCGAGCTGTTCTCGATCCACACGGTCTGCGAGGAGTGCGCGACCAGCGCCGGCATCCTCACGGTGCTGATGTGTCTGTCGATATGGCAGTTCCTGCGGGGCGACGCGGGCACGGGCGCGCTGCGCTCGGCGCCGGCGACTAGCACAGAGCGCCGCCGCCGATTCCGCCGCGCCGCTCGGCAGCACCTCCTGAGCCGGCCAGGGACGCTTCCGGCATCTGGTCTATCTGTCCAATGACGCCGCGGCTCGCCCGGGCAACGACGGCTGGCGAGCCGACGTGATCAGCAAGGATGGGATCGCACGCGACCAGCACGCAGGGCCATGCGAGCATCGAGTCGGCGCTCGACGGCAAGGCGCGCATCGCGCGCCTGTTCGAGCTGACCAGCGACCTGCTGGCGACGATCTCGCTGGACGGGCGCTTCACGCTGCTGAACCCCGCGTGGGAACACCTGCTGGGCTGGACGCGCGAGGAGCTGCGCGAGCGGCCGATCCGCCATTTCGTGCACCCGGACGATGTCGAGCAGGCGCTGGGGCCGCTGCTCGACAGCGACGCGGCGGCGACGAGCGAGCTCGAGAACATCACCACGCGCTACCAGCACCGCGACGGCTCGTGGCGGTGGCTGCTGTGGAGCGCCCGCCGCGACGGCGACAGCTGGTACGCGGCCGCCAAGGACGTCACCGACCGCGTGTGGCTCGAGCGCCAGGCGCTGCACGACCCGCTCACGGGGCTGCCCAATCGGCTGCTGCTGATGGACCGCGCCCGCCAGGCGCTCGCGCGCCTGCACCGCAGCGACGGTGTGGTGGCGATGCTGTTCATCGACCTGGACAAGTTCAAGGCGGTCAACGACAACCTCGGCCACGAGGTCGGCGACCGCCTGCTGCTGTCCGTGTCGGAACGGCTCGCGTGAGCTGATGCGCGACAGCGACACGGTGGCGCGCCTGGGCGGCGACGAGTTCGTGATCCTGGCGGAGGACATCGAGGGCGACGGCGAGGCGGTGGCGCTCGCCGAACGGGTGCTCGACGCGCTCGAGCACCCGTTCCCGCTGGGCTCCGCGGAGGTCGCGATGCTGGCCAGTGTGGGCATCTCGGTCGCCCGCCGACCCGATGTCGACCCCGAGGCGATGCTGCGCGAGGCCGACGTTGCGATGTATCGCGCCAAGGGCGCCGGCGGCCGGCGGCTGGAACTGTTCGACGAGAGCCTGCGCCGGGAGCTCGACGCGCACATGGAGCTCGAGGGCCGCCTGCGCGACGCGCTGCCCCAGCACGAGCTGCTGCTCGCCTACCAGCCGATCCTGCGACTGGCCGGCGGCCAGGCGCTCGGCGTGGAGGCGCTCGTGCGCTGGCGGCCCACGGGCGCCGGACACGCGACCAACGCGACGGTGCTCGCCTCGACGTTCCTGCCGCCTGCCGAGGACAGCGAGCTGATCGTGCAGATCGGCAACTGGGTTCTGCACGAGGCGTGCGCGCAGGCCGACGATCTGGCGCCGCGCCGGCATCACGATCCCGCTGTCGGTCAACATCTCCGCGCGCGAGCTGACGGAGCTCGATCTCGCCGAGCGCGTGCGCGAGGAGCTCGCGCTACTTCCGCCTGCCCGGTCGCGCGCTGTGCCTGGAGATCAACGAGGAGGCGGTGCTGCGCGACCCCGAGCGCGCGCGCTCGGCGCTGAAGGACCTCAAGCGCCTGGGGGTGCTGATCGCGCTCGACAAATTCGGCTTCGGGCAGCTGTCGCTCGGGCTGCCCAGCAACCTGCCGCTCGACGTCGTCAAGCTCGACCGCGCGCTGACGGGCAGCTTCCACCAGGACAAGGAGCGGCGCGCGATGTTCGCGGCGACGATCGCGCTCGCCAAGGAGGCGGGCCTGACGGCGGTGGCGGTGGGCATCGAGACCAACCGCCAGCTGGCGCTCGCGCGCGAGCTCGACTGCGCGGTGGGCCAGGGATTCCTGCTCCACGGACCCGCGTCGCCCGATCGCGTCCGTCTCAGGGCGCCAGCCGGGTCGGTAACGTCCGCCCCATGGCGTCCTCTCGTGCGACTGCGGCGGCAGCAGCAGCCACTGAGCGGCGACGCGGTCGTCTCCGCCCAGAAGCGCGCCGCCGCGACGGCAGCCGCGGAGCTGATCGAGAGCGGCATGCGCGTGGGGCTGGGCAACGGGCTCGACGGTCGCGTACCTGCTGCCCGCGATCGCGGCGCGCGGTTGCACGGACCTGCGCTGCGTGGCCACCTCGCCGGCGACCGACAGCGCCGCGCGCGCGCTCGGCCTGACCGTGGAGGCGCTGGACGACGTCGGCGAGCTGGACATCGCGATCGACGGCGCCGACCAGATCGACCGGCAGCGGCTGGCTCGTCAAGGGCGGCGGCGGCGCGCACACGCGCGAGAAGATCGTGGCGTGCCGCGGCGCGGCGATTCGTAGTGATCGCCTCGGCCGAGAAGGCCGTGCCGCGCAATCGCGGCGCCAGTGCCGCTGGAGCTGTGCCGTTCGGCGTCGAGCGCACGCTGCCGAGCCTCGCTCCCGCACGCCTGCGCGACGATCGAGCGAGCCCCGATGGCGGGCTGATCGCCGACTATCTCGGCCCGGTCGACGATCCCGGCGAGCTCGCGACGAGGCTGAGCGCGACGCCTGGCGTGGTCGAGCACGGGCTGTTCGCGCCGGAGCTCGTCAGCCTGATCCTGATCGCGAGCGAGAGCGGGATCGAGCGCCGCACCGGCGCCAGGCCCGGAAGCTAGCCGGCCGCCTCTCCCCCGGCTCGCTGGCCGCCGCCGGCCTCGCCAGTACCGGCCTCGCCGCCGCCGTCTTGACCGAGCGGGCGCAGCTCCTCCTCGTAGGACATGGCGTGGCGCGCCAGCACACCGTCCTCGCCGATCTCGTACGCGCCCATTCGCAAAAGCGGCGGGGAGTACACGTGCAGGGTCACCGCGGGGTCCGCCCCCGACGTGGCTGACGCGATGGATATCCGAGGCGGAGAAGTGGAAGCTGGCGCCCGCCTTGAACACGCCGTTGCGCGTCGGGCCGTCGATCGCCAGGCGCTCCTCGCGCACAGCGCCGCTGACGACCGCCACAGCCCCGCACGAGACGTCGTGGTCGTGGAAGCCGGTGTCGTGCTCGTCCATCCAGCAGATCAGCCACGCGGTCACGTGCTCGTCGCTGAGCAGCTCCTCGTACACGCGCTGCGTGGTGTCGTGCTTGACCAGATGGATCCACAGCTCCGGACGGTCGGCCAGCTCGGTGACGAACGCCTGAGCTCGAGGCCAGACAGATCGCGACCGCGCGGGCGCGCGATGGCGACGAGCGCGCGCGGGTCGAGCGCGGCGGGCGCGGGCTGCGAGGGCGCGCCGGCCGCCGGTGGCACGTGACGGCGTGGGGTGACGTGGCGCTCATGCGGGCACCGCCGCGCCTCGCGCCGAGGGCGCGGTGCGTGGACTCGGCGATCGACTCCCATTCGACCCCGTCCGGCATGCCCAGCTCGACCGGGTCGACGACAGGCCGATCCGATCCGTAGAGCAGCTGCTGCGCACCCACGAGATCCTCGAGCACGCGCACCGCCGCGGGCCCGTAGGAGGAGGTCTCGTAGAACACCAGCGGGTCCGGCTGCGGGCGGCAGGGGCCACCGCGCGAGCGAAGCCGCTCGGCGTGCAGCGGCGCCAGTCCCGCGAGCATCGAGAAGATCACTCGCAGCCGCGGGTGGCGCACACGCCCCACCGCCGCGAACGCGAGTCATGCGGCCTGCATGCCGGCGACGTATCCAGTGAGCGCCGGCCACCACAGCGGGTCGCCCAGCGGCGCCCCGCCGGCCGCGCGGAGCATGCCGCCACCGAGCTGCGGGCCGGGGTGCACGAGCAGCGGCGCGTCGCGCTCCTCGAGCCGCGACAGCGCCGGGTACAGACCGACCAGCGCGTCAACGCTGCCGAGCGCGCCCGCTGGCAGCGACAGGCCGACGCAGCCACGCGCCAGCGCGCAGTCGACATCGTGCGGGTCGGCACCGTCCAGCGCGATCGCGCCCCAGACCGCGAACGGCTCCTCGAGCGCCAGCGCTCCATCCAGGTAGGCATCGACCAGCACCAGCGCCTGCTCGCGCGGGAGCCACTCGATGCCGAGCGGGCTGGACAGGCAGATCAGCGCTCGGTCGAGGCCGTCGAGCTCGACCAGCGACGCGCGCTGCGCCGGCGCCTCGCTGGACAGGTCGATCACGTATGGCCGCTCGCCCGCGAGGTAGAGCACCGTGAGCCCGCTCTCGCTGCGTACGAACGGCAGCTCGCGGCGCGCCGAGAGCGCCTGCACGAGCGGCTCGGTCCATATGTGTTGGTGTAGGTCGGTCTTCATCAGATTTCCGATCCGATTTATGGAGAATAGCACGGCCGCACGCTGTCCGCGCCGGCTGCCCTGGGGCGAGCCAGGGGCCTATCGACATCTTTGGTGCCTGGGCTTACCCTCGGCGACGAGCCTGGCGTTCGCGCCGACGCACCCTCGCTCGCAAGAGGGGCGAGATCGGCACGGCCATGATGAGCAGGGCAGCGATCAGCAACGCGATTCCCAAACCACGTGCGCCCTTGCTCGACAGGAGCAGCACAACACCGACCAGCCCCAGAACGCTGGGCGCGAGCGCGAGACTCCAGCCGAGGACCCGCTCGCCCCTCGTCAGCAGCCTCCGACGTTCCTCCCGCCGCCGCCCGAGGCCGCCCCGTAGCTCGCCAAGGCGCATCGGTTGGGAATCGTAGCCACGTGCAGCGAGCTCCGGCCGAGGGCTCGGCACATCATGCAGCGATCGGCTCTACAAAGCCAAAAACCCGGTTTCCCGGGTCAGGCTGAAGCGGGGGACCGAGGAGTCGAACCTCGCGTTGCGGTTTTGGAGACCACCTTGGGAGGGCAAATTAGCCTCTAAACGCGGGGATTAGTGCCGCCAAGGGATCGTTCTAGGGATCGAGCCAGGGATGCCAGCGAGGTCGGTCACCACCTACCTCTCCCTATAAGCATTTTCCTTCCGCGGCCGGGTGCCGAGCCTACGGTGGCACGCACACACGCCCCGCGACCGAGACGCGGGGTCTAGATGGCGAACCAGAGCCCCCAGCTGGCGCATGGAGGGTTGCGATCCGGGCTACGGGGGGCCACAGTGAGACAATGCACGCGAATGGCGACCGACATCGCAGCCACGGGCGTCGCAGGCGAACTGCCAACCGACCTCGCAGCACTAGCCCAGCAGCGGCCTGGGGCGATCTTCCTACGCTCAGACCTCCAAGTCCATACCCCGATAGACCCTGCATTCCCAAGTCGTCCACAGCCCACCGATCCATCCGCCCGGATGCAGCTCGCGCGCGAATACATGCGGGCCGCCAAGGACCGGGGGATCGAGCTAGTCGGCATAACGGAGCACAACGATGTTTCCTGGGTAGATGAGTTGCGCCGCGCCGCATATGAGCTCGCACTCCACCTTCTTCCCGGCTTCGAGGTCGAGAGTGCCGAGGGCGTGCACGTGCTCTGCCTGTTCGACCCCGACACGAGCATTACGAGACTCGAGGAGACGCTTGTGGGTCTCGGCCTCACAAAAGCGAAGCGGGAGAAACAGCGGCTTGAGCTGCGAACTCAGCAGCATTTTGCCGAGCTGCTGAGTTTCATTCAGGACCAGGCGGGAGGGATATGCATCGCTGCTCACATCGAGAGCGACAAGGGTCTGCTCGCGGCACTGCGCCAGGGAGCCCGAGTGGATCTCTGGAAGACAGAGGGACTGCTCGCCGCTCAAACCGCAAAACCGCCAGACGAGATTACGAGCGGCAACGGCCGAATCATTCGAGGTGAGGATCCCAAGTATGATCGCCCGCGTCTGCCCGCTTACATCCTGACGTCGGATTGTCGATCGATCGAGAAGATTGGGACGGTCTCGACCTGGCTCAAGATGGACACGATTGGAGTGTCCGGCCTACATCAAGCATTTTTGGATCCCGAGTCGCGGATCACGTATGAGGACCCGGCGGAGCGACGAGAAGGGGCGCGGCTTCTGGCGGTCATGTGGGACGGAGATTTCCTCGATGGGGTGCGGTTCCCACTGAACTCCGAACTCAATTGTCTGATCGGGGGTCGGGGTACTGGCAAGTCAACAGTCGTCGAGTCGATCCGGTATGCATTTGACCTCGGGTTCCGCAGCGAAGATCGAGACGTAATTAGCGCTGCGGAAGAACTCCGGCAGCATGCTTTCAGATCGGGGTCAAAGATTTCGCTGCTAATCGAGACAGAGCCACCAGCGCGCACCCGCTACATCATCGAACGCACCGCGCCGCACGCACCAGTGGTCCGGGAGTTTGACGGTGAGCCGAGACCTGACCTTGACGCGAGGTCGCTGATAGCACCGTGCATCTATGGCCAGAAGGAGATCTATGGGATCGCTCAGAACGCACGTGCCCGCCTGGATATGCTCGACGGTGTGGCCGCAGAGAATCTGCGCCAAGTAAAAGACCGTGAGGACGATCTGCTCGACCGGCTTCATGGCAACGCCGAGCTAGTGCTCAGCACGCGAAGACGGATAGATGATGCCGAGGGTAAGCTTGCTGATCTGCCTGGTCTTGAAGAGTGGCGTTCGCGGTTTAGGGAAGCCGGCTTCGAGGGCATGCTCCGCGAGCGTCGGCTACTGGACCGCGAGCAACGACTGTTGGACGCTGCGGATAAGGCTCTTGTGGAGCGGGATCGCAAGGTCGCAGCCCTCGGCACAGGCGCACAGCCCCTAGTGGAGAACGTCACCACACGCGATGGGGAGGAGTTGCCAAACGCGCCGTTGATCTCTCAGGCGGCAAAGATCTTGACGGAGGCCGACCGTACTTGGGACGAGACGGTGCGCTCTCTACGGGACCACCTACGAGATGTTCGCGGTCGAGTCGCAGAGCTGCGCAGCGAGTGGAATGATCGGCGGGCCGCACGGCAGACAGAGTTCGACGCGGCGCTCCGTGACCTTCAGGCGCGCATGCCCGATGTGGATCCCGAGCGTTATCTCGACATCGAGCGTCGTATCGAGCAACTCCTACCTCTGCGACAAGCAATCGGACAGTTGCGAGAGCGACTTGCAAATGCCTACCGTGAGCGTGATGCCCTCCTCATCGAACTCGCTGACGCTCGCGGCGAGAAGCACCGCGTGCGTCAACGAGCCGTCGACAAGCTAAACGAGGCGCTCGCCGGGAGCCTGCGTGTCGAACTTACCTACCAAGGGGAGCGAGCCTCATTTCTTGCGAAGTTGACCGCGCTTAAGAGCGGCACCCGAAGCAATGTTCTCCAGACGATGGTCAACGACCCAACCTTCTCGCCGTTCGAGCTGGCGCGACATGTGCGCGCCAGCCAACTCGCAGGAGCTTGGGGCACACCGAAAGCTCAAGCTTTGTCGCTTGAAAGGGCGCTCGGCGAGGAGCTACTGCTGGATCTAGAGACTGCGGAGCTCTCCGATGGAGTCGAGCTGCTGCTGGATGTCAACGTGACGGGCGATGTGCGCGACTACCGTCCACTTTCTCGACTCAGTCCGGGACAAAAGAGCACGGCCATACTTCTGCTGGTGATGCAAGAGAGCAGAGCTCCGCTGCTGATTGATCAACCCGAGGATGACCTCGACAATCGGTTCATCTACGACGATATTGTTATGCGTCTAAAGCGTGCAAAGCCGGCTCGCCAATTCCTAATCGCGACCCACAACGCGAACATCCCGGTGTTGGGCGACGCTGAGCAGATCATCGCACTGGACGCACGTGAGATGGAGGGTCGAGTGTCTGCCTTCGTAAGAGCCCGAGGGTCGATTGACTCACAACCAGTGCGAACGGCTGCGGAACAGATCCTAGAGGGAGGCCGCGAGGCCTTCTTCCTGCGCCAAGCGAAGTATCAGGCATGAACGGTCCACTCGCTCGCGATGAGTTCGCGGCACTTTTGGCAGCTGGAGAGGATAGTTTCACCGAGTTCAAGGACGCGCGAACCGCAAACAAGGACATCGCCAAGGAACTATGCGCATTCGTCAATGCCGCCGGTGGTCGTCTCCTGATCGGTGTAGATGACGAGGGAGGTCTGCACGACGCATCAGACTGGAACGACGAGCGAGTAATGAACATCGCACGGACCGCGATCGACCCAGGGATCATCCCAACTTATCAGCGACTACAGTGGGATTCGGAGAAGACGCTCGTGGTGGTCGGGGTACCGATGGGTGTTGAGAAGCCGTATGCAGTACGGTCGGGAGAGTCTCGTCGCTACTACATCCGGGTCGGCAGCACTTCGCGGGAGGCTACGCGTGAGGAGCTCATTCGCCTCACGCAAGCCTCCGGGGCAGTGTCCTCAGACCTGCGGCCCGTGCTCGGCGCAACCCCTAACGATCTAGACGATGCGCTTCTCGCGCAAAGGTTTTCAGGACACAGCAGCCTTGATTTCCCGGGCTTGGATCCGGTCGAGAAACGACGTATCCTGACCGAGGCGGAGATACTCCACCGCGAGTCAGGTGGACCCACGATTGGTGGTCTTCTCTGCTTCGGCTCCCGGCCAAGCGAGCGTCTTCCGTACGCGATGCTCAGCTGCGTTGCCTACCCGGGCCCTACTATCGGTCGTGAGATCCGGGACCGAATGGAGATCTCGGGGCGCGTCGATACACAGATACAAGAGACTCTCGGATTTCTTGAGCGCTCCCTTCCGAAAGCATCTCAAGTCGAGGGCGCGATACGCATTGAGAAACCTATGTATAGGCGACAGGGCTTGAGGGAGATAATCGCCAATGCCGTTGGGCATCGACACTACGGGATAGCTGGAGCGATCCAGGTGCGAGTGTTCTCAGATCGCCTTGAGGTGACTAACCCCGGTGCCCCGCCAAACGGGGTAACGCCAGAAGCAATGCGTGTAGGAGTGTCCGTTCGGCGCAACCAGTTCATCGTGCAATATCTGGTCGAGCGTGGCTTGGTCGATGCCATAGGTCGAGGGGTAGTTCTGCTGTTCGATGAAGCACAGCAGCTAGGACTTCCGGCACCGACTATCGAAGTGGAGCAGGCGTGGACAACGACCACCCTTCGGTTCGATGTCGCCTAGGTTCAGAGCCTAATAACGCTACCCCTCGGGGCTTGTGATCGCCGGGCGTCGCAGCGAGCGGAGAGCAACGTCCTGAGGGACAGCACAGTTGGCGTTCCGCGCTAGCCATTCATCGAGCAGCTCCCGAGCTTGGCTGACCTCTCCCGGCAAAGCATGGGTGTACCGCTCCTGCGTGATCTGTGCGGCGCCGATCTGTCGCGCTGGCGCGGCGTGGCCCATGAACTGAGAGACGATGACTGGCCGAACGCCAGCCGCGTCAAGCCATGACGCGCAGGTGTGCCGGCACTCGTGCGCCGTGATCCGGTTGCCGGCCTTTTTGCCGGTCGGGTTGCCGTACTCGTCCTTCGGCTCCCAGATGTCGTCGACGCGCTTCTGCAGGCCCTCGAACGAGAGCAGACCGCTGTTCCGGCCTCCGGGCTTGCGGCCAGAGCAGAGCAGCGCAGTGGGGTCCGGCCGGCCGCGGCGCATGAAGTCGCGGCGCAGCATGACGGCGAGGGGTTTGACGATCGGCACCGCTCGTTGAGCGGCGCGTGACTTACGTCCGCGCTCGTCTGCGCCGAGGTAGATGACGCCGAGATCCAGGTCCACGTCGCCGACGCGCGCGTGGCGGATCTCGGCTCGGCGGGCGGTGGCGTAGACGGCAAGCGCGTACGGGAGCGCGTCCGCCGGGTCAAGCGCTGCGAGTAGGGTCTGCATCTCGGCGACCGTGGCGACTCGATCGCGCGGTGTCGCGTTCATCGCTGGCAGGCGTACGCGAGCTGCTGGATCGTGCTCGACCAGTTCGCGGTCCTGCGCCCAGGCGTAGAGACTGCGGATCGCGTTGACGACAGTGCGGACGCGGCTGCCGGACTTGTCGGGCGTCATCTTGTCCACAAGCCCCTGGACATCGCGGCGTCGGAGGTCGGCGAGGCGGCGGTGTCCGAGCTCTGGCCGCACGTAGCCCTCCAGAGCGCCTTGTAGATCCCGCATCGCGGATGGCTTGTACGGGCGCCCGTGCTTGTTGAGAGCCGTGCCGGCGTCGATCGCCTTGAGGTACGCGTCGATAGCGGTCGCGACACGCATCGAGCCATGCGCGGGCACTTTCCCGGCGCGGAGCGACGCCTGAAGATCCGAACGTGCGTTGCGGGCTTCCGCGATCGACTGCATCATCCGGGTCTTGCGGTGTTTGTTGACCGCTCGATCCCACACTCGGCCCCAGTAGGACGGCGAGCAGTTGCAAGTTCCGCCCTGGTCAGCCGTGCAGTCCAATCGATGACGGGCGTAGACGCCCTGGTAGCGAGTCTTGGTGTCTTTGGGCATGCCCATTAACGTACACCTCGGGTGCGGCGGATTGTCTGCGTGTCAAGCCACCGCTCCAACGCTTGGCGTGGGTACAGGCGGAGCGACCCCGAGTAGACGACGGGAAGCTCTGGCTTGACGTGCCTGGCGAAGTGATCGACGGAGATGCCGAGCGCTTCTGCGGCCTCCTGTTGGTTGAAAGCGAGTCGTGGCACGGTGCGCCGGATGCGCTTCTCGTCCCTCATCTTGTTTGCTCCGGCGGCGGCTGGATTGCGCGGTGGATTGTCCGAATGATCCCGGATAGGCGTGGAGCGAACCGTTCGGGGCCGTGGCTTGCGACTGTGTGCTCGAAGCCTGGCCAGTGTTCGGCGCCCGGTGACTCGAGGTGTGCGAGCGATGGTGTTTGCGTGCGGCTTCGGCTCATGTCGCGCGCGAGGCGTTTGATGCGGTCGGTGTCGTGGCCGTCGGTGCCGAGGTCTTGGCGGTTGACGTACCAGTCGGTGCCTTCGCGGGCGCGGGACGCCTCCACGTATGTGGCCTCCTTGCCTGTTTGCCAGCCGCCGGTGAGGACGAGAGTGCGGGTGACGGTGGAGCCTTGGGCGCGGTGAATGTGGCTTGCGTAGCCGAGCCTGAGTTTCGCGAGCTCGTCGCCGGCGAGCGTGCGCCACTGGTTCGTGGCGTCGAACTGGATGAGCACGTCGCCATCGTCGGTGATGTCGAGGACTTCGCCTTTGGCGCCGTTCTCGATGCGCTGTGCGTCGCGCTGGTGGTGTTGGTCGATCATGGCGATGCGGTCGCCAGCACGGATGCCGTAGTGCATGTCGGGGATGTGGACTTCGATGTCGCCGAGTTCGCCGCGCTCAGCCCGGTGGTGCTGGGCGCGTGCGTTGAGTCTCGCGATCTCCTGGTTGGATGCGTCGGAGATCAGCGCGACCTGCTCGATCGGGAGTTCGCGGGTGACGCTCGCCCAGTCGCTGACCGCCTGCTCGACGGCTTGGTCGCGGGTGTCGGTCATGTGCAGCTGGCCTCGGCGGAGGTAGTGCGCCATCGCGCGGTCTGAGCGTCCGGCGCGTAGATCTGCCCAGGCGCGCTGCTCGTCCCGGTCAAGAGTGCGCCGCACATCCGAGACGGCAGCGGTTGGGGCCATGTCGGTGAGGCGGTCGAACATGCCGCCCGCGCCGATCGATGGGAGCTGTGCGCCGTCGCCGATCATCACCAGCTTCGCGCCCGTCCGCTCTATGACATCGGTGAGCTGGTCGAGGCGGTGGGTGTCGGTCATGCCTGCCTCGTCGAGGAAGATCGTCGTGTTCGTGTCGAGGGCGAGCCCGCCGTGATCGGCCCTGGCCACGAGCGCGTCGAGCGTGAGCGTCTGTCCGGCGAGCGCAGGGCTTTCCTGGCCGAGGCGTTGGGCGGTCGAGCCGGACACGGCGATCCCGAGCGTCTGGTGTCCGGTGGCTTGCTCCGCGCGGGTGGCAGCGTCGATTACGACTCCCTTGCCGGTGCCGGCCGGGCCGACGAGGACCGCCGCGCGCTCTGGGCCGGTGATGACTTGGAGTGCGCGGGTCTGCTCGTCGCTGAGATGCGAGCCGATGCGCTCGGCGAGCTGGTCGCCGGCGGCCGTCCTTGCGTGGTCGCCCACGTCCCTGCCGGCGGGCCGGGCGAGCCGTGTGATTCTGCGCTCGATCGCCTGCTCCTTGGCGCGGAGCGCGAGCGTCGTCATTCGCCCACCCTCCAGTGGGAGCACGCGGCGTTCGGCGATCATTTCCTTCGCCTTGACGAGCGCGTCGGCGGGAGCGAGCTCTCCGGCGGACTGCTCGAGCAGAACGGCCCGTAGCTCGCCTGGCTCGAAGGTCGCGGCGCGCTCGGTCAGGCGTTGTTCGGCGCGATCCTCGAGCGTGCCCGCGCGGTGGGAGGCGATGCCGGTTGGGCGGTCGTGCCGCTCGCGCGGGAAGCCGTGGCGTGCGGCCTTCTCGTCCCATACGCGCTGCAGGTCGTCGCGGGTGACGGGGAGCTTGGTCTTGCGGTTCTCCAGCTTGAGCCTTCGCAGCTCGCCGCGCTCTGGTGCCCTCCCCCACTTCGCGCGGAAGCGCTCTGCCGCGGCGGCGACTTCGCGGCTGCGCGCGGAGAACGCTTCGATCAAGCTCTGCGGCACTCCCGCGATCTCGAAGTACCGGCCCTCTTTCCCGGTGCCGGCATTGATGGCGTAGCCGCGCCCGGTGAGCTCGTGGGCGAATGCCGAGCGGTAGAACGCGCCGACCTCGCGGGCGGAGCGGAAGATGGGCCGTGAGGCGACCGCGGCGATCCGGCCGTCATCGCGGATCGCGCTCGTTATGACGACGTGGCTGTGCAGCTGCGGATCCGGCGCGTCGCCGTCGAGGACGCCGCGTGCGGTGGTGTGCAGATACTCGGCGGCGATCAGCTCGCGTGCCGGCTCCTCGACGACTCCCGCGCCATACCGGCAGCGCACTGTCGGCACGTTTTCGGTCATGTGCGCGATCGCCTGCTCGACGGCGTTTCGGTGCGCTTGCTCGATCCGTTGGCGCTGAGCGTCGTCACCGAGTGCCCAGGTCACGGACACGGACTTGGGCGCGCTGAACGTCACGTCGATGCCGCCGCCGCGGCTGCCGTCGGCGCCGGCTCGCCGAAGCCAGCGGCCGCTGCGCGGGTGTCGCCCCTCCATCATCGCGATGAAGTCGCGTCCCTCGACTGTGTTGGCCTCGATGCCGAGCTGCGCGAGCGTGTCGGTCGACGCGAGCCATCGGCCCTGCGCCTGGGCGGGCTCGCCGCCGGGCGTCAGGTAGTAGTCGCCGCGCTCGGGCTCGACGGTCTTGCCCTCCAGATAGCGGGCGTACCCGCCGCCCTTCGCGGCACCGATGCTGGATGTGGTCATCACTTGGGGTACTGACCCCAACGCCCGCCGACCGGCCAACAAATTTCTGCGGCGGTGTTCGCCAAACCGATCCACGACCACGACCGAGTGGCCAGCGACTTCCCGGCCACACAGCGCTCGCACAGCACTCGCACACTTGTGCATCACGTCTGTACGAGCCGTTGGCCCTGTACGTCGTCGGCTGTGGCGGCTCGCTCAGGTGGCGGCGATTAGGACCGTGTAGCCGTCGCCGTGGAACGACGCGAGGGCGTAGCGCCGTGCGCGATTGCTGATGAGCTGCGGCTCGCGTTCGCTGGGTGCAATGTCGAGCGCGAGCTCGATCCCGAGCGTCTTGGAGAGGCGCAGCAGGGTTGGGAAGGTCGGGTTGTGCTCGCCGCTCTCAAGCCGCGCGATGGCTGGCTGGCTCATCCCCAGCCGCCTCGCAAGCCGGATCTGGCTGAGGCGGTGCTCGGCGCGATAGGCGATCACCTTCACCGCCACTGCGCGGGCAAGCGCCGTGCGCTCCCACGCACGGCGGTAATCGGGATCGGCGTCGAGGTGCGCGGCGAGCACATCCTCGTGGGTGGGCAGATCGGAGAGCTTCACGAGCTGGTGAGCTATATCAAACTTGTGATGCCAGGTCGGATACTGCCGTGGCGCTTCAGTGCGTTGCGCGGGAGCGGCGGACGGCGGCTGCCACATCGGGCATCGGCTCGCCCGTGAGCGTCGTTCCCCATCCCTCCGGCAGCGCCGCGGTCTCTGCCCCGCCTTCCTCGCCAACCTCGACGCGAGTCTGAGCGCCGCTGCGCGCTCCAAACCCTGCGCCCAGCAGCCGCAAGGCGTGCTCCGCCTGGCGGTCGGTCAGCGTGTCCACGAGCCGATGCAGACGCTCCTTTATCGTCATATGCAGATCGTACGGCCGACGGCGACCTGTTGACGGCCGTCCCTTGGATCGGTCGTCCCGACATGCGACACTAGGCGCGATGGAGCCGGCGCACGTAACACTCAGCGGCGATTTGTCGGGCGACTATGTGGTCGAGGACCGCCGGCCTGACGGTCGGGTCGTTCTGCGCCCTGATTTGAGCGTGAAAGCGATGCTCGCCCGTCACGGCGAGCGCGAGCTGACACCTGAGGAGTTCGAGCAGCACTTCGGGGACCTGCCCACCGACGGCGAGGGCTGAGCGTGCCGGACACACCGGCCGGGCCGATCTTCCCGGTCGTCTTCGACGAGCCCGCAATCGCCGAAGACCTCGCACACCATCCTCCCGTCGCGCGCCGCGCACTCGAACTGCTACGCCGCGAACTCGACCGTGACGGAGGCATCCCCGCGGCTCGCGTCAAGCGCTGCGAAGACGAAGGACGCGACGGCACCAAGCTGCCCAACTGCTTGAAGACCTACGTGCCGTGGCCCATCGGACAGTTCGGGCTGGTCATGCTGCCCGTCGCTCACCCCACGCGCCGCCTTGCCCTGCGCGCATTCGCGTTCGGCGTGCGTCATCCAGCCGGCCTCAAGCCAAGCGTGTACCAGCTCGCCGACAAACGGCGAAACGCTGCAAGCGCTTGACGCGATCCGCGGATCGGCGCGAGTCATACCCAGGCGTCGGGGATCAACGCAGATAGGCGGATGCCGATCCCGTCGGCCAACGCGCACATCACGTCAAACGCAGGATCAAGTCGTCCTGCCTCGAGGGCGTTGACCTGCTGCGCGTCGATGCCGCTTCTGGCGGCGAGCTCAGCGACGCCGATGCCCTCCCGTTCGCGTGCCTGCCGGAACGTTTCTCCGAAGCGGATCAGCTCGGCTTGCTCATTCATGGCTACCTCCGGTGAGTAGCTGTGGCCGGGGCGCGAGGCAGTAGCCGACGCCCCAGGTCGATGGGACCCAGCCGACCGCGCCAGCGGCGGCGAGCTTGCGGCGCAGCCGCGAAGCGTGGGACTCCACCGTTCGCGACGCATCATGCGACGGATAGCCCCAGACCTGTTGCAGCAGCTCGGCCCTGGAGAAGACGCGGGTTGGTTCACGAGCGAGGTAGAGCAGCAGCGCGTACTCGCGCCGGCGCAGCTCCACTGGCATCGATCCATAGATGACGGTTCGTGTCGCCGTGTGGATCGTGAGCGCACCATGCCGGATCACCGGCGGCGTCTCCCCAGTCGAGCGACGCAGCAGCGCGCGCACGCGCGCGAGCAGCTCCGCGTACGCGAACGGCGCTCGGATCACGTCGTCAGCACCGGCCGAGAACGCGCGCAGCGTGTCCGTCGTGTCGCCACTGGTGCTTATCCAAAGGACACGAGCACCGGAGCCCGCGAGCCTACCCCCTCGCAGGGCACGTAGAGCGCCGAGCCCTGCGCCACGCCTCGACGCGCGACCGAACACGATCAACTCGACCTCGCCGAGCATCGCCAGGTCGCTGACCAGTCGTGTGTCGAAGCCATCAAGCGCCAGCTCGTCGGCCAGCGCTTCGTTTTCGCTGTCTTGGCCGTAGATCGCTACGGCCGGGGGCGCTACCCGCGGGGTATTCTCCGGCTGCATGGGAAGGTCCACCCTTTCCTTGCCGGCCCCCGGCTGTTGACGCAGCGCGGGGGCACTTATTTGCGCTTCTAGCGGGACTTATCGCCCGTGGACTTCAGTACAGCAAGCAGGAAAGCTACCACCATCCCCGGACTCTCTCCAGCACACGTCGCATTCGGCGACGCGATCCGTGCCATCCGCAAGGAGCAGGGCATCTCCCAGGAAGCCTTCGCGCTCAAGTGCGAACTCGATCGCTCCTACTTCGGGGCCGTCGAGCGGGGCGAGCGCAACGTCTCGCTCACCAACATCCTTAGGATCGCCGAGGCGCTCGAAACCCGGCCTGGGGTCCTGTTCGACCGTGCAGACGACCTCTCGCGAAACTAGTGCAGCGCTCCCGAGGTCGACAGGAGACCGTGTCGGCAACGCCGCACGCAACGGTCTAGCGCGGGCTCATTCCGTTTTCTGCTGCGGTCCCGTCGGGCGAGGGCCGACGTTGTCCATGAATGCCGCCGCCTTGCGGCTGATCCCCTCGTCCGAATCGGCTGTCAACGCCTCGATCGCGCGCAGCGTAACGGGGCTGTAAGGGGGCCCGCTGTTTGTGATTGCGTCGAACAGGTCCGACCTGACCCACGGTGTCGGATGCCCGAGATACGAGCAGAGCCGGTCCGCGATCGGGGCCACGAGCTTGCCGATTTCTTGGGCGATGAAGGCTCCCGAGACAGCGATTTCCGGATTCTCGCTGTCGAGCAACTTGAACAGGTGATCAAGGGGATAGCCCCGTTCAAACACTCTGGCAAGGTCTCCGGCAACCCCAGCTCAAGCTCTTCCCGACAGCAGGTGCTCCATCATGCTGTCTCCGCGACGCGTGTCATCCATCGTCTGAGTCGCTACCAGCCTCGGTCGCAAGAGATGACCCACTCCACCGTACCCTCTTCTGACAGATATTGGAAGCCCCGGCAGTCGCCACGAAGGAAGGGCTCCAGCAGCCCGCACACCCGCTGCCAGCCGCCAGAGGTGAGCGCGCAGTGAAAGTGACGGCCAGCGCCCGCGACCGGCTCCACGCCGCGCTCCGTCTCGCCGACGCTCGCCGCCAGCGTGGACCCGTCAACGGTGACAACGCCGGGCAAAGCGTCCACTCGCAGCTCATCCCCGGACTTGCCCCGACTGAGCCGGTCAATGGCGTCCCGCAGCGCTACGACCTCATCGGGGACGAACTCGTAGAGCAACAAGACGCGCGTATCGACCTGCGCGTCGGGATCTTCCAGGTACTCCAGCAACATCGCACCCTCCCCTTAGCCGTATTCGTCGGCATCGATCTCTGCGCCAACATCGTGCAGGAAGGTGAGCGTGTCGCGGTGCACATGCCACCCAAGCAGTTGGTGCTGCCCCGAAAGCTTGACGAGACCGTCCGGTGTCTCATCAATGATCTCCTCCTCCCCGTCCGCCGCATCGAAGTTGCGGACCAGCTGGAGCCAGGCTTGCACGTCGCCTTCGCGCACCAGAGTACGGATCTCGTCTCGCACCGGCTCCAAACGCACGAGCAGAATGGCGATGTGCGCAGTGATATCCAGCCCCCGCTGATAGCTCCCGATCTCCCACTTATGGCGTCGCGGCCGTGGAGGGTCCACCGAGCGGCTGCCAAGAGTCTGTGTCTTGTCCGGCGCGAGGCCAAGACGCGCAGTGATCGTCTCAGCCGTCAGCACCTCACTGGAGATTGCGAAGTAGACGTATTGCTTGATCTTCACGACCAGGAGACTACGGCGTGGGTCAATGACCGCGAGGCGGCAACCGCAGAGGCGTGCACGTTTCGCGACGCCCTCCCGCGCAAAGACTCCACGCCCGCTACCGCCAATGGCTGGGGCCGGCGGCCTCGATCACGGTTGAGCCGAGAATCGAGGCGTCCGCCCCACGTGGGTCGGAGGTGATCGCAGACAGTGCATCTGCGGCAGACTCAAGGATTCGATGCGCGACATCGGGCGCTCGGGCGAACTCGTTTCGGAACGTGACCCACCAGCCAGAATCCAACCATAGGATCACGTCTTTATCGAGCCCGACGCGCGTTTCGCGTGGCGCTCCGACAACCAACTGGATGTTGTTGCCGCCCAGATACTTCCCGTCGTACGTGACGGTCATATCGAACCGCAGCAGCCGGCCGCGCGACGCCCCGGGGCCCGTGGTCCAGGTTCCACTCTTGGGACGAAGCTGATAACCGGTGATTTGGCGAGGCTACCGCTGCGCCCGCGTGGTCGCTTCGCAGGCGTGCGAGCGAGCGATCGTTACCAACGCCGCGAATCGGCAAGCCAGGCCGGGTACGCCGCACTCGAGCCCCTCGGGAAGCTGCGACTACGACTTGCTTCCCGCGACCGATGCCCCATTGCCACGGGACTCGGACTTGCATCGACGAGCTGCCGTGCAGCTTAAGGCGGAGCCGTCGCATGGCCGACGGATACCGCCATGAAGCCCGCCCCCGACGCCCGCGGGACCGTCTACCTCGTGCACTTCTCAGACCGGACCAGCGAGAACCAACAGCACTATCTCGGCTGGTCAGCTGACGTCGGCCGCCGCTTCGTCCAGCACGCTTCCGGGCGGGGCGCACACGAGACTCGCAAGGCGCTCGCCGAGGGCCTCAAGATCATGCTCGCCCAGACATGGAGCGGGACGCCCGACCTGGAGCGACGAATCAAGCTGTGGAGCAGGTGTGGCGCCAAGGGGTTCGCCGGCTCTGCCCGTACTGCGATAGGGGCACGAAGCTGCCTGACGCTCTTGTACGCGAGCTGGGACCCCCGACGTACACCGTCCGGTGGGCCACGCCGTCTGGAGCCGCGGCGACCGCCGACAGGGCCGTCATGCCGATCAGCGGCAACGGCGACAGCTCGAAAGTCGCCGCGAGACCGCTGCTCTAGGGATCGCCCTAGGGATCGAAACCTCCAGATCCGAGGGGATTCCAGCGGATCCATGCGGAACACCGCCGCGCCGCGCACCACCCCGCAATCGGCTCCAGAAAGCCAAAAACCCCGATCTCTCGGGGTCAGGCCAAAGCGGGGGACCGAGGAGTCGAACCTCGCGTTGCGGTTTTGGAGACCGCCGTGTTACCGATACACCAGTCCCCCGAGGGCCCCGAATTGTAGGTGCTGACCGCAGGATGCTCCCGGATCGGCCGATTTTGCCTGTCTCCCAGGTGTTTACGCCCTGCCACAACCGCTAAAGCCCCCACACGGGCGTGCCGAAGGGGCTCATAGCTCCAAAAGGCCCTCTTGTGACAATGCGCACTTTCTCTGCCATGCCTCCCGGCCTCAATGCTCGCCGACGCCGACGCGCTGCCGATGCGCAGCAGGGCCTCCGCAGCGAGGCCGGCGACACGCTCATCGAGGTGATCATCAGCGCGCTGCTCGTGGCGCTGATCGTGGTCGCCACGTTCAACGGCCTCGACGGCAGCAACAAGGCCAGCGCGCTCGCGCGCGCGCGCTCCGAGGCGGACGTGCTCGCCCAGCAAGAAGAGGCGCGGCTGCGCACCGAACCGGTGGCGAAGCTCTCCGAACTGGAATCCCACCCCCGCGTGGAAGTCGTGACCCAGAACAAGACCAAGTTCACGATCACCACCACCGCTACGTACCGGCCGGACGCGACCGCCACCACCAGCTGCACGTCCACCGCCGCGGCCGAATACATCGAAACGAGCTCCAAAGTGACCTGGGCGGGAGAGTCCAACGCCAAGGCCGTCGTCGAGTCCGGCATCATCAGCCCGCCACCCGACACGACGCTGCTGGTACAGGTCGCGGACGCTGCCGAACCGGTCCCCGGGATGACCGTCGCGGCCTATGGGCCCGCTAGCGCGCCGGTGGAACACACGCTCGAAACCTCTGCCGGCGGATGTGCGATCTTCGCTCTCAGCCCGGGCGAATACACGGTCAACGTAAGCCGCCCCAACTACGTGACCCCGGACGGCGATGCGAACTCCAAGGAAGACCCGGAGTACGAACACTCGAGCACGAAATACCTCGTTGCCGAGACGACCAGCACGCTCCAGGTGCAGTTCGCGCTCGCCGGAGAAATCGAAGCCAACTTCACGGGCGCGCCGGCGGAAGGCGACTCGTTCGAAGCCTCCAACGCTGCGATGTTCTCGTCTGCGCGCGAATTCCCCTCGCCTTCGACCGTCGGCACATTCAAAAAAGAAATCTTCAGCGGAAAAACCGTGTTCCCGTTCCCCGCCAGCGAGGAATACAGCGTCTACGCCGGCACGTGCAGCTCTGACAGCCCTGAAGCGGTCGGCTCCGTGATCGCGCCCAAAACGGTCGTTCCCGCCGGCGGGATCGCCCACGTCACCCTCACCCAGCCGCCGGTCAACCTCAAAGTCATGAGCGGCACCAAAGCCGGGACAGTCGCTGAAGAAGGCACTGCCGTAAGCGGCGCCGCAGTCACGATCACAGACACGAAGTGCAAAACGACCAGGACGCAGAAAACCAACGCCGAAGGCAAGCTCGAACGCCCCAACCTGCCGTTCGGCACATACAGCATATGCGTCACCGGCGGCTCGTCGGGGTCGGCCGCAAAACGCAAGTACACGACCGCAGAATTCAATAATGACACGGCGGCCGGCCCGAGCAAACTGAGCACGATCACCAACGGCGGCGAACACGGCGGCTACGGGGTCATCTACATGAAATCCGGCGCCGCCACCTCCCCCGGGGAACTCAAAGAAGGCACCTCATGTCCATGAGCCCTCGCCGTCGCGTGCTCTCGCCACGCCTCCCCCACCCGCGCGACAACGCCGGCCTCACCCTGCTCGAGGTCCTGATCTCGATGATCCTCGCGCTCGTCGTAACGCTCGCCGCGTTCGCGATCCTCGACTTCACGACCAACGACGTCTCCCGCATCACCGAACGCGTCCACGTCGATCAGGCGGGCCGCCTGTCGATGGAACGACTGATCCTCGAACTGCGCTCCGCGTGCGTCACGCCGAAGATCGCCCCGGTCCTCACCGGCAGCACCGGCTCAGTCCTCAAATTCATCAGCAAGACGGGCACCGAAAACAGCTTCTCCCAGATCGAAGAGCACGAAGTCATCTTCACCAAACCGACGGCTGGCGTCGCGGGGACGCTCCTCGAGAAGTTGTGGCCGAGCTCGAGCTTCACGGCGGGGCCGCCGCCCACCTACACATGGAACGCCGCGAAAGAATCGCAGCTGAAACTGGTGACCGGCGTCAAGGAATCAATGACCGAAGAAGCCTCCCCGAAAGCGATCCCCGTGTTCCGCTACTACCGCTACTACGACAAAGCCGACGCCAGCCCCGTATATGGCGCGATCAACCCCAAAGAAGTCGCCACGCCGCTCACGGAAGCCGAAGCGGCGCTGGTCGTCAAGGTGACGGTGACCTACACCGTCACGCCCGAAGGCCACGAACCGGGCACGTTCAACAGCGATCGCCCCACCCCGTTCGAAGACTCCGCGGTCATTCGCCTGACGCCGGCCTCGGAATCCTCCTCGATCTCCAACACTCCCTGCGGAGGATGATCATGCGCCTGCTGGACCGGATACGCACCCGCATCGCACTTCGCAGCGAGGATGGCCTGTCGATGATCCTCGTGATGTCGGTGATGTTCATCACGTCGCTGATGATCGCCGGCGCATTCACCGCGACCCAGGGCGAGATCCGCGTGACGGGACTCGACACGGACGCCAAGAAGGCCTACTACGCGGCCGAGGCCGGCGTCAACAACTACCTCCAGCATCTCACCGAGGACAGCAACTACCTGACCTACTGCACCTCGCCCACGCCGGCCAATGCGTCGCTCAATCAGGAAGCCGAAGGACCCGTGCACAAGGCGACGATTCCCGGCACCGAAACCGAAGCCACTCCGGAGAAGTACGCGATCGTCCTGCTGACCCGCACCGGCTCGCCCGAAAAAAAATGCAACCCCAATAACCTGATCGAAACGATGATCGAACAGACCGGCGCCGGCACGGGGAGCTTCCGTATCAAGTCGATCGGCTACGCCGGACCGGAAAAACGCGAAATCATCGCCACGTTCAAGAACGTCAACTTCGTGAGCTTCGTGTGGTTCACCACCTACGAAACATTCGATCCGGTCGTCTACGGCTCGCCCTACAAAACACAGTGCGCCGCCTGGTACGGCAAACGCCCGGGTGAATGCAACCAGAACAACTCGGTGGTCACCGGCGAAACGATCGACGGACCGATGCACACCGAAGACACGGCCAGCGTCTGCGGGTCGCCCACGTTCGGCGGCGAAGCGTCGCAGAAGATCGAATTCGCCAGCCGCGGTGAACAAAAATACAACGGCGGACAGGGGTACGGCACGGAGGGTCTGTGCGGCAGCGCCTCGCCAACGTTCGTCGGCACCCACGTCCCCGCAGCGCTCGTGCCGCAGCTCGAACCGCCGCCGGGAGACGAAGAACTGCAGCACGTCGTCGAAAGCGGCTACGAATTCAAAAACAAGACAGAAATCAAACTTGAAGGCACCGAAATGTCGATCACAGCCGAAGGCACGACGAAAAAAGTCCCATTTCCCAAAAATCACCTCATCTTCGTGTCGGGCGGCTGCTCCGCGTACTCGCCTTTCGGCCCCGTCCCCAGCTACTCCGGCGACTCCGGCTGCGGCAACGTCTACGTCGAAGGCAAATACGAAGAATCGCTGACGATCGCGGCCCAGAACGACGTGATCATCAAAGGCAACATCGAAGGCCCCCACAACGCCGAAGGGGTCCCCACCGGCACCACGATGCTGGGGCTGATCGCGAACAACTTTGTGCGCGTCTACCACCCCGTCTCGAGCTGCAACAACACGGCGGCGGATCTCAAAGAACCGACGGTCTACGCCGCGATCCTGGCGCTCAGACAGTCGATCATGGTCGACAACTTCAACTGCGGCCAAGCCAACCTCGGCACGCTCAACGTCTGGGGCGCGATCGCCGGCCTGTTCAGCAACGGCTCGACGGGAATCTTCAGCGAAAGCGGCGGCGTAGTCAAACTCGAACACGGCTACGCGTACAACCTCAAATACGACCGGCGGCTGCAGGCCGAGGAGCCGCCCCACTTCCTCAACCCGATCCGCGCCGCGTGGCAGATCCAGCGCGAGACGCTGGCCTCCAACCCCTAGCCGCCCGCCGACGCCGGGCAGGGCTGCGCCGCACTCGGCGAGCGCCGCAAAGCGACCGGCCCGATCTTGGGATCCAGCCCAAGAACCGTCGGTGACCGCTGTGACGCCTCACATCGACTGAGCTCGCACGCGCCGGCTAGGTTGCCGGCAAGGAGAGGATCAGGCCGGACTCGACCCGCGCTCACGGGGAGCCTGCGGGGACCGGCCGCCCATACGGAGGAGGGGATCGAGCATGAGGACTCGCACGAAGCTGGCCGCCACGGTGGCCGTCCTGTCGCTGGCGGCGCTGCTGATGAGCGCGGCTGCGAATGCATCGCTGCCGGTGCGCACAGGCGCCACCGCGCGTACGGCGAGCAGGGCGTCGCACCACGAGACGCTGCCGCCGATCGACATGAGCGAAGCGGAAAACTGCGACTTCATCGCCGACCCCGGCGACGCGCTGTGCATGCTGCCGTTCCCCGACGACTACTACACCGTCGCCGATCCCACCAGCGCGACCGGTCGCCGCATCGACTTCAAGACCCCGGGGATGCCCGCAAACGTGCTCGGCTCGCACATCGAAGCGGGCCCCTACAACGCCTCCGACGGGTTCAGCCCCGGCTCGACGATCCTCGTCAAGATCCCCGGCATCGAAACCGCCGCCGACGTGCGCGCGACGGGCGCCGTGCCGATCAACCACATCCACCGCTACAAGGCCAAGGACGCGCCGGTGATCGTGATTGACGCGCAGACCGGACAGCGCTGGCCGATCTGGACCGAGATCGACTCCAACGCCGCGGACAGCTCCAAGGCGACGCTGGAGATCCACCCGGCGGTCAACTTCACCTCCGGCCACCGCTACATCGTGGTGCTGCGCCACCTCGAGAACGCCGCCGGCGAACACATCGAAGCGCCGGCCGCCTTCCGCTACTACCGCGACGACGTGGCCTCCGAACAGGAACAGATCAACGCGCGCCGGCCGCACTACGAAGAAATCCTCTCGCTGCTCGAAGGCGCGGGCATCCAGCGCTCCAACCTGTATCTGGCGTGGGACTTCACGGTCGCGAGCGACGCCAACAACACCAGCCGCGAGCTGTCGATGCGCAACGACGCGTTCGCGCAGCTCGGCGACACGAACCTCGCCGACGGCATACCCGAGGGCGTCTCGCCGACGTTCCAGGTGACGAGCGTCGAAGAGGAACCCAACCCCGGCCAGATCGCACGCCGCGTCAAGGGCACCTTCGAGGTTCCCTGCTTCCTGTTCCCCGACTGCGGACCGGGCGGCACGTTCCACCTCGACCCCAGCGGCGACCCGATCCAGAACGGCACGTGGACCGCCAACTTCGACTGCATCATCCCCGACTCGGTGGTCAGCGGACCGGCCGAAGAAGGACGGCCGTCGCTGTACGGCCACGGCCTGCTGGGCGACGCCTCAGAGGTCGCCTCGAGCCCGCAGCGCAGCCTGTCTGAGGCGCACAAGATCGTCCAGTGCGCCACCGATGAGATCGGCATGGCCGAATCGGATGTGCCGGTCGTGATCGGCTCGCTGGAGAACGTGTCCTCGTTCCCGGCGATCCCCGACCGTCTGCAGCAGGGCCTGCTGGACGAGCTGTACCTGGGCCGCATGCTGATCAGCCCCTCGGGGCTGACGACCGACCCGGCGTTCCACCAGGACGACACGCTGGCCACCGGCTCGGTGCTGAACACGAGCCACCTGTTCTACAACGGCAACAGCCAGGGCGGGATCATGGGCGGCGCGCTGACGGCCGTCTCGCCCGACTTCACGCGGGCCTCGCTCGGCGTCCCCGCGATGAACTACGCGGTGCTGCTGCCGCGCTCGGTCGACTGGGACGAATTCGCGGAGGTCTTCTACCCGTTCTACCCGAACGAAACGGAGCGGCCGCTGGTGCTCGACCTGATGCAGATGCTGTGGGACCGCGGCGAGCCGGACGGCTACGCGGAGCGCATGACCAGCGATCCGCTACCCGACACGCCCGCCCACCAGGTGCTGATGGACGTGGCGTTCGGCGACCACCAGGTGACCGACTACCAGGCGGAAGTCGAGGCTCGCACCGTGGGCGCATCGGCGCACAAGCCGGCGCTGTACGAAGGGCGCTGGCCGGAAATGTCCGCGCTGTGGGGCGTGCCGGGCATCAGCCACTACCCGTACACGGGCTCCGCGATCTATTACTGGGACATTGGCCCCGTCCGTGAAAACCCGGGGCACCCGGGATCGGAAATCGGCGTCGAACCGCCGCCGTTCGAAAACGTGCCCACCACCACCGGCGAAGACCCCCACAGCGCGCCCCGCGCCGCGCCGGCGGAGCAGCAGCTCGTGTCCGACTTCTTCAACGGGGCGATCCCCAAGTCGGACAACTGCGGGCACAAGGCGTGCTACGCGGGCAGCTTCACCGGCCCCTAGGTAGCCGGAGGCGGCGCAGCAGCAATGGAGAGAGCCCGGGACCTCCCCGGGCTCTCTCCAGTTGCGAGCCAAGCTAGACGACGCGATACGCGTGCGTACCTACACTTCATATTGATGGCTGCCACGGAACGGCGCGAGCGGATCGCTTCCAGCGATCACGAGATGTTCAACCAGATCGTCCGGCGCCTGGACTTCGAGCAGATCACGCAGCGCATGGTGGCCGCGTTCCGCAGCGGCATCAGCGGCTACCGCCGGCTGCCGGAGCTGCTGATCGAGGGCAACATCGTCGACATCGTGGAGCACAACCTGGAGGTGTTCCGCAGCACCACGCTCGCGGGACGCGAGCCCGCTGACGTGGAGCTGGAGGCCTTCCGCGTGTCGGCTCGTGTGCGCGCCGGCGAGGGGATGCCGCTGGAGGACCTGCTGCACGCGTACAGGCTGGGCGGACGGCTCGCGTGGAAGGCGGTGGTGGAGACCGCGCAGCCCGACGAGCGCGACGGCCTGCTGGTCGGCGCGGAGCTGTTGATGCGCTACATCGACACCGTCTCGGCGACCGTCGCGCAGGCCTACCTCGACACCCGCCAGCACGTGGTGTCCGAGGACGAGCGGCGCCTGCGCGTGCTGCTGCGCACGCTGTGCGAGGACGACGGCCCGCTGACGGCTGACACCTCGAGCCTGGCCTCCCACGCGGGCATACCGGTTGCGGAGCACTACCGGCCGTTCGCGCTGACGATGCTCGGCGAGGGCGCCATCAGGCATGGGCAGATGGCCGCCGACCTGCGCACCCAGCGCATCCTCGCGCTGACCGAGGGCGAGCGCGTGAGCGGGCTGCTGGCCGAGGGGCAGGAGCTGCGCGCGCCTCCCGGCACGCTGCTGGCGGTGGACACGCTGACACCGCGCGGCGCGCTCACGGCGGTGCTGGAGCGGGCGCGGCTCGTCGTCGACGTCGGGCGCCAGTTGGGCCGCACGGGAGAGGTGGGCGTGGATGACATCGCGCTGGAGATGCTGCTCGCGGGCAGCCCGCAGACCGCCGAGCTGCTCGTGACCAGAGTGCTCGGCCCCCTGCGCGGCGCGCCTGGGCGTCGCGCGGAGCTGGAGGCGACGCTGCGCACGTTCATCGACGCCAAGACCGACCGCCGCACCGCGGCGTCGGAGCTCCACATCCATCCGCACACGCTCGACTACCGGCTGCGGCGTGTCGAAGAGCTCACAGAGCTGCGGCTGGCCGATCCGCGGGATCTGACGATCATCGTGCTTGCGCTCAGTCATAGCGCGTTGCATCCGCAGGCAATCGGTAATACCCCTGGTGCTACCATTGTGCCATGACGAAGATCAGCATCAGCCTCGACGATGATCTCTATGCACGCGTGCGAGACGCAGCCGGAGCCGACGGCGTGTCTGGTTGGCTTGCGGCTGCGGCAGCCACCCGTTTGCGCATGGAGGCTCTACGGTCCGTAGCCCACGAGATCGCCGACTCGACAGGCGGGCCGTATTCTGACGGCGAGATCAGCGAGGCTCGAGAGTGGCTGCCATCGTCTTCGACACGGGCGGCCTGATCGCCCTGGACCGCGGCGACCGGAAGGTCGGCGCGCTGCTCGCCACCGCCGCCGCAAGCGGTGTCGAGGCGGTGACCTCGACTGCGTGCGTCGCGCAGGCGTGGCGCGACCCGGCCCGCCAAGCAAGGCTGGCTCATGCGCTTGCGGGGTTCCTGGAGTGTTCACTTGATCCCCCCGCGGCTCGTAATTGCGGCCGGCTGCTTGCCCGCGCCGGAACTATCGACGTGGTCGACGCCACACTTGCGCTTCTCGTCGCGACCGGCGATACGGTGGTGACCAGCGATCCTGATGACATCACGCGCCTGCTCGACGTGGTGGGCACACAGGCACGTGTGCGGGTTGTATGAGGGCTCGGCACTGACCTTCGAGGCGGATTGACGCACCGCACGCATGCTCAGTCCGGCGGGATCAATCCGCCTCGTAGAGTCACTTCACGCCATATTCTTCGGTCTCGGCTTCTTCTTTGCCGCCGAACACTGAGCCGTAGTTCGCACTCACCGCATCGTTATACCCGCCCACGAGCGCCGCGAACGCGCTCGCGCTGTGGTCCTTACTGTATAGCCGCCGAGCATGGCCACGGAACCGCCCGTTGCTTGATCTTCATAGCCTCCGATTACACTGCTCTCATTCCCCTTGATAAAGTTGTTCTCGCCTCCGGTGATCACGCTGAAGATGGTGCTTTCCAGCCTTGCGTTCGCATTTTCGATGTGGTTGCCCGCACCTCCTGTGATTGTGTTGGCTGCGGCGTCGCCTTCGCCTTTGGTTTCGTTCGCCGCTCCGCCGACAATCGCTGACTGAAAGGCGTGCGATCGGTTTCGTTCTCCACCGAGGATGACCGACTGGGGAGCTTCGCGGCCTTCGATGGTGTTGTTCAGTCCACCGGCAACCAGAGAGTCGTCGTTGGAGACGCTGTTCGCCTGACCGCCGACGATGACACTGAAGGCCGTGTCCTCGGCGGTGCCTACCGTGATTTGATTGCCGTCTCCACCGAGCAACGCGTCCCCGTTGGATTCTTCTCCGACCTTGTCGCCGAAGCCGAAGATGAAGTTGTTGGCCCCTTCGTTCGTATTTGCGTAGCCGCCGACGATACTGCCGGTTCGCGTGTAGGTCTCGCGCGACCCCAGGATGATGTTGTGTGAACCTGTCTGCTGGTATTCGCTGCCATGTTCGTCATACCCGATGACCAGATTGCCGGTCCCATTTGGGTTTTCCGTATTGGTGCCGTTGACGATCTCGACGTTCGCGCCGGATATCTGAATCGTCGGCTTGCCCCCGACACCGGCCGCAACGTATCTCAGGTAGGGAAGGATGCTCTTGAGGAGCGCGAGCTGTTCTTCCGTGAAGCTGTCCGTACCTTCGGGTCCGACCGGTCCCTGTTTGCCTTCCGGCCCCGTCTTGCCTTCCGGCCCCGCTTTGCCTTCCGGCCCCGCTTTGCCTTCCGGCCCGACCAAACCCTGGATGCCTTCTGCTCCGGTCTTGCCCATGGGCCCTTCTTTGCCTTCTGCGCCCAGTTCTCGGAGGCTGTAGCCCGTTTTGCAGACCCCTTTGATAGGGGTCACAATCGCTTTGCCTTCTTTCGCTGGGATGCACACGGGCGTGCCACCGGAAGCCAGGGCCGTCCCTGTAAAGGCCGCCGAGAACCACGCCGTCAACGCGATACCTACAAGTCGTCGTCTCATCATCCTCGCCTTTTCATAAGTGCCGTTTCACGGCGCGCCCTCGGGTTCGTACAGAGTGCCCGTGCCCGGCGCCGATACTACTTGCCGGCCTGATTCGCTTCTGCGGCACCGCAGCAAGCCGGGCCGGCACAACCGACACGATGAAATTGCCGCAGTTTCTACGAGTGTTGGAAGCTGCTCCCCGATGGACGCTCGTCCTCAAGCTGGACGAGGTCTGGAAACTGTCCTACCAAGTGCGGGCGAGAGGACTCGAACCTCCAAGGCCGTGAGGCCACCGGCTCCTAAGGCCGGCGTGTCTACCAATTCCACCACGCCCGCGCAGTCCTCCAGCCTACCCGGCCGGAGCGTGGGCATGGCTCGGCCGCACGGGTCCTGACGACCGGAGCACACCCGAGCAACGGCTCCCCGGCGCATGCGAGCAACCGCGCGAGCTTGTATCGTCAGACACGCGATGTCCTCCCCACCGGGCCCGGATAGAGAGCAGCGCGTGATCGTCACGCACCCCAACCGCGACAAGCCGGTCGTGCAGGCCACCCGCGCGATGGTGGTCGTCCTGCTGCTCGTGAGCGCAGCGCTCGTGCTGATCGTGACCATCGGCGGCTGGAACCTGCTGGAGGGCGCGATCCCGGTCCAGCTCGGCTACATCCTCGTGTATCTGACCTTCGCGTTCTTCGCGGCCCGCTGGAACCGCGGCGTGCTGCCGATCTCCGCGGCGCTGGCGGTGCTGCTGATGATCTTCGCTGCGGTCGCGGGCCCCGGCTGGTTCGCGCGCGACAAGTCGGGCTTCTCCCAGCCGACCATCGACGCAAGCCTGCTGGGCATTCTGACGCTGCTGATCGTGCCCGTGCAGATCCTGCTGGTGACGTTCACGATGCGCGGCTTCCAGCAGGGCTGGAACGTCGAGCTCGAGCGCCGCGAGCCGGCCGCCGGGACGGACGTCTACACCGACGCGCCGCCGCAGCCCGCCTGAGCGGCCTCCGTCCCACATTGCAAAAGTGCGGCGGGTGGGAGTCGAACCCACACGTCCTCTCGGACAATGCGTTTTGAGCGCATCGAGTCTGCCGTTCCTCCACCGCCGCGCGAGACCAAGTGTAGTTCGCTCAACCGGGGATGAGCGCGGCCCGCCGAACGGTCAACAGCGTCGGGCAGCCCCCTACGCCCCGCCCACCAGCGCCAGCATCTCCTCCGCAATGGCGGGCCCCGCGACAAGGATCCCCCAGGGCAGATCCTGGTGCACGGGCAGCTCCAGCACCCGCAGCCCCGCGCACTGGCAAACGAGCGCGCCGGCGGCGATGTCCCACTGCTTGACGGTGCGCTCGAAGTACGCGTCGTAGCGCCCGGCTGCCGTCCAGCAGAGGTCGAGCGCGGCGCTGCCGAAGCGGCGCACATCGCGCACGCGCGGGATGACACGCTCGAGCACACGCGCCTGCGCGGCCCGCACCCGGGCGTCGTACGCGAACCCGGTGGCGACCATGGCGGTGGCAAGCTCGACCTCGCGATCGCTCCCCGCCAGCTCGATCTCGCCGCGCACCCCGGCGAGCATTGCGGCCCCGCCCCTGCGGGCGCTGAACAGCTCGTCGCGGTTGGGGTCATACACCGCGCCGGCAACAGTGCCGTCCTGGTCGCGCACAGCGACGCTGACGGACCACTGCGGTATGCCGAACAGGAAGTTGACGGTGCCGTCGAGCGGGTCGACGACCCAGGTGAGTCCGCTGCTGCCGTCGTCATGGTCCCCCTCCTCGCCGATGAACCCGTCGTCCGGGGCGCCGCTCGGCGAGCAGCTCGCGGATCGCGCGCTCGGCCGCGAGATCGGCCTCGCTGACGAGGTCGGTGGGAGTGCTCTTGGCGCTGACCTGGCGCTCGGTGCCGTGGTGCGCGCGCTCGAGCAGCAGCGCACCGGCCATGCGTGGCCGCCTCGACGGCCAGCTCCAGCAGCGCATCGGCCGAGCCGGAGTCGAGGCCTCCCTCCTGCACCCCACGAGCGTCGCCCTCGCCCACGCTGCCCTCGCTCACGAGAACTCGGGCGGGCGCTGCTGCGCCCAGGGACGCTCGGCTCGATCTGCCCGGCGAGCGACAACAGCGTGGACTCGTCGTCGGGTACGCCCGACGATCTGCACGGCGCGCGGCAGCCCGTCGGCGCCGAACCCGGCGGGCACGGACGCGGCGGGCTGGCCGGTGACGTTCCAGATGCCGTTGTAGGGGACCCAGCCGACGACGGTGTTGAGCGTCCACAGCGCGCCGCGCCCTTGCAGCTGGCCGATGCGCGGCGGCGGCGCGGCGGTGGCGGGCGTGAGCAGCACGTCGTGGTCCTCGAACACGCGTGTTGAGCCGGCGCGCGAGCTCGGCCTCGCCGGCGAGCGAGCGCTCGAGCAAGCGAGGGCGGGATCAGCCCGCCGAGGCGCGCCATGCGCGCGGGTGCGCCGTTCCAGGCGCTCGGGGTGCGCCAGCTCGCGCCGCGTCGTCGTGGATGCCGCGCAGGTAGCGCACGGTGCACGGCGGGCATCGCGCCGGCGCCGTAGTCGGGGTCGCGCTCGACGAGCTCGTGCCCGAGCGAGCGCAGCAGCTCGACGGTCTGCTCGAGCGCGCGGCGGCATCGGCGTCGAGCTTTGCGAGGACGCCGACGGGCAGGCTGGTCGAGTAGGCGATGCGCAGCCTCCCGGGCGTGCGTGGCGGCGGATGTGGAGAAGGGAACGTCGGGCGGCGGCACGCGGTCGGCGTCGACGTCGATGGCGCCGGAGGCGACGTCGTGGAACAGCGCGGTGTCGGCGACGCGTGCGGGTCGAGCACGCCCTTGACCGACAGGCCGTGCCAGGCGCGCGCGCTGCGGCGCCATGCGACACGCGCCCGCGCTGGGGCTTGAGGCCGAACAGCCCGCACCAGGCGGCCGGGATGCGGATCGAGCCGGCGCCGTCGGAGCCGAGCGCGGCGCCGACGAGACCGGCGGCGACGGCGGCGGCGCTGCCGCCGCTGGAGCCGCCGGGCGCGCGCTGCACGTCCCAGGGGTTGCGCGTGGCGCCGAACGTGGCGGTCTCGGTGAACGGCCACATGCGTCAGCTCGGGCACGTTGGTCTTGCCGATGATCACCGCGCCGGCCTCGCGCAGCCGGCGCACGACCTCGGCGTCGGCGCGCGGCGGGCTCGCCGTAGGCGTTGGTGCCGTAAGCGGTGACCTCGCCGGCGACGTCGATGTCGTCCTTGACCGCGATCGGCACGCCCAGCAGCGGGCGCTCGCCGCCGGCGCCGCGGCGCGCGTCGGCCTGGTCGGCTTCCAGCCGCGCGCGCTCGGCGAACACGACGCGGAAGGCGTTCAGCCGCGGATCCAGGCGCGCGATCCGCTCGAGGTACAGCGTCGACGAGCTCGCGCGAGGACACCTCGCCGGCGGCGATCAGCTCTGCCTGGCGGGCGATTCCTGCGTAGGCGAGCTCCACGGCGTCCATGGCTGCGGGCAATGCTAGACGGGCGTGACGGGGTTGCGCTTGGCGGGCCAGTCGCGCCGCTTGCCGGCGCGTGCGCGAAGCGGCGCACGAGCTCGCCGCGCAGCTGCTCGGGCTCGATCGACGGCGTCGATGACGAGCTCGGAGGCGAGCTTGCAGGATGTCGATGTCCTGCGCGGTACTCGTCGCGCAGCTCCTCGGTCACGGCGGCGCGCTCGGCCTCGGGCGTCGATCGCCTGGATCTTGTTGTAGTAGACGGCGTTGACCGCCGCCTGCGGGCCCATCACCGCGATCGACGCGCTGCGGCAGCGCGATGCATGCGTCGGGCTCGAACGCCGGGCCCGCACATCGCGTAGAGGCCCGCGCCGTAGGCCTTGCGCACGATCGACGCGAGATCTTCGGCACGGTCGCCTCGCTGACGGCGGCGATCATCTTCGCGCCGGCGCGGATGATGCCCTGCGCGCTCGACCTTCGTGCCGATCATGAAGCCGGGCACGTCGGCCAGGTAGAGCAGCGGCACGTTGAACGCGTCGCACAGCCAGATGAAGCGCGCGGCCTTGTCGGCGGAGTCGACGAAGAGCACGCCGCCCTTGTGCTTGGGCTGGTTGGCGACGATGCCGACCGCGCGCCCGTCGATGCGCGCGAAGCCGGTGACGAGCTCCTTGCGCGCAGAGCTTCTTGATCTCGAAGCAGCGAGCCCTCGTCGACGAGCGCGTCGATGACCGTCATCATGTCGAAGGGCTTGTTCTCGTCGGCGCGGGATGATCTCGTCGATGCGCCTGGCCGTCGCGGCTGCGGCGCGCGCGGCGCGGCGCGGCGGCGGCGGCTCGGCCGCCAGCTGCTGGGCAGATACGAGAGGTAGCGGCGTGCGCAGTGCGATGCGCCTCGTCCTCGGTCTTCGACGAGCACGTCGCCGCAGCCGGAGACCGCGCAGTGCATGCGCGCGCCGCCCATCTCCTCGAGCGTGACCTTCTCGCCGATGACCATCTCGGCCATGCGCGGCGAGCCGAGGTACATGGACGCGTTGCCCTCGACCATGACCACGACGTCGCAGAACGCCGGGATGTACGCGCCGCCGGCGGCGCGCGGGCCGAACAGCAGGCAGATCTGCGGCACGACGCCGGAGAGCTGGACCTGGTTGTAGAAGATGCGCCCGGCGCCGCGGCGGCCGGGGAACATCTCGATCTGATCGGTGATGCGCGCGCCGGCCGAGTCGACGAGGTAGAACAGCGGCACGCGCAGCGGCAGCGCGCGTCTCCTGGATGCGCAGGATCTTCTCGACGGTGCGCGGCCCCCACGAGCCGGCCTTGACGGTCGAGTCGTTGGCCATGATCGCGACGGGGCGCCCGTCGATCGTCGCCGACGCCGGTGACGACGCCGTCGGCGCCGAGGCCGTCCTCGTGCCAGTTGGCGAGCAGCGCCTCCTCGACGAACGAGCCCTCGTCGAGCAGCAGCGCGATGCGCTCGCGCACGAACAGCTTGCCCTGCTCGCAGCGCCTTCTCCCGGTGGCGCTCGGGGCCGCCACCGAGCGCGCGCTCGGTGGCGCGCTCAGGTCGCTCACGGTCGCGGCAGCCCTCGCTCACGGTCGCGGCAGCCCTCGATACCGGTGGTGACGGCCGCGGCCGCCGCGCGCGAGACGACGTTCGTGGCGCGCCTGCAGCCGCGCGTCGACCACGTCGAGGTCCGAGCCGGGCCCGAGCAGGCGCCAGGCGTCGCGCACGACCGGCAGCAGCGTCGACGCCGATCACCCAGCCCGGCCAGAAGCTGCCGCTGGGCCCGCTGGCGAGCCAGATGCCGACGCAGAGCAGCGAGACACCGAGCGCCCCGCCGGCCTCCTGGAGCAGGCGGCGGCGCAGCTGCCCCTTGCGCTTGGCCAGCGCGAGCGTCGACCGAGGTGGAGCTGACCGGCAGGTCGGCCCGCAGCGCGTCGAGGTCGGCGCGCGTCGACGCGCGTAGGCGCCGCCGATGCGCTCCTCGAGCTCGTCCGAGGTCAGCCGGCCGGCGACCGCGTGCTCGCGCAGCTCCTCGATCAGCTGCTCGCGGTCGGCGTCGGCGACACGCAGCTCGAGGGGTCGCTCATGCCCTTGAATGTACCGTCGCTACAGCCCCGGGTTCTCGACCGGCGCCTCGCCCGAGTAGTCGTAGAAGCCCATCCCCGACTTGCGCCCGAACCAGCCGGCGCTGAGCATCTTGCGCAGCGTCGGCGGGCGCGCGAAGCGGCGCTCGCGGAACTCGTCGAACAGCACGTCGCAGATCGAGCCGAGCGTGTCCAGGCCGACGAAGTCGGCGAGCGTGAGCGGCCCCATCGGGTGCCCGGCGCCGGCCTTCATCGCCTCGTCGATCTCGGCGACCGAGCCGACGCCCTCTTCGTAGGCGCGGATCGCGTCGAGCATGTAGGGGACGAGCAGGCGGTTGACGATGAAGCCGGCCTTGTCCTTGGTGGGGATCGCGAGCTTGCCCTCGGAGCGCGCGAACTCGAGCGCGGTCTCGAACGCCTCGTCGGTGGTCGTCACGCAGCGGACGACCTCGACGAGCTTCATCACCTGCGCGGGGTTGAAGTAGTGCAGGCCGACGAACTGGCCGGGGCGGCCGGTGACGGCGGCCTGGTCGATCACCGCCAGCGAGGAGGTGTTGGTCGCGAACACCGCCTCGGGCTTGACGATCTCGTCGACCTCCCGCCACATCTCGAGCTTCAGCGCGAGGCTCTCGGTGATCGCCTCGATCACCAGGTCGCAGTCGGCCAGCTCGCCGTAGTCGACCGTGCCGTTGATGCGCGCGCGCACCGCGTCGGCGTCCTCCTGCGAGGACTTGCCCTTCTCGACGGCGCGCGCGAGCTGCTTCTCGATCTTGCCGATGCCCTTCTGCAGCGTCGCCTCGTCGACCTCGCGCAGCACCACCTCGTAGCCGGCCTGCGGCGGCCACCTGGGCGATGCCGTGGCCCATCAGGCCCGCTCCGAGCACTCCCACCTTCTCGATCCGCTGCGCCATCAGACCTCCCTCTTAATCTCCATAGTGGGGACGCAGCCTATTACTCTCCATCGAGTGAGCGATGACGACAGCTTCGACCTTGCTGCAGCCGGCCTGCGCGGCGACGGCACCGAGATGGCGATCTCCTTCGAGGTGCTGGCGAGCAAGCTCGAGCAGGCGTTGCCGAGCCAGGCGCGTGTGGAGCGCCGCGGCGGCGGCCTGCTCGGCCGCGGCGAGAAGCGGGTGCACGCGGTGCGCGTGGAGCTGGGGTCGGCCGCCTACCTGCTGGGCGTTGAGAACGGACGACTCGAGGGCTTCCGCGAGCGCCAGGTCGGCGGCATCGCGATCAAGCGCGAGACGCTCGACCCGGACGTTTGGGTCGCGGCGCTGACCGCGGACCTGCGCGCGGAAGCCGAGCGCAGCGCGCACGCGCGCGCGGCGCTCGAGGAGCTGCTGCGCTGATGCCCGACCAGGAGCAGCAGGATCGCGAGCAGGAGGAGTCGCTCGCGCGCATCGAACAGGGCGGCATCCCGCTTTCCGCGGAGCGGCGCCTGACCGGGCTGCGCGAGTCACAGCGCCCAGGCGAGGCGGCCGGCGGCGGCGCTTCACGTCAGACCTGTCGGTGGACGGCTTCGCCCTGTGCCACCAGGCTGGGCCTGCGGCCGCTCTCGCAGGTGATGGGCAGCTCGATCTACCAGCTTGGATACCAGGGCGCGTGGGGCGCCGGCTACGGCGAAAGCATCCTGCTCGAGCTGGACACGCTCTCCGAGGCGCTGAACGAGGTGCGCGGACGCGCGCTCGCGCGACTCGGCGAGGAGGCGCGCCACGTGGGCGCGGACGCGGTCGTGGGGGTGCAGACGCGCGCGGGCGAGAGCCAGCTGGACACCGGCACGCTGGCGCTGGAGCATGTGGTGATGGGCACGGCCGTGCGCCGCGACGGCGCGCGCACCGCGCAGCCGGTGCTGACGGAGCTGTCGGTGGCGGAGTACGCGATGCTGCTGCAGGGCGGCTTCGAGCCGCTCGGGATCGTGGCCTGGAGCTCGGTGTTCTTCACGGCCTACACGTTCGGCGGGCTGGGCACCGGCGGCATGCTGGCCGGCGGCTCGCTGACGATGGGCGTGCGCAACTTCGAGCTGCGCGAGTTCACACAGGCGATCTACACCGCGCGCGAGGCCGTGATGGGGCAGGTCACCGCGCAGGCGTCGCAGCTCGGCGCGTCGGGCATCGTGGGCATGAAGATCGAGCACACGGTGCGTCCGCACACGCTCAGCGGCGGCACGAGCATGGGGCTCGGCGGCGGCATGGCCGGCGGGCGCGAGTTGCGAGGGATGATGGTGACGTTCACCGCGGTCGGCACCGCGATCCAGCAGCAGGGGCAGGCCACCATCGCCACCCCGAAAACGGCAATCGACCTGACGAGCTGACAAGGAGCTGTAGATGAGCGAGCACGAGACCGCATATGACCCGTCCTCGCTGGAGGGCGTCCCGGAGGCGGGCCGCGCCCGCCTGGAGCAGAACCGCCAGGGCCTGTTCACCTCGGACCTGTCGGTCAACGAGTTCCTGCTGGTCAAGCAGGCGGGCTTCGAGCCGCTCGGCCTGGTGGTGGGCAGCTCGATCTACCACATCGGCATCCAGATGTCGGGCTGGAAGAAAAGCCAGGAGATGACGGTCCTGTCGCAGGCGATGTACGGCGCGCGCCAGCTGGCGATGACGCGCATGGAGGAGGAGGCCGACCAGCTCGGCGCCGACGGCATCGTGGGCGTGCGCCTGGACATCGGCCGCTACGAGTGGGGCCAGGACATGGCCGAGTTCATCGCGATCGGCACCGCGGTCAAGCACCGCGACGGCGTGCTGCACCGCGCGCCCAACGGCAAGCCGTTCACGAGCGACCTCTCGGCCAGGACTTCTGGACGCTGCTGCGCACCGGCTACCGCCCTGTCGGCTTGGTGATGGGCAGCTGCGTCTATCACGTGGCGCACCGCGGCATGCTGCAGTCGATGGCGCAGACGGGGCGCAACGTGGAGCTCGCGAACTTCACGCAGGCGCTCTACGACGCGCGCGAGCTGGCGATGGAGCGCATGCAGTCCGAGGCGCAGGAGATCAAAGCCGAGGGCATCGTCGGCGTGCAGCTGCAGGAGACCAGCCACGGCTGGGGCAGCCACACGATCGAGTTCTTCGCCGTCGGCACCGCGATCGTCCCGCGCGAGGGCTACGACGAGAATGATCGAACCGCCGACGACGGTGCTGGACATGAGCTGAAGACGAGTTTTAAGGAGCTCCGCCTTCCGGCTCCGCCGCTCGAGCTGGCGCGAGGCTGCGACTACGCGGGCAGCAGTTCGAGCGCGTCGACGTGCCGCGGTCGCATGACCGAGAAGTGGCGGTGGTCGAGCGTCGCGAGCTTGGTCTCGCGAAGCCGCTCGGTCACGGCGAGCACGGCTGCATCGACGAAGCCGACGCGCAGGTCGGCGTAGGTGGTGAGCAGTTCGCCTACACGTGCGTAATCGACCGGTTCCAGCGCCTGTACTGAAAACGCTTCCCGACGACAGTCCTCGAGAAACCTCACGAACGTATCCGCCTGACCCGTTCCCCTCAGCAGATACTCGAGCTCCACAAGCACCGGCGCGGGTACGACCCGCTCCTCGCGGCTTTGCCCCAGCAGGGCTGCGCAGGATTCGTGGTCCTCGTCGTGCGGCTCGATCGCCGCGAGCAGAGGCCCTGTGTCGATGACTAGCGAAATGGCTCGGGCTCGTACTCGTCTTCACTGGCGCGACGAGAGAGGTCTCCGCGCCCAGATCGCCCGATCCCGATGCAGTGGAGCGGGGGCGGGATCGGTTCTTCTGCGGCGGCGCCCAACTCGTGCTCCATCGCTTCGCGTACCACATGCGCGACCGATACACCGCGCTCGCGTGCGCGGCGCTTCGCACGCTCGATCAACTCTGGCTCCGCCTGGATCATTAGCCTCTGCATCATCGGTGCAATCATGCTAGCAGTGGCCTCCTTCCGTACGCTGTTGTGACCAATAGGCCCTGTACGAGGCTCATCCGACCGGAGATGCCCGACGGGACGCTCATCACAGGAGGCGCGCCATGAGCATCGTCTACACCGAGGACCGCGGCCACGTCCGCCACGTGGTTCTGAACCGCCCGGAGAAGCGCAACGCGATGAGCCAGGAGCTGCTGCTCGCGCTCGGCGCGGCGCTGCGCGAGGCTGCCGCCGACGCTGCGGTGCACTGCGTCGTGCTGCGCGGCGAGGGCCCGGTGTTCTCCGCCGGCGTCGACCTCGTGCGAGCTCGGCGCCTCGGCCGGCACGCCCGGCATGCTGCGCCCGTTCCGCCAGGTGTTCCTCGACTGCGCCAACCTGTGCGAAGAGATGGCCAAGCCGGTCGTCTGCCAGATCCACCGCACGTGCGTCGGCGGCGCGCTCGAGGTTGCGCTCGGCTGCGACCTGCGCATCGCCTCCAGCGACGCCCAGTTCGGCCTGCCGGAGGTCAAGTTCGGGATCATCCCCGACGTCGGCGGCTCCACTCGCCTGCCCGCCGTCGTCGGCCTCGGGCGCGCCAAGGAGCTGATCATGACCGCGCGCACGATCGACGCCGCGGAGGCCGAGCGCATCGGCCTGGTCAACCGCGTCGTCGCGCCCGACGAGCTCGAGCAGGCGACGCAGGCGCTGGTGGACGAACTGCTCGCCAACTCGCACATCGCCGTCGGCCGCGCCAAGCGCGTGATCGACGCATCCGCGCGCCCCGCGCTCGCGCAGACGCTGGAGATGGAGGTCGCCGTGCAGGAGTACTGCGTGGCGGCCGCGCGCGAGAGCGCGCGCGAAGCGCAGGACGCCGAGGCTGGCGCGCGCGAGCCGGAGCCCGAGCCGCAGCTCGCCGGTTAGCTACGCCAGTCGACCGGCCCTGCCACCAGCGTGTGGCTGCCGAGCGGGCGGCCGAGGATCTCCTGCACGCGCCGCGCGCACGCGAGCAAAGCGTCGAGGTCGATGCCGGTGTCGATGCCCATCTCGTGGAGCATCGAGACGAGGTCCTCGGTGGCGATGTTGCCGGTCGCGCCCGCCGGCACCGGGCAGCCGCCCAGCTCGCCGAAGCTCGACTCGAAGCTCGACACGCCCGCCTCCAGCGCAGCCAGCACGTTCGCGAGACCCTGCCCGCGCGTGTTGTGGAAATGGGCGGTCAGCTCGAGCCCCTTCCCCAGCTGCTGGCGCGCCATCCCGAAGAACTCGCGCACCTGCCGCGGGTTGGCCATGCCGGTGGTGTCGCCGAAACCGATCTCCTGCGCGCCCGCGTCGCGCAGACGCGCCGCGATCTCCAGCACGCGCTCGGGCGGCACGTGGCCCTCGTACGGGCAGCCGAACGACGTCGAGATCACGCCCTCGCAGCGCAGGCCCGCCGCGCGCGCACGCCCCAGGACGGCCTCAAGGCCGGCGAGCGACTCGGCGATCGAGCGGTTCACGTTCTTGCGGTTGTGCGCCTCCGAGGCCGACATGAACACGTTGATCTCGTCGAACGCCGCACGTCCACCCCCGGCGTCGGAGCCGGCGCCCGCCGCGAGCCCACCGGCACGCTCACGCAATTCCAGCGCCGCGTCCAACCCGCGCTCGTTGGGGATCAGGACCGACACGCTCACCTCCGCCGGCACGTCGATCCGCGCCAGCACCTCCGCGGCGTCCGCCAGCTGCGGGATCACGTCCGCGCGCACGAAGCTCGTCACCTCCAGGCGCCGCAGGCCGGTGCGCGCGAGCGCGTCGATCAGCTCGACCTTGCGCTCCGTGGGGATCACCTCCGGCTCGTTCTGGAAGCCGTCGCGCGGGCCCACCTCGCGGATGCGGACCGTCCGGGGGAGCTCACTCATGGCTCGGTGCGGCGATCGGAGGGCATCCTCCGCAGCCTATACTCGGCCGCCGTGCCATCGTCCAGCCCCGTGTCCCCATCGCATAGTCCCGGTACGGGGAAGGTGGATCCGGTCGCTGTGATCGGCGCCTCAGGGGCGCTCGGCTTCGGCCTCGCGCTGCGGCTCGCGCGCACCGGCGTGCCGATCGCGATCGGCTCGCGCGACGCCGCCCGCGCCGCCGAGACCGCCGAGCGCGCGCACGCGATCGTGCCCGATGGAGTGTTCACCGCGCACGACAACGCCGACGCCGCGCGCGCCGCCGGCGGGGAGGGCATCGTCGTTCTCAGCGTGCCCTTCCGCAACCAGTCCGAGACCCTCGCCAACCTCAAGGACGCGCTCTCCTCCGGGCAGCTGTTGATCGACGCCACCGTGCCGCTCGCCGCGGCCGTCAGCGGCAAGGCCACGCGCATGCTCGGCGTGTGGCAGGGCTCCGCCGCGCAGCAGGCGCTCGAGATGGTGCCCGAGGGCGTGCATGTGGTCTCCGCGCTGCACACCGTCAGCGCGGCCTCGCTCGCCGACCTCGAGCACCCGCTCGAGCAGGACGTGCTCGTGTGCGGCGACTCGCGCGCCGACAAGCGCCGCGCCGCGGAGCTGATCGAGCGCATCGACGGCCTGCGCTGCGTCGACTGCGGCAAGCTCGAGATGTCGCGCACCACCGAGGCGCTCACCGCGCTGTTGATCTCCGTCAACGCGCGCTACAAGGCGCACGCGGGCGTCCGCCTGACGAACCTGCCCGAGCAGCTGTGGCAGTGACCGAGCCGCGACGTCGTGATCCTCACCGGCGGCACCGGCGGCGCCAAGCTCGCGCGCGGTATCGCCGACGTCGCCGGCCCCGAGCGCGTCGCCGCGGTCGTCAACACCGGCGACGACATCGAGATCTACGGCGCGCACGTCTCGCCCGACCCCGACCTCGTGTCGTTCTGGCTCGCCGATGCGATCGACGAGCGCGGCTGGGGGCTGCGCGGCGACAGCTTCGCGGTGATGGACGCGCTGCGCGAGCTCGGCGTCGAGGTGTGGTTCAACCTCGGCGACCGCGACCTCGCGTGGTGCATGGAGCGCGCGCGCATGCTCGCCGACGGCCTCACCCCCGACCGCCGCGCTCGCGCGCCTGAACGAGGCGCATCGGCGTGCGCTCGCGCGTGCTGCCGATGAGCGACGATCCGGTGCGCACGTGGGTGCGCACCGGCACCGCCGGCTGGTGCTCGTTCCAGGAGTTCATGATCCGCGAGCGCGCCGCCGGCATGATCGAGGGCCTGGAGTACCGCGGCGCCGAGCAGGCGCGCGCCAGCCAGCAGGTGCTCGACGCCGATCGCCGGCGCGAGCGCGATCGTGATCGGCCCCTCCAACCCGCTCGCCTCGATCGCGCCGATCCTCGCCGTGCCCGGCATCCACGAGGCGCTGCACGACCGCCTCGCGCGCCGATCGTCGCGGTCAGCCCGATCGTGGGCGGCGAGGTGCTCAAGGGGCCCACCGCCGCGTTCATGGCGTTCGGCGCGCTCGAGTGCAGCGCCGACGGCGTCGCCGACTTCTACGGCGAGCTGCTCGACGGCATCGTCGCCGACGAAGACGTCGCGCGCCTGACCACGCTGCAGACCGACACGCGCATGGACGACGCCGCCGGCCGCGCGCGCGTGGCCGAGCAGACGCTGTCGTTCGCGCAGGCGCTCGCCGCCTGAGCCTGCTGCCCGACCCGGCGCCACCGGCTCGTCGCCGGGGCCGCCCCTAGCTCGCCACCGGCACGCCGCTCTCGCGCCAGGATCCCAATGCGCCCAGCGCGCCGTCGACGACGCGTTCCAGGAACGTGTCGCGATCGTTGGCGTGCGGGAACGGCCCGTCAGGCACGTCCAGGCCGAGGAACTCGCACAGCGGCTCCCAGCCGTCGGTCACCTCCCACACGAGCAGCCGCTCCGCGGGCACCACGCGCTTGACGGCCTCGTTGTGCGCGATCGCCTGCTCGATCAGCTGGGCCGGCTCGGCGTGGCCCGCCGCGAACGTGCCCTGCGGCCCCCAGAACATGCGGTCCACCAGCGTCATGTAGCGCTGCCAGCGGGGGTCGATCTGCGCGCGGGCGCGCGCCAGCAGCGGCATCACCGAGTCGCCGTGGCACATCGTCCAGATCGTGTCGCGGAAGCTGCGCTCCCACGACTCCGGGTCGCGCACGCTCAGCAGCACCTTCGCGTCCGGGTAGAAGTCCATCAGCTGCTTGTAGAAGAACCCCCCCGGCCAGTCGGCCGTCGAGCGGTGATCCTCGAAGATCTCATCCCACAGCGACTCGCCGTCCATCGCCCGATCCCACAGCGCCACCTGGTCGAGGTCTGCGATCAGGTTCACCCAGTGGTAGCAGGGACTCAACCCCAGCTCCTCCAGCGCCAGCTTCTGCGTCAGCGTGCCCGTGCGCGGCAGGCCCGCGCCAATCAATTCGATGCTCATCCGCGTTCTCTCCCAAGACGCCTGTAATGCATGTAACCTACCGTTATCGCGCTGCTGGGACAGTTGTATGAGGGCCAATCGACCTGCAACCACGCGAAGAAGTCAATAAGAGCAGCGCATCGGCGCCGGGAATGCCGGGTTGTTGCTCATATCGTCGGGTGTCAAGCCGAACGGCTCGACTCGGACGCCCACCCGCAACGAAGGAGTCCCAACTGTGCAGAACGGCTTGTACGGCGCCTCTGGAGGATCGCTTCTCGTGAAGCCCGACGTCGACGTGGTCGAGCGGGCGGCGCTCGCCACAAGCCGCCCGCCGCGGCGGATCGGCACGCGGATCGCCGCGCTCGCGGTGTCCGACTCCGAGCAGCTGCTCACGCAAGCGCAGGTTCTCGAGCGCCTGGGGCTCGCCGGCGACGAGTTCGCCGAGGGCATCTTCGCCCGCTGCGGCGTCGAGCGCCGCCATCTCGAACTGAGCGATGAGTTCCTCGCGCGCACGCTGCAGGGTCGCACCGCGCAGATCGAGCAGGAACTGCTCGCGCACTCGATCCGCGCCGTCGAGCGGCTCGACGTCGATCCGCTGCAGATCGGCACCGTCATCACCGCGAGCCTCTACTCGCTCGGCTGTCCCACGATCGCCCATCGCCTCGTCGACCACTTCCAGATGGACCCGTCGACCGACAAGTACCACATCACCGGCGTCGGCTGCGCGAGCGGCGTGCCGCTGATGCGGCTCGCGTCGCAGGCCATGCGCGCGTCGTCCCCGGAGGGGGAGCACCCCCACAAGCACGCGCTGATCGTCGCCGCCGACAGCATGAGCGGCACGCTGATGAGCGCCACGGCCGAGGACCCCAAGGCCAAAACCGTCGGATCTGCGATCTTCGGCGACGGCTGCGCCGCTGCGCTGCTGTCCAACCAGCCGGGCGATGACGGGCCGCTGATCCTCGCCTCGCAGGTCCACCAGATCGGCGGCACGCTCGGCGCCGTGCGCCTCGACGTGCAGAGCGACAGCAGCTACCTGCACCTCGCGCGCGAGCTGCCCGACCTCGCCGGCGCGGGGCTGCCCGCCGTCGTCGCCGGCTTCCTGCGTCGCAACGAGCTGCAGCACGACGACATCGACCACTGGATCGTGCACCCCGGCGGCAGGCGCATCATCGAGAACGTGCAGAGCGCGCTCGAGCTCTCCCGCGAGGACGTCGCCACCAGCTGGGACGCGCTCGCCGACCACGGCAACATCGGCACTCCGTCGATCCTGTACGTGCTCAGGGACACCATCGCCCGCTACCGGCCCGAGCCCGGCGAGCGCGGGCTGCTCGTCACGATCGGCCCCGGCGTCACCGTCGGGCTGATGCTCGTCGGCTGGTAGCAGCCGTCCCCGGGGGCCGGCCACCGACGCCCGCGGGCCTGCGTCGGTCACCGCCGCAGGCCGATCGGATCCCGGCCGCGGCGTCCGCGCCACTATCGTCTGCCAGCAGATGCGCACCGCAGCGATCCTGCCCGTCAAGCGCTTCGCGCGGGCCAAGCAGCGCCTCGGCGCGAGCGTCGCCGACCCGCTGCGACGCGAGCTCGCCGAAGCGATGGTCGCGGACGTGCTGCTGGCGCTCGCGCACACCGACTCGATCGAGCAGACGATCCTCGTCACCGGCGAGCGCACCGTCGCCGACGCCGCGCGTGCGCGCGGCGCGATCGTGATCGAGGACGACGACGAGCACGGCCAGCCAGCCGCCGCCGCGCTCGGCGTCGCGCACGCGCTCGCCGCCGGTATCCAGCGCGTGCTGTGCGTCCCCGGCGACTGCCCCACGCTCGACCCCGCCGAGCTCGACGCACTGTTGCGCGTGGACGCGCACGGCGCCACGCCCGAGGTGGTGATCGTGCCCGACCGCCACGGCACCGGCACCAACGGCCTGCTGCTCACGCCGCCCGACGCCGTCTCCCCCAGCTTCGGGCCCGGCAGCTGCGAGCGCCACCGCGCGCTCGCGCTCGCCGCCGGCGTCGCCTGCCGGATCGAGCGCGTGCCGTCGCTGCTGCTCGACATCGACACCGGCGAAGATCTCGACGTCCTGCGAACCCGGCTCGCGGCCCACCCCGCCCGTGCCATGCGCACGCGCGCCGTGCTCGGCCAGCCCGCACGCACGCACGACATAAACGTCTCAACCCCCGCCTGAGACGCCGCGCACGTGACCAGCCTCAGCGCACGTGGCCTGCCCGGCCTCCCCGAGGTGCGCCCCGGCAACGACCTCGCCGCGCTGATCCTCGCCGCGCTCGGCGAGGAGCCGCTCCGGGATGGACAGCTCGTCGCGATCGCCCAGAAGGCCGTGTCCAAGGCCGAGGGCGCGCTCGTCCAACTCGCCGACGTCACGCCCAGCGCGCGCGCAGTCGAGCTCGCAGCCGAAGCCGGCGACGGCCAGGAGAAGGACCCGCGCGCGGTGCAGGTCGTGCTCGACGAGTCCGTCGAGGTGCTGCGCGCCGAGCGCGGCGTGCTCATCTGCCGCACCCGCCACGGCTTCGTCTGCGCCAACGCCGGCGTCGACGCCTCCAACGCCAGCGAGCCCGGCACCGACGGACAGGACACCGGCGAGACGCTCGTGCTGCTGCCGCGCGACCCCGATGGCTCCGCGCGGCACATCCGTGCGCGCCTGCGCGAGCTCAGCGGCGCGAGCGTCGGCGTGCTGATCAGCGACAGCTTCGGGCGCGCGTGGCGCCACGGACAGCTCGACGTCGCCATCGGCCTCGCCGGCATGCAGCCGCTGGACGACTGGCGCGGGCGCACCGATGCCACCGGCCTCGAGCTCAGGGCCACGTGGCTGGCCGTCGCTGACGCCGCCGCCGCCGCCGCCGACCTGGCGCGCGCCAAGGACTCGCGCGAGCCCGTCGTGATCGTCGACGGGCTCGCGCGCTACATCTCAGACGACGACGGCCCCGGCGCCGCCGCGCTCATGCGTCCGCTGCAGGAGGATCTGTTTCGCTGATGGCAGACCAGAAGCGGATGAACTCGCGCTCGTGGCCGATGCCGCACTCGAGCGCCAGCAGCTGCCCCCGGGAGGCGCCCGCGAGGCTCGCGTGCAGGCGCTCGTACTCCTCCAGCTGGCGCTTGTGCGCCGCCAGCTGGCTCGCCGCCAGCGCCTCCGGATCGCCGCCGAAGAACAGCTTCAGCGTGCTCTCGTCGCGCAGTTCGTACAGCTCCGTCGTCGGCCGGTTGCGCCAGCGATCGAGCAGCTCCGTGCCGCGCTCCGTCAGCCGGTAGACCCGCCGGCGACGGCCCGTCTGCTCCTGGCGCTCGTCCAGCAGGCCCTCGCGCGCCAGCCGCGAGCACTCCGCGTACAGCTGCGTGTGCGGGATCGACCAGAACCTGCTCGTGCTCATCTGCGCCACGCGCTTCAGGTCATACGGCGTCGCCTGGCCCGCCAGCTGCAGCAGGCCCAGCACGATGTAGGAGGCCTCCGTCAGGCGCGGGCGCTCATCCGCCGGCGGATCCTCCGGCGGATGGTTCGAGGAGGTGGGACTTGACATGCCCGCCAGGGTAGCGTACGGTACGCATGGTCCAATCCGAACCGTTCAGGAGGCACTGTCATGTCTGTCGCCGCCGCTCCCTCGACCTCGACCGGGCCCGCGCTCGAGGACGACGGCGTGCTGCTGTCGGTCGTGCTCGACGCCGACGCCGGCACGTCGTTCCTGCTCGTGCTCGACGCGCGCGACCTCAGCGAGCTGGCGCGCGCCGAGGCGCCGCACCACATCCCGTTCGGCTTCCACGGGCAGTTCGCGCGGCTCAGCGGTACGTCAGCAGACGCAGACCGGTGAAGAACAGAACGTTGTCCTGTTTGGCCCCTTCGGCGTGCGGGACGACGGGCAGCACGTTCACGGTCAGGGTCTCTCCCGCGCAGCGCGGATGCTTGAAGGCCTCCGTTATGTCCACCATCTTCGTCTGCGGCGTGAGCCCGTGAGGCGGGCGGCTGTCGAACGGATCGCGCGGAGCGGCGGGCACCTCGCAGTGTCCGACATCGCCGAAACAGCCCCCGTGCCCGAAGATCACGAACGAGCCCGCGAACCCCGCCTCGACGTCGAGCGGCGTGTCGAGCGTGGCCTCGGGAGCGTTCAGGAACACGAGCGCCTCATACGACGGGCCCCTGTGGTCGACGCCGTAGAAGACGAGGTCCGCGCGCGTGAACTCGCGCGCGATCGTGCTCGGCGAAAGCTCGAGGTCGCGTACGAGATAGTGATCCATCCCTAGCCCTCCACCGCGATCGAGGTCGACGTCGTCGCGTAGTCGTAGCCCAGCGTCGTCGGGTCGAGCACGTCCTTCGCCGTGAGGTTGAACGGCTCCATCACTTCGCTCGCGACGTTTTCGGGGAAGCTCGCACTCGGGTGTCGCAGCTGCCACATCCGCCACAGCCGATCGATCATCGTGTGGTGCGCCCAGAAGATCGGGTCGTAGGCGGCGAACGGGATATCGCCCATGTGCCCTCCCACCCACACGTGCACGGCGCCGTGGTAGTCCTCGAGGTTGGACGTGAAGCTCGCGAAGTCCATGTACGCCATCACCCGTTCGATCTGCGGCGCCGTCGGCAGGTGGGTTCCCGGACGTTCGAGCTCACGGACGGTGTTCGGTTTGCTCGCGAGCCTGGTCTCTTCCCGGTCGCCTGGGTTACCCTCGCCGCGTTTGCCCTGCTGCAGCGCGAGCGCGTTGATTTTGACCGAGTACAGCGGGTTGTCCTCGCCTGCGGCCGCGTACGGCGCGGGGATCGTGCGCACCGTGACCCAGTCCCACCATGGCAGCATCACGTCGTGCCCCGTCGCGCGCAGGGCCAGCTCGACGCGGTACAGGTAGGCGCGATGCCACGGCAGGAACGCCGGCTGCCCGTGAGCCTGGTCGCAGTAGAACGGCAGCGGCAGGCCGTGGATGCCCGCCAGATACTGGTAGCCGCGCTCGTCGTCTAGTTCCTGCAGCGCCTTGAACGCCGCGCGCAGCTCCGCCACTTGCGCTTCCGTCATCTCGCTGACGCTCGGTCGATAGCGGATCGGAACCGCCGGCTGCTGCGGGGAGGGAGCTCCTGTCGGGCTCATCGTGGCCGCAAGAGTAGATCAACCAGCCGCGACCATTCGATCATATTGTGAGAATTTGCCGCACATTGCGCATCTTTTGATGATGCTGCTCTGATGGTAGGGGAGCCTTGGACACGAGATGAGGCCCCAGCGCGAGAGCTGCACACCGAGGCCCCTCTCGTCACGGCGCCGGGACGCAGCTGATCCGGATCTCGTATTCGCCGCCTTCTGCCTGTTCACCGACCGCCCCGGGGACGCTCAGCCTCGCGGACGCGCACGCGGCATGCGGCACCCGCGCCGTCACCATGTACGTGCCCCCGGCCGCCGGTATTCGATACCCCCACCATTCCGACGACGGCCCACTTTTTGCTTTTCCGAGTTGCACCCGGCTCGGCGGTTGGGTGATACTCACCTTCGCACTCTTGTCGGGCTTGGCGTGCCCCGCCATGAATGCCGCAGCCAGCAGCACGCCTGATACAAACGCCTTTATTGGACCCGCTGCAAATAGGACCATATGTCACTCCCCCTAGCTAGCAGTATGTTCCGTCATAGATGTCTCCAGCCGGGGCGGTTTTTGACCAGCCCTGCACGCAAACCGGAGATCCAACATGTTCGCCGGCATAGTCCTCGGTGTACAGCGTGGCTTTGTTCCAGTCCCAGTAGCTCCCTTCAAGCCCCTCATAATGCGATTCCACACCCGACCGATCGAGCGGGGTCGATTCGTCGGCCATCTCCGCGCCATCTTCGATTTCTTTGGAGTAAATGAACCCGACATATCCGCACCAATAGGCTTCTTGGTATTCCCATCCGATCATAAGACAATATTCGCCGTTGCGCGACGAAACCAGCCCCTGGCGGTCCCATGTGCCTTCTTCAACTTCATAGGTGTACGGCGCCCCATCGTAGACGCTTAGCGACCCTTTCCCGTCTTTGAATGCGTAAAACCAGAACTGATGCTGACCGTAGCTCTTGATCAATCCCGACTCGGCCCAGCCGCCCTGCGTTTCGCCGTCGGGACCGGGAGATACCCACTCCTCAGTGTCCACGAACTGTTCGCCGCCCGAAGTCGCGTAGCTTTCATTGTCCATGTTCACCAGGAAATGTGAACCAACGATCCTTTCCCCTTTCGGTTCCATATACCACTGGGACAAGGCGTAGCAATGGGTGTTCGAACTGGCGTGGCATTTCCCATCCCATGTTGCGGCGCGCGCCCGGCCATGATGGCGGTGGCGCACACGCGCTGCGAAACCCCGCCTCGCATCCGCCCGCAATTGCAGCAGGTGGTCGGATGCAACGCTAGAGGGCTGGATCGATTCCCGCTGTACGACGGCATTGCCAAACGCAACCGTTTGAGTGGTGCCGAGACTTGAGGCTACGACGCCACCCGTGAGCCTGTTCGTCACCAGCTCAAGGACGGTCCCTTCCTGAGTCGGGTCGCCCTGTGGCGCGGGCGTGCCCCACGCTACGAACTGGCCATGTAGGACGACCACATCGACGGGCGTGTTCATGACGGCCTGCGTTTTCGGGCCCGTCGCATCCGCCGGCTGTTTCTGACCGCTTATCTGTTCGGCGGCTTCAACGGCAGAGCTGCTGTGCATAGCTTCGAGGCTACTCACCGTACCCGCCTGTTGCCCGTATTTGAGGGCCAATTCCTGCTCTGTCGGCGTGAGCACCCCTGCTTCTGCCGCCCAGCTCGTTGCCGGTGCTGCCAGCGCGATCAGCGCTAGCACTGGGACGACGCGCAGTACTCTCCGCATCATTGTCTACCTCCCGGATCTCAGTAGCTTGAAGGACTCCGACTGATAGTATAAGCGTGATTGACGTGTGCTCGCTCGCGGCGCAGATCGTCGCGCTGCTCGCCGGCGCCGTCGCAACGCTCGGCGCGTTCGTGCTCGTCGAGCGCGCCGCCGCCAACCCGATGCTGCCGCTCGGGCTGTTCGGAAACCGCGCCTTCACCGGCGTGCAGATCGCCGCGTTCGCGATCAGCGCATCGCTGTTCGCGCTGTTCCTCTACCTCACGCTGTACCTGCAGCAGTACCTCGGCAACTCGCCCCTCGGCGCCGGCGAGCGCTACCTGCCGCTGAGCGTCGTCACGTTCGTGATCGCCGGCCTGTCCGCCTGGTGGGTCTCGCGCGTCGCCGCCCGCGCGCAGCTCGGCGCCGGCCTCGTGCTCGCCGGGCTCGGCATGATCCTGATGTCCGACCTGCACGCGAGCGACGGCTGGACCGCGCTGCTGCCGGGCCTGATCGTCGCCGGCGTCGGCGTCGGCGTCGTCAACACCGTCATCGCCGACGTCGCGCTCAGCGTCGTGCCCAAGGAGCGCAGCGGCATGGCCGCCGGCATCAACGACACCTTCCGCCAGGTCGGCGTCGCCGTCGGCGTCGCCGCCTGGGGTGCGCTGTTCACCGCGCGCGGCGCCGCCACGGCCGTCGCGCAGGCGCCCGCCGCGGCTGGGCACGGCCGGCAGCTGATCGAAGCGGTCTCCGGCGGCCGGCTGCATCAGGCCGTCGCCGCGCTGCCCGTCGGGGTGCGCGGCGCCGTCGCCCACGCTGCGCGCGCGGGCTTCCTGTCGGACCTCAACGAGATCCTGCTGCTGGGCGGCAGCCTCGCCATGCTTGGAGGCATCGCCGCGGCGCTGCTCGTGCGCGAGCACGAGATCGAACGCGAGCCGCTGGAGGGCGGCGCGACGGTGCTCGGCGTCGCCGCGTAGCGCCCACCAGCGAGCGCGCGGCTACTCGAGCATGGAGAGAGACAGTCGTCTCGATTCCCTTGACACGAATTCAGCTTCGCGGAAAGATATCGCGAGCTTATTCCAAATATCAGGAGTGTCTGCGTAGTCAGTGCCTCGGGGGCTGGCCACACAGACGAGGATCGACGTCACACCCACCCCTTGGGCTCCGCAGGACGGGTCCAGGCGGACTGGGCATCCGCAGCCAATACAAGACCTCGACCAGGAGAGGATGAGCCATGTGCTTGCCAGCTCGCTGTGCGCGCGCCAGATCCAGTGACTTGCGAAGGAGCCGCATCTCATGGCCGGCATAGTCGAGCCGCTGCGGCCCACGCGCGTCCTCTCGAGGCCGAAGCGCTTCACGCCGCTCAAGAGCTTCTCCTGCGGACGCACCGGCAGGCCGTGGGAGAAGATGGTGAACGAGTGGGCGGATCTCCTCTACAGAGGCTTGACACCGGAGGCTGAAGCGACTGTGGTGCTGGAAGACGCCACCGGCAGGTTGATCGGCTTCTGCACCTTTCGGCCCCAGAAGCTCGAGGTTCGCGGCGGCAAGCTCGCCGGCGTGACGCAACGCATACACGTGCTCGCCACCGACAGGCACTGTCGCGGTACGCGCCTCGAGGACGGCTCGCGCCTCGGAGACGTGCTTCTTCGCGGCGCTCTCGAGCACATCAAAGCGGCCTGCAATGGCCGCATGCCGGTCGTCTCGGCGCTCGTCACGCCCGAGAACGACCGCAGTCGCGCGCTCTTCGACCGGAACGGCTTCAGGCCCCTGAAGTACTCGGGAGAAGGCGAGATCATCTTTGTGCACACGCCCATAAAGCTGCCGTTCGGCTTGAGGAGGTCCTCCACGCGCGATCGCCAACGGATCGCGCCGCACTCGCATGGCGAGGGCGCCCTGCACGAGTGAGCTCACCCGCGCTGTCTAGCCAGTGGCGGTGCGAGCCGACGCCAGCGAGCGCGTCTGCAGGTACGGGCTGAGATAGCGCCCGAAGACCTTCTCCGGCGCCGTGGCGGGCTCGTCGTACGGCAGCTCGCCGTGGACGCTCGACGCGGTCGCGTGGCCGAACTCGTCAAGCTCGGTTCGCAGGTAGACCGGGTTGGCGCCGCCCACCAGGCGCGCGCGCAGCACGCGGTGCGTGCGGGCGTGCGCCATCGGCACGCTCCACTCGGCGACGATGTGCTCGGCGATCACGTCCGCCTGCTGCGCCGCCAGCCCGCCCTGCTTGATCGGGAAGCTCGTCATGTCACCGGCCGCGTATACGTCCCGGAGGCCGACGACGCTTCCGCGCGCATCCGTTGTGACGAAACCCCAGCGATCGACGGGCAGCCCCGATATCCGCGGGCCCCGCAGCTCGGGCGCGGCGACCACGCGATCCGCCTCGATCCGCTCGCCCGAGGCAAGAACCAACGCCCCGTCGCGATCCACCAGCCGCGGGCCCGCCTCCTCGAGAAAGCGCACACCGCGTTCGAGAAGCAGGGTCCTCACGAGCCGCGAGGCCTCCTCGCCGAACACGCTCAGCGGCGCGGACTCTGGACTCACGAGCGCCACTTCGCCATCCGTGCCCAGCTCGCGCATGCGGGTCGACGTGAGCATCGCCAGCTCGTACAGCGGCAGCGGCCACGAGCAGCCGTCGGGCACCGCGAACACCACCCGGCGCATCGACCCGCCGCTCAGCTCGGCGACCAGACGACGGATGTGGTTGACCTGCTGCTGATCGCGGAACGTCAGCGCGCCGGGTATCGCAGCGCTCGAGCGCGCGCCCACTGCCAGCACCAGCGCGTCGTAGTCGAGATGGGCGAACGACGCCAGCCGCACACGGTGGACCTCCGGAGCGATCGCCTCCAGGCGATCGACGCGGAGCTCGGCGCCGACATCGGCTGCGATCGCGTCCAGCTCGTACGCGAGCGGCGGACCGTCGCCGAAGGACTCCAACGTCGCCGCCGGCCGGTACGCGAGCCGCGGCGACGCAGAGACGAGCGTCACGCGCACGTGCTCGGGCGCGAGCGCGCGCAGCGCGAGCATCGCCTCCACGCCGGCGAAGCCGCCGCCGACGATCAGCACGTGCGCTCGAGAGCTGCCTGTCCGGGGGGAAGGTGACCGCGGGAAAGTTGCCATGCGCACAAGTTGACATCGCGCTCGCGAGGATGCATCCGTGGGTTTCCAACTGGAAATCAGCTGTTTCTACGCTAGCCGCTCCGTACTCGCGCCCGTCCGGGAAAACCCCGCCCGATCAGCGCGGTCGGCGGCCGAGATCGGCCGCGCTACACGGCCACCGGCAGCGCATCCGCGGCGGGCGGCGAGGCCAGCGGGAACTCGCGCCTGATCGCGTACAGCGTCGTGCGCTCCGCCGCCGGGCGGCCGGCCTCGTGCGCGGCCGCGACCAGCTGCTCGGGCTCCAGGCGCGTGCCGTGGTAGCTGCCCGCGAGGCGGCTGATCGACTCCTCCATCAGTGTGCCGCCGAGGTCGTTGACGCCCCAGCGCAGCGCCTCGGTGGCCGCGTCCAGGCCCATCTTCACCCAGCTGGCCTGCAGGCTCGGCACGGTCCGCCCGAGCGCGAGGCGGAACACGGCGGTGTGCTTGAGGTTCTCCTCGCGCGAGATCTCCTCCACCCCGTGCGTGCGCCCGAGCAGCGTCTGGAAGGGGATGAACGACAGGGGCACGAACTCGGTGATGCCGCCCGTGCGCTCCTGCAGCTGGCGGACCACGCGCATGTGCTCCGCGAGCTCCCACGGCTCCTCGATGTGCCCGAACATCACCGTCGCGGTCGAGCGCAGCCCGGCCGCGTGCGAGGCCTCGATGATCTCCACCCAGCGCCCCACCGGCAGCTTGTTCGGCGAGATGCGTTCGCGCACGCCGTCGTGCAGCACCTCCGCGGCCGTGCCCGGCGTCGAGCCGAGGCCTGCGTCGCGCAGGCGTGCGAACACCTCCGCCGGTGGCAGCGCGGAGATGTCGCACATGTGCGCGATCTCCATCGGGCTGTACGCATGCAGGTGCAGCTCCGCGCCCGCGTCGGCGGCGGTGGCCTTCGCCAGGCGCAGCCATCCCAGGTAGTCCTCCAGCTGCCAGTCCGGGTGGATGCCCGACTGGATGCACAGCTCCGTGGCGCCGAACTCCAGCGCGTCGTGGATGCGCGCCACGAACTCCCGCTCGTCGTGCTCGTACGCGTCCGGCGAGCGCTTGCCCTGGCCGAAGCCGCAGAACGCGCAGCCGACGGTGCACACGTTGGAGATGTTGATGTTGCGGTTGACCACGAACGTCACCAGCTCGCCCGCCAGCTCCGCGCGCAGCTCATCCGCCGCCTGGCGCATGCTCTCGATCGCCTGCGGCCGCGTCTCCGCGAACATCGCCGTCAGCTCCTCCGCGCTCAGCGCCAGCCCGTCGCGGGCACGCTCGGTCGCGCCCGCGACCAGGTCCGGGCGGATCGGCGGGGCGCCGCTCGCCGCCGGGTCGGTGCGACCGGAGCCGCGCCGGGGGATGAAGCTCCAGTACTTGACCTTGATCGTGTCCATCACGCCCTGCGCCACCCAGTCCCGGTCGATGTAGCGGGGGTACACGCACAGCCGCTCGGTCAGCGCGTAGCCGTCCGCCTGCAGCTGCTTGCGCACCTGGTGCGGCGAGGGGAACGGGTGCTCGGGCGAGATGTGATCGCCGTTGGCTGACAGCCCGCCCAGGTCGGTCGCGCCCGCCGCCACCAGCTCGCCCCACCAGTCCGCCAGGTTGGGCGGGATCTGGATGCCCACGTCCGGCATCAGCCGCCGGGTCTCCGCGATCAGACGCTTCATGTCGTCGATCTGGATCGAATCGCCGCCCTCCCCCGCCCACTCGGGCAGCGGCAGCTCGGGACGCTCGGCGACGCCGGTCAGCCAATACGTGCGCGCCGCCGCATCGGCGATCTCCGCCGGCTCCTGGCCGTAGTAGCGCTGGTGCGGAACGAAGTTCTGCAGGATCACCTCCTGGATGTGCCCGTGCTCCGCGTGCACCGCCGCGAGCGCCTCCAGCGATTCCACCCGCTCCTGCTCGGTCTCGCCGATGCCGACGAGGATGCCGCTCGTGAACGGGATCCGCAGCTCGCCCGCCGCGCGGATCGTCTCCAGGCGCCGCGCCGGGTGCTTTGTCGGCGAGCCAGCGTGCACGGTGTCCATCAGCCGCTCCGCGATCGACTCCAGCATCAGCCCCTGCGAGGCGGTGACCTCGCGCAGGCGCGCCAGATCCTCACGTGAGAGAACGCCGAGGTTGGTGTGCGGCAGCAGGCCCCGCTCCAGCGCCCGTTCGCACGTCCACACGACGTACGCGGTGAAGTCCTCGTGGCCGTAGTCGCGCAGACGCGCGGCCACCTCGGGGTTGACCTCCGGCCGCTCCCCCGTCAGCACCAGCAGCTCCTTGACCTGCCGCCGTGCCGCGCCGTCGAGGATCTCCACGACCTCCTCGGGCGCGTACAGGTGCGCCTGGTGCGTCGCGAACGCGCAGTACTTGCAGTAGCAGCGGCACGTGCGCGACAGCGACAGCGTCAGGTTGCGCGAGAAGGTGACACGGCGGCGCATTGCTGGAGTCTAGGACGACCGTGGCGAGGGCCCGCGACACGGCCGGGAGCAGAAGGCTTGACACCAGCTCTCCAGAGCGGTCGTCGAACAACGGCGAGAATGGGCGGGCACCGTGATCGGACGGCTCGTGACACTCTGCGACGGCGCCGTCGCGCTGCTCGTGCTGCCAGCGGTGCTGATCGCCCTCGGACCGCGCATCAACGCGCTGGCGCCGGCCTGGCTGCAGCGCCGCGCCTCGAGCTCCGCGACCGCGACGAGCGGGGGCGGCTGGTGGCGGCTCGCGCACGGCGTCGTGCGCCGGCCCGGCAGGATCGCCCTGATCAGCGCGGTCCTGCTGTTGGCTGCGGCCATACCGGCCCTGCATCTGCAGTTCACCTCGCCCGGGGCGGAACTCCTGCCTGCCAGCGCGGAAAGCCGCCAGGTGGGACTCGCGCTCGCTGACAGCTTTGCCAGCAACGCCGGAGAAGCGATCGAAATCGTGCTCAGGGGCCCGCGCGCATCAGCGCGGCCCCCGCCTACCTTGGCCGCGACACGTGGGAGATCGTGCTGATGCCGAGAGGCTCCCCGTTCTCGAATACCCAACAGCGGCTGCTTGCAAGGCTGCGCGCGCTCGCGAGCCCGTACGGCGCGCTGGTCGGCGGCGCGACCGCGTACTTCGTCGACCAGAAGTCGGCGATCGCCTCGCACATCCCGCTGTCGCTGCTGATCCTGCTGCCGCTCGCCGCGGCCTTCCTGTTCGCGATGACGGGCTCGGTGACGATCCCGATCAAGGCGCTCGTGATGAACGCGCTGAGCGTGGGCGTCGGCGCCGGGCTGCTCGTGCTGATCTTCCAGGACGGCCATCTCTCAGGCCTGCTCGGGTTCACGCCGATCGGCGGACTCGAAGAGTCGAGCCTCGTGCTGATGCTGGTGCTCGCGTTCGCACTCGCGACCGACTACGAGGTGTTCGTGCTCGCGCGCATCAAGGAGGCGCACGACGACGGCCTGCCGAATCGCGACGCGATCGCGCTCGGGATCGAGCGCACCGGGCGCATCGTCACGGCTGCTGCGCTGCTGTTCTGCGTCGCGATCGGCGCCCTCGCGACCTCCGACCTGTTCTTCACCAAGCAGCTCGGGCTCGGCGCCGCGCTCGCCGTAGCGATCGACGCGAGCGTCGTGCGAGCGCTGCTGATGCCATCGCTGATGGCGCTGATGGGCGACTGGAACTGGTGGGCGCCGGGATCGCTGCGGCGTCTACACGACCGCGTCGGCCCGAGAGAGTCCGGCCGCCGCCCCGTTCCCGCTACCCTCGTCCTCGCCGAGGGCGCCGGCCCCGCGACGACGAGCAGCCGCCAACCAGAAACGGACAGGAGCAACACATGACTGACAGCACCAGCGAGAGCGAGAACCCGGCGATCCCGAGCCCGACTCCCACGGTGCCCAGTCCGAGGACGAACCACGACTGGTGGCCCAACCAGCTCGACCTGAGCGTCCTGCGCCGGCACTCGCCCCATGTCGGACCCGCTGGGCGAGGACTTCGACTACGCCAAGGAGTTCCAGACCCTCGACCTCGACGCGCTCAAGCGCGATCTGATCGAGCTGATGAGCACCTCGCAGGATTGGTGGCCGTCCGACTACGGCAACTACGGGCCGCTGTTCATCCGCATGAGCTGGCACGCCGCCGGCACCTACCGCATCGCCGACGGCCGCGGCGGCGGCGGCCAGGGCGCCCAGCGCTTCGCCCCGCTCAACAGCTGGCCCGACAACGCCAGCCTCGACAAGGCGCGCCGGCTGCTGTGGCCGATCAAGCAGAAGTACGGCCGCAGGATCTCCTGGGCCGACCTGCTCGTCTACACCGGCAACGTCGCGATGGAGTCGATGGGCTTTCAGACCTTCGGCTTCGGCTTCGGCCGGGAAGACATCTGGGAGGCCGAGGAGATCTACTGGGGCAGCGAGGACACCTGGCTGGGGGACGAGCGCTACAGCGGCCCGCGCGAGCTCGCCAAGCCGCTGGGAGCCGTGCAGATGGGCCTCATCTACGTGAACCCGGAGGGCCCGGGCGGAGACCCCGACCCGCTGGCGGCGGCCAAGGACATCCGCGAGACCTTCGCCCGCATGGCCATGAACGACGAGGAGACGGTCGCCCTGATCGTCGGCGGCCACACCTTCGGAAAGACCCACGGAGCGGTCGACCCCGGCAACATCGGACCCGAGCCCGAGGCCGCTCCCCTGGAGGAGCAGGGCCTCGGCTGGAAGAACGGCGCGGGCAGCGGTGTCGGGGTCGACGCCATCACCAGCGGCCTGGAGGGCGCGTGGACGAAGGAGCCAACGAAGTGGGACAACGGCTTCCTCGAGAACCTCTACGAGTACGACTGGGAGCTGACGAGCAGCCCCGCCGGGGCGAAGCAGTGGACCCCCAAGGACCCCGACGCGCAGGGAACCGTCCCGGACGCTCACGACCCCTCCAAGCGCCACGCCCCGATGATGCTCACGACCGACCTGGCGCTGAAGCTCGACCCGGTCTACGGACCGATCTCCAGGCGCTTCTACGAGAACCCCGACCAGCTCGCCGACGCCTTCGCCAAGGCCTGGTACAAGCTCCTGCACCGCGACATGGGTCCGATCGCGCGCTACCTCGGCCCGTGGATCCCCGCGGAGCAGCTGTGGCAGGACCCCGTCCCGACCGTCGAGGGCGAGCTCGTCGACGCCGCCGAGATCGCCTCGCTGAAGGAGAGGATCCTCGCCTCGGACCTGTCGATCGCGCGCCTGGCCGCCACCGCCTGGACGTCGGCCGCCACGTTCCGCGGCACCGACAGGCGCGGCGGCGCCAATGGTGCGCGGGTCCGTCTCGCGCCCCAGAAGGATTGGGAGTGGGGCGAGCCGGTTGAGCTCGCGGGCGCGCTCGAGACGCTCGAGCGGATCCAGCAGGACTTCAACGAGTCGCAGTCCGCCGGCAAGCGGATCTCGCTGGCCGATCTGATCGTCCTCGGCGGATGCGCCGCCGTCGAGCAGGCCGCCAGGAACGCCGGTCACGAGGTCACGGTCCCGTTCACGCCGGGGCGCACCGACGCCTCCCAGGAGCAGACCGACGTCGAGTCCTTCGCCGTGCTCGAGCCGACCGTCGACGGCTTCCGCAACTACTTCCGCGCGGGAGAGGCGATGCCGCTCGAGCACGGGCTGCTGGAGCGGGCGTACATGCTGAGGCTGACCGCTCCGGAGATGACGGTGCTGATCGGCGGCCTGCGTGCCCTGAACGCAAACCACGGGCAGTCCCTGCACGGCGTCCTCACCGACCGCCCGGAGACGCTGAGCAACGACTTCTTCGTGAACCTGCTCGACATGCGCACGGAGTGGAAGCCGTCGGGCACTGCGGAGAACGTCTACGAGGGCCGCTATCGCGCGAGCGGCGAGCTCAGGTGGACCGCCACCCCCGTCGACCTCGTCTTCGGCTCGAACTCCGAGCTGCGTGCGCTCGCCGAGGTTCACGCCTGCGACGACTCCGCGGAGGGGTTCGTGGGCGACTTCGTCGCCGCCTGGGACAAGGTCATGAGCCTCGACCGCTTCGACCGATCCTGACCGGGCGCCCCGCCAGCGAGCGCCCCGCCATGGGCCACGGCGTCTACCTCGCTCGCCACGGCGAGACCGCCTACAACCACGAGGGCCGCTTCCAGGGCCAGCAGCAGGTGCCGCTCAACGACACCGGCCGCGGCCAGGCGGCGGAACTGGCAGAGCGCGCCGTCGCCTATGGCTTCCGCGCGCTGTGGTGCAGCCCGCTGCTGCGGGCCCGTGAAACCGCGGACATCGTCGCCGCCCGCATCGGTCTGCAGCCCGTCGAGGACCCCCGTCTGATGGAGACCGACGCGGGCGACTGGACCGACCGTTTCTTCACCGACGTCAGAGCCGAAGCGCCGCAGCTGTTCGATGCCTTCGCCGCCGCCCAGCCAGGCTTTGCGTTTCCCGGCGGCGAGTCCTTCGCCCAGCAGGAGGTGCGCGTCAACGCGGCGCTGGAGCAGGTCCAGGCAGGTCTTCTGCCGGCGCTCGTGGTCTGCCACGGGATGGTCATCAGGGCGGCGCTCCACACCCGCGCCAAGAATGGGCAGCTGCCGTTCCGGCGGGTTCCCAACGCGGCGATCGTGCCGCTGGACCCGGCTGAGGCAGCACTCGCCGATCTCGGCGGCGGCGAGGCGACGCTCGCGACCTGAGCCAATAGGTCATTAGGCATAACCTAATAACGTCGTCGATATCAGGCTACGGCTAATACGAGTACGGCGACTGCCGCCGCCAAGACGGTGCTCGTAAAGGTGCCGATCAGGAAGTACTCGGTGACCTCGTCGACGTTCGACTTGGATGCGCCGCCGATCTCACGAAAGCGCAGCAAGCCCTTTGCGGCGATCACAAAGCCGGCCGCCGCGGCGCTCCCAGAGAGCACCGCGCCGGCAACGATCAGACGCTCCATCGGCCCCAGTAGCCGCCCGCCATGGAGGGTGTCTTCCCCTTTCAGCAAAGACGGCCTCGCCGCCTGAAGAACCAACTGGACGATCCGATTTGCCGTACCGAGCAGAAAGACAGTGGCTCCTACCCCGAGGACGAACTGATCAACGGGTACGCGGTGGACGAAGCCGAAGCCGAGTTTTGAGTACCACGTGGCAACATCGCCTCTGATGTGAGGAGCAGAGCCGCTCAGCGCCACCAGCGTCACAACGACCATCATCATCAGCCCGAGCGTCAGCTCGGGTCTCGAGTCCTTCGCGGGCAACAACTCGTAAGCCGACCAGAGCGTCAGGGTCACAAGTGCGATCCCAATCGAGAGCAGAACCCCCAAGGAGTCCATCCCGCTCAATGCAGCGACGGCGCCTACCGCAACCGTTCCGGCGACGGCGGCAGCAACGACGCGCCACCGATCCACGTTCTCGGGCGACCAACGCACCAGATCGACGACACCGAAGCCGAGCAGCGCGAGCGCAAGGAGGATCACACGTAGCGCCCCTCGAGTTGACCCTGCGCGGCGAGGATCGCAAACGCGCCGCTGCGAGCGAGGTTCTGCGAGATCGCGCCCTGCGTCGTTCCTGCTCGATCGGCGATCTCGGACTGCGACAGGCCCAGCATCAAACCGTAGAGCCGGCTGCGCCCGACCGGCCTCATGCGATCGACGATCGCGTCGCGACAATGCAGATGCGCATTCAGCGCCGCTGCCTCTCCCGTCCATCGACCCGCATGAGCACAGAGATATGTGCGCACGAAGCTGGTGTGCGGCGCTTCGGCGGTCTGCTTCGCCAACACGATCGCCTCACGCGCGCGCCACCATCCGGGCCCGTCCTGGGACATCCGGCGTTTTCCCCCGAGAGCCTCCACCGGCCCGATGCCGAGTCCATAGCGAGAGTCGACCCGACCAGCGTCCAGGAGCGCCAAGCGAATCAAGAGGCTCGCCAGCACCGCGGTTGCGACCCTATCGAACGAGGCCTGAAACTCATCGCCGATCGTCGGTTCGAGCGGAACAAGCGGCATCAGCCGGTCGTTCACCTCACCCAGCACCGTGTCGAGGCGCTGCTGCAGCAGGCGACGATCGCCGGTCTGTCGCGATGCGATCACGTCTCCGATGAGCGTGAAAACTGGCCTGGCCACCGCCATATCCATTAGATATTAGCTAATGAGGACAGCTATATTAGGTTTTTCCTAATGAGCAACGCTTTTTGCAGCGCCCCACGATCTCGGCGGCGGCGACGCCACGATCCCAAGCTGAGGGCTCAAGCCCCGATTCGGGCCACGCCGTTCACGTCCTCGCCGGCGGCCAGCAAGAAATCGTTGCGCGCGCCCCGTCCGCGCGCCTCGCGATAGGGTCGGTGCTCCTCGCTTGCGTAGAACTCGTCCGCCGCCTCCTTCGAAGGCAACTCGATCAGCACGATCACCTGCGGTGCCGGGCGTTCGCCCTCGACCTTCTCGATCCTCGCCGTTCGCGACAGGTAGCGCCCGCCGCGACGCTCGACCATGCCGGTCACATTCGCGACGTAGTCCTCGATCCAAGCCGGATCGCGGATGTCCATCTCCGCCACCGCGTAGTACTTCATCGCTCTACCCCTCTCGCTTGTCGCTCAGCGTGTGGCCACATCCACGTACGCCTGCAAAGCCTGAGCGGATGCAGGCGTCGTGTGGAAAGCCAAGGTCGGTCCCTCGTCCACCCAAACGTGCACCACGTCCCCATGCTTGCCCGCCACCGCCGCTCCGAGCGCCTCGCTGAGGGGGAGCAGGTGAGCGCTGACCTTCTCTTCCACGGCGCCCCCTATCGACCTCACCTGCGAGGAGGTCCACAGCAGCAACCGACGCCAATGCTAAAGCGTCCGCGGCCGTCACCCTCATTGCCGCTGGTCGTCGATCTGGTGTTCAATTCTCAATCCCCGCGATCCCCAGGAATCGCCTCAGGGAGCGCCTCGCGCCCGGCAGCCGCCTGCCCGCGTCGAACACCGCGGCTGCGGCGGCGCCGTCGACTGGCACCGCGCGTGCGAGGCGTGCGGAGCGAAGCTGGGCGTGCGCGACGTCCAGGCCCTGCCGGGGCCGGGCGCGACGCCGGATCACCCGCTGGTGCGTCGGGTCGCACGCGCCGCCGCCCCATAGCCGGCGATCGGCTCAGGCCGCGGCAGCGATGCGACTGACCAGCTCCGCCCCCTCACGCGCCATGCGCGAGCGCGGCACCACAAGATCGAAGCCCGCCCGCTCCGCGCGCTCGCGCGCGGCGGCATCCACATGCGAGTAGAACCCCAGCGTGCGGGTCGAGCCCAGCGCATCGGCTCGGGCGAGCGATTCGACCAGCGCCGCGCCTTCCAGCTCGCCGTCGACGAGATCGACCACCAGCACGTCCACCACCAGCACCTCCGCAGTCCCGGCGCCCGGTCCGGACGACTCCGCCAGCCGCGTTCGCAGCCGCCCCTCGTCACCGACCAGCTCGACCTCGTGCCCGGCGAGCGTGAGCGCGCCCTGCACCTGTGAGCCGAACAGCAGGTCGCGCGTCAGCGCGAGCACCCGCGCCATCGGCTACTGCGCGCGCAGGCGGCGGAACTCTTCGCGCGCCGACTGCGGGCGGCCCCACATCTGCGTGACCTCCACGCGTCCGCTGCGTGCCTCGCGCAGAGCCAGCTCGCCCGCGACGCCGGCTTCGTCGAGCAGGCCCAGCGCGCCGTGCACGGTCGGCGCCGCGGCGGCGTGGCCGAAGTGGTGCGCCACCAGCAGGCGCCAATGCCAGTCGTGGTGCGAGTAGGGCCGCGCGTTGCACGTGGCCAGGTACAGGGCCGCCTCGACATAGCGCGACTCGTCGACGATCCTCAGATCGAGCTCGAGGTCGGTCCAGTCCTCAGGCAGCGAGTCGACCACTTCCTGGAAGTCCGCGGCGAGCGCCATTGGCCCGAAGCCTAGCGCGGCTATTCTCGAACCAGTGGCAAGCACGCCCACCGACACGATCGCGGACACGCGCGCGGGCATCGACGCGGGCACCCGCACCGACGTCCTGGACCGCGAGTACGCGGCGCTCGTCGAGCGCTGCGGCCTGTTCGACCGCTCGCAGCGAGGCAAGCTCGCGCTGGCCGGGCCGGACGCCGTCGAGTTCCTCAACGGGCAGGTCACGAACGAGCTGACGACGCTGCGCCCCGGCGCGGGCTGCTACGCGGCGTTCCTCACGCACAAGGGCAAGATGCTGGGCGATCTGCGCATCCTCGCGGTGGGCGAGGACGCGGACGCCGCGCCGTCGCAGCTGCTGCTCGACACCGAGCGCGTGGCGCTGCAGGCGCTGTTCGACATGATCCGCCGCTTCAAGGTCGGCTACCAGGTGGAGCTGCACAAACGCACGCTCGAGCGCGGGCTGCTGTCGCTGATCGGCCCCGAAGCCGCTGCGATCGCCGGAGTCGAGCGCCTGCCCGATGCCGAGCACGCCCATGCACCGGTCGCGATCGAGGGCATCGACGCGCTCGCGGTGCGCACGGACGTCGGCGTCGACCTGCTGTGCGAGGCCGACGCGACACCGGCGCTGAGCGCCGCGCTGAGCGCGCGCGGCGCCATGCCGGTCTCCGAGCAGGCCGCCGAGTGCGTGCGCATCGAGCACGGCCGCCCCCGCTACGGGATCGACCTCGACGACTCGGTCATCCCCCAGGAGGCCGGGCTGAACGAGCGCGCGGTGAGCTTCACCAAGGGCTGCTACGTGGGCCAGGAGACGGTCGCGCGCCTGCACTACAAGGGCAAGCCCAACCGCCACCTGCGCGGGCTGCGCCTGTCCGAGCCGGCGAGCAGCGGCGAGGAGCTGTCCCTGGGCGAGCGGAGCGTGGGACACGTGGGCAGCAGCGCCGTCTCCCCCAGGCTCGGTCCGATCGCGCTCGCGCTCGTGCGCCGCGAGGCGGAGCCGGGCAGCGTCATCGCGGTCGGCGAGCGCGGCGCGAGCGCGGAGGTGCTCGAGCTGCCGTTCGCGCCCGCCGCGAACTGAGCGTCCGGGCGATTACTCGGCGGGCGGGTCCTGCTGCGCCTTGCGGTCCTGCAGGTGCTTGCGGATCGCCGCGTCGTGCACCTTGACCGCATCGGGGCTCGGCGGCACATCGAACGTGCTGGTCACGTTCGGCCCCTTCAGCGGAGCCATCGTCGGCTCGACCCCCTCGCCGCCTTGGAACGGCTGCTCTTCACTCATCGATCGCCATCGCTTTCGGGTGGTATGCCCGACTCCTCAGTGTACGCCTGCCACTGTTCGCCCAACAGGTCCAGCAGCTGGCTTGCGAGCAGCGGCGAGAACGACACGCGCGAGACGACCATCCCCTGCTGGCCCTGGGGGCCGATGCGCATGAAGTCGAGCGTGAACTCGTGCGGAGTGCGCGCGATCGACGCGGCGTTGGCCCATTTGCCGGCGAACTCCTCCGACGGCATCATGATGTTCGGCCCCTGGTCGGCGGAGCTCTGGTCTGGATCCTCGGGAGGCTCTGAGTCGGACACTTCTCGTCGAGCGTAGCGCGCACGCGGGCCGGCGGCGCGATGCGCTCAGCCGACGATCTTGAAGTGCAGCACGCCCGTGGCCGAGTGCCCGCCCGCGTTCGCCGCGGTGACCAGCAGCGTGTAACTGCCGGGCAGCAGCCGTTCGTGCTCGCTGACCATCCCGTCGAAGCGCAGCTTGTGACTCCCCGCCGGTGCCGAGAGATGCATCGCGCCCGCCGTGTCGGTGCGTGTGCAGCGGCGCGCGTTCCTGTTGGCGCGGGTTCGCGCGACGCACTTCCTGCCGGCCCGCCGTCCCGAGACGGACCTGTCGAACGTGAACGTGAGCTGGGCCGTCTCGTTGAGGGCGAATGAGAACGTCGTGCCGACGGGGGGCCGGTGCTTGCCCTTGCCTGCGCGCGCAGAGCTGAGCCGCGCGAGCGCGCTGCCCTCGCGCCAGACCGCGGCCGTCTCGTGCAGACCGGACAGAGCGGGCGCAATGAGGATTTCCGGTCCACCGTGGGAGGGCGGCGGGCAGGAGATGGGCAGGAAGGGGCCGCCGAACTCGGCGGCGCCGATGTCCACGATCGCCGCGGGGCTGCCGCTGCAGACGGGCGCCGCAACGAAGCGTGGATCGCCGAACACGTCCGTGGTCAGGCCGGTGGGCACGAGCGCGTTCGAGCCGGCATTGAGTGTGGGGCTCGCGCTCGTCTCGTGCACGTCCGCGCTGCCAGAACCGGGTCCCACGAGCCGCGGGTCCGCGCAGATGTTCCCCGTGCCCGCGAACGGCGAGGCGCCAGAGCACACGTCGCTGTATGCGGCGCTGACGCTGGCGAGGCCGCCGAAGCCACCGAGCTCGTTGCCGCCACTGTCGCCGTAGACGATCGTGTTGGCGAGCGAGAGCACGTCGCTGGGACCGCCGCTGATCCCCGCGACCGGCCCGGCGGCGCCCGAAATCGTGTTGCCCGCGACGGTCGAGTCGTCGAGGTGCAGGATCGTGTAGCCGGTCTCGCACAGCAGCACGCCCACGTAGATCCCGGCGCCGTTTGCGGTGGGCCCGCTGAGCAGCGTGTTCCCGGCGACGACCGCGTCCGAGAGCGTCGAGGAGACGTTCGGCACGCTCGGCGGCGAGGCGTGGACATCGCCGCACGCGACGATCGACAGTCCCGCGCCCCACCCCCACACGGTTTCGTTGCTTTTGTTCTTGGCTTCGTCCGGCGACTGCAGGGCGTTGTCGGTGAAGCGGTCGCCGGTGCTCAGCAGTTCGGCGTTGCTGACGCTCTCGCCGCCGCCGGCAGCCTCCATCGCGGCGGGCTTGAAGCTCACGGTGTTCGCTTCGAAGGAGTCACCGCTCTGCGCGAGCGTCACCGGCTTGTTCGCGGAGAACGAGAACCCTCCACCGGAGTATCCGTTGAAGCTGACACTCGTGCCAGCCGGATCGGCGACGCTGTCATGGGCGAACGTGTCGCCGCTCATCGTCAGTGCGAGCCCTGAGGGCGCCTGCGAGAAGACCACCGCGCCGCCGCCCTCGTCGGTCGCGGTGTCGCCGGTGAACACCGAGTCCGACAGCGTGCTGCCGGTGCCCGTGAGGGACTCCGAGAGCCCTCCGCCGAAGCCGTTGTCGCCGGCGTCGTCCGCGCTGAAGCTGTCGCCGCTGAGGTCTGCCCTCGCCGCGTAGACGTCAAGGCCGCCGCCCGACGCTTCGGAGGCGTACGCGCTGTCGCCGGTGAACGTGGAGCCCGTGACGGTCACCTGGCCTTCGGTGTCGATGAACGCACCGCCGCCGCCACCTTCTTTGCCCGCGACCTCATCGTTCTGGAACACGTCGCCGGACAGCGCGAAGTCGATCGCTTTGCCCTGCGCGTCGAGGTCCAGCGCGCCGCCCGTGATGCCGGAGCTTTTCGCGTTCTCGAAGGTCAGGCCTTCGATCGTCGCCGGGGCTTCGCCGCCTTCGAGCTGCACGGTGCTGCCGCCGTCGAAGCCCGCGCCCGCGGTGCCTGTGAGCGTCACCGCCATGTTCGGCAGCTTGTAGGGAAAGCCGGACGAGCAGAGCTGGTCGAGCGTGATCACCTCGCCTTCCGTGGCCGCGTTGAGCGTGCTCTGCAGTTCGGTGCATCCCACCGTGACGCTCGTGGCGGCCGCCGGTGTCGTCAGCAACGCGAACGCCGCGATGGCTCCGACGAGCACTCTGCGCGTGGTGCGCATGGCCGGCAACCTACCGCACGCCACCGTCCGTCCGCAAGCGGATGGCCGGCTGTTCGACGACACCGGGTAGGATTCGGCGCACAACCCTGATCCCGACCGACGAGGTTCCAGAGCACGTGGCGATCGATCTGCAACAAGTGTCAGCCGTAGACGTCGAGCCGGGCGAGCTGCCCGCGACGATGGCCGCATGGGTCATCCGCGAGGAGCGCTTCGGGGAACCCAAGGACGCCTTCCAGGTCGAGGAGATCGAGGTGCCAGAGCCGGGCGCGTTCGAGGTGATCGTGCGCGTGATGGCGGCGGGCGTGAACTACAACAACGTGTGGGCGGCGCTGGGCAAGCCGGTGTCGGTGATGAAGTACGGCGACCACCCCGAGTACGGTCACCACATCGGCGGCTCCGACGCGTCGGGCGTCGTCTGGAAGGTGGGCGCGGGCGTGACGCGCTGGAAGCCGGGCGACGAGGTCGTGGTGCACTGCAACCAGGCCTCCTACGAGGACCCCGAGGTGCACGGCCTGGACCCGATGGCGGCGCCCTCGCAGAAGATCTGGGGCTACGAGACCACGTGGGGCTCGTTCGCGCAGTTCACGAAGGTGCAGGCGCAGCAGCTGCTGCCGAAGCCGCAGGCGCTGACGTGGGAGGAGGCGGCGTCCTACGGCCTCGTGTACTTCACCGCCTACCGCATGCTGATCACGCGCTGCAAGATGCAGGCCGGCGCGAACGTGCTGATCTGGGGCGCGGCGGGCGGCCTCGGCGTGTTCGCCACGCAGCTGTGCGCGGCCGCGGGCGCGCACTGCGTCGGCGTGGTCTCCTCGGCGGAGAAGGGCGAGCTGGTCAAGCGCCTGGGCGCGGTCGACTACATCGACCGCGGCGAGTTCGCCGGGATGATGCGCACCGGCAAGGAGACCCCCGAGGAGGACAAGGCGCGCTTCGGCGTCTCGCGCGAATTCTCAAAGCGCGTCAAGTCGATCCTCGGCGACGCTCCCGACATCGTCTTCGAGCACGTCGGCCAGGCGACGTTCCCGACCTCCGTGTTCACGGTCAAGCCGTTCGGCAAGGTCGTGATCTGCGCGGGCACGACCGGCTTCAACCTCGACTTCGACGTGCGCTACCTGTGGATGAAGCAGAAGGAGATCCTCGGCTCGCACTTCGCCAACGCGTACGAGTGCATGAAGGCCAACGAGCTGATCGAGTCGCGGCCAGATCCGCCCGGTGCTGTGGCGCACGCTCGGCTTCGAGGGCGTCGCCGAAGCGCATCAGCTGATGCTCGAAAACAAGCACCTGGGCAAGATCTCGATCCTCGTCGGCGCCGACGCCGAAGGCCAGGGCAAGACCGCCGACGGTCCGGGCGCGATCCACGCGGAGGTGGGCGCCTGATGGCCGGCACGGTGATCGTCCCGTGGTACGCGACGGGCTTCCGCGGGGACCAGCTTCGAGAAGGACCTGAACGAGGTCGGCGGCGACGCGCGCTGCGCTACGGCGCGAGCTCCTACGCCGTCTACCGCGCAGCGCGACGACCGCTATCGCTTCCAGCAGCTGGCCGCGTTCGAGGAGTACCTCGACTGGGAACGCTTCTGGGAGGGGCCGGAGATGACGTTCTTCCGGGCCAGCCACTCCAGCTGGTACCAGGTGCCGGTGCTGTACGGCTGGTGGGACCGCACCGCGCACGGCGCGGTCGATCGCCGCGCTAGCGGCCAGGCAACGGCCACAGCGTCCCAGCGCCTAGCTCTCAGCGGCGCCATCGTCAGCCCGGCGCCCTTGAGCTGCTCCCAGTAGTGCTCGGCGGCCTCCTGGTGGCCGCTGTAGACGATCGGCGCGGCCGGAGGAGTGGATCACGTTGGCGATCTCCATGCCGCGCTTGAGCGTGATCCCGGGGATGAAGCGCGCGAGCGTGCGCGCGACGTGGTCGAACGTGTTGTGGTCGTCGTTGCGGACGATCACCCGCCAGGCGCCCCCCAGGCCGGTTCCGGGGCCGCCCGTTCGCGGCATCTCGAGCGTTTGATCCATTGGCCGGCAGGATAAAGCTCGCGGCGCGACCGTACAATTAGCCGCATGAGCGGCGAGCACTCGCCGCGACTGCCCGAGCGCGACCGGCCGTGGATGATGCGCACGTACGCCGGCCACTCGACGGCGAAGGCCTCCAACGAGCTGTACCGGCGCAACCTCGCAGAAGGGCCAGACGGGCCTGTCGGTCGCCTTCGACCTGCCGACGCAGACCGGCTACGACCCCGACGACGAGCTGGCGCGCGGCGAGGTCGGCAAGGTCGGCGTGCCGGTCTCCCACCGCGGCGACATGGCGGCGCTGATGGACGGCATCCCGCTCGGCGAGATGAACACCTCGATGACGATCAACGCGACCGCCGCGTGGCTGCTGGCGCTGTACATCGTCGCCGCGGAGGATCAGGGCGTCCCCGAGGAGCAGCTCCAGGGCACGACCCAGAACGACATCATCAAGGAGTTCCTGGCGCGCGGCACCTACGCGTTCCCGCCGGCGCCGTCGATGCGACTGATCGCGGACATGATCGCCTACACGGTCGAGCACGTGCCGAAGTGGAACCCGATCAACATCTGCTCCTACCACCTGCAGGAGGCCGGCGCGACGCCCGGTGCAGGAGATCGCCTACGCGATGAGCAACGCGATCGCCGTGCTCGACGCCGCGCGCGAGCGGGTGCCGGCGGAGCGCCTGGAACAGGTCTTCGGGCGCATCTCGTTCTTCGTCAACGCGGGCGTGCGCTTCATCGAGGAGCACGCCAAGCTGCGCGCGATGTCGATCCTGTGGGAGGAGCTCGGGCCGCGAGCGCTACGGCGTCGCAGGACCCGCGCCACCTGCGCTTCCGCTACGGCGTGCAGGTCAACTCGCTGGGCCTGACCGAGGCGCAGCCGGAGAACAACGTGCAGCGGATCGTGCTCGAGGCGCTGGCGGTGACGCTCGGCCGCGACGCGCGCGCACGCGCGATCCAGCTGCCGGCGTGGAACGAGGCGCTGGGGCTGCCGCGGCCGTGGGACCAGCAGTGGTCGCTGCGCATCCAGCAGGTGCTCGCCTACGAGACCGACATCCTCGAGTACCCGGACATCTTCGAGGGCTCGAAGGTGATGGACGGGCTGGTCGCGGAGCTGCTGGAGGGCGCGCGCGCGGAGATGGCGGTCGTGGCCGAGCACGGCGGCGCGGTCGAGGCGGTCCCCTACATGAAGGCGGCGCTGGTCGACTCCCACCGCGAGCGGATCCGCCGCATCGAGGCGGGCGAGCAGGTGGTGGTCGGGCCAGAACCGCTTCACCGAGACCGAGGACTCGCCGCTGACCGCCGACGCCGAGGGCGGCATCCTGGTGGTCGACCCGGCGCTGGAAGCGCAGCAGATCGAGGCTCTGCGCCGCTGGCGCTCCGAGCGCGACCAGGCAGCCGTCGACGCCGCGCTCGCGCGCGCTCGCCGCGGCTGCCGCGCGACGCCAGACGCGGCGGAGAACCTGATGGTCGCCGACGATCGCCGCCGCGCGGGCCGGCGCGACGACCGGCGAGTGGGCGCGGCACGCTGCGCGAGGTGTTCGGCAGCTACCGCGCCCCCACGGGCGTCGGCGAGGCCGCCGCGAGCCCGTCCGACGAGCGAGCTCAGCGAGCTGCGCGACGAGGTGGCGCAGCCTGCAGGAGAAGCTCGGCCGCCGGCCGAAGATCCTGGTCGGCAAGCCGGGTCTGGACGGCCACTCCAACGGCGCCGAGCAGATCGCCGTGCGCGCGCGCGACGCGGGCATGGACGTCGTCTACGAGGGCATCCGCCTGACGCCCGCGCAGATCGCCGCCTCGGCGCTGCAGGAGGGCGTGCACGTGATCGGCCTGTCGATCCTGTCGGGCTCGCACCGCGAGCTGATCCCGGCGGTGATCGAGGCGCTGCGCGAGGCCGGCGTGAGCGCGCCGGTGGTCGTCGGCGGGATCATCCCCGAGCAGGACGTCGCGCCGCTGCGCGCAGCGGGCGTCGCGGCCGTGTACACGCCCAAGGACTTCGACATCACCCGCATCATGCGCGACATCGTGGCGATCGCTCGAGAGGACGCCGAGCGCGCGACCGTGACGGCGGCCGGCGCGTCCGCCGACGGGCGGCGCCGCCGCCAACGGCGCCGCGTGAGCGCCGACGGAGCCGCTCTCGGCGCGCGCCTGCGCGCGCGGGACCTGAGCGCGGCGCCGGCGGCGCTGAACCTGCTCGAGAGCACCGCTCCACGCCGACCGCGAGCAGGCGGCGGCGCTGCTGCGCGAGGTCTCCCCCGCGGCCTCGGCGGCGAGGCCGTCCGGCGCACGTGATCGGCGTCACCGGCCCGCCCGGGCGCGGGCAAGTCGACGCTGCTCTCGGCGCTGCTGCACGCGCTGGCGCGAGCGGCGAGCGCATCGGTGGCGCATGCTCGCCGTCGACCCCAGCTCGCGGCGCTCGGGCGGCTCGCTGCTGGGCGATCGCGCGCGCATCGAGTTCGATCCCGCCGATCGCGGCGTGCTGCATCCGCTCGACCGCCGCCGGCGAGCGGCTCGGCGGCCTGCGCTCGGGCGACCCGCATCGGCGGCCGCAGGCGCTGGCGGCGGCGTTCGACGTCGTCGTGATCGAGACGGTCGGCGTCGGGCCAGGCCGAGACCGAGATCGCCGACGTGGCCGACACCGTCGCGGTCGTCGTGCAGCCCGGCAGCGGCGACGTGCTCCAGTTCCTGAAGTCGGGGATCATGGAGATCCCGGATGTGCTGGTCGTGACCAAGGCCGACCTCGGCCAGATCGCGATGCGCGCGCTGCCGCGACCTCACCGCCGCGCTGCGCTCGCTCGGCTCGCGCTCCGACCCGGTCGCTCGCCGTCTCCTCGCTGCCGCCCGCCCAGCGGCATCGAGGAGCTGATGCAAGGCTTCGGCCCTCGAGCGAGCACCGCGCGGACGGCTGACGAAGCTCACCGCGCGGCGCCTGCGGGCGCGACGCGCGGCGCGCTTGACGGACTTCACCGTCGAGCACGGCGAGCGGGGCCTGCGCGCGCTCGGCGGCCGCCGCGGCGCCGAGGCGCTGCTCGCCGCGCAGGACCCGGCCTGGACGTGCCGGCGCTCGTGGCCGCGCTCGAGCGGAGCCTCGCGGCGGGCGGGAGGACGGATGAGGCGCAGACCTGCTGATGATGTTCGGCGCGTTCGTGCTCGCCAGCGCGCTCGCGGGCGCGCTCGGCGCGGCCAACCTCGGCACCGCGCTGGCCTTCGGGCAGATGGCGTTCGCCGCGACGACCGTGTACGTGATCCTCAGGCGCTGAGCCCTCTGGGCGCTGGCCCTGCTCGGCGCTCGCTCCCATATGCTGCGGCGCGTGGGAACGGGCTGCTTCATATCGACCGGGCGCTCGCTCGAGAGGCGGTCGAGCGGGTCAAGCTGGCGGAGTCGCTCGGCTACGAGTCGGTGTACGTGACGCACATCGCCGGGCGCGAGTCGCTGACGGTGCTGACCGCCTACGCGCTGGCCACGAGCCGCATCCGGCTCGGCACGGGCGTCGTGCCGATCTACACGCGCACGCCCGCCACGATGGCGCAGACGGCCGCCACGATCGACGAGCTCTCCGGCGGGCGCCTGACGCTCGGGCTCGGCGTCTCGCACCGGCCGGTGGTCGAGGGCTGGCACGGGCAGACGATCGACCGCCCGGTGGCCGAGATGCGCGAGTACGTGTCGATCGTGCGCGCGATCCTCCGCGGCGAGGACCCGCCGCGCGGGCGAGAAGTGGCAGACGGGCTTTCACCTGTTCGGCCTCGACCCGCGCCCGGCAGCTGCCGATCTACGTCGCGGCCCTCTCCCCCGCGATGCTGCGCCTCGCCGGCGAGATCGCCGACGGCGTGCTGCTGTGGCTGTGCAACCCGCGCTACATCCGCGACGTGGTGATCCCCGAGGTGACGCGCCGGGCGCGAACGCGCCGGGCTGACGCTCGAGGGCTTCGACGTCGTCGCCGCCGTGCCGGCGGCGCTGACCGACGACCGCGAGCAGCGCCTACGCGGCGATGCGCAAAGACCTGATCCCGTACTTCGGCCTGCCGTTCTACCGCGCGATGATCGAGCGCACCGGGCTTCGGCGCGGACATCGCGGCCTACGACGCCGCCGCGGGCGACCTCGAGGCGATGCAGGCGGCGATCTCCGACGAGCTTCCTCGAGGAGCTGACGGCCGTGGGCGACGAGTCCGCGCGTGCAGCGCGGGCATCGAGCGCTACCGCGCCGCCGGGCGCGAGCTCGCCGTGCATCGGGCCGATCCCCGGCACCGACTTCGAGGCGCACGCTGCGCGCCGCCGCCGGCTGCCTGAGCAGCAGCTCGCGCCAGCGACCGCGCGTGCACGGCGGGACGCCCGGCAGACTGGATCGCTGAGCAGATGATCGTCCTGATCGGCTTCGCGGTCCTCGCCGGCGCAGGCACGGCGCTGTCGCCGTGCGTGCTGCCGGTGCTGCCGGCGCTGCTGTCCGCCGGCGGCGTCGGCGGGCGGCGCCGGCCGCTGGGCATCGTGCTCGGGCTGTCGATCACGTTCACGGTGACGATCGTCGGCGCTCGCCAGCGTGGTCGACGGCGTCGGCCTGGGCAGCGACCCGCTGCGCGACCTGGCGATCGTCGTGCTGCTCGCGTTCGGCGCTCGCGCTGCTGCTGCCGGACGTGGCCGCGCGCCTGGAGGCGCCGCTGTCGCGCCTGGCGCGCTTCGGGCCGCGCACGACCGGCGACGGCTTCGCCTCGGGGCTGCTCGTCGGCGGCGCGCTCGGCTTCGTCTACACGCCCGTGCGCGAGCCCGATCCTCGCGGCGGTGATCTCGGTCAGCGCCGCGTCCGGCAAGACGATCGCGATCGCGCCTCGCCTACGCCGCCGGCTCGGCGGTCGTGCTGCTCGCGCTGGCGCTCGGCGGCAGGCGCGCTGTTCGACCGCGTGCGCCGGGCCGGCCGCGGCGCCGCTGCTGCAGCGCGCGCTCGGCACGATCATGATCGCTGACGGCGGTCGCGATCGTCACCAACCTCGACGTCAACTTCGACCAGTTCGTCGCCGAACACATCCCCGACGTCAACCTCACGGCCGTCGCTGGAGTGCTCCGAGCACGGTCACCGGCCGCCTGCACGAGATCACCGGCCGCCAAGCGAAGTTCGTCGCCGCCAACGGCTCCTCCGACTGCGACGGCTCGGCACGAGCACCGTGCACGCGGCCGCGCACGACGCCAGCCAGGCGACGCTGCTCGCCGGCGCCCGCTCGCTGCCGGACCTCGGCACGGCGCCCGAATTCACGGAAACGCAGGACTGGTTCAACACGCCCGGCGACCGCCCGCTGACGCTCGCGCTCGCTGCGCGGCCACGTGGTGCTGGTCGACTTCTGGACCTACACGTGCATCAACTGCATCCGCACGCTGCCCTACCTGAAGGCGTGGGACGCCGCCTACCGCAGGGACGGCCTGACGATCGTCGGGCGTCGAGACGCCGGAGTTCGCCTTCGAGAACGACGCCGGCAACGTCGCCGACGCGATCGGGCAGTTCGGCCTGCGCTACCCGGTCGTCCAGGACAACGACATGGGCACCTGGAACGCCTACGGCAACGAGTACTGGCCGGCCGACTACCTGATCGACGCGCAACGGCCAGGTCCGCTACGCGGCGTTCGGCGAGGGCGACTACGACAAGACCGAAACGGCGATCAGGGCGCTGCTGGCCGAAGCGGGCCACCAGGTCGGCGGCAAGAGCCACCCCACCGACGTGATCGTGCCCTCGCGAAATGCGCGACCCCGGAGACCTACCTGGGCACCGCGCGCGCGCAGGGCTGGATCGACGGCCCGAAGACGGGCACGCACGACTACGGCCCGCCGCCGAGCGGCGCGCTCCCCCTCAACGACTTCGCCTACAGCGGCACCTGGAACATCGCCGCACAGCCCGCCGACGCCGATCGCGGGCGCGGGCATCGACGTCGAGTTCAAGGCCAAGAACGTGTACCTGGTGCTGAGCTCCCCCGGCGAACGCCCGCTGCCCGGTGCACGTGCTGCTCGACGGCCGCCCGATCCCGGCCGCGCGACGCGGGCGCCGACGTGCACGACGGCGTCGTGACGGTCCGCCGCCAGCGCCTCTACTCGCTCGTCTCGCTGCCAGGCGACGCAGCAGCATCGCCTGTCGCTGCGCTTCGCCGCCGGGCGTGACCGGCTACGCCTTCACGTTCGGGTAGACCCGAGGCCGGGGAGCGGTACGTCGCGAATGAAACGGTGGCGCCCGCCGGCTGCGAGCGCCACCGTCGCGATCAGTGTTTTTTGTGTTTTTTCACGCACGTGTGGAACGTGCGCGTGTCCTCGTAGCTGGCGCCGCTGGCGGTGAACGTGACGAGCTCGACTTTGAAGCGCCCCCTTGGGCAGGCCGATCAGGTCTGAGGACGTGGCGTCTTTGTTGCAGCTTGCCCTGCTTGGCGAGCTTGCCGTTGATGAACTCCTCGAGGAGACGATCTTGGCGCCCTTGGGGAAGTGCGGGTGGATCGCGAACGCGCGTTTGCTGAAGCACTTCTTGCCGTTCGGCAGCCCCAGGTTGGCTTTCGTCGAGACGATCAGCTTCTCGCTGCCGCAGGAGCTCGCAGACGGCGCGTCGAGGCCGCCGCCGCTGTATCTGGCCACCCAGTAGTAGGTGCCCACCGCCGGGCTTGACGGGCGCCGAGGGCAGCGCCACGCCACCGGTGACCGTGGCGATGCTCGATGTGAGCGCCGTTTGTGCATTTCGGCGTCCTTGTAGAGCGTGTACGTCACCGTGCCGGTTGCGCTCGCGGCCTCGGTGCCGGCGATGTGCGCGGTGTCGGTGACCGCCGAGCCCTTCAGCACCGGGATCGACGGCGCCGATCACGCCGCCGCCGGTCTGGATCGTGGTGGTGGTCGTCGGCGCCTGCACCGTCAGCACCTCGAGCCGCAGATGCTCGATATCGCTTTGTTGTTGGCGTCGCCGCCGTAGCTGGCCTGCCAGTAGTACACGCCCGGCGCGAGGTTGGCCGCACTCGAGGCGGCCGCCGTGCCGCGCCGCGAGGGCGCCTGCGCCGGCCGCGGTGACGAGCGTGCGTGCAGGCGGAGTCGCTGTAGACGTTGTAGGCGACCGTGCCCGTCGCGATCGAGGCGCCGGCCCCGCCGAGCGTCGCCGTGTCGATCGACCGGGAGGCCCTGCAGCACGCTGATCGACGCGCCGGTCTGCCCGCCGCCGCGGAGCGTCGTGGTCAGCGTCGGAGGTGCTCCCGAAGCCGCCCGCCGGCGGGGACTCGAGCGAGAAGTACGTCGCGCCGCCGGGGGCGATCGCCGGGGAGAAGTTGATCGTGCCCGCGCCGGTCGTGTTGAAGCCGAGCGGGCCGATGCTGCTGAACCACGACGTCGGGCCCTCGTAGCCGCTGACCTGATCGCCGTTGGCCGCCAGCCCGATCGGGGTGATGCCTTCGGGGAACGTCACGCCGGTCGGCTCGCCCGCGGGCGGGTTGAAGGCGCAGTATTCGATCACTTCTTCCGCCACTGGTTTGCCGCCTCGTTCTTCTCCCGAGTAGACGCATTCGGTTCCGACCGGGTTCGTCGGTTTGACGTGTTCGGTGCTTTCCTTCTGGACCTTGCATCCTGGGGCGATCGGAGCGCCGCCGGGGCTGCAGATGCCGTCGGACTCGAAGCCGAAGAGTTCGTTTTCGGCCGAGAGGTGAATAGAGGAGATGGGGCTCGAGGAGTTGTTCTGCACGCCGACGAGCGCATCGTCGGAGCCCTCGTATGGCCCCTGGGCCGGGTCTTCGGAGATCGTCTCACCGCCGTTGGTCACGGTAACCAGGAACTGGCAGCCGGTGTCGTGGTACACGGGCGGGCATTGCGCGTACAGCGCGGCACCCGCTGAGGATGGCACCAGCCACGCGGCGCACACCGCCGCCAGGACGATCAGTAGAGCTCCGATACGGCGCATTGCAACCCCCGCTTCGCGGTTCCCGGGCAGACACCCACGGCGTCAAGCCCCCAGTGATCCCGGCAATCTACACCCTGGGCTGGCGGCAGGACCAGGCTCCTGGACGATGTGCCGATCAGAGCGCCGGGCATGAGCGACGCGGACGCCTACAATGGAGTCCGATGGAGGGCTCGATGGCCGAGACGAGTGCCCGCAGCTGGCTGCGGTGCTACCGCTGCTGGTCGCAGGACCTGGAGGTCCAGGTCCACTACGAGGGGATCCACAAGATCGACCCGGACTCGGGCGAGCGCGCGGAAGTCGTCGACGAGCTGCAGGAGGCGGTCGTGCAATGCCTGGACTGCATGCACGACCAGCCGCACCTGGGCTTCAACAACGGCCGCGTCGAGCCGATCGAGGACCGCTGGGAACGGATGATCGCGGGCACCCCGTGGGTGGCCTCGTGCACGGTCACGGTCGACTCCGAAGACGTCGAGAGCTGCTCAGGCCCCGAGGCCGGCGACGCGCTGTCCTACGCCGCCTTCGGCGAGCACGGCGTGCGCGAGTTCTTCACGCACGTGCGCTTCCACAAGCACGAAGACGACGCGCGCATCATCGTGCACCTGCTCGTCGAGCTGTATGCGCGCTCGCTGGAGGAGGCCACCGACGTGCTCGAGTCCATCCGCGCGCGGCGCGCTGACGATCACCTCGCTGGCGGAGGAGTCCCGTCCTCCCGCAGCCGGCGGCGAGAACCACGGCCACGACTAGAGGGCCGCTGAGCGGCGCCATGCTGCGTCCTCGATCGCTCGCGTGCAAAGCACGCCACGCTCACTGCGTCCTTGCCTGGCTTGCCCAGCGACCCTCTAGGAGGCTGGTGTCGAACGTGTGATTTGTGGGGCTCTCGGGCGCGTGGTCCGTGGGCTGGTGGGGCCCCGGGGATCTCGTGGTGATGGTGTGGGTCGGTTGCGGGGGGTGTTGGGGGTGCTGTGTGCCCTGGGGGTCGGTCCGGTGAGGGTTCTGCGGGTCGTTTCGACCCGTTCAGGCGGTGTTTGCCGTCCAGGTTGTGCTGTTGTGGGCGAGTCCGAGGACGCTGAGGCGGGCGAGGTTCACGGCGGCGGCGAGCAGCGAGAAGTCGGCGGTGACCTTCGGCTTGCCGCGCACCCTTGCGCGGCGGCCGCCGTGACGGCGACGCATCAGATGGCTGATCTTGCGCTCGACCTTGGGGCGGGTAGCGGTGTAGTCGGCCTTCCAGGCGGGGTCCTTCTGCCGGGCGCGCGCTTGGGCGAGCTGCTGCTCGTGGGGGCCGACATAGATCGTGCGCCCGCCAGCGGCCCTCGTGCACCGCTCGGCCAGCGGGCAGCCCGCGCACGCCCCGGCGAACCTCGCGAGCTGCCCGTCACCCGCCGGCGTGAGCGTGACCGTGTGCCCGGCAGGGCAGCTGACGGTGCCGTTCGTGAGATCGATCGTGAATGTGTCCTTGGGGAACCGGCCGCCGGGCGCGAGGGGCGGCTGCACTTTGCAGTAGACCTCCGCGCCAGCGTCCTCGAGCGTGCTGAGGAGCTCGCCGGCGCCGTAGGCCGAGTCACCGTAGACAGACAGCGGCTCCCTGCTCGGCTGCGGCTCGGAATCGGCGGGATGCTCGGACGCGCTGCCAGGCGGCTGGGAGGGATCGGGCTGTTCACCTATCGTGGCGAGATCATCGACGAGCAAGCCGCAAGCCGGGGCGGCGTCGCCGACGTTGCCTGCGGTCACGGTGCTCGCCGTGATCAACTCGCTGTCGGGGTCCACAGCGACGTGCCCCTTGTAGCCGTCGAACCCGCGCGCTGAGGTCTTGTGCCCGTGCCGCGCGTCCGGGTCGACGATCGAGATGACCCGGTCCTTCGCGACCCGCCGAGCGATCCGGAACACGCCGTCCTCGCCCTCATCCAGATCCTGGCCGACGACCGACGCCAGCAACGCCCCTGCCTTGCTCACCTCGTCGGTGAGCTCGCGGCCGTCGAGCGCGCACAGCAGCGCCCGCGCGTCCTTCGCGAGCAAGTCGATCAACTCCTCCCGCGCCGCCCGATCCTCGTAATCGCACACCGGCTTGCCCGCACTGCGGTAATCATCATCGCGACCAAGCAGCCCACGCAGCTCTGACTCCAGCCCCGGCTCGCACACCGCGAGCAGCCCACGGATCGCCGAGCGCACCAACGTCACCGTGTCCATCGTCGCGACCGCGTCATAGACCGGCGTCGAGTCCAGCACCCGCCGACGGCCCACAAGCCCCGCTCGCTTGGCCGCATCCAGCGTGACCTGGAAGATCCGATCAGGACGCTCCGAAGACGCCAGCCTGGCGCGCATGTCGACCAGCACCGTGTGCACAAACCCGGGATAGTCGAACCCCAGCCCGCCCGCCGCGTACTTCCAGCGCAGATCGAACTGAAAGCGCTCAACCGCCTCACGATCCGAGCATCCCTCCAACCGCTGCAACACCATCACCACCGCCACGATCATCGGCGGCACACACCGACGGCCCACGTCCGTGAACAGGTCGGCGAACATCTCATCCGGGAACAACCGATGGCACTCGCGGTGCAGCAACCCGTAGATCGAGTCCGGCGCGACCAACGGCCCGCAGAACCCAGTCGTGGTCGCAAACATGTCCGACTGGCGGGGAGATAGTCCAAGACTCATACCCTCAAGCATGACTTGAGAGTCGGACGGAACCGCCCAAAAAACACCAGCCTCCTAGGGGCGCTGTTTCTATGCAGGAGTAAGACGCATCACGGGGATACGCCTGATGCCGGCGGTGCGCTGTTCGTAGTCGCTGTACCCGCTGTAGACGCGCTTGGCCAGCTCGAACAGGCGGTCGCGGTCCTCCCCCTCGACCTCGCGCGCGACGTAGGAGCCGGAGCGGCCCATCGATTCGAGACGAACGTCCGGGTTGGCCTTGATGTTGTGGTACCAGGCGGGGAACTTGGCTTTGCCGTAGCTGGAGGCGATCAGGATCACGTCGCCGTCGTCGCTGAAGTAGAGCAGCGGCACCTTGCGCTCGACGCCGCTGCGCGCGCCGCGCACGGTGACGACCACGATCGGGATCTGGCCGAAGGTGGAGTCCAGACGCCCCCGCGAGATGCGCACGAGCCACGGGTCGATGCGCGCGCCCAGCTGCGAGGAGTACCAGGTGCCGGTCTTCGTCAGTGCGAACGCGGTGAGCGCCCGCTTGAAGCCGGAATTCGAGACCTGCGGGTCGACCCGTGGGATCGACCCGGCCATCGGCTCAGCCCAGCCGCTGCTCGAGCGCCTCCAGCTGAGCGGGCAGCTCGGCCGGCAGGTTCTCGAACTTCGCGAAGTGCTCGTGGAACTGCGGCAGCTGCGCCTTCCACTCCTCGACGTCGACGCGCAGCAGCTCGGCCATCGCGTCTTCGGTGACGTCCACGCCGCGGGTGTCGATGCCCTCGGGACCGACCGGCGGGATCAGCCCGATCGGCGTCTCGGTGGCCGCGCCGTGGCCGGCGCAGCGCGCGAACACCCACGAGAGCACGCGCGAGTTCTCGCCGTAGCCGGGCCACAGGAAGCGGCCGTCGTCGTCCTTGCGGAACCAGTTGACGTAGAAGATCTTCGGCAGCTTCGCGCCGGAGCGTGCGCCCGATCTCGAGCCAGTGGGCGAAGTAGTCGGCCATGTTGTAGCCGCAGAACGGCAGCATCGCGAACGGATCGAAGCGCAGCTCGCCAACGGTGCCGGCGGCCGCGGCGGTCTTCTCCGAGCTCATCACCGAGCCCAGGAACACGCCGTGCTCCCAGTCGCAGCGCCTCGGTCACCAGCGGCACGACCGTCGAGCGCCGGCCGCCGAACAGCATCGCGTCGATCGGCACGCCCGCGGGGTCCTCCCACTCCGGCGCGATCGCCGGGTCCTGCGACGCCGGCGTGGTGAAGCGCGCGTTGGGATGCGCCGCGCGGGGGCGTCCGACGTCCGGCGTCCAGTCGTTGCCGTGCCAGTCGATCAGGTGCGCGGGCGGCTCCTTCGTCAGCCCCTCCCACCAGATGTCGCCGTCGTCGGTCTTCGCGCAGTTCGTGAAGATCGAGTTGCGCTCGATCGTGCGGATCGCGTTCGGGTTGGTCTCCTCGCCCGTTCCCGGCGCCACGCCGAAGAAGCCGGCCTCGGGGTTGATCGCGTACAGGCGGCCGTCCTCGCCGAACTTCATCCACGCGATGTCGTCGCCGATCGTCTCCACCTTCCAGCCCTCGAGCGTCGGGATCAGCATCGCGAGGTTGGTCTTGCCGCACGCGCTCGGGAAGGCGCCGGTGATGTACTTGACCTCGCCCTCCGGCGAGGTCAGCTTGAGGATCAGCATGTGCTCGGCCATCCAGCCCTCGTCGCGCGCCATCACCGAGGCGATGCGCAGCGCGAAGCACTTCTTGCCGAGCAGCGCGTTGCCGCCGTAGCCCGAGCCGTAGGACCAGATCTCGCGCGTCTCGGGGAAGTGCACGATGTACTTGTTCTCCGCGTTGCACGGCCACGGCACGTCCTCGGCGCCGTCGCTCGAGCGGCATGCCCACCGAGTGCAGGCAGGGCACGAACTCGCCGTCGCGCCGAGCGCGTCGAGCGCGCCCTGGCCCATGCGCGTCATGATCCGCATGCTCACGGCCACGTAGGTCGAGTCGGTCAGCTGCACGCCCACGTGGCTCTTGTCCGAGCCCAGCGGGCCCATCGAGAACGGCACCACGTACATCGTGCGCCCGCGCATCGAGCCGCTGAACAGGCTCGCTCAGCGTCTCGCGCATCTCGCCGGGCTCGCGCCAGTTGTTCGTCGGGCCGGCTTCCGCCTCGGTGGCCGAGCAGATGAACGTGCGGTCCTCCACGCGCGCCACGTCGCCGGGATCCGACAGCGCCAGGTAGGAGTTCGGGCCGCTTGGCGTCGGAGAGCCGCTCGAAGGTGCCCGCCGTCGACGAGCTCCTGGCAGAGGCGGTCGTACTCCTCGGCCGAGCCGTCGCACCAGTAGATCGCGTCCGGTTCGGTGAGCGCCGCCACCTCCTCGACCCAGGCCAGCAGACGCTCGTTCTTGGTGGGGGCGGGGACGGTGGTGTTCATGGGATCCAAGCGGCTCCTCGGTTGGCGGGCATGATCGGCGCGCGCCGTACGGCGCTGCTAGGCCGGGCCTGGCACTGGCTCCGGGAAACAGAAAACGCCCTCCCTGGGCGAGGCAGGAAAGCGTACCGCACGCGCCCAAGCGGCTGGCGAGCTCCACTGCGGTCGGCACGCGAGCCCGGTCTCAGGTCCCGCGACCGGTCCGCGCTGGCGCTCGGTGCCCGGGTTCTTGCGCGGCACGAGCACGAGGCGCTTGAACTCGGCCACGAGCACGCCGTCCTGGTTGAGCACGCGCGTGTGCACCTTGACGGTGCCGCGGTCGGGCTTTGACTGCGACTCCTTCTTCTCGAGCACCTCCGACTCGCAGAACAGCGTGTCGCCGTGGAACACCGGCGCCGGGTGCTTGAGCTCTTCGGTGGCGAGGTTCGCGATCGCCTTGCCGCTGACGTCGCTGACGGACATGCCGAGCGCCAGCGAGTACACGAGCGGGCCCACCACGACGTTGCGCCCCTGCTGGGATTTGGCCGCGTAGACGTCGTTGATGTGCAGCGGGTGGTGGTTCATCGTGATCAGGCAGAACAGGTGGTCGTCGGACTCGGTCACGGTCTTGGCCGGCCAGTGCTTGTAGACGGCGCCGACCTCGAACTCCTCCAGGTAGCGGCCGTACGGGTGCGCGCCGCTCGCCTCGCGCGCGGCCTGATCGGTCTCGACGGTCTGGGCGTATCTGTAGCGCTCATGCGGGTCGGCAGGTCTCCTGTGGCGGGGGATCGGGGTCGCGGTCTCAGCTCACAGATGTGGTCAGGCCGCCGGCGGCTGTCGCCGCGGACGGCGCCGCGCGGCGACTGCCGCGGGCACGCGTAGCCGGGACGTGGCTCGCAGCCTTCGCCGGGGACCCTGCCGCACGGGCGGAGCCGGGCGGCGGCGCGGACGTCGTCGGGGGTTCCGGGCGGCTGCCTCGACGGCTCGCTCGAACGCAGCTCGAGTGCGCCAGCCCGCAGGCGACGTCGTAGGCCTGCGCGAGCCGCGCCCGCGGCGTCGAACCCGGCCAGAGCGCTGTCCCGCGCGAGGCCAGCGGCTGCAGCTGCGAGGCGCCGAGCGCCGCGCCGTGCAAGCGGCAGGTCGCACAGCGCGCGGGCGCGAGCGCCGGCGGGACGCGTGAACGGATCGGCGAGCTGCCGCACGACGGGCGCACCGATGGCGCCGTGCGATCAGCTGCACGTGCACGAACACCGGGTCGAGCAGCGCCGAGGGCCGTTGACGAGCAGCACGAGCGCGCGCCGGCTGCCCGGCGCTCGACAGCCGCGGCGCGCCGGCCGCCAGGTAGTCGTCACCGAACGGCGCCGCCACCGAGCACCCGCAGCGAGGCGGTCGAGATCCGCTGCCCGCGGGCAGCGTGCGGGAAGCTGACCTCCGCAAGCGCGAGGTCGTCGGGCGCCGCCGACATCCTCAGCGGCCAGCGTCCGCCTGGCGGCGAGGACTCCCGCATCGCTCGCGACAGCGCCGTCCGCGGCCGCCTTCGGTGCGCCGGAGCCGGCGCCAGAGCGAGCCTCGATCGCGATCGCGACGGCGGCGCCGAGCAGCACCAACCCGCACGTCAGCGCCAGCGTCAGCGTGGTCAGAGGACGGCGCATCGTCGATACTTCCTTGCAAGCGATCGTAGCGACGTAACCCGAACCGACCCAGGAGAGCCACTTGCGCAACCCCCGCGACTTCTTCAAGCCCCTCGCCATCGACGCGCCCGAGCCGGTGCGCGAGATCCCCTTCAAGCCCTCCCGGATGATCCACTTCCTGGACTTCTCCAACGAGAAGATGGTCGCCAAGGTGCCCGACATCGCGCCCAAGGTCGACATCCTGCTCGGCAACCTCGAGGACGCGGTGCCGCGTCGACCGCAAGGAGGCGGCGCGCGCCGGCCTGATCAAGGTCGGGACGCGAGATGGAGCTCGGCGACACCGCGCTGTGGACGCGCGTCAACGAGCTCGCCTCGCCGTGGGTCCTCGACGACCTCACCGCAGCTCGTCGACGGAGATCGGCCACAAGCTCGAGGTGATCATGATCCCCAAGGTCGAGGGCCCGTGGGACATCCACTACGTCGACCGCCTGCTCGCCCAGCTCGAGGCCAAGGCCGGGCTGGAGCGCCCGATCCTGATCCACGCGATCCTCGAGACCGCGCAGGGCGTGGCCAACCTCGAGGAGATCGCGTGCGCCGTCGCCGCGCATCCAGGGCATGAGCTTCGGCCCCGCCGACCTCGCGGCCTCGCGGCGCATGAAGACCACGCGCGTCGGCGGCGGGCACCCCGGCTACCGCACGATCGCCGACCCCGACCCGGAGAACCCCGAGGCGCCGCGTCCGAGCTACCAGCAGGACCCGTGGCACTACTCGATCGCGCGCATGGTCGACGCGTGCACGTCCGTCGGCGCGCTGCCCTTCTACGGCCCCTACGGCGACATCAAGGACGTCGAGGGCTGCGAGACGCAGTTCCGCGCCTCGTTCCTGCTCGGCTGCGTCGGCGCCTGGTCGCTGCATCCGGTGCAGATCGCGATCGCCAAGAAGGTCTACTCCCCCGACCCCGACGAGGTCGCGTTCGCGAAAAAGGTGATCGAGGCGATCCCCGACGGGCGCGGCGTGCACATGATCGACGGCAAGATGCAGGACGACGCCACCTGGAAGCAGTGCAAGGTGATGGTCAACCTCGCCGAAATGCTCGCCAGAAGGACCCGGAGCTGGCGGAGGCCTACGGGCTATCGGCATGCGGGCAGCGCGCCGAGGACATCTCCCCGGAGTGCTCGCGCCGTTGGCATGCGCGGCGGTGCTGGCGTTCGGAGCCGGCTGGGCAGCCTCGGCGCTGGGTGCCGAACCCGCCGTGAGTCGCTCGCAGACGGCCTCGGAAGACGGCGTCAGCGCCGTGCTCTCCTACAAAGAAGGCCTTGGCGGCCCGCTTCCGTACTTCGACCTGAGCTTTGCGATCTCGCGCTCGGGGACGAGCTTCTACGACCAGCCCGTCAGCTCCCGCTACTGCTCCGCGGGGTGCATACCCGAGGAGCTCGGCGGCGAATCCGGCAAGCCGAGCTCCGTCGCAATAGCCGATCTCGAAGGCAACGGCCAGCCGAACGTCGTGCTCGAGCTCAACACGAGCGGCGCCCACTGCTGCACGATCGTCCAGGTCTTCAGCTTCGACCCCGGCGTGATGGCCTATCGCTCCGTCGAACGCGACTTCGGCGATCCGGGCGCGCTCATCGCCGACGTCGCCGGCGACGGACATCTGGAGCTCGAGTCCGCTGACGACCGCTTCGCGTACGCCTTCTCCTCCTACGTGTACTCGGGCCTGCCGCTGCAGATCTGGCGGTTCGAGGAGGGGCGCTTCGTGGATGCGACCAAGGAGTTCCCAGCCGCCGTAGCCGCCGACGCGGCGGGCTATCTCGAGGGGTTCCGCGCCAACCGCCGCCATGGCCACGGCCTCGGCGCGATCGCCGCGTGGGCCGCCGACGAGGAGCTGCTCGGGCATGGCGCCCTGGTCGACGCGGACGCTCAACAGCGCGAAGCGCGGCTGCACAACCTGCGCAGCGCTGAAGGCTTCGGCCCGAGCGGACGCGCGTTCGTCGCGAAGCTCGCAGCGGTTCTTGCAGAAGACCGGCTACAGCGTAGCGGGCGCGCTGCGACACAACGCCACGCGGACTCCGTGTAGGCTTCCGCGCCGCATGAGATTCTTCGAGTTCGAGGCGCGCGAGGTCGTCAAGCGCGCCGGCATCCCCGTCACCGACTACGGCTTCACGACCGACGCCGCCGAGGCGCGCGCAGATCGCCGAGCGGATCGGCGGCCCGACGGTGATCAAGTCGCAGGTGCTGACCGGCGGGCGCATGAAGGCGGGCGGCGTGAAGTTCGCCGACACGCCCGAGCGAGGCCGAGAGCCACGCCCGCGAGATCCTCGCGCTGGAGATCAACGGCCACATGCCGCGCGGCGTGCTCGTCGACCCCAAGGCGGAGGTCGAGCAGGAGTACTACGCGGGCGTCGTCTGGGACGGCATCCGCAAGCAGCCGGTGATGATCTTCTCGCCGGTCGGCGGCATCGACATCGAGCAGGTCGCCGAGGAGCAGCCCGACAAGGTCGGGCCGGCGGCACTTCTCCAACATCCTCCCCTTCAGCGACTTCCAGGCCAAGGAGGTGATCGCCTCCACCGGCGTCACCGGCTCGGCGCTGAACAAGCTCGTCCCGATCGTCACGCGCCTGGCGAGGCTGTTCGTCGAGAACGACATGATGCTCGCCGAGATCAACCCGCTCGGGCGCCTCGCCGACGGCTCGTTCGTCGCGCTCGACGCGCACATGGACATCGAGAACGAGGCGCGCGGCCGCCACAAGAAGCTGCTCGCCGACCTCGGCGTCGGCGAGGAGGAGACGCGCCAGGCGCGCGAGGCCACGCCGTTCGAGCTCGCCGGCGAGGAGGTCGACGCCCAGGACCACCGCGGCGTCGCCGGCAACGTCACCGAGTTCGACGGCAACCTCGGCCTCGTGATCGGCGCCGGCGGCGGCTCGCTGACGCTGTTCGACGCCGTCCGCGCGCACGGCGGCAAGCCCGCCAACTACTGCGAGATCGGCGGCAACCCGTCGGTCTCCAAGGCCTGCGGCCTGGCCAAGCTGGTGCTGCAGAAGCCCGGCGTGGACAAGATCGCGGTGATGATGTCGATCGTCTCCAACACGCGCGTGGACATCGTCGCGCGCGGCGTCATCAAAGCCTGCCTCGAGCTCGGCCACGACCCCGCCGAGAAGATCGCCATCTTCCGCATCCCCGGCGCGTGGGAGGAGGAGGGCTTCAAGATCCTCGAGAAGTACGGCGTCGACTACGCCGACCGCACCGTGTCGCTCAACGAGGCCGCGCGCCGCGCGGTCGAGAAGATCCAAGGGGCGGCCGCCTGATGTCGATCCTGATCGACGCCGACACGACGTTCATCGTCCAGGGCATCACCGGCCGCGAGGCCGTCAACCTGACGCGCGAGTGCCTCGACTACGGCGCGGGCGCGAAGGTCGTCGGCGGCGTGACGCCCGGCCGGCTCGGGCGCGAGGTCCACGGCGTGCCCGTGTTCGACACGGTCGCCCAGGCCGTCGCGCACCACGGCGCGCCGATCGACGGCTCGGTCGTGACCGTCCCCCCCGCCTTCACCAAGGACGCCGTGTTCGAGGCGATCGAGAACGGCGTCAAGCTGATCGTGATCGTCACCGAGCGCATCCCGCGCCGCGACGTCGCGCAGATGGTCGAGCTCGCGACGCTGCGCGGCGCGCGCATCATCGGCCCCAACTGCCTCGGGATCATCGTCCCGGACGTGATCAAGATGGGCGGCATCGGCGGCCCGGCGAAAAACGCCGCGCAGGCCTACAAGCCGGGGCCGATCGGCGTGATCTCGCGCTCCGGCGGCATGACCACCGAGATGTCCTCGACGCTCAGCGCCGCCGGCCTCGGCCAGTCGACCGCGGTGTCGATCGGCGGCGACGCGATCATCGGCTCCACCTACGCCGAGCTGATGCCGCTGTTCGAGGCCGACGAGCAGACGCAGGGCATCGTCATCTACACCGAGCCCGGCGGGCGCATGGAGGCCGAGCTCGCGCGCTGGGTCACCGAGAACGACTCGCGCCTGCCGATCGTCGCGTTCATGGCCGGGCGCTTCATGGACGAGATGCCCGGCATGAGCTTCGGCCACGCCGGCACGATCGTCGAAGGCAAGGAGGACACCGCCTCGGAGAAGATCGCGCGCCTGGCGCAGGCCGGGCATCACGGTGGCCGAGCGGATCGAGGACATCCCGGGGATGATCCAGCGCCAAGATCGCGCGAGCGGAGCGCATGGCATGAGGAAGGACGGCATCTTCATCGCGGTCGAGGTCGACGACAGCGTCGCGGCCGACGCCGCCGTCGCGCGCGAAGCTCACCGAGGTCTGCCCGGTCGACATCTTCGCCGCAGCGACGGCGGCGCACGTGGAGCTCGTCGAGAAGAACCTCGACGAGTGCGTGCTCTGCCGGCTGTGCCTGGACGCCGTGCCCAGACGGCGTGTCACGTGCTCAAGCTCTACGAGGACGGCGCCGCGCTGTAGCCGACGCAGGGCAGCCGCAGACGCCGCCCGGTCGACTATCTTGATGGCAAGCCGATGAACGAAAACTTCTCCCTCATCGTCATGTGCATCTTCCTGCTCGCCTCGCTCGCGTTCCTGGCCGAGCAGCTGACCGTCCTACCACTAGCGCGGCGCCGCGCCTGCACCGGCGTGCGTGCGCGGCGCTCAGCGCTAGGCGTGCTTGCGCGCCTTGGGCGTGCGCTCGCGCTCCTGCTGGCGCTCGACGACGTTGACGATCAGCCGCACGATCTGCTCGGGGCCGGACGCCTTCGCCTGGCCGTAGGTGAACGCCTCGATCCAGTCGGCGATCTTGCCTTCGCTTGGCCATCACGTTGAAGAACTCGCGGCGCATGTCCACGCGCAGCGCGCGCGTCGGCGGCAGGCCCCTTGGTGACCTTCACGCCGGGCATCTCCAGGCGGAACTGCTGCACGTCGCCGCGGCCGCGCAGCTCGACGCCGACGACCAGCTTGATCGGCTCGAGCGCCGGCACTTCGCCGATGAACCGGCGGGTGGCGAGCTCGATCAGCGCCTTGGCGTCCTCGGCCATGTGGCATCCCTCCTCCTGGACCGTGGCGGTCCGTGGCGTCGTGTCAGATCTTATGGCGCTGCAGCAGCTTGCGTCCGATCACCATGCGCTGGATCTCCGAGGTGCCCTCGCCGATCAGCAGCAGCGGCGCGTCGCGGTACAGGCGCTCGATCTCGTACTCCTTGGAGTAGCCGTAGCCGCCGTGGATGCGGAAGGACTCCTCCACGCAGAAGCGCCCCGCCTCCGAGGCGAACAGCTTGGCCATGCCCGCCTCCAGGTCCGAGCGCTCGCCCGCGTCCTTCAGGCGCGCGGCGCGCAGCGTCAGCAGGCGCGCGGCTTCGACCTGCGTGGCCATGTCGGCGAGCTTGAACTGGATCGCCTGGTGCTCGGAGATCGGCTTGCCGAACGTCTTGCGCTCCTGGGAGTAGCGCAGCGCCAGCTCGAGCGCGCGCTGGGCGATGCCGACGCCGCGCGCGGCGACGTTCACGCGCCCGACCTCGAGCGCGTCCATCATCTGCGCGAAGCCCTTGTTCAGGCCCGCCTCCTCGCCGCCGAGGACGTTCTCGGCGGGGCAGCGGTAGCCGTCGAACACCAGCTCGGTCGACTCGACGCCCTTGTAGCCGATCTTCTTGATCTTCGGCGGCACGTTCAGGCCGGCGTACGCGCCCGTGTTCTCGTGCGACGCCGGCCTCCTTCTCGGCGATGAAGCACGTCATGCCCTGTGGCGCGGGTCGGCGTCGGGGTCGGTCTTGACGAGCACGAACACGAGCGTCGAGAGCAGGCCGTTGGTGACCCACATCTTCTGGCCGTTGATCTCATAGCCGCCGTCGTCGGTCTTCTTGGCAGAGGTTTTGATCGCCTGCACGTCGGAGCCCAGCTCCGGCTCCGACAGCGAGAACGCCGCACGGATCTCGCCCGTGGCCATGCGCGGCAGGTACTTCTGCTTCTGCTCGTCGCTGCCGAACTTCATCAGCAGGTAGGAGCCGATGAAGTGCGTGTTGATGACGCCCGAGATCGAGATCCAGCCGCGCGAGAGCTCCTCGACGATCATCGCGTAGGTGGTCAGGTCGAGCCCCATGCCGCCGTACTCCTCGGGGATCGTCACGCCGAACAGCCCCAGCTCCTTCATCTGCTCGACGATCGGCGCCGGGAACTCGTCCTCGTGGTCGTAGTGCTCGGCGTTCGGCAGGATCTGCTCGTCGGCGAACTGATGCACCATCTCGGTGATCGCCTTCTGCTCGTCGGTCATGTCGCTGTGCTGGGAGGCGGCTACGGCCATCTGATCAATGCTCCAAGGTCGTTTTGGCGGCTGATGAACTGCGGAGGGATCGGTTCGGCGGCGTGCGGCCGGCCGCTCCACCCTCCAGAGGGGAGAATACCGGCGTGAACTTCGCGCGCGAGATCGTGGACACCCGCGTTCCCGAGCGCTTGGCCCTGGTCGAGCTGGCGCGCGACGGCGCGCGCCGGGAGTGGCGCTTCGGCGAGGTGGCCGAGCGCTCTGCGCGCCTGGCGGGCACGCTGCGACGGCTGGGCGTGAGTCGCGGCGACGTCGTGATGACGCTGATCGGCAACCGCCCGGAGTGGGTGCTGAGCATGCTCGCGTGCTTTCGCATCGGCGCCGTCGTGCTGCCGTGCACCGAGCAGTTGCGCGCGAAGGACCTGCGCCTGCGCATCGACGCCGTCAGCCCGACCCTGATCCTCGCCGACGAGCGCAACCGCCAGGAACTGCAGGCCGCGCTGACAGGCGCCCGCGCGACCGTGACGGTCGCCTACGTGCCCGACGAGAGCCTGTTCTCGTGTGAGCCGGCGCCTGCGGTGGAGCTGGACGACGACGACCCGTGCCTGCTGACCTTCACCAGCGGCACCGCCGGCGAGCCCAAGGCGGTCGTGCACGCGCAGCGCTATCTCGGCGGCCAGCGCGTGCAGGCGGAGCATTGGCTGGGGGCGCGGGAGGGAGAGCTCGTGTGGTGCACCGCCGCCAGCGGCTGGTCGAAGTCCGCGCGCAACGTGTTCATCGCACCATGGCTGTCCGGCGCCGCGGCGCTGCTGCACGACGCGCGCTTCGACCCGCACGAGCGCCTGGAGCTGCTCGAGCGCGAGCGCGTGAACGTGCTGTGCATGGCGCCCACCGAGTATCGCGTGATCGCCAAGCGCGCGACGCTGGGCCCGTTCGCGCAGCTGCGCGGCATGGTCGCCGCGGGCGAGGCGCTCAACCCGGAGGTGCTAAGGGCCTGGCATGAGGCGACCGGCCTGGAGATCCGCGATGGCTACGGCCAGACGGAGACCGGGCAGACGACCGGGACGCCGCTGGGAGAATCGGCGCGCCCCGGCTCCATGGGTCGCGCGCTTCCGGGGATGAGGCTCGCGGTCGTGGACGGAGAGCTGACGATCGATCCGCCGAGCGTGCCGACGTTCTTCCTGGGCTACCTCGGCGAGCACGTCCGGCGCATGGAGGACGGGGCATGGCACATCGAAGACCGGCAACGGTCCGGTCCGGCACACCCGTGGCAAACGGGCGACAGGGTCGCCGAAGACGACGGCGGCTGGCTCTACTTCGAGGGGCGCAGCGACGACGTGATCGTCTCCGCCGGATACCGCATCGGCCCGTTCGAGGTCGAGTCGGCGCTGGTCGCGCACCCAGCCGTCGCCGAGGCCGCCGCGGTGGCGGCTCCCGACGAGGAGCGCGGCTCGGTGGTGCGTGCCGTGGTGGTGCTGCGCGATAGCGGCTACGCCCCCTCGCCCGAGCTCGCGCGCGAGCTGCAGGAGCACGTCAAGCGCGAGACGGCGCCATACAAGTACCCGCGCATAGTCGAGTTCGTCGCGGAGCTGCCCAAGACCGCCAGCGGGAAGGTCAGGCGAGCGGAGCTGCGCGGCTAGCGTCCCGGCCGGCGAGCCTGAGCTCGGGCGCGCGAGAACGGCTCACTGTCTGGAGGACCCCAGGCATGCGCGCCGTCGAGCAGCCGCGCTTCCCGTGTCAGCGTTGCCGAGCGCGCGATTCGGCGTCCGAGCAGATTCACGAACCGCTCGAGCGATTCCACCCTCTCGGTCGGGAGCGCGAACCCGTCCAGCTCCGCGTCCTGCAGGCGCACCTTTTCGCTCAGATGCTGGCGCTCAAGAACCTTGAACACCAGGAACGGGAAGTCATCGCGATCGAGCGCCACGTCCGACTGCGACCCCGTATCCACCACGCCCACCTTCTCGAGCATCGCGCGAGTCGCATCGAGCGCCCACGTGGCCGCGCGGTATGCGACCGGATCGCAGATGACGCCATCGCCTTGCAGTGCGAGCACCGACAGGTGCTCGGCCGCATCGCCGAGATCGAGCAGCAGGCCTCTGCGCAGACTGCGCACGAGCCCGGCAGGCACGACGATCGCCTCCTCCATCTGCCCCTCCTGGCCCCGGAGGGCAGGGTCCACGAGCCCGAAGCGCCCCCGTCGCGAGCTCTTGTGCTGATCCCCTGAGCTCATGCCGCCTCCCCAGGACCTGCCGAGCGCCCCCCGTTCGCAAGCCTGTACCTGCGCGTCGTGGGGTTGCGCTCCACGAGCCCAACCGACATCAGCGTGCTCACGTAGCGGTGGATCATGCTGTTGTTCATCCCCGTGATCCGCGCCACGTCGACGAGGCGCACGTAGGAGCCGTCCGCGGGCAGCGCGGCCAGCACCAGCAGCCCGGAGAGCAGCGAACGGGACAGACGGCGGTCGTCCATCTGCGATGGCCGTATCGCGCCCGCATCACCGGACAGCGTCTCCCTGAAGTCGCCGAGACCGCCGAGCAGCACCGAGATGACACTCCGCTCGGAGGCGGCGCAGACCACCTGGTCGACCTGTGCGCGGTCCAGTGCGATCACGACCTTGTCCGCTGGCCGGTCCTCTTCAGCGACAGCAGCCGGGCGAAGTGGGAGACGCCCGGCTGCCGCTGTCACTGACCTGGACATCGCGACCACAGGCGCACCAGACACCGCCCGCCGCACAACCCTCTCCGCTCTCCGCCGGGCCGGCTCCTGCTCGCCTCGATGTCTCTCTTCGTGACCACGCTCTTTCGAGGATCGTGCCCAGACGTGTGAACGTCAATACCTTTAAGTAGTCAATTCCAGGCCCCGCGCCGAACACCCGGGGCGAGCCTCGGATGCCGAGGGTTGTCAGAGGATTTGGCTGCCAGGCCAGCCTGTTGCGGATATTGGAAACGACCCGACATGCCCCACGCTTGCCGGACCCGCGGCTTCACCGGGCTCCCAAGCACCCTTTAAGTAGGTGTTTGGGAGGGCGGCCGGATAGCAGATGAACGTCTGCGTGGCGCCGGGTGTAGTGTTCTGCGGTGGCGAAAGCTCCTACACATGGGGACTGATGATGGAGGAGACGAAGGTCTGGGATCGAGGAGGAGGTTGAATGTCAGCCAAGCACGCTCTCTTGGGGCTGCTGCTCAATAGGTCGGCGTATCCGTACGAGCTGGCCGATCGCCTGCAGGGCCGTCTGGGCCCGGCATGGGCGATCAATTCCGGGCAGCTGTATCAGACGATCGGCCGCCTGGCGCAGGAGGGACTGATCGAGCCGGTCGATGGACGCAACGAGCTACGCGACGATCGGCATGTATTCGCGATCACCGACAGCGGCAGGGCGGAGTTCGAGCGCTGGTTCGACGACGAGACCAAAGAGACGCGCCTGTCGCGTCGACCGCTGCTGGTCAAGATCACACTCGCCGGCCCGGACCGCCTGCGCGATGCGCTGAAGCAGATCGACGCCTACGAGCTCGACTGCGCCAGACGCTTGACCGAGCTCTCCCAGACCCAGGAAGCGATACCAGCGGGCGGACCCCAGGTGCGCGCCGACCACGTGCTGCTGCGCCTGAGCCTCAGCGCGGACATCTTCCAGCAGGAGGGCGAGCTTCGCTGGGCCAGACATGCTCACGAGATGGTCTCGTGGCTGTTGCAGCGGGAGGCGATCTGGCCGTCGGCGCCGGAGCGCGCCGGTGCGCAGAGCGAGAAGGCCCGCGATCGACAGGGTGCGCGAGAAGAGCTGTTCGGCAGGATGGCCGCCAGACACCTGCGGGCCGTCGACGGGCAGCAGCCGACGGGCGATGAGCCGCGCCGGCCGGCGAAACGAAGCCCGCGCTCGGGGTCCGGAGGTACGGTGAGTTGACCCTCCTGCTCGACAACATATGCAAGCGCTATCCCCGTGCGGGCGGCTACAAGGTGGCACTGGAGCGGGTTTCGCTCGAGCTCGAGCGCGGCCAGATCGCCGGGATCTTCGGCCCGAGCGGCTCGGGCAAGACGACGCTCCTGCGGATCGCGGCGGGCATACAGGCGCCGGATAGCGGCAGGGTCCTCTACGACGGTGAGCGCCTCGACGAGATGTCGGCGAGCGAGCGGATGCGCTTCCGCCGACGCGAGATCGCGTGCATATGGGCTGCACAGCCCTGGCAGGAGCGGCTCAGCGCGCTCGACCATGTCGCGCTGCCTCTGCTCGTGGACCGCCGCGACCGTCGCAGTGCCGAACGCAGAGCGCGCGAGGCGCTGCTCGCCTGCGAGGCGGAGCAGTGCGCAGGCATGGAACTGCACGAGCTCTCCGACGGCGAGCGTCAGCGCGTCGCGATCGCGCGAGCACTCGTCACCGAACCACGGCTGCTGCTGGCGGACGGCCCGGCCTCGAGCCTCTCGCTGGTCGAGCAGGAAGGAATCATGGTGCTGCTCTCGTCGCTGGCGCGCGAGGCCAAGGTGGCGGTGCTCATCACCGACAGCGACGCCGAGGCGCTGCTGCGGGCAGATCCGATTCTCTACCTGCTGGATGGCAAGCTCGTCAACCCCGAGCCCCTAGGCGAGCGCGGCAAGATCTATCGCTTCCCGTCGATTCGGTCACGCCGGGCCGCGGCCGATGCTTGAGCTGGAGCACGCGCGCAAGTACTACGCGAGTCCCGGCGAGGAGGTCCACGCCGTCGACGACGTGAGCATGTGCGTGCGCCCGCAGGAACTCGTTGCGATCCTCGGTCCGAGCGGGTCCGGCAAGACGACGCTGCTGCTGCTTGCTGCGGGCCTGCTGCGGGTAGACGCTGGCAGCGTGCGCTTCGAGAACACCGATCTCGCCACCCTCCCCAAACGGGACGTGCTCGCCTACCGGCGCACCAAGCTTGGGTTCGTGTTTCAGGGCTTCAACCTGACCGCCGGGCTCACAGCCGAGGAGAACGTCGCGATTCCGCTGCTGCTGCGAGGCGTCGGTCATCGTGAGGCGAGAGAGCGAGCCCTGTTCGCGCTCGAGGAGGTCGGGCTGCAGCGCCGTGCGGGCCACACCCCGGGCGAGCTCTCCGGCGGCGAGCAACAGCGCGTGGCGATCGCTCGCGCGCTGGTGGGCGGGCCGAAGCTGATCCTGGCGGACGAGCCGACCGGGAACCTCGACACGGAGACCGGCGACACCGTGCTCGGCCTGCTGAGCGCCCTGCCGCGAGAGCGCGGCGCGGCGACCGTTCTGGTCACCCACGACGTACGTGTGACCCGCTATGCGGATCGCGTGATGGGCATGCGCGACGGCCGGCTGAAGGAGCTCGATCGCGAGGAGCAGGCGGTGCTCAGCAAGTGATCGGATACCTGCGGACGCTGGTCCTCTTCTACAGGCGCAACCTGCGCGTTCAGCCGCTGCGCGAGCTGATGGCCGTCGTGGGCGTCGCCGCCGGCGTGGCGCTGCTGTTCGCGGTGCAGGTCGCGCACAGCAGCATCACGGGATCTTTCCACGACATCGCACACGGGGTCGCCGGCAAGGCAACGCTCGAACTGGCGGCACGCGAGCCCGAGGGCTTCGACGCCGGTGTGGCTGAAGCGGTCGAACGCATGCCGGACGTCAAGGCCGCCGCGCCGATTTTCGAGCAGTCGATCGTCGCAGTGGGGCCCAAGGGCCGCCGGGCGCTCGCGCTGGTCGGCGCCACCGAACAGGTCGATCCGCTCGACGGACGTCTCTCGCTTGCGTTCCAGCGCGCGGGAGAGTCCGCCAGCAAGGGGCTGCTGGTGTTGACCGAACCGATCGCCGCCGCGATCGGCGTGCGGCCTGGCGGCGAGGTCACGATCCTGGTGGGCGCGCGCACCGAACACCTGGCCCTCGATGCGACCGTGCCCAGCGGCAAGCTGGGACCGGTGGCCGAAAGCCCGATCGCCGCGGCTCCACTGCCGATCGTGCAGAGCCTTGCGGGGCAGCCAGGGCACATCACGCGCATCCTGATCGAGCCGCGGGCGGGCCGGGAAGCGGCGCTGCTCAGCGCCCTCACCAACCGCTTTGGCGCGACCCTGAACGCCCGCTCGATCGACACCGAAGCGACGCTCCTCGGGAATGCCGCAGCACCCGAAAAGCAGGTGACGCTGCTGTTCAGCGCGATCAGCCTCGTCGCCGGCGTGATCCTCGCCTACAACGCACTGCTGCTTGCAAGCGACGAGCGCCGGCGATTCATCGTCTATCTGATCGAGAGCGGCACGCCCGACTCGATGATCGTCTCCTCGCTCGCCTTCGACGCGCTCGTCCTCGGTGTCGCCGGCTCAGCGCTGGGCCTGCTTGCGGGCGACGCGATCTCGCTGGTCGCGTATCGGGCGGTGCCCGGATACATAGCGGCCGCCTTCGCCATAGGAAGTCAGCGCATCGTCGAGCCGCAGACGATCCTGATCGCGTTCCTCGGCGGCATGATCGCGGCGTTCGTAGCGGCGACCCTGCCAGCGCTGGGCCTGCTTCGGGGCGGTGCGGCAGCCGAGCCCGAAGCGGTCGGCCGTACGCTGTCGCTCGCACGCAGGCTTCGCTTCTCGGACACGCTCGTGTTCGTCGGCGGGGCCCTGCTCGTCGCCATATCCGTGACGGCATCCGCGCTGGAGCCGGCAACGACAGTTGTCGCGCTCGTGGGGATCGCGGTCGGCATCGTGATCTGCCTGCCGACGATCGCGCATCACCTGCTGCGGCTGGCGCACACCGCCGCGGGCCGCTCGGGCGACCCGTCCGCGCGCCTGTCAGTGGCCGAGCTCCGTGGATCGCCGACGCGTTCTGTCGCGCTGCTTGCCACGGGGACGATCGCGGCCTTCCTGATGGTCGTGATCGGCGGCTCGGTCACGGACGTTCAGGCCGCTGTGCGCCGGGGCGCCACCGACCTCCTGTCCAGCGCCAGCATCTGGATCAAGCCCGGCGGCTCGGAGAACGTGTACACCACCGAGCCCTTCGCCTACGCCGAAACCCAGCGTCGACTCGAGAAGCTCGACATCGTGAGCTCCGTGCTGCCCTGGCGAGACTCGTTCCTCGACATCCACGACAGGCGCGTCTGGGTGCTCGGCGCGCCGCCCCAGGTCTCCGCCCAGATCGCCCCCAGCCAGCTCGTGGAAGGCTCATTGCGCACCGCCGACGCGCACCTGCGCGAAGGCGGGTGGGCAGCCATCAGCCAGCCGATCGCACGCGAAGACCACCTGCATCTGGGCGAGCGCTTCACGCTGCCCACCCCCTCCGGCAACGCGAGCCTCCGGCTGGCCGCGACGATCGCCAACTACGGCTGGCTACCTGGGGCGATCGTGATGAACGGGGACGAACACGCGCGACTGTGGCACGACAACGGCGCAACCCAGCTGTCGGTCACGCTCAAGCCCGGGATCCCGACCGAGCAGGGCAGGTCCGCGATCGCACGAGCGCTGCCAGCCGATTCGGCGCTCACCGTCAGCACCAACAGCGAACGGCGCTCGGAAGTGAGCGCGGTGCTGGGCAGCACGCTCTCGAGATTGAACGACACCACCGTCGTCGTGCTCGTGGCGACGGTCGCATCGGTGATCGCCCTGATGGTCGCCGCCGTGTGGCAGGGACGCGGCCGGCTCAACGCGTTGATGTCGATCGGCATGAGCTTCGGCCAGTTCGTCAGGCTGATCTTCTACGAGACGGGCATGATCCTGCTCTCCGGCTGCGTGCTCGGAATCGGCGCAGGCCTCGTCGGCCAGCGTCTGATCGACGGCTGGCTGCACCAGACCACGGGCTCGCCGGTGCAGTTCACGCCGGCGTGGCAGCTGGGATTGCGCACGATCGTGATTGCTGTGGGAATCTCGGTGCTGGCGTCGATGGTCGCCGTGCTGCCCACCGCCAGGCTTCAGCCGAGAGCAGCCTTCGCAGTCGAATGACAGAGAGCATGGCCAGTCGACTACCAACGACGAATCGGGACGAGCCCACGACGTCCGCACCGACGCTGGCACACAGCCGCGGTCGTGCGCCGCTGGCCGCCGACCGCAGCACCTTCGCGCCCGCGCTGCGACTCCTGCCGGCGCACCTCAGAGCCGACGTCGACAGCCTGTATCGGGTGCTGCGAACGCTCGATGACCTCGTGGACGAGGACGACCCGCAGGCGCCGTCGCGCGTGGATGCGGTCGAGCGGTGGACGCGAGCGGAGCCTGCCGACACGCCGGAGACGCGCACCCTCGCGGATCTCTGCCGGCGATATCCCCTGTCGCCTGAGGCAATGGCCATGTTCTGCGCAGGCATGCGACACGACATCGCACGGGCTCCGATCGACAGCACGGAGGACTTCGAGCGCTACTGCCAGCAGGCGGGCGGCTCCGTGGGAATCATGCTCGCCCAGATCCTCGGCACCGTTCGGCCGGAGGGGGAGACGATGATGGCCACGCTCGGCAGAGCGATGCAGTGGACGAACATATTGCGGGACATCGACGAGGATCTTTCCCACCGGCGCGTGTACCTGGCGCGGACGACGCTCGAGCGTTTCGGCCAGCCGCTGCCGGGAGCGCGAGAAGCCCTGCTGCGCGATCAGATCGCCGGCGCCGACGCGCTCTACGAAGAGGGATTGCAGGCAATACCGCTCCTGTGCGAGGGGCGCCGCGCGATGAGCCTGTCTGCGACCCTGTACCGCGAGATCCTGCGTCAGCTCGAACGCGACGGCTACGGACGTCGATCGGGCCGCACGGAGGTGCCGGCCTGGCGCAGGCGCCTGCTGATCGCCGAGAACCGCCTGCGCAGGAGCAGCAGTGGTTGATCGGCCCAGTGGCGCTCTCGCGACGGACCGCAGAGGCAGCGTCCATAATCGGCCCCGTACCCCATGGAGCCATTCAGACATGATCGGCGATATCGTTGTGGTGAACTTCCCCAGGATTTGGACTTGAGGGTGTCTGCGTGATGAGGAACGGGTCGACAATCGAGGCAAGACAGGGACCATCGCGCCGTCGCGCCATCGGCGTCGCAGCGCTCGCGGCCCTGCTCATCGCAGGCGCTGCGTCGCAGGGCACTGCCCGGTCAGAGGCGGCCTCGAGCCAGGCGCGAGCGCGCGCCGCCCGCTCGCTGAACGGCTCCGCCACCGCGCACCTGCATCTCGTCAAGCCAGAAGGATCGCTGCTGATCGAGGAAGGACCGACCACGGGCGCGCTCGCCGGCTCGATGCACGCCGATCTCCACACCGGAGCGGTTTTCACTGGCACCTTCACGATCCACACGAGCGCAGGATCGATCGACGGCCACGGCAAGGCCGTGCCACACGGCTCGGGGCGGTTTCAGAGCTTCAGCGGCTCGCTGACAGTCACCGGCGGAAGCAGCCGTTACGCGCACGTCAGCGGCCACGCCGGGATGTATGGCGTTTTCGACCGCAGGACGGACTCGGTCGTCATCCAGACGACCGGAATGCTTACGTACTGAAGACAGCCAACCGTGAAGGCAGACAAGGCGGTGCGCCCAGCCCGCAACTTCCTCGCCCTGGTACTCATGGCGTTCGCGTGCCTGCCCGCGAACGCTTCCGCCACCCAATCGGCGCAGCTGCACGTCGACTTCACGCCAGAGCGGCTCGGCCACGGCACGACGATTCGGTTCATGGTTCAGATTCATGCGCCCGAAGGCCGCGTACCATCCCCGCTGACGAGCCTGGAGTTGCGCTATCCGGGCGACCTCGGCGTGGCGGCAAGCGGCCTCGGTCTGAGCACGTGCACGCCCTCGAAGCTGGAGCTGCTCGGCCCCGAAGGCTGCCCCGCCGACTCCCGCATGGGTCGCGGCAGCGCGCTCACCGAGATCCCGATCGGGCCGGAGATCGTCCAGGAGAGCGCCTCGATCGCGATCGTCCGCGCTCCCGAACAGGAAGGACATCTCGCACTGCTCTTCTACGCCGACAGCGAAGACCCCGTCGAAACGCAGATCGTGTTTCCCGGCGTGCTGTTGTCGAACCCGCTGAGCAGTGACGAAAGCATCCTGCTCAACGTGCCGCTCGTGCCGAGCCTGCCCGGAGCCCCCGATGTGGCGGTGGTGACTTTGAGCGCCGATCTCGGGCCCCAGGGGCTCACCTACTACGAACACACGAACGGCCACCTCGTGGCATACCGGCCCCAGGGCATCCTCCTGCCGAGCCACTGCCCTCACGCCGGCTTCGCGTTCAGCGCGACGTTCGCCTTTCTCGACGGAAGCCACACGAGCGCCCACAACGCCGTCCCCTGCCCCGCCCGCCCACGGCACTGAGACGGGCGGGCTAAGGCACGGGCCGCGCCTACGCGGCTTGGCGCGCCGCCACCCGCTCGACGCGCTCGAGCTCGATGTCCAGGTCAGCCTCCTGCGACATGGAGGCGGGCGGGCGCAGCACCAGGAACGCCGCCAGAACTCCCGCGCTGACGCACGCCGCCGCGACGATGTAGGCGAGGTGGTAGCCGCCCGTGAGCGCGCTGGCCAGCGGCTGCCCGGCGGCGCTCAGCGAGTTGGTGTGGTCGGTTGCGATCGTGCCCAGGCTCGCCAGGCCGATCGCGCCGAACAGCTGCACCGACACGTTGATGATGCCCGACGCCAGCCCCGCGTCGCGCGCCGGCGCGTCGGCCATGCCCATCGTCAGCAGCGGCAGGAAGGACGCGCCCGCTCCGAGCCCCAGCACGAGGAACGCGGCGAACAGGCCCGGGAAGTAGCCCGCGTGCACGCCGTCGCTGGCGAGCAGCAGCAGGCCGATGACGATCCCGACCAGCCCAACGGCGAGCGTGCGCAGCGCGCCGAAGCGCGCCACCGCCCTCGCCGAGACGCCCATCGACATCACCGCGATCGAGAACGTCAGCGGCAGGAACGCGAGCCCCGTGTCGATCGCGTCGTAGCCGAGCACGCGCTCCAGGTACAGCGCGCCGAGGAAGAACGCCGAGAACATCCCCGTGACCAGCAGCCCGCGCACGAGGCTCGAGCCCATCAGCATCCGCAGGCGGAGCACCCGCAGCGGCATGATCGGGTTGGCAAGCCGCGACTCGAGCGCGAGGAAGCCGGCCAGCAGCGCCAGCGAGGCGCCGCCGACACCGAGCGTGCGCGCCGAGAAGAGGCCGTATTCGCTCGACTTCACGATCGCGAACGCGCCCAGCATCGTCGCCAGCGTGATCAGGATCGAGCCAAGCACGTCGACGCCGCCGGAGAGGCCGATGCCCTCGTTCTCATCGATCAGCATCCACCCGAACACGAACGCGAACACGCCGATCGGCACGTTCACGAAGAAGATCCAGTGCCAGTCGAGCGACTGCGTCAGCGCCCCGCCGGCGAGCAGCCCGACCGAGCCGCCGCCCGCTGACACGAACGCGTACACGCCCATCGCCTTCGCCTGCTCGGCCGCGCCCTGGAACTCGGTGACGATGATCGCGAGGATCACGCTCGAGGCGACCGCGCCGCCGATCCCCTGCAGGATGCGCGCGAGGATCAGCATCGTCTGGTCCTGCGCGAGCCCGCACAGCACGGACGCCGCGGTGAACATCACGAGGCCCGTCAGGAACACTCGCTTGCGACCGACCAGATCGCCCATCCTGCCCGCGAGCAGCAGGAAGCCGCCGAACGTGACCAGGTAGCCGTTGATCACCCACGTGAGGCTGCTCTGCGATGAAGTGCAGGTCGTGCTGGATCGACGGCAGCGCGACGTTCACGATCGTCGCGTCGAGCACCATCATCAGCTGGCCGAGGCACAGGATCGCGAGCGCGATCCAGCGCCGGCGCTCCGATGCCGCGGACTGGTCTTGGGTCTTTGTTTGGCTGAGCAGAGCTGTCATGGGTTCCTCCAAGGTTGCGGAGAGCACACCATAGCAATTATCATCCATATAACAAGGATGATCTACGAAAAATTAACGATCGCTGATATTGTGATGATTGGTGCTTCGATGATGTATAGACTTCCCGACATGGCTGAGCGTGACTGTGCCCCCGGCTCGGCGGTGCTCTTGAGCCGCTTGGCCAAGCAGGTCTACCGGCGCTCCAACGAGGAGCAGCTGGGCATGCATCTGCGCCATCTGGTCGCGCTCAGCTACGTCTCAGACCACGACGGCTGCCCCCAGCAGGACCTCGCCGACGCCTTCTGCATGGACGCCAACAACGTCGTGCTGCTGCTCAACGAGCTCGAGCAGCTCGGCTACGCCACGCGCGTGCGGGACCCAAGCGACCGGCGACGCCACATCGTCCAGATCACGCCCGCTGGCCGCGACGCCCTGAGCGTCGCCGAACGCGCCCAGGTCGCGATCGAGGACGACGTGCTGGCGGCGCTCGACGCCGACGAGCGCAGGACCCTGCGCGAGCTGCTCAACCGCGCCCTGCGCAGCGTCGAGCCGACCGACGCGGGCGCCTACAGCGCGACGATCGCGTCGATCTCCACGTAGGCGCCGCGCGGCAGCGCCGCCACCCCCACCGCCACTCGCGCCGGCGGGTCCTCAGCGAAGAACGACCCGTACACCTCGTTGACCTCCGCGAACGCCGCCAGATCGGTCATGTACACGGTCATGCGCACCGCCCGCGCGAGCGTCGTGCCGGCTGCCTCGCATACCGCCCGCAGGTTCTCCAGACAGCGGCGGGCCTGCTCGGCGGCGGTGGCGCCGACGATCTCGCCCGTGCCGGGATCGAGCGGGATCTGCCCGGAGCAGAACAACAGCTCGCCCGCGCGCACAGCGTGGCTGTAGGGCCCGATCGCGGGCGGCGCCCCGGATGCCTCGACTATCTCGCGCTCGTGAGCCACTGTCCCGCAGACCCTAGCGCGAGTACGGCGCCGGCTTGGCAGCCGAGCGCGAACCGCGCCCACGACGCCGTCGCATTCAATAGATTCCGATGAATGAACGCCCGTGCGCGAAGGCCCGTCGCCATGCTGGTCGGCTCCTGCGCCTGTGTCTGTCTGCTCGCTGCGGCGCAGCTCGCCGCGTCCGCGCGGGCCCAGATCGCGTACACGCCGTGCGGCGACAGCAACAACTTCGCCTGCGGCCATCTCACGGTGCCGCTCGACCCGAGCGGCGCGACGCCGGGCACGATCACGCTCGCCATGCGCCGCCACCGCGCGCCCGTCGGCGAAGCGCACAGCGCCATCATCGCGCTCGCCGGAGGACCCGGACAGCCCGCGCTGCCGTTCGCGGAAGAGTTCGCCGAACTCCTCGGCCCGATCGCCTCCACGCGCGATCTGATCGCCTTCGACCAGCGCGGGATCGGACTCTCCGCGCCGCTGTCCTGCCACGCGTTCGAACGCCCCGACCTCTACCACACGTTCGGGGCCGAGCTCGAAGCGTGCGGCGATCAGCTGGGCCCCACGCGCACGTTCTACACAACCGCCGACACCGTCGCCGATATCGAGGCGATCCGCCAAGCCGGCGGCTACGAAAAGCTCGTGCTGTACGGCACCAGCTACGGCACCAAGGTCGCCGAGCAGTACGCGCAGGACTACCCCAGCCACGTCGAAGCGCTCGTACTCGACTCGGTCGTGCCACCCAACGGGCCCGAACCGCTCGAGCGCCCCACCTTCGCCGCGATACCGCGCATCCTGCGCCAGATCTGCGCCGCCGGCGCGTGCGCGCACGTCACATCCAACCCCGTCGCCGACCTGGCCCGCGTGGTCGCGAAGATGGAACACGGAGAGGTGCGCGGACGCGTGATCGACGGCGAGGGAAACGCGCACACGATCCCGCTGTTCCCGGGCGAGCTCGTCGGGCTGCTGCTCGCCGGCGACTTCTCCTCCTCGCTGCGCTCCGAATTCATCACCACCGTGGCGTCCGCCGCGCGCGGCGACACGGCTCCGCTCGCGCGCCTGATCGTGAACGCCGGGAGCGCCGAAGGCGAAAGCGAAGACTTCGACTCGCCGCTGTACTTCGCCACCACGTGCGAAGAGCAGGGCTTCCCGTTCAGCCGCGCGGTCACGCCGAAGGCCCGTATCGCCCAGGCGCTCGCGGCCATGAAGGCCCTGCCCGCGAGCGCATTCGCGCCGTTCACCGCCAGCGACGCGTTCGCCCTCAGCGACATCCCCGCATGCGCCTACTGGCCGTACACCACGCCGGCGCCCGTCCGCGACGAAGCGCCGCTGCCGAACGTGCCCACGCTTGTCATCAGCGGCGCCGACGACCTGCGCACCCCCACCGCGAACGCGCGCGAAGTCGCCGCCCAGATTCCCGACTCGCATCTGCTGGTCGTGCCCTACACGGGCCACTCGGTGCTCACCGAGGAGCAGACCTCATGCGCGATCGACGCGCTCAAGGCGCTGTTCACCGCGACTCCGATCAAGCCCTGCACCCCGGCGCCAACCCCCGCGAGCCTGCAACCGCCGGAGCGGGCGCCGCTGCGCCTGTCGCTCGTCTCGCCCGAGCACGGCTACGCCGGGCTGCCCGGACGCACGCTGCACGCGGTCGCGCTGACGCTCGGCGACTACGTCCGCCAGCTCCTGTTTCAGCTGAGCATCAGCGGCTCGCTGGAAAGCCTGACGCTGCCGACGCTGCGCTTCGGCGGCCTGCGCGCCGGCTGGCTGCGGTTCGCACACGGCACGCTGACCCTGCACGACTACTCCTACGTCCCCGGCGTGACCGTCTCCGGCTCGAGCGACGGCGAAACCGTGAAGCTGCTGGTGGGCGGGCAGACGGCGGCGCACGGAACCCTGCGCAGAGGGCCGCACCGCTCGCTCGTCGGCACGCTCGGCGGCGCCCACGTCGTCCTGTCTGCCAGCCTGCTTGCGAGCGCGGTCGCGACGACAGCTATTGTCGGCGAGGATGCCCGCACGAGCTCGCGCACTGGCTCTGATCGCGCTGCTGCCCGCAGCGCTGCTCGCCGCCTGGCCGAGCTCCTCGGCGGCATCCAGCCTTAGCTTCATCCCCTGCGCGACAGCCACCGCCTTCGAGTGCACATCGCTGGCGGTGCCGCTCGACCGCGCCGGGACGGCGCCCGGGACGATCTCGCTGAGCGTCGAGCGCAAGCTCGCCGGCGCCGGCCCCAGCCACACGGCCGTGCTGGCGCTCGCCGGCGGCCCCGGCCAGGCGGCGATCCCGCTCGGGGAATTCATCGCCCAGGCGATCGCCCCCGCACTCGGCTCGCGCGACCTGCTCGTGTACGACCAGCGCGGCACCGGCGCATCGGACCCGCTCAGCTGCGCCGCGTTCGAAACGTTCAGCCTGAAACCGGCGCTGCAGATCTTCGAACAGTGCGCTTCGCAGCTGGGGCCCGCCAGGGGCGCCTTCACGTCCGCGGAATCGGTCGAAGACATCGAGGCCCTGCGACAGGCCGCCGGCTACGAAAAGCTCGTGCTGTACGGGACCTCCTACGGCACCAAGGTGGCGCTCGACTACGCCGAGCGCTACCCCCAGAACGTGGAAGCGCTCGTGCTCGACTCCGTCGTGCCCCCCGAAGGCCAGGAACCGCTCGCGATACCCACGTTCAAGGCGATTCCCGGCGTGCTCACAGAGCTGTGCGCGGGCGGCGCCTGCGCGGGGATCACCTCCGACCCCGTCGCCGACGTCGCGCGCCTGGTCGCGCAGCTGCGCACGCACCCGCTGAGCGGCTCCGTGTACGACGGCACGGGCCGGCGCCACGCGAGCACGCTCGACGAGCAGGGCCTGCTCGACATCCTCGAGGGCGGCGACCTGAACCCCGCCCTGCGGGCGCTGCTGCCCGCGGCGGTGCGCTCCGCGCTCCAGCGCGATCCCGACCCGCTGCTGCGGCTGCACCTGCTCTCCGAGGGGCTGATCCCGAACGTGCCCATCGAAGGCCAGGGTGGCGAAGTGGGCTCGCCGGACGTCGACGAAGCGCTGTTCATCACCACCAGCTGCGAGGAGGGCCCGTTCCCATGGCAGCGCGCCGCGCCCGCAGCGACCCGGCTCACGGAAGCGCTCGGCTTCCTGCACGCCCAGCCCGCCAGCACCTTCTACCCGTTCGACGCGCAGACCGCGTATGCCAACAGCCTGATCCCCGGCTGCGCCGGCTGGCCCGACGCGTCGCCCGCGCCGACCGCCACCGGCACGCCGCCGAACGTGCCCACCCTGATCCTCTCCGGCGCGCAGGACCTGAGGACGCCGACCGAAGACGCGCAGCGCGTCGCCGCGATGATCCCCGGCGCCCAGCTGCTCGTCGTCCCCTACACCGGGCACTCGGTCATCGGCAGCGACCTCAGCGGCTGCGCCGCGCTCGCGCTCAAGGCGTTCTTCTCGGGCCAGCCGGTACAGCCGTGCGCCGCCGGCGCCGACCCCTTCGCGCCCACCCCCGTAACCCCCACCAAGCTCTCCCGCGTGAGCCCGCCGGCCGGGCTCGGCGGCAGGCGCGGGCGCACGCTCGTGGCCGTGCTCGACACGCTCGTGGACCTCAACCGCCAGCTGATCGCAGCCACGTTGCAGGCCAACCAGCAGCTCCCCAACGGCTCGAGCTTCGGCGGCCTGCACGGCGGCTACGCGCGGCTCACCTCCACCGCGGCGACCCTCAAGGACCTGTCGTTCGTGCCCGGCGTCCAGCTCAGCGCGACGTTCCCCGTGCGCGGCGGCAAGCTGCAGGCGGCCAACATCCGCGTCAGCGGCTCGGAAGCAGCCGCCGGCACCGTGCGCTTCGGAGCCAGCACCACGCACGTCACCGGCGCGCTCGCCGGAAGGCGCTTCGACGTGAGCCTCGCCAAGGTCAGGCTCTCCCGGGTCGGCTCAAGCGCATCCTCCCCGCAAAGTCCCGGCACGGGGGAGGCGGAATGGCCGTCGTCCGCGGCCGTCGACGCGCTGCTCGGCCAACGCCGGGCCGCGACCGCGGCGGCCGGCCCGCTGCGCTCGCCGCGACTACCCTGAGCGGGTGCCCAACGCCCTGGCGCAGGAGACCTCGCCATACCTGCGCCAGCATGCCGAAAACCCCGTCGACTGGCTGCCGTGGGGCCCCGAGGCGCTCGCTCGCGCGCGCGCCGAGGACAGGCCGCTGCTGGTGTCGATCGGCTACTCCGCGTGCCACTGGTGCCACGTGATGGAGCGCGAGTCCTTCGAGGACCCCGCGACCGCGCGGCTGATGAACGAGTGCTTCGTGTGCGTCAAGGTCGACCGCGAGGAGCGCCCCGACGTCGACGCGCTGTACATGGAGGCCGTGCAGAGCATGACCGGCCACGGCGGCTGGCCGCTCAACGTGTTCCTCACGCCCGAGCAGCTGCCGTTCTACGGCGGCACCTACTTCCCGCCCGACGCGCGCCACGGCATGCCCGCGTGGACGCAGGTGCTGCAGGCGATCGCCGAGTCCTGGGAGCAGAACCGTGAGGAGATCCGCGCCGGCGGCGAGCGCCTGCGCGGGCGCCTGTCCGGCGGCGCGCAGCTCTCGCCGAGCGGCGAGCCGCTGCGGGAGAGCAAGATCGAGGAAGCGATCGCGACCCTCGCCGAGAGCTTCGACGCGCGTCATGGAGGCTTCGGCACCGCGCCGAAGTTCCCTCAAGCGCCGGTGCTGGAGCTCCTGTTGCTGCGCGACTCCGGACGCACGATGGCGCTCACGACGCTGCACGCGATGGCCGGCGGCGGCATCCACGACCAGCTCGGCGGTGGCTTCGCACGCTACAGCGTCGATGCCACGTGGACGGTGCCGCACTTCGAGAAGATGCTCTACGACAACGCGCTGCTCGCGCGCGCATACCTGCACGGCTGGCAGCGCTCGCACGACGCCCGCCTGCGCGACGTCTGCGTCGACACGCTCGAGTGGGCGCTGCGCGAGATGCGCGGCCCCGAGGGCGGCTTCTACAGCGCGCTCGACGCCGACTCCGAGGGCGTCGAGGGGCGCTTCTACGTTTGGACGGTCGCCGAGCTCGAGGGGATCCTCGGCGAGGACGCCGGCGCCGCGAGCGCGTGGCTGGGGGCCACCGAGCAGGGCAACTTCCGGGACCCTCATGATCCGCAACCCGGCTTGAACGTGCTGACCGATCGCGAGCACGCAGGCGAGGGGACACTAGACGACGATACTCGCGAGCGCATCCGCGCGCGGCTGCTGGCGGCCCGCGAACTGCGCACCCGCCCGGGCCTCGACGACAAGCGCCTGACCAGCTGGAACGCGCTCATGATCAGCGCGCTCGCGGACGCCGGCGCCGCGCTCGCGGAGTCTCGCTATCTCGAGGCGGCGGCCGCCTGCGCCGAGTTCCTGAGGAGGGACATGCGCGACCCCGACGGCCGCCTGCTGCGCACCTACAACCACGGGCAGGCCAAGATCGCCGCCTACCTCGAGGACCACGCGTTCCTGCTCGAGGCGCTGATCGCGCTGTTCGAAGCCACGTGCCAGGAGCGATGGCTCCACGAGGCGGTGGCGCTCGCCGACGAGATGATCGAGCGCTTCGCCGACCCCGCATCGTCCCCGGAGGGAAACACGGGCGGGTTCTTCTCGACCGCCGCCGAGGGCGAAGCGCTGATCGTCAGGCGCAAGGACCTCGAGGACTCCCCCATCCCCTCCGGCTCCTCCAGCGCCGCCGTCGGGCTGCTGCGCCTCGCCCAGCTCACCGGCAGCGACAAATACGAGCGCCACGCGCTCGGCGCGCTCGCGCTCGTCGACGAGATCGCCCCGCGTCATCCCAGCGCGTTCGGGCACATGCTGCAGGCGCTGCACTGGCGCTTCGCGCCCGCGCGGGCGATCGCGTGCGCGGTGCCGAAGACGCTGTAAGCTCTCGAGCGATGCTGAGGGATGCAACAGTTCTTCTGGTTCGGCACGGCGAGAAGCCTGGGAAGCCGGGGATCGACAGCGTCGAGGACGGCCCCGAGCTCTCGCAGGCCGGCCGCGAGCGAGCGCACGCGTACGTGGCGTTCTTCCAGCCCTACACGGCTACCCAAAAACCGGGGACAGGCTCCGAGCAGCTCGAGCCCGATGGCCTGTTCGCCGCCAAGGACAGCCACATGAGCCATCGACCGCGCCTGACCCTGCAACCACTCGCCGACGACACCCGGCTCGCCCTCAACACCGAATATGAAAGCGACGACATCGAAGGGATCGTCAAAGCGCTCGCGACGACGCCCGCGCAGAGGATCGTCGTGTGCTGGCACCACGGAAAAATCATCGAACTGGCCGAAAAGCTGACAGGGGGCAAAAGCCCCCGGCGCAAAAAATGGCCCGATGACGTCTTCGGCTGGACCATCCAGATCCGCTACGACAAGGACGGCAAGGTGCGGTTGGATTGGACCAACTGCACCAGCCAGAAGCTGATGTTCGACGACACGATTGACCCAACCGAAGCAATCCCAGAGCCGGCTTGACCCGTAGTGCCCGGAGAGCCAGCGGCCGACCCCGCTGGCCGATCTCCGATCGGTCGGAGCCTCAGCGAAGGCTCATAGCAAGAACGGCAGCTACAGGATCGCCAAGTAGCGGTCGAGCTCCCACTGCGTCACGTTCACGCGGTAGTCGTCCCACTCCTGGCGCTTGATCTCCACGTAGCGGTTGAACATGTGCTCGCCCAGCGTGCGCAGCACCAGCTCCGACTCCGCCGTCAGCTCGATCGCCTCGCCGAGGCTCTCCGGCAGCTGCTCCACGCCCAGGCGCCGGCGTTCCTCGCCCGGCAGGTGGTACAGGTTCTTCTCCATCGGCTCCGGCAGCTCGTAGCCCTTCTCGATGCCCTCCAGGCCCGCCTGCAGCAGCGCGGCGAACGTCAGATAGGGGTTGCACGCAGGGTCCGGGCAGCGCAGCTCCATGCGCGTCGCCTTCTCGTTGCCCGGGTGATACAGCGGCACGCGCACCAGCGCCGAGCGGTTGCGCCGCGACCACGCCACGTACACCGGCGCCTCGAAGCCCGGCACCAGGCGCTTGTACGAGTTGACCCACTGCGCGAAGATCGAGCAGATCTCGCGCGCGTGCTTGAGCTGGCCCGCGATGAACGCCTTGCCCACGTCTGAGAGGAAGTACTGGTCGTCCGGGTCGTAGAACGCGTTCTTGCCTCCCGTGAACAGCGACTGGTGCGTGTGCATGCCCGAGCCGTTCTCGCCGAACAGCGGCTTCGGCATGAACGTCGCGTGCCAGCCGTACTTCATCGCGTACTCCTTGACCGTGATGCGGTACGTCATGCAGTCGTCCGCCATCTTCATCGCGTCCGCGTAGCGCATGTCGATCTCGTGCTGGGAGGGACCCACCTCGTGGTGGGTGTACTCCACGTGGATGCCCAGCTGCTCGAGTGCCAGCACCGTCTCGCGGCGCACGTCCGAGCCCGCGTCCAGCGTCGTCAGGTCGAAGTAGCCGCCTTCGTCGAGCACCTCTGTCGAGCGCGAGTCTTTGAACAGGAAGTACTCGAGCTCCGGACCCACGTTGAACGTGTCGAAGCCCATGTCCTTCGCGCGCTGCACCGCCCGGCGCAGCACGTGGCGCGGATCGCCCTCGTACGGCGTTTTCTCGGGCGTGATCACGTCGCAGAACATGCGCCCCACGCCCTGCTCCTCGGGGCGCCACGGCAGCACCGCGAACGTGCTCGGGTCGGGCATCGCGATCATGTCCGACTCCTCGATCGCGTTGAAGCCAGTGATCGACGAGCCGTCGAAGCCCATCCCCGCCTCGAACGCGTCGTCCAGCTCGGCCGCGTTGATCGAGAAGGACTTCAGCTGGCCCAGGATGTCCGTGAACCAGAAGCGGATGAAGCGGATGTCGCGTTCCTGAACGAACGCCTTCACGTCCTCCGCGGTCTTCGGCTGGTCTGCCATCTCGCCGGGACCCTAGCCGATGGCCGGCGCCCGCCGCTATCGACTAATGGCCAAATCGCTCGCGGGCGGTGATCCGACGGCGCGGATCAGTGACCTGCGACCGCCGCCACGAAGTCGGCGACCTGTTCGGCTTCCTTGCCCACGTACAGCTCCGCCGGCATGTCCCCGCGCCCGATCGCGCGGCCTTCCATGATCGTGCTCAGCACGAGCGCCCGGCGCCCTGTGGCCGTCGACACGTCGTCGCCCACTCGCACGTCGAGGTTGGGGCCGATGCGCCCCACCGACTTGACCGCCGCCAGCGTGTGACACACCGCACATGCGCGCGCGAAGAGCTCGCGACCCTTCTGCTGTTCGTTGTTCAAGACCACGCCGCCGACCGCGACGCTGGCCTTGTGTTCCGCGTTGAACGCCAGCACGATCGTCGGCACCACCAGCGCGAACACGAATATCACGACGATCATGAACGTGACGCCGCGCTGGCCCCAGCCCGATTCCGCGCCGGCCTCCCCCGCCTTGCGGGAGCCGCCGCGCATCGCCAGGAGGAAGACCACGATCCCGACGACGATCCAGAAGATGATGAACACGAGCAACATGCGCGCGAGAAGATATCGGGTGGCGCCGCCGGACGCGCGCATGAGAGCCCTCCCACCTTTATCGGCGGCAAAGCCTGCGCGCTACGCTGGAGGTGGCTCGGCAACAGAATCGACGTGGAAGAACCATCTTGAACATCCTCCGTCGCCTCCCCCTCACCCGGCTGCTGCTGCTTTGCGGCCTCGTGGTCGCGATCGGCGTATCGGCCACCGCGATCGCGTTCGCTCTCGGCGCCGGACCGACCCCGCCGCCGAAGCCGCTCGCGCAGGCGATCCACGACACGCTCGCCAAAGCACAGGGCACCCAGATCGAAGGCGTCAGCGCCGACATCCAGCTGACCAATCAGCTGCTCGAAGGCGCCAACCTCGCCAGCGGTACCGGACAGGGCGGTGAACTGACCTCCAGCCCGCTGATCACCGGCGGGTCGGGACGGTTGTGGATCGCCAAGAACGGCCGCGTGCGTCTCGAGCTGCAGTCCGGCCAGGGCGACACGCAGCTCGTCTACGACGGGCACACCGTCACGCTCTACGACGCCGCCACCAACACCGTCTACCGCTACACGCCGCCCGCGCACGAAGAACCTGCGACCCAGGACGAAACGCCCGCGCATCCGCACGAAGCGCCGTCCGTGGCGAAGATCGAAGAAGCGATCTCGCACGCGGGCCAGCACGCCGACGTCTCCGGCGCGACGCCCACCGACGTGGCCGGCCAGCCCGCCTACACCGTGCGCGTCTCGCCCAAGGAAGGCGGCAGCCTGCTCGGCGGCGCCGAGCTGTCGTGGGACGCCGACAACGGCGCGCCGCTGCGCGCCGCGATCTACTCGTCCGCCTCGAGCGCGCCCGTGATCGAACTGGCCGCCACCAACATCTCCTTCGGCCCCGTCGAAAGCTCCGTGTTCTCGATCACGCCGCCCGCCAACGCCACCGTCAAGGAAATCGTCCTCGCCCACGAACCGCACCAGGGCGCCGACAAGGGCTCGAGCGACGGCGAACAGCCCAGCGTCACCACCCACGGCCACGGGCCATCCACGATCGCCGTGCTGAGGAGCAAGTCCAAGAGCGGCAAGAGCACCGGCGAATCGCTCGAAGGACTGCCCAAGGTCACGATCAACGGTACGAGCGCCAGCGAGCTGCGCACCGAGCTCGGCACGCTGCTCACGTTCGAGCGCTCGGGCGTGCGCTACCTCGTCGCCGGCGCCGTCTCCCCCGCCGCCGTGGAAGAAGTCGCAAAGGGCCTCTAGCGGTGAACGACGAAGCCCAGCCCGTGAGGGCGCGCGGGCTGGTCAAGCGCTACGACGACGTCCTGGCGGTCGACCACATCGACCTCAACGTGCACGCCGGCGACGTCTACGGCTTCCTCGGACCCAACGGCGCCGGCAAGACCACCACGCTGCGCATGGCGCTCGGGCTGATAACGCCCACCGAGGGCATCGTCGAGCTGTTCGGACGCGACCCCATGCGCCACGGCGCACGGGCGCTCGAGGGGGTCGCCGGCTTCGTCGAGGCGCCGCGCTTCTACCCGTACCTGAGCGCGCGCAAGAACCTCGAACTGCTCGCCGCCCTCGACGGCGACGGCGCGACCGCGCGCATCGACGAGGTGCTGAACATCGTCGAGCTCGCGCCGCGCGCCAAGCACAAGGTCGGCGGCTACTCGCACGGCATGCGCCAGCGCCTGGGCATCGCCGCCGCGCTGCTGCGCCGGCCGCGCCTGTTGATCCTCGACGAGCCCGCCACCGGCCTCGACCCCGCCGGCATGCGCGACATGCGCGAGCTGATCCGGCGCCTGGCCGGGGAGGGCATGACCGTGCTGCTCTCCAGCCACCAGCTGCCAGAGGTCCAGGAACTGTGCGACCGCGTCGCGATCGTCGACACGGGCCGCGTGGTCTACGAGGGCGCGCTCGCCGACCTGCGCCGCCAGGGCGGCGCCAGCTACCGCCTGCGCACCACCGACGATCGGCGCGCGCTGGAGCTGCTGCGCACGCAGGCCGGCGTCGAGCACGCGAGCGCCGCCCGCCCCGGCGAGCAGGGACTCGCGTTCGAAGCCCAGGAGCATGACGTCGGGGAGCTGTCGCTCGCCCTTGCCGGCGCCGGGATCGGGATCCTCGCGCTGACCCCCGAGCTCGCAACGCTGGAGGACCTGTTCTTCAGGCTCACCGAGGGCGGAAACGGGGCCAAGCCGCAGGCCGTTGAGGTCACCGTATGAGCAGCGTCGCCGCCACGCCGCCCGCCACCTCCCCGCCGGCGGTCGCGCTCGCCCACCAACGACGCCCGTCGACGCTCACCGTCTACCGCTGGGAGCTGCGCAAGCTGATCTCCCAGAAGCGCACCTATCTGGGGCTCGCCCTGATCGTGATCCTGCCGCTGTTCTTCGTGGTCTTCCAGAGCCTCCGCCACGACCACGGCCGCCGCGGAGACAGCATCTTCGCCGAACAGATCACCCAGTCGGGGCTGGCCACACCCGTGCTGATGCTCACGTTCCTCGTGCTGTTCCTGCTTCCGCTGGTGGCCTCCCTGGTGGCCGGCGACGTCGTCGCCAACGAGGACGGCAACGGCACGCTGAAGACGATCCTTACGCGTTCCGTCGATCGCGGCCAGGTCTACGTCGCCAAGGTCCTCACCGCCATGACCTACGCCACCGTCGCCGTGTTCCTGTCGGCCGCAGTAGCCACCGTTGCCGGCGTCGCCGCCTGGGGCTTTCATTCCGTCAGGAGCCTTTCGGGGACGGTCGTCTCCGCACCGGAAGCGCTGCTGCTCGTGTTCGCCTCCAACGCCATGTACCTGATACCGCTGTTCGCCGTCGTCAGCATCGGCGTGCTGCTGTCCACCGCCACCCGCAACAGCGCCGCTGCCGTCGTCGCCGCCATCGGCCTCGTGATCCTGCTCTACATCATCTCCGGAATTCCCGGCATCGAAGGAGCCCAGCCCTACCTGCTCACCCAGCAATTCGAGGCTTGGCAGGGGCTGCTGCGCACGCCCACCGACTGGGCGCCGATCGTGCACTCGGCCTGGCTGTGCGGGATCTACGCCGTCCCCTCACTGATCGCCGGCTACCTGGTGTTCCTGCGCCGGGACGTCGCCGGCGGCTGAACGCATCGGCCGCGCTTGCTGCCTATCCAGCGGGAGGCACGCGGCGAGTGTGGCGGTGCTCTGGCGCGAAGGGGCCGCGTAGCGAGTACAGTCGCTGTTCGATCGCTCCAGTCGGGGAAAGCGGTGCCACCCGGAGGGTCACCCGCATCGAGAGCAGTTCCTGGCGGCGGAGCGTCCGAATACCCCGCCTTATCGTGTCACGCGAGAGGCCGTACCAATCTCCGCCATGCTCTTGTGGCAGAGCAAAGGTGTGCGGGAGCGAGAGGGCGATCAGGAGCACCGCAACAGCCGGCAGATCAAGCCGTCGTCCCCAATCGTCGAACCAAAAGGAATACGGGAGCTTGAAGTAATCGAGTCGCCGACTCTTGTCTTTCGTGTCATGCGTGTACGGATCGCCCGATCCGGAGTCATCCATCAGCCAGACGCGTCGAAGGCGACCGTCACGCTGTGTGTGGATCAGATGATGTTGCTCGAGCCATGTCCACGAGCTCGAAATGAGTACCCGCGAGCTCGCCGTATCCGGAAGCCCGATTGCGGCAGCCCATACGCGGGCCGAGAGCGCGACGTCGTAGGGCTCCTTGCTCGCCAGGGCATGGGCGAGCAAATAGAGATCGAGCGCTTTTCTTCTGCGTGTCGCCACGAACCAGGACAAAGGCCCCGGCCCGCCCCCCTTCCTTCGGATCTGAAGAAAGGCGCGCGACAGCGGCAGGAAGTCCCTTCGACCTCCACGGCTGGCAAGTAGCGCCTGCGCGACTCCAGTGGTGGATGCCTCATCCTCCACGCTGCTTGCGCCTAGCCTTTCGCGAGCGAGTGAGGAGCTTGACCGAGCATTTTCCGTTGGGGTCGCAGCCCCCTGATGGACGGAACGACGGTAGCTGGCATCGATCCAGGAGATGGTGCAGGAGCTGCTGCTTTTGACTTCCTGACTCGATGCGTCCCTGTCGGAGGTCCAGGGTTGCTGCGCCAAGCAGAAGATCCACAGCCTGAAGGGCGTCGGTCGAGCGCGAATCCAGACGACACACATTGGCGACGGCGAGCCGATCCTTGGATCGATTGACGGCGTTCGCAACGTCGAGCTCGAACCGAACCTTCGGGGATGTACTACGCCTATCTGCAATGACTGAGACGACCTCTCGGTCCCCGATTACCTCAGCCAGAATCTTGGCGGACATCGCCTCATAGGCGCGCTCACCGGCATGAGGATGTCCTTTGAACCTGCCCGTGAGGTCACCGTGCTGACGGTCAGCGATGTGACAACAGAAGTTGGCGTCGGGAGAGTCGATCACCAGGTCTATGACCTGCTTTGCAAACAGCACCTGTTGAGGCCGGCTGCGCGTGCCAGCCTTGTCGTAGCTCCCCCAGTGGAGCTCGGCTCGAAACTCGTGCCGATCGCGCAGCACTTGGAGATCCCGGAGCAGCAATGCGGGATCCGTCAGCTTCAACACACCTATGCCAAAGAACGGGTCGGCAGCCCGCTGAACGACACCGGTCTCATCGAGAAAGACCCACGCAGTGGGGTGGTCCGGAGCCGGCCGTAGCCGACTCGCTAATCGACTAAACTGCAGGGGCGGCCAGGACTTCGGCTATGCCCTGTCTTGACCGTATGACGACCGGCTTGCAGCCCTGGGAAACCAGTTGAGCGCAGTCGGTCGTTCGCTGTCCGTCTCAGGCCACCTCAGCGGGCAGATCGATCACCGTCAGCTCCACGTCGCCCATCAGCCGCCGCGCCTCGCGCGAGTCGATCAGGCCGGCGCCCAGGCGCGCGGTGGACTCCGCGCCGCAGGCCACGCCGAAGCGCAGGCACTGGTCGGGCGCGCGGCCTTCGTAGCGCGCCGCCAGATAGCCCGCAAGGAAGGCGTCCCCGGAGCCGCTTCTGGCGACCGGCTCGCGCTGCTCGATGGTGGCGCGCTTGAGCAGGCGCTGGCCGTCGACGAGCACCTGCGCGAAGCAGCCGTCGGGCAGCGTCATGATCGCCTCGCGCGGCCCCAGCGCGGTGATCTCCGTAACCGCCAGCGAGCGCTCGTCCTCGCCGGAGAACTCGTGGCCGACGAGCTCCTCCGCCTCGAGCACGTTCGGCGAGACGACATCCGGCTCCGCGCGGACCGCCTGGCGCAGCGGCTCGCCGTCCGCGTCCACCACGGTGAGCACGTCCAGGCGCTCCAGATCCCTGATCAGCGACGCGTAGACGTCCGGCTCGACCCCGCGCGGCAGCGAGCCCGCGAACACCACGATCGCGGCGCCGCGCGCCAGATACAGCAGCTTGTCGCGGAACAGCTCGACCTCGCGCGTCGACACCGAGGGCCCGCGTTCGTTGATCTCGGTCTGCTCGCCGGTCGTCGGATCGAGCACCGACGTGTTCGTGCGCGACTCCTCGCGGATGCGCACGAAGTCGTTGAGGATCGACTCCTCGGTGAGCTGCTCGACGATGTGCGTGCCCGTGGCGCCGCCCGCGAAGCCCGTCGCGATCACCGGCTGGCCGAGCGCCTTCAGCGTGCGCGCGATGTTCACGCCCTTGCCGCCGGCGGCCGTGCGCTGGTCGACCGTGCGATGGCGCCGTCCGAGCCTGAAGTTCGGCACAGCGAGCGACTTGTCGATCGCCGCGTTGAGCGTGACCGTGATGATCATCCTGGCTCAGTACCAACCTTCCGATGCGCCCGAACGTCAGAACCTGCTCCGGCGTGCACGACGCAAAGGCTAGCGGAACGGATTTGCATGACAAGAACGATGCGCGCCCCGCCGAACTCGCAGCCGGTGGGCGGCGGCACCGTCTCGTCAGCCGACGCGCAAGGCACGATCCGACAGCTCCCACGCGCTCTCGCGCAGCCGCTCCGCCTCCGCGCGCGCGGCCGCCGCAGGCTCGCCGCCGGCGATGCGATGGGCGTTCGCGATGCTGCGCGAGGCCGACACGAGCCCGCCGGCGCGGCCCGGCGCGAAGGCCGCCGCGAGCTCCTCCACGCGCCCGCCCTGGGCGCCCACGCCCGGCAGCAGGAACGTCGCTCCGGGCATCAGCTCGCGCGCCCGCGCCAGGTGCCCCGGCTCGGTCGCGCCGACGACCGCGCCGACGTCGCTGATGCCAGCCTCGCCCACGCCGGGCGCGCCCAGATCGTCCACCAGCGTCGCGATCCGCTCCCACACCGTGCCCGAGTCGGCCAACCTCAGATCCTCGAGGTCCGCGGCGCCCGGGTTGGACGTGCGCACGAGCACCAGCACGCCGCCGCCGGCCTGACGCGCCGCCGTCACGAACGGCTCGAGCGCATCCGCTCCCATCAGCGGATTGACCGTCACCATGTCGGCGCCCAGCCCCGCGATGTGCCCGAACGGGCTGTCGCTGCCGCCTAGCAGCGCGCCGGCGTAAGCGCGTGCCGTCACGTCGATGTCACCGCGCTTGCCATCGGCGATCACCAGCAGCCCCAGGCGGTGCGCGTCGGCAACGAGTGTTTCCAGCACCGCCCATCCGGCGGCGCCGAGCAGCTCGAAGCGCGCCAGCTGCGGCTTGACGGCCACACACGCGTGCGCGGTCGCCTCGAGCAGCGCACGGCAATGCTCGAGCACTGCCGCTGCCGCGGCCTGCGCCGGCGAGGAGTCCGCAGCCGCCGGCGCACCGCCGGTCGCCCACAACGCGTCGGGGTCGGGGTCGAGGCCGAGCACGAGCTGCGACTCGCGCTCGGCGACCCTGGCCGCCAGGATGTCGCCGAAGGAGCGCGCCGGTCTCAGCGACCCTTCACAGCGCTCTTCAGCCCACTGCCCGCGGTGAATCGCGGCACCCGCGACGCGGCGATCTGGATGCGCTCGCCCGTGCGCGGGTTCACGCCGACGCGCGCGCCGCGCTCGCTCACGTGGAACTTGCCGAACCCCGAAACCGACACCTCGCTGCCGCGGCGCAGCGCGTCCTCCACCGTCGCGAGCACCGCGTCCACCGCTCGCGAGGCATCCTGCTTGGTCAGATCGGCGCGATCAGCCACCTGGTCGACCAGCTCGGACTTTGTCACTTCGCCCTCCTCGTTCGTGAAACCTTTGTAGCGAAGCTAACACCGCGTGCGGACATGCGCATCCGCCTGCCGCCGGGCGTATCGGCAAGAATACGTCAATGGCGATCGCCCGCGTGGCATGGCTGGTGACGGTGATCGTGGCCCTGATCACCGCGTTGCTGCTGCTCCTGTCCGGCTATGTCGGCTACGCCGGGCTCGGCTTGGCGGTCGCGCTGTCTGCCGCGATCAACCTGCTGTAGCGCCCGCGAGCCAGTCGCGCAACGCCCGCGCCGCGCGACCGCGATGGCTGATCGCATCCTTCTGCTCGTCGCTGAGCTCGGCCATCGTCAGGCCAGGCGGGCAGTCGTCGGGCAGGAAGGCGGGGTCGTAGCCGAAGCCTCCCTGCCCCTTGGGCTCCGCCGCGAGCCGCCCCGCGCAGCGGCCCTCGAACAGGTGCTCCGCGCCGCTCGCGGGATCGACGTGGGCGATCACGCACACGTACTCCAGCGGGCTGCCGGCCGGCGCCTCGCGCAGCAGCTTCCGCAGGTTCTGCTCGTCGGTGGCGTGCTCACCGGCGTAGCGCGCGGAACGCACGCCGGGTGCGCCGCCGAGCGCGGCGGCGGCGATGCCCGAGTCGTCGGCGATGCTCACCCGCCCCGTCGCCTGCGCGGCCGCGCAGGCCTTGCCGAGCGCGTTCTCCGCGAACGTGTCGCCGTCCTCCGGCGGCATCGTCACGCCTTCCGGCAGCGTCTCGATCTCCAGCTCGAGGTCGTCCTGGAGCTCGTCGGCGGCTGCGGACCGTTCGAGCAGCCGCGCGAACTCCCTGCGCTTGTGCTCGTTGCGAGTGGCCAGCAGCAGCTTCAACTCGCTGCGGCGATCGCCTGCTCCTGGGCGCCGCGCAGGCGCTCGATGCCCGCGGCGGCCAGCGCCAGCAGCTCGTCGAGATGCGCCCGCGACAGCGGCGTGCGCTCGGCCGTGGCCTGCACCTCGACCAGGCCGCCGCCCTCGGTCATGACCACGTTCGCGTCGACCTCGGCGGTCGAGTCCTCGGGGTAGTCGAGGTCGAGCAGCGCCGCGCCGCCGATCATCCCGCACGAGACAGCAGCGACGGAGCCCTTCAGCGGCGAGCTCTCCAGGCGACCGTCGGCCTGCAGCCGCGCGCAGGCGAGCGCGAGCGCGACATAGGCGCCCGTGATCGACGCGCAGCGCGTGCCCCCGTCGGCCTGCAGCACGTCGCAGTCCAGGTACACCGTCCGTTCTCCCAGCGCCTGGAAGTCGACGACCACGCGCAGCGAGCGCCCGATCAGGCGCTGGATCTCGATCGTGCGCCCGTCCTGGCGACCGCGCGTGGCGTCGCGCTGCTTGCGTTCGCCCGTGGACGCCGGCAGCATCCCGTACTCCGCCGTCAGCCAGCCGCGGCCCTTGCCGTTCATCCAGCGCGGCACGCCCTCCTGCGCGGAGGCGGTGCAGATCACGCGCGTCTCGCCCACCGAGATCAGCGCCGAGCCGGTGGCCGTGCGCACGAACCCCGGCTCGATCGTCGTCGGGCGCAGCTCGTCGGCGGCGCGGCCGTAGCTGCGCTCGGTTGGCGTGGCGTTCACGCGCGCCATCATTCCAGAGCGCTACGGTCGGGGGATCTTGCGCGCGCTGGTGGTCTCCAACATGCTCCCCGACGCCGCCCATCCCGAGCGCGGGCGCTTCGTGCGCGACCAGGTCGCGGCGCTGCGCGGGCTCGACGGGCTGGAGGTGGAGCTGTACGAGTTCGCGCCCGGCGCGCGGGCGCTGGCGGGCGCCGCGCGCGACCTGCGCCGGCGTTTCGCCGCGGGGGCGACCCTGCGCCGGCGGACGCCGCCGCGCTTCGACGTCGTGCATGCGCACTTCGGGCTCACCGTGTGGCCCGCGCTCGCCGTGCCCGCGCAGCGTGCGCGCGCTGACCGTGCACGGCACCGACGTGCGCCATCCGCGCACGCGTGTGGCCACCGCGGCGGCGCTGCCGTTCGTGGACCTGCTCGCAGCCGTGTCCGCGTCGCTGGCAGCCGAGCTCCCCACCCGCGCCGCGCGCCGGCGCGCGCAGGTGCTGCCGTGCGGCGTGGACGTCGAGCGTTTCCACCCCATCCCCCGTGCGCGCGCTCGCAGCGAGCTGGGGCTGGCCGTCGACGGACCGTACGTGCTGTTCGCCGCCGATCCCGCGCGCCCGGAGAAGCGCCACGACCGCGCGCTCGCGCTCGCCGGCGCCGCCGGCGTGCAGCTGCTCACGCTCGGCGCCGTGGAGCCGGAGCGCGTGCCGCTGTGGGTGAACGCCGCGAACGCCGTGCTCGTGCCGTCCGAGCGCGAGGGCTTCGGGCTGGCCGTGCTGGAGGCGCTCGCCTGCGACGTGCCCGTCCTTGCCACCCCCGTCGGCATCCACGGCGACGCGCTCGCGGACGTCGCCGGCACGCTGTGCGCGCCGTTCGAGCTGGAGCGCTGGCGCGCCGCGCTCGCGCCGCATCTGAGCGAAGCCGACCCGCGCGTCGAGGGACGCGCGAGCGCGAGCCGCTTCTCGGCGCACGAGATGGCCGGACGCGTCGCCGACGCGTGGCGCGCATCGCTGTCACAGGCCGCGACGCATCCCGCGTCGACGCGATCGGCGTGACGATCTGCCTGCACGATCTCGCAACTGTCTGGGTAGCATGAATCGCAGGTGGATCAAACTGGCATGATCCATACAGACCCTTCGCAGCAGGCGCAGGGACAAGTCGCCTCCGCAGGCCCTGCGGCCGCAGCCGAGCCGGTTGCTGCGCCGGAGACCGTCGCCGCGTCGGAGCCGGCCGGCTTCCAGTCGCGCGGTCGGGCGCGCCGCCGCCTGCGCTTCCTGCGCAAGGCACGCGAGCTCGCGTATCGCGATCTCGGCGGACTCGTCTTCAACCTGCACCGCTTCGGGCAGCGCAACGACGCGCTCGTGCTCGCCAAGCTGACGACGCTCGGCCACATCGACGGCGAGCTGCGCACGATCGAACGCGCCCTGGGCGAGCGCCAGGCCGATCACGGTGCTGCGCGAGGCCGGCATCACCGCGTGCCCCCGCTGCGCCGCCATCCACAGCAGCGAAGACAACTTCTGCCCCAGCTGCGGGCTGGCGATGGACCGCCACGCCGATCTGCCGATCGCGGGCGCCGCCGCGGCGCCGGCTCCCCAACCACCGTCCGTGCCACAGGCGCCGGCCGCGCAGCCGGCTGCGATCCCCTCCCCCGCTGCGGCGGCCGCGGCCCCATCCGCGCCCGGCGGGCCCGCGCCGTCCCAGACGCCGGCCGCGCCTGTGACGCCGGCCGGGCTCGACGCGACGACACCCGCGGATCCGGCGCGCGCTCCGGTGGCTGCCGCTCCGTCCGGCGGGCGCTCGCCCAGCCCGCCGAGCGACCCCGCGCCTGCCGGCACGAGAACTGCCCTCGAGGACGGACCCACTGAAATCCTGCGCCCACCTGTGCCCGGCCCGTGAGCGTCACCGCGCCGCCACCCGCTGACACCGCCGGGGCCGCGCCCGCGGCTGCAACGCCGCAGGCGCGCAGCGGCGACGCGTGTCCGCTCTGCGGCGCCTCGCTACATCCCGACCAGGAGTGGTGCCTGAGCTGCGGCGCGGCGGCACGCACACGCCTTGCCGCGTCTCCCGGCTGGAAGGGGCTCGACGGCCACGCTCGCAGCCGTGATCGCGCTGTCGCTGGGCGTGCTCGCGGCGGCACTCGTGAGCCTTGCCAGCGGCTCCGCGAGCGCCCCGGCGACCACGCGGACCGTCACCACAGCGGCGGCTGCGCTCACCCCCACCACGGCCGCGACGAGCACCGCCCCCGCGAGCACCGCGCCGAGCGGCGCCGCGACGACTGCCAGCACGCCGGCGACGAGCGCTCCCACGGCCGGCACCACGGCGAGCAGCGCCCAGGGAACGACCACCGCGACCGGGCCGGCCCCCGGCCAGACGGGGACCTCGACTGCTTCGACGACCACGTCCGCGAACCAGAAACTCACTCCCCAGGGCCGCCGCGAACTCGCGGAAAAGGTCAAAGAAGACCTGAAAAAAATCGGCTTGGGGCGCGTGACTCCATCCACGGGCACGAAATGACGCACGCTCGGTAGCGCGCACGCGCGGGCATCTACCGCCCGCGGATCGCGGCCGCGGCAGAGTGCCGAGAGAAGACTCCGCGTCGCTTGCCGATACGGTTCCCGCGATGCCTGCGCTTCCCTCGGCAGGGACCCACGAGGCCGACATCGCGGTGGTGGGCGCAGGCGCGGCCGGACTGTACGCGGCGCTGTGCGCCGCGCGCGAGCAGGCGCGACGTCGCGCTCGTCTCGGCGACGCCGCTGGCGCAGACGGCCAGCTACTGGGCGCAGGGCGGGCTCGCGGCGGCGCTGGCGGCAGACGACAGCTTCGAGCTGCACCTGCGCGACACCGAGCTCGCGGGCCGCGGACTCGTCCGCCGCTCGGCGGCCGAGATCGCTCGTGCGCGAGGCGCCCGAACGCGTCCGCGACCTGCAGGCGCTCGGCGTGCGCTTCGACGCCGACCGCTTCGGACACCTCGCGCTCGGCCTCGAGGGCGGCCACTCGGTGCGCCGCGTGGTGCACGCGGGCGGCAGCGCCACCGGCCGGCGCGTCGTGCGCCAGCTGTCGGCGCTCGCCGCCGAGGAGCCGCGAATCACGGTGCTCGAGGGCGCCCGCGCGCAGGCGCTGTGGACCGATGACGACGGGGAGCGACGCTGCCGCGGCTTGATCTGCGACGACGGCCGCGTGATCGCGCGCGCGCGCGGTCGTGATCGCCACGGGCGGCGCGGCGGCGCTGTGGGCGCGCACCACCAACCCGCCCGGCTCCCAGGGCGTCGGCCTGCTGCTCGCCCACGCCGCCGGCGCCGCGCTGGCCGATCTGGAGCTGCTGCAGTTCCACCCCACCGCGGTGATCGGCGTGCCCGGGCGCGAGGGCTTTCTCGTGACCGAGGCGATCCGCGGCGAGGGCGCGACGCTGCACGACGCGAACGGCGAGCGCTTCGTGGACGAGCTCGCGCCCCGCGACGAGGTCTCGCGCGCGATCCACGAGCTGCTGGAGCGCACCGGCGAGCGGTCGGTGGGCCTGGACATGCGCGCGATCGACCCGGCGCACTTCCCCAACGTCGTCGCGGCGCTGCGCGAGGCCGGCCTGGACCCTGCGCGCGAGCTGGTTCCCGTCGCGCCGGCGGCCCACTACATGATGGGCGGCATCGTCACCGACCTGCACGCCCGCTCGACGCTCCCGGGGCTGTATGCCGTCGGCGAGTCCTCGTGCACGGGCCTGCACGGCGCCAACCGGCTCGCCTCCAACTCGCTGAGCGAGTGCTTCGTGTTCGCGCGCCGCGCCGTCGCTCGACGCGCTGTCCACGGCGCCGCCGAGCGCCGCAGCGCGCCGAGCGAGGCGGAGCTGGCGCGCGCTGCGCGCGCTGCCCGCGCCCGCTGACGGCCGACGCCGCGCGACGCGCGAGGCGCTGTGGCGCGACGCCGGCATCGTGCGCACGCCGGAGGGCCTCGAACGGCTGCTCGCCGACCCGCATCCGCTGGCGCGGCTGATCGCCCGCTGCGCGCTCGCGCGCACCGAGAGCCGCGGCGCGCACCTGCGCGCCGACCACCCCGAGCGCGACCCGCGCTCGACCTGCGCCACGTCCGTCGTCGCCGGCGAGGACGAGCTCGCCTGGCAGACCTGGCGCTGAGCGCGGCCGCCGGCGCCGAAGCGCGCTCGGCAGCCGGCGCGACGCGTCAGCATCGGCGCTTCATCAGAACCTAAGAAGTTGTCGGCCGTGATCCTTTATCTCGCGATCCTTTCCAGTCAGCAGACGTGTTGTGTAGTGATGGAAGGTCTGCGAGGCGGCGGAGTCTCTGAGGAACGGCGGGTGTGCTCCTGACAATCAGATCGAGCGAAAGAGGGTCGAGGAGCAGTCACCATGTACCAGTTCAGCAGGGCCATCTACCGGGAGCTCGCGCCCCAGATCCTGGCTCCACCGCCCGGACGCGCCCGCCAGCAGCAACCACACGGCCGTGCTGCAGCGCATGCGAGCAGGTGATCACGCGCCTGGCGACCGACCGCCACTACTTCGCGCGGCCCGCGCGCACGCTGTTCCGCGACATCCGCAACTACTTCCCGATGTCGGCGCAGAGCCACGTGCACCGGGTGATCAGCCGCTACATGCGGCTACGCGCAGCTGTTCCTGGCCGAGCACCCGCACGAGGGCTACACGGCGGTCAGCGGCGCGCCGCCGCAGTGCCGCGCGACCACCCGCAAGGGCTCGGCCTGCCAGCGCACGCCGCTGCCGCACAACGGCTACTGCCCCTCCCACCAGCACCTCGCCGACACCGAGGATCGCGAGCTGGCAGCGGCGTAGAGCTCGCGTAGGCTCCAGGGCATGCTCCTGGGCGTCGACGTCGGCGGCACCTTCACCGACGCGGTGCTGCTCGACGACGACGGCGCCGTCCACACCGCCAAGGTCCCCTCCACGCCGTCCGAGCGAGTCGAGCGGCCGTGCTCGAGGCGGTGCGCGCGGTGCTCGCGCGCGCCGGCGCGCGGGCGCGAGGACGTCGAGCGCTTCGCGCACGGCATGACGGTCGCCACGAACGCGCTGCTGGAGGGCCGCACGGCGCGCACCGCGCTGCTCGCCACGGCGGGCTTCACCGACGTGATCGAGCTCGGCCGCCAGGACCGCGCGCACCTGTACGGCCTGTGCCGGGCGGCGCCCGCGCCGCTCGTGCCCGCGGAGCTGCGCTTCGCGGCGCCCGAGCGCATGGGCCCAGACGGCCCGCTGCTGCGCGCTCGACGCGGCCGCGGCGCGCGCGCTCGTGCGAGGAGCTCGCCGCGCGCGAGCCCGCAGGCGGTCGCGGTGTCGCTGCTGCACTCCTACGCCGACCCCGCGCACGAGCGGCTGCTCGGCGAGCCTGCTGGCGGAGCTCGCTGCCCGACGCCCACGTGTCGCTCTCCTGCGAGCTCGTGGGCACCTTCCGCGAGTACGAGCGCACGGCCACGACCGTGCTCGACGCCGCGCTCTCGCCGCTGCTCGCCTCCTACCTGCGACCGGCTCGCGGCGGAGTCGCGCGCGCTGGGCCTGCGCGAGCCGCAGATCATGCAGTCCTCGGGCGGCCTCACCGACGCCGCGCCGCGCCGGCGCGCACGCCGCGCTCACCGTCCTCTCCGGGCCCGCCGGCGGCGTCGGCGGCGCGCTGCTGCTCGCCGAGCTCGCGGGCGAGCCCGACGTGCTGTGCTTCGACATGGGCGGCACCTCGTGCGACGTGTGCGTGATCGAGCGGCGCGCGGGTGCCCGAGACGGCCGAGCGCACGATCGCCGGCCGGCCGCTGGCGCTGCCCGCGCTCGACATCCACACCGTCGGCGCCGGCGGCGGCTCGATCGCCTGGCGCGACGCCGGCGGCGCGCTGCGCGTGGGCCCGGCCTCCGCGGGCGCCGACCCGGGCCCGGCGTGCTACGGGCGCGGCGGCGCGCGAGCCGACGGTCACCGACGCCAACCTGCTGCTCGGGCGGCTGCTCGAGGACGCGCCGCTCGCCGGCGGGCTGCGCGCTCGACCGCGGCGCGGCCGAGCGCGCGGTCGCGCGCGCTGGCGCGCGAGCTCGGACCTCGAGCCGCTCGCGTGCGCGCGAGGGGATCGTGCGCGTCGCCGAGGCGCGAGATGCTGGGCGCGCTGCGCGTGATGACCGTCGAGCGCGGCATCGACCCGCGCGGCTTCGCGCTGATGCCGTTCGGCGGCGCCGGCCCGCTGCACGCGGCTCGCGCTCGCGCGCGAGCTCGGCATCGAGCGCGTGCTCTGCCCGCGCGCCTCCGGCGTGCTGTGCGCGCTCGGCCTCGCCGCCGCGGCGCCGCGGCGCGACGCCGCGCGCACCGTCATGCTCGAGCGCCGGCTCGCTGTCGCCGGAGCGCCTGTCGCGCGAGCGCGCGGCGCTCGTCGCCGAGGCCGGCGCGGGGCTCGCCGGCAGCCCCAGCGCGCGTACGCGTCCGCCACGAGCTGCGCTACCGCGGCCAGTCCTTCGAGCTGCCCGTCGACGAGCGACGCGAGATCCGCCGGCGCCGACGGCGCAGCGTCGAGCCGCGTGGCTCGATCCGGACGCGCTGCGCGCGGCGTTCGCGCAGGCGCACGAGCTGCGCTACGGCTACCGCGACGAGCGCGCCGAGGTCGAGCTGGTCAACATGCGCGCGTCAGTGTGGGGCTCGGCGCCCACAGCTGCGACCGCGCGATCGACGCGAAGCACGAGCCGGCGATCGAGCACGCGCGCGATCGTGTTCGACGGCGGAGCCGGTCGAGGCGAGCGTGCTGCGCGGCGAGCTCGCGCCCGGAACGCGCGTGTCGCGGGCCCGGCGCTGTGCGCGCTGCCGCGAGGCGACGCTGCTCGTGCCGCCGCGGCTGGTCGGGCGAGGTCGACGAGCACGGGACCGTTCACCTGCGCGAGCGCCGCGAAGTGAGCGCGCTGGACCCGATCGAGCTGCAGGTCGTCTCACGGCGCGCTGCGCGCGGCGTGCGAAGAGATGGGCGTGGTGCTGATCCGCTCGGCGCACTCCTCGAACATCAAGGAGCGCCGCGACGCCTCCACCGCGCTGTTCGACGCCGACGGGCAGATGGTGATGCAGGCCGAGCACATCCCGGTGCATCTCGGCGCGATGCCCGCCGCGGTGGCGGCGGTGCTCGGCGAGGACCACGCCCCGGGCGCTCGTGGATCCTCAACGACCCGTTCGCGGGCGGCACGCACCTGCCCGACATCACCGTCATCACGCCCGTGTTCGCGCCCGACGGCGAGGACCTGCTCGGCTTCGCGGCGAGCCGCGCCCACCACGCCGACGTCGGCGGGCGCGTGCCGGGCTCGATGCCGGCCGACAGCCACCGCGCTGCAGGACGAGGGCGTCGTGATCTCCCCCCGCCCGCTCGACGCGGGCACGATCGAGGAGCTCGTCGCGCGCATGCGCCAGCCGCAGGAGCGCCGCGCGGACCTGCGCGCGCAGCTCGCCGCCAACCGGGCGGGCGCGCAGCGCCTGGCGGAGCTCGCGCAGCGGCTGGGCGCGGAGCGCCTGCGCGAGGCCACCGACGCGGTGCTCGACTACTCCGAGCGGCGCACGCGCGCCTGCCTGGCGGCGCTCCCCGACGGCGAGCGCTGCACGCCGAGGACGTGCTCGAGGCGCCGGAGGGCGACCTCGTGCTGCGCCTGCGCGCGCTCGTCGACGGCGAGCGGCTGCTGCTCGACTTCGCCGGCAGCGCGCGCCAGCACGCCGGCAACCTCAACTGCCCGCTCGCGGTCACGCGCTCGGCCTGCCTGTTCGCGCTGCGCGTGCTCACCGACCCGGACATCCCGCCGACGGCCGGCGCCTACCGGCCGATCGAGGTGCTCGCGCCGGCGGGCACGCTGCTCAACGCGCGCCCCGGCGCGGCGGTGGCGGCGGGCAACGTCGAGACCTCCTCGCGCGTCGCCGACCTCGTGCTGAGCGCGTTCGGCCGCGCGCAGGGCCAGGGCACGATGAACAACCTCACGCTCGGCAACGACGCGCTTCTCCTACTACGAGACGCTCGGCGGCGGCCAGGGCGCGTGCGCGCGACGCCGACGGCCCGAGCGCGGTGCACGTGGCGATGAGCAACACGCTCAACACGCCGATCGAGGCGCTCGAGCGCGAGTTCCCGCTGCGCGTGATCGAGTACGCGCTGCGCCGCGGCTCGGGCGGCGCGGGCCGCCACCGCGGCGGCGACGGCGTCGTGCGCGAGCTGGAAGCGCTCGCGCGAGATGACGTTCTCGCTGATCGCCGAGCGCCGCCGCCACGCCCCGCGCGGCGCCGGCGGCGGCGAGCCGGGGGCACGCGGGCGCGACACGCTCGACGGCCGTCCGCTGGCCGCCAAGAGCACCGGCGTGCTGGCGCCCGGGCCAGCGGCTGCGCATCGAAACGCCAGGTGGAGGAGGATTCGGGCATGCCTGAGCACGAACACACCGCGCCGGCCGAGCGGGAGTCGATCGGTTTCCTGGGCCTGGGGATCATGGGCTCGCGGATGGCCGCCAACCTCGCCCGCGCGGGCTTCCCGCTGTCGGTGTGGACGCACACCCCCGGAAAGGCCGAGCGCTGGGCCTCCGAGCACGGCGCCACCGCATACGCCACGCCGGCGGAGGTCGCCGCGAACAGCGACGTCGTGGTGAGCATGGTCGTCGACGGCGAGCAGGTCGCGTCGGTCCTGCTCGGCGAGCAGGGCGCCATCCAGGCGGCGCGCGAGGGCCTGCTGTGCGTGGACATGTCGACGATCGGGCCCGCGGACGCGCGCCGGATCGCCGCCGCGCTGGACGAGCGCGGCGTGGCGATGCTGGACGCCCCCGTGACGGGCTCCTCGCCGCGCGCGGAGGCGGGCACGCTGACGATCATGGTGGGAGGCGAGCCCGAGCAGTTCCTGCGCGTGCGCCCTCTGCTGGAGGCGATGGGCGAGCTGATCGTGCACGTGGGCGAGCTCGGCCAGGGGCAGATGCTCAAGCTGATCAACAACTCCGTCGGAGCCGCCAACGCCGCGGCGGTGGCCGAGGCGCTGGTGCTCGCGCGGGCCACCGGGGTCGACCTCGATGCGCTCGTGCAGGTCACGTCGGCGGGCTCGGGCGCGTCGGCGCAGCTGGCGCTCAAGTCCGGCCCGATGCGCGCGCACGACTACACGCCGCTGTTCAAGACGGCGCACATGCTCAAGGACGTGCGTCTGTGCCTGCAGGAGGCTGAGAGCGCCGGCGTTCCGTTCCCCACGGCCGCCCACGCGCGGGACATGCTGGCGGCGACTATTGCACGCGGGCACGCCGAGCGCGACTACGCCGCGATGATCGAGGCCGCGGAGGGGTTCGCGGATCGCCGGATTTGAGCTCGCAGCAGACCGTCCGGACTGGCTGAGCAGCCAAAAAAACCCGCTATTTGCAGGCGATTTGGGATTTCAGCTCAGGTTTCGTATCTTTAATGCTTGTGCAGCCCTCCGCTAGTGGCGGCGCACGTAGTTCAGTCCCGACGTTTCTGTCCCATCTCGTTTCTTCCCCATGCCAATTGCTTTCAAAGAATGGGCTGTCACCGTCCGCGCGCTGGCCGAAGGTGAGCAGCTCCTGACCCTCCGCAAGGGCCTGCCGCAGAACGGCAAGCCCTTCAAGCTCGCCCACGAGCGCTTCTTCCTGTACCCCACGTTCGACCACCAGCCCGGCGACCTCGTGCGCGAGTCCCACCAGCCGGAGCTGCGCCGCGCGCTCGAGGAGGGCGTGTGGAGCGACGGCGAGCCGCCGCTGCACACGTTCGTCTCCGGCGCCCCGCTGCAGCAGCCCGACCGCGTTCGCATCCGCGCGTGGGCGGAGGTCACCGACCACTTCACGATCGTCGACCCGCGCTGCGTGGACGCGCTGTCGCCGTTCTACGTGTGGACGCCCGACTACGCCGAAAAGCGGCTCGGCTGGCGCGGGCGCCAGCCGCTGCACGTGCTGCTGCTGCGCACGTACCGAATCCCGCGTCCGGTGACGGTCAAAGTCAAGGACGAGTACATGGGCGCCAACGCGTGGATCGAGTTGCAGCGCGAACTGCCGTTCGAGGGCACGCCGGTGCTCTCCGACGCCGAGTTCGAGCGCGCCTCCGAGGAGATCCGCTCGATCACCGCGGAAGCCGGCCAACCGGTCCTCGTCTAGACGGCCGCTGGCCGGCGCGAGGCGGCGTCCTCGATCGCTCGTGTGCAGAGCACACCACGCTCCCTGCGTCCTTGCCTCGCTTGACCATCGACCGTCTAGATTGGTCTGTCCCACTTCAGCGCTTCCCGCGCGGCCTCGGCTCCCGATTCCGGAACCATGATCTCGCGGGGGCCGATCATCGGCGAGTAGCCGCCGATCGAGTTGCGCATCAGGCAGGGGATGCCCTCCTCGAGCAGCAGGCCGGCGATGAACTCGGCCTCGGGCTGGTTCTTGGCGTTGGCGACCTTGACGAGCGGCCCCTCGGCGTACTGGGGCTTGATCTTGCGCGCGCGGCGCTGGCGCTCGCTGGCCTCCTGCTCGGCGCCGGTGGAGTGCACGAGCGGCATCCCGCACGCCTCGCAGAAGCGCTCGCTGGCCGGGTGCACCCGCGCACAGCTCGGGCAGACGATCGAGTCCTCCGCCATCACTTCACCTCGAGCGCTACCTCCCGAACCTCGCCGGCGTCGATCAGGTAGGAGCACACCTCGGGGTCCTGGCCGGCGGCGAGCCCGACGATGATCCACTCCACGCCGGGCCAGTTGGCCGCGAAGTTGATGTCCGTCTGCGACGGGTAGGGGCGGCTGCGCACGTGCGAGTGGTAGATCGCCCCGAGCGCGTGCCCGTCGGCCTCGATCCCCAGATACAGCCCCAGCAGCTCTTTCGGGTCGATCTCGAACTTGAGCGGGCTCGCGTGGACGTTCGTGGCGCGCAGCACGCGAACGGCGCGCGTGCCCTGACCGTCCGCCGCCTGCCCCGTGTCGGGCGCCACGTCCGCCGCTTCGGTCGCCACCACGCCACAGACCTCGTTGCCGGGATCCTCGAGCGCGTGCGCGACCAGCTCGTCGAGCAGCTCGCGGGAGATCCTCATGCGCGCTCGCCGCCCGCGCGCGGGGTGGCGGATGCGCCTACCACCAGACGGTCGACTCGAGATTCTCGATCTCGTCGACGGGCAGCGTGTAGATGCCGCTCGAGAGGTACTTCCAGCCGTCGTCGGCGACGACGAACACGACGTTGCCCTCGTCCAGCTCGCCGGCGATGCGCACGGCGATGCTCGCGATCGCGCCGCTGGAGACCCCCGCGAACACGCCCTCCTCGTCGAGCAGCCGCCGCGTCCACACGATCGCGTCGCGGTTGGTCACGAAGATCTTGCGGTCGAGCAGCGAGATGTCGATGATCGGCGGGATGAAGCCGTCGTCGAGCGAGCGCAGGCCCTGTACGGGCTCGCCCTGCATCGGCTCGGCGGCGACGATCTTGACAGCGTCGCCGAGCGTCTCCTTCAGGCGCCGGCCGTTGCCCATCAACGTGCCGCCTGTGCCCAGGCCGGCCACGAACGCGGTCACCTCGTCGAGCTCTTCGAGGATCTCGAGCGCCGTGCCGTTGTAGTGGGCGTTCGGGTTGGCCTGGTTGCCGTACTGGTAGGGCATGTAGTAGGAGGAGTCTTCGGCGGCCATCTCCAGGGCCTTGGCGACGGCGCCGTTTGAGCCCTGGTCGCCCGCCGAGTAGACGATCTCGGCGCCGTACATGTGCAGCAGCTGCGTACGCTCGGGCGTCACGTTCTCGGGCATCACGACCTTCAGGCGGTAGCCCTTGCGCCGGCAGATCATCGCCAGCGAGATGCCGGTGTTCCCCGAGGTGGGTTCGAGGATCGTCTGTCCGGGGGAGATCGCGCCCTTCTCCTCGGCGTCCTCGATCAGCGCACGCGCCACCCGGTCCTTGACCGAGCCGGTGGGGTTGTGCGACTCGAGCTTCGCCCAGATGTGCACGCCCGGCTTGGGCGAAAGTCGCCGCAGCTCGACCAGCGGCGTGTGCCCGATCGACTGCACGATGTCCGCGTATCGGCCTCCGCAGGGCCTGTTCCTCAGCCTCTCCGCCGCCATTACTTCACGGAATATAGCGGGGTATGACAGCGACGCCGAGACGATCGCGCGTCCGTCCATTCGAGTCCGCGAGGCGCCGCCGCGGGCCGAGCGCGCGCCGGAGTCGCTGGTAGGCTCGCGTCTGCTTGAGGTACCGGCAAATCTTCGAGGATCGGGGGCAGAGATGAGCGTGTTCGGACTCCTGCGCTGGCGCGCGAGGGCGGGCGCGCTGCTGCTGTTGATGTCTCTGGCCACGCTCGGCTCGGCGCCGGCGGCGTCCGCGAGCCGCGCCGCGTCCTTCCAGCCGTTCTACTCGTTCAAGATCGTGTTCGACGGCAAAGGCAGCTACACGCGCACGGACGGCAGCGAAGGCGGCAGCCAGCTCAAGGAAGAAGCCAGCTGGCGCTGGAACACGATCTACCCGACCGTGCTGATCCCCACGGTGGCGTCGAGCCCGCTGACAGGCTCCTCGTTCCCCGCTTTCGGCCTCGGGCAGGAAGCGGACGGCAGCTGGACGATCACGAACACGGGCAGCGTAGGCGAGGACTGCTCGCACAGCGGCACGCTCGGTCTGCCCAAACAGGCGGGCGGCGCCGGCGGCGGCGGCGAGGTCACGGTCAAACGCCCCGCCGGCGGCAGCAAAGGCGTGATCTTCAACATGTACGCCGTGGACACGCTCGAAACCACATCGGGCGCAGGCAACGGCGTGCTGGCGTGCGAACCGGAAGACTACTGGCACGACATCATCGAAAGCTTCGCCGGCGTCGGCTTCAAGCACACCTCGCCAGGACTGTCGGACGTGCACCCGCTGACGGCCAAGGTGCAGCTGTCGCCCAGCGAACTCAGGCACGCGACGGTCACCAAGCACGTGTCGGTCGAACCGGCGGAGATGGTCCCGTCGGACTGCGGCAGCGGTGGTGGCGTCACCTGCCAGCAGAGCTACACGTGGTCGGGCTCGGTCAAGTTCATCAAGCAGAAATTCAAAAAAGGCCATGGGCCGACGGGCTGACCGGCGGGCCGAGCGCCCAGCCGTGGGCGGGCTCCATCGGCCGGTTTGGCTGCGCAGCCAGTCGCGAGATAGTATTCGCTGACGATGGCCACCGCGCACGACAGCTTCGACTACGACTGGCTGGTCGTCGGCTCCGGCTTCGGCGGCAGCGTCTCGGCGCTGCGCCTGTCGGAGAAGGGCTACTCGGTGGGCGTGCTGGAGTGCGGCAGGCGCTTCGCCGACCACGAGTTCCCGCGCGCCACGTCAGACCTGAAGCGCTACTTCTGGAACCCGCGGCTGGGCATGAAGGGCATCTTCCGGCTGACGACGTTCAAGGACGTGTCGGTGGTGTCGGGCTGCGGCGTGGGCGGCGGCAGCCTCGGCTACGCCAACACGCTGTACGTCCCGCCGAAGGCGTTCTTCGAAGACCGCCAGTGGGCCGGCATGACCGACTGGGAGAGCGCGCTCTCCCCCCACTACGCCGAAGCGCAGCGCATGCTGGGCGTCGTCGAAAACCCGCACGAGGACCCCGCCGACCAGCTGCTGCGCGAGCTTGGCGAGGAGCTGGGCGTCGGCGACACCTACCAGCGCACGCCCGTGGGGATCTTCTTCGGCGGGGAGGGTGGGGCAGGCATCACCGTGCCCGACCCGTTCTTCGACGGCGAGGGGCCCGACCGCACCGGCTGCCAGCTGTGCGGCCGCTGCATGGTGGGCTGCCCGCACGGCGCCAAGAACACGCTGGTCAAGAACTACCTGTACTTCGCGGAGAAGCTCGGCGCGCGCGTGACGCCCGAACGCACCGTCGTCGACATCCGGCCGCTGGGGCCACCGGACGGCAGCGAGGGCTACGAAGTCGAAAGCGTGCGCTCGGGCGCATGGCTGAACAAGGAACGTCGCGTGCAGCGAGCGCGAGGCGTGGTCGTCTCGGCGGGACCGCTGGGCACCAACCGGCTGCTGCAGCTGTGCCGCACGAACGGCTCGCTGCCGCGCATCTCCTCGCGCCTGGGCGAGCTGGTGCGCACCAACTCCGAGTCGATCCTCGCGGTGACGGTGCCGGAGGACTACCCGGACGACCTGGTCAAACGCGTCGCGATCACCTCCTCCATCTACCCGGACCCGCACACGCACATCGAGACGGTCACATACGGCAACGACGGCGACTCGATGCACCGCCTGAACACGCTGCTGGTGGGCGACGGCACGCGCGTGACGCGCCCGCTGAAGCTGATCGCGCAGAGCATCCTGCACCCCAAGCGCGTCGCGCAGGTGCTGTTCCCCAAACACTGGTCGCGGCGCACGATCATCATCCTGGTAATGCAGACGCTCGACAACGCGATCGCGCTGCGGCCGCGCAAAGGGCCGTTCGGCACGTTCTGGCTGAAGACCGAGCAGGACCCCGAGCGCCCGATCCCGACGTTCATCCCGATCGCCAACAAGGCCGCCGAATGGTTCGCCAAGCGCACCGGCGGCATCGCCCAGAGCTCCGTCACAGAGGCGGTGCTCAACATCCCCACGACCGCGCACATCCTCGGCGGCGCGGTGATTGCGCCGGACCCCGAGCGCGGTGTGGTGGACGCGCACCAGCGCGTGTTCGGGTACGAGAACCTGCTGGTGTGCGATGGGTCGGCGGTGCCGGCCAATGTCGGGGTGAATCCGTCGCTGACGATCACGGCGCTGGCGGAGCATGCGATGAGCCATGTGCCGGCGGCTGGTGCTGCGGTCGCGACGAAGCCGGTGCAGAGCGCCACGCCGGCGCCTTAGCGTCAATCGACGACTGAAGCGACGCGCCTGTTGCACCCGTAGCGACTGCCCGATGCTGACGGTATCCTTGAGTAGGTCGTCATGGATTCCAGGGCACACATCGCAGCTGACGCCATCGGATCCGTGAGAGCCGAGGGCTTGGAGCCGGGAGCAACCGTGACCGAAATCCTCGACCGGTGGGCGGGTGGCGCGATCGACACGGATCAACTCGGCGAAGCGGCGTCGCGCCTCGCAGCGGGCAAGTCCGTGGCTCATCTAGCTGGCAGTACAGAGCACCTGTCAGCGCAGCGCTGACAACAGGCGTATCGCGACCGTGGCTGACCCGTATGTGTACCCGGGCACCAGCGTGCTCCGCAATCTCGCCGGCGCGACGGACGCGGATACGCTCGCCGCGCTGGAGGCACAGTCGAGTACGTTGCGACTCGCGCAGCTGTCTGCTCGCAGGCTGGAGGGTTCGTATGACCTTCGCCACCTGCAGGGGTTCCATCGCTTCATCTTTCAGGACGTATACGCCTGGGCGGGTGAGCTTCGCAGCACACCGCTAGCGAAGCCGGGAAGCATGTTCGCGCTACCCGACCGCATCGAAGGCTACGCGGCGGCGATGTTCGCGGAGCTGGCTGGCGAGGAGTACCTGCGCGGACTCTCTCGCGATCGCTTTGCCGACAGGCTCACGCACTACTACGCAGAGATCAATGCGGTTCATCCATTCCGTGACGGGAATGGGCGCGCGCAGCGAGCGTTCCTACGTCAGCTTGCACTGGATGCTGGACATACCCTCGCGTGGGATCACCTGGACTCGGACTCCCTCGTCTTCGCTTCACAGCGCAGCTTCCAAGGCGACAATCTCCCGCTGTGTGAGCTGATCGATCGGCTGCTTGATCTCTCCGATCGTCGATGAGTGAATCCATTGAATCCCAGGGATCGCTCGGGCGTCTGCTTTCATCCAAGGCGCGCGTGTCGGCCTCCACCACGGATCGGTGCAAGCAGGAGCGCTACATAGCCGCCCTGTCGAGGGCCGGAATGCCCGTCGGGGGACATCCTCGCTCGTCGGTAGCCTACGCTGGGCGTCGAGAGTATGTGGGACTTGAGTGGCCCGTTTCGGCATCCGCTCCCCAAGGCTAGTGTTACCCATCGAACGTTATCGAGCTGTTCGCTCACCGTCCAGTGACCACCCTCGGCATGACCAACTTTCCGCCGGACCCCGCCGCGCCCGTGAGGCTTGGCTTCGAGGGGGTGAGCTTGGAGGTGCTTGTGGCCAAGCGTGCTGCTCTTAAGATCAAGGAGGATGTCAGCCTGAGCAGTTGGGCCGTTGCGGGCGTATACGTCCTCTTGGGTCCGCCGACACCGGGAGCGACGGCCGGCGCAACAATCTGTGCGCGCCCAGGCTCCACGTCGGACCTGATCGACCGGCTGAATCGGCACCTCGACGATGACGAGATGGAGTGGTTTGATCGCGCCGTGCTGATTCGCGGTGTGCCGCCCTGGGGGCTCGACGTCGCCAAGGCACTCCACCTTGAGGGCCTCCTCCATGATCTTTGCAAAGGTGCCGCGCGTGTCGACAGTCCGTTTCGACGCGACGGGGGTGGTGGCCTCGCGGCGCATCAGGAGCAGGAGATCGAGCAATACCTTCTCCCCATCGTACGGGGAGTCCTGAGCTCGTGGGCGTCCCGACAGAGACCATCGCAGAGCTAACTGCGGGGCAGGAAGCTTCGCTCCGGCGCCGGCCAATCACGGGAGAAAACCCATGAACATCCGGGAGTACCTACTCCAGTACCGCGGCTTCGGTGCCGAGCCGGGCATCTGCCACGTTGTGGTTGCCCAGGACGACGGACCCGCCACCGTGCTCGTCGGTGCGCCGAATGAGAATCCGGGAACGTCGGTGACTAACGCGCTCGAGGAGGTCTCGGGAGAGATCTCGACACTGATTCTGGGCGGTGAACGCGACTTCCGGCTCTATCAGTACGAGCCTGAAGGCTTGCCTCACCGGAAGCCGACCTTCTATCGGATCACTTGGACGCCGAAGGCGTTCAGGATGCCGCAGTGGAAGCCGGTGACACCGGAGAGTGAGCAACCACTGATACCACTCGCCAACGTACTGCCCGAGCCCGCGCATTACAATGTGGCGAACCTCCGCCTGCGCGCGGATGTCGAGCACATCCAGCCCCGAGACCCCCGTGTCGCGGTCAAGACTCAGTTGACTGTTGGCGAGTTGTTTCCGGCCGACGACGTGCTCGCGCAGTGGGTGTTCAGCTTGACCGCCCTTGCCGAGGACCTCACAGCGGTCACGGCGATAGGGCGCCGGGTCTCGGCAGATGAACCTGATATCCGCATCGGTCTTCTGTATATGCGACAGATGGTCACCCGTCTATACGAGGCGCGTCGTTTGATCGAGGTCGCGGACCAGCAACCCGCTGTCTCGCACTTCATAACCAGACTTGGAGGTGAAGAGAACTCCTGGATGGCCTTCCTCAAGCAGATCTACGGGCACAACCACGGGAAAAGGTCGGTCGTCGACGAGCTATTTGAGGAGTTGCGACATGCCACCGTCCACTACTCGTGGGTTGGAAGTAACGAGCTGCGCGATTATCTGCGTGAGATAGGCTGGATGCCCGCGCGATTGGTCGTTAAGTCAGATCCAGCGCGCCTCGACTACCAGTGGGCCCAAGCCGCGTCGGCATGGCAGTTGTTCAATGCGAAGACCGGCCCTGACTGGCACGAGGAGTACAAACGTCGCCAAGAGCTGGCGGGCAACATCGCTTCGGCTTGGATGATGCTCTCGCCCGTTGCACTCTTCTCTTATGTCCGAGACAGGGGGATTGACCTTGAGCGCCTCGCCGACCTCCCCACTGCCAACGGAGGCGATATCGATTAGATGTGGAGATGCCGATCACCGCTCCTTGAGGCCCAAGGCGGGGCCAATGCTCACAAACGACTACGACTCGCTGACACGCCTGCCGCTGCCGAGCTGAGCGAGCGGTTCAGCAGACGCAGCCGCACGACCCCGCTCACCGGCACAAGTACGTTGAGCACGCCGTTTGCGCCGCCCCGCAGACGTGCGATCGTCCGCCACCCACCACCGCGCACTTCGCGCTGCAACAACACCGCCTGCCGCGCATGCATCAGCAGCGCCCACACGCGGACGCTGCCGCGGTCCGCGCGCAGCGGGTCGAACGGGAACGTGAACCCGCGCCAGGAACGGCTTCGGGCTGGCCAGCGCGAAGTTGCCGCCGGGGCCGGCGCTGTACAGCCCGGCCGGGCCGCTGCGTATTCGACCGCTTCTCCGCGTGGGCCGCCGGCCCGCACGCGCCGGGTAGGGGTCGACCAGGAACTGCCAGTCGACCAGCCCGACCCCGGCGACCCACAGCCGGTGCAGGGCGCGGGAGATCCACCGCGCCTGCAGCCCGGGCGGCCACGCCGTGGGGCGACTGGGGGGCGCTTTCCCAGTTGAGCTCGGTCACCCACACCGGCTTGGCGCCCGCGGGCAGCGCCGTGCCGCAGCGCCTCGGCGCGTGCAGCAGGCCGTGACCTTGGCGGCATCGGCGATCGACACGTCCAGCGAGGACGGCGCCGGCACGGTCGGGGTCGCCGACCGACAGCGGGTGGAACGCGAGCACGTCGAAGTGGGGCGGTTCCGGACAGGGGGCCCGCGCCGGGTGGGCGCCGCCGGTCAGGCACAGCAATCGAGGCCAGGAACGTCACCGGCGCCATGCGCCCGACGCCCGGCGGGGTCGCCGTCGGGCGCGACCCCGGCAGCTGATCACGACGTCGCCGGGCGCCACCAGCTTGACGCCGGCGTAGAAGGCGTTGAGCAGTTGCCGGTAGAGCAGCGGCGAGAACGCGCGTCCAGCGCCCTTCCTCGGCTACCCACTGCGGCTCCAGGTAGCGGGCAGGTTGGGCTCGTTCCAGGCCTGGAAGTACCTCACCGCGCGGCAGCGCGCGGCCGGGCATCCGCGGGTCGGGAAAGGCGCCGTCGTAGCGGCGGGCGAGCGCCTGCGCGAACGCCTCGCAGCGCTTCCGGGCTCGGCGCCCAGCTGCCCGGATAGGCGAACGGCCAGCGCTCGCGGAGCTTCGGCGAAGGCAGGTGCGTGGGACACGACGAGGAGTCGGCGCAGGCCCGGCCGCGACCGCGCTGCGGACGGCTTCGTCGAGGCGGCCGAAGTGGTAGGCGCGATCTGGCGGGGTCGGTCGGCGTCGAAGCCCGCGCGGCGGGCCGGCGGCGACGCAGTTCGCTGCCAGTCCACCGGGATCCGCACGACCGTGGCGCCGGTCGCGCGGATGCGCGCGAGCGCCAGCTCGCGGGTTTCCGGGTCGGCGCTCTCCAGCAGCCCGCCGTCGGAGACCGCCCGCACGAGCCCTCCCTGCGGGAACGGCCCGTCGCAGCAGCGCGCGGTTCTGTGCGCGCGCGATGCCGGGGCGCGTGTCGGCCGGAGCCGGGCCCGCACGGCGGCGTCGCGCGCTGAACGGCCGCGGCGGCCCTTCCGCCCCGCTGCGCGACGGAATCGGGCAGCACCGGCGGGGGCAGCAGCCAGGCGAGCGGCGGTCAGCGCGATGCCGAGGACGCGCTCCACGGGCGCGCGAGCCCTCAGTGAATCGTGACGACTTGTGCCCGAGGCCCAGTTTGGCCCCGGAGGTGCTGTGCAGCGTCGTGAGCAGCACGGCGTGTGCGCTCTTGGCCGAGTGCAGCCTGGCTGCGCCCCTTCTTCGTGACGCGCAGCAGCACGCTCACCACGCCGGCTTTCGTGGCCGTCACGTAGCCGCGGGCGATCAGCAGCGCGGGCGGCTTGTGGGCGTGGTGCTTGCTCGACGCGAACGCCGGCAGCGTGCCGCCCTGCAGGTAGAGGTCCTCGATCACGGTGCCGGGCTGGTTGATGCCCACCAGCACGTGCCAGCCCGATTTGAGCAGCGAGTGGATGGTGACGTGGCCCAGCTTCATCACGACCCCCTGCAGCGCAGGCGGCGGTGGCGGCGGTGAGCGGCGGCGGCGGCGGCGGACACGCCCCGACGGGGCGGGAGTTTTCGCTGATGTACGTGTAGGTGGCTTCTTCGGCCAGCGTGCGTCTTCAGCGACTCGGTGGCGGTCACGTTCTCGCCGAGCTCCAGCGGCACGAGGAAGTTGCCGCCGAACGTGGTCCCCGTCAGCGATTTCACCTGGGCTTCGCCGAACGCCTTCTGGACGGGCCTCGTCGACTGGTGGTACGGGGTTTCGAGAACGTTCAGGACATAGAAGCCTTCGACGACGTCCCCCGAGCTGTTCTGGCCGGAGAAGTTCGTCGAGCCAGCGCAGACGGTGGGATCGAGGCTCGGCAGTCCGTCGTAGGTGAACCTCGCGATCGGCGTGCCACCGGGGGATTCGAACACGACTTCGTCACCCACCTGCGGGCCCGGGGAGACCCACGCGCCTTCTCCGTTCTTGCCCGAGTCCTGGCCGGCCACCAGTCCGTCGTGGATGACCTCGAGGACCACTTCCGCTTTCGAGTTTTCGATCCCGGCGCTGACCCAGTCGGGGTGTTCGTATTCGGGCAGCGTGGTCACACCCTCGGCGATCTTCAGCGAGTACCTCGGGCCGTGGGCCGAAGCCAGCGCGGAGGCCGGCGCGAGGCCGGCGCCGACGAGCGCCAGCACCGAGACGGTCGCGGACAGGCCCGCTAGGAGGCTGGTGTTTTTTGGGCGGTTCCGTCCGACTCTCAAGTCATGCTTGAGGGTATGAGTCTTGGACTATCTCCCCGCCAGTCGGACATGTTTGCGACCACAACTGGGTTCTGCGGGCCGTTGGTCGCGCCGGACTCGATCTACGGGTTGCTGCACCGCGAGTGCCATCGGTTGTTCCCGGATGAGATGTTCGCCGACCTGTTCACGGACGTGGGCCGTCGGTGTGTGCCGCCGATGATCGTGGCGGTGGTGATGGTGTTGCAGCGGTTGGAGGGATGCTCGGATCGTGAGGCGGTTGAGCGCTTTCAGTTCGATCTGCGCTGGAAGTACGCGGCGGGCGGGCTGGGGTTCGACTATCCCGGGTTTGTGCACACGGTGCTGGTCGACATGCGCGCCAGGCTGGCGTCTTCGGAGCGTCCTGATCGGATCTTCCAGGTCACGCTGGATGCGGCCAAGCGAGCGGGGCTTGTGGGCCGTCGGCGGGTGCTGGACTCGACGCCGGTCTATGACGCGGTCGCGACGATGGACACGGTGACGTTGGTGCGCTCGGCGATCCGTGGGCTGCTCGCGGTGTGCGAGCCGGGGCTGGAGTCAGAGCTGCGTGGGCTGCTTGGTCGCGATGATGATTACCGCAGTGCGGGCAAGCCGGTGTGCGATTACGAGGATCGGGCGGCGCGGGAGGAGTTGATCGACTTGCTCGCGAAGGACGCGCGGGCGCTGCTGTGCGCGCTCGACGGCCGCGAGCTCACCGACGAGGTGAGCAAGGCAGGGGCGTTGCTGGCGTCGGTCGTCGGCCAGGATCTGGATGAGGGCGAGGACGGCGTGTTCCGGATCGCTCGGCGGGTCGCGAAGGACCGGGTCATCTCGATCGTCGACCCGGACGCGCGGCACGGGCACAAGACCTCAGCGCGCGGGTTCGACGGCTACAAGGGGCACGTCGCTGTGGACCCCGACAGCGAGTTGATCACGGCGAGCACCGTGACCGCAGGCAACGTCGGCGACGCCGCCCCGGCTTGCGGCTTGCTCGTCGATGATCTCGCCACGATAGGTGAACAGCCCGATCCCTCCCAGCCGCCTGGCAGCGCGTCCGAGCATCCCGCCGATTCCGAGCCGCAGCCGAGCAGGGAGCCGCTGTCTGTCTACGGTGACTCGGCCTACGGCGCCGGCGAGCTCCTCAGCACGCTCGAGGACGCTGGCGCGGAGGTCTACTGCAAAGTGCAGCCGCCCCTCGCGCCCGGCGGCCGGTTCCCCAAGGACACATTCACGATCGATCTCACGAACGGCACCGTCAGCTGCCCTGCCGGGCACACGGTCACGCTCACGCCGGCGGGTGACGGGCAGCACGCGAGGTTCGCCGGGGCGTGCGCGGGCTGCCCGCTGGCCGAGCGGTGCACGAGGGCCGCTGGCGGGCGCACGATCTATGTCGGCCCCCACGAGCAGCAGCTCGCCCAAGCGCGCGCCCGGCAGAAGGACCCCGCCTGGAAGGCCGACTACACCGCTACCCGCCCCAAGGTCGAGCGCAAGATCAGCCATCTGATGCGTCGCCGTCACGGCGGCCGCCGCGCAAGGGTGCGCGGCAAGCCGAAGGTCACCGCCGACTTCTCGCTACTCGCCGCCGCCGTGAACCTCGCCCGCCTCAGCGTCCTCGGACTCGCCCACAACAGCACAACCTGGACGGCAAACACCGCCTGAACGGGTCGAAACGACCCGCAGAACCCTCACCGGACCGACCCCCAGGGCACACAGCACCCCCAACACCCCCCGCAACCGACCCACACCATCACCACGAGATCCCCGGGGCCCCACCAGCCCACGGACCACGCGCCCGAGAGCCCCACAAATCACACGTTCGACACCAGCCTCCTAGTACGCGGCTCGCGCGTTGCGCGCTCATGCAGACATGACGTGCTCTCAACAAACCAGCGACCCAATCGTTGGTACGTCGACGGAGGCTTAGGCTCGAGTGCCAAAGCTGGACACCAAGACTAGGCGGGCCTGCGGCGGAAAGACAAACGTACGGAAAGCGAGCGTCTAGCAGCAGCCGCCGGCCATGGCCGGCAGGATCACCAGCGTGTCGCCGTCGCCGACAGCCGTGTCGAGCCCGTTGAGCACGCGCACGTCCTCGTCGTTGAGGTACACGTTGACGTAGCGGTTCAGCTCGCCGTCGGCGGAGAACAGCTGGCTCTCGGTGGCGGGGTGGCTGGAGGCGAGGTCGCGCAGCACGTCGCCGACGTTCTCGCCGGACGCGCCGACCTCCTTCTCGCCGCCGACGGAGGCGCGCAGCACCGGTGGGATCTTGATGGTGGCCATGACCGTCGCGCAGCCTACCCTGCTGCCGCGCAGAATGCCTCGTAATCGGGGAACACGCCCATCTCGTCGTCTGTGATCTCGTCGGGGTCGCGCGAGCAGATGGGGCACTCGGGGTCGCGGTGGACTTTGACCTCGGTGAGCGTGGCGCCGAGCGCGTCGTACAGCAGCAGCCGCCCGATCGCGGGGTCGCCGATGTCGAGGATCAGCTTGACGACCTCGGTGGCCTGCAGCAGCCCCATGGTGCCGGGGAGCACGCCGAGCACGCCGTTGGCGCCGCACGACGGCGCGAGCTCGGCGGGCGGCGGCTCGCGGAACAGGCAGCGGTAGCACGGCCCGTCGTAGGGCTTGAACACGGACAGCTGGCCGTCGAAGCCGAGGATCGATGCGGACACGACGGGGATGCGCAGGCGCACGGTGGCGTCGTTGAGCAGGTAGCGCGTGGGGAAGTTGTCGACGCCGTCGACGATCACGTCGTAGCCGTCGATGATCTCCATGATGTTGGAGGCGTCGATGCGCGTCTGGTACTTGACGACGTTGACGTCGGGGTTGAGCGCGCGGATGGCCGCCTCGGCGGAGTCCACCTTGGGCGTGCCCACGCCGTCGGTGGTGTGGATCACCTGGCGCTGCAGGTTGGACAGGTCGACGACGTCGTCGTCGACGATCCCGAGCGTGCCCACGCCGGCTGCCGCCAGGTACAGGGCGGTCGGCGAGCCGAGGCCGCCGGCGCCGAGCAGCAGCACCTTGGCGTCGAGCAGCTTCTGCTGGCCGTCGGCGCCGATCTCGGGCACGAGCATGTGGCGGGAGTAACGCTCGCGCTGTTCGGCGCTGAGCGCGCGCGGGATCTCGACCTCGTAGCCGCGGTCCTTCCACAGCGTGAAGCCGCCGGTCATCGAGCGCACTTTCTCGTAGCCCAGGTCCTCGACCAGCGTGCGCGTGGCGTACGCGGAGCGGTTGCCGGACTGGCAGTAGAGGATCACCTGCGTGGAGCGGTCGGGGACGACGCCCTCGATGCGCGTCTCCAGGAAGCTGCGGGACACGTGCTTGGCGCCAGGCAGGTGGCCTGCCGCGAACTCCTCGGTCTCGCGCACGTCGATGACGGCGACGCCCTCCCTGAGCAGCTCGTTGACCTCGGAGGGATCGACCTCTTGTATCTGGCTCTTGACTTGGCGGAGAAGCTCCGCGCCTGACGGGCTCATGATCAAAACTCCTAAACCAGGGTCGGGATTCAGGGACTTCACAAAGTGTAGCGAGACTCGCGGGGCTTGCCGGAGGCTTCGCTCGCCTGCACCTCCCCTCGGCAGCGGTGTATAGCCATGGCTATACACCGCTCGCGACATCACAAAAAGTCCCGACCCGGACCTCGCGCGAGCGCCGCCGCCACCGCGCGCGCAGGCAAACGCTCAGGACACGAGCAGGTACGTGAAGCCGACGGCGCTGGGGCTGGGGCTGGCGGTGCGCGAGCCTTCGTATGTGGCCTTGGCGCGCCAGCTGCCGACGGCGGGCGGCGTGAACGGAACGCTGGCGAGGCCGCCGCTCGCGGACGCGTGCACCTCGCTGTAGAACTGCCAGCCGAAGACGGGGTCGAAGCGTTCGATGTCGACGCTGACGGGACCGGATTCGGCGGGCGTGACCTTGACGTCGATCGACAGCGCCTGGCCGGCCGTCGCCTTGGCGCTCGAGAAGGAGATGCTGGTGGCGGTGATGGTGCGCGACTCGCGCTCCAGCGAGAAGCTGCCGGAGGTGCCGTTGCGCACGGCGACGACCGCGTAGTAGGTGCCGGGACGCAGCTGATGGGTGAGCGTCTCGGAGCCGCTGCCTTCGCAGTCGCATTCGATCACGTGGCCGCTTTGGTTTCGCAGCTGCAGCTTGAATTCCGCCGATTCGGGGGCACGGAGCTTGAGCGTGAGGTTGGAGTGGCTGGTGACTTCCATGCGGTACAGGCGCAGCACGCGCACGCTGCGTCCGCTGAGGTACCCGCGCGCGACGGCGTAGTTGGACAGCGCGATCCCGGGCGCAGTTTCGGCGGTCCCGGCGGGCGCGATCTGCAGGTGGAAGCGCTGGATGCCGCGGTGCGAGAAGCGCGGTGTGATCTCGAAGCTGTAGCGCCCTCCCTGGCCGGCGCCGGGCGTGAACAGCCGGTAGCCACCGCACTGGATGTGTACCAGCGCGCCGCTGCCGCCGCCGCCTTCGTCTTCCCCTTCTTCTTCGCCGAAGGAGCTCGTGCCGGGAGCGAACAGCGAGCCGCTGACGCAGGCGTGCTGGGTCTCGTTGGCGAGGCTGATCATGTAGCTGACGCCGGCGTGCAGCGTGACGGAGTACGCGGCGTTGACGTTCTGCACGCGGTCGACCTGGCCGCTGACGCCGGCGGACGGCAGCGGCGCGCCGGGCGGCTGCACGGCGGGGGTGGGCTGGAACACTTCGAGCGTGAACGGCGCCAGCTGCGAGTTCTGCAGCGCTGCGACCTTGATCTCGTACAGGCCGTTCTTGGCGGCCTTGAACGAGAGCGAGGCCTTGCCTTCGGAATCGGTCTGCTGACAGCCCACGGAGGTGAGCTGCGAACGCACGGCGTGGTAGACGTCGACGATGGCGTCGAGCGTGCCGGAGGCGGCCAGGTCGATCCCCACGCGCTGCGCGCCGGTGAGGCGCAGGCTGTACCACACGGACGGGCCGGTGGATCCGCCGCACGCGGACGTGGGTTCGCTCGTTTCGGTGGTGGCGCCGACGATGGTGCCGTTGATGGACGCGGGCAGCGCGTGGATCGCCTGCGCGTTCGCGAGCGAGTCGTTGGCGGGCGCGGGCAGGGCCGTGACGGCGCCTTCGCCGTACGCGCCCACAGCGAGCAGCATGGCGACGGCGAGCGCCAGCGCGAGCGCCCCGGTGAGCTTGCGCGCGGTAGCGACCGGCAGGCGCCTGCGTGGAGGCATAGCCGCAAGATACGCGGCGCGACGGACGCCCCCCTCCCAGACGGCGGATGCGCCCCTCCCCTACCCTCACGGCCATGCGCGGGAGCCCACTTCCCGGCCGGTCGACGCGGACATGCGCGGCGGCGGCCCTCGCCACGCTGGCGTTGTGCGCGTCGGCGCTGCTGTCCGCCTGCGGAAGCAGCGGCTCGACGCACACCTCCTCCTCGACCGCTCGGGCGGGCGCGGAATCGGCCTTCGAGGGCGCGCCGTTCCCGGCGGGGATCCTCGCGCCGGACTTCGCACTGCGCGACCAGGACGGCCGCGAGGTGTCTCTGTCCGGCTACCGCGGCCGCGTGGTGGCGCTGACGTTCCTTTACTCGACATGCGGCGACACGTGCGCGGTGATCGCGCAGCAGATCCGCGGCGCGCTGGACGAACTGCAGGCCGAGCACGCGCGCGCGCCGGCGGTGCTGATCGTGAGCGCGGACCCGGCGGCGGACTCGCGGGCGCGCGAGCGCGCGTTCCTGTCGGAAGCGTCGTTGACGGGCCGCGTGCGGTACCTGACGGGCACGCTGGCGCAGCTGCTCCCGGTGTGGCGCGAGTACAAGGTGAAGCCGGCGAGCGCGGGCGCGCGGCTGTTCGACGAGTACGCGTCGGTGCTGCTGATCGACCCGGCGGGCGACGAGCGGGTGCTGTTCGAGTCCGAAGAGCTGACACCGGAAGCGCTGAGCCACGACGTCGGCAGGCTCTACGGAGTTCCAGCCGGCCCCTGATACCCTAGCGGCGAGGTAGGAAATCTTGCGATGATGTTCTCAACCAAGGCCGAGTACGGCGTACGCGTGATGGTGGAGCTGGCGCGGCGCGCCGGCGGCGAGCCGATACCGCTGGCGGAGATCGCGGCGCACGACGGCCTGCCGCTGGCGTATCTGGAGCATCTGGTGGCGCGCCTGCGCAAGGCGGGCCTGGTGGACTCGCGCCGGGGCTCGCGCGGCGGCTACATGCTGGCGCGTCCCTCGAGCGAGATCACGATGGCGGAGGTGGTGGAGGCGCTGGAGGGCTCGATCGCGCCGATCGAGTGCATCTCGCAGGCGCCGGACGGCTCGATCGTGTGCTCGCGCGAGGCCAAGCGCACGGGCTCCGAGCCCCACGTGTGCCCCACGAAGCTCTTGTGGACGCGCGTGCGCTTCTCGATCGTGAACACGCTGCGCGAGACGACGCTTGCGGACCTGCTGGCGCCGGCGATGCCGGCTGCGGCGCTTGCGCCGCCACTGCAAATTCAACCCCTGACGACCGGAGCCTGACCACACGACATGGCCGACCTAGAGATCAAAGACCTGCACGTGCGCATCGAGGAGCGCGAGATCCTCCGAGGCGTCGACCTGGAGATCAACCGGGGAGAGATTCACGCGTTGATGGGGCCAAACGGCTCGGGCAAGTCGACGCTGGCGAACACGCTGCTGGGCCATCCCGCATACGAAGTCACGCAGGGCTCGATCGTGTTCAAGGGCGAGGACCTGACGGAGGCCGAGCCGCACGAGCGCGCGAAGGCGGGGCTGTTCCTGGCGTTCCAGTACCCGGTGTCGATCCCGGGCGTGTCGGTGGCGAACTTCCTGCGCATGGCGATCAACGCGAAGCGCGACGAGCCGATCCAGGTGAAGGAGTTCCGCACGCAGCTGCAGCACGCGATCGAGCTGCTGGACGTGGACAAAGCGTTCACCTCGCGCCACCTCAACGACGGCTTCTCGGGCGGCGAGAAGAAGCGCGCGGAGATCCTGCAGATGGCGATGCTCAAACCGGACGTGGCGATCCTGGACGAGACGGACTCGGGCCTGGACATCGACGCGCTGCGCACGGTGGCTGAGGGCGTGCAGAAGCTGCACGACGAGCAGGGCCTGGGCGCGCTGATCATCACGCACTACCAGCGCATCCTGCACTACGTGCAGCCGCAGTTCGTGCACATCCTGATGGACGGGCGGATGGTGCTGGAGGGCGGCGTGGAGCTGGTGGAACGCCTGGAGCGCGAGGGCTACGACGAGATCCGCCAGGAAGTCGGCGCGGCAGCAACCAATGTCTGAGGCGGGCGAGGCGACGAGCAACGGCGCGATCATTAACGGCACCGTGAGCGCGGCGAACGCCGCGACTCCGATCGCGGTCAAGCCGGGCCGCCATCGCGAGGCGACGCTCTACCATGCGCTGGCGGGCGCGGGCGCGGGCGGCACGCGCACGCTGGCGGAGCTGCGCGAGGCGGCGCTGCGCGCGTACGAGGAGCTGGAGCTGCCGGTTTGGCGGCGCTCGGGCTTCTGGTCGACGAGCCTGCAGACGCTGGATCTGGATGCGCTGGAGACGAGCGTGACGGAGGACGGCGTGCCGGACGTGGTGACGCGCACGCTGGCGGACGGCGCGCGCGCGGGGCGGATCGTGCAGAGCGCGGGCGCGGTGGTGCACGTGGAGCTGGACGAGGCGCTGGCGGAGCGCGGCGTGATCCTGTGCTCGCTGGAGCAGGCGTTCGAGCAGCACAGGGAGCTGGCGTCGGAGTGGTTCTGCAAGCGACTGCCGATCGACCGCCACAAGCTGGAGGCGGCGAACGCTGCGTTCTGGACGGGCGGCGTGTTCCTTTACGTGCCGCAGGGCGTGGTGGTGGAGGAGCCGTTCGAGATCGTGTACGCGATCGACCGCGCGGGCGTGGCGCAGTACGGGCGCACGCTGGTGGTGGGCGCCCCGACGAGCGAGTTCCGCGTGCACGAGTACGACGTGGCGGAGGACTTCGAGGGGCAGTCGCTGCACGCGAACGCGTTCGAGTGCTACCTGCAGGACGGCGCGCGCTGCCGCGTGGCGCAGTTCCAGGATTGGGGCCGAGGCGAGGTTTACGACGTGTCGACGCGCTTCGTGGGCGTGGGCCGCGACGCGTACTGCCACTGGCTGCCGGCGCTGCTTGGCGGCCACCTGGTGCGCCAGCACCTGGAGCTGGCGGTGATGGAGAAAGGCGGCGACATGGCGTTCCGGGGGGTGTTCTTCACGGAGGAGCAGGAGCACCTGGACGTGTTCGCGGTGGACCTGCACGAGACGGGCCCGTCGGGCGGCGACGTGCACTGGCGCGGCACGGCGACGGGCGAGAGCCGCGCGAGCTTCGAGGGCCTGATCAAAATCGACCCGGGCGCGCAGCAGACGCACACGTACCTGCAGATCCACACGATGATGCTGTCGCCGAAGGCGCGCGTGGACGCGATCCCGTCGGTGCTGGTGTCCGCTGACGACGTGTCGGCGTCGCACGGCGGCACCGTGGGCGAGCTGGACGAGACGGCGATCTTCTACATGCAGACGCGCGGCCTGGACCGCGCGGCGGCGGTGCGGGTGATCGTGGAGGGCTTCTTCGAGCCGCTGATCGCGGAGCTGCAGGACGAGGCGCTGGAGCAGCTGGTGCGCGAGCGGATCGAGCGGAAACTGGCGGCGGCACGCGCGGACATCGAGGCGTATGCCACCAGTCGCTGAGAACGACCTCTTTATAGGGACCCCCTCTGGGGGTCGGGCGGGCGTGCGCGGTGACTTCCCGATCTTCTCGCGGACCTTCGGCGAGCGGGGTGAGCGGGGTCTCATCTACCTGGACTCGGCGGCGAGCTCGCAGAAGCCGGCTGTTGTGATCGAGGCGCAGGCAGAGCACCTGCGCAAGCACAACGCGAACGTGCACCGCGGCGTGTACGCGCTGGCGCAGGAGGCGGACGCGGCGTATGACGGCGCGCGCGCTCGCGTGGCGGCGTTCGTGGGCGCGGAGCGCGACACGACGATCTTCACGAAGAACGCGACGGAGGCGATCAACCTGGTGGCGTACGCGTGGGGCCGCGCGCACGTCGGCGCGGGCGACGCGGTGCTGATCACGCAGATGGAGCACCACGCGAACATCGTGCCGTGGCAGATGCTGTGCGGCGAGCGCGGCGCGGAGCTGCGCTACCTGGAGGTGGACGAGCACGGCGAGCTGTCGCTGGAGCAGCTGGACGCGGAGCTCGAGCGCGGCGATGTGCGCCTGGTGGCGTTCGCGCACGTGTCGAACGTGCTGGGCACGATCAACCCGGTGGCGGAGATGACGGCGCGTGCGCGCGCGGCTGGCGCGGTGACGCTGGTGGACGGCGCGCAGGCGGTGCCGCAGATGCCGGTGGACGTGGCGGCGCTGGGCGCGGACTTCTACGCGTGGACGGGCCACAAGGCGCTGGGGCCGACGGGCATCGGCGTGCTGCACGGCCGCCGCGAGCTCCTCGAGGCGATGCCGCCGTTCCTGACGGGCGGCGACATGATCTCCTCGGTGGACTTCCAGTCGGCGACGTGGAACGAGCTGCCGTACAAGTTCGAGGCGGGCACGCCGCCGATCGCGGAGGCGGTGGGCCTGGGCGCGGCGGTGGAGTACCTGGACGGGCTGGGGATGGAGCGCGTGCGCGCGCACGAGCAGGCGCTAACGGCGTACATGCTGGAGCGCCTGGCGACAGTGCCGGGCCTGCGCGTGGTGGGGCCCCCCACGGCGGAGCGCCGCGGCGGCCTGGCGTCGTTCACGCTGGAGGGCATCCACCCGCACGACGTGGCTGAGCTGGTGGACCGCGGCGGCGTGTGCATCCGCGCGGGCCACCATTGCGCGCAGCCGCTGATGCGCTGCCTGGGCGTGAGCGCGACGGCGCGCGCGAGCGTGGGCGTGTACAACGACCACGCGGACATCGACGCGCTGGTCGACGCGCTGAACGCCGGACGCGAGGTGTTCGGGCTGTGAAGGCCCGGACCGCGCGGCACCGCGGGAGCCGCTGATCATGGACGACCTGTACCGCGACTACATACTCGACCACTACAAGCAGCCGCGCAACTTCGGCGAGCTGGAGCCGCACGACCTGGAGGCGCTGGAGCACAACCCGTTGTGCGGCGACGAGCTGGGCGTGCACATCAAAGTCAAGGACGGTCGCATCGAGGACCTGCGCTTCCACGGCCACGGCTGCGCGATCTCGCAGGCGTCGGCGTCGATCGCGTCGGAGGAGCTGAAGGGCATGACGCTGGAGCAGGTCGGCGAACTAGGCGCGGACTGGATGATCGAGCTGCTCGGCATCCCCGTGTCGGCGACGCGGCGCAAGTGCGCGCTCTTGAACCTGAAGGTCGTGCGCGGCGCGGTCACAGGTGACAACGCCTGGCCGGCGTGAGCGTGCCGGCGCCGGCCGATCGGCGCGCGTGAACCGCGGCAGTGACGACAGGCCGGCCGAGGCGAGCGTGGCGGCGCAGGCGAGCGCGAACACCGCCGGGTAGCCGGCGAGCGCGGCAGTCGCGCCGGCGATGGGCCCGCCGAGGCCGACGCCGAGGTCGAAGAACGCGGTGAAGGCGCCCATGGCGGCGCCGCGTTGATCGTCATCCACGTCGCCGACGACGACCAGCGCCAGCGACGGGAACAACATCGAGAAGCCCAGACCCATCACGAGACCGCCGGCGAGCGCGACCGTCAGCGAGTGCGCGAGCGCGATGATCGCGAGGCCGAGCGCGTCGGTCAACGCGGCAGCGGTGGCGGTGACACGGGCGCCCACGCGGTCTGGCACCCGGCCGAACACGAGCCGGCTGGCGAACACCGCGACGGCGAAGGCGGTGAACACGCTCGCACCGCCGCCAACTCCCAGCGCGGAGAGCTTCAGGACGACGAACCCGGCAAGCGCCGCGTAGCCGATGCCGGCAAGCGCCAGCGCGCTTCCCGGCCGCCGCGCGGCGCGCGGGATGAGCGCCGGCGACACCCCGCCGGGGCCCCGGTCGCGATCGGGGCCGGCGGGCTCGGGCAGGCGCACGGCGATCGCCGCGCCGGCGAGCGGCAGCGCCGCCGTGAGCGCCCACACGGCGCCGTAGCCGAGGTGCACCTGCAGCAGCTCGCCGATGACGGGGCCAAGCGAGAGCCCGCCCCAGACCGACAGCCCGAACATGCCCAGGGCCAGGCCGCGGCTGTCCTCCGGCGCAAGATCGACCGTCCAGGCGGCGCCGGCGGTGTAGAGCGCGCCCTCGCCCGCGCCGACCGCCAGGCGGGCGGCGAGCAGCGTCTCGATGCTGCCGGCGAGCAGGTAGAGCACGCCGCCGAGCGCCATCGCCAGCGAGCCCGCCACGAGCACGGCTCTGCGTCCGCGGGCATCGGCCTGGCGCCCGGCCAGGGGGCGGCAGACGACGGAGGTGACGGCGAAGGCGCCGACGACGATTCCCACGGCGACATCGCCCGAGCGCAGCGGCCCGTGCACGTAGGAGGGCAGAACCGGGAGCGATGCCCCGATCGCCAGGAACGCGAGCAGGGTCGTCGTGAAGAGACCCACGCCCGCGGCAAGTGGAACCCCGAGGCTCCTCGTGTCTGTCGAGCGCCCTCGCGCGGATGTCTGTCTGGAGCCGATTCGGGGAGTCTCTCAGGCCGGCGATCCGTGCTCCGCCACCCGGGCCACGCGACCATCGCGGTCGAGCGCGAAGCCGTGCAGACCGAAGCGCGTCTTGAGCAGGTGCGGGATCTCCTCGCGCGAGACGGGTGTGACGTCGGCGCCCGCGGGTGTCTGCTCGGTGAGCGCGAGCCCACTCCAGTCCCTGAGATCGATCCGCGTGCCGTCTGGACGCTGCGTGCTGACGACCAGGCCGGTGACGAAGGGCGATTTGGGATGGGCGGAGGTGAACCAGTTGGCCACCTCGATGTCGCTCGTGGGAACGGTCTGCGGGATGAAGCCGTAGACGTCCACCCACCCCGATTCGCTGCCGGCCTGCAGGACGTGCTCGAAGCCGTCCTCGACGATGCGAAACCGCCAGCCGGACAGCTCGTGCACGTCGCCGGGGCCGAACGGGAGCGGCTCGGGCAGCGTGCCGAGCCCGAACCCCGCGTCGGCGAGCCACTCCTCGCCATCCGCTCGAACGCGCAGCACGAGGTGGGTACGCGGGCGCACGACGCCAGGCGGGGCCCCGAGTTTGACGCGTGCGAGCATCGGCTCGACGTGCGCGCCGAGCGCCTCCAGCGCGCCCTTCAGCAGCAGGTTCTGCTCGAAGCAGTAGCCGCCCCGCCGCGCGCCGACGAGCTTGCGCTGCAGGTCCTCCAGCTCGAGCGACACCGGCTGGCCGCCGTGGGGGTCGAGGTTCTCGAACGGGATCGACACCACGTGCGCACGGTGCACCTCCGCCAGCCCTGGACGCCCGCTGAGGCCGACTCGCTCGACATAAGCGTCCAGGTCGAACACGCCGGCAATGTAGCAACGCAGACACGCGCGAACGGCTCGTCAGGCGCGGGCTACTCCCCCTCCCGCCGCCAGCGCCGGCGCCGCTTGCCGGTGAGCTGCCACGGCCCGGGCGTGAGGTCAAGCAGGACGTTGACGAGCCACACGATCAGCGTGGCGCCGACGAGCGTCCAGAAGCCGTGGATGGAGAAGCCGCCGATGATCGCCCTGGTCAGCAGCAGCATCAGCAGCGACACGAAGAACCAGGCGATGCCGAACGAGACGATCGCGAGCGGCAGCGTGACGAGCCGCAGGAGCGGCTTAAGCAACGTGTTGAGCACGCCGAACACGGCGGCCGCCTCGAGCAGGTCGGCGGCGTCCTTGACGTGCACGCCGCTGAGCACGCCCGCGACGACCGCGAGCACGAGCGCGTTGGTGAGCCAAGAGATTCCAAGTCGTACAGGAAACGACGGCGAGCGATCGGGCGATAGCTGGTGCGAACCACGGCGCATGGTCTGCCAGGGTATGCGACGGCGACCACCTGGCCGGCCCGAGCTGACCGGCCGCTGATCGACCAAATGGGCCGTCAATCCCACTATGGACGACCGTTCGAATAGATGGTCATTTATTGGGGAAAGGTCATCCGGGGAGCGATCTAGTGAGCATGTCCTTCCTACCAACGCAGGCCATCTCTCTGAGCGTAGGCGGCGTGCTTAACTACGCCGTTCTCGCTGCCATCCTCGGCGCGGCTGTCGCCGCAGTTTCGCGCGTCTTTCACGAGCAATACAAGAACCGCCTCAGACGCCAGGGCATAGCTCGACTGCTGTACCACCGGCTACTCCAATGCCAGAGCACGCTGGCGACGGCCTACTACGCTAAGCACTGGTGGTCGGAGGACGAGTTTGACGCGACATCCATCAGCTCCGACGACACCAAGCGCGTGGCTACTGCCCTGGGAGCCAGCGAATGGCGCATCGTGATTTCGGCGCTTGGATGGATCGAGCACCTTCGCACTCGTCAGAAGCAGAGGCTCGGGTCCGGCCTCGGTGAGGATGACCTCGAGCGGATCCGCAAGACATACGCGAAGCTCGAAGTCGCTCGCTGGGCGTTGCGCGGTGTCTGCGGTCGCGGCCAGCGCCTGCTGTCACGGAGGGCGATGCCGTGGGACGTGCATAACCATCTCGATGCCCTCGAACTGGTGTCCAGGGAAGGCTGCCGGCCTACCTTGCCGCCGCTGCGCAACCTCCCGCCCGATACGTGTAAGGAAGAACTCAAGAACCGCAAGAGCGACGATCACATGCCCTGCGCCGATTGCGGCCATCCGCACCTTCGACGCCGATCAGCCGTCGAAACGGCGGTCGCCGTCCGTGAAGCGTGCACAGGGTGTGTCGTCTGCGACATTGACCGGGCAAACATCGAGGTGCGCCAAAATGGCGCACGCGGTGCCGTCCAGATCGCCCGGCTGCTTGTGACGCTGATCTCGACGCTCGTCGGCATAAATGCTCTCCTCGATCACGTTCCGCGAGGGTCCCGGCGAGTGTCTGTCGTGGAACGCGGCGCCCGCGGCCGATAGCCTGCCAGCCACGGCGATGGCTGGTCGCGGCCCGATCCGCACGTCGCCGGCGACAGCGTCTCGGCGAGCGCTCCCCCGCCCGATACAATTCCTACTCCAGAGCACAGGATTCCCCAGCGAACCGCCAGCGAGGAGCTTCATGGCCACGATTGACCGCATCGCCAAGCCCAGCCCGATCGTCGAGGACGAGCAGGGGCAGTTGCGCGCACGCCAGGGCATCTCGCGCGAGGTCGTGACGGAGCTCTCGAAGATCAAGGGCGAGCCCGACTGGATGGCGGAGAAACGGCTGAAGTCGCTGGAGATCTTCGAACGCAAGCCGATCCCGACGTGGGGCCCGGACCTGAGCGGCCTGAACCTGGACGACCTCGTCCTCTACTCCCCCCCGACGGCGGGGCGCTTCAACAGCTGGGACGACGTGCCGGACGAGATGAAGCAGACCTACGAGGACCTGGGCATCCCGCAGGCCGAGCGCGAGCACCTCGCGGGCGTGGTCGGCGTGTGGCGCCAGGAGCCGGTGTACGAGGGCCTGAAGGAGGAGTACGCCAAGCAGGGGATCCTGTTCTGCTCGATGGACACCGCCATCACCGAGTACCCGGAGCTCGTCCAGAAATACTTCATGACCAAGTGCGTGCCGGCGCAGGACAACAAGTTCTCGGCGCTGCACGGCGCGGTGTGGTCGGGCGGGGCCTTCTGCTACATCCCCAAGGGCGTCAAGTGCGACCTGCCGCTGCAGTCGTACTTCCGCATGGAGGGCGCCGGCGAGGGCACCTTCGAGCACACGCTGATCATCGCGGACGAGGGCGCCGAGGTGAACTACATCGAGGGCTGCACGGCGCAGACCTACAGCGTCAACTCGATGCACTCGGCGGTCGTCGAGATCTTCGTGCACGAGGGCGCCAAGGCGCGCTACACGACGGTGCAGAACTGGTCCAAGGACGTCTACAACCTCAACACCAAGCGCGCTGTGGTGGAGGCCGAGGGCACGGTCGAGTGGGTGGGCGGCTCGATGGGCGCCAAGTACGTGATGCTGTATCCGGGCTCGTTCCTGATGGGCGAGGGCGCGCGCGCCGACCACCTGAACGTGGGCGTGGCGGGCAAGGGCGTGCACAAGGACACGGGCGCGAAGGTCGTACACCTGGCGCCGAACACGACGTCGAACATCCTCGCCAAGTCGATCTCCAAGGACGGCGGCATCATGGGCTACCGCGGCCTGGTCAAGATGGGCCACAACTCGGCGGGCTCGAAAGCGCGCGTGCAGTGCGACGGCCTGATGATGGACGGCGAATCGAAATCTGACACGTGGCCGGACATCCAGATCCAGAACCCGAACGTGACGGTCGCGCACGAGGCGACCGTCGGGCGCATCTCCGACGACCAGCTGTTCTACATGGGCTCGCGCGGCTTCACCGAGGACGAGGCTGCGGCGATGATCGTCAACGGCTTCATCGAGCCGGTGACGAAGGAGCTGCCGATGGAGTACGCCGTGGAGCTGAACAGGCTCATACAACTGGAGATGGTCGGCTCCATTGGCTAGGCGCCCCGGTTGAGGGTGCCTGTCGACAACATCGTTGCGCCGCTGTTCCCGACGAAGCTGCCGTGGGTGAACGGCGGGCCGCAGTCGATCATCCAGCAGGGCAGGCCGATGCTGGTGGAGTTCTGGGACTTCTGCCGCCCGAACTCGATGCGCACGTTGCCATACATGAAGGCGTGGCACGAGCGCTATGAGTCGGCGGGCCTGCGCGTGATCGGCGTGCACTGCCCTGGTTTCGAGTGCTCACGCGACGAGCAGGCGGTCAGGGATGCGGTGGCGCGCCTGGGGATCTCCTACCCGGTGCTGATCGACAGCGAGCTGGAGGTGTGGCAGGAGTACGAGAACGAGGGCTGGCCGGCGCGCTACCTGTTCGACGGCCGTGCACGGCTGTTCGACTACCACTTCGGCGAGGGCGCCTACGCGGAGACGGAGTTGGCGATCCAGGAGCTGCTGGGCGTTGAGCGCGAGCCGCTGGCGCCGCTGCGCCCGGAGGACGCGCCGCAGGCCGCGCTGGCGCCCCAGACCCAGGACCAGCAGGGCGTCTATTCAGGCCGCTACGAGGCTGGCGGCGTGTGGGCGGTGCTGGACGGCGCTGGCGCGGTGATCGTGAACGGCGGCGAGGCGGCCGGCGGCCGCGAGCTCACGGTCACGCACGCGGGCGCTTATCCGCTGCTGGAGCATGAGCGTCACACAGCAGCAACGCTTGAGTTGCACGTCGGCTCCGGCGTCAGCTGCCTGGCCACCTGCTTCACAGCAGGACTCGCCTGACGAACGCGGCTCGAGCGTTGCGCCGTTTGTGAGCCGTAGACACCGAACCATCGGCTTCGTTCCGTCGTGTGGCATCCGCCGCTGGCGGCAAGATACCGGCATGCGACACGTTGGCAGACGAACCACCGCGGTGGCCGGCGGTGTGCTTCTCGTGCTCGTTCCCACGGTCTTCACCGTCTTCCCGCACTGGGCCAAGTGGGCGCTGGGCCTGAAGCTAGTTGTGCTCGCCGCTTGGCTGCTCGCCGCTTTCGCCGTCGTTCACGCCGGCGCCAGGGAGAGCGAGGAGGTCCACGATCTCGTCGGCACGGTGCGCGACCGTCGCGATAGCGGGCGCGAGGCCGCTGGTCGCTTCATCCTCCGCGAACTGCTGAGACCCGGGTCCGCGGGCTTTCCATCGCACTACCAGTTCAGGCTCTTTCTTCCAGACCCGAGTGGCACGCGCCTTGTACCCGAGTACAAGTCGCCGGGTCAATCTCCATCGGCGGGCTGGAACATCGGCCAGGGTGCAACGGGCGCTGCGTGGAAGTCGCGCTCGTATGTGAGAGTGCATGGCGCAGCGGTGCACGACGGCACCTACGGATTGAGTCCCGAGCAGCAGGCCCAACACAGCAACCTGCAGGTGGTAGCTGCCGTCCCCGTGCTCAACGCGCGCGTGGAGCCGATCGCCGTGCTGTCTGTGAGCAGCAACACCGACGACGGCTTCCTTTTCGAAGGCCCGGGGGAGCTCCGGCACGCGGAGCTAGCCGAGGTAGTGGCGCGTGTTCTGATCGACATCTTCGCGATCGCGCGCGACTAGCTCAATCCGGCTGCTGGGCTACACTCGATCTGATGATAGGAGGGCAAGCGATGGCAGCGAACGAACCAGGAAAGCAAACCGAACCCCAGCGAGACGACCGCGAGGACCCGGTCGTGACGAAGATCACGGGCAAGGATCTCGACCAGACGATCCGGCGCCTGAGCGAGGCGACAGCGCCCTACTTTCGCCCCGGCGGGCCGCTGATGCCGGACGAGTCTCCGTAGGTCAGCTAATCGTCGCGATCCAAGCCGGTGCTCGGGCCACGAGGCGAGCCGGCAATGGGGCTAACCGACTAGCGGGGATGCTTGGGCGCGGTGAACGTCAGAGTGAGCGCCTTCACGGGCGAGGTCTTGCCGGCGCTCGTCTGCGTGACAGTCAGCTCCGCGTGCAGTTTGTGCTCCTGTTTGACCAGTCCTCGCCCAGTGCCGTTGAGTGCGACGCTGACCGCCTTTGACTGACCGCCGCTGAGCGTCACCGACGCGTGGCCGAGTATGACGGTCCGCTTTTTCGTCTTCGACTTGGCCGCGACCGCGATCACCTTGCCCGATCGCAGAGTCTCCACCACAGACAGTGTCACCGAATCGACGCAACTGCTCGTTGCAGCGCCTGTGCACACGATCGTCACTGACGTGGAGCTGCCCTTCACGGCAGCGTGCCCGACGCTCGAGGCGCCCGCCGCGACGGTGCCACCGGGATTCCCCGGGCCGCTGCCGGGGTTGCCCGTCCCCGCGCTCCTGTAGACGGTAGGGCAGGCGAAGATCGGGGCGACGGACACGACGTCGAGGGCGTCGGCGTAGACGATGTCCGCGCCCGGCCCGCACGAGATCTGGTCCTGGATGCCGTCGCTGGCGTAGATCGTCGTGTTACCCGTCGGACACGACACATAGAGCGTGCAGTAGGGCTCGGAGGCGTAGATGCTGTCCGGGCCAACACCTGCGGGCCCGGTCGTGTAGATGGTGTCGTTGCCACCGCCGCCGCGCAGGGTGTCGCCGCCTGGGCCGCCGTAGATAGTGTCGTTGCCGCCCTCGCCGTCGAGAGTCACGGGCGCCTTGCCGGCGGTCAGCGTGTCGTTTGTTTCGCCGCCGTCGACCTCGCTGACGTTTTCCTCGATCGTGTCCTGCTGGCCGGCGATCCCGCTGTCTGCCAAGCCGTTGTCATTGGCCGTGACCGGTCCGGGCGCATGGTAGAAGGACACCGTCGAGATCCCGCCTTCGCCGTTGAAGGTCTCGTTGCCGGCGTCATAGCTGTTCCAATCGGGTGCTTCCGGGTTGAAGACGACCCCCAGCTTGTTCGTGCCTTCGCCGCCCACCTCGAGGCTTTTGCCGCTCGGCCCGCCGGTGATCTGGTCGTTGCCGCCTTCGCCGTAGAGCTGGTCTTCCCCACCGCGACCGTCGATGATGTCTTCGCCGGGACCGCCTTTGATGATGTCGTTGCCAGGACCGCCGACGATCCGGTCGTTGCCGGTGCCGCCCGTGAAGATGTCCTGGTCGGGGAATTCGCCTTTGTATTCAGACGGATCGGTGCCTTCGATGAAGTCACCGCCGTTGCCGGCGTTGACGGTTGCGCTCTGGTACTGGAGCGGGGCATCAAGTTTGTAGCTGTCATTCAGGCCGCCGCCCAGGTTTGCCGTGAACCTTTCGGCATCCGGGCAGAGCACGTCACCGGAATACGGCTCACAAGGAGGCTTTACTTCGGCGCTGCCGGTGAAGATGCTGTAGAAGTCGCACTGTTTGGACTCCAACGGGCTATTGGGGTCGCATTCAAGTCCGTTGTCGTTGACTTCTGCCTCGGTCCACAGCTCAACCGTGACGCCGGTCTCTGTGGCGTCGTTGCCCTGATAGTGGCTCGTTCCTTCTCTTTCGGCGCTCGTGCCTCCGTGTGGATCGGTGTAGCTGATCGTGACGTCGAACGCGCTCGCGGCCGCCGCGCTCGCGAGCAGGCAGGCGGCGCAGACGAGAAGCGCAGCGATCAGCCGGGCCGAAGCGAGCCTCGATAGTCCGATCGGGAGCACCATGGGAGCGAGCACGACAATACTCGATGGAACGGTCCCAAATCAGGACACGCGGCGCGGGGGGCTCGGTTCCACCTGCGCGTGCGTGCGGTCCTGCAGCAGGCGCATGACCAGCGGCGGCCCGTCGTCCTCGACGAGCACGCACGTCCCAGGCCAGTACGGGCTCTCGCCGGGCGTGGCGCGTGAGGAAGATCGCGCGCGTAGGTCCAGCTGCCGGCGTTCACCAGCCGCGCGCCCCCGCGCCCGCGCCACTCCGCGGGCGCATCGCCGGGGAGCGGCCCGGCGCGGTGGGTGTGGCCGAAGACGACGTAGGCGTCGCCGAGGCCGAGGCGCGCGGCGACCTCGCCCATCGCGCGCAGCCCCGCGCGACGCAGCTCGCTCGTCGAGACGTCCGCGCGCAGCGGGCCGATCCCGGCGCGGTTGAGCGCGGCCACCGCGAGCGGGAAGCCGGCGGCGATCGCGCGGCTGCGCAGCCAGCGCACGACGGCGTGCGCCACGGCCGCGGCTGCCTTGCGCCCCTGCCGCCTCTGAGCGCATCGCCAGGCGCTGACGGTCGCCGACGCCGTTCGAGCGCCGCGCCGGTGCGGGCGTCCCGGGCGACGGCGTCGCGCCAGGCGAACACCGGCGCGCCCACCGCCTCGTAGTCGCCGACGCAGTCGAACGTGCTCGCCGGGCGTCCCAGCAGGCGGCTCATCGCGCCCACGCTCAGGCGCTCGAGCGTGGGCACCGTCAGATGGCAGTCGAGGTAGTGGCCGTGGGTGGCGTACACGTCCGGGCGCACCCACAGGCCGGGGTAGGCGACGCGCGATCGCGCGCCGGCGCCGCCCACCCGGCGATCCGCTCGAGCGCGGGCGAGGCCTGCGCGGGCTCCAGCAGCTGCTCGACGCCGAGCGGCGGCGGCTCGTCACCTCGCCGCGCCGCGCCGAGCCACGGTTCGACGAGCGCGTGGTCGTGGTTGCCGGCGACGACCACCAGCTCGCGCCCCGGCGAGCGCCCGCCCGAGATCCTCGAAGAACGGCCGCGCGGCAGCCATCGCCTCGCGCAGCGGCCCGTGGCGCAGCTCGAGCACGTCTCCGAGCAGCACCACGCGGTCGACGTCTGCGAGCGGCCTCCAGCAGCGGTGCGCGCAGCTCGGCGCGGCGCAGCAGGTCGGCGCCCGAGACGGCTGCCGAGGTGCAGGTCGGAGACGATCAGCGTGCGCATCGCGACCCGCGTCGCTCAGCGCTGGCTCGGCCCGCGCGCGCCAGCGACCGCGCCGCGCCGCCCGCGGCGTCAGGAGGCCCCGGCCACGCCGTCCGGGCGCGGCCGCTCCCGGCGACCGCCTCGCGTATCTGCTTGGGGAGCATGAAGCGCACGTCCTCGCGGACCACGTCGAACTCGGAGATGTCGCTCACGCCGCGCGCGCGGAAGAAGTCGACCAGCTCGCTGACGAGCTCCTCGGGCGCGCTCGCCCCCGAGGAGATGCCGACGACGCGCCTGCCCTCGCAGCCACTCCTCCTGGACCTCGCCGCGCGTTGTCGATCAGGTGCGCCTCGGTGCCGCAGTCGCGCGCGACCTCGACCAGGCGCACCGAGTTGGAGGAGTTGCGCGAGCCGATCACCAGCATCAGATCGCAGCTCGCGGCCATCTGCTTGACGGCCGCCTGGCGGTTGGTGGTGGCGTAGCAGATGTCATCGGTGCGGGGACCGACGATCTTCGGGAAGCGCTCGCGCAGGCGCTCGAGGATCGCGCTGGTTTCGTCCACCGCGAGCGTCGTCTGGGTGATGTAGGCGATCCGCTCGGGGTCCTCGACCTCGAGCTCCTCGACGTCCTGCTCGCTCTGCGACGAGCACGATCCGCTCCGGCGCCTCGCCCATCGTCCCTTCCACCTCCTCGTGGCCGTCGTGGCCGACGAGCACGATCGTGTAGCCGTCCTCGGCGAAGCGGACGGCCTCGCGGTGGACCTTCGTCACGAGCGGGCAGGTCGCGTCGATCGTCTGCAGGCCGCGCTCGCTTGCGCCCGCGCGCACGCTGGGCGCGACGCCGTGCGCGGAGAACACGCACACCGCGCCCTCCGGCACCTCGGTCTGCTCCTCGACGAAGATCGCCCCGCGCTCGCGCAGCTGCTCGACGACGTGCTTGTTGTGCACGATCTCCTTGCGCACGTACACGGGCGCGCCGTGGATCTCCAGCGCGCGTTCCACCGTCTGCACGGCGCGATCGACGCCCGCGCAGTAGCCGCGCGGCGCCGCCAGCAGCAGCTTCTCGACCGTGTTGGGCACGGCTGTCATTGTAGGGGGCGCCCAGGTACGCTAAGCCCGATGACCCAACGCCACCTCGACCGGCTGACTCCCGTCGACGCCTCGTTCCTGCACCAGGAGGGCGCCGTCTCGCACATGCACATCGGCGGCCTGACGATCGTCGAGGGCCCGCCGCCGAGCATGGAGGAGTTCCTCGAACAGATCCGCCGGCGCCTGCACCTGGTGCCGCGCTACCGCCACAAGCTCGCCTACACCGCGCTCGACAGCGGGCGCCCGGTGTGGATCGACGACCCCAGCTTCAACCTCGAGTACCACGTCCGCCACACCGCGCTGCCCGCGCCCGGGCCGCTGGGAGCAGCTGCAGGACCTGACCGCGCGGATCTTCTCCCAGCAGCTCGACCGCTCCAAGCCGCTGTGGGAGATGTGGCTGATCGAGGGCCTGGAGGACGACCGCTTCGCGCTGATCACCAAGACCCACCACTCGCTGATCGACGGCATCGCCGGCGTCGATCTGGCGACGGTGCTGTTCGACCTCTCGCCCGACCCGCCGCCGATCCCGCACTCCGGGGCGCCCGTGGCAGCCGCACCCCGAACCGGGCACCGCGCACCTGCTCGCCGCCGGCCTGCTCGGGGCGCGCTGCGCGCGGGCGCGACGCTGGCGGAGGGCGCGCTCGACGCGCTCGCGCACCCCGAGCGCGCGCTGGCGCGCGCCCGCGAGGCGGCCGAGGGCGTCGGCGAGATCGTCTGGGCCGGCCTGAACCCGGCCCCGGAAACGCCGCTGAACGTGCCGATCGGGCCGCACCGGCGCTTCGTCGGGGTGACCAGCCAGCTCGAGGACTTCAAGACCGTCAAGAACGCCTTCGGCGGCACCGTCAACGACGTCGTGCTCGCGGTCGTCGCCGGCGCGCTGCGCTCGTTCCTGATCTCCCGCGGGCGGCCCACCGAGGGCGTCGAGATGCGCGCGCTGGTGCCGGTGTCGGTGCGCACCGAGGGCGAGCACGGGCGGCAACCGCATCGTCGTGATGCGCGGCCCGCTGCCGGTCTACATCACCGACCCGCTCAACCGCCTGCGCTTCGTCTCGAACGCGATGGACGGCCTGAAGGAGTCCAAGCAGGCGCTCGGCGCGGAGGTGATCGCGGGCGCGCAGAACTTCGCGCCGCCGACGATCCTCGCGCAGGCCTCGCGGCTGAACTTCTCCACGCGCCTGTTCAACCTGATCGTCACCAACGTGCCCGGCCCGCAGTTCCCGCTGTACGTGCTCGGGCGCGAGATGCTGCAGGCGATCCCGGTGGCGTTCCTGCCCGAAAACCACGCGCTCGCGATCGCGATCATGTCCTACAACGGCCAGATGAACTTCGGCCTGCTCGGCGACTTCGACGCGCTGCCGGACATCGACGCGATCGGCGAGAACATCGCCGACGAACTCGCCACGCTGGTCGCGCTCGCGCGCGAGTCCGCAGCCGCGCCGGTCTAATCAGCCCCAACGCCGTCACGGGCCAGCTGGTGACGGCGCAGGAACATGAGCTGGTCGGCGACCACCGCCTCGTGCTGCGCGCCCGTCGTAGACGTCGAAGTGATCGACGCCCGGGTAGACAGGACAACTCGCCCAGCGGCGCACGCCTGGCGGCCGCGATCGCCGGTCCGGGCTTTGCCACCCGATCGGCATCGCCCACGCACACCAGCCACGGGCAGTGCAGCGTCGCGGCGTGTCGCACCGGTCGGTATGGGCGGCCGAGCAGCCAGCGCGCCGACACGCGGTCCCGCCAGCGTGAGTCCTCGCCGATCGCCACCACGTGGCGCCAGCCGGCCTCGCTGCCGGGCGCGTTGATGAATGCCGCCTCGTGCGGTTGTCCCACAGCGGGCAGATGGCCGCCGCGCACGGCCGCAAGAACCATCTTCGCGCATCACTCGGGGCGAGGCGCGGTGGGCCTGGCGCCACATGTCCAGAAACGGCACCTGGCTGATTGCCGCCGCGACGCGAGGATCCTCGGCGGCGGCGGCGAGGGCGTTGCCGCCCCCCATGGAGGACCCGAATGTCGCCACGCGCTCGGCGTCGACGCCCGACAGCGAACGGGCGAACGCGATCGCGGCGCGCCAATCGTCCAGCTGTCGAGCGGGCTGGAACAGATCCGGCTCACCGGCGCTGTCCCCGAAGCCGCGGTGATCGAACACGAGCGCCGCGATTCCGGCCGACGCGAAGCGCTCGGCGAACGCCCCCAGCCGGTCGCGGCGCGTTCCGGACAGGCCGTGGGCCATGACCACGATCGGGGTATCGGGCGCTTCGCGCGCGGCCGGATAGAACCATGCGGCGCACGCGTCACCCCCGCATGAGAACGTCAGATCTTCTCGCACCACTAACACCCATAACGCTACCCCACCCCCAAGCGTGAGATCCGGGGAGCAGCGGCGGCGGCTGTGATCGGGCCCTCGGGCTTTTAGCCAGAAACGGAAGACCCCCAGCTATTGACATGCCTTGCCGCGCTCGGCTAGCGTGGGCTCGAAGGGCCGGACTGTTTGGGGATGAGCTCGGACGCGCCCGCTCACGGGTGTTCCGGGCTCCTATTGATCGAGGAAGAGGGAATTCATATGCTGAAGAACAGAGCGATGCTGCTCGTTGCGATCGCGGCTGCGGTCGTGGCAGCGGTGGCGCCGGCAAGCGCCAGCGCCAGCCTGCACGTGCCTTACGGAAGTGAAGCGCTCGTCGACGGAGCCTGGAACGAGACGTGGGACCCGACGGCGCTGTCGGGCGGCAACAACGGCTGCAAACCCAGCGCCGCGCACCCCTACCCGGTGGTGCTGGTGCACGCGACGTTCGCGGACGAGGGCTCGAACTGGGTGACGCTCGCACCGCTGCTGGCCAACGCGGGCTACTGCGTCTACTCGTTCAACTACGGCGAGACGATCCTCTCGGGGCTGCTTGGCAGCATCGACGGCCTCGGGCACATCACGCAGTCGGCGGAAGAACTGAAGACGTTCGTCAACAAAGTGCTGTCGCAGACGAAAGCGTCGCAGGTCGACCTCGTCGGGCACTCGCAGGGCGGGATGATGCCCAACTACTACCTCAAGTACCTCGGCGGCGCGTCCAAGGTGAACACGTTCGTCGGGCTCGCGCCGAGCAACCACGGCACGACGCTCGACGGGCTCACGGAACTGATCGACAACTTCCCGTTCGCGTCGCTGACGCTCGGCGTGTTCCTGGAAGTGATCGGCGCGCCCTCGCTGCCCGAACAGGAGGTCGGCTCGGCGTTCGAGAAGAAGACGTTCGAAGGCGGCGACACCGTCGCGGGACCGCGCTACGTGGTGATCGAGACGACCCACGACGAGGTGGTGACCCCCTACACCAACGCGTTCCTGAGCGGTTCCGGCGTGACGAACATCACCGTCCAGAATCAGTGCTCCAAAGACCCCGTGGCCCATATCGGCATGTTCGAGGACTCGCCGGCGCTGCAGAACGTGCTCAACCAGCTCAGCGCAAGCCCCAACCCCTCGTTCACGGCCACGTGCACGAACTACGGCCTGAGCCTGTAGGGGAGGCTGAAGCGTAGAAGACCGATGAGGACGGCTGCGGCTCCCCGGGCGGGGTCGCAGCCGTTCAGTATCCGAGCGCGAACTTGGCGTCCTCGCTCATCATCTCGGGCGACCACGCCGGCGTGAACACCATCTCGGACTCGACCGTCTTGACGCCGTCCAGTTCGCCCACGAACTCTTCGATCTGTTCGTTGACCTGCGGACCGATCGGGCAGCCGGGCGTGGTCAGCGTGAACGTCACGCGCACGTTGCCCTCGGCGACCTCCACCCCGTAGATCAGCCCCAGCTCGACGAAGTCCAGCCCGAGCTCCGGGTCGATCACGTTCGACAGCGCGTCCATCACGTCTTCCTCGGTGGGCACGGCGGTCGTCTCGGTCATGTCGTGAGTGTAGCCGCGAGGGGACGCGAGCAAAGCTCGTCGAGATCGTGGCCGACTAGGGCGTCGTGGGTCAAGCGAGGCAAGGACGCAGACGGCGTGGCGTGCTATGCACGCGAGCCGTCGAGGACGCCGCCTCGCGCCGGCCCACGGCGTCCTAGTTGTCGCAGCCCAGGCGGTCCCACATGTACAGCTGGATGCACTCGTTGGCGAGCTCGATCGCCCGCTCGTTGGACAGGCGCGGGAGCACCGTGTCGAGCGCCTGGTCCTCGGCCACGCCCGCCTGGAAGGCCTCCTCGCCGCGGAAGCCCGCCGCGATCTTCAGCGCCTCGCGCCGGTTCTCCCCGAGGCTCGGGAACACGCCGACGAGGAACTCCGTGTTGGGGATCGGCTGGCCGACCTCTAGCGACGCGTGCCACGCGGCCAGCAGATGCAGGTCGTCCTCGTCGAGGTCGGCGATCGCCTTGGCGTAGTGGACCGACAGTTCCTGGTCGGGGATGTCGTCCACCCATGCGCGCACGACCTCGCCCACGAGCTGGCGGCGCGCCTCGCGCCCGACCGACTCGGCGATGACGCGGATCGCGTCCTGAGGCTCGATGAAGCAGAGTGGCATCAGCGACTCCCGTGGAGTTTTGGAACAACTGTCTGCGCGCACTGTAGGCGGCCGTGTGGACGGCACTTTTGCGCGGCCGAGCGTCTACTCCAAACGGGTGGGCGTCGCGCCGATGGCCCTTCGCATCTCCTCGGCGAGCGCCGGGTTGGCGTACGGCCCGGGAGCGCAGAGCTCGCCGAGAACCTGCCGCTGGCTGTCCGCGTCCTTGTCCTGGCTCATCTTCACCTTGCACACGAAGCGCGTGATCGCCAGCCGCACCCCCACGGTGCCGGCGGCGATACGGACGCCGAGCTGCTGGTCGAGGAGCACCGGCTCCTGCACATGCCGCTCGAAGCGCTCGACCAGCCGCGTGAGCACCTGCAGGTTGCGCTCTGCGTCCAGGATCTCGGGGACGCCGTAGCAGTGGGCGACGCTGAAGTTCCATGTCGGGACAGGCGTCGCCTGCTCGCTGTACCAGCTGGGCGAGATGTAGCCGTGTGGCCCCGCCACGATCAGCAGTGTCTCGCGCGAGCCGAGGCGATGCAGCTGCTCGTCGGGACGGCCGACGTGCGTGAGCACGGCGAGCTCCTCGCTCGTGTCGTCCAGCAGCACCGGATAGTGGGACGCCACCAGCCCGTCGTCGCCGTCGCTGACGATCGTCGCCCACGGGTTCGCCTCGATCAGCGCGCGCACGACGCGCGCATCGTCGACCGCGTACCGCGGATTGGGGCGCATCAGAGCCCGAGCGCGGCGCCGGCGCGCTCGTAGGAGTCGCCGTCCTGGGTGTCGCCGGGGAAGCCCAGCGTGGCGCGCTCGCCCGCCGCCAGTTGGCGAGCGCCAGGTCGAGCGCCTCGATCGGCACCGAGGCGTCCTGCGCGAGCGCTGCCGCGCGGCGCTCCAGCAGCAGCGGATCGCCGATGCCGAACACGCGCTTGGCGGCCAGCGTGGTGGGGTCCTCCGCCGACAGCCCGCGCGCGCCGCCCAGGTGCAGCGAGTCGGCGCGCAGCTCGTACAGCCCCAGGCGCCCCAGCATGACCAGCAGCTCGTAGCGGCCCATGCGCGCAAAGCCGGGTAGCGCGAGCCGCTCGAACACGCGCTCGAAGCGCCGCGCTGGGCTCCATGCGGGGTCGCCCGTGAACGCGGCCGCCTGTGTGCTCTCGGTCGATGCCGCCGACGCCGCAACGCTTGCCTGCCCGCCGCGCGCGGCCCACTGCGGTAGGCGATCAGCGTGTCGGCGCCGCGCCGCGGGTCGTGGGAGCTGCGCGGGCCGAGCGGAGTGCCGTCGAGGTCGGGCAGCTCGCCGGGCGGGGCCTCGAGCGCCTGGCGGATGCCCGCGAACGGGTCCTCGCCCTCGAGCGGACACAGGTAGGCGATCAGGAAGCACGTCCACGTGGCGCGCTCCAGGTCCTCGCGCGCGAGCGCGCGCGCCTCGCCGTAGAGCCCGGGCGGCTCGGCCGCCAGCGCGAGCAGGCGTCCGCTCGCGAACGCGATCTCCTCGGCCAGCCGCAGCGCGTCGGCGGACGCGCGCAGGCCCGGCACCAGCTCCGAGCGGTAGCCGTCGTCCTCGGCGCGGCCCTCGCGGCGCACGCGCACGCTCTCGACCCGCGCGCGCTGGCGGTGGCCGTCGCCCGCGCGGGCGCGCCCGGGGGCCTTGGAGCTCTTGGCGCGCGGCGCGGACGTCGTGGGCGCTTTACCGGGCAGCGTCTTGCTGCAGATCGGGCAGCGCTCTACGAAGCGGTTGTGGCGGCAGAAGGTCGGCATGACGCCGGTGGGATATACCCGTTTGCGCGCGCGCGTGCGCTGCCCGCGCGCCGCTCCTTGGCCAGCGCGTGCAGGTAGTCGTCGTAGTCGACCTGGATCGTGTGGCGCTTGGAGGCCACGTAGCGCGCCCGCATCGCCGCCTGGTCGGCGTCGATGTCGGCGCGCATCTCGGCCGTGGACGGCAGCGCGTAGTCGCCCGCAGGTAGTCGCCCACCCATGCTCCCTGCGCCTCGGCGAGCGGCATGATCGCGCCGAGCGGCTGCAGCAGGCCGATGAAGAACACGTTCGGGATGTCAGGGTGGAAGACGCGCCGGAACAGCTCGATGTGGTTGTCGGGCGCGGAGATGAGGTCCTCGTCGAAGAACGGGAACGTGATCTTGTAGCCGGTGCAGTACACGACCACGTCCGCCTCCACCTCGCTGCCGTCGGCGAAGCGCACCCGCGAGCCGTCGAAGCGCTCGATGTTCGGCTTGGGCGTGATCGTGCCGTGCTGGATGCGGTCGAGGATCCGCCCGGAGACCGTCGGGTGGGCCTCGCCGAAGCGGTGGTTGGGCTTGGGCAGGCCGTAGCGCTCGGGCGGGCCGGCGTAGGCGCGCACGAGCTGCTGGATGATCCGCTGGCGGATCTTGAACGGGACGCGCGGGTCGTTGCGCATCTGGTCGACCGGTTTGCCGAACACGTACTTGGGGATGATCCACACGCCCTGACGCGCGGCCAGGTACGTGCGCTCGGCGACGTAGGAGGACTCGACGGCGATGTCCATCGCGGAGTTGCCCATGCCGAGGACCACGACCCGCTTGCCGGCGAAGATCGAGTTGTCGATGTAGGAGTGGGCGTGCAGCTGCGTGCCCGTGAAGCCGTCCGCCCCGGGGAACGCCGGTTCGGGCCAGCGCGGGTTCCAGTGGTGGCCGTTGGCGACCATCAGCGCGTCGTAGGTGCGCGTCTCGCCGGTGTCCAGCTCGACGCTCCAGACGCCGTGCTCGTCGCGCGCCGCGTGCTCGACGCCGGTCTCGAAGGTGATCCGCTCGCGCAGGCCGAAGTGGTCGACGTAGTCGTCGAAGTACGCCGCGATCTGGGTGTGGTGGGGGAAGTCGGGATAGGACTCGGGCATCGGGAAGTCCGAGTACTCCATCCGCGGGCGCGAGGTGTTGATGAACAGGTCGCGGTAGGCCGCCGACATGCCGTTGCGGTTTTCGAACACCCAGTTGCCGCCGACGCGGTCGGACTTCTCGAAGCAGTCGAACGGGATGCCGCGCTCGTGCAGCGCCTTGGCGGCGGCGATCCCCGAGGAGCCGGCGCCGATCAGGCAGACCCTGGGCAGCCGCGAGGCGCCCGACCCGCTGCCGTCCCCCGGATGCCCACTTGCAGACATCGTGTTCATTGTTCTCCAGCCTAGCCGTCTGAGGCGGCGATGCCGGGGCCGACGTGCTGCGGCGGGCCCTCGGAGCCCTTCGTCGGCGTCGGCGTGGCCGGCCAGCCCGCCGTCCTCGGGCGCGAACTGCGCGTGCGCCGTCGGCCACGTGCCGCTGCGCCGCCAGGTAGCGGTCGACCATGCGCGCGCACTGGCGGCCCTCGTTGATCGCCCACACGATCAGCGACTGCCCGCGGCGGGCGTCGCCGGCGGCGAACACGCCGTCCACGGAGGTCGTGTAGGGCTTGACCGCCTTGACGTTGCCGCGCGCGTCCTTCTCGACGCCGAGCTGGTCGAGCAGCCCCTGCTCGGGGTGCAGGAAGCCCATCGCCAGCAGCACCAGCTGCGCCGGCAGCTCGCGCTCGGTGCCCGGCAGCGGCGCGAACGGCGGCTCGGGCCGCCGCCTGCGCGATCCGCAGCGCCGGCGACGCGCGCCGTTGCCGTCGTCGCTGAACGCGGTCGTCGTCGACCGAGTAGTCCTGCTCGCCCAGGCCCAGCTTGCGCGCCTCCTCCATCGCGTAGCTGAGGCGGTACTTCAGCGGCCACTGCGGCCACGGCGTGCGGTCGTCGGGCCGGTGCGCGGGCGGCTCGGGCAGGAGCTCCAGCTGGACGATCGAGCGGGCGCCCTCGCGCAGCGCGTTGCCGACGCAGTCCGCGCCGGTGTCGCCGCCGCCGATCACGACCACGTCCTTGCCGGCGGCGCTGATCTCGCGCTCGATCGGCGGGCTGCGCGACGCTCGGCGCGGGACCGATGCTCGCGCGCCACCCAGCGGTTGCGCTGGTAGAGGTAGTCCATCGCGAAGTGCACGCCGTCGAGCTCGCGGCCGGGCACGGGCAGGTCGCGCGGCACGCGCGAGCCGGTCGCGAGCACGACCGCGTCGAAGCCGTCGCGCAGCTCCTGCACGGTGACGTCGCTGCCGACGTCCACGCCGCAGCGCAGCTCGACGCCCTCGGCGACGAGCTGCTCGACGCGCCGCTGCACGACGCGTCTTCTCGATCTTGAAGTCGGGCACGCCGAAGCGCACCAGCCCGCCGACCGCCTCGTCGCGCTCGAACAGCGTCACGCGGTGCCCGGCGCGGCGCAGCTGCTGTGCGGCGGCCATGCCCGCGGGCCCGGAGCCCACGACGGCCACCGCCTGGCCGGTTTCGCGATCGCGGCGCGGCGGCTGCGGCGTCACCCAGCCCTCCTCCCAGGCGCGGTTGATGATCGCGTTCTCGATCTGTTTGATCGTGACCGCGTCGCCCTCGCGGATCTCCAGCACGCACGCCGCCTCGCACGGCGCCGGGCACAGGCGGCCGGTGAACTCGGGGAAGTTGTTCGTGGCGTGCAGCTGCGCGATCGCGTCGCGCGAAGCGGTCGCGGTAGACGAGGTCGTTCCAGTCGGGGATCAGGTTGCCCAGCGGGCAGCCGTTGTGGCAGAACGGCACGCCGCAGTCCATGCAGCGCGCGCCCTGCTCGCGCAGCTCCTCCACGGGGCGCGGCAGCAGGAACTCGCGGTAGTCGTGCGCGCGCTCGAGCGGATCCCGCTGCGGGATGCCGTGGCGCTCGATCTGCAGGAAGCCGCCGAGCTTGCCCATCAGGCGCCCGTCCTCGCCGACCGCGTCCAGCGGCCTCGACGCGTCCGCCTGCGCGGGCCCTGCCCCGTTCTCCGCGGCGCTGGTCGCCAGGGCCTCTTCCTCGGCGAGCTCGCGCAGCACGCGCTTGTAGTCGTGCGGCATCACCTTCACGAACGCGCCGCGTCGAGCAGCTCGCTCCCACTCGCTCGAGCACGCGCGCGGCGACCGGCGAGTCGGTGCGCCGCTGGTGCTCTTCGATCATCGCGCGCAGCTCGATCGCGTCGGCCTCGGAGAGCTCTTCGAAGCCGACCATGCCCATGTTGCAGCGCTTGGCGAACGTCCCGTCCTCGTCGAGCACGTAGGCGACGCCGCCGCTCATGCCGGCGGCGAAGTTGCGCCCGGTGGGCCCGAGCACGACCACGCGCCCGCCGGTCATGTACTCGCAGCCGTGGTCGCCGACGCCCTCGACGACCGCCCACGCGCCGGAGTTGCGCACCGCGAAGCGCTCGCCCGCGAGCCCGCGGAAGAAGGCCCGGCCGGCGGTCGCGCCGTACAGCACGGTGTTGCCGACGATCACGTTCTCCTCGGCCTTGAAGTGCTCGCCCATGCCCTCGCGCGGGCGGATCGCGAAGACCCCGCCGGAGAGGCCCTTGCCGGCGTAGTCCTGGGCGTCGCCGCGCAGCGTGAACGTGACGCCGGGCGCCAGCCAGCCGCCGAAGCTCTGCCCGGCCGAGCCCTCGAAGTCGACCACGATCGAGTCCTCCGGCAGGCCCTCGGCGCCGTGGCGCCGCGCGATGTGGCTCGAGAGGATGCCGCCGACGCAGCGGTTGCGGTTGCGGATCGGCAGCTCGAGCTTGACGCGCCCGCCGGTGCCGAGCCGTGCGCTCCGAGCGCCGGCTCGCGCGCGCTCGACGAGCTCCCAGTCGAGCGCGTCGTCGAGCACCGCCGGCGGCGGTTCCACGCGCCGGCGCGGCGCGTCCGTCGGGCAGCTCGATGTGCGTGAGGATGTGCGTCAGGTCGACGCCGCGCGCCTTCCAGTGCTCGATCGCGTCGCTCGCGCCCAGCAGGTCGACGCGGCCGATCGCCTCGTCCAGCGAGCGCAGGCCCAGCGACGGCGAGGATCTCGCGCACCTCCTCGGCCACGAAGAAGAAGAAGTTGACGACGTGCTCGGGGGTGCCCTTGAAGCGCTTGCGCAGCTCCGGGTCCTGCGTGGCGATGCCCACCGGGCAGGTGTTCAGGTGGCAGGCGCGCATCATGATGCAGCCGGTGGCGATCAGCGGCGCGGTCGAGAAGCCCATCTCGTCGGCGCCGAGCATCGCCGCGATCACGACGTCGCGGCCGGTCTTCAGCTGGCCGTCGGTCTGCACGACGATGCGCGAGCGCAGGTCGTTGAGCAGCAGCGTCTGCTGGGTCTCGGCCAGGCCGATCTCCCACGGCACGCCCGCCGCCTGGATCGAGGACAGCGGCGAGGCGCCGGTGCCGCCGTCGTGGCCGGCGATCAGCACGCGGTCGGCGTTCGCCTTGGAGACGCCCGCCGCGACCGTGCCGACGCCGACCTCGGAGACGAGCTTGACCGACACCTGCGCGCCGGGGTTGGCGCAGCGCAGGTCGTAGATCAGCTGCTTGAGGTCCTCGATCGAGTAGATGTCGTGGTGCGGCGGCGGCGAGATCAGCCCGACGCCGGGCGTGGTGTGGCGGATCGAGCCGATGTAGGCGTCGACCTTGTGGCCCGGCAGCTGGCCGCCCTCGCCGGGCTTGGCGCCCTGCGCCATCTTGATCTGCAGCTCGTCGGCGTTGACGAGGTAGTGGATCGTCACGCCGAAGCGCCCCGAGGCGACCTGCTTGATCGCCGAGCGGCGGCGGTCGCCGTTGGCGTCGGGCGTGAAGCGCGACGGGGTCCTCCCCGCCCTCGCCCGTGTTCGAGCGCCCGCCGAGGCGGTTCATCGCGATCGCGAGCGTCTCGTGCGCCTCGCGCGAGATCGAGCCGAGGCTCATCGCGCCGGTGCAGAAGCGCTTGACGATCTCGCTCGCCGGCTCGACCTCCTCGAGCGCGATCGGCGCGCGACGGCGTCGCCGTCGCCGATCCGCAGCAGGCCGCGCAGCGTCGCCTTGCGGGCCGCGTCCTCGTTGACCGCCTCGCGCGTACTCGCGGTACTTCTCGTACGCCGGCGCTCTCGCGCACCGCCGCGAGCGCCTCGCGCGTCGCCCTTCAGCGCCGCCGCGACGTCGCCGTTGGCCGCGCGCACCGCGTGCTGGACGAGCGCGATCGTCTCCGGGTTCCACATGTGGTGCTCGCCGTCGCGCCGCCACGCGTAGACGCCGCCGACCGGCAGCAGCGCGTCCGTGCGGCGCCGGGTAGGCGCGCGCGTGGCGCTCGAGCGCCTCGTCGGCGAGCACGTCGACGCCGACGCCGCCGATGCGCGAGGCGGTGCCGGTGAAGTGCCTGTCGATCAGCTCCCGCTCGAGGCCCACCGCCTCGAAGATCTGCGCGCCGCGGTAGGACTGGATCGTCGAGATGCCCATCTTCGAGATCGTCTTCAGCAGCCCTTTGCCGATCGCCTTGACGACGTTCTGGGCCGCCTGCTCGGCGTCGAGCGCGACCGTGCGCGCCGTCCGCCGCCGGTGCGCACGATGCGGCCTTCGACGACCAGCTCGTCGAGCGTCTCGAGCAGCAGGTAGGGGTTGATCGCGCTGGCGCCGTAGCCGATCAGCGTCGCGAAGTGGTGCACCTCGCGCGGCTCGCCGGACTCGAGGATGATGCCGGCGCGCAGGCGCGTGCCCTCGAGCACGAGGTGGTGGTGGACGGCGGCGACCGCCAGCAGCGAGGGGATCGGCGCGCGGCGCGGGCCGAGCTGGCGGTCGGAGAGGATGATGATGTTGACGCGTTCGGCGATCGCCTCGCGCGCCTGGCGGCAGATGCGCGTCGATCGCCGTCGCTCATCCCCGCGGCGCCCTCCGCGACCGGCCAGGTGATGTCGATCGTGCGCGCCGCGTAGACGTCGTGGTCGACGTGGCGCAGCGTCTCGAGCTCGCGGTTGAGCAGGATCGGCTGGTCGAGCAGGAGCTTGTGGGCGTGCTCGGGCGTCTCGTCGAACAGGTTGCGCTCGTTGCCCAGGCTCGGTCGCCAGGCTCATCACGATCTCCTCGCGGATCGGGTCGATCGGCGGGTTGGTGACCTGCGCGAACAGCTGCTTGAAGTAGGAGAACAGCGGCGGCGCCTGGTCGGAGAGCACCGCCAGCGAGAGGTCGTTGCCCATCGAGCCGATCGGCTCGGCGCCGTCGATCGCCATCGGCGCGAGCAGCACGCGCAGGTCCTCCTGGGAGTAGCCGAACGCGCGCTGGCGCAGGTGCAGCGGCTGGTCGGAGAGCGTCACCTGCTCGGAGGGCGGCAGCTCGGCGAAGGGCACCGCGTTGCGCGCGAACCACTCGCCGTAGGGCTGCGGCGTGGCGACCTCGCGCTTGACCTCCTCGTCCTCGACGATCCGCCCGCGCTCGAGGTCGACGAGGAACAGCTTGCCCGGCTGCAGGCGCCCGAGGCGCCGGACCTGCTCCGGCGGGATGTCGAGCAGGCCCGACTCCGAGCCGAGCACCACGTGGCCGTCGGTCGTCTCCACCCAGCGCCCGGGGCGCAGGCCGTTGCGGTCGAGCGTCGCGCCGACCACGCGGCCGTCGGTGAACGCCACCGACGCGGGCCCGTCCCACGGCTCCATCAGGCAGGAGTGGAAGGCGTAGAAGCCCTTCAGGTAGTCGGGCAGGTCGTCGCGGTCGCGGTAGGCCTCGGGGATCATCATCATCGCCGCGTGCGGCAGCGAGCGCCCGGCGAGCATCAGCAGCTCGAGCACGTTGTCGAACGTCGCCGAGTCGGAGTTGCCGGGCGTGACGACCGGCAGGATCTTCTCCAGGTCCTCGCCGAACAGCTCGCTGCGCAGCTCGCTCTCGCGCGCGCGCATCCAGTTGACGTTGCCCATCACCGTGTTGATCTCGCCGTTGTGGCAGATCACGCGGTAGGGGTGGGCGAGCTCCCAGCTGGGGAAGGTGTTGGTCGAGAAGCGCGAGTGCACGAGCGCGAGCGCGCTCTTGCGTGCGCTCGTCGCGCAGGTCCGCGTAGAAGGCGCGCCAGCTGGTAGCTGATCAGCATGCCCTTGTAGTTGATCGTGCGCGAGGAGCTCGAGGCGACGTACAGGCCGGGCTCCTCGGCGGTCAGCTCGCAGATGCGGCGGATCACGTACAGCTTGCGCTCGAACGCGTCCTGGTCGTCGCGCCTGCGCGTCGCCGGCGCCGACGAACAGCTGGCGGATCACCGGCCGGCAGGCGCGCCGCCACCTCGCCCGTGTGCTGCTCGGGTCGACCGGCACGTCGCGCCAGCCGAGCAGCCGCTGGCCCTCGGCGACGCACGGTCCGCTCGAGCAGCGCCTCCAGGCGCTCGCGCGCGCCGCGCTCGTCGGTCGGCAGGAAGCACATCAGCACGCCGTAGCGCCCGCGCGGCGGCAGCTCGAAGTCGACGACCGCGCGCAGCAGCTCGTCGGGCATCTGCATCAGGATCCCGGCGCCGTCGCCGGTGCACGGGTCCGCGCCGGAGGCGCCGCGGTGCTCGAGGTTCTCGAGCGCCGTGATCGCCCGCGTGACGACCTCGTGCGTCGGCTCGTTGTCCAGCCGCGCGACCATGCCCACGCCGCACGCGTCGTGCTCGAAGCGGGGGTCGTAGAGTCCGACGGCCTTTGGCGGCTGCTTGTTGTGCGAGTTCATGGAAGTGCTCCCTTGGGGCGGTGCATCCCGCGCAGCGGCGGGCAGCCTCGTGCGGGCATGCCCGTCGTGGCGCAGGCAGGCGGGCACCTGAGGCGGAGCCGGAAAGCGTAGCAGCGCAGAGCGGCCCCGCGAACCGACGCAGACTTGCGCGAACTAAATCGCGACCGGCCCGAGCGAGCTCAGAGACGCGCTAGCTCAGGGATCCTCGCGCAGCGTCTCGCTGCTCGCCCCACGAGCACAGCCGGCGCGCCCCGGGCACGTCAGGCAGAGGCCGCGGTGGGGTCGCGGCTGACCGCGAAGCCGCGCTCGCCGGCGCGCCCGCACGCGCGCCGCCAGCGCTCCGTTCGAGCCCGGCGCGCTCGGCGGCCCGTAGCGGGCGCGCGACCGACTCGCGCGGGCGCTCCAGGAACCAGTGCACGACCTCGACGCTGCGGCGCCCCGTCGCGCAGCACCGCGAGCGCGTACAGCAGCCGCTGGACGCCGTAGTCGCGCTCGACCAGCGCCTCCAGGTCGACGCCGGCGCCGACCCGGTCGCTCTTGTAGTCGACCACCAGCGCGCCGCCGTCGGCCTCGCTCGCCAGCAGGTCGATCACGCCGGTGACCAGCGGCCCGCCCGGTCGCCGAGCGGGAACGCGAACGGGTGCTCCCGCCGCGCGCTCCTCGCGCGCGCGCGAGCGCTGCGCCGCCAGCGGCGCCGCGAGCGCGCCGTGCGATCAGCGCGCGCGATCTCGCGCGCGCTCGCCCGTCGCCCACGCGCATGCCCAGCTCGCGCGGCCGCGCGCGCCACCTCGCGCGCGCGACGGGCGCGCGCGGACGCGCGAAGTCGTGCAGCTCCAGCAGCCGGTGCACGAGCGTCCCGCGCGCGCGCGCCTCCAGGCCGTCGCCGCCGGGCGCTCCGCGCGCGCGGCCGCGCGATCCTCCGGCAGCGCGAGCACGCGTTCCAGGTAGTAGCGGTAGCCGCAGCGCTCGAGCTCGGTCAGCGAGGTGTAGCTGAGCGTCGCGGCCGCGAGCGCCGGCGCCGGCGTCGGCGACGCCGCCGCCCGCGACGCAGATCGACGGCTGTTCCGCCGCGACCGGCTGCGCCGATGGCTGCCCGCTCGGCGATCGACTGCGCCGCGGGCTGCCCGCGCCGCGACGGGCTGCGTCCGGCGGGCTCGCCACGCGCCCGATGCGCTCGAGGCGGAGCACGGCGCCGACCGTCGCCGGAGCGTTCAGCCGGCAGCGGACGGCCACGCTGGCGCCGTCGCCGATCGCCAGGTCGTGCACGGCCGCGACCCCGTCCCGGACGAGCGCGGGGAGCTCCGCGGACAGCGCCGGCGCGAGCCAGGAGATCGCCGTCGGCGCCTGGCGCGCTCCGGCCAGCGCGCGAAGTCGACCGCGCCGCTCAGCAGCAGCCGCTCGCGCGCGCGCGTCATCGCCACGTACAGGATCCGGTCCTCCTCCTCGGCTTCCCGGGCGCGGCGCTCGCCGCGCGAGCTCGTCGTAGTCGAGCGCGGGCTTCGATGCGCGCGCCGTCGAGGCGCATCAGCCGCAGGCCGACGCGCTCGCCGTCGACGAGCAGGTCGGGCGTCCGCGTGTTGGGCTGGCGCCCGAGGTCGGCGACGCACACGACCGGGAACTCGAGCCCCTTGGCGGCGTGGATCGTCATCAGCCGCACCGCGTCGGGCTCGACGCCCTCGACGGGCGCGTCGGGCTCGACCTCGACCGCCTGCTGGAGGTACTCGACGTGGTCGAGGAAGCCGCGCAGGTCGCGGCCCTCGCTCGCTTCGAAGCGCGCGCGCCAGGCGCAGCAGCTTGTGGACGTTGGCCAGCCGGCGCTCGGGCCAGTCGAGGCCGAGCACGTGCTCGCGGTAGCCGCTCGCGTCGATCGCCCGCTCGATCAGCTCCGAGAGCGCCTCGCCGCGGCCGCCTGCGCGCGCTCGTCCTGCAACAGCGCACAGAAGCGACGCGAGCGCCGCGCCGTCGCCTGGAGCGAGCCCCGGCGCAAGCTCCGGCTCGCCGCCGGTAGCCGCGAGCGCGGTCTCCCACACCCCGCGCCGCTGCGTCCGCGCGGCGCGTCGCGAGCAGCGCCAGGCCGTCGCGCGAGCACCCCGCCAGCGGCGAGGCCAGCGCGGCGTACAGCGCCTGCTCGTCGCAGCGGGTTGGCGAGCGCGCGCAGATACGCGAGCAGGTCGCCGATCTGCTGGCGCCCCCAGAACGCGCCCGACGGCGGCCAGCGTGCGCAGGCCCTGCAGCTGCAGGGCGCGCTCGAACACCTCGAGGTCCCCGCTCGCGCGCAGCAGCACCACCACCTCGCCGGCGCGCGCGTGCCCGTCGCGCACCAGCTCGGCGCACGCGCTGGGCGAGCAGCCGGCCTCCGCCTGGCGCCACAGCGGCGTGTGCGGCAGCTCCGCGGCGATCGGCTCGGCCAGGTCCTCGCGCTCCTCCCAGCCGCGGACGTCCGTCAGCAGCAGCTCCACCGCGGGCTCCTCCGCGGAGCCGGGCGCGACCGGCGGCGTCGTCCGCAGCCCGAGCTGCGTTCCGGGCGCCGGAGCCTCGTCGCGGCCGGCGACGAGCGGCGCGTACTCGCTGAAGCGCTCCGCGAACACGGCGTTGACGACCTCCAGCAGCGACTCGCGGCTGCGGAAGTTGCGCGTCAGGCGAACGCTGCCGCCGATCTCCGCGAGCTCGCCGCGCCGCTCGCGGAACAGGCTCACGTCGGCGTGGCGGAAGCCGTAGATCGACTGCAGCTCGTCGCCGACCGTGAACAGGTTGCCGCGGTCGAGCGCCCGCAGGATCGCGAGCTGGCGCGGGTTGGTGTCCTGGAACTCGTCGACCATCAGCAGCTCGAAGCGCTCCGACCACGCCGCGCGCACGCCGTCGCGCTCGGCCAGCAGCGCGCCCGCGAGCAGCTCCAGGTCGTCGAAGTCGACCGCCCCGCGCTCGCGCTTGAGCGCGCTCGTAGGCGCGGCCGAAGCCGTCGCAGCAGCTCGTCCAGCAGCGCGCACGCCCGCGCCGCGTCGGCATCGACGTCGTGCACGCCGTCGACCTCGGCGTCACGCCCGCCCTCGGCGGCATCGCCGTGGGGCCGCGAGCGCGGCTGCGGCGACGGCAGCCGCGGCAGACGCTGCCCGCGGCTGCGCAGCTCGGCGTGCGCCTGCTCGAGCATCGCGCGCACGCGATCGACGCCGTAGGCGGCGAGCAGGTCGACCGCCTCGCGGCGCCCGCCGGCGAGGAACTCCCGCAGCGCGAGCGCGAACGCCCGCTCGCGCAGGCGCCCGGCGAGCCCCTCGTCGAGGATCGCGAAGTCCGGATCGAGCCCGGCGGCAAGCGGATGCGCGCGCAGCAGCCGCGCGCAGAAGCCGTGGAACGTGCCCACGAACGCGGCCTCCGTGTCGCGCGCCGCCTCGCGCTCGCCGAGCTCCAGCAGCCGCTCGCGCACGCGCGCGCGCAGCTCGCCGGCGGCGCGCTCGGTGAACGTGATCGCGAGGATCCGCGCGGGCGCGATGCCGTCCTCGCGAACGGCCGCCACGAAGCGCTCGACGAGCACCGAGGTCTTGCCGCTGCCGGCCGCCGCCGACAGCAGCAGCGGCTCGGTCTGCGGCGCGACCGCGTGCCGCTGCTCGTCGGTGAGCGAGACGCCGTCCGCGCGAGCGCTCCATCAGCGCTCGCACCGGCAGATCGTCGGGTACATGCAGCCGCCGCGGAAGGCGCACGTCTGCGGTCGCGGCTCGAGCTCGCCGCGAGCTGCCTCGCCGGCGGCCTCGAGCGCGAGCGCAACCGTCTGCTCGAGCAGCTCGCGCAGCTCGTCGTGCTCGAGCACGTCGGAGCGCACGCAGTCGAGCTCGATTCCGGCGTCGCCGTCGAGCACGCCGCGCGCGCGCAGGTCCTCGCCGGTGAGCGGCTGGTAGAAGCCGCCGACGACCGGCCGCCGCAGCAGCTGCTCGACGGCGCGCATGTAGAGCGCCACCTGCACGCTGCCGTCCTTGACCCAGCGCGCGCCGGCGGGCGCGCGCCCGCCCTTGTAGTCGTACACGACCGCCTCGCCGTGCTCGCCGACGTCGACGCGGTCGATCCGGCCGCGCAGCCGCACGCCGCCGCCGAGGTCGAGCGCCGGCAGCTCGTTTGTCTCCCCCGGCTCGCCCGCCCCCGCCAGCGGTTCGCCCTCGCCGAAGCCGAAGCCGAGCTCGAGCTCCAGCGGCTCCAGCGGGCTGGCGGGCTCGGCGGCGTGCTCGAGGTAGCGCTCGAGGTCGGCACTGCAGGCGCCGGCGCACCGCCGCGCCGCCGCTCCGGAGTCACCGACAGCTGGTCCGCGCCTCGTGCTCGACGAGCGCGCGCGCGAGCAGCTCGCGCGCACGCGGCAGGCTCGCGGGCGTGATCCGCGCGCGAGCCCGTCTCCACGCGCAGCCCCTCGAGCGTGTCCTTCAGCGCGGCGTGCGCGAGCCCGCCGCGGGCGAGCGGCTCGGGCTCGGGCTCGAACGCGTCGGGACGCAGCATCCGCTCCACGAACCAGCTCACCGGACAGCCGATCCAGCGCTCGAGCGAGGACGCCGACCAGACGTGCTCGCGCAGTTGCGCGAGCAGCCGCTCGTCGTGCAGCGAGCCGTCCGCGGGCGGCTGCGCGGTGGCCGCCCGCGGAGCCGCTCCCTGCACGAGGCCGCCCCTCGCGACCTGCGCAGGGCTCGCGTCGAGCGCCCCAAGCGGCCGCTCCAGGCGCGCGTCGTGCAGATCCTCGGAGAACAGGTCGCAGACGTCGTCGACGAACAGCGACCGCGACGTCGCCTCGCCTTCGTCGTCGGCCACGTGCCAGCTCAGCACGAGCCGCTCCTCCGGGCGCGAGACGGCCGCGTAGAGCAGGTAGCGCTCGGCCGCGAGGACGTCCTCCTGCTCGCCGAGCCGCAGCCCCGAGACCTCCGCCAGCCGCCGGCGCTCCTCCTCGCCGAGCAGCGGCTGCGGCCGCGCGCGCGCCGGGAACACGCCCTCCTGCAGCCCGCACACGAACAGCGCCCGCACCCGGCGCGCGCGCAGCGCCAGCGGGTCGAGCACGGCCACGGCGCCGGCCTGCCCCTGCGGACCCCGAGCGGCGCCGGCGCCCACCGCCTCGCCCGGGCCCCCAGCGGCGCCCGCGAGCTCGAGCCGCCCGAGCGTGCTCGCCAGCTCCCGCGCAGTGGCCGGCGCGAGCGCGGCGGCGCTGCGCGCCAGCTCGCGCAGCTCGCCGAGCGCGCGCCGCCCGACCGGCCAGCGCCTGCGCCTCGTCGAGCTCGTCCGCCGCCGAGCACGCTGGCGGCGCGCGCGCCGCGGCGCGCAGAACAGCCGCTGCAGCTCGCGCGCGGCGCGCTCGAACAGCGCCCCCGGCCCGCGCGCCTGCGCCTCGGCCAGCCGGTCGATCGCCTCCAGGCGCCAGTTGCGCTCCTCCCACAGCGCCCGGGCCTGCGCGGCGCTCACGGCGCCGGCGCGGCGCGCGGCGAGCTCCAGGCGGTCGGCGAGCGTCGGCCGGCACCGCGTGCGGAGCCGTGGGCGAGCAGTCCCGGCGCGCGCAGCCACGCGAGCAGGTCCTCGAGCTCACCGGCATCCGACTCGGCGCTCTCCCCGGGACTGCCGGCCTGCGTGTCGGCGCGCGAGCGCTCCGGCGCGGGCACGCAGCGCAGCAGCCCGATCAGCGCGCGGCCGATCGCCGTGTCGGCGAACGGGCGCGAGCGTCGCAGCGCGAACGGGATGCCGGACGCCGAGAACACCTCTTCGAGCAGGTCCAGATCGGTTGCCGCCGGCGCGCACGAGCACCGCGATCTCCTCCGGCGCCATCCCCTCGCCGAGCAGCGCGCCGATCTCGCGCGCGACCAGCTCGAGCTCCGCGCGCTCGCCGCCGCCCTCGAGCAGCCGCACCGCGTCGCCCGGGTCGACACGCCCGCGGCGGGCGCGCGCGGCTCGAACAGCGAGCGCTCGAGGTGGCTCAGCGCGTCGCGCGCCGGCCGCGCGTAGTACTCGGCGCGTGGCGGCAGCGCGGCGCTGCTCGGCCGCCAGCGGCGCGAGCGCGTGAAAGCGTCGCCGGCGCGCCCCGCGAACGCCGTGCGCCCGGGCTCGTATGCGAGCGAGACCGTGACGTCGGCGTCGACGACGCGGCCGAGCGTCTCGATCGCGTCGAGCTGCAGCGGGTGAGGTCGTCGAAGCCGTAGAACAGCACCGGCGTGCGCACCCACAGGGCGGGACGCTCGCGCAGGCGCGTCGAGCGCGCGCACGGCGCGCTGCTCCGCGTCGACGCGCCCGAGCCGCCCGAGCGTGGCGCGATACTCGGCGAACAGCGGCCCGAGCCCCGCGGCGTGCGCGCCTGCGCCGTCCGCACTCGCGCCCGGCTGCGTGTCGGACTGTGCGCCGGCCAGGCTCGCGAGCGCACGGCTGAGCCGCGCGGGCGAGACACGCGCGACCTGCAGCTCGGCGAACACCTCGCCCAGCGCGCGCACGAAGCCCCGGCGTGCGACGGCGGCGCGCGGCGCGCGGCGGCGATCGCCTCCGAGCAGCGCGCTCGCGCGCGAGCCGCGCCGAGCGGCGGCTCGGCGATCCCGGCGCGGCGCACGACCTCGGCGATCAGGCCGGCGAAGCGCTCCACGCGCACGCCCATCGCGGCGCCGGCGCCGGCGAGCTCGCGCAGGTAGTGCTCGGCGTCGGCGCGCGTGGGCACGACGAGCAGCGGCTCCTGTCCGTGCGCCACGTGACGGCGCACGGCGTCCATCACCAGCTGCGCCTTGCCCGCGTTGGCGGGGCCGCGTGATCAGAGTGATCGGCATGCCCGCCCATCCTGGCGCGACGCGCCCGACGCGCTACGCAGCGCCTGCGCGGCGCTCGACGCTTCGTCGCCGGCCGTGCTGCGGCCTCCGCCTCGGCTCCAGCCTCGGCCTCGGGCGGCTTGGCGCCCTCCCGCGCCCACGGCTCGTCGAACTCGACGCGCCATTTGCCCTCGTCGGTCTGCGCGAGCGCCAGGTGCGCGCGGAAGCTGCGCCCGCTGCGCCCGCGAAAGCCCGTCACAGCCTGCGTCGGTGTAGCCCTTCCTGATCAGCTCGCGCGCGATCGCGATCGGCAGCGTCTTGCCGGCTTTGGCCTTCCAGATCACGAAGCCGCAGCCCGGATCCTCGCGCGCCCAGCACGAGTAGCCCTTGCGGTTCTCGACGATCTCGTGCCCGCAGACCGGGCACGGGCCCGAGCTTCGCGCGCGGGATGCGCACGTCTTTGAGCGTCTCGTCGAGCTCTTTGACGGTCTCCTGCGCGAAGCCGGCGATGTCGCTCATGAACTGCTTGCGCGAGTCCTCGCCGCGCTCGATCTTGCCGAGCCGCTGCTCCCAGCTGCCGGTCAGGCCCGGGCGAGGTCAGCGCGTGCTCGTTGAGCAGGCGGATCACGTTGAGGCCCTTCTCGGTGGCGACCAGCGCGCGCCCGTCGCGCTCGATGTAGCCGACGGTGATCAGCCGCTCGATGATCGCCGCGCGCGTCGCCGGCGTGCCGATGCCCGGAGTCCTTCATCGCCTCGCGCAGCTCGTCGTCGTCGACGAGCTTGCCGGCGGTCTCCATCGCGCCGAGCAGCGACGCGTCGCTGTAGCGCCGCGGCGGTTTGGTTTCCTTGCGGGCGCTCTCGAGCTCGCGCGTCTGCACCTGCTCGTCGGCGAGCAGCCGCGGCAGCTGCTGGTCGGTCGCCTCCTCGTCGTCGCCGCGCGCCTCTGCTTCCGCGGCCTTCGCGTCGGCGGCGATCTCGTCGTAGACGCCGCGCCAGCCCGGCACGAGCAGCAGCTTGCCGCGCGTGCGGAACAGATGGCTGCCCGCGCCGTCGCCGCCGTCCTCGGGACGATGCAGCGACGACGGTCGTCTCCACGCGCGTGTTCTCGAACACCGCCTCGGGGTGGAAGACGGCGAGGAAGCGCCGCACGGCCATGTCGTAGATGCGCCGGTCGTCGGAGCCCATCTTCTCGAGGTTGTGCTCGGAGCGCGTGGGGATGATCGCGTGGTGGTCGGTGACCTTCTCGTCGTTGACGACGCGCGCCAGCGGCAGCACGTCGAGGCCGACCACGTACTCGGCGCCTTTGCGGTACTCCTTGTGCGCGCCGACGAGCTCGGCGATCGGCTTGATCTCCTCGACCATGTCGGTCGTCAGGTAGCGCGAGTTGGTGCGCGGGTAGGTGAGCGCCTTGTGCTCCTCGTAGAGGCGCTGCGCCGCCGCCAGCGTGCGTTTGGCGGAGAAGCCGAAGCGGTTGTTGGCCTCGCGCTGCAGCGTCGTCAGGTCGTAGAGCATCGGCGCTTTCTCGCGCTGCTCTTTCTTCTCGAGCTTGGTGATCGTGCCCGGCCTGCCCTCGCAGGCGGCGACGATCGCGAGCGCCTCCTCCTCGGTGCCGATGCGCGGGCCCTTCGTGTTGCCCGGGCTGCCGGCGGGCGCCTGGTAGTGGCCGACGTAGACGCGCTCGCCAGCGCTCTCGCCCGTCCAGGGGCCCGGCCGCGAAGGTCGCGTCGACCAGCCAGTAGGGCTCGGGCACGAACGCCTTGATCTCCTCCTCGCGGCGCGCCACGATCGCGAGCGTGGGCGTCTGCACGCGCCCCAGCGAGACGGCGCCGTCGAAGGAGCTGCGCAGCCGGATCGTGGCCGCGCGCGTGGCGTTCATGCCGACGATCCAGTCGGCCTCCGAGCGCGAGCGGGCGGCCTCCTCGAGGCGCTCGAACTCCTGCGCCGGGCGCAGCGAGGCGAGCGCGCTCTTCATCGCGGCGCTCGTCATCGAGTTGAGCCACAGCCGTTTGACGGGCTTCTTGCCTTTGGCCTTCTCGAACAGGTAGGCGAAGATCAGCTCGCCCTCGCGGCCGGCGTCGCAGGCGTTGACGACCTCGTCGACGTCCTCGCGGCCGAGCTGCTTGGTGACCACCGACATCTGCTTGCGCGAGCGCTCGTCGCGCACGACGAGCTTGAAGCGGTCGGGCACGATCGGCAGGTCGGCCATGCGCCAGCTCTTGTACTTGGCGTCGTACGCTTCCGGTTCGGCGAGCTGCACGAGGTGCCCGACGGCCCACGTGATCACGTGGTCGGGGCCCTCCAGGAAGCCCTCGCTCTTCTTGAACGGCCCCGGCAGCACGCGCGCGAGGTCCTGCCCCACGGAGGGCTTCTCGGCGACCAGGAGCGTCTTCGACATGGCGGTCAGCGTAGCGGGCGGCCGGCGCGCGAACGTTCTGCATACCCGGCGGAGAGCCGCCGGCTCACCCGCTGGTGCACGCCCCCGTGCTCACCTGCACGCCTTCGCGCCGTGCGCGTCGGCTTCGCGCAGCACGCTCGCGACGGTCTCGTTGGCCACGCCGTAGCCGCCGTGCACGCCGGCTGCCGACGGTCGCCGCGAACACCGTCGTCAGCACCTGCCCGTCGACGTCCACCAGCGGGCCGCCCGAGTTGCCCGGTCGCACGAGCCCGCGCAGCGGCGTCAGCAGCCGCGACACGGGCCCCTGACCGTAGGCGTTCTGGGTGACCACCGTCTGCGTGTGCCCGATGCGGCCCGGCTGCACGTCGAACGGGCCGTTCTCGGGATAGCCGAGGATCGCGCCGCGGCGTGCCCGACGCGATGCTGGCGGCGAAGCGCGAGCGACGGCAGGCTCGAGTTCGGGCACGCGCAGCACCGCGAGGTCGTCGCTGCGGGTCGAACGCGATCGGCTCGGCGGGCAGGCTCGGCGAGCTGCCGCCCGACCTCGCACGCTCGTGTCGGTCTCGCCGGCGACGACGTGGGCGTTGGTGACCACGACGCCCGGTTGCGGCAACCCAGCCGGAGCCCTCGATCGCGAGCCCGCAGGCGGTGCCGACCACGCGCACGACGCTGCGCGAGGCGCGCCGCCACGCCGGGCGCGTGCGCGATCGCCGGCAGCGGCGCGGCGACGTCCGGCGAGGGCCCGCTGATCGAGGGCAGCGGGTCCAGCCGCGCGAGCGCGTTGAGGATCGGCCCCGACGGCGGCAGCACCTCGTTGAGCCGGCGCAGGATCGCCGAGCGCTGGATGTCCGCGCTGCAGCTGGGTCTGCCCGGGCGTCTGCCCAGCGACGGCGGCGACGATCCACACGATCCCGAGCGCCAGCACGCAGCCGAGCGCCGCCCCGAGCAGCGCCGTCGAGCAGCCCCATGCCGGGGATGATCAGCACCCGCCGCAGCCTGAAGCCGACGCCCTCCAGGCCGCTCGCGAGGATCGCCCCGCCGACCAGCGCGCCGAGCAGGCCGAATGCGGGCGCGTAGGGCGAGGCGGAGCCCTGCGGCAGCACCAGCGGCGCCAGCCGCGTGCCGAGGAACGCGCCGAGCGACGAATCCGCCGAACGACAGCACCCCGACGATGAACCCCTGACGGAAGCCGAAGAGCGCGAGGATCGACGCGAACGCGACGATGAGCCAGTCCAGCTGAGTCACCTGTCATGTTCTACAAGCTCTGTGACCGAAAGCCGCAACCAGCGCATGCGACGCGCGCGCCCCGTCCTCGTGCTGGCCATCGCCGCCTTCGCGACCGGCGCGATCGTCGGCGCGCGCCACAGCGCGCCTCCCGGCTACGCGCTCGCGGACCAGTTCGTGTCGGCGTGGACGCGGCGCGACTACGCGAGCATGTACTCCGACCTGACCGCCTCGTCGCAGCGCTCGACGTCGGTGAGCGAGTTCGCACAGGACTATCGGGAAGCGCTGTCCACGGCGACCGTCACCGCGCTGCAGATCGCCGGCCACACCCGCGGGACGCGTTCGGGCGCCGTGACCGTGCCCGTGCGACGTCGACACACGTCGCTTCGGGGCGCTCTCGCTGAGTTTCACCCTGCCGATCGAAGAACGCGCGGGCGCGACGAGCCCGGGGGTCGTGTGGTCGCCATCGCTCGCGTTCCCGGGGATGCACCCCGGCGAGCGGCTCAGCCGCGTCATGTCGCTGCCGCGGCGCGCGCCGCTGCTGACGCGCGACGGCAGCGTGCTGGCGGAAGCGGCGCCCGGCGACGTCACCGACGCTCCCGCCGAATCCACGCGCGACTCGCCGCTGGGCAGCATCGCCGACTCGGTGCTGGGGACGGTCGGGCCGATGCCGTCAGCGCACCGCCAAGCGCTCGAAGAACAGGGGCTTCCGCCACAGGCGATCGTGGGCCTGAGTGGTCTGGAGCTCGCGCTCGACGGTCGCCTGCGCGGCACACCCGGCGGCGAGCTGCTCGCCGGAACGCGCCCGCTCGCGTTCGCGCGGCCTCAGGCGGCGGCGCCCGTGCGCACGACAGTGTCGTCGGCGCTTCAGCGCGCAGCTGTGACAGCGCTCGGCGGCCAGTACGGCGGCGTCGTGGCGATGCGCCCCAACGGCGAAGTCCTGGCCGTCGCGGGCCTTGGGTTGAGCGGCCTGCAACCACCAGGCTCGACGTTCAAGATGGTCACCACCTCCGGTGTGCTGGCGGCCAAGCTCGCGACGCGAGCACACGGTGTTCCCATACGCGACGTCCGCCACGCTTGACGGCGTCAAGCTGAACAACGCCCACGGCGAGGAATGCGGCGGCTCGCTCGAACTGGCGTTTGCGGTGTCGTGCAACTCGGTGTTCAGCCCGCTGGGCGTGAAGCTAGGCGCGACGCGCCTGGTGGCGATGGCGGAGCGTTTCGGCTTCAACCACGATCCGGGGATCGTCGGCGCGGCCGAGAGCACGCTGCCGCCCGCCAGCGAGATCCAGGGTGAACTCGACCTCGGCTCGACGGCGATCGGGCAGGGCGAGGTGCTGGCCAGCCCGCTGCAGATGGCTACGGTCGCGGCGACCGTAGCCGACGGCGGTCACCGGCCCGCGCCGACGTTCCTGCCGAACCAGCCCCGATCCAGCGTGCGCGCGATGAGCGCATCGGTGGCCCGCACGGTGCGGCATCTGATGATCGCCGTCGTGCGCGAGGGCACGGGCACGTCCGCCGCGATCCCCGGGGTGACGGTCGCCGGCAAGACCGGCACCGCGGAACTCAAGACCGCGTGCACCACCACCACTACCTCGGAAACGAGCGCCAGCGAAGCCGGCGAATCGCACGAAGCGAACGGAGAAGGCTGTCAGAGCGGCGGCGCCGAAAGCGAAGCCGCCAACACCGACGCATGGTTCGCGGCGTTCGCGCCGGCGCTGCACCCGCGGATCGTCGTGTGCGTGCTGCTCGTCAAAGACGGCGCCGGCGGCGACGCCGCGGCGCCGGTCGCCCGCGAAGTGATCGAAGCGGGCCTACACGAACACTGACGTCGCTAGACGTCGAGCTCGGCTGACGCTGATTCCGAGGGGTCTTCGGGGTCGAGGATCTTGAGCTCGAGCGGCCGGTTGTCGAGCGAGACGACCTGGATCTTGTAGAGCATCACCTGGCCCTGGGCGGGATCGTCGTCGGCGATGGTGCCGGGCAGCGGCAGCTGGCTTTTGGGCTGAACCATCCCCGCGCGATAGGCGAACTGGTTGACTTGGCCCGGTTCGATCGGGGTGTAGCTGTTTTCCTGCGTGTCGGTGATCGTCATGCTCGTCGCGGCGGGGTGCGGCTGGTTGGTGTTGTTGTAGACCTGCACGAACACCGCGAACCACTCCTGGCCCGGTTCGAGCTTGCTCTGTTCGGCGGTCAGCCCCTGCAGGTACGTGGCGTCTTCGCTGTTGGCGGGGTTCAGCTCGCGCGAGAGCTGAACCTCGTAGACGAGCGGTCCGACGTCCAGATACGGCGCGTTGGCGCCAGACTCGCCCGCGTAGGTGCCGGTCGTGACGCGCGTGTGCGAGTCGCCGCACGCGCTCAGCGCGAGCACGGCGAGCAGCGCGGGCAGGACGAGTGGAAGCTTGCGCAGGCGGCGGCTGAACATGCGACGCGGCAGTCTATCCGCCGGCGACCGTGACGCGATTTCCACGGCCCTCTCCGCGCTCGATGATCCGCCGCAGGCGGTGCATGGCGCGCTTGTTCTTGCGCCTTGTCCAGGCGCGCGCGCCGAACCCCTCGAGCAGCCGATCGGACAGCGTCGCGGGCACCGTCTCGAGCGTGAACTGCACCCGTGTCGAGCCGTGGGACGCAGGCGCGAGGTCGTACACGCCGAGCGTGCGGATGCGGTTGTTCTTGCCGGTGCGCCCGACCTCCACGATCCGATGGGGGCGCTGCACCTCGGCGAACGTCACGTCGCCCCAGCTGAAGCGGTTGCCGGGGGCCTTTACGCGAAAGCGGGCGCCGGCGCCCGCGCCGACGCTGTCGATCCTCGTCAGGTGCCAGTCGACGAGGTAGTGGTCGGTGAACTCCGGGTGGTTGGCGATGTCCTGCAGGTAGTCGAAGACCTGCTCGCGCGGGGCGGAGACGACGATCGAGACGCTGACGGGATCCATGGCGAGCGCAAGTCTAATGACCGCGCCAGCGTGCCGGCGCGGGGCCGCTCAGGCCGCGCGCGCGGTGAGGCGCACGGCGTGGCCGTGCTCGCAGTGCCTGACGATCTCGCTGGCCACTGGCGCCTCGCGATGACGCGGACGGCACAGCTCGCAGACGATGCGCTGCTCGCGCCCCGCGTAGAGGTGCACGTGCTCGCCGGTCAGCGGCGTGCGTCCGCAGTCGGCGCAGCGGTGGCGGTCGGCCTCCAGCGCACCGACCCCGCGGCGCAGCAGCACCCGCTCTAGCAGCTCCACGTGGGTTGAGGATGACGCCATCAGTCCCTGATTTCGCCGCCCGGGCGCCGGCTCCTGCCCGTCGCACACCCGCCTGCAGGCATGCGGATCCCGGCCGGTCGACAAGGTTTGCGCTCGCTACCTTGCGGGTAGTCCCCAGCGAGACTGCGGCGAGTCACGGATTCCCGATTTCCACCCTTAGGATACGATTATTCAGAACTCCAGTCGCGCTTGACACCCTTGTTATGATCGCCACTAGTTTCCCCCGACCCGCAGGATCGTCCCCCCGGGCGCGACACCCGGGAGCAAGTCCGGCAGCAACTCAGAGGGAGGAGCACAGCATGGATTCAGTCACTTCGGGAGCGTTCGTGGGAGGCGGCTCGTTTCGCTGCACCCACTGCGACTACACGCTCACGCTCAACGGCTCGGAGAACCTCGGAGACTGCCCCGGCTGCGGGGGAAGGGATTTTGTTCGCGCGTCGCTGTTCAGCACGGTGCGCCTGTCCACGGGCGCGAACGCCACGCAGAGCGACGAAGCGACGCTGCTGGTGACGCCCGAACCGGACCGCGACGCGCACCTGGCGCAGGCACGGGCGACGATCGAAGAGCCGGGCGAGTACCTCTGCTACGAGGAGAACGACGAGGTGCGGACGGTCGCGCTGACGCGCGAGTGGACCCGCATCGGCCGCAGTCTTGCCGCGGACGTGCGCTTCGACGATCCGACGGTGTCACGACGGCACGCGCTGATCGTCCGTCACCCGGACGGCGTGCGCCTGCTCGACGATCGCAGCCTCAACGGCGTGTTCGTCAACGGCGCGCGCGTCGACGGCAAGGCGCTGCAGGACGGCGACGAGATCATCGTGGGTCGCTACCGCCTGAAGTTCATGAGCGTGCCGACGGACGTCGACGCGACCGGCGTCGGCACCGAGCAGAGCTCGCTGCACCCCATCGTCTGAGGCGGGCGCCGGCAGGCGCGGCGGCGCGCACGCACGGGCGCTTCGGCGCGTAGTATCGCTGCGACGATGGCTCACACGATCGCCGTGCTCTCGCAGAAGGGTGGCACCGGGAAGACCACCACGGTGCGCACGCTGACGGACGTCCTGCGGCGCAGCGGTCTGCGCACGCTGGCGGTCGACCTCGACCCTCAGGGCAACCTCTCCGACTACTTCGACCTGCCCACGGACGTGGAGCCGACAATCGCCGACGTGCTCGCCGGGCGTGCGCGCGCGAGCGAGGCGATCCACCAGGACATCATCCCCGCCAACCTGAGCCTCGCCGAGGCGGAGCTGATGCTGGGCGGCAAGATGGGCCGCGAGCTCACGCTCAGGCGAGCGCTGGCCGAGACGGCGGACGCCTACGACGTGATCCTGATCGACTGCCCTCCCTCCCTGGGACTGCTCACGGTGAACGCACTGGTGGCCGCCGATCGCGCGCTGATCACCGCGGAGGCCCAGTACTTCGCGCTGCAGGGAGTCGAGCAGGCGATCGAGGTGGTGGAGCTGGCGCGCGACAGCCTCAACCCGCAGCTGACCCTTCTCGGCGTGCTGCTGAACCTCGCGGACATGCGCACGGTGCACTCGCGCGAGGCGCTCGTCTCGCTGAAGGAGCGCTTCGGCGAGCAGGTGTTCGACTCGGTGATCCGCACCTCGATCGCGTACGCCGAGTCGGCCGAGCGCGCGCGCTCGATCCTCGATCACCGGCCCGACCTGGGCGCCGACTACCTGGCGCTGGCGGCCGAGGTGCTGGCGCGCCTGGACGGGCTGAACGGAGCCGGCGAGCGCCTCGCGCGGCTCGCTCAGAGCTCCCCTACGTAGGCTCCCTGCAGCTCGAAGGACACGCGCAGCAGGCTCGCCCAGCCGTCGATCAGCGGGGCGAGCGCCTCGGCGACGGCGCCGGTCTGCTCGTAGAAGCACCACACCAGCACCGTCGGGCCGGCGCCGGAGATCGTCGCGCCAAGCGCCCCCAGCTCGCGCGCGCGGCCCGCGAGCTCGAACGAGCGCGGGAACAGGCTCGCGCGCTGGCGCTGGTGCAGCCGATCGTCGAGCCCGCGCGCCACCAGATCCCAGTCGCCGCCCGCGAGACCCAACGTCAGCATGGTCGCGTGCGCGACGTTGAACACGGCGTCGGCCATCGGCACCTGCTCGGGCAGCGCGGCGCGCGCCGCGCGCGTGCGCACCGCCTCCTCGGGAACGACCGCGAGCGCCTCCAGGCCCGTGGGCGGGTCGAAGCGCACGGCCTGCCCGTCGGCGCACACGACGAAGCCGCCGTACAGCGCCGCGGCGACGTTGTCGGGGTGGCCCTCGAGCTCGGTCGCGAGCGCGAGCAGGTCGGCATCCAGCTCGAACACGTGGTCGGCTGCCATCAGCCCGGCGACGATCGCCGCCGCGCTCGAGCCGAGACCGCCCGACAGCGGGATCTCGGACTTGATCCTGAACGTGAAGCCGTCGGCGGGGTGCAGCCGCTCGAACGCGCGCACGCACAGGTTCTCGCGGCCCCTCCCGACCGGCAGGTCGGTCTCGACGGCGAACTCGCCGGTCTCCTCCACCTCGACCTCGAGCGTCAGCGCGAGCGCCGCGGCCATGCAGTCGAACCCCGGGCCGAGGTTCGCCGAGGACGCCGGCACGCGCACGACCCTTTTACGGATCACCCAGAACCGCTTCCTCGATCGCGGCCGTCTCGGCCACGCAGGAGATGACCCTCCCGTCGTTGTTGGCGATCGCCGTCTCGGGGTCCTTGAGGCCGCGGCCGGTGAGCACGCACGCGACCTGCTCCGCTCCGCCGGCCCCGTACTTGAGCAGGCCGGCAACGGACGCGGCCGAGGCGGGCTCGCAGAACATGCCTTCCCTGGACGCGAGCAGCTGATAGGCGTGAAGGATCTCGGCGTCCGAGACGACGCGGATCGAGCCGCGCGAGTCGGTCGCCGCCGCCATCGCGTCCTCCCAGCGCACGGGGTTGCCGATGCGGATCGCGCTTGCGACCGTTTCGGGGTGCTCGACGGGGTGTCCGAGCACGAGCGGCGCGGCGCCCTCGGCCTGGAAGCCGAACATCTTGGGAGCGGAGCCCATCTCCTGGAAGCCGCGCCAGTAGGAGGTGATGTTGCCGGCGTTGCCCACCGGGATGCACAGCGCTTCGAGGCCGCCTTCGAGCCCCTCGTGGATCTCGAACGCGGCGGTCTTCTGGCCTTCGATGCGGAACTCGTTGACGGAGTTGACCAGCACGATCGGGTGCGTGTCGGTGAGCTCGCGCACGAGCGTCAGCGCTTCGTCGAAGTTGCCCTTGAGCGAGATCACGCGGGCCCCGTGCATGAGCGTCTGGGCCATCTTGCCCTGCGCGATCTTGCCGTCCGGCACGATCACCGCGCAGGTGATGCCCGCGCGTGCCGCGTACGCGGCGGCGCTCGCCGCGGTGTTGCCGGTCGACGCGCAGATGACGGCCTTGGCGCCGTCGCGCACGGCGGCGGACACCGCGCAGGTCATGCCGCGGTCCTTGAACGAGCCCGTCGGGTTGGCGCCCTCGAGCTTCAGGCGCACGGTCGCGCCCACCATCTCCGAGAGCAGAGGCGCGCGCAACAGCGGCGTCGAGCCCTCCTGCAGGCTGACGAGCGGGTCGCCGAGCTCGAACGGCAGCCGCTCGCGGTAGCGCTCGATCAGCGGCACGTGCGCTCCCGTCGGCGGGATCCCCTCGATTCTCGGCAGCTTGATGCTCGTCTGGCTCATACGAACTCCTCTTCGATCACACGGATTGTCCTGGGGGTGGAGCGCACGAAGTCGAAGCGGCCGAGCCGCTCGATCGCGACGCTCAGCCCGGACTCGAGCACCGGGTGGGTGATCATCACCAGGCGCGCGCGCTCCCCCATGCCGCGCTGCACCACGGACTTGATCGACACCTCGTGCTCGCCCAGCACCTTAGTGACCGTCGCGAGCACACCGGGGCGGTCGGCCACGTCGAGGTGCAGGTAGAACGCGCTCTCGACGTCCTCGACCAGCGGCAGCGCCAGCGGCGGCGCCGGCGGACGCGCGCCGCCGGTCATCACGCTGACGACGTCGCCGAGCACCGCGCTGGCGGTCTGACGGCCGCCGGCGCCGGGCCCCGAGATGGTGATCTCGGTGATCGGCTCGGACTCGATCGTGACCGCGTTGAACGGACCCGACACGCCCGCGAGCGGGTGCCCGGCATACAGGAACGCCGGATGCACGCGCACCGACAGCCCTCCGTGGCGGCGCTCGGCGGTGCCGATCAGCTTGAGCCCCAGGCCGAGCTCGCGCGCGAACTCGAGGTCATCGCTGTGCAGATGCTCGATGCCCTCGTAGCGCACGTCGTTGAGGTGCACCGGCGAGCCGTACGCGAGCCGCGCGAGGATCGCCATCTTGGCGGCGGCGTCGCGGCCCGAGACGTCGTCGCTGGGGTCGGCCTCGGCGTAGCCGACGCGCTGCGCCTCCGCGAGCGCCTCGGCGTAGGTGGAGCCGGCGGTCATCTCCGTGAGGATGAAGTTGGTGGTGCCGTTGACGATCCCGTGGATGCGCTCGATCGGCGTCGCCGACAGCGACTCCTCGAGCACGCGCACGACCGGTACCACGCCGGCCACGGCGGCCTCGAAGCGCAGCCGCACGCCGTGCTCGCGCGCCGTCTCGAACAGCTCCTCGCCGTGCTGGGAGAGCAGCTGCTTGTTAGCCGTCACGACATCCTTGCCGAGGCGCATCGCCGCCAGCAGGTACCCGCGCGCGGGCTCGATCCCGCCCATCACCTCGACGAGCAGGTCGGAGCCGTCGAGGATCTCCTGGAAGTCGCCGCGGCTGCGCGTCAGCACGCCGCCGATCACGGGCCTGCGGCCGTTGAAGCGCTCGATCTCATCGGCGCGTTCGCCGAGCAGCACGGCGAACGCCGCGCCGACGGTGCCGTGGCCGAGCAGGCCGACGGTGAATGGAGGCGGGGACATCGGTCGCTCAGCCGCCATCGCGCGCGCTCGCTTGCCTACGCGACATCGCGCGCTGTCAGATCCTCGTAGCGCTCGCGCCTGACCACCACGCGCGCATCGCCGTCGCGGCAGAAGATCACGGGCGCCCGCGGCACGCCGTTGTAGTTGCTCGCCATCGCGTAACCGTACGCGCCCGTGGCGGGCGTCACGATCACGTCGCCCGGGCGCGGGTCCGCGAGCCGCGCGTTGCGCAGGATCACATCGCCGGACTCGCAGTGCTTGCCCGCGAGCACGCACTCGGTCTCTCCGCCCAGACGATCGGCGACGTGGGCTTCGTAGGGGGCGCCGTAGAGCATCGGGCGCATGTTGTCGGACATGCCGCCATCGACGGCCACCCAGCGCGAGACGTTCTGCTTGACGCTCTCGACGGTGTACAGCGTCACCGCCGCGTTCGCGCACAGCGCGCGGCCGGGCTCGATCAGCAGGCGGCTGTCGGCGCCGATGCCGGCAGCGTGCGCGGACTGCACGATCGCGCCGACGTACTCCTCGATCGTCGGCGGCGACGGCTGCTCCTCGGTGTACTGCACGCCGAGGCCGCCGCCCAGGTCCCACATCGGGAACTCGCCCAGCTTCGCCAGCTCGGCGGCCTCGCGGCGGAACGGCTCGAGCTCCAGCAGCTGTGAGCCGATGTGGGCGTGCACGCCGCGCAGCGACAGCCCCTCGGCGTCGCGCAGGCGCGCGATCGCCTCGCCGGCGTGCGCCATCGCGAAGCCGAACTTCGAGTCGGCCTGACCCGTGGAGATCTTCTCGTGCGTGTCTCCCTTGACGTCGGGCGTCACGCGCACGAGCACCGGCTGTCCCCCGCTGCGGTCTCCCAGCTCGCCGTCGGCCACGAGCTGGCGCAGGCGGTCGATCTCGTCGAAGTTGTCGACCACGATCGCGCCCACGCGGTGGCGCAGCGCCATGCGCAGCTCGGCCTCCGACTTGGCGTTGCCGTGCAGCACGATCCGCTCCGGGTGAAAGCCCGACTCCAACGCCAGGTACAGCTCGCCGCCGGAGGCCGCGTCGCACCACAGCCCCTCGCGCGCGAACAGCGCCAGCACGGCGGTGCACGGGAACGCCTTGGACGCGAACACCACGTGGAAGTCGAAGTGGCCGGCGTCGCGGCCGGCCTGCACAAACGCGCGCGCGCGTATGAGCAGATCGTCCTCGGCGACGACGTACGCGGGCGTGCCGAACTCGCGCGCCAGCTCGATCGTGTCGCAGCCGCCCACCTCGAGGCGACCGCGCTCGTTGAGGCGGCTGCCCAGGGGGAAGACGTTGGAGAGGTTGGTGCCGGTGGCCATCGACGGTGATTATCGCTGCCGACCGCGGAAACCGGCGTATGGGACACGGCACCCAGCCGATCCTCAGGAAAAACGCCGCCCCGCCAGTCGGGTTACCCGCGTGAGGGCGACGGCGGCGCCTGGTTCCCGGAGGAAGCGGGTGCGCTGCCGGGAGATGCCGCTGTGGGTGGCGGTGGCGCGGGTACGAACCCGATGAAGGCCACGGTTGCGGCCGGGGGCTGCCCGGTCATCTTGATCTCGGACTCGCGCAGCTCGCGTTCGTTTATCTGTCTATTACTGGGCACTTGGCACGGCTCCTTGCTCGGACACCCATTCTACCGTCTCGATCTCGCTCCCGGCCACGAATGCGCCGAGTCCGTAGGCCGTTGGGTAGTACCTGCCGTCATCGCCTTCACGCCACACCTGCTCGAGGTACACGTCGCGGGGCTGCGGTGACGCGGCAACTCGTGAACGGTTGGCGACGGTCCCAATGATCTCTCGACCGCCCTTGGTAGTAATCCGAGTGAAGACGTACGGCTGGGTGCGCCGAATCTGTTTCCACGTCCGGTCCCACGTCGTCGGTCCCTCATGCAGTAGCCGCGTGGAGAGCGACACCAGCAACCACCGCTTTAGTCGTTTCAGCGGCGCCTCACTTGCGTCTAGATCATTAGGGGCCTCGGGCAGCTTCTCGCGTGCCTTCCATACGCGGCTGGCAGATCCATCAACGATTTGGGCGAGCAGAAATGCAGCCAGCGGGGGGATCAGCAAGAGCCCGATGAGGAGCCGGTAGGTACTCGCCTCATGACTCGTCAGCGCAGTCCCCGCCTGAGCGTGCTCGTAGAGCTCGCGGCCACCAAGTCTCCATGCGATCACGGCAATGAACACGCTGACCGTGATCACACGTGCAGTCGTGACGAGTCCCTCCGGGTGGTCGGGCACGGCTCGGCCAGCGCGGTAGCCGCTCATAGCCAGGAACCCTGGCACGATGACGGCGAGGAACGTGAGGATCGCCTGGGCTGTGTCGGGCACGCTGGCACCGTAGCGGCGAGATGGGACGGCACGTGCCGTCAGGGCCGCGCTCTCAAAGGCGAGAAGCCGCTCCGACAGGGCATCCATATGGCTCTATGGCACGATCCGGCCGGTGGAGCAGCCGACGAGAGCAGAGGCGATCCTGCGGCGCGTGCGCGCGATCCCCCCGGGCTACGTGCGCACCTATGGCGACGTCTCGCCGGGCGCGCCGCGCCTTGCGGGCTCCGTGCTGAGTCGAACCGACTCGCCCGACGTGCCGTGGCATCGTGTCGTTCGCGCCGACGGGTCGCTCGCCAAGGGCGCACGCCAGCGTCGCCTGCTCGAAGCCGAGGCGGTCCCCTTTCGCGGCGAGCGGGTGATGCTGTCGAGCGCGCGACTCGACGATCTCGATGCGATGTGAGGCAAGCGGGCTGAGCAAGGAACCGGCCCCTTGTTCAAGTGGTCGGACTGATTGCCGATATGGGGCACATGCTTCGCGAGCAGAGAACCGCGGGCTTCACGCGTCGCCTGACCGTCTTCGGCTGGCGCTACCAGCTCGTCATCGGAAAGAAGGCCAGCGAGATATCGTGGTCCAGCAAACGCTACCAAGCGCTTCTCGAGGCACAGCGCACCGCGCCGACTGCGCTCATGGCCAAGGCCGGTAAGACCTACTGGCTGTTCGAGGATCGCGTCTTCTCCGATGACGAGGACCTGTCCGCCGAGGACGTGCTCGTTCTGATCCGGGATCGTGAACGGCGCAAGGAGCGCAAGCTCGAGCCACCGTAAGAGCGGAGGCGGCGGGAACTCCTCGGCGTGAGCCAATACCGCGCGAGGTGCGCCTGGCCGTCTTCGAGCGGGACGGCGGTCGATGCGTCCAGTGTGGGTCCAACTTCGACATCCAATACGACCACATCATCCCGTTCTCGATGGGTGGCGCCACGACTGTCGAGAACCTCCAGATCCTCTGCGCCGACTGCAATCAGGACAAGGGCGCAAACCTCGGCTGAGCTCGCCTCACGCGGGGGCCGGCCGCAGCCCGGAGATCCCTCGGCGTCGCGCCATCAACCCGATCCACGCCAGCCCGATCGCCAGCAGCACGAGGCTCTCCAGCTGCGGCGCGGTGAGCCCCGCGAGCACCTCTTTGTTGCGGCGGATGAACTCCACCAGGAAGCGCTCCAGGCCGCTACCGATGAGGTACAGAGCGAACACCACCCCCGGGCGCACCCGGTCGCGCAGCTGCCACAGCGCGTAGGCGAGCAGGCACATGGCGACGGTCTCGTAGATGGGGGTCGGCTGCACGCGCACGCCGGGCGGCGTCGGCAGCGTGCCGTGCGGGTAGCCCATCGCCCACGGCAGGCTCGAGCGGATCCCGTAGTCGCCGTCGCCTGAGACCTGGCAGCCGATGCGGCCGATCGCGTAGCCGAGCGCGAGCGCGGTGGCGCACATGTCGAGCATCCGCAGTTCGAGCACGCCGCGCCAGCGCATCCATCCGATCACGCCGATCGCGCCGCCGATCGCGCCGCCGTACCACACGAGCCCGGAGCCGGAGAAGATGCTGCCGAGCAGGTCGTGTTCGACCTGGCTGTAGTTCTGGATCACGTAGTAGGCGCGCGCGCCTACTACGCCGCCGATCAGCGCGGCGAACGTGATCTCGTACGCCCAGTCGACCGGCCTGCCGAGCTCGCGCAGGCGACGCGCGACGATGGCGCCGCACGCGAGGAAGCCCAGGGCGAACACGACGCCGAAGGTCTTGATCGAGATCCCCAGGAGTTCGACTTCGGGCTTCATCGCTCGCGCGCGAACTTTACGGCACGCGTAAGCGCTTCTGCGACAATCAGCATCATGGCGGCCAAACGATCGAGCTTCGGCAGGGACACGGGACTGCAGGCCCGGATGCTGCTGACGATGTTCCTGCTGGGACTCCTGTATGTGGCGTTCGTCGGCGCGCTGTTCGCCGCCGGCGCGGCCGCGGGCCTGATCGTCGTGGTGGCGGTCGTGCTGCTGCTGGTGCAGCTGTTCGCCTCGGACAAGATCGCGATGGGCACGATGGGCGTCAAGGAGGTGACGCCCGCGCAGGAGCCCGAGCTGCACGGGATCATCGAGCGGCTGTGCGTGCAGGCCGACCTGCCCAAGCCGCGCGTGTGCGTGATGGAGACCTCGATGCCGAACGCGTTCGCGATGGGGCGCTCGAAGAAGTCGACGACCGTGTGCGCGACGCGCGGCATCCTCGAGATGCTCTCGCCGCCCGAGCTCGAAGGCGTGATGGCGCACGAGCTCACGCACGTGATCAACCGCGACGTGATGGTGATGACGCTCGCGAGCTTCTTCGCGACGCTCGCCTCGCTGATCATCCAGTTCGCATTCTTCTTCGGCGGCGGCTTCGGCGGCGGCTACGGACGCAGCCGCGAAGAGGAGGAGGGCATCATCTTCGTGCTGATCCTCTCGGTGATCGTGTACGCGGTCTCGTTCCTGCTGCTGCGCGCGCTGTCGCGCTACCGCGAGTTCGCGGCCGACCGCGGCTCCGCCGTGCTGACCGGACGGCCGAGCGCGCTCGCCTCGGCGCTGCTGAAGATCAGCGGCACGATGGAGCGAGTGCCCAGCCAGGATCTGCGCAGGGCGGAAGGCATGAGCGCGTTCTTCATCGTCCCCGCGCGCACGAAGAAGTCGCTGATGAACATCTTCGCCGACCACCCGCCGCTCGAGCAGCGACTGGCCGCGCTGGAGCGGCTGGAGTCCCAGCTGCAGGGCACCGCCTGAGCAGTGGGCCTGCGCGACATCCTCACGGGCCGCCACGAGGTCAAGGGGCCGGCGCCGGATCGCCTGTTCGCGATCGCGACCGCATACGTGACGCTTCAGGCCGAGCATCAGATCGAACCGGCGGGCAAGGCCGCGATCGTCTTCCAGGCGCTCGCCACGAGCGAGTTCGAAACGACGCTGCGCGAAATGGAAGAAGTCGTGACCGCCACCGGCAGCGAGAGCGGCACGAAGGTCTCCACCGAGGACGACAGCTACGGCTACCGCTGGATGGTGCTGCACAACCCCGACGGCGCGCCCAGCGTCGAAGACCTCGCGGTCGGCATCAACGCCGTCTCCAGCTCGATCGAGACCGCCGGCTACGGAGAGCGCCTGCTGTGCGCCGTGTTCGCGTTCGTGGACGCGCGCAAGCAGCGCATCTACTTCATCTACAACTACAAGCGCGGCTACTGGTACCCGTTCGTGCCCGCAGGCGCCGGCGGCGGTGACGCCGCGGCGCAGCAGCGCTCGACCGAGCGCGAGCTGCAGATCAAGGCGCAGATGGCCTCGGAACTGCCGATCGAGCCGGAACTGGAGCGCTGGTTCCCCCTGTGGGGCATTCCGATCTGAGGACACCGCTGGGGGTGCGGGCCGTGTTGCTCCCTCGACGCGCCGTATAACTATGGCTATACGGCGTCGGCGGCGGCGCTGACGAACGGTGTCAGTCCGGGATCAGGCCCTCGCCGGTGAACTCGCGGCCGGCCTCATCGAAGCTGATGTCGGCCGGCGGCAGAATCACGTCCGAGCCCTCGAGCTCGTCGTCGCCCAGCGGCGTGCCCTGGGCGCGCACGTAGTCGAGCAGCGCCGCGAACGCATCCGCGAAGCCGTCCTCGTTGCCGCTGTCGACGATCGCGACGCGCCTTGCCGCGCAGCTCGTCCAGCGCTCTGCCTCGGCGTCGTCGAGCCGGTACTGGCCCTCGCCGGAGATGCGGACGATCATGCCTGGCCGCCCGTCTCGCTCGGCTGCGCGTCGCCGGCGGCGTTGCCCCCGGGCGCGATCTGCGGCGCCGGGGACGCCCTGGCCGAGTTCGCTCTTCATCTTCGCCAGCTCGTCTGTCGACCGCCGGCTGGCTGGAGAGCTGCTTGAGCTGGCGGTCGATGTCGTCTTCGCCGGCGCCCAGCTGCGTGATGTCGTCGAACGTGCCCGCCGCTTCCAGCTCCGACACGGCGTCCGCGCGCGCTTTCATGTTTTCGGTCTTGTCGACCGCGCGCTGCATCGCCAGGCCGACGTCGGCCATCTGCTCGCCGACGCCGGTGGCCGCCTCGGAGATCCGCACCTGCGCCTCGGCGGCCGAGTACTGGGCCTTGATGACCTCCTTCTTGGTGCGGAACGCTTCGATCTTGGCGCGCAGTTTCTGCTCGGAGTCGGTCAGCTTCTGCTGCTGGTCTTCGAGTTCGGCGACCTGCGTGTCGAGGCCCTGCAGCTCGGTCTGCGCGACGTTCTTGCGTTCGAGCGCGGTCCTCGCGAGCGCTTCGTTGCCGGCCGCGAGCGCCTGGCGGGCCTGCGTGTCGAGCTTGACGACGCTCTGCTGCAGCGAGCTCTCCTGCATCTGCAGGCGCTTCTTCGCCGTCACCACGTCGGCGATGCCCTTCTTGACGTTCTGCAGCTGTTCGACCTGCTTCTGGTAGCTGTAGTCGAGCGTCTCGGCCGGGTCTTCGGCCCGGTCGAGCAGCTTCGAGACCTTCGCCTTCACGACGGTGGACATGCGCCCGGTCAAGCCGGCCATCTGATCCTCCTATTGCTGTTCTGACGAGGCGACCGACCTGAGCTCGGCCAACACCGTCAAGCGTAGCCGACGCAGCGCCGTCCGCATGCGGATGCGCTCGCCTGCGAATGCGGACGGCGTCAGAGCCCGAGCGGGTGGCGAACGACGAAGCCGCCGTTGGTCGGACGCAGCGGACGCCAGCGCGGGCCCTGCTGGTCGGCGGGGTCGTCGGCGGCGCTCGTGTCCAGGCGCAGCCCGGCGACGGTCATGTAGGCGTGGCCGGGGTTGGAGAAGATCGCCACCCAGCGCCCCGCGCCGTGCGAGCCCCAGGCTTCGAATTCGGAGGAGTCCTCGGGGGTGGCGAGCAGGTCGGCGCCGTGCAGGGCGAAGGACACGGTGCCCGAGCAGTCGTAGCCGGGCGAGGTGAACGAGGCGTGGCCGCCGCCGTAGATGTAGGGCAGGCCGATCAGCTCGTTGCCCGCCCAGATGATCTGCTGGACGGCAGCGGGCGCCCCCATCGGCGCGGCGGCCAGGCCGTCGACGTAGCGCGCGGTGGTGCCCGGGACCAGCAGCTCCGGCCGCGGCGTCGGACCCGTCGCCGAGGTCATGCCGTTGCCGGCCGTCAGTTCGCCGGGGACGCTCGCCGCAAGCGTGCTTTCGGCCGGTTCGCCCGCCGCCGGGGCGATGCCGCCCGTGCTGCTCGCGGCGGTGCCCGTCGTGGTGCTGGCTTTCGCGGGCGCCGCGTAGGGGACGACTTCGCCGGTCGTGGTCTTCTCGTAGACCGGGCCCTTGTAGGCGATGTTGGACGTCTTGGCGGTGACCGGAAAGAGGTGGACCGGCGTAGCGGGCGTGCTGGTGGTCGTTGGTCGACGGTTCCGTGGCGGCGACGCCGCCGGTGCTCGCTGGCGAGGGCGCTCGAGGCGCTCAGCAGCCGCGACCATCAAGCTGCAGACCATCGCGCTACAGGTACGCACCCGCAAAGCAACAACCTCTTTCGTCGGCCTGCGGGGTTAGCTGACGGGCTAGCGCTGAAAGAGCCTGCGCTTCTCACGGTCCTACCGCGGGATTCGCCCCAACAACTTGGGTCCCCCGTTCCCTGACTCCTGGTCAAGGACTCGGCATTCGGGCGGCACGCTAGCAAAGTGCAAGGACGCTTGCAGAACGTGCATCGCGTTTTCGCAGCTTCTTCCCGCAAATGCCGGGCAGTTTTCCGCCGCGCCGCGCGATCGCTAGTGTGCCGCGCCGATGCGCGCCGCCGCGTCGCGCGACCGCTCGCTGCGCCATGCTCGCGTGCTCGCCGCCGGCGAGCTCTGGCCGGCTGCGGCAAGGGCGGCGCAAGCAACTCGCATCCGGCGGCGGCCCGACGCAGCAAGCTCGCGCCGGTGGCCGCGCAGGGCGCCGTCGAGCGTGGCGACGCGCAACACGACCCGGCTCGGCGGCGCCGACGCCGCCGCCGACGCCGCCGCGGTGGCGCGCGCCGTCTACCCCGGCCTCACGCGCGGCGACGCGGCCGCAGGCGGTCGTGCTCGTCGACGACCGCGACTGGCCGGCCGCGCTGGCCGCCTCCGTGCTCGCGAGCGCGCCGCTGGGCGCCCCGATCGCTGTACAGCGAAGGCGAAACGCTGCCGGCGGTCACCGCTGCAGACGCTGGAGGCGATGCACCCGCTCGGGGACCCCGCGCTCGGCGGCGCGCAGGTGATCCGCATCGGCACCGCGGCGCCGTTCCCGACGGCTACCTCACGCACGACGCTCGGCGTGGGCGCGCCGACGGTCACCGCCGCCGCCGATCGAGCAGCTGCGAGCAGACGCTCGCCGCGGGCGCCGCGCCGCACCAGGTGATCGTGCTCGCGGCCGACACGCCCCCGGCGCTGGCGATGCCCGCGGCCGGCCTCGCCGCCGAGAGCGGCGCGCCGATCCTGTTCGTGACGCCCGCGCGCGTGCCGGCGCCGACGGCCGCCGTGCTGCGCGCCCTGCACCGACCCGTCGATCTACGTGATCGACGCCGCGCGATCGGTCGTCGCACGCTCGCGCGAGCTGCGCGCGGTTCGGCGCGCGTCACGACGATCACGCAGCGGCGACGGCGCCAGCGCCGAAGCCGCGACAGGAGCGCGATCGAGGTCGCGCGCTTCACCGACGGCACGTTCGGCTGGGGCGTCAAAGAACCGGGGCACGGGCTCGTGTTCGCCAACGCCGCGCGGCCGCTCGACGCGCCCGCCGCCGCGCTGCTGTCGGCGACCGGCGACTACGGGCCGCTGCTGCTGCTGGCGAGCGCGGCGCAGGTGCCGCCGGCGCTCGCCGCCTACCTCGTCGACATCCAGCCCGCCTACACGCGCGCCCGCAGTTCCCGCCGGTGCGGGGCGTCTACAATCACGGCTGGCTGATCGGCGACGAAAGCGCGATCTCCGGCGATCACCCAGGCCGAAATCGACTCGCTGCTGGAGATCAGCCCGCAGTCGCACAGCATCCGAAGAACAGTCCGTGTCGCAGGTCGAATAGTGCGGCTCGCAAGCAGCGCAGCAGATCGCAGAGAGGCGAGATTGAGCCAAGCCGAGGATCCCCGCCGCCTGAGCCGCAAGGCGAGCGCCCGACGACGTGACGCGTCGAGGACGTGCGCCAGCTGATGGGCGCCTCCACCCCGCACTTCGCGCTGCAGCTGCGCAACCGCATCGCCAACCTGATCGCGGCCTGCCCGCCGGAGCACCCGGCGCGGGTGGAAGGCGAGCGCGAGATCGCGCGCCTGGAGCGGCTCGGCTTCGACGGCGAGACGCGCGGCGAGGGCGCCGCCGAGGGCGAGCGCCCGCTGCCCTCGCTCGAGCCTGCCGCCGAGCGCCGCCGAGCGCTGCAGCGCCTCAGCGCCGGCCGCGAACATCGCGCTCGCGGCGCGCGTCCACGAAGCGGGCGCGCAGCAGTCTTGAAGCAGCACGACCGAACAGCGCGCACGTCGATCGGCAGCAGCGCGAGTTGAGCCAGCTGCGGCGCGCGGTCGGCCGCGCGCCGAGCAGCGCGAGCACGACCACCGCGTGGAACAGCGATCGCGGGCAGCGCCGCCAGCAGCGCAGTGTGCGAGCGGTAGCCGCTGAGGTGCTCGCGCAGCGTGAACTCGAGGTGCCGAGCACGACCGCGCCGATCGCCGCCGCGAGCAGCGCGCCGTTGCTCTCGACTCCCCGCAGCCGACGCCGACCACCGCGCCGATCGCGCCGACGAGGATCAGCAGCTCCGACAGCGGCAGCGGATGCCACGGCGCCTGCGGGCGCTCGCCGAGCGGCCTGTCAGGTCGCCCGATGCGCCGCGCGGCGCGCTGCGCGCGCTGGCGCCGCCGCCGCGCCGCGCGGGCTCGTTCGTGCGCGTTCCGCGGCTCGCGCGGCGCGCGCCCGGGCTGCGCGCTCACGCTGCGGATTCGGACGGCGCTTGCGCGAGCGCCCGCGCCGGCCGCTGTTGCGCTTGGCCACGGGCGTCGGTCAGGAGCCGGGCCGGGGTTCGCTGCGCCGCATCGCCGTCGATCGCTAGCGCCTATGCTGGCTCGCGATGTCCACGCTCCGCCTCGCCGGCCGCGCCGCGGCCGCGGGCATCCCGGACAGCGCGCTGCCGGGCCCGTTCCCGGTCGGCGAGTACGCCGCCGCGCTGCGCGAGCAGCTGCGCTCGTTCGCGCGCGTGCAGCTGATCGGCGAGCTCGTCAACCTGCGCCCGTCGCGCGCGCGCGTGTACTTCGAGCTGCGCGACGCGGGCGGCGCGATCCCGTGCGCGGCCTGGCGCAGCGACTGGGAGGCGATGCTCGCGCGCGCGGGCGGCGCCGGCGGAGGGCATGCAGGTGGTGGTGGCCGGCGGCTGCGACTACTACCCCGGCAGCGCCACCTCCTCGCCCGGCTTCTCCTTCTCGGTCATCGACCTGCGCATCGCCGGCGAGGGCGACCTGCTCGCGCGGATCGAGCGCCTGCGCAAGCAGCTCGACGCCGAGGGCCTGCTCGAGCGCCAGAAGCGCCTGGCGCTGCCCGCTGCTGCCGCGCACGATCGGCGTCGTCACCGGCGAGGGCGGCAAGGCGCGCGACGACGTGCTCGCGGCGCTCGCGCCGCCGCGGCTGGGCGGGGCGGCTGGTGTGGGCGCTTCGCGCCCGTGCAGGACCGCCACGCGGCGCCGGCGATCGTGCGCGCGCTCGGCGACCTCGCGGCGGTCGGCGGGCGTCGAGGTGGTGATCGTCGCCCGCGGCGGCGGCTCGCTGGCCGACCTGCTGTGCTTCTGCGACGAGACGCTGTGCCGCACGGTCGCGCTGCTCGGCGTGCCCGTGATCGCCTCGGTCGGCCACCACACCGACCGCACGCTGCTCGACGACGTCGCGGCGGTGAGCTGCTCGACCCCCACGCACGCCGCCGAGGCGGCCGTGGGCGTCGACTGCCGCGCGCGCGCGCCGAGCAGGCGGCCGCGGCGGCGCGCTGCGCGAGCACGCCCGCCGGGCGTGCGACCGCGCCAGGCCTCGCCGCCGCGGCAGCGCCTGCGCGAGCACGGCCGCCGCGCGGTGCTCAGCGCGCGCGCGCCTGCTGGCGACGCTCTCGCGCGCGCCCGCCGCGCACCTCGAGCGCCAGCGCGCGCGCCTGCACCAGCAGCTGCGCGAGATCCGCGCCGGCTCGCGCCGGCGGCTGGACTCCGAGCGCGCGCTGACCGAGCGCGCGCGCGGTCGTGCTCGCAGCGCAAGGCGGCCTCCGACGCTGCTGCGACTGCCGCGAGCGCCGGCCGCGCGAGCTCGAGCAGCTGGCGCTCGCGCTGGCCGGCGCACGACCCGCAGCGCACGCTCGAGCGCGGCTACGTGCTCGCGCAAGCCGCCGACGGCGAGCCCGTCTCGACGGCGGCGAGCGCCGCGCGAGGCGGCGGAGCTGCGCCTGCGCTTCGCCGACGGCGATCGCTGCGCTGCGAGGATGCGTCGAGCGATGAGCGCCGCGACGAGCGGCCCGCGCCGAGAGCGCCGCCGCAGCGCCGCGCAGCCGGCCCACGCTACGAGGCGGCGGCGGCGCGCGTCGAGGAGATCATCCGCCGGCTGGACTCGGGCGAGGCGAGCCTCGACGAGACGCTCGCGCTGGTCAGCGAGGGCAAGACGCTGATCGAGCTGTGCGCGAGCGAGCTCGCGGCGGTCGGCGACGCGCTGGAGGAGCTGCGCCTCGACGAGCTCGTCGGCGCGGCTGGAACGCGAGGCCGGCGGCGTGAGCACCTGGGAGACGCTCGCGCGGCTGGCGCTCGAGATCGAGGACTACGCGCTCGAGCCGCTGCAGGCGAGCCGTCTCGAGCGAGTTCGAGCGCAAGAGCACGGTCATCAGGCTGCGCGGCGCCGGCGAGGAGGGCGCTCGGCGAGGACGTGACCTACGACGCCGTCGACCACGAGATCCTGCAGGCCGCCGGCCCGGCGCTGCCGCTCGCCGGGACGCTTCACGCTCGCGTCGCTTCTGCGAGCACCTGGCCGAGCTGCAGCTGTTCCCCGAGCCGCCGCAGCGCGAGGTCTCGGGCCGCTACCGCACGTGGGCGTACGAGTCGGCGGCGCTCGACCTCGCGCTGCGCCAGGCCGGGCACGACGCTGCACGCGGCGCTCGGACGCGAGCCGCGAGCCGGTGCGCTTCGTCGTCTCGCTGCGCCTCGGCGAGCCGCCGACGCTCGAGCCGCTGCAGCGGCGGCTCGCGCCTCTACCCCGGGCTGCGCTTCAAGCTCGACCCGACGAGCTCCTGGGACGAGCGCGCTGATCGCCGAGCTGGTGGCCACCGGCGCGGTCGACTCGGTCGACTTCAAGGGCCTCTACCACGGCTCGATCGTCGACCAGCCCGCCGACCCGGTGCTCTACCGCGCGCGTCGCCGAGGCGTTCCCGGAGGCCTGGATCGAGGACCCGGCGCTGACGCCGGAGACCGACGCGGTGCTCGCCCCGCACCGCGAGCGCTTCTCCTGGGACGCGCCGATCCACTCGATCGCCGACATCGAGGCGCTGCCGTACCCGCCGCGGATGGTCAACATCAAGCCCTCGCGCCTCGGCGGGCTGCGCAACCTGCTCGACGCCTACGACTACTGCGCCGAGCGCGGCATCGGCAACTACGGCGGCGGCCAGTTCGAGCTCGGCGTCGGGCGCGGCCAGAACCAGTACCTGGCCTCGCTGTTCCACGCCGACGCGCCCAACGACGTCGCGCCGACCGGCTTCAACCTGCCCGACCCGCCCGCCGGGCTGCCGTCCAGCCCGCTGGCGCCGGCGCCCGGCGCGCGCCGGCTTCCGCTGGGGCTGAGAAAGCTCTTCGAAACGGCACGGCAGCGCAACTTCCGTGCCACTGCGGTTTGCGGAGCCATAGCCGGTAACGTCGGGGGCCGCCGGCCGGGCGTGGATCTCGCGCCGCCGGCCCGAGGGTGGTTCCGCGCGAAGGAGCTCTACGTCTTGGCGAGCACAGGCGCCCACAAGCGATCTCGAAGCGCCCCGCACGAGGCGACGCTGCTCGCCACGGCAGCCGTCGTGGCGCTGCTGGGCCTGCTCGTCGCTCACGCCCGCCCCGCCGCCGCGGCGAACGCCGGCGGCACCCCGGCGGGCGGCGGCAGCTCCACGACGGGCAGCCGCAGCACGAGCACGGCAATGCGAAGACGAGCTCGCCGCACGTCACGAGCGTGCGCATCACCGGCGTCAGCTGCGTGCCCGCCGCCCACTGCAGCGGCAACCCGCACCAGGTCTCCACGCACGGCACGCTGCTGCTCGACGGCGTCGGCCTGCAGCCGGGCATGGTCGTCGCCTTCCCCAGGTCGCCCGGCGCGCACATCAGCCGCGTCTCGCGGCAGCGCAGCCGGCCGCGCACCTGCGCTACGCGATCGCCGGCAAGCCCAGCTCCGGCCTGCTGGCGACCGTGCCCAAGAGCGCCCACTCGGGGCACATCATGATCCTGCTCAGCCGGCGGCCGCTACACGAGCTCCTACGGCCCGATCTACGTCTACAACCACGCGCTGCACCCGCCGCCGCCCAAAGACCCGCCACCCCGCCGTCACGAGCGCGCGCGGTGAGCGGCACCGCGCTTCGAAGGCCAGGGCATGTGGATCTGGTACCTGAGCAAGTCCGACGGCGGCAACGATCGCGGCGATCGTCGCCCAGGCGCACGCCGCCGGCGTGACCACGCTGTTCGTCAAGAGCTCCGACGGCTCGAGCAACTACTGGAGCCAGTTCTCGCCGCAGCTCGTCGCCGAACTGCACGCCAACGGCCTGAAGGTCGTGCGCCTGGCAGTACGTCTACGGCAGCGAACCCGCCGGCGAGGCCGCGCTCGGCGCCGAGGCGGTCGCCAACGGCGCCGACTGCCTGGTGATCGACGCCGAGGCCGAGTACGAAGGCCACTACGCCGCCGCGCAGACCTACATCGACGACCTGCGCGCGAAGATCGGCCCGACCTACCCGCTCGGGCCTCGCCTCGTTCCCGTACGTCTCCTACCACCCCTCCTTCCCCTACTCGGTCTTCCTCGGGCCCGGCGGCGCGCAGTACAACGCGCCGCAGATGTACTGGAAGGACATCGGCGCGTCGGTCGACACCGTCTACGCCAACACCTACATCGCCAACCGCATCTACGGCCGCCCGATCTTCCCGCTCGGGCAGACCTACGGCGGCGTCTCCTCCGCGGACCTGCTGCGCTTCCGCGAGGAGGCCGTCGACTACGGCGCGCCCGGGCTGTCCTTCTGGGACTGGCAGGAAACCGGCGCGAGCGGCTGGAGCACGCTGGCGGCGCCGCTGGCGCCGCTGACGAGCGTCACGCCCAACACCGAACTACCCGGAACTGAAGAAGGGCAGCAAGGGCGATCAGGTGCTGTGGATGCAGGAGCACCTCGCCGGCGCGATCCCCACGCAGGAAACGACGGGCATCTTCGGCGCGCAGACGCTCGCCGACCTCGAGGCCTTCCAGACCGCCCACGGGATCGCCGCCAGCGGCGTCGCCGAAGCCGCGACGTGGGCGGCGCTGCTGGCGCTCGCCCCCGTCGCGGTCGACTGGACGGGCGGCGGCCCCAGCGCCTGAGCAGGCGGCGACTCACCAGCCGCGTTTCGACCGAAGCGGGGTTCGGTGGCATCATCGACTGCCCATTCCCGCAAGAAGGAGGCCGGACATGCCGCTCGATCAGGCGATCATCGGCCAGGTCGTGACAGAGCAGATGGAGGCGATCGAACGCGATCACGGCGACGACGAGGACGTCGAGATCGGCTCCGTGATCACGATCGTCGAGGTCCTCAAACACCACGGCGAGAACCAGTACAGCTCCAGCGTGCGCATGCGTACAACGTCACCGACCCCTACCGGGTGCTCGGCCTGTTGCGCGCAGCCGAACAGAACATCATCCAGGGCTTCAACACGAGCGAGTAGGGCCGGCCCGAAGGCCGGCCCCAAGAACGACGGAGCTGCGTCAGCGCTCGATCAGACCCGCTGGATCAGCGTGCCGGTGCCGAGGCCCCCGCCGCAGCACATCGTCACGAACCCGATCTCCTTGTCGGAGCGCTCGAGCTCGTGCAGCAGCGTCGTGATCAGGCGCGCGCCGGTCGAGCCGAGCGGGTGGCCGAGCGCCATCGCGCCGCCGTTGACGTTGACGCGGTCCATGTCCGGCTCGAGCTCGCGGCGCCAGGCGGCGACGACGGGCGCGAACGCCTCGTTGATCTCGAACAGGTCGATGTCGTCGATCTGCATGCCGTTGCGCTCGAGGATCTTGCGCGTCGCGGGGATCGGGCCCTCGAGCATTTTCACGGGGTCGCAGCCGACGGTCGTCTGGTCGACGATCCGCGCGCGCGGGGTCAGGCCGAGCTCCTTGGCCTTGTCGGCCGCCATCAGCAGCACCGCGGCGGCGCCGTCGGAGATCTGCGAGGCGTTGCCGGCGGTGATCTTGCCGTCGGGCTTGAACGCGGGCTTCAGCTGCGAGAGCGCCTCGAGGTTGGTGTCCGGGCGGATGCCCTGGTCGGTGACGTAGGTGTCGCCGTCGACGGTCATCGGCACGATCTCGCGCTCGAAGCGGCCCTCCTCGGTCGCCTGGTGGGCGAGCCGGTGCGAGCGCACGGCCAGCTCGTCGAGCTCCGAGCGGGAGATCTCCCACTGGTCGGCGATCATCTCGGCGCCGAGGCCCTGGCCGACGATGTTGTGCTTGGCCATCAGCTCCGGCGTGAACGCGAAGCCGAACTCCTGCTGGGTCTTCACGACCGCGGCGAACGGCAGGTGGCCCATGTGCTCGACGCCCGAGCCGATCATCGCGTCGTGCACGCCCGCGGCGATCAGGCCGGCGGCGAAGTTGACCGCCTGCTGGGCGGAGCCGCACTGGCGGTCGACGGTCGTGCCCGGCGTCTCGATCGGCAGGCCCTCCTGCAGCCAGGCGTTGCGCGCGATGTTCAAGCCCTGCTCGCCGAACTGCTGCACGCAGCCGGCGATCACGTCCTCGACCTCCGCCGCGTCGATGCCCGAGCGCTTGATCACCTCGGTGTAGACGGCGCCGAGCAGCTCGTTCGGGTGGGTGTCCTTGTAGTAGCCCTTCTCCCTGTGCCCGCGGCCGATCGGCGTGCGCACTGCCTCGACGATCACGACTTCGCGGCCCTCTGCTTGCCTCATGTCAGCGAGTCCTCCTACGGAGTGTTGCGCGACGGATATGGAGACGATCGGGAGCCCGCCCACCTATCACCGACGCGCTCCCGATCGGAGGCCCGCCCACCCGCGTCTGAATAAGATGCCCGGACCCTGCATCCGCATACTCTACCGCGTCCGACCGATTGACTGGTCAGTCAGCCAGTGGTCGCGACGCCCGCGCAGAGGAGCCCAAAGGAAGACCTTGAGCAAACGCCTCGCGATAGCCGGCAGCGGCGCGATCGCCTGCGGCCTCGCCGCCACGGCCGCCCACCACGGGCCGGTGCTGCTGCTCGCCCGCTCGGAGAGCTCCGCCGAGCGCGCGCGCGCGACCGTCGAGAAGACGCTGCACAGGCTCGGCGCGGAGGTCGACCCCGAGCACGTGGAGATCGTCACCGACCCCGCGGCGCTCGCCGAGGCCACGTTCGTGGTCGAGGCGGTCGTCGAGGACCACGACGTCAAGGCGGCGCTGCTCGCCGAGCTGCACGCGATCCTCGACGCGGACGCGATCCTCGCGAGCACGACCTCCTCGCTGTCGGTCGAGCGGCTGGCGCAGGAGAGCGGGCGCCCGGACCGCTTCCTCGGGCTGCACGTGTTCAACCCGGTCACGAAGATGCAGCTCGTCGAGCTGATCTTCCCGACGGCGGCGAGCGAGCGAGACGCGCAGCCGCGCGCTGGAGCTGTGCGAGACGTTCGAGAAGACGCCCGTCGAGGTGCCCGACGTGCCCGGGCTTCGTCGTCAACCGGCTGCTGTTCCCGTACCTGTTCAGCGCGGTGCGCCTGCGTGGAAGAGACGGGCATGGACCCGGCCGACGTCGACACCTGCATGAGGCTCGGCGCCGGGCACCCGATGGGCCCGCTCGCGCTGCTCGACCTCGTCGGGCTCGACGTCTCCAAGGCGATCGGCGAGACGATCGGCGAGCCGGTGCCCGCGCGCGTGCGCGAGCTGGTCGGCGAGGGCGCGCTCGGGCGCAAGAGCGGGCGCGGGCTCCACGCCTACTGACGCGAGCGCTCGGCGCGAACCTTTATCGACGCTGAGCCAGACTTTTAGCTGCGGTTCATCAAGTGGCGATACTTGTTCATGCGACGTCAAAGTCGCATCGCACACCCGCCTCCTCCCAGTGCGCACGATCCGGTCCGCTCCCCCCGCGGGCCGGACGTGTTTAACGCGACCGGCCCGTCGGCACGTCCGTCCGGCGACGCGCGTCGCCTCGCGCTCGCGCGCGAGCACTGCCGGCGCTCGCGGATGCGGACAGCCTCGATGCGGTTGTCGCGCACCGACTCGACGCGGATCGAGTAGCCGTTCGGCGGCGACGGTGTCGCCGCGCTTGGGCAGGCGGCCGAGCTCGGCGAACACGAAGCCGCCGATCGAGTTGTAGGCGTCGCTGTCCACGGGCAGGTCGAGGCCGTAGTCGGCGAGGTCGGTGACGGCGACGTGGCCGCGCACGAACCAGTCGCCGTTGGCCAGCCTGCGGATCTCGCCGCCGCCGGGTCGGTCTCGTCGGCGATCTCGCCGACGACCTCCTCGATGATGTCCTCGACGGTGACCACGCCGACGACGCGCCCGTACTCGTCGACGACGACGGCCATCGAGGTGCGCTGGCGCTGCAGGTCGGCGAGCAGGTCGTCGAGCGGCTTGGTCTCGGGCACGATCAGCGCGTCGTGCACGACCGGCGCGATCGGCGCGTGCGGCCCGTCCTCCATCAGCTGGCGCACCAGCTCCGATACGTGCACGAGGCCGCGCACGCGGTCGCGGTCTTCGTCCTCGGTGACCACCAGGCGCGTGTGGCCGCTGGAGACGCACAGCCGCAGCGCCGTCTCCACGTCCTGGGAGACGTCGACCGTGACGACCGCCGGCATCGGCGTCATCACCTGGCGCGCCTCCTGCTCGTGCAGGTGGAAGACGCCCGTCAGCATGCCGGCCTCGCCGGGGTCGATGTGCCCGCCGGCGTGGGACTCGGCGATCAGGCGCTTGAGCTCGTCGGAGGAGCCGCCGCGGCGCTCCTGGCTCATGTCGACGCCGAGCAGCCGCAGGATCCGGTCGGCGACGGCCGTCAGCGCGACGATGAACGGGTGGAACAGCGCGCTGAACGCGTGCAGCGGCCGCGCGACGCGCCGCGCGACCGCCTCGGCGCGGTCGATCGCGTAGAACTTCGGCACCATCTCGCCCGCGATCAGCTGCGCGGAGGCGATGAGCGCGAACGCCACGATCACCGCGATCGCGACCGCGACGCCGTGGCTGACCGTGTTGCCGAGCGCGCCCTTGAGGATCGACGCGAGCGCGGGCTCGCCCAGCGCGCCGATGCCGATCGAGGTCATCGTCACGCCGATCTGCACAGCGGAGATGTACTCGTTGACGTTCTCCAGCTGCGTCAGCGCGAGCGCCGCGCCCTTCGCGCCTTCCTCGCGCATCACTTCCAGCCGCGCGCGGCGCGAGCGCACGAGCGCGTACTCGGCGATCACGAAGAACGCGTTGATCGCGACCAGAAGCGCCGCGAAGATCAGCTTGAGGCCGTTCACGCGGGCGCGCTAGGGCGACGCTACTTCGGGGAAGTTCTTCGTCGTCGTTCATCGAGTGCTCGACTCCCCAACGGTAGCAAGCGCGCTGGTCGTCTATCGCAAGACGATCGAGCTGCGCGGCCAGCTCGAAGTCGGCGTCGGTGAGGCCGCCCTGCGAATGCGTCGAGAGCGTCAGGCGCACCTTGTTCCAGCCGTGCACCAGGATGTCGGGGTGGTGGTTGGCCGCCTCGGCGGCCTCGGCGACGCGATCGACGAACGCGATCGCCTGCGCGAAGTCGGCGAACGCGAGGTCGCGCACGATCGCCGAGCCCTCGCGACGCCACTCGGACACGCCCGCCAGGCGTTGCTCGATCTCGGCCTCCGCCAGCGCTGCCATGAGGCGAGCTTACCCCTACAGTCAGCGGGATATGCGCATCGTCAGCCTCGTGCCCCACGCGACCGAGCTGCTGTTCGCGCTCGGGCTCGGCCCGGAGGTGGTCGGCGTCACGCACGAGTGCGACTTCCCGCCGTCGGCGCTGAACCTCACGCGCGTCACGCGCGACGTGCTGCCGGCCGGGCTCGGCGCGGCGGAGATCGACGCGGCGGTGCGCGAGCGCACGCTGGCGGGCGAGGCGATCTACGAGCTCGACCGCGACGCGCTCGCGGCGCTCGAGCCGGACCTGATCGTCACGCAGGCGCTGTGCCCGGTGTGCGCCGTCTCCTACGACGAGGTCGCGGAGGTGGCGCGGACGCTGCCGTCGGCGCCGCGCGTGATCGCGCTCGACCCGAAGACGCTCGGCGAGACCTTCGGCGACGTGCGCACGGTCGCGCAGGCCACCGGCCGGCGAGACGAAGGCGTCGAGCTCGTGCAGGCCGCCGCCGCGCGCATCGACCGCGTGAAGCTCGCGGTGCGCGGGGAGCGCCGCCCGCGCGTCGCCGCGCTGGAGTGGCTCGACCCGGTGTTCGTCGCCGGCCACTGGACGCCGCAGATGATCGAGCTGGCCGGCGGCGAGGACGTGCTCGGCCTGCCAGGCGAACCGTCGCAGGTCGTCTCCTGGGAGCAGCTGGCGGCCGCCCGACCGGAGATCGTCGTGGTGATGCCGTGCGGCTACGACGAGCGCCGGGCGCACGCGGAGGCGCTCGCCCACGCGCGCGAGCTGGCCACCCTGGGCGCGGAGCACATGGTCGCGGTCAACGCCTCCGCCTACTTCTCGCGCCCCGGGCCGCGGCTGATCGACGGCCTCGAGCTGCTCGCGCACGTGCTGCATCCGGGCTGCGTGGCGGCCGTGCCCGCTGACACTCAGGCGATGCCCGTGCCATGACGTCGAGCCGCCGTACACGTTCGCGCCTGGCCGCGGTAGCCGGCATCGTGGGCCTCGCGGGCGTGGCTGTGGTGGGCGCGCCGGCGAGTGCCGGGCCGGGAGCACGGCGCGCCTCGCTTCCGCTCGCCGGCAAGGTCGTCGGCATCGACCCCGGCCACAACGGGCGCAACTACACCGACCCGAGCTACATCGACCATCTGATCTGGAACGGCCGCGAACGGGAGGCATGCGACACGACCGGCACGGAAACCGACGGCGGCTACACCGAGGCGCAGTTCAACTTCAACGTCGCGGAGTATCTCGCCGGCGACCTGCGCGCGGAGGGCGCCACCGTCGTCCTCACCCGCGCGAGCAACAGCGGCATCGGCCCCTGCGTGACCACGCGCTCGGAGATCATCGACCGCGCGAACGCGAACGTCGCGATCGACATCCATGCCGACGGGGGGCCGCCGGCCGGTCGCGGCTTTGCGATCCTCGAGCCGGTCGCCGACGGGCCCAACGATCGCGTGATCGGCCCCTCCAAGACCTTCGGTCAGCTGTTGCTCGAGCGCTATCGCGACCTCACCGGCATGCCCGTGAGCGACTACGACGGGACCGGCGGGATCTCCTATCGCGACAACCTCGCGGGATTGAACCTGACGACGGTTCCGAAGGTGCTGATCGAGTGCGGCAACATGCGCAACTCGACCGACTCGGCGCTGCTCACGCGCCCCTCCTTCCAGCGCCTGACCGCCCGCGCATTTGCTCAGGCGATCGGCGCCTACTTGCAAGCCTGAGCCTCAGGGTTCGGGCGCCTGCGTGAGGACCGGCGCCGACGCTTCGGCTTCGCTGGCCTTCGAGGTGGCGATCGAGCCGGCCACGGCGGCGACCGCGATGACCGCACAGCCGGCGTAGGCGAGCGCCTGCATGCGTCGCCGCTCGCCCTGCTGCAGGAGCAGCGCCGCGAGCGCGCCGCCGATCAGTCCGCCGACGTGCCCGCCCCAGGAGATGCCGGGGAGCGTGAAGCTGATCACCAGGTTGATCAGGATCAGCCCGCCGACGCCGCCCATCTCCCTGCATCAGCGGCAGCTGGCGGGCGCGCAGCTCGACCGCGAACGCGCCCATGATGCCGAACACCGCGCCGGAGGCGCCGACGGTGACGGCGTGCGGCGAGACCAGCAGCGCGCCGAGCGAGCCGGTCAGCAGCGACACGCCGTAGATCGCGCCGAACTTGACTTTCCCGAGCGCGGGCTCGAGCTGGATGCCGAGCACGTACAGCACGTACATGTTGAAGCCGATGTGCAGCAGGTTCTCGTGCAGGAAGCCGCTGGTGACGATGCGCCACCACTGCCCGTGGGCTACGCCGAGGCTCGGAAAGCCCGGGTAGCTCCCGAGCAGGGCGCCTTCTTCGTAGACCTTGTCGGTCGGCTGGCCGCCGAACGACACGTTCCCCTCGGCGAGGAACGCGACGACGTTGATCGCGATCAGCGCGATCGTGACCTGCGGGCGCGAGGCGGTGTTGCGCAAGGTCTTGACGACCGTGCGCTGGCTCGCGCACTCGGGGCAGCGCATGCCGACGGGCGTGGTGGTCATGCAGTCGGGGCAGATCGGCCGCCCGCAGTTGGAGCAGGAGACCCCGGTCTCGCGCGAGGGGTGGCGGTAGCAGGTGGCCATGTGCGGGACTGAGAGCCTAGCTCGGCGACTGGCGAGTCAGGGTGGGGATGATCGCCGGTGCGCGCTCAGCGATCGCCGAGCAGCTTGCGCGCCTCGCGCCCGAGGTCCGCGACGGTGCGCTCGGCGGTCTCCAGCATGCCGTCCAGGCCGCCGCTCGCGCCATGCGCCCGCCGGCGCGCGCGCAGCAGCACGAGCGCCGCGCCGGCGCCGGTGCCGACGACGAGCGCCGCCGCCGGGCGCACCCAGTTGCGCGGGTCGCGCATCGCCGAGAGCTCCCACGCCTCGAGCTCGTCGGCGGCCATCTCGGTGATGCTCGTGAGCGTGCTCTCGAGCCGCTCGGCGAGATCGGCGGGCGGCTCCACGGGCGCGAGCGCTTCGCGCAGCAGCCCCTCGAAGTTGGGCGCGGCCTCAGTCATGGACGAGCTCCTCCAGCTGCTTGATCGCGCGATGGATCAGCACCTTGGTGGCGCCGTCGGAGCGCCCCAGCGCGCGCGCGATCTCGCGGTTGTCCATGCCGAGCGCGAAGCGCATGATCAGCGCCTCGCGCCGGTCGTCGGGCAGCTGCTGCACCCCGTCGAGCACGCGGCTGAGCTCGTCGCGACCCTCGACCAGCTGCTCGGTCGTGTGCATCGCGGTGAGCGTGGTCGTGTCGTCGATCGGCGAGGCTGGCTTGCGCGAGCGGTCGCGGTAGAGGTTCGCGGCGAGGTTGTGCGCGATGCGGATCAGCCACGGGCGCAGCGGCCGTCCGTGCGATTCGCGCTGCGCGCGCTCGAAGTGGCGGTAGGCCTGCAGGAACGTCTGCTCGGTCAGGTCCTCCGCGTCGTGATGGTCGCCCACGCGGTAGTAGGCGTAGCTGTACACGTCGCGCAGGTGCGCACGGTAGAGGTCCGAGAACTCCGCGTCGAGCTGCGCCTTCGGCTTGTGGCTGGTCTGCTCGCCCACTCATTGCACCCTACCCCCGCGCATGACCCGAGCCCGCGCCGCCGCTACGCCGCGCGCGAGATCTCGCGCTTGACGGGCTCCGCCTCGAGCGCCGGATCCGTCGCCTTGGCGCCGCCCAGCCAGTCCCACTGCAGGCTGACGCACGCCCAGATGCGCTCGGTCACGCCGGCGGCGAGCGCCGGCGAGCAGCTCTCGACGGTCGGGTAGCGCAGCGGGCGGCCGACGCGCAGGCGCACCTTGCGCGGGCGGATGCGCCAGCCCCTGCGCACGGCGTCCGAGCCGATCACGGCGACCGGCGCCACGGGCGCGCCGGTTTCAAGCGCCAGGCGCCCGATGCCGCGCCGCGGCTCGGCCAATCGCACCGTGTCGGATGCGCGTTCCCTCCGGGAACAGCACGACGCAGTCCCCGCGCGCGAGGATCGCGCGAGCGGTCGCCATCGCGTCGCCGTCGCCCGCGCCGCGGTCGACGGGAAACGCGCCGAGCGCGTTCAGGATCCACGCCTGCCAGCGCTTTTCGAACAGCTCGCGCTTGGCCATGTAGTAGACGGGCCGGCGCACGAGCGTGCCGATCACGAACGGGTCCAGGAAGCTGCGGTGGTTGGCCGCCAGCAGCAGCGGCCCGCTGCGCGGCAGGTGCTCGCGCCCGACCCGCTGCATGCGGAAGTACACGAGGAAGAACGGCACGAAGATCGCGCGCACGATCCAGTAGATCACCGGGTTCACGCCCCGCTGCAGCGAGCGCTCGTGGAATACGCCCAGGTCCGCCCGGGCGCTCGCGGGCGCCTGCTCCGAGGGCACTAGATCGTGAGCGCTGGACGGTTGGGCCATACTTCACGTACACCGCGCGTGACCGCGCCGTTACAGTCGAGCAGGGCCAAGCGGCCTTGACGCGGCGTGGCCGTGAGAGCATCAGAGCCCGAGTTTGCGAACGCCCTCCTCGTCGAAGCCGAGGTGATGACCAACCTCGTGACGCACCGTATGAATGACGTGTGCCCGGAGGCGGTTGGGATCGTCCCCGAAGTCGCGCACAAGCGTGTCGCGAAAGATCAGGATCTCGTCTGGCAAGCCACCGCCCCCGAAGAAAGGGGTACCACGCATCCTGGAACCGACGTACATGCCGTATGCGTGGTTCTCTGCGCCACGGTCGGAAACGACGATCGCCACGTGCTCCAGCACTCGTTGGAACTCGACCGGGAGCTCGTCGAGCGCTGAGCTTACGAGTGCCTCGAATTCCTGCTCGCTGTAGCTTCGGCGGCTGCTCATGGCTTCGTGATCGCGTCGAGCGTAGCTCACCGAGCGGTTCGCGTTGCGGCGGTACGATGCCTGCGCCAAGCCGACGTAGCTCAGCTGGTAGAGCACCGCTCTTGTAAAGCGGATGTCGCCGGTTCGATCCCGGCCGTCGGCTCTGCTCCCAACCCGTGAGCCCGCTCGCCGGCCCGGCGGGATCGCACGCGCCCGCCGCGCAGTCCATACTTGCCGCATGGACTCCCAACAAGCCCGCGACCTCCTGGCCCGTGAGCGCGCTCGCATCGAGCATGCGCTCGGCGGGCAGGCTCCCCACGACAGCGAAGCCGTCGTCGACCCGTTCGAGGCGGCCGACGTCGGCGAGGACATGTTCGACGAGGAGCTCGCTCAGAGCCAGGCCGAGCGGCTGCGCGACGAGCTGGACGCGATCGAGCGGGCGGAACAACGGCTTGAGGAGGGCACTTACGGGATCTCCGTGGACAGCGGCGAGCCCATCCCGGACGCGCGCCTGGAGGCGATCCCGTGGGCCGAGCGCACCGCCGAGGAGCAGGCCGCTTACGAGTCGCACGGCTGAGCGAGCGCTCGCCGGCAGTCGCTACAGCCCCGCGTCGGCCAGCGCGCTGCGCGTCGCGGCCACGGCGCTCGCGCCAGCTACGTGCAATGGCTCGGTGCTGCGCATCGCGCGGCAGAACACGAACGCGCCCTCCAGCAGGCACAGCATCGAGAAGGCCAGTTCGCGCGCTCGCTCCGGCGGGATGCCGGCGGCGCCGAAGTACATGGTGGCGCCGGTGATCCAGCCCTCGAATACCTCCGCGCACGCCTCGCGCAGCTGCTCGTTGGTGCTCGACACCTCAAGCGCCACCGTCGCGATCGGACACGCGTCCGCGTAGTCGGTCTCCACGAGCGTTTCCGCGGCGCCGCTGAAGAACTCGCCGACGGCTGTGGTCACGTCCGGCGCCTGCGCGGCGATCGTCGCGAACAGCTCCGCGTACAGCCGCCCGGACGTGCGGATCGCCTCCGCCCCCAGCTGCTCCTTGCCGCCGGGGAAGAAGTGGTACAGCGACCCGAACGGCGCGTTCGCGGCGGCGAGGATCTGCTTGATGCCGGTGCCCGCGTATCCCTGGCGGCGGAACAGCTCGGCGCTGCTGTCCATGATCCGATCCCTCGTGCCCGGCATTCGGCCTCCCCTGGTTCGCGCTTGCCGCCCCAATGATAGGCTCCAGATCCACTAGAGCGATCTATCTAGTAGACGATCAGATCAGGAGGTTCGCGATGCCCCAGGTAGAGCTTTCGAGCGGGACGATCGAGTACGAGGACACGGACGGCAGCGGACCCGCTGTGGTCCTCTCGCACGGGCTGATCATGGACGGCTCGCTCTGGCGCCACGTGATCGCCGACCTGCGCTCGGACTTCCGCTGCATCGCGCCGACGCTGCCGCTGGGCGGCCACCGCCACCCGATGCGCGCCGACGCCGACCTATCGATGCGCGGGATAGCGGAGCTCCTGGGAGAGCTGCTCGAGCGCCTGGACCTGCGCGACGTGACGCTCGCCATGTGCGACTGGGGCGGCCCGCAGCTGCTCGTCGGCAGCGCCTACGACGAGCGCATCGCGCGCCTTGTGATCTGCTCGTGCGAGGCGTTCGACAACGTTCCGCCGAAAGGGGCCGCGCGGCTGTTGCCCTACATCGCCCGCTTGCCCGGCGGCATCGCCGCGACGATGCTGCCGTTCCGCTTCGACCGGCTGCGCAGGCTGCCGTTCACATACGGGCCGCTGAGCAAGACGCCCGTGCCTCGCGAGGTGATGGACCGCTGGTTCGGCCCCGCGATCGCCCAGCCACAGATTCGCCGCGACCTCGCGAAGTACGTGCGCGGAGCCGCGCAGGGCCGCCGCGACCTGATCGCGGCCGCCGATGCGCTGCGGACGTTCGATCGGCCTGCGCTCGTGGCGTGGGCGACCGAGGACCGGCTGATGCCGCGCGAGCACGGCCCGCGCCTGGCGGAGCTGCTGCCGCAGGGCGAGCTGGTGGAGATCGCCGACTCCTACACGCTGATCCCCGAGGATCAGCCGACGACGCTCGCAGCGCACATGCTCGAGCTGCTGGCGCGGTGACCCCGATGCGCAACCGACAAGCATGGACCGCCGTCGCCCTCGCGCTTGGCGCCCGCCCGCTGCTGACCCGCGTCCTTCTGCTCAGAATCCGCCGCGACGTACGCGCGCTGAACTCCGGGGACATCGAGCCGCTGCTGTCCAGCTACGCCCACGATGCGGTCATGCGCTTCAACGACGGCGAGCACCGCGGCAGGGACGCCATCGGCCACTTCCTGCAGAGCTTCGTCGACGCGGGCCTCCAGGGCCACGTCAGCGAGCTGTTCGTGGCCGGCGCGCCGTGGCGGCTGACGTTGATCGCGCGCTTCGACGACCACGCGCGCGATCCCTCGGGCGAGGTGATCTACCGCAATCGCACCGTGCTGCTCGCGCGCACCCGCTGGGGGCGCATCGTGCTGCACGAGGACTTCTACGAGGACACCGAGCGCATCGTCGCGCTGGAGCGCCGCCTGTCCAGTTGATAGCTGGTCAGTTCTAGGCCGGATCGTCGTAGGGCTGGACGATTGTCACGCGCTTGCGATCGTCGAAGGTGACGCGAAAGGCTTGAAAGAAATCGGCGCGCCCCAAAACGCCTACGTTGATATTGCCGAACTGAGCAGCGAGCTCGATCTTCCGGCCAGCAATGACCGCTTTCAGGCCATCGCCCCATTCGTGATGGCGGCCCTTTCCGTTGCCAGTGTTCACTGGATAGCTCGCACAGTCCGCTAGGACGACGCCCAGAGCCTCAGCCCACTGCTTCGGGAAGCAAGACCTATCCGCGCCACTATCCGGCAGAGCGTAAATCGGAAACTCGACCGTCCCATCGAGCGATTTGAGCAGGACAGGGACTGCGGGCTTTAGTGAGCCGTTCGGAAGAAGGGCCGAGTAGGGATACGTCTGACGGCCGCTAGTAGAAGCAGCTATCACCCGGGTCTTCAGTGACCTCAAGGACTCGTTCGATTGGCTGGTCTTTGGTAGCGGCAAGGAGACCTCGCAGCGTCTTTGAGTGCTCCACGACCTCATGATCGCGGATAGCGACCCATTCCCCAACGTAATCGTTGAGTGTAGCTGTGAGCAGCTCCTCCGCCTCTAGAGCCTTGGTTATCGTGGTCATGTTGCAGCCTCCTAACTTGCCGCCGACTGCCGCTACCATATCTGCGTCGCGCAGTCAAGTAACGGGCCGCAAACTACTTTAGGGCGCGACGAACCGACCGTCAACCGGGAACTACGGCTATTTAACCGGTCTTATTACGGATTGCGTAGGGTTTTCCCTGCATCTGCATGGATTCGTTCTCGGAGACACCGGGCGCCGACTGCGACTGCTCACGTCAGCGCTAAGGCTTTCTGTCGAGCAGCGCCTCTATCGGTCTACGATCCGACGCGTGAGCCGGCGACGCCCCCACACGAACGCGGTGTTCGGCCGCGCGATCACGCTCGCGCTCTCGATCTGCGTCATGAGCAGCGTCAGCGCACACGCTGCCGGCCCGCCCGTCCCCAAGCCGTTCCGCGGCACGGCGCTGTGGGTCAACCAGCTCGCCCCCGGCCAGAGCGGCCGGGAACTGGCCGCGCGGGCGGCGGCCGCGGGCGTGCGCACGCTGTACGTCAAGGCAGCCGACGGCTCGACGCCCGAGCTGCAGTTCTCGCCGGTGCTCGTGGGCGAAGCGCGCGCCGCCGGCGCGACGCTGTGCGCGTGGACGTTCGCCTACGGACAGAACCCGGCCGGCGAAGCGGCCGCGGCCGCCGCGGCGGTGCGCGACGGCGCGCAGTGCCTGGTCGTCGACGCCGAGGCCGAATACGACTCGCTGTACGGCGCCGCGCAGGCGTTCGTGGCGGCGCTCCGCTCGCAGCTCGGCGCCAGCTTCCCGATCGGGCTCGCCAGCGAAGCGGAGGTATCCGAGCACCCCAAGTTCCCCTACTCGGTGTTCCTGGGCCCGGGCGCCTTCAACGTGGTGCTGCCGCAGATCTACTGGCGCGACTTCGGCGTCACCGTGGATGCGGCCTTCGCCGCCACGATCGGCGCCAACTCGATCTACGGCCGGGCGATCCTGCCGCTGGGGCAGCTGTACGGCGCGCCCGCGCCGGCCGAAGTGACCCGCTTCCGCGCCCTCGCTCACGCCTACGGCGCGCTCGGCTCGAGCTTCTTCGACCTCGACGACGCGCAGCCGGAAACGCTGAGCGCGTTGAGCGCGCCGCTGCCGGCGATCGGGCGCATGAAGGCGACGCCCCCGACGCCCCCGACGCTGCGCGCGGGCGCCGACGGCGACGAGATCGTGTGGACGCAGGAGCTGCTCAACGCGGCGGGCGCGCGCCTGCCGGTGGGCGGGTTCTTCGGAGCGCAGACCGAACGGGCGCTCGCGGGCTTCCAGGGCCGTCACCACCTGCGCGCGAGCGGCGTGCTCGGCCCGGCCACGTGGAGGGCGCTGATGCGGCTGCGTCCGCACGAGCCGTCGTTCGCAGCGGCGCCGCCCGACAGCGCGCTGTGAGCCTCGCCGGACGGTGACGTGCACGCCGCGCCGAGGAGCGGTGCGGCGTGTCGGGCCGGCGCTACCCCGCGTACATCGCGTCGATCGCGCGCGCGTACTTCTCGGCGATCGGCTTGCGCTTGAGCTTCATCGTGGGCGTCAGCTCATCGCCGGCCGGGCAGCCAGTCGCCGCTCGACGATCTCGAACTTCTTGATCTGTTCCACGCGCGCGAGCTTGGTGTTGGCCGCGTCCACGCGCCTCCTGCACGGCGGCGCGCACCCGCTCGTCGCCGGCGAGCGACTCGAGCGTCGTGTCCTCGATCCCCTGCTGCGCCGCCCACGCGGGCGCGAAGTCGGCGTCGAGCACGATCAGCGCCGTGTTGTAGGGGCGCCGGTCGCCGATGCAGCACGCCTGGCCGATCAGCGGCGAGGCTGCTCTTGATCGTCGCCTCGATGTTCGCCGGCGACATGTTCTTGCCGGCGGCGCTGATGATCAGCTCCTTCTTGCGGTCGACGATCGTCAGGTAGCCGTCCTCGTCGAAGGCGCCGATGTCGCCCGTGCGCAGCCAGCCGTCGTCGGTGAACGCCTCGCTGGTCTTCTCCGGCAGGTTGCGGTAGCCGAGCATCACCACGTCGGATTTGACGAGCACCTCGCCGTCGACGTCGAGCTTGATCTCGACGCCCGGCGCCGGCGGCCCGACGGTCCCGAGCTTGATCTTGCCCGGAGGATTGACCCTGCCGGCGCCGCACGTCTCGCTCATCCCCCACAGCTCGGCGAGCGGCAGGCCGATCGCGTGGAAGAACTCGAGCACCTCGACGGGCGTGGGCGCGGCGCCGACGTTGATCGCCTCGACCTGGTCGAGCCCCAGCATCGTGCGCAGCCCCGAGAAGATCTCCGCGTCGGCCTTCGCGACCTGCTCGGCCAGCTCGGCCGGCACCGGTTCGCCGCGCCTGCTCGAGGCGCACCTTGCGCACGCGCGGCGTCGAGCGCGGCTTCGCATCTGCTCGCGCTGCTCGTCGGGCTGGCGCGGCGACCATCGTCTCGAGGCCCGCCTTGAGCTTCTCCCAGATGCGCGGCACCGCGAAGAACCAGCTCGGGCGCACTTCGGGCAGATAGGAGAGCACCTGGCGCGGGTCGTCGCAGCAGGTGATCTGCAGGCCGAACACGATCGGCAGGTAGTGGTGGGCGTTGCGCTCGGCGATGTGCGCGGCGGGCAGCCACGAGATCGACGCGCCCGTCGCGCGGGAAGTCGATCAGGTCCTCGATGCCCTCGACGGCCGCGAGCAGGTTGCGGTGGATCAGCTGCACGCCCTTCGGCGGGCCGGTCGTGCCGGAGGTGTAGATCAGCGTGAGCACGTCCGTCGGCTTGATCTGCGCGACGGCGGCGTCGACGTCGAAGTCGGGGTTGGAGCCCTCGACCTCGGACAGCGCGAGCGTGCCCAGCGGCGCGTCGCCGTCGATCGACGATCACGTACTCCAGGCTCGGCAGCTCCCTGCGCGCCTCGCGCACCTGCGGCAGGTACTGCTGCTCGCAGATCGAGCACCTTCGCGTCGGCGTCCGCCACCAGGTAGCGGATCTGCTCGGCCGTGTAGGTGTTGTAGATCGAGAACGGGGTCGCGCCGAGCATCATCGCGGCGAGGTCGCAGAGGTGGAACTCGGGGCGGTTGCACAGCATCAGCGCGACGCGTGTCGCCGCGCTGCACGCCGAGCTTCGCCAGCCCGCCCGCGAGCGCGTCCACGCGCTCGCGCAGCTCGCCCCAGGTGATCGTGAACGCATCGCCCTTCGTGCGGATCGCGACCTCGTCGCGCGCGCTCGGCCGCGGTGATGCGGAACGCCTGCGCGATCGTCGGCGCGGCAAGGGCCTCGCGAGTCATCGATTGCGAGACTTCAACCTCCATCGCACGCCACCTCCCTCTCGGTTCTCCCCATCCCCATGGGACCTGACTCCGCGGACACAACGTCCACATCGATCATACCTGCCCGCCGAATAGTCTCAAATCCGATGCGCACAGGCGAGCTCGGCTACTGGTGGCGCTCGCTCGGCGGACCGCCGGCGCCGCGCGAGCCGCTGCCGGGACCGCTCGAGGCGGACGTGGCGATCGTGGGCGCCGGCTACACGGGCCTGTGGACCGCGTACTACCTCAAGCGGGCGCAGCCGTCGCTCGAGATCGTGGTGCTCGAGCGCGAGCACGCCGGCTTCGGCGCGTCGGGACGCAACGGCGGCTGGGTCTCCGGGTTCTTCTCCGGCCCGCCGCGCGTGTACGAGCGCCGCGCCGGGCGGGCGGGCTACGTCGCGCTGCAGCGCGCGATGTTCGACACCGTCGAGGAGATCGCCGCGGTGCTCGCGCGGGAGCGGATCGACGCTGACTTCGTCAAGAGCGGCCTCGTGACGGCGGCACTGGACGGCGCGCAGGCGCAGCGCCTGCGCGAGGAGCTCGCCGACAGCCGCGCGCACGGGCTGGACGAGGACGATCTGCGAGAGCTGTCGCCGGACGAGCTGCGGGCGCGGCTGCGCGTCGCGGATGCCCGCAGCGCCAACTTCTCGCCGCACGTGGCCCGCGTGCACCCCGCCAAGCTGCTGACCGGTCTCGCCGAGAGCGTCGAGCGCCTCGGCGTGAGGATCTACGAGTCACACCCCCGTCACCGAGATCCGCCCGCACGAGGCGATCACGCCGGCGGGCAGCGTGCGAGCCCGCTGGGTCGTGCGCGCCACCGAGGGCTACACCGCGAGCCTCGCGGGCCTCGAGCGCGCGCTGGTGCCGATGAACAGCTCGATGATCGTCACCGAGCCGCTCGCACCTGACGTCTGGGATGAGATCGGCTGGCAGGGATGCGAGCTGCTGAGCGACGGCGCGCATGTGTACGTGTACCTGCAGCGCACCGCCGACGGGCGCATCGCGATCGGCGGGCGCGGCGTCCCCTACCGCTTCGCCTCGCGCACCGATGGCCGCGGCGAGACCGCGGCGGCGACCGTGGCGAGCCTGCGCGCGAAGCTGCACGCGATGTTCCCGGCGACTGTGGGGGTGGAGCTCGACCATGCGTGGTCGGGGGTGCTCGGCGTGCCGCGCGACTGGTGCGTGTCCGTCAACGCCGACCCGTCGTCGGGGCTCGCGTGGGCGGGCGGCTACGTGGGCGAGGGAGTCGCCGCGGCGAACCTCGCGGGGCGCACGCTGCGCGATCTGCTGCTGGACCAGCCGAGCCCGCTCACGACGCTGCCGTGGGTCGGGCGCCAGCCCAGCGCTGGGAGCCCGAGCCGCTGCGCTGGGGCGCGATCCACGCCGTCTACTCGCTCTATCGTCGCGCCGATCGCGTCGAGCAGCGAACGCAGCGCCCATCGCGGCTGGGGCGGCTCGTGGACAAGGCGTCGGGACGGGTGTGAGCCCGGCGCGGCACCCGATGCCTTCGCCGCCCATCGCTGAGAGACTGTCGGCGTGAGCGACGAGCCCCAGCTGTCACCCCACGCAGCCCGCAACCGGCAGCTGTGGGACGCGCAGTCGAGCGAGTACCAGTCCAAGCACGGGCCGCAGCTGGCTGCGGCCGGCGGCACCGCCTGGGGCGTATGGCAGCTGCCGGAGTCCGAGCTGCGGGTCCTCGGCGACGTGCGCGGCAGGGACGTGCTCGAGCTCGGATGCGGCGCGGCGCAGTGGTCGATCGCGCTGCACGCGATCGGCGCCCGGGTGACGGGGCTCGACAACTCCTCCGTACAGCTCGAGCACGCGCGCGAGCTGATGGCGCAGGCGGGCGCGGACTTTCCGCTCGTGCACGCGAGCGCCGAGGCAACACCGTTCGCAGACGCGTCGTTCGACGTCGTCTTCTGCGACCACGGCGCGATGACCTTCGCGGACCCCCACCGCACGGTTCCCGAGGCGGGCCGGCTGCTGCGCCCCGACGGCCTGCTGGCGTTCTCGATGCACACCCCGATCCTCGATCTGGCGTGGCCACCCGCAGACGAGCACCCGAGCGAGCGCCTCGCCATCGACTACTGGGACCTGCATGCACTCCAAGCACCGGACGAGCCGGTGGCATTTCAACTCCCCTACGGCACCTGGATCGCCCTGTTTCGCGAGAGCGGGCTCGTCGTCGAGGATCTGCTCGAGCTGCGGCCGCCGGCCGATGCGACGAGCAGCTACCGCACCGAGCAGGACCTCGCCTGGGCGCGCCGCTGGCCGATGGAGCACATCTGGCGCGTGAGGCGCTCGCACGCGGTCCACCCGTAGAACCCGGGAGGCCGTGCCGGTCGCGCTTTCTGCGCGGGCTTCGACTTCGGCGGCGGCTTTCACCACTGGGACGACGTGTTCACCACCGACGGCGAGTGGGACCCGGGCAAGGACTTCGCGCTCGCCGCCTCCGACCAGGGCGCGGTGCCGAAGCTCATGAGCCTGTGGCGCTCGCCCAAGCCGGTGATCGCGCAGGTGCACGGCTGGTGCGTGGGCGGCGGCAGCGACATGGCGCTGTGCGCGGACCTGGTGATCGCCAGCGAGGACGCGCGCATCGGCACCTCCTACTCGCGCATGTGGGGCTGCTACCTGACGGGCATGTGGCTGTACCGGCTGGGATTGACGAAGGCCAAGGAGTACGCGCTGAGCGGACGGCCGCTGTCGGGCGTGGAGGCCGTGGAGGCGGGACTGATCAACGCGGCGGTGCCGTTCGCGCGCCTTGAGGCAGAGGTGCGCGAGCGCGCCGAGCAGCTCGCCGCGATCCCCGCCTCGCAGCTCGCGGCGATGAAGCTGATCGTCAACCAGGCCTACGAGAACATGGGCCTCGCCTCCACGCAGACGCTCGGCCCGATCCTCGACGGGCTGATGCGCAACACACCGGACGCGCACAGCTTCATCGCGCTGGCCGAGCGCGAGGGCGTCGGCGCCGCGGTCGCCCGGCGCGACGGCCCGTTCGGCGACTACAGCCAGGCGCCCGCGTCGGGCAAGCCGAACCCCGAGAACGTGATCGAGGCGAAGCCGCGCGACGGCGGCTGACCTGGACGTACAGGCGCAGCGCGACTATCGGGAACACGGGCATACATAGCGCCGGCGACCGCATCGAATCCCGTCGCGGGGGGTTACTCAAGACGGAATCAGCGGAACCCGAACCGCACGACAAGGAGAAGGCAAAGATGCGATCTATCAAGCTGACCGTGGCGATCGTGGCCGCAGCCGCGTCGCTCACGCTGGCCTCCGCCGCAGCGTCGGCGCGGGTCGTACACGAACGTCACGCGCACAGGCACGGGGGCGCATGCCACGTCACCCTCAACGTCGCGCCGCGGCTCGTCACATCCGGTGAATCGGTGCTCGCCTTCGGCCGCCTTCGCTGCGTCAGCGCGGGCGAAGAAGCAAGCCAGACGGTGACGCTTTACCAGAGCTCGGTGACCGCACCAGGATTCGGCGTCGCGGGCACGACGACGACAGACGCGAACGGCTACTACCAGGTGACGGCGAGCAATCTGACGACGAACAGCGTCTTCTACGTGACCGCCGGCACCGCGCAGAGCGGGCATCGGGGCGTGCGCGTGGCCGCGCAGGTGACACTCAGCGGCCCGCCTGAAGGCGTCGTGCCGACGGCGCTGCGCACGGGCCGTCACAACTCCGTGACGTTCACCGGAGCCGTCAGCCCGGCGGACGGCGGCGCGCAGGTGGTGCTGCAGCGCCAGAACGCGATCAAGGGCAACGAATGGCACCGCATCGGCTTCGGCACGGTCGGCAAAGAAGGCAGCTTCACCATCCCCCACACGTTCGTGGTGGCCGGCGACGCGAACATCCGCGTTGTCGTGCGCAGCGGCAAACGCAACGTGGCGAGCCCGTCGAACGTGCTCAGCTACGAGATCGTCCAGGCGCAGAACCCGCAGCTGACGATCGAAAGCTCGGCCAACCCGATCTCATACGGCCAGACGGCGACGATCAGCGGCAACGTCGCGGGCGCCCCGAACACGCCGGTGCAGCTGCTGGCGCGCTCGGCGCAGCAGACCGGGTTCACGCAGGTGGGCGAAGCCGAGACCGACGGCTCGGGCCACTACGCGTTCGCGCCGCAGACGCCGCTGGTGAGCACCTTCTACCGCGTGCAGGGCGCCGGCAAGAAGTCGGCGGTGCTGTACGAGGGCGTCAAATACGTGCTCACCGCGGGAGCCTCCGCGACGACGGTCCAGTCGGGCCAGGCTGTCACGTTCTCGGGCACGGTCACGCCGGATGAGACCGGCCACGTGATCTACCTCGAGCGCGAGAACTCGGCCGGGACCGGCTTCCACGTGATCGAGACCGGAACCGTGAGCGCCGGATCGACGTACTCGATCGCGCACACGTTCTACAACGTGGGCACGAGCGTCGTGCGGATCAAGATCCCGGGCGGGCCGCTCAACGGCACGACCGACAGCACGCCGTTCACGATCACGGTGACGCCGACGCCGTCCGCGTCGCTGCTGCCCGAAGCTCCGGGCAACTCCACGCAGCCTCCCGAAGGCCAGGTCTAAGTCCGGGGGACGCCCCCAGGGCGCCCTGTGGCCGTCCCCTTCGGGGCGGCCACAGCGGCTCCTGGATCTCTGCTCGCCCGCGAGGGCGCGAGGGCGCGCGCCCACCCGCGGCGCTGGGCTTCAGGCGGCGACGGCGCGTGACTGCAGGTGCGCGCCGACCTTGCGCTTGACCCGCTGCAGCGCATTGTCGACGGTCTTGGTGTCGCACGAGAGCCGGCTGCCGACCTGCTCGTAGGAGTAGCCGTCGAGGTACAGCGACAGCACGCGGCTCTCGAGCTCGGAGAGCGCGGTCGACAGGCAGCCCACGAGCGAGCGCAGCTCCTCGGAGGAGATGACCTGGTTGACCGGGTCGTGCACGGTCGGCCCCGGGAGCATCTGGTCGAGCGTGGGCACGTCGTCGCCGGTGCCGGCGGGCGTGGATGAGAACGACACGTACTGGTTCAGCGGCGTGTGCTTGTTGCGCGTGGCGGTCTTGACGGCGGTGATGATCTGCCGCGTGATGCACAGCTCGGCGAAGTTGCGGAAGCTCGACTCGCGGTCCGTGCGGAAGTCGCGGATCGCCTTGTACAGGCCCACGAGCCCCTCCTGGATGAGGTCTTCGGAGTCGCCGCCCGCGAGGAAGTACGAGGACGCCTTCAGGCGCACGAATCCGTGGTAGCGCCTGACGAGGCGGTCATAGGCATTGCGGTCGCCCTGCTTTGCAAGGGCGATCAGGAACGTATCCTCGACCTTAGGTTCAGAGTTAGAGTTATGCGAGATTCGTGCCACGAGCAGATCCTTTCTCGGCGACTGCCTCCCTGGCAGCCCCAAACGTGCTCAGTGGCGCACTCCTCCCCTGGCGCCAAAGCTATGAATTGCGCCTCCCCCAAGCCTTTCTCAACCTTAGGTTCAGCGTTATGTCGGCGCAGCCTTACACAGTTATGGAACCTTGTCAAGGCCGCAAATTGCGATGTTGCAAGATCTCGTACAGGATCGCGGCGGCGGCGGCGCTGACCCCGAGCGACTCGACCCTCCCCAGCAGCGGCAGCGCGATCAGCTGGTCGCACGCCCCGGCCACACGCGGGCGCAGGCCCGATCCCTCGCTGCCCAGCACCAGCACGACACCCGAGCCGCTGTAGTCGGGGGCGTCGTAGGCGACGCTCGCGTGCTCGCGCGCGCCGTCGGCGGCGCTCGCGCCATAGCACCAGCACCCGGCCTTGCGCGCGTCGGCGAGGAAGTCGGCGAGATTGCGCACGCGCGCCACCGGCAGGTGCTCGACGGCGCCGGCCGACGCCTTGCACACGGCCGGCGTGACCTCGGCGGCGCGCCGCTCGGGGATCACCACGCCGGCGGCGCCCGCGCACTCGGCGGTGCGGCAGATCGAGCCCAGGTTCTGCGGATCCTGGACCTGGTCGAGCGCGACCAGCAGCGGGCTCTCCTGCGCCAGCAGCTCGTCGGCGCTCGCGTAGTGGTAGGGCCCCGCGTCCGCGCACATGCCCTGGTGGGCGTCCGAGCCGCAGCGCTGCTCGATCTCCTCCGCCGCGACGGTCCGCACCTTCACGCCCGCGAGCCACGGCTCGCGCGCGGCGCCGCCCGTCGCCCACACCTCCCGCACGCTGCTCGCCCGCCGTCCGCGCAACGCCTCCCTGATGGGATTGCGCCCGTAGAGGATCACAGCGGGATCAGCTCGAAGCCGCCCGCCACGTCGCGGACCTCCCAGCCGAGCGCGGCGATCTCATCGCGCAGCCGGTCCGCGGCCGCGAAGTCGCGCTCGCCGCGAGCCTGCTCGCGCTGCACGGCCAGCTCGCGCACCTGCTCGGGCGCCTGCTCGACCGCGGCGAGCAGGGACTCCAGGCCGAGGACACCCAGCATCTCGCGCAGGTGCGCGTTGCCCGGCGAGTCCTGTGCGGCGCTCGTGGCCTCGCCGATCCACTCGTTGAGCACCGCAAGCGCCTCGGCGGTGTTGAAGTCGCGGGCGAGCGCGTCGAAGAACCTGTCGCGCAACGCCTCCAGACCGGCCGGCGAATCGCCGTCGGACAGGCGCCTGCCGGCCTCGCGGATGCGCTTGACGTTCGCCTGCGCCTGCTCGAGCGCGGCAGCGGAGAATGCCAGCGGCTGGCGGTAGTGCCCGGAGACCAGATACATGACCACCGCCTCGGGCCCGTACTCGCCGAGCACCTCGTGCAGCAGGGCGATGTTGCCGACCGACTTGGCCATCTTCTCGCCGGTGAACTGGATCATGCCGTTGTGCATCCACAGTCGCGCGAGCTCCTCGCCCGCGCGCGGCGCGCGTCTGCGCGGCCTCGTTCTCGTGGTGGGGGAACACCAGATCGGAGCCGCCGCCGTGAATGTCGAATCCGACGCCCAGGAACTGCTCGGCCATCGCCGAGCACTCGATGTGCCAGCCCGGCCGGCCCTCGCCCCAGGGCGCCGGCCAGCTCGTGTCCTCGCCCGGCTTGTGCGCCTTCCACAGCGCGAAGTCCAGCGGGTCCTCCTTGCGCTCGGCGCCCTCCACCCCCTCGCCCTGGTCGAGGTTCTCGAGCTGGCGGTGCGACAGCGTGCCGTAGCCGGGGTCCGAGCGCACGCGGAAGTACACGTCGCCGTCCACCGCGTAGGCGTGGCCCCTGTCGATCAGTGTCTGGATGTAGTCGACGATCGGCCCGATCGTCTCCGACGCGAGCGGCTCGCGATCGGGGCGGCCCAGGCCCAGAGCGTCGGTGTCGGACATGTAGTGCGCGGTCATCTCCGCCGCCAGCTCGGCGCTCGGGACGGCCCTGGGGGCGCGCGGCGTCGTAGATCTTGTCGTTGACGTCGGTGACGTTGATCACGAGCGTGGTGTCATAGCCCTCGTGCTCCAGAAAGCGCTTCAGCAGGCTGAAGACGACGAACGGCCGCGCGTTGCCGATGTGGATGCGGCTGTACACGGTCGGCCCGCACGCGTAGATGCCGACCTTCCCCGGGTCGCGTGGGCGCAGCGGCATGACCTCGCCGCTGAGCGTGTCGTGAAGCTTGATCTCGCGCATCGCCGCGCGATCCTAGCGGTCGGCGCAGGCGCGGCTGCGCGCGCGGTGGCCGAACGGCCCGAAGTCAGTCCACGCCAGCCAAGCCATACGACGCACTCGTCAACTAGCCGCTCCCACGCTTGCCACGGGTTTCCCGGGCTGCTTCTTCAGTAGCGGCTACGGATGACCGTGCCGCGATTCGGGCGTAGGTTTGTCGATATGGACCTAATTGTCATGCTGCTCGTCATTCTCATCGTCTTGGCGTTGGTTGGAAGCCTTGCCGTGAGTCCGCTGCTGTGGGTGCTCGTCATCATTCTCGTGGTCTTCGCGGTTGGAGGTCGAGGCCGCTACTACGGACGGCGAGGGTGATGGTTCGCTCTGGAGCCATCGCGGATCGCAGCGATGGTCTCCGGAACCTCCACCGGCATTCACGTTGACCATCTACACCTCTGGCTCGGGTCATCGTCGCTTGGGCGACGCGTCTCGGCCACAACCCAGCACACCCTAGGAGGCCCACAATGGGCGAGAAGATCGACAAGATCAGCGGCCGCGCAAAGCAGGCCGTCGGCGCCGTCACCGGCGACGAGGACACCAAGCGCAAAGGAGAGCGCCAAGAGGACAAGGGCAAGCTCAAGGGCAAGCTCGACTCGACCGTCGACAAAGCGCAGGACGCGCTTGGGGACCTGAAGGACAAGGCCGACCGGAGATGACCGACCGTGCGCGCTCGCGGAGATGACGCTGCCCGCGGCGGGCCGAGCCGCGGCGGTCGCTCACCCCGCCTTGCGCCGGTCGCGCCGCGGCCAAGCAACTCCGCGACCTCAGGGTGGTGAGAGGATGAGATCCGGAATCGTCAGTCTCCTCTACCTGGTCGTCGGGGCGGTGCTCGCCTCCTCACACCACTACTTCGAACACGCCAACACTCTCAAGCCCATCCTGTCAGCGCTGCTGGCCATCGTCCTTTGGCCGCTCCTGCTCCTCGGCATCAACCTCCACATCAAATAGCCCCCCGCCGATCCCGGTCCGGCTCATTTCGGCACCACTCGAGTTATGCGCTCAGCGGCCGAGCTGGTCGAGATCGTCCTCGACCGCCGTGGACTCGACGTCGCCCGGATGCGCCGCGCTGCCGCGTGAGGTGAAGCGTCCCGCGCTGGCGGCGAAGCTCATCAAGCGGCCGGCGAAGTGGTTGGATATCCGACCACCCGCCAGCTTTCGGGTGGGCGGGAGCAGCAGCAGCGCGCCCAGCGCGTCCGTCACGAACCCGGGGACCACGAGCAGCGCGGCACCGAGGAACCCGAGCGCCCCCTCGACCGCGGCGCGGCCAGGAGCTCGATGCTCGGACACGGCCAGCGAGACCCGGTCGATCGCCGCGCGGCCTTGAACGCGAACCAACCGCGTACCGAGCAGCGAGGTTCCGAGCAGCAGGATGACCGCCAGGAGCCAGCCGATCGCCTGCCCGACCTCGATGAAGGCGAACACCTCGAGGATTGGCACACCTAGGAGGACGAGTACGAGCATGCAGCCGTTAGCCTACGGGTCGCTGGATCGTCGTCCATACAGCCCTTGTCACGCCTGCTTGCCGATAGCGGTCACGCCGAGGCGTCGCTCGTCGGAGTGGCGAGAGATGAAGGTGCGCGATGTCACCAAGCGAATCGAAGCAGACGGCTGGCGGTTCGACCGCCAACGCGGCAGCCATCGGATCTTTCGCCACCCCGACAAGCCCGGAACGGTCACCATCGCCGGCCGCCCGAACCAGGACGTCCCAGCCGGTACCCTGGGGAACATCCTTTGGCAAGCTGGACTGAGAGGACCACAGCGATGAGCGACTACCTCGTCATCTACGAGCAGAGCCAGACCGGCTGGGGAGCCTACTGCCCTGACCTCCCCGGCCTGGGCGCCGCGGGCGCGACCCGCGCGGAGGTGGAGCGCCTGATCCACGACGCGATCGAGCTCCACATCGAGAGTCTGCGAGAGCACGACGAACCGGTCCCGCCGCCGACGAGCGCGGCCGGCGTGATCACCGTGGGCGTTGCATAGAACCCGCGTGCCCGAGCATCCGCGCTCGAACGCGCCGCGAACGGCTAGCCGCCACCGGCGCGCCGCACCCCGGCGACCGCCAGCGCCGCAACGCCCTCCTCACGTCCGACGAACCCCATCCCCTCCCCGGTGCTGGCCTTGACGTTCACGCGCTCGAGCTCCAGCCCGAGCGCCCCCGCCAACCCCTCGCGAATGGCCTGCCGAAACGGCGAGAGCTTGGGCGCCTCCATCACGACGGTGCAGTCCACGTTGACGAGCTCCAGGCCGGCCGCGCGCACGCTCTGCGCGACGCTCGCGAGCAGTTGCATCGAGTCGGCGTCGCGCCAGCGCTCGTCGGTGTCGGGGAAGTGCTCGCCGATGTCGCCCATGCCGGCGGCACCGAGCAGCGCGTCGGTGACCGCGTGCGCCAGCACATCTGCGTCGGAGTGCCCGTCAAGGCCGCGCCCGTAGGGGATCTCCACCCCCCCGATCACGAGCCTGCGGCCGGCTGCGAAGCGGTGGGAGTCGAAGCCGATGCCGACGAGGCTCATCGGCTGGCGGCTTCGCTGGAGCCGGCGGCCGCCTCGCTGGGCCGGCTGCTGGAGCCGATCGGCTCCAGGCGCCGCTGGCGGCGCTCGAACACGCACAGCTCGCGCACACCGGCGGCGTCGAGCGCCTCCAGCGCGCGCTCGTAGTCGGCGCCGACATCCTCAGGGCGGTGCGCGTCGCTGGACAGCGCCACCGGAATGCCTGCGTCGACGCACATCTCAAGGAACGCCTGCGCCGGGTACAGCTCGCCGGCGGGCTTGCGCAGCCCCGCGGTGGACATCTCGACGGCGATGCCGCCTTCGGCGATGCCTTCGACGGCGGGCTCGTAGTAGCGGCGCAGATCGCCTTCGGGGGTGCGCTGCGGGCTCGTGGGGCTCGGGCGCCCCCAATACTTCACGAGGTCGGGGTGCGCGGCGATGTCGAACAGGCCGCTGCGCGCCGCCTCGCCGATCTCCTGGAAGTAGCGGGTCCACACGTCCTCGACGCTCTGCCCGCTGCCCCACACGCTGTAGTCGTCCATGTCGACGGCGCCGCCGCGCATGAAGTGCACGGAGCCGACCACGTAGTCGAAGTCGCGCGCCTCAAGCAGATTGGCCATGCGGTCCTCCGCGCCCTGCACGTAGTCCGCCTCGATGCCGAGCCTCAGATCGGTGTGCTCGCGCACGAACGCGCAGTACTCGTCAATGTCGTCGTGCGCGAAGGTCTCCCAGAACGGGTGCCGCCACACGTCCAGCGCCTGCACGAAGCGATACACGTGTTCTGAGACCCCCAGCTCGGCGATCCCGCGCTCGTCCGCGGCGGCGCGGTAGCGCTCGACGTTATCCGTCGTGTGGTACCTCGCGACGTCCGCGTCGTGGCCGTCGGGCCGCAGGTGCAGGTGGTAGTCGGTGAGCATCGGCGGCTGCGATTCAAGCAGGAATCACGGCGGCTTCCGTGACCATTCGCCTACCGGGGCTCGTCGCCGGCCGGCGCAGGCCCGCCGCCACCGGCCGCCGCGCGCTCGGCGAGCAGCAGCTCCGCCACGCGCAGGTCGAGCGGCGTGGTCACCTTGAGGTTCTCGTCGCTGGCGCGCACGACGATCACCCTGCCGCCGTCGCGCTCGATCAGGCCGGCGTCGTCGGTCGCGCGCGCGAGCTCCTCCGCGGGCACGTCGAGCGCGCGCTGCAGCGCCGCACGGCGGAACACCTGCGGCGTCTGCACCGCCCACAGCTCGCTGCGATCGAGCGACTCATGCACTGCGCCTCCGGCGTCGACCCGCTTGACGGTGTCCGTGACCGGCATCGCTGCGATCGCAGCGTCGGCGTCGAGGTCGCTGGCGAGCGCCGCGATCACCGACTCGGCCAGCGCGGGTGTCAACAGCGGGCGTGCGGCATCGTGGACGAGCACGAGGTCCTCCTGCCCCGAAGCAGCGGCGCCCACCGCGTCGCGCGCGCCGCCCGCATCGCCAGCGCTGCTCGCCGCGTCGAGCGCCCGCCGCACCGAGTCAGAGCGCGAGGCGCCGCCGTCGACCACGGTCACGCGCGTATCGGCAACGAGCTCCGACGCCACCGCCGCGCCGGGCGGCATGGCGATGACGATCCGCTCGACGCCGGCGGTGGCGAGCAGCGCGTCGATGCTCCAGGCCACCAGCGGGCGCCCGGCGACCGGCACGAACGCCTTCGGCATCCCGGCGCCGAGGCGCTCGCCGCTGCCGGCGGCCACGATGAGCGCGACGGTCATCGCCTGGGGCGCTCGCGCACGCGGCATTGCGCTGCCGCGTGCGCGAAGGCCTCGCGCTACTTGGCTCCGGCGGCCGCCATCTGGCTGTTGGCCGAGTCCTCGAGCAGCTCGTCGAGGTAGCTCTCGGCCTCTTCCTCGTCCTTGTCGAGCGCGTACATCAGCTCGGAGGCGAGGATCTTCTTGGTGCGCGTGAACATCTGCTTCTCGCCGGTCGAAAGGCCCTTCTCGCTCTCGCGCAGGGAGAGGTTGCGTACGACCTCGGCCAGCTCGTAGATGTCGCCCGTCTTGATCTTGTCGCGGTTGTGCTTGAACCGGCGGTTCCAGTTCTTGGGCATCTCCGAGACGTCGTCGCGCAGCACGTCGAGCACCTTCTTGACGGTTTCCTCGTCGATGACCCTGCGGAGCCCCGCGATGGCGGCGTTCTCGGTGGGAACGCGGACGGTCATGTCGTTGTGGAGGATCTTGATGGTGAGGTACTCGCGCCGTTCTCCGAGGATCTCCATCTCCTCCTTCTTGAGCACCTTGCCGGCGCCGTGATGGGGGTAGACGACGTGATCTCCGAGCTCGAACTCGATGAACTCGACTTCACGTGTGACCTCGAGCTCCTCCGTGAGCACTGCTTCTTCGGTTGCTTGTGCGGGAATGATGTCCTCCTTCGTTGCGAGCGACCAGTGGGTCGGCCCTTGAGTCAAGTCTGTAGGTAGCGGTCCACGAGGTTCAGCTCCTGCAGCCTGCGCAGGCCCTCGCGGATGTCCTTCGCGCGAATCTCCCCCACACCCTCGACCGCCTCGAGCTCGGCGTCTGTCGCTGCCAGCAGCTCGTCCAGCCCACCGAACTCGGCCACGATCTGCGCGACGACGAGCTTGGGCAGCCTGGGGATGCGCCCCAGGACGCGGTAGCCGCGCGGCGATACGGGGTAGTCGAGCGTGTTGAGCTTGCGGTCGTAGCCGAGCAGCTCGGCGAGCCGCCCGAAGTCGAGCAGGTCCTGGTGCACGAGCCGCCCGATCTCCTCGAGCGCAGCGGCGAACGCCTCGTCGGAGTAGCTGGAGAGGTAGTCGCGCACGAGCGCGGACTTCTCGGCGGCAGCGCCCACCATCGTCTCCTCCAGCTGCATCTCGATGAGCCGGCCCTCGCTGCCGAGCTCGACGATGTAGCGCTCGATCTCGACGGCCATGCGCGTGACCAGCTCGGAGCGCTGCAGCACGGTGAGCACGTCGTGCAGCGTGGCGCCGCCCTCGAACTCGAGCGCCGTCAGGCGCGTTGAAACCTGGTCGAGGCGCGTGCGGAACTTGTCGAGCGTCGCCAGCGCCTGGTTGCCCTTGGCGAGCACCACGGGGATGTCCTCGAGGATGTACTTGACGCCGTCCACGTACACCGAGACGACCTCGCGACGCTGGGAGACCGCGATCACGAGCGCGTCGGTCTGCTTGGACACGCGCTCCGCGGTGCGATGCCTGGTGCCGGTCTCGTGCGAGAGGATCGTCGGGTCGGGCATCAGCTGCACGTTCGCCATCGTGATCTTGGTGGCGTTGGCGTTGAGGATGATCGCACCGTCCATCTTCGCCAGCTGGTAGAGGAACGCCGGCGTGTAGTCGATGTCCAGCTTGATCCCGCCGGAGTTCAGGAAACTGAGGTCTTCGGGCTCGCCGATGACGATCAGGCCGCCCGTGCGCGCGTGCAGGATGCTCTCGATGCCCTCGCGCAGAGCGGTGCCGGGTGCGATCATCTCCAGCGCCCTCATCAACCCCGGATCCGGTCGTACCTCATTGTCTAGGTCTTCGCCGGATCTTGGAGCCACGATCCTCAATTCTAGGGCATTTACTGATTCTTTAGCGGTCTCACCCGACCGCGGCGAGCGTCGGAGCGGTGCGCGGACGCCCCTCCGGCGGCCCTTTCGGCAGCGCCGCGGCGAGCGCCGCGCGCAGTGTCGGCGCCTCGCACGCCGCCGGCCCGCTGCCCGCGGGCGCGATCACGCCCTCCAGGCCGTGCTTGGCGGCCTCCTCCAGGCGCCGCTCCGGGTGCCCAACCCAGCGCAGCTCGCCGGTCAGCCCGAGCTCGCCGAAGCACGCCCGCGGCGCGCCGCTGACGGGCACGCCGCGGCTGGCGCTGGCGACCGCCAGCGCGACCGCCAGATCGCAGCCGGGCTCGTCCACGCGCACGCCGCCGACGACGTTCACGAACACGTCCGCGCCACCGGTGCGCACGTGGCCGTGGCGTCCGAGGATCGCGAGCACGAGCGCGAGGCGGTTGCGGTCGAGCCCGGAGACGACCCGGCGCGGCTGCTCGAGCTCCGAAGGCGCAACGAGGGCCTGCACCTCCACGAGCAGCGGTCGCGAGCCCTCCATCGCGGCCAGCACGACGCTGCCGGGCGCCCGCGTGGCCTCGGCGACGAAGCGCGCGGAGGCGTCGAGCACCTCCGCGAGGCCGCCGCTGCGCATCTCGAACAGCCCTGCCTCGTTGGTCGAGCCGAAGCGGTTCTTGAGCGCGCGCAGCTCGCGGTAGGGGCGCTCGCGCTCGCCCTCGAACTGCAGCACGCAGTCGACCAGGTGCTCGAGCACGCGCGGTCCTGCAAGCGCCCCCTCCTTGGTGACGTGCCCGACCAGGATCACGGCGACGCCCTGCGCCTTGGCGAGCTCCATGATCCGCGCTGCAACCTCGCGCACCTGCCCGACCGAGCCGGGCGCGCCCGACAGGTCGCCGGCGCGCAGCGTCTGCACGGAGTCGATCACGCACGCCTGCGGCTTGTGCACCGCCAGCGCGTCGAGCACCGCGTCCAGATCCGTCTCCGCGAGCACGGGCACCTGCAGCGCGTGGTTTACGACTCGGCCCGCTCCCGGGGCGCCGACCTCGATCGGTCCGGTGTGCGCGGGCGCGAGCCGCTCGGCGCGCAGGCGCACCTGCTCGGCGGACTCCTCGCCGCTCACGTACAGCGTGCGGTGGCCGGCGTGCTGCAGGTGCCCGAGCACCATGTTGGTGAGCGTCGACTTGCCGATGCCGGGCGAGCCGCCGAGCAGCACGAGCGAGCCCGGCACGAGCCCGCCGCCGAGCACGCGGTCGAGCTCGCCGATGCCGGTCGACATGCGGCTGACGGGCGCGGCGCCGACGTCCGCCAGCGGGACCGGCGCGGAGCGCGGCTCGCCACCCTCGCCGGCCGCTGCGCCGCCGCGCGACTTACGGCCGGCGCGGGCGCCCTGCGCGCGAGGCGCGAGTCGCTCCTCGACGAGCGTGTTCCACTCGCTGCATTCCGGGCATTGGCCGTGCCACTGGGCCGACTGGAAGCCGCATTGCGAGCAGACGTGAGCTGTGCCTCGAGCCATCACGTGAGCGTACGCAGCGAGGGGGATGGACTCCGCGGCGGTTTGCTGGTCAGGACTCTCGCGAGGGCAGGACTACCCAATCGGGCAGATCGTTGGGATCGTTGGAGTCGTAGATCATCACGTCGGCACCGCGGCTGCCAGCAGCGATCCGGTCGGCCTCGGCCTCGGCCTCGGCGATCGTCTGGTGGCTCGATCTCAGAAACGCCAACGAGGGGCCATCGGTCACCGCGAACTCTCCACCGTAAGGGACGATGAACACCTGTAGACGCGCACCGCCGTGACGACGAACCCAGCGCGCAAGCAGAGGATCGACAATGCTCAGCCGCTCACCATCGTCGAGTCGCTCGACCGTGGTCTTACCTTCCAAGCTTGCAACCGCGCGAGCCGCGCTGCTGCCGCTGGCCAGCCCCATCTGCTGTCTTGCCGACTGCTCATAGGGAGAGAAGCCCGATGCCAGCGCAGCCAACACCCGCCTCTCGTTGGCGCCCAAGGAGTCCCACAAGTACTGCAACTCGGGGTCCACCGAGCGCATCGCAGCGTCGTAGGCGCTACGCAAGTCAGCCACTGTCGCCGCCTGTCGCGTGTCGACGCGATCCCACAGCAGATGGGCGATGAGCATCAACCGCTGCGGATGACCTTCTGCCACGTTGATGAGGTCGGAGACGATCTCTCCGGCGTCCTTGCCGGTTTCGAGGAAGCGACGATCGATGAAGTCGTGCGTTGCGTCGGCGTCGAGCCGCCCCAACCGCAGTTGCTCAGCCTGGCCGTAGAGCGGCCGCGCGCGATCCTCGAACAGCGCTCGAAGCAAGGATGGCTCAGAACCGGCGAATAGATAGCTGACTTCGCTGTGATGCTGAATGTGGCTGCGGAATACGCCGTCCATTCCTTCGAGGATCGCCCTCGACGCGATGAATGCTCTCCTCTGGGACGAGTGCTCGCGCGTAGACGAACGGATTGGCTATGGGTGACGAACCCGATTTATCAGCCATTGCGAACATTATAGTTCGCGACTTGCGAACCCGGACGTTCGCATTATGCGTACAGGCCCCTGTCGCTGGTTCGATCAATGCGCGCTGGACACTGCTGCGCAGCGCGACCTTCCGGCCTGCCCGGCGCTCCGCTACTGCTCGGCCGGCTCGTCCAGCTCCGGCACGTCGTGCTCGACGGGCGTGCTGTCGCCCTCGGCGATCTCCTCGGCGCCAGCGCCTTCGGCGCCCACGGCGACGGGGGTCTTCTGCTTCTTGGGCTGCACGATCGTCAGGCGCACCTCGCCCTCCTGATCGCCTTCGGCGGGGTCGACCACCACGGTCGCGCCGGGGGTGAGCTGCTCGCGCAGCACGAAGTCGGCGAGCGGGTCCTCGATGTAGCGCTGGATCGCGCGGCGCAGCGGGCGCGCGCCCATCGCGGGGTCCCAGCCCTTGTCGACGAGCAGGTCCTTGGCGGACTCGGTCAGCTCCAGCTGCAGCTCGCGTTCGGCCATCGACTCGCGGATGCGCAGCAGCAGCAGCTCCACGATCTGCTTGATCTCCTCCTTCTGCAGCTTGTGGAAGACGATCACGTCGTCGATGCGGTTGAGGAACTCGGGGCGGAACACCTTCTTGAGCTCGCCCATGATGCGGTTCTTCATGTCGTCGTAGGTGATGCCCGTCTCGTCCTCGGAGACGGCGAAGCCGAGCGGCGTGTTGCGCGCGATCTCGGCGGCGCCGATGTTGGAGGTCATGATCACGATCGCGTGGCGGAAGTCGACCGTGCGCCCCTGCGCGTCGGTCAGGCGTCCGTCCTCCAGGATCTGCAGCAGGATGTTGAACACGTCCGGGTGCGCCTTCTCGATCTCGTCGAGCAGCAGCACGCTGTAGGGCTTGCGCCGGATCGCCTCGGTCAGCTGGCCGCCCTCGTCGTAGCCGATGTAGCCGGGAGGCGAGCCCACCAGGCGCGAGACGGCGTGCTTCTCCATGTACTCGGACATGTCGATGCGGATCAGCGCCTCGTCGTCGCCGAACAGGAACTCGGCGAGCGTGCGCGCGAGCTCGGTCTTGCCGACGCCGGACGGTCCCAGGAAGATGAACGAGCCGGTCGGGCGCTTGGGGTCCTTGAGGCCCGCGCGCGAGCGGCGGATCGCCTTGGAGATGACCTCGATCGCGGGGTGCTGGCCGATCACGCGCTTGTGCAGTTCGTCCTCCATGCGCATCAGCTTCTGCGTCTCGGCCTCGGTCAGCTTGAACACGGGGATGCCGGTCCACATCGAGACGATGTCCGCGATCTCCTCTTCGCCGATCGACGGGCGCTCGCCGGACTCGCCGGATTCCCACGCCTGCTCGAGCTCGCGTTTCTTGTTCGTGAGCTTGCGCTCCTTGTCGCGAAGAGCGGCGGCCTTCTCGAACTCCTGCGCCTCGATCGCGGCCTCCTTCTCGCGGCGCGTGGTCTCGACTTCGCCCTCGAGCTCGCGGTTGGCGGGCGGCGAGGTCATCGACTTGATGCGCATGCGCGAGGCGGCCTCGTCGATCAGGTCGATCGCCTTGTCGGGCAGGAAGCGGTCGGAGATGTAGCGCGAGGCGAGTTCGCCGGCGGCGCGCAGCGCCTCGTCGGTGATCTGCACCTTGTGGTGCTGCTCGTAGCGGTCGCGCAGGCCGGTGAGGATTTCGACGGTCTGGTCGATCGTGGGCTCGTCGACGGTGATCTTCTGGAAGCGGCGCTCGAGCGCGGAGTCGCGCTCGAGGTACTTGCGGTACTCGTCGAGCGTGGTCGCGCCGACCGTCTGCAGCTCGCCGCGGGCGAGCGCGGGCTTGAGGATCGAGGCGGCGTCGATCGCGCCCTCGGCGGCGCCCGCGCCGACGAGGTTGTGGAGCTCGTCGATGAACAGGATGATGTCGCCGCGCTGGGTGATCTCCTTCATCACCTTCTTCAGGCGCTCCTCGAACTCGCCGCGGTACTTGGAGCCGGCGACCAGCGCCGCCAGGTCGAGCGTGTAGATCTGCTTGTTCTTGAGCAGCTCGGGCACCTCCGAGCTGGTGATGCGCTGTGCCAAGCCCTCGACGACGGCGGTCTTGCCGACGCCGGGCTCGCCCACGAGCACGGGGTTGTTCTTGGTGCGCCGCGAGAGGATCTGCATGATCCGCTCGATCTCCGTCTCGCGTCCCACGCACGGGTCGAGCTTGCCTTCGGCCGCGAGCTTGGTCAGGTTCCTGCCGAACTGGTCGAGCAGCTTGGAGGACTTCTTGCCCTCGCCCCCGCCCGCGCCGGCGCCGGCGGCCGCGCCGCCGCCACCCTGGCTCTGGCGGCGACCGCCGGGCCCGGAGAGCATGCGGATGACCTCGTTGCGGATCTTCTCCGAGTCGGCGTCGAAGTCGAGCAGGATGCGGGCGGCGACGCCCTCGTTCTCGCGCACGAGCCCCAGCAGGATGTGCTCGGTGCCGATGTAGTTGTGTCCCAGGCTCAGCGCCTCGCGCAGCGCGAGCTCGAGCACCTTCTTGGCGCGGGGCGTGAACGGAATCTGCCCGGAGGTGACCTCCTCGCCGGAGCCGACGATCCGCACGACCTGCGCGCGCACCCGCTCGACGGTGATGTCGAGGCTCTCCAGCACCCGCGCCGCCAGCCCCTCCTCCTCGCGCAGCAGGCCGAGAAGGATGTGCTCGGTGCCGATGTAGTTGTGCTTGAGCGTGCGCGCCTCCTCCTGCGCGAGAACGACCACCTGCCGGGCCCGTTCTGTGAATCGCTCGAACATGGTTGATTCCTTCCTGCTGGGACGGTGCCTCAACGGCTTCGAGACCCAAATGACGCCTTGCGGAGCAGTCTACCAACCGGCCACCCGGCCTATCCGGGGTCATCGGCAGCATGTGCCCGCGGCTTGATGGCCGCCGGTTGGGGCGTCAGTCGCGCATCGCCGGGAACAGCACGACCTCGCGGATCGAGTCGCGTCCGGTGAGCAGCATCACGAGACGGTCGATGCCGAGGCCGACGCCGCCGGCGGGCGGCATGCCCTGCTCCAGTGCCTGCACGAAGTGCTCGTCGTAGGGCTGCGCCTGCTCCTCGCCAAGGCTGGCGAGCCGCTGCTGCGAGGCGAAGCGCTCGCGCTGCACGTCGGGGTCGATCAGCTCGCTGAAGGCGTTGGCGATCTCCATGCCGCCGGCGAACGCCTCCCAGCGCTCGACCAGGCCGGGCTTGGAGCGATGCTCGCGGGCCAGCGGCGAGATCTGTATGGGGTAGTCGAGCACGAACGTGGGCTGGCGCAGGTTGGGCTCGACGTACTTGGAGAGCAGGTCGTCGGCGAGCGCGGACCACGGCAGGTCCTTGGTGGGCATCTCCAGGCCCCGCTGCGCGATCGCGGCCGCGAGCTGCTCGGCGTCGGGGTGCGCCATCACGTCGATCCCCGTCTGCTGCTGGATCGCCTCGACGAAGCCGACGCGCGCCCACGGCGCGGAGAAGTCGAGCTCGCCGACGTAGCCGACGGCGGCGGCCGCCTGCGCGACGATCGCCTCCAGGCGCGCGGCCTCGTCGTCGTAGTCGGCGTACGCCTCGTACCACTCGACCATCGTGAACTCGGGGTTGTGCTTGTGCGAGAGCCCCTCGTTGCGGAAGTCCTTGCCGAGCTCGTACACGCGCTCGAGGCCGCCGACGATCAGCCGCTTGAGGTACAGCTCGGTGGCGATGCGCAGGTACAGGTCGCGGTCGAGCGCGTTGTGGTGGGTCGTGAACGGGCGCGCCATGGCGCCGCCGTAGAGCGGCTGCAGCACAGGCGTCTCGACCTCGACGAAGCCGTTCCCGTCAAGGTAGGAGCGGACGGCGGTGATGATGCGCGCGCGGTCGACGAACAGCCGTCGCGCGTCCTCGCTCGAGATCAGGTCGAGCTCGCGGTGGCGGTAGCGCGTCTCCACGTCGGAGAGGCCGTGGTGCTTGTCGGGCGGCGGGCGCAGCGCCTTGGCGAGGATCTGGAAGCTCTCCGCGCGCAGCGACACCTCGCCGCGGCGGCTGCGGATGGCGCTGCCGTCGACGCCGATCAGGTCGCCGAGGTCGAGCGAAGTGATCCACTCGAAGCGCTCGGGGCCGAGCACGTCCACGCGCGCGTGCAGCTGGATCTTGCCGGTGCGGTCGACGAGGTCCAGGAACGCGGTCTTGCCGGAGATGCGCCGCGCGGCGATGCGCCCGGCGACGCGGTGGCGCTCGTCGGTTTCATCGCCCGGCTGCAGGTGCTCGTAGCGCGGGAGAATCTGCGCGATCGGCTCGGCGCCGGCGAACGAGTACGGGAACGCGTCGGGGTCCTCCGCGCGCAGGCGCTCACGCTTGGCGCGGCGCTCGGCGATCAGCTCGTCGAGGCCGTGCCTGCTCGACTCCTCCGACGATCCGCCCGCCGGGTGCTCCCCGGTTTCGCTCATCGGTGAGCGAGCCTACTCGAGGCCGACGTCGATCTTGGTGATCTTGAGCTTGCGCGCGGGGCCGCGCGGGACCGTGACGGCGACCGTGTCGTTGCGCTTGTGGCCGAGCAGGGCGCGGCCGACGGGCGACTCGTTGGAGAGCTTGTGCTCGTCCGGCTTGGCCTCGGCGGAGCCGACGATCGTGTACTTGACCGACTTGCCGGTCTTTTCGTCCTTGACGTGCACGACCGAGCCGACCTGCACGACGTCGGTCGAGAGGTCTTTGGCCTGGATGACGGTTGCCATGCGCAGCTTCTCCTGCAGCTGCGCGATGCGGCTCTCGACCATCGCCTGCTCGTTCTTGGCGTCGTCGTACTCGGAGTTCTCGGCGATGTCTCCGAATTCGCGTGCCTCCTTGATGCGTTCGGCGACCTCGCGGCGCTTCTCGGTTGACAGCAGCTCGAGCTCGTCCTGGAGCTTCTGCAGGCCTTCTGGGGTGAGGATGACGTCCTTCGGCATGTGGGCGGGCGGAACCTGTTCCGGGTTGGGAGATCCGGCGGCGGCACACAAAACCCCGCTGCAAGCGGGGGTCTCACCGGCCGGCAGGCATCAGCGAGCGCAGCAGTATAGCGGGGTGCTCCTCGCCCGTCAGACGCGGCCGAGCGCCTCCGCGGGCGCCCGCGCGGCCAGCGCCGCCGGGCCGCCCGCGACTGCCAGCAGCCCTCGTACGTGAGCCAGCGTGGCGGCGCTCTGCAGCTGCGCCTGCAGGTCCTTGGCGGCGCTCGGCTCGAGCCACAGTCGGGGCACGTACCAGGGATAGAACTTGCGCAGGTAGCGCGTGGCGCGCGGCTCGCCGAGGTGCTCGACGGCGCGCTCGATCGTCCAGCTCGAGCTCCGTGAGCACCTGCTCACGCGTGGGCGCGTGGGTCTGCGCGGGGGCGACCGGGTCCGGGTCGTCGAGCAGCTCGGCGAACAGCCACGGGTTGCCGAGCGCGCCGCGCGCGAGCATCACGGCGGCGGCACCGGTGGCGGCGAACGCCGCGCGCACGCTGGCGGCGTCGTCCATGCCGCCCGTGAGGATCACGGGGGCGGGCAGCGACTCGACGAGGCGGGCGGCCAGCTCGTAGTCGGGCGTGCCTTTGTGGTGCACGGCGGCGGAGCGCGGGTGGAAGGCGATCGCGGCTACTCCTGCCTCGGCGATGAGCCGGTGCGCGAGCGCGAAGCCGCTGTCATCGCCGGGTCGCAGGCCGGAGCGGAGCTTGACCGTCACCGGCAGTCCGCCGCCGCCCTCGACGGTGGCACGCGCGACGGCGACGGCCAGGTCGGGGTCGTCGAGCAGCGCGGCGCCCGCGCCGGTCTTGCGCACCTTGGGCACGGGGCAGCCCATGTTGATGTCGATGGCGTCTGCGCCACGCGCGACGACTGCGGCGGCCGCCTCGCGCATGATTGCGGGGTCTTCGCCGAACAGTTGGATGGACACGGGCCCGCCTGCCCCCACCGTGCGCTCGCGCGGGTCGATGCGCAGCATCTCGCGACACGTCTTCTCGTTGCCGTGGTGGATCGCATGCGAGGAGACCATCTCCGAGACGGCCATGCCGGCGCCGTAGCGCTTGGCCTGCAGGCGCACGAACCAGTTGCCGATGCCGGCGAGCGGCGCGAGCAGCACGCGGTTGGGAACGGTGAGAGAGCCGAGAGTCCAGCTCTCGTGCAGTTGCGGCCTGGCGGTCACGGGCACATTATGGGTTCTATGGACGGCGCCTCCGGCGCCGGTAGGATGGTCCGCGTGTTGGCGAACCGGGGCTTGCGGGGGGCCGGCCGGCGAGGGATCGTCCTCGCGGTGTGGCTGGCGCTGCCCGGCCTGCTCGCACTCGGCGCGTGTGCGGCGTCGGCGGAAACGCTGTCGGCCACCTGTTCCAACCTGCAGGCGCAGATCGAAGCGGCGGGCGAAGCCAAAGGCCACGGCGAAGGCGACGTGATCGTCCTCAACGGGATGTGCGACGCCGCCAACCTGAAAACGCCCAATGGCGTCTCGCTCCCCTCCGAATCGAACTTCACGCTCGAAGGGGCGCCCGGAACGACCTCGGGCTTTGACGGCGCGGGCGTCACGGGCGGCGCGCTGCTCGGCACGGTGGGGTCGGTGGAAGTGGGCTCGATGACCTTCGGCAACCTCACGTTCCGCCACGCGAGCTTCAAAGGCGACGGCGGCGCGCTCGCGGTGCGGGCGAGGTCGCGGGTGGCGCTGACCGGCGACAGCTTCCTGGAAAACGCGACGGAAGGCGTCGTCGGGGGCGCCGCGTTCATCTACGTGGGCAACAAACAGCTCGCCTGCCCGCCGCCCTCCGGACCAGCCGCCATCCAGATCACCGGGTCGACCTTCAGAGGCAACAAGCTCACGGTCGGCGGCGGCGTCGGAGCGGGCGGAGCGATGTGGATGCTCGACGAATGCGAAACGTCTGCCAACGTGCTCGAAGGCGACACCTTCGAAGGCAACACCCTGGAAGCCAACGGGTCCACACAGGCTCTGGGAGGCGGGCTGGCGTTCGACTTCCCGAGCGGGGAACGGCCCAGCCCGGTGACCCAGCGCGGCAACGTGTTCGACGCGAACCGCGTCCTCGCCACGGCCGGCAGCGGCAACTACGGAGGCGCCGGCGAGTGGCTCGAAGACGCGAGCGTGACGAGCGTGGACGACCGCTTCTCGCGCAACTCGCTGTCCGGTACGAGCGGGCCGAACTGGAGCTGGGGGGCGGGGCTCGCGATCCTCAACTCCTCCTGCAACACGCTCACGCCCACGGAAAGCACGCTCGAGAACGCCGTGGTGACGGGCAACACGATCGGCGCGGGCACGCCCGCCGATCTCGGCGGCGCGGGCATCTACCTCGGCTGCTCGCCGTCGCTGACCCACCCCAACCACCTCAGGCTGCTCGACTCCACCGTCACCGAGAACTCCGTTGCCGCCGGCGGCGTGGCCGGCGTGGCCGGCAACCCGGGCGACCAGTTGCAGATCGCCAACTCGATCGTGGCCGGAGACTCCGGCGGCAGCGAGACAGGCGGCTTCAACGGCCCCGGTGGATCGATCACCGCCACCTACAGCGACCTGTGCGCTCCTGGCTCCAGCTCGCCGATCGCGGGCACGGGCAACATCTGCGCGAACCCGCTGCTCGCCGACAACGGCAACCCGGCGTCGTTCGACGTGCACGAGACCGGCTCTAGCCCGACGCTGGACGCGGGCTCGAACGAACTGGCGAAAGGGCTGGCGACGGACTTCTACGGCGAACCGCGAATCATGGCCGCGCACTCGTTCACGCCGGCGTGCGCCCCCGGCGTCGAAAGCGTGGGTCCGGAGGTCGGCCCGGCGATCGTGGACATGGGCGCGAGCGAGTACGGGCCGATCGCGGTGCCGGCGATCGCGCTCCTGTGCCCAGGCGCGCGGCTGCTGGCCCACTCCGTGTTCGCGTTCCCTGCCGTGTCGCAGCGCGCGAGCGGCGCGCTGGGACTGTCCTTCAAAGGCCTCGCGGCGGGCAGGATGACGGTGCTGGGGACGTTCAAGGTGAGCAAGACCGTGCTGGTCAAGGTCAAAGGGCACGACCGACGCAGACACAAGCTCGAAACCGTCGTGTACGGCCGCGCCAGCTTCACGACCTCCTCTCCGGGCAGCGTCACGATCCAGCTGAAGCCCGGAAAGCGCGCGCTGGCGCTGCTGGCGAAGCGCAAGCACCTGAGCGTCCTGCTGTCGATCACGTTCACGGCGACGGGCGAGCTGCCGACGACGCACACGCAGACGATCACCGTGAAGTACGTCAAGCCGCACCGCAAGCACCACGGCTGAGCCGGCCCGGGCCTCGAGCCGCGTCAGCTGTTGCGCTCGTGCAGCAGCCGCAGCCCGGTGAGCGTGAGCAGGTCGTCGACCTCCTCGATCTCCTCGGTGAACGGCACCACCAGCCGCGCGAGGCCGCCGGTGGCGATCACGTCGGTGCGCTCGCCCAGCTCGTCGTAGAGGCGGCGCAGGATCGCGTCGATGGCGCCCGCGTAGCCGTAGACGACGCCGGAGCGGATCGCGTCGATGGTGTTCTTGCCGATCACGCTGCGCGGCGGCGCGAGGTCGACCTTGGGCAGCCGCGCGCCGCGTTCGGAGAGCGCTTCCAGCGAGATCTCGATCCCGGTCATGAGCGCCCCGCCGACGTACTCGCCCTCGCGCGAGACGACGTCGAAGGTGGTGGCGGTGCCGAAGTCCACGCACACCGCGAGGCCGCCGAAGCGCTCGCGGATGGCGACCGCGTTGACGAGCCGGTCGGCGCCGATCTCGCGCGGGTTGTCGTAGCGGATCGCGAGGCCCGTCTTGGTGCCGGGGCCGACGGCGAGCATCTGGTGGCCGAGGTAGCGCTCGGCCATGGCCGTCCACTCGGGCTCGAGCTGGGGCACGGTGGAGGACACGATCGAGGCGTCGAGGTCGCCGAAGCCGTAGCCGCGCAGCTCGAGCAGGTTGCGCAGCGCGGCGCCGAGCTCGTCGGCGGTGGACTCGCGCACGGTGGCGAAGCGCCAGTGCTCGAGCAGCCGCCCGCCCTCGAACGTCCCGAAATGCGTCTGCGTGTTTCCGACGTCGACGGCGAGCAGCATCGGCGACCATTATGCTCGCCGGCACGATGGCAACGGCTCGCCCCAAGCTCTACGTGCAACCGGCGTCGCATCCGTGCGCCGCGGTGGAGGCCGCGCTGGCGCTGAAGTCGATCGCCTACGACCGCGTCGACCTGCTGCCGATGAGCCAGCTGCTGGTCGGCCCGCTGCGCTACGGCGGCAAGACCGTCCCGGGGATGCGCATCGGCGGCGAGCGCGTGGCCGGCTCGCGCGCGATCATGCGCCGCCTCGACGAGCTCGCGCCCGAGCCGCCGCTGCTGCCGCCGCCCGGAGACCCGACGTACGCGCGCGTGCTGGAGACCGAGCGCTGGGGCGACGAGGTCCTCCAGGCGTGCCCCGGCGGCTGGTACCCGCCGCGCTCGTGCGCCACACGGCGTCGATGGAGAGCTACCTCGGAGACATGAAGCTGCCGCTGCCGATCGCGCTGATGCGCCCCGCGCTGCCGCTGACGGCACGGCTGATGGCGGGCAAAAGCAAGGCTCGCGACGGCAGCGCCCACGCTGAGCTGGCGGCGCTGCCGCAGCAGCTGGAGCGCATCGACGGCTGGATCGCCGAAGGCCTGCTCGGAGGCGAGCGGCCGAACGCCGCGGACCTGCAGATCGGCAGCACGCTCCGCCTGCTGATGAGCCTCGGCGACGTGCGGCCGCTGATCGAGGGCCGTCCGGCGGCGCAGCTCACGCGCTACTTCCCGCCGATCGCCGGCGACGTGCCCGCGGGCGTGCTGCCGGCGCAGTGGCTGGCGGCACCCGCCGGCGCGTAGCGCACCAGCGGCCGCCTCAGCCCATCCGCGCGCGGTCCCACCGCCTCAGCCGCACCGCGCCCGGCTCCCGACCCTCAGCACAGCCTCAGCCGCGCAGCACGACGCTGCGCGTGATCGTCACCGCTGAGCCGTGCGCCGGCGCGAGCAGGATCTTCACGCTCAGCGCGAGCCGCCCGCGAGCGCGCAGCGCGTGCCTGGCCCGCGCGTCGAGGGCCACCGTGAACGAGACGCTGCCCGCGCGCAGCGAGGAGTGCACGACGCGGCCAACGACCACGTGCGCGGAGTGACCGGCGCCCGCGAGCGACGCGCTGCTCGCCAGCAGCTGCACTTCCAGGCGGCCGCCTGCACCCCCCTGCGCGACGTCGACCGCGCCGTGCACCGACTGGCCGTGCTGGGTCGCGCCGAGCTTCACGGCCGCCGACGCGCCGCCAGCGAGCAGCGAGCCGACAGGGGTACCCGCGCCTGTCGATTCGCCGGACGGCGTCGACGAGCCCGAGCCGGATCCGTAGTTGTACGGGTTGGTCGAGCCGGTGGTCGTGGTGCCGGTTGTGGTCCCCGTGGTCGTGCCGCCGGTCGTGCCGGTGGGCGCTTCGACGACGATTTCGTATTTCGTGTACGCGAAGTACAGGGTCGAGCTTTCGAACTTGTAGCGACCGGGCGTTTCGAACTTGCACGTGCCTTCCCAGCCCGCCTTCGCCGGCGCGGGGCTCACCGGCACCGAAGCCGAGCACGTCGGCGCGGCGCCCGTCCACGCGAGATTCGCGGCGGTGCCGGTGTTGTCGACGAACGTGACGACGCCGCCGGGAGCGATCGTGGTGACGGTGGTGGGCGGCGGTTTGGAGCCGGAGGACGACGTCCAGCAGGGCCAGACGGCCTCGACGCAGTTTTCGTTGACTTCGAGCTTGGCTTCCGAGGAGGCGGCGAGCGCGGGGAGCACGACGACCGCCGCGCCCAGCAGCGCGACCAACGGGACCAGCAGACGCATACGCAGACTCACGGCGAACCCACCTTCCTCTTGCTCGATTTCCGACGAGCACCCGATCGGCGCCCGGCCGGGAGGGGTGCCGATGCCATTTCCTGCAAGGACGCCACCGCGGGGCGATTCCTTCCCGCCGGGTCGGAGCGCGACCGCGGCGCTACAGTCGCGGTGGCGGACGCGGGCAAACGCCACGGATGGCCGACGCTCCGCCGACCTCATGCGCACCCTCGACCCGCAATCCCTGACCCAGCACGTGGACCGCCTGTACCGCGCCGCGTGGGCGCTGTGCGGGTCGCGCGAGGACGCCGAGGACCTCGTGCAGGAGACGTTCGCGCGGGTGCTCTCGCGCCCGCGCGTGCTGCGCGGCGACGACGAGCTCTACTACCTGATGCGCGTGCTGCGCAACACGTTCCTGACCAGCCGCGCACGGCCGTCGCGGCGACCGGTGACGGTCGGCCGCGCTCGAGGACGTGGTGGCCGCCGACCCCAGGCCGACGGGCCGGCCCGAGCAGGCGTTCGAGGTGCAGGAGGTGTACGCGACGATCGCCGAGCTGCCCGACGACTTCCGCCTGGCGCTCGTCGCGGTGGACGTGCTCGGCCTCTCCTACCGGGAGGCCGCGCGCGCGCTGCGCGTGCGCGAGGCGACGCTCACGACGCGGCTGTTCCGCGCGCGCAAGCAGGTCGCCGAGCGGCTGGCGCCCGAGCCGCCGACGCCGCGGCGAGCGCGCAGCGACCGCGCGGGCGCCGGAGCGCGCGCGGCGCGAGCGCGGCCGCGACGCGCACGCGCGAGCCGGACGGCGCGACGGGCGATCGCCGGGAAGACACGGCGCCGGCGGAGTCCTATCAGAGCGGAGGAACACACCATGACCGAGCCACCCCCACGCACCGAATCCGAGCTGGTCGAGCTCGTGCGCTCGATCGACGTGCGCGCGCCGCCGCAGCTGCACGCCGGATCGAGGCGCTCGTGCGCCGAGCGCAGCTCCGCGCCGCGGCCGCGCGCCGCCGGCCGGCGCCGCTGCGCCTGGGCTTCGCCGGCGCGCTCGCCGCTGGCCGCGCTCGGCGGCGGTCGCTCGTCGTGGTCGGCCTGTCCGGCGGCGGCTCGGCGCACGCTGACGCTGCGCACAGGCCGTCGCGCTGACGCTGCGCCCGGCGACGGCCGCCGCCCCGGCCGCAGAGACCCGCAGCAACCGGACGCGAGCTCGCCGCGAACGTCGACGGCGTCGCGTTCCCCTACTGGGACGACCGCTTCGGCTGGCGCTCGACCGGCGCGCGCACCGACCGCATCGGCGGGCGGACGGTGACGACCGTCTTCTACGCGGCACGGCCGCGGCCAGCGGGTCGGCTACGCGATCGTCGCCGGCACGCCGCGCCGCGCGTCGAGCGGCGGCGTCGTCGGCCGGCGCGGCGGCACCGCCTACCGGCTGCTCAGCGAGGACGGCGCCCAGCGTCGTGACGTGGCTGCGCGACGGGCACCTGTGCGTCGTGGCGGGGCGCGGCGTCGACAGCGCGACGCTGCTGGCGCTCGCCAGCTGGAGGAACGGCGCGCGCGCCTCCTGACGGCGCGCGCGCGCGAGCGGACGGCGGCTCGAGCAGCGCGGCGCGCCTATGCGCGGCAGTCGAGCGGCGGCCCGGCCCAGCGCACGCCCTCGTCCAGCGGCAGCGCGGCCAGCGCGTCGGCCAGGCGCGTGCCGCGCCGTCGGGGCGCGCGCAGCTCGAAGTCCAGCTCGAGCGCGGGGATCAGCACGAAGCGGCGCGCGAGCAGCTGCTCGTGGGGCAGCGCATGCGCTCGTCGCGCAGCTCGAGCTCGCCGAGCAGCAGGATGTCGATGTCGATCGCGCGCGGGCCGTGGCGCACGCCGCTCGTCGCCGCGCCCGAGCTCGCGCTCCAGGCGCTTGACCGCGTCCAGCAGCTCGAGCGGCTCGAGCGCGGTCCGCACGCGCACGCACGCGTTCAGGAAGCTCGGCTGGTCGAGCACCTCGCCGACCGGATCGGTGTCGTAGGTGGAGGAGCACGCCAGCACCGCCACGCCGGCCGCCGGCAGCGCGTCCACCGCCGCCTGCAGCTGCGCGCGGCGCTCGCCGACGTTCGAGCCGAGCCCGAGCAGCCCGACGCCGCTGCTCCGCCGCGCTCACCTGCCGGACGCCGCGAGCGGCGCGTCGCGGACGCGCGTCAGGAGCGCGTCGTCTGCAGGCCCGCGGCCGTGCGCCTTCTCGCCCATCGCCTGGGCGAACGGGATCAGGCCGGACAGCGGGCGCAGCATCACCGTGAAGTCGGCGATCAGGCCGTGCTCGTCGAAGCGCAGCAGGTCGATGCCCTCGATCTCCCTGCCGGCGACGCTCGCCCGGAAGATCAGCGCGTGGGCGCCGTCGGCCCGAGCTCGTCGGTGTAGCGGAAGTCCTCGAACGTCTGCGCCACCAGCGCCGAGCAGCTGCGCGACCGTGTCGCGGCCGACGAACGGGTGAAAGGTCACGGGGCTGTGGAAGACGATGTCCGGCGCGAGCAGCTCGCGCGACGGCGTCGAGGTCCCGGCGCTCGACCGCCGCGCGGAACGCGCTGCGGCCGCGCTCAGCTCGCCGCGCTCAGCCTCTCCGCTTCGCGCCAGACCTCGACGGAGACCTCGTCGACGCTCAGCGCGATCGGCGGCTCGGGCTTGGCCGCCTTCACCCACACGCCCTCGAGCGTCGTAGTCGGCGAGCAGCCGGTCGGCGATCGTGCTGCACAGCCGCTCGAGCGTCTTGTGCGAGCGCTGCTGGGCGATCAGCGCCACCAGCTGGCAGACCTCGGCGTAGTCGACCGTGTCCTCGATCGAGTCGGTGACCGTGGCGTCGGTTTCGCCGATGTCCAGCCGCAGGTCGAGCACCAGCCGCTGGCCGACCTCGCGCTCGGCCTCGCTGACGCCGTGGTGGGTGTACAGCGACAGGCCGGTGATCTCGATCGTGACCGACTCGGCGCGTCTCCTCGCGATCCTCGTCGAGCCGTCGCCGTCGTCGTCTAGCTCGTCGGCGTCGTCGCCCGCTCCTCGCCGTCCATCGCCCGCCCAACGTAGCAGCCGCCACCGCCAGCGCGTCGCGCACCGGCGCGACGTCGTGCACGCGGAACACGCTCGCGCCGCGCTCGAGCGCGAGCACGTTCGTGGCGATCGTGCCCGGCAGCCGCCGCGCCGTCGCCAGCCGGCTCGGCGCTCGCCGGCGGCGTCGCGCGAGGATGCGGCCGAGGAAGCTCTTGCGCGAGGTGCCGACCACGAGCGGGCGGCCCGAGCGTCGTCAGCTCGTCGAGGCGGTCGCAGCAGCTCGAGGTTGTGCGCGACGGTCTTGCCGAAGCCGATGCCCGGGTCGAGCATGATCCGCTCCTCGCGCGACGCCCGCGCGCACCGCGAAGTCCAGGCGCTCCTCGAGGAACGCCCTGACCTCGTCGACCACGTCGTCGTAGCGCGGGTCGCCGCTGCATCGTGCGCGGCTCGCCGAGCATGTGCATCAGGCAGCACTCCGCGCCGCTGCTCGGCGACCAGCCCCGCCATCTCCGGGTCGGCGCGCAGCGCGCTCACGTCGTTGACGAGGCTCGCGCCCGCGGCGAGCGCCGCGCGCGGCGACCGCCGCCTTGGACGTGTCGATCGAGATCTGCGGCGCGTCGGCGCGAGCGCTCGCCGCGGCCGCGATCCCCTCGATCACCGGCAGCACGCGGCGCAGCTCCTCCTCGGCGGACACCGGCTCGGCGCCCGGCCGCGTCGACTCGCCGCCGACGTCGAGGATGTCCGCGCCCTCGCGCGACCAGCTCGCGCGCGTGCGCGACCGCGGCGCCGCGCGTCGAGGAAGCGCCCGCCGTCGGAGAACGAGTCGGGGTCACGTTCACGATCCCCATCAGGCGGAAGGCGGCGTCAGCGACGACGGCGCGGGCTCGCTCAGGCGAGGCTCGGGGCGCTCGTCGGGTCGCTGTCGCGCGCGCAGCTCGGCGGTGCCGCCGGCGAGGCCCGGGCGCGGGATCGTGCGCGGCGCTTCGCGCTCGGCGCGGTCGGCGGGCGCGCGGCGGCGCGGGCAGCTCGCGGCTTGGCGCTCCTCCTCGACGCCGAACACCTCCTCCTCGCTCTTGCCGGCGAGCAGCGCCAGGAACTCCTCCTTCTCGATCGTCTCGCGCTTGACGAGGATCTCGGAGATCTTCGTCGAGGTCGTGCTGGTGCTCGGTGAGGATGCTCGCGCGCGCGCTGGTGCGCGGCCTCGATGATGCGGCGCACCTCGTCGTCGATCTCGCGCGCGATCTCGTCGGAGTAGTCGGGCTCGGTCGAGAACTCGCGGCCGAGGAACGGCTGGCCGTGGTCGTGGCCGAACACGCGCGGGCCGAGCTTCTCGCTCATGCCGAAGCGCATCACCATCTGCTTGGCGGTGGCGGTCACCTTCTCGATGTCGTTGGAGGCGCCGGTGGTGATCTCGCCGAAGACGAGCTCCTCGGCGGCGCGCCCGCCGAGCGTCATCGCCATCGTGTCCTCGAGCTCGGCGCGCGTCGTCAGGAAGCGGTCCTCCTGGGGCATCGAGATCGTGTAGCCGAGCGCCTGGCCGCGGGAGATCACCGAGATCTTGTGCACGGGGTCGGAGTGCTCGAGGAAGTGGCCGACGAGCGCGTGGCCCATCTCGTGGTAGGCGGTGATCAGCCGCTCTTTCTCGCTCATCACGCGCGTCTTCTTCTCGGGGCCGGCGATCACGCGCATGATCCCCTCCTCGAGCTCTTCCTGGCCGATCTCGCGCTTGCCCGTGCGGGCGGACAGCAGCGCGGCCTCGTTGATCAGGTTCGACAGGTCGGCGCCGGTGAAGCCGGGCGTCTGGCCGGCGAGCGCGTCGATGTCGATCACCTTCGCCAGCGGCTTGCCGCGCGTGTGCACCTCGAGGATCTTCGCGCGGCCCTTGCGGTCGGGCCGGTCGACGGCGATCTGGCGGTCGAAGCGGCCGGGGCGCAGCAGCGCCGGGTCGAGGATGTCGGGCCGGTTGGTGGCCGCGATCATGATGATGTTGTCCTTCGCCTCGAAGCCGTCCATCTCGACGAGCAGCTGGTTGAGCGTCTGCTCGCGCTCGTCGTGGCCGCCGCCGAGACCCGCGCCGCGGTGGCGCCCGACGGCGTCGATCTCGTCCATGAAGATGATGCACGGGCTGTTCTGCTTGGCCTGCTCGAACAGGTCGCGCACGCGCGAGGCGCCGACGCCGACGAACATCTCGACGAAGTCCGAGCCGGAGATCGAGAAGAACGGCACGCCCGCCTCGCCGGCGACCGCGCGCGCGAGCAGCGTCTTGCCGGTGCCCGGCGGCCCGTACAGCAGCACCCCCGTGGGGATCCGCGCGCCGAGCGCCTGGAACTTCTTGGGGTTCTCGAGGAATTCCTTGATCTCGTGCAGCTCCTCGACGGCCTCGTCGACGCCCGGCGACGTCGCGGAAGGTGATCTTCGGCGAGTCGGCCGACATGCGCTTGGCGCGCGACTTGCCGAACGACATCACTTTCGAGCCGCCGCCCTGGACCTGGTTCATCAGGAAGATCCAGAACCCGAGGAACAGCGACGAACGGGATGATGTAGGTGAGCAGGCTCAGCAGCGCGCTGCTCTTTTCCGATTCGACGTTGTACGTCGACGCCGGCCGTCCGCAGTTCCTTGATCAGTTCCGGCGCCGCCTGTTCGATGTAGCCCGATTTCGTACGTTTTCCTTGTTCTTCAGCTTGACTTCGAGGGCCTTGCCCTTGTTCTTGAACTCGACCGACTTGACTTCGCCCTTGGGGATCTCCTTGGCGACCAGCGTCTGGTAGCTGTGCGAGCGGTGGTTGCTCGAGCCCGGGTTGACCAGTTTGACCGCGAGGAACGCCAGCACCACGACGATGAGGATCGGGAACGCGGCGCTCTTGAAGAAACGGCTCATGGCGAGATCCTGAGGGTCCTGGCACCGTCTGAAGTCGTGGCCACCAGTCCCCTAGCGTACCATGAGGGTCCGGCTTTCCGGCGATTGCGGGCGCATCCGGCGCGCGCTCGACCGGCGCCCGACGGCGCTCTCGGCGCGCCTAGCGCTCCAGCACGGCCACGAACGGCAGGTTGCGGTGGCGCTCGGCGTAGTCGAGCCCGTAGCCCGACGACGAAGCGGTCGGGGATCTCGAAGCCGACGTAGCGGGTCGGCAGGTCCACCTTGCGCCGCTCCGGCTTGGTCAGCAGCGCGCACACCTCGAGCGTGCGCGGGTTGCGCGAGCCGAGGTTGCGCATCAGGTACTGCAGCGTCAGGCCCGAGTCGACGATGTCCTCGACGATCAGCACGTCGCGGCCTTCGATCGCCGCGTCGAGGTCCTTGAGGATCCGCACGACGCCCGAGGAGTCGGTCGCCGAGCCGTAGGAGGCGACCGCCATGAAGTCGACCTCGACGGGGATGTCGATGAAGCGCATCAGGTCGCTCAGGAAGAACACCGCGCCCTTCAGCACGCCCACCAGCAGCAGCGGCCTGCCGGCGTAGTCGCGCGAGATCTCCTCGCCCAGCTCGACCACCCGGCGCTGCAGATCCTCGGCGCTCACCAGCACCTCGCCGAGCCCCGGCTCGCTTGGGACGCGCGCGGTGCTGGCCACGCGCAGGAGTCTACTCCGCCGCCGCGTCGGGCCCGCGGCGCCAGCAGCTCCCGGTGCGCCAGTCACGCCCGCGGCGGAAGCTCGACCATCGTCAGCCGCCCGCCCTCGATCACCGCGCCCGCCTGCCCCCCCACGTGCAGCTCGGCGCGGCCGCCGCGAGCGCCGAGCGCGAGGATCTCCCCCACGCGATCTCCCGCCTGCGGCACGTAGGCGCCGGTCGCGTCCTCCGCCAGGCGCACCACGACCAGCCGCGCGAGCGCCGCCGGCAGCTCGCGCAGCCGCGCGAGCGCGATGCTCGCCGCGGCCCGCCAGCTCCGCGTCGACGAGACCGTCGAGCAGCTCCGTCTCCTCGCGCAGCAGCGACGCCGTGCGCAGCACGTTGGCCTCCGCCGCCGGATGCACCGCGCGCAGCGCCGGCACCAGCCCGTTGCGCACGCGCGCACGTGCGTAGCGCTCGTCGTCGTTGCTCTCGTCCTCGCGCCACGCGCAGCCCGCGCGCCTCGCAGTAGGCGGCCGTCTGCTCGCGCGTGACGCCCAGCAGCGGGCGGATCAGCCGCCCGTCGCTGGCCACCATCCCCAGCAGCGCGCGCCTGCCGGGGGAGGCCGCGAGCCGGTACAGGATCGTCTCCACCTGGTCGCTCTGCGTATGCCCGGTCGCGATCAACGCGTCGCGGGCCGCCGCGATGCGCTGTGCCTCGCCGTAGCGCAGCTCGCGCGCCCACGCATGCAGGTTGCCCGACGGCGGCGCCTGCGCCGGCTGCTCCGCCGCGTGCGCATCTTCCGTGTGAGCGCCTAGGGGCCGCCGCGTCGAGGAGCGCTCGGTGCGCACGATCTCGAGCTCGACGCCCAGCTGCTCGCACAGCGCCTCGCAGTGGCGCTCGTCCGCGTCGGCCCGCTCGCGCAACCCGTAGTTGACGTGCAGCGCGCTCACCGCCGCCGCGCCCAGCAGCGCCACGGCGACGTCCAGCAGGCACGTCGAGTCGCGCCCCCCGGAGAGCATCGCGAGAACCGGCCGGTCGCGCGCGAACAGGCCGCCTGCGCGCACGGCCTCGCGCACCTGCTCGCCGATCATCGCCGCGCTACACCTCCCGCGGGCGGGCGGTGAACAGCTCCGTCGGCTCGGAGAAGCCCTTCAATCGCACCTCGCCGATGCGATCGAACTCGAGGCCGTCGACGCCCGCCGCCACCTCGACCACGGGGCGCGTCACCAGCACCTCGCCGCCGCCCGCGCGCGCGACCACGCGCGCCGCCTGGTTGACGTCGCGCCCGAAGTAGTCGCCGTCGCGATACAGCGCCTCGCCGTAGTGGATGCCGATGCGCGGCAGCGGATCGCCCTCCGCGGCGCCCGAGCGCAGGTCCACCGCCCAGCTCGTCAGCGCCGCCGCGTCCGGGCCCACCACCATCACCTCGTCGCCCAGCATCTTGATCACGCGCGCATCCACCGGCAGCGTCTGTTCCACCACCTGCACGAACCGCTCCACCGCGCCCAGCGCCGCCTCGTCGCCGCGCTCCACCGTCAGGCGCGCGTAGCCGGCCAGGTCGGCGAACGCGACCGCCACCCGCAGCCGCCCCTCCTCCAGCGCGTCCTCCGCCAGGTCGGTCTCCATGTGGCCGATCATGTCCTGCTCCACGAACTGCGCCAGCAGCCGGCCGTGCAGGTAGTTCATGAACGGCGTCGCAAACGGCAGCACCTCGCGCGCCAGCCCCTCCATCTCGTCCGCGATCTCCACGCTCGGCACGCCCGAGCGCATCAGCGGCTCGTGCACGTACAGGTGGATCAGGCGCACCTCCGCGTCGGCGATCTGCGCAACCGCCTGGCTGTACACGCGCATCAGCTGCAGGAACGCCGGCAGCGGCAGGCCCGCGTCGAGCACCGCCGCGCCGTATTTGAGGATCTGCACGTCTTCCTCGGTGAAGCCGTCCGCCGGCAGACCCAGGCCCATCGTCGTCTGCAGCCGCGCGATCAGATCCGCGTCCAGGCCGCTCAGACGCACCGCCTCGCGCAGCGGGTAGCGGGGCCCCGGGCGGCTCAGCAGGTTCTCCAGCGGGCCCACCGCCAGCTGCCCGTTCTCGCTCGCGCGCTTGATCTGCGCGAGCGTGTGCCCGCGCGCCCGCAGCCGCGCCACCACGCGCGCGTACGCCGCCGACGCCGGCGTCCAGCGCCCGTCGTGGCCGGGGATCAGCCCGCCCTCCATCCAGCGCCGCACCGTCGCCGGCGAGACGCCCGCGCGCGCAGCGACCTGCGCGAGCGTCAGCTCGCCCGTCTCGCCGACGGGGTCATCCGCGGGCTCGGCCACTCAGACGCGCGACGGGATGGGTGTTCCCATGCGCCGGATTCTAAATGAGGCACCCCGATCGTCCCGTCCCGGCCGCGCCGCGACCGCGCGCAAGGCGCCCGCCCGGGGCCCGCCCGGGGCCCGCAGAGTCAAACATGCGGGCAACTACCGACCAGCGGGACCGCCTCGATGCCGATCCCAAACCCAGGCGACGGCTGCCGCACGGCCGGCCACGATCGCGATGAGAGTCAAGCGCCAACACCACGCCAGCAGCGACCCGGCCCGCCGGCCCGCCGGCGATGGCAGGCAGCGCTGGGCCTGGGCCGGATCGGCGGCCCTGCTGCTCGTCTGCGGAACCCTCGGCGTCACGCTCGCCGCGCGGCTGGTCGCGCAGAACGACCGCCAGCAGGCGCAGACCACGTTCAAAGCCGCCGGCGCGGCGATCGCCTCCACACTGACGCTTGCGATCCAGCACGAGGAAGACCTCGTCGTCAGCGCCCGCGCGTACATCCTCGGCAACCCCAACGGGAACGAGTCCGCCTTCCGGCGCTGGAGCATGGCGGTGGACGCGTTCGGGCGCTACCGCGAGCTCGAAGGCGGCGGCGAGCTGGTCGCCGTCCCCGACTCGCGCCTCGCCGACTTCGTGGCCCGCCAGCGATCCGATCCGGCGATCCCGCTCCCCGCGGGCAGATCCTTCCAGGTGCTGCCGCCCGGGCCGCGCCCCTTCTACTGCCTGGTCGCGCTGTCGCTGTCGCGCCCAGGCAACACCGCCAACACCGTGCCCGCCGGCTTCGACTACTGCGCCCAGCCCGGCCTGCGCGCGGTGTTCCTCGCGGCCCGCGACAGCGGGCGCAACGGCTACATCCCCTATCGGTCGGGGTCGGGCACAGTGCTCGTGATCGAGACTCCCATGTATCGCGGCGGGACCGTGCCGGCCACCCTCGCCGGGCGTCGCCGCGCCTTCGTCGGAACCTTCTCTGTAACCGTCACGCCCGCGAAGATCCTCGCCGACGCGCTGCGCGGGCATCCGGGCATGGCGGTGGACCTGCGCTACGCCGGCGCCTCCCTCCCGGTCGTGTTCCGCTCCGGCTCGATCGCGCGAGGCCGCCAGCAGACCACGATCTCCCTGGGCTACGGGTGGACGATGCTCGCCTCCGGAGGGCCCGCCACCAGGAGCCTCCTCGGCGACCCGAGCGCGCTCACGCTGCTGATCGGCGGGGTCGCCGTCAGCGTGCTGCTCGGCCTGCTCCTGTTCGTGCTCGGCACGAGCCGCGGGCGGGCGTTTGCGATGGTCAGAGAGAAGACACGCGAGATCTCCTACCAGGTGCTTCACGACGCGCTCACGGGCCTGCCCAACCGCACGCTCGCGGTCGACCACGGCGAGCGCATGCTGGCGCGGGCGCGGCGCAACCCCGAGATCGTGCCCGCGGCCCTGTACGTCGACGTCGACCGCTTCAAGTACGTCAACGACACGTTCGGGCACGCCGCTGGCGACCAGATGCTGAGGACCGTCGCGCAACGACTCAGCCACGTCGTGCGCGACGAGGACACCGTCGCCCGTCTCGGCGGCGACGAGTTCATCGTGCTGCTGGAGTCGAGCACCCGCGAGCACCCGCCCGAGCCCGTCGCCGAGCGCGTGATCGAGACGATGCGCGAGCCCGTCGCGCTCGGGCCCGACAGCCGGCCCTTCGCCGCGACCGTCAGCGTCGGCATCGCGATCGGCGAGCGCGCCAGCGCGGACGAGCTCCTGCGCGACGCCGACCTCGCCCTGTACACGGCCAAGGCGTGCGGCAAGGACCGGGCGGTGCTGTTCGAGGCGAACATGAAGAGCCTCGCGGACACGCGCAGGCAGCTCGAACTGGAGCTCGACGAGGCGCTCCAGCAGAGCAGGTTCCTGCTGCTGTACCAGCCCATCGTCGACCTCGACGAGGGCGAGATCGTCGGCGCCGAGGCGCTCATCCGCTGGCTTCACCCGCAGCGCGGCCTGGTCGAGCCGAGCGAGTTCATCCGCTTCGCCGAGGAAACCGGTCAGATCATGGCGATCGGCCGCTGGGTGCTCGAGGAGGCCTGCCGCCAGGCCGCCGTGTGGGCCGCAAACGGCCATCGCCTGGGCATCTCCGTCAACGTGTCCGCCTACCAGCTCGACCGCGACGCCTTCTGCGCGGACGTCCGCCGCGCGCTCGACGCCTCCGGAATCGACCCGCACACGCTCACGCTGGAGATCACCGAGACCGCGTTGATGCGCGACGTCGCCGCCGCCTCCGAGCGGCTGCGCGAGCTGCGCGAGCTCGGCGTACGGGTAGCGCTCGACGACATCGGCACCGGCACCAGCGCGCTCGCCTACCTGCGCAGCTTCTCGCCCGACACGCTCAAGATCGACCGCAGCATCACCGCCGGCGTCGCCGACGCCGGCGAATCGGCGGCGATCATCCACACGCTCATCGAGCTCGGCCGCGTGCTCGGGATCGAGACGCTCGCCGAGGGCATCGAAGAGCCCGAGCAGCTCGAGCAGCTGCAACACGAGCGCTGCAGCCACGGGCAGGGGTTCATCTTCGCCGAGCCCGTCGACGCCGGCGAGATCGAGCGCCTGCTCGCACGCGAGTCCACGCACAGCGGCGCGCACTAGAGTCGCGCGATCACCCCCGGCGGCGCCATCCACATACACCCCACCGCGCCGCTCGCCGAGCGCGTGCTGCTGCCCGGCGACCCCGGGCGCGCGCTCGCGCTCGCACAATCGCTGCTGCAGGAGCCGCGCATGTTCAACCACAACCGCGGGCTGTGGGGCTACACCGGCACGGCGCCCGACGGGCTCGCGCTCACGGTCCAGTCGACCGGCATGGGCGGGCCCTCCGCGGCGATCGTGCTCACGGAGCTGATCGCGCTGGGCGCGCGCCGCGCGATCCGCGTCGGCACCTGCGGCGCGCTCGACCCCGAGCTGGCGCTCGGCGAGCTCGTGATCGCGCGCGAGGCGATCTGCGCCGACGGCACCTCCAGGGCGCTCGGCGCCGGCGAGCGCGTCGCCGCCCACCCGGCGCTCGTGGAGGCGCTCGCCAAGCACGCCCCGGCCGCGCCGATAGGCACCGTGGTCAGCGTCGACCTGTTCTACGGCGGCGACGAGCGCACCGCCCACAGCGACGCGCTCGCCGTCGAGATGGAGGCCGCCGCGCTGTTCGCCACCGGCGCCGCCGCCGGGGTGCCCGTGGCATGCATGCTCGCGGTGTCCGACACGTTCGACGCGCGCGCCGCGCGCACGCGCATCGACGACGCCGTGCTGCTCGACGCCGCCGAGCGGATGGGTCGCGCCGCGATCGCTGCGCTCAGCGCCTGAGCGCTCAGGCTTTCGGCGGTCTCGCTTTGGCCGGTTTCGCTTTGCGCGGCGTCGCTTTGCGCGTGCTCGGCTTCGCGGCCGGTTTGGCCCCGCGCGGTTTGGCCGACGTCGAGTTGGCGGAGGCCGGCTTGGCCTGATCGAGCCTGTCATTCAGCCGCTGCAGCTGATCCTCGATCGCCGACAGGCGCTCGGAGATCTCCGGTGCACCCGCACCAGCCGAACCGCTCGAGCGGTCGAGCCGGTCCACGCCCTCCTCGATGCCCTCGAGCCGCAACGACACCGAGCGCAGGCGCCGGGTCAGCCGTTCGATGTCGGCCGCCGAGGGGATGTTGAGGGCGCCCATCGCCACCTCCTGGGCCTGCACCGCCTTCTCGCGCGCGTCGAACGCCCGCCCGATCGCGCCCGTCAGCAGCGGGTTTTCCAGCAGGTCCGACAGCGCCCTGCCGAGCCGCTCCTCGGTGCCGCCGCCGAGGCGCTCCCGCAGGCTCTTGGCGACATTGCTCGGGTCGGACATACGTTGGAAGGATACGGTGCAGCGATGCCTCAGCAGCTGTTCGTGTTCATCCAGCTGGAGTTCGCATGGGCGCTGGGCCCTGCGGACGGGCGCTACCTGCTGCGCCGCGACGCCGACAGCGACCCGGAGCGCGTCGTCGTGCTGGGCACGCTGCAGGCGGGACGCCAGCCGCTGGGCGCGCCCACGGCGCCCGCGTGGAGCGGACCCTCACTGCTCGCGCGCGTGCTGCGCGGGCAGGCCCGCAGCAGTCCCACCGAGCCCGAGCCCGCCCCCGTGGCCACCGCGCGCGCGACCGTCATCGATCCGATCTCGCTGTCCGCCGACAACCAGGCACGGGCGTGGCTGGCCGAGCTCGACCGCGAGCACGAGGTGGCGGCCGCGACGGCGATGGTCAACCGCGTGATCCACTCGCACCGCATCGCCGCCGCCGATCCGTACGTGCACGAGGTTTCGCCCGCGCAGGCGCTCGTGATCAGGGCGGGATGGGGCGAGGGCGAGCAGGTCGCCGACGGGCGCTGGCTGCACGCCCGCGCGCTCACCTCCGCGGACGGCTGGGCGGCCGGCCGCTCCTCGAGCGGGCCGCGACGCGGCCGGCGCCGCGACCGCTCGTGGGCGCTGCGCCCCCAGGAGCGGCTGGCGGCGCTGCTTGGCGGACGCGGCACGGCGCTGCTGTGCGAGGAGCTCGTGCTGCGCGCGCGCCAGGACCTGGACCACGAGCGCGTGGCGCACGCCGCGCTCGAGCTCGACCGCGCGTACGCGCTCGCCATGCCCGAGCTGCGAGCCGAGAGCCGCCAGGACCTCGCGATCCGGATCGCGGAGCTCGAGCAGCTGCGCCCGGGCGTACAGGAGCAGGCGCAGGCGGCCCTCGAGCTGGATGGCCGGGCCGTGGACGAGGACGCGCTCTCGCACGCGCTCGAGCGCCTGGAGGCAGCGCTGCGCGCGCGCACGGCCGCGGGGCTTTAGGCGACGGCGCTTTACTCTGATGGCGATGGACCCCACCACCACGGCGATCGGCACCTGGAGCGGCGGGCGCTTCATGCACTTCGGCGAGCCGCTCGACGATGAGCGCCTGCACACGCTGCTGCGCCCCGGCGAGGGCATCGACACGGTCATCACCGCCGACGTGTACGGGGCCGGCGAGGCCGACAGCGCCCTCGGCGCGGCGCTCGCGGGAGTCGACCGCGACAGCTACTGCCTGATCGGCGCCATCGGGCACGACTTCTACACCGGCCAGCGCGACGGCGCCAAGGGCTTCCCGCGCTTCACCGACCCGCGGCTGCGCGGGCCCGACGAGTACGCCGAGTACATCCGCATGGCCACCCAGCGCAGCCTCGAGCGCTGCGGCGTCGAGCGCTTCGACGTGCTGCTGCTGCACAACCCCGACCGCGTCGGCTACTCCAGCCCCGCGGTGTGGGAGGGCATGCAGGCGGTCCGCGACGCGGGGCTCACGCGACTGCTCGGCGTCGCGCCCGGCCCCGCCAACGGCTTCACGCTCGACCTGATCGACTGCCTCGAGCGCTTCCACGAGCTGATCGACTGGGCGATGATCATCCTCGGACCGCTGGAGCCCTGGCCCGGCGAGCTGGCGCTCGAGGCCGCCGCCGCACGCGACGTCAGCCTGATCACGCGCGTGGTCGACTACGGCGGCCTGTTCCACGACGACGTGCTGCCCGGGCACCAGTTCGCGCAGTACGACCATCGCAAGTTCCGCCCCGACGGCTGGGTGGACGCCGGACGCGAGAAGCTCGAGCTGATGCGCCCGTTCGCCGCGCGCCACGGGCTCAGCATGCTGCAGCTTGCGTGCGCCTGGAACCTCGCGCAGCCGGCCGTGCGCTGCGTCGCGCCGACGCTGATCCAGGAGTCGGATCCCGACCCCGCCCACCCCGCGCGGGCGATCGAGGACAAGCGCGCGGAGCTGGCCGCGCTCGGCGCGGACGCCGGTCGGCTGCTGAGCGCCGAGGAGGTCGCGGCGATCAGGATGCTGGGCGACAACACCGGCTGCATGGCGCTGAAGGGCGCAAGCCTCGAACACGCCGGCCCGCCGCTGCCGGACCGCTGGGGCATCGACGCGGAGCTGTCGGCGCTCGCCGGTCGCTGGGAGATCGATCCGCGGCAGGACCTGCTCCCGGTCGCCCACTAGCTCGCGTCGCGAGCGTGGTCGATTAGCCTGGGCCGTAGCGGGGCAGATAAGCCCGCATGACGACAATGAGCGAGCAGATCCCAACCATCCCCCTCGGCGCCGGCGTCGAGATCCCGCAACTGGGCTTCGGCGTCTTCCAGGTGCCGCCGCCCGAGACCGCCGAGGCGGTCGTGCACGCGCTGTCGGCCGGCTACCGCCACATCGACACCGCCGCCGCATACCGCAACGAGGCCGGCGTCGCCGAAGCGATCCGCATGTCCGGCCTGGACCGCGGCGACGTGTTCGTGACGACCAAGTGCTTCAACGACGACCACGGCTTCGACGAGGCCAAACGCGCCTTCGCCGCGAGCCGCGAGCGCCTGGGCTTCGACTACGTCGACCTGTATCTGATCCACTGGCCGGTGCCCGTCCACGATCGCTACGTGGACACGTGGCGGGCGTTCGTCGAGCTGCGCGCGCAGGGGCTCGCCCGCGCGATCGGCGTCTCGAACTTCCAGCCCGCGCACCTGCAGCGACTGATCGACGAGACCGGCGAGACGCCCGCCATCAACCAGGTCGAGCTGCACCCCTACTTCCAGCAGCGCGAGCTGCGGCAGCTGCACGAGCGGCTGGGCATCGTCACCGAGGCGTGGAGCCCGCTCGCACAGGGCGCCGTGCTCGACGACCCCGTCATCGTCGAGGCCGCGCGGGCGCATTCCAAGACGCCCGGGCAGATCGTCATCCGCTGGCACCTGCAGCTCGGCAACGTCGTGATCCCCAAGTCCGTCACGCCCGAACGCATCCGCGAGAACCTCGACGTGTTCGACTTCGAGCTGAGCGACGATGAGATGCAGGCGATCGCAGGCCTCGACCGGGGCATGCGGACCGGGCCGGACCCGGACACGTTCGTGCGGCCCTAAGCGACTCCCAGAGCGGCGGTGAGCGCGTCGAGCTCGGCGACCACGTCGCCGTTCAGGCGCACGCTGGCGAGCCGGTCCAGCGGCGTGGGTCCCTGTGTGAGGATCGCCAGGCGGCCGCCGCGTGCGTGCGTGAGCTGCGGCAGGCCGGCGACGGGATGGACCTCCAGCGAGGAGCCGATGCACAGCAGCACGTCGGCGCCTTCGCACAGCTCGCGCGCTCGTTCGAGCGCCGCGGCCGGGAGCAGCTCGCCGAACAGCACCACGTCAGGCTTCAGCGGACGCCCGCAGTCAGCGCAACGCGGAACCCCGTCCTGCGCGCGCTCCAGGCGCACGGTCACCTCCTCGAGCACGACGCTCGCGCGGCAGCCCGGACACGAGCAGCTGGCGATGCTGCCGTGCATCTCGATCAGCTCGCGCGTGCCCGCCCTGCGGTGCAGCATGTCGATGTTCTGCGTGATCACCGCGTCGAGCTGCCCGTGGCGCTCCATCGCCACGAGCGCGTCGTGGGCGCCGTTGGGCAGCTTGTCGCCGAGCGTCGCAAAGCGCTGGCCGTAGAAGCCCCAGAAGCGCACGGCGTCACCGCGGAACGCGTCGATGTGCGCGACCTCCATCGGGTCGACGTTCTCCCACAGCCCGGTGCCCGGCGTGCGGAAGTCGGGAATGCCGGAGGGCACCGAGATGCCGGCGCCGGTCAGCGCCACGACCGAGCGCGCGTTGCCGATCAGCTCCGCGAGACGCGCGATCCCCGTGGTGGGTCCGGCCGTCAGGTCCATGGCTGCGGCTGGTGTATAGCCATGGCTATACACCGCTCGCGACGAGACAACTCGCGAGGAGTCACATCCCTCCTCAGCTGCCCGTGAAGCGCGGCGCGCGTTTGCCGAGGAAGGCGCTGATCCCCTCCTTGCCGTCGGCGCTGGCGAAGACCGCCGCGAACGCCCGCTTCTCGGCCTCGATGCCCTCGTCCAGGTCACCGGCGGCGGACACGCGCTTGATCTGCTCGACCGCCAGCGGCGCCTGGCCGGCGAGCTTGCGCGCCCACTGCAGGGCAGTGTCCAGCAGTTCGTGATCCTCCGCGAGGCGGTTGGCGAGACCGAGCTCGAACGCTTCCTCGGCGAGGATCGGATCGCCCACGAGGTTCATCTCCAGCGCCTTGTTTTCGCCGACGAGGCGCGGCAGGCGCTGGGTGCCGCCGAAGCCGGGGATGATCCCGAGCTTGATCTCCGGCTGGCCGAAGATCGCCGAGCGCGCGGCGATGCGCACGTCGCACGCCATCGCCAGCTCGCAGCCCCCGCCGAAGGCCAGGCCGTTGACGGCGGCGATCGTGACGACGCCCTCCGAGCCCAGCTCGCGGAACAGCGCGTGCGCGCCATTGATCAGCTCCGCGCCCGAGGCCTCGTCCATCGATGCGAACGCCTTGATGTCGGCGCCGGCGCTGAACAGGAACGGGTTGGATGACGCGATCACGAGCGCGCGCACGGGCGGGCTCGCGCTCTTGACGTGGCTCCAGACCTTGCCGAGGTCCTCGATCACCTGCGGGGAGATCGAGTTCATCTGGCCGTTGGCCAGCCACGCGATCGCCACGCCGTCGGCGCGCGTCTCGAGCTTGACCACCTCCGCCGGCTGCTCGGCATCCGGCTGCGGGTAGGCGTAGAAGCCCTGGCCGCTCTTCTGCCCCAGGCGCCCCTGCGCCACCATGCGGCGCAGGATCGTCGGCGGCGTGAAGCGCTCGCCATAGCGCTCCTGCGCGTTCTCCATGCGCTCGAGGATCGCGTCGAGGCCCTCGCTGTCGGCCTTCATGAACGGCGGCATCAGGCCGCGGCGCGGGTCCAGGCCGGCGCCGGCCATCATCCCGAAGTCGATGTCGCGGTGGGTGGCCACACCCTCCTCCAGCACCAGGCACGCCTCCAGGAACGTCTTCAGCGACAGCAGCTCGACGAGCTCCGCCACGTCGGGCTCGGCCTCGCCCTTGATGTTGGGCTCGCCCTGCGGGTCGTAGAAGCCGTCGCCGCCGGTCTTGGCGCCGAGCTTGCCGTCCGCGACGAGCTTCTGCATGCCCTTGGGCACGTAGAAGCGTTCCTCGCCGTAGGACTCCACCAGATGCTCGGCCACGTGCAGCACCGTGTCGAGGCCGAGCAGGCTCACGAGGTAGTACGGGCCCACGGGCGTCACGCCGGCGGCGCCCACGCCCTCGTCGATCGCCTTGATCGACAGGCCCTTCTCCTCCTGCTCGCGCCAGATCTCCGAGATGCCCGAGTTGAGGATCCGGTTGACGACGAAGCCCGGCACCTCCACGCACGTGATCGGCTGCTTGCGGATCGCCTGCGCGAACGTGATCGCAGCGGCGACCGTCTCCGCGGAGGTCTCCTCGCCCTCGACGATCTCGATCAGCGGCATGATCGAGGCGGGGTAGAAGTAGTGGAAGCCGACCACCTTGTCGGGACGCAGCGTCGCTTCGCCGATCTCGGTGATCGACAGCGAGGACGTGTTCGAGGCGAGGATCGCGTGGCCGGGCGTGGACGCGTCGAGCTCCGCGAACACGCTCTGCTTGATCTCCATGCGCTCGGGCACCGCCTCGACCACCAGGTCGACCTCGCCGAAGCGCTCGTATGAGGTCGTGCCGTGGATGCGCCCGAGGATCTCCTCGATCTGCGCCTCGGCCTGCTCGGCCGTGATCTTGCCCTTCTCGGCGAGCTTGCCGATCTGGCCCCGGGTCACGTTGCGGGCCTCGTCGAGACCCGCCTGCACGAGCGCGTCGTCGATGTCCTTGAGCACCACGGGGATGCCCGCGGCGGCAATCGTCTGGGCGATCTGGCCGCCCATGGTGCCGGCGCCCACGACGGCGGCTTTGAACACGAACATGCTTTTGGTCTCCTCTGCTGGCTGGGGAGCCGGGAGCCTAGCGAAGCGCGCTCGGCGCGCAGGCGACGCTCGACGTTCTAGCATCGACGGCATGCGCCGGGGTTGGAGAGCGCCGCTCGTCGCGGCGGTGGCAGTCGCGGCGGCAGCGTTCGCGGGCGGTGCGCTCGCCACGGCTGCCGCGGGCGCCGGCGCGCCGACGAAGACGCTCACCGTCAACATCACCTCGGGCCCCGAAGGCACGGTCAGCACGCCCGATGTCAGCTTCGCCTTCAGCGTCGAAGGCACCGAAGCGCCGGGCACCGACTTCAGCTGCGCGCTGGACTCGCCGCTCGCGCTGAAATCGTGCACCTCGCCGATCTCGCTGGGACCGCTCCCGTCCGGGTCGCACACTTTCTACGCCGAGGCGACCAACGCGGCCGCGAACGCATACAGCGCGCTGGCCTCACGCACGTTCACGGTCGCCGCGGCTCACGGCGGCGGCGGGAGTGGCGGCGGCAACAGCGGCAATAGCAACGGCGGCAACGGGACAGGGACGACGGCGCCGCCGCAGCGTCTCCAGCCCACCGTCGCCTCGCTCGCGCAGTCGGCCACCAGGTGGCGCGAGGGCAGCGCACTCGCGCGCCTCAGCCGCGCGGGCGCAGGCGCGGCCGCGTCGCCGCGGGGAACGACCTTCAGCTTCACGCTCAACGAGACCGCCTCCGTCAGGCTCGCGTTCACGCAGGCGCTCGCCGGCCGCAGCGTCGGCGGCCGTTGCGTGGCGCCGACCAGGGCCAACACCGCCCGGCGCGCCTGCACGCGCAACGTCGCCGCGGGAACGCTCACGCTCGCGGGGCACGCGGGCAGCGATCGCGTGCGCTTCCAAGGGCGCCTGTCTGCGAGCAGGCGGCTGAAGCCCGGGCGCTACACGGTGGCGCTGAGCGCGTCCGCGGGCGGGCTCACCTCGACGCCCCGCTCGCTGACGTTCACGACCGTCGCGTAGCGCCGCCCGCGACGAACACGTACACGGCGCCCTGCGCGAGCTTGCGACCGACGCGATGGTCGGGCGCGGCGACGACGATCGTGCCCTCGGATACGGCGACCGATCGGCCCAGGCTGTCGCCCGTGGCGCCGTCGGCGGCGGTCAGCTCGGCGGTCTGGGTGGCGCTTGCCCAGCCCTCGGCAGGCCTCGAGAACACATAGGCCGCGCCCTGATCGATGCTCTTGGCGACCTCCGTGAACCTCGAGCCCGCCACGATCACATCGCCCGAGATCGCGAGCGGGCGCCCCAGCGCGTCGCCCTTGGCGCCGTCCGCGGGCGTCAGCTCGGCCGTTTCAGACAGCGGGCCGCCCCAGCCGGAGGCGGGCCGCGCGAACAGGTAGACCGCGCCCTGCGCGGCGTTCCCGCCGACCGCGCGTCCGGGAGCGCCGGCGACGACCGTGCCGCCCGAGACCGCCACCGCTTCGCCCAGGTGATCGCCGGCGGCGCCCGCCGGCGCTGTCAGCTCGGCGGTCTGGGTGGCGCTCGCCCAGCCCCTCACAGGCTTGACGAAGACGTACGCGGCGCCCGCGTTCGCGGCGCCTGCGACCATATGGCGATCCGCGCCGGCGACGATCGTGTCGCCCGAGATCGCCACGGAGCCGCCGAGAGCGTCGCCCGGCCGGCCGTCGGCCGCTCGCAGCACGGCCCTCTCGGTCAGCGAGCCGGACCAGCCCGAGGCGGGCCGCGTGAACACGTCGGCCGCGCCCTGCAAAGCGCTCCCGCCGACCGTGTCGCCGGGCACGCCCGCGACGATCGTCGCGCCCGAGACGGCGACCGATTCGGCGAAGAACTGATCGGTCGCACCCTTCGCGGCGGTCAGCTCGGCTGCGGGCGTGGCGTTTCTCCAGCCCGCGGCGGGCTTCACGAACACGTACGCCACCCCCTGGCCCGCGTGCCTGCCGACGGCGCGGAAGGGCGCGCCGACGACGATCGTGTCGCCCGAGATCGACACGCAGGCGCCGAACAGTTCTTCCGACTGCCCCTCCGCGGCCGTCAGCCTGGCCGTCTGGGTGACGTGCGCCCAGCCCGAGGCCGGCTTCGTGAAGACATATGCGCCCCCCTGTTCGACGTTGGTCGCGGGGTCGACGTAGTTGGGCGTGCCGACCACGATCGTGTTGCCCGAGATCGCAACCGATTCGCCGAATTCCTCGCCGCTGAGGCCGTGCGAGGCGGTCAGCTCGCCCCGCTGGAGGAACGAGCCCGGGTCCTCGCGCGCCAGCGCGGCCGCGATCGGCCCTCGCGCGGCGGGCGGCAGCCGCGCCAGTGCGGGCAATGCTGCGGGCGCCTGCCGCGCGGCCGCCCCGGCCGGCGCGTGCGCGACAGCCGCCGCGACGACCGCGAGCGCACCCACCGCCGCGAAGCATGGCGCGAGCGCTCGCCTGCGATGAGCTGCCGTGAGATCGCCGCCGTGCCGCACCGGGCATAGTGTACTAGTTAGCTAGCACACTATGCCATTCGACCGCCTTGGCTATGCCATCGCGGCGGCCGGCTCCTCCACCCGCCGCGGCAGCAGCGTCTCGCGCGCGATCACGAGGCGCTGGATCTGCGAGGTGCCCTCGTACAGCTGCATGATCTTCGCGTCTCGGAACAGCTTCTCGACCGGGTAGTCCTTGATGAAGCCGTAGCCGCCGTAGACCTGCACGGCTTCGGTCGCGGTCTTCATCGCGGTGTCGGCGGCGAAGCGCTTGGCGTGCGAGGAGACGAGCGTGTTGCGTTCGCCGTTGTCGAGCATGAACGCCGACTTCCACGTGAGCAGGCGCGCCGCTTCGATCTCGGTGGCCATGTCGGCGATGATGAACTGGATCGCTTGGTGCATCGCGATCGGCACGCCGAACTGGACGCGTTCCTTGGAGTAGTCGGTCGCGAACTCGAACGCCGCGCGGGCGATGCCGGTGGCCATCGCGGCCACGCCGGGACGCGTGCGGTCGAGCGTCATCATCGCCAGCTTGAAGCCGCCGTTCTCCTCGCCCAGCAGGTTCTCGGCGGGCACCTCGACGTCGTTCAATGAGATCGTCGCGGTGTTCGACGCGCGCTGACCGAGCTTGTCCTCCTTCTTGTCGACGACCACACCCCAGTCGCGCTCGACGACGAACGCGGAGATGCCGCGGTGGCCGGCCTCCTTGTCGGTCTTCGCGTAGACGGTGTAGTAGTCGGCGTAGCCGCCGTTGGTGATGAAGCACTTGGAGCCGTTGATGACGTACTTGTCGCCCTGCTTGACGGCCGTCGTGCGCATGCCGGAGACGTCGGAGCCGGCGTCGGGCTCGGTCAGGCAGAAGGACGCGAGCTTCGGCTCCTCGGTGAGCATGCCCAGGTACTTCTTCTTGATCTCCTCCGAGCCGCCGAGCGCGATCGGCGCGGTCGCGAGGCCGTTGCAGCCGAGCGAGGTCTGGATGCCCGAGCAGCCCCACGAGAGCTCTTCCTCGATCAGGCAGCCGTCGAGGTAGCTCGCGCCCGCGCCCCCGTACTCCTCGGGGATGTGCGAGTTCATCAGGCCGACCTCCCACGCCTTCTTGATCACGTCCGCGGGCCACGTGCCGTCCTTGTCGTACTCCCATGCGACCGGACGTATCTCTTTGACCGCGAAGTCGTGCGCCATCTCGCGCAGGTTCTTCTGCTCATCGGTGAGCGTGAAATCGACCATTCTCGGATCTCCTAACGGGCTGGCTGAAAACAGATTGACTGGTCAGTCAACTGCAGGCTCCAGGGTAGCGAAGCGGCGGTCGATCGGCAACAATCACAGGCGGTGCACGACCTCTGCTCGATCGCGGTGTTCGGCCTGATTGAAAACGGGCTGAGCCTCGTCGTGTTCGGGACGATCGCGTTCTCGATTCTGATGTCGCTCGCGTTCCTGTTCACGCGCGGAGGCGGCGAAAGCGCGTACGATCGCATCGGCGCGGGCGGCATCTCGCGCGAAGGCGACTACGGAGGCGGCCTGCAGGCGCAGGCGCCGGACTCGCCCGCGGCGCAGGCCGAGCGCGAGCGCGAGATCCGCCAGATGCTCGGCGCGCGCAGCGAACGCCTGGTGCGCAGCGGCCAGCCGGCACTGGACATCGACGCGGAGGTCGCGCGGCTGCTGGGCGACACACCGGGGCCGCGCAGCCGCGACCCGGAGCTCTTGGAGGAGGTGCGCCAGCTCGTCGTGGCGCGCAACGAGCGGCGACTGCGCCAGGGCGTGGAGCCGCTGGACGTGGACGCCGAGATGGCGCGAACGCTCGACGAGCTCGACCCGTGAACAGGACGATCAACACATCCGTCGTGCCGTGGGGTATAAACGGCCCATGACCAACGCCCGCCGCTTCCAGCTCGACGAGATCACGCTCCGTCCCGGCACGTACTTCAACCCGCAGACCGAGATCATGATCGTCGTCGACGACTCCCCGGAGGTCGACCACGAGATCTTCGAGACGGACGACTTCGAGGGCGACGAGTGGGTGCTGATCTCCGAGGACGCCCCGCTGGACGAGCCCAAGCGCGACGAGCTGGTGGAGCGCTTCCAGCTCTCCCACGGCGCCAGCGCCGAGCTGGACGACGACCAAGACGATGACGAAGACGACGACGAGGAAGAGGACGACGAGCTCGACGGCGTCGAGGAGCTGGAGCTCGAACCGTAGCGAGCCGCGCCTGCGCAACTGACGCGGGCCGCGATGTGTTGCAGGGACGTGCCCTGGTCACAGAGGAGGCGCGCTGCAACGGACTCTGCAGCGACCGCGCCACCCGCACGTAGCATCCGCGCCGTGCGCGCCATGCGTATCACGACGCTCGCCGTGGGCTTGACCGCCCTCGTCGGTGCCAGCGCTCCATCCGCCCTCGCGGGCAGGGCCGCGAGCCCAACGAGACCTGCGCGTGCGGCCGCAAGCGTCCTGGGACCCGTCCACGGCGAGGCACGCGCCCGCGCCGCCGCCAGCCACGGGCCGAGCGTCAGCGCCGCGCTCGCAAGCCTGCTTCACGGCGCGGCGATCACCGAAACCGCCTACCACCAGGACTACACGGCCTACGTGGCCGCGAAAAGCTCGCTCGGCAGGCTCAGCGGCACGCGCCGGGAAGAACTGGGGTCGGTGCTCGCGAACGTCCAGGCAATGGCGCGCGCCGGCGCCCTGGTCCCGTCGCGGCTGCCGGCGGTGTTCCTGACGCTGGAACGCAACCGGCAGTGGTGGACGACCGAACCGCTGCTCGGCGCCGACGAGCGCGTGAGCTTCCCCGGCAGCAGGATCGTGTGGGAGCACTATCCCGGCCAGGGCATCGAGATCCAGTGGCTGGCGACGTTCGGCGAGGCCAACGGCTACTTCCTCTCCGGGCACGAAAACGCCAACCTGCGCCAGCTGCTCGGCGAAGTCCTGCCGCTCGCCACGCAGCGCGCCGGCGGCATTGCCTGGGAGTACATGTTCAACTTCGACGGCGGCACCCCGCCCTGGACGAGCGGTCTCTCGCAGGGCACCGCGCTGCAGGTGTTCGCGCGCGCGTGGTCGCGCTTCAAGGAACCCGTGTACCTCACCGCCGCGCAGCAGGCGCTCGGCATATTCCAGACGGCGCCGCCGCAGGGCGTGCGCGTGAAGACGGCCGCGGGCGCCATGTACGCCGAGTACACGTACGCGCCCAGCGACAGGATCCTCAACGGCTTCATCCAGTCGCTCGTCGGCCTTTACGACTACACCTCCATCACCAAGGACCCGCTCGGGCTCGCCCTGTTCGAAGCCGGCGACGCCGAGGCGCGCGCGATCGTGCCGCAGTACGACACGGGCGGATGGTCGCTGTACGACCAGTTCGGCGAATCGGACCTCAACTACCACGAACTGCTCACCGAATTCCTCCAGCACCTGTGCGAACGCACGGGCAAAGGGCCGCCGATCGCGCCCACCGCGCCGCCCGCGCCGCCACCGCCCACCACCACGACCACAACGGCGCCCGCGCCGGGCACGACCACCACCACACCGACGGAAACGGGTGGCGTCAGCGCCAGCGCGCTGCGCGCGCACTCCGCGCAGACGAGCACGCAGATCCCGGGCGATCAGATCTACTGCACGACCGCGCAGCGCTTCACCGCCGACCTGCACACGCCGCCCGCGATCGCGCTGCTGTCGAAGACGCTGCCCGCAGGGGCGCGCGCGGGCGTGCAGATCTCGCTGTCGAAGATCTCGAGCGTGAAGCTGATCGTGCGCCAGGGCTCGAAGGTCGTGTGGACCAACGGCGCCACGCTCGAACACGGCAAGCCGCGGCTGCTGTGGATCACGCCGGCCAAGGGCGGGACGTTCTCGATCGAGCTCACCGCCACCGACCTCGCCGGCAACTTCTCCACGGCCAACGGCACCGTCGTGGTCGGCCATCATTAGCCTCTCCTGCCGCGCCTAGACTAGGCGCAAGTGACCTCGATCGAGACGATCCGGCGAAACCGCGGGCGGGCATGACGCGCATCGTCCGCGCGTGGCGCACGCTCGCGCCCGAGCAGCGGCTCGGCGCGCTCACCGCGCTGGGGCTGTTCGCGTCGATGTTCCTGCCCTGGTACAGCAAGGCCGACACGGTCGTCGTGCGCGGCGCCGCGAAGGCGACAGAAACGAGCCTCAGCGCGTTCCAGGCGTTCTCGTTCGTGGAGGCCGCCGTGCTGCTCGTCAGCGCCGCCGTGCTGGCGATGCTGTTCGCGCGCGCCGAGGGCCGCGACTTCCAGCTGCCCGGCGGCGATGGCGTGGTCGTGATGATCGCCGGCGGCTGGACTGCGCTGCTGATCTTCTACCGGCTGCTCGACAAGCCCGGCCTGCATGGCAACGAACGCGTCACCGCCACAGTCGGCGTCGAGTGGGGGATCTTCATCGCGCTCCTGCTCGCGCTCGGCCTCGCGTACGCCGGCGGGCGCATGCGCGCGCTCGAACGGCCCGCGCCGCCGCTGCGGCGCCACCGCAGCAGAGACGCGCCCACGATCGATCTGGATGCCACGGCGGTGACGCCGGCGCGCGCTTCTCGAGCCCGAGTCCGCCCGCCCCGCTCGGCGCCCGTGGCGGCGCGCGAGCCAGGCGATCGGGATCCGTTCCCGCCCGCGCCGCCCGCGCCATCACGAACGCCGGCGCCGGAGGGCGAGCAGCTGTCGTTCGAGGATCCTCCCGGCCACCTGGAGTAGCCGCCTCCTATCATTGCCCGGACGATGCCCGCCTCCCCCGCCCCGGCCCCCAGCTCAGTCGCAGACGTGGCCGCGGGCCTGCGCGAGGTCGGCTACCTGCCGGGCGAGTCCACCGCGCTCGTCGCGTTCCTGGCGACGAGGCTCGGCAAGCCGGTGCTTGTGGAGGGACCCGCGGGCGTCGGCAAGACCGAGCTCGCCAAGGCGCTCGCCTCCTACCTCGGCCGCGAGCTGGTGCGCCTGCAGTGCTACGAGGGCCTCGACGAGGCCAAGGCGCTGTACGAGTGGAACTACCGCAAGCAGCTGCTGCGCATCCAGGCGGAGGCGCAGGGCTCGGGCTGGGAGGCGGTGCAGGAGGACATCTTCGGCGAGGAGTTCCTGCTGGCGCGCCCGCTGATGACCGCGATCGCCTCCGAGCAGCCGGTGGTGCTGCTGATCGACGAGATCGACAAGACCGACCAGGAGTTCGAGGCGATGCTGCTGGAGGTGCTGTCCGACTTCCAGATCTCGATCCCCGAGCTGGGGCGCGTCGAGTCGCGCACGCACCCGATCGTGCTGCTCACGTCCAACAACTCACGCGAGCTCACCGAGGCGCTCAAGCGCCGCTGCCTGTACCTGTGGCTCGACTACCCCGAGCTCGAGCACGAGCTCGAGATCGTGCGCCTGCACGCCCCCGACCTGGACGAGACGGTCGCGCGGCGGCTGGTCGAGGTGATCGGCATGGTGCGCGCGCTGGACCTGAAGAAGCCGCCGTCGATCGCCGAGTCGATCGACTGGGCGCGCGCACTGCTGCTGCTGGGGGCCGAGGACATCGACGCGGACACGTTCAACGAAACGATGTCCGTGATCGTCAAGCACCGCACCGACATGGACGTGGTCGCCGACCGCGTCGGGCTCAAGCTCTCAGCGCCCGCAGATGTCGCCTGAGCCGGGCCGCCCCGCGCCCGACCCACATCTGCAAGGCCTGCCCGCTCGCATCCTGGAGCTCGGCGAGGAGCTGCGCCGCGAAGGCATCGCCGTCGGCACCTCGGAGCTGCTCGACGCGTTCGAGGTGCTGCGCGAGATCAGCTGGACCGAGCAGGAGGACTTCCGCGAGGCGCTCGCCGCGACGCTCGCCAAGAGCCAGGAGGACCGGCGCGTGTTCGAGCTGGTGTTCGACCGCTTCTTCTTCCGCGCCGTCGAGATCGCCGCGGCACGCGAGGGCGTGCGCGAGGAGGACCGCGCGGCGCTGGGAGAGCTCTCCGACGAGCAGCTGGAGGAGCTGCGCGCGCAGATCGCCGCCGCGCTGCGCGACGGCTCAGAGGGCGCGATGCGCGATCTCGCGCGCATGGCGATTGCCGCGTTCGCGCGCCGCCAGGAGGGCTCGGGTGTGATCGGCGTGGACGTGCAGCGCATCCGCCGGGCGCTGGGACTGCGCGCCGAGCCCCAGCCGGAGCTGCCCGAGGACGATCCGCGCCGCGAAGGCCTGCCGCGGGATGCGCTGCGCCGCTTCGAGGCGCTGCTGCGGCGCGAGCTCGAGCGCGCGCAGATCGAGCGCACCGGCAGCCTGCCGCCGGCACGGCCGCTGGGGGAGCTCGACCGCGCGCTGCCCTCGGGTCCGCTGGCCGATCTCGCAGCGGTGCACCGCGTCGTGGCGCAGCTGCGCCGGCGCCTGGCCACGCAGGGCATGCAGAATCGCGGCCACCGCCGCCACGCGCACGTGGACGTGCGCCGCACGATGCGCGCTTCGCTGCAGACGGGCGGCGTGCCGGTGGTGCTCAAGTACCGCCCGCGGCGGCCCAAACGGCCCGAGATCTACGTGCTGTGCGACGTCTCCACGAGCGTCACCTCCGCGTCGGTGTTCTTCCTGTCGGTGCTGCACGCGCTGCACGACACGTTCCGCAAGATGCGCTCGTTCGTGTTCATCGAGCGCATCTCCGAGGTCACCGACGTCTTCGAACACGAGCGCAACTTCAAAGCGGTCAGCGAACGCATCTCCGGCGACGCCGGCGTCGCTGACATCTCCGGCTACACCGACTACGGCCGCGTGTGGTCGGAGTTCCTCGTGCAGGTCGAGGACGACCTGCACCCGCGCGCCACGGTGATCGTGTTGGGCGACGCGCGCACCAACGGGCGCGACCCGCGCGCGGACGTGTTCGCGCAGATCGCCGCGCGCGCCGGGCGCACATTCTGGCTGAATCCCGAGCCGCGCCTTTATTGGAACTACGGCGACTCGGTGATCGCCGCGTACGAGGAGTTCTGCACCGCGTTCGAGTGCTGGACCACCGCGCAGCTGGAGGACTTCGTGCGCGCCCTCACCCGCCCCGTGGTTTCCGCGTAGGCGTCAGCGCAAGTGCCGGCCACGTAGTCCGGAAGGCGTCCGTCGGCGTGAGCCGCTAGTGGGTACCACATAGTGGTACCCTAGTGGGGTATGGCATACGTGGTCGCACGTCCCAAGGGGCGCTTCGAGATCAGGGAGTCGCTGCACACACCGGACGGTCCGCGCGCTCGCAGTCTCGCCGGCTTCAATGTTCTGAGCGACGCCGTACTCACCAAGGCCGCGGGACGGGCGCAGCGCCCCTTCGACGTGGAGGCGGTGCTCGCGTCGGCGCGCCGCGCCGGAGCGCCGACCAGGGTCGACGCCGGAGCCGAGGCCGACGATCCACGCGGGCGCTTCGTGGAGGCCTCGCGCCGGATGGCGCGAGCTCTGCAGCTCCCTCCGGCACGCAAGCCGGTCGATCCGGGGGCGGCCTTGATCGAGCTACTGGGCTTCGCCGACGCCGTCACTCGCAACCAGGGCACTCTTACGGGGAGGATCGTCGCGGCACACGAGCTGCTCGACTCGATGGACGTGCCCCATCAGTTCGGCGGCGCCGTGGCGCTCGCCTGGTATCGCAATCCGCGTGCGACGACCGACGTGGACCTCAACGTGACCGTCGCGCCCGAAGACGCGGATCCCGTGCTGGGCGCCCTCACCCATCTCGGCGTGAGCGTCTCCGCCGCCGATCGCGCTCTGATCAAGCGAGATGGTCAGGCGCGGCTCGACTGGGGCGGGTCATACCTCGATCTCTTCTTCGCCACGTTCGAGCTTCACCGGGAGATGGCCGAGCGCTCGCGCGAGGTCAGCTTCGGCCCGGTGCAGATCCCGATCCTCAGCCCGGAGCACCTGATCGTGTGCAAGGTCGTGTTCGACCGGCCCAAGGACTGGCTGGACGTCGGAGAGATGATCGCCTGGGGCACGGCGATCGACGCGGGCGAGGTGCTCGGCTGGCTGCGGGAGATCCTCGGCGAGGATTCCGAGCAGTACGCGCGACTCGCGGCGCTGTTCGAGCCCGCGCCGACGGCGTAGGCGCCCGCGCCGGCGGCCGCCGCGGTAGCATCAGCCGGCAACCGAGCAAGACACCAGGGGTGCTGGCGGAAAGCCGGCTGAGATGACGCACAGGAATCAATTCCACCGGCGTCGACCCTTAGAACCTGTGGGGTAATGCCCGCGAAGGGAGCGAAGTGCCCACCGAACTGCAATCTCGCAAGCGCCCCATCGTTCGGCGGCGAGCGGACGGCGGCAGTCTCGCCGTGGAGCGGGTGAGCTTTGCCTACCCCCCCTCCCACCCGCGGCGCGACGCGAACGTCGTTCAGGCGCTCGAGGCGGTCTCGCTGCACGCCGGCGCGGGCGAGCTGCTGGCGGTCGTCGGACCCAGCGGCTGCGGCAAGAGCACGCTGCTGGAGCTGATCTGCGGGCTGCGCGCGCCGGACTCCGGATCGATCGACTGCGCGCCCGCGGTGCTGATGCCCCAGCGCGACCTGCTGCTGCCGTGGCTGAGCGCGCTCGACAACGCGGCGCTCGCGCTGCGCATCGCCGGGCTCTCCCGCGGCCAGGCCCGCGACCGCGCGAACGCGCTGTTTGTCGAGCTGGGGCTCGACGGCTTCCAGCGCGCACGCCCGCGGGAGCTCTCGGGGGGCATGCGCCAGCGGGTCGCGTTCCTGCGCACGCTGCTGTCCGGCAAGCCGCTTCTGTGCCTGGACGAGCCGTTCGGCGCGCTCGACGCGATCACCCGCGGCGAGATGCAGGAGTGGCTGGCCGCCAGCCTCGCGCGCGAGCCGCGCACGGTCGTGCTCGTGACCCACGATGTCGAGGAGGCCGTGCTGCTCGCCGATCGCGTGGTCGTGCTATCGCGCCGGCCGGGACGCCTGCTCGCGCAGCTGGAGATCGACTGTGAGCGCCCGCGCTCGCGCACCGACCCCGAGGTCGTGGCACTGCGCGAGCGAGCGCTCGAGGCGCTGGCGATCGGCGGGCGGACGTGAGCGCCGCCGTCGCGGGCCGGCGTCACGTGCTGGCGCCGCTGTTGCTGAGCGCGTCGCTTCTCGGCGCATGGGAGCTGTACGCGGACTTTGCCGGCGTCGAAGAAGACCTGTTGCCCGCCCCGCACGTGGTGGCGGCGGCGCTGTGGAACAACGGCAGCCTGCTGTGGCACAACTTCGCGGTGACCGCCGAGCAGGTCGTGCTCGGTCTGGCGCTGGCGCTCGCCGGCGGCTTCGCGCTCGCGGTCGCCATGCATCTGCTGGCGCCGCTGCGCCGCGCCGTCTACCCGCTGGCAGTCGGCTCGCAGGCGGTGCCGATCCCGGTGATCGGGGTGCTGCTGGTGTTCTGGTGGGGCTTCGGCATCTTCCCCAAGCTGGTCGTGATCGCGCTGATCTGCTTCTTCCCCGTGGTCGTCGCCACCGTCGACGGGCTCGCCGCCGTCGACCCCGAGCAGCCCAAGCTGCTGCGCACGCTCGACGCCTCGCGCTGGCAGGCGTTCCGCTTCGCCGAGCTGCCCGCGGCGCTGCCGGCGGCGCTCAGCGGCGCGCGGATCGCGCTCGCGGTGGGCGTGATCGGCGCGTTCATCGCCGAGACCAGCACGCCCACAACCGCCGCCTACTCGGGCCTCGGGCGCGAGATCATCACCGACGTCGACAGCTTTCAGGCGCCGCGCGCGTACGCCGCCACCGTCCTGCTGTTCGCGTTCGCCGTCGCCTGCTTCTACGCGCTTGCGCTCGCCGAGCGCAGGCTCGTCCCCTGGAAGACCCGAGCAAGAGGAGAGACGCCTTGACCAAGCCGCACACGCCGCGCCGCTGGAGCGCGCTGCCCCTCGCCGCGTGCCTCGCCTGCGCGATCGCCCTGTCCGCGTGCGGCACCAAGCAGGACACGATCTCGGCGGCGTCCACGAAGCCGTTCAAGGTGATGCTCGACTGGTTCCCCAACGCCGATCACGCGCCGCTTTACGCGGCTATCGCCCACCGCGACTTCCACGCGGTCGGCCTGAGCGTCGAACCGGTCGTGCCAGCCGAAACGGCCGAACCCCTGAAGCTGCTCGCCGCCGGCAGGGTGGACATGGCGATCTCGTACGAGCCGCAGCTGCTGCTCGCGCGCGACGAGGGCCTGAAGCTGGTGTCGGTCGGGGCGCTCGTGCAGCGGCCGCTCACGTCGATCATCGCGCTTCCCGAAGCGCATGTCACGAGCGTCGCCGGCCTCGCCGGCAAGACCGTGGGCACCGCCGGCATCCCCTACCAGGCGGCGGAGCTGCGCACCGTGCTGCAGCACGCCGGCGTCAACCCCGCGAAGGTCAAGGAAGCCAACGTCGGTTTCAACCTCGTGCCGGCGATGCTCTCGGGCAAGGTCGCCGCGACGCTGGGCGGGTACTGGAACTACGAGGCGCTCCAGCTGCGCATGATGCACAAGCGCCCGCTCGTGATCCCCGTCGACGAGGCCGGCGTGCCCAGCTACGACGAGCTGGTGCTGGTCGTGCGCGAAGACGAGGCCCGCAGCCGCGGCCAGGACCTGCGCGCGTTCATGCAGGCGCTCACGCGCGGCGAGCGCGAGGTGCGGGCCGACCCCGCGGCCGCGGCCGCGTTGCTGCAGAAGGCCAACCCGTCGCTCGAACCCAAGCTCCAGCTCGAATCGATCAGGCAGACGCTGGCGGCGGCGCAGCCGAGCGGCGGCGAGCCCTATGGCTGGCAGAGCCCGTCGGCGTGGGCCGCCTTCGGAACGTGGATGCTCTCCCACGGCCTGCTCCAGCACAGCCCCAACCTCGGGCTGCCCCCCTTCACGAACGAGTTCCTGCCCGGCCAGGGGATCTAGCACCTCTCGACCCGGTGCCGCCGCGCAGCCGGGTCCCGAAGTGAGACGTAATTTCATATATTGCCATCGGTGGGTAATCTGGAACGCAGCGCCTCATCGAGCCGGTTCGTGCTTCACGACGTGGTCAGCGACGGACGCCATCGGCTCCTCGTACGCGGCGAGCTGGACGTGGATGCCGCCTCCACGCTCGAGCGGTGCCTCGACGAGCTGTGCTCCACCGGCGCCGCCGCCGTCCTGCTGGACCTGAGCCAGCTCGCCTTCATCGACACCAATGGCCTGCGGGCCGTGCTGTTCGCCCGCCAGGCCTGCAGGGAGCACGGCTGCGAGTTCGAGCTGGTCCAGGGGCCGCCGCAGATTCGCCGGCTGTTCGAGGCCGCCGGGCTGCTCGGGCTTCCGTTCCAGGGCGAGCGCTCAGACGCCGACCCCGACGAATGAGGAATGGCCGCTACCGCTCGTCGTCGCGGCGGTAGCCGAGGCGAGCCAAGATGCGCTCGGCGGTGGCGATGAGATGCGGGCCGAGCGAGTCGACGAGGCACCCCAGCGAGATCAGGCTCGCGTGCGCGGCCAGGCTCACCACAGCGACGGTGTCGCCGGCCTCGCTGCGCACCGGCGCCGCGATCGCGTACAGGTCCGCGGCCAGCTCCTCGTCGCCGATCGCGAAGCCGGCGTGGGCCGGCAGGCGCGAGCCCGGGTGGATCGCGAGGTCGAGCCTGCGCTGGTCACGGCGGAGGCTCTGGACGCGGTCCACGTAGAGGACGTGGGCCCCGTCGAGGACACCGAGGCTCGCCGTGTAGGAGCTGCGCCCGCACAGCTCCTCGAGGTAGACGTGCGCGTGCTCGCGCAGGCCCGTGGCGTTCAGCGCCGACATGCCCAGATCGGTGACCCGCAACCCGAGGCGATACTTGCGCGAGGCGCCCTGCTCCAGATAGCCGGGAGCCTGAAGCGTGATGACGTAGCGGTGGGTCGTCGAGCGAGTCATGTCGAGCTCGTCGACGATCCATGCAGGCGTTGTAGCGATTTTCTGCCTTGTTCCAGTCTTAGGCATTATCGCTTCTCCTTCTCTTCCAATCGCGAGGGTCAGCAAGTCCCACTAACTGATATTGCGATCGGATCCTCGCACACGCGCACGGGACCGTCCACGCCGGCCCGCAGCTGCTCCAGCAGCTCGGAGAGACCCGGCGCGGACCGTGGCTCGGGAGCTGCCAGCTCCTGCTCGAGCTTGCGAGCCGCGTCCGCGGCGCTCGTGAAGCCGAACATCCCGAGGGAGCCCGCCAGCGTGTGCGCGGCGCGCTCCGCCTCGCACCGCAGATCTGCGTCGAGCCGGCCGCCCGCGAGCGCCGCGAGCGCCACCTCCAGCACGCCGATGCGCTCACCGACCTGCCACTGCTGGCGCGCCCACACCGCGCGCAGAGCATCGACGCCCCATCCGACGCCCGACTCCTCGGATCGCGTCACCCGGCTGGTGCTGGTGGCCATATAGCTCGATATCGGCACTCCCGAGCCGGGAGGGTCAGGGAGAGGCCACATCGCCGGGGCGGTGAACTACGGACCGCGCGGCTCTCCCGCTCGCCGATAAGGGAGCTACATGTCTTCCGTGCGGCTCACCTCACGGGCCATCGTCGCGCTCGGCGTGTTCCTGCTCGTGTACTGCAGCTGGCAGCTGTTCGGCTGGATCCCCGGCAGCCGCCAGAGTGTGGGCGACCTCCTGCTCCTGCCAGTCGACGTGGCGGCGACGCTCGCCGCCTGGCGCGCGTCGCGGCGCGTCGCCGGATCGCATCGGCTGCGGTCGTTCTGGCGCTGGATGGCCTGCGCGCTGGCGGCGGAGACGCTCGGCGACGTCGTGCAGAGCGTGTACGACGTCGTCCTTCACCACTCGCCGTACCCGTCCGCCGCCGACCCGTTCTACCTCGCGTTCTACCCGCTGCTGCTGGTTGCGCTGCTGCGCATCCCCGCGGCTGCGATTAGCTCCGGCAGGCGCGCGAGGACAGCGCTCGACGCGACGACGATCGTCGTCGGCGGAGGAGCCGTCGTGTGGTATCTCGTGCTCGGTCCGACGGCGCTCGAGCGCGGACAGGGCGTGCTGGCGATGAACGTCTCGCTCGCCTTCCCCATCGGGGACCTGTTCCTGCTGGCCGCGCTCGCGGTCGCTCTATTGCGGCATAGCCCCGCTGCCGTGCGCGCGCCGCTGCGGCTCGTCACGCTCGCGCTCGCGCTCGGCATCGTCGCCGACGTCCTCTACGGAGACGGACAGCTGCACGGCACCTACGCCTCCGGCGACCTCATCGACACGCTGTACGTGCTCGAGCTCTCCGCGTTCGCCCTCGCCGGCGTGCGCCAAGCGCCGGTGCAGGACGAGGACGCGGGCGGCACCGGCGAGCGATCGCAGCAACCCGGCTCGCGCGCCAGCTGGCTTCCGTACCTCAGCGTCGCGATCGCGCTCGGCGTGCTGCTCGGCGTCGAGCGGAGCAATCCGTTCTTCCCCGACGTCAGCCTCGTGCTGATCGTGATCGTGCTGGCTGTCCTCGTCGCCGTGCGCCAGCACCTCGCACAGCGCGAGCTCGTGCGCACGCAGTCCGCGCTGCGCCACAGCGAACAGGTCAAGGACGAGCTCCTGTCCGTCGTCGGGCACGAGCTGCGCACCCCGCTGACGTCCATCCGCGGCGCGCTCGGCCTGCTGGCGGGCGGCGTTCTCGGCGAGCTCCCCCAAGACGCCGCGAACATGGTGGCAGTCGCCGTCCTCAACACCGACCGGCTCGGACGCCTTGTCAACGACATCCTCGACATCGAGCGGATGGCAGCCGGCAGCCTCACCCTCGAACCGGCCGCCGTGGATGCCGCCGAGCTCGTGGAGCAATCCATTCAGGTCGTCCAGGCAACGGCCGACGCAGCCGGCGTGACGCTGCGCAGCGACACAGCAGAGCTCACGGTGCTCGCCGATGCCGACCGCATCGTCCAGGCGCTCGTGAACCTGCTCGGCAACGCTGTCAAGTTCTCTCCCCGCGGCGGTGTCGTGGCGGTCGCCGTCAGACCGCGCGGCGACACCGCGCTGTTCTCCGTGCGCGACAACGGCCGCGGCATCCCGGCCGATCGGCTGGAGGCGATCTTCGAGCGCTACCGCCAGCTCGACGCCTCCGACGCCCGCGAGAAGGGCGGCACCGGTCTCGGCCTCCCGATCGCACGTGGGATCGTCGAGCAGCACGACGGGCGCATGTGGGCGGAGAGCCCCGGCGAGGGCAGCACGCTCTACTTCACGTTGCCCCTCGCCAGCCAAGTGCGCAAGCCCGCCCGCATGCCCACTGCTGCCACCGAGCAGCTCGCCAGCGTATGAGCCCGCGCATCCTGCTCGTCGACGATGCGCAGGACGTCCGCCTGATCGCGCAGATGAGCCTCGAGCGGATCGGCGGCTGGACGGTGGTGCCCGTCGCCTCCGGCGAGCAGGCGCTGCGGGCCGCGGCAGAGGAAGGCCCTTTCGACGCGGTGCTGCTCGACGTGATGATGCCCGGCATGGACGGGCCGAGCACGCTGCAGCAGCTGCGCGCGCGCGGCCTTCCGGTCGAGGTGAAGATCGTCTTTCTCACCGCCAAGGCGCAGGGCGCGGAGTTGCAGCGGCTGCGTGCTCTGGGCGCGGCCGGCGTGATCGCCAAGCCCTTCGACCCGCTGGCGCTCCCGCGCCAGCTCGACGAGATGCTGGACACGCCTTCCGGCGGCTGACTGCCAGCCGTTCGTTGAACGTTCACGCGGTGCTAGTGTCTCTAATTATGGAAGTGGTCCGGAATGCGGAACTCTGGCCTCAAGCGGGGCGGCCGGAGAGGACAACGGTCTGCCGGCGCGGCGTTCATGCCGGTCACAGGAGAGTTCGCGGCACAGTCGGCGCTGCTCGACCTGGCCCCAGACGCGATCTTCGCACGAGACTCCCAGCGACGAATCACCTTTTGGAACCGTGGCGCGCAGAGCACGTACGGCTACTCGTCCGCGGAAGCGCTGGGCGTCGCGCCGGGCGAGCTGCTGCAGACGGAGTACCCGATACCGCTCGAGGAGATCGAGCGGCTCGTCAGCGACACCGGCGGCTGGGAGGGCGATCTGGTGCAGCACGCCAAGGATGGCCGGCGGCTGGTCGTCGAGAGCCGCTGGGCGGCGCAGCGCGATCAGGACGGGCGCGTCGTGGGGCTGCTGGAGGTCAACCGCGACGTCACCGCGCGCCTGCAGGCTCGGGCAGAGATGCGGAGGCTCGAGGCCGACGCCGAACGCGAGCGGCTGCAGAACACGCTTCACTAGGCGCAGCGCCTGGAGAGCCTCGGGCAGCTGGCGGGGGGCATCGCCCACGACTTCAACAACCTGCTCGCCGTGATCATCAACTACGCCGCATTCGTCGCAGAGGACCTTCAGGCGGCCTCCGAGAAGGACGAAGCAGGGCGCTGGAGCGGCACGCGCGAGGACGTCGAGCAGATCCGCCTCGCGAGCGAGCGGGCCTCGCACCTGACCCACCAGCTGCTCGCGTTCGCGCGACGCGAGGTCGTCCAGCCGAAGGTCGTCGACGTCAACGGCATCGTTCGCAACATCGAGCAGCTGCTGCGCCGCACGCTCGGCGAGCACGTCGAGCTGCACAGCTCGCTGGCCGCCGGTCTGCATCCGGTGCTGATCGACCCGGGCCAGGTCGAGCAGATCCTCGTCAACCTCGCGGTCAACGCGCGTGACGCGATGCCCGACGGCGGCGCGCTGCGGATCGACACCGCCAACATCGACGTCGATGCCGCGTACGCGGCCCCGCGGCCCGCGCTGTCCACCGGCCCCCACGTGCGCCTGCGCGTCAGCGACACCGGCGTCGGCATGTCCAGCGAGACGCTGCAGCGCGCCTTCGACCCATTCTTCACGACCAAGCCCGCCGGCCAGGGAACCGGCCTCGGGCTGGCCACCGTCTACGGCATCATCCAGCAGGCCGGCGGCTGGTCGCAGATCTACTCCGAGCCCGGCATCGGCACGACCTTCACGGTGCTGCTGCCGGCGACCGAGCAGGCCATCGCAGCGGCCGGCCAGCCAGCGGCCACGCCGGCTCGGCGCTGCGAAGAGACGATCCTGCTCGTCGAGGACGAGGACGCCTTGCGCGAGGTGACCCGGCGCATCCTGATCGCCGCCGGCTACGACGTGATCGTCGCGGCCGACGGCCTCGAAGCGTTGCAGGTTGCCGAGGCGCACGGCGCGCCGATCGACATGCTGCTCAGCGACGTCGTGATGCCGCACCTGAACGGGCCGCACCTCGCCGAGCGGCTGCTCGCCCAACATCCTGGGATCCGGGTGCTGCTGATGTCCGGCTTCGCGCAGCCGATCCTCGAGTCAGGCGGGCACCTCGGCGCCGGGATCGCGCTGATCGAGAAGCCGTTCGCCGGCCCGGCGCTGCTCGCGAAGGTCGCCGACATCCTCGACCACGACGAGGCCCGCTAGTGCCACAGCTGCTGATCGTCGACGACGAGGAGCCGCTGCGGCGCTGGGCGGAGCGCGTCATGCGCGGCAACGGCTACACCTGCGAGGGCGCCGGCGACGCGAACGAGGCGCGAGAGAGGCTCAAGAACGACTCCTACAGGCTCGCCCTGCTCGACGTCAACATGCCCGGGGATTCGGGTATCGAGCTGCTCTGCGAGATCCGCCGCGACCATCCACAGGTGGCCGTCCTGATGGTCACCGGCGAGGACAGCACCGAGCTCGCGATGACCGCGATCGAGCTCGGCGCCTACGGCTACCTGGTCAAGCCGGTCGGAGCGGGAGAGCTGGTCATCAACGTCGCCAACGCCCTGCACCGGCTCAGCAGCGACATGCAGAGCCAGCGCGCACTGCAGCGCGCGCAGAGCGCCGCGCAGCAGCGAAGCGACGAGCTCGCCCAAGCGCTTCAGAGCCTCCAGCTGTCCGAGAGCAAGGTGTGGGCTTCGCAGGCCGAAACGATCTTTCGCCTTGGCGCGGATGGTCGAGTTCCGCGACGAGGAGACGGGCCAGCACGTGCATCGCATGAGCGCCTACTGCGAGGTCCTCGCGCGCCAGATCGGCTACTCACCGGACGATGCCGAGCGCCTGCGCCTGGCAAGCCAGCTGCACGACGTCGGCAAGGTCGCCGTCCCCGACAGCGTGCTGCTGAAGCCCGGCAAGCTCACTGCGGAGGAGTTCGAGATCGTCAAGGGCCACGCCGACGCGGGCCACGAGATGCTGCTCGGCTCGGGCTCGGAGGTCGTGCAGCTCGGCGGGCTCATCGCCCACACCCACCACGAGCGCTGGGACGGCAGCGGCTACCCCCGCGGGCTCACCGGCGAGACGATCCCGCAAGAGGGCCGCATCGCCGCAATCGGCGACGTGTTCGACGCGCTCACCAGCGACCGCGTATACCGCGCCGCGCTGCCGATCAAGACAGCCGTGAAGATGATGCAGGACGAGCGCGGCCAGCACTTCGACCCCGAGCTGCTCGACGCGTTCTTCCTCGCGCAACCGCAGATCGAACAGATTCGCCGGCGATATGCCGACTGAGCTGCGCCGGCACGCACCGCGCCCGCGCGCCGGGCTACGCCGCGCCATCCCCGCGCTCGTTGCGCAGGGACCGCTCGATCGCGGCGCGCAGATGCGCGGCCGTGAACGGCTTCACCAGGGATGCGGCGAACACGATCCCGAGCCCCGCGAGCTCAGCCGGCGGGGCTTCGACGCTCGCGCAGATCAGCCGCAGCGAGGGGTTCGCCAGTCGTGCCGCCTGGGCGAGCACCGCGCCGATCGGCGCCGCCGGCTCGACCATCAGCACGTCCGCGCCGAACAGCTGCTCGGGTGTTGGCACCGTGACCACGAGCGGCTCGTGACCCAGCCGCGTGAGCATCCGCACCAGCATTCGCCTGACCTCCTCGTGAGGCTCGCTGATCAGTATTCGCGCCATGTGTCGATGATCGGCGCGGCCCGCAGGATCTCGGGGCGCAAGGCGGTATGAACGGCGTATGAGCCGCAGCCGCATCCTCGTGGTGGACGACGACCCGAGCACGCGGGACCTGCTGCGCGGCATGCTCGAGCGCGCGGGGCACGAGGTGCGCGAGGCCGAGGACGGGCGCGCGGGGCTGCGGGACCTGTACGCCGCCACACCCGATCTCGTGATCCTCGACGTCAACATGCCACAGCTCGACGGCTGGGCCACGCTGGAGCGCATCCGAGACCTCTCGGACGTGCCCGTGCTGATGCTGACCGCCCGCGAGGCCGAGCTGGAGCGGGTGCGCGGCCTGCAGGGCGGAGCCGACGACTACGTGGTCAAGCCCTTCGGCCACCAGGAGATCGTCGCGCGCGTGCAGGCGCTGCTGCGGCGCGCCGGCCCACGCGCGGCCGAGCAGCAGACCTACGCCGATCCGCTGCTCACGATCGACCTCGGCCAGCGAGCCGTTCACTATCGCGACCGCGAGGTGAAGCTGACACCGCTGGAGTTCAAGCTGCTGGCGACGTTCGTGCGCCATCCCAACCAGGTGCTCAGCCGCGACCAGCTGCTGGAGTTCGTGTGGGGCGACTCGCTCGGAGTATCGCCCGAGCAGGTCAAGCTCTATGTGGGGTATCTGCGCCGCAAGCTCAACCCCTCGGCGCCCCGGTCGACACCGATCGAGACCGTGCGCGGCTTCGGCTACCGCTACCGGCTGCCGTCCTGAGCCGGCGGCTCGAGCGCGGCCGCTATAGACAGGATTTGCCGAGCGTTTTCACCGACCCGGAGGTCGAAACGGCGTTCCACGACCGGTACACGGCACTGACGCGGTAGTAGTAGGTGCTCGAATAGGCAAGCGAGGCGCTCTTGTCGGTATAGGCCGTTTCGCCGATCGGCACGCTGCTCACCGATGTGTACGGCCCGGCGCCGGCCGTCGCGCGTTCGACCGTATATGTGCTCGCGTAGCTCGAGCTCGTAGCAGACCAACCCACTTCGATTTCGGGGCTCTTGTTGATGCGGCAGTTGACCTGCGTCGCTGTCGCTTTCCCGGGGGCCGCGAGCGTGGACGTCGCGACCGTGAGCGGGCCGCCGGTGGCGGTCTTGTTGAACACCGCCAGCGCGACCTGCGAACTCGCCAGCAGCACAGCCGCCAGGAGCGCGAGGGCCGCGCCGGTCATCCAGGACCGTCTGGCCGGCGTGACCATCACGGCCGATCACGCCCATCGCCCGAGAGCCCCCAGATCTCCAGGAGGAGGAGCAGCGCCAGCAGCGCCGGGGCGAGGATGATCGCCGCGGTCCGCACGGTACCGCCGCGCAGCCAGTTGACCAAGTAGCCGAGGTCGGGGACGACCGCGCGCATGCGCCAAGGCGGTGGCGCCTTCGAGCTTTGCCGTCCACGGGTCCGGCCAGTTGTTGGCGTCGCCCTGGGTCTGCACCACGGGGTGCGCTCCGCCCTGGAGGATCTTCACGATGCGATGCGTCTCCACCTGGTGGACTCCGGTCGGCACCTTGTAGGAGATCACCTGCCCGACGCGCACGGCGCTGACAGGCTCGGGCGTCACGATCACCATGTCGCCGGGCGAGAAGGTCGGGCGCATGCTGCCCGAGAGCACCGTCACGGGCCGGTAGAGCCCGAGACGCGGCAGCAGCGCGATTGCGAGGAACAGCGCGACGGCCAGCGCGAGCAGCGCGCGCTGGCCCCACACCCACCCGACGCGGACGGCTCCAGCGGCCGTCCGCGTCCGGTGACCATGACCCGCCTGTCGCCAGGGCTGCTCGGCGGGAATCCTCAGCGCGGTCATGGCGGGACTCCTACTTGGAGCCGGCGACCCGCTGGGTGCCGACGAAGTTGTAGGAGATGGTTGATGTGAGTCCCTGCATCGTGTTCGGCGCCGCGGTCGGCAGCGTCAGCGTCACCCGCAGGTGATCCGTCGAGCCGGTCGTCAGCGACGCGAGGCCGGTCAGGGCGATGTTCGCTCCGATCACAGCTCGCGACGCGAGCACCGTGGTGGTGGTGCCGCTGCACGTGTATGTGTAGGCGGGCGACGTGCCCGACTCCGTCCATGCCACCGAGCACTTTTCGATCGTCATCTGCAGGCCGCTGGTCGCTTCGGTGTCGAGCAGCGAGCTCGGCGATGCGGTTGTGGTGAGCACGATCGCGGAGAGGTTGTCCGCGCTTGCGCCACCGTTGTTGATCAGATCGACCGCCCGCTGCATCGTGTCGCCCGGAACCACGTTCGACGCGCCGATCGTCAGGCGATTCGCCGGGCCCGTCGCGCCGAGGGCGATCGAGACCGTGCCCGAGGAGATCGTGTGGCTCGCGGAGGTCGAGCTAGTGAACGTCGCGAACGTGCCCAGCCCCGCCATCGCCGCGGCGACTCCCACCACCGCGAACGAGCCCAGCAGCCGCTTGATTGTCTTCCTGTTCATCTTCTTCATCCTTTGGTCGGATTTATCCGTCCAGGTGAAGATGGCGCCGCCAGGTTGAGAGCACGCATGCGATTGGTATGAGCCCGGTATGAGCGCGAGCACTGCGATCACCGCCAGGGATTCCTTCTCGCGACCCCTGGAGGTCGACGCGCCGGAGCGGCACCTCGACGCGGGCGCCGGCGCGAACCACGGTGAGCATGACGGGCAACTACGGGCTCGTCACGTACCACCGCTGCCGTTGAAGAGCTAGAGCCGCCAATCCAAGCCACTGACGGGAAAGGACTCACAGACCGATGCCGACAACTGCTGCGCCAATCAAGCCGCACCGTCAGATGGGCGACGGCACCGTCACGCGGGTCAGCATCGCGTTCGACGCGCTGAACGCGTTCCCCGCGCTGGCAGAGTCGCGCAGGCGCCTGCTGTCGGCGAGCGCCGACGGCAACATGCTCACCGCCGACGTCGTCGCAGCGATCGAGTCCGACGTCGCGCTCTGCATCGCCGTGCTGCGCACCGCCAATGCTCGCGAGCACGGTCGCGGTCGTATCGAGACCGTCGTCGATGCAGTCCGGCTGCTACGCCCGCGGACGATCCAGGCGCTCGCCAGTCGCGTTCCCACGTTCGACTTCTTCGAGCGCGTCGGCGTGTGGGACACGACACCCGAACAGTTTCGCCTGCACGCGCAGGCGACCCAGCGGGCCGCCGCCAGAATCGCCGCGGAGGTCAACTACGCGCATCGCGATCGCCTCGCCGTAACGAGCCTGCTGCACGACATCGGCAAGCTGATGCTGATCCGCGCCTACCCCGGATATCTCTCACACATTCACCAGGACTGCGTCGCGCCTTCCAAGCGCGCCGGCCGCGAGCGCGCGGAGCTCGGCGTCGACCATGCCGCGATCGGCGGGGTCGTGATCCGGCGCTGGGGACTGCCCGTGTCGCTGGCCACCACGATCGAAGAGCACCACCACCCCGAGGCCTGCGGCGATGCCGCGCTCATCCGCCTCGCCGACATGCTCGCCCACCACGAACACGGCGAGGCCGTCTCTCCCCGCGAGCTCCTCGACAGCGCCCGCGCCGTCGGGCTCGGACCGGAAGAGCTGCGGCGCCTGATGTACGAGATACCGGGCGCGTCGAGCGAGCGCCAGCTGCCTGCCGACCCCTGCCCGCTCACCGGCCGCGAGCTCGGGGTGCTCCAGCAACTCGGCAGAGGCCGTGTCTACAAGGAGATCGCACACGAACTCGGCCTCTCCACCAGCACCGTTCGCACCCATCTCCACAACATCTACCGTAAACTCGGCGTCGACAACCGCGCCCAAGCCGTCCTGTTCGCCACCGGGCAGGGCTGGCTGTAGCGGCGGGTGCCAGCTGTGATTGACACGGCAAAGATCCGCATCGTGATCGCCGACGACCACCAGGTCATGCGCAGGGGGCTGCGGATGCTGCTCGACGGCGAGAGCGGCTTCGAGGTCGTCGCCGAGGCCGGCGACATCGAAGGAGCCAGACGCCATGTGCGCCGCCACCACCCCAAGGTGCTCGTGCTCGATCTCAACATGCCAGGCCGCTCCAGCCTCGGGGCGATCCCGACCATCCGCACAGAGTCGCCGGGGACGCAGATCGTCGTGTTCACGGTGCAGCAGGAACCCGCCTTCGCTCGCAGGGCGCTCGGCGCCGGAGCCCTTGGCTACGTGCTCAAGGAGGCCGCCGACGACGAGCTCGTCGAAGCCGTGCGGCGCGCCGCCGTCGGGCAGCGCTACCTGAACCCGACGCTCGGCGCGCGCATCGCCTCCGAGCCGACCCCGGGGGCGCCCAACGACCTCTCAGAGCGCGAGGTCGACGTGCTGCGGCTGGTCGCACTCGGGCACACCAACGCCGAGATCGCCCAGCAGCTCTACGTCGCGGTTCGCACCGTCGCGACCAACCGTGCGCACATCCAGCAGAAGCTCGGGCTCGCTACCCGGGCGGAGCTCGTGAGCTATGCGCTCGAACGCGGCCTGATCCAGCGCTGAGCGCGATCGCGTCGACCCCACCCACGAAAGCCGGTATGCTGATATGTGGGATATGGCCGAGGATCCGGATCTCGGACCGGAGCATGCAGACGCCACTTCAGTGTGCGCCGAGGAGATCCCACCGCTCGGCGAGCTGGAGCGAGCGATCGCGCATCACCCGCTGCTGGAGCTGATTCCGGATGCCTTCCTTGCGATCGCCGCCAGCGGCGAGATCATGCTCGCCAACGCTCAGACGGAGGCCCTGTTCGAGTACCCGCGCGGGCAGCTCGTGGGCAGGCCCGTCGAGCTGCTCCTGCCGGAGCGCTTCGCCGCGATGCACCGCGCCCATCGCGCCGGCTACTTCGCCGACCCGCGTCCGCGGCCGATGGGCGCCGGCCTGGAGCTGGCCGGACGGCGCCGCGACGGCAGCGAGTTCCCGGCGGAGATCAGCCTCTCCAGCATCGAACTCGACGGCATGCTGCTCGCGACCGCGGCGATCCGCGACATCAGCGAGCGCATCGCGGTTGTGTCCGAGAGGGACCACCTGCAGGCGGAAGCGGAGAAGGAGCGGCTGCAGAACCAGCTCCAGCACTCGCGGCGCCTGGAGAGCCTCGGCGAACTCGCGGGCGGCATCGCCCACGACTTCAACAACCTGCTCGCGGTGATCATCAACTACGCGACGTTCGTCGGCGAGGACCTCGACTCAGGCGCCTTCGCGCAGGACCTCGACAAGCGCCGCGCGATGCGCGCCGACGTCGAGCAGATCAGCGTCGCGGCCGAGCGCGCCGCGCACCTCACCCACCAGCTGCTCGCGTTCGCGCGCCGCGAGGTCGTCCAGCCGGACGTCGTCGACGTCAACACCGTCGTCATCGCCGTCGGCCAGCTGCTCAAACGCACCCTCGGAGAGCACATCGAGCTCCACCACGATCTCGCACCCGATCTGCGACCGGTGCTGATCGATCTCGGGCAGATCGAGCAGATCCTCGTCAACCTCGCAGTCAACGCCCGTGACGCGATGCCCGAGGGCGGGGCTCTCACGATCGACACGGCCAACGTCGAGCTCGACGCGGCCTACACGGCGCAGCGCACCGATCTGTCCCCCGGCCCGTACGTCCGCGTGCGCGTCAGCGACACCGGCGTGGGCATGCCGCGCGAGGTGGCCGAGCGGGCCTTCGACCCGTTCTTCACGACCAAGCCCGCCGGGCAGGGCACCGGCCTCGGACTGGCGACCGTCTACGGGATCGTCCAGCAGGCCGGCGGTCGCGCCCAGATCTACTCGGAGGCAGGCGTCGGAACGACCTTCACCGCGCTGTTCCCGCCGACCGACGAGACACCGGCGCTGCCATCGCGCCGGATCGATCCGGCGCTGCTGCGAGGCGAGGCCACGATCCTGCTGGTCGAGGACGAGGACGCGCTGCGCGAGGTCACCCGCCGCATCCTCGCGGTGGGCGGATACCACGTGATCACGGCGGAGGACGGCGCCGCCGCGCTCGCGGTGGCCGGCGAGCTCGCCGAGCCGATCGACCTGCTCCTCACCGACGTGATCATGCCCCACATGCACGGCCCTCAGCTGGCCGAGCAGATCCGGCGCCAGCGACCGTCCACCCGGGTGCTGTTCATGTCCGGCTTCGCCCAGCCGATCCTCGACTCGGGAGGGCATGTGGAAGACGGCGTGGCGCTGATCGAGAAGCCGTTCTCAGGATCCAGCCTGCTTGCCAAAGTCGGCGACGTCCTCAACCGGGAGGCGGGAGAGAGATGACCCGGACATACGACGAGCAGACGACACGGGCATTCGATCCACCGGGGATCGCACCGCCCGCGGCGGCCGGTCCCACCACGGATCTGCTGATCGTCGACGACAACGTGGCGCTGCTGCATTGGGCCGAACGGGTCGTGCGCGAGCGCGGCTACACCTGTGACGGCGCGGGCGATGCCGCCGCGGCCTGGGAGCGCCTGCGGGGCGGCGACTATGCGATCGCGCTGCTCGACGTGAACATGCCCCGCGAATCCGGGCTGGAGCTGCTCGCGCGCATCCGCACGGAGCACACGGCGACCGCCGTGGTGATGATCACAGGCGAGGACGACCACCGCCTGGCGATGTCCGCGATCGAGCAGGGCGCGTACGGCTACATGCTCAAGCCCGTCGGCGCCGGCGAGCTGCTGATCAACGTCGCCAACGCGCTGCACCGCCGCCGGCGCGAGCAGGCCGGCCAGCGGCTCCTGCAGAGCCTGCAGCAGACCGTCGAGGAGCGCAGCTCGCGGCTCGAGGAGACGCTCGGCGAACTGCGCGCATCGCAGGACAGGGCGTGGACGTCCGAGACCGAGACCATCTTCCGCCTCGCGCGGATGGTCGAGTTCCGCGACGAGGAGACCGGACAGCACCTGCGGCGCATGAGCTCGTACTGCGAGCTGCTCGCGCGCGCTCGGCGTGCCGGAGCCGCGGTGCAAACTCGTACGCCTCTCCAGCCAGCTGCACGACGTCGGCAAGGTCGCGATCTCCGACAGCATCCTGCGCAAGCACGGCCGCCTCAGCGAGCCGGAGATGGAGGTGATCAAGACCCACGCCGAGATCGGCTACGAGATGCTCGCCGGCTCCGCGTCGGAGGTCGTGCGCCTCGGCGCGCTGATCGCGCGCACCCACCACGAGCGCTGGGACGGCCGGGGCTACCCGCACCGGCTGGCCGGCGAGGAGATCCCCAAAGAGGGCCGGATCGCCGCCGTGGCGGACGTGTTCGACGCGCTCACCAGCGATCGCGTCTACCGACCCGCGTTCCCCGTTCGCTCCGCGCTGGACACGATGTGCGAAGGCCGCGGCACGCACTTCGACCCCGAGCTGCTGGACGTGTTCATCGACACGATGCCGCAGGTCGAGGAGATCAGGCGCACGTACGTAGACTGACCCGCATGGCGCGCATCGGACTGCTCACCGGCGGCGGCGACTGCCCCGGCCTGAACGCCGTGATCCGCGCCGTCGTGCGCAGCGGCCTGCAGGCGGGCGAGCACAGCTTCCTCGGCTTCCGCTACGGCTGGGCGGGCCTGCTCGCGGACGACGCCGTCGAGCTGACGCTGCAGAGCACCGCCGGCATCCTGCCGCGCGGCGGCACGATCATCGGCACCTCGCGCACGAACCCATACGCGGAGGACGCCGACGGAACGGCGCTGGTACGCAGCACGCTCGCGGCCCGCGACGTCGACGCGCTGATCCCCATCGGCGGCGAGGACACGCTCGGCGTGGCGCTGCGCCTGCACCGCGACGGCGTGCCGATCGTGGGCGTGCCCAAGACGATCGACAACGACCTGGGCGGCACCGACGTGACGTTCGGCTTCCAGACCGCAGTGCAGATCGTCACCGACGCGATCGACCGTCTGCACACGACGGCGGAGTCGCACAACCGCGTGATGGTCGTCGAGGTCATGGGCCGCCACGCCGGCTGGATCGCGACGCACGCGGGCATCGCCGGCGGCGCCGACGCGATCCTCGTGCCGGAGCGTCCGTTCGACATCGAGCAGGTCGTGGCGCACCTGCGCCGCCGCCACGAGCGCGGCCGCAGCTTCTCGATCGTGGTCGTCGCCGAGGGCGCCACGCCGCGCGAGGGCACGCTTCAGATCCGCGCGGGGACCGCGACCGACGCCTTCGGCCACGCGCGCCTGGGCGGGATCGGCGTGACGCTCGAGCAGGAGATCGAGCGGCGGACCGGCTTCGAGAGCCGCGTCACGATCCTCGGCCACGTGCAGCGCGGCGGCACGCCGGTGGCCTACGACCGCGTGCTGGCAACGCGCTTCGGCGTCGCGGCGATGGACGCCGTGGCGGGCGGGCGCTCCGGCGTGATGGTCGGCTTGCAGGGCACCGAGATCGTCGAGGTCGCGCTCGAGCAGGCGCTGCGCGAGCCCAAGCTGCTGGACCCGCGGCTGTACGAGACCGCCGAGCTGTTCTTCGGCTGAGCCAGCGGGCGCACGTTGCCGAGAGATCCGCGATGAGCCAGGCACGCACCATGCGGGCGATGGTGTTCGAGCAGGTCGGGCAGCCGCTGCGCGAGACGGAGCTTCCGATCCCGGTGCCGGGGCCAGGGCAGCTGCTGCTGCGCGTGCAGGCGTGCGGCGTGTGCCGCACCGACCTGCACCTGCTCGACGGCGAGGTCGAGATCGCCGCGCCGCCGCGCATCCTCGGACACCAGATCGTGGGGATCGTCGAGGCGCCCGATCCGGCGGGCCAGCCGCTCGGCGCCGGCGTCGAGGCGGCCGGCGAGCGGCTGGTGGGCGTGCCGTGGCTGGGATGGACCGACGGCGACTGCGAGTACTGCCGCAGCGGGCGCGAGAACCTGTGCCCCGACGCGCGCTTCACCGGGCGCGACATCGACGGCGGCTACGCGCAGTACGCGCTCGCCGACGAGCGCTACTGCTTCCCGATCCCCGCCGGCTACACCAGCGCGCAGGCCGCGCCGCTGCTGTGCGCGGGGTTGATCGGCTACCGGGCGCTGCGCATGTGCGACGAGGCCGAGCGCCTCGGCTTCTACGGCTTCGGCGACTCCGCGCACATACTCGCGCAAATCTGCCGCTGGCAGGGGCGCGAGGTGTACGCGTTCACGCGCCCCGGCGACGACGACGCACAGGCGTTTGCGCGCAAGCTCGGCGCCGTCTGGGCCGGCTCGTCAGAGGAGTCGCCGCCGCGCGCGCTCGACGCGGCGATCATCTTCGCGCCGGTCGGAGCGCTCGTACCGCTCGCGCTGCGCGCCGTGGCGCCCGGCGGCACGGTCGTGTGCGCGGGCATCCACATGAGCGAGATCCCCGCCTTCCCCTACGAGATCCTGTGGCAGGAGCGGGCTGTGCGCTCGGTCGCCAACCTCACGCGCCGCGATGGCGAGGAGCTGCTGGAGCTGGCTCCGCGCGCGGGCGTCAGGACCCACGTCACCACCTATCCGCTCGCGGACGCCAACGAGGCGCTCGCGGATCTGCGCGCCGGGCGCTTCACCGGCGCCGCCGTGCTCGTGCCCTGAGACAAACGCACCGGCAGGCGGGTGCCGCGCGTCGACTGCCAACGGGCGCAAGAACGGCGGGACAGGATGTCGGAACGATTCGGCATCCGGTCGTACGTTGGTGTATTGTCCAGTCAGCCAGCCAACTGGCTGAGACGAGGAGCGATGGCGAGCGCTAGCCCAGAGAAGACTAGATGGATGCGGGGACCCTCAACGCCGCTCCGCGGCGCGCTTCTGGGTCTGCTGCTCGAACGCCCTGGGCATGGCGGCGATCTCGCCAATCGCCTGGCAGCGCGCCTCGGGGAGACCTGGCGGGTGGACACCAACGATGTCTACAGGCTGCTCGAGCAGCTCGAGAAGACGGGGCTGGCGGTCTCGCGCGACGAGCCCAAGCGCAACAACAACCGCCGCACCCATCTCGTGTACTACCCCACCGAGGAGAGCTCAGCGGCGCTGACCCTGTGGATGGAGACGCTGCTCCCCCGCGAGCCGGTGCGCCTGGGGTTGCAGGCGAAGCTGTCGGTGGCGCGCGAAGAGGACGCGCATCGCCTGCTAGCCGCGCTGCGCGCGTACGAGCGCGAGTGCCTGATGCTTGCCCAGCTCGTGACCCCGAACGACGGCCGCGGCCGCTCGTGGACGGCGCTGTGCCTGGACTGCACGCGCGACGCCGTGTACGCGCAGCTGGAGGTCGAGATAACGTGGGCGACACGCACCCGCCAGCGCATCAACGAGCACCTGGAACGCAGCCGGTAGCGTCACCACCGCGATGACGCCGCTGCTCTCCTTCCTGAACGTCAGCAAGCGCTATCCGGACGGCGGGCGCGACATCCTGGTGCTGGACCGCGTGTCGCTGGAGATCAACGCCGGCGTCTCGGCCGGCGTGCTCGGGGCGCGACGCTCGGGCAAGTCGACGCTGCTGCGGCTCGCAACCGGGATCGCGCTCCCGGACTCGGGCATCGTCAGCTTCGAAGGGCGCGACATCGCGCAGATGGCGGGCAGCGAGCGCGGGCGCCTGCTGCGGGGCGCGATCGCGTTCATGTCGGCCTCGGACTGGCGCGCGACCCCGGGCGAGAGCGTCGTCGATCACGTGGCCACCTCGCTCGGCAGCGAGGGTCTGACGATGCGCGAGGCCAGGCGCAGGGCGACGCGCGTGCTCGATCGGGTCGAGATCGGCGCGGCCGGCGCCGAGGAGCCGACGACGTCGCTGTCGCAGACCGAGCGGGCGCGGGTGATGCTCGCGCGGGCGCTGGCGCGCCGGCCGAAGCTGCTGGTGCTCGACGAACCCGCGCTGCTGCCGAGTCTGAGCGAGCGCGACCGCTTCCTCGCGCTGCTGCGCGACGCGGCGCAGGAGTCCGACATCACGCTGCTGATGGCATCCGAGGAAATGAGCGCTCTGCGAGGCGTCAGCGTGCTGATGTCGATCTGCGACGGCGAGGTGGTCTCACCGCAGGCGCGGGGCACCGTGGTGCCGCTCCACGGAGGCAGGCGCGCGGGGGCGGAGCGTTCCGGGCAGTGAGCACCCTCGAGCTGCGCGATGTGGTCAAGCACTACGCGACGGCGATAGAGACCGTCCGCGCCGTCGACGGGGTTTCGCTGACGGTCTCCGGCGGAGAGTTCGTGGCGCTGTACGGCCCGAGCGGCTCGGGCAAGACGACGCTGCTGATGCTCGCGGCGGCGCTCAGCACGCCCGACAGCGGCAGCGTCTCCTTCGACGGACGCGTGCTGAGCGAGCTGTCCGAGCGCGACGCCGCGCTGTACCGGCGCCGGGACGTGGGCTTCGTGTTCCAGTCGTTTCACCTGATGCCGCACACCTCCGCGCTCGACAACGCCACGATCAAGCTGACCGGCGACGGCTGCACGCTGCGCGAGGGGCGCCGACGGGCGCTGCCGTGGCTCGAGCGCGTCGGCATGAGCGCGCGCGCCGAGTTCACGCCCGAGCAGCTGTCGATGGGCGAGCGCCAGCGGATCGCAATCGCGCGCGCGCTCGCCAACGAGCCGCGACTGCTGCTCGCGGACGAGCCGACCGGGAACCTTGACTCCAAGCGCAGCCGGGAGATACTTGCGCTCATGCGCGACATCTGCCACGAGCGCGGCATCCCCGGCCTGCTGGTCACGCACGACCTCGACGCGGCGCCCTTCGCCGACCGCGTTCACACCCTACGCGACGGCCACATGGCCGACGGGATGGATCCGGAGCTGGCAGCGACCTCATCGTGAAGCGCCCGTTGAACCCCTCGATCGCGGGGGTCCGTGTGAGCATGCTGGCGCACCTCTACCGGGCACGGCTGCGCTCGCACGCCGTCCAGGAGCTGCTCGCGGGCAGCGGCATCGCGGTGGCCGTGGCGCTCGTGCTGGGCGTGCTCGTCGCGAACGCCAGTCTGACGGGCTCCGCGGGAGGGCTCGTGCGCCAGCTGATCGGCTCGGCGCGGCTGCAGCTGGCGGCGCGCTCGCAGAACGGCTTCGAAGAACGGCTGGCGAACGCCAGCGGCCGCCTCGCCGACGTACGCGTGGAGGCGCCGGTGCTGCGCGAGAACATCGCGCTCGTGGGTCCCCACAGCCGGCGTGAGTCGGTGCAGCTGCTCGGCGTGTCCGCCGCCGTCGCGCGCCTGGGCGGATTCGGCACACGCGAGCTCGGGCTGGGCGGGTTTCACTTCACCGGCGGGTTGATCCTGCCGGAAAGCGTGGCCGACGCCGTGGGCGCCGAACCCGGCGAGCAGGTGACGGTGCTCGCGTTCGGCATGGCGCGCACGATCACCGTCGCCGCGGTGCTGAAGAGCTCGCTGTTCGGCGTGTTGGCGGCGAGCCCCGTGGCCGTCACGCCGCTCGCTCGCGCCCAGGAACTCACGGGGCTTCGGGGCCGCGTCACACAGGCGCTGATCGAGCCGCAACCGGGGACCGATCGCGTCGTGGCGAGCGAGCTGCGGACGCTGGGCGGCGAACACGTGAGCGTGCTGGCGGCCGACGACGAGCTGCGCCTGCTGGCGCAGGCGGTCGCGCCCAACGACCAGTCGACCACGCTGTTCGCGGCGATCAGCGTGATGGTCGGCTTCCTGCTGGCGCTCAACGCGATGCTGCTGACCGTGCCCGAGCGGCGGCGCTTCGTGGCGGACCTGCGCATGCAGGGCTATGACTGGCGCCAGATCGTCGTGCTGCTCACCTTCCAGGCGGCCGTCCTCGGAATCGCCGCGTCGATCGTCGGCGTCGCGCTGGGGGACGTGCTGTCGCACGCGTTCCTGCAACGCATACCCGCCTACCTGACGGTCGCGTTCCCGATCGGCACGCAGGAGACACTGCGCCCGAGCACGGTCCTGATCGCTGTCGGCTGCGGCGTGCTCGCAACACTGCTGGCGTCGGTTTCGCCCGCGCTCGACCTGCGCCCGGGCCGCCCGACCGACGCGATCTTCAGAGATCGCTCCGCCCGAGGCGAGGTGCTCGCGTCGGGCACCCCGCTGAAGCTGTCGATTGCCAGCGCCGCGCTGCTGGCGCTGATCACCGCAGCCGTGCTGGTCGCCCCCGCGCTGACGATCGTCGGGGGCATGGCCCTCGCGCTCGCGGCGCTGCTGGCGATCCCCAGCCTGTTCGCCGGAGCTGCGCACGTGCTGCGCTGGGTGGGCGAGCGGGTGCCCAGCAGCTCGCTGATCGTGGTCGTCTCGGAGCTGCGTGCGGTCACGCTGCGCTCGGTCGCGCTCGCCGGGATCGCCGCCCTCGCCGTGTACGGAAGCGTCGCGATCGGCGGCGCCCGCGCCGACCTGATCCGCGGGCTGGACGCGAGCTTCGGCGAATACCTGGGCACCGCGGACGTGTGGGTGACGACCGGCGGCAACGATCTCACGACCAACGCGTTCCCGGCCGACGGAGCCATCCAGGCGATCGCGCGCGCCCCGGGGGTGGCGTCCGTCCGCGAGTACCAGGGCGGCTATCTGGACGTCGGCAGGCGTCGCCTGTGGATCATCGCCAGACCTTCCGCCGACCGCGTGATGATCCCGGCATCACAGCTCGTGAAGGGCAGCCTGGCACACGCCACCGAGCTGCTGCGAGCAGGCGGATGGGCTGCGATCTCGCAGGCGTTCGCGGATGAACACGGCCTCAGCGTCGGGGACTCGTTCACGCTGCCCACCCCCGCCGGCGTCGCGCCGCTGCGCGTCGCCGCGATCACGACCAACCTCGGCTGGTCGCCGGGCGCGGTGATCATCGACACCGACGACTACCGCCGCTACTGGCTGAGCGCCGAACCGTCAGCGCTCGAGGTGGACCTCGAGCCGGGCGTGGACGAGGCAGCGGGCAGGCGCGCGATCGTTGCCGCACTCGCCGGCCGCCCCGGACTCGGCGTGCAGACGCTGCACGAACGCGAGCGCCAGTACGACACGAACGCGCGCCAGGGACTGAGCGCGCTGAGCGAGATCTCCTCGCTGCTGCTGATCGCCGCCGCGCTCGCCGTGGCGGCGGCGCTCAGCGCGAGCCATCTGGCAGCGACGCCCGCGGCTGGCGTCGCTGAAGATTCAGGGCTACGCGACCTCGCAGCTGTGGCGCGCGCTGCTACTGGAGAGCGCGATCGTGCTGGGCATCGGCTGCGTGATCGGCGCGCTCGCCGGCGTCTACGGTCACGCGCTGGCGAGTCGCTGGCTGCGGCTGGAGACCGGATTCCCGGCGCCGTTCGAGGTCGGCCCGGGACGAGTGCTGCTGACGCTCGCGCTGCTCGCGGTGATCGCGCTCGCCGTGATCGCGCTTCCGGGACTTGCCGCCGCCCGCGCGCCCGCCCGCGCGAGCCTTCAGGAGTGACTATGTATCAGTGCTCAGGTAAACGAAACTGTTCTGGTGGTTGCTTCCACGCGGAGGAGTCACCTGTCGGTCGCAAGCGCGTTCGCCGGCGCCGCCTCCCGTTACTGGCTTGGAGTCTTCCCGCTGGTCGGACGCGAGCTGCGTCGCTGGCAGGAGCGCGCCCAGGAGATACCCGATCCGGTGCTGCGCCGTCTCGCCCTCCTTACCCAGCGTGTCGAGCGGGGAAACTACGAGGGCGCGGCCGCATATGCGACGCTCGTGCCCCGCGCGTATCGCGCGCGCGTGGTTCGCGCGGTGGTCGCGTTCCAGACGACCTACGACTACGTCGACACGCTCTCCGAGCAGCCGAGCGCCGACCCGATCGCCAACGGCCGGCAGCTGCACATGGCGCTGATGACATCGCTCGATCCCCAACGCGAGCATCCCGACTACTATCGGCACTCGTCCAGCAACCGGGACAACGGCTACATCACGCAGCTGGTGCAAACCTGCCGCGACGCCCTCTGCGCGCTGCCCTCCTACGCGGTCGTGACCCAACCGGCGCTGCGCGCCGCCAGCACGATCGTCGCCTACCAGAGCCTCAACCACGAGGAATCAAGCGATCGCCCGCGCGCGCTCGCGCGGTGGGGAGCCGCAGTCGCCCCGCCTGACAGCGGCCTGCGCTGGTGGGAGGCGGCGGCGGGCGGCGCCTCCTCGATGACGGTGTTCGCGCTGGCCGCCGCCGCCGCCCGGCCGGGACTCAGCGCAGCCGAGACCGAGGCCACGCACGAGGCCTACTTCCCCTGGATCAGCGCGCTGCATGTCCTGCTCGACAGCCTGGTCGACCGCGCCAAGGACCTCGAGCACGGCCACCACAACCTGATCGACCACTACTCCTCGCCAGCCGAAGCGGCACAGCGCCTGAGCTGGATCGCCGCGCGAGCCGTGCAGGCGGCCGAGGCGCTGCCGGACGGCGCGCGCCACGCGATGATCGTGGCCGCGATGACGAGCTTCTACCTCTCCGCGCAGACGACGGCCGCGCCGGGCACCCTGTTGGCGACCCAGCGCGTGCTCGAGACGATGGGCGAGCTCGCGACGCCGACGATGACCGTGCTGCGGGCGCGACGCGCCGCCGCGAGGCTGCTGGCCGGAGCGGGCCCCGACGATGTTCCACTGCCTACTTGAGAGTCAAGTATTGGACTTTCCCCTTGCTAGTCCCGTTCGCGCGAGCGAACATGGGCGAGCGTGAAACTGGATTCATGCGTGAGCCACGCAAGGCGCGCCAGATCCAGGTCCCGCTTTCGTCTCGCCAGTGATCGAGCCGGGCGCCGAGCGGCGCCCGGCTCGTGATTTCGGACTCCAAGCCACACGTCGATGAGCGCCACCATCAACATAGAGCTGACACGCGCCCAGGTCGACAAGATCGTGCGCCACAGCACCGAGGGCAACACCGTGTCGAGCATCATGCACGGGCTCGCCGAGGGCGGCCTGGCGGCCAACTACCCGGTGCTGTCGGAGAGCCCGCGCCTGTCGCGGTCGCTGCTGCTCGGGCTGCTCGTGCTCGCCGCCTTCCCCACCGACGGCGAGGCGCTGGCCGTCTCGGACGTCGCCGCGCGGCTCGAGCTGAGCCCCAGCACGACGCACCGCTACATGAGCACGCTGCTCGCGGTCGGCCTGCTGGAACAGGACCCGCGCTCGCGTCGCTACCGGGTACCGCCGGCGGCGTAGTCGGCGACACGCTCGCGCGCGGGCGCGAAGCCCGGCAGCTCGAGCTCGAAGCGCGCGCCGCCCTCGGGCGACGCACCGGCGATCACGCTGCCGCCGTGCGCGTCGGCGATCGCGCGGACGATCGCCAGGCCCAGCCCCGTGCCGCCCGAGGCGCGGTCGCGCGCGGCGTCGGTGCGGTGGAAGCGGTGGAACACGCGCTCGCGCTGATCCGCCGGGATGCCCGGACCGTCGTCCTCGACGACGAAGCGGACGCGCCCGCCGGCCAGCGCCTGCACGCTCATGCGCACCAGGCCCCGCTCGGCGGCGGTGTGCTCGATCGCGTTGCCGACGAGGTTGCGCAGCGCCTGCGCCAGGCGATCGGGATCGGCCCGCAGCGTGCCCTGCGGTACCGGCCCGAGCTCGAAGCGCCGGCTCGCCAGCGAGGCTCATCCCGTCCCACAGCTCGCCGACGAACACGGACAGGTCGATCGACTCGACCCGCAGGAACTCGACCTGCTCGGTCTTCGCCAGCAGCAGCAGGTCGTCCACCAGGCGGCTGATCCGCGCGATCTCGGCCTGCACGAGCGCCGCCACGCGGCGCACCTCCTCGCCCGGCGGGTCGGCCTGGGAGGCGAGCACTTCGAGCTGGCCGCGGATCACCGTCAGCGGCGTGCGCAGCTCGTGCGAGGCGTCGGCCACGAACGCGCGCTGGCCCGCGAACGCATCCGTCAGCCGGTCGAGCATGTGGTTGAAGGCGTCCGCCAGCACCGACACCTCGTCGCCCTGGCCGCCGCGGTGCCGTGGATGCGCGGGTGCAGGTCGCCCGCGTCCACCCGGGCGGCCACCGCGGCCATCCGGCGCAGCGGCCGCGACACGCGCGAGCCGATCAGATACGAGGCCAGCAGCGCGCCGGCGAGCGCCAGCAGGCCCGCGAGGATGAACGCGCGCGCGACGCCGCGCTGGGCGTGCGCGACGCTCGCCAGCGGCTCGCCGACGCCGACCGTCACGCCCAGGGCCGCCGCGCACGCGCACGCCGCGCTTGAGCAGCCGCAGATCGCCCACGTCCGGGAGCGCCAGCGTCGTGTAGCCGTCAGCGGCGCGTCAGCAGCCGTCCTGGCCAGCACGGTTCTCCTGCGCCTGCTCGGCTGGACGTCTCGCCGTTGTCCGGGCGCGGGCTGCCGAACAGCTCGGGCCGGTTCGTGCTCGGGGCCTGACCGGGGACGAGCACGAACAGCAGCGTCGAGCTCGCGCTGAACGGCTGGTCGCGCGATGTAGCGCGTGGCCGCCGCCGCGAGCTGGCGGGGCGTACGCGCGTGCGCGGCGGCGAGGTTGTGGGCGAGCTCGGCCGCGTCGCCCGCGATCTCCTTGTCGATCTGGCGGCGCAGCTGCGCGCCGGTGCCGCGGTAGACGGCGACGAAGACGATCGCGGTGCACAGCAGCGTCACGAGCGTGACCCAGCCCGCCAGGCGCCAGCGCAGCCCGCCCGGCACGAACCGCCTGAGGCCGCCGCACGGCTGTCAGCTCGCGGTGCCGAGGCGATAGCCGACGGCCCGCACGGTGAAGATCGGGGCCGGCTCGCCGGAGCTGCCGAGCTTGCGCCGCAGGTAGCCGACGTACACGTCGACGACGTTCGTCGCGGGATCGTGCTCGTAGCCCCACACCGAGCTGAGGATCTGCTCGCGCGAGACCACCTGGCCGTGGTGGCGCAGGAGATAGACGAGCAGCTCGAACTCGGTCGTCGAAAGCGTCACCGGCTGCCCGTCGCGGCGCACCCTGCGCGTCAGCAGGTCGACCTCGATGCCCTCCGCGCGCAGCGTGCTGGCGGATGCCTGCGCGACGACCCGCAGCTGCGCGCGCACGCGCGCGACCAGCTCGGCCATCGAGAACGGCTTGACCAGGTAGTCGGCGGCGCCGGCGTCGAGCCCCTCGACGCGATCCTCGATCTCGCCGCGCGCCGTCAGCACGATCACCGGCACGCCCGGCATCGCCCGCCGCAGCGACTCCAGCACCTCCATCCCGCTGCGACGCGGCAGCATCAGATCCAGCACGATCGCGTCGAAGCGGCCCGCCAGCGCCATGCGCTCGCCCTCGACGCCGTCGAGCGCCGCCTCAACGACGAAGCCCTCGCGCCTCCAGGCCGCGGCGCACGAAGTCGACGATCCCCGGCTCGTCCTCGATCAGCAGCACCCGCGCGCTCTCGACCACCTGCGCATCATCGCCAACGCCATTCCCAGGCGTTTGCGATGCGCGCTCCCGTGGTGAGTCCGCGGCAGCTCCCATCTCGACAAGGATAGGCGTCGCCGCGGAACGCTCATCACCTGCCGGTCCTTCCGATGAGCTTTCTCATCAAGAGGTTATGCGCTCCTTAGCATCGATTCCGCACACTCGAATCGATGGCAATCAAGCGACGAGGCGGTCTACGCCGCCCCCGATGCGCACGTCTACGCAGACACGACGGCCACCCGCAGCGGGTGGCTGACGGGCGGCGGAACCACCGGCAACGAGCGGCTGACGAGCACCGTCGGCGCGACGCTGATCGTGCTGCTGGCGGTGCTCGGCGTGACGATCGTCCGCATCGGCGGCCTGCTGTCGGTGCATCTGTTCGTCGGGATGCTGCTGGTCCCGCCGGTGCTGCTGAAGCTGGCGAGCACCGGCTACCGCTTCGTCCGCTACTACACCGCCAACCCCCGCTACCGGCGCAAGGGGCCCCCCGAGCTCGCGCTGCGCGTGATCGCGCCGATGGTCGTGCTCTCGACCGTGGTCGTGTTCGCCAGCGGCGTCGCGCTGCTGTTCGCCGGGCCGTCGTCGCGCGACGACGCTGCTGCCGATCCACAAGGTCAGCTTCTTCGTGTGGCTCGCGTTCACGGCGCTGCACGTGCTCGGCCACCTGCCCGGGATGCCGCGCGTGCTGCGCGCCGACTACGGCCGCTCGGCGCGGCCTCGCGCAGCGACGTGACCGGACGCGCCGGTCGCATGCTCGCGCTCGGCGGGGCGCTGGTGGCGGGCGTCGTGCTCGCGGTGCTCGTGATCCCGGAGTTCGGCCCGTGGCTTCACGCGTCGGGCCTCTTCCACCACCATCACCACTGACGAGCATGAGCGATCCACACCACCCACACCCGCGACGCGGCGCTGCGCGAGCTGCAGCCGGCTCAACCGCTGGCTGATCGCCGGCAGCGTCGCTGCTCACCGGGGTGCTTTCGCGGAGGCGGCCGCCAACGCGTTCCCGGGCAAGACGGCCAAGAAGGCCGCCGCCACGGGCAAGGCCCGCACGGCCGGCGCCAACGCGGCGACGACGAAGACCTCGACCCAGCCGCTGCAGCCGCCCGCCCAGGCCCCGCAGACGACGACCGAATCGCAGAGCTCGTCGCCCTCGACCGAATCGGCGCCGACCCAGGAATCGGCGCCCGCACAGGAAACCCACGAAGCAGCGCCCGCCCAGGAATCAGCGCCGGCGCAGGAAGCCGCCCCGGCGCAGGAATCGGCGCCCGTTCAGGAAACCCACGAAGCAGTGCCCGCCCAGGAATCAGCGCCGGTACAGGAAGCCGCGCCCGAACCCGAAGCTTCCGCGCCCGGTCGTCTCGGGTGGCTCCTGAGATGCCCGCGACATCCGCCGACAGGCGACCACGCTCGGCGGTGCGACCTGGGAGGCGCTCGGCACGAGCGTCGGTGCTGCGCGTGAGCGACCCGCAGGCGCTCGCCGCCAGCGCGCGCGGCGGTCGAGCGCGAGCTCGCGGCGATCGACCGCGCGTGCAGCCGCTTCCGCGCCGACTCCGAGCTCTCGCGGCTGAACGCGCGCGCCGGCCGCTCCGATGCGGGTCGAGCCCGCTGCTGATCGAGGCGCTCGAGCTCGCGCTGCGCGCCGCCGAGCTGACCGAGCGGCGACGTCGACCCGACCGTCGGGCGCGCGCTGGAGCTGGCCGGCTACGACCGCGACTGGCGAGCTGCTCGATCCGCCCGCGACGGATCAGCCCGAGGCGCCGCTCGCGATCACCGCGCGGGTGCGCTCGGGCTGGCGCGCGGTCGTCCTCGACCGCGCCGAGCATGCTCGGTCAGAGTGCCCGCGGGAGTCAAGCTCGACCTCGGCGCGACCGCCAAAGCGTGGGCCGCCGACCGCGCGGCCGCGGCCGCCGCGAGGCGACGCGGCTGCGGCGTGCTCGTGAGCCTCGGCGGCGACATCGCGACCGCCGGCGCCGCGCCCGCCGGGGGATGGCGCGATCAGGGTCACCGACGACCACCGCAGCGATCACTCGGCGCCCGGGCAGACGGTCTCGATCAGCTCGGGCGGCCTCGCCACGTCGAGCACGGCCGTGCGGCGCTGGAGCCACGACGGCCACACGATGCACCACATCATCGACCCCGCCACGGGCGCGCCCGTGCGCAGCGCGTGGCGCACGGTGAGCGTGGCGGCGGCCACCTGCGCCGACGCGAACATCGCCGCGACGGCCGCGCTCGTGCGCGCGCGCGCCGCCGCCGCGTGGCTCGACGGGCTCGGGCTGCCGGCGCGCCTGGTCGACGAGGACGGCGAGCGTCATCGGCCGTCGGCGCTGGCCGGCCGCAGACGGACGCGGGAGCGCTCGCCGCATGAGCGCGCTGCTCGCCGCCGCCGGGCCCAGCGCATACTGGTACCTGACCCGCTCGACCGGCGCGGTCGCGCTGGTGCTGCTGACGCTCGCGATCGTGCTCGGCGTGGTCGACGTCGAGCGCTGGAGCACGCCCGCGCTGGCCGCGCTTCGTGCTCGACTCGCTGCACCGCAACGTCTCGCTGCTGGCGATGGTGTTCCTGGTGCGTGCACATCCTCACCTCGGTGCTCGACAGCTTCGCGCCGATCTCGCTCGTCGACGCGTTCATCCCGTTCGCCGGCTCCTACCGGCCCGTTCTGGCTGGGGCTCGGCGCGGTCTCCTTCGACCTGCTGCTGGCGGTGATCGTCACGAGCCTGCTGCGCGCGCGGATGGGCTTCTCGACCTGGCGCGCGGTCCACTGGCTGACGTACGCGAGCTGGCCGATCGCGCTGCTGCACGGCTTCGGCACCGGCAGCGACGTCAAGAGCGCCTGGCTGCTGGTCGCTGAGCGTCGTCTGCCTGGCGCTGGTGCGTGGCGGCGGTGCTCGACGCGCGTGCTCGTCGGCTGGCCCGGAGCGATCGCGCTGGCGCGGCGCGGCGCTCGGCGGGCGCGGGCGGCTTCGCGCTGTTCCTCGTGCTGTGGCTGCCCGCGGGCCCGCTGGGCTCGGAATGGGCGCGTCGCTCGGGCACGCCCAGCGCGCTGCTCGGGCACTCCCACACGAGCAGCGGCTCGAGCGGGAGCCGGCGATGAGCGGCTCCGCCATCCGACGATCGCCGAGCGCCGACCCGAGAGCGAGCCGGCGCCGGCGCCGTCGGCTGCCGCGCTGCCGCGGCTGCTCGGCGGGATCCGCCCGCGCGGCGCCGCTGCACGCTCGGGCGAGCACCTCGACGTGCACGGTCCGCTGCCCAGCGCGGCGCGGACGCGGACGGCGCCGCGCGCGCGAGCAGGCGACATGCTGATCGAGGAGATCGAGCGCGCGGGCCTGCTCGGGCGCGGCGGCGCGGCGTTCCCCACGGCCACCAAGATGCGCGCCGTCGCCGGCGCGCGCCGCCGCGCGATCGTCGTGGCCAACGCCGCCGAGGGCGAGCCGGCGAGCCTGAAGGACCGCACGCTGCTGCGAGTCGCTGCCGCACCTGGTGCTCGACGGCGCCGATCCTCGCCGCGCGAGGCCGTCGGCGCGGATGAGCTGATCGTGTGCGTGTGCGAGTCGGCCGACGCCGGCATCGGGAGCGTGGCGGGCGCGATCGAGGAACGGGCCGCGACGCCGGCGAGCGCTCGCCGCGCCCTGCGCCTGACGCCGGTGCCCAGCCACTACGTCGCCGGGCAGGAGTCGGCGCTCGTCAACTACCTCGGCGGCGGCCCCGCCAAGCCCACGTTCACGCCGCCGATGCCCTTCGAACAGGGTGTCCGCGGCCGCCCGACGCTGGTCAACAACGTCGAGACGCTCGCCCACATCGCGCTGATCGCGCGCCACGGCGCGTCGTGGTTCCGCGAGCTCGGCACCGCCAGCCAGCCCGGCTCCGCGCTCGTCACGCTGTCCGGCGCCGTCGCCCACCCAGGGGTCTACGAGATCGAGCACGGCGCCTCGCTGTCATCGCTGGTCGACGCCGCCGGCGGCGCCACCGCGCGTGTGCGCGGCGCGCTGCTGGGCGGCTACGCCGGCTCGTGGGTCGAGCGGCCAGCTGCTGAACGGCGTTGCGCTGTCCAACGAACACCTCGCGCCGCACGGCGCGTCGCTCGGCGCGGGCGTCGTGCTGCTGCTCTCCGAGAACGCCTGCCCCGTCGCCGAAACGGCGCGCCTGGCGCGCTGGCTCGCGGGCCAGAGCACGCGCCAGTGCGGACCGTGCGTGCACGGCCTCGACGCGCTGGCCGGCACGATCGAGGAGCTCGCCGCCGGCATCGCCGGCGCGCGCGTGGCGCAGCGCATCGATCAGCTCGCCTCGCTGGTCGCGCGCCGCGGCGCCTGCGGGCACCCAGATGGCGCGCTCCGGCCGATCCTGAGCGCCGTGCAGGTCTTCCAGGCCGAGTTCGCCGACCACGCGCGCCACGGACCGTGCGACGCCTGCGCGCGGCCGGTCGAGCTGCCGCTGCCCGAGCGGCCGGTCAGCGACACGACCAACCGCGAGGCGCGTCGATGAGCCACCGCGTGCGCGTCAACCCGATCGCCTGCGAGGCGCACGGCATGTGCGCCGAGCTCCTGCCAGAGCGCGTCACGCTCGACGAGTGGGGCTATCCGGTGATCGACGAGACGCCGCTGCACGGATCGCAGGTCGAGCACGCGATGCGCGCCGCGCGGGCCTGCCCCACGTTCGCGCTGCTGGTCGAGCGCGAACGCGAGCGCGCTCGACACTGAGCGAGTTGCACCTCGATGCTCTCAGCGACGCGACGAGGCTGGGGCATCAGCACTGCTGATCTGCCAGCGAACACCGGGGCCAAACTCGAGGACCACGCCGGCGGGGGTAATCAGTTCCCAATAGGGCGGGTCGTCCTCTTTCTCGAACGCCATAGGCTTGATGTCGAGTATTGACCCATCCGACAGCCTGCAGCGCAACTCTCCAGAGCCCTCGTCGATGTTGGCATCCTCGATCGAGCGCTCGGTGATCCGAGCCGGATCAGATGGTGACCATTCGGCATCTTGAGTTGCGAGGCGCCAAAGCTCTCCGTTCGAGTCCCGAACCTCGACATGAAGGACACCCGGATAAGCGATGCGCGCAGCGACGATCGATCCGCGCATCGAGCGCAGAACGCTTGAAGGTGAGGCGTCCAGGGCTACGACCGTTGCCATGATTCCTTCCATTCTTGCAGCCAAGCCAGCAGCTCTCCATAGCTCACATGGTCCTGAGCGCCACTCGACTCCTTGTCGGCGTGAAGCGCTTGGCTCGCTTCATAGCGTTCAAGCGCAGACAGACCGGCCTCCCTGCAGGCTTGGCGGAACTGCTTGACATCGCGCTTTCGAGTCATGTCAGGTCATCACACTCCCCCGAGCATGTGCGTGGCAGCCAGCCCCGCCCACTCGCCGTAGGGGGCGAAGAACTCCCGCACATGCTGCTCCTCGGCGCGGGCATGGGGGTCGCCGCCGCTGAGCAGCCGGCCCACGAGCTTCAGATACGCGAGGTCGCCGGCGGGCAGCTGGTCGTGGCGGCCCTGGCCGTACAGCGCGAGCTTCTCGACGGTCCACGCGCCGATGCCGGGGATCGCGCGCAGGCGCCGCCAGCCGCGCTCGTGCTCGGGGTCGTGCAGGTCCACGCGGCCACGTGCCACCTCGCGCGCGGCTCGCACCAGCGCGATCGCGCGCCCGCCGGCGAGGTCCAGCGACTGCAGCAGCGCCGGCGCCGTACCGGCGAGCACCGCGGCCGACGGCAGGTCGCGCAGGGACGCCGGCGCCCCGTCCCAGTCGGGTCCGGGGCGCCCCAGCGCGGCGACCACGCGGCGCTCGATCGCGGCGGCGCGCTCTGACTCGATCAGCTGCTCGCAGACCGCCCACGCGAGCGCCTCGAACGGCTCCGGGCGGCGCAGTATGCGCAGCCACGGGCGCCGTCGCACCGAGACCCCGATCAACGGGTCGCGCGCAAACGCGGTCACGAACGCGCTCAGGTCGTCGTCCACGCCCAGGGCGAAGCGCATCCGGCAGATGCCGTAGGCGGCAGCCGCCCGCGAGGACGCGCGTGCGCCGAACAGCACCTGGTCGGCCGCCGGCTGCGCGACGCGCACCACCACCGGCTGATCGCCGTCATGCAGAATCCGTTCCAGCACACCCCCGCGGCGGCGCAGCACGCCGTCTCCCCCGGTCCAGCGTGGCAGCTGGAAAGGGCCCCGCGGCGTGACCTGCTCGCGCAGCTCGACAGTGCGCGGCAACGCGGGCGCGAGCGCCGGCGCCTCAGCGCTCGCCGGAGCCACCCAGCAGGTGCACGTCCACGAGCAGCGAGCGGCTGCCCACGATCTGCACCAGCTCGACCGCCTTGGCGGCGCCGCGGCGGGAGTCGATCGCGCCCGCGCGGCGTGACTTCTTGACGGCGCGCCCCGAGCCGCGGCCCTTGCCAAGCGCCGTCGAGCGCTGCTGGTGGCGGTGGACAAGACCTACGACCGCGGCTCCCGCGACGAACCCGCCCGCCGCCACAGCGGCCGCCTGCACAGCCGGGATCACCATTCCGCCGGATCGACGTCCGTCCGGCAGGGCGGCATGCGTGGAGTGAGTCCCCACGCCCGTCTCGCCCGCCAGCACCGGCAGCGCGTCCAGCACCTCATCCTCGGCCGTGACCATCGGCGTGTCGTCGAACGACGCTGACGAGGATGACTCGACCACTACCGGCAGTCTAGACGGCCGCCCAGACCACCGTCTGCCGCCGGCTGCCGCGAGGACCCGGCGGCGACGCCTCCGCGTCTACAGCGCCCGCTCGTACACGCGGTAGCGGCGCTTGATCTCGCCGCCCATGCCTTCCATCGCGCGGTTCATCGGCTTGTTGACCTCCAGGATCCAGCCCATCTCGCCGCCCTTCTGCGGCGTGCGTTCGGCGGCGTCGAAGTGCATCTGGTAGAAGCGCGCCGCCACGCCCGTGTGCTGGTAGGCGGGCTTGACGCCGAGGGCGAACACGTACACCGCGTCGATCTTGGAGCGCTCGCGCAGCGCCGTCAGCCAGCCGAACGGCAACAGCCGCCCGCGCGGGCGCAGCTTGGCCAGCACCTGGTTGTAGTCGGGCAGCGTCAGCGCCGCGCCGACGACCTCGCCCGTGTCCCGTTTCTCGGCGACCATCGCCCAGTTCTCGTCGAGGATCGGCTTGAGCTTCTTGGCGTAGTGGCGCACCTCGCGCTCCGTCAGCGGCACGAAGCCCCAGTTGCGCTCCCACGCGGCGTTGTAGACCTCCAGGAAGCGCCCCACCTCCACCTCCAGGTCCTTCTTGCGGAAGTTGCGGCACACGATCCCGTGCTCGGACTCCACCTTCGCCGGCCACCTCCCAGATCGCCGGATGCACCTTGTCGCGCCCGGTGACGGTCAGGCTCCACATGTAAAGGTCCATCACCTTCTCCAGGCCCACCTCGTCCTCCAGCAGCGCCTGGTAGTAGCGGTGGTGCCACGGGTTGAGGATCAGCGGCGGACTCTCGAAGCCCTCGACCATCAGACCGGCCTCGTCGTTGGTCGTGAAGCTCATCGGGCCGATCATCGTGCCGGCGCCATGCTCGCGCAGCCACGACTCGGCCGCGGACAGCAGCGCGCGCGCTGCCTCGGGATCGTTCTCGCACTCGAAGAAGCCCCACAGCCCCCAGTCGTTGTCCTGGAACTCCTGCAGATTGCGGTCGATGTGCGCGCTGACGCGGCCAACCGCGCGGCCGTCGCGCCACGCGAGGAAGTACTGCGCCTGCGCGTGCTCGAAGAACGGGTTGCGCTGCTGGTCCAGCTGCTCGCGCAGATCGCTCAACAGCGGTGCGACCCAGTTCGGCTCGTTACGATAGAGCCGCCACGGCAGCTTGATGAACGTGCTCAGCTCGCGTCTGCTGCGCACCGGCCTTATCTCGACTGCCATCGCGGCGAAACCCTATATGCCAACTTCGATCGACGTCTTCGCAAAGGTCCGCGGCCACGAGCGCGAGGACCTGCTTCGCGCGGCGCGCGAAGCGGACCTGATGCCGTACTTCCGCACCGTCGAGTCACCGGCGATGCCGGTCGTGGAGATGGAGGGCGCGCCGCGGATCATGCTGGCCTCCAACAACTACCTGGGGCTCACGGGCGACGAGCGGGTGATGAAGGGCGCCGAGGATGCCCTGCACCGCTACGGCACCGGCCTCACCGGGTCGCGCCTGCTCAACGGCACGACGCCGCTGCACCTCGAGCTCGAGCGCGAGCTGGCGGAGTGGATGCAGACGGAGGACTCAATCGTGTTCACGACCGGCCACCAGGCCAACGTGGGCACGCTCGGCACGCTGCTCGGCCCAGGCGACACGGTGATCGTCGACTCCGCCGACCACGCGTCGATCCTCGACGGCGCGCTGATCTCCAAGGCGAAGATGCGCCCGTTCCGCCACAGCCGCATGGACAAGCTCGAGCGCGCGCTCGAGCGCGCCGAGCAGGACGGCGGCGGCGTGCTGGTGGTCGTCGACGGCGTCTTCTCGATGGAGGGCGACGTCGCGCCGCTGGTAGACATCACCGAGCTGTGCGCGCGCCACGGCGCGCGGCTGATGGTCGACGAGGCGCACGGCGCGGGCGTGCTGGGCGCGCGCGGTGCCGGCGCGTGCGAGCTGCTGGACGTCGAGGACCGCGTCGATTTGCGCATGGGCACGTTCTCCAAGTCGCTGGCCGCCTGCGGCGGCTTCGTCGCGGGGCCGGCCGAGGTGATCGACTACCTGCGCATCTCCTCGCGGGCGTTCCTGTTCACGGCCTCCGCCGTGCCGGCGGCGCTGGGGGCGGCGCTCGCCGCGCTGCGGATCATCCGCTCGGACGAGGGGCCGGCGCTGCTTGCGAGCGTGCTCGAGCGCGCCCGCTTCCTCGACGACGGCCTGCGCGCGCTCGGCTACCGCACGCTCAGCGGCGAGCCGGTGCGCACGAGCCCCGCCGCGGACGCTCCGCTCGCCACGCCGGCGACGCCGATCGTGCCGATCCTCGTGGGCGACGACTGGAAGGCCGCGCTGCTGTGGCGCGCGCTGTACGACGGCGGCGTGTTCACCAACTGCGCGCTGCACCCGGCCGTGCCGCCCGGCGGCGCGCTGCTGCGCACGAGCGTCATGGCCACGCACGACGAGGCCACGCTGGAGCGCGCGCTGGACGTGTTCGCGCGGGTCAAGCGGGAGTTCGAGGCCGAGCACGGCCCGCTGCCGGCCGCGGACGATCGCTGAGACGCGACGGTCGCGCACGCGGCCGTGGCGTTGACAGGCGACTACGACTTGTCCATTTCTTCACAAGTCCCGCCGCGATCGAAAAAGCCCGCTTCTAGCGCACGAAGTGCCCGCCGCGCTGTTGACCGGGCACCCCGTCCTGACGTAGCTTCCAGATGCGCTTTGCAAGACCGTTTCGGGGTTCGCCCCAGTCACGAGGCCATTGGGAGAGGGGCCTCGTGATGGGACAGCCGCGCTCGTCGCGGCGGACTCCGCACGGCCTGCGGGCGCGTATCCGAAAAAACTCGAGCAAGCACGTCTTCGCCGGGTGAGGCTCACGGCGAGGACGGGGAGAGTGCCCTATGAACGCGACAGCGACGGTTGCCCCTGCCGGTCCTCAGTACATGCGCGCCCTTGAACGCGCCAACAAGGTTCGTCTCGCCCGCGCGGAGCTCAAGCGACGCGTGGCGGTCGGCGAGCTCCACGTGGCCGAGGTGATCCTCGAGTGCCCGTGGGAGGCGCAGAGCATGGCCGTCGCCGACCTGCTGATGAGCCAGCGCCGCTGGGGCCAGACCCGCTGCCGCAAGTTCCTCGCTCAGGTGCCGATGTCAGAGAAGAAGACGATCGGCACGATGACCGAGCGTCAGCGCCGCACGCTGGCGGCGATGCTGACCTCCGCGAACCGGGGCCGCGCGTGGAGCGCGACCCCCTGGCTAACGGACACCCTGACGACAGCTTGAGCTGCCACCAGCCGGCGAGCATGCCGATCAGGCCGAGCCGCGGGCGCACCTCCCAGACGCCGCACACGCCCTGCCCCAGATCGCGCACCGGCAGCCGCGCGAACCTGTAGCTGCCCGGATCGAGCCGCATCCGCTGCAGCTGCTCGCGCGCGCGGCGCTCGCGCTCCCGTCGCTCGCGCACGCTCGCGCGCAGGTCCTGCACGCCGGCGGCCAGCCGGTCGCGCACGAGCTCCAGCTCGCCCAGGTCGAGCAGCATCGGCCCTCCCCCCGCGCCGCCGGGGATCGCAGCTGGCGCCGCGATGTGCGGGAAGCGCTCGGCGACGATCGCCGCGCGCTCCCGCTCCAGGCGCGCGATCTGCGCGCGCAGCGAAGCCCTCGCGGCGCGCTCGTCGCACGCCCCGACCCTCGCGACCGATGACCTGCTGCTCGTACTGCGGCACACCCGCCTCCTCGCCGGCAGAGAACGATTCTACCAGCGCGCACACGCTCGCCGAGCCGGTTCGGGGCCCGCGAGCGCCACCACGAGCTCCCCGCCTAGGACTGCTCGAGCGCGGCGCGACACGCCCACAGCGACTCTTCCGCGTACAGCGTCGGCACCCCGTCCACCTGCACCGTGAACAGCGTCACGCGGGTGCTGCGGGAGTGTGGCCGGCGCGCGGGCGCGAGCTCGCCGAAGAGGACGCGCGAGCGCCGCCGAGGAGTCGGCCACGACGAGCCGGCCCGCGGGCAGTCCGAGCGCCTGCGGCGAACCGCCGATCCGCTCGCCCTCGGCGCTCGCGCGCACGCCGATGGGACCGTCGAGCCGGTCCGTGTCGAGCGCCCACACCGGGACGCCGGTGTCCAGCAGGGCGATCAGCAGCACGTCCTCAAGCAGGCTGCTCGGGAGGAAGCCGCCGCTCAGCATGCGCTCCAGCACGGCCGCCTCGATCGGCGTGCGCACGACGTCCGGGTCGAGCCCGATCTGGCGGAAGAACACGCGGTAGGCCGCCGGCACCGGCTCGCGGCGGACGCCCACCGCGCGGGCGCCGCGGAAGCGGTTGGAGAGCTCGCGCAGGCGCTGGCGGACCTCCGGCGGCGAGCCGCCGGTCAGCGGCTGCGCGCGCGTGTGCAGCGCCTCGCCGATCAGCAGCCGCAGCCCCGGCAGCTCCTCCTCGACCTCGACCGCGCACCAGCCCGCGGCGGCCCGCTCCTCGTGCGCGCCGCGCTCCGGGCCGGTGCTCAAGCGCCCGACCCCCGTTCGTGCGCGCTCGAGGCCGCCACCAGCTTGCTCACCCGTGCGCGCAGGGTCGAAAGCGACGGCGTCGACAGGAGTGCCCTGCTCTGCACCACCCCACCCCGATACGCGAAGTCCACCTGTGGGCAGCTATAGACTTTGTAATGCTCGGCCACCGTGCCATCGCTGTCGAGGCCGACGGGGAACGTCAGCCCGCGCGAGCGCAGCAAACGGCGGATCTGGGCGCGTTCGTCGCGGATCGCAACCGCCGCGAAACGCACGCTCGGGAACTCCGGCGCGAGCGCCTGCATCTCGCCGAGCACCGACGTGCACGAGCCGGCGTCGACGAACAGCGCCAGCACCACCGGGCCCTGTTCGTAGAGCTGGCACACGTTCAGGATCTGCACGCCGCGCTCTGAGCATGCCGGCACGTTGCCTTCCGCGCCGGCGTGCGCGTGCGTGGCGACGTCCGCCACCCCGCCCAGATCGCCCAGCGCCAACGGCGCCGCGAACGGCGCCATCGACTGCCCCGGCAGGATGCCGGTGAGGCCGGCGCGATGCACGAACAGCGAGTTGACCACGATCGCCACGAACACGACGACCCCGAACAGGCCCACGTAGCGGCCGTAGCGTGTGTTGCGCGCTTTCATCGAGCCGCGCGCAGCCTCCAGCCCCAGGCCGGCCACCGGCGTCTGCGGGCGTCCCCTTCCCCCTCCCGGGACGCATCGTCATCGGAGATGGATGCCGCCGCGCCATCTGCGATCACGAGCGTCGCGGGCAGCGCCACCAGGACGCCGACGAGCGACACGCTGAGGTCGATCAGCGTGACCAGGCCGAAGTCGCGCAGCATCGTGATGTTCGACAGCACCAGCACCCCGAAGCCGACGATCGCGGTCGTGCCCGAGGCGGCGACCGCGGCGCCCGTGCGCCGGTAGCTGCGGCGCAGCGCCTCGATCGTGTCGTAGCCGGCGAGGCGCTCCTGGCGGTGGCGCTCGGACAGCAGCACGCTGAACTCCGTCGAGATCGCGATCACGAGCGCCCCGAGCGTGACCGACATCGGGTTCAGCGGCACCCTCACCGCGAACAGGATCAGCGCCGACCATCCGGTCGCGAGCGCGATCGGCACGAGCGGCACGAGCGCGCGGCGGCGGTCGCCGCGGAACGCCACGAGCAGCACCAGCGCGACCGCCGCGAGCCCCACCAGCAGCGTCTCCAGGCGCCGCCACGGATCGGCCACCTCCGAGCCCGACTGCGCGGCCAGCACCGACAGGCCCACGAGGCTCGCGCGAACGCCCGCTGGCGGGTGCAGGCTCGCGCGCATCTGCTCGATCAGCTGCTGCTGCTGGTCCAGCCCCATCAGGCGGATGCCGAACGCGAGCGTCGCCACGTGCCTGCCGGGCGCGATCACGTCCTGCGAGAAGTACGCCGGGATCGCGTTCAGGAGACCGTTGATCTCGCGCCGCGAGAGCCTGGGCGCGCCCGCCGTGGGCGACACCTGGCCCTCGAACAGGTCTGGCAGCGAGAACGCCGGGCACAGGCGCGCCCGCGCGCAGCCGTGCGCGGGGCTGTAGCCGAAGCGCGCGAGCACCGTCTTCTGGTAGTCGATCATCCACGTGATCGTCGACGGCTTCAGCAGATCGCGGCCTTCGATCATCAGGCCGATTTCGCCGCCGACGCCGGTGATGTGCTCGACGGTGCCGAGGCTCTGCAGCGAGCCGAGGTTCTGCGGGACCAGCTTGGTGATGTCCGTCTGCACCTTCGTCTGCGTGTCCAGGCCCCAGCCGAGCGCCGCCAGCGCGAGACCCGCGCACAGGAAGCGCCCGGGGCGGCGCACCGCGCCGACGAGCGCCGCGTGCGCGACCATCCGCGTCAGCGGGTTGTCCGTCAGCAGCTCGCGCGCGCCGCGCCACGCGGCCGCCAGCGGACCCTGCGCGAGCGCGAGCGGCGCGGACGCCCGGGCGCCGCCGGCCAGCGACGCCGCGGCCGCGCCGGCGGTCAGCGCGCACAGCAGCGCGACCGCCACGCCGACCACCAGCAGCACGCCGAAGCCGCGCACCATCGGCACCGGCGAGAGCAGCAGCACGAGCATCGCCGCCGCGCTCGCCGCGGCGGCGGTCGCGATCGTGGGGCCACCCGCGGCGGCGGCGCCGCCGATCAGCGTCACGGCCCTGGGCGAGGACGCGCCGCGCGCATCGTCCGATCCAGCTTCCGCCCGCCGCTCGACCTGCTCGTCGATGCGCGCCTGGAACTGGATCGCGTAGTCGACCGCGAGGCCGACGAGCACCGGCAGCACCGCGATCGAGGCCATCGTCAGCGACGCGCCAACGGCGGACAGCGCGCCGAACGTGAGCGCGGCGGCGAGCAGCGCGAGCGCCAGCGGCAGCAGCCGCGGACGCCCCGTGAACACCAGCCCGAGCGTGCCGGCCATCACCAGCAGCACCGCGATCAGCAGCAGCTCGATCGAGTGGCTGATCGAGCTCGTCAGATCCGCGACGATCACCGGCTCGCCCGTCACCAGGTAGCTCTCGCCATGCGTCAGATGCCACTGCGGCATGCGCACCGCTTCGCGGATCAGCCCGATCGTCCTCACCCTGGCCGCTTCGGAGAGCCCCGCCTTCATGCGCACCGAGACGAGCGCCGCGTCGGGGCTCGGGAACAGGTACGCGAAGCGCGACTTCGGCGTGCCGGCCGGCTTGGTCGAGTCGAACACCACGTTCGAGACGAAGTTCGCGTCTTCGATGCTCGGCACCGCCGTCAGGCCATATTCGAGCGCCTGTGTCACGAGGCTCGACTTGAACCCGGCGAGCGCCACTTTGCTCGCCTGGCGCCCGAGCGTGCGCGCTTCGGTGGCGGACAGCCCGCGGGCGAGCGCCGCGCGGTACACGGAGCGTTCGGCCTGCCTGGCTTCGGCTTCGGCGTGGTGCGTCTCGCTGGCGAGCTGCTTGCCGATCTGTTCGGCCGCCTCGTTCAGGAACGTGCCCGGGCCGAAAACGACCTTGACAGTCTTCGCGCGCGCGAGCTGACCGCACGGACCGTTCGCGCCGCCCTCGACGCCGAGCGCACTGGCCGGGACGTTGCCCGACAGACAGCCCTCCAGGCCGAGCAGCCGCTCGAGGTCAGAGCCCAGAACCAGCTGCTGCAGGTTGCCCTTGACCAGCACCGCGATCGGCTCTTCCCCGAAGCTGCGGTAGTAGCGCTGCGTGGCCTGGTATTCCGAGCTCGAGCTCGAGACGAACGTGCTCGTCGCGGCCGTCGGCTTCAGCCGCAGCGCCAGGCCCGCGGCGCCGAGACCCAGCACCACCGCGATCGCGAGCACCAGTCGCGGCCGACCGGCAGCGCCGCCCGCGAGGACAGACAGGACGCGTGAGGCGTTCACAGAGACAGGCTAACCGGGAAGCGGCCGGCGGCGGGGACTCTTACTCCATGCCCAAAGGTCCGGCCGATTCGCCGGAGAGGAACTGGCGCACGAACGGGTTCTCCGACGCGAACAGCTCTTCCGCGGGACCCGATTCGACGATGCGCCCCTTCCACAGCACGGAGATGTGCTCGGCGACGCGGCGCGCGCTCATGATGTCGTGCGTGATCACTACGTAGCAGCCGCCGTTCTCCGCGTGCACCTCCTTGATCAGCTCGCACAGCAGCGCGGTGCGAACCGGATCGAGGCCCGAGTCGGGCTCGTCGAACAGCACGATTTCGGGGTCGAGCACGAGCGCGCGCGCGAAGCCCGCACGCTTGCGCATGCCGCCGGAGAGCTCGTTGGGCATCTTCGCGCCCTCGCCCCCCAGCCCCACCTCTTTCATGCGCCGGTTGACGATTTCCGCGATCTCGTCCTCGCCCTTCTCGGTGTGCTGGCGCAGCGGGAAGGCGACGTTGTCGTACAGGTTCAGCGACCCGAACAGGGCGCCGTCCTGGAACAGCACGCCGAACTTCCTACGCAGCTCGAACAGCTCCGCGTCGGGCAGGCTGGGAATCGACTGCCCGTGCACGAGCACGTCGCCCTGGTCCGGGTACAGCAGCCCGACGATGTGCTTGATGCACACCGACTTGCCCGTTCCCGAGGGGCCGATGATCATCGAGATCTTGCCCTCCGGCAGGCCCATGTTCAGCCCGCGCAGCACGTGGTTGCGCCCGAAGGACTTGTGCACGTCGATGAACTCGATCGCGTCCGGCGCCTTCGACGGGCGGATCACGCCGGTGTGGAACTGGTACTCGTCCTCCTCGTTCAGGCCAGAGCCACGGGCAGGCTGGTCAGCCGCCATCGTCAACCCCCGATCGGAGCTCGCGGGTTGGTGCCCCAGAAGACCTCGGTGCCGAGCATGCCGATCAGGTTAACGAGGATCAGGTTGAGCACCATCGACTTCGCCGTCGCCTTGCCCACGCCCACGGGCCCACCACTGGCGTTGTAGCCGTAGTAGCACGCCACGAGCACGATCGCGGTCGCCATGAACATCCCCTTGATCACGCTGTAGAGGAAGTCCGGCGGATTCTGGAATTGCCAGAAGATCAGCAGATACCCCCCGCTCGACGTGAACCCGATCTGATCGACGACCGCGATGTAGGAGGCCAGGAACGCCACGCCGATCGCGCCTATGTACATGAACGGCAGCACGATCCACGCCGCCAAGAGGCGCGTCGCGCACAGGAACACCATCGAGTCGACGCCCATCACCTCCAGCGCGTCGATCTCCTCGGAGATGCGCATCGCGCCCAGCTCGGCCACGATCCCCGTGCCGACCTTCGCGGCCATCATGTAGCCGAACGCGTACGGCACCGCCTCACGCAGGTTGCACCACGCCGCGAACACGCCCGCGTAGTTGGGCGTGCCTGTCGACTGGTTGAAGTACGCCGCCTCGATCCCGCACGGTCCGAGGCCCGTGATGAACACGAGCGACCAGATCACGGCCGTGGAGCCGACGATCAGGATCCCCGACTGGCGCAGCGCCTCGCCGAAGAAGCGGAACACGCGCAGGCTCCACACGTCGCGCACGATCGTGCCTGTGAAGCGGCCGATCTCGCCGCCGGCCGCGAGCCATTCGCGCGGCATCCCCAGCAGTTCGTTCACTTGATCACCAGGATCTGCGGGTGCGTGGCCAGGAGCGTCTGCGTGAAGACGTAGTTGAACGCGCCGATGCCCAGGAAGGCGATCACGACGGCCTCGTTGACCGCGCGCCCGACGCCCTCGGCGCCGCCGGAGGCGGTCATGCCCTTGTAGCAGCACACGATCGCGATGATCGCGCCGAACACCGTCGTCTTCAGCACCGAGCCCCACAGATCGGTCACGGACGCGTTCGCGAACAGCGTCCCCCAGAACGGGCCGAGCGGCTGGTCGTTGGCGAGCGCGGCGAGGATGCCGCCGAAGATGCCGAACAGCAGCGCGTAGATGTCGAACAGCCCCGTCACGACCATCAGCGCGAGGAAGCGCGGGACGACCAGGTTCTTGACCGGGTCCACACCCAGCACCTGCAGCGCGTCGAGCTCCTCGCGCACCTTGCGCGCGCCGAGGTCCGCGGTGATCGCCGTGCCGGCGACGCCTGCGAGCACGATCGAGGTGATCAGCGGGCCGATTTCCCGGATCGCGGCGAGCACGAAGAAGCCGCCGAGGCGGTCGAGCGCGCCGAAGATGCGCAGGAAGTCCGCCGCCTGCAGGCCCGGCGCGCCGTAGTTGATCGCCACCGTCGAGATCAGCAGCGGGAACCACACCAGCCGCAGCGTGAACAGGAACTGGGAGACGAGCTCGCCGCCGTAGGGATACGGGGGCCGCAGGGCGGACCAGATCGTCCGGCCCGTCAGGATCATCATGTCCCCGAATTCCTCGAGCACGTGCCGCACAGCGCCAAACGTCGGCTCGGCAACGTTGCGAACCATCTGTCCTGTCCCTCCTCCCCTTGCGATCGGCGGTCCGGGGGAAACTCTACGCGATGCGCCACCGGCACGCCACCGCTCGCCGAGCACGGGACCCGCGCGGACCCGCCGCGGGGAGGCGGCCGATGCCCGCCCGCGCCACCCCCGCTGGTATCGTGGCGCGATCGTGAGGGGAGGGTGCAAAGGCTTCTTGGCAGTGGCCGCCGGCGCGCTCGCGCTCGCCGGCTGCGGCGGCGGCGCGCGTCAGGACGCGGCCGAAGCCACCGCGACGTACACGATGCAGGTCGCCCACCCGCGCTTCCCGGCGGCGCAGTCGATCGCGCGCCAGACGAGCTTCGTGCTGCCGGTGCGCAACACCGGCACGAGCACCGTGCCCAACGTCGCCGTGACGATCGACTCGTTCGACTACACCTCCAACTACCCGAACCTCGCCGTCGACAAGCGGCCCGTGTGGGTGATCGAACGAGGCCCCGGCACCGTCGCCTCGCCGCCGGTCGAAAGCGAGGAAGTCAGCCCGCCCGGCGGCGGCCAGACCGCCTACGTCAACACCTGGGCGCTCGGCGCGCTCGCGCCCGGCAAGACGCGCACGTTCGTCTGGCACGTCGTGCCCGTCAAGGCCGGCACCTACACAGTGCGCTACACCGTCGCCGCCGGCCTCGCGGGCAAGGCCAGAGCGCGGCTGTCCTCCGGCGGCCTCGTGCAGGGCCAGCTCACCGCCGAGATCGCGCCCGCCCCCAAGCTGACCCACGTCAACCCGGCCAACGGCCGCGTCGAAACGGGCGAAATTCCCGCCAGCCCGTAGGCGGCGCGTAGAAGTCCCGGAGGCCCGTCCGGGCGCCGCCGGACCAGCGGGCGCTCGCCCGCGCGCGTTTGGCCGGGTGTCGAAAGGCGCCCCGTTCTGATTTCGCCATTCGGTGATGCCTTTCGGCCTTCCGGGGACTACGATTGCGTGCGGCCCTGCCCCTCGACGGAGCCCGCTATTGGGTGGGCACAAATCTCTTCAGGAGGATTCGACGCCACTCATGCCCAGGACCCGCCAGCAGAACGTAACCGCCGCCCAGTGGAGCGCCAACGGAGCCGCGCTCGGCTCGCCCGATCTGACGATCGCTGACAACCAGGTCTTCGGCGCCAACGTCTTCTCCCCGGCGCTTCAGCGCCATCGACTGCCCAAGCACGTTTACAAGGCGCTGCAGCGCACGCTCGCACGCGGCGAGGCACTCGACACCTCGCTCGCGGACGCGGTCGCGCAGGCGATGAAGGAATGGGCGATGGAGAAAGGCGCCACTCACTACACGCACTGGTTCCAGCCGCTGACCGGCTCGACCGCCGAGAAGCACGACTCCTTCTACGGCCCGGTGGGCGACGGCACGGCGATCGCCGAGTTCTCGGGCAAGGAGCTGATCCAGGGCGAGCCGGACGCCTCCTCGTTCCCGACCGGCGGCATTCGCGCGACGTTCGAGGCGCGCGGCTACACCGCGTGGGATCCGACGAGCCCGGCGTTCATGCTCGAGAACCCCAACGGCGCGCTGCTGTGCATCCCGACGGCGTTCACGTCGTGGACGGGCGAGGCGCTCGACAACAAGATCCCGCTGCTGCGCTCGATGGACGCGCTGTCGGGCGCAGCGATGCGCGCACTGGACCTGCTGGGCGTGGAGGACGCCTCGCGCGTGTTCACGACGACCGGCTGCGAGCAGGAGTACTTCCTGATCGACGAGCAGTACTTCTTCGAACGCCCCGACCTGGTGACCACCGGGCGCACGCTGTTCGGCGCCAAACCGCCCAAGGGCCACGAGCTCGACGACCACTACTTCGGCTCGATCCCCGAGCGCGTGCTCGCGTACATGCTCGAGGTCGAGCTCGAGCTGGCCAAGCTCGGCATCCCGATCAAGACGCGCCACAACGAGGTGGCGCCCAACCAGTTCGAGGTCGCGCCGATCTTCGAGAACTCGAACGTGGGCTCCGACCACCAGATGGTGACGATGCAGATCATGCAGAACACGGCACGCCGCTACGGCCTGGTGTGCCTGCTGCACGAGAAGCCGTTCGCCGGCGTCAACGGCTCGGGCAAGCACAACAACTGGTCGATGGGCACCGACACCGGGCTGAACCTGCTCGAGCCGGGCGACACGCCCGCGGAGAACCTGCAGTTCCTGTTCTTCTGCGCCGCCGTGATCGAGGCCGTCAACAAGCACCAAGCGCTGCTGCGGGCGTCGATCGCGAGCGCCGGACAGGACCACCGCCTCGGCGCCAACGAGGCGCCGCCGGCGATCATCTCGATCTTCCTCGGCGCCGAGCTGGAGAAGGTCTTCGGCGCGATCGAGGCGGGCAAGGTACAGGCCTCCAAGCCCGGCTCGTTCCTCGGGCTGGGCACGCCGGTGCTGCCCAAGCTGCCGCTGCACGGAGGCGACCGCAACCGCACGAGCCCGTTCGCGTTCACCGGCAACAAGTTCGAGTTCCGCGCGCTCGGCTCGAACGCGTCTCCGGCGTGGCCCAACACGGTGCTCAACACGATCGTCGCGGAATCCGTCGATGACCTCACGGACAAGCTGAAGGTCGCTCTGAAAGGCTCCGGCGCGACCCTCGAGAAAGCCGTCACCACGGTCGTCAAGGGCGTGTGGGCCGCCAACAAGCAGATCGTGTTCGACGGCGACGGCTACTCGGAGGCATGGCACAAGGAGGCCGAGAAACGTGGCCTCGCCAACCTCAAAACGACGCCCGACGCGCTGCCGTGGCTGATCGACAAGCAGACGGTCGCCACGTTCAAGAAATACAAGGTGCTGTCCAAGCGCGAGCTCGAGTCCCGCTATGACGTGTTCACCGAGCAGTACGTCATCAACATCAACATCGAGGCCGAGACAGCGGCGTCGATCGGTCGCACGATGCTGATCCCCGCATCGGTGCGCTACCTGAACGAACTGCGCGCGAGCGGACTCGAGGAGCTCGTCGGCGAGCTCGAGCCGCTGATCAAGGAGCTGCACTTCGCGCAGGTCAAGCTCGAGGACGCGAACCTCGACGAGAATCACCCGGACGCGTCGATCATGAAGGAGGCGCTGTACATGCGCGACACGGTGATCCTCGCGATGGAAGACGTGCGCGACGTCGCCGATCGTCTGGAGAAGCTCGTGGCCGACGACCTGTGGCCGCTGCCGAAGTACTCGGAGATGCTGTTCATCAAGTAGCGCTGCGCCGTCGTGTCTGGCGCCCGCGACTGGCGCGGGCGGCCGCCAGACACGACGGCTTCGCTTGGCCGAGGTCTCGCGTGATGGCCGGGTCTGTGCGGCTTGAGTCGAGTCCGGTTTGTCCCGGCCCCTGTTCCGGATTGTCCGGGGTTATATTCCGGATCGTCCGGCCTGCTGCTCCGGATTGTAGGGGTGCTTCACACCTGATTTGTAAGGTGCCTCATTCCGGATCATCCGGAGATCTATTCCGGATCGTCCGCTATCCTGATGCTACTTGTCCGCACAGGAGATCCTGTGCACGGCACGCCAGACGACCCCACTCGGCCAGGGCATCTGGGCGACGCCTATCGAGGCCTTGTGGCTTTGAGCTGGGCTCTCTAAAGCAGGAAGTGGCGGCGGCCGGTGCGCTGCCGGTAGGTGCAGTCGAGCACCTGCGGGCAGCGCCTGAGCCACCCGTAGTCGTAGCCCGGCTGCACGCCGACGACGATCGCCAGCTCGTAGTCTTCGGGGCCGAACCCGGACGCGTCGCGGCGCGGGTCCGGGTCGATGCTGTGCAGCTCCTCGCCGTCGACGCGCAGCATCGGCACGAGCGGGTCGTGGAAGTCGACCCGCGCGCCCTCCGCCATCAGCCGCGTGATGATCTCCACCGCCGGCGCGTTCGCACAGTCGGCCACGCCCGGCTTGTACGCGGCCCCGACGACGAGCACGCGCACGTCGCGCAGCTGGCGGCCGGATCGCAGCAGCAGCTCGTGCGCCCTCATCGCCACGCGCCGCGGGCGCGCCGCGACGATCTGCAGCGCCCGCTCCGTCAGCCCAGCGGCCTGGCCGCGCTCGCGCAGCGAGTGCAGCATGTAGTGGGGATCGACGCCCACGCAGTGGCCGCCGGCGCCCGCCGAGGGGTAGTGCGCCATGAAGCCCGCCCCTTTCGTCGCCGCCGCGTCGGTGACCTCGATCGGGTCGAGTGCGTGCAGGCGGCAGGCGTCGGCCATCTCATACGCGAGCGCCACGTTCACCGCGCGGAAGCCGCTCTCGTAAAGCCTCACCATCTCCGCGGCCGCCGGCGAGGACACGCGGTGCAGTTCGCCGCAGAGCAGCGCCAGCAGCTCGGCCGCGTGCGCGAAGCACGTCTCCGTGACCGCGCCCACGACGCGCGTGGCGCCCAGCTGCTCGCGCCCGCCGGCCGCCGGATCGAAGCGCTCCGGCGAGAACGCCACGAACACGTCCTCGCCCGCGCGCAGCCCGCGCTCGCGCAGCGGCTCCACCAGCAGCTCGCGCGTGCTGCCCACGTATGTGGCCGACGTCAGCACGATCGTCTGGCCGGCGTGCGCGTACGACACCACGGCGGCGCACGCGCGCGTCAGCGCCTCGTGGCCGGGGCGCCCCTGCGCGTCGACCGTGCTCGGCACGCAGACCAGCACCGCATCCGCCTCCGCGACCGCCTCCAGTTCGTCGGTCAGCGCGAACTCCTCGCAGTCCAGCAGCCCGCGCAGCTCCGCGCGGGCGACCCCGGCCAGCTCCACCCGGCCGGCGCGGATGTCGTCGAGACGGTTCGCGGAGCTGTCGATCGCCACGACCCGCAGGCCCGCCGCGCGCAGCGCAACCGCGCTCGGCAGGCCCACGTGGTTGAGGCCCACGACCGCCACGAGCGCCCGGCCGGCGCCGACGTCGCGCGTGATCCGCGCGCCGTGCGCCGCCGTCTCGTGCGGGGGCTCCCCGAGCCGGGCGTGGACGGTTTCGTCGAGCTGGTCCTCGACGGGTACATCGAGCAGAAACGGCGGTGTCATAGTCGGTCCCCCTACTCGCGTTGAAACTGCCGGCAGTGTGCACCGCCGCAAACCTGCGCGCGAGAAAGTTCGACGCTTGATCGAAGCCGGCGTCCCGGGAGGCGTACACGCGTGCCGGCCCCTTCGGGCAACGGGCTGCCCGAAGGGGGTCAGGACAGGGCGCCGGCCACCTTCGGGCAGCATCGCCTCGCGGACCCGTTCACCCCTTGGTGATAAAGCTCTCACAAGACCTTGACGTGACTCTTATCGAGTACGTATTTAGTACGCGCATGCTCGACGCGGTCGCCCGTCCGGACTCGGCACATGACTGGTCCGCTTGATGTTCCTGTACCCAGCTTCCTGGCCACGGATTGAGACTGGATGGCGGCAGGCAGGCTAGCCACCGTCCCGCCGGGCGGCCTGCGGGCCGATCAACCGTCGGCGGCACGGCGGGTGAGTCTTCTCGTAGTCTCACCCTGGGCGGTGGCATTTGCGGTGGCGGCGCCACTGATCGCCGTCTACCTGGTTCTTGCGCCGCCCAGCGGCGATCTGGCAGCCGCGACATACCGCGGCGACCTGTTTGCGCGCGTTGGCTTGGTGTTGTGGGACAACGGCTGGTACGGCGGGCACTACCTCCCTGGCTACTCCGTGCTGGCTCCCGCCTTGGGGGCACTCGTGGGCGAGCGGCTGCTGCTGGCGCTGTGCGCGTTCGCCAGCGCCGGGCTGTTCGGCGCGCTGGCACAGCGAACATTTCCCAGCACGAGCGCCCATGCCGCCAGCGCCTCGTTTGCCCTGGGGGTCTGCGTAGGTCTCCTCTCGGGCCGCGTCGCGTATGGCCTCGGGCTCGCCGTCGGCATGCTCGCGCTGCTCGTGCTTCTCCATGGCGCGACGAGCGCGGCGCTGGCGCTGGCAGCGCTCGCGAGCCTCGCGAGCCCGGTCGCCGGTGCGTTCCTTGCACTGGCCGGGCTCGCCTACGCGCTGAGCAGCGCCCTCGGAGGCGCCGCTGGCGGAGGGCTCGATGCCAGGCGTCGAGGCTCGCACGCGTTCCGGTGCGGCGCGGCGTTTGCGGGGGCAGCGCTCATCCCAATCCTGGGTATGGCGCTCGCATTTCCAGAAGGCGGCTGGCAACCGTTCGCGCCGTCGATGTTCTGGCCCGTGCTTGGCGCGGTCGTGCTGATGGCGCTGGCGCTGGCGCGCTTCGGTGGCACGCTCGCGCCGGGGATCCGCCGGGCGCTGACGTGGGGCGCCTGGCTGTATGCCCTGATGCTGATCGGCGCCTTCGCGCTGCGGACTCCCGTCGGCGACAACGCCGTGCGCCTGGGAGAGCTGCTGGGAGCGCCACTGGCGGTCGGGGCGCTATGGCGACGACAGCGGCCGGCGTTGGCGCTGCTGGCGCCGGTGCTGCTCTACTGGCAGCTCGAAGCCCCGATCAGCGACGTAACGGCACTCGCGGACACTCCCTCTGTGAACGCGTCCTACTACACCCCGCTCGTCGGCGAGCTGCAGCGGCTCGCCCACGGTCGGCCGCTGCGGGTGGAGGTGCCGACGACCGAAGGCCACTGGGAATCGGTCTACCTACCAGAGCATCCTCCGATCCTGCTGGCCCGCGGCTGGGAGCGCCAGCTCGACACCCGCTACAACGCGATCTTCTACCGCCCCAAGCTCACCGCCTCGGCATACAGGTCATGGCTGAGCCAGAACGCGGTCTCCTATGTGGCGCTGCCGGACGCACGCCTGGACGTCGCCGGAGAGCAGGAGGGTCAGCTGATCGGGCGAGGTCTGCCCTATCTGCTCGAGACGTGGCACTCGGCGCACTGGCGCCTGTTCGCCGTACGCGACCCCACCCCGCTGGCGCAGCGACCGGCGCTGCTGACGGAAGTGGGAGCGGACAGCTTCACCCTGCGAGCCCGTAGTCCGGGCGCATTCACGGTGCGGTTGCGCTTCACACCCTACTGGACGCTGCTCGAGGGACAGGGATCAGTGAGCCGCGGAGCGGGCGGTTGGACCGAGCTCGACGCGCGACGCGCCGGCACGATCCGCGTCGGTATCGAATTCGCCTGGAGCGATCAGCTCCAGTAGCGCGCTGCTCGCGCATACTCGGCTCTCGACGCTCGGGACGAGCGCGCGGGTGCAGCCGAGCGCCAGACGAATCTCCCGTGTGAGCTCGTGCGAGCTTTCGGCGTGCGTGATCAATCCGTGTCGCACCATCGCCTGCACGTTCTGGCGTACGTGACCGCACGTGAACCCGTAGGCGATCACCGGACAGCCTTGTGCGGCGGCCTCCAGGCACGTCATGCCACCGGTGGAGTGCACGAGCACGTCGGCCGCGCCGAGCAGGTCGGCCATCGCGTGCGTGTATCCCAGCACGCGAACCCGCGGGTGCGACGCGTAGTGGCGACTCAGTCGACGGGCCGCGGGCGCGTTCTCCCCGCAGACCACGATCACCCGCGTCAGGTCGGCCCCCAGGGCCCCCTCGATCGCTCCCTGCAGGTCGCCGACACCCCAGCCGCCGCCGGAGACGACGACGAGCGGGAGCCTCGGGTCCAGCCCCAGTGCCAGGCGCGCGCCGGTGCGTCCCCGCTTGGTCCAGTGCGCGGCCGCAAGCGGGGGCCTGACCGCCCTCGCCGGCGCCCCGGCGGTGATCGCGGCGATCTCTCCGAGCGACTCCGGAAAGCTGGCCAGGTGCATGTCCACTCCGGGATGCGCCCAGAAGTGCAGGCCCGCGAGATCGGTGATGAGAGCGCACACGGGAACGTGCAGCTGCCCGCGCTGTCGCATTACACCCAGCGGAGCGGTGATGCCGGGATACGTCGAAACGACGACGTCGGGGCTTTCGGAATCGATCAGCGCTGCCAGCCGCGATCGGCTTGCGCGGTAGAGCAGGCCCAGCACGATCCGGCGCCCGACCACCCAGCGCACGCCGACCGCATACGAGAACGAGTACGTGGAAGGCCAGTGCGTCAGCTGCCAGCGAGTGAAGCGCTCGAGGAAGGTTCGCAGCGGCCCCCGGCTTCTCCCGAGCCCGTTGTGAACAGTCACGCGCAGCTCGGGAGCGACACGGCACAACTCGTCGCGCAGGCCATCGGCGGCACTCTGGTGGCCGCGACCGACGCCGGCGGAGAGGATCAACACCCTTGCGGCCTCCGACTCCTTCGCGCGGACTACGGAGAGCTGCACCGCGCCAGCATAAGCGCATCTGACAGACAGATGTCCGGCTTGCGGCACTTCAAATGAGAGTTCTCATCGTTTGATTATCGGGTCCTTAGATACGGACGGCCGCGAGGTTCGGCGAGGCGTCGAGAACCGGCCTCGCTCGCTGCCGCGACGTGGCTCACTAGCATTGCCTGCAATGTCTGTGCGCGACTACCTTCGAGCCGTCTCCGAGCACGTCGTCGTCTATGACGGCGGCATGGGCGCCACGCTCGAGCAGTTCGAGCTGACCGCCGAGGACTACGGCGGCCTGCAGGGCAAGTGCCACGAGGCGCTCGTGCTCAACCGCCCCGACGTGATCGAGGGCGTGCACGCCTCGATGCTCGACGCCGGCGCGGAAGTGCTCGAGACCGACACCTTCCAGGGCTCGCGGATCAAGCTCGGCGAGTGGGGCCTCGCCGACTACACGGTCGAGATCAACACCAAGGCCGCTGAAATCGCGCGCAAAGCGGCGGGCGAGCACCGCTTTGTCGCCGGCTCGATCGGGCCCACCGGCTACCTGCCCGCCTCCGAGGACCCTTCGCTCGGGCAGATCCGCTTCGGCGAGCTCGTCGAGGTCTTCACCGAGCAGGCCGAGGGGCTGATCGACGGCGGCGCCGATCTGATCATCATCGAGACGGCCCAGGACATCCTCGAGGTCAAGGCCGCCGTGTTCGGCGCGCGCGCCGCCTTCAAGAGCAGCGGGCGCACGCTGCCGATCCACACCTCTGTCTCGCTGCTGCCCAACGGCGGCAAGATGCTGCTCGGCACCGACATCTCCGCCGTGCTCACGACGCTCGAGGCGCTCAAGGTCGACGTCATCGGCCTGAACTGCTCGACCGGGCCCGAGGACATGCGCGACGCGATCCGCTTCCTCGGCGAATTCTGCCCCGTCCCGGTGGCCTGCATCCCCAACGCGGGGCTGCCGCTGCAGGGGCCCGACGGCGAGACGATCTTCCCTGAGAAGCCCGAGCCGCTCGCCGAGGCGCTGAAGGAGTTCGTCGAGCGCTACGGCGTCGGCGTCGTCGGCGGCTGCTGCGGCACCACGCCCGCGCACATCGCCGCGATCGCAGAGCGCGTTGCGCGCCGCACCGTCACGCCCCGTCCCGCACCGCGCCATCCCCATCTCTCATCGATGATCGCCGCAACACCGCTCGCGCAGGAGCCCGCGCCGACGATGGTCGGGGAGCGCGTCAACTCACAGGGGTCGCGCAAGGCCAAGGAGCTGCTGCTCGCCGACGACTACGACGGGCTCGTGCAGATCGCCGAGGACCAGGTGACCGGCGGCGCGCACGTGCTCGACCTGTGCGTGGCGCTGACCGAGCGCACCGACGAGGACGAACAGATGCGGCTCGTGGCCAAGAAGGTCTCGCTCACCCAGCCCGCGCCGATCCAGATCGACTCGACCGAGCCGGAGGTGATCGAACGCGCGCTCGAGCAGATTCCCGGCCGTGCGATCGTCAACTCCGTCAACCTCGAGGCCGGCCGCGCCAAGCTCGACCGCGTCGTTCCGGTCGCGCTCGCGCACGGCGCCGCGCTGATCGCGCTCACGATCGACGAGGTCGGCATGGCCAAGACGGCGGAGCGCAAGGTCGAGATCGCCAAGCGCATCCGCGACCTGTGCTGCGAGGAGCACGGCCTCGATCCGCAGCTGCTGATCTTCGACTGCCTCACGTTCACCCTCACCACCGGCGACGAGGAGTGGCGACCGTCGGCCGTCGAGACGATCGCGGGGATCAACGCGATCAAGGAGCAGATCCCCGACGTCAAGACCTCGCTGGGGGTGTCAAACGTCTCCTTCGGCGTGTCCCCCGGCGCGCGCGCCGTGCTCAACTCCGTGTTCCTGCACCACTGCGTGCAGGCGGGCCTCGACCTGGCGATGGTCAACCCCAACCACATCACGCCCTACTCGGAGATCCCCGACCTGGAGCGGGATCTGGCCGACGACCTCGTGTTCGACCGCCGCGAGGATGCGCTGGAGAAGTTCATCGAGCACTTCGAGTCCAAGGGCCCCGAAGACACCTCCCAAGGCGCGGCCGACCCGACCGAGGGCATGGAGCCCGAGGAGGCGCTGCACTTCCACATCCTGCGCCGCCGCCGCGATGGCGTCGAGGACCAGATCGACAAGAGCGTCGAGAAGATCGGCGCCGTGCCCACGCTCAACGAGGTGCTGCTGCCGGCCATGAAAGAGGTCGGCGACAAGTTCGGTGCCGGCGAACTGATCCTGCCGTTCGTGCTGCAGTCCGCCGAGGTGATGAAGCGCGCAGTCGCGCAGCTGGAGAAATACCTCGACAAGATCGAGGGCTACACGAAGGGCACCGTCGTGCTCGCCACCGTGTTCGGCGACGTGCACGACATCGGCAAGTCGCTCGTCAACACGATCCTCACCAACAACGGCTACACGGTCGTCGACCTCGGCAAGCAGGTCCCCATCCAGACGATCGTCGACGCCGCGCAGGAGCACGACGCCACCGCGATCGGTCTCTCCGCGCTGCTTGTCTCCACCTCCAAGCAGATGCCCGCGTGCATCCAGGAGCTGCACGCCAAGGGCCTCTCCTACCCCGTGCTGATCGGCGGCGCCGCGATCAACCGCGCATTCAGCTACCGCGCGCTGTACCCCGGAGGCAAAGACTCGGACGTTCTCTACGAGCCCGGCGTCTTCTACTGCAAGGACGCGTTCGAGGGCCTCGCCGTGATGGACCAGCTGATCGACGCGGACGCGCGCGGCGCGCTCGTGCAGAAGCTGCTCGCCGGCGCCACCGAGTTCCGCGCCAAGGGCGACGCGCCCGAGGAGGAGCTGAACTTCGCCGACGACTCCGTGCGCTCCCCCGCGAGCACCGACGCGCCGATCCCCACGCCGCCGTTCTGGGGCGTCAAAGAGGTCCCCGTCGACATGGACGAGCTCTACCGCCACCTCGACACGCACGTGCTGTTCAAGCTGCACTGGGGCGGGCGTGGCGTCAAAGGCGAGGCCTGGCAGACGCTGCTGCGCGACGACTTCCAGCCGCGCCTGGAGCGCATGTGGAAGCAGCAGACCTACCTGCACCCGCGCGCGCTGCTGGGCTTCTTCCCCTGCTACGCGCTCGGCAACGACATCGTCGTCTTGGACCCCGAGGACCGGCAGACCGAGCTCACGCGTTTCGTCTGCCCGCGCCAGCCCAAGGGCGACCGCCTCTGCCTCGCCGACTTCTTCCGGCCCGCGATCGACGGCAAGCCGCCGGAGGAGCTCGACGTGATCGCGGTGCAGGCCGTCACCGTCGGCTCCGAGGTGACAGAGCTGATGGCCAAGCTCGAGGCCGAAGGCGAGTTCGCCGAGCAGCTGTTCGTGCACGGCCTCGGCGTGCAGACCGCCGAGGGCCTCGCCGAGTGGCTGCACTACGAGGCCAGGCGCATGCTCGACATCTCCGCGACGCAGGGGCGCCGCTACTCGTGGGGCTACCCCGCCGTGCCCGAGCAGGCAGAGCACCTCAAGGTCGAGAAGCTGCTCGGCCTCGGACAGATCGGCATGCACATCACCGACGGCTACGCGCCCGAGCCCGAGCAGTCCACGCTCGCGCTCGTCGCCCACCACCCGCAGGCGATCTACTTCGGCACCCGCCAGGGCCGGCTGCTGCCCGACGGCTCGCCCGACGACGTCATCCGCGGCTCCAACCGCGACCCGTCCCTGTTCGGCGAGATCGCCGACGAGGACCCGCCGGACGGGGCCGTCGAAGCGGAGGATGAGCCGGCGATGGCCGGCTGACAGCGCGGCCCGCGCAGCCTGGCAAGCTCCACGCGCACGAGGCGCGTGTCGATCAGACCGGAACGGAAGCCGGCCGCGAAAGGGACTTCCTCGCGGCGAGTGGCATTGCGAGCGCCCGCGTCGACGATTCTCGGCAGTGAGTTGATAGTTGTATTCCGCACGAGCGGCCTATCGACAAGCCGCTCGAACGGCTGAACACCTGCAAGCTAGTCGTCTTCGCGCGGCGGCGGGCGGAACAGGATCCGCTTGACCTCGCCGGCCGTGCCGCCGCCCAGGCGCAGCACCGTCTGGAGGCCTTCCGCGCCGAGCTCGCCCGCGTCCAGCGCGCGCCGCAGCTCGTTCAGCGCTGCGAGGTCCTCCTCGGCTACCTGCTCGCGCGCCGTCTCCACCAGGATCAGGTGGCGTGGGCGCTTGAGCGCCGCCGCTGCGCGCACGAACGGCTCGCGCTCGGCGGCCTCGAGGCCGTCGACGGCCAGCACGACCGTCTCCCTGTTGCCGAGCCGCTTGGACACCGCCGCCAGCAGCAGCTCCTGTGCGCGCTCGGGCAGCTCCTCCTCGCTCACGCGGCCGGCGAGCAGCGCGCGCACCTTGCCCGGCGACAGCAGGCTGGCGCGATCCTCGATCAGCCGGCCCACGAAGCGGTCGCGCTCGGGCAGCGAGGCGCTGAGCACGATCAAGAGGCTCCCGGGCGAGTAGCGCAGGCGGTCGGTGGGCGCCAGCACGCGGCAGTGGACCGTGAGGTCGGCCGGGCGCGGCGGCGCGCCGTCGCGGCGCGGACGGTCCGAGGACCAGCCCGTGCGCTCGTCGTCAGAGATCTTGACGCTGCGCGCCGAAGGTCGAGAAGCCATACCCCCATCATGCCCTAAACCGGCGCCGACTCCGGCCCCGATCTCTACGAGCTCAGTCCGCGGGCGCTACGAGCTCAGCCCACGAGGGGCGAAGATGCCTCGATCAGCGCCAGCTTGGCCGCCCGATCGAGTCGCTTGATGCGCGCCTCCTCACGGCGAGCGGCCGTTCGATCGGGCATCGGCAGCACGCAAGCGAGCTCCACCGGGCGGCGGCTGCGGGTGTAGCGGCTGGCCGTGCCGTCGCGGTGGCGCGCCAGGCGCCGGTGCACGTCGGTGCTCCAGCCGGTGTACAGCGTGCCGTCCGCGCAGCGCAGCATGTACACCCACGCGTCGGCCACGCTCGCGCGCTAGCCCTCGACGCTGGAGGCGGCAGCGGCCCGGCCGATGCCCGTCGCCGGCATCGGGCCGAGCTTGACGGGCGCGGCGTGCATCGTGCGCAGGCGCACGTCGCGCCAGGAAAGGCCCTCGTTGACGAGCGCCGGCAGGCCCATGATCAGCGCCGTGGCCAGCTCGACCGCCTGCAGCACGATGCCGTAGGCGATCGCGTCGGGGGTCGACACGTGGTAGGCGCCGGCGAGCACCGCCACGCACGCCGCCTGGAAGACGCCCACGTTGGCTGGCGTGGCGGGCACCACGGCGGTGACGTTGACGGCGAACAGCACCGCTGCGGCGGCACCGACGCCGGCGTGCGAGTCGAGCCCGAGCGCCATCAGCAGCAGCCAGCACGACAGCCACTGCAGCGCCCACGCGCCCAGCTGGGCGGCCGTCGCCAGCGCCGCGAGGCGCGGCTGCGAGAACACGCGAGCCCATCGCGCAGGCGCAGCAGCGAGCGGCGCATCGCGCCGAGCAGCGCCTGCATGCGCCGCGAGCGCGACAGCGCCGCGGGCGGGATCAGGACGGGCGCGAGCGCCAGCGCGAGCAGCGCCGTCAGCGGCGCCAGCGCGACCAGCAGCAGCGCGCGGTCGTGGCCGTCGAGCACGCTCACGTTCGACAGCGTCACGCCGCCGAGGATCGCCAGCGCCAGCAGGTTCAGCAGCGTCTGCGAGACGATCGTGCCGAGCACCAGCGGCAGCGTCTCGCGCGCGCGCCCGAGGCGCCTGGCGACGATCAGCGCACGCGAGGGCTCACCCAGGCGCGCCGGCAGCGTGGCGGACATCAGCACGCCGATGAACGTGCCCTGCATCGCGTCGCGGCGTTTCGCGCGCCGCCACGTGGGCGCGGCGGCGAGGATCGAGTGCCACGAGATCGCGCGCGCGAACATCGCCGCGCACATCAGCGCGAGGCCCGCCGCGAGCAGCCCCGGCTTGGACGCGACCAGCGACGCCGCCACACGGGTCACGCCCACGCGCTGCAGCGCCACCGCCGCGAGCGCCGCGCCCGCGAGCGAGCTCGCGGCCAGGCCCGCCCGGCGCAGCGCGCGCACGCGCCGCGGGCGGCCCACGAGCGGCGGGCCCGCGGGGATCAGCGACGGCAGCCGCTCGGCGGGGATGCGCGGCAGCAGGTCCGCGGGCGCGAGGCCGTAGCGGACGCGCAACGCGGCCCGCCCGCGTCACCGGCGAGCCGACGCGCAGCGCCTGCTCGTAGGTGTCCAGCACCTCCGCCGCCACGTGCGGCCACGCGAAGCGCTCGGCGCGCTCGCGCGCCTGAAGCGCCATCCGCGCGCGCATGTCAGGGTCGAGCGCAAGCGCGCGCAGCGCCTCCGCCAGCGCGAGCGCGTCGCCCGGCGGCACGAGCTTCCCGTCGCGGCCGTCGCGCAGCACGTCGCGATATCCGGGGATGTCCGACGCGAGCACCGGCGTGGCCGCCGCGAACGCCTCCGTCAGCACCATCCCGAAGCTCTCGCCGTGCAGCGACGGCGCGCACACGACGTCCGCGCGCGCCAGCTCCGCCAGCTTGCGCTCCTCGGAGACCTTGCCCAGCGCCTGAACGCCGCGGTCGTCGAGCATCATGTGCGCGACCTCCTGCGCGCTCGCGCCCACGAGCGTCAGCGTCGCCGGGATCTGGTCGCGCAGCGCCTCGAACGCGCGCAGCAGCACCGGCAGCCCCTTGCGCTCGACCGCCTGGCCCACGAACAGGATCCGCAGCTGGCCATCCCGCGCGTGCTCGCCGCCGGCGGCGCCCGCCCGTCCGTCCAGCTCCCGCAGCTCGGACAGCTCGGACAGCTCCGGCAGGTGCACGCCGTTGGGGACGATCCGGTAGCGCCCGCCGTAGAAGCGCCGCGCCGTCCAGGCTGCCGCCTCGGACACGGCGATGCGCGCGTGCAGTCGGTTCATCCGCCGGCGCCCGCCCAGCGGGCCCGCGGCGATCCCGTTCGTCAGCAGGTTCTCCGAGTAGGTGTGGAAGGTGCCCACCAGCGGCAGCCGCCCGGCGCTGCACAGGGCATCCCAGGAGAGGATCGGCACGACCGGCTCGTGGATGTGCAGCACGTCGTAGCCGCCATCGCGCAGCTCGCGGCGCAGGGCGAACACCGCGTGCGGTGTGAGCGCCATGTTCGAGACGGCGCCGTTCGCCGGCAGCCCGACGGTGCGCCCGAGCGAGACGAAGTTCTCCGGCAGCGCGCGCTGCTGCGGGCGCGCGCCGCGGTGCAGCCGCCTGGACAGCGCGTCGTCGGGGTCGAACGGAGCGAGGATGCGCGCTTCGTCGCCAGCGGCGCACAGCTCCGACGCGAGCGCCTCTATGTGGCGCGTGACGCCACCGGGGTAGGTCCACGAGTACGGCGACAGCAGCGCGATCCGCACGGCCCACACTCTATCCGCAGGGGCGGGCGGGGACCCGTCCAGGCCGTATCGGCCGTGTCCGCGGCGGGGACGGTGCGATAATCGCCCCCATGAGCACGCGCCGCTTCGTCAAGTACACGTTCCTGAAGCTCGACCCGGCGTGGCGGCGCCTGGACGCCGAGCATCGCGCCCAGGACAAGCGCGAGTTCGCGGCGGCGTGCGAGGATTTCGCCGACGGGCACCTGCTGCAGAGCTTCTCGCTGGTGGGCACGCGCGGCGACGCGGAGCTGCTGCTCGTCTCGGAGGCGGAGAACCTCGACCGTATCCACGAGTTCCACGTGGTGCTCGCGCAGAGCGGCCTGATGCAGTGGGCTGAGATCCCGCACTCGTTCCTGGGCATGCGCAAGAGCTCGGAGTACTCCGAGGACGAGCGCAACGTCGTGCGCGGCTTCCGCGGCAAGTACGTGTTCGTGTACCCGTTCGTGAAGTCGCGCGAGTGGTACGCGCTGCCCGCTGAGGAGCGCTGGCGGATCATGCAGGGGCACATCCAGGTGGGGCGCGAATACCCCGGCGTGGACAACCACACGACGTACTCGTTCGGCCTCGACGACCAGGAGTTCGTGGTCGCCTTCGACACCGACGACGTGGGCACGTTCCTCGATCTGGTGCAGCGGCTGCGCACGACCGAGGCCTCGCGCTACACGGTCCGCGACACCCCCAGCTTCACGTGCCTGGCGATGTCGCTCGAGCGGGCGCTGAACGCGCTCGACGGCGAGCCCGTGGCGCTCGAGGCGCTGCCCTCTGCCTCCTAGGCGCGGCCTCGCACACCTGCGCCGCGCCGACCCGGTGCTGGCAGGGCTGATCGACGTCGTCGGGGCGCTCGGCGACGCACGCGACGGTCGTCCGGACCGCGAGGACCACTACGGCGCGCTCGTGCGCTCGATCACCGGCCAGCAGCTGTCGGTGCTCGCCGCCCGCGCGATCTACGCACGCCTGACCGCTCGCTTCGACGGGCGCCCGCCGACGCCGCGGAGATCCTCGCCGACGACCCCGAAGCGCTGCGCGCAGCGGCGGGCCTGTCGCGCGCGAAGGTCGGCTACCTGCGCTCGCTCGCCGAGCACGTGCTCTCGGGAGAACTCGAGCTGGAGCGGCTCGACGCGCTGAGCGACGACGACGTGATCGCCGAGCTGGTCGCCGTCAAGGGCCTCGGCCTGTGGACCGCGCACATGTTCCTGATGTTCCACCTCGAGCGCCCCGACGTGCTGCCGGTGGGCGATCTGGGGATCCGCCGCGCGATCGAACGCGCGTACGGGCTCGAGGGGCTGCCCGATGCGGCCGACGATGGAGCAGATCGCCGAGCCGTGGCGCCCGCATCGCACGCTCGCGTGCCGCTACCTGTGGCGCTCGCTGGACAACGAGCCGACCTAGACCGCGAGGAGCACTACCGCTTCTTCGAGGACTTCTTGGCGCCCTTCTTCGGCGCCTTCTTCTTGCTCCCGTACTTCTTGCGCGCCTGCTTTTCGCATGCGACACGCTTGCTCTTCTTCTTGTCCTTCTTGCAAGCCTTGAGCGCTTTGGCGAGCAGCTGCGCCTTCGTGAGTTTGGCTTTGAACGCGGCCACGCCTTTGCAGCCCGTGATCGCGACGGGCGTCGTCTCCGAGATGAACGCGCCGTTCTGGCCCGTGATTTCGGTGGGCAGCGAGATCTTCTGCTTGCACAGGTTGAAGTTTTCGCTTTCCGGCACGTTGGGCGTGAGCGCCGAGTGCGGACCGGCCGGGAAGATCGTTTCGAACTTGGTGAACGGCGCGTCGGGCGCGCTTTCGAAGCGCGAGTAGGTGACTCCTGTTTTTGATGTCCGTCTTGCCGTCGAGGACGATCTTCACGCCTTCGCCCTGGAGCACGAACTCGACGTCCGGGAACGCGGCGCCGCCGTGCGAGACGAGATACGCGGGGCCCCTCAGCGGGTTCTTGAACACGGGCGTGTGGACGATCCCTTCGCCGATCACCGAGCCTTCGTCGCAGCTCGCGGGGTTGGCGTTGAAGACCGCTTCCAGGCACGCTTTCTGGATCGTCGTCAGTCGCGACGGCAGCACGCCCGGAATCGTCAAGTCGACCTTGTGGATGTTCGCCTGGCCGATGCCGGGCGATTCGACCGTGACGGCGAAGGTCGTTCCGTCGAGTTTGCTGCCCTGGCCCACGACCGAGGCGGTCAGCTTCGGCGCGAACGGCAGGCTCGCGCAGTTGGATACGACGAACGGGTAGGAGACCGGGTCGCTGGCCCCTTCCGAGCCCGTCAGCACGCCACCCACCGACATCGGCGTGCAGTTGGTCGGGTTGAACTGGAACGGCGCTTGCCCGGACGTTCAACCGTCACGACGATCCGTTTCAGCTGCACCGGCACGCCATTGAGGATCGTCGGGATCGGCTTGACGGTCTTCGTCGTGACCGCCGCGGTTGTTTCGTTGACGTTGATGGTCGAGAGGATGTTGACGAAGCCCAGGTTGAACGGGCCCGCTTTGGCTTCGGTCACGGCGAGCAGCCCGAACGGCGCTCCATCGCACGCCTTCGGTGAGGTACACGTTGCCGGGAAGCGTCACCGGCTTGCCGCCAAGGCCCGAGCTGCTCGATCGTGTGGCCGATCAGGCTCTGTTCACCGCAGGGCTGGGCGCTGCCCGGCGGGGTCAGCGTCGGCAGCGCTTCGATCGCCTGCGGGTTGGCGCACGGCGTCACTGCGGCGATCTCCGCGGACAGGCCCGGAGGCAGCTGTGCGGTGATCGATTCGAGCGCCTGCTGCCCGTCGGGCTTTTCGATCGTGAGCGTGAACGGCGAGAACGCGGCCGCCTGGCTGTTCGTGCTGCCCGCCTGGAATGCGGGTGCGAACGGCAGCGTGGCTCCAGGGCAGGGCGTCCCGCCCGGACCGGAGGTGATCTGGAATTCCGACGGGCTCGATTCCGCCGCCGTCGACGCCGAGGGCGCGGACCAAGTGGCGAAGCTGGCCTTGGCGCTGTATTCGTTCCCGCAGAAGGCCGGCGTGCTCTGTGCGGCGCGTTCGCCGTTGGTGAGATGCAGCGTGAGCGTTTCGAACGGCGAGTTCGGCGTGTTCCTGAAGACCGAGGTCAGCTGCCCGGTGCTCGCGTCGATCTGCACTTCGCCGGCGAGCTTGACGAGCACTTTGGACGACGGTTCTTCGGCGATGATGTAGAGCACCAGCGGCGAGGCGAACGGGTTCGTGTCCTGGCTCGCAAGGTAGACGGCACCCGTCAGTTCTTCTTTGAGCACCGGCGTCTTGATGTTGACGGTGCCGATTTTCGCTTCCGGTGGGCAGGAGGCGACTTCGGACGTGAAGCTCTGCGCCTGCAGCTCGCCTCCAAGGGTTTCCCCGATGTCGCCGTCCAGGCCAGCGAAGCCGGCCTGGCTCACGGAGCACGTCGCCAGACCACTCGCCGCCGCCGGGCTGGCCTGCAGTCCCAGGGGCAGTTTCAATGTGGTCGCCTCAATGTCAGCCTCGGCAACCCCGGCGCCTTCCACCGTCGATTCGACGGTCGTGGCCTGGGGCACGTTGACACGAACGGTCAGGCCAGTCGGGGTGCTCGCTTCATGCTGTTCCGGGCTCACTTCTACGGACGGGTTGAAGGGAAGACTCCCGCAGCCGGTGAGCGATGTCGGATCTTCGCCCTTGACCACGAGCGAGCCGTCCTCGCCGACAAGCGGTTCTCCACCCCACGCCACGCCTTCGACGGTCGATCCCAGTTCGCCGCAGCTCGTCGGAAGCAGCAGGAACGGAGCCGGCCGCTCGGGGTTGAGGTTGAGTTCGCAGGGGTTTTCGAGCAGATACCCGGTCGCACCGTATTCGAGGCAGCTCCACCCCCTGGAGGCATTGTGGCGCGGGTCGGCGGGCACGCCCCAGAACGTCACTGTGCTGCCGAGCACCTGGACGGCAGACGAGGTGTAGTGAACGCTGACCGTGACTCCGTAGTCGCCGCCTGTCCGCACGGTCGTGTCGAGGATCACCGGAACGTGATCGACGGTGAACCCGAACCGCGCCGGTTCTCCAGCTTCCGGCGCGAGGTTGAAGACCGGCACCGTGAAGGTGTCGAAGTGAAGGCCGTTCTCGATGTTGACGGTCGCCGACGCCACGCCGACGGCGGTGTCGTTCGGACATGCGTTCGGTTCTTCTTCGCCGTGTGAGCCGAACTCCACGGCCGAGCACGTCGGCACCGCGTTGACGTTGCCGATGAGACCCGGCGGCAGCTTGAACTCGAGGTTCTTCTGCAATCCCGGCGCGGACGGCAGCGCTTCGTTGAGGCTGCCGGCCTCGCGTTCGAAGCGCTCGTTGAGGTTGAACGTGGTGGTCAACTGGAACGGGTGCGAGCCGGCCTGTTCGTCGCGCTTGAATTCTTCTGTTTCCGGCGTGAGTTCGTACGATTCGACGCCAAATGACGTCTGTTCGGCCCTGACGGCAAACGCTCGCAGCAGCGGCGCAACCGCGGTCGGCGCACCTCCGCTCACGCGTACTTCGTTTTCATTTCCCGGGGCGCCGGACGGAGCCGACGCGCCCACCTGGACCCTGATCTCGAGCACCAGATCTTCATACGGTGCGATCACCAGCGGAGAGCTGCACACCACTTCCGATCCGGTGCTTTTCGAGCAGGTCGGTGCCGGCCTGCTGGTCGAGTTGTGATGACCCTTGATCTTGGTTTCGACCTTGGTGGCTTCGACTTCCTGGGGCAGCTTGTCCGTGATCTGCGTCGTACCCGAGGTCCCTTCGTCGCCGTTGTTGGTCACGGTGACGACGATCATGCTCGGCTTCCCGGGCTGCAGTTTGGTGGGAGCCGGTCGGGCTTCGAGATTCCAGTGCGCCATCGGCGGCGCCTCGGCTGCGGCAGCCGTGGCCTGCCATGCCGCTACTCCGAGCAGTACGCTCAATGCCGCGATCGCGCCTGGCAGACGCCGGCGGAGACTCCTGGGCAGTGACTCGCGATGCATGGCCGTCATGCCTTGCCCTTCTTAGAGGTCTGCGACTTCTTGCCGACCGGCCCGTAGCTCTTGCGAGCCCTCCGTTCGCACGCGACGCGCTTGCTCTTCTTCTTGTCCTTGCGGCAGGCCTTCAGCGCAGCAGCGAGCTTCTGGGCCCGTGTCAGCGGTTTCTTGACGGTCGGCTGCCCTTCTTTGGCCGCGAGCACTTCAACGCGCCCGGTGTTGCCCGAGCCCGAGGATGTCGCGCTGGCGGGCGCTCTATTGCCGGGTGCGGGTGAGAAGGGCTTGAGGCATTCTTCTTCTTCGCAGGGCGGCGCCGGCGGTTCGGGCGGCGCCGGGCATGTCGAGCCGCAGATGCGCGCGTCGTAGACGTCGAAGTTCGTGTCCTTGTCCTGCGGCGCAAGCTGCCCCGCGGTGAGGAAGAACACGTCTTCCCCTTTTTCACTCGCGTCCAGAAACGCCGATTCGTGCGGCGATGACCCGGAGGAGATCAGCCCCACGCAGCCGCCTTCGCTCGCGCACGTCCCCACTCCGCCCGGCTCGTACTCGTACACGTTCTCGACACCGACCGTTAGGTGTTCGCTGCCGACGGTCTCCTGCCGCGTCGGCGTCGCCAGCGCCACCAGCGCATCGGCGCTGTTGAAGAACAGCCGGCCGCTGTTCGACAGGTAGCGGGACTGGTATACGCCTCGACTCTTTTCGAGCGCCGTCCACCCGGGGATGCTGCCGGCGAGCCAGTTGTCCTCGACCTCCACCGGGGAGCGGGACACCGCCCAGCTTTCGCCGCGATCCACGACCAGGCCCAGGCCTTCGCCGCTGCCGCCGGTGTTGTCCTGACCGAGATCGAGGACCCCGCGCGGGCGCGCTCCGGTCGGGTTGCAGGAGGCGCACACCAGCCTTCCCTTGCCGGCGTCGTACAGGTAGACCTCCTCGTCGCGCCGTTCGCCGACGTGCTGCTCGCCAGCGTCTTCGTTGTTGTATCCGGTCAGGCTGCGATCCGACATGAAGGCCAGGTATTCGCCATCCGGCGATACGCGCGAGGTCTCGAGGCTGAGGTTTCCTTCGGCGCTCGCGCCGCCCCAGTCCGGGTTGTCTTCGCTGGAGAGCTCCGCGATCAGCTTCGTGGGTTCCCATTCGAGCGTTTCGGGGTTGAAGTGGCGAACGTACAGATTGCACGTCGATCCCTGCGGCCGCCGTTCTTCTTCTCCCGAGCACGCGCCCCGGGTGGCGTTCGAGGTCAGCGCGCCGTCGGCGACGAAATAGACATAGACGCCCTGTTCGCCTTCTTCTTCGCTGGCTCCGATCACACCACCGGTGACGTGGTTTCTGATCAGCAGGTCGGCTCCCCCTTCGGGAGTGAGATCCACCACTTTGCCGGAAAGCGTGCCGCCTTCTTCTTCCACTTCGAAGACGTAGAGGTCCGGCGCTCCCCTGACAGCCTTTGATTCGTGGGTCAGCCGCTGCGTGTCGGTGAAGAAGACCTTCATGCCGTCTGCCGTCGCGGTCTGGAAGACCGCGTCAGGCGGGCTGGCTTCGCTCACCGCGGGCGCCCCGGGCTGCGGGCTGTCGATCCTGAAGGTCTTGTCCGTTTCGGTGTCGTGCACGTACAGGTGCAGCGTCGAGCCGCCCTGCTTGTACGTCCAGAACACCAGCGAGCCGTCGCTGGAGATCGCGTGCCTGGCGTCTGACGACAGGCCATGCTGCCCCTGAGCGCCGCCGAAGCCCGCGAGTTCCGATGGCAGGTGCGTCCCGCCTTCGGCTTCGGGAAGCTCGCTGACGAGCTGCAGTTTCGTGTTGCGGGCGGAGCCGCCCCACATGTACATGCCGGACGCCGCTTTCTTGGACTGAAAGACGACGTGGCTCAGGTCAGGCGTGGCGCCGACGGGGACGATGCCCTCCGTTTCCAGTTCTTCTCCGAAGCCGGGGGCCGGCTCGTTGGCTTCGGTGACGAGCGCCAGGAAGCCCGCGTTGGCCTTCTTTTTGCCGTTTTCCTGTGCAACCGCATAGTTTTCCCGTGTTTCCGCGAGCTCCGTTTCCGTCTCTTCTTTTGAGCGTTCGGGCAGCAGCGGCGCGTCAGCGCGCAGATAGCTCGTGCTTTCCTGTTCGCCCTTTTCTTCCCGTTCCTCGCCTGCAACCGGCGGCGACAGCGGTGGGCTCGCCAGGTTCGAGGTGGAGTAGAACGGATCAACCAGCGCAAGCGCCAGGTTGGGAGAGAAGAACTGATACTCCGGAGCATGCCCAGGCGAGACGCCGGCGCCGGTGTTGTTGGGCGTGACGATGTCCTGCGACTGCCAGCCGCCGGGCCCGCGGATGGAGAGCACCTGCGTCGGTTCGGGATTGCGGTTGCCTTCGGGAGCCACACCGGCCGGCATCGGCCCGTCGGCGACGTACGTGATCGCGTTGCCGTTCACAGCCGCCTGGATCGTGCCGCCTTCCCGGGTGAGCGCTTCCGGTTCGGCTCCGTCCTTGTTCGGCGGGGACACCATTTCCCAGGCGCGGCCGTCCGGCAGGACGCCCGCCGAGGCGACGACGGTGAACGGCTGCTCACCACTGTGGACGACGACTCCGGAGGCTTCGGCCGTGATCCGATAGTGATAGACGCCGGGAGCGAGACCCGTCAGATCCGCGCTGACCTCGGTTCCGCCGAATTCGTCGCCCGCGTCGGCCGCGGGGACCGGCACCGCGGTACACGCGCTTGTTTCACATGACGTATCCGCCCCCGCCCCGTATTCGAACTGGTAGTGCGTGTCCACGCCTGCGGAGTTGACCTGGGCCATCAGAGTCACCTCGCTCGCTGCCGGGGCGCAGAGCTCCACTTCGGGCTGCGTGCAGTCAAATGTCGAGGTGAGGCCGCTGACGGTGGGATGCCCGGCCGGTTCGAGCTTGAACACGTCGACCGTGTCCGAGGCGCCGCCCGCCACATACGCGGTACCCGTGGCCGCGTCCACCGCGATGCCATCGGGTTCTCTGATGCCCGGAGCGTTGAGCCGCTGGATCAGTTCGCCGTGGCGTTCTTCGGTCTTGCCCTGCTGGGGCTGGGGTTCAGGACCGAAGATCGCGACGCTGCCCACCTGCTCGCCGCCGATGCTCGCCACGTTCGAGACGAACACGTCGTCTTCTTCGTCGACTTCATTGCCCGGAACGTCCGCAGGGTTCACCGCGACGCCCGTCGTGGCTTCGTAGTCCAGCGCCGGCGCCAGAACCTGTGCGCTCGCGCCTTCGAGCTTGGCCACGATCGGCTCCGCCGGGTGCGTTTCGTGAAGAAGTTCGTATTCCGCCGCCAGTTCCTGAAAGAGGCTTTTCAGGCCGGCGTCTTCTCCCGCGGCCGTGGAAACCAGGACGGAGCCGGCATAGAAGTCCCCCTTGGCGTCGACCGCGAATCCGGTTTCGGCACTCCCCTTCGTTTCGGCATGCAGCGTCGCTTCCGGCTTTTTCTGTTCGATGTTCGCGACGGCGTTGCTGAACCTGGCGATCGTGCCACCCTGTTCGTAGACGAACACCGATCCCGTCGCGTCGATCGCGACACCCTCGATCGGGTTCTTGAGCTTGCGTGGCGCGCCCACCGGCGCGCCCGACGCGTCGAGCTTGTACAGAAGGTTGTCGTCCGACGGTTCCGACTTGGCGCTCTTGGCACCCGCGACGTACACGTCCCCGACCGACGGATCTTCGGCTTCCGTACACGGCTGCCCGCCGATCGTGCAGTTGTCGACCGCGATCTGCTCGGGGAACGGCACGGAGAACGCGGCCAGGTACTTCTCGCCGGTGACTTCTCCTCCGCTCGATTCCGGTTCGAACTCCTCGACCCGGCCATTTTCGCGGTCAGCGACGTAGACGTCGCCGGTCGATCTGCTGACCGCGATGCCGGCGGGGTGAGAGAACTGATCTTCGCCAGTGCCCTGCGAGCCAAAGGAAAAGCCGAACACGTGCTGGCGCGGCGTGTGTTCTCCGGGCGCGGCGGCGAGCGCAGAGGCGCACGTCATGGCGGTCACGACCACGAGCAGGACAAGCAGGACGAGCAGCCGACGACATGCAAGCCAGCGGGTGGCGCGGTGCACGTCGACGCCCGGTTCAAGAGAACCGCTGCTGCGGACTGCTCGACTCACCGCCCCTCCTCCCTCGCTGCCATCCATGGTTACTCTCCCCTGCAGGCTCTGACAAGGAGTCTAGCCATTGGGCGCTCTGTGTCAAGCGCTAACGCGCTCCATACCGTCAAGGCTCAAACACCCGGATCCTGGCAGGTCCTGCCAGCCGTGCACCTCACCGCTCCCCCCGGGCGTCCGTCCGGCGCACAAAAAAAGGGGCGTGCGCGGGGAAGACTATCCCGCACACGCCCCGTGCTACCAGGCCGGCGCTAGCTACGCGCCGGCCTGTGGTTCATTTGCAGAGCGATCAGGATTTGATCTCGATCGCCGTTTCGTTGCTGAGGCTCGAGGTCGTTTCCTCGCTCGACGGCGCGCCACCGGTCGGGATGAATTCAGTGCCGTTGAAGACTTCCGTCAACAGCGCCTGTTCGCCCTCGCCAACAGCAAACGTCGTCGTGCTGCTCGTGCTCGGCGCCGCGTTCACCGGCGTGTCCACGCCGCTGACGGAGCCGTGCGTGCGCAGGATGATTTCCGCGCCGCAGATGAATTCGGACGAGTACGGTTCGTGTTCTGAGCTGACGACTTCAGTCCATGCTTCGTTCAGCGCAGGTTCTTCGTGTTTGTACCCGCCTGCTTTTTCACCGTGGTCGACGAGTTTCGTGTCGAGCAGGTTGGTCTCGATCGTGCCCGAGACGCCCGACGGAGTGCCGCCGCCGAAGAGGTCAACGCTTTCGCATTTTTTCCCTTCCAGCGTGCAGTTCGTGAACGAGACTCGGTCGGTACCGGTTTTCGGTCCCGTGATTTCGCCGGCGGACGTGCTCGCCGTGCATTCAACGTCGTTCGGCCCCAGAGCCGGAGTCGCGAGCTTCGCGCTCCCGGTGGTGTCCGTGAATTTACGGCCGGTCGTCAGTTCGAAGGTACCCTTGTGGTCCGGTTTACCCTTCTTTTCGGCAACCGTTTTGCAGCCAGATTCGGTGAAGTTGCCCTTCTTCTGGGCGACACACGCTTCGACGGGCTGCAGTTCGAATTTACCCTCCGGTTTACCCTTCTTTTCGTCGCGGGTTTTGCAGCCGCTTTCCGAGTAGAAGCCCTTCTTCACTTCCTTACACCAGTAGTACGTACCAGCGGAAGCGCTCGACGCGGCCATCGCGCTGAAGGCCACTACGGCCAGCGCGGCCGCGAGGCAGAGCCCCACGATCCTAGTGCGTTTCATCTGTCCACTGCTCCTTTACCCTCTAGGTATAGATCGACCGACCCCGAGAATCCCCTCTCCAGGACAGAGACGCCCCGAAGCCAGCCTGTGCCGTTGGCTGCTTGCCAACCTACGGCGCTGTGCTCCTGACCTTCGCAGAAAACATCTCCTGAGTCAAGGTCAAGCCGTTACTACGTGTGGGCACCGAGCGACCACTCCCCCGACGGGAGTTTGAGCAATGCCGGAGGCGTGGGCTCTCCGTACCCGTTGCGACACTTGACATCATGTCACGGCGACCGTACCACAGCGACCAGCCGCGAGTCAACCCTATTGCTCGGCTCAACCCCTGCGCGCCACCACGACCGTACGGTCGGCTTCGGCGCTGATCTCCCAGCCGGGCGTGCCCTCGCCGCGGAAATGATGGTCGACGACAGCAGTCGGGCCCGGCAGGCCGCGACCACCCCGCTCGCCGGCGCGTGCATCGTGGAAGACCACGCGCCCACCCGGTTTCACGAACGGGTGCCAATCGGCCCAGTCGCGCTCGCAGCCGTCCTGCGAGTGATCGCCGTCGATGAACACCACGTCCACCTCCCCCTCCCAGCGCACGGCGACATCGCCGGAGAGAGCGATGTGCCAGCGCACGCGCGGCGCGTCGGCGCCGCGTCGGCGAACCGCGCGGGCGACCGCGCGGCGCGTGGCCCACTCGCTCGCACCCCAACCGCGCGGCAGCGCGTCGGGGTGCGCGCCAAACGGATCGATCAGGTGCAACTCCGCGCCCGGCGCGAGCGCATCGCACAGCGCGAGCGCGGAGGCGCCCTCATAGACGCCGATCTCGACCACGCGGCGGGCGTGACGAGCCGCGTCGAGCAGCGCGCGCGCGTCGGCGTCGGAGTGCATCGTGCGCGGCGGGATCAAGCCCAGTCCCACGCCCAGCGCCCGCAGGCGCACGTCGTCGCGCACGCGCGCGGGCGTCAGGCTGCGGAGCGCTTGGGGGAGCGGCGCCATCGGCGGCAGCTCAGCGCGAGGACCCTGAACGCGCTCTACGGGAAGATCGACTCGGCGCCACCTCCAGCGACCGCGCCCGGAGCTCAGACAGCGGAGACCTGCTCCTCCTCCGCCACGCGGAAGGACGACCCGCAGCCGCAGGCGGCGACCACGTTGGGGTTGTTGACCTTGAAGCCGGCGCCCTGCAGGCTCTCCTCGTAGTCGATCGTCGAGCCGCGCACGAACTGCAGGCTCTCGCCGTCCACCAGCAGCTTCAGGCCGTGGCTCTCGAACACCACGTCGCTGTCGCGCTGCTCGTCGAACGCCAGCTGGTACTGGAAGCCCGAGCAGCCGCCGCCGCGCACGCCCACGCGCAGGCCGGCCACGCTGACGTCGGCCTGCTGGGAGGCGAGGAACTCGTGCACCTTCTCGGCGCCCTTGTCGGTGATCTCGATCATCGCTTCGCTCCTGTGGACGGCTGCAAGACTTTCCAAAGTATAGCGGTGGCGCAGGGTCGCCCCGCCGACCGCTGGCGACCTTCTACCCTTGAGGCGAATGCCGTCCGCCGAGGACATCAAGCAGCGCATCGAGGCCGCCATCGCGGGCGCGCACGCCGAGGTCGAGGACTACACCGGCGGTGGCGACCACTTCCGCGCGACCGTCACCGCCTCCGCGTTCGACGGCCTCAGCCGCATCCAGCAGCACCGCCTCGTCTACGCGGTCTTCGGCGCGGAGATCGGCGGCGCGATCCACGCGCTCGCGCTGAAGACCCAGACCCCGTCGCAGACCCCAGCCAACTGACAGCCAGGAGCGCTCCATGTCCGCCAGCCAGTTCCAGCCGCTACCGATGTCCAGCAGCACGCCCGCCCCCGCGCCGACGCCGCAGGACGGGTCGAACCCGATCCGCGAAGCGATAGCGGAGGCGATCGCCGAGCACAAGGTGATCCTGTTCATGAAGGGCACCCCCGAGGCGCCCGCGTGCGGCTTCTCCGCGCGCACCGTCGCCGCGCTGCAGTCGCTCGACACGCCGTTCGCCGCCGTCGACGTGCTGCCCGACCCGCGCATCCGCCAGGAGCTCTCCGCGATCTCCGACTGGCCCACGATCCCGCAGCTGTTCGTCGGCGGAGAGCTGATCGGCGGCTGCGACATCGTGCTCGAGATGTACGAGTCGGGGGAGCTCGCGCAGGCGTTGCTGTAGCGTCCCGCGCCGCATGGCCTCCGTCGCGGTCGCAACCGACAGCACTCACTACCTCCCCCGCGCGCTCGCGGACGAGTAGAACGTCCACCAGGTCAGCCTGTACGTGGGCTGGAAGGGCCAGCCCGAGCGCGAGCTCGAGATGGACGGCTTCGACGCCTTCTACGAGCGCCTGAAGGACGATCGCGAACTGCCGAGCACCTCACAGCCATCGATCGGCGACTTCCTCGCCGTGTGGGAGCCGCTGCTGGACGCCGGCCAGGACATCGTCTCGGTCCACCTCGCCGGCGGCATCTCCGGCACGTGCGAGGCGGCGCGCCAGGCGCACGGGCTGCTGGCCGAGCGCGGCCTCGGCGAGCGCGTCGACGTGATCGACGGCGAAACGGCCTGCGGCGGCACCGGGCTGCTCGTGCTCGCCGCCTGCGCCGCCGCGCGCTCGGGCGCGGACCTGAGCGCGGTCGTCGCGCGCGTGCGCGAGGCGCGCCGGGCGCTGCGGATCTGGTTCTGCCTCGACACGCTCGAGTACCTGCGCCGTGGAGGGCGCGTCGGCAAGGCCCAGGCATGGATCGGCGGGACGCTGCGGATCAAGCCGATCCTCTCGCTCGAGCGCGAGATCGTGCCCGTCGAGCGCGTGCGCACCGCCGGGCGCGCGTTCGAGCGCATGGTCGCCTACGCGCAGGACCTCCACGACAAGGGCGCCGACGGCTGGGTCGTGCAGCACATCCAGGCCACCGAGCAGTCCCAGCGCCTGATCGAGCGCTGCCGCGAGATCTTCGACTCCGAGCCCGTGTTCACGTCCGAGGTCGGCCCCGTGATCGGCACCTACACCGGCCCCGGACTGATCGGCGTCGGCGCGATCCCGCGCACGCTGCTGGGCTGAGAGCCGCAGGGCGGCGCGAGGCGGCGTCCTCGGTCGCTCACGTGCGAAAGCACGCTACGCTCCCTGCGTCCTTGCCTCGCTTGCCCTGCGACTCTCAGGAGCGCTTGCGACGGCGACCGCGCAGCACGCGCGCGCCGAGCATCAACCCGACGACCGCTGCGCCGACCGTGATCTCGGTGCGGTGGCGCTCGATGTGGCCGCGCCAGTCGGTCAGGCGCGTGACTTCCCCGCGCAGGTGCTGCACCGATACGGCCAGCTCCATGCGGTTGGCCTCGATCGAGCGGCGGATCTCCGCCGGCGTGCGCTGAGCCATCAGCCCTCTCCCCCGTGCTCGCGGCCGGATATGGCGCACTGCCGGCGCCCGGCTCGACCGGCGCAGCGGCGGGACCGACGCTCTCGCGGATCTTGCGCGCCTCGTCGATCGCCATGCTGGGCACCGGCGGCGAGCCTTTTTTGACGGCTTTCGCGGCCAGCAGCCCGGCGAGCGCACCGAGCACCACCAGGATCACGGACATCGCGAAGAAGCCCCAGAAGTATGTGAATTTGTTGCCGATCGGCAGGTAGTAGTAGAGCAGCCACGCGCAGCCCACCAGCGCGAACACGAGCGCCGTGAAGAAGAACACGCCGGCGACCGCGCCCACGACCGCGCCCTTGACGAGCTTGGTCGCCTTTTCGCTCATCTCCACCTTGGCGAGCTCGATCTCCTCGCGCACCAGCAGCGTCGCGCGCTCGGACACCTCGGCGATCGCCGCCGCGATGTTCTGGGTCTCCTCCCTGCTCTGACCGCTCCCGGCAGATCTCCCGCCGGCGGTGGTTGAGCGCCGCTCACTCCGGCGGCTCCTCGTCGAACACGCGCCTCCACACGGTCGCGGCGGCGCGGTTGGCGACGAGGCCGACGAGCGCCGTGACGCCCATCATCAGACCCTGCCACATCAGCCGCTTGACCATCTCGTTCTGCATGCGCGCCAGTCTATTGCTCCAGCCCGCCGCAGACCGTCTCCACGACCAGCCACTTGGCGCGCTCGAAGTCCTCCTCGCCCTGCGGCAGCAGGTCGAAGATCCATCCTGTGAGCAGCTGCTCGATCGCGCCGTAGAAGGCCATCGCGGCGAATCGCGGTTCGATCTCCGCCTTGAACACGCCCTGCTCCTGCGCCTGCGCGATCATCCCGCCGATCAGGTCGTAGGCCTCGCGGATCGTGGCGATGTGCGTGTTGCCGAACGAGTTCGCCGCGCGCGTGACCTCGACGATGATCACCTTCATCAGGTCGGGGTCGTGCCGATAGCTGTCGATGATGAACGACGCGATCGCCGCCGAGCTTCTCGCGCACGGGGATCGCCTCGCGCGTCGACCTCGCGGATCAGCTCGAGCATCACGTTCCAGCGCTCCAGGAACAGCGTGTCGAGCACCTCGTCCTTGGAGGCGAAGTAGTGGTAGACGAGGCCGTAGGCCACGCCGGCCTCGTCGGCGATGTCCGACACGCGGCAGGCGTGGAAGCCCTGGCGCGCGAACACGCGCACCGCCGCGTCGAGGATCAGCCGGCGCTTGTCCGGCCGCGCGCTCGGCGCGGGCGTACGTCGGCGGCGCTCGGCGCACGACCGGTGCCGCTGGCGCGCGATCAGCGCCGCTGGCTGCGCGACCGGCTCGTACCGTCGCGACCGGCCAGCGGTAGGCCTCGGGCCGGCGGTTGGCGAGCGAGGGCAGGCGCGCGCGGATCTCGCGCTGGCGCTCGAGGTCGAGCTCGGCGACGATGTGGCCCTCGCCGTCGGGCGCCTGCGCCAGCACGACCCCCCACGGATCGACGATCATCGAGCGCCCGCCCGAGTGCTGGCCCGCGGGATGCTCGCCGACCTGGTTGGCGGCGATCACGAACGCCTGGTTCTCGATCGCGCGCGCGCGCAGCAGCGTCTCCCAGTGATCGCGCGTGGTCGCCAGCGTGAACGCGGCCGGCACGGCGATCGATGCGCGCGCCGCGCACCGCCAGGATCCGGTACAGCTCGGGGAAGCGCAGGTCGTAGCAGATCGACAGGCCCAGCTCGACGCCGTCCGCGGTGTGCGAGAGCGACGATCTCCTCGCCCGGCTGCTCGAGCTCCGACTCGCGGTACGCGCGCCCGCCGACCTCCACGTCGAACATGTGCATCTTGCGATACGTCGCCCTGAGCACTCGCCGCCGCGGGCCGACGTGCACCGAGGTGTTCGCCAGCTTCTCCTGGCCGGGCCTGCGCTCGAGGATCGAGCCCGCGACCAGGTCGACGCCGCAGCTCGCGCGCGATCGCGCGCGCCCAGCCGACCGCCGCGCCGTCGAGCGGCTCCGCGCGCCGCGCGCAGATCCTCCTCGGAGCCCATCGCCGTCCACTTCTCCGGCAGCACGATCAGCTTCGCGCCGTCCGCCGCGGCCGCGCGCGTGAGGCGGTCGGCGTGCGCCATGTTCGCGACCCGGTCGGCGGTGGAGTTGAGCTGGACTGCCGCGACCCTCAAGAGCGCATCCCCTCCCGCGGGCATCGCGCCCGCAGATCCGCGGCAGCTCGCCGCAAAGTAGATTGACTGGTCAGTCAACTGACGAAGCATAACGCCACGCGGCCGGCGCCCGCCCGTCGCGCCGCCGCCGCGCGCCCCTCGCTGTGCAGCCCGGCCCCGTCGCGGCGTCAGTCGCCGCCGCGCGCGATGGCGGCGCAGCGCGGCGAGCAGCAGCTTGGAGTGCATCGCGCCGATCAGCTCGCGCAGCGGCTCCACGCCGGCGGCGACGATCTCCATCGCGCGCTCCACCTCCACCTCGCCCGCCAGTCGCTCCAGCAGCGCGCGCACCTCCTCCTCCACCAGCGGCTCCAGCGCCTTGCGGTAGCGCAGCGTGTCGTACACGGTGAAGCCCAGCGCCTCGTCGTAGCCGCCCGCGCGGAAGCTCGCGATCGCCTCGATGATCTTCACGTCGTCGCGGTCGTAGCCGCGCTGGTTGGGCGTCAGCACGCCGATGTCGGCCAGGCGCTCGAGCACGTTGCGCGGCACCCCGTAGCGCTCGTGCACGAGCTTGCGCGAGACGCGGCTGTGGTCCTCGGCGCTGAGCAGCGCCCGCTCGAGGATGCGGTCCTCGAGCTCGATCAGCGCGCGCACGCGCTCGGGATCCTCCTCGCAGCGCGCCCCTGATCACGCGCAGCGGCATGAAGCGCTCCTCCTGCAGGCGCTTGATCAGCGCGATCCGCTCCACGTACTCGGGCGGGTAGTAGGCCATGTTGCGGCTGGTCCGCACGACGTCCTCGCCCTCGCCCAGCAGCCCCTCGCGCAGGTAGTAGCGGATCGTGCCCGCGCTCACGCCCGAGCGCTCCGCCAGCTCGCTCATCTTCAGCAGGCCGGCGGGCATCGCCGGCGCGTCCGCCGCTCGGAGGCGCTCGGCGCTCACGCTCGGAACGCCTCCGCCTGGTGAGCCTCGGCCGGACCGGCCGCCGCGCCCGACGCCAGCAGCTCGGCCACCTCCGCCTCGGCGAGTAGCCGGCGCCCAGCAGCACCTCCTCGGTGTGCTCGCCCAGCGCCGGCCCGGGCAGCCGCGCGTGCTCGCCCGGCGTGCGCGTCAGCTTGACCGGGACGCCCAGCTGGCGCACGGGCGCTCGGCCCCCGGCTGCTCGAGCTCGACGACCATCTCGCGCTCGCGCACGAGCTCGCGAGGAGAGCGCCTCGTCGAGCTCCAGCACCGGCTCCAGACAGCAGTCGTGCTCGCGCGCGAACGCCTCCCATTCGTCGCGCGTGCGCGCCCTGAAGATCTCCTGCACCTGCGCGTGCGCCTCCGAGCCGGGCCGCTCGAACTGCTTGGCCACGAGCTCCTCGCGCCCCACGCCGCGGCACCACGCCTGCCAGAACTTCGGCTCCAGCGCGCCCAGCGACACCCAGCCGTCGGCGCACTCGTACGGCCGGTAGCAGATCAGCGAGCCCGCCAGCGGCAGATCGCCGCGGCGCGGCACGGTCGCCGTCGGCGAAGTACGCGCCCGCCACCATCGCCAGCCACGACAGCGCGCCGTCGGACATCGACACGTCCACCAGCTGGCCCTCGCCCGAGCCCGGAGATCCGGAGCCCGCTCCGCCGCCGTCGCGCTCGCGCAGCGCGGCCATGATCCCGAACGCCGCCATCAGCGCGCCGCCGCCCAGGTCCGCGATCTGCCCGGCCGCCTGCACCGGCTCGCCGCCGCGCTCGCCCGTCAGCCCGAGCAGGCCGATCAGGCCCGAGGTAGTTCATGTCGTGCCCGGAGGCGTCGCGCTTGGGGCCCGTCCTGGCCGTAGCCGCTAGATCGCGCAGTACACGATCCCCGGGTTCTCCTCGCGCATGCGCTCATAGCCCACGCCGAGGCGGTCGAGCACGCCCGGGCGGAAGGATTCGAGCACCACGTCGTGCTCGCGCACCAGCGCCAGCAGCGCCTCGCGGCCGCCGCTCGCTCTTGAGGTCGAGGCGGATCGAGCGCTTGTTGCGGTTGAGCGACAGGAACAGCGCCGACTTGGCGCTGTCGTGCGCGCCCTCGTAATACGGCGGCGACCAGCGGATGTAGTCGCCCATGCCCGTGTCCTCCACCTTCAGCACGTCCGCGCCGAAGTCCGCCAGCAGCAGCGAGCAGAAGCCGCCGGGCAGCAGGCGCGAGAGATCGAGGACGCGGACGCCCTCCAGCGGCAGGCTCACGCCGCGCTCCCGCTCGCGCTGCGGGATCGCGAGCATCGCGCGGGCCTCCTGCGACGGTCGCCGGCCGGCGACCCATGTCCTCGGTCATCTGCCTGGCCTTGGCGATCAGCTCGCCGTTGGAGCTGCGCCATCTCGCCATTCGGCAGGTACAGGTTGTCCTCGAGGCCCACGCGGATCGAGCCGCCGAGCGTGAGCGCCGCGGAGACGAGCATCCACTGGTCGCGCGAGATGCCGATCACGCCCCAGTGCGGATCCCCTCCGGGATGTTGTCGACCATCGCCGCCAGGTTGCGCGCCGTCGGCGGGATGCCTCCCGACGACGCCCATCACGCAGTCCACGTGCAGCGGCTGTCTTCAGCACGCCCATGTCGATCAGCGGCGCCAGGCTGCCGACGTGGCCGACGTCGAAGCACTCGTGCTCGGGTTTGATGCCGAGCTCGTTCATCGCCTCCAGCAGCTCGATGATCTCGCCGAACGGGTTCTCGAAGACCATGTTGAACACGAACTGCTTTTTCGAGCGCGAGTACTTCGCGTAGTTCATCGAGCCCATGTTCAGCGCCGCCACCTCCGGGCGGCACGCGCGAGGTATTCCACGCGCTTCGCCACCGGCACGCCGATCGTGCCGGTCGAGTAGTTGACGATCGCCGCGTCGCCGACCTCCGCGCGGATCGCATCCGTGATCGCCTGGAAGTCCTCGATCTCATAGCGCGGCGTGCCGTCCGGTTTGCGCGCGTGGATGTGGATGTGCACGCCGCCCTCGTCCACGATCCGCCGGGCCTCCGCCGCGTACTCCTGCGGCGTGTAGGGGATCGCCGGGCACTGCTCGCGGTTGGCGATCGCGCCCGAGATCGAGCAGGTGATCACGACCGGGTCATCGAGGCTCATCGGCGCTCCTCACCTTCAATCACTTGGCGTTCGGTGTATAGCAATGGTTATACGGCGAACAAAGGCGGTCATACGGGCACCACCCCCTGCCGCTTCCACGGCCGCTCGATCTTCTTGTTCTGCGACATCTCCAGCGCCCGGCAGATCGTCTCGCGCGTCTCGCGCGGGTCGATCACGTCGTCGATCAGGTCGTTGCCGGCGGCGATGTACACGTCGAAGATCTTGCGAAAGCCCTCGATCAGCTCCGCCTTCTTCGCCGCCGGGTCCTCCGCCGCGTCGACCTGTTTGCGGAACGCGATCTCGACGACGCCCTCGGCGCCCATCACGCTGATCTCGGCGCTCGGCCACGCCACGATCAGGTCCGGCTCGTACGCGCGGCCGTTCATCACGTAGTAGCCCGCGCCGTAGGCCTTGCGCGTGATCACCGTGATCTTCGGCACGGTCGCGTTGGCGACGGCGTAGAGCATCTTGGCGCCGTGGCGGATGATGCCTTCGGCCTCGACCTTCGAGCCGACCATGAAGCCGGGCACGTCCTGCATGAACACGAGCGGGATCGCGAACGCGTTGCACAGGTTGACGAAGCGCGCGGCCTTGTCGGCGGAGTCGTTGTCGAGGATGCCGCCCAGCTGCTTGGGCTGGTTGGCGACGATCCCCGCCGGCCTGCCGCCGAAGCGCGCGAAGCAGGTGATGATCGTCTTCGCCCACTGGCCCTTGATGTCGAAGTACTCGCCGTCATCGACGATGCGGCGGATCACCTCGTACATGTCGTACGGCTTGCGGTTGGACTCCGGCAGCACGTCCAGCAGCTCCTCCTCGCGCCGGTCGATCGGGTCGCCGACCGGCAGGATCGGGGCGCTTCTCTTCGCAGTTCTGGGGCATGTAGGAGAGGTATTGCTTGATGCGCTCGATGCACTCCTCGTCGCTTGCCACCTCCATGTCGCCGACGCCCGACTTGCGGCAGTGCACGCGCGAGCCGCCCAGCTCCTCCTGGGTCACCTCCTCGCCGATCGCCGCGCGCACGAGGTGCGGCCCGGCGAGCGCCATCGAGCCGCGGCCCTTGACCATCGGCACGAAGTCCGCCAGGCCGGGGATGTAGGCGGTGCCGGCGGCGCACGGGCCCATCAGCGCGGCGACCTGCGGGATCACGCCGCTCATCACGACCTCCTCGCGGAACAGGTGCCCGGAGCCCGCGAACATCGCGCCGGCCGCCTCCTGCACGCGCGCGCCGGCCGAGTCCAGCAGCCATACGAACGGCATTCGCTTCGTCAGCGCCAGCTCGCGCAGGCGCGTCACCTTGATCTCGCCCGTCATGCCCATCGAGCCGGCCATCACCGTGAAGTCGTAGGCGCACACCGCCGTCAGGCGACCGTTCACCTTGCCGTAGCCGGTGATCACGCCGTCCGCGGGCGCCTCCACGCCATCCATCGCCCGCTGGGAGAAGTGCGGCCTGCCGTGGATCCCCAGCTCCACGAACGTGCCGTCGTCGATCAGCAGCGCGATCCGCTCGCGCGCGGTCAGCTTCTCGCGCTCGTGCTGCGCGGCGATCTTCTCCTCGCCGCCGCCCAGGCGGATCTGCGCGACGGCGCGCTTCCAGGTCCTCGACGAGCGGGCGCAGCGGAGGCTGTGCGGCCATCAGCGCCCCTTCCATTGCGGCTCGCGCTTCTCGAAGAAGGCGGTCACGCCCTCGACGATGTCCTCCGTGGACAGCGCCAGGCTGAGCTGCGCGCGCAGGTAGTCAAGCGCGTCGTCCAGCGGCATGTCCAGCTGGCGGCGCATCGCCTCCTTGCCCAGGCGCATGATCACCGGCGAGCGGCCCGCCAGCTTGCCCGCCCACTCGGCCACCAGCGCGTCCAGCTCCGCGTCGGGCACGACGCGGTTGACGATCCCCGCCGCGAGCGCCTCGTGCGCGTCCCAGCGCTCGCCCAGCAGCAGCAGCTCGTTGGCCCTCTTGCGCGGCACGTTGCGGTAGATCAGCGCCATGATCATGAACGGGAACGTGCCCACGTTGATCTCCGGCGTGCCGAACGTCGCCTCCTCGGAGGCCAGGATCAGATCGCACGCAAGCGCGATCCCGAGCGCGCCCGCGAGCACGTGCCCGCGCGCCACGCACACGGTCGGCTTGCCGAGCGCGCCGATCAGCTTGAACAGGCCGACGAAGCGCTCGGAGCCGAAGTGCTTGTCCACGAGCGGCGCGTCCGCGCCGAAGCCGCCCAGGCTCGCGCCCGAGGAGAACGTCTTCGCGTGCGAGGACGCGAGCACCACGCAGCGCACCTGCGTATCCTCGCGCGCGCGCTCGAACGCCTCGATCAGGCCGCCCAGCAGCTCCGGCGAGAGCGCGTTGCGCGTGTCGGGGTCGTTGAGCGTGATCGTCGCCACGCGCGAGTCCGCGACGTCGTAGAGAACCTTGTCCGTGGGCACCGGCGCATCCTACCCCGATCTCGCGCGGGTGGGAAGTAGGGAGCGCTACTGTTTACTTTCTCAGTTGCACACGCCGCAGCGCCCGTCCGCGCAGGAGCACACGAGCGGCAGCCCGCCGCCGCGGCGCGGCCCCCAGCCGCGCACCCACTCGAGCGCGGCGGGCTCGGTGCGGTCGCCGATGCCGCCGGGCCAGCAACGGCTCAGCAGCGTCGAAACCAGCCGTGCCGCGCCCGGCTCGTCCCTGTTCGACAGCGATTCGATATATGCGGCGATTCGAGGATCGCCCGGATGGGCACCCATGCGAACTACATCGACGCGCCCGCGCGCCTGCATTAGGAAGACGGATCCGTCGACGATCGCCGCCGGTCGGGCAAACGGGTCCGCGGCGCCCCACCACCATGCGGCGAGGCGCCGCCGGGCCCTCCCCGGGCGATCACGCGATCTGCGGAACCCGCGCAATGCTTTCCTGGTAGAGCGCCATCTCGCGGGCTACCGCCTCGTTGGCGAAGCCGTCGATCAGGCGCAGGTCGTCCACGACGAGGCTCGCGTCCACGAGGGTGCGACGGAACTCCTCGCTGTCGCGCACCGCGGCGAGCTGCTGGGCGGACCCGCTCAGCTCGATGTAGCCGTTCAGACCCGCGTTGGGGCCGAGCAGGACCACGTCGAACTTCTCGATCCGGCTCTCCTCCTGCATGCGCCCGTAGAGGCCAATCGCCTCGTTGAACACCTCCAGGCTGCGCTCCTCGCGTCCGCGAACGGGCGTGCCCCAGCCAATGAACAACATCCGGTCGGCCATGCCGACCCCCTTCCCTCACGGCCCGGCCCGTCGCCGGGCCTTTCGTGCGTTGAAGCTACCGATCGCCACGGGGAATGAGTGGACAGCGAAGAAACATCCGCTGGGCGCGCAATCGCCAGGCACGAGCCGCGCTCAGCAGAAAGTAAGCAGCTCTACTGTTTACTTTTGGCGCGCCCTGCGTTAGCGTCTGCGGACCACAGCGCCGGCGCCGCGCCGCGAGCCACCGGCCACGACCACCCAGCAAGGAGACCGCCCCATGGCCGCCACAGCCGCATCGTCCCCGCAGGGGGAGAGCGTGCGCAAGCCCGACTTCAAGACGCAGCGCAAGCACTTCATCTTCACCGACGAGCACGAACAGCTGCGCGAGTCGATCCGCAACTTCGCGCTCAAAGAGCTGGCGCCGCACGCCGAGGAGTGGGAGGAGACGACGTTCCCCGACTCGGTCTTCCAACGCATGGGCGAGCTGGGGTTCCTCGGCCTCGACAAGCCCGAGCAGTACGGCGGCCAGGGCGGCGACTACTACTCGGCGCTTGTGCTCGCCGAGGAGATCACCAACGCGAACTCGGGCGGCTTGGCGATGGGCGTCGCGGTGCACACCGACATGGCGATGCCGCCGATCCTCGCGTTCGGCAGCGAGGAGCAGAAGCAGGAATGGGTAGCGCCTGCGATCAAGGGCGAGAAGATCCTCTGCCTCGGCATCACCGAGCCGGACGCGGGCTCCGACGTGTCGGGGATCAAGACGAGGGCCGTGAAAGACGGCGACGACTACATCATCAACGGCTCCAAGACCTACATCACCAACGGGCACCGCGCCGACGTGATCGTGCTCGTCACCAAGACCGACCCGGACGCCGGCTACGACGGCTTCACGCTGTTCCTGGTGCCGATGGACGCGCCCGGCGTGATCCGCGAGAAGCGCCTGGAGAAGCTCGGCATGCACGCCTCGGACACGGCGCTGCTGGCCTTCCAGGACGTGCGCGTGCCTGCGAGCGCGGTGCTGGGCCAGGTGGGCAAGGGCTTCTACCACATCATGTGGGAGCTCCAGGGCGAGCGCCTGATCGGCGCCGCGGGCATGGTGGCGGGGGCGCAGAAGTGCTTCGAACGGACGCTGCAGTACGCGCACGAGCGCAAGGCTTTCGGTCGCGAAATCGGCAAGTTCCAGGTGATCCGCCACAAGTTCGCGGAGATGGCCACCAAAATCGAGTCGGCGCGGCAGATGACCTACATCACGGCGTGGCGCTTCGCCAACGGCGAGTACCCCGTGCGCGAGATCTCGATGTCCAAGCTGCACGCCTCGCGCGTGCTCTGCGAAGTCGCGGACGACTGCATCCAGATCCACGGCGGCGCGGGCTACATGCGCGAGTACGGCGTCGAGCGGGTGTGGCGCGACGCGCGCCTGAACCGCATCGGCGCGGGCACGGACGAGATCATGCTCGACGTGATCGGGCGCTCGTACGGGCTGTGATCAGTCGACCGAGCCGCGCGGGACGACCCACTCCGTGGGCTGTCCCGTGACGGTCGCGATCAGGTCGAAGTCGGCGTCGTAGTGGAGGACCGTGAGCCCTGCCCGCTCCGCCGCGGCAGCCACCACCAGATCGGGGATGCTCGCGGCCCGGTGCTGGGCTTTGTCGGCGAGCAGTCCCTGAATCTCGATCGCGCGGTCGAAGGTGCGCTGGTCGGTGGGCACGTGACCAAAGCGCAGGTCTATGTCCGCGCGACTGGCGCGGTGATCTGCGCCCGAGCGCGCGCTGAACAACAGCTCCAGGTCGGTCACCGAGCATCTCGCCAGCAGGCCGTCTTCGATCATCGGCTCCACGCGTACCGCCACCGGCGCCTTGCCCGTGCGCGTCAGCACGCTGTTGTCTACGAGATGGGTGGCTGTGGCCACGCGCGTTCCATGATCTCTGGGTTGTGCAGATCCTCGTTCTCTTTGAGCCATTTGATGATGCGCTTGCCCGCCTCGCGGCGCACGACCTCGCGCAACGCCTCGTCAACCGTGTCCTTGACGCCGCGCGTGCCCAATATCTCCCGGGCTTTGGCAAGCATATCCTCGTCGATATCCAATGTTGTCCTGCGCACGCAATCAATATAGCCTTGTTGAGCCAAACTATGCATAAGATGTTTCCTCTAGCCCGATGACCGCATCCACTCCCCTCTTCTCCGACGAGCACGAACAACTGCGACAGTCGATCCGCGGCTTCATCGAGCGCGAGCTGGCACCCCACGCACAGCAGTGGGAGGACGAGCGCTGGTTCCCCGACGACGTGTTCCCGAAGCTCGCCGCGCAGGGCCTGCTCGGGCTGAAGTACCCGGAGTCCCATGGCGGGCAGGGCGGCGACTACCTGCACGAGGCGGTCATGTGCGAGGAGATGGCGCGCGTGGGCTCGGGCGGCACCGCGGCGGGCATCGGCGCGCACATCAACATCGCCACGCCGCCGATCTGGAAGTTCGGCACGGAGGACCAGAAGCAGCGGTACCTGGTTCCGGCGATCAAGGGCGAGAAGATCGGCGCGCTCGGCATCACCGAGCCGGGCGCCGGCTCGGACGTCGCGGCGATCGCCACGCGTGCCGAGCGCGTGGACGGCGGCTGGGTCCTCAACGGCGAGAAGACGTACATCACCAACGGCGTGCGCGCGCACTTCATCGTCACCGCCGTCAAGACCACGCAGGAAGGCGGGCACCACGGGATCTCGTTCCTGATCGTGGACCGCGGCGAGGGCGTGACCTCCTCCAAGCTCGAGAAGCTCGGCTGGCACGCGTCCGACACAGCCACGATCAGCTACCAGGACGTGTTCGTGGGAGAGGAGAACCTGCTGGGCGGTCTCAACGAGGGCTTCAAGCTGATCATGGCCAACTTCCAGTGGGAGCGCCTGGCGATGTCGCTGGGCGCGGTCGGCGCGATGCAGCTCGCGTGGGAGCGCACGGCGGAGTTCGCGCGGGAGCGCCAGGCATTCGGGCGGCCGCTGAGCGGTCACCAGGCGATCGCCCACAAGCTCGCCGACCTCGCCACCTCCGTGTACACGTGCCGCTGCGTCACCCACGACGCGCTGCGCCGCTTCGTCGGCGGCGAGGACCCGTTGAAGGAGGTCACGATGGCGAAGCTGCTCACGCAGCGCGCGTGCTTCGAGCTGATGGACGCGTGCCTGCAGATCCACGGCGGCGCCGGCTACATGCGCGAGTACTTCATCGAGCGCGCCGCCCGCGATGCGCGCCTCGGCCCGATCGGCGGCGGCAGCGACGAGATCATGCGCGAGATCCTCGCGCGCATGCTCGGCCTGTAGCGCCCGTTCGCGGCAGTTGAGCCACCGCGGCACGCTGCGCTGGCGACGCGCCGGTCGAACACGTGTCCAACGTCATCTTGCAGCGCTAAGGATCCCCTCCTGAAGGTCCGATGCGTGCGACGTGGCTGTCCCACGTCTCCGCCGGCTGGCCGTTGCCGCCGCCACCGTAACCGCCGCGATCTGCGCCGGCGGCTCGCCCGCGCTCGCCCACGGCCGGGGACACACCCGGGGCCACGGCCTCGCTGCTCACCACGCGTGCGCGAACACCCAGCTGATGCCGACGGCGCAGAACGTGGCGCTGATCCGCAGCGCCACGTTCTGCCTGATCAACCGCGAACGCGCCGTCCACGGCGAGCGCCCGCTGCGGCCCAACAGGCGACTGCGACGTGCCGCCCAGTCGCACACGGAGAGCATGGCGTTTGGCGACTACTTCGAACACACCGGCCCGCGCGGGGGCACGCCGCTGACACGCATGCGCGCCGCCGGCTACATCTCCAGCCGCTCCTCCTACGAAGTCGGCGAGAACATCGCCTGGGGCACGCTCGGCCTGGCGACGCCGCGCGCGATCGTGGCGGCGTGGATGGGCTCGCCGCCGCACCGCGCCAACATCCTGGACCCCCGCTACAGGGAAACGGGCATCGGCGTCTCGCCGCATCCGCCCAGCTCGCTATCGCACGGCCAGGCCGGCGCGATCTACACGCAGGACTTCGGCGTCATCATCGGCCGCTGACGCCGGCGAGCGCCGCCGCGCCGGTCGGAACCCGCCATTCGCGCGCTGTCGCTCCCTGCTCCCATCCGAAGCTGCGCGGGTCGGCCATCGCCTGCGGACGCTCGAGGATCCAGCGCTCGTGCACGGCGGCCAGCGCGTCGCCCAGCTGCTCGACGTCGGCGAAGTCGCGCGGGTCCAGCGGCGGCGCCGCGTCCACCCACACGCGGTGGCCCTCGCGCCGAGCGCGCAGCGGCAGCACGAGCGCGCCGGTGCGCGCGGCCAGCTGCGCGCTGCCGTCGGCGAGCATCGCCGGCTTGCCGAGGAAGCGCGTCTCGCGCGGGCCCGGCATGTCGAAGAACACCAGCACCGGCTCGCCGCGCTCGAGCAGCGCCTGGATGATCCGGAACGAGCCCCTGGCGGGCACAAGGCGGCTGCGAGTGCCTTTGCGCCAGCGCGCGAGACGCCGCCCCCAGTAGCTGGGGCTGGGCGGCTCGAAGAACCACGCGCCGGGGACGATGAACGTGCCGGGGCCGTCGAGCGGCGGCGCGCACTGCAGGCGGTAGTAGGGACCCGTGTGGCAGGCGCTGAGCAGCACGCCGCGATCGCCGGCGAGCGCCTCCCGCAGCAGTGCTTGCGAGCGCTCGTCGACGTGCGCGGGCCAGCGCCGCTGCCAGAACAGCGCGCGGTCGATCTTGCTCTCGATCAGGTGCAGCCGCGCCAGCTCGCGCAGCTCGTGCTCGCGCTCGGTGCCAGCGACGATCGTCTCCATCGCGGCGGTCGCGTCGGCGCGCTCGCGCTCGCTGTGCTCCCAGATCGCCTCGCCGCGGCGTGCCGCGCGCGCGACGGCGATCTGCACGGGCATCACGCTGCGCACCCACGGCGAGGTCCTCACGCGAATGTCGAGCGGCGCGGCGGGCATCCGCGTGGGTGCCGGCCGCCGCATGACCGCCTCGAGCGCGTCTGCAAGGAACCCGTCGAGCTCCGAAACCTGCTCGCCCGAGAAGTCGCCCTGCGCCCACGCGCACAGCAGCGTCGCGACGGCCGCGGGCGTGGGGTGGTCGAAGATCAGCGTGGAGGGCAGCGACAACCCGGTGGCGTTGGCCAGGCGGTTGCGCAGCTCCACGGCCGCGAGCGAGTCGAAGCCGAGCTCCTCGAACGAGCTGTGCGCGATCGTCGCACCGGCCGGCTGCTCGCCGAGGGTGGCCGCGACCTGCGCGAGCACCAGCTCGAGCACCGCCGCGTCGCGGTCCGCCTCATCGACGCGTTCGAGCATCTGCGCGAGCGATCCCTCGGGCTGGACGGTCGTCGCCGCCGACGCGAGCGCCGGCACCGGCACCGGCACCGGCACCGGCACCGGCACCGGCTCGACCATCGCGCGCAGCTTGAAGCGCTGCGGCTTGCCGTTGAGCGTGCGCGGCAGCTCCTCCACGAAGCGGATCAGGTGCGGGTATTCGTACTCGCGCATGCGCTCCCGGCACCACGTCCGCAGCGAGTCGCGCAGCCGCTCGTCGGCGCTCACGCCGTCGGCGCACTTGACGAACGCGGCCAGGCGGCTGTAGTCGTCGACGTTGACGCCGACGACGCCCACGTCGCTGACGGCGGGGTGCTCGAGCAGCACGTGCTCCATGTCCACCGGCGACACCCACAGGCCGCCCACCTTGAACATGTCGTCGGCGCGTCCCACGTACACATAGGCGCCGTCGTCGCGGCGCTCGAAGCGATCGCCCGTGACGAACCACTCGCCGGGCATGCTGCGCTCGGTCCTCTCGGGCTGGTTCCAGTAGTGCGCGGCGCGCGAGCCTCCGCGCACCTCCAGGATCCCCACGCCGGGGCCGTCGACTTGCGCGCCCTGGTCGTCTGTCAGGCGCAGCTCGTAGCCGGGCACCGCGTGACCGGTCGTCCCGGGCAGCACCTCGCCGGGGCGGTTGGAGCAGTACGTGACGAACATCTCCGTAGCGCCGATCCCGTCGACGATCTCGAGGCCGAAGCGCTCGCGCCACTGCTCGAACGTGCGCGGCGGCAGCGGCTCCGCGGCGGAGATGCACAGCCGCACCGACGCGAACGCGTCGCCCGCGTCGCGGTCGTCGGCCAGTTGCCTGTACAGCGCGGGCACCGAGCAGTACACGGTCGGGCGGTGCTCGCGCAGCGTGGCCAGCAGCCGCTCAGGCGTGGGCGGACCGTCGAGCAGGACCGCGCTCGCACCGAAGAACAGCGGATAGGAGAGGCTGTTGCCGAGCCCGTAGGAGTGGTACAGCTTGGTCGTCGAGAACATGCGGTCGTGCTCGTGCATGTCGAGCACGTGGCGGCCGAACGTCTCGCCCGTGTACTGCATGCTGCGGTGCAGGTGCACGACCCCCTTGGGGTTGCCGGTGGAGCCGGAGGTGTACAGCCAGAAGGCCATGTCGTCGGGGCGCGCGGCGACGGCGGCGAGCTCGTCGTCCTGTGTCGCGAGCGCGCTCTCGAGCTCGGTGGCCCCTTCGAGTCCCCCCAGCGCGTCTGGCCCGCTCGCACCATCCCCGGCTCCCCGCGCCAGAAAGCGCACCTCGCGACCCGCGAGCGCGGCCTGCAGCGCGGGCAGGACCTCGGCGTCGCACACGACCACCTCGGCGCCGGAGTCCTCGACGAAGTGCCTGAAATGCTCGGGCGTCTCGCGCACGCTGACGGGGACGGGAACGGCGCCGATGCGCATCGCCGCGAGGAACGCGACGGGAAACACCGTGCTGTCGTCGAGCACCAGCAGCACCCGCTGCTCGCGCTGCACCCCGAGCTCGCGCAGCAGATGGCCCATGCGGTTGACGCGCCGGCGCAGCTGCTCGAACGTGAGCGAGTCCACGCGGGCGATGTACGCGAGCCTGTCTCCCCGCCCGGCTTCGATGTTGCGGTCGAGAACGAGGCTGGCGTTGCAGCGATCCGCGGCGGCCATCTCAGCCGGGCGTCGGCGGCGCGCCGTTGCCCGCGCCCATCCGGTCGGCGGACGCGCCGGCGGCGCCGCTCAGGTGGTGGACGCCGCCGTGCTGCTGCACGGCGAACGCCTCCGAGATGAACAGCGCGGGCACGCGGCCCGTGATCACGCGATAGGAGCGCGTGAGCGTGGTGCCGGCGGATGTCGCGCCGGACCAGTCGGGCGCTCGCCCGAGCCCGAACCACAGCAGCTCGCGCCAGCTCTCCAGCCTGAGCGCTCCGAGCGAGCCGCCGATGCCGGTGGGGCTGTCGCCGAGCACGCCGACGAAGTCGGAGGGCAGGCGTGCGGGAACGATGTAGGACTCTGCCCACACCGACAGCGCCGTCTCGTCGCTGCTCATGAACACGCGTCGCCGCAGACAGGCCTCGCGCTCGTCCAGCTCCAGAGCGCGCGCGACGGGAGCGGGCGGCGAGGCCTCGACCTGCTCCAGCGGCTGCACGCTCACGGGCGCGAGCATCTGTGCTTCGAGCGCCCGCGACACGGTCCCGTCAGTGAACAGCAGCCCGCGCAGGAACGGGTCGAGCGCGACGATCTCAACCAGCCCCAGATCGTCCGGAACTTCGTGCTGCGCTGTGAAGTGGAGTTCCGCTAGGCGGTCGGCGACGATCATCGTGTGGCGCCTCACGCACGCGCCGATCCTTGGCTCATGCCCCCGTTCGGGCGGAAACTCGCTGGAGGCTCAATCCTCTCTAAATAGATCCTTATCTAAAATTTACTCGACTGTTGGACACCAGTCAAGCGTCCGGCGGTCATTGCAAGCCGGCCGTCAGCTGGGGTCGCCGACGATGCCCAGGACGAAGCCGTCGTGGCCCTTTTCGCCGACCGTCTGGACTGCAGTGGCGTCGATGCGGGGCTCGCTGGCGAGCTGCTCGTAGAAGCGCCGCATTCCGTCGAGGCCGCCCTCCTCGCCCCACGGCTCGCTGCCGTCGGCGTCGATGATGGCGCCACCGCCGATGACGTTGTCGGCGATCAGCAGGCCGCCGGGACGCAGCAGCTTCAAAGACCAGTCCAGATACGCGGGGTAGTTGGCCTTGTCGGCGTCGATGAAGACGAGGTCGAACGGCTCGCCCTCGGCGAGCAGCTCGGGGAGCGAGTCGAGCGCGGGCCCCTCGCGCAGCTCCACCACGTCGTCGAGACCGGCGCGCGCGATGCTGGCGCGCGCGACCTCCGCGCAACGGGGGTCCGCCTCGAGCGTGACCAGCCGTCCGCCGGGCGCCAGCGCGCGGGCGAGCCAGATCGTGCTGTAGCCGCCGAGCGTGCCCAGCTCGAGGATTCGCCGCGCGCCGTGCACGCGCGCCAGCAGCCCGAGCAGCTTGCCCTGGTTGGGGCTGGTCGCGATCGCGGGCAGGCCGGCGGCGTCGCTGGAGCTGAGCGCGGCGTCGAGCGCTGTGTCCTGCGCGACGAGCCGCTCGCAGATGTAGCGGTCGACCGCCGTCAGGCGCTCGCCGATCGCCTCCGGTGATGTGCCTGTCAGCCACCGCGCCAAGCGCGCGCGCCCCCGTAGGATCGCCATTGGGCAACTTATATATGCTCGCCCGCGTGAAGACGCAGGTCGGCATCGTCGGCGCGGGGCCGGCCGGCCTGACGCTCGCGCTGATGCTCGAACGCGCGGGCATCGATTGCGTGGTGCTGGAGAGCCGCTCGCGCGCGTACGTGGAGCAGCGCGTGCGCGCGGGCCTGCTGGAGCACAACACGGTGGCGCTGCTGCACGAGCTGGGCGTCGGCGAGCGGCTGGCGCGCGAGGGCCTGGAGCACCGCGGCATCTACCTGCGCCGCCACGGGCACACGCACCACCTGCCGATGACAGAGCTGACGGGCCTGGCCATCACGATCTACGGACAGCAGGAGGTCGTCAAGGACCTGATCGCGGCGCGCCTGCGGGGCGGTGGGCCGTTGCTCTTCGAGGTGTCGGACACGGCGGTGCACGACCTCGACGGCGAGCGCCCGCGCATCACCTACACGCACGAGGGCCAGGCGCATGAGCTGCGGTGCGAGCTGATCGCGGGCTGCGACGGCTTCCACGGCGTGTGCCGCCAGTCGATCCCCGCGGATGCGCTGACGGAGCACGAGTACGTGTACCCGTTCAGCTGGCTGGGGATCCTGGCGCAGGCGCCGCCGGCGACGGACGAGCTGATCTACGCCTGGCACGAGCGCGGCTTTGCGCTGTACTCGATGCGCTCCTCGCGCATCAGCAGGCTGTACCTGCAGGTGCCGGCGGACGAGCGCATGGAGGACTGGCCGGACGAGCGCATCTGGGCCGAGCTGCAGCTGCGCCTGGCGAGCGAGGGCTGGCGCGTGAGCGAAGGGCCGATCCTCGAGCGGGGCATCACGCCGATGCGCAGCTACGTGTGCGAACCGCTGCGCCACGGCAGCCTGTTCCTGCTGGGAGACGCCGCGCACATCGTGCCGCCGACGGGGGCCAAGGGCCTGAACCTGGCGCTCAACGACGTGCGCCTGCTGGCGGCGGCGATCGTGGAGCGCTACGCGAGCGGCTCGAGCGCGGGCCTGGACGCGTACTCGGAGACGGCGCTGCGGCGCGTGTGGCGCGCGCAGGACTTCTCCAACTACATGACGCAGCTGCTGCACGACCTCGGCGGCGGCGCGTTCGAGCAGCGGCTGCAGCTGTCGCGGCTGGAGTACCTGGAGCGCTCGCGCGCGGCGGCGCAGAGCCTGGCGGAGAACTACGTGGGCCTGCCGGCGACGCCCGACTTCTGAGCACCGGCGCGCCGGACAGCGCGGTACCACGCGGCCATGCGGTGGATCGCGGCCCGATATAACTCGCGCTCCCCCAAGAACGACTGAGAAGGAGACCTCAAAGCTATGGGAGTACTCGACGGCAAGTCGGCGATCGTCACGGGCTCGGCACGCGGGATCGGACGCGCCACCGCGGAGCTGCTCGTCTCGCAGGGCGCCCAGGTGCTGATCAACGACCTCGACGGCGACGTGGCCGAGCAGGCGTCGTCGGAGATCGCGGGCGAGACGGCCGTGTTCGCGGGCGATTTGACGAAGCCGGGTGCGGCCGACCAGCTGGTGCAGAAGGCGGTCGACTCGTTCGGCAAGATCGACATCATCGTCAACAACGCCGGCTACACGCTCGACGCGCCCGTGCACAAGATGTCCGACGAGCACTTCCAGGCGATGCTGGACATCCACACGGTGGTGCCCTTCCGGATCATCCGCGCCGCGGCGCCGCACCTGCGCGAGCCCGCCAAGAAGGAGCGCGAGGAAGGCAAGGAGGTGTTCCGCAAGATCGTCAACGTGTCATCCACGTCGGGCACGTTCGGCAACGCCGGCCAGGCCAACTACTCGGCGGGCAAGGCGGGCGTGGTGGGCCTCACGAAAACGGTCGCCAAGGAGTGGGGGCAGTTCAAGGTGAACGTCAACGCGGTCGCGTTCGGCTTCATCGACACGCGCCTCACGCAGGCGAAGGTCGACGAGAACACGATGGAGAAGGACGGCGAGAAGATCCAGCTGGGCATCCCCGAGCAGATGCGCCAGATGGCCTCGATGCTGATCCCGCTGGGTCGCCCCGCCACGCCGGAGGAGGCCGCGGGAGGCATCTTCTTCCTGTGCTCGCCGTGGTCCAACTACGTGCACGGGCAGACGCTGCACATCACGGGCGGGCTGTTCGGGGGGATGACGGGCTGAGGTTGAGTGGGCGGTCGGTTGGGGGCTGTCGCGGTTGCGGCGGCTCCCGATCGCCTCACTTTGTGTCGCTCTACATGCGGTGTATAGCCATGGTGCTACAGAGCTCGGCGACGATGACAAAGTCGCAGGGCACCGTTCACGCCCCGGTGACACGCAGCGTCTCTAGACGGCGCCCATGAGATCGGCGCCCCTGAGATCCAGCAGGCACCCGGAGAAATAGGCGCCAGCAGGCGACGCGAGATAGGCAGTCAGCGCCGCCGCCTCACCTGCCATCGCCACCCCCGGCGCAATCGTGACCGTGCCGATTCCGTGACGCGCCCACTCGATGGAGAGCGTCCGCGCGAGGTTCTCGAGCCCGGCGCGCGCCGCATCGGCATGCTCGCCGCCGTCGGCGGGCGGCGCCAGATAGACGATGCGTCCGCCCCTCCCGCTCGACAGGAAGGCGCCGCCCACGACCGCGCGCGTCGCATTCCAGGCGACGTCCAGACAGACGCGCAGCGACTCGCGTGCACCACCGCCACCCGCGCGCGCGAACACGCTCGCGCAATCGACCACCAGCATCTCGATGGTGCAGCCATCCGCGAGCGCCGCCTCGACCGCGTCCTGGGCGGCACGCTCAACGGCGTCCTCTGCTGCGGCATCCCCGTTACCAGCCGACATGTCGACATCGAGCTCGCACTCGCAAACGCGCGCCCCCAGCCCGGCGCAAGCCGCGCGGACAACACCCCCCAGCGACGCCTCATTACCCGCATCAGGGGGTGGCGCCCCCGCGAGCAGGATCGACACCCCCTCCAACAGGCCGGGGCGCAGCAACTGGGATGCATCAACCGTGGACATGACGCTGACGGGCACACTATTGCCATACGAGCGCGACTCGCTCCCCCACGCTCCACCGGCCACGCGCCCACCCGGAGCGCGAACGGCCGACCGGCTCAGCCCCCGAACGCGCTCCCCGCGTCCGAGCCGCCATCGCTGGCGGACCCGCCAACGTCCGACCCACCGCCACCGGCCACAACGTCCGCCCCACCCCCGCCGGCGGCCTGCACCGGCCCGCTCCCGCGCAACTCGAAGTACAGCACCGCCTCGGCAAGCGCGGCCAACGGCGCGGTGAGCACCCCGACGATGACCCGCACGACGATGCCGGCCCCGGACCCGGCGGACTGGGCGATGCCGTCGACGATGAAGCTGAGCACCCCGACGCCGATGTAGAGCACGGCGATGACGCCGAACACCTGCCAGCCGTTGCCGCGCACGAGCTCGCGGCTGCGGCCGAGCGCGGCGAGCGCGCCGGGCTTCTCGATCACGACGACGGGCGCGGCGACGGACCAGATGGTGAGCAGGATGAGGCCGGGGACGATGATGAGGATGAAGCCGATGACGATGCCGATGCCGGCGATGATGCCGACGAGGACGAGCTGGCCGAGCACGGGCGTGGCGGCGCGCAGCAGCTGTCCGGGGCTGGAGTCGCGGCGGCCGTCCTGCACGTCGGCGACGAGCTCGACGACCATGCCGGTGAACAGCGTGCCGGCGACGACGTCGATGATGAGGGCGACGAGCGCGAGCGCGGGGCTGGCGACGATGAGCAGCGCGGCGAGGATGCCGGTGAACACGAACACGACGGCGGCGGCGGGCATGAGCACGGACGCCTGGTCGACGTAGATGTCGAGCACGCGCCGGATGACCCCGCCGACGTCAACGCGACTTTGCATAGTCACCCCTGTGGCCCGGTTGACGATCCATTGGTGTCAAACCCTAGGCGACTGCCCCGACGACCTGGACGGCGGGCGGGCGCTCAGGCGACGGCGGCGCCCTCGCGGTGGGCGCGGCGCTCGGCGCGCTGCTGTTCGCGCACGCGCTTGAGGACGCCCTTGCGCCCGTGTTCTTCGAGGCCGGCGTAAAGCCGGCGGATCTCGACGAGGATCTGGTCGGCGACGGCCTGCTGCTGCTCGCGCGTGGGATCGGCGATGGGCTCCCAGCGCATGGCGTCGCCGTACTGCACGGTGACCTTGGGGAACTGCAGGCGCTTCCAGTTGCGGATGTGCGAGGAGCCGTAGATGGCGATGGGCACGACGGGCGCGCCGGTCTCCAGGGCGAGACGCCCGATGCCGCGCTTGGCCTGTTCTGCGACCTTGCCGGTGCGCGAGCGCCCGCCCTCGCAGTACATGGTGATGGCGCCGCCGCGGTCGAGGATGGAGCGGGCGGTGATGAACGTGTCCTCGTCACGTGCGCCGCGGCGCACGGGGAACACTCCGCCATGGGTGTAGATGAACTGCATGGGCCCTTTGAACAGCTGCGACTTGGCCATGAAGCGCACCTTGCGGCGGATGTAGCAGCCCATGAGAAAGTGGTCCATGAACGAGAAGTGGTTGGGCGCGAGGATCACGGCGCCGCTGCCTGGCACCTTCTCGACGGAGATGGCGCGGGCGCGCAGGAACGTGTAGGCGTACAGCGAGGTGAGCACGCGCGTGAGCTCGTAAGCCCAGTCGGGTTCGCGCGTGCGCGAGCGCTCGTGGAAGCGGTCGAAGTGCTCCTTGGGGCGCGGGTCGGTGTAGACCTGCTCGCGCATGGGTGCGAGATCGCTCATCGAACGCTGTACGTCGCGCGCAGCGCAAAGTTACGCGCGCGCGGGCGCTACGAAGCGCTAGCGACGCGCGGCGTACACGCGCACGAAGTCGAGCAGCTGGCGCCCGCGGTGCAGGAACCCGGCGGGCGTGCGCCCGGTGGCGCGATGGCTGAGCGGCAGCTGGAGCTCGACGAGGCGGTGCCAGGCGCGGACGGCGTCGACGGTGATGCCGATCTCCATGCCGAAGCCGTGCGCGAACGGCAGCACGTCGCGCAGCGCCTGCTCGGTGAGCGCGCGCTGCCCGGAGATGGGCGCGGCGGTGTCGAGGCCGCAGCGCCTGCGGATGGCCCAGCGAGCGAAGCCGCGCGCGAGCCCGACGCCACCGCCGACGCGCGTGGCGAAGGCGGCGACGGCTACGTCGGCGTCGCCGCGCGCGACCGTGTCGGCGAGCTCGCGCAGCGCGGCGGCGGAGTCGCCGAGATCGCCGTCGCACAGCACGAACAGCGATCTCGAGTCGGGATGGCGGGCGGTGTCAGTCGGCTCGTGTGTGGGCACCGTGGCGCTGCGCAGGGCCTCGCGGGCTGTGCGGGTGACGGCGGCGCCCTTGCCGATGACGCCGGCGCTGCGCACCACGTGCGCGCCGGCGGCGCGGGCGATCTGCGCGGTGGCGTCGGTGGAGCCGTCGTCGGCGACCCACACGGGCGCGCCGGGGAACGCGCGCGCGAGCGCGGCGAGCGTGTCGGGCAAGCGCTGCGCCTCGTTGCGGGCGGCGACGAGCACGACGGTGCGCGGCTGCGCGGATCGGTCGGCGGGGCGCTCTATTGTCCCGTTCCCATGGTCGCCGGCGGGGCGACGGCGAGGAGCGTCTGGAGGAGCGTATGACTGACGTCGAGGCTCATATCACCGGCACGGTATGGAAAATCGAGTGCGCGGTGGGCGACACGATCGAGGAGGGCGACACGGTCGCGATCCTGGAGTCGATGAAGATGGAGATGCCGGTGGAGGCGGAAGACGCGGGCACGGTGACGGAGATCCGCTGCGAGGAGGGCCAGGCGGTCAACGAGGGCGACACGCTGGTGGTGCTGGAGTAGCCGCCGCGGGCGCCCCCGCGCGGGCGCTCGTCTAGCCTGTCGGACCCGTGACCTCTACCGCCCCCCCACGCGAGCTGGCCGACGGCAAGCTGCTGGTTGACGAGCCGGCGGCGGGCGTGGTGCGCCTGACGATCTCCAACCCGGCGAAGCGCAACGCGCTGGACCACCCGATCCTGGATGCGATCAGCGCGACGCTGGAGGAGCTGGCGGCGCCGGCGTCGGGCGCGCGCTGCGTGCTGGTGACGGGCGCGCACGGCATGTTCTCGGCGGGCTACGACATCGGCGAGATCCCGGACGAGGAGTTCGAGGAGCGCGCGGAGCGCCTGGTGGCGCACCCGTTCACGCTGGCGATCGACGCGCTGGAGGCGTTTCCGTATCCGACGCTTGCGGCGCTGCCGGGCCACACGATCGGCGGCGGCCTGGAGCTGGCGCTGGCGTGCGACCTGCGCGTGGCGCAGGCGGGCATCAAGCTGGGGATGCCGCCGGCGAAGCTGGGGCTGGTGTACTCGCATACGGGGCTGCGCCGCTTCATCGACGCGATCGGCGCGGCGCGCACGCGCGAGCTGTTCCTGCTGGGCAGCTACATCGACGCGCCGACTGCTCTCGAGTGGGGCCTGGTGAACCGCGTGAGCGCGCCGGAGCAGCTGGAGGCGGCGGCGCTGGCGCTGGCGGGCGAGCTGGCGGGCAACGCGCCGCTGTCGCAGACTGGCAACAAGCGCGTGATCGCGGCGCTGCTGAGAGCTGAGAGCGAGCTGCCGGCGGATGTGGAGGCGGAGCTGATCGAGCTGCGCCGCGCGTCGTTCGCGTCGCGCGACCTGCGCGAGGGCATGCGCGCGTTCGCGGAGCGGCGCGCGCCGAGCTGGCGCGGCGAGTAGCGGCCGGCGCCGCGGCGGCCCGGCGCGGCGAGTGGCACCCGTGCCGCGGCGTTCGGGCGCGTCGAATAGCCGTCCGCCACACCCCATACGGTTTCTTCCCGTGCCGCCGCTGATCACACGGGAGCAAGCGCTGGAGCTGGGCGAGATCGAGGATCGCGCGCAGATCGAGGCGTTGATCGAGCGCGCGTGGAAGGCGCGCGTGGAGCGCTTTGCGGACTCCACGGACATGTGCTCGCTGGTGAACGCCAAGTCGGGCGGCTGCGCGGAGGACTGCGGCTTCTGCGCACAGTCGCGCTTCGCGGATGCGGAGACGCCGATGCACGCGATGATGGAGCCGGAGCAGATCCTGGAACACGCGCGCGCGGCGGAGGCGGCGGGCGCGCACCGCTTCTGCATGGTGACGCAGGGGCAGGGTCTGTCCAAGCGCGACTTCGAGAAGTACCTGGAGGGCGTGCGGCTGGTCTCGGAGAAGACCAACCTGAAGCGCTGCGCGTCGGTGGGCCACATCTCGGCGGAGCGCGCGAAGGCGCTGCGCGAGGCGGGCATCCAGCGCGTGCACCACAACGTGGAGACGGCGCACAGCTACTACTCGGAGGTGACCAGCACGGTCCGCTACGAGGGCCGGCTGCGCACGATCGACGCTGTGCGCGAGGCGGGCCTGGAGACGTGCGTGGGCGGCATCCTGAACCTGGGCGAGACGCGCGAGCAGCGCGTGGAGATGGCGTTCGAGCTGGCGGAGATCGACCCGACGAGCGTGCCGATCAACATGCTGAACCCGCGCCCGGGCACGAAGTTCGGCGACCGCGAGTTCATGGACCCGTGGGAGGCGGTCAAGTGGATCGCGATCTTCCGCCTGATCCTGCCGGAAGCGCTGTTCCGCCTGTGCGGCGGGCGCGTGGAGAACCTGGCGGAGCTGCAGCAGCTGGCCGTCAAGGCGGGCATCAACGGCGTGATGATGGGCAACTTCCTGACGACGCTGGGCAACGAGCCGGAGACGGACCGCGCGATGTTCGAGGAGCTGGGGCTGAACGTGGCGCGCCAGCCGGACAACGCGGCGAACCCGCGCCCGGACAACCGCACGGGCTGGCTGGAGGGCGAAACGCCGGACGTGGTGGCGCAGGCGCAGCACGAGGCGGCGCTGGCGGGGGAACCGGAAGCCGACGCCGACGCGGCGCCGATGCTGGACGTGCGGCTGTGGGATCCGTCCACGCAGCTGCGCTACCGCGCCAAGCGCGCGGTGCCGCCGCGCCCTGACGGCGCCGCCAACAGAGTTCCGGTCGGCTAGAGGAAAGGCGGCGCAGATGAGCGAGATCGAGCAGCGCCTGGAGGAGTTGGAGGAGCTCGGTCTGGCAAGGCGGCTGCGGCTGATCAGCGGCCCGCAGGGGCCGACGGTGCTGGTCGACGGCAGGCCGGTGCTGCTGCTGTGCTCGAACAACTACCTGGGACTGGCGGACCACCCGCGCGTGCGCGAGGCGGCGGCGGACGCGGCGAAGCGCTGGGGCGTGGGCGCGGGCGCGTCGCGGCTGGTGTCGGGCACGATGACGGTGCACCGGCGCCTGGAGGAGCGGCTGGCGGACTTCAAGGGCAGCGAGGCGTGCCTGCTGTTCGGCTCGGGCTACTTGGCGAACCTGGGCGTGATCGGCGCGCTGGCGGGCCGCGGCGACACGGTCTTCTCGGACGAGCTCAACCACGCGTCGATCGTGGACGGCTGCCGCCTGTCGCGCGCGGAGGTGGTGGTGTACCGCCACCGCGACGTGGAGCACCTGGACTGGAGCATGCGCCGCCACGGCCGCCGCGAGGACGCGTCGCGGCGGCTGATCGTGACGGACTCGGTGTTCTCGATGGACGGCGACGTGGCGCCGCTGGAGCCGATCGCGGAGCTCGCGGAGATGCACGGCGCGCGCCTGGTGGTGGACGAGGCGCACGCCACCGGCAACCTGGGGCCCGGCGGGCGCGGCGCGGTGGCGGAGGCGGGCCTGGAGGGCCACGTGGACGTGGTCGTGGGCACGCTCGGCAAGGCGCTCGGCTCCTACGGCGCGTATGTGTGCGCGAGCACGGAGATGGTGCGCTACCTGATCAACACGGCGCGCCCGCTGATCTACTCGACGGCGCCGTCGCCGCCGGCGGTGGCCGGCGCGCTGGCGGCGCTGGCGCTGCTGCGCGAACGCCCGCACCGCGTGCAGCGGCTGCGCTCCAACGCGCGCGTGCTGCGCCGGGCGCTGGCGGCGGAGGGCTTCCCGGTGGCGGACGTGGAGATGCAGATCGTTCCGCTGATAGTGGGCGACGAGCGCGCGGCGATGCGCCTGTGCCAGGAGGCGCTCGAGCGCGGCGTGTTCGCGCAGGCGATCCGCCCGCCGACCGTCGCCACGGGCTCCTCGCGCCTGCGCCTGACGGCGATGGCCTCGCACACGGCGTCGGAGCTGGAGATGGCGGCGCGCGCATTCGGCGACGCGGCGCGCTCGGTTGGGCTCGAGCCCGAGTCGCTGCTCGAGCCGCTGCCGGAACGCCAGGAGGCGGCCGATGAGCGCGAGCTCGCATACGCCGAGCTGACGGCGTCCGCGCGCGTGCGCTCGGAGGCGCGCACGGAGGGTGTGTCGGCGCCGTTCGACCTCGAGCGCGACGACGAGGGGCCTCGCGTCGCGAGGCTCTCCGAGTCGAACGCTTCGAGCGGCGCAGAGCGGAGCGCCTCGAGCAGCACTCGGCGCGACGCTGACGCGCCGGTCGGCCCCGACACGGAGCCTCTCACCCCGGTCGAGCTGCCGAACGCGCCGTTCGACGTCGAGCGCGAGCTCGGCAGCGTCCGCGCGGCGTAGCCGCCGGCGCCGGGAGCGGCGAGCGTGCGCGGCCTGTTCGTCACCGCAACCGACACGGGCGTCGGCAAGACCATCATGAGCGCGGCGCTGCTCGCGGCGATGGCGGCGGCGGGCGAGCGCGTGCGCGCGTTCAAGCCGGCGGTCACGGGCCTGGACGACGAGGGCGAAGTCGCGGCGCGCGGCGAGTGGCCGCCCGACCACGAGCTGCTGGCGTCGCTGGCGGACATGGACCCCGATGACGTCTCGCCGCTGCGCTACGGGCCGGCGGTGTCGCCGCACCTGGCGGCGGAGCTGGCGGGGGAGCGCATCGAGCCCGCGACGCTGCTCGCCTCCGTCCACGCCCTCGTCACCGAGCCCGCCGACACGCTGATCGTCGAGGGCGTTGGCGGGCTGCTCGTGCCGCTCGGCGAGCGCTACAGCGTGTGCGACCTCGCGGTCGACGTCGGCCTGCCGCTGCTGATCGCCGCCCGCCCCGGCCTGGGAACGATCAACCACACCCTGCTGACCATCGGCGCAGCACGCGCGGCGGGGCTGCGGGTGCGGGCGGTGGTGTTCACCCCGTGGCCGGCGCAGCCCACTCGTCTGGAGCTCTCCAACCGCGAGACGGTCGCTCGCCTCGGAGCCGTGGAGGTGGCGACGCTCGCGCGCGTGCCAGGGCCTGACCCGGTCGCGCTCGCGAGCGCCGGCGGGACGCTGCCATGGGAGCGCTGGCTCGAGGATCGGTGAGCTTCCGCCGCTCGGCCATCTAGCTTTGAGCCACTTCCCGGCCGACATCGGACCTCGTCGGCGATCATCCACTTCCGCAGGGAGCTCCCATGCAACCGTGCCGGTCCCGAGCGAGAGCGCTCGTCTTCGCAGCAGCGCTCATCACGATCTCCCTTCCCGTGGCGTCGGCGAGCGCGATCGCGCGGGACACCCAGATCACGACGCCATCCGGGACGATCTACCAGGCGGTGAACGCCGGCGTGGAAGAAGGCGGCACGATCACGATCGCGGGAACCGCCCACGGACTCGCCAAACCGGAAGTCGAACTGCGCTGCTACTACGGCAGCGGTGCCGACAGCTACCGCGAAGTGACGTTCAAACCCGTTCCCGTCGTGGCGGAAGGGTTCTCGGTGACAGTGCCGCGCGATGTGTTTCCCGGCTATCGCTGCACGCTGCGCGCGGTCCCCGTCAAATACGAAGAACCCGCACCCGAGGAAGTTCCGAGCGAATTCGAAGGCCCGACATTCGTGAGCTCGGCCTTCGAACTTGAGGGACCGAGCAAATTCGCGGTGTCCTCGAGCAGCCTGGCCGGCAGCTTCGACTTCCAGTCGGCCGGGAGCTACTCCCTGGAAGGCCAGCTCTACAGCTCGACGCTGCACGAACTCGTGTACTCGCTCTATGGCGAGGTCGACCTCAACCCGTTCCAGACCTACGCGCCGAAAACGCGCTCGCCGCTGCTGGTCGACGGCGCCAACGCATACGTTTCCCATGCGGCCGTAGAAGCCCAGGAGCGCATCGAAACCGAACACAAAGCGAAAGTCGCGCTGACCGGCATGCAGCCGATCGTCGTCGAAGCGCCCACGTTCCACGAAGCCACGCACACGCTCACGTTCAAAGAGGAAGAGCCGATCGTCAAGTGCGCCACGAGCGGCGAATTCCCGCCGACGTTCGCAAGCTGCACCGGTTTTCAGCCGACGGGAGTGACGCTCGTGCGCACGTGGGAAACGAGCGATGAAGACCACGTCGCGTGGCTGACGGAGACGTGGCGCTCCACCGACCACGCCGCCCACAGCGTCAACGTCCGCTACTACACGGAAATGGACAGCCAGGAAAAAGAAGCGGGCGTCTATCTGTTCCCGGGGACCTCCGCGTTCGCGACGACGACCGAAGGCGAGACGATCTCGCTGCCCGCTGGCGCAGGCGCGATCCTTTACAAGACGAACTCGAAAACACCGGAATCCGGCGACGGCGTCAATCCGCAGGACGCGCTCGTCTACGACACCGCACCGAGCGAACCGCTGACGGTGACCCGCGGCAGCCAGACCGCGGCCGCCAACGTCTATGAAACCCCCTACCAGCTGACGGTGCCCGCGGGCGAATCACGCACCGTGCGCATGGCGTTCGTGCAGGGCTTCGCGCTGGCGGAAGTGCGCTCGCTCGCAGAAGCGGCGCTCGCCTCCTACTACCCCTCGGTGTCGATCGCCGCGCCGGCGAACGGCGCCTCGATCGAGACGGAAAGCCCGGCGGTGGCCGTGTCGGGCACCGCGAGCGACAGCGTTGCGCTCGCCTCGCTGACCGTCGGCGGGGCGCCCGTGGCCGTCGGCGCGGGCGGCGCGTGGTCGACGAGCGTGGCGCTCAAACCGGGGGCGAACACGATCACCGCGACGGCGACCGACCAGGCGGGGCTCTCCAAGAGCGCCGCCGTCACCGTCACCTACACGGTGCCGCTGGCGACAGCCAGCGTCCTCGGATCGGTGACATCCGCCGGCGGCAAGGTCACGTTCACAGTCGCATGCAAGGGCGCGGCGGGCACCAGCTGCGCGGTGAAGGCAGCGCTCGCAACGGTCGAGCAGACGCGCGCGGGCAAGCTCATCGCGCTGCTCGCGCGCAAGCCGAGGATCAAGCGCAAAACGGTCACGGTCGCCTCCGCCGCGCGAACGATCCCTGCGGGCCACAGCCTGAAGATCACGCTCGCGCTGAACTCCACCGGGCGCAGGCTGCTCGCGAGGTTCCACAAGCTCCCGGCGCACCTCACCGTTACACTCGCCGGCACCCCCAAGGCAACGACGCTCGTCTCCAAGAGCCTGACGGTCAAGCCAGCGCCCAAGCCTAGGAGGCGCCGGCGCCGGCGCTGACGCGCGCGGCGGCGACCATCGCGGCCGTGACCGTGGCGAGGTCCTCCGCGCCGATCACGTATGGCGGCATCGCGTACACGAGTCGCGCGAACGGCCGCAGCCACACGCCCCGCGCGACCGCTGCGGCGGTCGCGGCGGCGACGTCCACCGGGCGCTCGAGCTCGATCACGCCGATCGCGCCCAGCACCCGCACGTCGCTGACCCCCGCCAGCTCGCGCGCCGGCTCGAGGCCAGCCGCCAGCTGATCCTCGATCGCCGCCACCCGCTGACGCCAGGCGCCGTCGGCGAGCAGCTCAAGCGACGCAAGCGCGACGGCGCACGCGAGCGGGTTGGCCATGAACGTGGGGCCGTGCATCAGGCCAGCCCCCTCGCCGCCAGAGACCACCTCGGCGACGCGCGCGGTGCAGAGCATCGCGGCGAGCGTCATGTAGCCGCCGGTGAGCGCCTTGCCCACGCACATCACGTCGGGGACGACGCCGGCGTGCTCGCACGCGAACATCGCGCCCGTGCGCCCGAAGCCGGTGGCGATCTCGTCGAGCACGAGCAGCAGCCCATGCTCGTCGCACAGCTCGCGCATCAGCGCGACGCACGCGGGCGAGTGAAAGCGCATGCCGCCGGCGCCCTGCACGACCGGCTCGAGGATCACGCCGGCGAGCTCGTCGGCGTGGCGCGCCGCCAGCTCGCGCACGTGCGCCGCCCAATCCTCGTGCAGCGGCTCGTGGAAGCCGTCTGGCGGGCGCTCGGCGAACACATGCTGGGGCAGCACACCCGCGAACATGCTGTGCATCCCGGTGACCGGGTCGCACACGGCCATCGCGCCCGCGGTGTCGCCGTGGTAGCCGCCCCTGACCGTCAGCAGGCGCGTGCGCGACGCGCGCCCGAGCGCGCGCTGGTACTGCATGCACAGCTTGATCGCGACCTCGACCGAGACCGAGCCCGAGTCCGCGAAGAACACCCGCTCCAGTCCGTCGGGCGCGAGCTCGATCAGGCGCTCGGCGAGCGCCACGGCGGGCTCGTGCGTGAGCCCGCCGAACATCACGTGCGCCATCCGCTCCAGCTGCCCTGTCACAGCCGCGTCGAGCGCCGGGTGGCGGTAGCCGTGGATCGCGCACCACCACGAGGCCATCCCGTCGATCAGCTCGCGGCCGTCGGCCAGGCGCAGCCGCACGCCTTCAGCCGACGCAACCGGCAGCGACGGCAGCGACGCCGGCAGCGCGCCATATGGATGCCACACGCGCTCCGCGTCGAGCGCGAGCAGTCGCTGCCAGTCCGTCAGACCACCCTAGTCCTCGTACACGGTGAAGTCGCGCTTGCGCGCGCCGCACACGGGGCAGAACCACGTGTCGGGGATGTCCTCGAACGCGGTCCCCGCGGGTATGCCTCCGTCGGGATCGCCCTCGTCGGGGTCGTAGATGTACCCGCAGGACTCGCAGATCCAGCGCTGCAAGGTCTCAGTGGCGGTGGATGCCGTGGTGTCGCTCATGCGCCAAAGATTAGCGGCCGGTAGGGTCAGCCGATGCGCACGTCCGAGGAGAGCGAGCGCCCCGGTCCGGGCGAGACGTACAACCCTGGCGCGCCCACGCCGCCGCGCCAGGCCGCCAGCGTGATCCTGCTGCGCGGTGGCGGCGAGAAGCTCGATCTGCTGCTCGTCAAGCGCACCCCGCACGCGCGCTTCATGGGCGGCGTGTGGGTGTTTCCCGGCGGCGCGGTCGACGCCCAGGAGGGCGACGGCGACGAGGCGCACCGCCTCGCGGCGCTGCGCGAGCTCGATGAGGAGGCGGCGATCGTCCTGGAGGACCCCGGCGTGCTCGTCAAGTTCTCGCGCTGGATCACGCCCGCGGAGGTGCAGATCCGCTTCGACACGCACTTCTTCCTCGCGGTGCTGCCGCACGGCCAGGCGCCGCGGGTGGACGGCGAGGAGTGCGTGGACCTCGGCTGGTTCACGCCGCAGGGCGCGCTGGACGCAAACGTCGCTGGCGAGATCCAGCTGGTCTTCCCCACGATCAAGCACCTCGAGCAGCTGCGCGAGTTCGCGTCCGTCGACGCGCTCATGGCATACGCCCGCGGACGCGAGGTGCAGCCGGTGCAGCCGCGGGTGCTGCTCGAAGGCGAGGTCGCGCGGATCGTGCTGCCGGGCGAGCCTGGCTACTGAGTCTGCCGAGGACGCCCCTCCGGGGCGGCACGGCTACTGAGTCTGCCGAGGACGCCCCTCCGGGCGGCACGGCTACTGAGTCTGCCGAGGACGCCCCTACGGGGCGGCACGGCTACTGAGTCTGCCGAGGACGCCCCTACGGGGCGGCACGGCTACTGAGCCTGCTGCGCCTCGACCACGTGCGTGACCGCGTTGATCAGCGCCAGGTGCGTGAACGCCTGCGGGTAGTTGCCGAGATGCCGTCCCGAGGAGGCCTCCAGCTCCTCCGCGTACAGCCCCAGCGGCGAGGCGTATGAGAGCAGTCGCTCGCACAGGTGCTCGGCTTCGCGGTGCTCGCCGATCTCCGACAGCGCCGAGACGAGCCAGAACGAGCAGATCAGGAAGGTGCCCTCCTCGCCGTGCAGGCCGTCGTCGGTCTCCTCGGTGCGGTAACGCAGTACCAGCCCGCCCTCTGTGAGCTCGTCGCGGATCGCCGCCACGGTCGCCCGCACACGTTCGTCCTGCGGCGGCAGGAAGCGCATGAGCGGCACCAGCAGCGTGGACGCGTCGAGCGCGTCGGTGTCGTAGTGCTGGCGAAACACGCCGCGCTTGTCCACACCGTGCGTGAGGATGTCATCGCGGATCTCGTCGGCGAGCGCTTGCCACTGCTGGGCTGCCTCGACGTGGCCGCGGCGTTCGCCCAGGCGCGCGCCGCGATCCATCGCGACCCAGCACATCAGCTTCGAGGAGACATAGTGGCGCGGCTCGCCGCGCGCCTCCCAAATCCCCTGGTCGGGCTCCTTCCACACGTCCGCCGCGCAGCGCACCTGGTCGGCCAGCACCGGCCACAGCCGCTCGGGGATGTGGTCGCGCTTCTTGGAGTGCAGGTACACCGAGTCGAGCACCGCACCGAAGACGTCGTTCTGGCGCTGGTTGTAGGCGCCGTTGCCGATGCGCACCGGGCGCGCGCCTTCGTATCCCTTGAGATGGTCGAGCGTCGACTCCGCGAGGTCCTTCTGGCCCGTGATCCCGTACATGATCTGCAGCGAGCCGTCCGCGTTGCGCTCCATGTCGGCGACGTACTGCACGAAGTCGTCCGCCTCCCAGTTCAGGCCGAGCGCGTGCAGGCCCCACAGCGTGAACGACGCGTCGCGCATCCAGCAGTAGCGGTAGTCCCAGTTGCGCTCGCCCTGCGGCGTCTCCGGCAGCGACGTGGTGGCGGCTGCCACGAGCGCGCCGGTGGGCATGAACGTGAGCCCCTTCAGCGCCAGCGCGGAGCGCTGCAGCTGAAAGCGCCAGGGGTGGTCTGGGTAGGTCCCGTCGGCAAGCCACGAGCGCCAGAAGTGCGCCGTGCGCTCCATGTACTCCTCGGCCTGCTCGATCGTGTGCGGACCGCCGCGCTCCTCCGTCCAGGACAGCGCGCAGAACCGCTTCTCGCCTTCGCGCATCGTGTGGCGGCCGTGCGCGCGGTTGCCCTCGATGCCGACGCGGATGTCGCTGAACAGCCTGAACGCCGTCACCTCGTCGGTGGCGTCCAGCATGCACACGCCCGCCTCGCCGCTTTGCGCCACCGTCCAGCTGGCCGCCGTTGCGCCGTAGTCGAGCATCGGCTCGCACACGATCTCCACCTGCACCTCGCCCTGGATGCACTCCACGATCCGCACCAGCAGATGGTCGGCGTCGTAGTCAGTGGGGGGACGGGTGTGGCTGGAGCCGTGCTTGTTGTCGTGCCACGGGCCGATCGTGAGCGCCTCCACCACGCGCAGCCAGCCCTGCGGCGTCATCCACGTCGTCTCGATGATGTTCGTGCCGGGGATGTAGCGGCGACCCGCCGGCACAAAGACCCCGTACGGGCCGACGCGCCAGCTGCCGGCGCCGCGGTCGAGCATCGCGCCGAACACCGAGGGCGAGTCGAAGTGCGGCAGGCACATCCACTCGATCGACCCGTCGGAGGCGAGCAGCGCGCACGTATGGCAATCCGACAGGAAGCCGTAGTCGGCGATCGGCGGAAACGGCGAGTCGGTCGCGGTGGGTCGCGAGCCGAGTGCGCTGCCCGCCGTGCCCGCGCCGCTCGCCGCAGCAGCCTTGGAGTCGCCGCCCGTGCCCGCGCGCGACCCGTCGGACGGGCTCACCACTCGGTCCGTTCGAACCTGGGTCGCTCCACGCCGTCGGGCAGTATCTGCTCTTCCTCGAGCTTGTCGAGGTGCGCCGCCAGCGTGGCCGTGGCGAGCGGGCGCAGCGGCTCGGACACCTCCGACCAGACCGCATCCAGCAGCTCCTCGACCGTGCGCTTGCCTTCACTCAGCGCGATGATCAGACCGTGTTCCCGGTCCAGTCGATGCGAGATGTAGTCTTCGAGCCGCATCTGCGCATCCCACACCGGCGGCCCGTGGCCGGGGCACAGCACGTTGAAGTCCTCGCGCATGCGCAGGCGCGTGAGCGCCAGCAGGTAGCCGGACATCGCGCCGCGATAGGGGCTGATGAACACGCTGCCCTCGCCCAGCACGGCGTCGCCGGTGAAGCACGCGCCCTCGCCCACCAGCGCGAAGTGGTCGGCGGCGTGCCCGGGCGTTGCGACCGCCTCGAACGGGCCGAAGCGCACGCGTTCGCCGAGCCGCACGTCGGCCGCTCCGCGTCCCGCCGCCAGCGGCGCCGGATGGCGCTCGAGCAGGGCGCTGACGGCTTCGGTGTGGTCGTGGTGATCGTGCGTGAGCGCCACGCCCCCGAGGCCCCCGCGCGTCTCGATCTCGGCGAACAGCCGCTCGAGGTGCTCGTCGAGCAGCGGACCCGGGTCCACGACCCATGTAGGACCGCGCCCCACCACCCATGTGTTGGTCCCCGACAGCGTCAGCAGCCCTGGATTGGGGGCGCGCAGGCGCAGGATGTCGTACTGCGTCAGCAGGTCCGACTCGGAGCCCGCCTCCGTGGAGTCGCCGTTGCCTCCGGCCTCGGAGTTGTCCGCATGCGGCTCTGTCATGCGCAGCGACAGTAGCTGACCGCCCGGCCGAAACGACGGCTCACGGGCCCTACCGGGAGCGGCCCGAGGCCCGACCGCCGCGTCCGGCGCCGTCGCGCCCTGTGTCATCGCGCCCGGCGCCGCCGCGTCCCGCGCCCGTGCGCGAGCGACCGCTGCGACGCCTCGCGGCGCCGGCGGGCTGCGTGGTGGGGCGATTGCCGCCGCGCGGACGGTCCTCGCCGGCGATCCCCGCGAGCCCCAGCTCGCGGTCCAGCCCCAGCTCGCGCACCATGCCTGCGAACTCGCGCGCCTGGTCGTGCGCGACGAGCGTCACACCGACGCCGCTCGCGCCCGCGCGCGCGGTGCGACCGATGCGGTGCACGTAGTCCTCGCGCGTGCCCGGGATGTCGTAGTTGATCACGTGGGTTATCCCCGCCACGTCGATGCCCCTGGCGGCCACGTCTGTCGCCACGAGCGTGTCCACGTCGCCCGCCTCGAAGCTCGCGAGGGCGCGCTCGCGCTGCCCCTGGGACTTGTCGCCGTGCATCGCCACCGCGCGCACGCTGCTCGACGCGAGCCGCTTGACGAGCCGGTCGGCGCCGCGCTTGGTGCGCACGAACACGAGCGTCAGCCCGCGCTCGGCCGCGCCCAGCTCGGAAACCAGGCGCGCGACCTTGCCGTCGTGCGAGACCGTCACGAAGCGGTGCTCCACGTCTCCCTTGCGCTCGGCCGAGTGCGCATGCTCGTGGCGGCGGGGGTTCGTGGTGTAGGCCTTGGCGACACGCCCGACCTCGCCCTCGAGCGTCGCCGAGAACAGCAGCGTCTGGCGCTCCGCGGCGGTCATCTTGACGATCCTGTCGACCACCGGACGAAAGCCCATGTCGAGCATCCTGTCGGCCTCGTCGAGCACGAGCATGCGGATCCGCCCGAGTGAGACGTCGCCGCGCTCGATCAGGTCGAGCAGGCGCCCGGGCGTGGCCACGAGGATGTGCGCGCGCGACGCCAGCCGCGCCTGCTTGACGATCCCGGCGCCCCCGTATACAGCTGCGATCGACACTGCGCGAGCGTGCGCGAGCGGCCGCAGGTCCTCGACGATCTGCAGCGCGAGCTCGCGCGTCGGCGCGAGCACCAGCGCGGAGGGTCGCGCGTCGGAGTCGCGCAGGCGCTCGACCAGCGGTATCCCGAACGCGAGCGTCTTGCCCGATCCGGTCGGCGACTGCGCGAGCACGTCGTGGCCCGCGAGCACGTCCGGGATGACCATCCCCTGGACGGCGAACGGCTGCTCGATCCCACGCTGGGCGAGCTCATCGACGACGACCTTGGACACGCCGAGGTCGGCGAAAGTTGCATGCTTCATGTTGTTGGTGCTCCTTCTGGCGACCCTCATCGGCCGCCGCTGCGAATGGAGATTCGACTGACCCCATCCGCGCCCTCGAGCGCCAACAAAGACAAAGAACCTCAAGGACGACTTCGCCGCCCGTGGCATGACCGTAGCAGGCGCGCGTGAGAACCCCCTCAGACAGAGCCCGAACAGCTCAAGCGCGATCGCCCGCCGTCGATGAGCAAGAGGCAAGCTCAACGAAAGGAACAACCATGAGCATTGCTCCAATCAGCGGCGCCAGCTCACTACAGAGCTTCAGCGCCGCCAGCAGCGCCCGCAGGCCGGAGTCTGGAGAGACTCCGGGAGCAGCCGATCACGACAGTGATTCGGATAACGCGAGCGTGCAGAGCACGTCCGCTGGCGCGTCCAGCGCATCGGCCTCCGGCCGCGTGGACGTCAAGGCCTAGCTCGAGCACCCGCGCCGCCGTCAACGGCGGCGTGATTCGAGCAACGCCCGTGTGAGGCCGCGAGCGGACGACAAGGCCGCTTGCGGCCTTCGCACGTCAGCGCGAGTAGAGCGCGAAGAAGTCGCGGTCGTCCGGTTCGAGATAGCGCGTCGCCGGGCGTTCCATGCCTTCGAGCAGCTTGCTCGGCTCGCGCGCGCCAGATGCGCCGTAGCTGATGAACGTGACCCAGTAGGAGTTGATGTCGAGCTCCATCGCGCGGACCGCCCCGGCGCTGATCAACGCCCTCGCGAGACTCGCGACCGTCTGGTCTTCGCCCGCCGCGTAGATCAGGTTGCCGCGCCTGTCGACGCCGATGGCGGAGCGCCACACGAGGATCGCGTTGCCGACGGTGGCGCCCCATTCGGCGGCGTTCGCGATGTTCGGGCTGGGCCGTCCATGTTCAACGATCAGCGGCAGGTTCTGGCGCGCGAAGGCGATACCGGGCGGCGCACTCTGACCATAAGTCCAGTCGACCACGTCGACGCGTCCGCCGGCGTATCCGACGAGCGTCCCCTGTCCGTCGCGCATCGGCGCGTAGGTGTGTCCGCCCAGCGCGAAGCCGCCGTGGGAATCGCTGAGCTTGAAGCCGCTGTTGAAAGTCGCCAGCAGGCGCGGCCGGTCGCGTTCGGGAACCTCCATCGCGCCGCGAGGAATCGATACAGAGGGCTCGAGCCGGCCCGGGTTGAGCGTGAGCGTCGTGCGCTTGGTGTCGATCCACGCGAGCCCCGCCACCACCCTGGGATATTCGGGCTGGTCGCGCAGCGTTGTGACCAGCACCGGCGGGCGCGCCTCGAGCGACGGGCGCGTGGCGTGCCACACGCCCTCTCCCGGCAGCGCCGGATGGATCAGCGCCGACACGCGGGCGGGACGGGCTTCGACGCTGGGCGCCGGGTGCAACGCGGCGCCAACGCCGACCCTCGGCAGCGCGCGCAGCGTCGGCCCGCCCTTGCTGGGCGCCGTCAGCGAGTAGTACACCGACTCCACGCGCGCCACGAGGCCGGCGGCGCCGTGGTCGCGCAGCCACTCGACGCTGCGGATGCCGAGGCTCGAGTTCGAGGGTTCGCTCATCGAGGCCGCGTAGGAGACGACGACGGGCACGAGCGCCACCAGCGCCGCGACGAGCGCGACGCGCCGCACGCGCACGGACGTGGACGGATGGGAGCCATCGCGCCGCCGACCACGCCGGCGCCGTCCGGCTACCGGCGGCAGTCGAGCTTTTGCGGCCGTGAGCGCAGGCATGCTCAGACACTAGTGAGCCTGATCCGGAGCGTACACCGACTCTCCCCATATAAGTCAATTCTCACTGAGAAAACTCTCACACCCGCCGGTGCGCTTTATCGGGGTTAAAGGAAGTGTGTGTGGAATCCTTGCCTCGCAGCGGCTGGGACGAGACCTCAGTCGCTATTAACCAAAATCGCCTGGAGGTTCAGCCATCGCTTCACTCGAGGCATCGGTCGAGGAGCAAGCGGCATTCGACAGGGCCCGGCGCGACGCATCCACACCCGTGCGGGTGCAAACGTCGACGCGTCGACGGCGGCCGGCACGCACCGCGCGCGTGCTGCTGCGCGCATGCCGGCCGCGTCAGTGGAGCAAGAACCTGCTCGCGTTCGCGGCTCCCTGCGCCGCCGGTTGGATCGATCGCCCGGCGATCGCCGCCGAGGCCGTCGGCGCGTTCGCGGTGCTGTGCATGATCTCGAGCGCCACGTACCTCATCAACGACGTGCGCGACCGCGACCAGGACCGCGCCCACCCGCGCAAGCGTCTGCGTCCCGTGGCCGCCGGCGAGCTGTCTGCCGGCGCCGCGCTGCGCACGGCCGTGGCGCTGGCCGTCGCGGGAATCGCGCTGGGCAGCGCGATCTCACCCGGCCTCGGAGCGCTCGCGTGCGGCTATCTGGCGATGACGGTCAGCTACTCGCTGTGGCTGCGGCGGATCGTCGTGCTCGACGTGCTCGTCGTCGCCGCGGGCTTCGTGATCCGCGCGCTGGCCGGCGGCGTGGCGACCGACATCTACATCTCGCGCTGGTTCGTGATCGTGACCGCCTGCTGCGCCGTGTTCCTCGTCGCCGCCAAGCGCTACGCCGAGCTGCGCGCGCACTCGGGCACGGGCCCCGCGCGCGCGACGCTCCGCCGCTACTCACCCGGAGCGCTGCTGCTGACGCTCATGGCGTCGGCGCTGGTGGCCGTGGCGGCATACACCTCATGGGCGTTCACGCGACCGGACCACACCGTCTGGTACGGCCTCTCGATCGCGCCGCTCGTGCTGTGGCTGGCCCGCTATTCGACGCTGATCGGGCGCGGCGGCGGCCAGGCCCCGGAGGAGCTGATCCTGCGGGACAAGCTGCTGCTGGCGCTCGGCGCGGTCTGGAGTGCGCTATTCCTCGGTGGCGTGTATGTCGGTTCGTGAGCTGAGCGCACCCGCGCGGGCAGCGCAATCGCAGCTGCGCTCCGTGAGCGGCTGGGGTCGGACGTCGCGCAGCAGCTGCCACGTGATCCAGCCGCGCGCGCTCGAGCACGTGTTCGAAGCGCTCGCGAGCCCCCCCGGCGGCGTGATCGCACGCGGCGCCGGGCGCAGCTACGGCGACGCCGCGCAGAACGGCGGCGGCACGGTGCTCGACATGACCGCGCTCGACCGGGTCCTCTCGATCGACCCCGAGAGCCGGCTCGTGACCGCGCAGGCGGGCGCGACGATCGCGCGGCTGATGTCGAGCCTCGCCGCCCATGGGCTGGCGCTGCCGGTCCTCCCGGGCACCAGGCACGTGACGCTCGCGGGCGCCATCGCGAGCGACATCCACGGCAAGAACCACCATCGCGACGGCGCCTTCGCGCGACACGTGACCTCGCTGACGCTATGTACGCCCGCGGACGGCCTCATGCGCGTGACCCTCGAGAGCGACCCCGAGCTGTTCGGAGCCACCCTGGGCGGCATGGGCCTGACGGGCGTCCTGGTCGAGGCGACCGTGCGCGCCGAGCCGCTGCCCTCGGCGTGGGTCAGCGCGGACACCGACCGCACGGACGGCCTCGAGCAGACGCTCCAGCTGATGAGCGGCGAGGAACATCACCGCTACTCGGTCGCGTGGCTCGACCTGCTGGCGGCCGGCGCGAGCATGGGCCGCGCGGTGGTCGTGCGCGCCGACCCGCTGCCGGCGGATCGGCGCAGGCCCGCGGCGCGCACCCGGCGCGGCGCGGGAGCGGCGTATCCGGGCACGCTGTCGCGCAGCCCGACGGTCGAGGTGCCCCGCGGCTTCCCCGGCGCGCTGCTGCGACCGTCCAGCGTGCGCGCGTTCAACGCGCTGCACTGGTGGGCGGCGCCGCGGCGCGAGCGCGAGCGCCCGCTGGCCCTCGCGCCGTACTTCTTTCCGCTGGACGCGGTCGGCGCGTGGAACCGGCTGTACGGCGCGGGCGGCTTGGTGCAGTACCAGTTCGTGATCCCGCGCGGCGCCGAGAACGCGCTCGTGCGCTGCTTCGAGCTGATCCGGGAGCGTCGCCTGCCCGTGTACCTGGCGGTCTTCAAGCGCATGGGCGCCGCGTCCGGCGGGCCGCTCTCGTTTCCGCTGGAGGGCTGGACCCTGGCGGTGGACATCCCGGCGGCCGCGCCGGGGCTGCGCGCGGCGCTGGAGGCGCTCGACGAGCTGGTGGCGGGCGCCGGCGGACGCGTGTATCTGAGCAAGGACGCGCGGCTGGGACGCGACGCGCTCGCGGCGATGTATCCGCAGCTCGACCGCTTCCACGCGCAGCGCGCACGCGTCGACCCGCAGGGCGTCCTGCGCTCGGACCTCGCGCAGCGCCTGGGCCTGTGTGGAGCAACGGCGTGAGCGCCGCTCCGGGCGCGGACGGGCCGCGCGTGCTCGTCCTGGGCGGAAGCTCCGAGATCGCGCTTGCGATCGTCCGCGAGCTGCAGGCGCGAACGCCGCGCCAGGTGGCGCTCGCGGGACGAGACACGACTGCCCTGGGCGACGCGGCAGAGCGGCTGCGAGCGGCCGGCTGCCACGTGGTGAGCACGCTCCAGCTCGATGCGCTCGATCTCGCCAGCCACGAGCGGGTGCTGGAGCAGGCGTTTGTGCAGCTGGGCGGCGTAGACGTGGTGATCCTCGCGATCGGCGTTCTGGGCGAGCGCGGCGGCTTGCCGGCGGACGTCGATGCGGCGATCGGCGTGCTGCAGGCGAACCTGGTGGGCGCAGGATCGCTGTTGATGCGCACGGCCAGGCGATTGCGCGACCGCGGCGGCGGCACGATCGTCGTGCTGTCATCGGTCGCGGCCGAGCGCCCGCGACGCGCGAACGTCGTCTATGGGGCGTCCAAGGCGGGGCTCGACTCGCTCGCACAGGGACTCGCGGACGACCTGCGCGAGCAGCGCGTGCACGTGCTCGTCGTGCGGCCGGGGTTCGTCGCCACCAAGATGACCAGTGGACTCGACCCGGCGCCGCTCGCCACGACGCCACAGAAGGTCGCCGCGGCGGTGCTCGACGGGTTGGACCGCGACGCATCGACGGTGTGGGTCCCGCGCGCGCTGCGCTGGGTGATGCTCGTGATGCGCCATCTCCCCCGGGCGCTGTTTCGCAGGATCAGCCAGTGAGCGCCACGCGCCCCTCGCGGCAGCCGACACAGGAGCTGGCGCCGCCGCCGGCCGACCTCGCCGGGCTGCGCGCCCGCCGCCGCGCCGCGCGGCGCAGACGCAAGCTCGCGCGCTTGGACGTGGGCCTCGGCGTGGTCGGCGCACTGATGCTGCTGCTCGTCAGCCCCGGCCTGGCGATCACCGGCCTGGTCGCCGTGCTCGTGCTCGCCGCCTGCCTGGCCTCGGCCCTGCTCGGGAGGCGTTAGCGCAGCCGCGCTCGGATGGCCGCCGCCGCGCATGCAAACGTATGTTCGCATGTTGCGACATTTCTGTCCGATCCGAAGACCAGGCTGGGCGCGTGCATCGGTGGCTTCATCTCGACGGCTGCTTCTGCGCCTCGACATCCGAGGGCGAGCGATGAAGCGCCGGGACTGGCTGCTGCTGTTCGCCGCGTACAAGGGCGCGCCGGACGGACTGGATCCGATTCGACTCCAGAAGGGCCTGTTCCTGTTCGCCCAGCGCACACGCATACCCACGCGGTCCAAGTACGAGTTCGAGCCCTGCGCCTACGGGCCGATGAGCACCGGGATCTACCGCGACCTGGACGCGCTCGTCCGGGATGGACTGCTCGAGCGCATCCCGGTGCGCGGAAAACGCTGGTCACGGTACAAGCCCACCGAGGTCACCTTCCGCGAAGGGCAGCGGATCTTGAAACGGGCGGAAGACGAGAAGCTGCTCGACGCCGCGCGGCAGCTGTTCCAGATCAAGCAGGACGTCTCCGGCCTGAGATTCGGCGAGCTGCTCGAGCGCGTCTACTCCGAGCATCCCGAGTTCGCCGTGAGCTCGGTCTTTCGCAGATCCGCCTGATCGAACGATCCAGAGAACCATCGCATCGGGTCGCGATGATGCGCGCTCGATGCTTCCCGCCATCCCCATCGAGACGGCCGCGGCAGCGTGACGCTGATCGTTGCTCTGCGCTGTCGCGACGGCCTGATCGTCGGCTCGGACAGCCAGGAGACGCGCGGGGCGCGAGGCCGTCGCCTGGCCCGCTCCGTGAGAAAGGTCTACGAGCCGCGCCGAGGCTTCCTGCTTGCCTGCGCCGGCGCGCAGGACGCGGCCCAGAGCTTCGCCCTGCACCTCGAGCGCGCGCACGGGCTGTCGCCCGACGGCGACCGCCTCGAGGTGAAGGCGCGTCTGCACGCGATCCTCGAAGACGTTCGCGCCGACCCTAGCATCGAGGGGCGCAGCGACCACGTCGAGCTGCTGATCGCCTGGTGGTCACGAGACGACGACAAGCCGGTCGCGCTGCATCTGCTCAGCGGCGGCGCCGCCGTGTGGGTCGAGCAGTGGGCCTTCGGGGGCGCCCAGCTCGGCATCGACAGCGCGCACTTCGCAATCGGCTCGATGCGCTACCTCAACCCGGACGAGCTCGCGCTCGAGCAGGCCAAGATCGTTGCGCTGAAGGTGCTGCGCGACACGATCGAGACGAGCGTCGAAGGAGTCGGCGGCCAGGTGCAGATGGGGACCGTTGAGCAACGCGGGGTCCGCCTCATCGGAGGGGCGGACATGCGCAGCCTGCACGACACCGTCGATCTGTGGGAGGCCCGGTGCGCCGACATCCTGCCCGGGACCGCCGCGCCGCCCTCCTCCAGCGACACTCCGGATCGCGGTGTTCTCCCCCCGAGCTGAGCCGCGGCCTACTGCAGGTTCGCCATCACATGCTTCACCACGGTGTAGTCCTCGACCCCGTACATGCTGAGGTCCTTGCCATAGCCGGACTCCTTGAAGCCGCCGTGCGGCATCTCGGACACGAGCGGGATGTGGTCGTTGATCCACACGCAGCCGAAGCGCAGCGCCTTGGACACGCGCAGCGCGCGGCCGACATCGCGCGTCCACACCGACGAGGCGAGGCCGTAGCGCGTGGCGTTCGCCCACGCGATCGCCTGCTCCTCATCTGAGAACTGCTGCACGGTGATCACCGGGCCGAAGATCTCGCGCTGGATCATCTCGTCGTCCTGGCGCAGCCCCGCGACGACCGTCGGCTCCACGTAGAAGCCCGGCCGCTCCGCGGCCTTGCCGCCGGTCACGATCTCGGCGTGATCGGGCGTGCGCTCGAGGAAGCCCTGCACGCGCTCGCGCTGGCGCGCCGAGTTGACGGGGCCGAGCGTCGTGTCGGGCGAGAGCGTGTCGCCGATCACGAGGCCCTGTGCCTGGCCGGCGAGACCGCTCACGACCTCGTCGTAGATGTCGCTCGAGGCGAGCACGCGCGTGGCCGCCGTGCAGTCCTGCCCCGCGTTGTAGTAGCCGGTGCCCGCGATCGTCTCCAGGGCGCTCTCCAGGCTGACGTCGTCGAACACCACCACCGGCGCCTTGCCGCCGAGCTCCAGGTGCACGCGCTTGAGCGTGTCCGCGGCCGTGCGCGCGAAGTGCTTGCCGGTGTCCACCGACCCGGTCAGCGCCAGCATGTCCACGTCGGGGTGGTTGATCAGCGCCTCGCCCGTGGGACGCCCGGGGCCGGTGACGACGTTCAGCACGCCCTTCGGGAGAACGTCGGCGGCGATCTCCGCCAGCCTGATCGTCGTCATCGGAGTCGTCTCCGCGGGCTTCAGCACGACCGTGTTGCCGGCAGCCAGCGCCGGCCCGAATTTCCAGATCGCCATCATCAGCGGGTAGTTCCACGGGGTCACCTGCCCGATCACGCCAACCGGCTCGCGGCGCGTGAACGAGGTGTAGCCCTCCATGTACTCGCCCGCCGCCCTGCCCTCCAGGCAGCGCGCCGCGCCCGCGAAGAAGCGCAGGTTGTCGGCCATCACCGGGATCTCGTCGCTCTTGACCGCCTCGACCGGCTTGCCGGCGTTGAGCGCCTCCAGGCGGGCGAGATACTCGCCGTGCTCCTCAACCAGATCCGCGATCGCGAGCAGCGCCTGCGCACGCTGTGCCGGCGTCGTGTTCGACCAGCCGTGGAACGCAGCGCGCGCGGCTTTCACCGCACGGTCCACCTCATCGGGGCTCGAGATCGGCGCGCGCGCCAGCTCCTCGCCGGTGGCCGGGTTGAGAATCGCTTCCGTCTCGCCACCGCAGGCGACTGACTCGCCGTCGATGAAGTTGCCCAGCGTCTTCGTCGTGCTCGCCATACCAAGCTCCTCGCTATAGGTGTGTGTTCGTCACCGCGGCGCCGGCCGCCACCACGGCCAGGCCGAGCGCCTCCGCGACAGCCGGGTGGGTGATCTCGCCGCCCTGCACGTTCAACCCGCCGCGCAGGCCGGGAACCTGCTCGAGCGCATCCTCGACGCCCCGCTCCGCCAGCTCGATCACGTACGGCAGCGTCGCGTTGGTGAGCGCGTACGTCGAGGTGATCGGCACCGCGCCGGGCATGTTCGTGACGCAGTAGTGCGTGATCCCGTCGACCTCGTACGTGGGGTCCGAGTGCGTGGTCGGGCGCGAGGTCTCGAAGCAGCCGCCCTGGTCGATCGACACGTCCACCAGCACGGCGTTGCGCTTCATCAGCCCCAGCTGCGCGCAGCTGACCACGTGCGGCGCGCGCCCGCCCTGCACGAGCACCGCTCCGATCACCAGGTCCGCCGCCGGCAGCATCTCCTCGATCGCGAGCGTCGAGGAGTACACGGTGGAGGCGCGTCCCGCGAACGCCACTTCGAGCTCGCGCAGGCGGTCGATCGAGCGGTCGAACACGAACACGTCGGCCTGCATGCCGATCGCGATGAACGCCGCGTTCATGCCGACCACGCCGCCGCCGATCACCAGCACGGTCGCCGCCGCCACGCCGGGCACCCCGCCCAGCAGTATCCCGCGCCCGCCGAGCGGCTTCTCCAGCATGAACGCGCCCGCCTGCGTGGCGATCTTGCCCGCCACCTCGCTCATCGGCGCGAGCAGCGGCAGGCGCCCCTCGGCGTCGACGACGGTCTCGTACGCGATGCACGTGGCGCCCGAGGCCATCAGGCCGCGCGCCAGCTCCGGCTCGGCCGCGAGATGCAGGTAGGTGAACAGCGTCTGCCCCTCGCGCAGGCGCCCCACCTCCTCCGGCTGCGGCTCCTTGACCTTCAGCACCAGCTCCGCCTGCGCGAACAGCGCGTCGGCATCCGCCACGATCTGCGCGCCCTGCGCGAGGAACTGCTCGTCGCTCATCGCGCTGCCCTCGCCGGCGCCGGCCTGCACGAGCACCTCGTGTCCGCGCGCGGTCAGCTCCCTGACCCCCGCGGGCGTGATCGCCACGCGGTACTCGTCGGTCTTGACCTCCGTCGGGACTCCGATCCTCATCGTGCCAACTCCCTTCCTCGCAGTGCCAGCCAAAACTCGATGCGGTCGCGCGCGTTGGAGAAGTCGCGTCCCGTCAGCTGCTCGATGCGGCGGATGCGGTAGCGCAGCGTGTGCCGGTGGCAGAACAGCGCGTTGGCGGCCTTCTCCCAATGGCCGTTGTGCTCGATGAACACGTCCAGCGAGCGCACCAGCTCATCGCCGTACTCGCCCTCGCCCTGTTCGATCGGCTCCAGCACGCTGCGGCAGTAGGAGCTGAGCGCGTCGTCGTCCTGCACCGACAGCAGCAGCTGGAACGCGCCCAGGTCCGCGTAGGAGGCGACCTCCGGCGCGCTGCCGTTGCGCAGGCGCACCGCCTCCAGCGCACAGCGCGCCTCGTGGAAGGCCATCCGCAGCGAGTGCGTGGCCGTCGCGCGGCTCGCCGCCGCGCGCACCTCGCCGAAGCGGCTTGCCAGCTCCGCGCGGATCGTGCGCGCGAGCTCGAGCGGCGCCACGCCGTCCGGGTCGATCACCGCACACACCAGGCCCACGCGGATCGCCACGAGGCTCGGCACGCGCTCGCGCGCCAGTATCCGCTCCACGGCCGCCGCCGCCGCGCCGGGATCGGGAGGCTTGAACGCGAGCACCGCCACGTGCTCGCCGATCCCGAACGGGCGCAGACGTGCCTGCAGGTCCTCCGGGTACAGGTGCCCGGTCAGCACCTCCGCCAGCACGTCGCCCACCATCGTGCGCTGCAGCAGCTCGTAGCGCTCGTCCAGCAGCTGCGCGAACGCGCGCTCGGTGATCGCGATGAACGGCAGCTCATACGGCACCTCGAACAGCGGGAACTCGCGCCGGCGCGCCGCCGTGACGAGCGCCGCCGGCAGCCGCTTGTGGGCGAAGCCCGTGCCGAAGCCAAGGCCCGCGATCTGGTGGTCGGCGAGCCTGTCCACCAGCTCGCGCTGGGACTTGGGACCGGTCAGCTGGATGCCCGTCGTCAGCAGCAGCTCGCCGCCTTTCAACCACGGCGTCGGGTCGGGCAGCTCGGTGCTGTGCACCCAGCGAACGTGCGCCTGCGCAGCCTCCTGGCCGCTGACCAGCTCCAGGCCGAGCTCGCCGATCAGGCTCTCGACAGTGAGCTCCACCGCTCCATCCGCTCCGAGGCCTCGCTCAGCACCGGGCGCAGGATCGCCTCGATCTCTTCGAACTGCTGCGGTCCCGCGATCAGCGGCGGCGACAGCTGCACGATCGGGTCGCCGCGGTCGTCCGTGCGGCAGATCAGCCCGCGGTTGTACAGCTCGCCGGAGAGGTAGCCGCGCAGCAGCTCCTCCGACTCATCCGCGTCGAACGTCTCCTTGGTGTCTTTGTCCTTCACCAGCTCGATCGCGTGGAAGTAGCCCGCGCCGCGCACGTCGCCGACGATCGGCAGGTCGCGCAGGCTGTCGAGCATCTCGCGGAACGCGCCCTCGTTCGCGAGCACGTTCTCGTTCAGCTGCTCGTTCTCCATGATCTCGATGTTCGCAAGGCCCACCGCGCACGCGACCGGGTGTCCGCCGAACGTGAAGCCGTGGTTGAACGCCGCCTTGCCGTGCAGGAACGGCTCCGCGATGTGGTCGCCCGCGATCACCGCGCCCAGCGGCACGTACGCCGAGCTGATGCCCTTCGCCGTGGTGATCATGTCCGGCTCGTAGCCGAAGCGTTCGCACCCGAACCAGTAGCCCAGGCGCCCCCACGAGCAGATCACCTCGTCGGAGATCAGCAGCACGCCGTGGCGGTCGCAGATCTCGCGCACGCGCTGGAAGTAGCCGTCCTGCGGCACGAAGCAGCCGCCGCCGTTCTGCACCGGCTCGAGGATCACCGCCGCGACCGTCTCCGGCCCCGCGAATTCGATCGCCTCCTCGATCGCGTCCGCCGCCCACAGCGGGTCGCGGTCCTCCTGCCAGCGGTAGGAGTTCGTGTTCGGCACGTGGATCCCGCCCGGCGTCAGCGGTTCGAACGGCACGCGCAGCGGCGTCAGGCCCGTCGCCGTCAGCGCCCCCATCGACGTCCCGTGGTAGGCCAGGTTGCGCGCGACGAGCTTGTGGCGGCGCGGTTCGTCGTTGGCCGCGTGGAACGCCTTCGCGAGCTTCCACGCCGTCTCCACCGCCTCCGAGCCGCCCGATGTGAAGAACACCCTGTTCAAGTCACCCGGCGCCAGCTCCGCGATGCGCGTCGCCAGTTCGATCGACTTCGGGTGCGCGTAGCTCCAGTTCGTGTAGAACGCCAGCTCCTTCGACTGCGCCGCCGCCGCTTCGCCCAGCTCCGGGCGGCCGTGGCCGATGTTCACGCAGTACAGCGCCGACAGGCCGTCGAGGTGGCGCTTGCCGTGCTCGTCGTACACGTAGCAGCCCTCGCCCCGCACGATCACCGGCACCTCGTGGTCCGGCTCCGCGTAGGAGCCCATCCGCGTGAAGTGCATCCACAGATGGCGCTTGGCCTGCTCTTGCAGATCGCCGGACATCGAAGACCGCCTCCTCTATCGCTGACTAGACACTCGGGACAACGCTAGCCGCTTGCCATACGCCGCTCAATGCGCCGCGTGGTCAACAAGTTGAACACCCATTGTACGACTCGTCCAATTCGATGTGGACGTTTTGGGGATCGCGCCCATTGCGCGTCTGCCGTCCTGGACCGTACCTTTCGTTCACAAGCGCGAGACATGTCCGCCGCAGCCCACGAGAGGAGCCGTTGATGGCCATCGAAGGTGCAGCCGTATCGGATCCCGCCCAGCCGGGCGGAACCTCTGGCGTGATGGACAAGGGCCTGAAGAAGGGCGCCATCGGCTACATCTCGAACATCGTCATCGGCGTCGCCTCGACCGCGCCCGCGTACTCGCTCGCCGCGACGCTGGGGTTCATCGTCGTGGTCAAGGGTGTCGGCGTACACGCCCCGGCGGTGATGCTCGTGGCGTTCCTGCCGATGCTGCTGGTCGCGTCCGCCTACAAATACTTCAACCGCGCCGACCCTGACGCGGGCACCACGTTCGCCTGGACGACACGCGCGTTCGGCCCGATCACGGGCTGGATGAACGGCTGGGCGATCTTCCTCGCGGACGTCATCGTGATGGCCTCGCTCGCCGACATCGCGGCCATCTACACCTTCAAGCTCTTCGGGTTCACCGAACTCGGCGAATCGAAAGCGGCGATCATCATCGCCGCGGTCCTGTGGATCGCGATCATGACCTGGATCTGCTACCGCGGAATCGAGCTCTCCGCCAGGATCCAGCAGGTGCTGCTGGGCGCCGAGGTGCTCATCCTCGGCCTGTTCGCGGTCGTAGCCTTCGTCAAGGTCTACGGCAGCCACCCGCCGAGCGGGTCGATCAAGCCGTCGCTGTCATGGATCAACCCGTTCGCGATGAGCTTCGGAGATCTCGTGGTCGCGCTGCTGCTCGCGGTCTTCATCTACTGGGGCTGGGATTCGGGGGTGGCGGTCAACGAGGAGTCGGAGGACCCCGCGGAGGGCCCGGGCAAGGCGGCCGTGATCTCGACGATCCTGCTCGTGCTCATCTACGTCGTGGTCACCGCGGCCGCCCAGTCCTTCCACGGCGTCGGCTTCCTGACCAACGAAGCGAACCAGGAAGACGTCCTCAACGCGCTCGGCTCCGGCGTCCTCGGCAGCACGCTGAACAAGCTGCTGGTGATCGCGGTGCTGACCTCGGCGTCTGCCTCGACCCAGACCACGATCCTGCCGACCGCGCGCACGACGCTGTCGATGGCGCATTGGAAAGCGGTCACCAGCCTGCTCTCGCGCGTGCACAAACGCTACCTGACCCCGACCGTCTCGACGCTCGGGTTCGGCGCCCTGTCGATCGCAATCACGGTCGTGCTGCTGCTGCTCTCCGAAAGCGTGCTCGCGGACTCTCTCACCGCGATCGGCTTCCCGATCTGCTTCTACTACGGCTTCACGGGTGTCGCCTGCGCCTGGTACTACCGTCGCGACCTGACGGAAAACGTGCGCAACTTCCTGCTCCTGGGAGTTGGCCCCGTGCTCGGCGGCCTGATCCTGTTCGGGGTGGGCATCAAGGCAGTGGTCTACTACGGCCATGCGGAAAACGTGGAATCGAAGCCGATCCTGGGCATCACGCTGCCGCTGTGGATGGGCATCGGCGGGATGCTCCTGGGCTTCGTGATCATGCTCGTCTCACGGCCCTACTTCAAAGAGTTCTTCTCGCGCAAGACCGAAACCGCGCCGCCGGGACTGCTCGACCAGCCGCCGCCGAGCGGCCCCGTCCCCGCGCGCGTCGAATTCTGAGCTCAGTCCGGGAGACAGAGCCTCGATGGGGGGCACGACACGCGGGCACGGATCGCCCGCGTGTCGTGTGAGACCGCGTCAGCTCCGCGGAACCTCGACCTGCCCATGCGGCGCCCCGTACTCCCTCAGCAGCTCGAGGAAAGGCCCCGGCGGGAACGCCTCCGGCCCGAGCACGCCTGCGCCCTTCCACTCACCGCGGTCGAGCAGCTCGAGCGCGACGACGGGGTTGACCGCAGTCTGCCACACGACCGCCTGGCTCGCGTACTCGCGCATCGTCGTCTCGTTGTCGACCACGTGGTAGAGGTAGGTCGAGCGCGGCTGCCCGTCCTTGCCGGTTCCCGTCACCCACGTGCCCGCGCAGGTGCGCCCGCTCATGCGCTCGCCGAGCGTCGCCGGGTCGGGTAGCGCCGCCGCGACGACGTCGCGCGGCGCGACCTGCACGCCGCGCACCGACACCGGCTCGGTCGAGTCCAGGCCCAGTTTGTGCAGCGTCGCCAGCACGTCGATGAACTCCTGCCCGAGCCCGTACTTGAACGTCACGCGCTCGCACTGCACCCAGCGCGGGATCAGCACGACCTCCTCGTGCTCCACGTTCACGCACTCCACCGGCCCGATTCCCTCGGGAAACTCGAACACCTCGGGCTCGGAGAACGGCGCCGTCGTGTAGAAGCCGCGCTCGCGCTCCCAGATCAGCGGCGGGTTCAGGCACTCCTCGATCGTCGTCCAGATCGAGAACGTGGGCGCGAAGTCATATCCCTCGACGACCAGGTCGGCGCCGTCGCGCACGCCCACTTCCTCGATGCTCGAGAACAGCTCGTCGGCGGCGTGGCGCGCGAAGATGTCAGACAGGCCCGGCTCCACGCCGATCCCGACCAGCGCCAGCAGTCCTGCGTGCTCCCAGCGCTCGTGCTCCGCCAGCTGGCGGTCGCCGAGCATCTCCCCCGGCAGCTCGTACGGGCGCTCGGGGTGCGGGTGCGAGAGCGTCATCGCCATGTCGAGGTAGGTGACGCGCGCGTCGAACGCCGCACCGAAGATCGGCTCGTTGAAGCGCGGGTCGCACGCGTTCAGCACCGCATCCGGCCGCACGCGGCCGATCAGCTTCACGAGCTCCTCGCGGCTGGACGCGTCGACGCGCTCCGCCGTGAAGCGGTCGGGCTCGCCGAGCCGCTCGGCCGCTGCCTGCGCGCGCTCGAGCGCCACGTCCGCGAGCACCACGTGCGTGAACACCTCGCGGCGCTGCGCGATCGCGGCGAACGCCGCGCCGACACCGCCGGCTCCGACAACGAGAACCCTCACGCCGGCAAGTCTGACGCAAAGCGCAAGTCTTGGATGTCACAAGCGCACGCCGCCCGTACTACGCAATGCAGCAGTCTGCTCGCGTATGCTGCGCCGATCCGCGCGGCCCCAAACACAAGCAGACCATGAGCACCGGTCTTCCCAGCCCGCCACGCACGCCACCCGCATCACCCGAGCCCGCCGACGGCAACGGTGCGACGCGAGTCGTGACGCAGCCGGCCACCGACGATGTCGCTCGACCCGGGCGCTGGGCGCCGTCGCCGACGATCGCCCGCGCTGAGGTGGCGCTCGCAGCGCTCGCCGGGCTGCTGCTCGCGATCCTCACGAGCTGGCCGCTGGTGCTGCACATGGGCAGCCACATCGCCCCCGATCTCGGCGATCCGGTGCGCACCGCCTGGCAGATCGCGTGGGTCGGGCACGCGATGCTGCACGACCCGCTGAACATCTTCAACTCGAACGCCTTCTACCCGCATCCGTTCAGCCTCGCGTTCTCCGACTCGCTGCTCGGCTACGGACCGGCGGCATTCTTCGGCTCTGGCACCGTCGCCACACTCGTCCGTTACAACCTCATCTTCCTGTGGATATGGTCGTTCTGCTTCGTCGGCGCCTACCTGCTCGCGCGCGAGCTGGGACTGCGCCGGCTGGGGGCCGCCGCAACCGGGCTCGCCTTCGCATATGCGCCCTACCGCGTGACCGAGGCCGGCCATTTTCAGGTGATCTCCTCCGGCGGCCTGGCCTGCGGCCTGTTCCTGCTGCTGCGCGGCTATCGCCGAGGCTCACGCGGGCTCGTGCTCGCCGGCTGGCTGCTATCGGCCTGGCAGATCAGCCTCGGCTTCACGCTCGGCCTGCAGTACGCTTACCTGCTGGCGCTGCTCGCGCTCGTCGTGCTCGTTTACTGGTGGCGCGGACGTCTGAGCCCCGGCCCGGCGTGGCAGCCAGCCGCGGCTGGCACGCGCGGAACGCTCATCCCGCGACGCCTGCTCGCGGTCACGCTGATCGGCATCGCCGCCGTCGGCGCGATCACGGTGTACGAGGCGCGCCCGTACCTGCGCGTCGCCGCCCTGTACCCGACGGCGAAGCGCACGATCAAAGAAGTCGAGACCTACTCATCGGGGCCAGCCGCGCTGCTCGGCGCGTCGTCTGAGAACCGCGTATGGGGCTCGCTCACCTCGGGCATGCGCGCCAAGGTCAACTCCAAGAACGAGAGCGTGTTCTTCCCCGGCGGGCTGATCCTGCTGCTCGCGTTGATCGGCCTCGTGGGGCTACGCGGCGCGGGCCGCGGGGCGGGCGGGGGGGCGGGGGGGGATCCAAATCCTTACACGCGCCGATTGCGCATCGGCCTGCTCATCGGGATCGTCACCTGCTCGGTGCTCGCGATGGGTCTCGGCCTCACCGGCGCGGGCTATCCGTACCGCCTGCTGTTCGATTACGCCCCCGGCTGGGACGGAGTGCGTGTGCCGGGTCGCATCTTCACGCTGGCGACGCTCTTCTACGCACTGCTCGCGGGCGCGGGCGCACAGCTGCTCGCGCAGCGCATCGGAGCCTGGAACGAGCGGCGGCGGACGGGCGACGTCGCGCCCGCGCTGCGCCGCGGAGCGCTCGCGCTGCCCGCGCTGGGCCTGCCGGCGCTCGTGGGCGCGGCGCTGCTCGTGGGCATCCTCGGCGAAGGCGCCGGGCACCTCGGCCACCCGGTCGTGCCGCAGCCCGCCAGCGCCGAGGTCAGCCTGCCGGGCCCGCTCATCGACCTGCCGACCGACGGCGCGCTCGACCGCATCTGGCAGTACTTCTCGACGAACGGCTTCCCCAAGATCGCCAACGGCGAGAGCACCTTCGACATCCCCGCCGAGGACGATCTGCGCGGCGGCATGAGCGGCTTCCCCGACAAGGCCAGCATCGAGAAGCTGCGCTACTACGGCATCCGCACGGTCGTGCTGCACACGGTGCTGCCCAAGGGCCTGCCGCCGGAGCAGGGCTGGGTGTTCCCCGAGCCCCCCGACCCCGCCGCCAACGCGCGCAAACCGATCGCCGGCCTCGGCATCACGCGCCGGCAGGTGGGCTCGCTGTTCATCTATGAGATCGGGCCCGGGCCGAAGGCCCTGCACGGCACCGATTGATGACGCGCCCGCGGCTGGCATTGGCGGCGGTCCTGCTCGTGGGGCTGTCCTCCGCCGTGATGATCCAGAGCTTCTCCTGGAACCAGGCCTCCCACTACGACCTCACGCGCGCATTCAACGAGGACCGCACGACGATCGACCAGTACCAGGCCAACACGGGCGACAAGGTTTTCTACAAGGGCCACTACTACTCCGCCCGCGCGCCCGGCCTCGCGCTGTTCGCGCTGCCGTTCTACGACGCGCTCAACCTCGTGGGCGCCGAATCGTGGACTGACGCCCACGTGGCGCCGCCGAACCACCCGGGCGACGAGATGATCTACCTGCTCGGGCTGTGGGGCAACGTGCTGCCGGGCCTGCTGCTCGTGTTGCTCGTGTGGCGCGTGGCGGAGCGCTACGAGCCCGGCTATGGCGTCGCGGCGGCGGTCGTCACGGGCCTCGGCACGATGGTGCTGCCGTTCTCGCAGCTGCTGTTCTCGCACATGTTCACCACGTTCCTCTGCTTCGCCGCGTTCTGGCTGATGCTGCGCGAGCGCGAGGGCCCGCCCAGCCCGATGCTGCTGGCGCTCGCGGGCCTCGCGATGGGCTATGCGTTCTCGTCCGAGTACCCGACGTTCTTCGCCGCGATCGTGCTCGGCCTGTTCCTGCTCTCGCGCGCCGGCTCGCGCACGCCGCTCGGGATCCTGCGGCGCGGCGGCGCATACGTGGCCGGCGGGCTCGTGGGCATCATCCCGCTGCTGCTGTACAACCACTACGCGTTCCACTCGTGGACGCACCTGGCCTACTCGGACGTGCCGCGCCAGCAGAAAGGCTTCTTCGGGATCGGCGCGCCGAGCCTGCGGGTGCTGGTGACGCTGCTGGCGGACTCGCGCGGCCTGCTGGTGATCTCGCCCGTGCTGATCATGGGCGCGATCGGCACGGTGATGCTCTACAGGCGCGGCAAGCGCGCCGAGGCCCTCACGATCGGCGGCATCTGCCTGTGCTTCCTCGCCTACAACTCCGGCTACTACCTGCCGTTCGGCGGCGGCTTCATGGGCCCGCGCTTCCTCGACACGCTGCTGCCGTTCCTCGCGTTCCCGATCGCGCTCACGCTCAAGCGCTTCCCCGGCCCCACGATCGCGCTCGCGGCGGTTTCGATCACGACGACCGTGATCGCCACGATCACGCACCCGCTGATCGGCTACGAGAACGAGGCCGATACCTGGATGCGCTACCTCTCAAAAGGCTTCTTCCAGCCCACGATCGCCTCCGCCTACGGGCTCGGGCGCGGCTGGGGCGGGATCTGGCCGTTCCTGCTGGCCGCCGGCGGAGCCGTGCTGGCGGCGGCGTGGGCGACGCCGCGGCTGCGCATGTCCGCGGCGACGCTCCGGTGGGGCCTCGTGGCGCTGCTCGGCTGGGCGCTGTTCGCCGCGCTCGCGCCGACCGTGCTCGGCATCGACCACGCGGGCCTCGAGAGCATCTACAAAGCCGGTGACCACACGGCCTTCAACCTGCAGCTGCACACGGGAAGCAGATATCCGCTGCGGACGCTCGCACCCGCCGCCGCCGTCGTCGGTCTGCTCGCGCTCGCAGCGACTCAGTTGCTGGCGATCTTCACGCCGCAGTTGGCCGCGCGCAGCTGGCGGCAGACGACCACGTAGCCGGCGCGGGGCTGTTCCCTGGCGTTCGTCAGCCCGGCGTCGAAGCGGGTGAAGCCGCTCGTGCCCCTGGTCCAGTCGTACACGTACAGCCGCTTGACCTGCGGCAGCGCGCCGGCGAGCGAGAACATGTACTTGAGCACCTTCGCCGCCCGTGTCAGTCCGGCGCCACGCCTGTTGGGGAAGTACGGTTCGAACTGCACGAGCCCACCCGTCTCCGTCAGCCACACCTGGCCGCCGAGCGCTTTGACGAGATCGCGCGTGCGCCAGCTTTCCAGGCGGTTGACGTCGGAGTAGTTGTGCAGGCCCCAGATCTTCGGCATGACCGTCTCCAGGCGACTGATCTCGCCCTTGAATTCCGAGATGTAGCGCAGCGTCGGCGTGATCACGTTGGCGTCGAGCACGTCCAGGCCGATCACCGAGCAGCCCTTGCACACGCGCAGCAGCGCCTGGTAGTACTTGGCGGCGCCGACCGCCGAGGGACTGGAGAACGCTTTGGGGACGTTGCCGCGGTTGGACTCGTCCCAGGACTCGTACTGCCTGATCTGCGGGAACCGCTTCACGAACTTCGCCACGTCGCGCTGGTAGGTGGAGATGCTCGGCAGCTTCGTCGGCGTGTATTCGGAGTGGTAGAAAGCTACGAGCACCTGCTCGTGCGCGGCTCCGGCGGCGGCGATGAAGTTGATCGCCTGATCCAGCGAGTAGGAGTGCGCGACGGCGTCATAGGGCACCACGTAGCGCGCGATCTTCGTGTGCAGCTGCTCGTAGAGCGGGTTGGCGAACATCTTCGGGTTCTCGTTGCCGATGCCTGTCAGATAGGAGCTGGCGGCATGCGCGCGGGTGCCAGCGTGGAAGCCGCCGCCGGTAGCGGCGCCGGCCTGGCCGATCGCGGCGAGCGCCAGAGCGCACGCCAGCGTCGAGATGAGTGCGACGGGAAGCAGCAGACGACGAGTTGGTCTCATATGGATGCGCAACAGGGTAGGGGGTTCGTGGTTGCGTGCGCTTGAACAGTCTTACTAGGCCTTTAGCCAGCACCCTGCCTCGCGCCCGATGTTTTACGCGGGATTTAGCGTCTCGGACGCCGACCCCGACTCCTCGGGCGCAGGTCCCGTCGCGCGCAGCGTCGGGTCGGCGACGATGCGCACGTCCACGCCCGGCAGCCCGCGCAGCAGGCGCATCAGCAGCGAGCGCTCGGGGTTCGCGCCCAGGCGCGAGAGCCCGCGCCGCTCGGACGGCGTGCCCATGAACACGTACGTGGCGCCAATCGAGCGCGCGACCTCGACCGCGACCGTGGCCACCTCATCGCCCTCCTGCACCCGCAGCCGCGCGCCCAGCATCGCGGTCAGCCGCCTGAGCTCCTCCAGGCGCTTGCGGTCCTCGGGGCTGGGCGGACGTCCGGCGGGCCGCACCACGAGCACGTCGAGCTCCGCGTCCAGGCGCTGCGCCGAGCGCCACGCGCGCCGTACGATCCGCTCGGAGTGCGGCGCGAGCGTCGCCAGCGCGAGCAGCCGCTCGGCGATCGCCTGCGGCCCCTCCGGCGCGAGCGTGGTGAGCCCGTCCTCGTCGCGGCGCGGAGACGCGCCGGGCTCGCGCACGAGGCGCTTGACCTCCACGTCCTCGGCCACCTGGCGCAGCGCCGTCTCGCGCAGCGCCGCCAGGTTCTCGATCTTGAAGAAGTTGCTGAGCGCTGCCTGCACGCGCTCGGGGCGATACACCTTGCCGGCGCGCAGGCGCGCGATCAGCGTCTCCGGCGTGACGTCGATCAGCACCACCTCGTCGGCCGCCGACAGCACCGCGTCGGGGATCGTCTCGCGCACGCGCGCGCCCGTCAGCTGGGTGACCTGGTCGCCGAGGCTCTCCAGATGCTGGACGTTGACGGTCGAGAACACGTCGATCCCCGCCTCGAGCACGTCGCGCACATCCTCGTAGCGCTTCTCGTGCTCGACGCCCGGCGCGTTCGTGTGCGCGAGCTCGTCGATCAGGCACAGCTCGGGCCTGCGCGCGAGCACCGCCGGCAGGTCCATCTCCTCAAGCGGCGTGCCGCGATAGGTGAGGTGGCGGCGCGGGATCAACTCGAGGCCTTCGGACTGCGCGAGCGTCTCGACGCGGCCGTGCGTCTCCAGGTAGCCGACCACCACGTCGCGCCCGTTGTCGGCCTCGGCGGCACCCTCCTGGAGCATGCGGTACGTCTTCCCCACGCCGGGCGCCATGCCGATGAAGACCTTCAGGTGTCCTTTCTCGTCGGTCATCGCGGGCGTGTGGGACGCTACCGAAGTGACCTCGTTCGAGACGGGGGCGGCCGTCCTCGGCGGGCTGCTCGTGGTTGGCTCGCTGCTCTCCGGCCTCGTGCGCCGCAGCATGCTGTCGCTCGCCGCCGTGTTCGTGCTCGCGGGCTTCGTCCTCGGCAAGGGCGTCACCGGCGTGCTCGCGTTCAAGGCGAGCTCCGGGTTCGTCACCGATCTGGCGACGGTCGCGCTGATCGTGATCCTGTTCCGCGACGGCCTGGAGGTGGACGGCGAGCTGCTGCAGAGTCAATGGCAGCTGCCGCTGCGCAAGCTCGTGATCGCGATGCCGATCACGGCGGCCGTCGTCGCGCTGATCGCGCATGCGGTGGTCGGGCTCTCGTGGACCGAGTCGTTCCTGCTCGGCGCGCTGCTGTCGCCGACCGACCCGGTGCTGTCCTCGGGAGTCGTCACCGACGAGCGCGTTCCGCGCGTCATCCGCCACTCGCTGAACCTCGAGTCGGGGCTCAACGACGGGCTCGCGCTGCCTGCGGTGCTCGCCTTCGCCGCGGCGCTCGAGCTGCACGGGGCGCGCTTCGTGTGGTGGCGCTTCGTGCTGCAGGATGTCGGGCTCGGGTTCGCGTTCGGGCTCGTCTGCGGCCTCGTCGGCTCGCTGCTGATGCCCAAGGCCGGCAGCGAGCGCGCCGACCGCACGATTCCGTCACACCAGAGGGCGCTTTACGGGCTCGGCCTGGCCTTCGCCACCTACGGGCTGACCGTGCTGCCACCACGCGGCAACGGCTTCATCGCGGTGTTCGTCGCCGCGATCGTGATCGGCATCCGCCGTCCCGACCTGCGCCGGCACTTCGCCGAGCACGCCCAGGAGGTGGTGGAGATCGTGAAGCTCGCGATCTTCGTCGTGTTCGGCTCGCTGCTGAGCTTCCACGGCCTGTTCGCCGACGGCTGGGCCGCGGTCGCCGTCGTCGTCGCGACTTTCGCGGTCGCGCGCCCGCTCGCCATCTGGGTCGCACTGGCCGGCACGCGGATCGGCAACGCCAGCAAGGCGTTCATGGCGTGGTTCGGCCCCAAGGGCGTCGCCACGATGACGTTCTCGCTGCTCGTGCTCTCGCGCCAGATCGAAGCCGGCCAGCGGATCTTCGACATCGCGGCGCTCGCCGTGTTCGCCTCGATCCTCGTGCACGGCGCGAGCGACACGCTCGGCACACGCTGGATCGCGCGCCACCAGAGCGGGGAGTGAGCGCTCAGCGCTCGAGCGGGGCGCCGCCGGCAGACGCGGCCGCGAGAACCGCCTCGTAGCGGCGGCGCACGTCCGCGCGGTCGGCCTTCTCCGGCACCGACTCCTCGCACGCGCTCATGATCATCGTCGCCTGTTCGACCAACAGCTCACGCTGCGGCGGCGAGCTCGCATAGGCCATCACCTTCGCCAGCGCGTCCAGCTGGCGGATCATCACCGCCGGCATACCGCGGCTGGCCTGGCGGATCTTGTCGTGCGCGCGCTGCACCAGCCGGTCGAAGTTGACGGGGATCGTGATCACGCGCACTCGCCCGGCCGCGTCGCGGTGGACCGAGGTCGGTCGCCAGCGGTCCGCGATCTTGCCCAGTCCGTCACCCAGCCAGTCGATGCACGCGAGCGCCGTGAACGTGTCGTTGACCGCCGGCGAGAGCGCTCGGATGGCGATCTCGACGAGCTGGTCGACCGCGAAGGAGAGATCCTGCGTGAGCGTGCGGTGCGGGCCCGTTGCGTGCGCGCCGCCGAGCGCGCGGGCGACTCCGGGCGCAGCCGCAGCCGGCCAAACATGCGCCAGCGGCTCGCCCTCGACCACGAAGTGGCCGGGGCGACGCAGCAGCCGGATCACAGCGTGGCTGCGACCGGAGATGTCGATCAGCGTGCTCATGCTCACGTACTGCAGATAGCCGCTGCCCGGCGCGCGCACGACGCCGCTGTCCTCGTCCAGCCGCACCAGCATCTCCGACAAGGACGGGCCCGCCTTCGGGGCGGCGCCGACAGGCAGCGCGACGTCCGCCTCGATCGCGTGCGACAGGTCGCCGGCGATGCTCGCGATCACCTGCGGGAGCTGGATCGACTTGGCGATGTGATCGATGAACAGGACCAGCACCGCGACGTCTGCGATGACAAGCGCCATCGTCACCGTGATCGACAGGTGCGGCACGAATTCGCCGTGAGCGCCCGGCCCGATCGACACAAGCGCGAGGATCGAGTAGACGAATGTCGCCACGAAGCTCCCCAGCGTCAGCTGGGTGATCCGGTCGCGGATGAAGTTGCGCAGCATGCGCGGCCCGAACTGCGTCGATGCGAGCGTCAGCGTCACGATCGTGATCGAGAACACGAGCGTCACCACCGTGATCACCGCCGCGGCGATCGCCGTCAGGATCTGGCGGGCGGCGTCCGCGCTGCCGCTGATCACCCACGACGGGAAATGCAGCGAGCCGTCGTACGCGGCCCGATCGAGCGCGTAGGTGCCGGCGAACAGCGCCACCGCGAGCACGATCTCGACCGTCGGCACGAGCCACAGGTTCGTGCGCAGCGCCTCGCGGCGCCACGCCGACGGCAACGGGGCCTGGATCCTCATCGCCACGCGACCGCCGCGGAGCGGCCGCGCCGTCCTCGGGGACGGCCGGTCGGGAGATGGAGGTGGTCGCAGATGGTCATCGGGCAGCACGAAGCGCTGCCGACCAGTCTTCCCGGCTCACCGGCGGCCTACGATACTGCGCCGCGCTACCGCGTCACGTCATCCTCGAGTGCGTCCTGCACTTCGTAGATCGCCTGCGTCGCCGTTCGCGGGCACTTCCGGTCGTACAGCGGGCTCAGACCGTCCGTGAGGAGCACCTGAGCACGCGCCACACCGGCGGCGTTCACCTGAGCCGGGCGCTCGAGGCGTTCCGCGAGCCCCAGGATCGGATGCCGCGCTCGACGCACCGCCGCGGGATCGACCACGACGGCCGAGATGATCAGTTGCGACGCGCGACGATCGGCGTAGTCGACCATCTCCCGAAGGCTGCGCGCGATCTGGCGCCGGGTGTCCGTGTCGGTGAGCTGACGGGCGCGCAACTCGAGCGCCGGGCTTGCGTTGTGCCCGCGCCCGAACGCGATCTGGCGATCGAGCGCTCCGCGTCTGAGGTAGACCCTCAGGCGCAGCGCCAACGGCGCCTTCGCGGGGGTCGACCGTCCCTGACGGTGAAGCGGTACTGCGTGGAAGGTGCTCATCCTCATTGCTCCTGCCGGAACGTGCCGGCGCTCGGTGTCGACGGAGCAGGTGAACTTTCACCTGAAGGCATCGGCATTGTTTGTGTCGGAGAGCCGTTGCCAGGCTGTCCGACTCGAGTCTGGCACCTCGACGATTACGCTCGCGTTACAAATGACGTCGCCACCATTACGATTTCGTGAAGACCCGCGGCGTCTCAGAAATGCCCCTTGACCGCCTCGGTCGAGATCCGGCGGTCGTCGTCCGGGGCGGGGCGCAGGATCAGGATCTCGGCGGGCACGCGATCGAGCATCCATCGCAGGTCCTCGTAGCTCAGCCCCGCGCGGGGGTCTTCGTCGGCGGAGACGATGATCCGGTCGAAGTGCTCCTGCTCGAGCAGTTTGCGCAGCGCGTCGCGAGCGGAGCGCCCGCGTCCGACGCGCGAGTCGACCGGCACGCCCTGGGCGGTGGCGCGCTGCTCGATCGCCTCCAGCAGCGGCATGCCGCGCGCGCATTGCACCGGGAGGGCGGTTTCCAGCGGGAGGTTCATCGGCACGCGCGCGAGGAACGCAGGCATGATGATCGCGTCCTCGGCCTTCGCCAGGCGCACGGCCGCCTCGAACGAGCGGCGCGAGATCTCCTCGCCGGTGAACGGGAGCAGGATCCGCCGCCCGCCCGGCAGTCGCTCGCGCGCCGGGCGACGCCCGTGCGGCGGCAGCCAGTAGCCGGCCGCGATCCCGAACAGGGCCCCGGCGCACGCGACCGCCACGATCAGGCCGGCGTTCATGAGCCCTCCGCGCCTGCGCCGCCGGTGCCGCCCGCGCCGTTCGGGCGCTTCGAGCGGTCGGCGACGATGCGCACGTCGACGCCGGGAAGGCGCTGCATCAGCCGCTGTGGCAGCGGCACGCGCAGGCGGGCCAGGCCCCGTGCCGGGCGCGAGCTGCCGAGCAGGATGTAGGTGCTTCCCCGCCGCGTGGCGACCTCGACGATCGCGGACGTGGGGTCGTCGGACTCCTCCTCGATCATCCGCGCCCCGAGCACCGACGCGAGCTGGCGCAGCGCGATGAGCGAGCGATGTTCGTCCTCGGAGAGATCCTTGCCCGGCGCGCGCACCCACAGCAGGTCCAGGCCGGCGCCGAGACGCTGTGCCGAGCGCCACGCGCGGCGTACGAGCCGCTGTGCCCCGGGATATGGCTCCACGAGCGCGAGCAGGCGCTCGCCGACCGCGTGTGGAGCGTCTGCCGCGAGGCTCTCCTCACGCGAGCCGACGAGCTCCGTGGTCAGGCGCTTGGCGCCGACCTCCTCGGCCACCTGGCGCAGCGCCACCTCGCGCAGCGCCGAGAGGTTCTCGATGCGGAAGAAGTTGTTGAGCGCCGCGTCGATGCGCTCGGACGGATAGACCTTGCCGGCGCGCAGCCGGTCGAGCAGCGCCTCGGGAGTGAGGTCGATCAGCACGACCTCGTCGGCGCGGCCGAGGATCGCGTCGGGGATCGTCTCGCGCACGCGGATGCCGCTGAGCTCGGTGATGTGGTCGTTGAGCGACTCCAGGTGCTGGACGTTGAGCGTCGAGAGGATGTCGATCCCGGCCGCGAGCACGGCTTCGATGTCCTCGTGGCGCTTGGCGTGCTCGGTTCCGGGAACGTTCGTGTGCGCGAGCTCGTCGATCAGGCACAGCTCGGGCGCGCGGCTCAGGATCGCCGGCAGGTCCATCTCTTCGAGCACCGTCTCGCGGTATTTGACGCGCCTGCGCGGGATGATCGGCAGTCCCGCGGCGACCTCGGCCGTCTCGGCGCGACCGTGGGTCTCCAGCAGGCCGATCACGACGTCGCGTCCCGCCTCCTGTTCGGCATGCCCCTCGAGCAGCATGCGGTAGGTCTTGCCGACGCCCGCCGCCATCCCGATGAAGACCTTCAGGCGTCCGCGGCTCTGATCCGATGCGGCCATCGCGGTGATATCGCGCTCGCGAGCCTCGCGACGCGCGCCCCGGTCATGCCCCGAGCAGGTTGTGCACGATCAGGTCGATCAGCTTGATGCCGATGAACGGCGCGATGATCCCGCCGAGGCCGTAGATCCACAGGTTGCGGCGCAGCAGCGCGCTCGCGCCGATCGGCCGGTAGGCCACACCCCTGAGCGACAGCGGGATCAGCAGCGGGATCACGATCGCGTTGAAGATGATCGCCGAGACGATCGCTGACTGGGGTGTGCCGAGGCTCATGATGTTGAGCACGTGCAGCGGCCCCTTGCCCCCTGGCGTCGCCGCGTACGTGGCGACGAACACGGCGGGCAGGATCGCGAAGTACTTGGCGACGTCGTTGGCGATCGAGAACGTGGTGAGCGCGCCGCGGGTGATGAGGAGCTGCTTGCCGACCTCGACGATCTCGATCAGCTTCGTCGGGTTGGAGTCGAGGTCGACCATGTTGCCGGCCTCGCGCGCCGCCTGGGTGCCGGTGTTCATCGCCACGCCGACGTCTGCCTGTGCGAGCGCGGGCGCATCGTTGGTGCCGTCGCCGGTCATCGCCACGAGGCGACCCTCGGCCTGCTCCTCGCGGATAAGCGCGAGCTTGCGCTCGGGCGTCGCTTCCGCGAGGAAGTCATCGACACCGGACTCCTCGGCGATCTTGGCCGCGGTGAGGCGGTTGTCGCCGGTGACCATCACGGTGCGGATGCCCATCGCGCGCAGCTGGTCGAAGCGCACCTTCATGCCCTCCTTGACCGTGTCCTTGAGGTAGATCACGCCCAGGATCTGGCTGTCGCGGCAGACCGCCAGCGGCGTGCCTCCCTCGCGGGCGATGCGGTCGAGCGCCTCCTGCAGCTCGGGCGGCGGCGAGCCGCCTTCGCGCTTGACGAAGTCGATGATCGCGTCGCCGGCGCCCTTGCGCAGCTGCTGGCCGCCCATGTCGATGCCGCTCATCCTGGTCTGCGCGGTGAACGGCACGAACTCGGCCTGCAGCGTCGCCATGTCGTGCTCGCGGATGCCGTAGGTCTTGGCGAGCACGACGATCGAGCGGCCCTCGGGCGTCTCGTCCGCGAGCGAGGCCAGCTGCGCGACCTCCGCCAGCTCGGACTCGGCGACGCCGGGCATCGGCACGAATTCGGACGCGAGGCGGTTGCCGATCGTGATCGTGCCCGTCTTGTCGAGCAGCAGCACGTCGATGTCGCCCGAGGCCTCGACCGCGCGGCCGGAGAGCGCGAGCACGTTGCGGCGCACGAGGCGGTCCATGCCGGCGATGCCGATCGCCGAGAGCAGCGCGCCGATCGTGGTCGGAATCAGCGCGACGAGCAGCGCGATCAGCGTCGTCTCGGAGACGGAGGTGCCAGCGAACAGGCCGAACGGGCGCAGTGTCGCCACGACGATCACGAAGATCAGCGTCAGCGCCGCGAGCAGGATGTTCAGCGCGATCTCGTTGGGAGTCTTGCGCCTGGAGGCGCCCTCGACGAGCGCGATCATGCGCTCCAGGAACGACTGGCCGGGCTCCTGCGTGATTTCGACGATGATCTCGTCAGAGGTGACGCGCGTCCCGCCCGTGACGGCGCTGCGGTCGCCGCCGGACTCGCGGATCACCGGCGCGGACTCTCCGGTGATCGCGGACTCGTCGACCGTGGCGATGCCCTCGATCACGGTGCCGTCGCCCGGGATCAGCTCTCCCGCGGGGACCACCACGACGTCGCCGCGTGTGAGCTCCGAGGCCGCCTTGGTGGAGCCGTCGCGCATCCTCGCGACGGTCTCCTTGCGCATCGAGCGCAGCGTGTCCGCCTGTGCGCGGCCGCGGCCCTCGGCGAACGCCTCAGCCATGTTCGCGAACACGACCGTCAGCCACAGCCAGATCGAGATCGTCAACGTGTACCAGGCCGGCTCGTGGCCGCCGCCGAGCGGCTTGCCGCCGAACACCTGGATCAGCCACGTGACGGTCGTGATCACCGAGCCGATCTCGACCACGAACATCACCGGGTTGCGGATCTGCACGCGCGGGTCGAGCTTCCTGAAGCTGTCGATCAGCGCCCGTTTGACGATCTCGCGCTGGAACAGCGAGATCGCCTGTCGCTCGTGGGTTGCCGGCATCTGCGCTGACATCAGTTCGTTCCTCCGGTAAGGCGGTCGAGGGCGAGGTTCAGCTCGAGCACGTTCACTCCCTGCTCGCCGGAGAAGCCCAGCCCGCGCGCGTCGGTGTACTTGGAGATCAGGCCGTCAACCGTCGCCAGCGAGAGCTTGCGCACCGCGGCGATCCGGTGGGCCTGGATCCAGGCGTTCGCCTGTGAGATTTCGGGGTCGAGGTTCGAGGCGGACGTGTTGACCGCGTCGACCGGGATCCCGGCCACGGTCAGGCCCGGGTCATACGGCCTGTTCAGTTCCAGGAATTCCTTGATGTTTTCGGCGTCCGCTTCCTCGGTGGCCTTGTCGTTGGGGCCGCGGTTGGAGAACGTGCTCGCCGCCGCGTTGTACGCGCCGCCTTCGGTGGCGGAGGGGCGGCTCTGGAAGTAACGCGGGTCCGCTTCGGTGACGATTTCGTCTTCTTCTTCCTTGGGCTTGCCGTTCTTTTCCAGCACCGGCGCCTTGAAGCTCTGGCCGATGATCTTCGACCCCACGAGCTTGCCGTCGACGTACACCTTCTGCCCGTTGGCGTTCCCGGGGAACGCGACCTGGCTGACGCCGGTGATCACGAGCGGGTACACGAGCCCGAGCAGGATGGTGAACACGATCATGCCGATGATTGCGGTGACGATGTCGCGCTTCATGTCAGTAGAGGTGTCCGGTCAGGCCCTGGACGATCGGTCCGAGCAGGAGGGCGGGGAAGAAGGTGAGAGCTCCGACGAGGATCACGACGCCGATCAAGAGAACGGCGAAGGTGACGTTGTCGGTGCGCATCGTGCCGAGGCCGGCGGGCGTTATGCGCTTACCCGCCAGCGCGCCCGCGACGGCCAGCGCGAACAGGATCGGCGCGTAGCGCGCGAACAGCATGTCGAAACCGCCGAGCAGGTCGGCAAAGGTGACGCCGTGTGATCCTGCGTTGCCGGCGTTCGGCTGGATGAAGCCCGTGTAGCCGGCGAACGCCGAGCCGTTGTTGTTCGCTTGCGACAGGTACGCGTAGAAGGTCTCGGAGAAGCCCTGCGGCCCCTTGCCCAGTTCGGAGATCGACGCGCGCCCGGCGTGGCTCGCGGTGGCCAGAGCGGTGCAGAACAGCGCAGCCAGCGGCGTGATCAGGATGCCCAGGCCGGCGAGCTTGATCTCCCTTGCCTCGAGCTTCTTCCCAAGCCACTCGGGCGTGCGCCCGACCATCAGGCCACCGATGAACACAGCCAGCAGGACGTACAGCAGCATCGAGTACAGCCCCGTCCCGGTTCCGCCGAAGATCACCTCGCTGGCCGACAGGTTGGCCATCGGCACAGCTCCGCCGATGCCCGTGAACGACTCGATCGCGCTGTTGACCGCACCACACGAGGTGACAGTCGTGACGACGTCGAACAGCGCCGACCCGGCGATCCCGAAGCGCTGCTCCTTGCCTTCCATGTTGCCGCCCGTAGAGCCCGAGATCACGTGCGTGTGCAGGCCAGCAGCGTGCTGCGCGGGCGAGCCGTGCGCCTCGGCGATGTAGGCAACCGAGGCGGCGCCCAGGAACATCACCATCATCACGCCGTATACCGCGTAGCCCTGACGGCGGTTACCGGTCATGCGTCCGTAGAAGAACACGAGCGCCGCCGGGATGATCAACACGAGCATCATCTCGAAGAAGTTGGTGAACGCTGTCGGATTCTCGAACGGGTGCGCCGAGTTGACGTTGAAGAAACCGCCGCCGTTGGTGCCGAGCTCCTTGATCACCTCCTGCGAGGCGACTGGGCCCATCGCGATCGACTGCGTCAAACCGGTGATCGTGTGCGCCGTCAGATAAGTGGTGAAGTTCTCGATCACACCCTGGGAGACGAGCACGAGCGCCCCGAACACCGAGATCGGCGCGAGCACGTACAGGACGGTGCGCACCAGGTCCTGCCAGAAGTTGCCGATCGATTTGCCGCTACGACCGACGATCCCGCGCACCAGCGCGACCGCCACGACGATCCCGACACCCGCCGACAGCCAGTTCTGCACCGTCAGCCCGATCATCTGGCTGAGGTAGCTCATCGTCGTCTCGCCGCTGTAGTACTGCCAGTTCGTGTTCGTCAAGAACGACGAGGTGGTGTTGAACGTCACGTTCCACGGCGCCGATTTGTACCCGAGCGGGTTCAACGCGTGAGGCACGTAGAACGCGTTCTGCGTGCGCAGAATGATGTACAGCAGCAGCCAGCCCGCGAGCGAGAAGATCAGAAGGCTTTTCGCGTACCCCTTCCAGTCCTGCCCGCGCTCGGAGTCGACGCGCAGGATGCGGTACAGGAACCGCTCGGGGCCGGCGAAGATCGGCGAGAGGAACACCCGCTTGCCGGTGTAGACCTTCGCCATATAGCCACCCAGAGGGAAGGCGAGCGCGGTCAGGATAACCGCGAACAGCACGATCGTGAGCCAACCTGCGAATGTCATGCTCAGAGCTTCTCCCCGCGAATGAGGGCGTAGAAGAGATAGGCGATCACCAACACCGACACGACCAGGCCGAAGAAGTCGGCGCCGCTCATGTGCGCGATGAAGAAACCGGCGGGCAGCTGAACGCTCATACCCGATCGATCCCCTCGATCATCGCCAGCAGAATCGCGAACATCACGATCCCGAGAACTACTGCCAAAATGTCCATGCGGACACTATTGGCGACAGTGCATCACGGCCGCGTAACGAATCAAGCCACGTGTATAACGATTTCGTGACGGAGAACAGCGTCTCCCGCTAGAGTTACGGCCCGAGCGCCCCGATCGGGATCACGGCCACGCCATCCTCGCGAAGATATCCGTAGCCAGTGGCAACGATCACGCCCAACAGCGCCGGGCTGCCACAGCGCGCGGTGTCGATCCGCGCCGCGAACCGACTCAGGCTCGCCACCGCATCGTCTATCTGCCCGTGTCCGAGCTTCACCTCGAACGCCATCCAGCGGCCGTCACCCGTCTCGACGATCGTGTCGACCTCGAGCCCGCCACTGTCGCGGTAGTGCAGCACCTGGGCGTCCGCGGCCTGTGCATATACACGGAGGTCGCGCACGACGAGCGACTCGAACAGGAAGCCGAGCAGGTTGAGATCGCTCAGCAGCCGATCGGGCGATGCACGCAGCGCCGCCACCGCCAACGACGGGTCGACGAAGTGCCGCTTCGGCGCAGTGCGCAGCCGGTACCTGGAGCGCAGGTGCGGAGCCCACGCGGGCTGATCCTCGATCACCATGAGCCGCTCGAGCGCACCGAGGTACTCGCGCACGGTGTCGTCCTTCAGCGGGCCGTCGGCGCCACCGGCGTCCCGAGCGAGTGTCGTCGCAGCGACGGCAGTGGCGACATTGCGCCCGAGGCTGGATAGCAGCCGCGACACGCGGCTCGGATCGCGGTGAGTGGCGTCGACGCGACCGATGTCCACGTGAGCGATCTCATCCAGGTAGTCACGCACGGCCAGCAGACCATCGGGGACGCCGCGGCCGCGAAGCCCTGGCCACCCTCCGAGGGCCAGCTCCTCTACGACATCCGCCACGGTGAGCCCGGGATCGGCGCTCGAGCTCACGCGCCCCTCAAGCAGCTCGGCCAGGGACATGCTCCCGGTGCTGCGTCCCGCCTCGAAAAGGCTCATCGGACGCATGCGCAGACGGGCGATGCGCCCCGCGCCCGTGTGCCGCGTCACATCGTCAGAGGGAACGGCTGAGCCGGTCAGAACGAACTGACCCGGGTCGGAGCGATCGTCGACCGCCCTTCGAACCTGGTTCCAGATCGCAGGCTCGATCTGCCACTCGTCGATCAGCCTCGGGACCGGGCCATCGAGCACGAGTGCGGGATCGACAGCAATCGCCTGCCGCGCGTTCGCGTCGACGTCGAGCAGAACCTCGCTCGCCGCGATCTGCCGCGCAGTGGCGGTCTTGCCGCACGCCCTCGGGCCCTCGATCACCACCGCGCCGACGGCATGCAGGCGCGCCGCGAGCTCGCGGTCGACGACCCTGGTCTGATAGCCAACGGGGAGAATGCAACAATTCTAGCGGGGAGATTGCAATCTTTCTGGCGGGGAGATTGCAGTCTTTCCACCGGGGAGATTGCAACGCGTCACTCCGCGAACCGGTACCCCACCCCCGGGTCGGTGACGATGTAGCGAGGCCCGCCGGTCCCGCCGTCGCCGTCCGGCTCGATCTTGGCGCGCAGCCGCGCGATGTGTGTGCGCAGCGGCTGGATGTCGTCGACGTATTCGGGCCCCCACACCTCGGCGAGCAGCTTGCGGTGGGTCATCAGCCGCCCGCGGTTGCGCGCGAGCGCGCGCAGCAGGTCGAACTCGATCGGCGTGAGGTGGATCGGCTCGCCGTCGCGGCGCACGACGCGGCCCGCGAGGTCGATCTCCAGGCCGTCGGCCTCGATGCGCGGCTCCCCCTCCCCGCGCGCGGCGCGGCGCAGCGCGGCGTTGAGCCGCGCGACGAGCTCGCGCGCGCCGAACGGCTTGGTGATGTAGTCGTCGGCGCCGGCCTCCAGCGCCCTGACCTTCTGCTCCTCCTCGCCGACCGCGGAGAGCACGAGGATCGGCATCTCGCTCCACTCGCGAAGTGTTCGCGTGACGGCGATGCCGTCGGTGTCGGGAAGCACGAGGTCGACGATCGCGGCGTCGGGTGGGCGCACGGCCGCGAGGTCCAGCGCCTGCGAGCCGGTTTCCGCGGGCACCGCCTCGAAGCCGGCCTCGCGCAGCACGACCTTCAGCGCGCGCACGATCTGCGGCTCGTCGTCGACCACGAGCACGCGCGGTTGCGTGGCCGGAGCGTCCGGCTCCCTGGCGCTCACGGCTCCACCAGCGGCAGCTCGAACACGAACGTGGCGCCCTGCCCGGGCAGGGACTCGACGTGCAGCGACCCGGCGTTGGCCTCGGTGAAGCCGCGTGCGATCGCGAGCCCGAGGCCCGATCCCCGATGCCCGCTGGTGGACGTGCCGGCGCGGTAGAACGGCTCGAACACGCGCTCGAGCTGCGCCGGCGGGATGCCGGGGCCGCGGTCGACGACGCGCACGATCACGCGGTCGCCGCCGGGGCCGTCCTGCTGCGAGGACCCGCCGCCGGCGCGCACACCGGCGAGGCGCCTGACGGCGCGGGCGCGGACGGACACGGGGTGCCCGCCGGAGTGGCGACGCGCGTTCTCGAGCACGTTCACGAGCGCGCGCTCCATCTGCACGGGATCGACGCTGACGAGGGGCATCTCGCGATCGATCGCGAGGCTGAACGCCTCGGGACCACCGCCGACGTCGGCGACGGCCGCGCGGATCAGCTCGTCGATCGAGGTCCACTCCCGGCGCGGCTCGGCGGCGCCGGCCTCCAGGCGCGAGAGGTCGAGCAGGTTGTCGACGAGCCGCGCGAGGCGCTTGGTCTCCTCCTGGATGACCGCGGCCATCTCGGCGCGCTCCTCGGGCGAGAGCGAGGGCGAGCCGACCGCCTCGCCGGCGGCGGAGATCGCGGTGAGAGGCGAGCGCAGGTCATGCGAGACGGCGCGCAGCAGCGCCGTCTTGACGGTGTCGGCGCGGCGCAGCGCGGCCGTCTCGACGACGCCGCCGAGCAGCTCCTCGCGCTCGAGCGCGGCGCTCAGCAGCGCCTCGAGCGCGGGCACCACGCGCTCCTGCAGGCGGCGCAGATTGGACTCGGAGGTGCCGGCGCCGACGAGCAGCGTGCCCAGCCGGTTGGGCCCTTCGCGCAGCGGGAACGCGACCGTGCGCTCGTCGCCTTCGACGGCCTCCATCTCGATCGCAGCGGAGCTCAGCTCGAGCGTGTGCGCGAGGCGGGCGGCGGCCGTGGGCAGCGCCTCGGCAAGGCTGTTGCCGCGCAGCAGCAGCCGCGCCATCTCGGCCGCCAGGTCGGCCTCGCGCCGGCGCTCGTCGGCGTCGCGCGTGCGTGCGCGCGTGATCTCCGCGACGGAGCTCGCGAGCGCTGCGACGACGAGGAACGCGGCGAGCGCGACCCAGTTGTCGGAGTTCGCGAGCGTGAAGCGCCCGACGGGCGGCAGGTGGAAGAAGTTGAACGCGCCGGCGCTGACCACGGCCGTGGCGAAGCCCAGCCACGCGCCCCACGCGACCGACACGACGAGCACCGCCGGCAGGTACACGACGCTGAGCGAGACGACCGGCGCGACGTGCGCGAGCGGGTAGATGATCAGCGTGGACAGCGCGACCGCGAGGATTGCCACGAGCGCGCCGACCCGCCGGGCGGGCGGCTCGGATGCCAGCAGGAAACCAAACGGCGAGGCCATTGCCACCAGCGTATGGCGAACGGGGCGGGTCTCGCCTCCCGCCCCGTTCGGTGCGCCCTGCGCGGTTCGGTGCGCGTCAGAAGCGGGGCTCGCGTTTGGCGTGGCCTCGCCGACTGCCGTGTCCCACCGTCCCACGGACGATCATGCAGGGAGCCATCCGTCCTGTCGTGACGCTCCCGTGACCACGCTGTGACGATCCCGTGACCGGCCTCACTCGTGTGTCTGCAACGCCCACGGGTAACTAAAGCGAGGGCCGGCCGAAGTCGAGAAAATGAGGGTGGGGATCGATAGACGATGACGACACGCACGCGCCCCACAGCCGTGCTGGCTGCGGCCGCCTCGCTGGCGGTCCTGAGCCTCGCATGCCTGCAGGCGCCGGCGGCAAGCGCGCTCGCGCCGCTGCCGCCCTCCTCCTACTCCACGCGCGCGGTGTGCCCGCCGCCAGCGCCGGGGCACGCCACGTGCCTCGCGCAGGCGCTCGTCGCACAGACCCCGCAGGCGCGCGCGCATGACCATCCCCTCGGCGTGAGCGGCACGGCGCCCAGCTCGGCGCCGTCGCCCGCTGCGGGCGACTTCGGCCTGCGCCCGTCCGACCTGCACAGCGCCTACGACCTGCCGACGAGCGCAGCCGGCGCGCAGACGATCGCGCTGGTGGACGTGTACAACGACCTGAGCGCGGAAGAAGACCTGGAAACCTACGACGCGGAGTTCGGGCTGCCGGCGTGCACGACGGCGAACGGCTGCTTTGCGAAGCTGAACCAGAACGGCAAATCGACGCCCCTGCCCTTCCCCGAAACGCCGACGAGCCTGAGCAACGAACAGGCGGTGTGCGCAGGCAGCGGCGCCGGCCACGCGGCTGCGTGCGAGCTCGTGGAAGAAGCGGAGGGCTGGAGCGTGGAGATCTCGCTGGACATCGAGACGGCGCACGCAACCTGCCAGAGCTGCCGCATCGCGCTGGTGGAGGCCAACTCGTCCTCCTACGCGAACCTGGAGGCGGCAGAGCGGGCGGCCGAGCGCCTGCCCGCCAACGAGGTGTCCAACTCGTGGGGCGGCGCCGAATGCGAGGAAGGGCTTGGCTGCGTGGAAGACAGCGCGGCGTTCGACGATCCCGGCGTCGTGATCACCGCCTCGGCGGGCGACGGCGGCTTCGACAACTGGCTCGAAGAACCGCAGGCGCCGTACGCCAACTTCCCGGCCTCCTCGCCGCACGTGGTGGCGGTGGGCGGGACGCGCCTGTACCTGGGGACATCCGGCGAATGGGCCGGCGAGAGCGTGTGGAACGACGGCGGCGAAAGCGAAGGGCTCAAAGACGGGCACGGCGCGGGCGGCGGCGGCTGCAGCGCGCAGTTCGCGGCGCCGGCTTGGCAGCAGAGCGTCTCGGACTGGTCGTCGGTGGGCTGCGCCGGCAAGCGCGCCGTCGCGGACGTATCCGCCGACGCCGACCCGTACACGGGCCTCGCCGTGTACGACACGAGCCCCGAATGCGAAACCTCATATACCGAAGGCGGCAAAAAACACACCGTCCACTGGTGCACGATCGGCGGCACGAGCCTCGCCTCGCCGCTGGTCGCTTCGGTGTTCGCGCTCGCCGGGGGAGCGCAGGGCGTGGAATTCCCGGCGCGGACGCTCTACCAGAACGCCGCCAAATCGCCCGGCTCGCTGCACGACGTGAAGGAAGGGTCCAACGGCGCCTGCCCGACCGAATTCGACGAAGAATCTGCGAGCACGTCGTGCACCGCGGCGGATGAGGCTGCGACCAGCTGCTCCTCGCACCTGAGCTGCCTCGCCGGCCCAGGCTATGACGGGCCGACCGGCGTGGGCACCCCGAACGGGATCACGGCGTTCCAGCCGCCGCCGGAAGGCTCGGAAGAAGACTCCAGCGGGATCAGCGGTGGCGGCAGCAAAGGCGGCGAAACGCCCCCGCTCTCCGGGCAGCCAGGAGGCGGCGCGAGCTCGGGGACGGGCGCCTCCCCCGCCACGACGGGATCGGCGAGCACGCTTGCCGCGCCTTCGGTGCAGATCTCCGCTCTCCAGCTCACGCTGAAGGCGCTCGTCGCGCTGAACACGAGCCGCCCGAAGGTCGCGCAGGTGGGCTTCACGTTCCTGAGCAGCGCGGTCGCGCGTGTGCTGGCGTCGCTGCGGCGGAAGGTCGTAAGGCACGGTCACGAGCGCTGGGTGACAGCTGCGCATGCCGTCGCGCTCGCGGCCTCGAGCGGCCGTAACAGCGGTCGCCTGGCCGGACGCGGGTCGCTGGCGACGGGCATCTACCGCCTAACGCTGACTCCCGCGCACGGCGCGGCCCGCTCGATCGTGTTCAGGATCGGATAGCGCGGCGCCGTCAACTGGCCGTCGGCTATGCGCCCGGCGCTGGCCGAGGCGTTGGGCGCGGCACAGACCCGCCACGACCCTCTTCGATCCCGATAGAGGTCGAAGGCGGCTGGATCTGCTCAGGGGGTAGAGGCCTTGGTGCCATGAAGCTCAGTCTATCGCCAGCGCCGCCAGCCACGCGAGCGTCTGTACGACCATGAGCACGCCCAGGGCGCCAGATAGCCACGAACATACGCCGTACTTTGGGCGCGTTCTCCGCGCGTAGCTTCTGATAGCCATAGCCGGCCGCCGCCAACCAGCCAAGCGTGTCGGCCTCGGCCTCGGCTGCAGCCTGCTCGTAGAGCTCGTCATAGAGCTCGCGAGCATCGACCGCAAACTTCAGCCGCCACGGCGCGAGCAGAATCGCCGCCGCGACGAGCCCGAGGACGAGTGCGACGAGTGCGATCCAGCCCAGCGTGTGAAGTCCGCGGGCGCGAACCGTGGTAGCCCCCAAGAACGACGCCACCAGCGCATGCGCGGCGAGCAGCGTTCCGGTCCGCTGGCGCACGCCCGCCACGAGCGACTCCTGGTCGCTCAACGCCGAGCGACCGGCGTCGTAGGTGATCTCCTCGAGCGAGGGCACGCGCGCGACGCTAGAGGCGCCGTCGGACGGGCTACCCTGCGTGGCGATGACGACCGGCGGGCCGGCGAGTCGAGCGGACGCAGGCATGGACCTGCGCGACTGGATGCAGTTCATGACCGAGAAGGTACGCGCGCCCTTCACGCAGGCGCAGCTCGAGCCGATCGATCGCTGTGTCGAATCCCATCAGATGTTGGGAGCACTGCTGCTCAGCTTCATCGGGGCCTGCGCACATCAGGGATGGACCACCGACGAAATCGGCTTCGCGGTCACCTGCTGCATGCTCGAAGAGGGAGTTGGTGCCGACGGGAGCCCGCCGACCGTGGCGCCCGGGCTGATCGACGACGTTGTCACGCCGGTCGTCCAGGAGTTCAGCTGGAGCGGGGCTCCCTGGGGTAGGCCGTGGGACGCCACGGGCCTATACATGTTGCTCCTGTGGGCAAACGCAGCGATCGCGGCCGAGCACGTCCCATGGGATGAACTGGAGGAAGAGCTGTTGCGCTGGACCGCCGGTGGCGCCCTTCGCGTGCCACTGCCCGAGGCGCCCCCTGCCCGTGCCGAGATCGCCGCGCTGACGCGTTCCATGCAGGCGCTCTCCATCGAGGAGACCGCGAGCGTGCGCAGCCGTCGGGAGGACGGCCGCCGGCGATGCATCGACAGCTGGCCGGCCGAGCTTCGCGTACGGGCGGATCTACTCGAGATGTTCGCGCTGCGGCACTGGATCGAATGGACTCAAGCGCGCGAGGAGCGCATTTCGCTGCCGCACGGCGTACTCGACGAGCTCGCGCGTTTGCTGGACGCGATCACGGCATGCGAGCTCGAGTACTCGCCCCTCGAGCGCGAAATGCTTCGTGGTCAGGATCCCGAAGTGCTGTTTCGTCGCGAATGCCTCTCCGCCATGCATGAGCACTGGCGGTTCCTGGGGCGCTTCCCGGATCAGGTCAAGGGCGAGGACCAGCTTGCCGCGATCACACACAACTTCGTCGGTGGGAGCCGGTCCACCTACTCGTCGTCGACGATCGCGCGAACCTGCTGGGTGTACCTCCTCAGGACGCAGCGCCAAGCCGACGGGTTCGCGGCTCTACCCGCTTGGCTGCCTCTCGACGTGCGGATCCGACCCGACCGGATACTCATGCATCCATTCGATGCGGATGATCCTTCGATGCTCGAACCGTTGACTTGCGAGCGGGCGTCAGCCCGCGATATATGGCCATTGCTCATATATCTGGATGGTGGTTGGGCGACCGTCCGTGTCGTCGAGTTCACGGGCGATGACTTCCGCCTGCTCGACCTCCGAGGATTCAACATCTCGGGCGATCAGACAGCTGTGATCGGCGAGCCCCTGACGGCCTCGCTGAGAGCGCTGACGGGCGGCGATGCGTCAGCCCTGCCTCGCCTCGTCCAGAGCGAGCACGAGGTGGACGAGGACACGTTGGATCGGGTCATCGCCTCGGAGATGGCGCGAGGCGCGTTCCTGGTGTCGGAGTTCGACCTCCGCTTCAGGACTGCCGGTGGGATCCCCGACGAAACCGTGGCGGAGTACACGCAGGCGCGAAGCCGTCTGCTACGTCTACGCGCGACCGAGGCGGCGAGCGCGTATACGGACACCGCGTCGATCTCGCCCGAGGATGTTCGCCTGGCCCAGCGGGAGATGACCGACCTGAACGAGTGGATGCGCGTCCTTCGTGACGCACCGCTCGCGTCCTTCGCACGCGTGCTCGCCGATCCCGACCGTGTCCTCGTGCTCTTGCGCATCGACGGCAGCGTCGTGCACGCCGATTGGGCGTGTGTGCGCCCGGGCGCAGAGCTCACTTCGTACACCGATCCCGAGCGTTGTGCCGAGGCGCTCGTCACCGGCTCTGTGGACCTCGCCGAGGTGCAGCCGGTGACCGACGCCGCCAATGCATGGTTCGAGTCCAAAGCGCCGGCTGCGCTCGAGGACGTACTGGGCATAGTCGGCGCCGAGATCATGGGACCGCTGCATTTCGAGCTGGCCGGCAAGCGGGAGCTGTTGCTCAGTCCGACCTGGTTTCTCGGTCTGCTGCCCCTCCACGCGGCCCCCCTGGTAGGCGGGGACCGGGTCGTCGACCGCTTCGACGTCACATACGTGCCCGGTGCGGTCCTGCTCGATCGTCTCATCGGCCTCGGACCTGTGCGCGTCGGCGACTGCCTGGCCGCCACCAGCATGCAGTCGGTCCCGAGGGCCGCCGAGGAGCTGAAGATCCTCGAGATCCTGTTCGGGGCACCGCCTGCGAACAACCTGACGCCTGAGATGGCATTGCGCAGCCCGTCTGCGTCGATCGTGCATCTAGCGGCGCACGGCTACGCTCGCCTCGGCGGATGGTCCTCGGGCATCGAGCTGTCGGGCGAGTCCGGCTATCTGTCGCTGGCGAGACTGCTGGAGGACGGTGATTACTCCGCTACGGGCGTGGCGAACCTCGCTGCCTGCTGGTCCGGCCTCGAGCTCACCTACGAGCTGCTCCCGAGCGAATATCTCTCGATCGACAACGCCATGCTCGCGTGCGGCGCACGCGCAGTCGTGTCGAGCCTATGGGAGCTGTCTGGTCCAGTGTCGGTGCTGTTCTCCGCCTGCTTCTACACCGCTATCGCGGAGGGAGCCCAAGTGGGCGACGCCTATCGGACCGCCGCGTCTTCGGTGCGTGCGCTCGGCGAGACCGAGCCTCCTATCCGTGTCTGCGAGCTGCTCGACCGTGTTTACGCTGACTGGCGCGAGCACCTCCAGAAACAGGAGCTACGCGCCCGGGTGGGGATCAGCCATCCCTATTTCTGGGCGGGCTTCAAGTGCAGTGGATGGTCTTGGGGCGCGCTGGAGGCTACGACCAAGCACTAATCGGCGGGCGACGCATCGCGCAGCACCAGCTCGCCGCGCTCGGTCAGCCGCCACGAGTTGGGCGCGCCCCGCGTGCGGGCTTCGCCCGCCTTGGCGATCAGCCCGCGCGCGTGCAGGCGGCCGAGCAGCTTGGAGACCTGACCCTGGTCGACGATGCCGGCGCGGTCGGCGACCTCGCGGTTGCTCGCGCCGGGATAGTCCGCGAGCGCGTTCAGCACGCGGGCGGTGCGGTAGGTGAGCCGCACGCCAGCGCCGTACGTCTCGCCCGTGAGCGCATCGTCCGCCGGCCCGATGTCGGCGCCGGCGCGCAGGCGCGGCGGCGGGCGCAGCAGCTCGCGCCGCGCGGTGCCGGCGCCCAGGTAGGGCAGCACGATGATGCTGACGAGCGAGCCGAACAGGTCCATCACGGCCGCGTGCTCATCCGCGAGCAGCCGGTTCTGGAGCACGGCCAGCACCGCGCCGACGACGCCCTCGGCGATCACCTCGGGGAGCTGCTGCCTGTCGGCCGGACCCTCCAGGCGGCCGCGATCGACGGCCGCCGCGAGCACGCCGAGGACCTCGACGCGCCGGCGCAGCACCTGCTCGCCGCCGCTCATCGAGTAGACGACGAGCAGCCGTCCAAGCGCCGGCTCGCGTTCTAGGTACGCCAGCAGCGCGACGAGCGCGGCCTTGATCGCGTCCAGCCAGCGCGGCTCGGAGTCGTAGGCCGCCAGCACCGTCCTGCCCGCGCGCTCGAGGCCGAGCTCGGCGGCCGCGAGCAGGCACGCATCGCGGTCGGGGAACTGCTCGTGGAACGCGCCGCTCGAGACGCCGGCGCGGGCGATCACGTCGATGAGCGCGACGCTCGGGCCGCGCTCGCTCATCGCCTGGGCCATCGCCTCCAGGATCTTGGTCCGCTCGACTTCCTCCACTACAACTCCCCGCTTGACACCGGCCGGGGAGCCTATCTTCTTATTGTCTACTCAGCCAGTCGGCGGCAGACTGGCCGGGGCGCCGTAGTCGAGCAGGCACGCGGGCAGCTCGACGCTGCCGTCGGCGCGCTGGCCGTTCTCCAGCAGCGCCACGATCGTGCGCCCGACGGCGACGGCGGTGCCGTTGAGCGTGTGCAGCGCCTGTGTGCGCTTGCCCGCGCGCACGCGGATGTTCAGGCGCCGCGCCTGGTAGTCGGTCGTGTTGGAGCACGACGTCAGCTCGCGGTAGCGACCCTGGCTGGCGATCCACGCCTCGCAGTCGTACTTCTTGGCGGCCGAGTTGCCCAGGTCGGTGACGGCGATGTTCACGACGCGGTAGGCCAGCCCCAGCTCACCGAGGATCTGCTCCTCGATCGCGAGGATGCGCTCGTGCTCGTCCGCAGACTCCTCGGGCGCTACGAAGCTGAACATCTCCACCTTGTCGAACTGGTGCACGCGAATGATCCCCCGTGTGTCCTTGCCCGCAGCGCCGGCCTCGCGCCGAAAGCAGGGCGAGAAGCCCGCATACCGCAGCGGCAGCCGCTCCGCGTCGAGCAGCTCGCCGTCATGCAGCGACGCGAGCGCCACCTCCGAGGTGCCGACGAGGAACAGCTCATCCTCCGGCAGGCTGTAGATCTGCTGCTCCGTGTCCGGCAGGAACCCCGTCCCATACAGCGCCCGTTCGCGCACCAGCACCGGCGGAATCACCGGCTCGAACCCCTCCCCGCGCAGCTTCTCGAGCACCCAGCGCACAAGCGCCAGCTCGAGCATCACCAGATCCCCTTTGAGATAGGCAAAGCGCGCCCCCGACAGATTGGCCCCCCGGTCCATGTCGATCAGCTCCCCCGCCAGCTCCAGATGATCGCGCGGCTCGAAGTCCAGCACCGGCACCTCCCCCACCTCACGCACCAGCTCGTCCTCCGGCCCCGGCGCAGCCGTCGGATCAGGCAGATTCGGCAGCGGAGCAAGCGCCGCCTGAAGCTCCCCCTCGACCTCCCCCAGCTCCCCCTCCAGCTCCTTCGCGCGCGCAGCCACCGCGCGCATAGCCGCAATCTCCCGCTCGCGCTCCTCAGCGTCGGCAGCGGCTCGAATGCGGGCATTCGCCTCGTTCTGCTCAGCCCGCAGCCCCTCCAGCTCGGGTAGCAACTCGCGTCGGCGAGCGTCGAGTGCGATCACGCGATCGAGCCCTTCAGCCGCCCCGGCCCCGCGCCGCCCAAGCGCCGCCCGAACACCATCGGGATCCTCGCGAATCAGCTTCAGATCAAGCACGCCCGCAGCCTACCTGTCCGTGGCAGCACCCAGTGAACGCTCCGCCCCGGTCCCTCGGCTCAAGCAGGTCGTGTCTTCGGCGCGAGCGCCGCGAAGTCGCGGTCGCGCCGAAGACACGACCTGCGCCTATTTGGTGGACAGCGTGATGTTCGTACTGGGCACCTTTTCGGCTTTGAGCCCAGAGTACTTCGCAAGGAATTCGGCCACAGCATGCGCGTCTTCGCCGACGACGATGTTCTCGGGCATGATCGCGCCGGAGAAGCCGCCGTTGCGGATCGCGAACAGCACCTGTTCGACGTTCTCCTTGCGGATGTTGAAGTTCGGCCCGTTGGTCTTGACGCGGTTGGAGATCACCGTCGCCGAGCCCTCTGCGCCGACGACCGCCAGCGTGTGGCAGCCTGAGCAGTGGTCGCGGAACAGGACCGCGCCCTTGTAGTAGAGGCTCGTCTTCGCAAGCTGGATGCCCTGCGATCCGCAGGCGCCGAGCGCCGTGGAGCAGGCGAGCAGGGCGATGATCATGGCGGCGCGCTTCATGCGCCGAGAATATATAGGCCAGCTCAGAACCGATGAGCCGCGCTCGCCGCCGGCCAGCTCAGAACCGATGAGCCGCGCTCGCCGCGGGCCGGCTCAGAATCCGTGAGCGGTGCTCGCCGCGCGCAGCGCCAGGAACACGACCACCAGCGCCGAGAGCGCCATCACGCCGATCTCCCTGCGCACGATCGCGACGACCACCAGACGCTGCTCGGACTCCTCCAGCGCACCCACGGCGGCGGCGTCCTCGAGGCCGCGCTGGTCGAGGATCGTCTGCGCCGACGCGACGCGCAGCTGCTCGGCCACGAACGCCACTGCGAGCGGCAGCAGCGCATACAGGTAGAAGAGGTGTTCCGTCGAGTAGTTGCCGGCGGCGGCGAGCGAGCCGACGGCGATTGCGAGCGTCAGCGCCCCGCCCTGGCCGACGCGCAGCGCCAGCCAGAACCAGCGCACGGAGCCGGCGGCGGCGCCGTGATCGGTGCCCGCGGTGGCGCCGAGGTCGCCGCGATACCAGACGAACGCGCCGAGCAGACCGGAGCTGGCGTTGAGCGCGGCGACCGCCAGACAGCCCGCCACGACGGCCTGCGTCACGGCTTGGATTTCGAGCCGATTGCCACTAGTAACACCCTGCCACAAGCAGTGATATAACAGCGCGCGGTGCTGCGCACATATCTCCCGGCGATCGTATTCCTCGTGCTTGGCGGGGCCGTGGGCGGCGCCTTCGCTGTTCTGAACTCGGTCATCGGCCCGCGCCGCGCGACCCCGCACAAGCAGGACCCGTACGAGTGCGGGCTGCCCTCGGAGGTGCGCCGCGGACTGCGCTTCGGGATCAGCTTCTACCTGATCGCGATGCTGTTCATCCTGTTCGACATCGAGGTCGTCTTCCTGTACCCGATCGCGGTCGAGCTGCGCGCGTACGGCAGCTTCGCGCTGATCGAGACGATCGTGTTCATCGTGCTGCTGTTCGTCGCGTTCGCGTACGTGTGGCGCAGGGGGGCGCTCGAGTGGAGGTGAAGCGCGAGATCCTCGGCGCCGGCGGGCGGGCGGTCGCGGGCCCGGGCGGCCCGCAGAGCCTGCGCGTGAACTCGCTGAACGCGCGCCAGCTGCTGCGCGGCGGCGAGATCGAGGGCCCGAACCCCTCCGCGCACCTCGAGGGCGCGGACTTCGAGCGCTACGTGGAAGAGAGCGTGATGACGACGACGCTCGACAAGGCGGTCGCGTGGGCGCGCTCCAACTCGTTCTTCCCGGCCACGTTCGGCCTCGCGTGCTGCGCGATCGAGATGATGTCGATCGTTGCCGCGCGCGTGGACGTGGCGCGCTTCGGCTTCGAGGCGTTCCGCGCCTCGCCGCGCCAGGCGGACCTGCTGATCCTCTCCGGCCGCGTGTCGATCAAGATGGCGCCGATCGTGCGCCGCATCTACGACCAGATGCTCGAGCCCAAGTGGGCGATCTCGATGGGCGCGTGCTGCAGCTCGATGGGCGTGTTCAACAACTACGCGCTCGTGCCCGCCGACAAGTTCATGCCGATCGACGTGCACGTGCCCGGCTGCCCGCCACGGCCCGAGGCGTTGATGCACGGCGTGCTGAAGCTGCGCAAGATGGTGCAGGACGACCCCGACGTGGGCTGGCGCGAGCGCTACGGCGCGCGCGGCACCGAGGAGTTCGTGCCGGAGCCGGGCGCGAGCACGGAGCCGCCGCCGGCGGTGAACGTGGCATTGGAGGGGGATCCCGCAGGTGCCTGACGCGACCGGCCTGGAGCTGATCGCTCAGGAGCTGCGCGAGGCGGAGGGGGCGGATGTCGTCGCCGACACGCTGTTCTTCCGCGAGCGCGCGACGCTGAGCGTGCAGCCGGCGAGCATCCGCGCGGTGCTGGCGCACCTGCGCGGCAAGGGCTACGCGTTCCTCGCGAGCGTGCACGGCGTCGACTACTACCCGCACGAGCCCCGCCTGGGCGTGCACTACGAGCTGCTGGACATGGCCGACGTCGACCGCCTGACCGTCAAGCTGCGTGTGCCCACCGACGCCCCCGAGGTGGAGTCCGTGACGGCAGGATTGGCCGACCGCCAACCACCAGGAGCGCGAGGTCTACGACATGTTCGGCGTGGTCTTCGACGGCCACCCGGACCTGCGCCGGATCCTGATGCCGGAGGACTACGAGGGCCACCCGCAGCGCCGCGACTTCCCGATCGGCGGCGAACCGGTGATCTTCACCTACAACGAGCACCAGTCGCTCGGGAGCACGTGATGAGCGAGACGGGGCAGCCGACGATGTCCGAGTACCGCAGGCGCGAGCAGAGCATCACGATGTCGCCGCTCGCATCGTCCCCGGAGGGGGACGAGCAGCTCGGCGAGCACGACTACGGCGGCGGCGACTCCACGCAGGAGCTTTTGACGCTCAACTTCGGCCCCCACCATCCGGCCACGCACGGCGTGCTGCGGCTGCTGGTGACGCTGCAGGGCGAGGTCGTGCGCGACGTCAAACCGATCATCGGCTACGTGCACACGGGCATCGAGAAGACCGCCGAGGACAAGTCCTACTGGAAGGTCATCCCGGTGATCGAGCGGATGGACTACCTGTCCTACTACTTCAACGCGATGGCCTATCTGCGGCGCGGTCGAGACGCTGATCGAGGTCGAGGTGCCCAAGCGCGCGCAGTACCTGCGCGTGATCCACCTGGAGCTCAACCGGATCATGTCGCACCTGGTGTGGCTGGGCACGAGCGCGCTGGACCTCGGCGCGATCTCGATGTTCTGGTACTGCTTTCGCGAGCGCGAGAAGATCCTCGACCTGTTCGAGATGTCCTCCGGGCAGCGCATGCACACGCGCTACTTCCAGGTGGGCGGCGTGATCGAGGACATCCCCACGGGCTTCGCCGCGAAGCTGCGGGAGTTCCTCGACGGACATGCCCTCAGCGCGTCGACCAGTACGGCGACATGCTCAACGGCAACGAGATCGTGCTGCAGCGCCTGCGCGGCACCTGCCCGCTCGACGCCGAGTCGCTGCTGTCGCTGGGCGTCACGGGCCCGCTGCTGCGTGCCGCCGGCAACCCGTGGGACCTGCGCAAGGCCGACCCCTACTGCATCCTACGAGGACTTCGAGTTCAAGATCCCGGTGGGCACGGTCGGCGACAACTACGACCGCTTCGCGGTGCGCGTGGCGGAGATGTACGAGTCGGTCAAGATCGTCGCAGCAGGCGCTCGACGGCCTGCCCGAGGGGCCGTACATCACCGAGGACCGCAAGGTCGCGCTGCCGCCGCGCCACGAGCTGGCGACCTCGATGGAGGCGCTGATCCACCACTTCAAGCTCGTCACCGAGGGCATGCGCGTGCCGCCGGGCGAGGTGTACTTCCCGATCGAGTCCCCGCGCGGCGAGCTCGGCTGCTTCGTGCGCTCCGACGGCTCCTCCAAGCCCGCGCGGGTGCACATGCGCGACCCCTCGTTCGTGAACCTGCAGGCCACCTCGCCGATGGTCAAGGGCTCCTACATCGCGGACATGATCGCCACGCTCGCGATGCTCGACCCGATTCTCGGAGGGATCGACAGATAGATGGGCGTGCGCGTCGAAAACCAGGGGGCTTTGCGATGAGCGCCGTGCGCCGTTACGAGCACGGCTCGCGCGTGCCTGGCTGGGACCGGCCGGCGGACCTCGACAAGGACCCGGCGGAGATCCCCGGAGCGCGCGGGTCCCCGATCGCCATCCGTGCCGGAGGACCTGCGCGCGGAGATCGAGGCGCACATGGCCAACTACCCTGACCGCCGCTCTGCCACGCTGCCGGCGCTCGCGGCCGCGCAGCGCGTGCACGGCTGGTGCTCGCCCGAGGCGATCGAGCAGGTCGCGTGCGTGATGCGCGTGACGCCCGCCTACCTGGACTCGGTCGCGACGCTTCTACGACATGCTCGAGACCTCGCCCGTGCCGGCGCCACAGCGTGTACGTGTGCACGAACATCTCCTGCTCGCTGTGCGGCGCCGACGAGCTGTACGAGGCGATGAGCGCGGCCGCCGCGCCGCGCGCGGGCGAGGAGGCGGACGTCAACGTGCGCGCGTTCGAGTGCCTCGGCGCGTGCGACATCGCGCCGATGGCATCCGTCGACGGCGTCTACGTCGGGCCCGCTGTCAGCTCGACGACGTGCCGCAGCTGCTCGAGGACGTGCGCGCGGGGCGCCCGGTGCTGCCCGAGAAGCAGCTCGCGCGGCGACTCGTCGCCGACCCCAACGCGAACAGCGCGCGAGTTCCCGCTGCACCCGGCCGAGGGAGGCTCCTGAACATGGCCGCTGTGGGCGAGGCGGGTGGGCGGGTTCCGATCCTGCTGTTCACCGACATCGACGAGCCGGGGCTGAACACGCTCGAGGTGTACGAACGCCGCGGCGGCTACCAGGCGCTGCGCAAGGCGCTGGCGATGAGCCCCGACGAGGTGCTCGAGCAGCTCGAAGCCTCGGGCATCCGCGGCCGCGGCGGCGCCGGCTTCGCGATGGGCACCAAGATCTCGTTCCTGCCCAAGGGCGGCGATGGACAAGTACCTCGTGTGCAACGCCGACGAGTCCGAGCCCGGCACGTTCAAGGACCGCGAGCTGATGCAGAAGACGCCGCACTCGCTGATCGAGGGGATCGTCATCGCCTCCTACGCCGCCGGCACGAGCCGCTCGTTCATCTACATCCGCGGCGAGTACGCAGCTGCAGGCCGACATGCTCGACGCGGCGCTCGCCGAAGCGCGCGACGCGGGATACGTCGGCGAGAGGATCCTCGGCTCCGACCACTCGCTGTCGCTCGTCGTGCACCGCGGCGCCGGCGCGTACATCTGCGGCGAGGAGACGGGCCTGCTCGACTCGCTCGAGGGCAAGCGCGGCAACCCGCGCCTGAAGCCGCCGTTCCCGGCGCATCCAGGGCCTCTACCAGGGCCCCACGCTGATCAACAACGTCGAGACGCTCTCCACCGTGCCCACGATCATCAGGATGGGCGGCGAGGAGTACGCGAAGCTCGGCGTCGAGACCTCCACCGGGACGAAGCTCGTGTCGGTATCCGGCCACGTGCAGCGCCCCGGCAACTACGAGATCGAGCTGGGCATCCCCTCGCGCGAGATCATCTACGGCCTCGCCGGCGGCCCGCCGGAGGGCCGCGAGGTCAAGTGCTGGTTCCCCGGCGGCTCCTCCTCGCCGGTGCTCAAGGCCGAGGACCTCGACGTCCCCTACGACTTCGACTCGATGGCCAAAGCCGGCACGATGCTCGGCTCCGGCGCGATCATCGTCGTCGACGACTCCACGCCGATCATCGACGTCGCGATGAAGGTCGCGAAGTTCTACCGCCACGAGTCCTGCGGCAAGTGCACGCCCTGCCGCGAGGGCACCAACTGGACCGTGAAGATGCTCGAGCGCATCGACAGCGGCGAGGCCACGCCGATGGACCTCGAGATCATGGCCTCCGTGCAGGAGCACATCATGGGCAACTGCCTGTGCGTGCTCGGCGACGCGATGGCGATGCCGATCAGCTCGATGATCGCCAAGTTCCGCGACGAGTTCGAAGCGCACATCGAGGCGACGCGCCGCGCGCTCAGCGACGCGGCACGCGCTAGCGAGGCCGCGAGCCCGAGCCGAAGACGATCACCTTCACGATCGACGGCCGCGAGGTGCAGGCGCCGGAGAACACGATGCTGGTCGACGCCGCCAAGCACGGCGACGTCGAGATCCCGGTGTTCTGCTACGAGCCCAAGCTCGGCCAGCCGGTCGGCGCGTGCCGCATGTGCCTGGTCGAGATCGAGGGCATCCCCAAGCTGCAGACCGGCTGCTCGACGCCGGTCAAGGACGGCATGGTCGTCTACACGCAGACCGAGCGCGTGAAGACCGCGCAGCAGTCGGTCGTGGAGTTCCTGCTGATCAACCACCCGCTCGACTGCCCCGTGTGCGACAAGGGCGGCGAGTGCCCGCTGCAGGACATCACGTTCGGCTGGGGCGGCGGCATCTCGCGCTTCATCGAGCCCAAGCGCCACTTCGTCAAGCCGCTGGAGCTCTCGCCGCTGATCGCGATCGACCGCGAGCGCTGCATCCTCTGCTACCGCTGCGTGCGCTTCTCGCAGGAGGTCGCCGAGGACTACCAGCTGGTGCTGCTCGAGCGCGGCGCGCACTCCTACGTATCGACGTTCGACGGGCACCCCTACGTGGCGCCGTTCAGCGGCAACATCATCGAGCTGTGCCCCGTCGGCGCGCTGACCTCGCGGCCCTACCGCTTCCGCGCGCGCCCGTGGGACATCGAGGGCGCGGGCTCGGTGTGCACGCTGTGCCCGGCGCAGTGCAACGTCACGGTCACCGTGCGCGACGAGCGCGCGCTGCGGGTGCTCGCAGCGCGACAACGCCGAGGTCGACGACGGCTGGCTGTGCGACAAGGGCCGCTTCGGCTACCAGTCCTTCCACGTCGACGAGCGCGTCACCGAGCCGCTGGTGCGCGACGGCGGCCAGCTGCGGCCCGTCTCGTGGGAGCGCGCGCTGCAGGAGGCGAGCGCCTGCCTGGCGCGCGCGGGCGCGAACACGGGCGCGATCGCCGCCGGCGCAGACCACCAACGAGGAGGGCCTCCTGCTCGCGCGATTGATGCGCGAGGGACTCCGCTCGCCGCACGTGGACTCGCGCCGCGCCGGATCGCTGCCGCTGGAGCTGCACCGCGCGCTCGGCGACCCGCGGCTGCAGGCCAAGGTCTCCGATCTCGAGTTCGCACACGCGGTGCTGGTGCTCGACGCCGAGCCCGTCAACGACGCGCCGATCCTCGACCTGCGCCTGCGCAAGGGCGTGCGCCGCCACGGCCTGAAGCTGACCGTCGCCACGCCGCACACGAGTCTCGCTCGACGCCAACGCCAAGCTGTCGCTGCGCTACGAGCCCGGCGCCGGTGCCGATTTCGCCGCGTCGCTCGCTGCGGCCCTGCGCGGCGAGTCCGACGCCGGCGCGCCGGAGGGCGTGGCCGCGCTCGCAGAGCTGTTGAAGGAGGCCGGCGAGGAGGTCGTGGTGCTGTGGGGCGAGCGGCTCACCGCCGGGCCCAACGGCGCCGCGGGTGCCCAGGCGCTGCTCTCGCTCGCCGACGCGCTGGGCGTCGCCGGCACCGACGGCGCCGGCCTGCTCGAAGTCCCCGCTTCAGCAACGGCCGCGGCCTGCGCGAGGCCGGCATGCTGCCCAACGCCGGCCCGGGCTCTCCGAGCCCGCCCCCGCGGGGGCGGCCGGGAACGGCAACGGTCACGGCGCCGTGACCGCCGCCGGGCGCGACACGCGCGCGATCGCCGAGGGCCTGGCCGCCGGCGAGCTGAGCGCGCTGTACCTGCTGCACTGCGACCCGCTGCGCGACCTGCCCGACGGCGAGCTGTGGGAGCGCGCGCTGGCCGGCGCCAGCAGCGTGATCGCGCATGCCTCGTTCCTCACCGAGGGCATCCGCGAGCACGCCAACGTGGTGTTCCCCGCGGAGGTGTACGCCGAGAAGGAGGGCACGATCGTCCACCCCGACGGCCGCCTGCAGCGCCTGCGCCCCGCGATCGCGCGGTCGGGCGGGGTGCGCGCCGAGTGGCAGGTGCTCGCCGAGCTCGCGCTGCGCATGGGGCTCGACCTGGACGTGCTCAGCGGCTCGATGGCCTCGCAGCAGCTGTTCGAAGCGGTGCCCTTCTACGCGGGCCTCACGCTCGAGGAGATCGGCGGCCGCGGCGTTCGCTGGCAGGAGCGCGACGCCGCCTCGGCCTTCCCCGCGCCCGCGACGCCCGGCGCCGGGCAGGCCGCGGACGCCGGCGGAGCTGCCGCGGATGCCGCGCCGGCGCCTGACGCGGACGTCGATGCAGCGGAGCTCGCGGGCTGGCGCTCGGTGTGGGACGCGCCCGAGGTCGAGTTCTCGCCGGCGCTCGAGTTCCTGTTCCCGCGCGCGAAGCCCGTGTTGCCACTGTCATACAGCGGCGGTGAGAAGGCATGACGCCCCTGGCGGTGGTCGGCTACTACGAAGCATGGTGGGTGCAGATCCTCAAGGCGATCGTGATCTTCGCCGTCGGGCTGCAGCTGGTGCCCGTCGTGCTGATGGCCGAGCGCAAGATCCTGGGCCGCATGCAGGGCCGCTACGGCCCCAACCGCGTCGGCCCCTACGGCGCGCTGCAGCCGCTCGCGGACATCCTCAAGCTGCTCACCAAGGAGCAGTTCCGCCCGACGACCTCGGTCGGCTTCCTGTTCGCGGTGGCGCCGCTGATCTCGATCCTGACGGCCGTCGCCGCGTTCTCGATCATCCCCTTCGGCAACGTGCAGCACATCTTCGGCGAACGCGTCGGGCTGTACGGCGTGGACGTGTCGATCGGGCCGCTGTACCTGTTCGCGTTCGGCGCGATCGCCTTCTACGGGATCATGCTCGGCGGCTGGTCCTCCGGCTCGAAGTACTCGTTCCTCGGCGCCATGCGCGGCGCCGCGCAGCTGATCTCCTACGAGGTCTCGCAGGGGCTCGCGCTGGTCGGCGTGATCATCACCGCGCAGACGCTGTCGCTGACGGGCATCGTCGAAGCGCAGAAAGGCATGTGGTACTTCATCCCGCAGTTCGTCGGCTTCCTGATCTTCCTGACCGCAAGCTTCGCCGAGACCAACCGCGCGCCGTTCGACCTGACCGAGGCCGACGCCGAGCTAGTCGGCGGCTACAACACCGAGTACGGTGGCGGGCGCTTCGCCTCCTACTACTTCGCCGAGTACCTCAACGTGCTGGTCGTCTCGGGCATCGTCACGACGGTGTTCCTCGGCGGCTGGCTGCTGCCGTTCGGCATCCACCCCCCCGGCTGGGTCGACCCGATCGTGGTCCTGTTCAAGATGTCGCTGGTCACGTTCCTGTTCATCTGGGTCCGCGCTACGCTGCCGCGCCTGCGCTACGACCAGCTGATGAGCTTCGGCTGGAAGGTGCTGCTGCCGCTGGCGACCCTCAACACCCTCGTCACCGCGATCCTCGTGGTGGTGACCCACTGATGAGCGACACCCCCACAGCCACCCTCAACGTCACCTCCTGGAGCCCAGGCGAGGACGTGATCGAGGTGCAGCGCCCGCCCGCGCCCGGCGCCGGTCGCGGCGCGTGGCGCACGTTCGGCGAGACCGCGCGCGGCCTGAAGACGACGTTCGGGCGCATCGCCGAGGGCCCCGACACGATCCAGTACCCCGAGGAGAAGGTGCCCGTGTACCCGCGCTTCCGCGGCCGGCACAAGCTGCACCGCTTCGAGGACATACCCCATAACGGGGCACAGGCCGGCCTGGAGAAGTGCGTCGGCTGCTCGCTGTGCGCGGCCGCGTGCCCCGCCGACTGCATCCGCGTGGTCGCCGCCGAGAACACGCCCGAGAACCGCGTCTCCGCCGGCGAGCGCTACGCGGCCGTGTACGAGATCAACCTGTCGCGCTGCATCTTCTGCGGCTACTGCGAGGTCGCGTGCCCGTTCGACGCGATCACGATGGGCCACGACTACGAGCTCTCCGACTACGACCGCTCGGACCTGATCTTCACCAAGGAGATGCTGCTCGCAGAGCCGCTGGAGCGCACGCCGTTGAGCAGGGAGGGCGAGTGAGGCTGCGCCGCGACACGTCGCCGCTCGCGGCCGCTTGCGCGGCGGGCGAGCGTCGCCGTATCGCGGCTCCGCGTTCCCGCGCGCACGCTCGACGGACGTGGGCGCGATGAGTGCGGTTCTCTTCTTCCTTGCCGCAATCGGCGTGATCGCCGGGGCGATCGGCGTTGTGTTGCTGCGCAACCCCTTCTACAGCGTGCTTGCGCTCGTCTCGCACCTGGTGTCGCTGGCGGTGCTGTTCCTGCTGCTGCGCTCGGAGTTCGTTGCGGCCGTGCAGGTCGTGGTGTACGCGGGCGCGGTGATGGTGCTTTACGTGTTCGTCGTCGCGTACGTCGGCGGCGAGAGCGACTCGATCGGTGAGCGACTGCGCGGCGTCGGGTCCTCGCAGCCGCCGCAGGTCGGCTCCGGCCTGCGCTTCGGCGGCGCCGTCCTCGGCGGGGCGCTGCTCGTCGAGTTGCTGATCGCGCTGCTCGGCACGGGCCTCGAGGCGACCAGCGGCTATGGCGCCGGCTATGCGCCCGGGCCGAAAGCGTTCGGCACGCCCGCGTACATCGGCAACCTGCTGCTGACGCGCTTCCTGCTGGTGTTCGAGCTCGCGTCGTTCCTGCTGTTGATCGGCGCCGTCGGCGGCGTCGTGCTCGCGCGCCGGCGCGGCGGCATCGGCGAGGACGAGCCGGAGGTGTTCGTGGCGCTGGACGTGCCGCGTCCGCTCGGCACCGGCACCACCGTCGAGGGCGTCGGGAGCCGCTCCTCATGAGCATCGAGTGGTACCTGGCCGTCTCGGCGATCGTGTTCTCGCTCGGAGCCGTGGGCGTGATGACGCGCCGCAACCCGCTCGTGGTGCTGCTGTGCCTGGAGCTGATGCTCAACGGCGGCAACCTCGCGCTGATCGCGTTCTCGCGCATGTGGGGCAACGGCGACGGGCAGATCCTCGCGATCGTCGTGATGACCGTCGCCGCCTGCGAGGTGTGCATCGGCCTCGGCATGATCGTCGCGATCTATCGGCGGCACCTGCCGATCGACGTAGACGAGCTGCGGGAGCTGCAGGGCTAGATGAGCACCACTACGTATGGCTGGCTGGTGCTGGCCTTCCCGCTGCTGGGCACGCTTGTGACGGCGTTCGGCTTCCGCCTCCTCCCCGGCCGTACGGCCGGATGGATCGGCACGGCGGCGATCTTCCTGGCGTTCCTGGCGGCGCTCGGCGCGTTGATCTCGCTGCAGGGCCACTCCTCAGACCACCGCCAGATCGTCTCCTCGCTGTGGAACTACGCGTCCACCGTCGGCATTGACGCGCAGATGTCGATCCTCGTGGACCCGCTGTCGGTGTTCATGATCCTCGTCGTCAGCGGCGTCTCGACGCTGATCCACCTGTACTCGATCTCCTACATGGACAAGGACCGCGGCTTCGTGCGCTACTTCTCCTACCTCAACTTCTTCGTCTTCTCGATGCTGCTGCTCGTGCTGGCGGGCAACTTCCTGCTGCTGATCGTCGGCTGGGCGTTCGTGGGCGCAGCCTCCTACCTGCTGATCTCCTTCTGGTACCGGCGCACGACGGCGACGAAAGCGGGCATCAAGGCGTTCGTGATCAACGTGGTCGGCGACGCGGGGCTGGTGCTGGGCACGTACTTCATCTTCAAGCACACGCACACGCTCGACTTCCTGAGGAGCTTCCACGCGGCTGAAACGGGCGCCTTCGGCCACACGGCGGCGGGCGCGAACGCGACGAACCCCGGCGACCTGGTCGCCGGCTGCATCCTGCTGCTCGTGGGCGCGTTTGCGAAGTCGGCGCAGATCCCGCTGCACACGTGGCTGCCGGACGCGATGGAGGGCCCGACGCCGGTCAGCTCGCTGATCCACGCCGCGACGATGGTGACGGCCGGCGTGTACCTGATCGCGCGCATGCACCCGCTGTTCGAACTGGCGCCGGCGGCCGAGGACGTGGGCGCGGTGGTCGGCGCGGCGACGCTGCTGATCGCCGGCACGATCGGCCTCGCGCAGACGGACATCAAGCGCGTGATCGCCTACTCGACGATGTCGCAGATCGGCTACATGATCATGGGCGTGTCCGTGGGCGCGTACGCGGCGGGCCTGTTCCACCTGATGACGCACGCGTTCTTCAAGGCGCTGCTGTTCATGGCGGCGGGCTCGGTTATCGGCGCGATGGGCGGCGAGCAGTCGCTGGAGAAGATGGGCGGCTTCCGCAAGGCGATGCCGTTCACGTACGCGTGCTTCATCATCGGCGGCCTGGCGCTGTCGGGGATCCCGCCGTTCTCGGGCTTCTTCTCCAAGGACGAGATCCTGCTCGTCACGGGCGAGCGCGGCGGCTGGCACTGGGCGCTGTACGTGGTCGGCTACATCGGCGCGTTCCTCACGGCCGTGTACACGTTCCGGATGATCTTCCGCGCCTTCCACGGCGAGCCGGTGGCGCAGGCGCGGGAGCTGGAAGGCGGCCACCTGCACCACGCCGAGGTGCCGACGAACCCGGCGAACGGCGAGGTGGAGGACACCGACGTCGGCTTCCCGGGCCCTAACCACGCGATCGCCGAGCGCGCGCTGCCGATGCGCATCGCGATGGGCCTGCTGGCGCTGGGCGCGGTCGGCGCGGGCCTGATCCAGATCCCGAAAGTGGACTTCGTGATCGACGACTTCCTGCGCCCGTCGTTCGCGACCTCGAAGCTGTACGAACCGCACACCAAAGGCGGCCTGCTCGCGATCGGGCTGACGCTCGGCACGCTGCTCGGCCTGGCGGGCATCGCGCTCGCGTACCGCGTCTGGATCGTGGGCGGTCGCGATGCGGAGGGCCGCTTCCCGGTGGCCGCGGCGATCCAGGCCAAGACGAGGCCGCTGTATGAGCTGTTCGTGAACAAGTGGTACTTCGACGAGGTGATCGACCTGCTCATCGTGCGCCCGATGGCCGCCGCGGGCGCGTTCGCGCGCGACACGTTCGAGCGCGTGTTCGTCGACGAGACGCTGATCGGCGGCACCACCGGGATCGTGCGCGCGGGCTCGGCCGCGGTGCGCGCGGCGCAGAGCGGCTTCGTGCGCTACTACGCGGCGCTGCTCGTGCTCGGCGTGGCGGGCGTCGGCTTCTACTTCCTGCTGCAGGCCTGACATGCCGGCGCTCTCGATCCTCGTCTGGCTTCCTCTCGCCTGCGGCCTGGTCGGCGCGGTCCTGGGCGCGCTGGTGAAATCCGAGCGGGCTGTGGACGGTGGATCGGATGGCACCGAGCGCGACGCCCCCGCTCGCGCGGGCTGGAGCGCGCCCGGCGTGATGGCGCTGCTCGGGTCGCTCGCGGCGCTCGCGCTGGCGATCGGCTACATCGCCGACTACAAACCAGGCGGCGGGCTGCAGCACGTCACCGACGTGGTGTGGATCGCGACGCTCGGCATCCACTACAAGCTGGCGGTAACGGGCCTGAACGTGTTCCTGCTCGGCCTGACGACGCTGCTGTTCGCGGCGGCAACGCTCGCGGCGAACCTGCGCAGCGAGAGTCGCGCGGTGGACCGCCCGCGACTCTTCTACTTCAACTTCATGCTCGCCGAGTCCGCAGTGCTCGGCGCGTTCCTGGCGCAGGACCTGGCGCTGTTCGTGGCGTTCTTCGACCTGATGCTGATCCCCTTCTACTTCCTCATCGGAGGCTGGGGCCAGGGCCCGGACCGCGTGAAAGCGACGATCAAGCTGGTGATCTACACGCTCGTCGGCTCGCTGCTGATGCTCGCGGCGGCGGTCGCCACGGGCGTGCTCGCGGCGCAGAACGGCGGCGGGCACATCACGTTCGTGCTCTCCTCGCTGCAGGCGCTGCCGCTGGGCACGGGCACGCAGGAGTGGATCTTCCTGTTCTTCGCCGCCGCGTTCCTCGTGAAGATGCCGGCGTTCCCGCTGCACGGCTGGATGCCCGACGGCTACCGCGCGATGCCGATCGAGGTGCTGATGGTGTTCTCGGGCGTGCTCTCGAAGGTCGGCGCTTACGGCTTCCTGGCGATCGTGCTGCCGCTGTTCCCGCAGGCCGCCGTGCACTTCCAGACGCTGATGCTGCTGATCGCGCTCGTGTCGATCATCTACGGCTCGATGCAGGCGTTCAGCCAGACCGACGCGCGCCTGATCGTCGGATACTCCTCGGTGGCGCAGCTCGGCTTCATCACGCTCGGCATCTTCGCGCTGAACCCGCAGGGCGCCCAGGGCGCGCTGCTGCAGATGGTCAACCACGGCCTGGTGGTGGCGCCGCGCTGTTCATCGTCGCGCTGCTCGGCCGCCGCGCGGGCGGCTCGGAAGACATCCGCGACATGGGCGGGATCGCGTTCCGCGCACCGGTGCTCGCGAGCATCTTCCTGATCGTCTCGCTGGCGACGCTCGCGATGCCCGGCTCGTCGAACTTCGTCGGCGAGTTCCTGATCCTGCTCGGCGTGTTCAAAGCCAAGCTCGCGATCGCGATCATCGCCTTCAGCGGCGTCGTGCTGGCGAGCGTGTACGCGCTGCGCCTGTTCATCCGCGCGATGCACAACCGCGTCGGCAAGGACGTGCAGTCGCGCGAGATCACCATCCGCGACGGCGCCGTGCTCGTGCCGCTCGTGCTCGTGATCCTGTTCCTCGCGCTGTATCCGCAGCTGGCGCTGCACCGCAGCGAAGGCTCGGTCAAGAGCGCCGTGTTCGAGGCGGAAGCGCTCGCGGCCAACCCGAACACCCAGTTCCACTACTTCCCCGGCACGGCCAGCGCGGCGGTCCCGACGGCTGAAGGGACCTCGGAATGACCTACGTGCCGCTGTTCTCCAACCCGGTCGCCACCACGCACCTGAAAGGCCCGCACGTGGACTTCGCGGGCCTCTCCCCTCTGATCGCTCTGCTTGGGCGGCGCGGTGATCGTGCTGATGGTGGGGCTGCTCGGCTCGCGCTGGGTCCGCTCGCAGCTGGTGCCGCCTCTCAGCCTGGTGACGCTCGGCGCAGCGCTGGGACTGACGATCTGGCAGTGGAACGCGAACAAGTCGATCGTCTCCGGGGCGCTGCGCATCGACGACCTGTCGCTGGCGCTGAACCTGATCCTGATCGCCGGCGGCGCCTGCACGGTGCTCCTGGCGTGGCGCTCGCTGGCGGCGCGCGAAGCGGCGCACGGCGAGTTCCACGCGCTGCTGCTGACGTCGATCGGCGGCATGTCGGTGCTGGCGAGCGCGCAGAACACGATCGCGCTGTTCGTGGGCCTGGAGCTCCTGTCGATCCCGCTGTACGTGATGTGCGCGACGGAACTGCGGCGCGAGCACTCGCTGGAGTCGGGGCTGAAGTACCTGATCGTCGGCTCGGTCGGATCGGCGACGCTGCTGTACGGCCTCGCGCTGATCTACGGCGCCACGGGTTCCACCGACTTCTCCGCGATCGCCAACGCGCTCTCGAACGGCAGCCTGGCGACGGACCCGCTGACGCTGACGGGGATCGCGCTGTGCGTCGCGGGCCTCTGCTTCAAGGCGTCGGTGGCGCCCTTCCACCAGTGGACCCCGGACGTGTACGAGGGCGCGCCGACGCCGGTGACGGCGTTCATGGCGGTCACCACGAAGGTCGCGGCGCTGGGCGTGTTCCTGCGCTTCTTCGACGTCGCGCTGATCGGCGCGCAGGCGAGCTGGGGTCCGGCGCTGGCGGTGCTCGCGACGATCACGATCCTGGTCGGCAACGTGGGCGCGCTCGGCCAGTCCTCGCTGAAGCGCATGCTCGCCTACTCGTCCGTCGGCCAGGCCGGCTACATGCTCGCGGGCATCGTCGTCGCCACGAGGCTGGGCGTCTCGGCGACCGTGTTCTACCTCGCCGTGTACCTGATGATGAACATGGCCTCGTTCGCGGTGATCGTCGCGCGCGAACGCGAAACCGGCCTCGGCGACACGCTCGACGCGGTCGCAGGCCTCGGACGCGAGCGCCCATGGCTGGCATGGCCGATGACGATCTCGATGCTCGCCCTCGCCGGCATCCCCGCCACCGCTGGCTTCATCGGAAAGTTCTACCTGATCGACGCGGCCGTCTCCGGCGGCTACGCGTGGCTGGGCGTGGCGATCGTGGTCGGCTCGATGATCTCCCTCGGCTACTACCTGCCGGTGATCGCCGCGATGTGGATGCGCGAGGCGCCACGCGGCATGACGGCGACGACGCGCCCCGAGCCCCCGCTGGGCGCCCCCGCCGGCGGCCCGCTGCCAGCCGTCGCGGGCGGCTCACCCGAGCTTGACACCGAGGGCGGCCTCGCACCGAGCGGCGGCACGGGCACGCCAGGCGCGCCGATCCCGGCGGCCGACGCAATACAGCCCGAGGTCGCGCTCGTCGCGATCGTCGCCGGCGCCGCCACGATCTTCTTCGGCGTCATCCCCCAGCCGCTGTTCGACCTGGTGCACCAGGCGGGCGGGACGCTGGGGCTGTTCTAAAGCCACCCGGGACCAGAACAGCACATCGACATCGACTGGCCCGGCGGGGCCGGGGTCGACTGCTGTCGAACGGGCCGAGGAGCGAATTTCGACGCTCCACCTGAGCTTCTACGCCAGCGACCTTGTCACCAGGGACGCCTTACCCAAGGACACATCGACCGCAGCGATTGTCTGCGGTAGGGATAGATCGAGGCGAGACTGAGCCCTGCCTAACAACCCACGCTACGTCTGCATGGACGAAAGTGCGAAGGCGTCCCAGCTGGGTAGGGAGACACCCCGTGACGCACGAGTAAATCAGAACAAGTCCAATTATCAGGCCCTTGCCGGCCGGAGACGGGTACTCTTCGCGACCTTGCATCGGACTATCGAATGCCCACCATCGCAGGACGGGTGGCGGGCGGGACAGGACCATGAATCTGGGAGCGAAGAAACGGTCACGCGAGAGCGGGGGTCGCGCAACGGCTGGCGCTACGGCCCAATGGTCGACGCGCCAGAGCCAGACCCGAAGCCGGACAGTCCACGGCCAGTCGTCGACGCTGTTCTGTCTGATCGTCCTCACCACCGTCATCTGAGAGAAGGGACATATGCGCAGCCCAGACATGCCAGCGGAAACCGACGAGGAGCAGGATCGGCCGGAGGAAACGCTCGTTTCTCCCGGCGCGCATCCCGCGACCGTGCAGGAATCGGCGGAGGAGCCCACTCTGGAGACGCACGCCAGCGGTGAGCCGGCTCCTGCCGCCAACGAGACGGACTCGCCGGAGAACATCAAACAGAATGCCGGCGCCAGCACCGAGGACGACGGTCCCGCGACGGCTGGACGGGCTGAGTCGCCTATCCCAGACCCTGGCGAAGCAGGCATCCCGGACGTGCAGAACGCCCCTGCACCCATGCAGCCAGCGCTCTCCAGCGAGCCCGCCGCAGCACCGCCGGATGACGCAACTGAGCCGCCGAGCACCCTACCCCAGGCGCTCGAGCTCGCGGCGGTGGCGGCGACACTCACGAGCCTCGAGGAGCGCCTCGGAGAGTCACAGCGGCTCCTAAGAAACCGTCCGAAAACTCTCGGCTGGGGGGCAGGGTTATGTAAACCGGGGTTGAAGCGGCAAGGCACACCACCCGTCGAAAGGAGTGTGCCTTGCCTGCCGCTGAGCCTACCCCTGCTCGCCCGCTGCCGACGATCTGGGAGGTCCCGGATGACCTGTGGGAGGAGATCGAGCCGATCATCGGCTGCTTCTATCCGCGTGCGCGGACAGGTCGTCCACGCGCCGATCTGCGTCGCGTGCTGGACGGCATCATCTTCCGGCTGCGTTCGGGCTGCCAGTGGGAGCAGTTGCCCGAACGCTACGGGCCGTCCTCGACGGTCCACGGCTGGTTTCAACGGTTCTCTGCCGACGGTTTCCTCAAGGAACTGTGGGCGTATCTGGTGCGCGAGTGCGACGAGCTCGGCGAGGTTCACTGGGAGTGGCAGGCCGTCGACGGCGTGATGGGAAAGAGCCGCTTCGGCGGCGAGAAGACCGGCCCGAACCCCACTGATAGAGCCAAGATGGGCACCAAGAAGAGCGTGCAAGTCGAGCAGCACGGTGGGCCGCTCGCAGTCGAGATTGACGGCGCCAACGTGCACGACACCAAGCTGCTGGAGCGCACGATCGACGCGGTCATCGTGCCCCGGCCAGATCCCGCGGATGTCGTGGAGCACCTGTGCCTGGACAAGGGCTATGACAACCCCACCGGCGAGGCGGCCACCGCCAAAGGCGGCTACGTGCCACACATACGCCGCATCGGCGAGGAGAAGAAGGACGGCTGGGGCGAGAAGACCCATCCTGCCCGCCGCTGGGTCGTCGAGCGCACGATCGCCTGGCTACAACGCTGCCGCGCGCTGCTCATCCGTTACGACAAGAACCCCACCAACTACAAGGGCCTCATCCAACTCGCCTGCGCGCTCCTTTGGTACCGCCGCCGTCACCAACGGCTTCAGGCAGCATGAAGAGTTTTCGGACGGTTTCTAAGTCGCCAGAGCGACCTGGTCGACAAGCTTCACAGTGAAAACCAGCATCTTCGTGCCGGCGAACTGCGCGCCGCGATACTCCCACTGGTACGCGACTTGGTACGCATGCACGACGACATTGGGCGACTCACCACAGACTGCCAGGACAGCCAGGATCTCGATGTCGTGAAAACAAGCCTGCTCGACGCACTCGCGCGCAACGGCATCACAACGTTGGAGCCCGCGCTCGGCGAGCCGTTCGACCCCAAACAGCACAGCGTCGCCGCGATCCTCCAGACAGAGGACCCGAGCCTCGACCGAACCATCGCAGAAGTGATCCGCGTCGGCGTCCAGTGGGACGACGGCCAGGCGATCCGCGTCGCGGACGTACGCGTCTACAAGCACACACCCAAAGCCGAGGCCACAAGCCCAGCCGGCTAGTCGTCACTGATCAACCATCGGAGATAGTCAATGAACACGGAAACCAGCACGGCGAGCACCACGGTCTGGGGCATCGACCTCGGCACCACCTACTCCTGCATCGCAAGAGTCGACGAGTTCGGTCGGGCCGTCGTCATCAACAACCGCGACGGCGACCCAACCACACCATCGGTCGTGATGTTCATCGGCCCGGAGAACATTCAGGTCGGCAAGGAGGCAAAGCGTCAGATGCAGATGGAACCGGATGCTGTCGCCGAGCTCGTCAAGCGCCAGATGGGCGTACCTGGCTGGAGCTTTCAAGCGGAAGGCCGGTCGTGGACAGCGCCGGAGATCTCCGCGCAGATCCTAAAAGCGCTCGCCGAGGATGCCGCACAACAGACGGGCGATGCGGTCGAGAAGGTCATCATCACGGTGCCGGCATATTTCGGGATCCCGGAGCGCGACGCCACCCTCGCGGCCGGGGAGATGGCCGGCCTCGAGGTAGTGGACGTCCTGAACGAGCCGACCGCCGCTGCGCTGTCCTACGGATTCGCCCAAGGCGCCGATGTCGATGAAACCGTGCTCGTTTACGACCTCGGCGGAGGAACGTTCGATGTGACCGTGATCCGCCTCGAGCCGCTGGAGGGCAGTGGAAGTCACATCCGCGTGCTCGCCACCGGCGGCGACCATCGCCTCGGGGGCGCTGACTGGGACCAGAGGCTCGTGCAGCTGCTCGCGAGCAAGTTCCAGATCGAGAACCCTGATGCCCCTGATCCACTCGATGACGACCTCACAGCGGGCGACTTGCGTATAGCGGCCGAGGATGTAAAGCGCGCTCTGACCCTCCGGGACTCGGTCACCCAGGTCGTGATGGCCGCCGGCGCGCGCAGCACAGTTGAGGTAACGCGCGACGAGTTCGAGCAGGCCACCCAGGATCTGCTGGAGCAGACAATGAACTTCACCCGCGAAACCCTCGAGAAGGCACGCGAACGTGGTCCGGTAGAGATCGACCGGGTGCTGCTTGTCGGGGGCTCGAGCTTCATGCCCGCCGTCTCGCGAAGGCTATCCGAGACGTTCCCCGGCTGGGTTCCAGAGCTAGGAGATCCCAATCAGGCGGTGGCGAAGGGCGCTGCGCTCTACGGCTTCCAGGCCGAGCTGCGCAGCAAGATCGAAGATCTCGAACAGGAGGAGCAGACCGACGGACAGACCGTCGACCGTGGCGCGATCGAAAAGCGCGTGGCCGAGGAGTCAGGGCTTGCGCTGGGCGCGTTGCAGCGGATCACCGAGACGAAGGTCACGAACGTCTGCTCCCGAGGGTTCGGGGTGAAGGTGCTCCGCGAGGGCTTCACCGGCGAGAACGACCGTCCCGAGGAATTCTACGTCGATCATCTGATCCGCGAAAACGACCCGCTGCCCGTCGACCCGCCGCGAGAAGAAACCTACGGCACCGTCGTGGACAACCAGCCGAATGTCCAGATCGTGCTGATGGAGCAGGCCGGCTCGAATCTCTCGATCGACATGGAGCACAACAAACAGCTCGAAAAGCGCGATTTTCACCTCCCCGGCAGCGATCCGAAGGGCACGCCGATACGGGTGAGCATCGGAATGGGCAATGACGGCCTGCTGACCGTTACCGCAAAACACCCCGCACTCGAGGAGCTGACGTTTTCCGCCGCCTCCAAAGACGGAGTCTTTACCAAGGAGCAGGTCGCCGAGTCCGCGGCCAAGGTCCAGGCGATGCAGCGAACATAGCGCGCAATGAAGCCTTTCGACCCGAATACATACCTGAAAGAGGTGCTTGGCCCATACCTGGACACGAGTGAAGTCCCTGGGCTGTTCGAGCGCTACTGCCTGGAGCCATCGGACACCGACGACGCCGCGATTACTGCTCGTTGCAAAGAAGTCAAGCAGCTGTGGGACATGCGCTCGGAACGGGCCAAGTACGGACCACTGATCAGACTTCTGCAGGAGCGTCACAGCGAGGCATCTCTGACACTGGAAGATCCGAAAGAGCGCCGCGCCGTCGCGGCGGGCGCTGCCGAAGCCGAGAGCGCTCGCGCGCACGCGGAGGAGCGCGCACGCAGCGAATGGGAGGAGCTACTCAAAGCCGCGCTACGCCAGTACGAAGGGCTGGACCCCGCACTCCGTTCGAGCCTCGAGCGGGCTGGAGAGAGCCTGCGCCTTGACCCTTCGTTCGTACGTGAGCGTCTCGACAGCGCCCCGGAAGCCGCAGTGCGAGCGGAGCTCACTGTCGCCGAACGCAAGGACATACGCAAAGTGCTCGCCGCTCTCGCCCAGGACACCGGGGAGCCGCGATTCGGCCTGACGCTCTATCACGCGCTTGGGCTTCCCGAGATCACCCGGGACATCGCTGAGATCACCCGGCTGCATGGGGCACTTGACGACGAGACCAACAAGCGCAAGCACGACAACACGAAGGTCATCTACAAAACCATGCTCGTGACCGCGAAGCGGGTTCTGATCGACGGGGACCCACGAGCCTATGAAGAGAGCGTCGTGAAAGATGTCCAGGACGAGCTGACAGCCGATGGACTGCGCGCCGCCGTCAACGACGGCGTGATCGATGAGATGGAGGCCGAGCACCTGACCCGCCGCGCGATTGAACTTGGCCTGAACCCGAAGCTCGCGGCGCAGGTCGTCGCACAGATCGCGCAAGCCAGCGGCGTCTCGTTGCGCACCGCCGCACCAATCGACTACATCGTGTGCGCCGCATGCGGCAACGTCGCGGCCCGTGAGCATGCCGGAGAACACTGCGGACAGTGCGGCGCCGCACTGTTCATCACTTGCCCGAAGGGTGAATGCGCGACCGTCAATGATGCGTCCGTCGGCAAGTGCCGTAAATGCGGGGCAGACTTGCGCCGGTACGCCGCAGCGACGGCGAAGCTTGCGAGCCTCGACGGGCTCGTGCGCACGGGGCGTCTACAGCAAGCGAGCGACGATCTCGCCGAGATCGAGCGGACGCTCGGGCGCCCTCCAGAGGTCAAGCGCGTGAGCCACGAAGTCGGTGAAGCGCTGAAGGTTGCGCACGCCGACTGGCACTTCGCCGAGACAGCGATTAGCGACCATCGACTGTATGCGGCGCGCGAGCGCCTTCAGAGCCTCAGGCGCACCGCCGCAGACCTCCCCGGTCCCGAAGGAGTGCCACCCGTCGACCGGCTTGCGTGGGTGAGCGAACGGTTGAAGCTCGCCGAGACGACCCTCGCTCGCGCCAGCAGCGCGGGTGGAAGCGCGCGCGAAGCCATCCTCGCTGAAGCTCTGATGATCGCCGCGGACTGCCGGGAGGCCCGGGAGCAGCTCGACAAGATCCCGGCCAGCCCTGCGTCCGGGGTGCGTGCCAGCATCGACGGTGCCGAGGTCGCCGTCACTTGGCGGGCCTCACCGACCCCCGGCGTTTTCTATGAGCTGATAAGGGTGGACTCCGACGGGATCCGCGCCCAGATCGCCACCTCCCAGCCAGGGTGCGAGGCGGTTGATCGGAGCGCAGAGAGCGGTGCGATAGCCCGTTATGAGGTCGTCGCGGTGCGCGGCGCGAGTCGCTCCCCGAGCGCGACCAGCGCTCCGATCGTGATCGCGCGGGAGCTACAGCAGCTGACCGTATTCAGCGGGGATCGGGAAGTACGCTTGGGCTGGACGGCGCTCGGGGCACGCGGACTGGCCCAGATCACCAGGAAACAGGACTCGAACGGGCACGAGGAGCACCTCACCGCAGAGAGCAATGGGCTCACGGACCGTGGGCTCACCAACGGGGAGCGCTACACATACCTGGCGCGCGTGCGATACGCCGGTCCGTCCGGCGAGCCCGTCGTCACGCCCGGCATCGTCATCTACGGGCAGCCGGTCGCGCGGCCAGAGGCGGTCACGATCATCGCCGCCGAGCCCACGCTGCAGGGAATACTGATCAGTTTCAGTGCGCCGCCCGCAGGGACGGTGACAGTGCTGCGCTGCGCCGAGCAGCCGACGCTCATGCGGGGCGAGGAGCTCGACCCGCTCGGACTCGGGAGCCTAGGCACGCCCGTCCCGCAGAATGCCGGCGGCGCTCTCGATCCCGATCTCCAATCGGGTAGCCGCTGGTATCTGCCCGTTACCGTCGCCGGCACAATGGCGGTTGCCGGGGAGGCGTTCCGCTGCCTCGCTCTCCCCGGTGTCACCAACGTCCGTGTCGTTGACGAGGGCAGCGCAGTGCGGGCCACTTGGTCGTGGCCGGAGACGCTTCGGGCAGTCCTTGTCCTGTGGCGAACCGATCGACAGCCAGAAGGGTCCGAGGACCCAGCCGCGCAACGCCAGATGTTCCGGCGCAGTGAGTACAAGGATTACGGTGGCCTGACGATCCGCGGAGAGATCGACCAGTCGATCTTCGTCGCAGTATTTCCAGCAGTGCGCGTCGGCAATGAATACCACTACGGGACAAACGCCTCTCGGGAAGCGCGCGCCGCCCTCACCCGAGTGAAGAAGACCAACGTCCGCTACGAGATCAAACGGAGTGGCGTGCGCCGAAAAAGAGTCGAGATAGGGGTACTCGAGCCCGGTGGGGATTCGGTCCCTGAGATCATCGTCGTGGCCCGTGCGGGTGATCTCCTGCCGCGACAGCCCACGGACGGAGAGATCATCGCCCGCCTCGGCGGGAGGCAGCCGTTGATCTCGACGCTCGATCTTGACGGACGCAGCAGGCCACTCGCGATCCGCGCCTTCCTCAGCGACGGCGCGAGCGCCTCACATCGGGTTCTTGACCCTCGGGTTGAGGACCTCGTGATCCGCTGATAATGGAACGTGCGAGGGACATACTCTGCCCGTATTGCTTTACGCGGTGGTCGACGAACGTGGCCGCCTATCGGTGCACCAGCACGGACGACACGCGCTGCCCACGGGTCCCCGACGAGGCGCTCGGGCGCCTGCGCGGGAGCGCTGCGCCCAGGGAACCGCGATTCATCGTGAAGAACGGAAAGCTAGGGCAGGCGTTCACCGTAAAGGCCGGACACCCCGTGCGCTGCGATTGCGGCGCGGCAACCCGGCCTATCTGCCCGTCCTGCCATTCGAACCTACCGCAACGGTTCACGGAAGCTCAGGCACGCACTATGGCTCTCGTGGGCACCCGGGCCGCCGGCAAGAGCCACTACATCGCGGTTGCATTGCATGAGCTCGAGCATCGAGTCGGCCCCAGCTTTGGCGGCTCGCTGATGCTGCTCGACGATGCCTCACGCGACAGGGTGGACAACGTGCTGACGCCACGCATCTACCGGGAAGGCGCGGTGCTCGACGCGACACAGTCCGCAGCTGTGGATCATGATGTGCGCCAACCGCTCGTCTCGCGGCTCACACTCGGAGTGGCGAAGAAGGCGACGCACAGCAACCTCGTATTCTTCGACGCCGCCGGCGAGGATCTGCAGTCGCTGAGCGTGCTTGAACGCGAGGCGCGCTACATCACTCAATCAGACGGACTGATTCTGCTGCTCGACCCTCTGCAGATTCCCGCGGTCCGCGACGAGTTCGACAGTGACGGAGACCTCCCCCCGGTCAGCGCGGATCCATACACAATGCTGGGGCGGCTTGCGGCCCTGTTGCGCGAAGCCCGAGGGATCCCCGGTGGCAAGCCGATGGGCGTGCCGCTAGCGATCGCCCTGTCGAAGTCGGACATGCTGCGCGGGCTGCTGCCTGACGAGCACCCGTTGTTCCGCGCTACTACCAATGGGCGGCTGTTTGACCCCGACGCGGCACGCAATCTGAGCGAGCTGCTGCGAGCCGATGTTGCTGGTTGGCTCGGGGAGCGCTTTGACGCGCTTGTGAAAGCAGAGTTCCCTCAGGCCGCCTACTTCGGTGTCTCTGCACTGGGGGAAAACCCGGTCGATGGGCACCTCCGTAACGGTGTGGCGCCGCAACGGGTGGAGGATCCGATCCTTTGGATGCTGAACACATGGGGGGCGATCCCGAAGCCGTGAGCCATAGGCAGGCCTACCACACCTCTTGCCGTGAAGGGCTCGGGGGTCACTCCGGCTTCCAGTTCAACGCCGCGAGCCACGGAATCAGCCCAGAGCTACTCGAAATGCTTGCGGCCGCCCATGTCGGCTATCACGCACCACGGGATCTGCCCCGCGAGCCGAGTACCGACCAGCTCGATTTGTTCCCGATCAGCCTGAAGTCCCGGGAGGTGAGCGGTGTCCCCGTTGTCTCCCAGACTGTGTATGTCGGACGCGAGTTCCGCGGACGAGGCGGGGAACCTGATACGGGACGCTTCGGCAACTACTTCTCTCATATAGTGCTTGCTGACACGACAGCGGCAGACCCGTTTGACGGGCTGCTGGCGATCGAGCTGTGGCGAGCCTCACACTGGCGACGCAGCGAGTCCGAGATCCGCGAGCTAGCGGAACTCAAGACGCTCGAGCCCGGACGTTGTGATTTGCAGTGGGCACTCGAGCAGCTCCCCGAGCCTGGCACAGGCTGGCACGAGGCGGTGCTTGACGGCACGCTCGGAGCGATCGAAGGCGGCCCCCGCGTAGTGCTGATCGAGCCCGACACCGAACGGGCCGCCGCGTGGGTCGCCTGGGTCAGCTACGCGCTGCCGGCCGATCTTGCCCGCAAGCTGACCTTCACCACATTTGACGGACAACCTCGCCGCGCCCAGGACGTGCACCTGTGCCTCACGACCCCGGGCTGTGATGTCGCGTTCCCCGAGCACGAGCGCGGGCGGGATGTGCTGCTGCTCGATCCAGCGGGCGGAGAGCCTCCCGACACCGGGCTGCTATACGCGCGGGTAGCAGCCGCGCTTGTGGGCGACGGTCCGGAGGCGATTGCCTCCGCTGTGACTCGGCCGAGCGATGGAGACTCACAACGTCGCGGCGCGCAACTCGCGCTGCAAAGCGGCAGAGTCGCGCTTGCCGTCGAGAAGGACGTCCCGTCGATCCTAGAGCTGCTCGTCGAGCTAGCCCGTACCGGCGACTGGGAACTCGCTCAGCGAACAGCCGAGGAACTGCCAGCGCGCACCAGCAGCGAGGACACACTTAGGGGCTGGTGGGCATTGCATGCCGCCGCCCGCCAGGCCACGGCCGCACCAGCCCGACAGCTCGCCGACGAGGCGCTCAAACGACTTATCCAGGGGATCCCCAACACGCCCAGAGAGCTGTCGGACATCCCGTCGGAGAGTCCAACGAGCCCCTCCCCCGGACTGCTTGCGATGTGGCTCGACCAGGTTGAAGCGACGACAGATGGCCCGACACGCGCGACCCTTCTGGACGGCGGGCTGCGCCTCGGGCTCATCGGCTGCAACGTCGCGCTCGACCGACGCGTCGCCGGCGCTATCAGCGACACGATCTACGTACCCGATGTAGCCGAGACGCTGTCCGCACTTGCCACCAGCGAACGTCATCCGGAGATCGTCGACGAGGTGCTTGCCCGGCTCGCGCGTGAAGCTTTTGCCGACGAAACAGCCCTGCCTCGCCTGCGAGACGCCCTCGCCGACCCCGCGCTCGCCGACACCGCCCAGCGTGTCGCCGCGCAGACCGCTGATTTCGACGAGCGCGCCGTGTGGGAGCGCCTGCGGGTGGAAGTCGATCCGGCTGCCTTGCCGAGTGCCCTCGCGATTCTCGTGCCGATCGCCAAGCGGGCTGGCCGGATCGATGAGGTCAAGCACGCGTTCGGCCCGGACGGCCCCGTGGGTGTCGGGGACCACGTGATGCTGCTCCAAGCATTTCAGCGAGCAGGGGTTGGTGCTGCCGAGCAGGATATCGACACCGCGCTCACGGCTCTCGGACAGGTCACGCTCGCCGATCTCCCACGCGGACGCGGCCTCGTCGACCTGTTGCGTACCACCGCGCCGCGCAACCGCCTGCGCGGAGACCCCGTATTCCTTTCCTGGATGGCGGCATGCAGCCGACCTCGGTCGAACTTCGCAGAATGGTGCGAATGGGTAGCCGCCGCGGTCGCCGCACCCGCCGAGCAACTGCCGGACGAGCGCTTCCGTGAACTCTGGGAACTCGCAGGTACCGTGGCCGTCGAAGGGCTCAACATGCCACTCGCCGAGGATCCTCCCCGACGCGGTCGCGACATGCAGCCCAGTGAATTCGCAGTCCGGGCATACGACCCGCTCACCGACTACGCAGCCGGGCTCGGCATCCTCGCCCGCACATTCGGGGTTGACTGGCCGCACACCGTATTTCGAGCGCTAGAGCGCGAGTTGGCCAAAGGCCGAAGCAAGGCATGGTTCGGCGCGACCGCGTTTCTCATCTGGGGCGCACTGCCCGCCGGGACTGGTGACCTGCTGGAGAGCGCGCTACCAGAAGCGATCCACACGCTCAGTCCACGAAGGATCCACGCCGTCGAAGCGATGCTCGACACACGCGACCAGGAAGCATTCACGCGCTGGATGGAGCTTCACCCGCCACGCGCGGGTGTCGGCAGCACCATCTCAAGGCTCCTGCGCCGCGACGGGGGGCGAGCATGAGCTCCATCGGGATCGACCTCGGCACGACCATCTCACTGCTAGGCGTCCAACGCGAGGACGGCCGCGTAGCGGTGATCAGCACACGCGACGGAGGGCGCCGGCTGCGCTCAGTCGTGCACGTCGCAACAGACGGAGTCACGACCGTCGGCGAGGCGGCACAACGCCTCGCGGCACTGGATCCGGACGCGGTATTCGCGTTCTTCAAGCGTTCGATGGGCAAGGACTGGAAGGTCATGTCAGCCGGTCGGGAGTGGACACCACAGGACCTGTCCGCGACCATCCTTGACGCGTTGCTCGAAGACGCCGCCGGTGAGCTCGGGGAGCGCCCTACCCGAGCGGTCGTCACGATCCCCGCCTACTTCGGCGATGCCGCACGGCGAGCCACTCTGCAGGCGGCCGACAGCATCGGCTTGGAGGTGATCACGCTGCTACATGAGCCAACCGCAGCGTGCATCGCCAGCCGTGCACAGATCGCAGGAGACAGGACGATCCTTGTCTACGATCTCGGTGGAGGAACTTTCGACGTGTCGGTCGTAGCGTTCCATGGAGATCGCACTGAAGTGCTCGCGACCGCCGGAGACCACCGCCTCGGCGGCAAGGACTGGGATGAGCTGATCGTCGAAATCGTCGCCGACCATCTCAGCGGCGAGCTTGACGATGACCCTCGCGATGATCCGTTCGTGCTCGCCGAGCTACAGGAGCGCGCACGCGAGGCGAAGCACGCCCTCTCACGTTTGGAACGGACCGCCGTCACACTTCATGCCGGCGGGCGAGTGCACCGCGTGGAGATCGACCGAGCGAGCTTCTGGGCCCGCGGGCAAGCGCTGTTCGACCGGACCGCGGAGTTGATCGCGAAGGTGCTCGAGGACATCGGCGGGCCCGACTTGATAGACGGCGTACTTCTCGCTGGCGGCTCCACACGCATGCCGCCATGCGCAGAGGTACTGCGCAGCGCGACCGGACGGGAGCCGCTCGCCGGCATCGACGCGGATGAGGCGATCGTAAGAGGCGCCGCGATGTTGGCCGCCACGTCACTCACCACACAGACCACACCTAGAGGCAACCTCGCGGGCGGGATCTCGGATGTCACAGCACACGCGCTCGGCTTCGTCGTCGTCTCGGCTGACGGCAGTCGCTACGTCAACCAAGTCATGATCACCCGCAACACGACGCTGCCGGCAAACGCGACCAAGCGCCATCAACTTCACCTGGGAAGCACACCCGAGGAGCGCGTGCTGTCTGTCTACATGCTCCAAGGCGAGGCTGCGCGGCCACTGGACACCGAGCCGCTCGGAGCATGGGCCTTCTCCAATATTCCCGGAGACGCGCGCGGCACCGTCGAGGTGGACGTGAGCTACAGCTATAACAGCGATGGGGTCGTGGAGGTCTCAGCAACCCTCAACGGCAGCCCGCTCCCGCCGCCCCAGATCGATCGAGACGACCGGGATCTCGCATGGACTGAGGGAGAACCCTCTCGGACCGTCGCGGCAGACCTCGTCACCGTCCTCACCATCGACGTAAGCGGCAGCATGACAGGCAGCAAGCTCGCCGAAGCGAAGACGGCGTGTCTCGGCTTCATCGACGAGCTAGAGAACGCGGGAGTCGCCGACCGCCTCGCGGTCGTCAGCTTCGGTAGCGACGCCCGCACCATCCTCAGCCTCGGCGGCAGCCCGAGTGTCGCGAGACGAGCCGTGCGGGCGCTCGCAGCCGGCGGTACCACCAACCTCGCTGCCGCGTTGCGCAACGCGAAGACCGAGCTCTCGTCACAAGCCGGCAGACGCGTCGTCGTCGTGCTGACCGACGGCGCGCCAGATGATCGCGCGGGCGCCCTCGCGGCTCGTGACCGGCTCGTGGAAAGCGAGGTCGACTTGATCGCCCGTGGCGTCGCGGGCGCCGACCAAGAGTTCCTCGACGCGCTCGCAACCGGCGACGGTGAGCTCGTTGGCGAAGGGGGGCTTGACGGGAGCTTCCGCGGAATCGCTCGGCAGCTGTTGAGCACAGGCGCAGTGAGCAAGACATGAGCGTCCTGACGCTCCACACGGTCCTGGCACTCCTGGGATACCAGGTGCAGCCGCCCCATCGAGAGCTGCAGGTTGAGGGGAGCAAGGTATGGATGACTTGATTTTGGTGTTGCTGGGTGCGTTCGTGTTTGCGGCCGTCGCTACGCTTGCGGTGTTCGCGGCGGCTGTGGTGCTGGTGGGCGCACTGGTGGCTGGGAGCTTGTGGGCGTTTGCTGCCGGCTTGGAGGCGTTTGGTAAAGATTTTGGGGGATCGGTAGCGGTGCGCGGCGGTGCGCGGCGGGTGCCGCGGGCACCGGAGCCGGCGTTCGAGCTGTATGTGCTGGGTCAGGTTTTCGCTGATTTCCAGCACGGGTTGGAACATGCGGCGATAGAGTTGGGCTCGACGCGATCGCAGATCGCTGGCTGGTCTGTGAAGTACCAGAAAGGCGCGAGCTGGCCGGTGGCTGTGGGTGCGGTCGTGGGTGGCTATGTGGGGACTGTGTTCGCGGGCATGCTGGGCGTGATGTGCGGGATCTTGGTGGCAGTAATAGTTGGAGTGGTGGCCGGTGTCTCGTGGCTGGCGATCTGGCTGCTGCGTCTCGCCGACGGTATTCGCCGGCGGGTTCGTCATGCGTCTTATGAATGCCCGACTGATCATGAACGATTCGCGTTGCCTGTTTATGTGTGTCCGGCTTGCGGCGCCGAGCATCGCCGACTAGTGCCGGGGCGATGGGGAATCTTCAAACGTGAGTGCAAGTGCGGGTTGGCGGCGCTACCGACGACGGTGATCACGGGTCGTCAAAAGGTGCCGCAACAATGCCCAGCGGGGCACCCGATGTCAGGCTTCCTCGGCTTCGCCGAGAATCTGCCAGTCGCGATCGTGGGTGGCCCCTCGGCAGGAAAGTCCACGTTCCTAGCCGGCGCTTTGGTGGAGCTCGAATCCCCCGACACGGGGGTATACATCGAGCCGTTGAGCGAGAGCCGGGACGCCTATTCGCGGCTGGTGGACGCGATGCGCGCCGGGACAACACCCGAGAAGACAGTCGATGAGCAGCGTCCCGCGCTGGTTGCCGAGGTCCAGGGAACCGGTCGCTCCCGCGCGCTCTACGCATATGACTTGGCAGGAGAGGTCTACAGCGCAGAGGACAAGGTCCGCGGACTTCGGTTTCTCGCGCGTTCGGCCGGGATCGTGTTGCTGGTGGACCCGTTCTCGATCCGTCACGTCGCCGAGGACCGCGCGCAGCAACTCGCCGTGGAGGCATCCCGGGTCCTGCCCTCGAGCGAGGACCCGATGCGAGTCTATGAGCGACTGCTCTCGACGCTGAAGGAGGCAGGCGCTGATACGCAACAGATGCCACTCGCGGTCGTCATCGCCAAGAGCGACGCACTCGGGGTACAAGAGGAGATCGATGCGCTCGCCGCCAATGCCCCCGATGGCGGAGAGCGAGCATGGCTCTCCGCCAACGGAGCGGGAAACCTCGTTCGCTCAATCGAGCAAGACTTCAAACACGTCGGCTGGTTCAGCCTCAGCGCCCTCGGCCGCATGCCCGACCCTGCGAACCGAGCCCCGTTCATACCCCGCGGAGCACTTGCACCCTTGCTATGGATCCTCGCACGCCGCGACGTGCACCCCTCACCCCAAGCCGCGACCGTCACACACACCGCGCAACGACTCACCGGCACTGCCGCCGACTTCCCACCGCCAACCCAACGCGCCCGAGCCCGCAACGCAAGCATCGTCACCCTCCTCGGCACCCTCACCCTCATCGCCGCACCAATCGCCATCCTCGCAACAACCAACAAAAACAGCGAAGCCACCGCCGCCAACAACACAAACATCACCAACCCCAACCCAACCGAAACAACCCAAACCCAAACAACCCCAACCCGAACCGCCACAGCCCCGCGCCCGCACCCTTCCGCACAACGCGGCCCGGCACTCGCGATACGCCGGCACCTCGAAGACCTCGACCACGGCAACTATGGCGGCGCATTCTCGCTCATGTCAAGCACCTATCGCGCCCAGAACCCCGGCTGGGAGACCACCAGGAGCAGCGCCGCCCCAATGGTCAACATCGTCCACATCGGCACCCCCGCCTACGGTGCTGACGGCGCACGCTTGTATGTGAAGTTCTACGCGCGCGACCGGAACCCCACAGAAGGCAGCGATACGCAATGCCGGCGCTTTGAAGGGATCGTCAACCTCATATCGGAACATGGCGCGTGGCGTTACGAACCTACGGGCAACGGCCTGTCGGCCGTTGTCGAGCCACCCGGCGACACGAACTGCCACCCATGAGCGCCCGCCCGATCCGACCGGCGCAGGCATACGCCGCGTGACATCTCACTGGGACCCGTACCCGCGCGGCCGCCGCCCCGTTCGGCCAACTCTGCGCAGCGCTCTGCGCCGGAACTCACGACTCGCCTTCTTGCCCGTCGCGCTGATCGCCGCCGTGTTGCTGCTCGTGGCAGTCATCGGCATTCTTACTCGCAGCGACAGTGCCGATCACGCCGCCAACATCGCGGAGCCTTCGACCCCTGCCGCCCCAGCTCCAGCACTGATGCATCACCAGTCGTCCGCCGTGACCGGTGCCCCCCACTCGCCCGGCCGCAGTGCTACCCGCTTGCTCGATCGCGACCTCGGCGAGACGATCATCAGTCGCCTGAGCGGCACCGCGGCAAGCGCCGCGCTACTTGCGCGGATCCGAGCCGGGCAGCTCGGCGGCGTGATCCTGTTTGCTGACAATTTCGCCGCCGGGCCCACCACGGCCGCCAACACCATCCGTCAGCTGCAGCATGCAGCGCACGTCGCCGGCACTTGGCCGCTACTGATCATGACCGACCAAGAGGGCGGAGAAGTGCGCAGGCTCGCCGCCGCCCCGCCAAACCTCGCGCCACGCCAGATGACCGGCGCCCAGATCGCCCACAGTGAAGGGCTCGCCACAGGGAGCGCGCTGAGGAGCATCGGCGTGAACGTCGACCTTGCCCCCGTCGCCGACGTCGAGCAGATCGCGGGCTCTTTCCTCGCCGCGCGCTCCTTCGGATCGTCCCCGCAGCTTGTCGCTCAGCGCGCCTGCGCGTTCGCGCAGGGCCTCAGCGAAACCGGAGTCGACTATACCCTCAAGCATTTTCCCGGGCTTGGAACCGCCCCGGCGAGCACCGACACAGCGCCTGTAACCGTCCCGACCGCGGCCGTCACGCTCCGCGCCAACTATGCCGCATACCACCGCTGCGGGCGCGGCCCGAGGACGCTCGTCATGATCTCGAGCGCCAGCTACCCGAGCCTCACTGACAATGAGATACCGGCCTTGGACGCACCCGAGATCTACCGCAAGGAGTTGCACAAGGCCCGCATCGAAGCAGTCACGATCAGCGACGATATGCAAGCGGGCGCGCTCGCCAACCTCGAACACCCAGCACTACACGCCTTGCGGGCCGGTTTGGACATGCTTCTCTACGCCCAAAGCGAACAAGCTTCTGACGAAGCGTACGGAAAGCTCGACGCCGCGCTACACGATGGCAGGCTCCCCGCCACACGAGTCCAACAGGCCGCCGACGCCATCACCCGCGTGAAAGCCGCGCTCGCGAAATGAGCACGACTCACCCCTCGCTGAGCTACCAACGCTCTGACCCGACCGTCCGAGCACGGAGGCGGACCTCATGGATGACTTGATTTTGGTGTTGCTGGGTGCGTTCGTGTTTGCGGCCGTCGCTACGCTTGCGGTGTTCGCGGCGGCTGTGGTGCTGGTGGGCGCACTGGTGGCTGGGAGCTTGTGGGCGTTTGCTGCCGGCTTGGAGGCGTTTGGTAAAGATTTTGGGGGATCGGTAGCGGTGCGCGGCGGTGCGCGGCGGGTGCCGCGGGCACCGGAGCCGGCGTTCGAGCTGTATGTGCTGGGTCAGGTTTTCGCTGATTTCCAGCACGGGTTGGAACATGCGGCGATAGAGTTGGGCTCGACGCGATCGCAGATCGCTGGCTGGTCTGTGAAGTACCAGAAAGGCGCGAGCTGGCCGGTGGCTGTGGGTGCGGTCGTGGGTGGCTATGTGGGGACTGTGTTCGCGGGCATGCTGGGCGTGATGTGCGGGATCTTGGTGGCAGTAATAGTTGGAGTGGTGGCCGGTGTCTCGTGGCTGGCGATCTGGCTGCTGCGTCTCGCCGACGGTATTCGCCGGCGGGTTCGTCATGCGTCTTATGAATGCCCGACTGATCATGAACGATTCGCGTTGCCTGTTTATGTGTGTCCGGCTTGCGGCGCCGAGCATCGCCGACTAGTGCCGGGGCGATGGGGAATCTTCAAACGTGAGTGCAAGTGCGGGTTGGCGGCGCTACCGACGACGGTGATCACGGGTCGTCAAAAGGTGCCGCAACAATGCCCAGCGGGGCACCCGATGTCAGGCTTCCTCGGCTTCGCCGAGAATCTGCCAGTCGCGATCGTGGGTGGCCCCTCGGCAGGAAAGTCCACGTTCCTAGCCGGCGCTTTGGTGGAGCTCGAATCCCCCGACACGGGGGTATACATCGAGCCGTTGAGCGAGAGCCGGGACGCCTATTCGCGGCTGGTGGACGCGATGCGCGCCGGGACAACACCCGAGAAGACAGTCGATGAGCAGCGTCCCGCGCTGGTTGCCGAGGTCCAGGGAACCGGTCGCTCCCGCGCGCTCTACGCATATGACTTGGCAGGAGAGGTCTACAGCGCAGAGGACAAGGTCCGCGGACTTCGGTTTCTCGCGCGTTCGGCCGGGATCGTGTTGCTGGTGGACCCGTTCTCGATCCGTCACGTCGCCGAGGACCGCGCGCAGCAACTCGCCGTGGAGGCATCCCGGGTCCTGCCCTCGAGCGAGGACCCGATGCGAGTCTATGAGCGACTGCTCTCGACGCTGAAGGAGGCAGGCGCTGATACGCAACAGATGCCACTCGCGGTCGTCATCGCCAAGAGCGACGCACTCGGGGTACAAGAGGAGATCGATGCGCTCGCCGCCAATGCCCCCGATGGCGGAGAGCGAGCATGGCTCTCCGCCAACGGAGCGGGAAACCTCGTTCGCTCAATCGAGCAAGACTTCAAACACGTCGGCTGGTTCAGCCTCAGCGCCCTCGGCCGCATGCCCGACCCTGCGAACCGAGCCCCGTTCATACCCCGCGGAGCACTTGCACCCTTGCTATGGATCCTCGCACGCCGCGACGTGCACCCCTCACCCCAAGCCGCGACCGTCACACACACCGCGCAACGACTCACCGGCACTGCCGCCGACTTCCCACCGCCAACCCAACGCGCCCGAGCCCGCAACGCAAGCATCGTCACCCTCCTCGGCACCCTCACCCTCATCGCCGCACCAATCGCCATCCTCGCAACAACCAACAAAAACAGCGAAGCCACCGCCGCCAACAACACAAACATCACCAACCCCAACCCAACCGAAACAACCCAAACCCAAACAGGCGAGTCGGGGACTACCGCTAGCCCCCCGGGGGGAACCGCGTCCGTTCAAACAGAAAGCAGCCCATCGACTACCGGCACTCCCGCGGGCTCACCTACTCTTGCGGACCTCGCACCGAGAGCCACCGAAGGCGACGACTTCTCGATCCGACGCCCCGCCGGCAACTGGATCCTCGACCATCACGAGATCCAGAAGCCGGGATACATCGAGACGCGATGGCATCTCGCCGGACAGCCAAACGTGATCTTTCTCATCGACCACACCCCGGGATTCAGCGGCACGGCACAAGAAGGCGCCGAAGGCGTCAGCCATCTTTTCACACACGTCCCAAGCTACGTCGAGCTTGGCTTCGCCGCCGTGCAGCTATCCACCGGTGAAGGCTGGCGGTGGGAATACGAGGTTCATGGCATGCGATCCATAGATACCTTCATGATGAGCTGTGACACAGGCTACGCCGCCCGTGGAGCCGCTCCCATTGCACAATGGTCACGCTACGCGCAAGCATTCGAAGATGCCATCAGCACGCTCACCCCGACATGCGGCTAGCCGTACCTCCTTCCTGGCTCGGCTCCGGGCGGTGACCGATATCGACCCCCATGGACACGTGAGCCACACGTCCTGTCCGCCACGAGACCGCCACGACGAGGAGACGACCTACGTTGCACTTATCCACGGGATCGGCGCCACCAGTGCCGAGGCTTGGGCGCAGCAGTCGGTGCAGGCTCTGAGCGACTGGTGGATGACCGCTCGCCGCGGTGTGGCTGCCGAGCCAATCCCTTGCGCAGGCGCATGCGAACTGGGCGTAGGCCACCGGCATCTGCGGCTCAGCGCCCACGGACGCTCGCGCCGAGTCGATCTGCAGGCATTGTTCTGGGGAGACTGCGTGAGCCGGCCCGGAGCCGGAAGATGCGCGTGGCTTGTACTGCAGGCGGGGTTGCTGGTCGGCCTGATTGACACGCTCGCGGCGCTGCTGACAGCAGTTGAAAGCCTCGCCAAATACGAAGGCGAGATCAAGTTGGCCCATTCGACCTGGCGGCTCGTTGCGGCTTTCCTGCGGATATTGATGGCCCCGGCGCTGACCTTGTTCGTCGCGGCCCTCGTGCTCATATCTCCGCGGTGGCGCGCCACCATCGGTGACGCGCTCGCCTGGAGCACCGACGAACGCTCGCGCGAGAGCGTGAAGCGAAAGCTGATGGTCTTTCTGCGAGGCACCGGCTCGTCAGAGGTCGTGTTGATCGGACACTCGCAGGGAGCCTCAATCGCGACCGCACTAGAGCCTGCGTTGCGTGCCGACGGTCGCGAGGTTCGACTGGTGACACTTGGCAGCGGGCACGGACTGTTGGCTGCTATGCACAGCGTGCTACCCCGCTGGTCGCTAGCCAAGAGCCTCGGGTCATGGACGATCCTACTTACGTTCTCCGTGCTGACGATCGCGACGCTTGTGTCGGTGCTGGCGCCCGAGTTGCACACGCTCGCGTCCCTGGCCGCAGCCCCACTGCGAATTGCCGGGTATGCGTGGCTTTCGAAGCTCGTACCGTCCGCGCATTCGCGCGAATTGCTGTTGCACGAAGCCAATTTCGTGCCTATCCTCAAGAGCCAGCTCGCTCAGCCATTCAACCTGCCGTCGGTCGCCATACCTGCGGAGATCGCGAGCACGGCGTTGGCGGCGCTCTTGGTCACCATCGGCCTCGAGCCCGCGAATAGCCTAGCCGCCGCGACACGCACCGAGGCCCCGGGGATCGACATCGTGGCAACACACGACCCCGTAGCAGCGGCAATGCTTCAGTTGGGCCCTGCAGAGCGCCGTCGGCGTGTGAGCCAATGCGGGTCCCTAGTGCTCGATCATACGTCATACTTTCGCAATGGCTCAGTCGTGCTCAGACTGCTTGCTGAACAGGTCGAGTGCGCGGCGGGACTCTCCAATGACGGCAGCGAGGAATTTGGCGCACTGGCGGTAGAGGAGTATCACCACGCCGGGCTGGCGCTGCGCAGCTGGACACGGCCGGTTCTATTCGCCGTGATCGTGGGTGTAGCCGGCTGGTTGGCCTCCGGCAGAGCCACACCGATGATCTGGATACCAGCTGCAGGCGCCTGCTGCTTGGCATCGCTTTCACTGACCGTTTCAAGCGCGAGGTGGTTGACTCGTGCGCTGCGAGAGCTCGACGCCGATGATTGGATCACCGGGCGTCGCGAGCGCGGGCGCTCGCGACGGGCACGACCGCGCTGGGCCGCGGTGCTGGCTATCGCCGGGATCCCGCTGATCGGCGGGGCCGCGGTCAGCCTCACCACGTCGGCCTTGCTTCACTCACTACACGAGCACCCAGGTCTACCGACTTTGACACTAATCGCATCTGTTATCGGCGCAATCCTCTGCGCTCTGGCGTGGCGCTCCCTGTTCGGCTTCCAACGCGGGGCGGGGACCACCATCGTCCTGGCGTTCGCCGCCCTACTGTGGCTGTTGCAAGGAACGCCGGGAACCACCGAGGTGGCTGGTCTGATGATGGCGCTCGCGTACTGGTCCTACCGCCGCGAGCGCCTAGACTTGGCGACCGAGCGGATCGAAGCCTCCGACCCACTCGCTGGACTTGGCTCCAACGCGCCGGAAAGCCCCTGAGCCATTCCGAGACCTTGAGCCGCCTCCGCGCAGCGTGGGTATATCCTCCCGAGGCGCGTCAAGCCTCGACGAAGGATCGAAACGCCTCATCGACCGATCCCATGCGGAGGTTGTACAGCTTGAGTACGTACAAACGGCGCACTCAGCGCGCTGTGCCGAGCAGGCGCTCCGCTCGTCTGAGCACTTGGCGCCCGACCGCGGACTCGGGTCGAAGATCGCTCGCAGCTTCGCGCAGGCTCTCGGCGGTGTCGGTCACGGCGCGCATCGCACGTTCAGGATCGAGACGCCAGCTCTCAGCCTCGCGCACGAGATCGTCCACGACGATCTCGTCGAGCTCCCAGCGCCCGCCGATGCTCATCGCGCCGTGCGTACGCAGCTTTGGCCACAGCGCCGTGGGCACCGTGTCGTAGAGGGGCGCCAGCTCGACGGTTTCCGCCGTTGGGTGCAGCAGCGCCAGGTTCTTGCCGTGCGCGTCGGCGTTGCCGATCAGCACCGTGAACGTGGCTGCCGCGAGCAACCGGTCCAGCTGCTGCTGCGGCCTTGACGCGTAGCGGTCAAGCAGCGCCGCCGCCTCGCGCAGCGAGGGACCGCCGGCGTCCTCGTACTTGCCGCGGCCCCGTGCCGCATTCGGATCGCGCGCGAGCGCCTGGCAGAGGTCCTCCTGGTGGATCCGCTCGATCGCACCGTCGGTGGCCACCCGCCGATCAAAGCGCGACACGAGCAGGCACAGCCGCTCCGCGATCGTCTCGATCTCGACCTCGACGCTCGTCAGCCCAACCGCTGCGGCCAGCCGCAGGCATTCCGCCTCGGCCTCCACCAGGCCCGGCCGCAGCTGGTCGTCCACCTTGAGGATGTGGCTCGACGGGTAGCCATGGGCAGGCCGACCCCAGCCTCCATCGCCCATCCGCACGAGCAGCAGCTTGTCCTGCAGGCCCGCGATCGACAGCTCGCTGTCGTCGTGGATTGCGAGCGGGCGCTCCGGCAGCTCGAACACCTCCTGCTCGAGCGAGTCGCGCGTGTAGGGGATGACCTCGGGCGTGCGCGGCGCCGGCTCCTCGGCCGCGATCACCAGCGCGCCCGCCACGTCGCGCCCGAAGCGCCGCAGCAGCGCGTAGAGATCGTTCACGGCGACCTTCAACTCGCCGCTCAGCGCCTGGCGGTGCTGCCCCTCCGGCAGCATCCCGTCCATGAACACGCTCGCATCCATGCTCCGGCTCTGCAGTGGAAGCGAGCACGACAGCACCGGCGAAAGGCCGTCCCAGCGCGCAAGCGCCTCGTCGGTGTAGGCGCAGTGGAGCTCCCAGGGGTGACGCGCCGCGAGCTCGGCTACGAGCAGCCCGCCCAGCCAAACGCCCAGCGGCTCAGGCTTCGCCATCTTCTCCCGGCCAGGTGACGGTCACGGTGGCGCCGGAGCGGCGCAGCACGCGCAGGACATGCTCGAGCGAGGTCGCGGTCCGTCCGCTCTCCAGGTGAGCGAGATAGCCGCGGCTCAACCCGGACTGCTCCGCCAGCTTGGCCTGGGTCAGGTTCCTGCGTGCGCGAATCTCCGCGATGGCACGGCCGAAGTCGGCACCCGTGCGGATGTTCCACCGCGCCATCCGCGGCCAACTCGTCTGTTGCTGTGACATATCTGTCGCACATCTCCTTTCGCGGATGGTTGCGACAATATCGTCACATTAGCACCAAAGATGTAGTATGCGACAGTATTGACGCAGCACTGCGGCACTTCAGCCGATGCTGTCGCGCCGCCCCCGCGTGAGCTTCTTGTACGCATCGGCAATGAGCGGCATGCGCAGGCGCGGGGCGCGGCGCATCACCCAGAACACGATGCGCATCTGCGGGCGGTCGATGACCACGAGCGGCTTGCCGCGCTCGGCGGCGCGGACGATCGCGCGGGCTGCGTAGTCCGCGGTCATCGCCTTCTCGGGGGTCACGCCGCCTGTGGGGCCCCACTCGTGCTCCTCGCCAAGCTGGTCGGTGTTGACATCGCCGGGGCACACGACGGTGGCGCGTACGCCGCTGCCGGCCAGCTCGTGGTTCAGCACCTCGCCCAGGCCAACCATCGCCCACTTGCTCGAGCTGTAGGAGGCGTAGGAGGGGCCGCCGAACAGGCCCAGCTCGGAGGACACGAGCACGATGCGCCCGTCGCCGCGCTCGCGCATCGCCGGCAAGACCGCCTGCGCCAGCCAGATCGCGGCGCCCGCGTGCAGACGGTAGCTCTGCTCGAAGTCAGCCGGCTTGACGTCCTCCACGAAGTCGCGGCGCAGCACGCCAGCGCAGCTGATCAGCACATCGATCGGGCCCAGCGCCGCCGCCACCTCCGCCACCGCTCGCGCGCACTCCGCCGGGTCGGTCAGATCGGCCACCACCGCGACGTGCTCGCCGTCGATCCCCGCCGCGGCATCAGCTAGAAGCTGGGCGTTGGTCGCCACGAGGCCGACGCGCGCGCCCGAAGCGGCGAAGCGACGTGCTACCGCCAGGCCGATGCCGCGCGAGGCGCCCGTCACGAGCACCGTCTTGCCCGCAAGCGACGCGCTCACGTGAGCCTGCCCGATGCCTCTGCCGCCGCTTCCGCTTCCTGCAGCTGTCGCTCCACCAGGTCAAGGCCCGCGGTCCAGAAGTTCGGGTCCGCGAGGTCCACGCCGACGATCGCGCCAAGCTCCTCCGGGCTGCGCGAGCCGCCCGCCGCCAGCATCTCCACGTAGCGCGGCACCAGCTCCGGGCCCGTCTGCTCGTAGCGCTCGTACACCGACAGCGCCAGCAGCTGCCCGTACGCGTACGCGTACACGTAGCCAGGGCTGCCGATGAAGTGCGGGATGTAGGACCACCACGTGCGGTAGCCCTCCGTCACCTCCACCGAGTCGCCCAGCATCTCCGTCTGGCTCTCCGCCCACAGCTCGCCCAGGCGATCCACCGAAAGCTCGCCCTGCTCGCGCCTGTTCGTGTGCACCAGGTCCTCGAAGCGGCTCATCGCCACCTGGCGGAACACCGTCGCGATCGTGTCCTCCAGGTTCTCCGCCAGCAGCGCCAGGCGCGATGCCGGCGTCGAGTCCTCCTCCAGCAGCCGCCCGAACACGATCGTCTCGCCGAACACCGACGCCGTCTCCGCCAGCGTCAGCGGCGTGCTCTGGTGGAACACGCCCTGGCGCGCCGCCAGCGCGAAGTGCACGCCGTGGCCGAGCTCGTGCGCGAGCGTCAGCACGTCGCGCCGGCGCGCGGTGAAGTTGAGCAGCACGTACGGAAACACCGACGGCACCGCCGCCGCGCAGAACGCGCCGCCGCGCTTGCCCGGGCGCACCGGCGCGTCAATCCGGCGCTCGTCGAAGAAGCGGCTCACCAGCGCGCCCAGCTCGGGGGAGAACGACGCGTAGCAGTCGTGCACGATCTCGCGCGCCTGCGCGTATGTGAAGCTGACCTCGTCCTCCGTCACCGCCGCCATGCGGTCGTAGTCCGCCAGGCGCTCCACGCCCAGCAGCCGCGCCTTCAGCCGATACCAGCGGCGCGGGATCTCATAGCGCCCGCGCACCGCCTCGATCAGAGCCTGCACCGACTCGTCGCTCGCTTCGTTGGCGAGGTTGCGCGCCGCCAGCCAGTGCGGGTAGCGGCGCAGGCGGTCGTCCGTGGCCTTGTCCGCCAGCAGCGTGTTGAACAGGAACGCGCGCGTGCGCAGGCCCGGCGCCAGCGCCGCCGTCACCGCCTCCGCCGTCGCGCGCCGCACCTCGCGGTCCGCCATCTGCATGCGGCTCAGCGCCACGTCCAGCGCGACCTGCTCGCCGTCCGGCAGCGTCACCTCGATCGCCGAGGTCAGCTCCTCGAACAGCCGCGTCCACGCGCCCGCGCCCGTCAGCGACTTCTCCGTCAGGATCTTCTCCTCCGGCTCGCTCAGCAGGTGCTCGCGGTAGCGGCGCACGTTGCGCAGGTGATGCGCGCAGAACTCCAGGCCCTCCCCCGCCAGCAGCTGCTCCACGCGCTCGTCGCTCAGCGCCGCCCACTCCAGCTCGAAGAACAGCAGCGTCGTCTGGATCTGCGTCTCCTGCTCCTGCACCATCTGCAGCAGCGCGCCCCTCGCCGGGTCAGCCGTGTCGGTGGAGAAGCGCAGCGCCGCGTAGTAGCCCGCGCGCGCCACCAGCTCGTAGATCGCCGCCAGCTCCTCCATAGCCTCGCGCAGAGTCGCCGCGTCCAGCTCCTCCAGCTTGCCCGCGTGGCGCTCCGCGAACGCCTGCGCGCGCCCCAGCGCGTCCTTCAGCCGTCGCTCGACACCCTGCTCACCCTCGCCGTCGACCAGCGGCTCGAGGTCCCACGCGGTCGCCTGAAGCTCGGGATCGGTGGGCTCAGCGGGAACGGGGGCTGCCATCGCCACGGCAGCTTAGACGGCTACTCGCTCGCGAGCGCGCCCAGCACGTCCAGGCGCGCCGCACGCCGCGCCGGCAGCTGCGCCGCGATCACGCCCGCAAGCGCCGCCACGAGCAGCAGGATCGCGAGCGTGCCCACGGGTATCGACTGCACGTAGCCGGATTCCGACAGCGTCAGGCTGGTGACGAGGATCGCGCCCACCACCCCGATCAGCAGGCCGAACACGCCGCCGATCAGCGCCGTGATGATCGACTCGTAGCGGATCATCTGCCGGATCTGGCGGCGCGAGGTGCCGATCGCGCGCAGCATTCCCAGCTCGCGCGTGCGCTCGTAGATCGAGAGGATCAGCGTGTTGACGATCCCGAACAGCGACACGATCACCGACAGCGCCAGCAGCACGTATATCAGCGCCAGCAGCGTGTTCACCTGGTTTGCCTGGTCCTGCTTGAACTGTGCCGCCGTGCGCGAGCGCGCCTGCGGGAACTGGCTCGCGAGCAGCCGGTCCACGGCCGGCTGCACCTGCGCGTTGGAGACGCCCGGCGCGTAGCTGACGAAGTCGAACGCGTCTTCGCGCTGCCCGAAGGCGGCGCCCGCGAGCGGCAGCGTGATCGTGAAGTTGGCCAGCAGGCGGGCGTTGTCGTTGGCGATGCCGCGAACGACGAGCGTCACGTGCCGGCCGGTGGGCGTCAGCAGCGAGACGCTCTGTCCGACCTTCAGGTGGTGGGCGCTCGCGTAGCCCTTGGCCACGACCGTGCCGGTGCTGTCCAATCCGAGCAGCGTGGCGTTTGAGCCCTGCTTCCATTCGACCTTGTAGGCGCGCACGAACGTGCTCGGTTCGATCGCGGTGATCGTCGCGTTGCTCGAGCTCCCGCGCAGGCGCCCCTCCGTGAACGCGATCGGCGTCACGCTCTGCACCCCGCGCACCTGTCGCAGCGCCGGAGCGAGGACCGCGGGGATCGCGGCTTCGCCGTTCGCGCTGGAGTTCTCCACGATCAGGTTCCCCGCGAACGAGCTGCTCACCGCCTGGTTGATCGTCGCCTTGGTGCCCGCCGCGAGCACCGCCACGAAGGCGACCAGCGCCAGACCGACCGTCAGCGCCGCCGCCGTGATCAGCGTGCGCCCCGGCTGGCGGATCGAGTTCTCGCGCGCGAGGCGCGCCGTGACCCCGCGCCAGCTCACCAGCCAGCCGATCGCGCGGGCGAGCGCGGGCACGAGGCGGTAGCGGTGCGCCCTGCCGCCGCGCGCCAGCCCGACGACCTGCGTCATCACGTACACCGCGAAGATCACGAACAGCACCGGCGCGATGCCCTTGCCGAGCAGCAGGCCGAGGATCACGAACACGACCGCCATGATCCCCGCGCGCCTGAACAGCGCCGCCTCCGTCGGCTTGCGCCGCGGGATCGTCACTCCCTCGCGCATCGCCGCCAGCGGCGGCACGCGCGTCGCCCGCAGCGCCGGCGCGAGGCCGGCGAGCATCGTCACGACGATGCCCACGAGCAGCGAGACCACGATCGTGCGCGTCTCGAGCACGGTGCCGCTGTCCGGCAGGTCCGCGCCGAACGACTTGAACAGCTGGTCGAGCGCCGGTGCGAGCGCGATCCCGCCGAGCAGGCCGAGCACCGCGCCGACGATGCCCAGCAGCAGACCTTCGATGATGACCGTCTGCATCACCTGGCGTCGCGACGCGCCGAGCGTGCGCAGCAAGCCGAACTCGCGCGTGCGCTGGGCGACGGTGATCGAGAATGTATTGAAGATGATGAACGCGCCGACGACCAGCGACACGTACGCGAACACCAGCAGGAACGTGCGCAGGAAGCTCAGGTTGCTTTCCAGTTCGGAGGACTCCGTGGCCGCCTCCTGTGCGCCCGTGCGGACTTCCACCGCGCGCGGCAGCTCCGCGCGGATGCGCCCGCGCAGATCGCCAGGGGTCACGCCCGCGCTGGCCGCCACGTCGATCTGGTCGAAGCGGCCCTGCTCGCCGACCACCCTCTGAGCCTCCGCCAGCGTCAGCAGCGCGGCGCCCGCGCCCCCGAACGACTGCCCGCCGCCGAACTTCATGATGCCCACGATCGTGTAGCGCTTGGCGGGCGCCGTGCCCGCGACGATCATCTGCTGGCCGAGCTTCAGACCCGATCGTTCCGCGGTCGCTTCGTCGATCGCGACCTGTTCCGGGCTCGTCGGAAAGCGACCGCGGACGGCGCTGAACGACTCGAAGCGCCCCGGCACCTCCGAGGCCACGAATGCGGGCGCCCCGCCCGTGGTCAGACGCTTGCCGTGCGCGTCGAGGAACGTCCCCACCGAGAAGATCGAGCCCGACGCCTGCGCCACGCCGGCCGTCGCGCGCACCCGGGCGAGCATCGCTTCGGTGATCGGGGTGGTTTCCAGCGGCGTCCTGCTACCCAGCACTTTGGAGGGCGTGATCACCACGTCGTGCCCCTTGTTGGCCGTCTGGAAGATGCCGGCGAAGGAGCGGTTGATCGTGTCCGTGAGCACGTACGTGCCCGCCATCAGCGCGACGCCCAGCGCGATCGCGATGCCCGTCAGCAGCACCCGCAGCTTGCGCTGAAGGAAGCCCCTGAGCACCAGCGCCAGCATCAGTCCACCGACTTCATCAGGTCCAGCGCCTGCTCCGCCGTGACCGCGTCTCCGTCGTGCACGATGCGGCCGTCGGCGAGCAGCAGCAGCCGGTCCGCGAACGACGCGGCGTGCGCGTCGTGCGTGACCATCACCACCGTCTGGGAGAAGTCGTCCACCGCGTGGCGCAGCAGCCCCAGCACGTCGTTCGACGATTTCGAGTCGAGGTTGCCCGAGGGCTCATCCGCGAACACGACCGAAGGACGGGAGATCAGCGCGCGCGCGACCGCCACCCGCTGCTGCTGGCCGCCGGAGAGCTCGGCCGGACGGTGGCTCAGCCGGTCGCGGATGCCGACCGTGTCGACCAGACGGTCGAACCACTCCCGATCGGGCTTGCGGCCCGGCGATCGACAGCGGCAGCAGGATGTTCTCCTCGGCGTTCAGCACCGGCAGCAGGTTGAACGTCTGGAAGATGAAGCCCACGCGATCGCGGCGCAGCTGCGTCAGCGCGCGATCGTCCAGACCCGTGAGCTCGATGCCGGCGATGCGCACGGTGCCCGACGTCGGTCGATCAAGCCCCGCGAGGATGTGCATCAGCGTCGACTTGCCCGACCCCGAGGGGCCCATGATCGCGGTGAAGCGACCCGCGGGAAACTGAACCGTCACGCCGGCGAGCGCGTCCACCGCCGCTTCGCCCTCACCGTAGCGGCGGCGCAGATCCTCCGCCTCGACGATGTTGTGATGGCCGTCTTGGGCCGCTCGATCGTCCACTGCCGAGGAGTTTAGGCGTCCATCGTGCGCGTACGCCACGCACCTAGCGCCAGGAACACCGCTATCCATCCGAGCGACACGATCACCGCCGTCGCCGTCGACATCGTCACCGTTACGCCGCCGCGCGGCCCATGATGCTCGCCGAGGGCGATCGGGCTGAAGTGCGCCACCGCCTGGCTGAGGATCAGCTTGCGCGAGCTGCCCAGCGATTCGATGTTTTCGAGGATGCGGCTCGCCACCAGCTGCCAGCCGATCAGCGCCACCAGCGCGCTCGGACGCGAGCCCGTCAACGAGGCGAAGCCGACCGCCACCACGCACAGGATGCCCGTGGAGAAGAGCGTGAACAGCAGCCCGTCGACCACCAGCGCGGCGTCCGGCGTGGGCGTGCCCGAGGCGAGCGCGTACGTCCCGAGAACCATCACCGCGTAGGCGACCAGCATCACGAGCCAGCACAGGCCGAGCGCCGCCGGCACACGCGACGCGAACAGCGCCACGCGCGAGCGGCCCGTCACGACCAGGTCGCGGAACACCCCCGCCGCGAGGTCGCCCGCGCCCGCGTCGGTGCCGATCAGGATCGCGGCCAGCGGCCCGAAGAACAGTGCCAGCACCGGCATCATGTCTTCGAAGCCATGGGCACCGCCGGCGGGAGATTCCTGCACCGGATTCGAGGAGTGCTGGATGCCTTTGACGATCAGGTAGATCACCAGCGGCGCCAGCGCCAGGGCGAGCGCCCAGATCAGCGTGCCGCGCTTCTTGCGCAGCTTCAGGAAGTCCGCGCCGACCATGCGCACGGCGATCGCCGAGCTCATGCCTTCACCTCATCGGGCACCAGGTGCGCGTCGAGCCTGGAGGTGATCTTCAGGAAGCGCTGCTCGAGGCTGTGGCGCACCGGCTCCAGGCGCGTCACGCCCACGCCCGCCTGCACCAGCGCCGCGTTCACCTGCGCGGCGCTCTGCGGCTCGCCCGACAGCACCACGCGGATCGCCCCTTCCTCGGGGCTCGTCTCGGCCACCAGCGCGCTCGCGTCGAGCACCGTGAGCGCCCGCTCCACGTCGTCGACCGCCGACGATCAGCTCGTGGCGCGCGCCCGTGCCGCCCGCCGCGAGCTCGGCGATCGCGCCCTGCGTGACGATCTTGCCGCGGTCGACGATCGCCGCCGCGTCGCACGTCTTTTCGACCTCGTCCAGCAGGTGCGAGGAGACGAACACCGTGCGCCCCTCCTGCTCGACCATCGCGCGGATCATCTCGCGGAACTCCTGGATGCCGCCCGGATCGAGGCCGTTCGTGGGCTCGTCGAGGATCAGCAGCAGCGGGTCGGCCAGCAGGCAGCGCGCCACGCCGAGTCGCTGGCGCATGCCCATCGAGTAGCTCTTGACCTTCTCGCCGGCGCGATCCGCCAGGCCCACGCGCGCCAGCGCCGGCTCGATCCGCGCCGCGGTCTCCGGGCCGCGCACCGCCGCCACCACACGCAGGTTCTCGCGTCCCGTCAGGTGCATGTGAAAGCGCGGCTCCTCCACGATCGCCCCGACGCGCTGCAGCGCCAGCGAGCGTTCCGCCGGCACCGCGTAGCCGAGCACGTGCATCGTGCCCGCGCTCGCCGGCGTCAGGCCCAGCAGCGTGCGGATCATCGTCGTCTTGCCCGCGCCGTTCGGGCCCAGGAAGCCGAACGCGCAGCCGCGCGGAACCTGCAGGTCGATGCCGTCGAGCGCCGCGCGCTCGCCGAAGCGCTTCGTCAGGCCGGCAGTCTCGATCGCCGGCGAGGAGCTCGTATCCATTGCCGGCATTGTTATCGGCAGCGCCGGACCACACAATCGGGGATTGCCCCTAGGGCTCCGCCACCGCCAAGCGAAACCGTGCGGCTCAGGGCCCGTCGAGGCTCACCAGCCGCCGCTGCACCGCCCAGCGGCTCAGCTCGTGGCGGCTCGACAGCTGCAGCTTGCGCAGCACCGCCGACACGTGCGCCTCCACCGTCTTCACCGAGATGCCCAGCCGCTGCGCCACCTCCTTGTACATGTAGCCGCGCGCGATGTGGCGCAGCACCTCGCGCTCGCGCGGCGTCAGCTGGTCCAGCTCGCGGTCGCCGTCCGCCGGCGGCTCGACCTCGCCGCGTGCGCCCCGCTCGTGCTGCGCGTGCCGCCCGCGCCCCCGTCGTGCGCGAACGCGTCCAGCACGAACCCCGCCAGGCGCGGCGAGAACACCGCGTCGCCGCCCGCCACGCGGCGCACCGCGTCCGCCAGCTCCACCGCCGAGATCGTCTTCGTCACGTAGCCGCGCGCGCCGGCGCGGATCACCGCGATCACGTCCTCCGCCGCGTCCGACACCGACAGCGCCAGGAAGCGTATGTCCTGACATTCCTCGCTCAAACGCGCGATCACCTCAACGCCGCCGCCGTCCGGCATGTGCACGTCCAGCAGCACCACGTCCGGGCGCTGCTCGCGGATCACCGCCACCGCCTCCTCCACCGTGCCCGCGTCGCCCACCACCTGCAGCTGCTCGCCCAGCTCCGCGCGCACGCCCGAGCGGAACAGGTGGTGGTCGTCCACGATCACCACGCGCGGCGTCGAGGTCGCGGACGGCGCCGACGCCGGGGACGGCTTGGTGGCCGCGCGATCCGCACCGGCCTCGCGTGCCGGCTCACCCATCCGAGCGCTCCATCACAAGCTCCACCTCCGTGCCCTCGCCCAGGCTCGTGCGCACCGCCGCGCGGCCGCTGTGACGCTCCATGCGCGCCACGATCGAGTCGCGCACGCCGCGGCGATCCGCCGGGATCGCGTCCAGGTCGAAGCCCACGCCGCGATCGCGCACGAACACCTCCACGCGATCCTCCTCCACCTCCGCATACAGGTCCACGCGCTCGCTGCCAGCGAACTTCGCCGCGTTCGTCATCGCCTCGCGCGCCGCCTGCACCAGCGCCTCCAGGCGGCCGTCCAGCGACCCGTCGCCGACCGTCACCACCTCGATCGGCACGCCGTGCAGCTCCTCCACCTCCGCCGCCGCCCGCTCCAGCGCACCCGCCACGCTGTCCTGCCCGGACTCGCCCGGCCGCCGCAACAGCCAGCTGCGCAGCTCGCGCTCCTGGCGACGCGCCAGGCCCGCCACCTCGCGCGGGTCGCCCGCGCGCTTCTGGATCAGCGCCAGCGTCTGCAGCACCGAGTCGTGCAGGTGCGCCGCCAGCTCCGCGCGCTCCTGCTCGCGGATGCGCGCCGAGCGCTCCAGCGACAGGCTGTGCCCCAGCCGCACGAACCACGGCACCGTCAGCAGGCCCAGCATCGCCGCGATGATCGCCACCACGCCGATCGCCTCGCCCAGGTTGCGCTGCACGCCCACCAGGTGCAGCAGCCCCGCCGCCGCAAACGCAACCAGCAGCACGCCCAGCACCAGCCGCGGCGCATCCACCCGCACGGCGGAGCGCAGCTGCCCGCTCAGCGACACCAGACCGCCGCCCGACGGCCTGTCCGCCGCCGCGATCGGCCGCCACACCAGCGCCAGCCCGCACACGCCCAGCACCATCGGCCACAGCGCGTCGCCGTAGCTCATGCGCGACGCCAGGTGGTGCACGATGCCCAGCGCCACCACCGTGCCCGCCACGATCAGCAGCACCTGGCGCAGCGCCTCCCGGCGGCCCGCGCGGCGCTCGCTGCCCGGCGCCACCGGCACCAGCGTCCACGCCAGCGCGTACACCGCGATCGCCACGCCGCCGAACGCCACCAGCACGACCATCACCACGCGCACCACCGCGACCGGCACCTCGAAGTACTCCGCCAGGCCCGCGCACACTCCCCCCAGCAGGCCCCTGTCGGGGCGCCGGCGCAGTGGCGCGCGTGCCGCGGCCCGAGGCTGCCCCGATGGCGCTTCTGCGGAGGCCATCACACAATCATCGCAGCGAGCGCGCAAGCCCAGCTAAGGGATTCCCCCTACGCCCCACCCCACCATGCGCACGCCGCGAGGCGGCCGGTAGGCCGCCCCTAAAACAAAAAAGGCGCTCAGCCCTCCTCGGCCTGAAGCTGCTTCACCTGCTCCTCCAGCGCGCCCATCACCGCCGGGTCGCGCAGCGTCGTCACGTCGCCCAGCGCACGGCCCTCCGCGATGTCGCGCAGCAGCCGGCGCATGATCTTGCCCGAGCGCGTCTTCGGCAGGTCGTCCGCCCAGATGATCCGCTTCGGGCGCGCGAACTTGCCGATCCGCTCCGCCACCGTCGCGCGGATCCCCTCCATCGTCGCCTCGTCGCCCTCCAGCCCGCCCTGCAGCGTCACGAACGCCACGATCGCCTGCCCCGTGTCCTCGTCATGCTCGCCGATCACCGCCGCCTCCGCCACGTCCGGGTGCGCCACGATCGCCGACTCCACCTCCGCCGTCGACAGCCGGTGGCCAGACACGTTCACCACGTCGTCGATGCGCCCGATCACCCACAGGTAGCCGTCCTTGTCGCGTCTGGCGGCGTCGCCCACCAGGTACGTCTCGCGGCCGTAGCGCGCGAAGTACGTGTCGATGAAGCGATCGTCCTCCTTGTACAGCGTGCGCAGCATCGACGGCCACGGGTGCGTGAGGACCAGGAGGCCCTGGCCCTCCTCGATCGGCTCGCCGCTGGACTCGCTCAGGACCTGCGCGAACACGCCCGGGAACGGCTGCGTCGCCGAGCCCGGCTTCGTCGCCGTTATTCCGGGAAGAGGCGTGATCATGATCGCGCCCGTCTCCGTCTGCCACCACGTGTCCACGATCGGACAGCGCTCGCCGCCGATCACCTTGTGGTACCACAGCCACGCCTTCGGGTTGATCGGCTCGCCCACCGAGCCCAGCAGCCTGAGGCTCGTCAGGTCGTGCTCGTTCGGGTACTGCGCGCCCCACTTGATGCACGCCCGGATCGCCGTCGGCGCGCAGTACAGGATCGTCACCCCGTAACGCTCCACCAGCTCCCACCAGATGCCCTTGTGCGGGTAGTCCGGCGCCCCCTCCCACATCACCGACGTCGCGCCGTTGCACAGCGGCCCGTACACGATGTAGGAGTGGCCCGTCACCCAGCCCACGTCCGCCGCGCACCAGTACACATCCGACTCCGGCTTCAGGTCGAACACCAGGCGGTGCGTCGCCGCCACCCCCGTCAGATAGCCGCCCGTCGTGTGCAGGATGCCCTTCGGCTTCGCCGTCGAGCCCGACGTGTACAGGATGAACAGCGGGTGCTCCGCATCCAGCGGCTCCGCCGGGCACACCGGATCCGCAGCCGCCACGATCTCCTCGTAGAACACGTCGCGCCCGTCCTGCATCGCGCACGGCGTGCCCTTGCTCTGCACCACCACGATCTTCTCCAGGCTGTCCAGGTCGCCCAGGTGTTCGTCCACGCGGTCCTTCACCGGCGCCGTCTTGCCCTTGCGCGCCGCGCCGTCCACCGTGATCAGCACCTTCGCCTCGGAGAACTCCATGCGCTCGCGCACCGCCTCCGCCGAGAAGCCGCCGAACACCACGTTGTGCGGCGCACCGATGCGCGCGCACGCCAGCATCGCCACCACCACCTCCGGGATCATCGGCAGGTAGATGCCGACCACGTCCCCGGGGCGCACGCCCAGCTCCTTCAGCGCGCTCGCGAAGCGTTCCACGTCGCCCAGCAGCTCCGCGTAGCTGATGTCTCGCTCCTGGCCGTCCTCGCCGCGCCAGTGAAGCGCGATGCGCTCGCCCCGGCCCGCGATCACGTGCCGGTCCAGGCAGTTGTACGACACGTTCAGCGTGCCGCCCGTGAACCACTTGTAGAACGGCGGGTCGTCGTCGTCCAGCACCCTGCTCCAGTTCTGGAACCAGTCGAGCTCCCGCGCCTGCGCACTCCACCACGCCAGCGGATCCGCCGCCGCCCGCTCGTACACCTCCGGGTCGTTCAGCAGCGCGTGACGGGCGAACTCCGCGGGCGGGGGAAACGTCTCGACGTCGAGCAGCGACGCCAGCTCCCCGTCGAGCTCACCGCCGGCGGACTGATCGGGTCCTGTCGCCATCACAGAACCCTACCGCCAGCTCAGCCGCGCCCGCCGCGCTTGCGCCGGCGCTTGCGCGACGCGCCCGCACCGCCGCCCGCCGGCAGCACCGGCTCGGGCGTCGCCGACGCGTCCGGCGAGGCCTTCTCCGCCTTGGCGGCAGCCGGACGACCGCCGGCGGCACGTCCACCCCGCCCGCCGCGCTCGCCGCGTTCTGCCCGCAGCTGCGCCTGCGACGGCCACGGCCGCGCCTCGCCCGCCGCCCACGCCGGCGGCTCGCCCTTCGGCCAGCGCCCGATGAACAGCACGCCCGTCACCACCAGCCACAGCGCCGGCACCACCTGCAACTCAGCGCCGCCGATCGGGAAGAACAGCAAGAGCGCCGAGAAGCTGCCCAGCACCGACATCCACAGCGGCAGCAGCCCCACGCGCACCGTGTTCACCAGCACGCCGATCATCCCCGCCGCCAGCGCGATGCCCGCCAGCGGGCCAAGCACGCCCACCGCCACGTTCGCGCTGCTGCCCGTCGTCGCCTTTTCGAACGCGTGCAGCGAGTAGTCGTGGCCCACCGCGAATTTGTGCGCCACGAGCGCGCTGGTCACCTGGCGCGCCACGCTCAGCACCGCGAACGCGATGCCGCCGTACAGCACCAGCGGCCGCCCCAGCCGCCACGAGTGCGGGCGCCGGAACACCACCGCGTCGGAGAGCAGCAGCAGCACCAGCACCAGCGCCACGATCGACAGCGCCGCGATCACGCTGCCCGAGATCAGCGCGAAGCCTTCGTGGCTCAGGTATTTCAGCTCCGCCGTCGCCGGGCTGTGCGCCGGGTTGGCGATCCCGTTCAGCGCCGGGCCCAGGCCCTCGATCAGGCCCACCGTCGGGCCGCCGTTGAGCGTCTTGAAGACGATGATCGCGCTCAGCAGGTACAGGAAGCCGCCCGCGAACGCCGGCACCGCCAGCTTCGTTCGGCGCTCCTGCTCGCTGGCGACCTGCGCGCGTATCTCACCGGCCGAGGGCATGAGCAGGGCAGTCTATGATGCGAGCATGGAAAGTGGCGGACTCGGAGATCTGTTCGGCGACCCCGAGGAGCTCCAGCGGCGCCTGGCGGAGTTCGCCGAACAGATGCAGGGCAACCAGCGCCTCGTGTGGGCCGACAACGCCATCAAGCTCGCCGTCGACATGACCGTCGCCGCCGTCGGCCGCGTCAACGTGCAGGGCAACGCCGAGGCGCAGGCCGAGCAGATCCGCACCGTCATCGCGCGCGTGTTCCCCGAGGCCGTCGCGCTGGTGCGCGAGGCCCGCGAGGGTTTGCAATAACTCCCTGGACGACGGCGCGGCGGCGAGGGACCGCGCTCGCGGCCACTCAATAGGCCCCCGCCCGCTCCGCTTCGCGCTCTTCCTCGCGCGACGCGCGCCCCGCGTGCAGCACCTCCTTGAACGAGCGGAAGCGGAAGATCAGCACGACCGCGCCCAGCCCCACCGCCGCGGTGAACGCCGCGATCGCGATCTGCTGGCCGACCGAGTACGCGGCCACCACGGCGGCAGAGCCCTTGCTCGAGAACACCTTCACGAGCAGCGCCTGCTGCACGCCCAGGCCGCCCGGCGTGAACGGCACCGCGCCCGCCACCTGGTTGACCGCGAACACCAGCAGCACGTTCTGCACCGAGCCCCCCACCCTGAACGCGTCCAGGAAGAACCAGAACGCGACGAAGCGGCACGTCCACGCGAACGCCTGCAGCACCGCCACTTCGCGCACGTAGCGCCGGCGGTCGCCGAGGATCGTCACGCCCTGGCGCACCCGCGCCCAGAACGCCTTCGCGCGCGCCGACAGCAGCGCGAACGCGACCACCCCCACGACCCCCAGCACGGTGATCAGGAACAGCGTCAGGCGGAAATGCTCGGCCAGATACGAGATGTCGAACGAGCTCAGTTTCGAGAAGTCCGGCGGCTTCGGGAACACGCCCTGCGTGAACGCGAACAGCAGCACCAGCACCCCCACGCAGAAGTCGAAGATCGACTCCACGAAGAACGCCGCCGCCACCGTCGGGTAGCGCGAGCCCGGGATCGACGAGCGCGTCAGGAACAGCTTGATCACGTCGCCGCCTCGCGCCGGCACCACGTTGTTGAAGCCCACCGCCGCGAAGTACGCGCCCCACACCCGCCGCCACTGGAACCTCGCCGCCGGGTAGGCCGCGCGCAGGCTGTTGAAGAACGCGCGCGAGCGAAGCGTCAGGTTGAGACCGAAGAACGCCAGGCCCAGGACCAGCGCCCCCCAGTGCACCGCCGCGAGGTCCGAGAAGAACTTCCCCGCCGCGTCCAGGAACGAGCTGATGCTCTGGCCGATCGATGTGGACGCCGTGAGCGCGGGCACACGTCAAGCGTACGTCCGATGCGCTACAACGGTGAGATGGCGCCGCGCGGGTCCGACCCGAAGGGCCTCACGATCGCGATCACCGGCCCAACCGGCGAGATCGGCCAGGCGGTCGTCGCCGCGCTGGAGCGCTCGCGCGAGGTGTCCTCGATCCTCGGCATGGCACGCCGGCCGTTCGACCCGAGCGCCCGGGGCTGGAAGAAGGTGTCCTACCGGCGCGGCGACGTGCTCGACCGCGACGCCGTCGCGGAGCTCGTGCGCGACGCCGACGTCGTCGTGCACCTCGCGTTCATGATCATGGGCGGCGCCAAGGAGAGCCGCGAGGTCAACCTCGTGGGATCGCGCAACGTGTTCGAGGCGGCCGTCGCCGCCGGCGTCGAGCGGCTCGTGTACGCGTCGTCGGTGGCCGCGTACGGCTTCCACGGCGAGAACCCGCAGCCGCTCACCGAGGACGTCCCCGCGCGCGGCACCGCCGCTCACTACTACTCCGCGCAGAAGGCCGAGGTCGAGGAGCTGCTCGCGGCGACGCTCACCGGCACCGCCACCGCCGCCTACGTGTTCCGGCCGTGCATCGTCGCCGGACCGCAGGCGCCGCTCTTGATCGACAGCCTGCCCTACACGCAGATCTCCGGCCTGCTGCCCGGGCCCGTGCTGAGCCTGCTCGACGGCGTGCCGATCCTCAAGCCCGTGCTCCCCGATCCCGGCGTGCCGTTCCAGCTCGTGCACCACGACGACGTCGCAAGCGCCATGCGCGCCGGCGTCCTCGGGCGCGGCGCTCCCGGCGTGTACAACCTCGCCGGCGCCGGCCAGCTGACCGTCAAGCAGCTCGCCGAGGAGCTCGGCTGGTACTCGATCCCCGTGCCCGAGCTCGCCGTCGACGTCGTCGCCGAGATGATCGCGCGCCTCGGCTTCCTGCCCGCGCAGGCGCAGTGGATCGCCGCGTTCCGCGAGCCCGTGATCATGAGCACGAGCAAGGCGCGCCGCGAGCTCGGCTGGCGCCCCCGGCACGACGCGCTGCACACGCTGCGCGAGACGATCGAGGCCACGCGCCTGGAGCGGCTGATCCGCTAGACGCCCCCGTACCGTGCGGCGCCATAGGCTACGCACCCTGTGAACACCGATGACAGCGCCGAGTCCAGCCGCACCGCCCGCCCCGTGGCGGTCGTCACGGACAGCACCACCTACCTCCCCCAGTCGCTGATCGACAGCCTGGGCATCCACCAGGTGAGCCTGTACGTGGGCTGGGGCGGCGAGCTGAGACCCGAGCACGAGTACCGCGACCTGGACGCGTTCTACGCGAAGCTGCACGCCTCGCCGCAGCTGCCCACCACCTCGCAGCCGTCGGTCGGCGACTTCCTGTCCTGCTACCGGCCGCTGCTTGATGCGGGCCACGACGTGCTGTCGATTCACATCGCGGCGGGACTGTCGGGCACGTGCGAGAGCGCGCGCGAGGCCGCGCGGCTGCTCGCCGAGGAGGGCGCGCCCGGCAGCGTCGAGGTGCTCGACGGGCAGACGGGCGCTGGCGGCCTCGGCTGCCTGGTGGCGCTCGCGGCCGACCTCGCCCAGCGCGGCGAGCCGCTCGCGCGGATCGCCGACGCCGTCGCGCGCGCGCACGCGACCCTCGACATCTGGTTCTGCCTCGACACGCTCGAGTACCTGCGCCGCGGCGGGCGCATCGGCGCCGCGCAGGCGCTCGTGGGCACAGCCCTGAAGATCAAGCCGATCCTCACGTTCGGCACCGAGATCGCGCCCGCGGGACGCGTGCGCACGCACCGGCGCGCGCTCGAGCGCATGGGCGCGTATCTGCGCGAGCTGCACGAGCGCGGCGCCACCGACTGGATCGTGCAGCACGCGCAGGCGCCCGACGACGCCGAGCTGCTCGTCGCCGAGGGCACCGCGCTGTTCGGCTTCGCGCCGCTGTTCTGCACCGAGGTCGGCCCCGTGCTCGGAGCGCACCTCGGCTCGGGCATGCTCGTCGGCGGGATGACGCGGCCCTGAGGGGCGGTCGGGCCGCCGCGATTCCGCGCCAGTCGGGTTCGACGGGTCTCGCTACAGCGGGCTGAGCATGACCGCGGTCTCGGTGCGGATCGTCGCCCGCTCCTCGGCGCGCAGCCCGCGGGCGAACTCGTCGATCTTGCCCCTGGGCCCGCTGACGGTGAAGGCCAGCTGCGTACTGAGCAGATGCGGATGCTCGACGACGGAGCACTCCAGACCAAGCTTCTCGGCCCAATCGCGCATGCTCTGCTCGAGTTCCGCGCGAATCATCCTTCCGTAGCTGACGACCAGCGTGCGCGTCTCGGGCGCGTTCGCGTCGCGTTCGGCTGCAGCTTCGCTCTGCAGCTCCTCGGCGCTAGGCGGCGGATCCGTCTGGCGCCACTTGTCGGCCTCGTCGTCCCAGTGGCTCACGCGCACGCTCGCCGTGATCCCCTCGCGCGCAAGCACGCCCTCGATCGCAGCGCGCGCCGCCGCAAGCGTCGCCTCGTCCGCGGCGTAGGCGAACAGCAGCTCGCCGTCGTGCGTGATCACCACGTCGTGCGGGACCGCCGCCTCGACCTCCCTGACCACGTCGGGGCCGCGCAGGCGCCCCACGAGCTCGCGCAGCGCACCGCCGGCGTCCGCCACCTGCAGCTGTGCCTGCATGCGCCAGTCCTGCTCGTCGGCGCGCTCCTGCGGTTCGGTCGGCATGGCCGGGACGATATCGGCTTGCCGGCCCGGGGCGGCGCCGGCCGGGTTCGGCCGTGCGGCCAATAGTCCAGCATTGGAATATTCAACGTGCGCCTTATCACGTACATGGATAGCGGGCATGATCTGTGTGCGGATGGTCGTTGAGGATGCCCCCAAGAAGACTCAGGTAACGCTCGAAAGGCCGAGTAGGGGCTCGGCGCGCGTGTCCGCACGCGCAAACGAGGATCTCGTGTGCCTGGAGCTGACGGAGGCGCAGGTGGAGGGCGTCATCCGCGCAACGGCGGACGCTCGCGGGCCGAGCCTCAGCCTCCTGCTGTCCGGCCTGATCACCGAGCAGGCGATCTCGGAGGGCTCGCTCGAAGACCGCTACTGCGCCGAGCTCGAGAGCGGGCGCCTGTCGCACTCGCTGTTCCGCGGGCTGCTGATCCTCGCGCTGTTCATCTCCGGCGAAGAGGGCCGGGGCGTCGTGGAAGTGGCGCGGCAGCTGGGGCTGAGCCCGAGCACGACGCATCGCTACATGACGACGCTGGTCGCCTTCGGACTGCTCGTGCAGGACCCCGCCACACGCAAGTACCGGCTGCCGCTTTGAGCTGGCCCGAGGATCCGAGCCGGACATGCGGCATCCAGCGGCGGACCGTGCTCCTGGTCAGCCGGCACTCCAACGCCGCAGACGCATCGCCGCGAGAATGGGCACGCTGGATGCCCCGAGACAGGCGAGCGTACGCGCAGCGGCAGGCCGAGCGAGTTCGCTGCTTGCCCCAGGGGCTGAGAGGTAGAAGCTGGCGATCCCGGCGAGGATGACCGCGTGGCGGCGGTGATTGCGTAGCGCGCTCGCGAGCTCGCGCGCTTCACTCGTGATCGCCGCGAAGCGCTCCGCGGCCAGGCCGGACGAGAGGTAGTGGCCGACGAAGCTGTGGTTCGTTCCACCGGCGTCGTCGTCGTGGTCGACGAGGCTGTCCAGCAGCGCGCTGATCGCGCATACGGGCGGGTAGTACGCGGTGTCGATGCGCTCCGCCTCCCCCAGCGTCGTGGTGCATGCCGCGGCCGCGAACAGCGCGTGCAGCACCAGGCACGAGATGCCCGCGGCGACCAGCTCCCACCACAGGTACTCGCCGTCGTCCTGCTGGGTCGCCGCCCACTCGATCAGCTGCGCGTCGCCTTCGACGAGCACCGCATGGTTGCGACTCTGAGCCTCGCCGCAGCGTTCGGCCGCTTGCACGAGCAGCGGCTCCAGCGCCGCGCCCGAGGGAAGCTCGCTCATCGCCGTCCTGCACGCGCGCACCAGATCGCGCAGGTAGCCGCCATCGTCGCGCTGGGGGTGGTGGCGGTAGTAGTCGGCGTCGAGCTCACGTGAGCCGACCGCATCGCTGAGCGCCCTGTGCAGGTGCAGGCCGTTGCGGACCGATGCCGTGTCCGGCTGCTCGTTGATCGCGTCGAGGTAGTCGTAGGCGATCTGGAAGTCCACGATCAGGCGGATCAGCGCGCCCCTGCGCCACCACGGCGCGAGCACCGCGAAGAACGCGGCGGCCTCAGGATTGAGGCGCTCGTGCGTCAGCTTGAACAGCGCATGAGCGCGAAGCGTCGGGTCGGAGATCCGGCGAGCGCGCCGTCGCCAGCGACGTATCTCCAATCTGGCTCGGGGATAGATCGTCAACCAGTAGACGACGCCGGCGGCCACGAGCGCGATTATCTCGTGCGGGTAGGACGTACTTTTCCGCTCCATACCACACATGCTGGTGTGTGGCCGGTGTTTTTCCAGCTATCGAAATCAAATGTTCTAGTCCTGAAGCGCGAGCTGCGGCGAGACCTGAGAGGCCATGTACCCCGGTATCGCGAGCACCGCGAGCGCGCCCACCACGATCACCAGGATCGTCTGAATCGTGTGAACGCCTTCCATCGCGAACGGAGCCGGGAAGCCCGTGGTGAGCCTCAGATAGCGGTCGCACAGCAGATGCCCATACACGCCGGCGGCCGCTCCGGTGACCCCGCCCGTGCCCAGCACCAGGATCGACTCGCACGTGAGCACGCCGCGCAGCTGCCACGGGCTGAAGCTGTGGATCCGCAGCGAGGCCAGCGAGGAGCGCCGCTGCCAGATGCCGGCGCCGATCGCAGCGGCCATCGCGAGCGCGGCCGCGATCATCAGCATCGCCGTGATCTGGCTCATGCGGCTGAGTCCCTGGCGAGCCAGCGCGTCGGCCTGTGTCGCCCGTTCGCCGCTCGACTGCACCATCAGCGCGCTCTTGGGCCCGAGCGCGCGCTGGATCGCGCGCCTGACCACGGGGACATTCACCCCGGGCCGCGTGTCGACTTCGAGCGCGCTCGCTTCGGCGCTTGCCCAGGCATGGCGGTAGTCGACACCGGCGAGGATGATCGCGCCGGCGCTCCAGCCGAGGTTGGTCGTCGTGGCCGCGACGCGAAACGTGGCCCGACCGGTGGGCGTCGGCAGCGTCAGGCGCCCACCCACTCGCACGTGATGGGCTTCAGCCAGCTGCTGGGAGACGGTGATCCAGCCGCCCTCGCGCAGGCGCTCGGTGGCTGTCGCCAGATTCCCTTCCTGCAGCTGGCTGGCGGGAATCGGCGCGGGCGTGCTCGGTGCGCGCGCGATGATCCACACGCGCCTGCCGTCGAAGTCGAGGAATCCTCCCTGGTAGGTGCGGACCGCGGCCACGCCGGGCACGGCGGCGATACGCGCGGGCAGGCCGCCGGCACGAAAGCCGCCCGTGGCGAGGTCGTCGTCGTGGTTGACCACCCACAGGTCCGCCGTGGAGACGTACTCGGAGTAGTCGCGGTACAGGCCGTGGAGCAGGTCGTTGTGCGAGTCTTCGGCGACGACGCAGCCGAACACCGCGATCGCACCCGTGGCCGCGAGCGCGAGCGACCGGACGGTCGTCGCGCGCAGCGCGCGCACCGCCACCGTGAGCATGTTCAGCCGCGCCGAGTAGGACGCGACGTGCTCGGCCAGCCGCACGACCTGCTGGAACACGAACGGGATCGCCAGCAGCGTCGCCACCGCGAGGCCCATCGTCGCGGGCACGATCGCCGACGGCCAGATCAGCAGCGGACCGCTGCTCAGCGCGATCAGCGCCACGGCTACCAGGAACAGGCGCAGCTGCGCGCGCCCGTCGATCGCCTGCCCGGGTTCGCCGTCCTCGAAGTACACCGCGTCGACGGCGCGGCTGCGGCGCAGGTCCAGCAGCGGCGGCGCGGCGGCGAGGCACGTCGCGAACACGCCGCCGGCGAACGACAGGAGCAGCGGGCGCAGCCCGATCACCGTCTGCGTGCCGAGCGCGAACGCCGCCGACAGGTAGCTGGGCGTGGCGTGGAAGATCGTGCGCGAGAGGAAGTCGCCGGCCACGAGCCCCACCAGCGAAGCCGCGGTCCCCAGGCACACGGCCTGGAACAGGAGCATCCTCGACAGCTGCCACGGCCGTACCCCCTGCATGCGCAGATCGGCCATCATCCGCCGCCGCTCGGGAACGGTCAGCAGCATCGCGTTGAACGCCAGCAGCAGCCCCACGATCGCGCTCACCAGCACGAAGAAGCCGGTCGCCTCCGTGTTCGGCGTGACCGCCTGCTTGAGCAGCGCGATGTCCTGGTCGGCGGAGGCGACCGTCAGACGCCCGCCGGCGACCCGCGTCAGCTCGCGAGCGACCAGCGCGCGCTGCCCCGGCTTGGTCGTGACGAGGATGCGCGTCACCTTCCCGGACAGGCCGGTCACCCGCTGCACGAACCAAAGCGCGCCAATCGACGCCATCGCGCCAGACAGGGCTCCGATCGTTTCGGGGCCGAGCGACGCGACCACGGGAACCGTCGTGGCGCGCCCGCGCACTTCGAGGCGCACGCGCGGCAGCTGTCCGTCGATCGGCTGCAAAGGCGAGGACAGACCGAGCGCGTGCGCGGTGGCGCTGGGAACGATGATCCCCGGCGCGGAGGGCCCGCCGTGGATCGAGATGTTGCGGGTGATCGGGCCGTTGAGCGAGATCAGGCTCGGAGCCGCGCTCGCGAGGTCGACCGCCACGCGTCGGCCATGCGGACCGACGAGCGACGCGTTCTCGTCGAGGATCGGCGCCGCCTGCGCCACTCCCTCGAGGCGTTCCACACGACCCAGCAGCCGCTCGTCGAAGCCCTCCGAGCTGCGGGCGCGCAGCTGCAGGCTCGCGGTGCCGGCGATGCCGCGTACGATCGCGCTCGACGCATCGGTGATGCTGCTGTTGGCGACCTGCACGGCGAACACGAGCGCCACGCCGATCGCGATCCCCACACCCGCGAGCAGCTCCTGCACAGGGCGGGTGCGCAACCGCCTGCCGTACAGATAGAGCAACCCGGAGAGACGCATCCGACCGTCACCCCCACGCGTGCCGGCGCGGTGGCTCGGAGGCAGCGGCTGCGGTGGTTGCTCGGGAGGCGGTAGCCGCGGAGGGGCCGAGCAGGAGCTTGCCGTCGCGCAGCGTGCACACCCGATCGGCGACCGCCGCGGCCTGTGGATCATGCGTCACCAGCAGCACCGCGGCCTGCTGCTGGCGCGCAACCTCGGCGAGCAGCTGCAGGATCTCGCCGCCGCGCTTGGTGTCGAGGCTGCCGGTCGGCTCGTCGGCGAGGATCAGCCGCGGCTCGTTCACGAGCGCGCGCGCGATCGCAACACGCTGACGCTCGCCGCCGGAGAGCTTGTCGGGCGTGTGGCTCAGGCGCGCGCCGAGCCCGACGAGCTCCAGCCACTCGGTCGCGACGCGACGCGCGCGCTTCAGCGGAACGTGGTCGGCCAGCAGCTTGATCGCGGCGTTCTCCACCGCCGGCACCCCGGCCATCAGATGGAAGGACTGGTAGATGAACCCGATCTGCCGGCGCTGGTAGTCGGCGGCGTCGCCGGCGGAGAGCGTGCCGAGATCACGGCCCTCGAAGCGGACCGCGCCCGCGTCAGGTGCGAGCAGCGCCGCGGCAAGCATCAGCAGCGTGCTCTTGCCGGATCCGCTTGGACCATGGAGCGCGACGATCTCGCCCGGGCCGACCGCGAGGCTCACGCCGTCGACCGCGCGAACGACATCGCCTCCGGGGCCGTGGTAGTGCTTGAAGACGGCATCCAGCTCCAGCACGCCCCCGCGCGCGACGCCGCTCACCGTCGTCGTGCTCCAGCCTCCGCGCGTCGTAGCGGCACGACGTGCGCCTGCGCAGGCTCCGGTCCCTGCAGTTCGCCGTTGTCCATCGTCAGCGCGCGATCGACACCCGACAGCCCCTGAGCGTCCCCCGTGCTCATCAGCACCGAGACGCCGTCGCTCGCGATCGAGCGCAGCAGCGCCAGCAGCGGATCGCGGTCGAGCACGTCGACGCCGTTGGTGGGCTCGTCGATCACGAGCAGCGCGGGCTCGGTGACGAGCGCGCTCGCGATCGCCACGCGCGCGAGCTCAGCGCCGTCGAGCTCATGGCACTCCAGCCGCGCGCAGCTCTCGATGCCGGCGCGGAACAGCATCTCCTGGCCACGCCGCCGCGCCTGCTTCGGCGACGCCCGCTGCGCGAGCAGCCCGGAGGCGACGTGCTCGACGACGAGCCCGCGCGAGCCCGCGGCGGAGAAGCCGGTCTGGCAGTAGCCGATCTGCCTACCGAGGATCTTGTTGCGCGAGCGCGCCAGGTCGCGCCCTTCGAAGAGCACAGCGCCTTCTTCGGGAGACTCGACTCCCGCCGCGACGCGCAGCAGCGTGCTGCGACCGGAGAACCGCGCACCCCATACCGCGACCAGTTCGCCTCGCTCGATATCGAGCGAAACGTCTCTGACTGCGACGCGCTCGAGCCGACCGCGCCGATAGCGCTTGGTCACATGCTCGATTGACAGCAGGCTGGGCACCGATCATCCGTCCACGCACGAGTCGGCGCTCACCGCGCGCAGCTCCGCGCGCGCGTAGGTGATCCACGACAGCTGCGCGTCGATCATCCGGCGGCGCTCCTCGATCAGCAGTCGCTCGACCACCGCGGAGATGCCACCGTGGCCGGGGGCGGCGCCGGCCGGTCGCGACAGCTCCTGGGCTTCGCGCACGCATTCGCGCTCGTAGCGCCCGATGAAGTCCAGCGCAGCCTCGACGCTGTGCACGCCCGCGAGCGTCATCCGCCCCAGCATCTCCACGCGCTGCGGGTCGTTGCGCACCCGCTCGGCAAGCCAGCCCCTGTAGGCGCGGGCGCCCTGCGCCGTCGCGCGGTAGGACGCGCCGGCCTTCGCGCCACGGCTGACGCCGGTCGTCGAGCGGCCGGACATCTTCTCGATCATGCCGGCGTCCATCAGCGTCGCGAGCGCCGCGTAGATCGACGAGCGACCGACGCTCAAGAAACCGCCGAAGCGCCGATCGAAGCGCTGTCCGATCTCATAGCCGTGGCTCGGCTTCTCGATCACCAGCCCGAGCACCGCGCACGCCACCTGCGAACGCAGCGCGGCGTTTCCCGCGCTGTCCGCCCCCCGCTGATCCAAGACCTGCTCGCCCGGCACCGCCACGTGAACTCCTAAAGGACACAAGCCAATCGATCTTTAACGTGGGTGTAATCGTACCGGTCATTCCAAACCTCGCGCCTTGCCGACTAGATAGAAACAAGGCACAGTAAAATTGCCCAGTCCCGACCAGCGACCGCCTTGGTAAGCATCCTTATGCAAGGCCGCCTGAATCAGGCGGAACCGGCATCGTGCAGTGCCTTCAACACCAGGCGATCGTGCTCCGCCGGCTTGACCTTGCGAAGCACCTGCACAATCGAACCATTGGAATCCAGGACGAACGTCGTGCGCTCGTTGCCGAAGTACGTGCGCCCGTACATCGACTTCTGCACCCACACCCCGTAGGACTCCGCGACCACGTGCCCCTCGTCGGCCAGAAGCGCGAAGTTGAGCGCCTGCTTGTCATGGAACTTCTTGATCTTCGCAACCGGGTCCGGGGAGATCCCCAGCACCACCGCGCCCGCCTCGGCGTAGTCGCCGCGGTGGTCGCGCACGCCGCACGCCTGCGTCGTGCATCCCGGCGTGTCGGCGCTAGGATTTATTTCCATAGACTGCTACGGGAAGGAACGGAGCCGAGCCAATGTCGCAACCACGCCGCGCCATCGGGATCATCCGCGTGTCGCAGGTCAAGGGCCGGGAGGGCGAGTCGTTCGTATCGCCGTCAGAGCAACGGGAGCGGATCGAAGCCGCGTGCGATCGGGATGGCCTGAGCTTGACGCGCACCGCCGACGAACTGGACGTGTCCGGGCGAACGGCCCTTGCTGACCGCAAGGGGCTACGCGAAGCGATCGAAGCTATCGAGGCCGGCGAAGCCGACGTGATCGTTGCCGCCTACTTCGACCGGCTCGTGCGCAGCCTCAAAGTCCAAGCGGAGCTGGTTCAGCGAGTCGAGCGGGCAGGCGGGAAGGTGCTCGCCGTCGATGTCGGGCAGGTGACAGAAGGCACCGCCAGCGAGTGGCTGAATGGCACGATGCACGGCATGGTGTCCAAGTACTACGCGCGGCTGGCCGGCGAGCGCACGGTATCCGCACAGCGCCGCGCGGTGGCGCGCGGCGTGGTTCCGTTTCCCAATGTGCCGCCCGGCTACAGGCGCAACGAGGACGGGACACTCGCGCCGCATCTGACCGAGGCGCCGGTTGTGGCCGAGGCGTTTCGGATGCGCGCGGAGGGCGCGGTGATCAAGGCGGTTCGCGCCTACCTGAAAGCGAACGGCATCGAGCGGACGTTCCGTGGCGTACAGTCGCTGCTCGCTTCGCGGATCGTTCTTGGCGAAATCTCTTTCGTCGGTGAGAAGGTCGCGTTGACCAACCCGAGCGCCCATTCCGCGATCGTGGACTCTGAGACATGGCAGCGAGTGCAGCGGCAGAAAATCCCGCGCGGGAGGAAGGCGAAGTCGGATCGGATGCTCGCGCGCCTGGGCGTGCTGCGCTGTTCGACCTGTGAGCGGCCGATGGCGATCGGCGTCTCCAACGCGAAGTACCCGATTTACCGCTGCTCGCCGACATCGGACTGCCCCGAACGGATGGCAATCTCTGCCGAGATCGCCGAGCGGGTCGTCGCAGAGCGCGTCCGGGCTGTGCTCGCTGACGCTGAGGGGCACGCATCAGCCGAGACGAACATCCAACAGGCCGAGCAGGCGCTGCAGGCTGCACAGGGTGCGCTGGACGGTGCTCTGCGGGCCTTCGATGGCTTCGATGAGCCCGTCGCACGGCAGCGACTCATGGAGTTGCGGGAGGCGCGAGACGCCGCACGGGCGCACCTCGATCAGCTCGGCGGCACAAGGCCGGCGCTCACGATCAACGGGGCCGAGGATTGGGACCGACTAACGCTTGCAGAGCGTCGCGCGTTGATCCGCGCAATCGTCGCTCGGGCCATTGTCCGCCCCGGCCGAGGCCCTGACCGGGTCCGCGTCGAGCTGGTTGGGCGACCTGGGTAGGTATGAGGGCAGCGTGTTGACGTACGCCGAATCAATCCTTGCCCCTGGGGCGTATCCGATCTTCTATGAGCTGGAAGGGCTGGATGATGTTCTCGCGAGCGAGGAGGCTGCTTGTGAGAAGGATCGCGAGGTCATGGGCGATGGCTTTGATGAATACCTCGCCTACCAGCTGGAGTTCGTGCGGGAGATCTACCGTGGTGGCGCCGCTTGGTGCCGAGCGTTCTCGATGCGCGCCCCGCACGGGGAAAACGGCCATGCGATGCTCTCGCAGGTGACGCCGATCACCAAGGAGCAGTTCGAGCGGGCACGCGAATGCGACTGGCTTGAGCGGGTTTCAATCAGCGAACCCTGACGACCCAATCAGCGGGCCACGCTAGGCACGCTGGCGGTCTCGGCTGCTGCGGGTCTCGCCCCGCCGTGCACGGGCACGTGCGGCGGGCGAGCCGCGTCGTGCGGCGTCGTGCTGCTTGCTCTCCCGCATACTGGGCTCGACGGGCTCGGGGGCTCCGGCAAGCCGGATGTCGAGTAGCCGCCGGGCGGCGGCGTCGAGGATACGGCGGACCTCTGCCTGGACATGGGGCGGCAGCTCGGCACTCATGCTGGATATCGACCCCCACCCCGGTGAGACGGCCAACGAGTCCCCGCACGAGCTGGCGCTGACACAGCACGGACACAGCGCTGGCACAGCAGTGCATCTACGGATGAAAAGTCAAGGGCTTGCGCGAGCTTTTCTTCGACGTTGATGAAGCGCTGATCCACGCTCGAGGGTGCGCTCGGACGGCACGGCGATCGCACAGCGCCCGGAGGGCCGTGCATCTGGTCTGTACGGGCTTTTTGTCGTGCCGGGGGCGCGTTCTGGCGCAGGCGTCCGCGTCGACCGGGCGGGGTCGCGCATGGCGCTTCGTGGTGGGATGATTCTGTGGTGGTGCGGGTGACTGACGTAGCGAAGCGCAGGCGTCAGGGGCTTGTGGCCTGCCGCGCGGCTTTGCCCTTCGAGGGCCTGTTGGATGCGCGCCCCGGTGTCGCACCCGCACCACCCTTCGGTGCTGCCGCGCGCCAGTCGGCGACAAGCCGCCGGTAGGCGAGCTCGGCCTGGGATTGCAGCTCGCGCTCCGCCGCGCGTTGCGCTGGTGTCGGGGAGACGGTTAGCCCGTCGTGGCGGCGTGGCCGGCGTGACGCGCTGGCGGTCAGTTCCAGGCGCCGTGTCTTCTGCCTGGTCAGCGACGGGCGCGCGAACGCGGGCTCGTCCTTGCTGAGCAGCTGCCAGCACAGCACGACGAGCTTGCGTGCGACGGCGACTGCCGCGACCTGGGCGCCGCGGCGGGCACGGACGCGCTCACCGAACGCTCTGAGCGGGCCGGGGCTGCGGATCGCGATCCATGCCGCCTCGACCAGCATCGAGCGGGCCTGCGCGTTGCCACGCTTTGAGATGTGCCCATATCGAGCGGGCTCCGAGCCGGACTGTCGGACCTTCGGGTCCAACCCGAGATAGGCGACGAGCTGGCCAGGGCTTGGGAAGCGGGAGATGTCCCCGACGGCCGCGATCACCGCCGCCGCGGTCCCGATGTCCACACCCGGGATCGTCAACAGCCTGCACAGCCCGGGCCACGCGAGGGCCTGCTCGGCGATCTTCTGGTCGAGCTGGGCGATCTCGCCGTCCAGGAAGTCGATCTGGCGCAGGCAGCCATGCACCGTCTCGGTCTCCTCCTCGGGGAGCTGTCGTGCGGCGAGCCAGACGCGTCCCTTGCGGCCGAACAGGTCGCTCACCGGCGGGCGGCCGAGCAGGCAGCGCATCACGACACCATGCACCTGGTTCTTGGTTCGGGTGCGTGCGCGGATCAGCGCCGCGCGGCGAGCGACACGCCGGCGCAACGCGAGCGTCGCCTCATCCGGCACCCACACCTCGCTGAGCATCCCCGAGGAGAGCAGCCGCGCGAGCATCGCCGCGTCAAAACGATCGGACTTCACCCGCGCGTGGGAGATCGCACGCGTCTGCGCCGCATCGGAAACCACGACCCGGCCGACGTTGCTTTCCCGCAAGATCCGCGCGACCGCCATCACGCTGCCGCTCGCGTCCAGCACGACCTCATCCTCGCTGCCGAGACCCGCCGCGAACTCTCGGATCGCCTCCGGCGTGCTCGCAATCCGCCCGACCTGCGACACCCGGCCGTCCTCTGCGACCGCGATCTCGCAGAACTCCAAGTGAACATCAACACCGAAATACCGCAATTTCCGCTCCCTTCCACAGCATCGAACACATGGCTGGAAGGCGCGGCGGGCAAGCGACAAATACGGATTCGGGCTCTCAGCCCAACCAGGTGAGTCGCAGGGGCGGCCATATAGTCATTGACGGGCTCGCGGCCCAAATGCACGACGGCCTGCCCCACCATTGCGTCTTCCCACAAGGCCCCTGTCCCGGTCAAACGACCCTACGAACACGACCGGACAACAGCCCAAGCGATATTTCATACCCGTAGTCTGTTCACGTCGATTGGCTGTGCAGCGGGGCTCGCAGAGACCGCCGGTGAGCAGCGGCGGGAGCGCTCCGGGTCCGCGTGAGCAGACGCTGGCCGGAGTGCGGGAGTCCCAGGATGCGTGTTGGTGCGGTCACCGGCCGAAGCGAACAGGTGTCAGGGGCTGGCGGCCCGATGCGCTGCTTGACCTAGCAAGGGCAAGCAGCACGGAGACGATCATCTCGCGTCGCTATGTGCCGCTGCGCCGACGCTGCCACCAAGCGCGCCGCCGTTCGCCCAGCGCTTGGCCGGCCGTCATAGCGGCGCCGCCTCCGAGCGCAAACCAGACTCGTACGTGCCCGTCGAACAACAACGAGAACAGCAACCACATCAGGGTCATTGCTACGAACACCTGTCCGTATCTCAAGACGCTGGCTCGCATCGCGATCCATTATGCGCGGTGCGAGCCATTCGAGCTGATATACACGGTTCATGCTGTCGAGAGTCCGCCGGGTATTGGATCGCGGCTCCTACCCGCTGAAGGTCGTGCTTTTCGCCTCAGTGGTCGTCTCGCTCGTCGCTGCTCCCAGCCACCCGTTCTCGTGGCTGCTCGCCCCAGCGCTCATCGGCGGAGCGATCGAGGTGGCCTACCCCTACCTCAAGCTGCGCCTCGGGTTGCCCGACTGGACGCCGAACGAGGCATACATCACGAAGCTGCGGCATCGTTCCCGAGCCAGCAGCAAGTCGAGCAGCCCAGCAGCGGCGGACCAGTGAGACGCCCTCTCCCCCACAATCGCTTCAAGCTGACGTTCTTCGTGATCTGCACCGCGTTCGTGCTCTACCGGATGGCGAGCAGCGAAGTGACGCCACTCGCCGTGACCGTCGCAGTCATTGGGCTGATCGCGATCGCAACGATCCTCAGCGGACGCCATCCGCGCTGGCTGCAGTCGCCTCTCGACCGATGGGAAGCCAAGCGAAGGCAACACCGGCCTGACCTCAGCAGGCGAGACCAACACCCCGGCTGAGATATGGAGCGCCGCTACCGCCGCCGCCTCGCGAGACCGAGCCAGATCGGACACGTCCTCGGATGGGTCGGGTACCGAGGCATCATGTCCGCCGGAGTGCTCACGGCCCTGTTCGCGGCCGCGGTCCGACCAGCAGCCATAGTCTGGGTTCCGATCTGGCTGGTACTCGCTCTGCTTATAACGGTGCTTGATATGCGGCAGACGCTGCCGGACTGGTTTGCCTGGTTTCGAGGACGCCCACCACAGACACCACGAACACCCGACGACTGAATCTCCACGAAGCGCCCGACTTTCCGGATCAGCCCGGCACAGCGGCAGTGAGCGTCAACAACCCGCAACCGCGCAGTTGCAAACCCGAACGCCCGGGAACGCAACTCAAGCCTCCAAGGGCTCATCCCGATGGGGCGCCTTCTGTGTTGTGGCGTGCTTGTCTCCGCCGGTACAGCACATCGTTCGCGCCGAACTCGGTGATCGCCTCATAGCTTTCGCCGATGACCCGCTCGACCGCTTGGCGTCCGCCTCCGCCGGCGACCTCGACGAGCATCCATGTCGGTTCATAGCGGTCCAAGTCAAGGCCCTTGAGCGCAGGCGCCTCGAAGCCCTCAAGATCAAGAGACACGAAGTCGAGAGTGCCCACTCCGCTCGCCGCGAGCACATCGTTGATGGTGCGGGCTGGAGCCTGGATCTCGTACGTCCTCACGAGCGGGTCCATGTCAGCCTCTGCCTCAAGGCGTGGCTCCGAGCCCTTAATCAACGACCGTAGATCGGAGTACTTCATGGTGACGTGCGCCGCCGCATAGTCGTCAGGGACTAGAGCGCAGTTATGAACTGTCGAATACCTCCGCAATCGCCGGCATTCCTCGCTCAGCGACGGAATCGCCTCGACGAGCACCCCCCGCCAGCCCGCAACGCGTTCTAGGTAGTACGTGTTACTCCATGTGTACCCGTCGTTTGCTCCCGCCTCGAAGAACACCCCCCGCTCGGGCAGATAGGCTTGCAGCTTCTGATCGAGGTCGTCGTGCGCCGGGCAGGAGTAGCGCGTCGAGCCCGCCGCCTCGTACAGGCGGCGTCTCCCGTGTACGAGCCGCTTACGCAACGCGCGATTGCGCAACGGTGTACGCGACAGGATCGTCTCTTGTAGTCGGGCTGGGTCCACGGCTATGGTTCGGATGAATCCATCTCTAGGATCGAACTATATCGGGATGTGCCAGTGCGGTCCCCCGAAGACCCTTAGGCCCGACAGCGCAGCGCACCCGGCCCTCGCGAGCCGGGTGCACATACAGCGCCGTCGGACGAACTGCTACGAGAATACGAGCAGTTCGCCAGCTTGCGGTTCGATCGCTTCAGGCACCGAAACAACTGTCTGCCCGCCGGACAGGGTCGTCAGGTTGTACCATTTCCAGCCTTCCGTGGTACGTGTGAACTGAGCAAGGTCTTCGCTGAATCCCTGTGCTAGTACAACGAGTTCTCCCGATTTCGTTTCAAACGGCGTCGGCTGCGCGACGATCTGCGCCGTTCCGTAGCTGCTTGTGACATTCACGTCTCTCCAGCCTTCAGTCGAACGCCAAAATTGGATCAGATCGTTACTGAAGCCCTCCGCTACGACAATCAGTTCTCCAGATTTCGTTTCGATGGGTGTTGGCGGAGAAACGATTTGCGCGGTGCCATAACCACTGGTGACATTCACATCTCTCCAGCCTTCAGTCGAGCGCCAGAACTGGATCAGATCATTACTGAAGCCCTCGGCTACGACGATCAGTTCTCCAGATTTCGTTTCATAGGGCGTAGGCGCCGACACGATCTGCGCAGTGCCATAACCGCTGGTGATGTTGGCGGAGCCCCAGCCTTCGCTTGAGCGCCAGAACTGGATCAGATCATTGCTGAAGCCCTCGGCTACGACGATCAGTTCTCCAGATTTCGTTTCATACGGCGTAGGCGCTGACACGATCTGCGCAGTGCCATAACCGCTGGTGATATTGGCGGAGCCCCAGCCACCGCCTGTAACCCGCCAGAACTGGATCAGATCATTGCTGAAGCCCTCGGCTACGACGATCAGTTCTCCAGATTTCGTTTCATACGGCGTAGGCGTGGAGACAATCTGAGCTGTGCCGAGTTCCGTGATGTTGAAAAGCTGCCAGCTTCCGCCTGTAGCGGGCCGCTCGAACTCCAACAGGTCGTCCGACGTACTCCGCGCGAATACCAGTAGTTCTCCGCTTTTCGTTACAAACGGCTTCGAGACTTCCGCCAACGCGGGGTAGCCGGTGAAAAGGCCTGAGAGATTCGCGGCACTCCAACCCCCGCCGGAAGCTCGCGCGAACTGAAGCAGGGGATGGTTTTCTTCGCTCGCAGCCGGCAGGCGTTCAGTGTTGGTTTCGGGGAGTTCGGACGCATTTTTCCGCAGGCATGACAGCGGGACGAATACCCAGTTACCTTCGCCGGCGCCGGTGATGCGGTCGTCGCGGACCATTACGTACTTACCCGTCCCGTCGGTGCTCGCGTACTTTGTCACATAGCGCCACTTGAGGGCAGGATAGTTGGAGCCCGGCGCCTCCGGCGCGTAGGCTGGAACCGTCCGAATCAGTTCTTTCTCGTCGTTACTTGTGCTCCAAGGTCTGTAGTTAGCGTACTCGGGGCAGGGATTCGGGTTCACGACCGGGTCCCCATCACCGACTTCGCCGTGGTTGTATTTTTCCATGAACGTTGATTCTTCAACTTTGAATTCCCGACTTGAGCCGCCCCCAGCGCACGCGGTATGTTTTTTGGTGTTGAGTTTTTCGAGAGGAAAGCGCGTGTCAATCCACCCACAGCCACTAAAAGCGTTGTTGATGAACCCGCCGTAGGAGTGTTCGTGAGTTACGGTGTTTTCCGATGCGTACGAAACGACTTCGAGTTCCCAGCCTTTGCGGCAGTTGCCTAGCGAGAAGTAGTAGTACCAGTTACCGATTGACGAGTAGTTGTCGGCGCAGCGATATGTGCCATTTTCAGTGGTCGCTAGCGATTTGACCCCCGTTTGGGTGGTGACCTGTTCGAGACTGCCGGTCATGTCTACGTCGGCACGGGCCGAGCTTCCGAGGATCATAAGTTGCAGCAGGAGGACCGCCAAAAGCACACCGACACTGCGTGTCACGCGCACTCCGGCTGGTCGGTGTGTTGGACGAGTATGTCCGCGAACCATTCTTTGCCCCTTTTTCGTGGGATTCGAGCAGCCGGCAGAACGGCTGTTGGCGAACTAATACAGAGCCCAAGCCACGTTCGCTATCCCCTATATCGGGTGATCTATGCGGCTGAAACGGGCGAATGATTCGGAGAGACATTGGTCACGATGACCGGAGTGGCGGATCTCGTCGGGCGACGAGATCCCGGTTGCGCCGCACTCCCAGCTTTCGCCTGACGCTAGCGGTATGTGTGCGCGCCGTCTCAAGAGAGATCTGGAGATGTTCCGCGATTTCGCGGTGCGTGCAATACGCATTGAGATAGGTGAGAACCTCGGCCTCGCGCGGCGTCAGCCGCGGCTCGGTGGTTTGGCTCGCAGCACTGCGTATGGTGGCGAGTAGCTGGGAAAGCGGGACACGGAGGTCAACGGCCATAGCAGAGCACGCGGCGTATCTTGCGCGATGCGCCGCTACCTCATGATTCACGACGACTACGATTCCAACGCTGGGCAGAGCCGATCGCCATTGACAAAGTGTCTCCAGGGTCGTCTCATGCTCGGGTGCGACAATCACTGTAGGAGACGCGCAGAGCTTTGCTGCGGTCACGATAGCCGACGCGGATACATCGCTGGCGACGACGATCACGCTTCTGTCCCGCCGTAGAGCCGTGACGAGACCAAGGCCCACGAGATACTCAAACTGGCCGAGTACGACCGAGATCATCGGCGTGCCTACCCGGCGTTCAAGGTCTTACGGTCGCGTGTTCAGCGTCGGCCCCGAGGTCCATCTGACGCAGCTGGCGGTGTGCGTCATCTCTGTCGGCGCGCATGTCGTCAGGCTCGGCCCACTCGTAGAGCCGGTAGGTAGCTGCTCCAAGCCGCGCGCAGCGCTTTTGGAGCCGCGTGGACAGCTCGATCCAGTCATCTGCGCAGACGGGACCGCCGTCGAGCATGTTTCGGCCATCGTTGAGCGCGTCGCGGACCTCTTGCCGGAGCCCGTCGATGCGCTCCGCGGCCTCCTCGCGAGCTACGCGCCACCGCCAATGCTGAAGCGACTCCGGTAGCTCCAGCCCGCCTGGCGCTTTGCGGGCTCGCGCAACCCTCCTGCGGCCGCTACTCGTCAGCCCCCAGACTAGGCTACCCCTGCGTTGAAAGCGCCTGACCGCCCCCGCTTCGATAAGCGCGTCGAGCTGCGGACGCAGCCGGCGGGTCGTCACTGCACCATGCACAAACCCGAGGTGTTCGGCGATGTGTACCCGCTGGATACCCTCGATCTGGTTGTGCCGTTCCGCGCGGTCGATCGCCGCGAGCACGTGAATATCCGAGACGGGCTCAAACCCTCGCAGCTCCTGGGACGACCTCAGCATCACGCCCCACCCAACCCCGGCCGAGGCCACGAGGTTGCTCGCTGGCGGCTAGCTCGCATGAGCGTCGACCTCCGCCATCGAACCCGACGCTTTGCCGCTCGCCTGCGTCCTGCGGCGGTATCGCCGGCTGCGCGGGTGTTGCTCTATGAGCCCTAGAGCAAGCCACGTGCTCAAGTACCTGTAGGTGGTGCTCACCCCAAACCCGAGCGTATCCGCGATTTCGCTCATCGGGCACTCGCTGCCATCAGCGGGAAGCGCAGCCAACACGAGCACCGCGCGCAGCGCTGACCGCGAGAGAGTCCGATCATCCAGGAGCGGCTGCGCCGCCTCTCCGAGCCGCTTGAGATCCCCCACGCGAAACACCGACCCGACATCCGTCGCCACGCCCGAGGCCACCCACAAGACCTGGGCCACCTGCTCGTCGCTCAACGTGAGCTGCACACCTTCGCGGCCCCCGGTCTCGGCAGCCGAGGCGCTTGCGCCCGGCGCGTGCCCGCTCGCCTCCGATGCGGGAGAGCTAGCCACGATCCACGCCAGCCACGACTCGCGTGTAGTGCCGCGTGTGCGGGTGCTGCTCCACGAGCCCAACGGCAACGAGGGTGATCATGTAGCGATGCGTCGTGCTCGCCCCCATCCCGGCTAGCTCTGCGATCTCGCGCAACGCGCGATGCGACCCATCGCCGGGAACCAGCGAGAACACCAGCAACCCCAGAAGCAGCGACCGCGACAGCCGCGGGTTATCCATCAGAGACAAATCGAAACGCGACCCAGACGACAGCATCCCCCCAGCCGAATCCACCCCGCCCAGCAGCGCCGACATCGAGCCCGCCTCAGCGGCCACACGAACCACCTCACGCACCTGACGGCCACTAAGCTCGATCACAACGGGCTCGTTCAGGCGCACTCCCACACGGTGCCAAGCCTCAGCACCAGAGACAATGCGGATTCTGAAGGCTCAGATTCTTGAGCTTGTGCGAAGGGCCAGACTTGAGCTTCCGCAAGGTCCCCTCTTTGGCGTCCCCGCGAAGTAAAATCGTTCGCGTGATACGCCCATCGACCTTGGCGCGATGGCCAGCGCCAGCCCGCGCGATAGCAGCGTTGGCGTTCGCCTTCGTTCTGCCATCGGGTGCCGTAGCGCAGTCACAGGCTGTGGCTGCGAGATCAGAGCATCTTTCGATCGTCGCCCACCTGCACTTTGTCGATGCGAGGGGCGCGTATTTGATCGAGGAAGGCTCGGCGTCCGGCCCGCTCGGTGGCCGCGTGAAGGCGCGCCTACGGGTCACTGCGGACATCTCCGGGTCGTTTACGTTCTATCCGCGGGGCGGGTCAATCAGCGGCGCCGGCGCCGGGACTCTGCACGAATCCGGGGAGTATGCGAGCTTTGGCGGAACGGTGACGGTCCTTGGCGGCACCGGCCGGTATTTGCACGCCCGCGGGAAGGGCGGGCTCTATGGCGTCTATAACCGCCGGACGCTCGGCGTGACCATCCAGACGACCGGAACCCTCTCGTACTAGCGCGCTCAGCCATAGCAGCATGGTCCAGGTTGCGGCTCGTTACATGGCTTCTCGCGTTGTCAGTCGCGGGCGTATCTTTGCTGTGTCGTTGTGGGCCTGCGTCGGCGATGCAGGATGCGAGTCTGCACGCGTCGTTTAGCCCGGAGCGTCTGGATGCTCCCACGACGATCTCGATTGGCTTTCACATTTCGAGCGTCCCAGCGGGCAACCCGGAGCCGTTGACGAATCTCACGATGTTCCTGCCCGATGAAATGGGCTTGGCGACGAGCGGTCTCGGGCTCGCCAACTGCCTGCGTCGCCGGCTCGAAGAAAGCGGTCCCGCCGGCTGCCCCTCCGATTCCCTGATGGGCCGCGGGACCGCAACCGCAGAAATCCCGATTGCAGGCGACGCTGTGGCAGAGAGCGCGCAGATCGAAGTCTTTTCCGCTCGTGTGCAGGATGGGCACCTAGCGCTGATGGTGTACGCAAACGCCCTGTCCCCGGTGTCCGCCCAACTGGTGTTCCCCGCGACAGTCGTGCCTGCCGCGCTGCCCTACGGCGAGGGCATCGACACCAGCATTCCGCTTGTGCCGAGCGTGCCGGGAGCCCCGGATGTCGCCGTTACGCGCTTCCAGATGACGCTGGGTGCGACCACTGCCGGAGCAGACCGTTTTGTCTATTACCGCTCGGCGCATCGCCGCCGAATCGCCTACTCGCCACGCGGGCTGATTCTGCCCCCGTCCTGCCCTCGCAAGGGCTTCCCCTTCGAGACGCAATTCACGTTTGCGGACGATACGGCCACGACCGCGCGCACGTCGGTTCCCTGCCCGCGCCGGGCGTCTCGCCACCGCGACTGATCCCTCTGCCGGCGTGCCGCTATCGCGGATGACGCTCACGATCGTCGATCGGCTAGAGCAGGCCGCGACAGCGAACGAAGGCGCTTTGCTCGGCGCCATGCGTGCAGCGTCATGAGCGTCGGCGTGATCAGAGGGCGCAGCTCGTTGCGTGCGTGTTCGGTCACAGGGCGTGCGAACTCGCCCATCGCGACAGGATCGGAGGTGTAGTACGCGACCACCCCCGAGAGGATCATCAGGTGGTGCGGGCCATTGGGTATGCGATGGGCGCGGTCGATGACCTGTCCGACGACCGTCGCGACGTGCCGAGCCAGCTCTTGCCGCGAGTCATACAGCTCCAGGTAGCTCGGCTCACCCGCGAGCGCATCGCGTTCGTGGTCAACGAGGTGGTCAAGCGCGGTCGTCAGTACACAGATCGCGAGATAGGTGCAATAGAGCTCGCGCGCCTGTAGGCGCGTCGTGCGCTCGTCCGCCGCAGCCACGATGAGAGCGTTCGCGGCGAGAACGGAGCCCATTGCACCAAACAGGAACCCGCGCCAATCAAGCTCGGTACCGCGAGCCCCATCTATCGCCCACCGCTCCAGCTGCGCGACCCCCGAGACGGGGACAGCATGTACGCGAACCTGCGCCTCTGCGCAACGGGAAGCGCACACTCCAATGATGTCCTCGATGGCACCTACGGCTGGGAGTCCCATGAGCGCACTTCGCACGACAACAGCGAGGGCCGCGAGATAGCCCGAGTCACCCTGACCCGAGTGATAAGAGTAATAGTCTTGTGCGGGCTCGTTGCGCACTGTAACGGCGTCAGTAAATGCCTTTGAGACCTGCAGGCCGTGGCGGATCGGATCGGCTGCCGGCTGCTCCGTGAGGGCATCGAGATAGTCGAACATCACTTGCATGGCAACGACGGCTTCGACCGTACGCGCACGGTAACGCGACGGTGCCGTGGTCGCGACCATCGCAGCAGCCTCGACATTGAACCGCTCGTTTGTGAGCTTGCCATGCGCTAGGTCCCTCAGCAGCGGATCGGGAATCTTCGCGGCGCGCGTTTCCCAATAGCGAAGCTGGCTGCGCACAAGCGGGGCGACCCTCGACCAGTAGCGGGCGTGCGCCAGTCCGAGCGCCCATCCGGCACGCGCCACGAACCGCCGATTCCCCATAGAAGGCATGACCGATCATTGCCAGCCTACCCGCTGGCGTCGAGGGCGCGGCTGGCTTCTCGAGAGGCTGTCGGCTACTCCCCGAGCGCGACACGCGCAGATACGCGCGCGGTGAGCCACACAGGGATCGCCGAGATGGCAAGCGAGACGCCGAACACCACGACAAGCACCTCAAGCGGCCGCCAGCTCGCGCCGAGGCGGGCCACCGGGAAGCCGGTCGAGGCTGTGAGGTAGCCATCGAGCGCGACCTGCCCGTAGATGCCCCAGAGGGTGCCTGTGACTGCGCCGACACCGAGCGTAACCGCCGATTCGAGGACGAGCAGCTCTCGAAGGCGAAGTGACGTAACACCGGATAGCTTCAATTCCGCGAGAGAGATCCGCCGCTGCCAGATAACCGAGACAAGCGCGGCGGCCATCGCCAGGATAGAGGCGAGCACCAACAGCGTCGATATCGTCGCGAGCTGGCTGAGCCCTTCACGGGCCGAGCCGTTGATCCTTTCTTCCCGGGCTTGGGTGGTCAACACTTCGAGGCCATTGCTCGATCCGAGGGCGCGGTTTATCTCGCCTCGCACCACGACGGGACGAACACCCGGTCGGATCTTGACCGCGAGCGCGGTAGGCTCCGCCGTATCCCACACACGCGCGAAGTCGGTCGCGTTCAGCAGAATCGCTCCAGGGCTCCAGCCAAAGTTGGTCGTCAGCGCGGCGACCCGCATACGAACTTCACCCGTGGGTGTCGGCAATGTCAATGTCCCGCCGACCCGCACGTCATGTTCGGCGGCGAGCTGCTGCGAGACCGTTGCCCAGCCGCCGGAGTGCAACCGCGATACAGCCTCTGCCCCATCGCCCTTGACTATCTGTCCGTCTAGGAGCTGTAGGCGGCTCGCTGGTGGCCAAGCGAGCACCCAAATACGACGGTCACCAAAGTTCAGCAAGCTCCCGTCCAGAGCTTCTACCCCTAGAACTCCAGGGAGGCTGGCGATACGTCGCTCGTGGTCGTCTGGCGAGAACGCGATCACTGACTGATTGTCACTGGGTGTAACCACCCAGATACTCGCCTCGCTTGAATAGTGTGCGGTGAACCCGCCGATTCCCCGCACGAGGTCGTCACGCGCGCCACCCAGCGCAACCGCGCCAAAGAGGGCCGCGGCTCCAGTCGCTACCAAGGCAAGCGAGCGCAACGTAGTGTCTCTGAGTGATTCCAGCACCAAATGCAGCAGCTTGAGACGCATCTGGAAGCGCTGCGTCATCAGGTCGCCGAGACGCAATACGCCCGCGAAAAAAATCGGCACGCAGAGGACGGCCGCGAGCGCCAGCATCGCGGTCCAAGCGAGTGCGAGACCCGGCCACACACGATTAGCGACGATCCGCACGACTACGAGCGTTACGGCCATGAGCGCTAGCGCGAGTGCCGCGCGGCTGCCAAGAGCGTTCCCCGGCTCGCCGTCCTCCAGGTAAACGGCGTTTGTGGCGCGCCCGCGGCGCAGATCGAGCAACGGGACGATCGAGGCGACGCATGTGGCTAGTACGCCACCGATACCCGCGACGAGCAGGGGCGTCGTCCCAACAACCGTGCTAGTGCCGAGAGTGAATCCGGTGGCGAGATAGCTCGGCGTTTGAGCGAACACCCCGACGGATAGCGCGTAGCCGACGAGTAGCCCGATCGCCGTAGCAGTGACGCCAAGACAGAGCGCCTGGAAAAGGACCATCTGCACGATCGCCGTGCCCTTGGTGCCATCGAGCCGCAGATCGGCGATCGCCCGACGACGCGCCGGCACCGTCAACAAAAAGGCATTGAACGTGAGCAGGAAACCGAGCAGCGCGCTTATCGCAGCGAAGAACAGGCTCGCCTGTTCGCTCGGGTGCAGAGCCTCGTGCAGGAGCTGGACATCCTGGTTGGCTGGCGCGACGGAGAGCCGTCCGGCAGCGAGACGCGTCAGCTCCGAGCGGACCAGCTGCTCGTTGCGCGGCGCGCTTTGCACGAGGATGCGCGTCAAGCGGCGCGGGAGACCAGCCAGCGCCTGCAAACGTTCAAGCGGCATAACCGCTACTCGCGCCTGTGAGAGCGCCCCGAAGGCTTCCGCTCCGAGCACGGCCGTGACCGGCTGGCGTAGCGCCCGCCCCCTGAGATCGAGCAGCACCACGGGCTCAGGTGACTGTCCGTGCGAGCGCGGCAGCCGAAGCGCTTCGGCGGTGGCCTTGCTGAGTCCCATTCCGTCGCTCGACAGAGTGGCGACCGGCAGGGTGTGGGCGAGCCCATCGAGCACGGCAAGGCTGACATCCGTGCCGGCGAGATTCACCGTCACCCTGGCGCCGTTAGCTGCCGCGATCGTCGCGCCATCTTCGAGCAACGGCGCGGCGTGCTGTACCCCCTCCAGGGCTTCGACTCGACCGAGCATGGATTCGGGGAATCCTTCGGGGCCGCGTGCTCGCAGCTGGAGAGTCGCAGGCCCTACCAGGGCACGGTTCACTTCTTCTGCAGAGGTTGCGATGCTCTCGCTCGCGACCGTCACAGCAAACAGCAGAGCCACCGCGACCGCGATCCCCAACCCCGCGAACAGCTCTTGGACACCCTGCTCGCGGAGCCGCTGTCGGTAGAAGTAGACCAGCCCTGAGAGCCGCATCAAACGTCGCGGCGGCACGCTCTCAAACCGAGCCACCGCTCAGTCCTGCGCTGCTGACGAGGAGTGCTCGTTCAAGTCCGCATCGGGCACGAGCTTGCCATCGTGCAGCGTGTAGCAACGGTCGACCAGCACCGCTATATCCCTGTCGTGCGTGACGAGCACCACGATCGCGCCTGAGTCCCGGGTGATCGAGCGCAACAGCTCGATGATTTCGCGACTGCGCGCGCTGTCGAGACTGCCCGTCGGCTCATCCGCCAGGATCAAGCGCGGCTCGCACGCGAGGACCCTCGCGATCGTCACTCTCTGGCGCTCGCCGCCGGAGAGCTGGCCCACCGGATACTCAAGGCGATCAGCCAGGCCGACCCGCTCCAGCCACGGGATCACGCGCTCTTGCGCGTCGCTGACGCCAACCCCGGTCGCGATGAGCTTCTCCGATGCGTTTCGGATCGCCGAGCTACGCGGCCATAGATGGCTGCGCTGGAAGATGAAACCAACCTCGCGCATCAGATAGCCCGACACCTCACCCTCCGAAAGGGAGGCAAGGTCACGCTCGCCGTAACGAATCACGCCCGCTTCGGGGCGCAGCAGCGCCGCCATCAGCAGCAGCAGCGTCGTCTTCCCCGAGCCGCTCGGCCCCAGCAGCGACACCATCTCACCCCCGGCGACGGTCATGCTCACGCCATCGACGGCGCGTACCTCCTCGCCGGCGCCACGATAGTGCTTGACGACGCCCTCAAGCTCAAGCCTGCGCGTGTCGCCCCGGCGTACGCTGGCGCTCACGCCGCGGTGCTCTTACCTGCTGGACGCAGCGGGAGCACCGCCCCCATCTCCACGGGACTCGTCCTGCCTCGCAACTCGCCTCCGTCCAGCGTCAGCGCACGGTCAGCATCCGAGAGCCCACTCCCGTCGCCATCGCTGACCAAGACCGCGACGCCTTCATCAGCCAACGAGCGCAACAGCAACACAATCGCATCACGCTCAAGCAGGCCAACACCGTTCGTCGGCTCATCAATCACGAGCAAGCGCGGCTTGAGGACCAGCGCGCCCGCGACCGCGACCCGCACCGCCTCCCCTCCGTCGAGATCCCCCACCATCAGCTCGACGCAGCGCTCGGCACCCACCCGCTGCAGAGCCTCATAGGCGCGCGCATGAGCGACAGCCATCGGCACCCCACGCGCGATCAACCCGGCACGAACCTTGTCGATCACCCTCCGCCCGTTCGCCGCGCCGACGCCTTGATGGCAGAAGCCGATCCCATTGCCCAGCGCGGACGCACCCCGGACGCTCGGATCCTCCCCATCGAAGAACACGACGCCGCTATCCGGCGGATCTATGCCAGCAGCTACTCTGAGGAGCGTCGAGCGCCCTGAGCGCCGTAGCCCCCAGACAGCCACAAGTTCGCCCGCATCGACCTCCAGCGATACGTCCCGCAGCACCTGGACTCGGCGCGACTGGCGCACATGGGACCTGCCGACACCCCTCAGCTCCAGCAGGCTCATGGCGACTGCGGCCTGCCAGCCAGAGCCGCGAACTCCTGGCGGGCATAGTTGATCCACCCGAGCGTCGCCGTCTTCGCGTTGCGGCCGTACGCAGACGCCAGACGATCCGCGAGACCCGGAACGGTACAAGTCGGAAATCTGCTCGCCGCCGGTATCTTCGCTGCCGTGTCATCCAGACACACCTGTTCGTAGCGCTCAAGCACCGCCAGAGCACTATTCGGCTGACGCTGGGCGAGAGCCCCGAGCTGACGTGCGAACAGCAGCGAGCGACGGCTGTGCTCGCGCTCCTGCGCCAAAACCCACGTCGCATACCGCTCCAAGCCCTCAGCCGTGGCCCGATAGTGCAGCTTCGGCTGGCGCCTCGCACGAGACACCTCCCCCGAGGGCTGCGGCGCCACCTCAATTAGCCCCCGGTCCCGCAGCGCGTCCAGCGCGCCGTAGACGCTGGACTGGCTCCCGATCGGCAACACATCACCATGCAGCCGTTCAAAGCGCGTCCACAGCTCAAACCCATAGCTCGGACGTTCGATCACGAGACCCAGCACAGTCCAGTTGACCGGCGAACGCATCGAGATATCCGAGCGCGCCCCCTTGACCTTCTCCTCCATAGATCGGAATCGTAGTCAATCTCGGACCGCTCGGGTGATCCCGGCTAGGAGGCTGGTGTCGAACGTGTGATTTGTGGGGCTCTCGGGCGCGTGGTCCGTGGGCTGGTGGGGCCCCGGGGATCTCGTGGTGATGGTGTGGGTCGGTTGCGGGGGGTGTTGGGGGTGCTGTGTGCCCTGGGGGTCGGTCCGGTGAGGGTTCTGCGGGTCGTTTCGACCCGTTCAGGCGGTGTTTGCCGTCCAGGTTGTGCTGTTGTGGGCGAGTCCGAGGACGCTGAGGCGGGCGAGGTTCACGGCGGCGGCGAGCAGCGAGAAGTCGGCGGTGACCTTCGGCTTGCCGCGCACCCTTGCGCGGCGGCCGCCGTGACGGCGACGCATCAGATGGCTGATCTTGCGCTCGACCTTGGGGCGGGTAGCGGTGTAGTCGGCCTTCCAGGCGGGGTCCTTCTGCCGGGCGCGCGCTTGGGCGAGCTGCTGCTCGTGGGGGCCGACATAGATCGTGCGCCCGCCAGCGGCCCTCGTGCACCGCTCGGCCAGCGGGCAGCCCGCGCACGCCCCGGCGAACCTCGCGAGCTGCCCGTCACCCGCCGGCGTGAGCGTGACCGTGTGCCCGGCAGGGCAGCTGACGGTGCCGTTCGTGAGATCGATCGTGAATGTGTCCTTGGGGAACCGGCCGCCGGGCGCGAGGGGCGGCTGCACTTTGCAGTAGACCTCCGCGCCAGCGTCCTCGAGCGTGCTGAGGAGCTCGCCGGCGCCGTAGGCCGAGTCACCGTAGACAGACAGCGGCTCCCTGCTCGGCTGCGGCTCGGAATCGGCGGGATGCTCGGACGCGCTGCCAGGCGGCTGGGAGGGATCGGGCTGTTCACCTATCGTGGCGAGATCATCGACGAGCAAGCCGCAAGCCGGGGCGGCGTCGCCGACGTTGCCTGCGGTCACGGTGCTCGCCGTGATCAACTCGCTGTCGGGGTCCACAGCGACGTGCCCCTTGTAGCCGTCGAACCCGCGCGCTGAGGTCTTGTGCCCGTGCCGCGCGTCCGGGTCGACGATCGAGATGACCCGGTCCTTCGCGACCCGCCGAGCGATCCGGAACACGCCGTCCTCGCCCTCATCCAGATCCTGGCCGACGACCGACGCCAGCAACGCCCCTGCCTTGCTCACCTCGTCGGTGAGCTCGCGGCCGTCGAGCGCGCACAGCAGCGCCCGCGCGTCCTTCGCCAGCGCGTCGATCAGCTCCTCCCGCGCCGCCCGATCCTCGTAATCGCACACCGGCTTGCCCGCACTGCGGTAATCATCATCGCGACCAAGCAGCCCACGCAGCTCTGACTCCAGCCCCGGCTCGCACACCGCGAGCAGCCCACGGATCGCCGAGCGCACCAACGTCACCGTGTCCATCGTCGCGACCGCGTCATAGACCGGCGTCGAGTCCAGCACCCGCCGACGGCCCACAAGCCCCGCTCGCTTGGCCGCATCCAGCGTGACCTGGAAGATCCGATCAGGACGCTCCGAAGACGCCAGCCTGGCGCGCATGTCGACCAGCACCGTGTGCACAAACCCGGGATAGTCGAACCCCAGCCCGCCCGCCGCGTACTTCCAGCGCAGATCGAACTGAAAGCGCTCAACCGCCTCACGATCCGAGCATCCCTCCAACCGCTGCAACACCATCACCACCGCCACGATCATCGGCGGCACACACCGACGGCCCACGTCCGTGAACAGGTCGGCGAACATCTCATCCGGGAACAACCGATGGCACTCGCGGTGCAGCAACCCGTAGATCGAGTCCGGCGCGACCAACGGCCCGCAGAACCCAGTCGTGGTCGCAAACATGTCCGACTGGCGGGGAGATAGTCCAAGACTCATACCCTCAAGCATGACTTGAGAGTCGGACGGAACCGCCCAAAAAACACCAGCCTCCTAGGAGCAGAAATTGGGCGTTTCGACCTTCTCGACGCAGAGCCAGATGATCGAGCCGCTTACGCTAGCTTCCCTCCAGCGCCTTGAGCACCAGCTCGTCGTGCTCGGCGGGCTTGACCTTGCGGAGAACGCTCGCGACCTTCCCGGCGGCGTCGATCACGAACGTGGTGCGCTCGTTGCCGAAGTAGGTTTTGCCGTACATCGACTTCTCGACCCAGACGCCATAAGCATCGGCAACCGCGTGGCCCTCGTCCGCGAGCAGCGGGAAGTTGAGGCCCTCCTTGTTCGTGGAACTTCTTGACCTTCGCCACCGGATCAGGGGAGATGCCGAGCACCACGGCGCCTGCTTTGGCGTAGTCGGCTTGGTGGTCGCGCACCCCGCAGGCCTGTACGGTGCAGCCCGGTGTCGCTGCCTTCGGGTAGAAATAGACAACGACCGGCCGGCCTCTGAGGCTGGAGAGCTTGACGGTCTCGCCGTCCTGGTCGGGCAACTCGAAGTCGGGGGCTGGCTGGTCCTGCTCGATCATGCCGCCACCCTACAGAGCCGCGCAGAAACTATGGTTTTACAAACCGGCGTCTCCGCCTTGGGGTAGAAGTAGACGACGACCGGCTTGCCGCGCAGGTCCGAGAGCTTGACGGGACTGCCGTCCTGGTCGGGCAGGGTGAAGTCGGGGGCCTGGTCTCCCTGGTCGAGCATGAGCGGATCCTATTCGGCTCGCCCTTAGCGCAGCAGCCGCGACAGCCGCCGGTCCTTGAGCACGCGCCCCTCGGTCTGGCAGGCCGGGCAGTAGGCGATCACGTAGTCCTCGAAGTGGACCGCCTCGCAGCGTGGTGCCGCAGCGCGGGCACGGCTCGCCCTGGTGGCGGTGGACGCGCAGCGGCATCGGCAGCTTGTCGGGGATCGGCAGCGTGACCGCCTGCTCGTAGTGCTCGAGCGCCCCGCCGAGCGTCGTCGACCACCGCGTCGCGCAGCCGCTCGCGCCTCCTCCGCGTCGAGGTCGGCGCCGCGCTTGTACGGCGACAGCCGCGCCTCCCACAGGATCTCGTCGACCCACGAGCGCCCGATGCCGGCGATCACGCGCTGGTCGCGCAGCAGCGCGTGCAGCGGGCGCGGCGCGTCGAGCAGCTCGTCAGCTGAGCCGGCGCGCCCGGTCGGGCCACGCTTCCGGCCCGAGCGTCGCCAGCGCCTCGTCCTCGTCGAGCTCGCCGGCGCGCAGCAGCTTCACCCAGGCGGCCTGCTTGGAGCCGAACTCGCGCAGGCGCAGCTCGCGCCCGTCGTCCGAGCCCGCACGAGCAGCCGCGAGGTGCGATCGCGCGGCCCGGCGGGCTTGTCGAACAGCTGCAGGCGCCCGGCCGACATCAGGTGGATCAGCAGCGCCAGCGGGCCGGAGCTCCGCGCCGTCGCGACGTCCACGATCAGGTGCTTGCCGCGCCGGCGCACCGCCGCGATCGCGCTCGCCCTCGAGCGCCGACAGCGGCGGGTCGAACGTCTTCAGCGCGTTGATGCCCGGCGCGAGCGCCGACTCGATCTGCGCGCCCGCAGAGCGCGCGTCGAGCAGCCGCGCGGTGATCTCGACCTCGGGCAGCTCCGGCATCGCCTCTCATCGTAGGGCGACGCCGGAGCGCGATCGCCGCCGCTCAGGGAACGGCGTAGGCGCCGATCGGCGGACCTTCGTACTTGACGCCCTGCGGGCTCGTCCAGCGCACGCGCCAGTGCTGGCCGGCGGTGGAGGAGTTGAAGCGCCCAGTAGCCGGGGCTGTTGGTCGCGACCGTCTTCAGCGTGCGGTAGCGCTTCGAGCCCTTGGCTCGCACGAGCACCGTCACCTTCGTCGCGCCCGTCGCCGGCCGCACGAGGCCCCACAGCGAGACGCCGTGGTGCTGCTTGGTCACGGTCAGCGGCACCGGCCAGCCGAAGTACAGCGGCTTGGGCGTGCCGTTCACGTACTCGAGGCCCGTCTGGAAGCCGACCGTGCCGCCGTGCACGCTCGAGCCGGGCGCCCCGCCGAGCGGGTCGTCTTTGAGCAGGTACTGCGAGAACGCGGCCACGCGCGGGTTCGACCTAGGCGATGTGCTCGGCGATCGCGTCGAATTCGGCCTGCTTGGCGACGGACACGCCGAGGTACTTGTTGGGGTGGCTCTGCACGCCGAACTCGGTCAGGTAGATCGGCACGTCGCGCCGGGATCGCGTGGGCGCGCGGCGGCCAGGTCGAGCGCGCTCGACAGGCGCGAGAGCGACGCCGATCGTCACGTTGTCGCGCTCCGGCGGAGACGTAGTAGGGCCCGGCCGGCAGCGTGTAGGCGTGGTGGGCGTAGCCGGCCATCTGCAGCTCGCTGCAGGAGCCGGCTTTCCTGTAGCTGGCGTTCAGGCACAGCGCTTCGCGCAGGAACGCCAGCGGCGCGACGTCGTGGAGCAGCGCCCGCGAGCCTTCGCGGTGCGCGGTTGACGCTGTCGTAGCCCGTCGGCGCCGTCTCGCCGAACAGCACCTTGCGGATGCGCGATCCCGGCCGCCTGCAGCCCCGCGTAGCCGGCCTGGTAGAGGCCGCGGTAGATGCGCGGCGAGGCGGGCGTGCCGTTGGAGTTCCACTGCGGCATCAGGAACGCCGGGTGGTTGGGCTCGTTCCAGATCGAGTAGACCGAGACCTCCGAGCCGAAGTGGCGCGCCACCGCGGTCATGAATTCCTGGAAGTCCTCGGGGTCGGGGCGCGTGACGTACGGCGCCTTGCTGGTTGGAGGTCGCCCAGCGCGGCACCGGCGAGGTGACGGTCAGCAGCACCGGCCAGTGCAGCCGCTGGGCTTCGGCGAGCAGCGCGTCGTACTGGCCCCAGTCGTAGCTGGCGGGGTTGGTCGCGTCGAAGCTCGGCTTGTCGGCGCTGTTCGGCGCACGGCGCGACTTCGTACCAGTACAGCTCGACGCGCAGGGCTTTCACGCCCGAGATGCTGCAGCTGTTCGAGCGCGTGCGGACGCGTGATCGGGTTCGAGCAGCTCGGTGGAGCCCTCGAAGTAGGTCGATCTGGCCGTGCGAGGCGAGCGCCTGGGCCGGCTGCCGGCGCGCCCGCCAGCAGGGCGCAGGCGAGCAGCGTGAGGAGGAGCTTGCGGATTCTGGGCATGGTCGCTTGAGACACCTCGGCGCAGAGAAGGTTGCGGTCTATGTAGCGTTCGGGCTCGTGAGCGCCCCGATCGCAGCCGGACGACATCGTCCAGACCCCAGCGGACGCGGAGGGTAACAGCCGTCCGCCGCTGCTCGTGCTCGAGCCGCTGCGGGCGTTCCTCGACGAGCACGGCCTCGGCGAGGGCGAGCTGCGGGCGACGCCCGATCGGCGAGGGGCACTCGAACGTCACCTACCTGATCGAGCGCGGCGGCAGCGAGGTCGTGCTGCGCCGCCCGCCGCGCCCGCCGCTGCCGCCGAGCGCGCACGACGTGCTGCGCGAGGCGCGCCTGCTGCGCGCGCTGCGCAGCACGCCGGCGCGGGTGCCGGAGGTGCTCGCCGTGTGCGACGGACGAGGACACGATCGGCGCGCCGTTCTACGTGATGGAGCGGATCGAGGGCGAGGTGATCGTGGCGAGCGTGCCCGCCGGCGCTGGACACGCCGGCCGAGCGCCGGCGCGATCGGCGAGGAGCTGATCGACGCGCTCGTCGAGATCCACGCGGTCGACTGGCGCGCGGCCGGCCTCGAGGACTTCGGCAAGCCGACCGGCTACCTCGAACGCCAGCTGCGGCGCTTCAGCGGCCTGTGGGAGCTGAACAAGACGCGCGAGATCCCCGCCGTCGAGAGCGTCGGCGCGTGGCTGGCCGAGAACCTGCCCGAGCTCCGGCCCGGCCACGATCGTGCACGGCGACTACCGCCTCGGCAACACGATCTTCGCGCCCGACGCGCCCGCGCGGCTGGCGGCGGTGCTCGACTGGGAGATGGCCACGATCGGCGACCCGCTGGCCGACCTCGGCTACCTGTGCATGATGTGGACCGAGGCGGGCGACCCCAGCGGAGGGCCTGCGCGAGCACCTCGGCAACGTCACCCGCGCCGAGGGCTTCCCGACCCGCGCCGAGCTGATCGCCCGCTACGAGGAGCGCTCGGGGCGCTCGATGAGCGACATCCGCTGGTACACGACGCTCGCGCTGTGGAAGAGCGTCGTGTTCATGGAGGGCAACTACAAGCGCGCGATCGCCGGCACCACCGACGACCCGTACCTGAAGCAGTTCGGCGACGGCGTGCTCGAGCTCGCCGGCCAGGCCGAGGAGGTGGCGCATGGTGCCGGAGCCATCTGACGCGGCCGACGGGGAGCGCCGCTCGGCGCTGCTGATCGACTGGGGCGGCGTGCTCACGACGAACCTGTTCGCGTCCTTCCACGCCTACTGCCTGCAGGCCGAGATCGACCCGAAGACGCTGCTGGGGCGCTTCCGCACCGACCCGGCCGCGCGCGAGCTGCTGATCGCGCTCGAGAAGGGCGAGCTCGAGGAGGACGCGTTCGAGCTGCAGTTCGCCGCGCTGCTCGAGCGTCGAGCCCGACGGCCTGATCGACGGCCTGTTCGCGGGCGTGCAGCCCGACAAGGCGATGGTGCAGGCCGTCCGCAGCGCGCGCGAGGCCGGCGTGCGCACGGCGCTCGTGTCGAACTCCTGGGGCGTGCACCGCTACCCGCACGAGCTGTTCGACGAGCTGTTCGACGGCGTCGTGATCTCCGGCGAGGAGGGCATGCGCAAGCCCTCGCGCCGCATGTACGAGCTCGGCGCCGAGCGCGCCGGCGTCGCCGGCGGAGCAGTGCGTGTTCGTCGACGACCTGCCGTTCAACCTCACGCCCGCCGCAGGAGCTCGGCATGGCCACCGTCCACCACACGAGCGCCGAGCACCACGATCCCCGAGCTCGAACGGCTGCTCGGGTCGCTGCGTCGCTGCGAGCTGCCGCGTCTAGCCGTCAGTCGCGCTTGCCGCGCCCGTACATCAACTTGAACAGCGCCCGCGAGCATCCGCGAGGTGCGCGACTTGTACGGGTACATGAACAGTTCCTTCTTCATCGCCAGTTTCGGCGGTGACCACGATCGCCTGCTGGGAGCAGTACTTGCGGATGCCGCCGGCGCCGTGGCGCGAGCCGAGGCCGGAGGCCTTGGCGCCGCCCATCGGCAGCTCGAGCACGGTGTAGTTGATCATCGCGTCGTTGACGTTCGCCGCGCCGGCTTCGATGCGCCGCGCGATCGCCTCGCCGCGCGCGGTGTCGCGCGAGAACACCGACGCGCCCAGGCCGTAGGGCGAGTCGTTGGCCAGGCGCACGGCCTCGTCGGCGTCGCGCGACCTTCATGATCGGCAGCGTCGGCCCGAACGTCTCCTCGGTCATGCACTTCATCGTGTGGTCGACGTCGACGAGCACCGTCGGCTCGTAGAAGCGCCCGGCGCCCGGCGCCTGCGTGGCCGCCGGCGAGCACGCGCGCGCCCTTCTGCACGGCGTCCGCGACGTGGTCCTTGATCGTGTCCAGCTGCGGCGGGAACGTGATCGCGCCGACCTCGACCGAGCCGAAGCCGCTTCGGGCTTGCCGACGCGCAGCGCGCGCACCTTCTCGGAGACTTTCGCGACGAACTCGTCGTACACGGGCTCCTCGACGTACACGCGCTCGATCGAGATGCACGTCTGGCCGGCGTTCTGCATCGAGTAGTACGTCGGCGAAGTTGGCCGCGCGCTCGAGGTCGGCGTCGGAGAGCACGATCATCGGGTCCTTGCCGCCGAGCTCCAGCGACGCGGGGATCAGCCGCCTGGCCGCCGCTTCGGCGACCTTCCGGCCGGTCCGGGTGGAGCCGGTGAACATGATCATGTCGACGTGCTCGATCAGCGCCGCGCCGGTCTCGCCGCGGCCGGTGGCGATCTGCAGCACGTCCTCCGGCAGGCCGCACTCGCGCAGCCCTTCGGCCAGCAGCAGCGAGGTCAGCGGCGTCACCTCCGAGGGCTTGAGGATCACGCTGTTGCCGGCCATCAGCGCCGGGATGCAGTCGCCGAAGGAGTTCGTCAGCGGGTAGTTCCACGGCCCGATCACGCCGATCAGCCCGAGCGGGCGGTAGCGCAGGATCAGCTTCTTGCCCTTGACCAGCACCTGGCTGGACTTGATCGCGCTCGTCGGCGAGGTAGTCGGGCGCCGTGCTTGGCCCAGAAGCCGAACGCGTTGCCCGCGTAGCCGATCTCGGCGAGCTCGCGTCCTCGTAGGTCTTGCCGGTCTCCGAGACGATCGTCTCGACCACGCGCTGGGCGTTGTCCATCAGCCACTTCTGCGCGCGCAGCAGCACCCGCGCGCGGCCCTCGAAGCCGTACGCCTCCCACTCGCGGCTGCGCCGCGCGTCCGCGCGCGGCCATCTCCGCGACCGCCGCCGCGCCGAGGTCGGGGACCGTGCGCGACGGTCTCGCCCGTCGCCGGGTTCTCGACGGGGATCTCGCCCGCGGCCGGCGGCGCTCTACGGCTGCGCCGTGTCCGCTGCTGGACGGCTCGTCGCCGGTCTGAGGATCTCCTGCTCGACGTGCTGCTCGACGCTCGCCATCTGTGCACTCTCCCCTGCTCGCTTGTGCCCCGTACGGGGTGCATGTGCTCCGATGGGGCGTGACCTGTGGAAGAGAGTACTCCTCGAGCGCGTGCCGCTCGGTGTCGATTGGCTGTGCGGCCAGCGTCAGTCGGAGAGCTCGATCGACGCGATGCCGATCGGCTCCGACGGGCGGTCGCGCGCCGTCGGTCGGCGACGCCCTCGAGCTTGTCGACGACGTCCATGCCCTCGCGTCACCTGGCCGAACACGGTGTGCTTGCCGTCGAGCCACGGGCACGCGTCGGCGGTGACGATGAAGAACTGCGAGCCGTTCGTGTCGGGGCCGGCGTTGGCCATCGCGAGCGCGCCGCGCACGATCTTGTGCGGGTTGATCTCGTCCTCGAACGTGTAGCCCGGGCCGCCCGTGCCGGTGCCCTGCGGGCAGCCGCCCTGGATCATGAAGTCCTTGATCACGCGGTGGAAGGTGAGCCCGTCGTAGAAGCCGTCGGCGGCGAGCTTGCGGAAGTTCTCGACCGTCTTCGGCGCGTCCTCGTCGAACAGCTCGAAGACGATCGGGCCTTCGGTTGTCTGCATCGTGGCGGTGGACATCGCGCCTACCTTACCGGCACGCGCTCGAGGCTGAGCGGCGGCGCGGAGCCGGCGCCGATCGAGCGGCCGTCGAGCGCCTCGATCACGCGCTCGGCCTCCGCCGCCGGGCACCGACAGGAACGAGAAGCGGTCGAGCACGAGCACGTCGCGCACCGCCTCGCCGTCGAGCCCCGCCGAGGAGGTCACCGCGGCGACGATGTCGGCCACGCTCAGCCCCGCCGCGCGGCCGCCGCCGAGCACGAGCTTGACGTAGGGCTCGCCGCTCGTCGCGCCGCGAGATGCTGCGGCTTGGAGTGCCTGCGCGGGCGCTCGCGCACCGGCGTCGGCGCGGCCACCGCGCCCTGCTCCCACTGCGCGATCGTGCGTGCCGATGTGGCGTTCGATCGCCTCGAGCTCGCGCTTCTGGCGGTCCTCCACGAACGTGATCGCGCGGCCCGAGCGGCCCGACGCGCCCGGTGCGCCCGATGCGGTGCACGTAGGTGTCGGGGCTCGTCGGCACGTCGTAGTTGATGACGTGCGTGACCGTCGAGATGTCCAGGCCGCGCGCGGCCACGTCGGTCGCGACGAGGATCGGCACGCGCCCGCCCTTGAACGCGAGCATCACGCCGTCGCGCGAGCCCTGCGACATGTCGCCGTGCAGCGCGCGCACGTTCATGCCGCGGTCGCGCAGCGTGCGGAACAGCTGGTCGCAGCGGATCTTCGTGCGCACGAACACGATCGCCTGCTCGGGCTGCCTCGGCGCGCAGCACCTCGACGAGCTTGTCCGGCTTGTCGCTTCGTCTCGACCGGGAGCTGGAACTGCGCGACGGTGTCGATCGTGAGCGTCGCCGCCTCGACCTGGATCATCTGCGGGTCGTACATGTAGCGGTCGGCGAGCTTGCGGATCGGCGGCGGCATCGTCGCCGAGAACAGCGCCGTCTGGCGGCTGGAGGGCGTCAGCGAGAGGATCTTCTCGACGTCCTCGAGGAAGCCCAGGTCGAGCATCTCGTCGGCCTCGTCGAGCACCACGAAGCGGCAGTCGTGCAGCACCAGCGAGTGGCGCGAGATCAGGTCGAGCACGCGCCCGACGGTGCCCACGACGACGTGCCCGCCGGCGCGCAGCTGCGCCTGCTGGGTGCGGATCGGCGCGCCGCCGAACACCGCCACGACGTCGATGCCGCGTGTGCGCGCCGTAGGTGCGCAGCGCCTGCGTCACCTGGATGCACAGCTCGCGCGTCGGCGTCAGCACGAGCGCCTGCACGCTCGGCTCGGAGGGGTCGACGTACTCCATGATCGGCAGCCCGAACGCGGCCGTCTTGCCGGTGCCCGTCTGCGCCTGGCCGATCACGTCGCGGCCCTCCAGCAGCGACGGGATCGCCTGCTCCTGGATCGGGCTGGGCGACTCGTAGCCGACGTCGCGCAGCGCCTGCAGCGTGGACTCGGACAGCCCGAGCTCGGCGAATGACTTGGCCATGACGGTGGCTATGAGCTTAGGCGGCCGGGTCGAGCAGCAGCTTGCCGGTGGTGCGCCGCGCGCGCAGGTCGATCTGCGCCTGGGCGGCCTGCTCGAGCGGGTAGGTGTGCCCGACGATCGCGCGCAGCTCGCCGCGCGGCGGCGCGCGCGAACAGGTCGCGCGAGCGCGTCCGCGAACATGCCCGGGCGCTCGAGGCAGTGGAACAGGTAGAAGCCGACGACCGCGCGCGAGTGGCGCAGCAGCGAGCCGGTGCGCACCTCGTTGGGTTCGCTCGTGGCGATCCCGTAGACGACGATCCGCCCGAACGGCGCGAGCGCGCGGTAGGAGGCGTCGAACACCGCGCCGCCGGACATGTCGAAGACGACGTCGACCTCGCGGCCGCCGTTGGCCTCGAGCAGGCGCTCGGTCAGGCCCTCCGGGTCGGGGTCGATCGCCGCGTCGGCGCCGAGCTCGAGCGCCAGCGCGCGCTTCTCCTCGCTCGAGGCGCGTCGCGATCACGCGCCCGGCGCCGAGCGCGCTGGCCGAGCTGCACCGCGAGCGAGCCGACGCCGCCGGCGGCGCGAGTGCACGACGACGCTCTCGCCCGTCCGCCACGCGCCCGGCGGTGCGGTACAGGTGCCACGCGGTCGTCCCCTGGATGATCAGCGCGAGCGCCGTGCCGTCGTCGACCCCGTCGGGGATCGGGAAGACGCGCTCGCGCGGGCGCGATCGCGTACTCGGCGTAGCCGCCGCTGCCGACGAGCGCGACCACGCGCTCGCCGGTGTCCTCGCGCACGCCCGCGACCTCGCCGCCGGGCACCAGCGGCAGCGTCGCCTTCTGCACGTAGGAGTTGGTGCGCGTGTGCGTGTCGGCGAAGTTCAGCCCGGCGCGCGTGACGCGGATCAGCACCTCGCCGGGGCCGGGCTCGGGCGTGGGCAGCTCGGCGAGCTCGAGCACCTCGGGGCCGCCGAACTCGGTCATCTGGATCGCACGCACGCGCCGAGGCTAGCGGACCGCGCCGCCCGCCCCGGCGCGCCGTGTGCTCTAAGGTGCGCGCCCATGCCCATCACCGTGGTCGGATCGATCGCCTACGACACCGTCAAGACGCCGTTCGGCGAGCGCGAGCGGATGCTCGGCGGCGCCGCCGTGCACTTCGCGCTGGCCGCCTCGTTCTTCGACGAGGTGCGCGTCGTCGGCCCCGTCGGCGAGGACTTCGGCGAGGCGCAGCTCGAGGTGATGCGCGCGCCGCGGCGTCGACGTCTCCGACGTCGAGCGCGTCGCGCGGCGGCAAGACCTTCTTCTGGCACGGCGAGTACGGCTGGGACCTGAACTCGCGCGAGACGCTCGACACGCAGCTCGGCGTGTTCGAGGGCTTCCAGCCGAAGCTCTCCGAGCGCTCGCGCGTCGAGCGACGTGCTGTTCCTCGCGAACATCCAGCCCGACCTGCAGCGCGAGGTCCGCGCGCAGCTGCCGCGACGCGCGCTTCGTCGCGCTCGACTCGATGAACCTGTGGATCGACATCGCGCGCGACTCGCTCGTGCAGCGCGATCGAGAGCGTCGACTGCGTGATCCTCAACGACGCCGAGCTGCGCCAGCTGACCGGCAAGCCGAACCTCGTCTCGGCCGCGCGCGAGATCCTCTCCTGGGCAGCGCGCCGCGCCGGCAGGCCGGGCGCGCGGGCCGAGCGTGATCGTCGCCAAGCAGGGCGAGTACGGCGCGGCGCTGGTCACGCGCGAGGGCTTCTTCGCGCTGCCCGCGTATCCGCTGGAGACGGTGATCGACCCGACCGGCGCCGGCGACACGTTCGCCGGCGGCCTCGTCGGCTACATCGCCGCGCACCCCGACGAGCAGCTCTCCGACGAGCTGCTGCGCCGCGCGATGGCCCACGCCACGGTGCTCGCGTCGTTCAACGTCGAGGAGTTCGGCACCGAGCGCGTCGCAGCGCCTGACGGGCGCCGAGATCGCCGCGCGCATCGTGCGAGCTGCACGCGATGACGCAGTTCAGCGGCGCGCCGCTGCAGCTGCGCGGCTGAGCGCTGGCGCGGCCGTCGAGCACCCGGCGCCGGTCCGCCACGGCCGACCGCCGCGCATCCGGGGCTTGTACGGAGCCGCCGCCGGGTATACGATCGCCAGCAGTGGACGACTTGGACCTTCATCTGGCTGATGGTCTTCCTGAAGATCCCGATCGTGGCGCTGTTCCTGATCGTGCGCTGGGCGGTGCGCCAGACGCCCGAGACCGCGCCGGGACAGGACGGCGGCATCGGCCCGCGTCCGTCGCCGCGCCATCCGCACCACCCGCGCCCGCCTGCCGCGCGCGCCTCGGCGCGGCCCGCACGGCGAGCCGTGCGCCGCGTCGCGCCGCAGCGCGTGCGCGTCGCTCACCGCGCATCAGCGCCTGCCGCACGCGTTGAGCCTCGATTCGCCGCCGGCGACCGGGCCGGCGGCGCGCGGGTTGCGCATAATCGGGTACAGAGCATCCGACACCGCGGATAGGAGAAACACATGAGCACCGAGCGTCGACGATCCCAGCGTCCGCCAGGCGGACGGCACCGCAGCCGGCGAGCGGCGACGGCGCGGCAACGGCGCGGCGGCCCGCACACGCTCACGGTGACCGACAACCGCACCGGGCAGGAGCTACGAGCTGCCGATCGAGGACGGCACGGTGCGCGCGACCGACCTGCGCCAGATCAAGACCGACGAGCGACGACTTCGGGCTGATGGCCTACGACCCGGCGTACATGAACACCGCCTCGTGCCGCAGCTCGATCACCTACATCGACGGCGACGCCGGCATCCTGCAGCACCGCGGCTACCCGATCGAGCAGCTGTGCGAGCACTCCACGCTACCTCGAGGTCGCCTACCTGCTGATCAACGGCAGGCTGCCCAACCAGGCCGAGCTGAGCGGCTGGATCGACGAGATCACGATCCACACGTTCGTGCACGAGAACGTCAAGGACTTCATGCAGGGCTTCCGCTACGACGCCAACCCGATGGGCATGCTCGTCGCCTCCGTCGGCGCGCTGTCGACGTTCTACCCGGACGCCAACAAGATCCACGAGGAGCGCGTGCGCGCGATCCAGATCATCCGGCTGCTCGCGAAGATGCCCACGCTCGCGGCGTTCGCGTTCCGCCACAACATGGGCCAGCCGTACGTCTACCCCGACAACGACCTCAAGTACGCGGGCAACTTCCTCGGGATGATGTACAAGATGACCGAGCTCAAGTACGAGCCCGATCCTCGCCTCGAGCGCGCGCTCGACGTGCTGTTCATCCTGCACGCCGACCACGAACAGAACGCCTCCACGAGCGCCGTGCGCTCCGTCGGCTCGACCCAGGTCGACCCCTACTCGGCCGTCGCCGCCGGCGTCGCCGCGCTGTACGGGCCGCTGCACGGCGGCGCCAACGAGCAGGCGCTGCGGATGCTCGCGCGGATCGAGAAGGTCGAGAACATCCCCGACTTCCTCGAGGGCGTGAAGGCCGGCAACGAGCGCCTGATGGGCTTCGGCCACCGCGTCTACAAGAACTACGATCCCGCGCGCGCGGATCATCCGCAAACACCTCGACGAGGTGTTCGAGGTGCGCGGCAAGAGCCCGCTGCTGGACGTCGCCACCGAGCTGGAGAAGCGCGCGCTCGACGACGAGTACTTCACCTCGCGCAAGCTCTACCCGAACGTCGACTTCTACTCCGGCCTGATCTACGAGGCGCTCGGCCTGCCCGTCGCGATGTTCCCCGTGATGTTCGCGATCGGGCGCACCAGCGGCTGGATCGCGCAGTGGAAGGAGATGGTCGAGGACCCCGAGCAGAAGATCGCGCGCCCGCGCCAGATCTACACCGGCGAGCGCGACCGGGACTACGTGCCGATCGAGCAGCGCGGCTAACTTAGCGGGTGAAGCACTGATTGCGGATTCCATCCCCTCCTTCTGCGACTATGGAGAGGCATCATGATGAAGTTTTGGTCGGCTCTCGTACGGCGAAAGAGCCCCTGGGCTCTGCTCCCGATCAAGGGAAGCTAGCTTTGCGGGGGCCGACCGTAGTTTCTAGTAGTAGTTGACGCCGCCTCGCTGCCAGACATCGAACTCGCTTCGGATCTTCGGCGATATAAGGCTGTGCGAGCGGTCGTCCGCCCTCTCCCACTTACGCTGAATCGCCCATGTGCAGTAGTCGGCGACTTGAAGACAAGGATCGCTGTCCGCTGGCCAGAAGGCGACCCGGTGAGATCGACATGGCGACAGTTGTCTGACGACGTCGTCCACAGCCGTGTGAAGCGCACCACGAGCCTTTTTGGTTCCAAGGCTCGACGCTGCCACAAATAGTCGATCCGAGGCGTCAATGCGACGGGCCAGGTGTTTGAAGTGCAGATACCAGGCCATCTTGTAGAGATGCGCTTCACTCCGAAGATGCGGCTGCGCCTTGGACTTCTCGAGGATGGTCGCATCGACCCAGCAATCCATATCGGCCAGCAGCGCGAACACCTCGTCTCGAACTGCCTGCGGGTCTTCGGTGGCGTGAAACACGCGATCCAGGTGTAGGCCCCTCCACCCGAGGTCGCGCCGCAGCGCGAGCAGGTCATCCCCTATCTCGCAATGGCCGGAGGCGACGGTGCAGAGAATGAAGTAGCGCGACGCACCGGAGCCTCTTGAGAAATCGAAGTTGCCCGCCTCGTCGGCAAATACGTAGCGGTCGGCCACACGTCGAGCATTCAATGCGGTCGGCGGCAAGTCCTTCTACGCGAGAGCCTAAATTCTAAACCGCCAACATATTTCAGAAAGCACAGCCGGGTTAGATCACGAGCGTCGCGCCGTGGCGGCTCAGCCACCGGCGGTCCTCGCGATAGCCCGGCCAGTGGCGCTCCACGAGCGCCCAGAAGCGCGGCGAATGGTCGAGGATCTGCAGGTGGCAGACCTCGTGCCAGACCACGTATTCGAGCACGCGCTCGGGCGCCAGCAGCAGGCGCCAGTTGAAGCTCATGCGCCCGTTCGACGAGCACGACGCCCAGCGCGTGCGCTGGGCGCGGATGCTCAGGGCGCTGTAGGGGGTGCCCGCCAACTCGGTCGCGCGGTCCAGCCGCGGCGCGATCTCCGCGCGCGCGGCGCGCCGGTAGAAGCGCTCGAGCGCCGGACGGGCGTCGCCCTCGGGCACGAGCAGTCGCCCGCCGTCGCGGTGCACGCGCTGGCGCCCCGGCTGCGGCACCAGATCCAGCTCTGAGCCCAGGTACGGGATCGTGCCGGCGCGGGCCGCGATGCGCTCGAGCACCCGCTGGGCGTCCGCCAGGCGGCTCTCGATCCACGGGCGCAGCTCGCTCACCGCCGCCGCCGCCGCGCGCTCCGGCGCGCGCTCCGGCAGCACCACCTCGACGCCCGTGTGCGCGTGCACGTTCACGCGCACCCGCCGCGCGCGCGAGGAGCGCCGGACCGTGTAGGCGATCGCTTGAGCGCTGTTCGAGTCGGACATCCGTCAGTGAGGGTACGCACCCGCGCGGCTGGCTGGCCGCAGCGCATACGCTTGCACGATGGACGCCAGCGAGCCCGAGGACCCCGCCCCCCAGACGTTCGACGCCGAGCTGCTGCTGTGGCTGGAGGACGAGCCGCCGGAGGTGCGCGCGGCCGACTCCGAGCGCGTGCGCGACCTCGCGTCGGAGTTCGCGCGCGGCTTCGACGCGCTCGCCGAGGTGGGGCGCGCGGTCACCGTGTTCGGCTCCGCGCGCACCCCGCCCGGGCACCCCGACTACGAGCTCGCGCGCGAGGTCGGCGCGTGCCTCGGACACGGCGGCTACGCCGTGATCACCGGCGGCGGTCCAGGGATCATGGAAGCGGCCAACCGCGGCGCGCGCGAGGCCGGCGCGCTGTCGATCGGCTGCAACGTCGAGCTGCCGCGCGAGCAGGAGCTGAACCCGTACCTGGACATCGGCCTGCGCTTCCATCACTTCTTCGCGCGCAAGGTGATGTTCGTGCGCTACGCCAACGCGTTCGTGATCTGCCCCGGCGGCTTCGGGACGCTGGATGAGCTGTTCGAGTGCGTGACGCTGATCCAGACCAAGACGATCCGCCACTTCCCCGTGATCCTCGTGGGCGACGGCGAGTGGGACGGGCTGCTCGCGTGGATGCGCGAGCGCGCACTCGCCGACGGGCGCATCGACGCCAAGGACCTGGAGGTCATGCACCAGGTCGACCACCCCTCGCAGGTGTGCGCGATCGTCGACGCCGCGCTCGAGCGCCAGCGAACGTACGGGCGCAACCAGCATCGCCGGCGCACCGGCCCCACCGGCTGACAGGCTCGCGGCATCGCGTTCATCGCGCACGCGGTCATAATCGGAGCGGCGATGTCCAAGTCGAGGGTCAGGCTGCCGCGCGGCATTCGCGGCGCCTACGAGGTCTACCTCAACGGCGTGCCGCAGCGGCTCGGCGTCGACTACACGGTGCGCGAAGGCGCGCTCGTGTTCGAGCGCGAGCTGCGCAAGGACAGGATCAGCGGCTGGCGCTGGCTGCTCGGCGCGTGGGGCGTCGGCACCTACCGCCAGAACGACTCCGTGGACGTGCGCTACGAGGCCGCCGACGGCTCGCCGCGGGTGGCCGAGGGGCTCGAGATCGAGCTCGCATAGAGGGTGGCGCAGCCGGCCGGAGGCCGGCCAGCCGGGCCCCTCTTCACTCGGTCATCGGCCTTCTCCCACGGCTTCGCGAGCTTCAGCGCGCTCAGGATCGCGCGCGTCGCCGGCGAGCGGTTGAGCGTGTAGAAGTGGATGCCGGGGGCGCCCGCCGCGAGCAGCTCCGCGCACTGCAGCGTCGCGTACGCCACGCCGAAGTCGAGCACCGCCTCGGGGTCCTCGCCGCGCGCGTGCAGCTCCCGCCGCAGCGGCTCGGGGATCGACGCGCCGCACATGCTCGCCATGCGCTCCACCTGAGCCACGCGCGTGATCGGCATCACCCCCGGGATGATCGGCACCTCGATGCCCGCCGCGCGCGCACGCGCCACGAAGTCGAAGTAGCACGCGTTGTCGAAGAACAGCTGCGTGATCAGGAAGTCGACCCCCGCCCGCACCTTCTCCGCCAGGTGCTCCAGGTCGTCCTGCGGACTCGTCGCATGGATGTGTGTCTCCGGGAAGCACGCCGCACCAATGGCAAACGGGTAGCTGTCCGCCATGAGCCCCACCAGTTCGCGCGAGTACTCCAGCCCGCCATCCGTCTTCGTCCAGACGTCCTCACCCGCCGGCGGGTCGCCGCGCAGCGCCAGCACGTTGTCGATGCCCGCGTCCCGCATCTCGTCGAGCGTCGCGCGCAGCTCCTCCACGGTCGCGCCCACGCACGTGAAGTGCGCCATCGCCTCCAGGCCGTACTCCTCGCGGATGCGCTTGACGATCTCGATCGTCTTCTCGCGCGTGGAGCCGCCCGCGCCGTACGTCACCGACACGAACGACGGGTCGAGCGTCTTCAGCTCCGCCAGCGCCGTGTACAGGTTGCGCTCGCCCTCCGGCGTTTTCGGCGGCAAGAACTCGAACGAGAACACCGGCGTGCCGGCGGCGAGGATCCGATCGATGCGCATCTACTGATTATGCAAGCTCGGGCTCCGCGGCCCAGCGCTCGGGCTCCCCCTGCGCGGATGACCCGCCGGCGACGCGGCGGATCCGGCCGAGCGCCTGCAGGTGGGTCAGGTAGCAGAGGATCTTCGACAGCAGCCAGTGCGCGTTCTGCTGCGACAGCGCGTCGCCGTACACGTACGGCACGACCTCGAACGCCGTCAGCTCGCGGCCGTCCAGCGCCGCGAGCACGGCCGCCAGGCGTTCGTCCACGAGCGCGCGGTTGCCCTGGATGTGCGCGTGCACGTCCGCGAACGTGCGCCCGTGGCCCGGCAGGCACAGGCGCGCGCCGAGCCGCTCCACGACGTCCAGCGAATTCACGAATTCGCCCACCGGGTCGGGCGAGTAGCCGTAGTCGAAGTACAGCGAGATGCGCCCCAGCAGGTGGTCGCCCGAGATCAAGAGGCGACGCTCCGGCTGGAACATGCACACGTGCGACGGCGCGTGCCCCGGCGTCTCGTAAACGACCCACTCGCCCAGGTCCGTGCCGATGCCGACGCCGGCGACGAGGTCGCGATCCGGCTCGATCGGCCCCGCGATGCCCGTCCCGCGCCCGCTGCGCTCGGCCGCGTAGCGCCGCAGCGGCTCCTCCGGCACGCCGCTCTGGCGCGCGATCTCGAGGCGCCGCTCCGCCACCGCCTCGGGGTCCTCGATCATGCGCACGAGGTGCTGGTGGTCGGGATGCATCCACACCTCGCAGCCCGCCCGCTCCACGATCGTCGCGACCTGCCCGCAGTGGTCGGTGTGCGCGTGCGTGCACACGACCAGCTGCGCCTGCTCCAGGCGCAGGCTGCACATCTCGAGCGCCCGCTCCAGGTGCGACAGCGAGTCCTCGTCGTGCATGCCCGTGTCGAACAGCACGAAGCCGTCGCCGCGCGCCACCGCCCACGCGTTGCAGTGGGGAACGCCCGGCCAGGGCAGCGGCAGGCGCAGGCGGTAGAGGCCCGGCTGCACGCGCTCGCCGCGGGGGTGGGTGGGCTTGACTCCCCGCCTGCTCATCACATCCGCCATCGCGCGGAGACTAGACTACGGTCGTTCAGCTGCGTAAAGGAGGCGGCCCCATGGCCGATCGGGAGAGTGCCAGCGAGGCGAGCACCAAGGTGCAGGAGGTCGCTGCCAACATGCAGCAGGCCGCGGCCACCCGCAGACGCATCTCGGGGAGCAAGGCGGAGGCGGTCGCGCGGCGCTACTTCGGGGCGATCGACGCGCGCGACCTCGAGCTGGCGGTCGCGCTGTGGGCGCACGGCGGCCGCGAGAACGTGCGCGGCCAGGTAGACGTGCTCGCGCCCGAGGGCGTGCGCGCGTTCATCGGCGAGCTGATCGGCGCGCTGCCCGACCTGCACATGGAGGTCGTCTCCACCACCTCCGAGGGCGAGCGCTGCGGCGTGCAGTGGCGGCTCACCGGCACGTTCGCCGGCCCCGGCGGCTTCGGCGGCGTCGCGCCCACCGGCGCGCCCGTCGTGCTCGAGGGCTTCGACCTGCTGACGGTGCGCGACGGGCTGATCCAGAGCAACGACGCGTTCACCGACTCGATGACGTTCGCGCGCCAGATCGGCATGCTGCCGCCGCGGGACTCGGCCGCGGAGGCGCGCATGATGCAGGCGTTCAACGCCAAGACGCGGATCGGCCAGCGCCTCGGCGCGGGACCCGCGGAGCTGGTCGCGGAGGGCGTGTGGGTCGTCCAGGGCCAGCCCGGGCGCTGCAACGTGTACCTGCTCGCATCGTCCCCGGAGGGGGAGGACGACGGCGGCGTCACGCTGTTCGACGCCGGCGCGCGCACCATGACGCGCGCCGTCGCCAGCGCCGGCGCCAAGCTCGGCGGCATCCGCCGCGTGGTGCTCGGCAACGGGCACACCGACCACCGCGGCACCGCGCCCGCGCTCGGCGTGCCCGTGCTGTGCCACCCCGACGAGGTGCAGGACGCCGAGGGCAGCGGCGGCTTTCGCTACTGGCCCGAGGGCCTCGCCGGGCTGCCCCCGGGATGCGCCAGGTGCACCGGCTGCTGCACCGCTTCGCGTGGGACGGCGGCCCCGTCTCGATCTCCGGCACGCTCACCGAGGGCGACGACGTGGCCGGCTTCCGCGTGATCGAGCTGCCGGGCCACGCGCCCGGGCAGATCGGGCTGTGGCGCGAGTCAGACCGCCTCGCGCTCACCAGCGACTGCTTCTACACGCTTGAAATGTGGGGTCGCGACTGCGCGCCGCGACTGCCCGACGAGCTCTACAGCTACGACACCGAGCAGGCCCGCGCGAGCCTGCGCAAGCTCGCCGCCATGGAGCCCGCCGCCGCGTGGCCCGGCCACGCCAAGCCCGCCACCGGCGACGTGCGCAGCCAGCTCGAACGCGCCGCCGACGCCGCCTGAGCGGGGCATGGGCAAGCGCGGGCGCCGCCAGCAGCGCACCGAGAAGCTCGTCGCGGCCGACAGCGACTACACCGACGCGCAAGGCAACGTGCTGACGCTGCGCGGCTCGCTCACGCCGGGGGCGCGGGTGGAGTATGCGCAGGCGCTCGCAGGAGCGGGCGGACGGGCCGCCGGCACGCAGGAGGACGCGTGGCAGCGCGCCGGCGAGCTGCTGTTCGAGCGGCTGGCCGTGCGCTGGGTGATCGCGGGAGCGCCGCTGGAGCGCCAGGGCGAGCTGCTCGCGCGGTTTCGGATCGCCTCGACGGAGGAGCGCGCTTGGGTGCGCGGGGCGCTGCGGGAGCACTGCGCGGAGTGGTTCCCGGACGTGCAGGCGCCGTGAGCGTGGTTCGCAAGGAACATGCCACTCGGCAAGGAGCCGCGTAGCGAGCCCCTACAATCTCGGCATGGCAGCGAAGCCAAACGCCAAGCCAACCGGACCTTGGACGCCCGAGGAGATCGAGCGTAACGAGCGAGTCGCACAGCTGCGGGTCAAGCGCGACCGCGCGCGCGGCGTGAGCGCGAACCTCGAGGAGACAGTTGCGCTGACTCGGTTCGCCAATCGCTTCGCGGAGGCGTTCAAGGATGCCCGACGCGCTTGATCCGGTCCCGCTGCTGAGGCATCTGCATACCCACGGCGTCGAGCACATCATCATCGGCGGACTCGCCGTAAGCGCCCACGGCCACGTGCGGCCGTCAAAGGATCTCGACATCGTTCCCGATCCCGCGCGCGGGAATCTCGAACGGCTGATCTCGGCGCTCGCAGACGCCAACGCCCTCGATGCTGAGGTCAGCGACTTCGACCAGGCAGAGATACCCATGTCAGCGATGCGCCTGGAGGACCTCGAATATGGCGGCAATTTTCGACTGGTCACCGATCTAGGCGACGTGGACATCTTCCAGTGGGTTAGCGGCATCGAGGCCGATGACCTCTACGCTGAGCTCGCTCGCGATTCACTCGCCGGCGACATCGAGGGCATACCGGTGCGAGTTTGCGGCCTGGATGCGCTGCGCGCGATGAAGCGCGCAGCCGGCCGGCCGCAGGACATCGAAGATCTCAGGAGACTCGGCGAGGATTGAAGGTCCGCTCTGGGGCGCCTACCGCGTCCCGGGCGCATCCTCGGCAAGCTAGAGCCGATGCGAGCGCTACCCCCCGTAGCAATGCATCACTTCTGATGTCTTGCGCCCACTATCGCGCTTAACACATCACTACTGATGCCCTCCAAGCAGCTCCAACCGCGGCCCACCCGCACCGCCCGCCGCGACGAACCGCGCCGTCGCCGGGCTGAGCACGAACTCGAGCACCTCTCCCCCCTCGCCGCGCACCTCCAGCCGCCGCCCCTCCTCGTGGACCGCGACGACGACACCGCGCTCGAAGCTCCCACCGAAGTGCGCGATGCGCGCCTGGGCGCCAACGCGCGGCGGCTGTCGAGTGGGCCCGAGCACACCCCGATGCTACGCCGCCGCCCGACACGCCGATCGGCACGCCGGCCGGGGCGCCGGCCCGGCCACTGGACCGGTTCCCAACCCGATTACGCACGCCACGCCCCGCGTCGATACCTTCCGACAATGCGCCGCACCAAGATCGTCGCCACGATCGGCCCCGCCTCGCGCGAGCCGGACACGCTGGCGCGCATGATCGAGGCGGGGATGGACGTGGCGCGTCTGAACTACTCGCACGGGACGCTGGAGGAGCACGCGGAGACGGTGCGCCGGCTGCGCGACGCGGCGGGACGCGTGGGGCGCCAGATCGCGATCCTGCAGGACCTGCCGGGCCCGAAGCTGCGCATCGGCCCGCTGCGCGATGGCGTGGTGGAGCTCACGCCGGGCGAGCGGCTGACGTTCCAGTGCGGCGACGGCGACGCGGCGGGCGACGCGCGCCACATGAGCATCTCGTGGGCGGGGCTGCCGGACGCGGTGGATGAGGGCTCGGTGCTGTACCTGGCCGACGGCTCGGTGCGGCTGCGCGTGGTGGCGGTGCGCCCGGGCGACTGCGAGGTCGACTGCGAGATCGAGGTCGGCGGCGCGGTGGCCTCGCGCCAGGGGCTCAACATCCCCGGCCCGGTGTCGTCGCTGCCGGCCGTGCCCGAGGAGGACCTGCACCTGCTGGCCACGGCGAGTCGATCGGCGTGGACATGGTGGCGCTGTCGTTCGTGCAGTCGCCCGAGGACGTGGAATCGGTGCGCGACCACACGCGCCTGCCGCTGATCGCGAAGATGGAGAAGCCGCAGGCGGTGAAGCGCGCGGCGGAGATCTTCGCGGTCGGCCGACTGCGTGATGGTGGCGCGCGGCGACCTGGGCATCGAGCTGCCGATCGAGCAGGTGCCGATCGTGCAGAAGCAGCTGCTGGAGCTGGCGGGCTGGATGGCGCGCCCGTCGATCACGGCGACGCAGATGCTGGACTCGATGGTGAGCTCCTCGCGCCCGACGCGCGCGGAGGTGGCGGACGTGGCGAACGCGATCCTGGACGGCACGGACGCGGTGATGCTCTCGCAGGAGACGGCCGTCGGCGCGCACCCGGTGGAGGCGGTGGCGATGATGGCGGCGGTGGCGGTGCAGGCGGAGGCGATCGCGCCGTACGAGCGCTGGAACCAGCTGCGCGTGCGCCGCACGCACTCCGACCCCGCGTACACGATCGCGCACAACCTGTGCGACGCGGCGCGCGAGCTGCGCCTGGACGCGCTGGTGATCCCGACGCTGTCGGGCCGCTCGGCGCGGCTGGTGTCGGCGCACCGCCCGACGGTGCCGATCTACGCGCTGTCGCCGGGCAAAGAGACGGTCAGGCGCTGCGGGCTGATGTGGGGCGTGCAGGCGGCGTCGATGCCGCGCCACGAGACGACGGAGGCGCTGATCGCGGACGCGGCGCGGCGCGTGGTGGAGCTGGGCTGGTGCGAGCGCGGCCAGCGCGTGGGCATCACCGCGGGCCTGCCGTCGGGGCGCCCGGGCACGACCAGCCTGTTCCAGATCCAGGTGCTGTGATGGCCTCGAACGAGACCCGCGACGCGGACGTGCTGGTGATCTTCGGGATCACGGGCGACCTCGCCAAGGTGATGACGTTCCGCTCGCTGTACCGGCTGGAGCGCCGGGGCCTGCTCGACTGCCCGATCGTGGGCGTGGCGGTGGACGACTGGAGCGTGGAGCGCCTGCGCGAGCACGCGCGCGAATGCATCGAAGGCACGCACGAGCAGCTGGACGCGGCGGTGTTCGCGCGCTTCGCGGCACGCCTGTCGTACGTGAGCGGCGACTTCAACGACGCGGCGACGTATGAGCGCGTGAAGGCGGCGGTCGGCGCGGCGCAAACGCCGGTCTTCTACCTGGAGATCCCGCCGTTCCTGTTCGGCCCGGTGATCAAGCAGCTGGCGGGCGCGGGGATGACGAAGGCGGCGCGCGTGGTCGTGGAGAAGCCGTTCGGCCACGACCTCGCGTCAGCACGCGCGCTGGCGGCTGAGATCCACGAGTCGATCGACGAGTCGCAGCTGTACCGGATCGACCACTTCCTGGGGAAGATGGGCACCGACGAGCTGCTGTACCTGCGGTTCGCGAACACGATGATCGAGCCGATCTGGAACCGCAACCACATCGCGTACGTGCAGATCACCATGGCGGAGCGCTTCGGCGTGGAGGATCGCGGGCGCTTCTACGACCCGGTGGGCGCGCTGCGCGACGTCGTCGTCAACCACCTGATGCAGCTGGTGGCGCTGGCCGCGATGGAGGCGCCTTCGGGGCGCGACGCGGAAACCCTGAAGGACGCCAAGGTGGGGGTGTTCCGCTCGATCGCAAACGCCAGTCCGGCGCACTACGTGCGCGGCCAGTACGACGGCTACCGCGAGATCGACGGCGTCGCGAAGGACTCGGCGACGGAGACGTATGCGGCGCTGCGGCTGGACATCGACAACTGGCGCTGGTCGGGCGTGCCGTGGTTCATCCGCACGGGCAAGAAGCTGCCGATCACGCAGACGGAGCTGCGCGCGGTGTTCCGCGACCCGCCGCGCCTGGGCTTCATGGAGCACGGCCACCGCCGCCCGGAGCCGAACCAGTTCGTGGTCAGGCTCGACCCGTCGACGGGCACGCGCGTGGTGCTGGACGCGCACCGCGCGGACGTGAGCGGCCCCGAGGCGGTGACGCTGGACGTGGAGTTCGCCGAGCAGGGCGGCGAGGCGCCGACCCCCTACGAGGTGCTGCTGCTGGACGTGATCCACGGCGATAGCACGCGCTTCACGCGCCAGGACGGCGTGGAAGAGACGTGGCGGATCTTCGAGCCGCTGCTGCGCGAGCCGCCGCCGGTGCACAGCTATGCGCCTGGCTCGTGGGGCCCCGCGGCGGCCGACAAGCTGGTGGCCGGGTTCGGCAGCTGGCACGGCCCGTGGGTGGAGTCGTGAGGGCGTAGCTCCCCGGCCGGGCTCGGCGCAGCCCGTCCTAATCAGGCGCGCCGCGGTCCACGACGGCGACGGAGAACGCTGCGGTGAAGCGCTCCCCCGGCTGCACGACGCGCAGGCCGTCGCCGCTGCGCAGCGCGTTGGCGGGCGCGGTCATGGGCTCGAAGCAGATGAACTGCCCGGCGGCGGGCGCGAACACCTGCGCGCACGGGTAGCCGCGCGCGAATGCCAGCTCGATCCGCCGGCTGGCGTCGGCGACGACGAAGCGGGCGCCGTCGGCGACGCTGTCGAAGCCGTCGTCGAACTGGCGCGCGTCGAGCTCGAAGCTCTCGGCGGGGAGCTCCCGCTCTGGCCCGGTGGGGATCTGCCGGGCGTCGAGCGCGAGCGCGCGCATCGGCGGCAGCTCGACGTGCCAGTCCTCGCGAGGGACGCCGGGCGGCGACAGGTAGGGGTGAAAGCCGAACGCCAGCGGCACGGCGTCATCGCCGCTCGCGTGCACGGTCACGGCGATCTCGAGGCGCCCGTCGCGCAGTCGCGCCTCGTAGCGGAGGTCGTGCCTGAAGGGGAAGACCTCGAACAGCGCGGGCTGCTCCTCGCTCCAGCTGAGACGCGCCGCGAGCGACGCCGCGTCCGGCCCCGCGCCACCCTGACCACCAGCGCCATCCTGACGACCAGTGCCATCCTCCAGCCGCCACGCTTGGCGCCCGCCGATGACGCCGTGGATCGGCAGGCCGTTGCCGTCGGTGCGCACGCAGCGATTCGTCGCGGGGCACGCGCACTTTGCGCGCAGCGGCGGTGTAGTCGTAGCCGGCGAGCCGGTTGGCCCACGGGTACAGCAGCGGGATGCCCATGGTCTTGCCGCTGGCCGCGTACGCGTCGACGCCGGCGTTCTGTGCGAGCAGCTCGTGGCCGCGATGACGCAGCGAGCAGCACAGCATCCCGGCGCCGGGCACGAACGTGGCGTCCAGCTGCGAGGCGTCGTCGCGCAGGTGCAGCGTGTCCAGCTGCGGCATGTCCGTACGATAGGGCGATGGGCAAGCCCGATGAGCTGACGCGCGCGCAGATCGAGAAGCTGGAGAGCATCTACGGCAACCGCTTCCTGCTGGAGCCGGCACCCGACCACAAGCTGCCGAGGCACGGCATGTCGGCGGAGGAAGCGAAGGGCCTGGTGGAACAGGAGACGGTGCTGGACGGCCTGCCGACGCGCAACCTGGCGACGTTCGTGACGACGTGGATGGAGCCGGAGGCGGACGAGCTGATCCGCGAGTCGCTGCGCGTGAACTTCATCGACCATGCGGAGTACCCGCAGTCGGCAGAGATCGAGCAGCGCTGCATCCGCATGCTGGCGGACCTGTTCAACGCGCCGGGTGAGACGACGGGCGCGCGCACGCAGGGCTCCTCGGAGGCGATCATGCTGGGGCGCTGTCGCTGAAGTGGAAGTGGCGCGCGCGCAGGGAGGCGGCTGGGAAGGCGACGGATCGGCCCGAACCTGGTGTTCGGCGGCGACGTGCACGTGGTGTGGGAGAAGTTCTGCCGCTACTTCGACGTGGAGCCGCGGATCGTGCCGCTGAAGCCGGACAAGTACACGATCGGCGCGGAGGACGTGGAGCCGCACATCGACGAGAACACGATCGGCGTGGCGGCGGTGCTGGGCACGACGTTCACCGGCCACGCGGACGACATTCGCGGCATCAACGACTTCCTCGTGGGCTTGAAGCACGAGCGCGGCCTGGACGTGCCGCTGCACGTGGACGCGGCGAGCGGCGGCTTCGTGTGGCCGTTCTTGTACCCGGAGTCGGAGTGGGACTTTCGTCTGGAGCAGGTGCGCTCGATCAACGTGTCGGGCCACAAGTTCGGCCTGGTGTACCCGGGGATCGGCTGGCTGATCTTCCGCGAGAAGGCGGATCTGCCGGAGGACCTGGTGTTCTACGAGAACTACCTGGGCAAGCGCGACGCGACGTTCACGCTGAACTTCTCGACGGGCTCGGCGATGGTGCTGGCGCAGTACTACAACTTCGCGCGCCTGGGCCACTCTGGCTACCGCTACCTGATGGAGACGATGAAGTACAACGCGCGCACGCTGGCGAAGGAGATAGCGGCGGCGGGCGAGTTCGAGCTGGTCGGCTCGGACGAGGACGAGCAGCTGCCGCTGGTGGCGTTCAAACTGAAGGGCGAGCACGCGTACGACGAGTTCGACGTGGCGGCGCAGCTGGCGGCACGGCGCGGCTGGATGGTGCCGGCGTACACGCTGCCGCCGAACGCGGAACACGTGAAGATCATGCGCGTGCTGGTGAAGGAGACGCTGGGCCACTCGCTGACGGTGTGCCTGGGCGAGGACATCGCCGACGCTTGCAAGGCGCTCGAGGTCAAGGGACCGATGCACCCGCAGGAGCGCAAGCGCGTGAAGACGAACACGGGCTTCTAAGGCTTTTTTATATGAGGGCCTTCGGCCCGCGGGGTCGGCGGTGGCGCCGGCTCAGCCGCGTGTGGCCACGCCGCTGCGCCCGTAGAAGTCGGCCTCCTCGCGGCCGAGCTCGGTGACGGGCGCCTCGCCGTACATCCACTCGCGCGCGATCCGGTGCCAGTTGGCGGTGGCGCGCAGCTGCGAGAGCACGGCGAGCGTGAGCATCTCCATGCGCCGGCCGAACAGGTGCTCGGGGCGGATCGTCTGGTGGCGCATCTCGCGAAAGTGGCTGGAGCGCGGGTCGGAGCTCTCGATCATCACCTGCGTGGCGATGTCGGGCGTCAGCGCGACGTCTTCGTCGGCGCTGGTGTACCACCAGATCGCGTCTTTGACGAACGCGAGCAGCGCGTCGGGGTCGACGCGCTCGGGTTCGGGCAGGAAGCCGGAGCTGGCGAGCAGCTCGTGCAGCTTCGGCGCGTCGCCCTCGGTGACGGCGCGCTGGGCGGCGAGCTCGAGCTCGACGGGCTCGGCGTCGAGGCGCTTGAACAGCCCGAAGTCGAGGAACGCGACGCGCCCGTCGCCGAGCAGCAGGAAGTTGCCTGGGTGGGGATCGCCGGAGAACTGGCGGTGGCGGTAGAGGCAGCCGAGGAAGAAGCGGAAGATGATCTCGCCGATGCGATCGCGCTCGGCCTGGGGGCGTTCCTTGAGCTCCTCGAAGCCGACGCCGTCGACGTACTCGCTGACGAGCACGCGCTCGCGCGAGAGCGAGGTGATGACGTCGGGCACGACGATGAAGGGGTGGCCGGCGAAGATGCGCGCGAGCGAGCGCTGGTTCTGGGCCTCGAGCTCGTAGTCGAGCTCCTCGACGATCCGCTCCTTGATCTCCTCGGCGATCGCCTTGACGTCGAGCGCGGGGGTCATGCGCTTGAGCAGGCGCAGGATCATGTCCAGGTTCTGCATGTCGGCTCGGACGGCGCTGGCGACGCCGGGGTACTGGACCTTGACGGCGACCTCGCGCCCGTCGAGCAGCGTGGCGCGGTAGACCTGCCCGATCGAGGCTGCTGCGATGGGCTCCTCCTGGAAGGAGGCGAACACCTCGGAGATCGGGTCTTCGAGGTCCTCCTCGATGACGCGCTTCATCTGCTTGAACGACACGGTGGGCGCGGCGTCGCGCAGCTTGGCGAGCTCGCGCTGGAACTCCTCGCGATGCTCCTCGGCGACGAGCCCGACGTCGAGGAACGACATCACCTGCCCGAGCTTCATGGCGGCGCCCTTCATGGTGCCGAGCACGGCGACGATCTGCTTGGCGGTCTCCAGCTGGCGGCGGGCCATCGCCGCTTCGGAGGCCTCGTCGCCGCGCGTGACGTTGGCGGCGCGGGTGCCGAACTGCTTGACGGCCTCGCTGGCGGCGAGCGTGGCGACGGTCGCGGTGCGGCGCGCGCGCGAGGTGGGGATCTTCTCGTTCTCGCGCGCCATCGCTCCCCATGCTAGGGAGCTGGCCGCGGCGAGCGGCAGCTCGGGGCGATGCCGGCTACGCCGGCTGCTCGACCCGGGAGCCGGGAACGATGTCGTCGGAGCCGTCGGGCCAGCGCACCCACGCCTTGGTGCCGCCGTCGTAGTCGGCGCCGAGCAGCACGAGCGTGGCGGGCTGGCCGAGCGCGACGCACTGCCGCGAGCCCTGGGGTCGAGCCCGCGCCAGACGCGGATGAACGCGTTCTGCTCCCACTCGCGCGCGACGGTCGTGTCGTCGCAGTGGCCGGGGTAGATGACGGTGTCGGGCGCGAGCTCCATGAGCGTGCCCATGATCGAGTCGCGCAGGTCGGCGTAGGTGGAGTGCCCGGGCGCTTTGACGCCGCCGACGGAGTCCTTGAACAGCGTGTCGCCGGTGAATACGGCCTTGGCGGCGCGGGGCTCGCCCTGGTCTGAGACGAGCAGCGAGAGCATGCCGGCGGTGTGTCCGGGCGTGTGCAGCGCGCGCACGTCGAGGTCGCCGAAGGCGAGCGTCTGACCGGCCTCGATCGCGCTCCAGTCATCGATCGCCGGAAGACCCCCGCCGCCGGCCGCGGCGGCATCGGCGAGCAGCGCGCGCTCGCGCTGTGAGATCAGCACCTGCAGCTTGGGCCAGCGCGCGAGCAGCTCGCCGACGTCTGAGACGTGGTCGAAGTGGTGGTGGGTGAGCAGCACGTGCGTGGGCTCGAGGCCCAGCCGCTCGGCGGCCTCGATCAGCGGCGCGACGGGACCGCCGGCGTCGACGAAGAACGCTGGGCCGCCCCTGCCGTCGGCGACGAGGAACGTGTTGGACAGGAACTGCGGGTGCATGGCGCGCTCGACGAGCATCGCGCCATCCTTGCACGAATCCGTCAGGCGGCCGCGCCCTGCGGCTCGACGAGCCGGACGAGGTCGTTGAGGTAGCGCTCGTCGCCCACGTCGCGGCGCCACTCCAGCACCGGCACGGTGGCGGCGCCAGCGGCGACGCGCGCGCGGGCCTGCTCGAGCGTGGGCGCGGTGGCGGTGAGCGCGACGGCCCTGGAGGTGCCCACTGTCCGGTAGGCGTTCTCGCCGGCCTGCACGGCGGAGGAGAAGTGCACGCTGCAGCCGTCCGCTTCGAGCTGCTCGCGATCGAGCGTGAACTCGTAGGCGGGCCCGGGGCGCAGCGCGTAGTCGGGCGAGACGAGGTACAGCACGACGGAGGCCTCTTTGCGCAGCGGCACGTCCTCGGGCGCGAGGCCGCCCGCGCAGATGCGCTCCATGACGTGCGGCCAGCTGCCGTCGAACAGGCCGATGATGTTCATGCACTCGGGGTCGCCGAAGCGCGCGTTGAACTCGATCGCCTTGACGCCGTCGGCGGTGGCGAAGAAGCCGCTGTTCATGATCCCGTTGAAGCGTCGCCCCTGCTCACCGAGGCGCGCGATCACCCGCTCGATGATCGAGCACGCCTGCTGGTAGTGGGCGGCGGTCATGAACGGCAGCGTGGCGCCGGGCATCGACAGCGAGCCCATCCCCCCCGTGCCGGGCCCCTCGTCGCCGTCGTAGCGGTAGGGGTAGTCGTACGTGGAGGGGGGAACACGACGGTGGTGCCGTCGCTGATCGCCTGGATGGTGAACTCGGCGCCGACGACCTTCTCCTCGACGTGCACGCCCTCGCGCTCACCGCCACGTTGCAGCAGCTCGAGCGCATAGTCGCGCGCCTGCGCGTGGCTTGCAAGGTGCGGCCCCATCACCTTGACACCCTTGCCGCCGGTGAGGCCGGGCGGCTTGACGGCGACGGGCGTGGAGCCGAAGAACGCGAGCGCGTCGTCGAGCTCGCGCGCGTTGTGGACGACGCGCAGCAGCGGCGAGGACTCGGGGGCGACGTCGGCGAGCACGGAGCGCGCGAACGTCTTGTTCCACTCGATCTCCGCGCCGGCGGCGGTGGGGCCGACCGCGCGCGTGCCCTGGGCGAGCAGCGCGTCGACGACGCCGGCGGCGAGCGGCTCGTCGGAGCTGACCATCGCGATGTCGATCTCGCGCTCGCGCGCGAAGGCGGCGACGGCCTGCGCGTCGCACACGTCGCCGCGCTGGTGGCTGCCGCCGGACGCCGCGGCGGCGCTGAGGATCGACGGGTTCTCGTGGCCGACGAACGCGTGCAGCTCGCTGTGCTCGGCCATGGCGCGCGCGAGGGCGCTCTCACGGCCGCCGTGGCCAACGATCAGGGTTCGCACGCGCGCAAGTCTAGACTCCGGGGCATGTCCCTAATCCACACGTGCTACCGCATCACCGACATCGATCGCTCGGTCGCGTTCTACGAGGCGCTCGGCTTCCAGGAGGTCGGCCGCCTGCCGATCAAAGACGAGGCGGTCAACGTCTTCATGAACCAGCCCGGCGACGGCGACATGCCGCGCCTGGAGCTGACGTACAACTTCGGCGTCGACTCCTATGACATAGGTACCGGCTACGGCCACATCGCGATCACCGCGAGCGACCTCGACGCCACGCTCGCGCGGCTGGCGGAGCAGGGCATCGAGCCGGAGAAGCCGCCGTACTCGGTGCGCGAGGGCGGCTCGCGGCTTTGCTTCGTGAAAGATCCGGATGGGTATCGGATCGAGCTGATCGAGCAGCCGTAGTGCGTGGGTCGCGCCCCGGTTTGTAGGACGGGACGCGAGACCTGACGTTCGAGTACGGTCAGCGTTCCACGTGCGTCAACCGAGGGGAAGTCATGAGTGAGCAGAACGTCGAGTTCGTCAAGGGTATCTATGGTGCGTTCGCCCAAGGCGATATCCCCACCGTGCTCGGAGCATTCGCTGACGACGTTGAATGGTTCGAGGCCGAGGGCATGCCGTACGGGGGCCTGTACCGCAGCGGCGAGGCGGTGCTTCAGAACGTCTTTGGCCCTATCGCAGCGGACGTTGAGGGCTTCGCGGTGACGCCCGAGGAGTACATTGCATCGGGCGCAACCGTCGCGGTGATCGTCCGCTACACGGGCACCGGCAAGGTAACCGGCAAGGCCCTGGACGAGCCGGCGGTCCACGTCTGGGAGATCCGCGACGGCAAGCTGGCGCGCTTCCGGCAGTTCATCGACACGGTCAAGTTTGCAGAGGTCGTCCCTGCGGCCTGAGCTGCAAACCGTCCACTAACGCGACGGGTTCGGGTGGAGTTGATTGAGACGGCCTGAGCGCACGATGAGCGTTGCGGGCATCGCCATGCTCGCAACAATGGCTATCGCTGGCTGTGGAAGCGGGTCGCCCGCGAAGACGGCCATCGCCGCCTCGCCGCCAACGGCGCGCTCGGTTTGTGAAGAAGGCTTCCATGAGCTCGAGACGATCGATCGGCACAAGCTGGTCCCGGAGCCTTCGGTGTTCGGCCGCCTGATCGCCGAAGCGGCCCGGGCGAGCGAGCGGGTGGACACTCGCACCGAGGCGCAGCTGAAGCGCATGCGACCGTCAAGCGCCATCGCATCTCCCCTCGCACACCTCCGGCACAGTCGGACCGCGCTCCGCAAGATCATCGCAACGGTTACGCCGGCACGGCATCGCGTTTCAGGACCTACCACGACGGCTGATGCTCGATTTCCTGTACGCAAACAGCGGCTGTGGTGTGGTGAAGACCCGCGCTCCGGCAGGTGAATGATGCGGATCACACGCGGGTCAGCTGGAGGTATGCTCGCTCCATGTCCTCTCTGAGGGGAAGGCTCTTCGCGGCGAGCGCGGCTGGCGCCCTCAGCCTCGCGCTGACGGCCGTGGCGCTGGCAGCGACGGTGTCCGTACACGTGCAGCACAAGCTCGCTGTCCGCCAGAGCGTCCATCTCACGTTCCACGCCAGCCAGCTTCCGGAAGGCGGCTACTACTACGGCGTGATCGTGCTGAAGCCGTACAGGAGGTACACGCGAACCTCGCCGCCGCCTTGCTCGACGTCGAGCAACATGCAACGCACCGACTACGGCTACCCGCAGGCGGACGGGCAGGTGGCGCTCGCCCTGGCTCCGGCGAGAGCGTCGACCGGACACTGGTGCCCGAACGGCTCCTATGAAGGCGCGATCTACGCCGTCCCTCATGCGCCACCCTGCGAAAGCGCCTACCCCTGCCATAGCGAACCGTACAAAGAACCGTGCGCAGGCACCGGGCCCGGGTGCGTGCTGGGCGTTGTCGCGCTGCCGAAGGAGTACCAATACCCCGACGGCCTGCCGACGCCACGCGCGACCGGCTCAGCGATCGTGGCGCGTTTCTCCGTCCGGCTCCCAGCTAGCCGATGAGCTCAGACACGGCATCCGCTGGAACGGTCCACGGCGATCACCGCTGGGACTTCGTGTTCGCGGCGCTGTATGACCGGATGATGCGCAGTGGCGAGGAACGGACCATGGGCAGGCGCCGCGGCGAGCTCGTCGCGAACGCGCGCGGCCGCACGCTTGAGATCGGCGCGGGTACCGGCGCCAACATCCCTCACTACCCGGACGCCGTAGAGGAGTTGATCCTCGCCGAGCCGTTCGAGCCGATGCGCCGCCGGCTGGAGCGCAAGCTCGGCGAACGCCACAGCTCGGCGAGCACGCTGGATGCATCAGCCGAAGCGATCCCTCTGGAGGACGAGTCCGTCGACACGGTTGTTTCGACGCTGGTGCTGTGCACAGTCGACTTCCCGGACCTCGCGCTGGCCGAGGCCAGCCGTGTTCTGCGCCCGAGCGGGCAGCTCCTGTTCATCGAGCACGTCCGCTCACACTCGCCACGCGTGGCGCGCTGGCAGGATCGCCTGGAGACTCCGTGGCGACACTTCGCGGCAGGCTGTCGCTGCAACCGCGACACGATCGCCTTGATCGCAGCCGCAGGCTTCTCGACCCAGCATGAGGAAGTCCATTGGCGTGGCGTGCCGCCGATCGTGGCGCCGCTGGTCACCGGGCGCGCAGTCAAGGGGTCGGCCTAATCGAGACAGCGGAGAGCCGCTGCGAGCAATCCATCGACTTGCGTCGCTGGCTATCGCGTGTAGATCGCAGGACGGTAGCGCGGCTCCGGGATCGGCCTGCCCGCCTCTCGCGCGGCGAGAAGCCAAGCACCCTTAGCCTGCTCCACCTCCGCTAGAGCGGCCTCGGCCGTGGACCCGAACGCGGAGCACGCCTCAAGATCCGGGATGTCGGCCACGTAAGCCGCATCCTCCTCGCTGTAGAACACGTTGATGTGGTAGTCGCTCATGGCTTGTCTTCCAGTTTGAGATCGTAGCGCTCGACGAGCCTCATAAGCTGGCGGATCTGGTAGGGCTTGGCCTGTCCGCGAATCGATTGAAGATTGATGAGCTGCGGGATATCCGGATGCGTGAATACGTGATGGCTTCCGCTGACGCGTTGCAGTTCGAAGCCAAGCGCCTCGGCGAGGCCGCACAGATCGCCGAAGGCAACGTTCGCAACGGCTCCGCGTGCGAGGCGGGTGAGGAGCTTCCGCTCGTCCATGTGGCGCACCGTAGCCACTGCTTGGGATGCAACGCTGGGGTGCACGCCCGGGTGGACCAAAGGTGCAACATTGTGGCGCCCATGGAGGCCACACGAACGACATCGACCTCAACGGCAGTCGGCATCAGCGAGCTGCGCCGAAACATGAGCCGCTATCTGGCGCGCGTCAAGGCCGGGGAGACCCTGGCGATTACCAAGCGCGGCCACGAGATCGCGCGGTTGATCCCCGCAAGGCCAAGCGGGGACCGTCGAGCGGGCTCTGGCACTACAAGCTGAGCTTCACTCCCCTCGCAGCACCGACAACGCCGCCCCCACCCGCAACAGCTCGTCGAGCATCGCCGTGGCCGCGTGCTCGATCGTCTCGCTGGGCACGAACTCGCTGTCGTCGTTGATCAGCTTGGCGACGAACTGGATCGTGACCGCCTCGGGCAGCGGCGTCATCTTCAAAGTGGTGACGACCTGCTTGACCATCTGCACAGCGCGCATGCCGCCGGAGATGCCGCCGTAGGAGACGAACCCGACGGGCCTGTACTGCCACTCGTTGTGCAGGTAGTCGATCGCGTTCTTGAGCGGCGCCGTGAGACTGTAGTTGTACTCGGGCATCACGAACGCGAACGCGTCGGCCGCTTTCACCGTGGCGCCCCAGTCCCGTGTGTGCTTGTGGGTGTATTGGGCGAGGCGCGGGTGGTTGGGCTCGTCCATGAGTGGCAGGTTCACCTCGAGCAGGTCGGCCACCTCCACGTCGAAGGCACCGTGCGCCTGCGCGTAGCCCTCGAACCAGCTACCCACCGGCAGCCCCACACGGCCGGGGCGGGTGCTCGCAATCACGATCAGGAGCTTGGGCTTCACGACAGCACGCGATCGCGGAACTTGCGCAGCCCCAGTGCAAGGAACACCGCGCAGAAGCCGATCAGCACCGGATAGACGACATACAGGTGCATGTGCGACGCTTCGGTCAGCCCCGCGCGCATGCCCTCGTTGACGTAGATCAGGGGGTTGATCGAGCACGAGGATCTGCAGCCAGTGCACGCCGTCGACGGTCACCGGCGAGAGCTTCGTCCACTGGTAGTAGGTGCCGCCGAGGAACGTCAGCGGCAGCACGACGAAGCCGAACATCAGGCCGATGTTGCGCGGCTCGAACGCGGTGCCCAGCAGCAGCCCCAGCGAGGTCATCGTCACGCATGCGAGCGGGATCAGCGTGAGCACCACCCACCAGTGCACCGTCAGGTGCGCGTGCACGCCCGGTGCGTGCACGACGGCCGCGATCGGGAACACGATCACCGCCGCCAGCAGGCCCTGCGCGGCGCCGGAGAGCACCTTCGAGAGCGCCACCAGCCAGATCGGGCACGGCGCCTGGACGCGGTCCTCGATCTCGCGCGTGTAGCCGAACTCGGTCGACAGCTGCAGCGCCACCGCCTGGATGCCCTGGAACATGATCGAGATGCCGACCACGCCGGGGACGAGCACCGTGGCGAAGTGCGACTCCGCGACCTTGCCACCACCGCCGCCGATGCCCTGGCCGATCGACGGGAACACGTACAGGAACACGAACACCAGCAGGAACGGCTGGATCAGCGTGCGGACGACGAACTCGCCGAAGTGCTTGCGCAGCACGACCAGATCGCGCAGCACCAGCGCGCGCAGCGCGACGCGGCTGGCGCTCATCGTCGAGCGCGTCGGCTCGAGCGCGATCTGCGCATGGCGCCTGCGTCGGACGGGACCGTGGCGGCCATCAGTCGCGCAGCTCCTTGCCGGTGAGGTTGATGAACACCGTCTCGAGGCTCGGCTCGGCGACCGACAGGTCGACCACGTCGAAGCCGCCGCTCTCGGCCGCGTCCACGACCCGTGGCACCAGCCGCTCGACGCCCTTGACGTGCAGCTCGACGCCGCCGTCGATCACCCGCGCGCGTGTGGCGCCGCCGATCTCCTGCGTCAGCCGCGCGGCGAGCGCGTCGGAGTCGCCGCCGGCCTTGACGGTGACGATCGTGTCGGCGCCCACCGAGCGCTTCAGCTCAGCGGGCGTGTCCAGCGCGAGGATCTTGCCGTGGTCCATGATCGCCACACGGTCGCACAGCTCGTCCGCCTCCTCCATGTAGTGGGTGGTCAGCAGGATCGTCTGGCCCTCGCGGTTGAGCTCGCCGAGGATCTCCCACAGCGCGAGGCGACCCTGCGGGTCCAGGCCCGCGGTGGGCTCGTCGAGGAACAGCACGGCCGGCCGGTGGAAGATCGCGCGCGCCACCATCAGCCGCTGGGCCATCCCGCCGGACAGCGCGAACACGGACGCCTTGGCCCACTTGGCGAGCTGGAACTGCTCGAGCAGCTCGTCGGCCGTGCGGCGCGACTCGGCGGCGGCGATGCCGAACAGGCGCCCGTGGAAGTACAGGTTCTCCCACACCGTCAGCTGGCGGTCCAGCGTGTTCTGCTGGGAGACGATCCCGATCAGCTGCTTGGCCAGCGCCGGATGGGCGACCACGTCGATCGCGCCCACGTAGCGCCGATGCCGGACGTCGGGATCACCCGCGTCGTGAGCATCCCCGCGGTCGTCGTCTTGCCGGCGCCGTTGGGCCCCAGCAGGCCGAAGATCTCGCCCGCGTGCACGCTCAGGTCGAGGTGCGTCGACCGCGGCGAAGTCGGTGCCGGCGTACACCTTCGTCAGCTCGACCGTGCGGATGACCTCACGGCCACCGCGTCTGCCCCGCGTCATTCCCGGGCATCGGAGTAGACGGGCGCTGCTCGACTGGCGGGGCGCGGGCCATCGACCCCAATCTACACCGCTCGCGCTACCCTCCCCTGGAGCGATGGCGGACACGGGCAAGATCGCCAAGAACCTCGAGCGCTTCGCGCAGGCGGTGGCGGCGCACGACCGCGAGAACCCCACGCACACCGCCTACGGCATCGGCCTCGCGCACTTCGACATGGAGCGCCTCGGCTTCGAGGAGGGCGAGGAGATCCTGCCGGGCATCACGATCCACGCGCGACAGCGGCGTCACGGGCAACTTCCGCGTGCTCTGCGACGGCGAGCACGAGGAGGAGCTGACCGAGGCCGAGGAGCAGGCCGTCGAGGCGATCGCCACGCAGTCGTCCCGCGATCGCGCCCGGCGACGCTCGCCGTTCGAACGAGCAGTAGGCGGCGCGAGCGCCCGGCAGCGGCGGCTCAGGGAGCGGAGCGGCGCGGCACGCCCGCGCGCGCGGCGATCATCGCGACGAGCCGCTCGATCGTCGGGCAGCGCGAGGCCGTGGCGCGCGCCGGCGCGCAGCACCGAGCCCGGGATCGCGTCCAGCTCGGGCGCGCGCCCGGCGGCGATGTCGCGCTGCATCGAGCTGCCGAGCGTGTCGTGCGCGCGCTCGAGCTCGGCGATCGCGCGTCGCCGGGTCGACGTCGCGCGCGCCCTCCGCCTTGCCCGACCGCGCACGCCTCCTCGATCGCGCCCACGAGATCGGCGCGCAGCTCCGGCGTCGAGCGGATCTCGCCGAGCAGCTTGTCGTAGGCGCTGGTCGTGCACGCGAGCGCGTTCAGGCGCACGAGCTTCGACCACATCACCTGCGCCTCGGAGTCCGAGCACCGCGCACGGGCACCCCCGCCTGCGACGAGCGCATCGGCGAGCGCCTGCATCGCGCGGCGCGCGGCCGGCTCGGCGCTGGCCATGCTGACGAGCAGGAACGGGCTCGTGTGCACGACCACGCCCGGCTGCGGCCGGTCGGCCTCGACGCGGATCGAGCCCGCCAGCACCGTCTCCGGCGGCGAAGCGCTCGCGCAGCAGGCGATGTGGTCGAGGCCGTTGAGCAGCGGCAGCACGACGCGCCGGCTCCACGGCGATCGCGCTCAGCGCCGGCTCCAGGCCGGCGGCCTTGGTCGCGACGATCAGCGCGTCCACCGGCTCCTGCAGGCGCGCGAGCGCGCGCGGGTGCGCGACGAAGTCGCCGAACGTCACGCTGCTGCACGCGCACGCCGCGCTCGGCGATCACCGCGGCGGTCGCTCTCGCGCGCGACCACCACCACCTCGGTGCCGGCGCGTCGAGCGCGCCCGCGAGCAGCCCGCCCACCCCGCCGGGGCCGAGGACGGCGATCTCTCATGCGCAGTCGGATCGACCAGCACGCCCGGGTTCATCATCGCCCGCGGGGTCGACGCGCCGCCTTGGCGCCGCGCAGCGCCGCGGCGAACGGCTCCGGGCGCTGGCGGTCATACCACGGCCGGTGGTCGCGCCCGACGGCGTGGTGGTGGGTGATCGTGCCGCCCTCGGCGATGATCGCGTCGGAGACCGCGCGCTTGATCGCGGCCCACTGCTCGACCTCCTCGCCGCGGCGCGCGGGCGCGAGCACCGTGAAGTAGGGCGCCGGCCCGTCGGGGTAGACGTGGGTGAAGCGGCAGAAGACGCTGCCCGCCCTCGCCGCACGCCTCGCGCACGCGCCTCCTCGGCGGCGGCGCTCACGCGCTCGTGGAAGCGCCGGGAAGCGCTCCCACGTGATCGCCGTCTCGAACGTCTCGCGCGAGCACGCCCATCGCGACGAGCACGTCGCGCACGTAGGGCGCGCCGAGGAACGCCTCGCGCCAGGAGCCGACCGCGTCGCCGCCGTCGCCGATCGCGACGCCGTCGCGACGCTCGGCACGCCGCCGTGCTCGGCGCACAGCTCGCAGCGCGCGCGCCATCGCCTCGCTCGACGGGATGGTCGGTCGACTCGAAGCCGAGCACGAGCAGCGCGTGGGAGCCGTCGCCGGCCATCGTCAGCGCCGCCTCGCCGGCGTCGAGCAGGCGGCAGTTGGACGGGTGCAGGCCGGACTGGGAGATCGCGCGCACGCACTCGGCGCCGCGCCAGCGAAGCTCGCGAAGCGCACGCCCGCCGAGCTGCGGTGCGCGGGGCGCGGCTGCACGCGCACCCACGCCTCGGTGATCACGCCGAGCGTCCCCTCCGAGCCGGCGAGCATCCGGTCGGGGCTCGACGCCGGCGCCCGAGCCGGGCAGCCGCCGCGACTCCCACACGCCCGGCGGGCGTGATCGCGCGCACCGACTCGACGAAGTCCTCGATGTGCGTCCACAGCGTCGCGAAGTGGCCGCCGGCGCGCGTGGCGATCCAGCCGCCGAGCGTCGAGTACTCGAACGACTGCGGGAAGTGGCGCAGCGTCAGCCCGTGCTCGCCGAGCTGGCGCCTCGAGCGCCGGGCCCGGCGCGCCGGCCTGGATGCGCGCCGCGCGCGAGACGTCGTCGACCTCGAGCACGCGGTCGAGCGCGCCGCAGGTCGATCGAGACCGCGCCGTTGTAGCCGCCGGCCGACGTCGGGCGTGACGCCGCCGACGACCGAGGTGCCGCCGCCGAACGGGATCGCCGCGACGCGCTCGCTCGAGCACCACTCGAGCACCCGCTCGACGTCGGCCTCCTCGCGCGGGCGCGCGACGAAGTCGGGCGGCGTGCTCGAAGCGCCCGCGAAAGCCGCGCACGACGTCCGCGTAGGACTTGCCCAGCGCGTGGCGAGGCGCGCGCGTGGACGTCGTCGGCGCAGATCGTCCGCGAGCGCCGGCGGCGCCTGCGACGCGCGGCGGCGCGCAGCGCGCACCGCTCGAGCGCCACCGGCTCCTCGACCTCGCCGAGCGCGATCCCCAGGTGCGCGGCCAGCGCCGCGCGCCGAGGCGCGCACCTGCTCGGGCGTCGGCTGCTGGTCCTCGAAGCCCCATCCCCAGTGCTTGCGCCGACGGCTGCTCACGCGCGGCGAGTCTATGCTCGCGCAGCGCTGCTCCGCAGCCTTCACCGGCGCGTTGCGGAGATTCACTAGCCTTCGCAGGAGTGTCCGATCGACCGCGAGCCCAGCCACCCAGCGCCCGAGATCCTCGCCCGCGGACCGTGGGCGCTGGAGCAGATCAAGGCGCGCTGGCGCGAGGAGCACGTTCGAGCCCTCGCCCGAGCACACGCGAGGCGGCCGACGCGGCGATCAGGGAGCTGCAGGAGCGCGGCTCGCCGAGCCACGACGGCGTGGCCGCGCGCCTGGTCGACTACCGCCAGGACGACGGCGGGCATCGCGATCGAGCTGCAGCCGCTGCGCTGGGCGCTGCGCCTGGTCGCCGGCGACGCCTCGCAGAGCATGGCCGCGCTGTGCGTGACGCGCTCGGCCGACGGGCGCTGGCTGGCGGGACGCCGCGCCGCCGTGGGTCGTCCTCGTGGGCCGGGCGCTGGGCGCTCGGCGCGGGCGGCGCGGTCGACCTCGGCGAGAGCCCCGCCGACACGCTCGTGCGCGAGCTCGAGCGAGGAGTGGTCGGTCTCGCCCGAGCGCGTGCGCGGCGAGGCGCTGCTGCGGCTGCCGCACCAGACTGGTCATGTTCGTCGGCCAGGCGTGGCTCGCGGAGGGCGTCGAGGAGGCGGTCACGCCCGACCACGAGCACGACGAGTTCGCGTGGTGGCCGCGCGAGATCGACGACTGGCCGGCCGAGGCCGGCGAGGCGCTGCCGCGGATGGCCCGCTGGCTGTCGGAGTGAGCACGCGCCGCCGCTCGCCGCGGAGCCCGCCGCGGACGGGCGCCGGCCCGCTGACGTTCACGCGCCTGAAGTGGACCTCGTTCACCCACTCGTGCGTGTACCTCGCGCTGCTGCGTCAGCGCGTTCGCGGCCGGCAAGCCCGAGCCGCTGACGTTCGTGCTCGGCCTCACCCACGGGCTGCTGTGGATCTTCATGTCGCTCGCCTGCATCACCGCCGCGCGGCTGCGGGTCGTCTCGCTGCGGCTCGCCGTCGCGGTGGCGGTGCTCGGCGGGCATCGGGCCGTTCTTCGGCAGCTACGAGTTCGTCCGCGAGCAGGCGCCGCAGCCGTGCGAGCGCGACCGCGAGCGATCGCGCAGCGAGCGCCGCGCTAGAGTGAGAGATCGATGGCAACGGGCACCACGGCTGCAGCAGACGATCGACGTCGTGACCCCTGCCGCGGGCGAGTCGGTCACCGAGGGAACGATCCTCGAATGGCATGTCAAGGTCGGCGACCCGATCAAGGTCGACGACACGATCGTCGAGATCTCGACCGACAAGGTCGACGTCGAGCTGCCCTCGCCGGCCAGCGGCACGGTCAGCGAGATCCTCGTCGAGGAGGGCGACACGGTCACCGTCGGCCAGGTGATCGCGCGCATCGCCGTGGGCGGCGGCGCAGCGCCCGCCGCGCCGGCGCCCGACGCAACGGCGCCGCGAGCGCGCCCGCGCCGCGCCGTCGAGCAGCCCGCCGACGCGGCGAGGCGGCGCTCGCGCCGCCGAGGCGACGGCACCGGCCGCCGGAGCGGACGCACGGCGGCGCAGCTCGTCGACGTCGTGACCCCCGCCGCCGGCGAGTCGGTCACGCGAGGGGACGATCCTCGAATGGCGCGTGAAGGTCGGCGACCCGATCAAGGTCGACGACACGATCGTCGAGATCTCGACCGACAAGGTCGACCTCGAGCTGCCCGCGCCCGCGAGCCGGAACGGTCAGCGAGATCCTCGTCGCGGAGGGCGACACCGTCACCGTCGGCCAGGTGATCGCGCGCATCGCGCGTCAACGGAGCGGCGCCGGCGAGCGCGCCGCAGCCGTGCCCGGACCACACCGCAGACGTCCGCCGCGGCGCCGAGCCGCCGGCAGCCGCGCCGGCGAGCGCCGACGGGGCAGCCGATGGCACGAAGGTCTCCCCGGTGGCCGCGCGCGCGGCGGCGGTCGAGGGCGTCGACCTCGCGCGCGTCGTCGGGCAGCGGCCCGGCCGGGCGGATCACCAAGTCCGACGTGCTGACGCGGCCGCGACGGCGGCAACGGCGCGAGCGGCGGCGACACGGCGGCCGCCAACGGCGCCGCACACCGCCGAGGCCGGCGCGCAGCCGATGAAGGGCGGCGCCGCGGCGCTCGCCCGCTACATGGAGGAGTCGCGCTCGATCCCCACGGCGACGAGCTTCCGCACGCTGACGGTGACGCGTGCTCGACGCGCGCCGGCGCGAGCTGAAGGCGGCCGGCAGCAAGGTGTCGTTCACGCACCTGATCGCGTACGCGATCGCGCGCGCCGCCGAGGACATGCCGGTGATGGCCAACCACTTCGCGGAGATCGACGGCAAGCCGCACCGCGTGCGTCGACGGCCAGGTGAACCTCGGGCTGGCGGTGGACGTGGAGAAGAAGGACGGCTCGCGCACGCTGATGGTGCCGGTGATCGCAGACGCGGGGCGGCTGGCGTTCGACGCGCTTCCTCGCCGCCTACGACGCGCTGGTGGAGAAGGCGCGCACGAACACGCTGACGCGCCGACGACCTCGTGGGCGCCAACATCACGCTGACGAACCCCGGCGGGATCGGCACGGTCGCCTCGGTGCCGCGGCTGATGGGCGGCCAGGGCACGATCGTGGCGACCGGCTCGATCGCCTACCCGGTGGGCCTGGGCGAGATCGGCGCGAGCATCGGCGCGGAGAAGGTCATGACGATGACCTCGACCTACGACCACCGCATCATCCAGGGCGCGGAGTCGGGGCGCTTCCTGGCGCTGATCGAGGAGCTACCTGCAGGGCGAGCGCGGCTTCTACGAGGAGCGTCTTCAGCGCGCTCGGCGTGCAGGCTGGGGCCGCTGCCGTCCACGCTCCGGCGGCGACCGCCGGCGGCGCGGCGGCGCGGCGAGCGCGGGCGCGGCGGCTGGCGGGCGCCGGCGGGCAGCGACGAGCTGCTGCAGGCGGTGCAGGCGGCGAGCACGTTCGTGAGCCGCGTGCGCAGCCACGGCCACCTCGCGGCGCACCTGGACCCGCTCGGCTCGGAGCCCGAGGGCGACCCGGGCCTCGACCCGGAGGCGCTGGGGCTGACGCCGGAGATGCAGGCGCGGATCCCGGCGAAGATCTTCCAGATGTACGTGCCGGGCGCGACGCTCGCCGACGCGCTGCCGCACCTGCGCGAGACCTACTGCGGCACGATCGCCTATGAGATCGAGCACATCGCCTCCCACCGCCAGCGCGTGTGGCTGCGCGAGCACATCGAGTCGGGCGCGTTCCGCCACGAGCTGACCAACGACGAGCGCCGGACGCTGCTCAAGCGCCTGGTCGAGGTGGACGCGCTGGAGCGCTTCATGCACAAGGCCTACCTCGGCCAGCACCAGTTCTCGATCGAGGGCCTGGACATGACGGTGCCGATGCTCGACGAGCTGATCCAGCTGTCGGCGGCGCACGGCGGCCAGGAGGTCGTGGTCGGGCATGGCGCACCGCGGGCGGCTGAACGTGCTCGCGCACAACCTCGGGCGCGCCTACGACACGATCTTCGCCGAGTTCGAGGGCGCCTCGACGCTCGAGGCGGTGACGACGATCCCGCAGGGCGGCACGGGCGACGTCAAGTACCACCACGGCACGCAGGGCACCTACCAGCTGCCGGACGGCGGCACGATCCGCGTCAACCTCGAGTCCAACCCGAGCCACCTGGAGTACGTCTCGCCGGTCGTGGAGGGCGCGACGCGCGCCGCGCAGACCTCGCGCCAGGGTCCGCACGCGCACCAGGACACGAACGCGGCGGTGCCGATCGTGATCCACGGCGACGCGTCGTTCCCGGGGCAGGGCGTGGTCTCGGAGACGCTCAACCTGCAGGCGCTCGACGGCTACAAGGTCGGCGGCACGGTGCACATCATCACGAACAACCAGATCGGCTTCACGACCGACCCCGACGACGCGCGCTCGACGCGCTGGGCCTCGGACCTGGCGAAGGGCTTCGACGTGCCGATCATCCACGTCAACGCCGACGACGTGCCGGCGTGCGTCAGCGCGGTGCGGCTGGCGTTCGCGTTCCGCCAGGAGTTCGGCCACGACGTGCTGATCGACCTGATCGGCTACCGCCGCTTCGGGCACAACGAGTCCGACGAGCCCGCGTACACGCAGCCGGAGATGTACGCGAAGATCAAGAGCAAGAAGCGCGTGTACGAGCTGTGGGCCGACCGGCTGGTGGCGGAGGGTGTCGTCTCCAAGGAGGAGGTCGACCGCCAGGCGCAGGAGGTGTGGGACAACCTGACGCTGCTGCACCAGCGTCTGAAGTCGAAGATCGCGGCGGCGGCGGCCGAGCACGACGGCGAGCACACGACGGGCGAGTACCAGCTCGACCGCTCACCGAGCCCCGAGGTCGACACCGCGGTGCCGGCGAGCAGGCTGCGCGAGCTGGGCGAGCAGCTGCTGCGCGTGCCGGAGGACTTCACCGTGCACCCGAAGCTGGTCAAACAGCTCGAGCGCCGCCACGAGGCGCTCGAGGAGAGCGCGGCGGAGGCGAAGATCGACTGGGCGCACGCGGAGGCGCTGGCGTTCGCCTCGCTGCTGACGGAGGGCACGCCGCTGCGCCTGACCGGTCAGGACACCGAGCGCGGCACGTTCAGCCAGCGCCACATGGTCCTGCACGACGCGAAGACCGGGCAGACGGTGTGCCCGATCCAGAACCTGCCGGACGCGCTGGCGCCGCTGGAGCTGCACAACAGCCCGCTGTCGGAGCTTGCGTGCATGGGCTTCGAGTACGGCTACAGCCAGGAGGCGCCGGAGACGCTGGTGCTGTGGGAGGCGCAGTTCGGGGACTTCGTCAACTCGGCGCAGGTGATCATCGACCAGTTCATCACCTCGGGCCTGGCCAAGTGGGGCCAGACCTCGCGCCTGACGCTGCTGCTGCCGCACGGCTACGAGGGCTCGGGCCCTGAGCACTCGTCGGCTCGCCTCGAGCGCTTCCTGCGCGCGGCCGCCGAGGGCAACATCCGCGTCGCGAGCCCGACGACCCCGGCCCAGTACTTCCACCTGCTGCGCCGCCAGGCGCGCATCGCCAAGCAGCGTCCGCTCGTGGTGATGACGCCGAAGTCGCTGCTGCGCCTGCCGCAGGCGGCGAGCTCGGTGGCGGACATGGCCGAGGACACGCGCTTCCAGCCCGTGCTGGCCGAGCCGGGCGTGCAGGACGAGCAGGTCACGCGCCTGGTGCTGTGCACGGGCAAGATCTACTACGACCTCGTGGGGCACCCCGAACGCGCGACGCACCCGGGCCTCGCGGTCGCGCGCGTGGAGCTCCTGTACCCGTTCCCCGAACGCCAGATCCTCGAGCTGATGGGCCGCTACCCGAACCTGCGCGAGGTGCTGTGGGTGCAGGAGGAGCCGCGCAACATGGGCGCGCGCGCCCACATGTTCCCGCGCCTGATGCAGATCATGCCCGAGGAGATGCACTTCGGCTACGTAGGGCGCCCCGAGCGCGCAAGCCCGGGCGAGGGCTACCCGGCCGCGCATATCGACGAACAGAACCGCATCGTGACGACGGCCATCGACCTGCGCCAGCCGATCTCCCAGTACCCGCGCAAGACGCCCGGAGAGCGCTGAGATGTGGGCGCTTTGGAAGCGCTTCCTGGCGGTCCGTCGCCAGCGCAAGCGCAGACGACGCGGGTACTAGGCAGCCTCGCGCTTAGCGACCTTTCCAAACAGGGTCGCGCTTCTCCTTGAAGGCGCTGGCGCCCTCCTTGGAGTCCTCGGAGGCGAACACGGGGCCGGAGATGGCGCCCTGCTTGTCCCACATCTCGGCGCTCGACCAGTCGAACTGCTCCTGCAGGATCTGCTTGGAGGCGACGAGCGCCAGCGGCCCGTTCTTGGCGAGCCGCCCGGCGAGCTCGAGCGCGACGTCGACGGTGGCGCCGGGCTCGGCGAGGTGGTTGACGACGCCGAGCTCGTGGAAGCGATCGGCGGGCATCGTGTCGCCGGTGAGCGCCAGCTCCATGACGACGTGGTAGGGCATGCGGCGGGGCAGGCGCAGCAGCGCGCCGCCGGCGGCGACGAGCGAGCGCTTGGCCTCCGGGATCCCCATTTTTGCGCCCTTGGCAGCGACGATCAGATCGCACGCGAGCGCGATCTCCATGCCGCCGGCGACGGCGAAGCCCTCGATCGCGGCGATCAGCGGCTTGCGCGCGGAGCGCTGCGCGATGCCGGCGAAGCCCCTGTCGCCGAACCACGGCGACTCACCCTTGACGAACGCGCCGAGGTCCATGCCGGCGCAGAAGAAGCCGCCGGCGCCGGTGAGCACGCCCACGGACAGGCCGTCGTCGGCGTCGAGCTCCTCCAGCGCGCCGGCGACGCCGGCTGCGAGCGCGGCGTTGACGGCGTTGCGCACCTCCGGTCGGTTGAGCGTGATCAGCAACACGTTGCCGCGTCGCTCGGTGAGTACCTCTGAGGTTTCTTGGTCGTTCATGCCCGGCACTATGCCGCAAACAGCTTCAGCTCGGGCTCGCGCTCGCCGCGCAGAACGGCGGGATCGACCTCCACGCAGTCGATTCCACGCGCGCCCGCGAGCACGCGCGCCTGCGGCTTGATCGTCTGCGCCGCGAGCACGCCGCGGCAGGAGCCGAGCGCGGGGTCCAGGCGGATGCGCTCCAGATAGCGCGTCAGCTGCTCGACCGCGTCGATCGTGCCCACACGCTTGATCTCCACGGCGATCCATTCATCCTCGCCGTCCTTGCACATCAGGTCGACCGGCCCGATGTCCGTGGGCCACTCGCGCCGCACCAGCCGCAGCCCCTCGCCGCACCACTGCGGCGCGTCGGCCAGCAGCTCCTGCAGTTCGCGCTCCAGTCCCTCCTTCTCGAGCGTGGCGAGCATGTCGAGCTCGTGCTCGACGTCGGAGAGCACCTCCGCGATCGCGATGTCCAGCTGCTCGTCCTGGCCGCCGCGCTTGCGTACCAGCAGCCGCCGCAGCGCGCCGTCCTCGCCCAGCTCCTGCTCGATCACGGTCGGCGCGACCATCCAGTTGAGCGGCTTCACGTTCGAGCCGCCGCCGTCCGCCCAGACCATGAACGTGCCGTCGGCCTTGAGCATCAGCAGGCGCACCGCCTCGGGCAGCACGGTGCTCAGGCGGCCGGCGTAGGAGACCTCGCAGCGGGCGACGATCAGGCGCATCGCGCGGGCCTCAGAGGCCGATCCCCACGGCGGAGGAGATCAACGAGCTGGCGGCACTCGGACGAGCGATGCTGCGTATGAGCTCACCGGCGCCGCCGAGCCATTCGACCTTGAGCGGCGCGGCGGCGAGGAGCACCCCGTGGATCTGCTTGATGAAGCTTTCGAGCACCCGGCGCTGCTGCGCTTTGGTGGTGTGCTTGTCGTGTTCGAAGCGGCTCGCGCGATGCTGGAGCTTCTTCAGCGCCTGCTGCACCATGTGCTGGACGGCCCGCGGCGGGACGAGCATGTACGCGTTTTCCGCGACGGCCGCCACCGCCGAGGCTCCGCCGGGATAGGTGACCCGCACCGACGCCACACCGTCGGGCACCAGTTCGACGAGCGTTTCTTCGGGGAGGGTCGGCCCGAACACCCGCGGCGACTCTTCGATCAGGGAGAACGGCACGCACTCGCTGCCGGCGGGTTCCCGGCCGATCTCGACGATGCAGTACACCGGCGCGGACGCCAGCTTGCTCTCCTGTTCGACCAGCTCGGGGCGGTCGTGTCGCAGGGACGGCGGCAGGCAGTCGGCGGGCGGCACCTGCACCGACTGCGCGAACCCCGGGACCACGAAGTAGCGGCTTCCGTTGGGCAGCGCCAGCACCTGACGCACGGAGGCGGGGTAGAAGCTCGCGAGCTGGCTATCGACCTCGACGCCAACGGGGCTGAGCGCCGGGATCTGGTCGCTCGGCAGCGCCGCCCTGCGAAGCACGGCGAAGCGCGACACGACGCCCGCTTCGAGCGGGCTGGAGAGCTCAGCCGGCAGCGATTCGCCTTCGGATGAGCCGCCGCCAGTGGAAACTGTGCACTTGACGGTCCGTTTCGGCGTCTTGGCGGGCACGACGGGCGCCAGCGCAAGCCCGACGACGAGCATGAGCAGCGCGAGTGGCGCGAGAGCGCGCTTGGAGACGGTGCTCACATCGCTGACGCTACCAGTTGGATCAGCCGCGATCACCTGTGCAGGCGAGGCACAGCGCCGCGACTCGATCACCGCCGAGGCGCCCCTTACGCTCTCGGTTCGTGGCAGACCCGCCGGCCAGCCCGTCATCCCCCCGCCCTTACCCGCCGCCGGCGGGCGCCGAGGCGTTTTGGCCGGTCCAGGCGACGTTGCTTGTCGCCATCGGCCTGCAGGTCGGGCTGCCCGAACGCCTCACCGTGGGCCCGACGTGGCTGGTGCCGGCGCTCGAGGGCGTGCTGCTGATCGGCCTGTCGCTGGCCACGCCGCGCCAGCTCGAGCACGAGCACCGCGGACGCCGACGCACCGCGATCGCGCTGACCGCGTTCGTGAGCGCCGCCAACGTCTTCTCGCTGGTCGAGCTGACGCACCATTTGCTGCACAGCAAACAACCCACGAACGGCCGCGAGCTGATCGTCTCGGGCATGCTGATCTGGCTGACCAACTTCCTGATCTTCGCGCTGTGGTACTGGGAGGTGGACCGCGGCGGCCCGGGACGGCGCGCGGCCGGCCACGACGGGCCGCCGGACTTCCTGTTCCCGCAGATGTCAGACGACCGCATCGAGCCGCGCTACTGGCGGCCGCAGTTCGTCGACTACCTGTACGTGTCGCTGACGAACGCCACCGCGTTCTCGCCAACCGACACGATGCCGCTGACGCCGATGGCGAAGATGATCATGGGCGTGCAGTCGATCGTCTCGCTGGTCACGCTGGGGCTGGTCGTCTCGCGCGCGGTGAACATCCTCTAGGAGGCTGGTGTCGAACGTGTGATTTGTGGGGCTCTCGGGCGCGTGGTCCGTGGGCTGGTGGGGCCCCGGGGATCTCGTGGTGATGGTGTGGGTCGGTTGCGGGGGGTGTTGGGGGTGCTGTGTGCCCTGGGGGTCGGTCCGGTGAGGGTTCTGCGGGTCGTTTCGACCCGTTCAGGCGGTGTTTGCCGTCCAGGTTGTGCTGTTGTGGGCGAGTCCGAGGACGCTGAGGCGGGCGAGGTTCACGGCGGCGGCGAGCAGCGAGAAGTCGGCGGTGACCTTCGGCTTGCCGCGCACCCTTGCGCGGCGGCCGCCGTGACGGCGACGCATCAGATGGCTGATCTTGCGCTCGACCTTGGGGCGGGTAGCGGTGTAGTCGGCCTTCCAGGCGGGGTCCTTCTGCCGGGCGCGCGCTTGGGCGAGCTGCTGCTCGTGGGGGCCGACATAGATCGTGCGCCCGCCAGCGGCCCTCGTGCACCGCTCGGCCAGCGGGCAGCCCGCGCACGCCCCGGCGAACCTCGCGAGCTGCCCGTCACCCGCCGGCGTGAGCGTGACCGTGTGCCCGGCAGGGCAGCTGACGGTGCCGTTCGTGAGATCGATCGTGAATGTGTCCTTGGGGAACCGGCCGCCGGGCGCGAGGGGCGGCTGCACTTTGCAGTAGACCTCCGCGCCAGCGTCCTCGAGCGTGCTGAGGAGCTCGCCGGCGCCGTAGGCCGAGTCACCGTAGACAGACAGCGGCTCCCTGCTCGGCTGCGGCTCGGAATCGGCGGGATGCTCGGACGCGCTGCCAGGCGGCTGGGAGGGATCGGGCTGTTCACCTATCGTGGCGAGATCATCGACGAGCAAGCCGCAAGCCGGGGCGGCGTCGCCGACGTTGCCTGCGGTCACGGTGCTCGCCGTGATCAACTCGCTGTCGGGGTCCACAGCGACGTGCCCCTTGTAGCCGTCGAACCCGCGCGCTGAGGTCTTGTGCCCGTGCCGCGCGTCCGGGTCGACGATCGAGATGACCCGGTCCTTCGCGACCCGCCGAGCGATCCGGAACACGCCGTCCTCGCCCTCATCCAGATCCTGGCCGACGACCGACGCCAGCAACGCCCCTGCCTTGCTCACCTCGTCGGTGAGCTCGCGGCCGTCGAGCGCGCACAGCAGCGCCCGCGCGTCCTTCGCCAGCGCGTCGATCAGCTCCTCCCGCGCCGCCCGATCCTCGTAATCGCACACCGGCTTGCCCGCACTGCGGTAATCATCATCGCGACCAAGCAGCCCACGCAGCTCTGACTCCAGCCCCGGCTCGCACACCGCGAGCAGCCCACGGATCGCCGAGCGCACCAACGTCACCGTGTCCATCGTCGCGACCGCGTCATAGACCGGCGTCGAGTCCAGCACCCGCCGACGGCCCACAAGCCCCGCTCGCTTGGCCGCATCCAGCGTGACCTGGAAGATCCGATCAGGACGCTCCGAAGACGCCAGCCTGGCGCGCATGTCGACCAGCACCGTGTGCACAAACCCGGGATAGTCGAACCCCAGCCCGCCCGCCGCGTACTTCCAGCGCAGATCGAACTGAAAGCGCTCAACCGCCTCACGATCCGAGCATCCCTCCAACCGCTGCAACACCATCACCACCGCCACGATCATCGGCGGCACACACCGACGGCCCACGTCCGTGAACAGGTCGGCGAACATCTCATCCGGGAACAACCGATGGCACTCGCGGTGCAGCAACCCGTAGATCGAGTCCGGCGCGACCAACGGCCCGCAGAACCCAGTCGTGGTCGCAAACATGTCCGACTGGCGGGGAGATAGTCCAAGACTCATACCCTCAAGCATGACTTGAGAGTCGGACGGAACCGCCCAAAAAACACCAGCCTCCTAGACCCCTTCGGCAGCCAGATGAGAGCCGTCGGTCGAAGATGCAGGCTGGTGCGAGACCCTGAGCAGCTCTGACAGATTTGCCGAGGGAGTGAAGGCGTACCGTCGCCCTGGGCGGCGCTGCTGCATGAATCCCATGCCGGCGAGCGCAAGCAGATCGTTCCTCGCCGTCTCGTGGGTGACGCCGTGACTGGCAGCGTGCGATTGGAACGTGTAAACAGCGTCTGGCGACCGGAGCGCGTTGCCCAGTAGGGCGAGCTGTCGATGGTTGAACTGACTCGACCCTTTGAGGAGCTTTTCGACGTCGCGCACATCCTTGATCTTCTGACGGAGGTATTGGTGGAGCTGCTCAACGGCCCGCTGAATCACCTCCAGCTGGTAGACCAGGAAGTAGGTGGCGTCTCGCTCGTCCGTCTCGGTCAGCAGGAATGACCGGGTGTACCTTGCGGGCGCATCGCGAAGTATCTTCGAGATCGAGAGGTACTCCACCAGCCAATACCTGCGCGACTTCATGTACCAGTAGAACAGCGCGCGCGCCGTCCTGCCGTTGCCGTCCTCGAAAGGGTGGTCGTACGCCAGCCAGAAGTGGAGCAGTATCGCTCGCACCACGGGGTGGATGAATCGATCCGGGCTCTCGCCTTCGTTCGCGAAATCACACAGCGCCTGCAGCCGCTGCGGCAGCTGCTCGGCAGGAGGCGGAGTGTGGATCACGGTTCCATCAAGACTGTCCACAACCGCGACCCGCTCCTCGTGTGGACGTTGAAGCCGGCCCGCGGCGTCGGGATGATCCAGTGTGCCGTCCGTGAGGATGCGCTGCAGCTCTAGCACGGAGCTCGGTGTCAGCTCGTCGGGCATGTCATCGCGCATGTACTGCAGCGCGCGATAGTTGTTGAAGATCATGCGCTCGCTCCGGTCCTTTGGCTCCCGGCCCGAGCGAAGCAGCTCCTTTGCGACCTGCCTGGTCGTGGTTGCGCCCTCGAGCTGGCTCGAGCGGATCGCCTCCTCCATCAGCGAGTTGACGAGATAGCGATGCCGCGCTTGCTCGTCGGCCGTCACAACCTCGGACATTGCGACCTCGCCGCTGCAGTGCTGATCCACGTAGTGGAGCCGGCGGGCGACGAGATCGGGGACGCCGTAGACGAAATGAGCGCCATTCGGGTCTACCAGCGGAATCGCCCGCTGGACTGACTGGCGACCCCACTTGACGAGGAACCACCACTCCTCGTGATTGATGTTCGCGGGTGGATCAAGCTGCCGGAGCTTGTCCCAGTGGACGTACTCGCGGCCACTCTCGGTCGCTCCCAGACGCATCAGCTCCACGAGGCGATCGGAGCCAAGCCGCGTCGCCAGCTCGCGAAAGTCCGGGGGTGGCGCTACGTAGATGGTCATCCAAATTACTCCAAATTAGTCCAAAAATCTGGAGTATAGCGCAACTCCAAGAGATTGTGGGAATTTGGACTGACTTGGATGAAGCGCAAACTACCTGCAAATGGGCTGCTTAGTGTCAGCCGGCCATGCTCGGCTCGATCGCGAGCGCCTGCGCGACGAGGTCGTGCACGTCCTTGCCGGCGCCCAGCTCGAGCGCGCGCCTGAGCGCCTCCAGGGCTCCCTCGCGGTCCATCAGCGCGAGGCGCAGGCGTCCGAGGCGCTCCCACGCGCCGGCGTCGGAGGGTCCGCGCTGCGCCGCGCGCGCGGCGGCCTCCTCGGCGAGGTCGATCGCGCCCATGTCTTCGTAGATGCGCGCCGCGAAGCGGTGGGCGGCGGGACGGCTGCCGTCGACGCGCGCCCAGTCGCGCACGGCGCGGGCGGCCGCCTCGAGCTTGCCGGCGTTCCAGAAGGCGAGCGTCATCAGCCGCAGCACCGCCACGTTGCGCGGCTCGGCGTCGCGCGCGTAGATCAGGCGCTGCGCGGCCAGCTCGTACTCGCCTTCGGCCATCGCGCGCTGCGCGGCGATGAGGAAGCGTTCGACGCGCTCCTCGGCGGGGTCGGGCTTGGAGAAGTCCACGAATTTCATGCTGCCGGCGGGCACCGTGCGGATGCCGTGGCTGAACTTCACCCGCGCCCACTGCTGCACTTCCTCGCCCGCCGCGACCGGATCCGAGGAGAAGTAGATGCCGGCGACGGTGCCCACCCCCCACTCCGGGTAGGTGAGGCAGCGCGCGTAGCGGTGCACCACCGAGTGGTCGGGCACGCGGCTGCCGAACGGGTCGTGTTCGGCGCGGTCTTTCGCCATCGCCCGCGCGCGCTGCTCGGCCTCGTACGCGCGCCTGCCGGCCTCCTCGCGCTCGCGGCGCGCCGCGGCGGCGCTGACCTTGACGGCGTTGGCCGACACCTTCCCCCCGCGCGAGCCCTCCGCCAGGCGCTCGAGCTGATCGGCCGCCTCGTTGATCGCCTTGAGGTGGCGCTCGTGCTCGAACTGGCGCCCCTGCGGCGCCACGTCGGGATGCCAGCGCTTGGCCATGCGCCGGCGCGCAAGCTGAACGTCGCGCTTTGTGAACGGCGGCTCGAGCTCCAGCAGGAGCAGGTGCTGCTCGACGTCCAGAACGGTGGTGGGCATGACCCGACAACGTTAGCGAGCACCGGCGGGAGTGGGCGGGATTTCCGTTCCGCTCTATCCTGCGTGCCGATGTCCTCCCAGTACGTCTTCACGATGCACCGCCTGTCGAAGGTCCACCCGCCGGACAAAACGGTGCTGGACAACGTCACGCTCGCGTTCTACCCCGGCGCCAAGATCGGCGTGCTCGGCTACAACGGCGCGGGCAAGTCCTCGCTGCTGCGGATCATGGCGGGGGTCGACCAGGAGTACCGCGGCGAGGCGGCGCTCGCGCCGGGCGCAACCGTGGGCATGCTCGAGCAGGAGCCGCACCTGGACGAGTCCAAGGACGTCAAGGGCAACGTCGAGGACGGCGTCGCCGAGACCAAGGCGCTGCTCGACCGCTTCAACGAGCTGGCCGCCAACTACTCCGACGAGACCGCAGATGAGTTCGGCAAGCTCCAGGCCAAGATCGAAGCCGCGGACGCGTGGAACCTCGACACGCAGCTCGAATACGCGATGGACGCGCTGCGCCTGCCGCCGCCGGACGCCGACGTGAGCACGCTCTCCGGGGGCGAGCGCCGCCGCGTGGCGCTGTGCCGCCTGCTGCTGCGCGCGCCCGACCTGCTGCTCCTGGACGAGCCCACCAACCACCTCGACGCGGAGTCGGTCGCGTGGCTCGAGCAGCACCTCGCCGAGTACAAGGGCGCGATCGTGGCGGTCACGCACGACCGCTACTTCCTCGACAACGTCGCCGGCTGGATCCTCGAGCTCGATCGCGGCAAGGGCATCCCCTACCAGGGCAACTACTCGAGCTGGCTCGAGCAGAAGCAGGCGCGCATGGCCCAGGAAGAGCGCTCGGAAAAGGGCCGCGAGCGCACGATCGCAGCGGAGCTCGAATGGGTGCGCACGAACCCGAAGGGCAAACGCACGAAGTCCAAGGCCCGCCTGGCGCGCTACGAGGAGCTGATCGCGGAGGACCGCAACATCAAGCTCGACGAGGTTCAGATCCACATCCCGCCGGGGCCGCGCCTCGGCGACAAGGTGCTGACGGCGACCGACGTCTCCAAGGGCTTCGGCGAGCGCCTGCTGATCGAGTCGCTGTCGTTCGACCTGCCCCGCGCCGGGATCGTCGGCGTGATCGGCGCCAACGGCGCGGGCAAGACGACGCTGTTCAGGATGATCACCGGCGAGGAGAGCCCCGACAGCGGCAAGCTCGAGCTCGGCGACACCGTCAAGCTCGCCTACGTCGACCAGTCGCGCGACTCGCTCGACCCCGAGAAGACCGTGTGGGAGGAGATCTCCGAAGGCTACGAGCACATCAAGGTCGGCGATCGCGAGGTCAACTCGCGCCAGTACACCGCCGGCTTCAACTTCAAGGGCAGCGCCCAGCAGGCGCGCATCGGCAAACTCTCCGGCGGCGAGCGCAACCGCGTGCACCTGGCCAAGCTGCTGCGCAGCGGCGGCAACCTGCTGCTGCTGGACGAGCCCACGAACGACCTCGACGTGGACACGCTGCGGGCGCTGGAGAACGCGCTGCTGGCGTTCCCCGGCTGCGCGATCGTGATCTCGCACGACCGCTGGTTCCTGGATCGCGTGGCCACGCACGTGCTGGCGTTCGAGGGCGACTCGCAGGTGACGTGGTTCGAGGGCAACTTCGAGGCCTACGAGGAGCACCGACACGCCACGCTCGGCGCCGCCGCGGACCGCCCGCACCGCATCACCTACAAGCGGCTCGTACGTGGCTGACACGAAGTTCGACCGCGACACGGCGGTATGGCGCGAAGACCAGGGGACCGCTGGGGAGGCGCTGTTCGGCGCGGAGGTGGCGCCCGACTGGCGCGCCGGGCGCGGCCCGCACGGCGGCTACCTCGCGGCGATCCTGCTGCGCGCGCTCATCGAGACAGTCGCCGACGACGCGCGCGCGCCGCGCTCGCTGACGATCCACTACGCACGTGCACCGGAGCCGGGGTCGGTGGCGATCACGACGACGCTCGAGCGCGAGGGCCGCTCGCTGAGCACTCTGTCCGCGCGCATGAGCCAGGACGGGAAGCTGATCGCGCTGGCGCTGGCGGCGTTCTCTCTGCCCTGGTCGGGCCCGGAGATCTCGGAAGTGACGATGCCGGACGTCGCGCCGCCGGACCCCTCACGCGAGGGGCTGAAACTGATGGAGCACGGACCGGAGTTCGCGCGCCACATAGTGCTGCAGCCGCGCTTCGAGGGGCGGCCGCTGTCGGGCGAGGAGCGGCCGATGGCGATTCGCGCGTGGATGGGGCTGGTCGAGCCGCGCCCGATCGACGCGCTGTCGCTGGCGTTCTTCAGCGACGCGCTGATCCCCGCGCCGTACATGCGCATGCATGAGTGGTCGGCGGTGCCGACGGTCGATCTGACGGTGCACTTCCGCGACCGCCTGCTTGCGCTGCCGGGCGCTGCGTCGTCATCGAAGGTGGACGCGCACGAGCTGTGCCTGGCGCAGACGACCAGCGAGCTCGTGCACGACGGCTTCTTCGTCGAGGACGGGCTGATCTGGGCCGCCGACGGCACGCTGCTGGCGCACTCGCGCCAGCTCGCGATCGTGGTCCCCTTCCGTTAGGCTCGGCGCATGCCCGACTACACCGTGAAGAAGATCAGCGAGATGGAGGCCAGCGCCGGCGGCGGCTTCGTCAAGGTGCGCGCCTCAATGGGCGTGACGGCCTTCGGCTGCCAGATGATCCAGCTGCCACCCGACTATGACGGCTACCCCGAGCACGACCACGCGGAGAGCGGTCAGGAGGAGCTGTACGTGACGCTCGGCGGCTCGGGGTGGATGGACATCGAAGGCGAGCGCGTCGACCTCGACCCGGAGACGTTCGTGCGCGTGGCGGCGGAACCGCGGCGCAAGGTGTTCCCGGGCCCGGAGGGTCTGCGCATGCTAGTCGTCGGCGGCAGCCCCGGCGCGCCGTACGAGATCTGGTCGAGATCAGAGCTGAGCGCGAGCTGAAGCTACGGCGCGGTACGCATCGCCTCGAACTGGTCAATCGAGTCTTGGAGGATCGACTCCCAGTCGAGGGCCTTGGACTGCACACCCCACTCAGCGGTCAGGTGCCACAGCACTAGCTCAAGAGGCACGCGTCCGGTGGGAATGAGCTATACCCAGAAGTTGTGGATGCGTGTGAAGAGGAAGGCGGCGTACCTTCTCGGTTGATCAAGACCGATGCCGGTGATGGCCGGCAGGAAGGCACGCCATGTCAGATGTTCGCAGGCTCCCCGTCGGGGAGGATGATCAGGGTCCGGTCACGCTCGATGATCTCGCGCGTGAGGGCGCTCGGCGCATGATTGCCGCGGCGCTGGAGGCCGAGGTTGAGGAGTACATCGGCGCGTTCGTCGAGGAGGTCGATGAGGACGGCAAGCGGCTGGTTGTCCGCAACGGCCGTGCGCGGGAGCGGCGCGTGACGGTCGGCTCGGGCACGGTCCCGGTCCGCGCGCCGCGGGTCAACGACAAGCGCGTCGATGATGAGAGCGGGGAGCGCAAGCGGTTCAGCTCGCGGATCCTGCCGAAGTACGCCCGCCGCTCGCCGAAGGTCACCGAGGTGCTGCCGATCCTGTACCTGCACGGGCTCTCGACCGGCGACTTCGCCCCGGCGCTGAGGGACCTGCTCGGTGAGGACGCCTCGGGCCTGTCGTCCAGCTCGATCCAGCGGCTCACCGAGGCCTGGCAGGCCGAGCACGCCGCGTTCGGCAAGCGGGAGCTGCGGTTTCACCGCTACGCGTACCTGTTTGTCGATGGCGTGAACGTGGCCGTCCGTCTCGGCGAGGACCCGAGGCTGTGCCTGCTGGTCGTGATCGGCGTCCGTGAGGACGGCTGCAAGGAGCTGCTCGCGGTCGAGGACGGCTACCGCGAGAGCGAAGACTCCTGGAGCGCGGTGTTCCGTGATCTGCGCGACCGCGGCATGAACGAGCCGAAGCTCGTGACCGGCGACGGCGCGCTCGGCGCGTGGGCCGCACTCAGGAGCGTGTTCCCCGTCGCCAGAGAGCAACGCTGCTGGGTGCACAAGACAGCGAACTGTCTCGACGCGCTACCCAAGCGACTGCAGCCACGCGCGAAGACTCTGCTGCACGAGATAGCCGAGGCCCCGACGCGGGCGGACGCTCGCAAGGCGCTGGAGCGCTTCCGTGGCGAGTTCGACGCCAAGTACCCGAAGGCCGTCGCGAAGCTCGAGAAGGACTGGCACGCGCTCACCACGTTCTACGACTTCCCCGCCGAGCACTGGCGGCACCTGCGGACGACGAACCCGATCGAGTCAAGCTTCGCGACGGTCAAGCTACGCACCAAGGTCACCAAGGGCGCCGGCTCGAAGAAGGCCGCGCTCGCGATGGCCTACAAGCTCTTGGACGCCGCCCAGGAACGCTGGCGACGGTTCAACGGCCACGAGCTCGTCACCGACGTGCTCGACGACGTGAAGTTCAAGGACGGAATCAAGGTCACCGACGACGAAACCACGACAACGGACGAGAAGGTCGCCGCCTGACGCTTCACCTCCTCATCCACAACTCTTGACAATTGCTCTGGGAATATGCAGCTTGGGCAGCACACGATCTCCCGACGTGAGACTGCCGTTGACATGAAGATGGGCCCGCGGATAGGGATAGGTCCGGCTTTGGTTTCTGACGGAAGTACTCCCAGCGCAGCAGCCATTCAGCCTTGGACGGTCCGGTAGCCAGCCGATAGCCGTAGGAGGTCGTGTGGCACTCCCCGTCAATCACGTCGATCTCGTGTTTCACCAGCAGACACAGCGGGCTGCCGTTTAGGCCGAACGCGACGATTTTCTCACCCTCGACGCAAGAGATGGTGAAGTGCTCTGGCTTCTCGCTCTTGACCAGCGTCAGGCGTGCGTCGGACACGGTCCGGTTCAGGACGGCGTTGAGATGATCGGCGAACGCCTGCGCGGAACTACGCGGCGACGTGATGGCCGTTCTGTCCTATCCCAAGCAACCCGACAAGCAGGGGCACGTCCGGGTCCACATCATCAAGGTCGCCAGCCAGGTAGCGCTCCTTGAACTCGGTTGCGGACATCCCCATACGCGCCTCGGTTTCCTCATCCAGGAATGCTCCGTACTCCCGAGCGCTCAATTCCAGGATCGGTGTGCCTGCGTCTGTTTCGCTGTTGGTCATCGGTCGTACCTGCTCAATGGTCTGATCGCCGCAGACTACACGCCGCTGCGATACGCCAATCATGATATCGGCAGCGGACGGCCTCAGCCATAGTCTGTGCTCAGCGCGCGAACGAGGTCTCGCGCGTCAGGCGTAGCGCCGCCGCCGCGATCAGCCGCGCGCACGCGTGCACGTCATCCATCTGCACGAGCTCGACGGGCGAGTGCATGTAGCGGATCGGGATCGACACGAGGCCGGTGGGCACGCCGCCGCGACTGAGATGCACGGCGTCCGCGTCGGTGCCGGTGGCGCGCCCGGACGCCTCCACGGTGAACGGGATCTTCTCGGCCTCGCCGGCCGCGAACAGCAGCTCGAAGACGGCGTCGTTGAGCGTCGAGCCGCGCGTGAGGACGGGGCCGGAGCCGAGCTCGTGCTTGCCGGCCTCCTTGACGTCGATGCCGGGGGCGTCGGTGGCGTGCGTGACGTCCACGACGATCGCCGCGTCCGGCTGCAGCGAGAACGCGCTGGTGCGCGAGCCGCCGAACGTGGTCTCCTCCTGTGCGGCGGCGACGGCCGCTAGCTCCCACTGCGCGCCGCCGGCCTGCGCGACGATGCGCGCGGCCTCGAGCGCGACGAACGAGCCGAGGCGGTTGTCGAGCGCGCGCGAGCTGAGCCGCCCGTTCGGCAGCTCAACGGGCTGCGCGTCGATCACGGCGACGTCGCCGATGCGCACCATCGCGCGCGCCTGCTTGCCGTCACGCGCGCCCACGTCGATGTGCAGGTCGCGGATGTCGGCCACCTTCTTGCGCTCCTCGTCGCGCAGCAGATGGATCGGCTTCTTGCCGACGACGCCCGCGACGGCGCCCTCGCGCGTGTCGAGCACGACCCGCTGCCCCACCAGGATCTGCGCGTCCCAGCCGCCGACCTCGCGGAACCACAGGTAGCCGTCGTCGTCGATGTGCGTGACGATCAGCCCGATCTCGTCGATGTGGCCCATCACGAGCAGCCGCCGCGGCTGCTTCTCGTAGCCGTGCCTGGGCGCCACGAGCGCCAGCGGCGTGCCGACGACATCGGTGCTGACCTCGGCGAACTCGCCGGCTGCCTCGCGCCACACGCCCGCGGGCGCGCGCTCATAGCCGGACGGGCCGCGCGCGGCGAGCAACTCGCGCAGGAGCGCCGGCACACCGGCCGGCGTCGCGGCACGAGCGCGTCTGCCGGCGGGCTTTGCGGCCTTGCCGGCCGTCCCCGCGGCTTTGGCGGGCCTGCGCGCGGCCGGGCTCACGCGGCGAGCAGGTTTCGCAGGACGTACTGGAGGATGCCGCCGTGGCGGAAGTAGTCGGCCTCGCGCGGCGTGTCGATGCGCACCGTCGCGTTGAACTCGATCGGCGCCCCGCCCCCGTGCTCGGCGCGTACGCGGACGGTGGCGGGCGGTGAGCCGCCGCCGCCCATCGCCTCGGCCATGCCCGCGATCGCGAAGGTCTCCTCGCCGGTGAGCCCCAGCGAGGCGGCGCTGTCGCCGTCGGGGAACTGCAGCGGCAGCACGCCCATGCCGATCAGGTTGGAGCGGTGGATGCGCTCGAAGCTCTGCGCGATCACCGCGCGCACGCCCAGCAGCTTCGTGCCCTTGGCCGCCCAGTCGCGCGATGAGCCGGTGCCGTACTCCTTGCCGGCGAGCACCACCAGGTCAACGCCCTGATCGATGTAGCGCATGGCGGCGTCGTAGATCGACATCTGCTCCGGCTGGCCGGCTCCCGCCAGGAAGTATGTGTTGCCGCCCTCGGGCAGCGGCCCCAGCGCGGCGGCGGCGCGGCCGGATCCTCCGCGGAGGGGAGCAGGTTGCGCAGGCGGATGTTGGCGAACGTGCCGCGCATCATCACCTCGTGGTTGCCGCGGCGCGCGCCGTAGGAGTTGAAGTCGCGCGGTGCGACGCCCTGCTGCTGCAGGTAGGCGCCGGCGGGCCCGTCGCGCTTGATCGAGCCGGCGGGCGAGATGTGGTCGGTGGTGACGCTGTCGCCGAGCAGCGCGAGCACGCGCGCGCCCGCGATGTCGCGCACGGGCTCGGGCTCCGCGGGCATGCCGTCGAAGTACGGCGGCAGGCGCACGTACGTCGAGTCGGGATCCCACGCGAAGCGCTCGCCGTCGGGCACCGGCAGGCTGTTCCAGTTCGCGTCGCCCGCGAACACCTCGCCGTAGCTCTTGCGGAACATGTCCGCGCGCACCGCCTCGCCGATCGTCTGCGCGATCTCCTGCGTGGAGGGCCAGATGTCGCGCAGGTACACGTCCTCGCCGTGCTCGTCCTGGCCCAGCGGGTCGGCGACGATGTCGATGTCCATCGTGCCCGCGAGCGCGTAGGCGACGCACAGCGGCGGCGAGGCCAGGTAGTTCATCTTCACGTCCGGGTTGATGCGCCCCTCGAAGTTGCGGTTGCCGGACAGCACCGACACGACCGCCAGATCGGACTCGTTGACGGTCGCCGAGACCTCCTCCGGCAGCGGTCCCGAGTTGCCGATGCAGGTCGTGCAGCCGTAGCCCACGAGGTTGAAGCCCAGCTGCTCCAGCGGCTCGGTCAGCCCGGCGCTGTCGAGGTACTCGGTGACGACCTTCGAGCCGGGCGCCAGCGAGGTCTTGACCCAGGGCTTCGAGCGCAGCCCGCGCGCGAGCGCGTTGCGCGCGAGGATGCCCGCCCCGATCATCACCGACGGGTTGGAGGTGTTCGTGCAGCTGGTGATCGCGGCGATCACGACGTGGCCGTGGTCGAGCTCGACCACGGTGCCGTCGGCGAGCGTGCAGCGCGCGCCGCTCGCGGGCTTCACCTTCACGGCGCCCGCATCCCCCTCCGGGGACGACGCTGACGCTTCGACGTAGCTCGGGCCGCCGTCGGCGACTCGCGAATGGTCGCTGCCGTTGGCGGGCGGGTCGCTGGCGGGAAAGCTCTCGGCGTCGGCCTCGTCGCGCGCGTCGTAGTCGATGACGTAGCCCCCCAGCGCCTCGCGGAAGGAAGTCTGCGCGTGGCTCAGCGCGACCCGGTCCTGCGGGCGCTTGGGTCCGGCGATGCTCGGCTCGACGGTCGCGAGGTCGAGCTCGATCGTGTCCGAGAACGTCGGTTCTTCGGAGTGCTCGTCGTGCCACAGGCCCTGCTCCTTGGCGTAGGCCTCGACGAGCGCGATCTGCTCGGGCGCGCGGCCCGACAGCTCGAGGTAGGTGAGCGTCTCGGCGTCGATCGGGAAGATCGCGCATGTGGAGCCGAACTCCGGCGACATGTTGCCGATCGTCGCGCGGTCGGCGATCGGCAGCCCGACGAGGCCGGCGCCGTAGAACTCGACGAACTTCCCCACGACGCCGCGCTTGCGCAGCATCTCGGTGACCGTCAGCACCAGGTCGGTGGCGGTGGCGCCCTCGGGCAGCTGCCCGTGCAGCCGGAAGCCGAGCACCTGCGGGATCAGCATCGACATCGGCTGGCCCAGCATCGCCGCCTCCGCCTCGATGCCGCCGACGCCCCAGCCGAGCACGCCGAGCCCGTTGACCATCGTCGTGTGCGAGTCGGTGCCCACGAGCGTGTCCGGATAGGCCTGCCCGGTCTTCTCGTTTCCGAAGACCACGCGCGCGAGGTACTCGAGGTTGACCTGGTGCACGATGCCGGTGTCGGGCGGCACGACGGCGAAGTCGTCGAACGCGCCTTGGCCCCAGCGCAGGAACGCGTAGCGCTCCTGGTTGCGCTCGAACTCGCGCTCGGCGTTGACGCGGAAGGCGTCGCGCGTGCCGAACGCGTCGACCTGCACGGAGTGATCGATCACGAGCTCGGCGGGCGCCAGCGGGTTGATCCTGGCGGGATCGCCGCCCATCGCCGCGATCGCGTCGCGCATCGCCGCCAGGTCGACCACGGCGGGCACGCCGGTGAAGTCCTGCATCAGCACGCGCGCGGGCGTGAAGGCGATCTCCTTGCTGGGCTTGGCCTTCGCGTCCCAGCTGGCGAGCGCCTCGACGTCGGCCGCCGTGACCGAGCCGTTGCCCTCGGTGCGCAGCAGGTTCTCGAGCAGCACCTTCAGCGAGAACGGCAGACGCTGCACGTCGAAGCGCTCCTGCAGCGCCTGCAGGCGGTAGATCTCATACCCGCGCCCTGCGACCTCGAGCGTGTGCTTGGCGCCAAAGCTGTTCTGCGACATGGGCGACTCCCGTGCGATCCGTGTGTCTACAGGGACTTGCCCGCAGTCTCGCAGAGTCGACGCAGCGAGCCGTCCGCGCCGAGTCCGAGAGGGCTACCGGGTCGCCACAAGCACCGACGAGCGACTGAGGAACAGCTCGGCGGCGTCGACGTCCAGCGGACGCGAGAACAGGAATCCCTGGCCGTGGTCGCAGTGTTCGCGCTGCAGCGTCTGCGAGCTGGGCCTGATCCTCGATGCCCTCGGCGAGCGTCTCGATCTCGAGCGCCTTGCCGAGCTGCACGAGCGTGTGGATGAGGGCGGCTGACGCCTTGGAGGTGGCGATGCCGTCGATGAACGAGCGGTCGATCTTGAGCGCGTCGACGGGGAACCTGCGCAGGTAGGCGAGCGAGCTGTAGCCGGTGCCGAAGTCGTCGATCGCGATGCGCACGCCGAGCTGCCTTGAGCAGGTGCAGGCGCGCGGCCGTGGCATCGGGGTCGCTCATCAGCGCCGTCTCGGTGATCTCGAGCGTGAGCGCCGACGGCTCGAGCGCGTTGTCCTCGAGCGCCCGGCGCACGTCGTCGATCAGCGAGTCGTCGTCGAGCTGGCGCGCGGACACGTTGACGGCCATGCCGATGCGGTGGCCGAGGGCGTGCCAGATGGACAGCTGCCGGCAGGCCTCTTCGAGCACCCAGCGGCCGATCGGCACGATCATTCCGCGCTGCTCGGCGATCGGGATGAACTTGTCCGGCGGGACGATGCCGCGCTCGGGGTGGCGCCAGCGGATGAGCGCCTCGACGCCGACGACCGAGCCCGTGCGCAGGTCGAACGTCGGCTGGTAGAGCAGGAACAGCTGCTGCTGCTCGAGCGCCTGCGCCAGGTCCAGCTCGAGCGTGAGGCGCTCGTCAGAGGCGGTCTGCATGCTCGACTCGAACAGAGACGAAGCGATCGCTGGCCGGTGAGCCTTGGCCTGGTAGAGGGCGAGGTCGGCGTCGCGCAGCAGTTCGTCGGCGTGCAGGTGCGGGCCCGAGGCGATGCCGACGCTGGCCGTGATCGACAGCCGGCGGTCCAGCGTGTCGCCCAGGTTATACGGCTGGCGCAGCACCTCGAGCACGCGCTCGGCGATGAGCTCGGGCCCCGCGTCGGTGGGAGCTTCCTCGAGCAGCGCCACGAACTCGTCGCCGCCGAGGCGCGCGGCCGTGTCGCTGTCGCGGATCGCGGCCTGCAGCCTGTCGGCGACGATACGCAGCAGCTCGTCGCCGGCGGCGTGCCCGAACGTGTCGTTGACGTGCTTGAAGCCGTCCAGGTCGATGTACAGCGCCGCCACGGCGGTATGTTGGCGCCGCGCGCGAGCGAGCATCTGCTGCGCCCGGTCGAGCGCGAGGATGCGGTTGGGCAGGCCGGTGAGGGCGTCGTGCAGCGCCTGGTGCTGGAGCTGGCCGGTCTTCTCGCGCACCATCCCGAGAGCGCGCTCGCGCGAGCGCGCCAGCACCATGACGAGCGCGCAGACGAGCAGCGTGAGGGGCAGTCCGATCGCGAGCACCAGCAGCCCCTGGGTGGTGGCCGCGAGCCCGTGCACGACCGCTGCGCCGCGCACGAGCGCCCACCACCTGCCGTCGATGTCGAGCGCCGCGCGATGACTGAGCGCATCCTTGGCGGCAGCCCCGACGACACCGATCGGTTCGGCCGGCTGGCCGGGATTCCGGTGGTACAGCGAGACGCTCAGGCCGCGGTGCGGACCCACGGCTTCGTCGATCAACGCGCCGATGTCGAACGAGACGGCGACGCTGGCGAGCGCGGCGCCGTGGCGGTAGAAGGCCGCTTCGATGAACACTGTCGTGAATCCCTGCGCGGTGACGGGATACACCACGAACTGCCCGCTGTCGGTGACCGCGTGCTCCACGCTCGCGGTGGTGCTCGTGCCGGCGGGATAGGAGCCGATCGCGGAGCTCGGATCGCACCAGTCGCCCTCGAGCACCTCGCCGACCGCAGGGCTGTACGGCGTCTCCGCGCCGCCGGCCGACAGCAGGCAGTAGCGACCGCGACTGCTGTGGGGGACGGGCACGATCGTGCCGCCGACCAGCGTGCGGAAGGCCGGGTCCGCGGCGCGGCGCGCCTGGAACACGGCGAGCTCGGATGCGGGCACCGCTTCGACGACCGTGGCGCCGAGCCCGCCGAGCTGGCGTTCCTTTGACAATTCGGAGAGCCACTGCTCGAAGCGCGTGGCGCTCATGTGCGGCTGCAGCGTGAGCACCGAGCGCAGCGTCTTGACGAAGTCGGTGTCGCGCAGCACGAGCGTCTCGAGCGTCTCGCTGACGTCCGTCGCGGTGACCTGGAAGCCCTGGCGAGCATTCGCGCGCACGCTCGAGCGCCACAGCGCCGCACCCCCCAGCGAGGCCGCGACGCCGATCGCGAGCAGCGCCCAGGCGAGCAGCATCCAGCGCCGGTGGCCGGGGCGTGCGGGCGCACCGGCGGTGTCCTCGCGCGGGGGTACAGCGTTGTCCGGCAGCGCGGTCATCACACCTTGATCGACGCACGACACCGATCACTCGGACCGTAGTCTCCCACACAACCAGATCGACCAGTTCAGCTAATATGAACTTCTTGCCCGCCCTGCCGGCGCGCGTCAGCGAGCGAGCTCTGCGGCGCGCGTCACGCGCCCCTTGCCCTGCCGCTTGGAGCGCAGCAGCGCGCCGTCGCATGCTTCCAGCAGCTCGTCGGTGCTCATCGGCTCCCGCCACTGCGCGACGCCGATCGACGCTGACACGCCGATGCCCGCGCCGTCGTGCACGTGGATCGCGCGCAGGCGCTCAAGCGCCCGAGACGCCGCCGCGGCCGCGCTGTCGAGCTCCGCGTTGGGCAGGATCACGACGAACTCGTCGCCGCCGTAGCGCGCCACGCGGTCGAACGCGCGGAACTCCCCCACGAGCGCGTGCACGACCGCGCGCAGCATCGCGTCCCCGGCCTGGTGGCCGTAGCGGTCGTTCACCATCTTGAAGTCGTCGAGATCGATCAGCAGGCACGACAGCGGCCCCCCGGTGCGCGTCGCGCGACCGATCTCCTCGTCCAGGCGCCGGCGCATGGCGCGATGGTTCATGCAGCCGGTGACCGCGTCGGTGCCCGCCTCGGCGCGCGCGCGGGCGAGCGCGAGCGCGGTGGCGGCCTGCTCGACGAGCGCACCGGCGAGCTCGACCTCTGACGGGGCAAACGCCTCGGACTCGCGCCGCACCAGCACGACCACGGCCTCGACCTCCACGCGCTCCCCGAGCGCCAGCAGCAGCGCACAGCTGACGGCGCCCGTTTCGGCCAGCCGCGGGACGCTCGCGGCAAGCCCCTCCGGGTCGGCCGCCAGGAGGCTGCTGCGCGTGCTCGCGACCCAGCTGACGCCAGGGGGGCGCTCGGCACGGGGCAGCAGATAGCTGAGCCGCCCGATGCCGCCGTGCAGGTACACCGCGACGAGCTCCTCCTCGCCGTCGTCCTGCAGGAGGTGGTGGATGTGCACCTCCTCGGCGCCCGGCACCGGCAGCAGCTCGCGCGCCAGGACGCGGAAGATGGCGTCCGTGTTGCCGGTGCCGTCCGCGAGCGCGGTCAGATGACGGATGCCGGCGAGCAGGCCGTCGAGCCCAGCTGACGACGTTGAGGTATCCGTACCCGTAACGACATCCATGCAGACAATGTACGGCAATGCGACGACGGGCGCGAGGGGCGGCCCTCAGGCCGCCCCTCTTCGCCCGTCTACGCTCGAGACCGCTAGCGGAACGTCACCGTCACGGTCGCCGTCGAGTGCGCGCCCGGCTTCTTGGGCACGAACCCGACGCGGAGCTTCACCTTGAACGGACGCCGTCTGCTGCGCCCGCTGCTGGACAGCGGCACCTTGAGCGTGGTCGCTTTGCTCGCGGCGCCCAGGGTCCGGCGTGCCGTCGACAGACCCGGGCCGCTGCCGCTGATGCGCCCGGCCGCGTATGTGCGGACCGTCAGGTACGCCGTGTTTCCGACGACCTTGTGGCCGACGATCTGCACGCCACAGCTGGTCGGCGCGATGATCGTGTTCTGTTTGACCTGCTTGCCGTTCTGGCCGGTGATGATCGTAGGCATCACGAGCTTCGCGGTGCACAGGTTCGTGGTTATGCGTTCCTTGGCCAGCGCCGAGTGCGGACCCAGCGGCAGGTTGACGGTGATGCTCGATACGGGGACATCCGGCGTCGACTCGAAGTTCGTCGTCGTGATGCCTTTTTTGATGTTCGTCTTGCCTTCGACGATCACCCGCACGCCGTCGCCTTCGAGCACGAGCTCGAGGCTCGGGGAATTCTTCGCCCGAGTGCGAGACGAGGATCGCGGGGCCTTTCATCGGCACCGGCAGCGTCGGCGTGATCGCCGTCGCCGTGCCCACTTCGGATCCGGGCGAGACTTTCGGGCAGTTGAGCGGGTTTTCTTCGAACGTCTTTGCCAGACACGCTTTCTGCAGCGTCGTCAGACGCGACGGCAGCGCTTTCGGCAGCGTCACGAGCACCGATTTCATGTTCGCCTGTCCCGGGATCTGGGTCATCGTCGTGACCAGGCTGGCGCCGTTGGCTTTCGACGCCTTGGCGCTCGTCGATGCCGTGAACGCGGGCTTGAACGCCAGCCCGCTGCAGCCTTCCGCCTGCAGCGGCGAAACCAAGCCCGTCTGCGCCGTGCCGAGCGTCGAGGTGAGGACGCTTTCGGTCTGCTCCAGCGAGCAGTTGGTCGGGTTGATCAGGAATCCCTGCCTGTTGACGTTCACGCTGAGCGAGCGCATGCGCAGCGGCACACCCTTGACGATCGTCGGCAGCGTGCTTTCAGCGGTCACGCGTGCGGTCGTCTGGTTGATGTTGATCGTCGAGCGCGTAACCACGGTGCCGAGGTTGAACGGACCGGCCTTCGCGGGAACCGCGATCGACAGACCGAACGGCGCGCCGTTGTAGGGACCTGTCATGTACACCGGTCCCGAGAACGCGTACGGCGAGCTGCCCGACCCCGCGGTGACGGTGGCGGTGCCGATCCTGCTAGCCGCGCCGCACGTACCCTGAGCCGCCTGCGGTTCACCGCACAGCGTGACCGCGGGGATCTCCCCGACCAGACCGGACGGCAGTGTCGTCTTGACCTTCTGCAGGTACTGTTCGCCTTCGGCGCGCGCCAGGTTGAACGTGTAGGACGTGTGCGCACCCGCGGACGCCGTTTCGTATTCGGTGCTCTGGCTGAGCGAGAACGGGATCGTCGTCGCGCAGCCGGTGATCGAGACGCCGAACGGGATTTCTTCGTTCGTCGGCGTGCCCGTCACCGGGACGAACTTCGCGGCACCGCCGTACCTCGCGCAGATCAGCGGGTTGGCAACGGAGGTCAGCGTGCCCCTGTTGAGGTGCATCGTCAGGTTCGTGAACGGCTGTTCCGGCACTTCCTTTTCCGGGAACACCGTCGTCAGCTGGCCGGTGACTTCGTTCGGGATCACCTCGGCTTTGAGGCGCACCGACACGCCATACCGTTCGGAGTTGGCAACTACGTAGATCGTGTACGGCGGGCCGGTGATCGGACCCGATTCCGGCCCTCCGAGGTAGACCTTGCCGGTCAGCGAGCCGTTGGGCAGCGTCGGCACGTTGAGGCTCACCGTGCCGAGTTCCGATCCCACAGGGCATTCCGTGCCGAATTCTTCGCCGTGGATGCGAGCCTGGGCAGGCGTGCAGGCTTCGAGCCCTGCCGCCGCGGACGGGTTCAGCGTCATGCCTTCGGGCAGGATGATCGAGGCCGTCTTGACCTGCGACTGTGCGTTTTCTTCCGGTGTGTTCGGCTCAGCCGCTTCTGCCGTCAGCTGGTCGGGCTGGTCGCTGAACGTCGAGGATGTTTCGAGGTTGAATTCCGGTTCGAAGAGCAGGCTTTCGCAGCCGCTGAGGCCGACCGGCGTCGTGAAAGAGCTGCGCGTCTTTTCGCCGCGGTGTCTTTGAGCGTCACGAACGTCGTCGTGTCGCCGGGGCAGTTGGTCGCGTTCGTGATGAAGTCGCCTCCGCCGCTGGTGCCGTACAGAACCTGCCGGGAGCTGATCAGCGGGATCGCGGGCGAGACTTCCACTTCGAAGTAGTCGTGGTAGTCGCCCTGTTCGGTGCCCGCTTTCTGCTTGCCCCATTCGACGTTGCCTTTGACGAAGGAGTGCACATAGAACTGCGTCGCACCGAGGCCTTTGGCTTCCGTCAGCGGTTTGGGGAACGGCAGTGCGGCGCCGTAGTAGGAAGCCAGTTTTTCAGGCTGCACGAGGTTGTAGACCTTGCCGGCGATCGGTAGGTCCGAGAAGCCGAGTTTTTCTTCCGCTTCTTTGCCGAGGTACAGCGTCACCTGTTCGGTGCCGATTTCGGTCGCCGCTTTGCACGTCGGCGCCAGGTACAGACCAGATTCGGCGATCGCTTCTTTGTTGCCGAATTCTTCCTCGGTGCACATGGGCACCGCAACGGGCGCTGTGGCAAGACCAGGAGCTACGTCCACGCGGACGTGGTTCACGATCGACGTCGGCACAGCGTTGGGGTAGCTGCCGACCGTCTTGATCTTGAAGTCGGTGACGCCGTATGGGACGCGTCCGCCAGCCTGCGTGAAGCCTTCTTTTTCGGCTTCTTTGACGGTCACTTCCGTCTTGGGGAGCGAGTACGGGGTTCCGAGCGGGCCCGAGAATTCTTCGCTGCCACATTGTTCAAAGCCAACTTTGCAGTTTACGGCTACGAACCTTTCCACTTCGAGAGGGGCGGCCTGAGCGACGGCCGGCGCCAGTGCGGCGACGAGCGCGCCAATGACTGTGGCGAGCGCTACGAGCGAGACACGAAACCTGGACCTCACGACTACCTCCCCTATCGAAACTCGGCTGGATCGAGACATGGCCTGCACCCCTCGGGACTCCGAGCAGGCCAAAAAGTTGCGGTTGATCAAAGCAACTATTAGACGGACCCTCCACAAGTCCTCCACGCTAAGCGGCTCTCCCCAGCGACCCCAACCGCCCTCGACGCATGTTGCTCTAAGAAGGAATAGCACCATCAGGCGCTTTTGGCTCAACGATCCCATTGAGCTGGCCAGACAGTCAATCTCTATTCGTCAGACCAGCCTGGCTCGAGCTCGACCGGCGCGCCGAAGCTCACGCGCAGCAGCGCCCCGCCGCCGGGCGCGTTCTGCGCCTCGGCGAAGCCGCCGCACGCCTCCGCCGCCTGGCGCACGATCGCCAGGCCGAGGCCCGAGCCCGGCAGCTTGCGCGCGTCGCGCGCGCGGTAGAAGCGGTCGAACACGAACGGCAGGTCCGCCTCCTCGAAGCCCGGGCCGTGGTCGCGCACGCTCAGCACGCCGTCCCGCAGCTCGACCTCCACCGCGGCGCCCGTCGGGGCTCCACTTGCGGGCGTTGTCCACCAGGTTCGACACCGCGCGGCCGATGCGGTCGGCCTGCCCGCGCACGATCGTCGGCTCGAGGCTCAGCTCGAAGCGCAGCTCGCCGCGCCGGCGCGCGCTGCGCGACCGCCTGCGCGCACCACCTCGTCGAGCCGCACGTCGTCCGCCGCGCCGTCCGGCTCCGCGCCGCGGGCCAGCTCGACCACGTCGCCGACCAGCGCCGTCAGCTCGTCGAGCTCCGCGACGATGTCCGCGCGCAGGCTCTCCTGCTCCTGCGGCGGCCAGCCGCTCGGCCTCGCCGAGGATCTGGATGTTCGCGCGCAGCGAGGAGATCGGCGTGCGCAGCTCGTGGCTGGCGTCCGCGATCAGGTGGCGCTGCGCCTGCACCGAGCGCTCGAGCGCGTCGAGCGTGCCGTTGAAGCTCTCCGCCAGGCGCGCCAGCTCGTCGCGGCCCTCGACCTCCAGCCGGCGCGACAGGTCGAGGTTGCCCGTCAGCGTCTCGGTGCGCTGGGTGAAGCGCGCGATCGGCGCGAGCGCCGTGCGCGCGACCAGCGCCCCGAGCAGCGCCGCCAGCACGACGCCGCCCGCGCCGATCAGCGCGAGGATCAGCAGCAGCCGGCTGAGCTCGTGTTCGACCTCGCGTCAGCGGCCGCGCGACCAGCACCGCGCCGCGCGGCCCCGTGCCGAGCGTCAGCACGCGCAGCTTCGTGCCCGTCGACGCTCCGGTCGCGTCAGGCTGCTGCCGCTGCCGCGCGCCGCGATCGCCCGGTCGCCCGCCGTCAGCGCGATCCTCGTGCGGCGAGGCGCCCTGGCCGCCGGGCACGTACACCTGGCCCTGCGGGGAGATGAACTGCACGTAGCCCGACGCCGCGCCGAACGGCGCCGGCTCGACGCTGCCCGGGAAGCCCGCCGCGACCGCGCCGGGCCGCAACGCCCGGCCCGCCGAGCGCCGGGCCGGTTCCGCCGCGCGGCGCCGCCGCCCTGGCCACCATCGCGGCCGGACGCCGGCGGCGCGACGAACGCGCGCGCCCGCGCGCGCAGCGCGCTGTCGACTTCGCCGCGCAGGTCCGAGCGCACGGCCACGTACAGCCCGATCGCCGCCGCGAGCACCGCCAGCGCCACCGACACGCTCGCCACCGCCGCGATGCGCGTGCGCAGCGTCATCGCCCGCGGCGCTCACGGCTCGCGCAGCGCGTAGCCCACGCCGCGCACCGTGTGGATCAGCTCGCGCGCGCCCGCGTCCTCGAGCTTGCGGCGCAGATAGCCGATGTACACGCGCAGCGCGTTCGACGTCGGGCCCGAAGTCATAGCCCCACACGCGGTCGTAGATCAGGCTGTGCGACAGCACCCGCCGCGGGTTCAGCATCAGCAGCTCGAGCAGCTGGTACTCGGTTCGCGTCAGCTCCACGAAGCTCTCGCCCACCTGCGCGCCGTGGCGCGTCGGGGTCCAGCCGCAGCTCCGCGAACGACAGCGCGTCGCGGGTCCGCCTCGCGGGTTCGCGCGGCGCAGCAGCGCCCGCAGCCGCGCCTTCAGCTCGCCCACGTCGAACGGCTTGACCATGTAGTCGTCCGCGCCCACGTCCAGGCCGTCGATGCGGTCGGCCACCGCGTCGCGCGCGGTCAGGATCAGGATCGGCACGCGGTTGCCGAGGCGGCGCACGCGCCGGCACACCTCCAGGCCGTCGATGCCCGGCAGGCCCACGTCCAGCACCACCGCCTCCGGGCACCGCCTGCACGATCTGCTCGAGCGCCTCCTCGCCGTCCTCGCGCCAGCTGCACCTCGTAGCCGGCCAGCGTCAACGCGCGCCGCAGCGCTTCGCGCACCGCGCGGTCGTCGTCGACGACCAGGATCCTCACGAGCTTGATTGTTGCGTGCCCGCGCTCGCGAGCGCCGCGCGTGGCCCTGGCAGTCGTACAGCGCGCGCTTCGCTCGCCGCCCGCAGCCGTGCCGCCGGCTGCTCGCGGCGCCGGCGTCGCACGCCGTGCTCGCGCTCGACGGCAGCGTCACCGCCTGCACGCCTTCGCGACGGCCGCCATCGCCGCCTTCGAGCCCGTGCGCGTGTCGCCGGGCAGGCCGCGCGCCGGCCGCGCCGGAGCCCTGCTGTTCGGCCAGCACCCAGCGGATCTTGCCCGCGCGCACCTCCTGCGCCAGCCACGACACGCTCACGTCGCTCTCGCGGCCCGAGAAGCCGCCGATGCCCGCCACGTTCGCGTCCTGCTGCGATGATCGCCGACGCCGCGCTCGACTGGCTCGACACCGCGATCGTGCCGCCGCCGTGCTGCTTCACGTAGGCCAGGACGCTGCTTGATCGAGCGCTGCCGCCCATCGGCGCGCCGACGCGCCGCCGGCGCCGAAGCCGCCGCAGCCGCCGGGTGCCGGCGGCGCCCGGACCGCCGCTGCGCGCCTGCGCCGGAGGCGCCTGCCGGGGACGCCCGGCGGCGCCGCCGGCCTGGGCCGACGCCCGAGCCGAACAGCTGCGCCGGACGCGCGCCGGTGCCGGCTCCCGCGCCGCTCGCGGCACCCGCGCCCGCGCCGGACGCCGAGCCCGAGACGCCGGCGCACCGCCGGCGCCGCTGGCGAGCCGCCGAAGCCGCCGCGCGCGCCGGCGGCGCCGCCGAAGCCGCCGCCGGGCCCGACCGCTGTCGACCGACGCCGGGCCGCCGGCGGGGAACGTGCCGCTGGTCGCGTGGCCGAGCGTGTCGAACGCCCACACCGACGGCGCCAGCAGCAGCGCCGCCGAGCGCCGCGCCGACGCGCCAGCGATGCGCACGCTTGCGCGAGCTGAACGCGACCAGCGCGAGCGCCGCGAGCGCGCCGCACGACGATCAGCACCGGCGGCAGCCACGTCAGCTGGCCGGGGTAGTCGCGCGCGCACGACCAGCTCGTCACGATCACGCCCGCGATCACCGCCAGCGGCGCGAGCACGCGCGCGCTGCGCGGCCGCCGCTCGAGCATCTGCGCCGCGCCGGCGCCGACGAGCGCCGCGGCGAACGGCGCCAGCAGCGACACGTAGTAGGGGTGGAAGATGCCGCTCGCGGAGCTGAACAGCACGGCCGTCGTCGCGAACGCGCCGCCGACCGCCAGCAGCCAGCCGCGTGCGCGCGTCGGCGCGGCGCAGGCGGCGTCGCGACCAGGATGCCCAGCCCGCTGACCAGCGCGAAGCCCGAGCAGCCAGCCCGCCTGGCCGCCGAGCGCCGAGTTCAGCAGGCGCAGCGGGCCGGTCGTGCCGCCGAACATCGTGCCGCCGCCGCCACCGCCGCCGCCGGCCCCGCCGGTCTGGCCGTCCACGCGGCCGAGGCCGTTGTATTCGAAGATCAGCGACAGGATGCTGTTGTCGCTCGTGCCCGAGATCCACGGGCGGTCGGCCGCCGGCGTCAGTTCCACCAGCACCGGCCACGCGCCGCCGACGAGCAGCATCGCCGCGCCGCCCGCCAGCAGCTGGCGCAGCGGCGTGCAGCCGCCCGCGGGCCGCCGGTGCGATCCACAGCCATGCCGCGGCGATGCCCGGCACGACGACCAGCGCGACGCCCATCTTCGTCTCGAAGCCCAGGCCCACGCACACGCCCGCGAGCACGCAGCCAGCGCGTGCGCGCCGTCCTCGAGCGCGCGCACCGCGCACCACAGCGCCGCCACGCAGCACAGCACCAGCAGCGCGTCGGGGTTGTTGTGGCGCGAGATCGCCACCGTGATCGGCGTCAGCGCCAGCGCCAGGCCCGCCGACGAAGCCGCCGACGCGCCCGAAGCGGCGGCGCACGAGGTCGTAGCACGAGCGCCACGCTCGCCACGCCCATCAGCGCCTGCGGCACGAGCATGCTCAGCGGGTGGTAGCCGAACACGCGCACCGACAGCGCCTGCACCCACAGCGCCAGCGGCGGCTTGTCGACCGTCATCACGCCGCTCTGGTCGAGCGAGGCGAACAGGAAGTTGTGCCAGCTCGTGCTCATCGAGCGCACCGCCGCGCTGTAGTAGTCGTTCGCCCAGCCGTTGCGGCCGAGCGCCCACAGGTTCAGCACGCCGCGAGCGACGATCAGCGCGCGCAGCTCCGGGCGCGGCGCGCGCAGCGCCAGCGCCTGCCGCGCGCCGGGCGCTCGCGCTCGCACGCGCCGTCGGCGGATGCGGCACCGTGTCGATGCCGGGCGCCGCGATGCCGTCGCCGGCGCGGCGGAGCGTGGCCTGCCATGAATAGCTCATGCGCGGCAGCATCGCCCCGCGTGTAGGAGCAGCGTGTGAGCGAACCTCAAAGTTTCATAAGGGTCGCGCGACGTCGCGCGCGCCTCAGTCGATCAGCGCGCGTCGCGCGCCAGGCTGCGCAGGATCGCCAGGCGCCACATCAGCAGCGCGAACGCCAGCAGCACCGCCGCGTGGCCCGAGGTCGCCGCGTGCCCAGGTGCCCGAGCGACGCGTCGCGCACGAGCTGCACGCAGTGGTACAGCGGGTTGACCTGCGCGACCTGGCGCACGCCGCTCCGGCAGCGACGAGACCGGGAAGAACGTGCCCGCCACGAGGAACATCGGCGTCAGCACCGCGCTCGTTATGTAGTTGAAGTTGTCGATCGTCTTCGCGATCGCCGCCACCGTCACGCCGAACGCCGCGAAGCCGAAGCCGGTCACGAAGCCGATCAGACGGCACCAGCAGCATCCCCCATTCCGGGCTCCAGGCCGAACGCGAACGCCACCAGCAGCGGCGCCATCCCGTACACGCCCGCGCGCAGCGAGATCCACAGCACCTCCGCCGTGATCAGCTCCTCCACGTCCACCGGCGCCGCCAGCATCGCGTCGTACGTGCGCTGGAACTGCCAGCGCACGAACGTGTTGAACATGCCCGGGAACGCCGAGGAGAACAGCACCGCCGTCGCCACCGTGCCGGTCGCCGATGTACTCGATCGTCTTGACGTGCCCGATCGTTTTCACGAGCGTGCCGAAGCCCAGGCCGAACGCGAGCAGGTAGATCGTCGGCTGCACGATCGACGAGAACGTCGTCGCCTTCCAGTAGCGCCCGAAGATCGCCACGTCGCGGCTCATCACGCCCGCCAGCGCCGCCGGTTCCAGCCGGCCCACGCGCCGGGCGCCGTAGGCGCCCGGGCCACCGCCCCGGTATCGCGCCTGCGAACGCGTCTCATCATTCGATCTCCTCCCCCGTCAACGCCACGAACGCGTCCTCCAGGTTCGCCGGGCGGCGCACGCCCTCGGGCGCCAGCCCGTCGAGCGCCTCCGCGCGCATGATCGCCACCGCCGGGCCGCTGCGCCGGCTCGACCAGCCGCTGCTCGCTCGCCAGCTCGCCCACCTGCGCCAGCCGCTCCGGCGGCCCGTACACCTCGAGCACCTGCTCGCCCGCGTGCGCGCGCACCAGCTCCGCCGGCGTGCCCTGCGCGATGATCCGCCCGCTGCGACATCACCGCCACCGTGTCCGCCAGCCGCTCCGCCTCCTCGATGTAGTGCGTGCTCATCAGCACCGTCACGCCGCCCGCGCGCAGCCCGTCGATCAGCGTCCACAGCTCCTGGCGCACCTGCGGGTCGAGGCCCACCGTCGGCTCGTCCAGCAGCACCAGCCGCGGCTCGTGGATCAGCCCGCGCGCGACCAGCAGCCGCCGGCGCATCCCGCCCGAGAGCTCGCGCACGATCGTGTCCGCGCGCGGCTGCAGGTTCGCGATCTCCGAGCGCTCGCTGCCACCGCCGCCTGCGCGCTCGCCGCGCGGAACCCTGTACAGGCGCGCGAACACCGTCAGGATCTGCCGGCACGTCAGCTCCACGTCCAGGTTGTCCAGCTGCGGCACCACGCCCATCTCCAGGCGCGACTGCTTCGATTCGCGCGGCAGCTCGTAGCCGAGCACCGAGATCTCGCCCGTCGTCGGCCAGCGTCTGCGCCGTCAGCATCCGCATCGTCGTCGACTTGCCCGCCCCGTTCGGGCCCGAGCAGGCCGAAGCACACGCCCGCCGGCACCTCCAGGTCGAGGCCGTCCACAGCCGTGATCGCGCCAAAGCGCTTGACCACGCCGCGCAGCGAGATCGCCATCTGGTCTTTCTCGTCGCCCACAGCCCACACTCTACGGTGGCTCGTGGCTGTGCCTTTTGCTCGGGTCCGAGGCGCTCCGGTACTTTGTGACACCCGACAGACGCTGTATAACCATGGCTATACAGCGGTCGCCGTGAGACGACCAGCGGCGATCCTCGAACACGTCCACCGCACGACCCTCGAACGCGTCCACCACGTCTACCCGCACGGCCGTGCGGCATGTGCGTATGTCGATCGACCGAGCGGCCGATCTGGACGCCGGTCCATAGCCTCGGGCGCCGATCCGCGGCAAGCTGTCCCGCAGGCTGTTCGCAATGCATCCCAGGCGAGGGAAAGGGTCATGCCACACAGAGCTCCGCAGATCGTCGCGCTCGGAGGCGGCGGCTTCTCGATGGAGAAAGACAGCTCGCTGCTCGACGACTACGTGCTGTCGCTGGCCCGTTCGGGGACGCGAGCTCTCCCGTTCGGCCGGCAGCGCCCGCCCGCGCGTCTGCTTCCTGCCCACCGCCTCCGGCGACGCCGACCACTACGTCGTGCGCTTCTACCGCCGCTTCTCGCCCGACTGCGACGCCAGCCACGTGTCGCTGTTCCGCCGCGACCAGGGCACCGGCGGCGTCGAGGACGACCTCGCCAGCCACCTGCTCGCCCAGGACCTGATCTACGTCGGCGGCGGCAACGTCGTCAGCATGCTCGGCGCCTGGCGCGCGCACGGGCTCGACGCCATCCTGCGCCGCGCCTGGCGCCGCGGCATCGTCCTGTGCGGACCGTCCGCCGGCTCGCTGTGCTGGTTCGAGCAGGCGCTCAGCGCCTTCCACGGCGCGCCGCGCATGGTCCGCGGGCTGGGCCTGCTGCCCTACTCCAACTGCGTCCACTACGACGCCGAGCCCGCCCGCCGCGCCGAGTACCACCGCTTCGTCGCCGACGGCATGCGCCCCGGCTTCGCCGTCGAGGACGGCGTCGCGCTGCACTTCCGCGGCACCCGCCTGGAGCGCGTCGTCAGCTCGCGGCCCGGCGGCAGCGCGTTCCTCGTCGAGCCCTCCGGCAAGCGCGTGCGCGAGACGCGCCTCGACGCCACCTACCTGGGGGCCGCGGGCGCGCCCGCTGACGCTGGAAGCCCGAGCGACGCCGGCGGCTCGAGCGAGGCCGGAAACCCGACCGACGCACGCGGCAATGCCGGCGCCGCGGGTGCCGCAGGCAGCGCGCCGTCCGTCGTCGCGCACGCCAGACGGGAGCCGGTCGCCGCGTGAGTCCCATGAGCAACAGGCCCGTCGTCGACATCGACGAGCGTCAGATCTTCGCGATGGGCGGCGGCGGCTTCACGATGGAGCCCGCCAACCCGCTGCTCGACGACTTCGTGCTGTCGCTCGCCGATGTCGGCGAGCCGCGCATCCTGTTCCTGCCCACCGCCTCCGGCGACACCACCTCCCAGATCAACGCCTTCAAGGAACGCTTCGCCGAACGCGCGTGCGTCGCCGAGCACCTGTCGCTGTTCCGCCTGCGCGACTCCACGCGCTCGCTCGCCGAGATCGTGCTCGGCCAGGACATCGTCTACGTCGGCGGCGGCTCGATGCGCAACCTGCTCGCGATCTGGCGCGCCCACGGGCTCGACAGCCTGCTCGTCGCAGGCGTGGCAGCGCGGCACCGTGCTCGCCGGGCTCAGCGCCGGCGCCATGTGCTGGTTCCAGGGCGGCGTCACGCGCTCCAGCGGCCCGCCCGAGCCGATCGCAGGGCTGGCCGTGCTCGAAGGCTCGCTCACCGTGCACGCCGACGGCGAGCCCGAGCGCCTGCCCGTGTGGCTCGCCGCCGTGCGCGACGGCACGCTCCCCGGCGGCTGGGCGCTCGACGACGGCGTCGGGCTGCTGTTCCGCGGCGAGCGCCCCGAGCGCGCCGTCAGCTCGCGCCCCGGCGCCGGCGCGACAGCGCGTGGACGCGATCGCAGGCGAGCTGATGCGCAAGCGCCTCGACGCCGAGCTCCTGGGAGACGGGCCGCGCGCGGCGCTCGGCGGCTTCGACGAGGCCGTCGAGGAGCTGCGCCGCGTGCACCGGCTCAGGCGCGGAACGTCGCGCAGACGCGGGTGAGCGCTTGCGGCGTGTGACGTACCCGCGGTGGCGCTTGCGCGCCGCCGCGCCACCCGCTACGGGCGATCCCGTAGTACAGCCGTCCAAATCTCGCAAGTTCTGCGGAGAACCCGCGAGAAAAGGGCGAATAGCCCGAAAAGGACGACATCAACTGCCCGAAACGGGCACGCCCACGTCGCCCCAACGGAACCACTCACCAGGACGGCATCCAATGCACGCATCCATACCCGCACACATCAGCCCCGAGACCCGCCCCGACGGCGCGCTCCGCTGCGTGTCCTCCGGGTACCTCGCCGACGGCTGCTCCTGCCGCTCCACCGTGCCCGCGCACGTCGTCCACGCCGCGTGGGCACGCGAGCTCGATCGCGCGCCCGCTCACGAAGACCAGTTCTTCCGCTTCCTGTGGCGCGGCGGCGAATGGCTCGGATACGGTCTGCGCGACGGCCGCGTGCGCGGCGTCTACTGCCCCGAGCACAGCGCCATGCGCGCCGAGCGCTCCTACGACCACGTCGGCGTCGGCGTCGGCGCCGCCTCCTAGCCTGCCGCTATGCGTCCACGCGCTCGAAGATCGCTGCCAGGCCCTGGCCGCCGCCGATGCACATCGTCTCCAGCCCCATCCGCGCGCCGCGCCTGCGCAGCTCGTGCAGCAGCGTGGCCAGAATTCGCGCGCCGGTCGCTCCAACGGGGTGACCGAGGGAGATGCCCGACCCGTTCACGTTGACGCGCTCCAGGCCGTCGTGCAGGCGCCACTCGCCAAGCACCGCCAGCACCTGTGACGCGAACGCCTCGTTGAGCTCGATCAGGTCCATCTGCTCCAGCGTCATGCCTGCGCGCTCCAGCGCCAGCGCCGTCGCCGGGATCGGGCCGATGCCCATCGTCTCCGGCGCCACGCCCGCCACCGCCCACGACACCAGCCGCGCCATCGGCTCCAGGCCCAGCTCCGCCGCGCGCTCCGGGTGCGTCACCACGCACACCGCCGCGCCGTCGTTCTGGCCGCTCGAGTTGCCCGCCGTCACCGTCGCCTGCGGGTCGCTCGCGCCCATGATCGCGCGCAGCCGCGCCAGCGCCTCCAGCGTCGTGTCAGCGCGCGGGTGCTCGTCCACCGCCACCAGCTCCTCGCCGCCCTTGCGCGGGACCGCCACCGGCACGATCTCCTCGGCGAACGCGCCGCTCTGCTGCGCCGCCACCGCGCGCTCGTGCGAGCGCAGCGCCAGCTCGTCCTGCGCCTCGCGCGCGATGCCGTACTCGCGGCGCACGTTCTCCGCCGTCTCCAGCATCCCCCCCGGCACCGGGTGGTTGACGCCGCCCGCGCTCACGCGCGCGCGCTCCAGGCGGTCCTCCAGCCTGATCGCGCCGCTCTTCACGCCCCAGCGCGGACGCGTCGAGTAGAACTCCGCCTGGCTCATGCTGTCCGCGCCGCCCGCCAGCACCAGCTCCGCCGCGCCCGTCTGAACCTGCATGCACGCGTACAGCACCGCCTGCAGACCCGAGCCGCAGCGGCGATCGATCTGCAGGCCCGGCACCTCCACCGGAAGGCCCGCGTCCAGCGCCGCCACGCGACCCAGCGCCGGCGCCTCGCCGCTCGCGTAGCACTGGCCCATGATCACGTCGTCCACGTGCTCGCCGCGCAGGCCCGTGCGCGCCACCAGCTCGCGGATCACCGTAGCCGCCAGGCTCGCCGCGCCCACGTCGCGCAGCACTCCCCCGAAGCGCCCCACGGGCGTTCGCAGCGGCTGGCATATGACTGCGTCTCTTGTTGTCACAGTGGCGAAGGCTACGGACCGGGCGGCGTGAACGCGGCGAGGCCGACCGGGCTGCCCACGCCCGAAGGGCCGTCGTAGCCGGGCGCCGCGCGGCAGATCGTCGCGCGCTTGCACGAGCCGTTCCTGCCGCGCACCACGTCGTACAGCGCTTCGTCTTCGCCCACGTGCGCGTACAGCGTCGCCGCCGGGTACGCCACGCCGCGCGCGCCGCCCGCCAGCGCGAACTCCGCCGCCACGATCGGCGACGACACCGACGTGCCGCCGAACACCGTCCAGCCCGTCGGCTCGCCGCCGCCTTCCGGCGTGCTGTCGTACACGTCCACGCCCGTGTTCGGGTTGCCCACCGCCGACACGTCCGCGATCGCGCGGCCACCGCCGCAGCCCGTGGCCGCGAAGTCGGCCGCCGCGCTCTGCCACAGCGCCGCCGCGAACAGCACGCTGCAGCCGCTGCCGCCTTCGCGCCACACCTTGCTCGTCCACACACCATGCCTGTCGCTCAGCGAGGTGCCGCCCACCGCCACCACGTCGGGGGAGTCCGCCGGGAATTCCGCCCCCGGCGCTTCGCCCGCGCACGCCTCGTTCAGGTAGCCGCAGTCGCCCGAGCTGACCGTGATCGCCACGCCCGGGTGGTCGTAGGAGCCCGCCACGCTCATGTCGGGCGCCCGCTCGGCGGCGCCGTAGGAGTTGCTGATCTCGCCCGCGCCCGCCTTCACCGCCGTTTCCACGCCCGCCGCCAGGTCCGAGAAGCGTTCGCTCGACGCCTCCACCAGCAGCACGCGACAGCTCTCGCAGATCGCGTGTGCCATCTGCACGTCGATCGACTCCTCCGACGCCCAGCCGCCGTTCTTGCGCGGCAGCGGGCTCGCCAGCCCTTCCTCGTTCACCTTGCCAAAGCAGCCGTTCGCGCTCGTGCACGCCGGCAGGCCGAACTGCGCGTCGTACACGCCCAGATCAGCTTCCGCGCTCGGGTCGTCGAACGCGTCCACCACCGCGATCGTCTGCGCCTGAGACGCCGCCGTTTCGTCCGGCAGCGCATACGCCGCGTGCAGCAGTTCCGGCGTCAGGTAGCCCGAAATCGGAGACGTCACTTCCACCTTCGACCGCGCCACGCCGTTCGCTTCCGCGCTCTGCCGCGTCGCGCTCCGCTGGAGCTCCGCCGGCGTCAGCGACGCGGGCACCAGCTTCAGGCTCCTGCACGCCGCCATGCCGGGACGGGGCGCGCCGCACACGCTCTGCACGCGGTAGCCCGCCGTGCTCGACGGGGGCGCGGGCGCCGCGGTGGCGGCCACCGCCATCGCGCAGGCGAGCAGCGCAGGTACGAGAGATCCGGGGACGAGCAACGCGAGCCTCCTCGCGTGGACCCGACGCACCACCCTGCTCACAGCGTTGTCCCCCGGCGTCGATCGCTCACCGCGGGATCGTAGCCGGACGCTGTCGCTCAGGCGGCGGGTGGGGCGGGCGCCGACGCCGATGGCCCGAGGCTGCGCTCGAGCACGCGATTGCGCATGTAGCGGGTGCCGCGCATCACGGGCGCCAGCGCGATCGTGCGCAGCGAGGGGTCGAGCACCGTCAGCGTCACCAGCGAGCGGCGCTCGCGCAGCAGTTTGTTCATCGTCGCGTTGTTCGGCGACGCGCACGAGTCGATCCAGGCGGACTCCGCGCGCTGCTCGAACAGCTCGAGCGTCCGCGCCTCGAGCTGGATCCCCGGCGAGAACCTCGCGTAGTCCTCGTCGTAGGCCATCTTGTAGTAGAAGACGCCGGCGCCGGACAGGATGTTGCACTTCATCGCCAGCGTGCGATCGCCGGCCTGCAGCGCCAGCATCTGCAGGCGGCCCTCCTGCGTGAACGCTGCGCACATCTCGCGGAAGAAGCGCGCGTGCCCGGGATCGCTCGCGAGCACAGTCCCGCGCTCGGCGAGGTGGCTGCGCCGCTCGAGCTCCATCAGCTGCTCCACCGCCGCCTGCTCGCCCGCGCGCTCGACCACCGTGAGCTCCTCTCCCAGCTCCTCGCCCAGCCGCTGCCACTGCGAGCGCAGGTTGCGGCGATGCTTCGAGCTCATCGCCCGCTCCAGGTAGCCGCCGCCGGCCCGCCGGGTCAGGAAGGCGCGCTCGTAGCGCTCGAACAGCATCGAGCGCAGCCCCGCTTCGGCCAGGGTCGCGCGAAACGCCTCGAACACGGGGCCGCCCTCCACGAGCCATTCGAAGGCCGCGAAGAACGATCCGGGCTGGCGCACGACGCCGCTGACGAGCGCGAGCGTCGCATCGCGAGCGCGCGTGCCCGAGATCAGCGGCGTGCCCACGAGCGCCGCCACGATCGCGTGCCCGCGCCACATCGCCGTGGAGCGCACCGGGATCCGATGCCAGCGATCGGCGCGGTGCACGGGCATGCACGCCAGCCACGACTCGCCGTCGTCCACCACCGCCAGCGCCACGCGCTCCAGCTCGCCCAGGCCGCGTGCGAGCGCAAGCAGGTACTGCGGCTCGAAGAACGGGTTCGGCTCGAGCGCGGCCCCGGCCAGCTCGCGCCAGCGGCCAATGTCCCGCTGCTCGAGCTCCGTCAGCGGAATGAGGGTTGTCGTGATCTGGCGTTGCAAGAGCGGCTATCGTCGCAATTCGACCTCATGGAGCGCTTCAGCGACAAGCCATTCGGAGACGCGCTGCGCGCGCTCATGGCCGAGCGCGGGCTCAGCTACCGCGCGCTCGCCGAACTCACGCGTGGCCTCGACGGCAAAGGCATGACTCATGCGCACATCAACATGCTGGCCAACGGACACGACAAGCCGTCGATGCGCGCCATGGAGCTGATCGCGCAGGCGTGCGACACCGAGCCCGACTACTTCGCCGAATACAGGCTCGCGACCGCCATGCGCGCGCTCGACCCCGCCGAGGTCGGCTTGGAGCAGGCGCTCGAGAACCTCAACGCCCGGCTCGGCGCCCGAGCCGCTGGTGCCAGAGCACACCCGCAGCCAGCGCCACGAGCGCAACCTCGTCCCACGCGGTAGCCAGCGGGTCGTACGGGCTGACGGCGATCACCAACAGCACCACCCACACCAGCCACGCCATCTGCACGCCGCGGCGCGTCACGTCCGGATAGCGCCAGATCATCCGGTTCAGCCGCTGCGCGAAGAACCCCAGCTCGTGATCCTCGCCCAGCAGCCTCGCCGCCGCGGACAGCGCCCACAGGGCGATCACGAACGCCAGGTAGCCGAACGGGCGCAGGCACGCGAGCGCCGCGCCGCGCAGGCTTCGTGCCAGCGAGAAGCGCATGTCTTGCACGGATTGCAGTCTAGGACGGGGCGCGGCGCGGCGCCCCTACACGTAGCGCAGAAGCAGTTCCGAGCCCGGCAGGCGCCCCTCCACGAGCGACGCCACCACGTACGCCGTGAACGCGGCGAGGATCACGAGCTTCAGCGCCTGGCGGGCCGTCCAGAAGAACAGCTCGCGCTCGGCCTTGCGAATCTCGATCGGCTGGCGTGCCCGACGGCTCCCGTATCCCACCATTCGTTCGACGGGGAGGATTTCATCATTTCCATCAAGTTTGAAGAATATGTTTCTGTCTCGGACATGTGTCTGTCGCGGAGTAAGCGAGCGGCTCTAATTCGAGGGCGAGCGCGGCGAACGCCACACCCTCGATCCGACTTACCGCGCGCGTCACGACCCGCCCCCGCCGTTAGGCTTATGGCATCTCGAGCCATCGAACTCAGGGTGCGAAACCCCACGCAGGACCGTCTTCATGGCGATGGATGGGCCATGCTGGAGTCGTCGTGCGCTCTTGCGATCCGCCTCGTCAAGTCCGGTCCCGTCGGTAGCCCCTGATGTATCGCCTCGTCTTCAGGCTATTCCTTCAGCGCATAGACGTCGAAGTAGCCCATCGAATCGCATCGAGCGTTCTCCGCACGACTACGCGCGTGCCGGGCGTCGCAGCGCTCATCAGGTGGCGGCTGGGTCCTGGTGATCCAGCACTGGTGGTAAATGCCCTGGGGCTCAGCTTTCCCAGCCCCCTCGGAGTTGCCGCCGGCGTGGACAAGGACGCTTCGTGGTTTGAAGGTCTGGGGCTCCTGGGATTTGGATTCGTCGAGGTGGGCACCGTCACTGCTCGTCCCCAGGCGGGCAATCCCCTACCGCGCGTCTTCCGCATTCCAAACGACAAGGCGCTGCTCAACAAGATGGGATTCCCCAATCCCGGCGCGCAGGAGATCGCTGCACGGCTACGTCGGCGTTCGGGTCGCGTGATCGTCGGCGTGAATGTCGGCAAGAGCATGGGGACGCCAAACGAGGACGCCATAGCGGACTATCGGGCGACCGTGCGGGAGACAGCCCGGGAGTGCGACTACCTCGTGGTCAACGTCAGCTCGCCAAACACCCCTGGCCTGACGGACTTGCAGTCGATCGAGATGCTTCGCCCTCTGGTCGAGGCGGTCAAGACGGAGCTTTCACTTGTCGGCGCGGCGAGCTTGCCGGTCCTGCTCAAGATCGGACCTGACGTATCAGACGTACAAGTCGATGCAATGGCCGACCTCGCAGTCGAGCTCTCGCTCGACGGCATAGTGGCGGTGAACACAACCGAACGTCGAGACGACCTCAGCGCCCCATCGTCAGTCGCGGGCGTCACTGGAGGCGGGATATCAGGACCTCCGCTCAAGGCGCGGTCATTGGAGATCCTACGGCGGCTTTACGCGCGGGTCGGAGATAGGTTGACACTCATATCTGTCGGCGGAATCTCGAGCCCGGACGACGCATGGGAGCGCATTCTCGCCGGCGCGACGCTCCTGCAAGCGTATACAGGCTTCATATATGGAGGGCCTGCGTGGCCTGCCCATGTCAACCGTGCGCTCGCGCGCCATCTTCGGGACGCTGGCGCTTCATCCATCCAGGACGTCATTGGCGCATCGGCTCGCAGCAACTCGCTAGATGCGGTCGGCGCAATCGTCGCCTGACCTCACCGAGACAGCGGAGCGTGAGCGCCGACGCGGCGGACTCGCAGCTGAGGCGCGACGCCTCATGCAGGGCGAGGATTACGCGCGCGAAGCCCGCGATGTCACCTGCCTGATGGAGACGCTGCGTGGTCCGTGGTGATGTCCCTCGGATCAAGATGCCGGGCAAGGTCGCCGCTTCGCGGTGATCGTCCAGGCAGACGATCTACTCGCCCTCTCCACAGTCGTCATCTGTCCAACGTCTGCTACTTGGGGGGTCCGGATCGACCACTGCGGTCCCACAATCAACAGCAAGTTACAGGGATGTGTGATGTCTGACCAAAGAGCCGGCGCAAGATATGTCCCAAGTCCCGGGACTAGGGACGTAGTTAGTAGGATATGTCCATGCTCAAGGGTGAGGACATCGTTGTTTTGCTCCGGCTGACGGCTGGTTCGCCTGCCTGGACCGTTCGCTCGCTTGAGGCTGAGATCGCGGTTCCACGTAGCGTGATCCAGCGCTCGCTCGTGCGTCTGGAGCAGGCAAGGCTGCTCGAGGACGGGCGCCGCTGCGTGAATGTGGGCCGTGCCGAGGAGCTCTTGGTCCACGCGGTGAAGTACATGTTTCCCCCGGTTCGGGGCGGTGAGACCCGGGGGGTTCCGACGGCGTGGGCGGCACCACCGTTGCGCGATAAGTTGGCCGATTCTGGCGAGTTGCCGCCGGTCTGGCCGGACCCGATGGGGAGTGTGCGTGGGATCGCGCTTGAGCCGCTTTACAGCGCTGCGCCGGAAATCTCGCGGCGTGATCCAGCGCTTACCGAACTCCTGACGCTGACGGACGGGGTCCGGGTCGGCGATGCGCGCGTGCGCGGCATCGCTGAAGAGCTGTTGCGTGCGCGTCTGGGCTCTGCGGCTGCGGCATGAGTATTGAGCTTCTCGAGCGCGCCGCCCAGGCGCTGGAGCCTGTGCTCGGCGATGTCGTGTTCCTCGGCGGCGCGAGCATCGTGCTCTGGATCACCGACCCCGCAGCGCCAGCTCCGCGGCCGACCAAGGATGTCGATGTCGTAGTCGAGGTCACCTCGCGCGCTGCATTTCACGCTTTCGAGGAACGGTTGCGCTCGCTACGATTCAAGGAGGACCAGGAGGACCAGGAGGACGGCATCATCTGCCGCTGGCGTCACCGAGACGACGATCTGATCCTGGACGCCATGCCGGCAGACGCGGCGATCCTTGGGTTCGAGAACCGCTGGCAGGGAGCCTCGATCCCGCACGCTGTCGAGCGTGCGCTGCCGTCTGGCGCGACGATCCTCGCGACGAGGCCTGACTACCTGTTGGCGACGAAGATTGAGGCGTTCAACGGCCGTGGCCACGAGGACTTCCTGGGCAGCCGCGACTTCGGCGACATGATCTCTTTGATTGACGGTCGCCAAGAGCTCGTGGCCGAAGCCCAGCAATCCGAGCCGGATTTGCGCGCCTACCTCGCTAGCGAACTCAGCCGCCTGCGGGTGCATCCGCGCTTCCGCGAAGGGATCTCTGGAGCTCTCCAAGCCGACTTTGCGAGCCAGGCGCGAGCCGAGGCGGTCGTACTGCCGCGCCTTGAGCAGATCATCAGCTAGCACCAACATCTGACTCCAGCTCGCAGCGGCCAGATCCCCTGCAACCAAGAGAGGATCTGGCGAATCAAGCCGAAACGGAGGGGGAGAGATTCGAACTCTCGGTACGCCAATCAGGCGCACAACGGTTTTCGAGACCCTTAAGAATCCGCTCTAGTGAGCCAAATATCGCTACTGCGCGCCCGTCTGCGCGCCCCATGTCGCTGACGGCTACTTGAGGGTTTACGTGGCGTGGTGACGCTCACTACGCGAACTGACAACCCCGCCCGCGCCGTCGCTGCCCGGCTGGATTGCTCGTCCGATAGCGTTGCTCGGCGAAGATCCCGGTTTTGCGCTGAGCGGCTGGATGGGCTTGAGGATCAAGCGCGGTCGGGTCGACCGCGTCGTTTTCCCCCCGGAGCAGGTCGCCGAGGTCAAGGCGGTCGCGTGCGAGCTGCCGCGCACTCACGGGCTGCCGCTTTCGCGCTTCTCCCGGGTTGAGCTGCACCGTCTGGTGATCGAGCGCGGCGTGACTGAGGCGTCGGCCTCGACGATCTGGCGGTGGCTGCACGAGGACGCGATCAAGCCGTGGCAGACGCGTTCCTGGATCTTTCCGCGCGACCCTGATTTCGCCGAGAAGGCTGCCCGCGCGCTGGACCTCTATGCCCGCGTGTTCGACGGCAAGCGGCTGCGCCCAGACGAGTACGTCATCTGTGCCGATGAGAAGACCCAGCTGCAAGCACTCGGCCGCCCCCACGAGACGATCGCGCCTGGGCCAGGGCGACCGGGGCTCCTCGAGTTCGAGTACCTACGCGGTGGAACGCTCGCCTACCTGGCCGCTTGGGACGTGCATCACGCCAACCTGTTTGACCGCATCGAGCAGACGACCGGGATCGTCCCATTCGGACGACTGGTGGACCAGGTGATGAAGGTCGAGCCCTACCGGTCGGCTCGCACCGTCTATTGGATCGTGGACAACGGCTCCAGCCACGCCGGCAAGACCTCGGTCAAGCGGATGAGCGACGCCTACCCGAACGCCAAGCTGATCCACCTCCCCGTCCACGCCTCGTGGCTGAACCAGATCGAGATCTTCTTCTCGATCGTGCAGCGCAAGGCCCTGACGCCCAACGACTTCGCCACTCTCCCCGAGCTGGCGCGACACCTGATGGACTTCGGCCAGCACTATCGCACCCTCGCCCAACCCTTCCAATGGACCTTCACCCGAGCCGGGCTCGATGCCGTGATCGAGAAGATCACCCATCACGCACCCCAGCCCCTCGCCCTCGCCGCATGAGCCGCATCACTTCCGGACAGCTCCACTAGCGCCTCGCTGCGCCAGCGTGCCGCGACTGCTCCGAGGTTTCCCGTCTTACGCCCAGGCTGTACGCGGTCAAGGGGAGCCCGAGGGATGCGGTCACGACCGCCGATCAGCCTCTTGCCGCTCGGATCGCCGACCCCGGCGATGACGGAGTCAGCGAAGAACAGCAGGCGGCCGATCAGGGCCGTCTGTCCCGTTCGCGCGTTGAAAGCTCGACGCCATCATCGAGTGGGACGGTAATGGAGAAGTAGGCGTGGGCCGGGTCGCGGACGTACTCCAGGTACGGGAGAAGGTCTGGATCGTTGGCGCTGAGGTCGGCGACTACCAAGCCAGAGGGCGACAGACGCGGCTCGAGGAGGTGGAGGATCGGCAGGTAGAGGTCGTTGCGACCATCGAGGAACACAAGGTCGATCGGCTCGGCGATGTTCGCGAGCGTTTGAAGCGCATCGCCGGAGCGCAGCTCGACGAGATCGGCTAGGCCGGCGTCGGCGAGGTTCTGCAATGCCAGCTCGGCCTTCCGCGTGTGGCACTCGGTTGTGATGAGTGTGCCGCCGCCACAGTCGCGGATTGCGGCGGCGAGATAGATAGTGGAGACCCCGAGCGAGCTACCGAACTCGACGATCAGACTGTGCCTCGTGCTCAGCGCGAGCAGGTAGAGCAGCTGCCCGACCTCGGGGGCGATCGACAGCGGCGCCTCCCCGTAAAGCTCATATCGCTGATCCTGCGTGAGCCGTCGGCCGATTTCCGCCTCGCGTGCACGGACGTGCTCCGCGACTAGCGAATCCCCGCTGTCGGCCTGGGCACGGAGCCGTCCCAGGACACTCGCTACGACCGGCGATCTCAGCGTGGAAGGCATCCGCTACCGGGGCTCCACGAGCCCCTCGGCCTTCGCCACAGGCAGCACCACCAGCTCACGGCCAATGGCCTTGCGTGGCGACGCGTCGTCGCGGCGAGACGCGGGTTCGGGGAGATGCCCACCCGGCCAATCTATACGGTAGGCGTCGCCCTCGTCAGATCTTCGACTGCGATCGCGCTCGTGTGGTGAATGGCGAGAGTTCGGAATCGAACCGGAGCAACACTACGATTTTCAGTCGTATGCATTACCAACTGGGCTGTCTCGCCGCAACCCGCGACGCTACCGGCTCTCTTGCAACGAGGAACAGGTCACACGCCGCGCCGGGTTTGATCGTCCCGCCGCCCGTGACGTGGTTGCAAGCAGATCCTCGGCGTGTTGGCGTTGCTCAGCGCGGGCGGTTGGCTCCAGTGCGGATTGTCGTTCGTAGGTGTTCGAGAAGTTCGAGGCGTTGTTGGTCGTCCGCGCCTTGGCCGACCACGAGCCAGGCGCCGGGGATCCGCCGTGCGAGCGTGTCGCCTTCGACGCCGGGTCCCTGGACGACGCCAGCGTGCCCGGGCAGGGGGCGCGTCGCGAGTAGGGGACCCGGGCTGGCCCCGGGGTGCGCAGCGTCGAGCAGTATGTTCGCTTCGATCGGCCAGCGGTCGAGGATGTAGCTCGTACGAATGCAATCGACGAATTCGCGGCCCCGTACGTCGGGGCGCGGGCTGAGCGCTGTCATCACTTCGCCTCCTTGGAACGCGAGCCCCGTGGCACCGCTTGCGCTGAGCTGACATATGCCCCTGGGCTCGACCGCGGCTGGCCCCCAGCTGCGGCGCGGCAGTTCAAATCCAAGCGGCGGTCCCGGGGTGTTCGTGGTGGCCATGATGCTTCCTTGAGCGTTGTGTGGCACAAACGGGACGTGGGGCGGTGGAGGTGGTTCGGCGATGCCCAGGCGGCTGCGTCGCGATGCGCCGCGGAGTTCAATGACCGCAGCCCGCAGGCCGGCGGGCAGCGTAGGCTCGGCTCGTGTCGCAACCGCGGCTCTGGTGCCGAGCGCAATCGTGGCGACGGCAGATGTCGTGAGAACGACGGCCTGGTTGCTCGGCGGAGGGCTGCTTCCGCTCCAATCTTCGATGATAATCGGCCCGTTCAGGACGCGCGCGTGCGCGCTTGGACAACCAACACTGTGCAGTGTCGTCAGGCACCAGCCGCCTTCGCCGCCGCCGAGTTGGGGTAGCAGCACCACCTGTTCGTCGCTGACGACCTGCACCTGATTTGTTGCCAGGGGTGCCGCCCGCGGATCGCTGCCCCACTCGGCCCCGTAAAGGCTGCCGGCGATGACAAGCACGCACAAGCCGATTGCGGTGCCGAGAAAGGCTTTGCCCAGGCGGCGCTGGCCCGCCTGCACCGCCCGCCTTGTCCGCGACTTGTTGCCAGTGCGCTCGCCCCGCATCATCGGTACTTTATCGCACCTAACCCAGCAGTGTTTCTACCGCTTCGTAGGTCTCTTCCCCGAAGAAGCCTTCGCAGGTCCACTCTCCTGAGTTGACGGTGCCCTCGGACCAGAAGTCGCCGGATTTGGCGTCTGCCCAAACCCATGCTTTGTATTCCCGGCCCTCCTCGCACTTTTCGGAGATGTAGGCGCCCGCTTCGCTCGTTTTGTAAGCCGTCCATCCTTTTTTCGTGCACTTGAGATGCGCGTAGTGGCTTCCCTTGTGTTCAAGCTCGCACTCTTGGAACTCGATTGAGCCCATCGTGCTGTTGCACTGCATGTTGCCGGAAAGCTGCAGGATGCCGGGTACGTCGGGTTCCTCGCCGAACAGCCAGTGGAGCTGGCACTCGGTCGTGCTTGCGGCGCAGGCCCGCATGCCCGAGCATCCCGTCATCGCTCGTTCCGAGCCGCCGAGCAGCGGAGTGCCTTCCGACACGGGGGCGCTGGTTTCCTCCAAGCGCTTTTGTTCTTCGAAGACCGCTACCTGGCGATCCGCTACTTCGATGCCCGCCTGCACGACCCACGGGGCGAGCCTGCTGACGTAGGCCACGCCTTCATTGACGGGCACGGGGATGACCACCGGTTCCGTCTCGAGCGCCCGGCCGGTCTGCGGCACGTAGGTCACTCCGTCTTGAGTGACTGCGCCGGACGAGAGTTCGCTGGCGACGCCCTCGGCTCCGAGCCATGCGTACGGCGGCGGAGCCGATTTCGTTGGCGGGACGCCGAACTCGGTGCTGTTGAACTTAGCGAGGAGTTTTGTTTCTGTTTCGCTGAGGCCGGCTGTGGCAACGATGTCGCCTTGTAGGTCGTGCAGCTGCAAGACCGTACCGGCCGGCGTCTCAACGGCAGCCAGCGTGCCACCGATGCCGGGGATGTTGCGCGTCCATTTTTCCGTCGATTCGGCGCTCCACGCCAATGTGCTACCCGGTTCTGCATAGTGGCTCGTGACGGTCGCAGGGGCTTTGCCCGTTCCGTTCGTGACCCTCGGGCGGCCTTCTGGGTCGAGCTTGTATTCGAGGCTCTCTTCGCCCTGAGTCTGCTTAGCGACCTGTCCGTCCGCGTAGTAGCTGGTCACGAGTTCGTGTTCGCCTGCGTCCGGCGCCGGAAGGCGGGTGGTGTTGCCGAAGGTTTCGTAGGTCACGCCGCTGTCTGCAAGCCGGTTGCCGGTGTCGTAGGTGTGGCGTTCCACTGTGCCGCCTTCGGTTGCGCAGGCGCCGCCGGTACCGGGCGGTCGCGTGGTGAGGCTGGTGCGGTCGCCTTCGTTGTCGTACGCGTAGAGCCGCGTCGTGCATCCTTCGCCGCTGGGGATTTCCTGAACGGACGTGAGCCGGCCGTCAGCGTCGTAGGTCTCAAGCGGCTCTTCGGAAAGCGAGCTCACCCGCTTGATTGTTTCGCCGTGCACCGACGGAACGATTTGATCGCTGAACCACACGCAGTTTTCTGTGCAGTGCGTGAGCTTTTTGTATTCGATGCCGGTGTTTTCTCCCGCGGCGTTGTGGGCGTAGTAGGCGGTCATGCCGTTCGGGTAGCTCTCGCTGGCCATGTTGCCTTCGGCGTCCTGCGTCGCAGTGAAGGTCCCGGCTGCCGAGTCGACGAGTTCGCTGGGGGTCCCGCTGGTGGTGCTGTACCCGTACGTCTGCGTGAAGGTGGTTTCGCCGATTTTGTAGCTTTGTTTCTTGAGGCGAGCGTCCAAACCGTTTTCGTATTCGTAGGTCGTCGTTACGCCTTCGGCGTCGGTGTACGAGGTCAGCTCTCCGTCAGCGTTGTGGTGCAGCGTGACGGTCTTGGTCGTGCCGCCTTCGGTGCTGGTTTGGGTTTCGATCTGTCCAGTTTGGCTGCTGTAGGTGACGCCAAACTTGGGTAGTTCGGTGTCGATCGGGGAGCTCTCGACCGTTTCGGTGGGTCGCCCAGCGGCGTCGAACGTGGTTTTGCGGGTTCGCGTGGTGGTGCCCACCGTTTCGCTGACGGTTTCGACCTGGTCCCACATGTTGTATTTGATTTCGGTGGTGGGAAGTGCGGGGTAGCCGCTTTCGGGTTGGGCTACGGGGGTGGTCTCGCACGGCAGTCCGACCCATTCGGCGTGTTCGCGGCAATTCGACAGTTCGGCTTCGTTTTTGGCCGTGTAGTACACCGTCTTGGTGTCGTGCGCTTCGGGGTTGCCTGGCCCGGTGCCGGGGACGAACTTCTCGACCCTTGAGTTCAGGTTGTCGCTGACGAAGACGTTGCCGGCGCTGTCGACGGCGATGCCCCAGGGGCTGCCGAATTGGCCGTTGCCTGTGCCTGAGGAGCCGAACTGAAGCACGTATTCGCCTTTGCCGTTGAACTCCTGAACGCGGTTGTTTTCGCTGTCGGTGACCCAGGCCATGCCCCGGCTGTCGAGTGCGATGCCTTTCGGCTGGTTGAGTTGTCCGTTACCGCTTCCGGCTGATCCGACGGTTTTTTCGAATTCGCCGTTTTCCTTGTAGACCTCGACTCGGCTGTTTCCGGTGTCGGCTACCCAGATCGCGCCGTTTAGTGCGATCGCGACGCCGCGTGGTTCTTTGAGCTCTCCTGCTTCGGCTCCTGAGAGGCCGGCGCGGCAGCTGCTCGTGCAGGTTTGGACTTTGCTTTCGCCGTTGGCGACGCCGAAGCCGAGGACCTTGACGAATTCGCCTTTTTCGTTGAGCTCCTCAAGCCGGTTGTTGGCGGCGTCTACGATCCAGATGTTGTTGTGCGCGTCTACGGCGACGCCCTTGGGTTCTTTGAACTGGTCGGCTCCGGTGCCGGCAGACCCGATGACTTTGCCGAATTCGCCTTTTTCGTTGAACTGCTCGACGCGGTTGTTGCCGGTGTCGGCGACCCACACGTTGCCGCTGGCGTCGACGCGCACGCCCTTGGGTGCTTTGAGTTGTCCGTTGCCGCTTCCGAGGCTGCCGATGGCTTTGAGGTATTCGCCCTTTTCGTTGAAGACGTCGATACGGTTGTTTTCTTCGTCAGCGATGAAGCTTTCGTCTTTGCTGTCAAGTGCGATCTCGCGCGGTCCTTTCAGCTGGCCGCTTCCGGAGCCGTTGGTTCCGAACTGCTGAGCGTACGCCGGTGCCACCGGTTCGGCGGCGGCCGCGGGGACGAACTTCTCGACGCGGCTGTTGCCAAGGTCGCTGACGTAGAGGTCCCCGTGCGCGTCGGCGGCGATGCCGCGCGGCCCGAGGAGTTGGCCGTTGCCGGTTCCTTTCGTGCCGAACTGCAGGACGTATTCGCCGGTTTCGCTGAACTCCTCGATTCGGTTGTCTTCGGTGTCCGACACCCACGCATTGCCGAGCGTGTCGATGGCGATGCCTCGGGGTGACGTGAGCTGGCCAACGCCGGAGCCGGCACTGGCGACGGTCCGTTCGGGTTCGCCGGTGGTCTTGTAGACCTCGAGGCGGTTGTTGCCGGTGTCCGCGACCCAGATCGCCCCGGTCGAGGCGACGGCGAGCGCGCGGGGTTCGGTGAGCTCGCCCGTCCCGGTGCCGGAAAGCCCGGCGCGGCAGGTTGTGGTGCACGTCTCGGGTTTGTTTTCGCCGTCGAGCACGCCGAAGCCGATCGCTTTGACGAACGCGCCGGTTTCGCTGAGCTCGACGACGCGGTTGTTCATCGTGTCGGCGATCCACACGTTGTTGTGGGAGTCGACCGCGATCCCCTTCGGTTCTTTGAACTGCAGCACACCTGTGCCGGCGGTGCCAATTACTTTGGCGTATTCGCCTTTTTCGTTGAACTCCTCCACCCGGTTGTTTTCGGTGTCGGCGACCCAGATGTTGCCTTTGGAGTCGACCGCGACGCCCTTCGGGCTTTTGAGATGTCCGTTGCCGGTGCCGACGGAGCCGATGACTTTGGCGAATTCGCCTTTTTCGTTGAACTCCTCGACTCGGTTGTTGTCTTCGTCGGCGACGAAGGTGTCGCCTTTGCTGTCGAGCGCGAGCCCCTGTGGTTCCTTCAGCTGGCCGTTGCCAGTGCCGTAGGTGCCGAACTTCGAGCCGTAGACCGGCGCGACAGTCGTGGCTTGCCCGCTCCCGGGCATCTTGACTTCGACGACGTTGCCCGTGCCTTCTTCGTACTTTGTGGTGGTCGTGAGGTGCAGTCCGCCAGGGTCCACGGTAACGGACGTGGGTTTGCGGAGTTTCCAGCCCTGTCCGTGGTAGGAGGTGAGGGTTGTTCGGGAGTCGTATTCTTCTTTACTGGCCAGTTCGGCTGAGTCGATTGTCTTGGTGACGAGGTCGTACGTTTCGCCTTCCGGTGCGCCTTCATCGTAGAAGTAGCGCATGTGGTTGCGGGCTTTCACTTCTTCACCGGCTTTTTCTTTCCCGGCAGCGAGCTTGACGGTGTGCTGTGGCCCCCAGGTGTCGGTGAGTTGCCCGGCGCTGTTGTAGGCGTCTTTGGTGTCTAGGAGTTCGGCAGCTTCGCCGGGTTTGGCTTCTTCGAGCGCCTTGGCGCGGTTGTCGGCTGTGAGGGTTCGCTTGACCTCGTTGGTTTCGTTGTATTCGGTGGTGGCGATGCCTTTCTCAGGGTTCGCGGTGTTGACGGTGCGAGCCTGGGTGTCCATGTAGGTGATCGTCGCGCGCCGGTAGTCGGTGGCGGGCCACTTCATCGGCTCGTCGGCGGGGAAGATGGCGGCGGCGTTGACCGGGTCGTCGGTCTGCCCCCATTTTTCCGGTTCCGGTTTGTGGGTTTCCGGGTTCAGGCCGAGTTGGTTCGGCGCAGCAGCGCCTTCGAATGGCACGTTGTACTCGATCGTTGATCCGGGCTGCGCGGGCTGAGTGACCCCACCCGTCATCGTGCCGCCGAGCTCTCCGATCTTATTTGTACCGATCTCGGTGAACCAGACGTTTTTTTCTGGGCCGGCGGTGATGCCGGAAGGCTCGGAGCCGGCCGGAAGGAGGTATTCGGAGAGCTGGGCGGATGTGGTGATGGTGCCGACCTTGCTTGTGCCGTACTCAGCGAACCAGAGATTTGCTCCGCTGACTGCTGCGATCCCGCGCGGTTTGCTTTCGGCTGGCAGTTCGTATTCGGTGATGGTCCCGGACGTCGTGATCTTCCCGACACGGCTTGTTCCGTAGTCGGTGAACCACAGATTCCCGTCGGGGCCGGAGGCGATTCCATATGGCTGGCTGCCTGCGGGCAGCGCGTATTCGGTGATGGTGCCGGCCGTTGTGATCTTGCCGATCTTGCTGGTGCCGTTGTCGGTGAACCAGAGATTTTTGTCGGGTCCCACGGTGATTGTCTCCGGGCTGCTGCCGGTGGGGAGTTCGTATTCGGCTAGCGATTCGCCTTTGGCGTTCATCTTGCCGATGGCTCCGTTTTCCAGGGTGTACCACAGGTTTTCGTCGGGACCGACGACGATGGACACCGGCTTGTCGGGTTTGAGCGGGAGCAGGTGCGCCGTGTTTTCGCCTTTGGTGGTCATCTGGCCGATCGCGTGGAACGCGTGCTGCGCGTACCACAAGTCGCCTTCGGGTCCGCTCGTGATCCCGTCTACCTGTACGCCTCCGCCGTATTCGCCCTGAATTGTGCCGGAGGTCGTCATCTTGTCGACCTTTCCGGACTCGTAATTTGTGAACCAAAGGTCGCCGTCAGGTCCGGGGGTGATCCATGTGGGTTCGCTGCCGGTCGCCAGCGCGTATTCGCTCGCACCTGTGGTGACCGCGCCGCTGGCCGCAGTCGTAGCGGTCACGGACCCGCCGCCGTTCGTTGCCGTGATGACGGCCTTGATGGTGTCGCCCACGTCGCTTGCGGCGATTGTGTAGTTGGCGTTGATGGCGCCGGGGATGGGCGTGCAGGTCGAGGTGCAATGCTCCCACTGGAAGCCGTACACGGTTGGTTCGTGTTCCCAGGACCCGGTGTAGGCGGCCATCGTTACGCCGACCTTCGGCGTGCCCCATATCGAGGCTGCTTCGCCTTCCTGGCGTGGCAGTTCGCCTTTCCACAGCGGCGTCGCTGCGGCCGCGCGGGTGACCTTCACGATGCGGCCTGTGCTTGAGTCGCCCGGGCTCGTCCCGTACGTGAAGGCCCAGCTCGACTGGCCGCCGGGGGTGAGGGCGGTGACGTGGCCTTCTGCGTCGTATCCGTACGTTGTCTTAAGGGAGCTTCCGAGTCGCGGATCCCACTCGGCGCGCAGCCGTCCGTGCGCGTCGTATTCGTAGTCGGCGACAGCGGTGCGCGTCATTTTTTTCGTGGACGGGTTGTAGGCGATGGCCGCGACTTCTTTGAGGTTGTCCTTGTAGGCGCCCCACTGTGACTCGGCTTCGCCTTTCGCGGTGGTTTCGCCTTCGTCATAGATGAATTCCAGGGCGCGGCAGCCCTTGGCGCTGGCTTCGAGTTTTTCGAGTTCGGTCCGTCCGCAGGCGACGTTCGGGTGCGGCGCAAGCTCGAGCTTGGGCTCGATGATGACCTTGTTAGGTTCGGGTCGCACGCTCTTGTATTCGTCCGTCAGGGTGTCGCTTGTCGCCGGTCCCTTTGAGACGGTCGGCAGGAATAGGGTTGCTCCTTCCGGCTGCGTGAATTCTGTTGCGGTGCCCTGTGCGGGGTTCTTGACGACGTAGCTGTGTTTGGAGGATTCGTATGTGAGCGTGAGGTTCGTGTCGCCTTCGGGCGCTTCGAATCCGCCGCCTTCCTTTTCCGCGAAATGGGTCAGACCTTCCCGCCCGATGAGCATGACGCTGCCGTCGGGGAGCACTTCTAGTTTCGCCAGGCTCCCCAGGCCGATCGTCCATTGCGGGCCGAGCGGCCCTTCGGAGCCCTCGGTGAGGTTGCGCGAGTCGTAGTGGCGCGACACGGTGAGTGCTTCCATCGCGCCGCTCAGGTTCACGTCGGTCGTTTCCAGGGCGTAGTCGCCGGACTCCGGGTTGACTGACCCTGGCCCCTCGGCGACGGGCGTCGCGTGATAGACGTTCAGGTGGAACGTTTCGGTCTTGACGTTTCCGGCGTTGTCGGTGGCGACCACGGTGAGCGTGTCGCTGCCGGCGCCGAGTTCAGCACCGTTGAGGGCCCATTCGTGGCTTGCGGTGCACGGCCCCGGCGTGCAGGACCCGCCTTCGGCTCCGATTGCGTGGCCGTTGAACTCCAATCCGATCGAGTGGACGCCGGAGCTTGGCGTGGTTTTTTCGCCGTCGGTTGCTTCGACGGTGAGATGCCCCTCGACTTCCCCGAGTTGATAGACGGGGTATTCGATGACTTTGCCTTCCCGTTCTATTTTCTTCTCCACGCTGGGAAGGCCACTGAGGACGATGTTGGTCGGTGCCTGGTTGTCGACTTTGACGATGTGTTCCGGGGCGCCGCCGCCTTCGGCCGAGGACGAGGATCCTGGCATGGCGCTCCGGGCGACCGGCCGTATTCTGTCTTCGCCGTTTGGCAATGACTGGCGGGGGTAGCTTTCTAGAGCGTTGTAGGTGAGTACCTGGGTCTCTTTTTGGGTGCATTGGATGCCGATGCAGCCGCTGGAGTGGTAACTGGTGCGGCCGAAAGTGGTGGAGTAGCCTTCCTGTTCCCAGCCGCTGGTCCCGTACAGTTCGACGGCTTGTTCTTCTACGCCGAGACCTTCGTCTGTGGCGATGAGTTCGATTGCGCCGCTGTGCGGCCCGAGCCAGTTGGTGCCTGTCAGGACGTTCGGTGTTTTAATTTTTTTGCCTTCGCTGGTGTATTCGAGTTCGGCGGCGGTACCGACTTTGGCCTCGCTGTGGCGGCCCTTTTGCTCGGCGATGTAGACCTTTGGTTCCCAGATCTCGCCTGCGAAGGTGGCTGAGCCGGATTCGAGCGATGTCATCTCGAAGCTGACCGCATTGTTGTTCGGGACGGCTTCGATCCCTGCTTCGCTGGCCCAGATCAGAACGAAGGGGTTTTTGGCGGTGGTCAGGTTGTATTCGCCGGTGCCTGGGGGGAAGGAGAGGGCGCCGCTGTAGTAGGTGCCTTCGGCCGGGGAGAATTCGTCGTGCGTTTCGATCGCGTAGATTTTGGTGTAGCCCTGTGTTTGCATTTGCGCGAGGCCCCAGTCGCCTGCGCCGTATGACCCAGTGTGGATCATGTAGATGTCGGGTTCTTTGGGGACCTCGATCGTGTATCCGCCGGCCTGTGAGAAGTGCCAGTTCAGCTGGTTGCTGGTCCATTCCAGGCCCGCTTCGGTGGTCGTGTTGAATTCGGGGTCGACCGCGATTGGGTAGGCGTAGCTTCCTGTTCGATGATCGACGGTCACGATGACGGTGTCTCCGCTCACTGACATGCTTGCCGGCACGGCCATTCCTGAGGCGTCAGTGGCGGTTGGTGGGCGCAGCACGCCGAGCCGTGTGCCGCCTTGGACGACTTCAATCGCGCCGCCGGCGCTGGCCGGCGTCTGAATGAACTGCCCGTCCGCGGGCAGGTCGACGTGGAAGTACAGTTGCTCTGGGCTGTCGATTCCGCGAAGGATTGTCGTTGCGTCGAGTCCGAGCGGGGACGGCTTGAACACCGTGTCGGCGTCGGTTTCTGTGTTGGCGTAGAACACGTCGGCGCCGTCGCTGACGCCTTCGGCTCCGTGAAGAGGTGTGCCCTGCGCGTCGACGGGGGTGATCGTGACTCCGGTCGTGGGAAGGGTTGCTCCGTCGGCGAGGTGCTTGGGAAGGCTGGTCGCTACGGCTGGGTTCGTGGGTTCGAAGGCTCCGTTGGCTTCGTGGAGGCTGAGGTTTACGGGGTCCCAGGCTCCGGATGGCTTGCGCAGGGCGATCGGCACGCTTGACGTGACGAGACCGTGGCCGCCGTCACTGAACGTGAGCTGTGCGACGTCTGGATTGGCGAAGCCGGTGATCCGCTGTCCGCTGGGTAGTTGTGGCAGGCCACCGGCAGGCACGGACATCGCGGGAAATGCGTCGGCGACGGCTTTGGCGGCCTGGCTGGGATCGAGGTTCTCGTACTTGGCTTGGGATTCTTCGCGGGCGACGACGGCGCTCGGGTTTTCCCTGGCGGCGCCCATCGCGGCGACGAGCTGCTGGCCATCGTCGAGGCGCAGCGCGGAGGGCACGACGAGAGGCGCCATCAGCGGACTCGAGGTCACTGTCGGCATCGTGAAGCCGCCGGTCGGTGAGGATGGTCCCACTTCGCCCGCGGCCGCGAAGGCGCTCGGCGCATCGCCTGACCAGCATCCCAGACCTGCACAAAACGACAAGCACAACACGAGCCGGTAGATCCTGATCCGCATATTTGCCCCCAAGAACAAGGCGGCTCGGGCCGGACGGCCGAACCGGTCAATAATTTGGGATGACACTAGTGGACTCTCCCTTGCGTTGCCTATCCCCGAAAGCGGGGATCTTTAAGGGGAAAGCGGGGATCTTTAGGGGAGTGACTGACCAGAGCGACGCGAGACACTGTTGACTAGGCCGGTGCCTGCAGCGTTGTGTCGAGAGACATGCGGCCCAACTGCTGCTTGTTCCTGACGCCGAGCTTGCGACAGATGTTGACAGTGTGAGATTTGACGGTTTCGGGCGCGATCCGCAACTCTTGACCGACCTCAATGTAAGAGCGCCCCTGACTGATCAGATCGAAGACTTCAAGCTCGCGGGGACTGAGGAGCTCAGCTACGGTGGGGCCTTGCTGCGCGGAAGAGTCGCGAGCGGCGCTCAGGAAGATCGGCTTGCCTTCTGCTGCAAGGTGCACGGCGGCACGAATGTCGGTGTCGGCTGCATCGCGCGCCAAGCAGCTCGCCCCGAGGGCTACGAGCGTGGTTCCGATCAGGGCCGGAGGGCTGGCTGTGAGGACTAGTAGTCCGACGCTTGGATGTCGGACTTTCAGGCGCGCGAGCAGCTGATGTTCGACGGTCTCATCGAAAATCGCGACCTGTGTCCCCTGCTGGGCGATGAGTCGCTCGACACCCGCGCCGTCTGTGCTCGTGTCGAGTAGTCGAAACCCCTCGTGCACCGCGAGGACGTGACGCAAGCCGTACTTGATCAGCGGGTCAACTCGCCCCACGACCACGGTGATCGCCTCGGCTGCGGGCGCCTTTCCACGTATAAGCTCACCCGGGATACGCTCCCCGGCCGCCGAGTTTGAAGCTGGGGCGACGCTCAAGTAGCTGCGGGCCGTCGTTGCGGTGTCCGCAGCGCTTACACGCCTCACACCGCGCGGCCGGCTGCCACAAGCGTTCCCCATCGCTAACTGCTCGCGTTGGGTGCCGGCGACCTGCGGGCTGACCGCCATTCTGTTCCGGGCACGATCGCTCCGGTGGCTTGCAGGTGGGCGGCGAGGCGGTGGATGTACCAGGGTGGTAGCCCGGTCCCCCGTTCGATCTGGTTCATCGTGGCTCCGGGCTGGCGGGTGATGAGATCCAGTAGCTGGGCTGTGCCGGCTCGCCGCATGGGTGCCGGCAGGTCTACGGTGAGCTGGTCGATCGAGACGCCTAGCGTGTGGCCGAGGATCAGCAGCGCGATGAGATCCGGGGACCGCAGGCCACGCTCGAGCGCGGAGATCTGGTCGTGGCGCATGAAACAACGGGCCGCGAGCTCGCCCTGCGAGAAAGCAGCGACGTTGCGGACGGTCTTGAGTTTCCCGCCGAAGAGGCGCAGCAGCTCCTCGCGCTCGCGTCTATCCGCGCCAAACGTAAAGGCCCAACTGTGTGCGCGCACACGCGCGGCCTGCGACCGCTCAGCCATCAGCGCTCAGCCCACCGTCGCCAAGTGCCGAGGACAGCGCAGCGGCAGATCAACGCTTTGGGGCTCATCCGGCATCGTCGTGATCGACATCGCGTACGCCGCCGTGCATCGTCAGCCACGCCAGCGCCTGGGCGGGGCTGCGCAGCGCGTTGCTCACGGGGAAGAACACCTTCCTGATGACCCCACCGCTCGCGACCATGACCAGCCGCTGGTAGAAGCGCTCCCCGTCGCAGGTGAACGTCGGCAGCGCGAGCGCGTCCGCCAGCTCGAGGTCTGGGTCGCTCAGCAGCTTGTGCGCGAGGCGGTTCACGATGACCGTCCGCATCTGCTCGACTCGCGACTGGCTGCTGACGCCCACCGGGATGTAGCCGCAGGCTTCCAGGGCCTGCCCGTGCCGGCGAAAAGCGCTGTGCTGCGCGGTGTCGATCATCGCGGTCTCCTCGCCACCCCCGGACGAACTGCACACGCCGGTGTAGAAGTAGACGACGAGCAATCGCGGTTCATGCAGATCGACGGGGCGGCCTGCCTCGTCAGTCAGGATCACCGGCGGGATCGCCAAGCCAACCAGTCGATCCATGACACGCACCTCGCCACGGCCGCCAGCAGTCGCCTCTCCCACCCCGGGGTGCTCAGCCCGCAGCACGGGTACCGTCGGTCTGCTGGGACTCCGGGGGTCGTCGCGCTAGCTGTGTCTCCAGACGTGACTGGTCGCGCTCGTGCCTCGCGGGCGCACCGACTTTCGTGCCAATGTCGTCTACCAGAGACGCAAGTGCTTGAAGGTCGCGCGGGGGCAGATCAATCCCGTCCGCGTGGGCGCCCTCTAGGCGGATCAGTTCTTGGTCGAGCTGGGACTTCAACGCCTTGAACACCAGCTCTCCCCAGCGCCCGAGATCGATCTCGACGTCCTGCGGCTCGAGCTGATCAGACACGCCGATCTCGTCGAGCAATGTGCGCGCAGGATCAAAGCGGGCGAGCGCGCGATAGAAGGTCTTGGGTTTGCGGTGTACGCCGGCCGCGGTCTGCACCACGATGATCTCGGCGCTCGCGCCGAGCTCTTCCATGGCGCCGCTGCGCAAGAACCGGACTAGCTTCCCCTCAATCGGCGCGAGGTCGCCTTCGGAGAGGCTCATGTGTCTGTTCCTGCTTGAGCCGCGCGAGCGTTGCTCGGCCGGGGCTGGACGGGAAGCGGCAGATCGTGGAGGAGCTCGCCGGCTGTAACTCCGAGCCCGCGGCAAAGCCTCAGCACAGTCGAAAGCCGCGGGTCAATGAGCTCGTTCCTCAAGTGTTGGAGGGTCGCTACCGAGATGCCTGAGACACCGGCAAGCCGATCCAGGGACAGCGCTCGCGGCTTTCGCAACTCGTCACCGCGGGCCATCAGTAGTGCGGTGATCACGCGCTGCTCGGCATGCGCTCGCGACCGTGCCGGCTTCCGTGCCTCCCTCTCGACCGCTTCGACGAGGTCGGCCCCTCCCTTGGGGAGGCGTGGCCGCGCCGCACGCGCGTGCTCATCCGCCCTGTCCGATCGCCTCGTGGTTGTGCACCGAGTCGAACTCGATCTTGCCGTCAGGGAGACGCGGCTCGATGACATAAATCGGGACCGTCGGCCAGATCCGTTCTCGGGACCGCTCAACAGGCATCGCCGGGTCGCGCCTCCCCGGACGACACGTCAATCCCACGATCGGATACGCGCGATCGAGGCGCACAATCTCCGCGAACAACACACGCGCCAGGCGCTCGCACGACACCCTCACCATCGGGCCGAGCGCCTGCGAGCGAGCGGCCGATACGACCGGCTCGCTTGCACCCGCGGCCACCGGCGGGGCGGTGGCGAAGCGAGAGTCGGAGGCCATGAGATGCAACCAAATCCCTTGCGCGGGCATCCACGCGATTGCCTGCGAAGTGCTCGACACCGGGCTGCACACCGTCCGAAAAACGTGCGCCCGCTCCCGCGCAAAGACCACCAAGCTCAGGTTAAGGGCCCCGAAGCCGTTGGTGTGCCACTGGCAACCGTGGGACCGGGGCACTCTCTTGCCGTGGGAGGCGCGCGTAGCGCAGCTCCCTTCCTCTCCTCGGTTGCTGGATCGCCCCTGGCTCCGTTGCGTCATCGAGCGCAATCATGACTGATCGCGCGATCCTATTTGGCGAAATACACCTTATAACTAAATAGAAACGTCTAGTTATAAGGGGCCGAGCGCAAATCGGCCCTCGACCTCCGCACTGCGGGGATATTCGCGGTGCGCCGTCTACTAAGAACGACACGCGATCCGCGGCCCGGCGTGACGATCACGCTGCGCCATCGCGCGGTCTCGACTCGGCTGGTGACGGGAAATATCTGCAGCTCGGAGAGGACGCTTCTTAGGACGAGCTGCATCTCGAGCACGGCGAGGTGGTGTCCAGGGCATCGCTTGCGGCCTCCGCCCCAGGGCATCCAGACCTCTGGTGGTGGCTCAGCGGAGAGGAAGCGCTCGGGTAGGAAGCGCTCGGGGTCCTCGTACACGGCGGGGTCGTGCTGCATCAGGTAGATGCAGCCCATGAGATGCACGGGCGGGTAGAAGGTTCGCCCGGCGATCTCGAAAGGGGCGTTCACGACTCGCGGGATCGTGAACAGGAACACTGGCCGGTGGCGCAGCACCTCTTGTACCGTGGCGGTGAGGTAGCGGTCCTCGCCGTTGTCGAGGCTGTTGACGAGGCGTGCCGTGGTGGCAGGGTGGTGGGCGAGAAGCTGGAACGCCCAGGCCAGCTCTGAGGCGGTCGTCTCGTGTCCGGCGAGGATCACCGACATCAAGTCGTCACGTATCTGCCGTGGGTCAGTGTCGAGGCCCTCTGATGATGCTGTGCCTTCGAGCAGCATCCCCAGGAGGCCGCTCTCGCGGGCTGGCGCGTGGGCTTCCTCGCGGATGAGTTCGTCGATGAGCTTGTGGACGGCCGCGCGCTCTGCAAGGAATCCTCTCCATATGCGGCGCCACGGGGGAAGCGGTCGCAGTTGGCTCTCTTGTAGCGTGAGGCTCGCTGTTATTGTCAGCATTCGCAGTAGCCTGGCATGAAGCTCGGATTGGCGTGTGCTCTCTTGACCAAAGATGGTTCGCAGGATCACTCTGAGTGTTAGCGCACGCAGGTAAGGGTGAATCGCGACGGGCGTGTTGCGTGGCCACAACGCGACCTCCCGCGTCGCAATGTCATTAACCATTTCGGTGTGTCCTTGAACGCGGGAGTGCTGGAAGGCGGGGAGGATCGCACGGCGGCCTTCGAGGTGCACGTCTTCGTCGGCCAACATGAACGATCCCTCCCCAACGAGGGGTGCGATAAGAGCCGCGCCGGCACCGGGATGAAGGACGTCTGCGGGTGCACGGACGATCGCCATGATGTCCTTTTGGTCTGACATGAACACAAGGGGCGGGAGCCCAAGCGTGCGGATCGTGAACCGGCTGCCGTACCGCCTGCGACACCAAGCGAGGTATCGATGTGGATCACGCCAGACCGCGAACGTCTGGACGGTTGAGGGCAGCCGCGCGCCCGGCGGCAGCCTCGTTCGAGGAGCGCTGGGTGTGTGGAAGTGCGCGCTGGCGCGGGCTTGGTGTCCGCCACCGTCGGTTTGCAGGCCGTAGAGAACTCGCCAGGCGCGAAGGACGGGTATGAGAGCCCTCGGCAGGGGACCGGCGGCTCGCGCGAGCTGCCGTGTCGCCGGGAGGTTCGCGGTCGTGCGTGTGCTGTCCTTGGACAGGTACATCGCGACCATGCAGCTGATCAGGGTGAGATGCCGCTCACCGTTCGGCAGGTCGGCGACCTTCACGAGCGCTGCTGTGAGGATCTCGCCGACACGCTCAAGCGCCTCGGTCGCGTTCGTGTAGTGGGCGATGTAGCTGTGGGCGCCTGCTTCACGGTCTTCCGCGGCGTCGGCGTAGCTGTCGAGCATCGTGCCGGCGAGGGACACCCACGGCATGTAGGCGGCGTATGTCGCCTCTGCCTCTGGCTGCTTGCGGCCGGTGTCGGCTGCGAGGGCTAGGAGAGCGAGGATCGTGAGCCAAGCGCTTGCGCTTCCGGCCAACTCGAACCAGGCGAGCGCGCTGCCCTCGGGGAAGTGCAGCGCAGCCCATGCCTTCAATTCGGTGTCCCGCAGCTCCGAGTCGGGCTCATGATTGAGCGCGAGCACCGTGGTGAGGTGCGCCGCGCGGGCCGCGAACGGTTGCGCCTGCGCGAACGACGGGAGCCGCTCAGCGGCCTGTCTGCAGCGTTCGACCAGCGCTCGGACGTAACCGCCGTCCTCACGCCGGGGGTGGTAGTGGTAGTAGTCAGACAGCGGGAGCGACGGATCGATGGCCTCGATCAACGCGCGATGGAGCTGCAGCCCGTTTCTGATTCCGTTGTTTGCGGCGCGCTCGCTGGTGCAGTCCAGATAGTCGGCTAGGACTTGGTAGGCGACGAGCAGCCGCAGGAGTTCCGGAGAGCGTGCGCGCGGGAGCGTCCAGAACATCGCAGCACCGTCGACCATTGGACGCTTGCATGCAAGCGCTTGGAGCGCGTCAGCGCGAAGCGCCCCGTCAGGGATCACGCTCGCGAGCGCGCGCCAGCGTTCGACCTCGCGGGACACGTCGCGCAGCCCCCAAACAAGCTCGCGGTGTGCCGCTCGGGCGAGTCCGAGAACCGCTCGCGGTGATAGTGGCGCCGGCCCCGCTCTGCTGCTACGCAGGCTTGACCATTGTCGCCCGGACGCGTGTCGCGAAATAGCCGGGGATCGCCACGATCGCGAGGGCGGTGGCGCTGACGATGAGGAAGCTGAAGATGGCGATGAGGACTCCGACACTGATCGTGATAGGAAAGCCCGTGACGGTGGTCAGCGCGTGGCTGATCACGAGCTGACCGTAGAGCCCGAAGACCGCACCGATCAGACACCCTGATCCGAGCAGCACCGCGCTCTCAAAGAACAGCGAGCGCCACAGCAATCCACGAGTGCTGCCAGTCCGCTTGAGATATCCGATTCGTTCTCGTCGCTGCCAGATCAGCGAAATCATCACGAACCCCATCGCGAGGATCGCCGCGATCAAGACGATGGTCTTTATCTGCGTGAGCCGCGCTAGACCCTGGCTACTCAATCTGATCCACTGCGCTTCGCGTTCGGCAGCTGTCTGTACGGCCAGGCCGGAGTCCGGTCCGAGCGCTCGGATTATCTGAAAGCGGGCTTCTCCCGGCGTTCGTTCGGGGGCGACCTGCACGTTGAGTGCGCTGGCCGCGTTCGAGCCCCAGGCTCGCGCATAGTCTTCGGCGTTGATCACGATGGCGCCGGGTGGCCATCCGCCGTTGGTCGAGAGGCCCGCGAGCCGCAAGGTGGTCGGATATGGAGCAGGAAGCGTGAATGACTCGCCGATGTGCAGGTGCATTTCGTGGGCTATCGCTTCGGAGAGAACCGCCCAGCCGTGGCCGCGCAGTCTCGCGTTCGCCTGCTCGACGTCGCCATCGGTGAGTTGCCCCGGCGGCATCGGCTCGGCTGACTGTCGTGGTGGGGCGATGACCCATACGCGGCGGTCGCCAACGTTCAGGAAGCTCCCCCGGTAGATGCGCACGCTGCGTACGTCTTCGAGGTGCGTGAGCTTGGATGCCACCGCGGCGGGAAATGGGGTCGTAGCCAGCGTGTTGTCGTCTCCCGAGGGAGATACCCACACGTCGGCCGCTCGATTCCATTCGCGGGTGGCGTTGTTCAGGCCGCTTTGGAGGTTGTGCTGGGCGCCTGCGACCGCGACAGTGCCGAACACGGCAAGCGCACCTGTCGCCGCGACCGCCAGTGAGCGCACGCTGGTCATGGTGTCTCTGAGCTCGCCGATTGCGAGGCGCGTCGACGTGCTAGGGAACGGGTGCTGCGCCCAGCCGAACCCCAGCACGATGCCTCTGAAGAGGAACGGGAGCAGGGCAAGCCCGGCGATGACGAGGGTGATCACTCCGACCACCGCTGACTGCGGGCGAAACAGAACGATGAGAGTCGTGATGAGCAGTCCAAGGATGCCGGCACTGACACGCATCGCGGTCCAGCCGCGGGGTGGCCGTTCGACTTCGGGCTGTGAGCGCAACGGCAGGGCGAGGATGTGTCTGAGCGGCGCTAGGACACCCACGAGGGCCGCGAGGAATCCCGCCGCGACAGACAGGGCGATCGTCGTGAACCCCACGACGCGCTGGCCGCCGACCGGGAACGCGAACGCGAGGTACCCTGGCTCGGAGTGGAACAGGGCCGTTGAAAGCAGCTCGCCGAGTCCGATTCCGAGCACGGTAGCGACCGCGCCTATCACGAGCGCGTCGAATGCAAGGGCCTGCACGATCATCGGTCGGGTGAAGCCCTGGCGGCGCACTGTTTTTATGAGGCGGCGGCGGTCTGTGACGGTCAGCAGCATTGCGTTGAACGCGAACAGGAATCCGACGACCGCGCTGATGACGCTAAACAGGTTCTCTCCCTGTTGTGCTGGGGTGGAGGCGACACTGAATAGCTGCGCGTCGAAGTCCGCCGGGACCGCGTTCAGATGGTGGGCTGCGGCGAGCTTTCGCAAGGCGATGTCAGCCTCGGCTTGCTCGCCGGGCTTGACCTTGATGAAGAGGCGGGAAACGCGCCCCGGCATGCCAGCGAGCTTTTGGGCGTACGCCAGCGGCGCGAGCGCGATCTGGCTGTCGACGAGCCCACCGATGTCAGCTTCGCTTAGAGTCGCCCCGAGCAGGGTTTCGACCGTGCTCGCTCCGACCTGCACGCGTATGTCCTGAAAAGGTTTCGCTCCGATAGACGCGGCGACGGGAACGGGGAGCGCGATCACTTTGTCGTGCACGAGCTGGCGTGCGCTGAATTGGCGCAGCAGAGGCCCACCAATACTTGCGAGCCGCGGGTCTGCCCCGATGAGATCAACCGACGTCTGGCCGTGTGGCCCGAGCACGATCGCCTGCTGCTCGAGTAGCGGCAGCGCGGCGCTCACCCCTGGCAACGTGCCGACTTCACGAGCGATGCCTTCGGGGAATCCTTCCGGGCCTCTCGCGTCCAGCTGGTATTGCGTTCCACCGACGAGTTGCTGGCTGAGTTGCCGGACTGAGCCGTCGAGACTCTGCGACGCGACCTGCGAGGCGAACAGCAGCGCTACGCCGACCGAGATGCCGATGACGGCTAGAGCCTCCTGACCCAAGACGGCACGCTCCTTGAGCCTTGCCCGGAAGACGAACAGAATCTCCCCGAGCGGCACGATCTGCCTCGCCCGCCTGCGCAGACGCGCGCGCGCAGACGGCTGGCTGCCAGGACGCTCGGGCTCGGGTGTGTCTGACGGGGAGAGCGGAGAGCTCATAGCCTCGGCTGGGGCGCCGCTCCAGTCGCACGAAGGTACACCTCGTCGAGATGGTAGTCGTGGAGATGCCCGTCGCGCAGTTCATGGACACGGTCGGCAAACGAGACGGCTTGGGGATCGTGGGTGACGAGCAGCACGGCTGTGCTTCGATCACGGCAGAGATCCCGTATCTGCCCGAGCACGTCACGGCTACGGCGGGTGTCAAGGTTGCCGGTGGGCTCGTCGGCAAGAACGAGGCTCGGATCGGTCGCAAGAGCCTGGGCGATCATGACGCGCTGGCGCTCCCCCTTTGACAGCTTGTGGGTGGGCTGGTCCATCCGCTCGCCGAGCCCGAGGTCGACGAGCAGCGGCTCGATCAGGAGACCCGCGTCCTTCGGATGGTCGCGCAGCAGCTTCAGACAAGCGTTGGCACGGGCCGACGCCGACGGCCACAGTTCGTCGCCTTGGCCGATAATGCCGACCGTCACACGCAGGTAGTTGGCGTATTCTCGTTCTGAGAATGAAGCGATATCTCGCCCGTTGACTTCTACCGTGCCGGCGTCCGGCGTCTGAAATCCAGCGATGAGGTCGATCAGAGTCGACTTGCCCGATCCGCTCGGCCCGTAGAGCGCGACCATCTCGCCGGCCGCGATGTCCAGCGACACGCCATCGACCGCGTGGACCGCTTCGCCTCCAACCTCAAACTGCTTGACGAGACCTCCTACACGGAGCATCTCACCGCTCTGCAACCCGGGCCCGTGCGGGCCGGCGTTGGTGGAGATAGGTGATGTCGGGGTCTTGGTGCATCAGCTCGAGCTTGGTGTGGCTGAGCTGCCACACGGTCGCAGAGCGCAGCGCCGCGGCGTGATCAGACACGGCCATCAGCACCCCGCACCGACGATCCTTGGCGAAGCCTTCCATCAGGTCCATCGCCGCGCGCTTTTGGTCGAGGCCCATACCGTCCACAACGTCATCAACGAGCAGCAGCTTCGGGCGCCGCACAATCGCCTGCGCGAACTCCACCTGCACCCGCTGCCAGTCCGACAGCTCCGCCCATTTCGAGCCCGCGCACCCCGATATCTCAAGCTCCGCCAAGACGTCTTTCACGAGCCGATCGCGCTCCCTGCCGCTGTACTTGCGTGACGGCGTCAGCGACATCTCCACATAGTCGTGCACGTTCAGGCGATCCTCCCCGTCACGCGCGGCGATCCCAATCTCGGTCCCCAACAACAGTTCAAGATCATGGTCTGACAGGCCGCCCAGCTCACGGCCATCGATCGACACCCTCCCCCGGTCCGCGCGAAGCATCCCCGTCGCCAGCCGGATCAGCGTCGACTTGCCCTGACCACGCGCACCAACAACCGCCGCGACCTGCCCCGCCCACACCTCCAACGACACATCCTCCAACACCGACACCCACCCACCACCACGCACAAACCCCTTCCACACCCCCTCCAAGCGCAACACAGGCATCATCTCGGCACCGTGAACGGGATGCCAGCTCTCCTCGCGATACCTTCGAGGTGCCGCCGGATTTCCTCGTTGTGGCTGTGCCGCGCGGCCCAATGCTCCGGGGTGACGTGCAGCAGCACCTCGCGCACCATCCGCAGGTAGTCCCGGTCGGTCAGCTCGTCTCCGTCGGTGTCCCTCTCGCGCTCGTCTTCGATGTGCCGTTTGAGCGTGATCGACGCCGCTGAGTACATGTCCCTAGCGATCAACGCTTCTTCACGGGCGATGCGGATCAGCTCCGGTAGATCCCCGAGCGTGCATAGCTCGATCCGGCCGTACAGCGCCTCGCGGAGGGCGGGCGGGCCACTTTCGCTCGGCACCGCGTGCATCCACGCGCGATACACCCTGACGCCCTCGTGCGTCGGGTCGTAGCGGTCCTGGGCTCTGTGTCCCCAGCCCGGCTCCCCGTCGATACATGTGACGCGCGGTCGATGTCGTCCACCGCGGGCCATCTGCGGCAGCGCGCTGTGCGCGGTAGACGGGTTGAAGCGCGACCTCGCAAAACGCTTGTCCAGACTATGGGCGACCTCAGCGACCGTTTGGCCTGGCTTCTCGATGAGGAGTCCGAGGACCACCATGCTCCCCGGTAGCTCGGCAGGGTTCAGCTTGGACATCGCCCCGCAGACGCTAACCGAAACGGCGATAGCCTGTATCGTGCGACGGAACGCTTCCGGCTCGCAGGACGAATGGGAACAGTGGCTAGCGACACTCGCAAAAAGGCACTGACGGCGAATGGTCGCTAGTCAGAGACAAAACACGCGAACTTGGCTGCCGGACGGGACACGTCGCCGCACCGCGCTCGCGGCGCGGCTCGTCCCCCTCGCGGGCATGCTCGGCCTTCCCGCATGGTTGTCGGTAGCCAGCGCGGCGACGCGCCCAAGCGGAGTTCGCGCGCGTCTCGCACGGACACTCTCGGTGACCGACACTGGTCACCTCCATCTCGTCCACAACCGCGGCGAATACATCACCGAGGAAGGCCAAGCCACCGGCACCATGCCGGGGAAGGTCAAGGCCTATCTCGAAGTCGGCCCGACTGTGGTGGCGAGATTCACGATCTACACGAGCGGCGGCGCGATCAGCGGAGAAGGCTCAGGAAAACCCAAAGGCCGCTCTGAAGAACCGAGCTTTGCCGGCACGATGACCGTCTCCCACGGCACGGGCCGCTACAAGCACGCGCACGGTCATGGCGGCTTCTACGGGACACTGAACCGCGTCACGTACAAGCTCGTCGTGCAGACCACCGGCACCCTCTCCTATTAGCTGCATGTGGCACGGCGCAACGGGCGTCGCGCGCCGATCGTCTCGCGCAGCCTGCATTGCCATCCTCGCCCTCGCCCTAACGCCCGGCACTAGCTCGGCGGCGCAGTCGGCCCGGCTTGAAGTCGGGCTCGTGCCAGAGCACCTCGGCAAGGGCACAACGATCGAGTTCAGCTTCGACATCGTCGCCGTCGGCGGCGGCGTCCCCTCGCCGGTGACGCAGATTGACCTGCTCTACCCCAAGCACATCGGGATCGTGACGAGCGGACTCGGCGTCGCGAGCTGCACAACGACGCTCCTGAACGAACTAGGACCAGACGGCTGCCCCTCCCGGTCACTCATGGGATACGGCACCGCGACCGCCGAGATCCAGGTAGGCGCGGAAATCCTCGAAGAGCCGGCGACGACGACGGTGTTCATGGCACCGCTCGCGGAAGGCAACATCAACCTCGCCTTCTACGTGAACGGCGAGACCCCACTCGAAGCGGATCTTCTGTTCCCAGGGCTCCTACTGCCATCTACTCCACCATACGGCGGGGACCTTGCTATCACCGTCCCGCTTCTTGAAAGCTTCCCCAAAGGTCCCGACGTCGCGCTCGTCAAGCTGCGCTCCACGATCGGGCCGCTTGGCGTGACCTACTACGAGCGCATCCACCACAAGTTCGTGCCCTACCAGCCCAGCGGGATCATCCTGCCGTCCCACTGTCCCAGCCACGGCTTCCCGTTCGCCGTGACCTTCGCGTTCGCTGACGGGAGCCACACTACGAGCCACGCCACTGTGCCGTGCCCGCACGCGCCACGCCTACGCCACCGGACTCGCTAGACCCCCTGATCCTGCCGGCGTTGGTGGAGATAGGTGATGTCGGGGTCTTGGTGCATCAGCTCGAGCTTGGTGTGGCTGAGCTGCCACACGGTCGCAGAGCGCAGCGCCGCGGCGTGATCAGACACGGCCATCAGCACCCCGCACCGACGATCCTTGGCGAAGCCTTCCATCAGGTCCATCGCCGCGCGCTTTTGGTCGAGGCCCATACCGTCCACGACGTCATCAACGAGCAGCAGCTTCGGGCGCCGCACAATCGCCTGCGCGAACTCCACCTGCACCCGCTGCCAGTCCGACAGCTCCGCCCATTTCGAGCCCGCGCACCCCGATATCTCAAGCTCCGCCAAGACGTCTTTCACGAGCCGATCGCGCTCCCTGCCGCTGTACTTGCGTGACGGCGTCAGCGACATCTCCACATAGTCGTGCACGTTCAGGCGATCCTCCCCGTCACGCGCGGCGATCCCAATCTCGGTCCCCAACAACAGTTCAAGATCATGGTCTGACAGGCCGCCCAGCTCACGGCCATCGATCGACACCCTCCCCCGGTCCGCGCGAAGCATCCCCGTCGCCAGCCGGATCAGCGTCGACTTGCCCTGACCACGCGCACCAACAACCGCCGCGACCTGCCCCGCCCACACCTCCAACGACACATCCTCCAACACCGACACCCACCCACCACCACGCACAAACCCCTTCCACACCCCCTCCAAGCGCAACACAGGCACGTCCGCCACGGGAACCGTCCTAAATCGTCGGATTCCCTATAGATTCTAGCTCAAGGACCAGCGCTTGTGATCGACTTCCGGTGTTTGTCTGGTGGAAGTTCACGACCTCGGGGGTGGTATGTACCGCATCCCGAATGGCTGCGGGCGTCACCTTGCTCAGAGCGGCACGGTCCAGTGGCGGTGGGTGTCTTCGTAGGAGGCGTTGCCGGGATAGAACAATTCGAGGCTTGCCCGCCCCGCGTGCAGGTTCTTTGCTAGCACTATCGCGCAGCTGAAATGCCCGCGCGAAAGCGCTGCGTGCGACCGCGCGGTCCATAGCCCGGCGACCGTGTCTGTCGCGGAGCCCGAGATCGTGATCGACCCGTGCTGAGCTTCTGTTGGGATGCCCGACGCGGTGACGCTGGATGGGCCGGTTGGGTCTGCGGGAGTGATGGTGGCGAAGTTGAGTCCGGCGCGCACGGCGTGCCCGAATTCGTTCCCGCGGCCGCAGGTTGTGTATGTGTGGCCCGGCGCGTATTCTTCGGCATCGCATTCCGCCCCGATCGCGACGGTCTTTGCGTCGAGTCCGGTCACGTCGAAGGGGCCGCTGACTGCGCATTCGTTTTCTTCGGCGCTCGTCGCGCAGGTTTGGGCGATCTGCATGTGCCCTTCGCTGTCTTCGCTCTCGAGGAACACGTTCCATCCCATATTCCCTCCTACCTTCATGAGGGAGTCGCTGCCCGATATTTCGCTGATGCTGGTGCCCTGGGGGGCTTCGAGCTTCCAGGTCCCTGTTGTGCCTACCGGTACGCCGCGTGATCCGAGGGTGTCGCCGAGCGAGAGGTTTGCGAGCGTCGGGGGGTTGCCAGAGACGGGCGGGTTCGCCGCAACTGCCGTGCGATTCGATGTACGTCGGGTTGTTCGTCGCGAACGCGAACGAATGATTTTCGTAGCCAACTGCGGCGGTGCAGACTTCAACGCTATAGCGCCCGACGACGTAGCCCCCGCGCCTGCTCAGGCGCACCGCATACGACGCCGACAACAAGGAGGACGGCGAGCGCCAGGACGCGTGACCTAGCGGCTTTGAGCACCTGCGGTGGCATACGCCTGGCGCTCACGTGTGGCTGACCGCTACGCGTACCCATGCGGATGAGAGCTTTGCTTCGGCGACCCCTTGAAAGCGAGCCTCGATCTCATCGCCCGCACGCGCGGGAACGGTCAGCACGGCGCCCCAGGCTGTGTACGGTCGCGTCCAGCGCATCTTCCCGTGCACGATAGAGCGCAGCCGCGCCTGCAATCGACAGTACTTCGGGGCGCTGCTCGATTGCAGTCGCACACTTCGCCCGACGCGTGTTGCCCGCAGCCGCGGCGACGAGCAGCTCGGCTCGAAGACCCCGAGCTTCGGTGACATGCTCGACGTCGCGGGCGCTCGGCACGCGCTTCCCCCGGCACACGGCTCGGCCGGTGGTTCTGAGCGCGATGCGGGTGGGGAGGTTTCCGAGGCTTGTTGGGCTGCGCGCTCGGCCTGTTCGCCGGCTTGCACGACCCGTTCTAGGCCCTATACCGTTAAGTTAGTGTCCGGGGGGCGAGGTATTGTTGTGGGTGCCTCGGTCTGGTTGGGTCAAGCCGGCGAGTGATCAGCGTTTGTCGGATCACATCTCGACGGGTTTCAGCTCGCCACGGCCCCCGGCAGGGTTCCGCCGCCACTGACCGCAGCTGTTCCGTGCCCTCGACATACCCTCCCCGCGTTAGCGCGTAAGGCGTAGCCCCTCAGGCTGCCGACTCCATCCTGTATCTCAGCGACGACGTCGGGGCAATTGAACGACGATCGAGTCAGTCCCCGTGCCAACCTTGATCGTCGCGGCAGACGCGAGCCGAGAGCGAAGGAAGATGGTCAGGTTTCCCTGCCCGTGGTGAATGCGGATAGTCCGTGAGAAGCGCGCGACGATATGGCGTCGCGTGTAGGCGGTGAAGTGGATCACAAGCACGCTGATGCTTTCCGCTCCGGAGATGTGCAGGTAGAGGTGATTGTGGCGTACCCGCGAAGTCAGGTGCGGTCGTCGTGTAGTGGTGCGCGTAGGTTCGGGCGATCCGGGCGGGGAATGGCTCGACCCGGGCGTGTCTGGGTTTGTTTCCGGTGGGCTTGGTACGGTGAGATTTGCGGTCGCTGGGCTTAGACTCGCCAGCCCGGCCGCGTTTTTCAGCCACACGGATATGTGCCATTGGCCGGGTGCTGGGAGCGTGAGGAGGATTGGGCCTTCCGGTGGTGCGGGGGTTGGCGAGGCGCAGGCGGCTTCTCCGGGCGGGCAGAGCTGATATTCGGCGCCTGTGATCGGGGTGGCAACATTCAGGGGGTCGGTCCAAGTAACCATGTAGCTGGTCGTCCCTGATGGCGTCGCGGTGAGGTTGGTGGGCGCTGGTGGAGGGTCGTTGGCGATGTCGATTTCTCTGGAGGCCAGACTTGATACGTTGCCGGCCGCGTCGGTGGCGGTGACGGAGATGATGTGGTGGCCGTCGGCTAGTTCTGTGGTGGGTACGGATAGGGGTTGGCTGCCCGTCGAGAGCGGGCATGGCTGGGGCGTGGTGTAGTTGCACGTCGCTTCGTAGGTGGCGAGCTGCTTGCCTTCGGATGAGACGGAGATCGCCCGCACGCCTGCGCCTTTGTCGGTGGCCGAGACTTGGAGGGTTTCGCTGCCTCGGCTGTAGTGGCCTGCTGCCGCTGCTTGCCATAGTTGGCCGGCCGGTTCGGCTAGCGTCGGCGGTGTTGGGTCATTGAGTGTGACGGTGGCGCCGTAGATCGCGGCCCATACGTCGTAGTATTGGGAGCCCGTTATACATTCTTCGTGTGCTGCTTCGCAGTTGATCCCGGCCGTGAGCGTGTGGGCGTCAAGGCCGGTCTGTTCGCCTAGAGGTGCGCCCTCGTGCGCTGGTGCTCCGACGTAGCAGTTCTCGCTGTCTTCTACGGTGTCGAGGCATGTTTCGCTGGGAATGATCGTGCCGTCTGCGCGGAGTGCGGGCGACCATGCGTTCTTCGGGTCTAGGTAGTGTCCGATATAGCGTTCGTAGGCGATCGCTTCAATGCTCGTGCCGGGTGGTGCTGTGAATGTCCAGCCGGCGCTTGTTCCGGTCGGCGCCCCGTTTTCGAGTCCGAGCGTGTCTGTGGTCGACAGGCCGCCTTCCTTGTCTGGGTTTTCGCCGGTCCCGCCTTTGCGCTCGGGGCAGTTTTCGTGCTTGGTGTAATGGTCCGTCGGCGAGGTATCGCTGCTGCTCCACACCCAAGAGTTGTTGACGTATTCCGGTGCGGCGTTACAGGTGGTGACTTGATAGCTGCCGGCGACGCTCAGGGCGGGTAGCACGAGCGCTAGGAGAGTGGCGAGCGGCACGCCGGCGGCTAGACGTCTCATCGCGTGTGGTCGTGCTTGTGTGGCCTGCTCACGGTGAGGGTTATCCACGGGCTGTCGCGCTGGATGTCGTATGGATCGATGTATCTGAGCTGGATCTCGAGGACGGCCGCTGGAAGCGTGAGCGACGAGAAGAGCCCGTTCAGCGTACGCATGGTCGAGAGCCGATGTTGGTGTGGTCTGCGTGCGAGGTAGCGTGCTTCGCTCCTCGCTTCGGCGGGCCGCGCCTTGATCCGCAGCCATGCGTGCCTGCCGGCGTGGTCGATCGTCGCGATCGGCGCGGGGAATGACTTCGTGAGGGTCGATGAGATCAATGGTGTCACGGGTTGTGCGGGAGGCGGTCCGGTTGGCGAGCTCGCCAGCTTAGGCTCGGCGGCTTCGCCTGCCGCGACGAGTCCCGAGAGCCCAGCGTTCCTGAAGCTTTGTTCGACCGCGAGCGTGCCGTTTCGGGCTCCGGTTAGGTCTTGCTCGGCTTCGGTGATCGTGAGGTTCGGGGCATAGGCGAGGAGCTGCGCGAGCGCTGTGGAGGCGAGCATCGATGCCTCGCTCGTGCCCTGGTAGTAGTTGTAGTCGCCTTCCCCGGTGAGCGGGTTCGCGCCGTTCAGGTCGCATCCGGGCGCTAGGAGCGCGAGTCCTTCGCCACGGTTTGAGAAGCCGCAGAACGCGCCGCCTTGTGTGTCGCTGGCACCGACCGAGAGGACGTGCGGCGCTGAGGCCGGGAACTCGACTGCCTCACCGTCGTCGTTGCCGGCGGCAGCGACAACCGCGACGTGATAGTTGACCGCTCGTTCTATCGCGGCCGTCACGTGGTTATACGCTTCATCGCTGGGGGTTTCTGAGTCGCCTAGCGAGAGGTTGATGACCCGGATGTTGTCTTTTTTGCGTAGTTCTAGACATTCTGTGATCCCGGCGGCGTACGCGTCGAACGGGAAGGTGCTTTGTCCGGGCTCAAGGATTCTCACGGACACGACGCGTACTGCGCCGGGCGCTAGCCCGACCGTTCCCCATCCGTTGGCCGGCGCAGCGGCCAACATCGCCAGCTCGGTGCCGTGCAGCTCGGATGAAACGTCATATCCGGTACCGCCGTCGACCGCGGTTCTTTCGATGACGGCGCCCTCGGTAGCTGGGTTCACATCAACTCCGGTGTCCACGAGGCAGACGGCGACCGGCGCGGCGGGAGCGGGTAGGTACGGCGCTAGCGTGTCTTCGGCCGCGAAGGCTTGAGAGGTAGGTGTTGCCGGGCTTGCCTGTACCGCCGGGGCGGCGGCCCCGGCGGTACAGGCAACGACCGCACATAGCAGTGCCACAGCTCGTGGCCTAGCCCGTGTGGACATATCTCGTTGCGCTTTGGGCGATCGCGTAGGCGAAGCCGCTCCCGCCGTCCGCGCAGCCGTTGACCGCGCCGCTATACGCTCCGACGCCGCGACCCGCGCCCAGGCGACCGCCAATACGCACCGGCTCATCCTTTCCCTTGATACGACGGTGCGTGCTGGCGCTAGTTGGTGTGAACATCGATAGCTCCGCTGTATCCGGTCGCGTAGGCAAACCCGGTCTGGTTGGCTTTCACTTCCGCACGGAACGGGAACCTCCCGATCGCGCCTTGGAATTGATATGCGACCTTGAACCGGCCACTGCGGTTCGTGGTTGCTTCAGCGAGCAGTCTCCAGCGTCCTCGGTAGTGGACCCGCATGTAGACCGTCACTCCATCCGGCGGCAACGGCCCTGAGACAGTACCGCTGAACACGACGGTCGCGTGAGCGTGAACGTGGCGTTTGGAGACGCGCAGGATGATGTGTGCGGGAACTGTCTCGCGGACGGCGGCCTGCGCCGCAAACACTTGGTCGGTCGAGAGCGCCCGGTAGCTGACCCACACCGTGCGCGAAGCGCCGGCCGGGACGCTGATCGAGAAGTCTCCGGTGCTGCCTGTGTTGGCGGTCCCGATGAGCGTCGAGCTGTCGGCTCCGGTCTGCTTCTGGGTCACTTCGACGCTCGCGCCGATGATCGGGTGCCCTTCGGCGGTCAGCAGTCGCCCATCCAACGCGAAAGCCCGCTGCGGGTAGGCGCGTGCGATGACGGCTGCAACGCCGAGATGGATCACGGCGTTCTCGCTCGCGTACTGGCCGTTCCATACTCCGGCCGGCGCGTTTCCGCCGTTTCCGTTGCCGGCGCCGAGGTTGCTGGGCGGCGCGACCACAACGCTCGACGCGCTGGCCGCGGCGGTGGCGCTCCCGTCGTTGTCGCTAGCTGTCACGAGCACTCGCAGCGTGTGGGCGACATCCGCTGTCGTGGCTTTGTAGGTGGCCTGTTCGGCGCTTGTGATGGGCTCGCAGGCCGCGCCTTCGCTGTTGCACTGCTGCCACTGATAGGTGTAGGTGATGCTCCCGGCGCCGCCGGGGGCGCTCCATGCCCCCAGCTGAGCGCTCAGCACCGAGCCGACCGTGACCGTATCCGGCACGGCGACCGTGGGCAGCGCACTGTTCGCTGGCGCGTTGCTCATCGTGAGCACCCCGAGGTCATCGCTGGCCGTGTTGCCCGCCGCGTCGGTGACGGTGAGCTCGGCGGTGTATTCGCCGTCCTCGAGCGCGGCGGTGTTCAGCGCATATCCGCTCACCGTCTCGTGTAGCGGGCAAGCGTTCCACGCTTCATAAGTGCATTCGCTCTGAAAGCTGAAATGCTGCACAAACGCGCTACCGCCGGCCTGCGGGGTGAGCGTCAGTGTCGCTTCACGGACCCCAGCGTCGGGGTCGCTTGCGGTGAACCCGAAGGTCTGGGTGCCGGTGAGCGTCCCGTGGCTGGCAGCTGCCGCGGCGACCGAGCCGACAGTGCTCGTGACCGAAGGCGCCGCGCTGTCGGCGAGCGTGAGTGTTATGCCGTTGAGCGCGGGGATGCTCGTGGACTGCGCGAACATGCACGTGGGGCTCGACTTATCGGTGCTGCAATTCACATACGCCTCGAAGTCTCGTGCACCCTGTGGCAGCGTCCAGCTGTCACGGGCTGTGTATTCGCCGAGCCCTGTGCCGTATGGTAGCTCCGCGCCCCCGGTGAGGCCCTGTCCGGCCGACGCGAACCCGAGAAACGCGTCATCGCCCGTCACGGAGGAACCGTGCGCTTCCGCTGAGATCGACTGGATAGTCACATCCGGTGCCGAGCCTGGGACATCGAGCGCGACACCCACTTGGCTACCTTCGCCTTTGCTCTGCGTCACCGCGCCGGGCTGTCCGTTGGTGAACGCGTAATCCCCGATCATGCCGCCCAGCGAGCAGGTGTCCGAGAGCACAGTCGAAGCGACAGTGCTGCTACTGAAGACCACCCAGCCCGCCGATACGGCCGGGTGCCCCGCCGCGCACTGATACATCGGATACGTTCCCGCGCTCGCACTGGAGGCGAACGTGAGCATCAGCCAGACGACCGCGCAGGCCGGGAGACATCGCAAAACACGGTTCTCGGGTTTCATCTTGGACGACATGTGTTGAGTCCCTTCAATGTCCGTGCCCCCTCACTGGGGCTTCATCGGTTAAGGACAACGAGAGCACCGCGAGCGCCACATTTCTTTCTCATGGGCTGAACGGGCCGCCGCCGCGCTGTTCTTTGGGCGTCGTAGATTTGCGCACGGGAGCGGGTTTGGGGGCTGCCACGACGCTCCCTGGCTGCCCGAACCCTCCCGGTTCGCTCTGCCCTCCTGGCCCGGATTCCCGGCTGCTGGCCGCACTGTGCAGCGGCGCGGGATGCCGCGCGCGCCTGTGGTGGGCGATGCGTCGAGGGGGTGTCGAGACTCGCGCTTGCGGCCGCGTGCGATAGAAGACCCGAGGTTGGTCGGCCCCGGTGCCACGTGAGGAGACGACGGACGCGTGACGCTCCACGTGGGCCTGTGGATGGTGCTTGAGGACGTTGCTCGCGCCGATCCCTCCCGCGAGGACTGCGGCGCCGAGGACCGCCGTTACCGCGAGCTTCGCCCCGACGCCGCCTGTCGCGATCAACGCTCCAGCGCGTTCGCGGAGCACTTCCCGCGCGGCTCCCGTGTCGGGGATGAAACGGGTGAGCGCACGGACACGGCTGCTCTGGGCAAACAGCGACCAGCGCACGATGAGAGCGGGAGGCATCAGCGCGCTCGCCTGCTCGTTGAAGCGGTTGCGCAGCCGCGCTCCGTTGGTGCGGTGCTCAGCGCGGCATTGCGGGCAGCTTTCCAAGTGCGCGATCGCGAGTTCCGCTAGCTGCTCGCTGGTGCTCTGTCCTGCCTGGATAGCCTTGATCGTCTCCGTGCGGTAGCCGCACAGCCGGCCGCTCTCATACAGCCGCAGGAACGTTTTGCCCTTGCTCTGGCAAGCCCTGGTAGCGCTGCGCGCCTGAGCGGTCGGGACGCCGAGCGCTGCCGCGATCTTCTTGTACTTCTGCCCGTCGCTTGCGTACTCGAACACCTGCCGTTGAAACGGTGTCAGCTCCCTTACAAGCTCGTTCAACAGCAATTCGTCTTGGCGGGCGAGCGCTATCTTCTCGGGCGTTTCCTCCGCGCTTCTCGCTGCTAGGAGCGCGCTGAGGCCGTTCTCGCTTTCGGCGATGATCTCGCGGTGACGCAACGCGGTGTTGTAGGCGTTCAGAGCGCGATACTGCATCCCCTCTCTGACTGCGCGCCGTAGTTGGCCCTCGTTGCGATACGGGCGTGCCAACAGCGCGATCGTCGTCTCCGAGTAGAGGTCTTCAAGCTCGGCGTAGCTCAGTGTCCGCCACTCCCGAGTGAAACGCTCAAGCTCGGCCTTCCGCCATGAATCCAGCAGCCCGGCGACCCGCGTAACATCCAAACCGCCGCGCAGACGCGACCAAGACATGCCCGCGGCGGGGTGTGCCGCGGCCTCGCCAGGCGCGAACGATTCTCCAGCTTCATCCATGAACGTCCGCCAACCCTCTCTGGCCTATCCGTGGCCCCTTGCCCTCGGCTCAGATAGGAAACACGGGAGTCCCAACGCTTGCAACTTCTGCAATTTTTCATGCGCCTGGCGCTTCCCGCTCGCACAAGCGTCCAGCACGCCCGCGTATAGCTCAGGGTGAGAACGGGCCGCCGCCAGACTGTTCTTCCCCACTACTTGGCCCCGACGTCGGTTGCTGCGTGGGCTCGGTCGCCGCCGCTGGCGCCACAGGCACGGACTCCGTTGTGGATGCCGGCGGCGCCACGGCGGGCACTGGCTGCGCGCCGGACGCGTGCGCAACCGGGGCAACTATGGCTCGGATCGGCCAGCGAGTCGCGTGTCGGGCGTGACGCGCGCGATGTCCGAGCGCTCGGGTGCGATCCGGCCCCGAGCGCGAAGCGACGCTGACCTTCCCGGACAACGGCGCGCTGCGATGCCGGCGCGAGACATGCGCACCGGCGGCTAGGAGCGCTAGCAGCGCGAGCGCCACCGGGAGCGCGAACGCAACACCGACCCACGGCCGCGCGCGCCGCGCGCGCTTGTCGTCTGGCAGCGAGACGCCCACCGCCTGGGGGCTCTCGGACGCGGCTTTCACGGGCTCGCCAAACTCGGCGCGCGGCAGCTCGAACGCCGACGGCGGAGCGTTTTCGGGTGTGGGTGTAGTTGTGCTCATACCTATAGAGACAGCGAGCGTGTTACGAGCGCCATATTTCTTTTTGAATCCTTTCCTCGCCCGAGCGAATGTCGCTGGGAAGCGGAAAAATGTGGCGCTCGCGGCGCCTTCGACGTCCCTTAAGGGTGAATGGACTCTTTGATTGGCACGGGACGCTTGAACACGGGGCCACTCAGCGCAGAGTGGGTTGAGCGCGTCGCGGAACGAATGAAGATGATCGGCGGGTCGCCGACCCGGATCAGGATTCTGATGCTGCTTGAGCGCCGCGAAGCCACGGTGATCGAAATAGTCGATGAGCTGGACATGCTGCCCGCCGCGATCTCCAACAACCTGAAACTCCTGCGCATGAGCGGCTTGGTCTCAGCGCGTGAAGAGGGCCGCCATGTCCGCTATGCGCTCGCGGACTACACCGCGTGCGCGCTGCTGCGCGCCGCCTCAGACGGCGCAGTCGGCCAAGGCCACGAAATCGTAGAACTCGGCTGCCCCGAGCCAGTGGAGCAAGCCGCATAGGCGCTTGCGTGTCAGATCGCGTGCGGCGTGTAGTGAACGGTAACGCTGTGGCCGCGATCTCGAGCAAACGCGGCCCTGGCCGTCCCCGCAAGGTCGCGACGCCCGCCTTGGCAAGCGCCAAGCCGGCGAAAGGCACCCCCGGAGAAAGCGAAACCGACTGAATCCAAAGCGAGGCGCAAACGCGTTGGGCGTCCTGTGGGGCGCAGGAAAGGCAGTGGCGCTCGCGCGGCGGAGACGCTCGCGCTCATCCAGCAGCAGCCAGGCATCTCGATTCCGGAGCTGGCCGCAAAAATGGGAATAAAGCAGCAGAACTACCTTTATCGCGTGCTTCCCGGTCTTGAGCAGGTAGGCAAGGTCGAGAAGAAGGGTCGCGGCTGGACCGCCAAGGAGCCCGCCGCAGCGTAGCAAACGCCGAACACGCGGCAGGTGTGAGTGAACACGTCACTGTCGCACCAGAGGGGGGGCAGCCGGGGCCCACGAGATCCAGGCTGCCCCTCCGCTTTCCCTCTCTGAGAGCCACGAGCGTGGCGTACCGCGCGTTCCCGCTCTCCCTTTTTCGTTTGTCGAGCCGCCGAGAGGCGTGGGTTACGCCATCGCGTTTCGGCTCGTGCGGTTTTGTTACATATCACGATGTCATGATATGTTGAAATGATGTTGGATTAGTTGTCTTTGCCGGCGTAGAACTGCCGGCATGAAACCTGTGAGTCGTACCTCACCTACGTCCAGCCGGCCGGCGCGGTCGCGGCTTGGGCTCTTGTTGCGGCTGGGTTGGACGCTTGCCGCGTTGGTCGCGCCGTGCCTGCTGCTAGCCGGTGAAGCGTCGGCTGCTGATCCGAGTGTCGCTGAAAATGTGGGGCATCTGTTGAAGGGGTACGCCGAGGAGCTTTACGGTGGCCTCGTTGGCGTCTCAAGCTTGATCTTCCTGTGGAACCGCAGGTATGTCGAGCTTGGAACGTTCCTGGTCGCGGCGATTGTGGTGGCGTGGCTCGTGTTCGCACCGGACGCGATTGCCAAAGCCGCTGAAGGTATAGCCCACCAGATCTTTGGGTGACACGGAAAGGGATTTCTGTGGGTACTTCACCTTCACCGATTCGCTCATATCAGCGGATTTTCAAGCCTGAGCGTCGTATCTACCAGATCGACGGGCGACGGCTGCCTGTTCCTGGGGGCGTGTCGCTTGACTGGCTCGCGTGGGCGTTTATGTCGCTCCTGCTGGTCTTGCTGGTGAGCGGCCGGTCGGTCGCGTTTACGCTTGTGGCGGCCGCGATTGCGGGCGCTCTCGCGATCGAGCCGTTGGGGCTGAGCCGCGCGGGCGCGGTGTTCGGGGCCAGCGTCGTGCTGTTGCAGGCCGCGGGCGTGGTGCTCGGCTGGATTGACTGGCCGCTACGGCTATTGATCCTGCCTGGGTTCCTCGCGACTGCGGCGAGCGAACTTTCACCCGATGGGCGGGGCGCTCACAAGTATCTGCTCTCACGGCTACTCGTCAGGTTGCGGGAGGGCAGGCGCTCGCTTGAGCGTCCGCTGGCCCTGGATGGCGAGGCCGCGGAATGGGCTCCGCGCGTGTGGGTCGCGCCCGATAGCCATTCCCCGGTTCTCACATACGGTCGTGTGCATGGTCCGGCCGAGGTCGCGTTCGGGCAGCGAGTCGTTCTCTCGCGTCGCCGTGGCCGGCACATCGCTCGCCCGCTTCATAGGCACGCGCCGAGGCACGGGGAGCCGACCGCGGAAGTCGTGCGCCTCGCTCCCGGCCAGGTGCTGGAGGTCCGGCCATGAGCGCCGGGTTTCCAATCGCCTACGCGTCGGGGAACTTGATGTTCGGGGACGCCGGGGCGGTCGCGGGCCTGTATCGGCTGGGGATGAGCAGCTACCCGTTCCTGCCCGTCGCGGGGAAGTGGCGGCTACAGGCGGGCCTTGAACATTTGGCGCAGACGGCTGGTGCTGACTTCTCGCTGTGGCGAGTGAATCGCGCCTACCCCGCCGGCCAGTACGCGCGTCACACACTCGGGCTCCTCGACGCCCGCAACCAGGACGAGGACGTTTGGCGGGGGTTTCTTGAGGGTCATCAGTTCCGGCTTGCCGCGCTCGGCTCACACGTCCCTGAGTGCTATCTCGCCGTCTCGCTCGCGGGCGCCGCGCCGCAGGGCATGGGAGCCTCGCTGCTGCATTTCAGCGACCGACTCCGTGTGCGTGCCGCGAGGCTGAGGCGCACTCCACCGATCGCCGCGGCCCGTTTGGCTGAGCTGCGCGAAGCCGAGCAGCGCGTGTTTGGCCGACTGTCTGAGGGTGGCCTTGCGATCCGCAGAGCACAGACGATCGAGTTGCAATGGCTGATCCGCCGCGCCGGCCTGCGCGGTGTCGCGGAGCCCGAGCTCGACGGGCTTTGGGTGCCGCAAGCAATGGAGGTCACCACGCCTGACGGGAGCGATGCGTTTAAGCCACTCTCGCAAACGCTGTGGGGGCTCGGCAACTCAGCGTATGTGGAGAACGAGCGCACACTGCACGTGCAGGACGCCGGCGCGGAGAGCTATCAAGCGCTGCTCGCGCTCGGCGCGCTCGCCGATAACCCATCGTTCCCCGGCCATGCGGCCGAGGTGCTGTTCTCGCCGCTTGAAGCGGTGGCGTTCCCGGTCGATGCAGTGCTGCACGCCCGCTGGTGGGGAAACCGTCGCGCGCTCGGTGAGACACGCAAGCGGATCGCAGACGTTGAGCACAACTTTCGCGAGCAGATGGAGGGCTCACAGTTCGGTCCCGGCCTGCAAGCGCAAGAGGACCGCTCGCTCGCCCGTGAGTACGAGCAACGATTGCAGGCCGGGTCGCATCCGGCGATGCTCACCGGCTGGATCAGCCTCGCGATTGGAGCCGAGAGCACAAAGGAGCTTGAGCGCCGCGTCAGTGTGCTGCGCGAGCAGTTCCCCGACATCCACCTGCATCAGCCGGCGGGGCTCCAGCACCGGCTTTACCTCGACCATCTCCCCCGCCCGGACGGTGGGGCGACGGGCGACTATGTGCGCCAGCTCACCGTCGAGCAGTTCGGGGCGATGGTCCCAACCGCCACACGGAGCGTTGGCAGCCAGCGCGGGAGCTATCTCGGGTACACGCCGACCGGCTCACCGAGGCCCGTCAGATTCGACTCCACCGAGGCACCGAGAACCAACCGCGCGTCCGGTGTGCTGCTGGTCGGGACGCTCGGCTCAGGGAAGACCGTAACCGCGCAGCAGATCGCGTTTGCGGCTGAGCGACGAGGCAGCCAGATCGTTGACTTCGACCCCAAGCCCGACCACGGCTGGGAGCACGTCGCGGAGCTTGACGGTCGCCTGGAAGTGATCGAGCTAAGCGGTGACCCGTCCCAGCAGGGCAAGCTCGACCCGCTACGGATCGCTACCGGCGAGCTACGCGAGGAGCTTGCCAGTAGCTATCTGCTTGAGCTGCTGCGCGACCCACCCGCCTCGTGGGAGAACGCGATCAGCCGCGCCGTCAAGGACGCAGCCGCACGCCAGGACGCGTCGCTGATGGATGTTGTGCGTGGCCTTCTCGGCGGGGAAGGCGCCGCCAAGGAGGCAGGTGAAGCGCTTGAGGTCGTCAGCGACTTCGGGCTCGCGAGGCTCGGGTTCGGAGAGGGACAAGACACTCTGCTCACCGCCCGGGCGTCGGTCACGACGATCCGTATGCCCGCGCTCACGCTGCCCGACCCGCGTGTTAGCCGCGACACATATACGCGCAGCGAGCGTGTGTCGGTCGCGACGTTGGCGCTCGTGACCGCCTACAGCCTGCGTCTCGTCTCTCACGACAGGACGCGTCACAAGGTGGTGTTGTTGGACGAGGCTGCGTTCCTGCTCGACTCGCCGCAGGGCAGAGCGATCGTCAAACGCCTCGTCACACAGGGCCGTGCGTTCAACGCGACTGTGCTGCTCGGCACGCAGCTCCCCGGCGACCTTGGCGAACTCTCAGAGCTGATCGGGGTCTATCTCATCTTCGGGCAGGACTCCGAGCCTGCCGCACGCCGCGCGCTTGAGCTGATCGGGCTTGGCGAGGCCGGGGATCACCTGATCCGCCACGTGCAGTCACTCCGCGAAGGGCGCTGTCTGATGCGCGACCTCGACGGCCGGGTCGGCGAGGTCCAAGTCGACCTCGTCTACCCCCACCTGCTCGAAGCGTTCACCACCACCCCAGCACAACAGGAGGCCAAACAGTGAAACCGCTGCTGTCCAAGATAGGCCGCCGCAGGCTCCTGATTGCGGGTGTGTTCGCGGTGGTGATCTTTGCGTTGATCGCGCCGTTTGCTGGCGCGGCTGATGTGTACGGGAATATCGGGCCCGCGCCTGCCGCTGGCGGGATCTTCACTCGCTACCAGCTCGGTAGCTACCAGCTCGACCAATACTTCCCCGCGATCAGCGTCGGCTTGACTTCTGGCGTTGACACGTCGGGCCTGCTGCCGATGATCGCGTACTTCATCGCGCAGGTGCTTTGGCTTATCACCGCGTTCATCTCGTATCTGGTGATTACGCTGTTCGCGTTCGCGTACAGCCTCGACTTGGTGAACGGCAACGGCGCGCCGGGGTCCGGTGCGCTCGCCCCCATATCGCAGGCGGTGCAGAACATCTACCACGGCACGTTCGGGCAGCCGTGGCTCATCGCCGCTGTCTCGGCGGTGTCGCTGTGGGCGATGTGGCGCGCGATCGTGCAACGCCAGTACACGCAGACCGCCGCGCAACTCGCCGCGTCGCTCGCGTATGTGGTGATCGCGATTGGAATCGTCACCCAGCCACAGACCACGATCGTGCCGGCCAGCAAATACTCAAACGAAGTCTCCACATCGCTCCTGTCTTTGAGTACCCAAGGCAAGCTCACGGGTGAAGCCGCCGCGAAGGAAGCCGCGTCAAACCAGCTTTTCACGCTGCTTGTCCTTCAACCGTGGACCGTCCTCGAGTTCGGCGGCACCGAGCACTGCGCAATCCAAGAACACGGCAAAGCGGCGTCAGTGCCAGTCCGGCCGCTCGCGTCCAACACCGCCACCGAAGACGCGTTGGCGGGCCGCCTAGAACACGAAACCGAACTATCGGCGCAGGGCGGGAAGACATGCGTGAACAACCAGATCAAGTACGCGCCACATTTCCTCCAGTTCCCATTCCAGAGCAAGGAACGCAACGCCGAGCACGAAGCCCTCGAACACGGGGAAGTTTCCGACCTCCCCGAAGCTGACCCCGCCAAGCACGACGGCAGCTACCAGCTCGGCCCCGTAGATGAGCCCGCCGCCGAATCGATGGGCAAGGGCGGGCAGTATCAAAGGCTGCTGCTCGCACCCTTGATCTTCGCGGGGTCGCTCGGGGTGTGGCTGCTGCTCGCGGCGTTCGGGATCGGGATGCTCCGCGCGGCGCTGTTGCTGTTGCTGAATCTCGCGCTCGCGCCGTTCGTGCTCGTGATCGCCGTGTTCCCCGGACGCGGACACGCACTGTTCCGCAACTGGCTCTCACGCCTCAGTGGCTACCTGCTCAGAAAGGTCATCTACAGCGCGATCCTCGCGGTGCTGCTCGCTGTCTCCGCGGCGCTCACGGACGCCACGAGCAGCCTTGGGTGGCTGATGGCGTTCGCGTTGCAGGCGCTGCTGATGTGGAGCGTGTTCCTACAGCGCAACCGGATCGCGGGCGAGTTCCTAGCCGCCACAGCCGGACCCGGCACCCATCAAGAGCCAAGCCGGCTACTGGCAAACACATATTTCGCCGCAAGGCTCGCGCAGATGACACACAGTGGCGGGCACCGCCACGGCAGCGGTGCTCCACCTGTCTCCCCCTCCAGGCCGCGCGGCGATCGAGGGGCGGAGCCGGTAGCGGAGCCGGTTGGCGTGGATGTCCCTGAACCAGGTGAGGACACCGGAGCGCCCATCTCATCCACCGAAGGCGAGCCAGCGCACTACCGCTCGGCGGTCACAGACCTGGACGAGGAGCCCTCGTCGGACCCGTCCACGCCGCGTGGCGTGGCCGTGCCCGAACCGGAGGAGCTGATGGACATGCCAGCGGTCCAGGCGCCACGCGGCGTGGATGTCCCCGAACCGCACGAGCTGGTGGACCCGCCGCCAACAGATGGCGCGCGGCCGGACGTGAACACCAACGACAACGCCACGGACTGAGGAGCCCACGGATGAGCTACAGAATCGAACACGCGGCACCACTTGCTGTCCTTCGCGAGCTGCCCGCCGAGCTGGTGCAAACGTGCATCACGAGCCCGCCCCGGTGGACAGGCCGTGCGGGCAGGGGGTATCTCGCGCACGCGCCGACGCCCGAGCTGTACGTGAAACACACGGTCGAGGTCATGGGCGAAGTGCATCGCGTCCTTCGCGCGGACGGCACGGTATGGGTGAAACTCTCAGAGCCGCACACCGCTGCCGGTGATCTCACGGGCCTCCCGTGGCAGGTCGCGCTCGCGCTCGTGGCGGATAGGTGGAGCCTTCGCCGTGACATCATCGCCGCAGTTCGGAACCCCGTAGGCGAGCGTGTCAGGAATCGCCCCACGGCCGCGCACGACTACCTGTTCCTGCTGAGCAAGCAGCCGCAGGGCTACTACTACGACGCGGACGCGATCACCCGGCCGCCCACGCGGCGGCCGTGGCCGAGCCGGCGCTCTCACACCGCACGGCTCGAACGCGGCCGAACGGGGGAGCGTGGGAGCTCGAATGATCGGCGTTCGTGGTGGCCGTACAGCCGCGACCAGCCGGCGTCGGACGGCAGTCTGTTCCCGGCTGAGCTGATCGAACGGTGCGTGCTGGCCGGCAGCGCCGCGCGAGCGTGCGGCGCCTGCGGCGCGGCGTACAGGCGGGACGCGTCGGGTGAGCTGCGCCCGACGTGCGAGCACCACAACCCGACCGGCAAGAGCCTCGTGCTCGACCCGTTCTGCGGCACCGCGACAACGGGCGTAGTCGCTCGGCGCCTTGGCCGTAGGTTCCTCGGGATCGAGCCGTGCGGCAGGACCGCGCGCCGCGCGCGCCACCGGCTCTCAACCACGACGGAGCGTGTCTAAATGGGCACGCGATCGACATGGCTCATGGTCGCTGCCGCCCTCGCGGCGGGCGCACTCGTGCTCCCGCACCCAGCGCCCTCGATGCGTCCGCCGCGCGTGCTCGCGCGCACGGTCACGACTCGCAGCGAGCCGCGCCCGAGACGCGCCTCAAGCCCTCGGGTACGGCTCGCAGCAAGCCAGTTCCTAGCCGGCTATCTCCCCTACCTCCACGGCCAGCGGGCCGCACACTCGATCCCATCCGCGACACGCGCACTACTGGCGCGCCTCGGGGCCAACTCACCAATCGTGCCACCCGCCGCCCGGACGCTCACACCGCGAGTCGTGTCGCTCACGACCACGGGAGCGCTCAAGCTCACCGCAACGGTCAACGACGGTGAACTGCCCAGCTACCAGCTCACCCTCCAGCTAGCAGTCAAAGGCGGGCGGCTGCTCGTCGCCAACGTCGAAGGCGCACAGTGAGACGCGCGTGGTGGATAGCGCTCGCTGGCGCACTCGGCTCGGGCGGGCTGCTACTCGTGGTGATCCTCGCCGTAGCGACCGCCGTACTCGGCGCGTCGCTCCCAGGCTGCCAAGGCGAAACATCCGGGGCCGCCCCGGCGAGCGGCCCGCCGCCGTCCGCCTACGCGCTGCAATCGATCCCGCCGGAACGCCTCGGGTTGTATGAGCGCGCAGGCGCCCGATTCGATGTGGACTGGAGCTTTCTCGCTTCGATCGGCACGCAGGAGTGCGGAACGACCGGGCTCTGTGCTGGCACCAACAGCTCGGGTTGCGCCGGCCCAATGCAGATCGCCTACGTGCGCGGGAGCGCGTGCAGTCCCGGTGCCGGCCCCACCCTCTGGGAACGGTATGCGGTGAACGCCGGCCCCCACCATCGGCTGTCGGTCAACGACCTCGCGGACGCGATCTTCACCGCCGCTCGCATCCTGCGCTCCGACATGGGCGCCCCTCCCATCGGCGGCACGTTCGCGGAATACAGGCAGGCCGCGTGCAACTACTACGGCGCGTGCTCGGAAGGGACCGTCGCCTACGCCGAAGAGGTCATGACACGAGCCGTGCAATACGGCTTCACAGGGGCGGGGTCGCCCACCCCGACGAGCCCGCCGCTCGGGGAACCACTCCCGCCCGAAGCCGAACAATGCGCCGCCACCATCGCCCCGGAAGGCGGCGGGACGGCGGAGATAGCCAAGATCGCTGAAAGCCAGGTCGGGGAGGGCGAACACCCTGCGGGCTCGAACTGCACGATCTACGGGCCGTGCGAGGAATGGTGCAGCCTGTTCGCCTCCTGGGTTTGGCAGCACGCGGGCGTACCGCTCCCCGGCGCAACGAGCCTCTACGGCTACTCGGGCTCGCTCTACACCTTGGCGAACGCCCACGGGCACGTGCTCGCACCCACCGCGAGGCCTGCCCCAGGCGATGCCGTCTTCTACGGCACCGGCCCGGCAGATAGCGCCCATGTTGGGATCGTCGTGCGCGTACTCAAGGACGGGCGGATCGAAACGGTTGAGGGCAACTACGCCGGCAAGGTCAGCCGTGTCGGCCCGTTCGCGCCGTCCACGCCGGTAGGCGAGCGCGCCCCGATCTACGGCTACGCACAGCCACCACTCGACTCGACTGGCGGCGGACGGTGAGCCCACGCAGCCGTGGCGCGTCACAGCGCGCGAACACTCCAACCGTGGCAAGGACGAGACGACCGACCGCCGTTTGCGGCCAGGAAGGAACCAACATGAAACGCCAACCGGGGAAGATCATCGACCTGTTCGCTGGGGCAGGAGGCTGGGAGCAAGCACTGGCTTGGCTCGACCTTCAGGCGGTCGGGATCGAGACAAGCGAGCACGCGTGTGAGACGGCGCGGGCGGCAGGGTTCGAGCGGCTACAGACGGATGTCGCGGAGCTTGACCCGATCTCGCTCGGACCCGTGTGGGGGCTCGTTGGTTCCCCGCCCTGTCAGGCGTACTCAACCGCCGGCAAGGGTTTGGGGCGGATGGATAAGCCGATCGTTGTGGCTTGCGCGCACGAGCTGGCAGCAGGGAACGACAGCCGCCGCGCGTGGCGTGAAGGCTGCCGCGACGAACGCTCCCTGTTGACGGTCGAGCCGCTGCGCTACATCCTCGCGCTGCGCCCCAGGTGGGTCGCCTTGGAGCAAGTACCGGCCGTGCTTGAGCTGTGGAGCACGTTCGCCGCGCTGCTCGGACCGCATGGCTACCACACCGCCACGGGTGTGTTGAGCGCGGAGCGCTACGGAGTGCCGCAGACCCGCAAACGCGCGTTCCTGATCGCCTCGTTGGACGGGCCGGTCGCTCTGCCCGAGCCCACTCACCGCTCTTATAGCCCTCGCCGCATGGAGATCCCGGCGGAGGAGGAGTCGCTGCTGCCGTGGGTCAGCATGGCGCAGGCGCTCGGCTGGGACACGGCAGATCGTGTCGGGTTCCCGCGCCGCAGCGAAGCTCCGGGGCAGGCGGGCGAGCGCGCGAGGGACCGGCGGGCCGCGAGCTGTCCGCCAGCGACGCTGACGTCTCTCAGCCGGTCTTGGACTCGAAGGCCGTGCGTGCAGATCAGACGCGGCGGCGAGCGGATCACCGAGGGTTTCGATCCGACGAGTGCGCCCGCGCAGGCCGTCACTACCCGCGCGGACCGCTGGCAAGCGCATGACGTTCACGCTTGCGGCGAGTCGTGCGCGTGCCGTGGCCCGGCGCCGACCCTGACGACCACGCGTCGCTCCAGCGAGGGGGCGCTTATGGGTCGCCGGCTCCCTGCCGGTGAGGACCGCGAGCGCTGTGGCTGGGCGTTCCGTAGCGGCAACCAGCCGAACTCGGCAGTGCGGCCCGTTGACACGCCGGCTCCTACGGTGCTGTTCGGGCATAGCGCGAACAGCGTTGAGTGGGTGCCCTGCGCGTTTGATTCACGCCAGAGCGGGTCGCGCCCGCGCGCCGTCGCTGACCCCGCGCCGACGATGCTCGCGGACGGCTTGGCGAAAGGCGTCCCTGTGTGGGCAGGGCAACGGCCGGCGACGACTGTGGCGTGCGACCGCAGGGTGCATCCACCCGGCCACAAGGAGTGCGCCGCAGACCCGGCCGGCCGCTACGAGCAGCGGCGCGGCGCGAACGCGGTCAGAGTGACCGTCGAGCAGGCCGCCGTCCTTCAAGGGTTCCCGGCGGGCTACCCGTGGCAGGGCGCCAGGACCAGACAGTTCGAGCAGGTCGGTAACGCCGTCCCGCCGCCGCTCGCGCACCGGGTGCTCGAGCAGGCCACCGCGCCGAGCGCCAGCAAACCCCCGCGCCCGTCGCGCCGGGAAGGAGCGGACGTGAGCGTCGTATCGATCATCCCTGGCGGCGGTGTCGTTCGTGAGCACCCGGACGAGCTGCTCGCGCGCGCCCGGCGGGAGCATCAGCCGGTCGCGGTGTGGTGCTTGTTCAGCGGCGGGAACGACTCGACGGTGCTCGCGCACCGCTGCCGCGAGCACTACCAGGGGCTCGTGTTCATCGACACGGGGACCGCTGTCCCTGGGGTTGTGGAGTTCGTGCGCGAGTACGCGGAGTGGGTCGGGAAGCCTCTACGCGTCCTCTCGGCGGGTGACGCGTTCCGTGTGATGGTGCTCGGCGATCTCGTGTGGTGGGCGCGGTTCATCACCGCGCATGACCGCAAGCCGGGACTGTCGATCGAGGCGTTCATCGCCCGCGACAGCCGCCTGCATGGAAGGGCATCCGGGGGCGGACTCGGCCAGGTCCCGCACGGGTTCCCTGGCCCGGGAGCACACGGCCGCGCGTATAACCGGCTGAAGGAACGCCAGATCATGGCGCTGCTGCGCGAGAGCAAGGAGGGGCACCCGCGCAGCGCGAGGGTGCTGTTCCTGTCGGGCATCCGTAGGGCCGAGTCGCGGCGAAGATCAAAACGCGAGGCGGTCAACCGGCTGCCCGGCAAGGCGGCTGTGTTCGCCGCGCCGTTGATCGACTGGAGCAGCTGGGACATGCGTCGATATCGGTGCGAGCACGAGCTGCCCGAGTCGCCAGCCGCCGCGCTGCTTCACCGTAGCGGCGAGTGCAACTGTGGCGCGTTCGCGAACGCGGGCGAGGAGCGGGCGATGCTCAAGGCGATCTACCCGGAGTTTTTCGCCGGCATCGAAGCGCTGGAGCGCCAAGCGCAGGCGGCTGGTGTGCGCTGGTGTCGCTGGGGCGGCTACGACATCCACGGCAACCGCGCGGGCGAGGTCACCCGGCGCGCCGGGATGCTCTGCGAATCCTGCCAAGCGCGCCAGCACGCCCCAGCATCGTCGCATAGGCGCGTGGGTGGAGGGAGACGGCGATGAGCCGCGGCCGTTTGAGGGTCCGTCTAAGGCACCGTTTGAGGGTCCGTCTGCGGTTCCCCCGCGCCCGGGTGGCGGTGTGTGGTTTCCCCTGCACACATGCGGGTTTCCGAGGGTGCGCCGTGCGCGACATCTCTAAGTCCGCTGGTGAATCTCCTGACCCTCGCCCGCTGACTGGAGATCCCCGCTCGCCGCTGGTGCCCTGGCTGCCCTCGGGGTGTGCTGGCCGGTGGCTGCCGGCGTGGGCTGCCTGGCCTGGTGCTCCGGTGGTGTGCTGTGTGGCGTGGCGTGGGGTGCTGCTCGCGTGTCGTGTCGTCGCTAGTCGTCGCTGCTTCGGTGCCCGACCGGCGCTGCCGCTCAGCGCATTCCCGGCACTGCCGTCGCGTGCGGGATGTTGCGCCGGCTGGCCGTCGCTGTCTCGACGCCCAGCCGGCCGATGGGGTGCCGGCTGCCCCGCGACGCCGCGCCGCCCCGGGCGCGGGCTGGGGGGTGGCTGGCGGTGAGCGGCAAGCCCTCCGAGGATGTCAGGCCGCTCGTCGTGGTCGTCGCCGGGCTTGCCGTCGCGTCGCTGCTCGGCGCCACGCGCTCGCATCTGGGGGTCACACCCCAGGCCGAGAACGTGCTGGCGGTGCTGCTGACGGCGGCGTCGGTGCTCGGCGTGGTCGCGCTGGTCTGCCGCGTGCTTGTGACGCGACGCTCGCTCGCGTCACGGGTGCGGCTCGTGGTGCTCGCCCCGGACACTTTCGATCCGAGTCTCGACGCGGTCCTTCGCTGCGCCGCTCAGCTCTCGCGGGTCAGGCGGCTCGTCGGCGGGTGGCTTGACCCGCGCGCGCGAGCCGTCCGGGTGCTCCTTGACTGCGACCCGGACGGGCGGATGCGCTACTCGCTGAGCGTGCCTGAGCGGGCGCTGCCCGCGGTGCGCTCCGCGCTCGGCGCGTTTGACCGCGTGCAGGTCCAGGTCATCGACCCCAACCCACAGCCCCATCGTGAACGCGAGGATCGCGTTGAGGTCGTGCGTGCGGAGCTTCGCCTAGCGAGGCCGAGCAGTGAACCGCTCGCGCATCTCGGGCTCACGCCCGACCCGTTGCAGGGATTCGCGAGGGTCCTCGGGCGCATCGACCCGGCACGCGGCGAGCAGGCCGAGGTCGCTGTCGACCTGTTGCCAGCGACCGCGGCGACCCGCCGGCGTCTTCGCCGCCGGCTACTCAAGGAGGCGTTGCGCCGCGGCGGGAGTGACCTCTCAAGCCACGGTCTCGATCATGGGTTGCTCGACCTTGGTGGTGGGGGTTATGGTGGCCGGCGCCGGCCCGCGGAAATGGTCGAGCAGCGGGCTGAGCGGGAGGAGATCGCGGCGAAGCTCGTGCAGGCCGAGCCGCTGTTCGGTCTGCAGGTTCTGATCCGCTGCTACTCACCCGAGCGCGGCCGGGCGCTCGCGTGCCTGCAAGGTCTGCTTGGCTGCTTTGACGGGTTCGCTGGCGCGAACTCGCTGCGGGTCGTCGGCGTGCGTTTCCTCGGGTTGGCGTTCGCCGGGTCGGACGTGCCCGGCCGCAGGGGCTGGTTTGACCGCAGGATGAAGACAGGGCTGTTCCGGCCGGCGCGCCGTAACTTCGTGACCGCCAGGGAGATGGCCGGGCTGCTGAAGCCGCCGAGCGTGAACTGCGCCGCACCAGAAGTGCTGCGGCTCGGGCCGGCTGTCTACCCAGCGCCGAGGATGCTCCCGACGTTCACCGGGCAGACGGATCTCGTTCCCCTCGGCAGAGTCCAGGACGAGGACGGCGAGCGCCAAATCGGCCTGCGTGTCGAGGACTCCTTCTTTACCTACACCGCCGGACGCAGCCGGTGGGGGAAGACCGAGCTTGCGCTCACGCAGTTCCTGCACCTCGTCAGAAGCGGCCACGGCGGCTTGTTCCTCGACCCGCACCAGGACGCCGTGCAACGCGTCAAGAGCTGCCTGACCGAGGAAGGGCTCGCCCGGCGCGTCATCGAGCTGGACCTCGTCGGGCCAAGGTCACGGGCCGGCCAGCCAGGCTGGAACCTGTTCGCCGCACGGGGCCTTGACGCGAACGCGGCCGAGCGCAGAGTCGAGGCGATCGTCGACAGCTTCGCCTCCGCCTTGCAATGGTCAGAGCGCAACAACCGCGCGCTGACCCTGACGACGCAGGCGACCGCGGCGCTGGTCGAGCTCGCGGGCGTGCTCCCTGACGGGCTGCAGCCGACGATCTTCCAGATCCCCTCGATCCTCGGGAACCCGCAGTGGCTCGCCGCGGCGCTGCCGTTCCTCTCACCCGCCCGCCAGCAGTTCTTCACCGAGCGGTTCCCCAGGCTCAGCGAAGAGGCGATCACCCCCGTCACGAACCTGATCGACCGGCTTCGCTCCTCGACGCAGCTCGCGGCGCTCCTGGGCGCTCAAACCTCGAGCTACGACATCGCCCGCGCGATGGACGAACAGCGGATCGTGCTCGCGTGCCCCGGAGCCGGCGGTGCGAAGGACAAGCTCGTCGCGAACCTCCTCGTCTACGACCTCCTGCACGGCGCGAAGGCGCGAGCATCAACCCCCCCGAGCAGCGCATGCCGTTCTACGTGTTCCTCGACGAGGTCCAAACCTATGACGGTGCTGCCGGCGGGAACCTCGCCGCGCTGCTGGAGCAGACCGCGAAGTACGGCATCCGCGCGACGCTGCTCAACCAGAACCCCGAGCGGCTAACCCGCGAGACGCTGAACGCGCTGACGACCAACCGCTCGCACCTGATCACCACCGCGCTGAACGCGCACGCCGCCAGCCTGCTCGCACGCGAGTGGGGCAGCGACCCGCCAGCCACCGCTATCACCGGCCTGCCGCGCTGGACCTTCCTTGCCCAGGTCACCCACGAAGGCAAGCCCACACGGCCGTTCATGTTCGCCGGCTCCTCCGTCGAGGAGCAGTACGCCGACACGTTCCAGCAGCACGTTCCACCTGACGTCCAGAGAACGATCGATGAGGCGTCGGGGAGAACACCCGCGGCCGAGACCGTTGCCGCGCTCGACACACTCGACGAACGGATCAAGGAACATCTCGAAGGCAAACGCGGCGGCAAGACCGGCGCCCAGCAGGTAGACCCCGACAAGCCGTGGGTGATGCCGGCTCCCGGCGAGGCCGACCCCGGTAGCGTCAGCGCCACCAAGACCCGGCTCTTGGGTGGTGGGCGATGACTGGGCGGCCCCCGCGTCCGCTGCCGAGCGTCGCGGTGTCGATGCTGGCCGGGATCTACCAGCACCGGCTGCTGAGCAGCACCCAGCTGCACGCTCTCTACACGCCACACGCCGGGCCGCGGTGGACACGCACCGTCCTCGCGCTGCTTGAGCGGCGCGGGCTCCTCGATCGTATTCAAAGCCCACGCCGGCTTTCGCTGTGGTTTCTCACCGAGGCCGGCGCCGATGCTGTCGAGGCCGGCGGCACTCACGTCGAGCTGCGCCGACGCCTCAGCACACGCGAGCAGGCCGAAGGGCCGCTCAAGGCTCACACGATCGCCGTCAACCAGGTCGGTGTCGTCTTCGTAGCCGCGGCGAGAGCCCGCGGCGATGAGTGCGGGCCCGGCTCCTGGCGAAACGAGGTCGCGCACCCGATCTCCCCCGCCCGTGGCCGCCGGCCCGCCGAGCTCGTGATCGCCGACTCGCTACTGACCTACCTGCAGGTCACCGGCGATGGCGGGCTCGCGCTCCACCAACGCTTCATCGAGCTAGACCGCGGAACCCGCTCCGCGGAGCAGCTCGGCGCCAAGATCACCCGCTACACCCGGCTACGCCACTACACGCCACCCGCAGTCGCCGCAGGCCAGGCACCACCAGAGCCGCTCTGGCGGACCTACTACCGCGCGTGGCCACACCTGCTTGTCGTGCTTGCCGACCAGTCACGCGAGCGGATGCGCCAACGCGTGCACCGCGCCCTCGCGCTGCACACCTCCGACCCCGGCCACGTCGGCTCGATCCCCGTGTCGTTCGTCGCGCTCAGCGACCTCACCCAGCACGGGCCGTTCGCGGCCGTCTTCCACAGCGCCCAGCAGCCCGAGCAGCCCGTCGACTGGCTCGGGGAACCACAGGCAAAGGAGTAGTGAGCAAATGCCTTCCAGCCAGTCAACGCGGACCCGCGGGGCCGCCGCGCCGCGGGCGCGTCGCTCCAGCGAGCCCCAAGCCTGCGGCCGGGTGCAGACCGGGACGAGTGATCTGCCGCTTGCGGTGTGGCCGTGCGCTCAGCGCACCGGCCAGTCCCAGCGCCACGGCCGCTACACACCCGAGTCAAGCCGCCACCCCGCGAAGATGCTGCCGGAGATCGCACGGCGAACGATCGGCTTCTACAGCGAGCCCGGGCAGACAGTTCTTGACCCGATGTGCGGCATCGGTACCACGCTGCTTGAGGCGATTCACCAAGACCGTCACGCGCTCGGCCTCGAGCTCGACGCGCGTTGGGCCGCGCTCGCGGCAGGCAACGTCGAGCACGCCCGCTCGCAAGGCGCCGCCGGCCAGGCACAGGTGCTCACCGCCGGCATCGGCGTCCGCGAAGGCGAGCTACACGCACGCCCGTCCTTCTGGCAGCTACTGCATGCCCGCAACGCGCTCGCCGCCGGAGCGCACACCCAGCTCGTCTGCCACGAGGACGTCCTCGTGTTCCGCAAAGCCCGAAACCCAGGAAAGCAGCCACCAAGGAGAGGTGAACGAAATGCCGAAGCCCAAGCACACCCCGAGACGGCGCTGGCAGGTCAAGCACGCCGACTGCCTGCAAGCGCTCCCCAAACTCCAGCAGGGGAGCGTCGATGCCGTCATCACAGACCCCCCGTACGGCATCGCCGTCAACGGCATGGAGTGGGACCGGCCCGCCCGGCTCGACCCCACCGCCGTGCCAGGCAAGCGTCGCCGCCGCGTCACAGAGAACCCAAACCAGCGGTTCCAGGAGTTCTCACGCGAGTGGAGCCAAGCGTGCCTGCACACTCTCAAGCCCGGTGGGCACCTCGCCGCGTTCGCCGCGCCGAGAACCGCGCACCGGCTGACGTGCGGCCTGGAAGAAGCCGGCTTTGAGATCCGCGACGTCCTCATGTGGCTCCAAGGACAAGGCTACCCCGCGACACGCGTCCTCCCGAACGGCCTGGGCACCGGGCTGAAGCCCGCGTGGGAGCCGATCGTGCTCGCCCGCCGGCCGCTCAAGAGCACCCTCGATGAGAACCTCGCCACCCACGCAACCGGCGCGATGAACATCGACGCGTGTCGCATCGCGCTCACCGACCAGGACTGCGCCAACCAGGGGCGCACCCACGGTCGGCGTATCACCGCCAGCCAGCAAGGGCGCTGGCCAGCCAACCTGCTCCTCTCACACGGCACGGCATGTAGCGCCAGCAGCTGCGAGCCCGATTGCCCGATCAGGCTGCTCGGGGAGCGCCACCGCTTCTTCTACGCAGCGAAGGCGCCACGCCGCGAGCGTGACGCCGGCTGTGAGGAGCTGCCGCGTCGCGTCGTGCAGACCTACAAGATCGGCGCCCACAACGAGCGGCTGTGTGAGGAGAACCCGGTCGCGAACATCCACCCGACCGTCAAGCCGATCGAGCTGATGCGCTGGCTCGTAAGGCTCCTCACACCAGCCGGCGGGCTCGTACTCGACCCGTTCACCGGCTCCGGCAGCACCGGCGCCGCCGCCGTGCTCGAGGGAGCACGCTTCCTCGGCATCGAGCGCGAAGCGATCTACCTGCCGATCGCGCGCGCCCGGATCACACACTGGGCCCGCCAAGTCCAGACCGAGCCAAAACCGGCCGGCCGCCGCGCAGCGCGGTCCCGCCGCGTGCCGGCCGCGGGGTAGAGGCCAGGGGTTGCCTGATGGCGTCCGTTCGCCCAGCTGATGAGCCGCTGCTGGTATCGAAGGCTCGTGCCGCGGAGTTGTTGTCGATCTCGATCGACACGTTCGAGCGGCTGGTGATGCCCGAGGTCCGGATCGTCAGGATCGGGCGAAGAGCGCTGTTCGCGCTCCCCGATCTCGCGCGCTGGGTCAACGAACACGCAGCAATGCCGCTGCAGTCCGAGCTACCCACGAAAGACCAGTGCGGAAGACGCCCAAACGGCTCGCTTCCTTCGCGACGTGGAGCTATGGTGCAGCACAACATAAAACGCGGGCCGACGCGGAGGCAACCGCGCCGGCCCAAGCACCTTGGAGGTAGCCAAGATGCCCCATGAGCCTAGCGTCGGCCTGCACGGCGGGCGAGACGAACCCACCCCCGGAGAGGCCGTGACGGCGAGGATCCTCGCGTTCCCGGCACGCGCGCCCCAGCGCGTTGACCCCGCGACGGCGCTTGAGCGAATCGTTGAGTCGCTCACGCGCAAGCAGACGCACCTGCTGGCCACCGAGATCGACGTTCTCACCGCCGCATTGTTCGTCGGAGAGCCGCACCCTGACCGGAGCCTGCCGGAAGGCATCAGGGCACGCCACTCGCGGCGCTGCCGCTCCCGGCTCACCGGCGGCCCATGCGACTGCGAGCCGAGCTATGAGGCGTCGGCCTACTCCACCCTGGAGAAAACCAAAGTCCGCAAAACGTTCACCGCCAGGCAGGACGCGATCTCATGGAGACGACGCCAGCTCGGGCTCGCCGACACCGGCCAGCTCCGTAAACCCACGCGAGTGACCCTCGCAGAGACCGGCCGCTCCTGGCTGGAAATGGCCGAAGCCGGAGAAATCCTCAACCGCTCCGGGGACCCCTACAAGCCGAGCACGCTCCGCACGATCGAGCAAGACCTCCGGCTTCGCCTGATCCCCGAACTCGGGCCGCACGCCATGAGCGACATCTACAAGGCCGACCTCCAGCGCCTCGTCGGGAAGTGGCTCAAGCAGGGCCTGAGCGCCAGCAAGATCCACGCCACGATCACCGCCGCCCAGGTGCTCTGGCGCGACTTCGACCTGATCACCGGCACCGACAACCTCCTCGCCAACGACCCAACCCACGGGCTCCGGCTGCCAGCAGTCAGAGGCCGCCGCGACCGCATCGCGACATCCGATGAAGCCCACCGGCTACTTACAGCGCTCGAGGAGGAGGAGCGCGCGCTCTGGGGATGCGCGATGTACGCCGGCCTGCGACACGGAGAGATCCGAGCCCTCCAAGTCGACGACCTCAAGCTTCAACTATCACGCATCGAGATCTGCAGAGGCTGGGACCAATACCACGGCGAAATCGACCCAAAGACAGAAAAGGGCGAACGACCGACCGTCATCATCAAACTACTCGACGAGCTACTACGCGAACACCTGCAGCGAACCGGCCGGACCGGAGAAGACCTCGTCTTCGGCCGCACCGCGACCCAGCCATTCAACAGCAACACCGTCAACAACCGCGCCCGCAAAGCATGGAAGCAAGCCCGCCAGCGCGAGGACGAACAGGACGTCATCCCCGAGCACGAACGCATCACAGCGATCGGCCTACACGAGTGCCGTCACACCGCCGTCTCGCACATGCTCGACGCCGGAATCACGATCGACAAGGTCAGCAAGTTCATGGGCCACTCCTCAATCACAGTCACCATCGACCGCTACGGCCACCTCCTCCCCGGAGGCGAGGCCGACGCAGCCGCCCTGCTCGACGCCTACCACGAACGCCGCCGCCGCTAAACGCCCTCCCACCGGCCACCGATCCGTTCAGGAACTCGGTGCGAGACGACGACGGCTCTGCGCTGCTCGCGAACGTACGCGGCGCATATCACGGTAGTCGTCGAGCTCGGACAGGAACGCCCAGCACGGATCGGCCAAATGTCGGAAGGCCGCCGATCACGATGACCGCGAAGATCAACCAGCCTGGAACCCCCCGGACGTCGAAAGTCCGTCCATTCCTCAGCGCCCCACAGCTCGCTTTGAGATCGGTGAGGGCGTCCTGTTTTCTGTGTAGGCGGGTTGATGGTTAGTGTAACAGTTATTCCGGTCGAAGTGAATGTGTGACGGTCAGTTTGCAGTGTCGGGCACGCGGTCACCGAAGTGGATCTTGAACGCGAGCAGCGCGGCTGTCCAGTTGCGGGTTTTTGTCCATTGTGGGACGGCGTTTTGCAGGGCGAGGTAGACGAGCTTGCGGGCCGCGTCCTCGGTCGGGAAGCTGCCCTTGGTCTTGATCGCCTTGCGCAGCTGGCGGTTGAGCGCCTCGATCGCGTTCGTCGTGTAGATCACGCGGCGCACCTCGTCGGGGAACGCGAGGAACGGTGTCACGTGCTCCCAGGCATTCAGCCAGGTTTGGGTGATCACCGGGAACCGTTGTCCCCACTTCTCGTCGAACGCCTCGAGCTCGACTTGGGCCTGGTCGGCGTCCTTGGCGGTGTAGATCGGCTTCAGGTCGCGGGCGACCTGCTCGCGATCGCGGCGGGGCACGTAGCGCAGGCTTGCCCTGATGAGGTGAACCACACATGTTTGGACGGTCGTCTTGGGGAAGATCGCCTCGATCGCGTCGGGGAACCCGGTGAGCCCGTCGACGCATGCGATCAGGATGTCGCGCACGCCGCGGGTCTTCAGGTCGTTGAGGACCTGCATCCAGAACTTCGCGCCCTCGGTCTCTTGGAACCACATGCCGAGCACGTCACGGTCACCGTCGAGCGTGACCCCCAAGGCGAGGTACAGCGCGCGGCGCTGGACCGTGCCGCCCTCGCGGATCTTCAAGACCATGCAGTCCAGGAACACGACTGGGTAGATGTCCTCCAGTGGCCGCTTGGCCCAGTCGCGCACATCGTCCATCACCGCGTCGGTGACGCGCGAGATGAGGTCGAGCCCGACCTCCACGCCGTAGATCTCCCGCAGGTGCGCGGAGATGTCCCGCGTGGAGAGCCCGCGGCTGTAGAGCGCGAGGATCTTCTCGTCGAACCCCACGAACCGCCGCTGGCGCTTGCGCACGATCTTCGGCTCAAAGCTGCCATCCCGGTCACGTGGAGCGTCGATCTGCACCTTCCCGTGCTCGGTGATCAGCGTCTTCGCGGTCGTGCCGTTGCGCTGATTCTCCGCGCCGCCCGGCGGCTCGCAGTGCGGCTCATAGCCCACATGCTCGGTCAGCTCGACCTCCATCGCCCGCTCCACGAGCCGCTTCGTCAACTCCGCCAACAGCCCACCGGGCCCCGCGATCTCATCCTCGCTGGAAGCGCCAGCGAGCAACTCGTCGATCACCTCATCGCTGATCCGCCTGTCAGACGGCACACCGAGAGCTTGCCGAACCCGGCGGCGGCCACCGGCACGACCGACAGCGTCATCGACCAGCCCCGGGGAAAGAGCACGCCCTCGCGGGCCGCCGGGGGGTTCCGCGACGGGCGCGCCGCCGCCGGTCCACTCCGGTCGCCCTACGGGCTCCCTGCGCTCCCCGGCAGCGGGGAACACCAGCTCCTGAACCTCAATGTGATCCTGCGAAGTAGTAGGCATGACTCTTCCTTTCGATCATGCCCACACAGATCCTCGGACACTCCCAGATCGGTGGTTTGAGTCCCGTCGGGTAGTCGCCAAGAGGGCAGGGTCTCCCTCGACAACTCCCGCCTAGCGAAAGAAGCTCGCGGGCGACCGCGTCATTAAGAGTCACGGTGACGTCGGTGGCCATGGTGGCGAAGGTGGCTGCTGCTGTAGTTACTTCCGGCTTCTTGCTTTCGATTTGGGGCTGACGGGTTCGGCGTCGGGATCGCGCCCGGCGCGTGCTGGGGCGATCTGCCCGATACGGCTGATGCTCAGGCCCGTCGACCGCTTGATGCGCTTGTAGGGCCAGCGCGCGGCAACGGCCGATGCCACGGCGCGATTACGTGCGCGCGTAATCGTGTCCTCGAGGCTGGCGACTGCTGCGCGTACAGCCTCGATCTCCTGCAGTCGCGCGTCGGTGAGCGCCAACGGCTCCAGGTCGGCGGCCGTCTCGATGCGGACCTCGAGGTCGCGAAGGTTGATGCCAAGCGCCTTCAGGTCGCCCGCGAGCTCACCGGGCTCGTCCGCGCTTGTGCTGCGGGGGCTCACTCGGCGGCCTCTTGCTTGGCAAGGAAGTTCTCGGGCGTGAGTCGGTCGGAGTGTTCTGAGGCGAGTCGTTCGGCGACGATCCGGTGGGTGCGCGTCAACTCGGTGTAGGTCTTGGGGCCGCTGAAGAGGCGGGCCTTCCAGCGGCCGTCCGAGGTCTGCGAGACCTCTGCGGTCAGGCAGCCTTCGAGGTCGGGGCGGACGTGGCAGACCACTCCGGGCTGATCGCGGTCCTCGTCGTGGGCAAGGCCAGCGGCGGTCGTGAACCAGCGGGGGTTGGTTTCGTGCTGGGTAGCGCTCACCGGCTACTGCATTTCGCGTGCGAGGCTGTCGTGCAGGGTCGCCGAGAGGTCGTCCTCGCGAGCGACTAGCTCGTCCGCCAGCGAGCGCGCCACGGTGACGGTTACGTTTGTGCTGGGCATTGTTCCTTTCCCGTTGGCAGGTTCGGCTGGCTTAGAAGGTCAGTGAGTGCTGGATAGCGAGCCGGTCGGCGTTCGCTTTGCGGTCGACCGTCTCGCTGAAGTGTTCGTCGGGCTCCGGCCCGTAGTACAGGCGGGCTTCCCATTGGCCGTCGGGAGTGCTCGCGACGAGGGCGGTGGCGATCCCGAGGTCGGCGCGCGTGTAGGTCGTCGTGACTTGCGAGCCGAGCCGCGCGGTGTGCGCTTGGAGGTGGGCGGTAGCGTTCATGGCGGTGGGCTCCTGTCGGTCTGGGGTCGGGGGGTTAGGCGGCTACGCCGAGGACTTCGCCGAGGCGGCGCACGAGGGCGCGCTGGTTGGTCACCTCGCTGCAGAGGCGGTCGAGTTCCGGGCCTTGGCCCTGAAGCTCGCCGAGGCCGTTGAGCGAGAGGACCGCGGGGCCGTCCTGACGGCTGTCGGCGATGCTGGTCGCGGCGCTCATGGCGGGCTCCTTGGTCGCTGTAGTCGGGGTGCTCATACGCTCATTAATTCCAGTCCCCTAGAAAAAGTCAAGACCCCTGGAAAAATCTTTAGGAAACCTCCGCCGGACTCCAGTCGTTTCTTCAGCACGCCGCGGTCGAGCACGAGCGGGTACACGACCTGAAGGTCGGCGATCTGGCGGACGCTCAGGATGTAGACGTGCGGCACGTCTTCGTTGACGTCGGCTGCGGTCTGCTCGGCCTGCGCTCGGTTGCGCGCGCGACAGATTGTTGCGCGCGGCGGCGGGGCTGGCCGTCTCCCGCCAGCTCGACGACCACAGTGATTTCTTGCTGCCGCGCCCCGAGGCCCAAGCGTGTCAATGGGTGCTCGTCGGCGTCGGCTGGGGCGATCGTGCGGGCGAACGCGATCAGGGCTACTCCGACCGCTTACGGACGACCCTCCCAAGGAGGCGAGGCCACCCTACTCGACGCTCCACCTCGGACGCCGTCGCCGCGAAACACCGGCCAGCTGCCAACCGATCGGGCCAGCCCAAACCCTTCAGGGGCTTGGCGCGAGACGGCGACGCGCCTTCTGTAGCGACGGGACCGCGCTCTTTGCTCCGGTCAATACGCGTGCCCGCACATCCACGCCCGCCTTCTTCGCAGCGATCGTGATCTCCTCGCCGGTCGCCGGGTTGCGGCCCTTGCGCGCCTTCTGCGCTGGCTTCACGCGCACCGTTAGCTGCACCAGGCTGCCGATCTTCACCCGCTCCGCGTCACCAAGCTGCTCGAGCACGACATCCTCAAGCGCGGCAAGCGCGGCTTTCGCGTCGACCTTGCTCAGGTCCGTGCGCTCAGCGACGGCTGCGGCGAGCTGTGTTTGGGTCAGCATCAGACTCCTCGACGATTGGTTGTATTCGAGCTCAGGAGTAAAGCCGACCCAGCGGACACAGGAGCGTCGGCGCCCCTGCCGCAAGGACGCGAAACCCCCCGGCACGCATCGCCACGCGTTCGGGCTTCCTGGCGCTCATCCAGTGCCCTCGCGATCGTACGCGGCCCCGATCTACTAGCCTTAATGACCCCTGGAGGGGTGGCAGAGCGGTTGAATGCGGTGGTCTCGAAAACCATTGTGCGTCTTAACGGCGTACCGGGAGTTCGAATCTCCCCCCCTCCGCCAGTTTGACGAAGATCGAAATGTTCCCCACTGGAAGGTGCCCCCCGGTAGTCGCCCGCTCGACTCCTGGGGGTGCTTTTCGGCGTTCTGGGGCTCGCTGCGAGCCGTGTACGGCTCGGTCAGCTCGACCCCGGCGACCCCCGACAACCGTCCAGCCCTGCTCGTGATCTGTCACCGTTTCGTAGACGGACATGCTGCACAGGATCACGCGTGGGCGCGGGGGTTATGGATCGTGGACGGCAAACCTCAACGATGCTCCCGGTCGGGATTTGGGGTTTTAGCTGACAACCTTGGTCGTCGCGATGTAGCCCTTGGTGTCGCCACCGGGCAGGGCCGTCCGAAACCATCCCGCTCTCCGGCGGATGGGGCCGCAGCTCGAGCCCGGGCTTCTTGGCCTTGGCCCTCGTCATGCTTGCCCCGGCGTCGGCGCCCGGTCGCAGAGCAACCCCGATCGGCAGCAGTGCGCCAGCAAGAGCGATCCCCGGCTCCGGCGCATAGCGCTCAGTCCTGCCCGAGCTGCCGGCGGGAGCGCGCGTGCTTCCCACACAAGTCCAGGTGGTGGCGGGCACAGCCCCGGCGCCGACCGGGCTTGCCCTTGCGCGTCCAGCTCGTCCCCGCGCGTCCAGCGGGTGCAAGGCCGTATCGAGGTCATAACCCGGACATCCGCATCAGATGGCGATGAGCTGGAGGTTGTCGAGGCGGCTCAGCGCCGGGGAGGAGCGGATATGGTCGTCGCCCTCCGCCCTGACAACCTGCGCCTCGGCCAACCTGGTGATGGCGGCATCCAGCCGCTCGGTGCCGATGTCGCTGCGTGCGGCGTACAGCTCGTCACGGGTCACTGGCTGCGCGTGATCCTCAAGCAGTCGGATGACCACCGCGTATTCGGCAGGGGCATCCAGACCGCCGTTATTGTGGGCGGGCATGGGCAGAGGAACCTCTCTGTCGATGTAGGGTCGGTCGGGCGTCTAACCCAATCATTCCGAGCATCCTCGCCCAGCCCGGCACACGCTTGAGTGGCGTCATCACGTCGTCGGCCGTAGGCCGCCCTCGGCCCGCCTCTGTCCAGCTCGATTTCCCGGCCAAAGGTCGCCGGGTTGACACCTACAACCCTCAACCTAATTGGCCGTCTGCGCGCCCCTTGCGCGCCCGTACTTTTGCCGCTCAGGCGGTCTCAGGCGGTCCCCAGCCCCAACGCCACGACCGCGATGGGCGCCGGATAGCGGCGCACTTCCCCTGCAAACAGGCATAAAACGGCCATCCAGAGCCGAAGGTGCGGGCCAGCTCCGGAAGATGCGATTTGGCGCTGCAACGGTTTTCGAGACCGCCGCATTCAACCGCTCTGCCACCCCTCCAGGGCGGCACCCACCAGGGGGCGACATCCACAAGGCTAGATGATCCACCCGCGCACGTGCACCACCAGCCGGAGCCCCTACCGCCGCGACGCGAAGAACTCGCTGAGCAGCTGCCCGCACTCCTCCCCAAGCAGCCCCCCGGCGACGTCCGGGCGGTGGTTCAGCCGCTCCTCACCCAGCACATCCAGCACGCTCCCGCACGCCCCCGCCTTCGGGTCGCTCGCCCCGAACACCACGCGCGGCACCCGCGCGAGCACGATCGCCCCGGCGCACATCGCGCACGGCTCGAGCGTCACGTACAGGACCGTGTCGAGCAGCCGCCAGCTGCCGATCTCCCGCGCCGCCTCGCGCAGCGCGATGATCTCGGCATGGGCGGTGGGGTCCTGGCGCAGCTCGCGCTCGTTGTGCGCGGCCGCGACCAGCTCGCCGTCGCGCACCAGCACCGCGCCGATGGGCACGTCGTCGTGTTCCAACGCTCGCTCGGCCTCGCGCACGGCCAGGCGCATGAAGTAGTCGTCGCGTGGGAAGAAGCGTCCGCTCATCGTTATCGCCCGCGGCGTCTGCGACAGTGCCTCACCCGCCGCGTTTCCCGGCGCATCATCATTACCAGACCGCCGATGCCCTCCCCCCTCCACCGCCGAACGCTGCGCCACGCCGCACGCAGGATCTCGATCCTGCTGACGCCGTGCACGGCGGCGGTGCTGCTCGGGGGCGTTTCGGTGGCCGCGGCGGCCTCGCCGGCGCCGTTTGCGCCTGGCGAGGTGATCGTCGGCTACGCCCCCGCGCACGCCGCCCGCAGAGCACACGCAGCGAGCTCCGAAGGCGCCGAAGAACAGGAATCCGCGGGCATCGAGACCCGCACGGTCCACCTCGCGCCGGGCGTGAGCGTGGCGAGCGCGCTGCGGCGCCTGCGCGCGCAGCGGGGCGTGGCGTGGGCGGTGCCCGACTACCGCGCGCACATCGACGGCGGGCTGATCCCCGACGACGAAGGCACGAGCCACCACCCCGGCGGCTGGCAGGAACTGCAGTGGAACTTCTCCGGCGAATGGGGCGTGGACGCGCCCGAAGCGTGGGCCAACGTCGCCGCCGACGGCGCCCCGGGCGGGCAGGGCGTGACGGTGGCGGTGCTCGACACGGGCGTCGCCTACGCCAACCGCGGCCCCTTCCGCCGCTCGCCCGACTTCAGCCGCCACACGTTCGTCAAAGGCTATGACTTCGTCGCCAAAGACCCATACCCCAACGACCGCAACGGTCACGGCACGTTCGTCGCCGCGACGATCGCCGAGGCCACCGGCAACCGCTATGGCCTCACCGGGCTGGCGTTCGCGGCGCACATCATGCCCGTGCGCGTGCTCGACAGCCAGGGCGAAGGCGAAGCCTCGACGATCGCGGAAGGCGTCGTGTTCGCCGTCAAACACCACGCCCAGGTGATCAACCTCAGCCTCGAGTTCTCGCCGGGCGTCACCGCCGCGGACATCCCCGAGCTGATCCACGCGCTGCGCTACGCGCACCGCCACGACGTGCTCGTCGTGGCGGCCGCGGGCAACGAGGGCCACGCCGCGATCGCCTACCCCGCGCGCGCGCCCGACGTCGTGTCGGTGGGCGCCACCACCGAACACGGCTGCCTCGCCGACTACTCCAACGACGGCTCCGGCCTGACGCTCGTCGCGCCCGGCGGCGGCGCCGACGCCGACCTGCCCGGCGACCCCAACTGCGACCCCGAAAAGCCCCCCGGACGCGACATCTTCCAGGTGACGTTCACCGGCAGCTCCTATAGGAGGTTCGGCCTGCCCGGCGGCTACGAAGGCACGTCGATGGCCACACCCCACGTCGCCGCGACCGCCGCGCTGGTCATCGCCAGCGGCGTGCTCGGCCCCCACCCCACCCCCGCGCAGATCACCGCGCGCCTGAAGGCCACCACGCGCAAGCTCGGCGGAGGCGGCGACGAACGCATGTACGGCGCCGGCCTCCTCGACGCGGCGGCGGCCACCGCGCCGGGCGGTCCCGGAGCCGTCGCCGCCACCGCGGCAAGGTAGCCTCCCGCCAGCATGTCGAGCACCGGCCAGCCACGCCAGCAGCCGCCCGCGCGCTGCGACCTGGCGATCGTGGGAGGCGGCATCGTCGGACTGGCGGTGGCGCGCGAGCTGATCCGGCGCAACCCGCAGGCGTCGGTGTGCGTGCTCGAGCGCGAAGCCGAGATCGGCATGCACCAGACGGGCCACAACTCTGGCGTGATCCACGCCGGCGTCTACTACGTGCCCGGCTCGCTGAAGGCGCGCCTGTGCGTCGAAGGCGCCCGTGAGATGTTCGAGTACTGCGAGCAGCGCGGCATCGCGCACGAGCGCTGCGGCAAGGTGATCGTCGCCACCGACGCCTCCGAGCTGGGCCGCCTGGACGAGCTCGAGCGGCGTGGCAGGGCCAACGGCGTGACCGGCCTGCGCCGCATCGACGCCGCCGGCATCGAGCAACTGGAGCCGCACGCGCGCGGCGTCGCCGGGCTGCACTCGCCCGACACCGGCATCGCCGACTTCCCCGCGGTCGCGCGCTCATACTCCCAGGACGTGCTCGACGCGGGCGGCACAGTCGCGACCGGCTGCGGCATCGAGGGCGTGACCACCGCCGGGCGCTCGCTGCGGCTCGAGCACGCGCAGGGCGCCACCGAGGCCGGCCACGCGGTGTTCTGCGCCGGCGCGTGGGCGGACCGCCTGGCCGTCGCCGCCGGCGCCGACCCCGACCCGCGGATCGTGCCGTTCCGCGGCGCCTACCTGCGCCTGGCCCCCGAGCGCCGCGACCTCGTCCGCTCGCTCATCTACCCCGTGCCCGACCCGTCGCTGCCGTTCCTCGGCGTGCACCTCACAAAGCACATCGGCGGCGACGTCCTGATCGGGCCGACGGCGCTGATGGTCGGCGCCCGCGACGCGTACAGCCTCGCGCACGTCAGCCGCCGCGACCTCATCGACACGCTCGCGTGGCCGGGAACGTGGCGGATGCTCGCCAAGTGGTGGCGCACGGGCGTGAGCGAACTGCGCCACGCCGCGCTGCGCTCCGCGTTCGTCCACGCCGCCGCCCGCTACGTGCCCGAGCTGCGCGTCGCCGACGTGCAGCCCTCGTTCGCGGGCATCCGCGCGCAGGCGCTCGGTCGCGACGGCAAGCTCGTGGACGACTTCGTCTTCTCGCACACCGATCGCGCGCTGCACGTGCGCAACGCGCCCTCGCCGGCAGCCACATCCTCGCTTGCGATCGCGCGCCACGTCGCGGACGAGGCGCAGCGGTCGTTCGACGTCTGAGGCCGCCCAAGACCCATCGACGCGAGCCGTGAAACCCGGCTGGGCGCCGGCGCCGAAGCATTTGCCGAAAACCCAACTGGCGGGTATCCTTGCGCGATTCGAACGTTCGACTGGCCTGGCGAGCGACTGCCATGGAGGGCTGGAAATTGATGCGCACGATGCGCGCTGTATCGGTGCTCTGCACCTCGTTGCTGCTGCTTGTCTGCGCGGCCCAGGCGGTCGCGTCCGAAACCGGGTCCGAGCTGACGAACGCGGGCGGCGACCTGCGCACGGGCTGGTACCCGAACGAGCCGTCGATCACACCCGAACTCGTCAGCGGCGGCACGTTCGGGCGCCTGTGGTCGACTCCCGTCACGGGCCAGGTGTATGCGCAGCCGCTGCTCGACGAGGGCACGCTGCTCGTCGCCACGGAGGCGAACCACCTCTACGGATTGAACCCTGCCACCGGCGCGCAGCTGTGGACCAAGAGCCTGAGCGAACCGTGGAACCCGGGCGAAATCAGCTGCGCGGACCTGACCCCCGAAATCGGCGTCACCTCGACTCCGGTGATCGACCCGGCGACGAACATCGCGTACCTCACATACAAGACCTACCGCGAAAAGAAAAAAGAACCGGAGTGGTTCATGGACGCGGTCAGCGTGTCCACAGGCGAAACACAGCCTGGCTTCCCGGTGCAGCTGAGCGGCACGGCCCAGAACGCCTCCGGGCAGACGTTCCACGCGCAGACCCAGCTCCAGCGTCCGGGGCTGCTGCTGATGGAAGGCGTCGTGTACGCGGCGTTCGGCTCCGACTGCGACCACCCCGTGTGGCAGGGCTGGGTGTTCGGCGTCTCCACCGCGGGCGCCGTCAAGGCGCGCTGGGTCGCGGATGAGACCGGCGAAGGCGCCGGCATCTGGCAGTCGGGTGCGGGGCTCACCTCCGACGGGCCCGGCACGATCCTGCTGAGCACCGGCAACGGCGGCGCCCCCTCGACGCCGACGCCCGGAGACACGCCGCCAGGCGACCTCGGCGAGTCGATCGTGCGGCTCGACGTGCAGTCCGGCGGCTCGCTGAAGGCGGTCGACTTCTTCGCCCCCTACAACGCCTCCTTCCTGGACAGCTGGGACGCGGACTTCGCCTCCGGCGGCGTCACCGGCCTGCCCGAAGAATATTTCGGCACGCCCGCCATACCGCACCTCGCCGTCGCCGTCGGCAAGGACGGCTACGTGTACCTGCTCAACCGCGACAACCTGGGCGGGATCGGGCAGGGCCCAGCCGACTCCGACGAGGTCGTGCAGCGGATAGGACCCTACGGCGGGGTGTGGTCGCGGCCCGGCGTGTGGCCGGGCGAAGGCGGCTGGGTGTACATCCCGACGGCGTCGGGCGGCACCACCGGCAACGCGACCTCCGGCAACTTCCGTGTGTACCAGTACGGGCTGTCCGGCACCGGCATGCCCACGCTCTCGCTCCAGGGCACCTCAACAGAAGTGTTCGGCTTCTCCTCGAGCGCGCCCCTGATCACCTCCAACGGCACCAACCCCGGCTCCGCGCTCGTCTGGATCGTGTGGGCGCCCAACGGCACCGGCGAAGGCGCCCAACTGCGCGCCTACAACCCGATCCCCGTCCACAACGAACCGGTCCTGCGCTGGAGCGCGCCGATCGGCACCTCGTCCAAGTTCGCCGACCCCGGCGTCGGCGCCGGCCGCCTGTACGTGGGCACCCGCGATGGCCACGTGATCGCGTTCGGCTCGCCCGTCACACCCGTGCTCACCGGCTCGGAAACGGTCTTCCCCACTACCACCGACGGGGAATCCTCGGAAAAGAAGGTGCTCCTCACGGCGACCGAACCGCTGACGCTCTCGAGCGTCGTCTCGAGCTCGTCGCAGTTCAAAGTCGGGGCATCCTCTCCGGCGCTGCCCGCCACGCTGACCACCGGCCAGACGGTCGAAGTGCCGGTCACCTTCGCGCCCACCGGGTCCGGCCCGATCGGCGCGACGCTGACGGCCACGACCAGCACCGGCACGAAAGTGCAGTTCGGGCTCTCCGGCGTTGGCCAGGCCTCGGGGCCGAAGCTCGAAGCGACGCCTCCGCTCGTGACGTTCGACGGCACGATCATCGGCGAACGCGAGTCCGCCGGCGCCACGTTCCGCAACGTCGGCGGCGCGCCGCTGACGATCGAGGGCGTGCATCTGCCGCCGGCGCCGTTCGCCACGAGCGGCGCGCCGTCGGTCGGCTCGACCATCGAACCGGGTCACTCGATCACGATCACCGTCACGTTCGAACCGACCGAAACCGGCTCGTTCGAGAACGAAATCGCGCTCGAAACCACCGGCGGCAACGAAGCGATCGGCCTGTCCGGCACCGCGAGCACGCCCGGCGACCTGCAGATCACCCCTGAAACCGTCGAATACGGCCAGGTGCAGGACGGCTCCAGCGAGCTTGAGAGCTTCACGATCAAGAACGTCGGCGGCAGCGCCGTCCCGCTGACGAAGTCGAAGCCGCCGGTCGGCGGCGCCTTCACGGCCACGACGACGCTGTCCGAGGGTACGACGATCGAGCCTGGCGAAACCCTCACCGAGACGGTCAAGTTCGCACCCACCAGCCCCGGGCCCGCGAGCGGTGTGTGGGAACTCAACGGCGAAAAGGACACCAACGGCCTGCAGAAGGTGGAGCTCGTGGGCGAAGGCATCCTGCCGCCCGCGCTCACCGCCTCCACCGAATCGCTCAACCTCGGCTCAGCGCCCCTCGGCGGCGAACTGTCGCACGAAGTCACGTTCACCAACACCGGCGGCACCACACTCGAAGTCAAAGGCGTGAAAAGCCCCTCGGCCCCATTCGGCGCAACCGGCATGCCGGCAACCGGCACCAAGCTCAAACCGGGCGAAAAAATCACTGTCGACGCGACCTTCAAATCAGCCACGCCCGGAGAATTCACGGGCTCGCTCGGCATCACCACCCAGGCCGGCGAAACCAAGGTCGCGCTGTCCGCGTTCGCCGAAGAACCCGCGCTCACGCCATCCACCACATCGCTCGAACTCGGCTCGACGCTCGTCAACAAACAGCTGACCGGCGAAGTCAAGCTGCACAACACCGGCAACACGACGCTCGAAGTCAAAAGCGCGCACCTGCCGTCGGCGCCGTTCGCCGCCACCGGGCTCAGCACCGGCATGAAAATCCAACCCGGCGAAACGGTCACCGTCCACGTGACCTTCAAATCGGCCGTCGGCGGCCAGTTCAACGGGTCGCTCGGCCTCACGACGCAGGCCGGCGAAATCAACGTCGCGCTGTCCGCGTTCGCCGAAGAACCCGCGCTGACGCCCTCCCCCACCTCGCTCCCCCTCGGCTCGGCGCTCGTCGGCACCGGGCTGAGCGGCGAAGTCACGTTCAAGAACACCGGTAACACCGAACTCGAAGTCAAAGGCGTCAAAAGCCCCTCAGCCCCGTTTGCCGCAGCCGGCATGCCGGCGACTGGGACCAAGCTCAAACCGGGCGAAACGATCACCGTCCACGTGACCTTCAAATCGTCCACGCGCGGGGAATTCAAAGGCTCCCTGGGTATCACCACGCAGGCCGGCGAAACCAACGTCGCGCTGTCCGCGTTCGCCGAAGAACCCGCGCTCACGCCATCCACCACATCGCTCGAACTCGGCTCCATCCTCATCAATAAACAGGTGAGCGGCGAAGTGACCTTCAAGAACACGGGCAACACCGAACTCGAAGTCAAAGGCGTGAAGGCTCCCTCCGCCCCGTTCGCCGCCACCGGACTGCCGAGCACAGGCGCCAAGCTCAAGCCCGGCGAAACGATCACGGTCCACGTGACCTTCAAATCGTCCACGCGCGGGGAATTCAAGGAATCCTTGGGTATCAGCACCCAGGCCGGCGAAACGAGCGTCGCGCTCTCCGCCTTCGCCGAAGAACCCGCGCTCACCCCCTCGACCACATCGCTCGAACTCGGCTCCACGCTCATCAACAAACAACTGGCCGGCGAAGTCACGTTCACGGACACCGGCAACACGACCCTTGAAGTCAAAGGCTCGAAAGGCCCGGTCCTACCGTTCGCAGCCGGCATGCCCGCCAACGGAACGAAGCTCAAACCCGGCGAAGCGATCACCGTCCACGTGAGCTTCGAATCGGCAACCGGCGGCCAGTTCAACGGCTCGCTCGAGCTCACCACCCAGGCAGGCGAAACGGGCGTCGCGTTGTCCGCGTTCGCCGAAGAACCCGCGCTCACGCCCTCGCCCCCGTCGCTCGACCTCGGCTCGGTGCTCCTGGAAGCACAGCTCACCGGCAAAGTCACGTTCAAGAACACCGGTAACACCGAACTCGAAATCAAAAGCGTCAAAGCGCCGTCGGCCCCGTTCGCCGCCACCGGACTGCCGAGCACCGGCGCCAAGCTCAAGCCCGGCGAAACGATCACCGTCGAAGTGACCTTCGAATCCTCCACCGCGGGGCCGTTCACCGGGTCGCTCGGCATCACCACGCAGGCCGGCGAAACCAAGGTCGAACTGTCGGCCAAGGCAGAAATCGAACCCCGAAACGAACTCACCGCCTCCCCGAAGCGGCTGGACCTCGGCTCGGTGCTCGTCGGCGAACAGGCCACGGGCGAAGCGACGTTCAAGAACACCGGCAACACCACACTCGAAGTCGAAGGCGCCAAGGCCCCATCCGCCCCGTTCGCGGCGACCGGCCTGCCGGCGACTGGTACCAAGATCAAACCCGGTGAAACCGTCACCGTCCACGTGACGTTCAAATCGTCCACGGGCGACCCGTTCGAAAGCTCATTGGGGCTCACCACACAGGCCGGGAAAGTCAGCGTCGTTCTCGCCGCACTCGCCGAAGAACCCGCCCTGACCCCCTCCACGAAATCGCTTGAGCTCGGCTCAACGCTCATCGGCAAACACCTGGCCGGCGAAGTCAAATTCGAGAACACGGGCAACACGACGCTTGAAGTCAAAGGCGTGAAGACCCCCTCGGCCCCGTTCGCCACGACCGGCCTGCCCGCGACCGGCGCCAAGCTCAAACCCGGCGAAGTCATCGCCGTCGCAGTCACCTTCGAACCGACCACGGCCGGCAGCTATGAAGACTCGCTCGCGCTCATCACCCAGGCCGGTGAAACCGAGGTCGCCCTGGCCGCCACCGCGACCGCGCCGGCCATCCCGTCGACCCAGCCGCCACCGCCGCCGCCGCCGAGCACCCTCGTGACACCGCTGATCGGCACGAGCCCGTTCACGGAAGCCAAGGAACCCGCGCTGAGCCTCACCAAGCTCGGCTTCCACGTCAACACGGCGCGTGCCGCCAAGCACGCGCATGACGTCGTCGTGACCTACACGCTCTCGGCCGCGGGCACGGTGCAGATGGCGCTCTACCGCAAGACCGTCAGCCACCGCTGCGGGCGCGGCGTCAGCTCCTGCGAGGCCTGGCGGCGCACCGGCATCGCCCCCCGGGCGAGCGGACACGCGGGAGCCAACGCGCTGACGCTGAGCCTCGCCGGGCTCGTGCGCGGCTTCTACCGGCTGGACGCGACGCCGATCGCACACTCGGGCGCCCCCGGCACGACGCGGTACCTGCATTTCAACTGGGCCGGCTGACGTAGCCGCGGGCGCCCGTCTACATCTCGAACGCGGTGCGCCCGCCGCACTCGACGAGGTCGGCGAGCAGCTCACGGCCGTCTCCGATCACGGGCCCGCCGTGCGCGAGCAGCAGGTGATCGAAGTCGATCTCCGCGAGCAGTCGCGCGCACGCGGCCAGCAGGCCGCGCTTGGTCTCCGGCGGGTCGTCCATCAGCGAGTCGGGCACGAACCCGAGCGGACCCGCGCCGCCGTAGGGGCCGCCGCGCACGACCCCGTCGGCGATCACCAGCGCCCGCGCGGCGGGGATGTGCAGCGCGGTGTCGTCGGGGCAGATCGCGTCGAGCTCGCACGCCACCACGCCGCCGGGCAGCGTCGTCGCCGATGTCGAAGCCCTGCACCGCGTCCGCGTCGGAGAACTCGTGCAGCCCCGCGCTATTGCAGTGCACGGAGCAGCCGAAGCGCTCGACGAAGCGTGCCGATTCGCGGTAGTGGTGGCGATTGGACAGCAGGATCGCCGCCGGTGGCGCCGCGCGCGCCGCGAACCACTCGAGCCCCGCCTCGGCCGGCACCAGCGGGTCGAACAGCACTCCGGGCTCGTCGAGCCAGTAGCTGGACACCTCGACGTGGATCCTCGGATGAATGCCGGTCCAGTGATAGACGCTGGGGAGCACCTGCTGCATGCGAGGGACATTACCCCCGATCGCCCGGAGCCATGCTCCGATCGCCCGCCGGCTGCTACCTCGTGCTCCCGCCGCCGCGCTCGCGCGCGGCGCGGTCGATGACCGCCGCCATCTCCGCGCGGAAGCGCTCGCGGCCGAAGCTGCGCGCGTTCTCGCGCACGTCCGACTCGTCGAGCGCCAGCCCTCGAAGCGCTCGATCGCCGCCGCCAGGCCCTGCGCGCTCTGCTCGCCGAACAGCACGCCGGTGCGCCCGTCGAGCACCGTCTCGCGCGGCCCCGCCGACGCCGTAGGCGATCACCGGCACGCCCCGCCGCCTGCGCCTCGACGGGCACGATCCCGAAGTCCTCCTCGCCCGGGAACAGCAGCGCGCGGGCGCCGCTCCAGCAGCCGGTCGCGCTCTGCCTCGGAGACCTTGCCGAGGAACTCGACGCCGCCGTCGGCGGCCTGCGCGCGCACCGCATCCAGCGCCCGCCCGTCGCCGGCGACCTTCAGCGCGCCGGCCCAGGCGCGCGCACGCGGCGACGGCGAGATCGACTCGCTTGTACGGGACGACGCGCCCGAACGCGAGGTAGTAGTCCTCGCCGGCGGCCTGAGCGGACGCCGCCGAGCCCCAGGAAGTGCTCGACGTCGACCGGCGGGTGCACGACCTCGGCGGGGCGCCCGTAGTAGCGCTCGATGCGCTCCGCCACGTGCCGCGGAGTTGGCGACGAACACGTCCGGCCCGGCCGCGCCCGCGCAGGTCCTGCGCGGCGCAGCCACGCCAGCAGCGGCGGCAGCGCCAGGCGCAGCGCGCGCCCGACGTCCTCGCCGTCGAGGAAGCCCTCCTCCCAGGCGTAGCGCATCGGCGTGTGGCAGTAGCAGACGTGCAGCGCGCCGGCGGGCGTGCGCACGTTCTTGGCGCACGCGTGGCTGCTGGAGAGCACGAGGTCGAAGCCGGACAGGTCGAACGAGCGGAACGCGCGGTTCATCAGCGGCAGCAGCTTCGGGTAGTGGCGCACGGCGCCCGGGATGCGGTTGAGGAAGGAGCTGTGCACGGTGCGCTCGGTGATCTGCGCGGGCCACGGCGCGGGGTCGTAGACGGAGGTGAACAGCTCCGCCTGCGGGAACATCTCCAGCAGCTCCAGCACGACCTGCTCGGAGCCGCCGGGGATCGTCAGCCAGTCGTGGACGACCGCCACGCGCGGGAAGCGCTCGCGCAGCTCCTCGAGCAGCGCACGCCCGACCGTTTGCCTCGTGGGGCACCGACGCGAGACTACACGCCCCGGCGCCTGGGATCATGCCGCCGATGCCCGACACGCCCACGCCTGCGCGGCCGCGACATCGTGTGCGTCGGATTCGCCGACTGGGACACCGAGCTGTGGACCAACCAGCACCACCTGATGTCGCGCCTGGCGCGCGAGAACCGGGTGCTGTTCGTCGAGTCGCTCGGCCTGCGCCGGCCGCAGCTCGCCGGGCGCGACCTGGCGCGCATCGCCCGGCGGCTGCGGCGCGGCCTCGCGCCGCCGCGCGCGGTCGGACGGGCTGCACGTGCTCTCGCCGCTGGTCGTGCCGCTGCACCGCAGCCGGCTGGTGCGGGCGCTCAACGCCCGCCTGCTGCCCGCGCTCGTGCGCCGCGCCGTCCGCCGGCTGGGCTTGCGACGCGCCGATCCTGTGGGCGTACGTGCCGCAGGCGGAGGTGCTGATCGATGCGCTCGAGCCCTCGCTGGTCGTCTACCACTGCGTCGATGACATCGCCGCGCACGAGCGCATCGACACGGCCAGCTTCCGCGCCGCCGAGGAGCGCTTCGCCGCGCCGCGCCGACCTCGTGCTGGCGAGCGCGCCGGCGCTGGCCGAGCGGCTGCGGAGCATCTCGCGCAACGTGCTGGACGCGCCCAACGTCGCCGACACCGAGCTGTTCGCGCAGCGCGCTCGAGCCCGGGCCCGCTCGACCCGCAGATGGCCGCGCTGCCCGCGCCGCGGATCGTGTTCACGGGCGCGATCGTCGCCGATCAAGCTCGACCTGCCGCTGCTCGCCGAGCTGGCGCGCCTGCGCCCGCCAGTGGTCGTTCGCGCTCGTCGGGCCCGGTCGGGCCGGGCGATCCGCACACCGACGTCTCGGCGCTCGCCGCCGAGCCCAACGTCCACCTGCTCGGCCCGCGCGCCTACGCGCAGCTGCCGGACGTGCTGCGCGGCGCCGACGCCGGCCTGATCCCCTACGCGCGCAACGCAGCTCACCGACGAGCATCTTCCCGATGAAGGTCTACGAGTACCTGGCCGCGGGGCTGCCCGTGGTCGCGACGCCGCTGCCGGCGCTGGACGGACGTCGCGGAGGTCCTCACGGCCTCCGACGCCGAGGCGATCGCCGCGCCTGCTCGACCGGGCGCTCGCGAGGACAGCCCCGAGCGCCGCGCCGAGCGCTCGCGCGCGGCCGCGGCGCACTCGTGGGACCGGCGCCTGGAGGAGATCGCCGCGGCGATCGACGCCCTGTGAGGGACCTGCTCGTGACCACGCACACGCCGGTGCTGCGCAGCGGCCAGGCGGTGCGCACCTACGGCGTCGCGCGCGCGCTGGCCGCACACCGCGGCCTCGACCTGCTCTACGTGCGCTTCGGCGCGGACCGAGCCCGACGCGGCGTTCCGCGCGATCCCGGGGATCGAGCTGCACGAGGTCGCTGCCCTCGCGCGGCGCACGGCGCGCTGCTCGCCTACGCGCGCTGCGCGCCTGGAGCGGCGTGCCGGGCGGCTTCGCGCGCGGCATCTCTCCCGAGCTGGCCGCAGCGCGCGAGCGCGCTCGCCGGCGCAGCCGGACCGCGGGCGCGTGATCGCCGACGGGCCGATCGCGGCCGCCGCGCTGCGCGCGCCTGGCGCGCCGGCGCCCGGTGATCTACAACGCCCACAACCTCGAGTCCGCGTTCCGCGGCGAGCTGGGCGGCGTCGACGACGGCGCACACGCGCGCGCTGCGAGCGCTTCGAGCGGGGGCTGCTCGCGCGCGCGGCGGAGTCCTGGATGGTCAGCGAGCCCGACATCGACGGGGCGCGCGCGCTGTGCCCGTCGGCGCATCTGCGCTACGTGCCGAACGTCGTCGACGTCGCCGCGATCGCGCCGGTCGAGTCCGAGCGCCGAGGAGCGCCGCGCGCTGTTCGTGGCGAACTTCGCCTACGAGCCCAACCGCAACGGCGCTGCGCTTCCTGCTCGAGGAGGTGCTGCCGCGGGTGTGGGCGGAGCTGCCCGACGCGCGGCTCGCGCTCGTCGGCGCGGGCCTCGAGCAGCCGCCGAGCGCAGACCCGCGCGTCGAGGCGCTCGGCTTCGTCGACGACCTCGCGCGACGCCTACGCGAGCGCCGCGTGCGCGGTCGTGCCGCTGCTGCAGGGCGGCGGCACGCCGCTGAAGCTGATCGAGGCGCTCGCGTACGGCCTGCCGGTGATCGCCACGCCGCGCGCGGCCGTCGGGGCTGGCGCTGAGGACGGCGAGCACTGCCTGATCGCGCAGGACGCGCCGCGCGTTCGCGGCGGCGCTCGATCCGCGTGCTGCGCGACGGCGCGCCCGAGCTCGGCGCGCCGTGGCCGCGAGCTGGCGGCTGGAGCGCTACTCGATCGAGGCGCTCAGCGCCCTGCTCGACCCCGCCCGCACGTAGGGCTGCGGCCGACCCGCCGAGGCGCCCGCCCGACGCGAAACGGCCCCCGTCCACGACCCCCCGCCACGGCCGGGAACATGCGTCCAGGGCGAATACGCCGGCTTACGCGCAGCCCCGGGTCTTCCGAAAGATCACTTGCAGTTCTCAAGGTAGGGGGTGGAAGCGGTTCCTCACAGAACGCGTGCCGCGACCCGCGCCCTTGCAAATCCCGACAAAGGCACCCCCGCCGCGAGGCGGGCCCGCAAAGCCAGGGGTCTCTCGCAGACAGCCCGGCCACCGAAGGAGACGACATGACTACCCCCGTCCTTGGTCTCACCCGCACGCTGAGGAAGCTGGCGCTCCTCGCGCTTGCGGCCTGTTCGATCCTGCTGGCGGCCGGCGTCGCGACCGGCGCGGCCGTCGCCTCACCCGCCGGCTCTCACCAGGCGCTCGCGACCGCGAGCCGCGTGATGCCGCGCCCGCTGGCCGTTGCCGCGAGCGCCAGCAAGTCCGACGACCGCACGCTGGTCGCGGACGCGAAGCTCTTGAAGCGCTGTCTGGCCGCGCACAGCCGGCAGCCGAGCGCCTGCGCCGCCGCGCGCCGGGCGCTGCAGTCGAGCCGGACGCCGCCTCAAGCAGGCGGAGCAGACCCTGTCGCGCGTCGCCGGCAGCGGCGCGAGCGCGAAAAGCGCCCACTGGGGAGGCTCCTCGACGGTGACGGCGGCCCCCAAGCTGAGCGTGTCGGGCGACACGCTGACGTGGAGCCGTGTCGGCACGATCAACAGCTACGTGTTCGTGCGCAAGGTGCCCGGCCAGGCCGACCAGTACTCGACGGTCACCGGCCTCTCGATCGACGCCGCCGCCGGTGCCGGGCGCTGACTGTCCACTACAGCGTGCGCACGGCCGTCAACGGCGGCGCGTGGGCGACGCCGGAACAGTCGATCTCCTACGCCGAGGCCGGCGAAACCGGACCGGTCGAAACCCCGCCCGTGGAAGGTAAATCGGGCGAAGGCAAACCGGTCGAAACCGAAACAACCGAAACGGTGCCCACGAAACCGGTCGTGGTCGTCCCCAGCGAAAACCCGCAGGCGGCACCGGCGCTGACGGTCTCCGGCGAGACGATCTCCTGGCAGGAGGTGGCCGGCGTCACCACGTATGTGCTCGCCACCAAAGTGCCGGGACAGGAAACAAGTTCACGGAGGTCACCGGCACGTCGGTGACGCCGGCCGCGGTCCCGGGCGAGACCGTCAACTACGGCCTGCGCACCGCGGTCGCGGGCAGCGCCTGGGCGACCGAAGTCGCGATCTCCTTCCCCGGGAGCCCGCCTCCGCCGCCTGCCGAAAAAAAGGAAGAAGCACCCGAAGAAGAAGCGCCCAAAACCGAAGAATCGCCCCACGGCTCGATCCTGACCTCGCCGATGTGGGTGGGCGTGGACGCGGGCGGCTGGCCCTCGACGTTCGCGGCTGACATCGCAGGAGCCGCGTCGTACGTGCGGCTCGACTCGCCGTCGAGCATCAGCGGCTGGACGGCCGCCGGCGTGAAGGTGATCGCCGACATGTCCGGCCCGTACAACAGTGGCGGCGTGAGCCGCGGTGAACGCGACGCGAATGGGCCGCCAAGGCTGTGGCCTACTACAGGGCCAACCCGGCGACGGTGGCGATCGAGGTCCTCAACGAGCCCGGCAACCCGTGGATCGGCTGGGGCTCGAACGCCGGCAGCGCCGCGAACGCGGCGGCATACGACCACCTGCTGAAGGTCGTCCACGAAGCGTTCGTCGCCAACTTCGGCTCCGCTACCCGGCGCTGCTCGCCTCCTACGACGGCGGCATGGGCCCGACGACGTGGGGCGAAGAGATGTGGGCGGCGGACCCGAACGTGGGCAGCTACATCAACGGCGATCACGATGCACTCCTACGGCGGCACGAGCAACCGCACGCAGCTCGGCGCTCGGGACCGCGCGACCACATCGAAACGGCGCACGCGCAGCACCCGAACATCCCGATCTACGTGACCGAGGTCGGTTGGCCCACGGCCGTCGGTCAGCCGTCGACCGGGCGACTCGTTCCAGTGGACGGAAACCGAACAGGCGCAGAACATCACGAACTTCATCGAACTGGGCCAAAGGCACCGGCTACATCGCGGACGTGACGATCTTCAACTACCGCGACTACGGAACGAACGACTGGTACGGCATCGAGAGCGCATCGGGTGCCCACAAGCTCGCTACTCCGCGCTGGCCGCCTTCCGCGCATAACGGAGGAACGCTGCCCGAGGTCGAAGTCCTCGGGCAGCCGGCAGGCGCGCTCACGCGGCCGGGAGCCCCCCGGCCGCGTCGGCGTGATGCACCATCATGTGGCTGTGATCGAAAGCGAACGCCGGTGCTTCTAGTGTCCTACGAATCGAGGCGGGGCCTGCGCGACCAGGCGGCGGGCTGCGCTGCGGACACTGGCCGGTCGCTGCTGGCCGGCGCGATCGCTGCTGGGCGCTGCTCGGCGGCGCGCTGGTCGAGCGCAAGCCCAGCACGGCGGGATCCTGCTGGCGGTGTGCGCGCTGGCGGTCATCGCCTTCGCGATGCTCGGCGAGCGGGCGTTCTCGTGGGCGATCGTGATCGTCTCGGTCGCGCCGTGGTACCCGTTCATCGCCGAAAGCGCCGAAGCGCCGATCGTCAAGCAGAAGGTGCTGTGCGCGGCGATCGCCGCCGCGCCGCTGGCGCCGTGGCTGTGGTCGCTGGCGCTGGGCGGGCGCCGCACGCGCCCGAGCCGCGCCGCGCTGCTGATGGGCGTCCTGTTCGCGGGCCTGGCGATCCTCATCTACGAGAACCTCACAGCCTCCGGCGGCTGATCGCGGCGGGCATCGTCGGCTACCTGTTCATCGGCGTCGCGTTCCTGTGCGCGCGGCGCTTCGGCGGCGGGCAGGCGTGGCTGGCGGCGTCGTTCGGGGGCCTCGTGGTCCTCGGGCTGATGGGCGCGGACGCGTACCTGCGGGCGCCGGCGCAACCGCGTCGGCTACTTCACCGGCTATCCGATCACATACGGCGCGCTGGTCGTCGGGCTGCTGCCGGCGGGCCTGCTGTTCGCCTACGGTCGCTCGCGCCTGCTCACCGGCGCGCTGGCGGCGGCGAGCGCGGCGCTGCTGATCTTCAGCCAGTCGCGCAGCTCGTGGGTGGCGGTGACGGTGATGCTGCTCGTGGTGGCGCTCGTGCAGGCGCGCGCGGGCAACTACCGTGCGCTGCGGGCGATCGTCGGCGCGGTCGTCGTGATCCTCGCGGCGCTGATCCTGGGCACCAGCTCGCTGCACCGCATCGTCGAAGAAAAGCTCAGCTCGAAGCATCGCCACGAGCCAGTCGGTGACCCACCGCGCAGTGGAGCTACGGCTACGCGCTCCAGGCGATCGGCCAACGGCCGCTGTTCGGCGCCGAGGAACCGGGCTTCTCGGCGCAGGAATCGGCCAACAAAACGAACATCGGGGCGATCGACAACGGCTACCTGTCGATCACGGTGGACATGGGCCTGGTCGGGCTGATCGCGGCGATCATCCCGATCGGGGTCGCGCTGCGGGTGATCGGCCGCTGCATGCGCCTGGGCGTGACGCCCGACGTACGAGCTGGCGCTGGCGCTCGGCGTGCTCGGCATGGCGGTCGTGGCGGTCTTCTACGACAGCTTCTACTGGGCCCAGATCGACCTGCTGCTGGGCGCGATGGGCGGGCGTCCTGTCGACCCGGGTCGCGGCGCATCGCGCGCGCGCGCGCCGGGCGCCGCGCGAACAGCCGGAGCCGAGCGGATCGGCCGGCGTTCAGACCGGCGACCTGACGCCGCGCTGGCGCGCGAGCGCCCGTTGGGCTGGCCGGGCTCGTCGTAGTAGTAGTAGCCGCTGGCGGTCGACGACTTCATTTCGGTGAGCACCATCCCGAACACGCGCCGGCCGCTCGCGGCGAGCACGCGGCTGGCCGCCTTGACGCGGTCGCGCCTGCTGAAGCCTGCCGCGGCCGACCATGATCACGCCGTCGACCTCGCGACAGCCGCAGCAGCACGCGCGTGTCGGCGACCGGCAGCAGCGGCGGCGAGTCGACGATCACGACCTCGGCGGCGTCGCGCATCAGCGACAGCACCTCGCCCATGCGCCCGACGCTGAGCAGGTCGGCGGCGTTCGGCGGGATCGTGCCGCTGGGCAGCACGACAGCTTCGGCTCGTCCGTCGATCGCTGACGAGGAACTCCTCGAGCTCGGCGTTGGACACGAGCGATGTCCGACAGCCCGGGCAGATGGCGCGGGATCCCCAGCTGCGCGGCCGCCGCCGGGCGGCGCATGTCGGCCTCCACGAGCACGACCCGCCGGCCGCTGGCGGTGAGCGCCAGCGCGAGGTTGACGGCGACGGTGCTCTTGCCCTCGCTCTCCTCGGCGCTCGTGATCACGAAGCATCGCGCGCGCCCGGTCGGGTCGAGGAAGCGCAGGCCCTCGCGCAGCATGCGGTAGGACTCGCCGATCGGCCCGGCGAGCTGCTGCGGCGAGCGCGGTGTGCGGCGGGCGCGTGCGGCACGCTGGCGATGATCGGGTAGTCGGGGCAGCGCGCGTTCGAAGTCGTCGATCGTCTTCAGCCGGCGGTCGAGGAAGTCGACCAGCAGCGCGAGCCCGCAGCCGAGGAACAGCCCGACGACGAAGCCGAGGATCGCGTCGCGTTTGGGCTTGGGCGAGACCGGCGCGGGGTCGGGTTGCGGCGCGCGCGATCACCTCCGCGTCACCGGTCTGCAGCGAGCGCAGCACGCCCAGCTGGCGCAGGCTTTCCGCGAGCTTGACCTGCTCCGCGGGGATGGCGGTCTTGATCGACTGGTTGACGAGTTCTTCGGCCTGCGCGACCGTGTTGCGGTCGGTCTGGCGGCGATAGGTGATGTAGCCTTCGGCGAACGCGTTGGCGACGGCGGCGGCTTCGACGGGGATCTGAGCGCGTCGCCTTGATCGTCGCGATGTCCGCGTCGGCGTTCGGCGTGACGGAGATCGATTCGACCAGCGAGCCGACCGGTTCCTTGATCTTCAGCAGGCTCTCGGCCTCCTCGCCGACGGCGCAGCGAGGTGACGACGTCGATGCTCGTCTGGGTCGTGCGCTGCGGTTCCTCCTGGCCGGTGGAGAACAGGTTGTTGCCGAACAGCGCCTGCGCGAAGCCCGGGTTCGCGGAACAGAAGCTGGGCGGAGGCGCGAGTACTGCTTGGGCGAGCGCAGCGACAGCGCGACGCGACAGCGCGACGCTGACGACGACGACCGTGATCACGATCAGCTTGCCGCCGCCACAGCACCGACAGCAGCTCGAACGGCGAGACCGTCGGAGCGGAGGGAGCGTTGGTTACGGGATCGAGATCGGCCACGGCTATGCGGCTGCTGCGATCGCGGCGTGCACCAAGTCAATGATACTGGCACTAGGAGGCTGGTGTTTTTTGGGCGGTTCCGTCCGACTCTCAAGTCATGCTTGAGGGTATGAGTCTTGGACTATCTCCCCGCCAGTCGGACATGTTTGCGACCACGACTGGGTTCTGCGGGCCGTTGGTCGCGCCGGACTCGATCTACGGGTTGCTGCACCGCGAGTGCCATCGGTTGTTCCCGGATGAGATGTTCGCCGACCTGTTCACGGACGTGGGCCGTCGGTGTGTGCCGCCGATGATCGTGGCGGTGGTGATGGTGTTGCAGCGGTTGGAGGGATGCTCGGATCGTGAGGCGGTTGAGCGCTTTCAGTTCGATCTGCGCTGGAAGTACGCGGCGGGCGGGCTGGGGTTCGACTATCCCGGGTTTGTGCACACGGTGCTGGTCGACATGCGCGCCAGGCTGGCGTCTTCGGAGCGTCCTGATCGGATCTTCCAGGTCACGCTGGATGCGGCCAAGCGAGCGGGGCTTGTGGGCCGTCGGCGGGTGCTGGACTCGACGCCGGTCTATGACGCGGTCGCGACGATGGACACGGTGACGTTGGTGCGCTCGGCGATCCGTGGGCTGCTCGCGGTGTGCGAGCCGGGGCTGGAGTCAGAGCTGCGTGGGCTGCTTGGTCGCGATGATGATTACCGCAGTGCGGGCAAGCCGGTGTGCGATTACGAGGATCGGGCGGCGCGGGAGGAGTTGATCGACTTGCTCGCGAAGGACGCGCGGGCGCTGCTGTGCGCGCTCGACGGCCGCGAGCTCACCGACGAGGTGAGCAAGGCAGGGGCGTTGCTGGCGTCGGTCGTCGGCCAGGATCTGGATGAGGGCGAGGACGGCGTGTTCCGGATCGCTCGGCGGGTCGCGAAGGACCGGGTCATCTCGATCGTCGACCCGGACGCGCGGCACGGGCACAAGACCTCAGCGCGCGGGTTCGACGGCTACAAGGGGCACGTCGCTGTGGACCCCGACAGCGAGTTGATCACGGCGAGCACCGTGACCGCAGGCAACGTCGGCGACGCCGCCCCGGCTTGCGGCTTGCTCGTCGATGATCTCGCCACGATAGGTGAACAGCCCGATCCCTCCCAGCCGCCTGGCAGCGCGTCCGAGCATCCCGCCGATTCCGAGCCGCAGCCGAGCAGGGAGCCGCTGTCTGTCTACGGTGACTCGGCCTACGGCGCCGGCGAGCTCCTCAGCACGCTCGAGGACGCTGGCGCGGAGGTCTACTGCAAAGTGCAGCCGCCCCTCGCGCCCGGCGGCCGGTTCCCCAAGGACACATTCACGATCGATCTCACGAACGGCACCGTCAGCTGCCCTGCCGGGCACACGGTCACGCTCACGCCGGCGGGTGACGGGCAGCACGCGAGGTTCGCCGGGGCGTGCGCGGGCTGCCCGCTGGCCGAGCGGTGCACGAGGGCCGCTGGCGGGCGCACGATCTATGTCGGCCCCCACGAGCAGCAGCTCGCCCAAGCGCGCGCCCGGCAGAAGGACCCCGCCTGGAAGGCCGACTACACCGCTACCCGCCCCAAGGTCGAGCGCAAGATCAGCCATCTGATGCGTCGCCGTCACGGCGGCCGCCGCGCAAGGGTGCGCGGCAAGCCGAAGGTCACCGCCGACTTCTCGCTGCTCGCCGCCGCCGTGAACCTCGCCCGCCTCAGCGTCCTCGGACTCGCCCACAACAGCACAACCTGGACGGCAAACACCGCCTGAACGGGTCGAAACGACCCGCAGAACCCTCACCGGACCGACCCCCAGGGCACACAGCACCCCCAACACCCCCCGCAACCGACCCACACCATCACCACGAGATCCCCGGGGCCCCACCAGCCCACGGACCACGCGCCCGAGAGCCCCACAAATCACACGTTCGACACCAGCCTCCTAGAGTGCGTCACCCGATGAGTGACGCTGAGCTGATCACTGACGTCGCGGCGCTGCAGGCGCTGGCGCCCGAGTGGGACGCGCTGGCGGTGGCCGCCTCGAACCCGGTGTCGGCGCCGGCGTGGATCCTGTCGTGGTGGCGCCACGTGGCGACGCCGGAGCTGCAGCCGCGCGTGGTGGCGGTGCGCGACCGCGGCGCGCTGGTGGGCGTGGCGCCCTTCTTCCTCTCCCCCGCGCGCCGCGGCGTGCGCGAGGCGCGGCTGATGGCGAGCGAGTTCGGCGTGTGCATGGAGCCGCTGGCGCTGGCGGGCCGCGAGTGGGACGTGGCGGCGGCCGTCGGCGGCGCGCTGGCCGCGTCGGAGCCGCCTCCCGACGTCGTTGCGTTCGGCCCGATGACGGTGGCGTCGCACTGGCCGACGGCCCTGCGGGAGCAGTGGCCGGGCCCGGTGCGCGGCGTGCTGCGCCGCTATCGCATCGAAAGCGCGCCGGTGATCGCGCTGCGCGAGCCGTCGTTCGAGGAGTGGTTCGGGACGCTGAGCGCGAAGCTGCGCCACAGCCTGCGCCGCGGCGAGCGCGCGTTCGCGGAGGCGGGCGGCAGCGTGCGCTGGAGCACCGCGGCGACGCTGCGCGCGGACGCGGAGGCGTTCGCGCGTCTGCACGCGGGCCGCTGGAGCGAGCGCGGCTGGTCGCGCCTGGCCGACCTGGACGAGCGCCTGCCGGACTGGCTGGAGGATCTGGGCCGCGACCTGGTCGACGAGGGCCGTTTTCAGATGTGCGTGCTGGAGCTGGACGGCGAGCCGATCTGCGTCGACTTCGGCCTCGTGGCGGGGACGGAGCTGGCGGCGATCAACTCGGGCTGGGACGAGCGCCACGCGAAGCTCGCGCCGGCGAAGCTGGCGGTGCTCGAGGTGGTGCGCCGCGCGTATGAGCGCGGCTGCACGCGCATCCACCTGGGCTGCGGCGAGAACCCGAACAAGATGCGCCTGGCGAACGGCAACGACCCGGTGGCGTGGACGCTGTTCATGCCACCGTCGCCGCGCCTGGCGCAGGCGTACGGCAGCGCGCTGCCGGGGCTGCTGCGCCGCCGCGCGGCGGACGCGGCCGAGCGCGCGCTGCCGCCGGAGCGCCTGGAGAAGCTGCGCAGGCTGACCGGCCGATGAGCGAGCCCTCACCCCCGCCAGCGACCTCGGCGCCACCCGCGACCTTTGAGCCCCTCCCCCTGCGCATCGGCGTGGCGGCGGCGTTCGACCCCCGCGACATCCAGGCGGACTCGGGCGCGGCGGGCTCGGTGCTGCGGGCGCTCGAAGAGGTGGTGGCGGAGGCGGTGCCGCTGAGCGGCGCGCTGCCGCCGCGCACGCGCCGCGCGACGCAGCTGGCGAGCCTGGCGGCGCGCATGCGCCCGCGCGACGTGAGCGACCCGCGCGCGGCGGCGAAGCGCCTGTTCCGCGCAACGCAGCTGGGCCGCCCGACGATCGCGGCGCGCAACCGGCTGATGCGCGAGCGCGTGGCGGCGGCGGGCCGGCTGGACGGGATCGTGCAGCGCGGCTGCGAGCTGGTGCTGCCGCCGGGCGAGCGGTTCGTGACGTACGAGGACTCGACGGTGCTGCAGGCGGTGACGTACCCGTGGCCGCACCTGCAGGCGCTGTCGGAGGGGGACGTCCGACGCTACGAGGCACGCCAGCGCACGGTGTACGCGGCGGCGACGGCGTGCTGCGCGTGCACGCAGTGGGCGGCGGACAGCATCACGGGCAGCTACGGCGTGCCGGCGGAGCGCGTGTTCGTGGTGGGCCTCGGCCAGAACCACCCGGCGCGCGCGGTGGCGCCGCGCGAGTGGAGCGTGCCGCGCTTCCTGTTCGTGGGCGTGGACTGGGAGCGCAAGAACGGCCCGGCGGTGCTGCGCGCGTTCGCGCGCGTTCGCGAGCTGCATCCGGACGCGCGGCTGGACGTGGTGGGCGGGCATCCGCGGCTGGACGCGCCGGGCGTGACTGGCCACGGGCCGCTGTCGCGCACGGATCCGGGCGATCGCGAGCGGGTGGCGGCGCTGTACGGGTCGGCGACGGCGTTCGTGATGCCGTCGCTGCACGAGCCCGCGGGGATCGTGTTCGTGGAGGCGGGCGCGGCGGGCGTGGGGTCGATCGGCGGCAGCGACGGCGGCGCCGCGACGATGATCGGGCCGGGCGGCGCGGTGGTGGACCCGCATGACGGCGAGCGCATCTATGCGGCGATGCTGGAGCTGGCGGACGCCGAGACGGCGCAGCGCCTGGGCGCGCTGGCGGAGCGCCACGCGAGCCTGTTCACGTGGCGCAAGGTGGCTGAGCGGCTCGTGCGCGCGCTGGCGATTCCGGGTGTGGACGCGGACGGTCTCGCGGATTTTCTTTGATCGCGGACTCGTCGCCTTCGTGGCTACCATTCAGCCATGGCGACTGCGGTAAAGAGGCTGGATTTGATTGTCGGCGAGATCGTGGAGGTGGCCGGGCGTCGATATGAGGTCGTCCCGGATCGGGAGGGTGGCGTGACGATCGAGCCGCCGATCACTCCCGTGGCTGAGCTGCACGCGCGGAGGGGCACCAAGCCCGCCTCCGCCGAGGCCTTCGAGCGTCTCTCGGTCGACGTTCCCTTCGACGACGAGGGCTAGCGGTGCCAGATACTCCGGCGGCCGGTCGGCCACCCGTTCCGGTCGAGTTTGGCTCGCTCGAGTGGGAGGAGGAGGTCGAGCGCTACGACAGTCGCTCGCCAGCTCGGACCCATGCACAGAGCGCTCGCAAAGCGATCGAAGCCGGGAGGGTGAACCTCGACTGGAAGCGCTGTAAGGCCGACGGTCCGGGCGAGACCAAACTGCCCGGCTGTCGCAAGCTCTATGTGCCGCTCGGCAAGGAGGGCGCCTCACGAGCGCCCTATGGGTTCGTCTTCCAGCTGATCCAGAAGCCCGACAACAGCCTCGCCTGGAATCTGATCGCCTTCGGCGAGCGCCACCCCGTCAACGACAGGACCCGCGACGTCTACGAGCGGGCCCACAAGCGCCTGCACGGTCGCTATCCGTAGTCGGACCTCCTCGGCAGCCTCAGGTCAAGATGGAGTGCGCGTCGGCGACAAACTGCTCCTGGTCGTCGAGATAGGGGCCGATGCGGAATGTCTGCGCGCGCTCGTGGGCGCGCTCGACGCGCGCGGCGGTCTCCTCGGGCTCGCTGAGCACGCGCGCGAGCGCGGCGGCGGCGCCGCGGGCGTCGCCGCGGCGCGAACAGCAGCGCGTGCTCCTCGTCGTGCATGCCCTCGCCGATCCCGCCGACGTCGGAGGCGACGAGCGGCACGCGCGCGAGAGCGCCCTCGATCGTGACGAGCGGGAACGGCTCGTCCCAGACGGAGGAGACGATCAGCGCGTGCGCGCGCGCGAGCTGATCGGCGACCTGCTCGGGCGCGAGCGGCCCCGGCCAGCTGACGGCGTCGGCCACGCCGAGCCGCTCGGCGAGGCGCGCGCATCTCGGCGCCGTGGTCGCTGTCCTCGGGGCCGACGACGACGAGGCGCGCCGGGATGGCGTGCTCGCAGCGCAGCAGCGCGAGCGCCTCGATCGCGACGGCGACGCCCTTGTAGGGGGTGACGCGGCCGAGGAACACGATCTCCGGCTCGGGCGCGGGCTCGCGCACGACCGCGGCGTAGAGGTCGCCGTAGCGCGGCACCGAGTGCCCGACGCGCTCGAGCACCGGCTCGACGAACGGCTGCAGCCGCACCATCCGCTTGATCGCCTCGGAGTTCCACGAGATCGCGGTGCGCACCGGCGCCCGCGGATCCAGGCGCAGCGGCGGCAGCGGGTTGAGCGCGCGGCAGCCGGCGCCCACGCGGCGCGCGCGGCGGTGCGCTGCGGCGGGCAGCAGCTCGCGCAGGAACTGGTCGTTGGTGAACAGGCCCCCGAACCAGTGCTCGCAGATGCGAAACGCGAGCGGCACGCCGCTGTCGGCGAGCACGCGCAGCGCCGCCTGCGGGATCGAGGCGCCGTTCCAGCACGTACACGAGGTCGGGCCGCCACGCGAGCGCGCGGCGCGCGGCGCGCACGCGCCTGCAGGGCGGCGCGCGGGGCGCGCAGCGCGCCGCGGGCGTCGGGCGTCAGGCAGCGCGAGCTCGCGGCGCACGCCGGCGTCGCTCGCCGCGCCCGGCGCCGTCGCGGTCGCCAGTCAGCACGAGCACGTCGTGGCGCTCGCGCAGCCGCTCGACGACGCCGGAGCACTCGACCTCGTAGCCGCCGAAGGCCACGGGCGGGTAGAGCGTGGAGACGACGAGGATGCGCACGGGGGCGTGAACGCTAGCGTCGGGTCGCGACAATGCTCTTTCGGGCTCAAGTAATCGCTCGCCGCGCACGACGTCGAGAGATATGCAGACCGACACAGCTGACACGAGCACGGACCAGCCGCGGGTCCCACGCGGCGAGGAGCCGCGGGCCCCTCGCGCCGAGCAGCCGTCGACCTGGCGGCGGCGCTGGAGGAGGTGGAGCGTCTTGCGACCCCGCCGCGGATGCCGCCTTGCAGCCTGCGCATCCGCGCGAAGACCTCGCCGTGGGTGCGCCGGGCGCTGCCGACGCGGCTGCTGGTGGCGCGGGCGGCCCGCCAGGGCCAGGAGATCTGGGAGCGCAACACGGGCGAGCGCGAGGCCGCGATCGCGACGATGGAGGCGATCGTCGCCGGCACGGCGCGCGCCGGCGAGGTCCGGGAGCTCGCGCGGCGGCACCTGATCGAGGCGAAGGTCGACACGCGCTGTTCTGGGAGCAGCCGTGGTCGGCGCCGACATGGACGCGGTCTCGGCGGCGCACGTGCGCGCGGCGCTGTCGGGCGAGCGCGGGGTGCTGCTCAGCGCGTGCCACACGGGCCCCTACTTCCGCTCGATGTCGCTCGATGCCGGTGGGACGCGCGCGGCAGTACACGATCTGCGGCGCCGTGGTTCTTCGAGCCGCCCACGCACGACTACTGGGGCCGGCGCCTGGCCCGCTGGTGGCAAAGGCGCGCTCGGGCGCAAGGTCGCGCTCCCCGGGCTCCTATCCGCGTGCTGGCGAGCCTGCTGGCGCGAGGGCGACTGCGTGTACGTGCTCTTCGACATGCCCGGCCGGCGCGAGACCGCAGCTTCCTCGGCAAGCCGGCGATGCTCGCCGACGGCAGCGCGCGGCTGGCCGTCGAGACCGACGCGCTGGTCCTGCCGCTGCGCTCGCGGCGCGAGGGCCACGCGGTGTGCAGCGGACGTCGGCGGCGGCGCTCGACCCGCGCGAGCTCGCGGACGTCGACGAGCTGCACGACGGCGCTGGCGGCGCTGCACGAGCGCTGGATCCTCGAAGATCCGGCGCGATAGGACCCGAGGCCGGCTGGCGAGGACCGCGTCGCGGCTGGGACGCCGAGCCGCCGCGCACGGGCCGCGCGCCGCTCGCGCGTCGCCGACCGCCGGCTCGCACGCCGCTGATGCGCGTCCTGTTCTTCAACGAGGGCAACCTCGGCGCGCACATCCTCGGGCAGGGCCAGCTCGACGCGGCGCTGCGCGTCGGGCTGAGCGGCGCGCCGGACGTGCGAGGCGCGCTTCGCCGGCCTCAGCCCGATGGGGCGCTGCGGCGCGGCGCTGGCGCCACGCGCCGATCCCGCCGCTGGCGGACGCGGACCTCGACTTCCGCACGCTGCGCTGGCACCTCGTCCAGTCGCTGCGCGCGCGCGCGCGCAGCTGCGCGCGCGAGCTGCGCGCGTGGCCGGCCGACGTGGTGCACGTCCACAGCCACTCGATCGCGCTGGCGCTGCGGGCGACCATGCGCGAGCATGCCGGTGGTGCTGTCGCTCGACGCGACGGTGCGCGACTGGTGCGGCGATGCCGGCGTGGCCGCTCGAGCGCTGGCCACGCGTCGATCACGATCGCGCCGAGCAGCGCGCTCGAGCGCCGCGCGCTGCGAGCGCGCGGCGCTGGTGCTCGCGTGGACCGCCTGGGCGCGCGCGGCGGTCGAACGCGAGGCGCCGGCGCGCGAACGTGGTCGAGCACCACCCCGGGCTCGACCTCGCAGCGCTACCGCCCCGCCCCGCGCCGGGCGCGCGAGCGCCCGCGGGTGCTGTTCGTCGGCGGGCGCTTCGCCGAGAAGGGCGGCGAGGACCTGCTGGAGGCGCTGGGCGAGGCAGCTCGGCCGCGACGTCGAGCTCGACCTCGTGACGCCGGCGCCGGTGGCCGAGCGCCCGGGCGTGCGCGTCCACCGGCTCGGCCCGTCCGACCCGCGGCTGCTGGAGCTGCAGCAGCAGGCCGACGTGCTGTGCCTGCCGACCTACGGCGACACGAACCCGTGGGCGCTGCTCGAGGCGATGGCCTGCGGCGACGCCGGTGGTCTCGACGCGCGTGGGCGGCATCCCCGACCTGCTCGACGAGGGCCGCGCCGGGCGTGCTCGTGGACGCACGGCGACCCGCGCGCGCTGCGCGAGGCGCTGCGCGCGCTGCTCGCCGACCCGCAGCGGCGCGAGCGGCTCGCGCGCCCGGCGCGCGAGCGCTGCGAGCAGCGCTACGACGCGCGCGCGCCAGTTCGCGGCCGCTGGCTCGTGCGGCGCTCGGCTGACCTCGCCGCGCCGGCGCTCAGCGCCGGCATCGCCTCGGCGCAGCGACGGCGCCGCGCAGCACGCGCGCACGTCCTCGACGCGCGAGCGCGCGCAGCGCGAACAGCAGCGCCGGGTAGAGCACGCAGGCGGCGGCGACGAGCACGCCGAGCGGCGCGTCGCGCGAGCCGCATGGCCGCCGAGCACCGCCGTCGAGCAGCGCCGGCGGCGAGCGCCGTGCGCGCCGATCGCGCCCGGGCCTGGGCAGCGGCAGCTCGAGCGTCTTGCAGGATCAGCGTCAGTGCTGAAGCAGCACACGACGACCTCGGTCAGCGAGCGTCATCCAGGCGGCGCCCATGAAGCCGACCAGCGGCACGAGGATCAGGTTGCCGACGACGTTGACGACCGAGCGCGAACAGGCTGATCCGCAGCAGCCGCCGTCTGCAGCCCGAGCACGACGAGCAGGTTGCCGTTGAGGTAGCCGAAGCAGATCAACACGAACGCGCGCGCCGAGCACCGGCAGCGCGGGCGCGGCGTGCGACGAATTCGGCGCCGAAGATCAGCCGCACGACCGGTGTCGGCGGCGACGATCGCGAACGCCAGCGCCGCCGAAGGAGGCGACCGCCAGCAGCTCGGCGGTCAGCCGCGACGGTGCGCAGCAGCCGCGCGCGGTCGCGCGGCCAGGAGGCGGCGATGCACGGGCGCGAGCGTCGTGAGGACGAGATCGGCACGAAGTGCGCCTGGTCGAGCACGTTGTAGACGGCGCCGTACAGACCGGCTGCGTTGGTGCCGGCGATCGAGTAGACGATCACCTGGTCGATGCGCGCGTAGGCAGATGATCAGCACGCCCGGAGATGCCGATCGGCAGGCCGATGCGCACGAGCGTCGCGCACGTGCTTGCGCGATGGGCCGCGGCCAGCGCGCGTCCGAGTTTCAGCGCGGCCACGCGCCTGCACGAGCGAGCCGATCGGCGTTCGTGAGCGACCATCGCCGATCGCCAGCGCGACCATGCCGCCGTGCTCGTAGATAGATGACGAGCACGGCGACGCCCCACAGGACGCTCCGGAGCGTCAGCACGAGCATCGGCACGCGGTTGTCGACGCGCAGCTGGAACAGCAGCCCGAGCGCGCCGACGCCGCCGAACGGCATCGCGACGATCAGGATCGACGCCGGCGATGAGCATCTGCGTGGCTGCGGTGCAGCAGCAGCGACCGCGACGAGCGAGACGAGCATCACCGGGCACGAGCAGCGATGCAGCCGCAGCATGCATCACCGCGCCGATCCACTCGTGCTCGTGCTCGGGCTCGCGCGCGGCTTCGCGCAGCGCGACGCCCTCCATGCCGAAGTTGGCGAAGTAGGCGATCAGCCCGAGCGACGACGAAGCCGGTCGACCACTGCCCGTAGCCGGACTGCGCCGAGCGTGCGCACGACGAGCGCGGTGACGACGGCGCCGAGCGCGAGGTTGGCGACGCGCACGACGACCTGCATGAGCGATGTCGCGAGGCGGCGCGCTGCCGTGTGGCGTGGCGGGCTAGGGTCGACATCTGCACGACGATCTCGTTCGGGCCAGGGTCACGATATCCCTGCACATTCGGCGCCGGGCCGCGCGCTCCCGGCAGCACGTCGGACCCGCGTAGCGGCGTGGCGGACGGCGTCCGGCGCCTCAAGGCCCCGGGGGCCTGCCGATAGCGGCTATACCATTGCGCGGCTCGCAGCGCAGCGGCTGCCGAGTGCTCGGGCCGGCACCCGGGCAGCGCGACCGGCGACACGACCAGAGAGGAACCATCAGGTGGGCAACACGACGCTTGTCACGGGCGGCAGCGGCTACATCGGCGCGCTGCTCGTGCAGGAGCTGCGCGACGCGCGGACGCGACGTGCGCGTGCTCGACTCGCTGCTGCACGGCCAGGAGGACATCGCCGCCGAGCAGGAGCAGGCGGGCGTCGAGGTGATCCGCGCGCGACATCCGCGACGCCGACGCGCGCAGCCGCGCCCTCGACGGCGCCGAGGCGGTCGTGCACCTCGCCGCGATCGTCGGCGACCCCGCCTGCGCGCTGCGACCCGGAGCGTCTCCGACGACGTCAACGTGCAGGCCACGCGAGGCGCTCGTCGCCGACGCGGGCGAGGCGGGCGTGCGAGCGGCTCGTGTTCGCCTCGACCTGCTCGAACTACGGGCGCATGGCCGACCCGACGGTGCCGATCACCGAGGAGGGCGAGCTGCGCGCCGGTGTCGCTGTACGCCGAGCAGAAGGTCGGCATGGAGAAGCTGATCCTCGGCGGCGGCGCCGGCAGCGGTCGAAACCGACGTGCCTGCGCTTCGCGACCGTCTACGGCGTCGGGCGGCGCATGCGCTTCGACCTGACCGTCAACGAGTTCACGCGCGAACTGTGGGCCGACCGCGAGCTGGAAGTGTTCGGCGAGCAGTTCTGGCGCCCCTACATCCACGTGCGCGACGCCGGCCGCGCGGTGCGCACGGTGCTCGAGGCGCCCGCGGAGAAGGTCGCCGGCAACGTCTTCAACGCGGGCCGCTCGGGCGAGAACTACCGCAAGCTCGACCTCGTCGAGGAGATCGGCAGGCAGATCGACCGCGGGCAAGGTCTCCTACGTCAAGCGCGACGAGGACCCGCGCGACTACAAGGTCAGCTTCGACAAGATCCGCGCGGAGCTCGGCTTCGAGACGCTGATGACGGTTCCCGACGGGATCGCCGAGATCATCGCGGCGCTCGACGCGGAGGCGTTCGGCGACCCGTTCGACGCGCGCTACAAGAACATCCCCTGAGCGTCACGCCGGCGAGCGACCGACCGATGGCCAGCACCGAGACCTTCCCCGAGCTGCCGCTGTTCGACCTGCAGCTGCAGCCGCAGGACCTGGAGGCGGTCGCCGAGACGCTGCGCTCGGGCTGGCTGACGCTCGGGCCCGCGCACGGCGGCGTTCGAGGAGGCGTTCGCCGAGCAGCTCGGGCGCGCGCCACGCGATCGCGGTCTCCAGCTGCACGGCGGCGCTGCACCTCGCCTACCTCGCCGCGCGGCGTCGGCCCCGGCGACGAGGTGATCGTGCCGTCGTTCACGTTCGCGGCGACCGCCGCGGCGGCGCTCTACTGCGGCGCGACGCCGGTGTTCGCCGAGATCGTCTCGCGCAAGAACCCGAGCCTCGACCCCGACGACGTGGAGCGGCGCATCACGCCGCGCACGAAGGCGGTCTGCGCGGTCCACTACGCGGGCTACGCCGCCGCGGTGGACCGCCTGAAGGAGCTGTGCGACGGGCACGGCATCGCGCTGATCGAGGACGTGGCGCACGCGCCCAGCGCGACGCTGCGGCGGGCGCAAGCTCGGCACGTGGGGCCTGGCGGGCGCGTTCAGCTTCTTCTCCAACAAGGTCCTGTCGGTCGGCGAGGGCGGCCTGCTGTGCACCGACGACGACGAGGTCGCCGCGTTCGTGCGCTCGCGCCGCTCGCACGCGATGACGAGCGGCACCTGGGACCGCCACAGCGGCCGCACCGACACCTACGACGTGGTCGGGCCTCGGCTTCAACTACCGCCTCGACGAGCCGCGCTCGGCGCTGCTGCTCTCGCGCATGGGGCGCCTGGAGGCGGAAATCGAGCGCCGGCGCGAGCTGACGGTGCGCTACCGCTCGCTGCTTGCGCAGCGTCGAGGGGATCATCGTGCCGTTCGAGGACGAGGAGGTGCCGGGCTCCTCCTGCTACGTGATCCCGATCATGATCGAGGAGGACGGCCGCCAGGCGGAGGTCGTCGAGCCGCATGCGCGAGCGCGGCATCCAGACGAGCATCTTCTACCCGTCGATCCACCGCTTCACCGCCTACCGCGAGCGCTTCCCCGGCGTCTCGCTGCCGATCACCGAGCTGGCCTCGCGCACCGAGCTGACGCTGCCGTTCTACCCGCACATGACCCACGACGACCAGGACCGCGTCGTGACCGCGCTGGCGGAGGCGGTCGCGCGATGACGCGACTGGCGCGTGCCGCTGACCGACATCGAGGTCCCCGAGCAGGACGTGCAGGCGGTGCTCGACTGCCTGGAGTCGGGCTGGCTGACGATGGGCCCGCGCACGCAGGCGTTCGAGCAGGCGCTGGCCGAGTACGTCGGCACGCCGCACGCGGTGACGGTCTCGAGCGGCACGGCGGCGCTGCACCTGGCCTGCCTGGCGGCGGGCATCGGCCCGGGCGACGAGGTGATCGTGCCGGCGTTCACGTTCGTGGCGAGCGCCGCCGCGCCGCGCTACGTGGGCGCCGACGCCGGTGCTGTGCGACGTGCGCAGCCCGCTGCGACTTCAACCTCGACCCGGCGGACGTGGCGCGGCGGATCACGCCGCGCACGCGCGCGGTCGTCGCGGTGCACTTCTGCGGCTACCCGGCCGACGTGGCGGCGCTGCGGGCGCTGTGCGACGAGCACGGGCTGGTGCTGATCGAGGACTGCGCGCAGGCGATCGGCGCGCGCGTGGACGACGCCGGCCGCCAGGTCGGCACGGTCGGCGAGCTGGGCGCGTTCAGCTTCTTCTCCAAGAAGCAGCTGTGCGTGGGCGAGGGCGGCATGGTCGACGAGCGCCGACGAGCAGCTGGCCGAGCGCGTGCGCCTGCTGCGCTCGCACGCGATGACCAGCAGCACGTGGGACCGCCACCGCGGCCACGACCCCGCCTACGACGTCGTCGACATCGGCTTCAACTACCGCCTCGACGAGCCGCGCGCGGCGCTCGGCCTGAGCCGCCTGCAGCGCCTGCAGGCGAGCATCGACGAGCCGCCGCGCGATGGTGCGCGCCTACCGCGAGCGCCTCGCGGACGTGCCCGGCATCGAGCTGCCGTTCGACGAGCAGGCGGTCGAGCGCTCCTCGCACTTCGCCTTCCCGGTGCTGCTCGCCGACCGCGACACCCGCGACCGCTTCCGCGACGACCTCAAAGCGGCCGGCATCCAGACCACCTGGTATCCGGCGCTGCACACGTTCACCGAGTACCGCGCTTCGCCCCGGCGGACGGCCTGCCGCAGGCCACCGAGGTGGCCGACCGCCACTGCGCGCTGCCGCTCAGCTCGACGATGGTCGAGAGCGAAGTGGAGCTCGTGGTCGAGGCCGTGCGCGCGGCGCTCGCTTAGCCGTAGCTCCTCGCCTGCCTTTGAGGCAGGAACCGTACAACTCTTGATTTTACCCTCGCCTAAGCACGTGGATCACTCCGGCGGTTCGTCAACTTGGTCGAGCAGCGGGAGCAGTTGCTCGAGGAAACCGTCGTTCAAATGCCGCACAACCGCTGCCCGAAACGGCTCTACTCCAGTCAGGCCACGCTGCCGCTTCAGCCACTGTAGATCGAGTCTGGACCACTGACCTGTGGTCTCCGCCCGACTGACCAGTGCGTCGAGAGAGAATTGGATTGCATCACTGATACGACCCATCCGGGTGACGAGGATGCCAAGCTCGCTCTGGGTGCTGGCTGCACTGTGGCGATCGTCGAGCTCGAGCTTGATCTCCAGCGCTTTCTTGTAGTACGCCTCAGCCTCCTCGAAACGCAGCTGCTCTTGGGCGATCATGCCGAGCTGGTGATAGGTGCTGGCGGCGTTGTGGTGGTCGTTGAACTCAAGCTTGATCTCCAGCGCTTTCTTGTAGTACGCCTCAGCCTCCTCAAAACGCAGCTGATTCTGGGCGATCATGCCGAGCTGGTGATAGGTGCTGGCGGCGCTGTGGTGGTCGTTGAACTCAAGCTCAATCTCCAGCGCTTTCTTGTAGTACGCCTCAGCCTCCTCAAAACGCAGCTGATTCTGGGCAATCGTGCCGAGCTGGTGGTAGGTGCTGGCCATCCTGTGGCGGTCGTTGAACTCGAGCTCGATCTCCAGCGCCTTCTTGTAGTACGCCTCAGCCTCCTCAAAACGCCGCTGCTCCTGGGCAATCATGCCGAGCTGGTGGTAGGTGATGGCCGTGCTGTGACGGTCGTTGAACTCAAGCTCGCCCTCCAAAGCCTTCTTGTAATACGCCTCGGCCTCCTCAAAACGCCGCTGCTCTTGGGCGAGAATGCCGAGCTGTCCGTAAGTGTTGGCCGAGCTGTGGCGGTCGTTGAACTCAAGCTCGATCTCCAGCGCTTTCTTGTAGTACGCCTCAGCCTCCTCAAAACGCCGCTGATTCTGGGCGAGAATGCCGAGCTGGTGGTAGGTGACGGCCGTCGTGTGACGGTCGTTGAACTCAAGCTCGATCTCCAGCGCTTTCTTGTAGTACGCCTCAGCCTCCTCAAAACGCCGCTGATTCTGGGCGAGAGTGCCAAGCTGTCCGTAGGTGTTAGCCGAGCTGTGGCGGTCGTTGAACTCGAGCTTGATCTCCAGTGCCTTCTTGTAGTGCGCCTCGGCCTCCTCAAAACGCCGCTGTCTTTGGGCGACTATGCCGAGCTGGTGGTAGGTGACGGCCGAGCTGTGGCGGTCGCCCAGCTGCTGGTAGAGAGCGAGCTCGGCCTGGTGGTGCGTGTGCGCATCATCGAGGTGGTGCTGTTCGAGCGCCGTGATACCGGCGAGGTTGTGCATCTGCGCTAGTTCTGTTCGTCGGTCGGCCGGGCCGGGTTGGCTGATGGCTTGGATCACTAGGTCGAGGAGCTGGCGTCGCGCGTGTTGCTGGCGGGCCTGGTCTAGGAACTCCTCGAGTGGCTTGATGAATGGTGTGGCGGGGTGGTCGTGGGCCAACGCGTAGTCGAGGGCGGTGGTGAGGTTGGCGTACTCGGCATAGGTCAAGGATCTGCCTGCGGCGCGCTCGTCCGGGTTCCGGCTTATGAGGAGAGCATGAAGAGATGGCCCGAGCTGCTGGTAGAGGTCGTGGTGGGCTTGCGCGACCGCGGCGGCGAGGTTGGGGTGATCGATGAGACGGGTGCGTAGGAAGTAGGGGAGCAGGGGCTGCAGGCGAGCGTGGGTTTGAGATTGGGTGTCGCTCGTCGCGAGGCCGACTTTGATTGCCTCGTTGAGGGCGCCTGGTAGATCCAGCGGACCCAGCTCTTTCACGGGCTCGTGGGTTTCCAGGAGCTGTAGGTAGAGATTGAGGCCGCCCGTTGGAACTACGCTTGTGAACGGCGCGAGCAGGATCAACGAGTTCTGTGTTGCGGGGTCAAGCCGCCCGTGGCTGAGCTCCACGGCGTGCTGGATGATGCTGCCCGGGTCTGCGTCCTCGCCTCCACGCTTTATCTCAGCCAGCACGTCCGACGGGGCAGTCGCGGCCACCACTGGTAGCACGACCGTGAGGGCAAGCGGGTACCCGCCAAGAATCCCTATGAGCTCATCGAGGGCGTCGCGCTCAATGTCGCTGTCGGGTAGCCGCCCGCCGTGGCGCGTGATGATGCGCTCCACCAGAATCGAGGTGGCCTGCGGGTCAAGGCCACCAAGCTCGTACACGTTCGCTGCAAAGGCATCCGCGGCAAGCCACGCCTCGGGTCCGCGAGAGCCGAGCAGCACGAGGCTCTTACCGCCACGCAAACGGGAAAGAAACCGTCGCAGACGCAACTGCTCCGCCTCGGGCAGCGAGTGCGGAATCGAGGCCGGGGTAGCGGTGATCGACTCCGCGTTGTCCAATACCAGCAAGTGCCGGCCGGCGCGCAGAAGCGTCGCGACCCGCTCCAGCTGTGCGTCGCCGGTGAGAGCCCGCGCGAGCGCCTGCTCGTGCCCGTCTAGCAACTCGCTGATGAGCTCCTCCAGAATCTGGTCGACCGTCCACGCACGATCCTCATAGCTGAAGCTGAGAACGCGATCAACCAAGCCGGTCTCCTGCCACCACCAGCCGAGATGAGCCAGCAGCGTCGACTTACCCGCGCCGGCCATCCCCATGACCAGCAGCTCGTTCTGGGCGTCGTCACCGAGCAGCATCCGCTCGATCGCCTGAACGTCCAGGTCCCGCCCGACAAACCCGTACTGTGGTTTGGGCTCCTCAACGAGATGCGCCCGGCGCGAGTAGAACTGCTGTATCTGCTCAGGAGTCGCCGCCCGCGGTCGCAGCTCAACCGGGCGCTGTGAGAACACGACCGGCAACACCCAGTCTTCAAGATCAAGACTCTGATCGAAGTACGCGCGCCGAGCGCGCACGTCAAACAATTCACGCCGGCCAGCATGGATCGCGGAGAGTATCTCCGCGCCCCCAGCGAGCTGCTTATAGATGACAGGCATCATCAGTTCGGCGGCCGTCACCGTCACCGAATAGCCCATACCCACCGAGACCGGCACCCCCGCCTCCACCAAGCGCTGCGCGAGACTCGCCTCGCTCCCGCGCGACTGCATCGCCGACTGGCAAGCATTCAACACCGCGACCGGCACACGATGCTCGACCAGCAGATCAGCCACCCTCGCGGTCGATACAGGCTCTGGGATATCGCCCTCGGACGCCTCGAAGAAAAGATATGCGCCTCCATCATCGTTCTCAGGCCGTGCGTCTTCGGTGAGTAGATAGTCGTCCCCCACATGCTGGCGCAACTCGTCTGGTCTCGCGACGGCCCCGTGAACATCGAAATGCACAATCCCGTACCAACCAGACCCTTTCTGCGATTTCACAGCCTGCAAGTGGGTCTCCAGCGCCCGCCACGAACCAGGACGCACCAGATCAACCAAAACAGGGACGCTGGCCTGCCGCAGCGCCGCCAACAACGGACGCGAGATCGTGCGATACCCAACATCGCGCGCCCCACCCGGACGCGCCGTGACAACCAAGACATTCAACGTCGGACTCTTAGCCTCGACATCAAAGCCGCGATCGACGTTCTCGACCCGGCGCACCACCGGGACACGCACCCCGAACGGAGCGCCCGCCCCACCATCCCTCAACGCCTCCCAGTGCAAACGATGGAACTCCATCCCGCCAACAACCTCGAGCCGCCAGCCATCAAAACCCGCATCCCGCACACGCCGAAACTCATACGAGCAATCCCGGTCCTCCCCGAACACCTGCTCGAACAACTCCTTGCCGTAACCCGCCAGCAGCGCGACCGCCTCTCGCTCCAGGTCACTATCCAAGAACGGGTAGCGCAGATGCTCCTCGAAATACCACGCCAACAACCGCTCCCCATCCGGGTTCCCAGCCAGCGGGTCAGCCACCCTAACCACATGCTCCCCGCCATCCTCGAACCGAACCGCAACCTCAAACACACCATCGGACCCCAACGCACGCTCAGTCAACGTGATGATGCTCATCGCTGATCCCCATGCAGCCGGACAACCAGAAGTCTCTCCCCCTCAGCTGTCAACGCCTCGGCAAACTCAAGATCCCCGACCCCAGACCCCCGCGAGACACCGAGCAGCCGCCTCACCATGTCATACAACACGCTACTCCCAAGATTCACAGCCAACGGGATCGCAACCAGCTCCACGAACACCAGGAAGGAACATAGCCCCCGACACCGGAATCACAACAGCCCCGCCACCAACACGCTGAGCCTCACCATCCCCAGACCACGCAGCCGCAAACAACGCCGCGGCCACCCCCGCACCCGGATCCAACGCCACCAGCAAGCGACCCTCCGCCCCCTGCGATGTCGAATTGGACTCCATAACACGATGCAGACTAACTGAACCCACAAGCCTGCGAACACTCTGAGGTGGCGCCCGAGCACGACGGGAGCCGCTCTACGCCTACCCCTCCCCCGGGATCAACCGCTCCCGCACCGACTCGAACTCTTCCTGCGCCTGCTCGTAGTCGTCGTGGCGCCCGATGTCCAGCCAGTAGTCGTCGCTCGGCCATGAGCGCACCACCTCGCCGGCGGCGATCAGGCGCAGGATCAGGTCGGGGAAGTCAAGGCGCTTGCCCGGCTCGATGAACGCCAGCGCGCGCGGCGCGAAGCAGTACACGCCCATGCTCGCGATGTAGTCGATCGCGGGCTTCTCGTCGTAGCCCGTCAGGCGCGTCGGGTCGCCGTCGTCGCCGAAGCGCAGCACCCCCAGGGAGACCTGGATCTGACGACCCTTGGTCGCGATCGTGGCGGCCGCGTCGCTGTTACGGTGGCGCTCCAGCAGCGCGCCGTAGTCGATGTCGGTGAGCACGTCGCCGTTCATCACCAGGATGTCCTCCTCCCCCAGCCCCTCGATCAGGGCGAGCGCGCCGACCGTCCCCAGTGGCTCGTGCTCGCGGAAGTAGTCGATCGCGATGCCGTACTTCTCGCCGTCGCGGAAGAACGCCTCGATCAGCTCCGCCAGGTAGCCCGTGGCGATCGTGATCCGCTCGAAGCCGTGCGCCTTCAGCTGGCGCACCACGATGTCCAGCACCGGGCGGTCGCCGATCGGCATCAGCGGCTTGGGCAGCACCGTCGTGTACGGGCGCAGGCGCGTGCCCTCGCCGCCGGCCAGGATCACCGCCCGTCTCATACCGCTCCCCGGCCCGGCGCGTCGTGTTCGAGCACGCGGCAAGGATATGGGCGGCCGTGGACGTTCAACGCGCCAACACCTCCTCATAGAGGTCGGTCGTTCGTCGCGCGATCGCCGGCCACGCAAACCGTTCGGTCGCCAGCAGCTCGCCGGCCAGGCCGCGACGCCGGCACTCCTGCGCGCCGGCGCTGACGCTCGCCGCGAGCGCCGCCGCCAGCGCGTCCACGTCCGCGCGCTCGCAGATCCAGCCGGTCTCGCCGTCCAGCACCGCCTCGACCATGCCGCCCGAGGGATACACCACCACCGGGCGCGCGAAGCCGTAGGCGAGCAGCAGCACGCCGCTCTGGCTCGACTCCCTGTACGGCAGCGCGACCGTGTCCGTGGCCGCGAACAGCTGCGCGATCTCGGACATGTCGAGGTATCCCTCGCGCACCGTCACGCGGCCGTCGAGCACCGGCAGGCGCTCGCGCACGGCCGCCAGGCCGCCGATGTCCTGGCCTCCTATCAGCAGGTGCAGCTCCGGCACCATCGCAACCGCCTCCACCAGGTCGTCCAGGCCCTTGTCGGCGCGCAGCTGCCCGAACATCAGCGTCGCCGGGGCGTCCTGCGCGAGGCCGAGCGCGGCGCGCGCCTCGGCGCGGTCGGCGCTGCCGCCCTTGCGCGCCAGGCCGCCGTACTCGCCGTGCGGGATCACCACCGCGCGCGCGCCCACCAGCGGCCGCGCGCGCTCCAGGTCGGCCTGCGTGTGCACGATCGTGCGCGCCGCCAGGCGCCCCGCGATGCGCCGCGCGATCGAGCCCGTGCCCAGCAGACGATCCTGCACGCGGTCGAACGTGCCGTGTTCGGTCTGCACCACCGGCGTACCGGTGAGGCGCAGGCACGCGAGCGCCAGCGGCGCCATCTGCGGCACCTCCCAGCCCTGCGAGTGCACCACGTCCGCGCTGCGGGCCAGCCGCATCAGCCGCGGCAGCGCCGCCAGGAAGCGCAGGCCGTTCGCCAGCTTGCCCAGCCCCCGCGCGCGCAGCTCGCGCGCGATGCGCGAGTCGCCGCGCGTGTAGTGGAACACCGGCACGACGCGCACGCCGTCGATCGGCGGGTAGCGGTGGTCCGCCGCCGTCGCCAGCGTCACGCTCCAGCCCTCGCCCGCGAGCGCCGTCACAAGGTCTGCCGTGTAGTCCGACACGCCACCGCGGCCGCCCTGCTCGATCATCAGCAGGCACCGGCCGGACGCGCCGCTCGGCCCACCGGCGTCGCCGCCGCTCATGCGTACGAGCGGGCGCCGCCGATGGCCTTCTCGAGCAGCCCCTCGATCTTCTCGGCGACGACCGGCGCCGCGTATGTGCTCTCCGCATACGCGCGCGCGGCTGCGCCCTCGCGCACGACGCGCTCGGGGTCCTCCAGGTAGGGCGCGATCAGCGCGCGCAGCGCCTCCGGGTCGTTCTCCGGCGAGGAGATACCGCCGAACTCGGGTTTGATCATGTCCGCCACGCCCTCAACACCCGTGGACAGGCACGGGCGCGACGCGAGCATGCCGAGGATCGTCGCGCGCGGTGCGCCCTCCGTAGGGCTGGGGCAGAACACGGACACGTCGAACGCCGACAGCACGTCCGGCACCTCCGCGCCGGGCGTCGCGATGAAGTGCGCGCGCTCGCCCAGCGGCTGCGCCAGCTCGCGCAGCTCCGCTTCGGTGTCGCCGCTGCCGGCCATGATCAGGTGCACGCGCGGGTCGTCCAGCGCGATCGTCGCGCGCACCACCACGTCGTTGCGCTTCTTGAAGTGAAAGCGTGAGATGCAGCCCACCACGAAGGCGTCCGCGGGGATGCCCAGCTCGCCGCGCACGCGCGCGCGCCCCTCCTCGGTGAAGCGGATTTCATCGGCGCGCATCACGTTGGGCACGACCACGATCTTCTGCAGCGGCACGCCCACGTCGGATACCGACTTGCGCGTGCCGTCGGAGATCGCCATCACGAGCGCCGCGCGCTCGCCCGCGCGCAGGTACGCCTTGCGCGGCAGCCCCTTGCGCAGCGGGAACGGCACCGGCCCCCACTCCGCCCACACGATCGTGCGGCGCAGGTCCGCGGGCAGCATGCCGGCCAGCAGCTGCTCCTTCTTGTAGTGGACCATCAGCACGTCGTACGGCGCCTGCGCGCGCAAGGCCTCTCTAAGACTTTTTAGTAGGAGTGGCCAGCGCAACATCAGGCCCGTCCAGCTGCCCGTGGACAGCTTTGGACCGAGCGCGACCGGGCTGACGCGCACGCCCGTGTCGCGCGCCATTGCGGTCATGTCGGTGAGCATCACCGTGTCGTGGCCGCGCTGGCGCAGGGCCTCGAGCATCTCGACGGCGGCGAACTCCGCGCCGCCGCTCGAGTCGGTGGTCATCACGCTCACGATCTTCACGTCGGAGATACTAAGGCGATGCGCGCGCTGATCGTCGACCAGTCCCGCGATCGCTCCGCGCTGGCCGCGGCGCGGATGCTGCACGCCGACGGCTGGGAGGTGGGCACGGGCGCGTGGCGGCCGAGCATCGCCTCGACGTCCGCCGCCACGTGCGCGTTCCACCGCGTCGAGGAGGCCGAGACCGACGAGGACCGCTTCATCGCGGACATCGCCGCCGCCGTGCGCGCGGGCGGCTACGAGGTCGTGTTCTGCGCGTACGACGTCGGCCTGCTGGTGCTCTCGCGCCGCCGTGAGGAGATCGCGCCCGCGATCGTGCCGTATGCCGCGCACGAGATCGTGGAGCGCTCGTTCGACAAGCTCGCGTTCACGCGAGCCGCCGAGTCGGTGGGCCTCGCGGTGCCGCGCACCGAGGAGGCAAGCGAGGAGGCGCTCGCCGCGTGGCGGGGGCCGGTGGTGGTCAAGGCGCGCATCCACGTGCCCACGCGCTATGAAACGAAGCGCTTCGCAAGCGCCGCGGAGGCGGCGCCGTTCGTCGCGGAGCTGCGCCGCGAAGGCGCGCAGCCGCTGCTGCAGGAGTGCATCACGGGCGCGCTCGGAGCCGTCGTGGTGGTCGTCGATCGCGACGGCCGGGTCGTGGCGGAGGTGCAGCAGCGCTGCGACCGCTCGTGGCCGGCCGAGGCCGGCGTCACCGCCCGCGCGCGCACGATCCAGCCTGATCCCGAGCTGTCAGAGCGCGTCGGCGAGCTGGTGCGCAGCCTGGAGTGGTTCGGGCTGGGCGAGGTCGAGTACCTGCTGGACGAGCAAGGCGTGCCGCGCTTCACCGAGATCAACGGCCGTTTCTACGGCGGCATCGCGCTGGCGGGCCGCGCGGGCGTGAACGTCGCCGCCGCTTGGGCGCGCCTTGCGACCGGAAGGCCGCTCGCGCCCCTCGGGCCGCTCGGGCCGCAGCGCGTGGGCGCGCGCTTCCAGTGGCTGAATCGCGACCTCGCCGCGTCGCTGCACGCCGACGGGCCGCGCGGGCTCGCGCAGGCGCTGGCGCTCGCGCCGGGCAGCGCGCACAGCATGTACACGCGCGGCGACCTGAACCCGCTGCTGCGCTTCTACCTGCCCGAAATGGCGCGCCGCGCGGCGGCGAAGGTCGGCATCGGACGGGGTGCCGAGTGACCGCCGGGACCCTGCACGCGACGTGAGCGACCGCAGCGACCTCGCCGGCAACGTGAGCGACGGCGCGGACCTCGCGCGCAACGCGAGCCTGCACCTCGCGGGCGCCAACCCGGCTGGGCTGCCGCGGGCGGTACGCCGGGTGCTCGAGCCGCGGCCCGTGCCTCCCGCGCCGATCCGCACGGCGCAGCGCGTGGCGATGAAGCTCGGGCGCCTGGACTGGGAGCGCGCGTGGCTCGCTCCGCTGATCGACGCCCGCCGCGCGGTGCTCGGCGCGGAGGCGGCGTCGGGGCCGCCGCGCTTCCTCGTGCGGGTCGACGAGTTCCCCTACTACTCGAGCTTCGACCGGCCGCAGGACCTCGACATGTCGCGGCGCTTCCACGACGTGCTCGCCGGCGCGGAGCTCCCGCACCTGATGTCGGCGCTGCCGCAGCTGACGCACGCGCCGCTGGACCCCGGCGCGAGCGGCGGCCGGGCGCTGGGCGAGCAGGAGATCGCGCTGTTCGAGCGCATGCGCGGCGACGGCGTCACGTTCGCCCAGCACGGCAACACGCACCGCACGCGCTCCGAGCACCCGCGGCGGCGCTCGGAGCTGTGCGGGCTGCCGCCGGCGGCGCTGCGGGCGCTGCTGGACGACGGTCGCCAGCGGCTGCTGGCGGCGGGCGTCGGCGAGACGCGCGTGTTCGTGCCGCCGTTCAACCGCTTCGACGCCGCCCAGTACCCGCTGCTGGCGGAACGCTTCGACGTCGTCTGCGGCGGCCCCGAGAGCGTCGCGCTGATGGGCTTTCACGGCGGCCCGCTGTGGCGCGACGGCGCGGTCTACCTGCCCTGCTACGCGCCCCTGTACGCCGACGCGCGCACGGTGCTGCCGGCGACGGAGCGCCTGATCGATCTCGCGCCGGGCACGTGGATCCCGATCGTGCTGCACACCTCGTGGGAGCAGCAGGACGACTTCCGTTCGCTGGCGCTGCTGGCGGAGCGGATCGCGCCGTACACGGCCAGCTGGGAGGAGCTGCTGGCGGACGTCGATCGCAGCGCCGCCGCGGCGCCCGTGGGCCAGCCGATCCGAGAGCCGATCTGAGACAGGCGATGCCCGAGCTCGACATCATCGAAGACCTCGACGCGGCGCGCGCGCTGGCGGGCGAGTGGGACGCGCTGGCGCTCGAGCGGGCGCTGCCGCTGTGCACGTCCGGCTGGATGCTGTCGTGGTGGCAGCACAAGGCCCCGCCCGGCAGCGAGCTGCGAATCGTCGTGGTGCGCGACGGCGGGCGCGTGATCGGGCTGGCGCCGTGGTTCGCCGGCCGCGGCCCCGGCGGGCGCGTGGACGTGCGCTTCCTCGGCGCCGAACTGTCGGACCGCGTGGACGTCCTGTGCGCGCCGGGACGCGAGCACGAGGTGCGCGAGCAGCTGCTGGGCGCGCTCGCGCGCATGCGCCCGCGCCCGGACCTGGTGGCGTTCGAGGCGGTGTCCGCGAGCTCGCGCTGGGGCGATGACCTGGCCCGCGGCAACCCGGGCCTGGCGCGCTACCGCAACTCGCTGCTGCCGGCCCCCTCGGTGGCGCTGCCGTCGGGAGCGCCCGAGGAATGGCTGGCGGGGCGCTCGAGCAACTTCCGCGGCCAGATGCGGCGCATGCGCCGGCGGCTGGAGCAGCGCGGCGGGCGCGTGCGCCAGATCTCGGGCGCCGACGAGATGCACACCGCGATCGACGCGCTGCTGACGCTGCACGCCGCACGCTGGGAGGGACGCGCGGAGTCGCACCTGACCGAGCCCGGCGTCGCCACCCTGCTGCACGACGCGGCCGCGGCGCTGGGACCCGACCGGCTGCGGCTGTGGGCCGCGGAGATCGACGGCGAGCCGATCTCCGTGCAGCTGTTCCTCGCGGCGGGCGGCCAGGTGAAGTACTGGAACGGCGGCTGGATGGAGCGCCACGCCGACCTGAAGCCGACGATGCTGACGATCCTGGCGGCGCTCGAGGACGGGATCGCGCGGGGCGAGCGCAGCCTGGACCTGGGCGCCGGCACGCACGAGTACAAGATGCGCTTCGCCGACGGCGACGAGCCGCTGACGTGGGGCGGGCTGATCGTGCGCAACCGCCGCTGGCCGCGCACGCGCGCGGAGCTCGCGCCGCGCGTGCTGCGCCACCGCGCCAAGCAGGCGGTGCAGGCGCTGCCCGCGCCCGTCGGCGAGCGCCTGCGGGCCGCCGTCAAGGCCCGTCGCGCAGGCGAGTAGCCGCTGCCGACGGCTAAAGCTTGGCGCCCGCTGCGCCGAAGCAGACTTGAGAGAGAATCGAGCGATGAGCACCCTGTCGACACCCCTGGTCGTGCAGTACCTGTACGTGCACGAGCGCGACGAGGGCTTCTACTACCCCAGCGCGCGCACGGCCTCCTCCTCCGCTGCGGTCGCCACCCGCTATCTCGAGTGCGCGCTCACGCAGGCGGCGACGCTGCAGCTGCGCGAGATCGACTGCGAGCTGGTGCTCGCGACCAACATCTCAGACCGCGCCGCGCTCGGCCGCGTGGGTGCGCAGCTGCTCGACAGCATCGAGGCGCTCGGCGTGCGCATCCTGCCCACCGAGTACCGCCACCGGCCCAAGCCGGGGACCGAGGTGTACGTCTCCTCGCGCTACGTGCTCGACGCGATCCTGTCCTCGACCGAGGGCCAGCCGCCCGAGCGCCAGCTTTGGCTCACGGACCTGGACTGCGTGTGGAGCGACCCCGAGCTGGTGTTCGCGAGCGCGCCGCCCGCGTCGGAGGTGGGCTGCGTCTACATCGGCTACCCGCCCGACTGGGACACCGTGGGGTTTGAGATGCACGGCCGCACGCGCAAAGCGATCGGCGACCTGGCACGCGAGATGGGAGCCTCCGAGGAGGCGCCGCCGTGGGTCGGCGGCGAGCTGCTGGCCGGCAGGCCGCAGGCGCTGCGCGAGATGGTCGGCGTGTGCGAGCAGCTGGACGCCCGGCTCGACGCCGAGGGCAAGACGCTGCCCAACGAGGAGCAGATCCTGTCGCTGGCGGGCGCGCTCGGGCAGGTCCGCTTCGTCGACCTGTCGCACGTCGCCAGGCGCATCAACACGGGCCCGCGCTCGCAGGCCGCGAAGCCGGACGACCCGCTCGCGATCGGCCTGTGGCACCTGCCCTCGGAGAAGGGCCTCAGCCTGCGCCGCGCCGCCACCCAGGTCCGCCGCGGCCGCACGCGCGGCCTGCGCCGCGACCTCGCCGACCCGGCGCGCACCGCGCGACGCTTCAACGTCGCCGGCACCGGCCCGCTGCGGCGCCTGCTGGACGACGGCTGGATCGTGCTGCAGCGCGCGCGCAGCATCGCGCCGAGCATCGCCGACAGCGTCTGAGCCCCGTCTGCCGCGGCGCCCGGGGCGGCGACGCGCGGCCGCGCGCGCCCCGGCTCAGGTGGTGCGGATGATCAGCACCGAGCAGGGCGCGTGATGGGAGACCTTGTTGGGCACCGAGCCCAGCAGGAAGCGCTTGGCGCCGGTCATGCCCTTGTTGCCGACGACGATCAGGTCGGCTTCGCGCTCCTCGGCGATGTCGAGGATCGCGTCGGCGGGGTCGCCCTGGCGCGGGTACACGTCGACCTCCACGCCGGCCTCGCGCGCGATCGCGGCGGCCGCCTCGAGCGTGGCGTCGACGTCCTCGCGGGGGTTGATCGCCCACTGCAGGTCCTCCGGCGCCTGGCGCCGTTCCTCGCTCAGCCGCTGCGCGGGCACGGGCTCGTACGCGCTGACGAGCTCGATCTTCGCGCCGACGGCGCGTGCGAGGTCCACGGCCTGCCGCACGGCCTGGGTGGCCGTGTCCGAGCCGTCGGTTCCAACCACGATCGATTTGAACATGAGTCTCCCCTGCGTCGTCGCCAAGGTATCGCCGCCGACGCGATCATATCCGCGCAATAGATTACGGCGATGATCGACCTGCACTGCCACGTGCTGCCGGGCATCGACGACGGCCCCGAGACGATCGAGGACTCGCTCGCGCTGGCGCGCGTCGCGGTAGCGGCCGGAATCGACACGATCGTGGCGACCCCGCACGTCAACGCGCGCACGCCCAACGACGCAGCGACGATCGCACGGCTGGTGGCGGAGCTGAACGCGCGGCTGGCCGACGAGCGGCTGGCGCTCGAGCGTGCGCCCGGGCGCCGAGATCGCGATCACGCACGCTGTCGGAGATCGAGCCCGAGGAGCTCGCGCGCCTCGGCCTCGGCGGCGAGCCGCTGGCTGCTGGTGGAGCCGCCGTTCACGCCGGTGGCGCCGGGGCTGCAGGAGATGATCGTGCGACTGCTGCGCGACGGCCACCGCGTGGTGCTGGCGCACCCCGAGCGCTGCCCCGCGCTGCACCGCGATCGCAGCGTGGTGCGCGCAGCTCGCCGACGCGGGCGTCCTGATGTCGGTGACGGCCGGGTCGCTCGTCGGGCCGCTTCGGCGGCGACGTGCGCCGCTACGCGCTCGAGCTCGCGCGCGAGGGGCTGATCCACAACGTGACCTCCGACGCCCACGACGCCGGTGAAGCGGCCGCCGGGGCTCGCCGAGCGAGCTCGCGGCAGGCGGGCCTCGAGCCGCTGACCGAGTGGCTCACGCAGCTGGTGCCCGCGGCGATCCTCGGCGACGAGGAGATCCCGCCGCGACCCGCGGCTGCTCGCGTCGGCGGCGTACGCGGGGTGCGCCGCTGGCGGCTGCGCCGCTGACACCGGAGCCGCCGCTCATCCCGCTGCGCCGCTGACGCTCAGGCGAGCTTCGTGATCGCGACGATCATCCCGATCACGACGAACACGACGATCGCTATCTGCATCCAGATCCAGGTCGGGCGACATCGTTCCCGCAAGCCTATCCGGCGGGTCGCGCCGGGCAGGACCGCCTTGCGGTCAGGGCGGCACCGCCGCGATCCGCTGCGCACACGACTATCGTGCAGCCCATGCCGAGGCACGCAACCAGGCTGGCGATCGGACTGGCGGTCGCGCATCTTCGCGCTGGCGTGCGCCGGCGCGGCGGTCGCCGCGCACGGGAAGCCGCACAAGCGCAAGCGCCCGCCGCCGACCACCGCGGTGCTCGGCGGCGTCAACATCGATCGGCCTCAACTACGGCTCGACGCCGGCGGGCATCGACAGCGCGATCGCGCAGGCGCACGCGCTGCACGCGAAGGTGGTGCGCACGGAGGTCGCCGTGGTCGGTGTTCGAACCGCAGCAGGGCCAGATCGACGCGGGCACGCAGGCCTACGCCGACCGCCTGGTGAGCGACGCGGCGGCGGACGGCATCCGCGTGATCATGGTCGTGGACAGCACGCCGTGCTGGGCGTCCTCGGCGCCGGCCGCGCTGCTGAGCGAGCTGCTCGCCGGTCCGCGGCGAGCGAAGCGAACGTCTGGCCGCCCGCGCAACCCGGCCGCGTACGCCGCGTTCATGGCCTATCTGGCCGGCCGCTACGGCGCGCACCTGGCGGCGATCGAGGTCTGGAACGAGCCCGACCAGTCCAACGAAGCAGTATTTCGCGGGCCCCGACAAAGCCGAACGCTACGCGGCGCGTGCTGCGCGCGGCCTACCCGGCGATCAAGGCGGCCGACCCGAGCGTGCCGGTGCTCGGCGGCTCGCTCGTCGGCTCCAACGGCGCGTTCCTGCGGCTGCTCTACGCAGCGGGCATCAAGGGCTACTACGACGGCCTCGCGGTCCACTACTACACGCTCACGCTCGCGCGCGCTGCGCTCGATCCACGAAGTGCAGCTCGCCAACGGCGACACCACGCCGCTGTGGCTGGACGAGTTCGGCTGGAGCAGCTGCTGGCCGCAGCGAAAGCATCGAGCAGGAACAGGCCTGCGTGACGCCGCGGACCCAGGCGCAGCAACCTGGCGAACACGTTCCGCGCGCTGGCGCGCAGCCCCTACGTGGCGGCGGCGGTCGCCTACAAGCTGCAGGACTCCGCGCGCCGAAGACTTCGGCGTGCTGACGCGCCGCGCGGCGCGCGCAAGCCGTCGTTCGCGGCGTTCGCGAGCGCGCTGGCCTCCCCGTTCGGGCAGCATCAGCCCGGTGACGCTGCGCCTGCGCCGCAGCGGCGCGAGCGTGGTCGCGAGCGGCTCGGCGCCGGTCGGCGACTACATGCAGCTGGAAGCCTTCCAGGGCAAGACTGCTGCGCTACCGGGCGCTGTTCACGCTGGACCGCTTCAACCGCTACTCGCTCACGCTGCCCTCGGTGCTCGGCACGCACGGCCTGCGCGTGCGCGTCTTCCAGTACTGGAGCCGGCCTCGGCAAGGCCGCCCAGAAGAACATCTGAGCGCGCTCACTCGGCGTTGCGGAACAGCGCGACGACCGTCAGCGCGAGGATCTTCAGGTCGAGGCCGAGCGACCAGTGGGCGATGTAGTAGTTGTCCCACTCGACGCGCTCGGCCAGCGAGGTCTGTCCGCGCAGGCCGTGCACCTGCGCCCAGCCGGTGATGCCCGACTTGACGCGGTGGCGGTCGCCGTAGCGGATGATGTCCTGCCTGAACAGCTCGACGAACTCGGGCCGCTCGGGCCGCGGGCCGACGAGGCTCATGTCGCCGCGCAGCACGTTGAACAGCTGCGGCAGCTCGTCCAGCGAGGTGCGCCGCAGGAAGCGCCCGACGGCCGTGCGGCGGTCCGTCGCCCTCGACGCCGCCGGGCGCGATGTCGCCGGCCGAGCAGGAAGTCCAGCGCGCTGCTCTCCCTCGTCGTCGCTCCTGAGCCGGCGCCTGGCTCCACGCGCATCGAGCGGAACTTGTAGAAGTCGAACACCTTGCCGTCGCGGCCCACGCGGCGCTGGCGGAAGAACGCGGGACCCGGTGAGCTGAGGCGCACGGCGACGCGCCGCGCACAGGATCACGGGCGAGAAGACGATCAGCAGCAGCAGCGCGAGCACGCGGTCGAGCGCGTGCTTGATCGCGAACTGCAGGCCGCTCGGGTCGACGGCGGTGAACGACAGCAGCGGCAGGCCGCCGACCGTGTCGTAGCCGACGCGGTCGTTGATCGTGTCGAACATGCGCGGCACCACCGAAACCTCGACGCCCAGTTCCTGGCAGCGCTGGATCAGGCGGCTGACGCGCGCGTCGGCGACCGAGGAGAAGGCGACGATCAGGTTCCTGACGCCGGTGCGCGCGACGGTCTCGTCGAGGTCCTCGATCGTGCCCAGCACGGGCACGTCGCGCCCGCCCACCTCGGCGACCGAGCGCGGGTCCTCGTCGAGGAAGCCGATCGGCGACGAGCCCGTACTCGGGGTGGGTCTCCAGGCGCCGCGCGACCTGCGCGCCGACCACGCCGGCGCCCATGATCAGCACCGGCTTGCCGACCAGGCGGCGCGCGCGCGCCCAGCGCTGCGCGAACGACAGCACGATGCGCCCGAGCGCCACGCCGATCAGCGAGAACAGCCAGCCGCGCAGCCAGTCGGTCTGGTTCGGGCACCTGCCCGTTGAGCGAGCATCCCGAGCATCGCCACCGCCATCGCGCGCGACCGACACGCCGCTGAGCACGGGCACGATCCCGTCGAGCACCAGCGCGCGCAGGCGCGTGCGGTAGAGCCCGCGCAGGTAGAACAGCAGCATCACCAGCGGCGGCAGCGCCAGCAGCGGCGCGCGAACGGAGGACACGTGCAGGGTCGCGTGCACGCCGCCGAGCGCGATCGACGACGGCGGCGCACAGCAGCACGAAGTCGACCGCCGGGCGCAGCGATCGCCCAGCCGCGGCCCTCGAGCGCCCACTGCAGCGGCCCCGAGAAGGTTCCGCGCCACAGCGCCCTGGGCGCGGGCGCGTCGTGCGTCAGCTCGCCGCGAAGCGGGAGCGTGGTGGAGGTCTGTTGGGTGATCCTCGTGCTGTCCATGAAGCTGGGGCTTCCCTGTCCCTAGCTGACTTACTCGGGTCCTGCGTCGCATCGCTTTAGCCGGGCCTCGCGGCCCGCCTCCGGCTGCGCGTGCCAGGCTCCGCGTCAGGACGCCCGTGAATACGAGCAGCTCCGAGCGCAAGGAGGATGTACAGAAGGTCCGCGCCGGACAGGCCCAGCGTCAGCGAGCCGCCGGCGCCCGCCCGCGAGGCCGTGAGGCCAGACGAGCCCGAAGACGACGACGAGCCAGTCGCCGAACTCCCTGCAAGCGGCGTCTTTGCGTGTTTCCCTCTGGTGTCGCGTGCAGTCCCGAGCGTTTCCGCTCGAGCTGCTCGCGCCGGCCGACAGCGTGACCGTGCCGGAGCCCGCAGCGCCAGCGGACGACGCGCCGGCGCTGCCGGAGCCGCTCGACCGCCGGAGCCGCCCGCTCCGCCACTGCCAGAGCCGCCCGCCGGAGCCTCCGCCCAGCGAGCGCCGAGCCGAGGATCGCCTGGTTGCCCTGGCCGGGGCCGCCGTAGCCGCTGAGCAGCGGGCCGGCGTCGGCCGCCGCCGGGACCACGACCGATACAGCCAGCACCAGCGAATGCTGCCGTGATGGTCAGGCGATGGCTGTCTCATGCGTCCGTGCCCTGGTTCCTTTCTGGCTCGAGCAAGCTGTGCTCCGATCCGTGCCAAACGTTCGTCGTCGCCTTCGACCCCCCGATCGCCAGGTTCCTTGAGCGCGCAGGCATGCCATCGACGAATCGACGATTGTTCCTCACACGCTACCGAAGGTTGTCGTTCATGTCGAGCGAATTTCGGCACTGTCGCAAGAATAAAACCATGAGCTTCACGCGAGCTGCTGAGCTTTGAGCAGGATCGAGCGGTTCAGCTCGTTCGATGCTCACCCGACGCCCGCGCGCACGACCGCAGCGCCTGCCGGGTGAGCGGTTCGCGCGGGTCCAGTCGCACGGCCCGCTCGAGCAGCGCGAGCGCGCGCCGCGCGTTCGCCCGTGGCCGAGGCGATCGCCCCCCGCTCGAGCGTCGCGTACGCGTCGCCGGGGCTGCGCGCGAGCGCGTGCGAGAACTCGCGCTCGGCGCGCGCCAGTTCGCCGTAGCGCAGCGCGATGCTGCCCGCGACCAGATACGCCTCGTCGCTGAGCGGGTTCGAGTTCGGCGGCTTCGTCCAGGCGGGCGTACGCCGTCTGCGGCGCGCTCGTCCAGATGCGCGCCGCGCTCTGCACCTCGAGCTGGCTGAGCCACGGGGCCGCGAGCGACGCGACGGCGGCGAGCGCCAGCGCGGCGGCCCCGCCCACGCCCAGACGGCGGCCCCACGCGGTGCAAGCGCCGATCCGCGGGGCGCGGCGCGCGGGATCGCTCTCGGGTGCGGAGGCGGCGGGGGCGGGCTGTGGCGGCAGCGCGCGGCGCCTCGTCCGCCCGGCGCGAGCGCGCAGGCGAGGCCGAGCAGCGCGAACGCGGGCGCTCCCAGGCCGGCGAACTCCCAGAACCAGTCGAAGGAGCCGTGCACCACCCAGTAGCGCGAATCCGGCCAGCGCGGCCGCCGGCGACGGCCGCGCGCGAGCGGGTCGCGGGCGCGCAGGGCGCGCGCGGCCGCGAACAGCGCCGCGCCGAGGCCCGACGAGCGCGAGCAGCGCGCCGATCACGCCCGTCTGCGTGAGCGTGCGCAGCTCGACGCTGTGCGGATAGCGGGGCGTCTCTTCGCTGCGGCCGTGAGCGAGGTACTGCTGCTGGAAGTTGTCGGCGCCGATCCCCAGCAGCGGATGCGCGTCGAATTCGTCGAGCGCGACGCGGTAGAAGTCGTAGCGGTTGCTGCCGAGCCCGCTCACGAGCCGGCTGCCGCTGTTGTCGCTGTTGGCGTAGCCGCCCTTGAAGCTGTGCCAGGCGCTTTCCGAGCCGCGTGCACCGGGTTGCCGGCGACGGCCAGCCCGCCGCGCGACCACCGCCGACGAGCGCGAGCGCGGCGAGCGCGCGCATGCCGATGCGCAGCGCGGCGCAGCAGGCGCTCGCCGAGACGACGCCTCGACGGCGGCGCCCAGCGCGACGACCGCGGCAACGGCCGCCGCGGCGGCGAACATCGCGACGGTGGCGCTGTGCACGGTTGCGGGCACGACGGCTCCGTCGTGCAGGTGATCGCCCACCCGCAGCACGGCGGGCGCGGCCGCGGCGACGCCCGCGCCGACGGGCACGAGCACCGCGAACGTGCGCGTGCGCCCCGGCAGCAGCGCGAACACGAGCACGAGCATCGACGGGCGTGGCGTACAGCGAGCCGCGGCTCTGGCTGAGCAGCGCCACCTCCGCGAGCAGCACGGCGCCGCCGGCGAGCAGCCCGCGCAGCCCCCACGGCAGCGCTCGCTGGAGCGCGCCAGCAGCACAGCCGGCCAGAAGGCCATCAGCCACTGCGCGGCGTTGGCGTTGGGGTAGCCGCTCGGATACAGCAGGCGTCCGCCCGGCAGCATCGCCTGCAGGCCGGCGGCGCCGGCGGCGTTGACGTGCAGCGCGACGTACGCGGCGAGCGCGATCAGCGCGAGCGTCCACACGCACAGCAGCGAGCGCCGCGCTGGCCGCCGCGCTGGCGCCAGCAGGCGAACAGCGCGAACACGAGCAGGTACAGCAGCGTGCGGTTGGCGCCTTCCCATGCTTCGCCGGGGACGGCGGCCCACAGGATCGACAGGTAGCTGAGCGCGGTGTACGCGGCGAGCGCGCCCAGCGCGATCCGCACCGGCACGGGGACCTCGCGCAGCGCGCAGCCGCACGAGCGCCAGCGCGATGCCGAGCAGCGCGAGCACGACCAGCGCGCCGGGCGCCCAGTGGGTGACGGGATAGCCCGCCTGGCTGGTCGCCCACACGACGAACAGCGCGATCGCGGCGAGCGCGGGCACCGTCGCCGGCGCCTCGCGCAGCGACGCCGTGAGCTTCGCTGTCATCGCGGGCACAATAATCCCCGGTGTGGAGGACTCCGCCGCTCTCGTCCGCTTCTACGACGCCGCGTACTCGCAGGACCAGGCCGAGCGCGGCCCGGTACGCGCGCTGGCGCGCGCTCGGCGCGCGTCGGCAAGGCCGACCACGTGATCGCGCTGTGTGCGCGCGCGGGCGTGTGGGCGAGCGCGTCCGTCGACGCACGCTCGAGGTCGGCTGCGGCGACGGCGCGCTGCTGAGCGAGCTGCACCGCCGCGGCTTCGGCGGCGGCTCTCGGGCGTGGAGATCACCGAGGCGGCGGTCGCGATCGCGCGCGCGCGACCGGAGATCGACTCGGTCGAGCTCTACGACGGCGAGCACCTGCCGGCCGCGCGACGGCGCGTACGAGCTCGGCGTCCTCTCGCACGTGCTCGAGCACGTGCCCGATCCGCCGGCGCTGCTGGCGCGAGGTGGCGCGCGCGTGCCGGGCGGTGCTGGTCGAGGTGCCGCTGGAGGCCAACTGGTCGGCGCGGCGGGCGGGCAAGCGCGAGCACGCGGCGGAGGTCGGCCACCTGCAGCGCCTCGACCGCGACGCGGCCCGGGTGATCGTCGCGCGCGCGGGGCTGTCGATCGCGGCGGAGCTCGACGACCCGCTGCCGCTGCGCGTGCACCGCTTCTTCGCCGACACCCGCCGCGCACGCGCGGCCGCGACCGCCAAGTGGGCCGTGCGCGGCGGCCTTCACCGCCTCGCGCCGCCGCTCGCGCGGCGGCTGTTCACCGTGCACTACGCGTGCTCTGTGCCCCGGGGGTACGCCTGCCGCGGGACGCGTAGCGGCGGCGAGCAGCAGCGCCAGCACGCGGCCCATCAGCTCGTCGGGCACGGCGTCGGGGTCGGCGAGCTTCTGGCGCGCGATGCCGTCGGCGAGCGCGTCGATCGCGACGGCCAGCTGCTCGGCGGGCATCGCCAGCTCGAGGTCGAACTCGCGCACGCCGTCGGCGATCAGCTGCGTCAGCACCTGGCGCATCTGCGCGAAGCGCGCGGCGACCTTCGGCCGCACCTCGGGGTCGCGCACGCCGTAGGCCCAGAACTCCATGAACAGCAGCAGCAGCTCCGGCTCGCGCTCGATCATCGTCATCCACTGCCGCGCGCCGCCGGTGGCGCGCTCGGCGATCGAGTCGCGCGCGCGCACCGCCTCGGCGATCTCGCGCGCGTGCTCGTCGATCTCGCGCTCCATCAGCACCAGGAACAGGTCCTCCTTGCCGTCGAAGTTCGAGTACAGCGCGCCCGTGGAGAAGCCCGCCTCGGAGGCGATCTCCTCGACGCGAGGCGCCGTGGAAGCCGCTGCGCGCGAACACGCCGCGCGCGGCGGCCAGCAGGCGCTCGCGCGTGTGCGCGCGGCTCTGCTCGCGCGTCAGCGACCGTCACGCATCGATGGACGTCGCGCGGCGGATGGCTGTCGGCGGTTGCACGGCTGTCCATCGCCGCGAATCCTACTTGACAGAGCGAGCGCTATTTCGATAGCGTCCATTATCCGATTCCAACTGGCGGATGAGAGGAGCAGACGATGGCGACCGCGACGAGCGCTGCCCGGGCCGACGCCGTGAACGTGGCGAGCCTGCCCGCCGACGCGATCTCCTACGAGGACCTGTACGCGCGCTGGGAGCGCGGCAACTGGTCGGCGACCGAGCTGGACTTCACCGAGGACGCGCGCCAGTGGCGCGAGGACTTCACCGAGTTCGAGCGCACAGGCGGCGCTGTGGAACTACTGCCTGTTCTTCTGGGGCGAGGACGCGGTCGCCGACAACCTGTCCCCGTACATCGACGCGGCGCCGCTGCGAGGAGCAGAAGTACTTCCTGACCACGCAGCAGGTCGACGAGGCGCGCCACGCGGTGTTCTTCAAGCGCTTCATGCAGGAGGTCTGCGGCATCGGCGACGGCTCCATGGCGAGCGGCCTGCAGGCGATCAAGCCGCAGCTGACGCCCGGCTTCCGCAAGATCTTCGACCGCCTCGACCAGATGGCCGACGAGCTGCGCGCCGACCGCTCGCCGGCGAGCCTCGCGGCCGCGGTGACGCTCTACCACATCGTCATCGAGGCATCGCTCGCGCAGCCGGGCCAGCACTTCATCTGCAGCTACCTCGAGCAGCGCGACCAGCTGCCGGCGTTCCGCGAGGGCATGGAGAACATCGCGGCCGACGAGCAGCGCCACATCGGCTTCGGCGTGAAGCTGCTGTCGGACCTCAACCGCGAAGACCCCGTCGGCGTGCCCAAGGCGGTCGCCCGCCTGCTGCGCGACGTCACGCGCTACACCGCGCAGGTGCTGATGCCGCCGGGCTGGGACGAGCGCTACATCACGGTGTTCGGCTCGACCTTCGACGAGGTCGGCGTCGAAGGCCTGACGTCGATGACGACCAAGCTGCGCTCGGCCGGCCTCGCCGTCGAGACGCTGCCGGGACCGCCGCTGCTGCCGCCGGGCCTGTCGCCGCTGGAGATCTCCCAGCGCGGGCGCGCGCTCGCGAAGGCCGGCGTGATCGGCGTGCGCGAAGGCCCCACGCTGCGCGACCCCGAGACGCTGGCGCTGCTGTTCGACACGATCCGCCGCCAGGTCAACCCCAACCACGGCCTGAAGCGCCCGACGACGCTTCCAGTGGGAGTTCACCGACCCCGACGTGCCCGCGTGGCACCTCGTCGTCAACAACGGCTCCAGCACGGTGCAGCAGGGCGAGGCGCCGGCCGCGGACGTGCGCCTGCGGATCTCCTACCAGGACTGGGTGGACATCGTCGGCGAACGGCTGGACCCGCTGCGCGCGCTCGCCACCGGCAGGCTGCGCCCGCGCGGCAACCCGCTGTCGCTGCGAGTCATGGGCAAGCTGTTCCCGCGCTCCTGAGCGCGCCTATGAAGACTTCTGCACGCGCGCGGCGAGGCTCGCGAGGTGCCGGCGGGTGAAGTCGCCCGCCAGCGCGAGCGCCGGTCCGGGATCGCGCGGGTCGAACATGCCGAGCTCGCGCGTGCCCCTGTAGGACTGAGCAAGCCGCCATGCGAGCGCGGGGCGCCGCCACGGGGGCGCCGCGGCGAGCATCGGGCCGACGACGCGTTTGTCCAGCTCGGGGAACACGACGCGCACGCCCGCGCGCAGCGGCGGCTGCGGGCCGAGCGGGCGTCCGAGCAGCGCGGCGAGCAGCCGCTGCGAGCACTGCGCGCCGCACGCGTCGCCGAGGCCCCAGTGTCCGGGCATGCGTACGTTGACCTCCAGGAACCAGCTCTCACCCGTGTCCGCGTGGCGCTTGGTCTCGACGTTGGCGACGCCCACGAAGCCGGCCTCGTCGAGCACCCGTTCGGCGATCTCCATCGCCTCGGGCACGGGCGCGGACTCGGCGACGGTCGTGGCGCCGAAGCCGGGCGGGTACTGGCGCAGCTTGCGACAGCCCCAGCGCACGGGATAGCCGCCGTCGGCGAGCCTCACCACGGTCGCCTCCTCCAGCTGTTCGTCGCCGCCGGGCACGTACTGCATGAGCAGCATCGGGAGCCCGTCCGCGAACGGGCGCGCGAGCAGCGCGGCGGCCTCGTCGGCGTCGGCGACGAGGAACACGCGCTCCTGGCCGTAGCGCTCGCGCCACTCGTGCGAGAGCACGGGCTTGATCACGCACGGCCACGGCGCGACGTCCGCGACGGCGGCGAGCTGCTGGGGGTCGCCGACGGGCATCGTCCACGGCACGCGCACGCCGGCGCGGGTCGCGATCGCGTCGGCCTCGTGCTTGTCCATGAGCTTCGTGTGAGCGCTGTCGAGGCGCTCGAACGCGAGCACGTTGTCCGGGAGCTTGGGGAGCGCCTGCACCAGGAACTCGCAGGCGCGATCGCTCGCCGGCAGCACCGCGATCTCCTCTCCACCATCGGCCAGCCCTTGCAGGGTCTCCAGCCACGGCTCGCCGTCGGGCTCGCGCGAAACGACGATGCTCTCCACGCCGCGGCTGCGTCCGATCAGCGTGTGCCCCGGCTGCAGTACGACCGTGACGCGCGCGCCCAGGGCGGTCATCCGGCGGGCGAGCGCAAGACCCGCGTTGAAAGGCTCCAGCAAGACGATGTGCGGCCACGCGGCCCCCGCAGTCACGCGCCGGCACGCTACCGAGCCATCCGAGGCCGCCCGGTAAGCGCGGCGCCTAACTGCTAACCGGGGGAGAACTCCTTCTCGGCGGCTGTCGAATCGCCGGACGAGGTCCGACCAGCCGACGGCGCCGGAGCAGGCGCTTCGCCGCCTCCCGCTGCGCCGGCTTCGCCCGCGCCGGCTTCGCCCGCCCCCGACCCACGGGCGCTCGACGCCGAGCGCGCTTGCGAGGACGCCGAACGCGCGGTCGCGCCCTGCTCACCGGCAGCGCCGCCTGTGGTGGGCGCGGCAGCCGCGGACGCCAGGGCCTGCTCGGGCCCGAACTCGCGGCTGGCCCGCGAGGACGGCGTGAGCGCCGCCGCAGCGCTGTCATTCCGGTTCGCCGACGACGAGGCGGGCGGGCCGAGGCCGGCCGCCAGATACCCCAGCTGATCCGCGGCGGGGATCGGCGCGCCCACGCCATCGCCGCGAGACGCATGGCTGCGCCCACGACGATGCTCGCGCGCGGGATGAACGCCCCCGAGCGCAACGCAGCCAGCCCCCACGCCGAGCGCGAGCAGGCATCCGACGGCGAGCTTGGCGCCGAGCGGGCCCGCTCCGATGAGCCAGCCTCCGCCCGCCGCGCCGCCCGCGCCCGCGGCGCCGGCCGCCATCGAGCCGCTTGCAGCCGCCCCGCCGCCCGTGGCCCCGCCGCCCGTGGCCCCGCCAGCCGCGCCGCCGCCGGCCGCCCCACCCGCGGTCGCCCCACCGGCCGCGGCGGCGCCGCCGGCGTGCGCGCTCTCGGCTACGCGTGCAAGCGCGGCGGCGCCGAGCCCCCATGGCAGGAACACCGGCGGCAGCGCTGCGGCGAGCCCGCGCAGCGAGACGACGTAGACGCGGCAGGCGGAGCACTGGTCGCGGTGCATGAGCGCCAGCTGGTAGCGCTCGCCGTCGGGGTCGAGGATGCCGAAGGCGAGCGCGCGCATGAGCGAGCCCTGCTCCTCGCACCAGTCGCCGTCGCGGATGGCGTGCACGAGCGCGCCAACCTTGCCGGCGACCCCCGGGCGACCCGGGCCGCCTCCCTCCATCAGCTTGCGCATCCGCGCCTCGCTGACGCCCATGCGAGCGGCCGCCTCCGAGCGCGACAGGCCCTGCAGGTAGCAGAGCGTGGCGGCCTCGCGCTCGCGCCCGTCGAGGCGACCGCGCAGCCCCTCGAACAGCTGGCGCAGGCGCATGCGGTCGTCCAGCTCGGCGGCGAGATCGTGCTCGGCGACGGCGTTCGTCTCCAGCTCGGACACGCCGTTCTCGTGCAGAGCGGGTGAGCCGTCGCGCCGCAGCTCGGAGCCGCAGCGCACGCGCGTGCGGGCGCGCTGCTCCTCGATGGCGCGGCGGAACGTCACGAGCACGAGCCAGCCCGTCGGGTTGGCGATCTCCTGCCCATCGAGCACGGCCGCGTACAAACCCTGCCAGGCCTCGGCGTAGCAGGCCTCCAGGTCTCCCCGGTCGAGGCTCACGCCGGCCCCGTTCAGGCGGCCCTGCACGCTCGCCAGCACGCGCCCCCGCAACCCCTCGAACTCCTGTTGCAGCAGCCGCTCGGCACGATGGCGGCGAAGGCTCAGGGGGCTCATCGCGGGAAGATTATGTAATCCCGTCAGGTGGGTGGATTCTAGATTCTGACGGCCCTCTCGATCTCATCGATCTGCGCGAGGCTCACGCGCCGCATGTCCTCCCCGCGCCGGTGCGCGCGATGCCAGTCGACGACGAGCGCGAGCGCCTCGTCGAGCGACCAGCGCGGGTGCCACCCGAGCGCGCGTTCGGCGGCGCTGGAGTCGAGCGCCAGATGACCCGCCTCCGGCGGGTGCTCGCCGCCGTCGAGCCGCCAGCGCAGCTCGCCGTCCCACAGCTCGGCCAGCCGCTGCACGATCCAGCTCACCGGCTGCACGTCCGTCGCCGCCGGCCCGAAGTTCCAGGCGCCGGACGCGTCCTCGCCGCGGGCGAGCGCCTGCGCGAGCTGCAGATAGCCGGCGAGCGGGCTGAGCACGTGCTGCCACGGGCGCACGGCGTTGGGGTTGCGCACGGCGAGCGGCTGTCCGCCCTCGACCGCGCGAACGGAGTCGGGCACGAGCCTGTCCTCGCCCCAGTCGCCGCCGCCGATGACGTTTCCGGCGCGCGCGGTCGCCAGCTGCGTGGACCCCCCGCGCGAGAAGAACGACCTGCGGTAGGCGTGCGCTACGAGCTCGGCGCACGCCTTGGAGCTCGAGTATGGATCGGCGCCGCCGAGCGGGTCGCCCTCGACGAACCGGCGCGAGCCGCCGGCGGGGTTCTCGTAGCACTTGTCGGAGGTGACGACCACTACCGCGAGCGGCGGCTCGTCGGCACGGCGGACGGCCTCGAGCACGTTGACGGTGCCCATCACGTTCGCCTCGAACGTCATCGCGGGCTCGTGCAGCGAGCGCCTGACGAGCGGCTGGGCGGCGAGGTGCAGCACGACCTCGGGGCGCGCATCGCTTACCGCTGCCAGCACGGCGCCCGCATCGCGCACGTCGACCTCGAGCTGGCGCATGTGCGCGCCGACGTCCGCCAGCGCGTGCAGCGACGGCCGCGTGGGCACGCCGCGCGCCAGCCCGGTGACATCGGCGCCGAGCGACTGCAGCCACAGCGACAGCCACGCGCCCTTGAAGCCCGTGTGGCCCGTCACGAGCACCCGCCGGCGCGTCCAGAAGTCGCGGTCGATCTCCACGAGGCGGGTATCTTCACGCAATCGCCGCGCCGCCCGCCCGCACCCCTCCGGCATCCCTCCCGCCGACGCCGCCCGAGCGCGCGGAGATCCTCGGCATCCCGCTGGCGATCTCCGACTACGAGGAGGTGCTGGACTGGATGGAGGCGATGATCGCGGCCGGCGAGCAAGGGTACGTCACGGCGGCCGCGGTCAACCTGGTGATGTGCGCGCACGAGGAACCCGAGACGCTCGCTGCGACGTTGGCGGCGACGCTCGCGGTGCCGGACGGCCAGCCGCTCGTGTGGGCGCTGCACGCGCTCGGGCACGGGCGCGCGACGCGCGTTTACGGGCCGGATCTGATGGCAGCGTTCTGCGCACGCGCGGCGCGCAACGGAACCCCCATGTACCTCTACGGCGGACGCCACCCGTGGGGCAGCGAGCTGCTGGAGCGCCGCCTGCTTGAGCGCTTCCCGGGGCTGCGGATCGTGGGCCGCTCCTCGCCCCCGTTCCGCCCGCTGACCGCGGCGGAGGACGAGCACGAGATCGAGCTGATCAACGCGTCGGGCGCAGCCGTGGTGTGGGTCGGCACGGGGCAGCCCCGGCAGGAGCAGTGGATGCACCGCATGCGCCCGCGCCTGACCCCGCCGCTGCTGGTGGGGGTCGGCGCCGCGTTCGACTTCCACTCGGGCCTCGTGTCGCAGGCGCCGGCGTGGATGCAGCGCAACGGCCTGGAGTGGACCTACCGCCTCTCGCGCGAGCCGCGGCGCCTGTGGCGGCGCTACGCCCGCTACAACCCGATGTTCGTCGCGGGCTTCGCGCGGCAGTACCTGCGTCACCTGCGCGCCGGGCGCGACTGACCGCTCAGGTCGAGCGGAACACGTCGATCCGCTGCGCCGGCGAGCTCCGGCGCAGCCCGCGGCTGGTTCTCAGCAGCTTGAAGCGGCCCGTCGCGAGCAGCTCCGTCGCGCATGTCGGGTTGGCGTAGACGATGGTCAGCTGCCGCGGCCGGCGATCGAGCGACTCGAGCACCCGGTCGAGCATCGCCTTGAACGTCTCGCCCCAGAACGGGTTGAACAGGTAGATGTAGGTGACATCGTCGGGAAGCGGCCGCAGCCGCGCGTCCGCGACGACGACTTCTATGTGCGGGCAGCGCCGATGTGGCCCGGCGATGCTGGCATTGGATCGCGCGATCTCGGCATCGGCCTCGTTGAGCTCGAGGCCGACGATACGCCCGAACGGGAACCGCGCCGCCGCCAGCAGCACGCGACCCTTGCCCGCCCCGTAGTCCATCAACACGTCCTCGCGACCCACCCTGCAGCCGCGCAGGCCGCGGGCGAGGTACAGATGCCCGGAGGAGACGTCGGGGCTCCAGGTGCTGTGCAATCCGCGCTCGAACACCACGTGCTCGACCTCGCGTTGAACGCGGCGATAGCGTCTGCCAACCCAGGCCTTGACGACCAGCAACCAGCGAGCGACGCGGGCCATGCACCATCCTTTCCGTTGCCTCGGACCCAGTATCGACGGGGCAGCCGCACGGTAGGCGAGACGCCTAACAATACGCATGGATCCGACGCCCCCGCCGCTAACCTCCTGGCTCCGATGAGCGCCTCGCAGACCAGCCCGCGCGAATGAGCCGCGTGCTCGTCACGGGCGCCGCCGGCAGTATCGGCGCGGCGGTCGTCAGGCGGCTGCTCGCCGACCCCGCATACGAGGTGCGCGTGTCCGACCAGCGCGAGGCGCCGCTGTGGATGCGCGAAGGCTGCGAGGTGCACACGGGCGATCTGCGGTTGCTCGCGGATGCCCGCAGGGCCACACGCGGCTGCGCGCAGGTGATCCACCTGGCGGAGATCGCCGGCGGCATCGCCGGACGCCAGCGGCTGCCGCACACGCTGATCGAGGCGAACGGCGCACTCGACAGCGCGGTCCTGCGGGCGGCGGTGGATCTCCAGGTGGAGCGCTTCACATACGTGTCCTCCGCGAGCGCGTTCGAGCGGGCGGAGCTGTTCCCGACGCCGGAGGACCATCTGGCGAGCTGCCCGGCGCCGAGCTCCGCGTACGGCTTCTCGAAGCTCGCCGGCGAGAGGTCCTGCCGCGCGGCGCATGTCGAGCACGGCCTGCCGTTCACGATCTGCCGCCCGTTCGGCGCGTACGGCCCGGGCGAGCTGCCGGATACGGAGCCCGGGATCGCGCACGCATTGCCCGACCTGATCGGCAAGGCGCTCTCGGGCCAGCGACCGCTGCAGATCTTCGGCTCGGGCGAGCAGACGCGGACGCTCACGCACGTGGACGACGTCGCCGACGGCATCATCGCCGCGATGAGCTCGCCGGCGGGCCTGAACGAGGACTTCAACATCTCCGCCGCGCGCGAGCTGACGGTCGCGGAGATCGCGCGCATCGCCTGGGAGGCGTGCGGCGAGGACCCCGACGCGTTCGAGCTGGAGCGCCTGCCGGCATTCGCCGGGGACGTGCAGCGGCGCTGGCCCTCCGCCGAGAAGGCGCAGCGGCTGCTCGGCTGGCGGGCGCGCATCGAGGTCGAGGATGGAATCGCGGCGACCGTGCGCTGGCTGCGCGGCGGCCGATAGGCTCCCGGCCATGCCAGAGAAACCATCAGCACTAATCACAGGCGTCACCGGCCAGGACGGCTCCTACCTCGCCGAGCTGCTGCTCGAGAAGGGCTACGACGTCCACGGCATGGTGCGCCGCGCCTCGACCGAGAAGTTCGACCGCATCGAGCACATTCGCGAGCGCATCACGCTGCACCAGGGCGACCTGCTCGACCAGCGCTCGCTCGTGGACGCGCTGCGCGCGTCCAAACCGGCGGAGATCTACAACCTCGCCGCGATGTCGTTCGTGGCCGTCTCGTGGATCCAGCCGACGCTGACCGCGGAGTTCACCGGCACGGGCGTCACGCGCATGCTCGAGGCGATGCGCGAAGTGTGCCCCGAGGCGCGCTTCTACCAGGCGTCATCCAGTGAGATGTTCGGCAAGGTGCTCGAGGTGCCCCAGACGGAGACGACGCCTTTCTATCCGCGCTCGCCGTATGGGGTCGCGAAGGCGTACGGGCACTTCATCACGGTCAACTACCGCGAGTCGTATGACCTGCATGCGACCAGCGGAATACTTTTTAACCATGAGTCAATATGTTCAAATACCCCCCTGCTCATTCGGGACGACGGAGTGATCGCAGTCAAGACGCCGGATGACCTCGTGCCGCTGCTGAGAAAAGGGGGGTCGGTGCAGAACTTCCTCCCCAAGTCCTTCCTCGAGGTCTGGGACGGTGATGGCTGGACGCCGATCACGACGATCACGGCGACGCGACGGCGCACGACCGACCCGGATCACGAACTGCTTTCGATCCAGGCACGGGCAGGCGTCGTGGAGGTCACCGCGCACCACAACATGCTGAACCAGGACTACGAAAAGGTCGCGGCCTGCGACGTGGAAGCGGGAGACGAGCTCGCACTTGCAGACGAGATGCCGCCGCCGGCCGACTGGAGCGTCGCCACCGTCGAGATGGCAGAGTTCCTCGGCCTCATGGCCGCCGACGGATACGTCCACAGGGACGGCGGGAGATGCCAATTCACCAACAACGATCCGCTGCTCCGCGCACGAGCGGCGTCGCTGTGGTCGCAGTTGTTCCTCGGGAGGACCAGGGAATGGACGGGAACCTCGGGATGGGACGAGGACGCGTCTGTCGAGCATGTGGATCTAACAGGAGGGCGCTCAATCACACCATGGCTGCGAGAGCAGCTGTACACACCCACACGCTTCAAGCAGGTTCCCCCGGTGGTCCTGAATGCGAGCCATGAGGTCCAGCAGGCGTTCCTGGCTGGCTACTACGCGGGCGACGGCCTCAAGCGAGGCAACGGCGCCTCGATCAAGACCAACAGCGCGGTCCTCGCGCAGGGCCTCTGCTGGATGTACCACGTCAATGGCCAGCCGGCCTCGGTCTACGTGGAGCAGCGCGGCGACAAGACCTACTACCAGCTGAATCTCCAGTCGGCCGCGAGAGTGGGGGCAAAAGGCCAGCATCTGCGCAAGAACCCGGCCGAGGTCCGCCGGATCGCCGCCGCACTCGTACCCGACGACGAATGGACGTTCGATGTCGAGACGGAGAGCGGGGTCTTCTGCGCCGGCGTGGGCCGCGTCGTGATCTCCAACTCCCCCCGCCGCGGCCTGGAGTTCGTCACCCGCAAGATCACCTGGCACGCAGCGGCGATCAAGCACGGCCTGCAGAAGGAGCTGCGCCTGGGCAACCTCGACGCGGAACGCGACTGGGGCTACGCGAAGGACTACGTGGAAGCGATGTGGCTGATGCTCCAGCGCGACGTCGCCGAGGACTACGTGATCGCGACCGGCAAAGCCAACTCGGTGCGCGAGTGCTGCGAGGTGGCGTTCGACGAGGCGGGGCTGGGCGACTTCCAGCAGTACGTGACGATCGATCCGGCGTTCGTGCGCCCGGCGGAGGTTGACCACCTGATCGGCGACCCCAGCAAGGCGAAGCGCGACCTGGGCTGGGTGCCGCAGACGAGCTTCGAGGAGCTGATCCGGCTGATGACGCGCGCGGACCTCGAGCTGCTGGCGCCGCGCTGAGCATCATGGCGGTGGAGCTGTTCGACACCTCGACGCCGGTCCGCGGCCTGCGCGACGAGCTGCGCGCCGCGGTCGAGCGCGTGCTCGACTCCGAGCGCTACATCCTCGGCCCGGAGGTGAGCGCGTTCGAGACGGAGTTCGCGGACTACTGCGGCGCTCGTCACGCGGTGGGCGTGGCCAACGGCACGGAGGCGATCACGATCGCGCTGCGCGCCATGGGCGTGGGTCCGGGCGACGAGGTGGTGGTGCCGTCGTTCACGTTCTACGCCTCCGCGGAGGCGATCCCGCCGACGGGCGCGACGCCGGTGTTCTGCGACATCGACCCGCAGACCTACTGCGTCACGGCCGATACGGTCCGCGCGGCGCTGACGCCCCGCACGAAGGCCGTGATCGCGGTGCACCTGTTCGGAAACGTGGCGCCGGTCGAGGAGATCGAGGCGCTGGGCGTGCCGGTGCTCGAGGACTCCGCGCAGGCGGCAGGCTCCACCTTGGGCGAGCGGCGTCCCGGAGCGCTGGGAACGGCTGCGACGTTCTCGTTCTTCCCGTCCAAGAACCTCGGCTGCTTCGGCGACGGCGGCATGATCACGACCCGCGACGAGCAGCTGGCAGAACGCGTGCGCACGCTGCGCTTCCACGGCTCGCACGACAAGGTCACCTACGAGCAGGTCGGCTACAACTCGCGCCTGGACGAGCTGCAGGCGGCCGTCCTGCGCGTGCAGCTGCCGCATCTGGACGCGTGGGCGGACGGCCGCAGACGCGCGGGGAGCCACTACGAGCAGGCCGGGCTCGGCGAGCTGGTGGCGCTGCCGCGGCCGACGCCGGGAGCCGCCCCCGCGTGGCACCTGTATGTCGTGGCGAGCCCGCACGTCGAGCGTTTGGAAGCCGGCCTCGCGGCCGCCGGCATCGGCCACAAGCCCTACTACCGCACCCCCGTGCATCGCCAGGCGCCGATGCGTGGCTGGGCGTCCGGCGTCGAGCTGCCCGGCACCGAGCACGCCGCGCGCACGCACCTGGCGATCCCGATGAGCCCCGTCCTCACGCGCGAGCACGCCGAACAGGTCGTCGCCGCCATAGACGCTCGTGCGAGCCGCTGAAAGCGCGTACCCCACTACCCGCCGGCCTTCGCGGAGACGACATACCCGTACTTGCAATATTTTCAAGTAGGATAGATACATGTCCACGGTGCATGCTGAGTCGGCTCTCAGCGCTCCGCCCAACGAGGTCGGCCCGATCCTGGCGGAGATCGCCGAGGATCAGTGGTTCGAGCGGAAGTCGACTCGAATCGCGGCTCGCGATCTCGCCGATTGGCTGATTGGTCTCGGGAACGCCGACGGCGGCATCATCGTCGTCGGGATTCGAGCCGGGAAGGTCGAGGGTACAGATGGGCTTCCTGAGAAGCGAAATGGGCAGATGCAGGCCAGCATCGACTTCTGCGAGCCGCCGGTGCGGGTACGTCAACGCATCCTCGATTGCGAGAACGAGCGTGGCGAGCCAGACCATCTCCTCGTAATCGAGGTCGAGCCGAGCGATCTAGTCCACACGAACAAGCGTGATGAGGTCTTTCTCAGAGTCGGCGACGAGAATCGCCGCCTCACCTTCCGTCAGCGCCAGGAGCTGCTCTACGACAAGGGCCAAGCCAGTTATGAGGCTCGGGCTCTGCCAGCCACGAGCGTAGATGACCTCGACATGACGCTCGTAGAACAGTACGCGACAGCGGTCAGAGCGCCCGATCCGCTGAGACTGCTACGTGCTCGCGGCCTTGCCGATGATCGCACGCTGACAATTGCCGGCTGCCTGCTCTTTGCGGAACACCCACAGAGATCCTTGCCGGAGACATTCGTTCGCGTTCTGAGATACCGAGGACGAGAACGTGGAACAGGCGCCCGCCAACAGCTGCTCGAGGATGTACATGTTGAAGGCCCCATTCCGCACCAACTATTCAAGGCAAGAGAGACCATCCAACGCCTCCAGCCGTTGAGGCGAGCGCTTGTCGGCGCAACTGGACGTTTTGGAGGCGTTCCCCTAGTCCCGGAGGACGCCTGGCTCGAGGGCTTGGTGAATGCCGTGGTCCACCGCTCATATAGCGTGGCTGGCGACCATATCCGCGTAGAGATCTTCGACGATCGGATCGAGGTGTGGAGCCCTGGACGCTTTCCGGGGCTCGTCGATTTGAGCGATCCGCTGGATGCGACGCGCTTTGCTCGGAATCCTCGAATTGCCCGCGTCTGCTCCGACCTGAGCTTTGGTCAGGAGCTGGGAGAGGGCATCCGTCGAATGTTTGAGGAGATGCGCCAGGCTGGACTCGACGACCCTATCTATCGACAAGCCTCCGGGGGTGTCCATTTGACCCTGCTGGCTGAGCCAGTGGACCGAGAGCTTGATTCTCGCCTCTCAGATCGGGCACGAGCGATCATGGCGGCTCTGCGTGAAGGCGGCCGCCTCAGCACCGGGGAGGTCGCCGAGATGCTCGACATCTCGCGTCCGGTCGCACAACGAGAGCTTGGCACGCTGAGGGACGCCGGAATGATCGACTGGGTGGGAAAGTCACGGCGCGACCCCCGCGCCTTCTGGCGATTGCGGCCGAGCTAACTGCTAACCATCAGGCGCCGTTTCATCATCCTTCAAGTCTTGTTGCAAGTAGTTTCAAGCACTGATCGCCGAACAGCATGGACTCCTGACTAGCGCCAGCGCTCCAGCAGGTCCTCCTCGCCGACCTCGCGCACCACGCGCGCCGGCACGCCCATCACCACCGCCCGCGCGGGCACGTCGCGCGTGACCACCGCACCGGCGGCCACGAACGCCTCTTCGCCGATCTCCACTCCGGGCGTGAGCACCGCACCGCCCCCGACCCTGCACGCGCGGCGCAGCGTCGCGCCGCGGATCGGCATCTCCGGCCCGTGCCGCGCCATCGTGTCGTCGTTGGTCGTGACGACGCCAGGGCCCACGAACACGTCGTCCTCGACGAGCGTGAACGCCGTCAGGTAGACGTTCGTCTGCACACGCACGCGGACTCCAACGACGACGTCGTTGTCGACGACGCTGCCGCGACCGATCACCGACGCCTCGCCCACAGAGGCGCGCTCGCGCACGAACGCCTGATCTCCGAGAATCGCGCCCGGGCCGACGCTCGCCCCGGCGAACACCACCGTGCCCGCGCCCACGCTCACGCCGGCGCCCAGCTCCAGGACCCGCACCTCGCCGCGCGCACCCGAGTGCCGCGCGAGCCGCGGGCGCTTTCCGAGCACGGCGTGGTCCTCGATCGAGCAGCCGTCGCCGATCACGGTGCCCGCGTGCACGACGACGTGGGAGCCGAACGACACGCCCTCGCCGACGAGCACCCCCTCCCCCAGCAGCGGCGCCGCATCGCCCGTGGCTCCTAGCCTGTTCACAGCCGCACGACGTTGGCGGCGCTCGAGGCGCGCGTGACCCCGCGCAGGTCCAGCACCAGCCGCGCGCGCCGCGCGATCAGCTCGTGGTCGACGTCCGGATGCGCGGTGACGATCAGCGCGAGGTCGGTGTCCGAGAGCATCTGCTCGAACGGGGCGCTCGTGAGCGCGAACTCGGGCAGGCTCGGCACATGCGGGTCGTGGTAGAGCACCTCCGCGCCGAGATCCCGCAGCAGAGAGATGATCTTCAGCGCCGGCGACTCGCGCACGTCCCCGACCCCGGGCTTGTAGCCGACGCCCACGACCGCGATGCGCGCGCCTTTGACCGACATGCCGGTGTCGTTCAGCGCGCGCTGCGCCTTGGCGACGCAGTGGTAGGGCATCTGCTGGTTGACCTTGCCGGCTAGCTCGATGAACTCCGTGGCCATGTCGAACTCGCGCGCGCGCCAGCTCAGGTAGAACGGATCGACGGGCAGGCAGTGTCCGCCCATGCCCGGCCCGGGCTCGAAGCGCATGAACCCGTACGGCTTCGTGGCGGCCGCGTCGACCACCTCCCAGATGTCGATCCCCATGCGGTCCGTCAGCATCGCCAGCTCGTTCACCAGGGCGATGTTGACCGAGCGGAAGATGTTCTCCAGCAGCTTCGTCAGCTCCGCCGCCTCGGGGCTGGAGACGCCACCAGCTCATCGCACACGATGCTCGTACAGCTCGCGCGCCCGCTGCGCGCACGCATCGGTCAGGCCGCCCAGCACCTTGGGCGTGTTGCGCAGCGTGAAGTCCGTGCGGCCAGGGTCCACGCGCTCGGGCGAGAACGCAAGATGGAAGTCTCGGCCCGCGGCCAGCCCCGACTCCTCCAGCAGCGGCGCCACGCGCTCGCGCGTCGTGCCCGGGTACGTGGTCGACTCGAGCACCACCAGCTGGTCGGCCTGCAGCACGTCGCGCGAGCGCGCGCGTGGCGTCGAGCAGCGGCCCCAGGTCGGGCTCGCGGTTGCGCGTCAGCGGCGTCGGCACGCAGATCAGCACCGCGTCGCGCCTGCGCCAGCTCGCGCGTAGCGCGTGGTCGCATGGATGCGCTCGGCGACCCGCCGCAGCAGCTCCGAGGGCACGTCCTCGATGTAGGAGTCGCCCGCCTCGATCGCCTCGATCTTGCGCGAGTCCACGTCCACCGCGATCACCTCGCAGCCCTCCTGCGCGAACGCCACCGCGAGCGGCAGGCCGACATAGCCCAGCCCGATGACACCGACGGTGGTCATCCGGCGCCAGTGTAGAGGCGTCGACTGGGACGCTCAGCGCCGCGAGCGCGCTGCGAGCGAGCGCATGTCGGCCCGCACCATCCGCTCCACGAGCTCCTCGAAGCCGACCTGCGCGCTGCCAGCCCAGACGCTCGCGCGCCTTGCTGGGATCGCCGACGCTCGGCGTGCGCTCGGGCGCGCGCACGAGCGCGGGGTCCACGCGCACGTAGCGCTCGGCGTCCAGGCCCACGCACGCGAAGGCCGTCGCGACCAGTTCCGCCACCGTGTGCCCCACGCCGCTGGCCAGCACGTAGTCGTCGGGCGCGATCCTGCTGGAGCATCAGCCACGCGCCGCGCATGATGTCCCCCGCGAACGACCAGTCGCGCACCGCATCCAGCGAGCCGAGCGTCAGCTCGCGCTCGAGCCCCAGCGCGATCGCGGCCGCGCGCGCGGGTGATCCGGCGCGTGACGAACTGCTCGGGCCTGCGCTCGGACTCGTGGTTGAAGACGATGCCCGAGCTCGCGTGCAGGCCGTCGTGGTCGCGCAGCGCGCCGACGAGCTGGTGCGCGGCGAGCTTGGCGATCGCGTAGGGGTTGGTCGGCCGGCACGGCGTGCTCTCGCGCTGCGGGCTCTCGCGGCGCCTCGCCGAACATCGCGCCGGAGGCGGACACGAACACGCGCGTGCCCGCGTCGAGCTCGCCGCTGCCTGCGCGCACCGCCTCGAGGATCGCCGCGCATCGAGCCGCGCGATCGCGGCGCATCGTCTCGCCCGGCCGCCGCCACGAGGCGGGCACGAACGAGGGCGCCGCCAGGTGGTAGATCTCGCGTGGGCGCACGCGCTCGATCGCCGCGCGCAGCGTCTGCCGGCTCGAGCAGATCGCCGCGCACGCAGCTCCACCTCGCCGCGCAGGTGCTCGCTGCACCCGAGCGAGCCGCTCGGCGCGCGCCGCGGACCATGCCGGTGACGCTGTAGCCCTTCTCCAGCAGCAGCTCCGCCAGGAACGAGCCGTCCTGGCCGGTGATGCCCGTGATCAGGGCGCTGGGAGCGGCGGGCACGGCCGCAGCTTACGCGCGGCGGCGCCGCGCCCGTCGTAGACGCCGGCCAGCGCGCCGCGCCACGACCTCCGGGCGCGCACAGCGCGCGCACACGCTCGCGCCCCCGCTCGCCCGCGGCGCGATCGCCCGCCAGGCGCGCGATCGCCTGCGCCAGCGCGCCGGCGTCGCCCGGCGGCACGAGCGCCTCGGGCTCGACCAGCTCGGGCAGCGCGCCGACCCGGCTCGCCGCCACCGGCAGGCCCGCCGCCATCGCCTCGGCGGCCGCCAGGCCGAACGTCTCGGCCGAGCGCGACGGCGCCAGCGCGATCGCCGCGCCGGCGCGCAGCTCGGCCAGCTCGCGCGTCGTCGACGTGCCCGACGAAGCGCACGTCGGCTCCTCGCCGCGCGCGCTCGCAGAGCGCCGCGCGCTCGGGCCCGTCGCCGGCGACCACCAGCGGCATGCCGGCGATCCGGCAGGCGTCGATCGCGACGTCCACGCCCTTCTCGGGCGACAGGCGCGAGACGACCAGCGCGTAGGGGCCCGTCGCGCCGGCGCATCCGGCGCGCCGGGCCGTCCGTCGCCGAGCATCCGCGGCGACGGCGCGCGCAGCGGCGGCGCCAGCACGTGCACGCGCTCCCAGCGCAGCGGCGCGCCGAGCTGCCGCAGCCGCTCGCGCGCGAACCGGCTGGGCACGATCACCGCGTCGGCCTGCTCGACGAGGCGGCGCTGCCACAGCGCCAGCGACGCGCCGTAGGCGACGCGCCTCGGGCAGGCTGCCGCGGCAGTTCAGGCGCACGCCCGGGCAGCGTGTTGCGCCCGTGGCAGCGCGTGCACTCCGCGCCGCGCGTGAAGCACACGCCGACCGCGCACACGAGGCGGTACTGGTGCAGGTGCAGCACCACCCGCGCGCCCGCGCGCGCGAGCGGCGGCCAGCGCGCGCCAGCCGAGCGCCGGCAGCAGGTTGTGCGCGTGCACGACGCGCGCGCCGCTCAGCCGCACCGCCCGCGCGACGTCCTCGCGGCTCGAGCCCGCCGCGCAGCAGCCCGGCCGCGGCGCGCGCGCGGCCCGAGCTCGGCCGAGTCCCGCGTCGAGCAGCTCCGCCGGCTCGCCGAGGTGCTCGCGCACGAGCCACAGCAGGTCCTCGACCACGCGCTCCTCGCCGCCGGTGGTGCGGTAGCGGTTGTGCAGGAACAGGACCATCGCGGCGTCAAACCTAGACTCTCTGCCAGTCATGGCCCCGCCAGCCTCGATCGTGATCCCGACGCGCGCCCGCCCCGCCTACCTGGAGGTCGCGCTCGCCTCGATCGCGCCCAGGCCGCGCGAGCTCGGCGCGGAGGTGCTCGTGGTCGACGACGCCGGGCCGTCGCCGGCGGCGCGCGAGCTGGCCGAGCGCCTTCGGCGCGCGCTACGAGCCCCACACGGGCCCGCTGGGCCTGAACGTCGCGCGCAACACCGGCGTGGAGCGCTCGCGCGGGCGAGCTCGTGGTGTTCGTCGACGACGACGTCGCGCGTGCGCGCCGGCTGGCTGCGCGGCGCTGCTCGACGCGGCCCGCGAGCATCCCGGACGTCGACGTCTTCACCGGGCCCATCAGCGCGCGCCTGGAAGGGCCGGCGCGCCGCGCGCACGTGCGGGCGCGAGCGCCCGCCGATCACGACGCTCGAGCTGGGCGCGCAGCGACACCGACGCGCTGTACGCGTGGGGCGCGAACATGGCGATCCGCCGCAGCGCGCTGGAGCGCGTGGGCCCGTTCGACGTGTCGCTCGAGCACGGCGGCGACGAGCAGGAGTGGCAGGAACGCCTGCGCGCCGGCACGCCGGGCGCGCGTGTTCTGTACGTGGCGGGCGCCGCGGTCGAGCACCGCCGCGCCGGCGCCGACGCGCGCCTGCGCTCGCTCTGCCGCGGCGCGTACGCCCGCGGGCGCGCCGCCCGGCGCTTCGACGCGCGGCGCGGCCGGGCGCCGTCGCTCGCGCGCGGAGCTGCGCACGCTCGCCGGCTGCCTGTGGCACGTCGTGCGCCGCCGCTGCCCGGCCGGGCCTGACGATGGCGGCGCACAGCGCCGGGCGGCTGCGCGAGGGGCGCGTGAACGCGCTGAGGCGCCGGCGCGCCGGCCGCCGGGACGCGCCGCAGCAGCCCTGCTTCGAAGCTCGCGCCGCAGCAAGCCGCAGACGACTTCCTGTCCGGCGCGAGCGGCACCGTCGGCGGTCTGGACGCGCTGCGCCGCGCAGCGCGCTCGACGGGCGCTCGACGCGCGCGAGCTGCTCAGCGGCGGCGCCTGCGCCTCGAGCTCGCCGCGCGCCACGCGCCGCCCCTGCGGCGCGTGCTCGCGCTCGGCGTCGAGCGCCCGGAGCGCCGCGCCGCTGGCGGCGGCGATCCGCGCGGAGCTGCTGCGCTCGCGCCACGACGTCGAGCTGCACACGTGCGCGGCCGGACGGCCGCGGCAAGTTCGAGAACCTCAACCTGCTGCTGGCGGCGCATCCGGCCGACGGCCACGACTGGCTGCTCGTGTTCGACGACGACGTGGAGCTGCCGCGCGGCTTCCTCGACCGCTTCCTGTTCCTGTGCGAGCGCTTCTCGCTGACGCTCGCGCAGCCCGCCCATCGCCTGAACTCGCACGCCGCCTGGCCGGTCACGCGGCGTCGCGCCGGCAGCGTGGTGCGCGAGACGAGCTTCGTCGAGATCGGCCCCGTCACCGCGTTCGCGCGCGCGACGTTCCCCGTGCTGCTGCCGTTCCCCGAGCTGCGCATGGGCTGGGGCCTGGACGTCCACTGGGCGGCGCTCGCGCGCGAGCACGGCTGGCGCTGCGGCGTCGTCGACGCGGTCGCGATCCGCCACCGCGCGGCCCCCGCCGCCGCCGGCTACGCGCGCGAGGACGCGGTCGCGGAGGCGCGCGCGTTCCTGGCCGAGCGCCCGTACCTGAGCGCCCGCGAGGCCGACCGCACGCTCACGACCCACCGCAGCTGGTGAGCGTGCCCGACGAGACCGGCGGAGGCCGCGAGGGCGCCGTGAGCGGCGGCACCGGGGCGCCGGCGCCGCTCACGGCCCGCGAGTGGCGGTCGTGGCCGAGTTCTATCCGAGCGTGCGCGACCCCGTGCTCGGCGTCTGGGCGCACCGCCAGGCGCTGGCGGCGCGCGAGGCCGGCGCGGAGCTGCAGGTGCTGGTGCTGCATCGTGCTCGTGCCCCCGCGCGCGTCGCTCGCGGCCGGCCCAGGTGCCGCCGCGCGCCGCGTTGATGGCGCTCGCGCGCGAGCCGCGACGGCAGACGCGCGACGGGCTGACGATCACGTACGTCCCGTACGTCTCGCCGCCGCGCGAGCGTTCGTACCCGGCGTGGGGAGCGTGGGCGGCGCCCGCGCTGGCGCTGGCGCTGCGCCGGCTCGCGCGCTCGTTCCCGTTCGAGCTGATCCACGCGCACAACGCGGTCCCGGCGGCCGACGCGGTTCGCCGCGCGCGCCTGCGCCAGCCGCTGGTGGTGTCGGTGCACGGCGGCGACGTGCTGTACACGGCGATGCGCAGCCAGGCAGGCGCGGACGCAGTGGCGCGCGGCCTGGGGGCAGCAAAGCTCGTGCTCGCCAACAGCCAGGGCATCGCCGAGCTCGCGCGCACACATGGCGCCGGCGAGACGCGTGTGGTGCACCTCGGCACCGACCTGCCCTCGGCGCAGCGCGCCGGAGCCTCCCCTCCCCGCACGGGAGTCCCCCCGCCACGCACCGAAGCCCCCTCGCTGGTGACGGTCGCGCACCTGGTGGCGCGCAAGCGCCACGCCGACGTGCTGCGCGCGCTCGCGGTGCTCGAGCAGCGCCATCCGACGCTGCGCTACGCGGTCATCGGCGACGGCCCCGAGCGGATCGCGCTGGAAGGGCTCGCGGTGCGCCTTGGCGTCTCCGAGCGCGTCGACTTCCTGGGACAGCTACCACCGCAGGAGGCGGTGGAGCGCGCGCGCCGCTGCACGCTGTTCGTGATGCCCTCGACCGAGGAGGCGTTCGGCGTGGCGTACGTGGAGGCGATGGCGGCGGGCGTGCCCGCGATCGGATGCCGCGGGGAGCCGGGCCCCGAGGAGATCGCGGCGGCGGGCGACGGCTTCATGCTGGTGCCGCCCGGCGACATCGAGCGGCTGTCGCAGCGCATCGACGAGCTGCTGTCCGATCCGCACCGGCTGCGCGAGGCCGGCCAGCGGGCGCGCACGACGGTGGCGGCCAACTTCACGTGGCGGCTGTGCGGCGAGCAGACACTGGCCGCGTACGAGCACGCGCTGGGGCGAGACGGATCGCGTCCGCGCGCATGAGCCCCGCCCCGGGCCCGCAGACGAAGCCGATCCTGTTCGTGACCGGCCACGCGCCCGCCTACCGGGTGGGAGCGCTCGAGCGCCTGCACGAGCGCGAGGGCATCGAGCTGGCGCTGTTCGGCGGGCGCATGCAGCACGGCGGCGCCGGGTTCGCCGCGGAGCTGCCGTTCCCGCACAGGCGCGTGCGCCCGCACGAGCTCTACCCGCTCGCTGCCGGCGGCCGCTACCGCGCGGTCGTGTGCCCCACGGGCGGGCGCGTAGCGCCGCTGGCCACGTGGGCGGGCGCGCGCCGCGCGCGCGTGCCGCTGATCCTGTGGGCGTCGCTGTGGGCGCACCCGCGCAGCGCCGCGCACGCGCTCACCTATCTGCCTCTGCGCCGCCTGTATCGCTCTGCTGACGCTGTGGTGACGTACGGTCCGCACGTGAGCGCCTACGTGAGCGCGCGCGGTGCGCGCAACGTGCACGTGGCGCCGCAGTCCGTCGACAACGAGTTCTGGCGCGCGCCCGCCGGGGCGCCGCCCGGCGATCCACGCTGGCCGGCGGGTGCCGAGACGCGGTTCCTGTTCGTGGGGCGGCCAGTGGCAGGCAAGGGCGTGCCGGTGCTCCTCGCGGCCTGGCGCGCCGCAGGCCTGCCCGCGGATGCGGCCGCGCTCGTGCTCGCCGGCGTCGGCTCCAATCCCGGCCTCGCAGGCTCCGACGCGGGGCCACGCGTCGAGGCGCGCCCCGCCCTCGACGCGCCCCTCTGCCTCGACCCGCTCTCGCCGAATCAGCTGCGCGAGGTGTACGCGGCGTGCGACGTGCTGGTCGTGCCGTCGGTGTCGACACGCACCTTTCGCGAGCCGTGGGGGTTGGTTGTGAACGAGGCGATGAACCAGGGACTTGCCGTGATCGCGACAGACGCAGTGGGCGCCGCCGCAGGCGGGCTGGTGCGCGACGGCGCCAACGGGCTGGTGGTGCCGTCGGGCGACGTCGAGGCTCTGGCGGGTGCGATCGGGAGGCTCGCCGCGGACCCGCGGCTGCGCCGCCGCATGGGCGACGCGGGCGCGGCTGACGTGCTGGCCTACAGCCACGACGCCTGGGCTCAGGGGTTCTCGCACGCGCTCGCCAGCGTGAGCGTCTCCCGGGGGCGTTGGTAGCGTTGCGCGGTCAACCTATGAGAATCGTCCGTCTCGAGAGCCGGCGGCACAGAGCTCGCTCGGCCGCCCTGACCGCACTGCTGGCCGCGATGTCGCTCGCGTTTGCGCAGCCGGCAAGCGCGAATGTGGGCGAAAAGATCGTGCTGCGCTGCACGCACAACGAATCGCTGGGCGGCTTCAGCCAGAGCGCGTACCGGCAGGCGCTGAAAGAACTGGCCGCCGACACGGAAGAGTACAGCGACTGCTCGTCGCGAATCCACGAAGCGCAGCTCGCGGCGGCGGCCAAAGGGCGTGGTGGCGGGGGCGGCAGCGGCCAGGGAACGGCGGCGCCCGTCTCGATCACGGCGACGCCGGCGGAGCAGCGCGCGATCACGCACGCGGCGCACGCGGGCTCCGAACCCGTGCGGCTTGGCGGCGGGGTGATCAACCCGGGGGTCGTGCACGTGGATGTGGCGCATGCGCTCAGCTCGCTGCCCACCCCCCTGCTGGCGACCCTGATCTTCCTACTTGCGTGTCTGCTGCTGGTTGCGGCGGGCGCGCTGGGCAAGCGTGTCCGCGCCCGCGGCTCCGGCTAGGCCGGCGGTGCTGTGGTGGCCGACGCTGCTGGTGGCGGCGGTCTTCTGCTTCATCACGTTTCACGCCAAGGGCGGCCTGAACGCCGAATCGATGATCTCGACCGAGATGGCGCTGACGCTCGCCGCGGCTGTGGTGGCGGCTGCGAGCGTGCTGCTGACCCCCTCCGGCAGACGGGTGCGCGGAAGTTGGCCGTTGGGGCTGCTGCTGGCGTTCACGGCGCTGACGGCGCTGTCGATCGTGTGGTCGGTGCAGCCGGACGACAGCTGGCAGGAATCGGGGCGGATGCTCGCCTACAGCGCCACGTTCGGCGCGGCCCTGGCGCTGGCGCGCGCGGTGCCCGAGCGCTGGCCGGCGGTCCTCGGCGGGCTGACGCTGGCGGCCGTGGCGGTGTGCGGCTATGCGCTGGCGACGAAGGTGTTCCCGAGCCTCGATCCGCTGAACACGTTCGCGCGCCTGAACGAACCGTACGGCTACTGGAACGCGGTCGGGCTGACGGCGGCGATGGGCGTGGTGTGCTGCATGTGGCTGGGGGCGCGCCGCGACGGCCACGCGCTGCTGCGCGCGCTGGCATACCCGGCGATGGGGCTGCTGCTGCTGACGCTCGTGCTCGCATACTCGCGCGGCGCGCTGGCGGCGCTGGCGCTGGGCCTCGTGCTGTGGTTCTGCGTGGTGCCGCTGCGCCTTCGCGGCGCGACGCTGCTGATCGGCGGCGCGCTCGGCGCTGTGGCGGTGGCGGCGTGGGACTTCTCCAGTCACGCGCTCAGCTCCGAAGGCGTGCCGGCGGCGGAACGCGCCAGCGCGGGACATGAGCTGGGCGCGCTGATCGTGGCGATGCTGGCGGTGCTGACGGCGGCCGGCATCGCGATCGGCTTCGCCACCGCGCGCCGCGCGCCCTCGCTGCTCTCGCGCCGGCGCGCCGGCGCGGCGCTGCTGGCGGCGCTGGCGCTCGCGGCGCTCGCGTTCGCGGGAGCGCTGGCGCACAGCCAGCGCGGCTTCACGGGCAGCATCTCGAACGCCTTCCATGCGCTGACGGACCCGAACGCGAAACCGCCGCCGAATACGCCCGGCCGGCTGACGGCGGTGGCGAGCGTGCGCGCGCGCTACTGGAAGGAGGCGCTGCAGGTCTTCGACGCGCACCCGGCGCTGGGCGCGGGCGCGGGCGGCTACGCGACGGCGCACCTGCGCTACGAAACACAGACGCTGGAAGTGAGGCACGCGCACGGCTTCGTCGTGCAGACGCTCGCCGACCTCGGCCTCGCGGGCGCGCTGCTGGCGCTGGTGCTGCTGCTGACGTGGATGGGCGCGGCGGGACGCGCGACGCATCCGTTCAACCGCCGCTGGACGGGTTGGCGCGCGTGGCTGCAGCTGCGCTCCGGCGCGCGCCCCGGCTGGCTGGCGCTGCCGCGGGGCGAGCTCACGCGCTACACGCCGGAGCGCGTCGGCATGCTGAGCATGCTGTGCGTGGTCGTGGTGTTCGGCGCGCACTCGCTGATCGATTGGACGTGGTACGTGCCGGGCAACGCATGCGTGGCGCTGCTGTGCGCGGGCTGGCTGGCGGGCCGCAGCGAGCTGGCGGGCGCGACACCCGGCGAGAGCCCGCGCCCCTCGGCACCCCGAGCCACCGGCCCAGGAACGCTGCGCTGGCCCGATCGGTGGCCGCGTCCGAGCTGCACGCGCATGGCGGTCGCCGCCGCGGTGCTCATCGCGGCGCTGCTGGCGATGTGGTCGCAGTGGCAGCCGCAGCGCTCGGAAGAAGCGGTCCAGCAGGCGACCGCGCAGCTGGAAGCGCACCGCCCCGCGGCGGCCACGGCGGCGGCCGAAGCGGCGGTGTCGCGCGACCCGCTGTCGACCGGCGCGCGGTTCACGCTGGCGGGCGTCCAGCACGCGGCGGGCCACCCGGCGCTGGCGCGGGCGACGCTCGAACGCGCGGTGCGGCTGCAGCCGTCGAACCCGGCTACGTGGCTGGCACTGGGACGCTACGAGCTGGAAGCGGGCGATGCGAAGGCGGCGGTGGTGGCGTTGCGGGCGGCGATCTACCTCAACCCCGAGTCGATCGCGCCGGAAGCGGTCGCGGACGGGCGGCTGGAAGCGATCGAAACCCGCAACGACTACATCCAGGCGCTGCGCACGAGCATGCAGCAGCGCGAAGCGGCGCAGCGCGCCGCGCGGCTCAAAACCGCGAGCGAATCGCGTGCGCGAGCAGCAGCGGGCGCGCGCCGGGCAGGCCGCCGGCGCTCCGCGCCTGGATCCGCTCGAAGCCGAACTCGTCCAGCAACCGGGTGAGCGTGTCGCGGTTGTAGAAGCGCAGATGATCGCCGAGCGGGTGGAAGTGCTCGGCGAACGCGCGCCGGGAGAGCGCCAGACGCGCCACGGCGAGGCGCCCGTTGGCGGGCGTGCTGAGCACGAGGCTGCCGCCGGAGCGCAGCACGCGGCGGACCTCGGACAGCCACGCCGCGGTGTCGGCCACGTGCTCGATCACCTCGCCCGCCCACACGACGTCGAAGCTCGAGTCCTCGAGCGGCCACGGCCCGGCCTCCTCGACGAGCCGCAGGTCGAGCTCGGGATGGCGCGCGCGTGCGCGGCGCAGAGGCTCCTCGGCGACGTCGACGCCGACGGCCTGGGCGCCGGCGCGCGCGAGCTCGGCGGTGAAGCGCGCCTCGCCGCAGCCGATGTCGAGCACGCGCTCACCGGCATGCACGCGCTCCAGCAGGAAGCGGCTGCGCAGCTGGAAGTGCGACGGCTCGAGTCCCTCGGGCAGCGCCTGCCAGAGGCTTTCGTAGTGCGCGCGCGAAGCCACCTGCAGCAAGGCTGTCATACCTACCCATCTGTCCGCAGAGCGATTAGTGTTGGCGCGGTGAAGGTCGCGTTCGACAACCGCCCGGTCTCCGACCCGGACGGCGTGGGGCGCTACTCGCGCTGCCTGCTGGCGGCGCTGCGCGAGACGGCGGCGACGCGCGACGAGCTCGTGGAGACACACCGGCCGTCGGCGCTTGCGCGCACGCGCGGCGCGGACGTGTTCCACGCGCCGTGGATGGATGGGGCGATGCTGCACAGCCCGTGCCCGATGGTGGTGACGATCCACGACCTGGCGGCGCTGAAGCGCCGCAGCGAGCACCTGCGCGGCGGCCTGCGCGTGCGCCTGCGCAACCTGGCGGTGCAGCGCGCGGCGCGCGTGATCGTGCCGAGCGAGACGGTGGCGCGCGACGCGGTGGAGCACCTGCGGCTGGCGCGCGAGCGTGTGGCGGTGATCCCAGAGGCGGCCGACGCGGTGATGTACCCGCGCGCACCGGAGGCGATCGAGGCTGTGAAGCAGAGCCTGGGGTTGCCGGAGCGCTTCCTCGTGTGGGTTGGCGGGCTGCGCCATCCGGACCCGGGCAAGAACATCGTCAAGCTGGCGAGCACGCCGCGCGAGCTGCCGCTGGTGCTGGTGGGCTCGACGCGCCCGTGGGCGCGCGAGCTGCCGGACGTGATCCTCACGGGCCAGGTTTCAGACGAGCAGCTGGCGGCGATCTACAGCGGCGCGCACGCGCTGGTGCTGTCCTCGACCGAGGAGGGCTTCGGCCTGCCGGCGGTCGAGGCGCTGGCGTGCGGCACGCCGGTGGCGGCGTGCGAGGCGCCGGCGCTGCGCGAGGTGCTGGGCGAGCGTGCGACGTTCGTGGAGCCCGGCGACATGCGGGGCCTGATCGCGGCCGCACAGGCCGCCACGCGCCCGGCGCCTGCGCCCCCGGAGTGGAGCTGGCGGGACGCGGCGCGCGCGACGTGGGGCGTGTACGCGGAGGCGGCGGCGCCCGCCGAGCTGCCGCACCCGGCCGCGAGGGCGCGCGTCAGTAGGCACCCGGCCGCTTGACCGGCCTGTCAGTTCAAGCCGTCAGGCACGCGGCTCAAGGCTTCCGCCGCTCGGGTCGATACGTTCTGGGCGCGGGTGAGGACCCCTGGTCCTTAGCTCGTCCTATCAGCTTGACCGGACGGATATAAAGTGCTACCGTTTTCATGCGGGTGAGGGCCACTGGTCCTTAGCTCGCATTTTTTGTAGGTAGGCTTGCCAGGTGTCTCCCGCCCCTCGGCGAACGCGCTCGCCAGCGAAGCAGAAAGCCCGGGCTAAGGACGGACTTCCGTGCGAGCACCCGACCGCAACGGTGTTCTTGGATGAGGCGGGATTCATCGCACGGGATCGCTTCTTTGCTGTCGGTTGCCTGAAGCTCTCAGAGCCGAGTGTTCTGCTGCGGAAGGTCCAGAAACTCCGCGACCAGCAGCAGGCTTACCACGAGATCCACTTCAAGAACGCAACCAGGGGCTCGTTGCCTTTCTATCGGGCCGTGGTCGATCTCGTCGCAGCGAGCGATGGGAGCTTCTCTTGCTTTGTGGTTGACCGAGAGGCGGGCGACCCCGTCGCTCGATTCGGCTCCCATTGGCTCGCCTACGAGAAGCTCTCTGAGCAGTTGCTGCTCGGCACGATCCGACGACGCGAGCTGTTGGTCGTGCTAGCCGACAACTACTCAACGCCCGACAACGTCTTCTTCGAGCAGGACGTCCGCGCCTCCGTCAACAAGCGGCTTAAGCGGCTGGCCGTCGTCAGTGTCTGCCGCCTTGACTCCAAGACGACCGATGCCCTCCAAATCGCCGACTTGCTCACGTCGGCCGTCGCCCATGAGTTTCGTCAGGCCGCTGGCATGGCGTCGAAGGACAATGCAAAGGCGATCCTCGCGGAGTACATGCGGAGGCAGTATGGCGTCAAAAGCTGCCTCAAAGGTTGCAAGGATGATCGCCTGAACGTCGCGCTGTATGGGGTAGACAGACCGAAAGGGCGGGGTGGCAGTAAGACGCGTCGTGCTGCAGCGGGCCGCCATTCCCAGCCCGATGAGTTCCGCTAGCCCTTCCTACTAGTAGTGGGGCCCCCCGCCCGCCTGGGCGAGGGACAAGCTCGCAGCTCTAACTGATCAATACGCCCCGCGCCTCGTAAGAACCGCGGGGATGGTCTTCAGCAGGATCGTCAGATCGAGCGCGAGCGACCAGCTCTCGAGGTAGATGAAGTCGAGGTGCACGAGGTCGTCGAAGTCGAGCTCGGAGCGCCCTGACACCTGCCACAGGCCGGTGAGGCCGGGGAGCACGAGGTAGCGCTTGCGGTGCCAGTCCTCGAGCATCTCGTAGTCGCGCTCGGGCAGCGGCCGCGGCCCGACGAGCGACATCTCGCCGCGCAGCACGTTGACGAGCTGCGGCAGCTCGTCGAGCGAGAAGCGCCGCAGCAGGTGCCCGATGGGCGTCAGCCGCGGGTCCTCGCGGATCTTGAACAGCGCGCCGGAGGCCTCGTTGAGCTCTTCGAGGTCCGCCTGGATCTCCTCGGCGTCGGTGTGCATGGTGCGGAACTTCAGGCACGCGAACGGCCGCTGGCCGATGCCGCGGCGCATCGAGTGGAACAGCACGGGGCCGCGCGAGCTGATGCGCACGGCGATCGTGATGGCGAGCAGCAGCGGGCTGAGCAGCACGAGCAGCAGCGTGGCGCCGACGATGTCGAAGGTGCGCTTGAGCGCGAAGTCGATGCCCTCGAACACGGGCGGTCCGAGTTCGAACAGCGGCACGGACTGGCCGGGCACGAACTCGGCGCGGTGGATGAGGATCTCCATGGTGGAGGGCGCGAGGCGCACGCGCACGCCGCGGCGGTGGCACTGGTCGACGAGCTCGACGGCGTCGTCCTGCGGGAACTCGGGGTCGGCGATGATGACCTCGTCGACGCGCTCGGAGCCGAGCACGTGGCTGAGGCGGGCGAGCGAGCCGAGCGGGCGCAGGCCGTTGTCGGGGAGCGGCTTGGAGGAGAGGAAGCCGACGACCTCGATGGGCGCGTGCGGCGCGTCGGCGAGCGCATGGGCGACGTCGACGATGTGGCTGCCGCTGCCGACGAGCACGGCGCGGCGCGTGTAGCCGGCGGCGCGCAGCAGCACGGCGGTGATGCGCTCGTAGGCGGCGCGCGCGCACGCGATGTAGAAGATGGCGAACGCGAGCGTGCTCCAGAACAGGTAGTAGCTGGAGAAGTGTTCGCCGCTGACGACGGCGAAGATCAGCGCGACGAACGCGACCTGGAACAGCGAGCCGACGATGCGCGAGAGCCCGGGGCGCAGCGCGCGCTGCGAGTAGAGCCCGGAGCGCGCGAACAGCAGCGCGGTGAGCAGGTAGGCGAACGGCAGGAAGTGTTCGGTGCTTTCGCGCGCGTGCACCGCCTGCACGCGGCCGTGCACGGCTTCCTTGAGCACGAGCGCGGTGAAGATCGCGAGCGCGACGCCGGCGAAGTCGAGCGCCAGCAGCGAGACCACGCGCGCGACGCGCCAGACGGTGGATGTGCGCAGCAGGAACGACACCGCCGGCGGCCGCTTGCGGCGGATGTCGTGGTCGGAGTGCTCGGTGCGCTGCGTGGTCACCGACAGCGTGGTGCGGGGGCGGGGGCGAGAAGCCGGCGGCGCTGGCGGAGCGGACGTTTCCGACACGCGTGGTCCCATCTCACGGCTCACAACACCGCAGCCTCGCAGATGGAGCGGTTGCGCCGCCCGCTCGGGCGGGCGCTTGCGCGACACCGCGGCGGTCGGCGTGCGGCGGCCGGTGAGCCTCAGCTGGAGCCCCCGCCGATGAGCAGCTCGACGCCCGACTGCTCGATGGTGCGCGCGAGCCCGTCGCGCAGCTGCACCTCGGGCGCCCATCCGAGCAGCTCGCTCGCAAGCTGGATGTTGGGCTTGCGCTGCTTGGGGTCGTCCTCGGGCAGCGCCTCGTAGACGATCTCGGCGGTGGAGCAGGTGAGCTCTTTGATTACCTCGGCCAGCTCGAGCAGCGTGAACTCGTCGGGGTTGCCGATGTTGACGGGGTAGTGGTGGCCGGACTCGGCGAGCGCGATGATGCCGCGGATCAGGTCGGACACGTAGCAGAACGAGCGCGTCTGGCTGCCGTCGCCGAACACCGTGATCGGCCGGTTGGCGAGCGCCTGGCGCAGGAACGTGGGGATCGCGCGCCCGTCGTGCGGGCGCATGCGCGCGCCGTAGGTATTGAAGATGCGCACGATCGCGGTGTCGACGCCCTGCTGGCGATGGTAGGCCATGGTGAGCGCCTCGGCGTAGCGCTTGGCCTCGTCGTACACGCCGCGCGGGCCGATCGGGTTGACGTGCCCCCAGTAGCTCTCCGACTGCGGGTGTTCGAGCGGATCGCCGTAGACCTCGCTGGTCGACGCCATCAGGAAGCGGGCGCGCTTGGCCTTGGCCAGCCCCAGCGTGTGGTGCGTGCCATAGGAGCCGACCTTGAGCGTGTGCAGCGGCAGGCGCAGGTAGTCGATCGGCGAGGCGGGCGAGGCGAAGTGATACACGAAGTCGACTGGCTCCTCGACGAAGTACGGCGCGGTGATGTCGACGTGCAGGAACTCGAAGCGCTCGGGGTCGCGGATGTGCGCGATGTTGGCGAGCGACCCGGTCTCGAGGTTGTCGACGCAGATCACGCGGTTGCCGCGCGCGAGCAGCTCGTCGCACAGGTGCGAGCCGAGGAAGCCGGCGCCGCCGGTGACCAGGCAGGTGGACATGCGGGGAGGATACCCGTGTCCAGAGCGGCCACCCATATACGCAAGGGCACGCGCGCGAGCGTTCCATCACCGCGCGGTCCTTATGATCTGTGGCATGGCGTCGATCGAGGAGCACCCGACAGTCGCGCCGATCGTCGGCCCGGACGATCCGCGCCGCTTCACGGACTCGGGCATCGAGATCGCGGAGCTGTATACGGAGGCGGACCTGCCGCGGAGCCTTGACCTGGGCGAGCCGGGCGAGTTCCCGTACACGCGCGGCGTGCACCGCGCGATGTACCGCAAGCAGGCGTGGACGATGCGCCAGTACGCGGGCTACGCGTCGGCGAAGGAGTCCAACGAGCGCTACCGCTACCTGCTGTCGAAGGGCTCGACGGGGCTGTCGATGGCGTTCGACCTGCCGACGCAGCTGGGCCTGGACTCGGACAACCCGCGCTGCCTGGGCGAGGTGGGCCGCACGGGCGTGGCGATCGACACGATCGACGACATGCGCACGGCGTTCGACGGCATCCCGCTGGATCAGGTGTCGACGTCGATGACGATCAACGCGCCGGCGGCGTGCCTGCTGCTGCTGTACGAGCTGGTGGGCGAGGAGCAGGGCGTGCCCTCGGAGCAGCTGCGAGGCACGACGCAGAACGACGTGCTGAAGGAGTACATCGCGCGCGGCAACTACATCTACCCGCCGGCGCCGACGATGCGCCTGACGACGGACCTGTTCGAGTACTGCCAGCAGCGCGTGCCGCGCTGGAACACGATCTCGATCTCGGGCTATCACTTCCGCGAGAAGGGCTGCTCGGCGGTGCAGGAGGTGGCGTTCACGCTGTGCTCGGGGATCGCGTACGTGCAGGCGGCGATCGACAAGGGGCTGTCGGTGGACGAGTTCGCGCCGCGGCTGGCGTTCTTCTTCAACGGCCACAACAACGTCTTCCAGGAGGTCGCGAAGTTCCGCGCTGCGAGGCGCATGTGGGCGCACATCATGAGCGAGCGCTTCGGCGCGACGAACCCGAAGGCGACGATGCTGCGCTTCCACACGCAGACGGGCGGCGTGACGCTGACGGCGCAGCAGCCGGAGAACAACATCGTGCGCGTGGCGCTGCAGGGGTTTCGCGGCGGTGTGCGGAGGCACGCAGTCGCTGCACACGAACGGCTTCGACGAGGCGCTGGCGCTGCCGACGGAGCGCGCGGCGAAAATCGCGCTGCGCACGCAGCAGATCCTGGCGCACGAGTCGGGCGCGACGGACACGGTGGACCCGTTCGCGGGCTCGTACTTCGTGGAGGCGCTGACGGACGAGATCGAAGCGCGCGCGAACGAGCTGATCGCGAAGGTGGACGCGCTGGGCGGCTCGGTGAACGCGATCGAGTTCATCACGGGAGAGATCGACGAGTCGGCGTGGGGCTATCAGGAGCGCTACCGCATCGGCCAGGACATCGTGGTGGGCGTGAACGCGTACCAGGAAGACGCGATCGAGGTGCCGGACCTGCTGCGCGTGGACCCGGAGTCAGAGCGCGAACAGCTGGAACGACTTGAAGCTTTAAGGATGACCGGGATGGCGCGCTGGTCGAGCGTCGGCTGGGTGAGCTGCGCGACGTGGCGGGCGGAAGCGAGAACCTCCTCCCGGCGATCCGCCAGGCGCTGAAGGACCGCTGCTCGCTGGGCGAGGTGTGCGGCGCCATGCAGGACGTGTTCGGCAAGTACGCGCCGACGTTCTGAAGATCTGTCCTTCTCGCGATAAAGGCCGCTGTCGTCGGGCACATACTGTGCCTCGCGGAGTGCCGTATAGCAATGGTTATACAGCGCCCGAGACTCGTCAAATAGTTCCGAGCCGCCACATGATGATTTCATGGATAGAAATCTTACTATCATTGCTATCCGTGATTGATTCAATCTTTCTATCATTCCCATCTGGCGGGGATCGATGATCTTCCAGACACCACCGATGAGCTTCGAAGAGGCCGCGGCGCTGCAGAAGATCGACGAGCTGCGCCGCCAGCTCCGGTTTCAGGTCGCCCAGCCGCGCAGGTGGGTGGGTCAGGTCAGGCGCGTGCTCGGGGCTCGCGCCATTCAGGGCTCCAACAGCATCGAGGGCTACGAGGTGTCGGTCGAGGACGCGATGGCGGCGATCGGCGGCGAGGAGCCCGCGGACGCCCAGCTCGACGACTGGAACGCCGTCTCGGGCTATCGGCGCGCGATGACGTACGTGCTCCAGCTCGCCCACGACGAGCACTTCCAGTACTCGCCCCAGATCCTCCGCAGCCTGCACTTCATGATGACCGAGTACACGCTCGACGCCAGCCCCGGGCTCTGGCGGCCGGGACCCATCTGGATCCGCAACGACGCCACGGGCGAAGTCGTCTACGAGGGTCCGCCGGCGGACGAGGTGCCGGGACTCGTCCAGGAGCTCAGCGACGACCTCTCCCGCGAGGACCAGGCCCCGGTGCTCATCAGAGCCGCGATGGCGCACCTGAACCTGGTCATGATCCACCCGTTCCGCGACGGCAACGGACGCATGTCGCGGTGCCTGCAGACGCTCGTGCTCGCCCGTGAGCAGATCCTGGCGCCCGCCTTCTCCAGCATCGAGGAGTACCTCGGCCGCAACACGCAGGCCTATTACCGGGTGCTGCAGCAGGTCGGGTCCCTCACCTGGCAGCCGCAGCGCGACGCCAGATCATGGATCAGGTTCTGCCTGGAGGCGCACTTCGTCCAGGCAAGCAGCGTGCTGCGGCGCGTGAAGGAGTCCGAGGAGATCTGGACCAGACTCGAAGCCGTGTGCAACGACAAGCGCCTTCCACAGCGCATGCTCAGCGCGCTGTTCGACGCCACGATCGGGATGAAGGTCCGCAACTCCTCCTACCGGGCTGCGCTCGCGATGTCCGACGAGCAGATCTCCAACCAGCTCGCCACCGACGATCTTCGCGCAATGGTCAACGCTGGCCTGCTCCGGCGCTTCGGCGCGCGGCGCGGCAGCTACTACGAGGCAGCCGACCCGCTCCAGAGCATCTGGGACGAGATCCGCAAACGCAGAGTCCCGATCGACCCCAGCTCCCTGTTCGCCATCGCCGAGTGACCCGCTGGGCGCCACGCCAGATGCGACGAGGGCCATTGCCGCCGTGAGCGATTAGGGTGCAGCGCATGCTCACCAACCCCGCTGCGTCCCTATATGAAGTAGTCCTCGCGATTCACATCATGGCCGTGGTGGTCGCCTTCGGCGTCACGTTCGCCTACCCGATCATGTTCGCCGTCGCCGGGCGCCACGACCCGCGCAGCCTGCCGCTGGTGCATCGCATCGAGTACACCGTCGAGCGCATGCTCGTCAACCCCGGCCTCGCGCTGGTGCTGCTCGCGGGCATCTACCTCGCCAGCAAGGGCCACTACTGGAGCGACTTCTTCGTGCAGTGGGGGCTCGCCGCCGTGGTCGTCATCGGCGGGCTGATCGGCTCCGTGATGATCCCCACCGCCAAACGCGCCGAGCAGCTCGCCGCGCGCGACATCGCCGCGGTCCACGCCGGCGCCGGCGAGAGCAACGTGGAGATGAGCGACGAGTACCGTGCCGCCGTGCGCCGCCTCGGAATCGTCGGCTCGCTGCTCAGCGGGCTGGTGCTGGTCACGATCCTGTTCATGGCGCTGCACGTCGGCGCCTGAGCGAGCGGGTCGCGCCGGGCGCGACGCGGCGCCACTCGCGGCGGGCGCCACTCGCGGCGGCACCCGCGACGCCTCCCCTACGGCAGGCTGAAGCCCCGTTGCGCCAGCGCTTCCACCGCCGGGTCCGTGCGCTCGCGCCGGCCCTCCAGGAAGCGCGCCGCGAGGCGCGGCGAGACCACCGCCACGGCCGCCTTCGCGCGCGTCGCGCGGTCGAAGCCCGCGCCCGTCACCAGCCCCAGCGACAGCCGCCGCGCATTCGCCGCATGCGTCTGCACAGCGTCGCGCGCGCGTTCGCGCACCAGCCAGCGCCCGCGCGCCGCCAGCAGCCCCTCGCCCGCCGCGCGCTCCTGCGCGCTCAGCCCCGGCAGCGACATGAGCTTCTCGGTCATGCGGATCATCGCCTCGATGTTCGCCAGGCGGTCGCTCGACGAGCGGCTGCCCGGCGTCAGCCGCCAGCGATACAGCGGCTCGTGCACCAGCGCCGTCACCGCGCCGCCCAGCACCATGCGCGCAAAGCACTCCCAGTCCTGCATCACCGCAAAGCTCTCGTCGTAGCCGCCCGCCTCGATCAGCCGCGAGCGGCGGATCGCAGGCCACAGAAACGTGCACTCGTGCAGGATCGCCGTGCGATGCGTGCGCTCGTCCGTGTCCCGCATATGCCGCGCCGGGTCCAGGATCGTCACCGTCGCGCCGTCGTGCTCCACGATCGCGTCCGTCGCCACCACGTCCACGTCCGGGCGCGCCGCCACCGCCTCCGCGATCGCCTCCAGGCGCCGTGGCATGAACGCGTCGTCCTGGTCCAGCTGCACCACCCACTCGCCGCGCGCCGCGTCCGTAAGCGCGTTCATCGCCGACGCGATGCCGCCGTTGTCCTTGCGCACCACCCTCACGTGCCGCGCCAGCGCCCCCAGCGCCGCGTGCACGTCGTCCGGCGAGCCGTCGTCGCAGATCACTATCTCCAGCGGCTGCAGCGTCTGCTCCAGCACCGAGCGCACCGCCCCGCCGATCACATCCGCGCCCCGGTAGTACGGGATCACCACGCTCATGCTCGGCGGCGGCATCCCGCCAAGAATCTCACATGCTCCACCGCCATCGGTACCCTGAGGCCATGGACAGCGGGTATCGAGTAGCCGTCGTCGGCGCCACCGGGCAGGTCGGCACGCTGATGCTGCAGCTGCTGCGCGAGCGCTCCTTCCCCGCCAGCGAGATCGTCCCGTTCGCATCGGAGCGCTCCGTCGGCAAGGAGCTCGATACCCCGGGGGGCACAGGCGGCGGCCTCGTCGTGCGCGGGCTCGACGACGAGTCCATCCAGGGCTTCGACATCGCGCTGTTCTCCGCAGGCGGCTCCACCTCCGGCGAGTGGGCGCCGCGCTTCGCCGACGCCGGCGCCGTCGTCATCGACAACTCCTCGCGCTGGCGCATGCAGGACGACGTGCCGCTCGTCGTCAGCGAGGTCAACCCCGACGCGCTCGAGCTCGCCTTCCAGGAGGGCGAGCACCGCGGCATCATCGCCAACCCCAACTGCTCCACCATGCAGATGGTCGTAGCGCTCAAGCCCCTGCACGACGCCGCCGGCATCGAGCGGCTCGTCGTCAGCACCTACCAGGCCGTGTCCGGCACCGGCAAGCGCGCCGTCGACGAGCTGCTCGACCAGTCGCACGCGCTGTTGCATCAGAGCGACATCCAGCCGCCCGACGCATACGCGCACCAGATCGCCTTCAACGCGCTTCCCCACGCCGGCTCGTTCGCCGACGGCGAGGACCACACAGACGAGGAGCGCAAGCTCATCAACGAGACGCGCAAGATCCTCGACGACCCCGACATCCGCGTCAGCGCCACGTGCGTGCGCGTGCCCGTCGTCAACGGCCACTCCGAGGCCGTCAACGTGCAGACGCGCGACGAGCTGTCCCCCGAGCGCGCGCGAGAGCTGCTCGCCGCCGCGCCCGGTGTCGTCGTACTCGACGACCCCGGCGCCGGCGTGTACCCGCTCGCCATCGACGCCACCGGCCGCGACGAGGTGTTCGTCGGGCGCATCCGCCGGGACCCCGGCCACGAGCGCGCGCTCGACATGTGGATCGTCGCCGACAACCTGCGCAAGGGCGCCGCCACCAACGCCGTGCAGATCGCCGAGCTGCTGCACCAGCGCGGGCTCGTGCACGCGCGCGCAGCCTCCCCCTCCCCCGCGTGAGCCGCCCGACCTGCGCCATCGCCGCGTGAGCGGTTTCGCCGACCGTCTCGCCGCGCTGCGCGCCGCGCCCCGCTCGTACGCGCGCTACCTGCGCCGCATGGTGCGCGCCTCGCGCTCGGTCGACGCGCCGCTGCGCTTCGTCGCGCTGCAGCTCGCGCCCCCGCGCACCGCTGCGCACCGCCTCAAGAGCTCCGGGCTGACCGTGTACCTGCGCCACCGCACGCGCGACATCGACATCTTCAAAGAGGTGTTCGGCACCGAATTCGGCCCCAACGGCTACGAGCCGCCCACGCCGCTCGCCGCCGCGCTCGACGCTCGCTGCTCGGGCGCGCCCGCGGGCGCCGACGACGGACCCGACGCCGCCGGCGGCCCCGCCAAGGTGCTCGACCTCGGCGGCAACATCGGGCTGTTCGGCCTGTACGCGCTGGGGCGCTGGCCCGGCGTCAGCGTCCACAGCTTCGAGCCCGACCCCGGCAACCTGCCCATGATCAGGCGCGCCGTCGCCGGCAACGCGCTCGATCGGCGCTGGACGGTCACCGGCGCCGCCGTGTCCAACGAGGAAGGCTCGCTGCCGTTCGTGTCGGGCCTGTTCGCCGAGTCGCAGCTCGCCGCCGTCGCCGACCCCGCCGCGCAGCCGCCGGATTCGGCCTCGCTCGACGACGGCCAAACGGTGAACGTGCCCGTCGTCGACCTGTTCGGACTGGACCACCGCGTGGCGCTGCTGAAGATGGACATCGAGGGCGCCGAGTGGGCGATCCTCGCCGATCCGCGCATGCGCGAGCTGCAGGCCGAGGTGATCGTGCTCGAGTGGCACATGAGCGGCTGCCCCGAGCCCGACCCGCGCGCCGCCGCCGTGCGCCGGCTCGCCGACGCCGGATACACGCAGCAGCGCCACACCCAGAACCTCAGCCACACCGGCGTCGTGTGGGCGTGGCGCGAGGGCGGGAACGTCGCCCAAAACGAGCCTGGATAGGATCAGCGCCTCATGCCCTCGAGCTCCCACGACCGCCAGACCGACGCCGCGCTGCTCGCCGCCTCCCGCAGCGGCAGCCGCAAGCCGCCGCGCCAGAAGGCGCCGGAGACCTACGAGGAGAAGCTCGCGCAGCTGCAGGAGCTGCGCGAGGCCGCGCTGCACTCCGCCCCCGAGGCGGAGGAGAAGCAGCACGCGCGCGGCAAGTACACGGCGCGCGAGCGCGTCGAGAAGCTGCTCGACCCCGGCTCCTTCCAGGAGCTCGACACGTTCGTGCGCCACCGCACCTACGACTTCGACATGCAGAAGAACCGGCCGTGGGGCGACGCCGTGGTCACCGGCCACGGCACGATCGACGGGCGCACCGTGTGCGTGTTCAGCCAGGACTTCACCGTGTTCGGCGGCTCGCTCGGCGAGGTCATGGGCGAGAAGATGTGCAAGATCATGGACCTGGCGGCCAAGATCGGCTGCCCCGTGATCGGCATCAACGACTCCGGCGGCGCGCGCATCCAGGAGGGCGTCGTCTCGCTGGGCGCCTACGGCGACGTGTTCCTGCGCAACGTGCGCAGCTCCGGCGTGATCCCCCAGATCAGCCTGATCATGGGGCCGTGCGCCGGCGGCGCCGTGTACTCGCCGGCGATCACCGACTTCATCTTCATGGTCAAGGAGACCTCGCACATGTTCATCACGGGCCCCGACGTGATCAAGACGGTCACCGGCGAGGAGGTCGGCTTCGAGGAGCTCGGCGGCGCGATGTCGCACAACACCAAGTCCGGCGTCGCGCACTTCGCCTCCGAGGACGAGGACGCGTGCCTGGAGGACTGCCGCTACCTGCTCGGCTTCCTGCCGCAGAACAACCTGCAGACGACGCCGCGCGTGCAGCCCACCGACGACCCCGAGCGCATGGACCCCGAGCTCGACCACGTCGTGCCCGACAACCCGAACAAGCCCTACGACATGCGCGACGTCGTCAGGCTGATCGTCGACGACGGGGAGTTCTTCGAGGTGCACGAGCACCACGCCAAGAACATCATCTGCGGCTTCTCGCGCCTGGACGGCTTCACGGTCGGCATCGTCGGCAACCAGCCCGCGCAGCTCGCCGGCGTGCTCGACATCGACGCCTCCGCCAAGGCCGCGCGCTTCGTGCGCACCTGCGACGCCTTCAACATCCCGCTGCTCACGTTCGTGCGACGTGCCCGGCTTCCTGCCCGGCACCGCGCAGGAGTGGGGCGGCATCATCCGCCACGGCGCCAAGCTGCTGTACGCGTTCGCCGAGGCGACCGTGCCCAAGCTCACGGTGATCACGCGCAAGGCCTACGGCGGCGCCTACGACGTCATGTCCTCCAAGCACCTGCTGCGCCGACTTCAACTTCGCCTGGCCGACCTCCGAGGTCGCCGTGATGGGCCCGGAGGGCGCGGTCAACATCATCTACCGGCGCGACATCGCCGCGCAGCCCCACGCCCGACGAGCGGCGCAAGAAGCTGATGGAGGACTACAAGGCGCGCTTCGCCAACCCGTACACGGCGGCCGAGCGCGGCTACATCGACGACGTGATCGTCCCGCACGAGACGCGCCCGAAGCTGATCGCCGCGCTGCACACGCTGCAGAGCAAGCGCGAGCCCGGGCCCAAGCGCAAGCACGGCAACATCCCGCTGTGAGCAGGGTGCCCCGAGAGCCCCGTCTCCCGTCGGATGTCCCGCGAGAACTTTGTTTCCCGTCGTGAGCGCTGTATAGCCATGGTTATACGGCACTCGCAGAAGACACATGCCCAGCGGCCGCTCGCTGATCCTGGGCCCCGACGGCGGGCCTCCCCCGAGGAGGCCGCGGCGATCGTGGCGGCGCTGGAGCGCTTCATGCGCGCCACCGCGCCGCCCGCGAGCCAGCCGACGGAGACGCTCGACGGCTGGCGCCGCGCCGCCATACTGGAAGGCGTGTCGCGCGACCCGGGGACGCTCTCCCGGAGCCGTGGCTGCAACCCCTGGATAAATACCTGAAAGCCGCTAGGCTTTAGACCAATAGCTAGCGGCCCACTGACCGGTGTAGTCGAACGCAGCCCGGACGCGAGCGTCCGGATCAGGAGGTTTCGCAAACATGGAGCCAGTTTCCATCCCCGCCCAGCGCGGCACGCTCGAGGACCCCGAGGTCCTGCAGAACGTCCCCGGGCACGTGATCCCGATCCTCCAGCGGGAGTTCGACGACTTCAAGACCGAGGCGACCAAATTCCTCGCGGGCGACACGCCCGAAGACGAGTTCATCAAGTTCCGCCTCAAGCAGGGCGTGTACGGCCAGCGCCAGCCGGACGTGCAGATGATCCGCGTGAAGCTGCCGTTCGGCGGCATCACGCCGGAGCAGATGGAGACGTTCGCGGACGTGGTCGAGAAGTACGTGCCGCTGAACAAGGGCCACATCACGACGCGCCAGAACATCCAGATGCACCACATCCCGCTGCCGGAAGCCGAGAAGGCGATCCGCGAGCTCGGCGAGGCCGGGCCTGTCGAGCCGCGAGGGCTGCGGCAACACGGTGCGCAACGTCACCGGCGACCCGTGGGCGGGCGTGGCCAAGGACGAGCTGTTCGACCTGACCCCGTACGTGGGCGCGTACGTGCGCTACTTCGTGCGCCACCCGACCACGCAGGCGATGCCGCGCAAGATCAAGACGTCGTTCGACGGCAGCCCGCGCGACCGCGCGATCAGCGGCATCCACGACATCGCCTTCCGCGCCCGCGTGCGCGAGATCGACGGCCGCGGCGAGGTGCGCGGCGTGGAGATGCTGGTCGGCGGCGGCACCTCGATCATGCCGCGCGTGGCGCCCGTCGCTGTACGAGTTCGTGGAGCTCGACAACGGCGAGTACCTGAAGATCGCCGAGGCCGTGTTCCGGATCTTCGACCGCCAGGAGTGGCTGCGCGTCAACCGCGCCCGCGCGCGCATCAAGGTGTTCGTCGACAAGTACGGCATCGACGAGCTGCGCAACCAGGTCGAGGAGGAGCTGAAGGGCGACTGGGTCGTCGAACGCGACTTCTCGATCGAGCACCGCCTGTTCGTCGACGACGAGCGCGAGAGCGCGCCGGCGCCGCCGCAGAGCTACGGCAGCCCCAACGGCGACCTGTCAGCAGTTCGAGCGCTTCCGCAGCGCCAACGTGCGCCGAGCAGAAGCAGGAGGGCTTCGTGACGGTCGAGGTCGAAGATCACGCGCGGCGACCTCACGCCGGAGCAGTTCCGGGGCCTCGCGCAGATCATGCGCGACTACGCGGGCGGCTACGCGCGCACGACCGTGCAGCAGAACCTCGTGCTGCGCTGGGTGCGCGAGGAGACCGTCTACGACGTGTGGCGCGCGCTCGACGAGCTCGGCCTCGGCGACGCGGGCTCGCGCGAGATCAACGACGTCGTGTCGTGCCCCGGCACGGACTCGTGCAAGCTCGGGATCACGAGCTCGATGGGCCTCAACCAGGCGGTGCAGGAGCGGATCGAAGCGATGGACATCACCGACGAGCTGACGCGCCAGATGCACATCAAGATCAGCGGCTGCCCGAACGGCTGCGGCCAGCACCACGTCGGCGGCATCGGCTTCACCGGCGCGTCGATCAAAGTCGGCGAGCACACGATCCCCGCGTACATCCCGCACGTCGGCGGCGTCTTCGAAGGCGGCGAGGTGAAGTTCGGCACGCGCCTGAAGCTGCGCCTGCCGGCCAAGCGCGTGCCGGAGGCGATCGAGCGCTGGATCCGCCACTACGAGGCCAACCGCGAGGACGGCGAGGAGTGGAGCGCAGTTCGTCGAGCGCGTCGGCACGGGCGAGCTGGAGGCGCTGGTCAAGGACCTGTCGATGCCCGTCGACTTCGGGCTGGAGACGATGAACCAGTTCATCGACTGGAACCGGAAGCGCTCCGTTCGAAGTGCATTCGCGGCGAGGGCGAGTGCGCGGTATAGACCTGCAACCTTCAAAGGCTTCGATGAAACGAGACGACCAGATCAGATGCCATCCACTAGACAGCCACATAGCAGGAGACCGACGGTGTCGGACCCCGCGCTCAGCCTCACCCACACGCTGCGCGAGGCCGCGCGCCACGGCGAGCGCGCCGTGCTGCTGTGCTCCTTCCAGAAGGAGGAGTCGGTGCTGCTCGACGAGCTGCTGCGGCTCGACCAGGGACACCGGCCAAGGCGCCGTGCGGATCGTGACGATCGACACCGGCGTGCTGTTCCAGGAGACGCTGCAGACCTGGCGCGCGTTCGAGGAGCGCTTCGGCGTGAAGATCGAGGTGCAGGACGCGAGCAACCCGGAGAAGCCGTGGAGCGGACCCGAGCACTGCTGCTCGGTCGCGAAGGTCGCGGCGCTGCAGAGCCGCGCTCGACGGGCGCCGAGGGCTGGATCACGGGCATCCGCCGCGAGCAGGGCCCGACGCGCGCGAACACGCGAGCTGATCGAACGCGACGAGCGACGCGGCCTGTGGAAGTACAACCCGCTGGCGCACTGGACCGACAAGGACCTGTGGCGGCGCATCCACGAGCGCGACCTCCCCTACAACCCGCTGCACGACCAGGGCTACGAGTCGATCGGCTGCGCGCCGTGCACGCAGCCCGGCACCGGCCGCGAGGGCCGCTGGGCGGGCACCGACAAGACCGAGTGCGGCCTCCACGTCGACGCATAGCTGCGCCGAGTCGCCATGGTCGCTGAGGTGCCCCAGATGAGCGTCGCCACGCGCCCGCAGCTCAGCCACCTGCGCGCGCTGGAGTCCGAGGCGATCCACGTGATGCGCGAGGTCGCCGCCGAATTCGAGCGCCCGGTGCTGCTGTTCAGCGGCGGCAAGGACTCGATCGTGCTGCTGCGCCTGGCCGAGAAGGCGTTCCGCCCGGCGCCGTTCCCGTTCCCGCTGATGCACGTCGACACCGGGCACAACTTCCCCGAGGTGATCGAGTTCCGCGACCGCCGCGTCGCCGAGCTGGGCGAGCGGCTGATCGTGGCCAGCGTGCAGGACTCGATCGACAGCGGCCGCGTGGTCGAGGAGACGGGGCCGCGCGCGTCGCGCAACCAGCTGCAGACGGTGACGCTGCTGGACGCGATCGCCGAGCACGGCTTCGACGCGGCGTTCGGCGGCGCGCGCCGCGACGAGGAGCGCGCGCGCGCCAAGGAGCGCATGTTCTCCTTCCGCGACGACTTCGGCCAGTGGGACCCCAAGAACCAGCGCCCGGAGCTGTGGAACCTCTACAACGGGCGCATCCAGCAAGGGCGAGCACGTGCGCGTGTTCCCGCTGTCCAACTGGACCGAGCTCGACGTGTGGGAGTACATCGACCAGGAGCAGCTGGAGGTGCCGTCGATCTACTTCGCGCACGAGCGCAAGGTGTTCGAGCGCGACGGCATGCTCTACGCCTGGCGCGAGGGCACCGAGCTGATCGAGGGCGAGGAGGTCTTCACCGAGACCGTTCGCTACCGCACGGTCGGCGACATGAGCTGCACCGGCGGCGTGCGCTCGCGCGCGGCCACGCTCGAGGAGGTCGTGCTCGAGATCGCCGCCACGCGCATCACCGAGCGCGGCGAGACGCGCGCCGACGACCGCGTGTCGGAGGCCGCGATGGAGGACCGCAAGAAGGCCGGGTACTTCTAGGATGCCTGCGTCGGCTTCCAGCCGCCGCCTTGATGGGAACGTCCGCCCTCGTGGCGGCCGTGACCGGGGCCTTCGGCCCCTTCTTTTTCCGCTTTGCTCCAGACCGATGACCCTCGACCTGCTGCGCTTCACGACCGCCGGCTCCGTCGACGACGGCAAGAGCACGCTGATCGGCCGCCTGCTGTACGACTCCAAGCAGGTGTTCGAGGACCAGCTCGCGCACGTCGCGCAGGCGCAGCGAGCGCCGCGGCGGCGAGGGCACGCTCGACCTCGCGCTGCTGACCGACGGGCTGCGCGCCGAGCGCGAGCAGGGGATCACGATCGACGTCGCCTACCGCTACTTCGCGACGGCGAAGCGGCGCTTCATCATCGCCGACTGCCCCGGCCACCGCCAGTACACGCGCAACATGGTCACCGGCGCCTCCACGGCGGACGTGGCGGTGGTGCTGATCGACGCGCGCAGGGGCGTGCTCGAGCAGTCCAAGCGCCACGCGTTCATCAGCGCGCTGCTGGGCATCCCGGAGATGGTCGTTGCGATCAACAAGATGGACCTGGTCGACTACTCGCAGGAGCGCTACGAGGAGCTCGTCGAGGAGTTCGAGGCGTTCGCGCAGAAGCTGCGCGGCGGCAAGAACCCGCGGCGCACACGCACCTCCTACATCCCGATGTCGGCGCTCAACGGCGACAACGTGGTGGAGCGCTCGACGCTGATGCCGTGGTACGACGGGCCGGTGCTGCTGGAGCACCTGGAGCAGGTCGAGGTCGCCTACGACCACCCCGACGACAAGCCCGCGCGCTTCCCCGTGCAGTGGGTGATCCGTCCGGCCGCCGCGAACGCCGCCCACGCGGTCGACTACCGCGGCTACGCCGGCCAGCTCGCAAGCGGCGCGCTGCGCCGCGGCGACGAGGTGGCGGTGCTGCCCGGCGGCGGGCGCACGCGGATCGCCGCGATCGACACCTACGACGGCGAGCTCGAGGAGGCGATGGCGCCGATGTCGCTGACGCTGCGCCTGGAGGACGAGCTCGACGTCTCGCGCGGCGAGCTGATCTGCCACCCCGACGAGGCGCCCGCGGTGGCGCGCGAGCTCGAGGCGGACGTCTGCTGGATGACCGACGAGCTGCTGCGGCCGGGCTCGCGCTACCTGATCAAGCAGACCTCGCGCAGCGCGACGGCGGTGATCGACGCGATCGACGACCTCGTCGACGTGCACACGCTCGAGCGCATGCCGGCGCCGCAGGAGCTGGGCCTCAACGACATCGGCCGCGTGCGCCTGCGCACGAGCGCGCCGCTCGTGTTCGACCCCTACACGCGCAACCGCCGCACCGGCAGCTTCATCCTGATCGACGAGGCCAGCAACGGCACCGTCGGCGCCGGGATGATCGTCGGCGCCGGTACCGACGCCTGAAGCGGCGCCGGCCTCGACGATTCGTCCAGTGGCGGCCGACCCCTGCTCTAGGCTTGCGCGATCGGGTCGCCCTGCGGGCCATTTCGACGGCGGGCGCTGACGCTCGACGGACCACGATCTTGGGGGCATTCGATGAGGAAGGTGCGAGCAGTTGTCTGCGCTGGGGCACTCACCGCGACGGTGATGGCGGTGACCGCGGCTGCTGCTTCGGCGGCGACCTTCTACGTGAGCCCCAGCGGCAAAGATACGAACGCGTGCACCGAACCGGGGGCGCCCTGCAAGACGATCGCCAAAGCCGTCCTCGACTCGCAGCTCGCGCCCGGCACCGCCACGATCGCAGCTCGCGGCGGGTGTCTACGAAGAATCGATCGACCTCGACGTGCCGGCCGACGACGGCATCACGATCACCGGCGCCGGCAGCGGCGCCGGCGGGTCCGAGCTGGCGCCGGCGGCGAGCGCGACCGAAGCCACGGCGCACCTCGCGGTGCCCGGCGGCGCGGTCACGCTCGAGAACCTGAGCATCGTCAACCAGAGCGGCGACGCACACGCCGGAGTCGAAAGCGAGAGCGAAACGACGCTCGACAACGTGAACGTCGACATGCGCAACCCCGGTGCGGGCAGCGGGATCGTGCAGTCGGAAATCGGCTCGATGTCCGTCAACGGGGGCAGCGTGACGATGGAGAGCGGCTCCGAAGGCGTCGCGATCGGCTCGGGGTTCGACCCGTTGACGATCAACGACGAGACCGTCACCGTCGCAAACGGCTCCAAAGCCACGGCCATCGAGAGCGAGTACGGATCGTTGTCGCTCGGCAACACCAGCGTGAGCCTCGGCAGCGCCGGAAGCGGTCGGCGATCGAGTCGAGCTCGGCGCCTGCCACGCTCACCAACGACTCGGTCGCCGACGCCAGCGAAAAAGAACCGGCGGCTTGCGTTCGTGCTGTCCGAATCGCTGTCGATCAACGGCGTGCGACTGACGATGACCGGCTCCAAAGACACCGAGCCCGGCGGTGGCAGTCAGGCGTTCGGCACCGGCGCCACATTCGAAGGCCTCGAAGTCGCCGGCGGTGGGCGGGCCGCCACTGGAGTACGACGCGCGGCAACTTCACGCTCCGGCGACAGCCGCCTGACCGCCAACGCGGCCACCACGAACCCGGCGATCGAGGGTGCAGGGCGGCGATGAAGGCCCGGGCCTGCTCGTGCAGCGCAACGTGCTGCAGGCGAGCCCGACCGCCGATCCGGCACGCTCGCGACGATCGCGGGCAACGCGCACGGTCGACTCCTCCGAGCTGCTCGGCGGCGAGAACGGCGTGTACTTCGACCAGGCCGGCGGCAAGGAACGCACGCTCACGGTCGCCGGCGTCGACGATCGACGCGGGCAAACTCGGCGTAGCCGACGCATCCGGCGCAGCGGGCGTGAACGTCGTCGCGGGCGGACGACCAGCAGCGTCGCCAACGCACGCGATCGAGGGCTCGATCGTGCTCGAGAAGCAGGTCGGCGACAATCGAAGCCGGAGGCAGCAGCGCGACGATCGCGTGCAGCTACTCCGACGTGCCCAGCCAGACCCAGGCGGCCACGGCCACCGAAGGGGCGATCGCCTGCGCCGCTCCAGGCGCCGCCGGCAACACGAGCTCGCGAAGCTCGACGTCGCTGTTCGCCGCACCGGTCACCAGCTACAGCCTCAACCCGTCCTCGAGCGCCGTCGACAGCGTGCCCGCGAGCGCGATCGCGCTGCCGTTCGGCCTGACGCCGTCGAGCACCGACCTGGCCGGCAACCCACGCTCGGAAGGCAATGGCGACTGCGTCACGCTGCAGGACAAGGGCGCGCTCGAGCTGCCCGGGCACGGCACGCCGTGCCCGACGCCGCCTGCGCCGCGCGCCCGTCACGAAACCGCTCGCGGGCGTCATCAGCGCGCTGACGATCTCCCCGAGCGCGTTCTTCGCGGCGCCCTCGGGCGCGACCATCTCCGCGGCGGCGGCAAAGCGAAGAAATACGGCGCGAAGGTCAGCTACCGCGACAGCCAGGTCGGCCACGACCACGTTCACGGTCCTGCGCGAGACCGGCGGCCGCAGGCAGGGCAAGTCGCTGCAGGAAGCCCTCCAAGCAGCAACAAGCACGGCAAGCGCTGCACGCTCCTCACGGCCATCGGCAGCTTCACCCACGTGGACATCGCCGGCGCCAACAGCCTGCACTTCAGCGGCCGCCTCAAGGGCAAGAAGCTCGCCGCCGGCGACTACAGGCTGCAGGCGGTCGCGCGCAACGCCGCCGGCAACGGCGCGGCGGTCGACAAGAGCTTCAAGATCGAGTGACGGCGGCGCCGCCGGCGGTCGCTAAGCTTCCGCGGCCGATGTTCAGCAAGGTCCTGATCGCCAACCGCGGCGAGATCGCGGTCCGCATCGTCCGCGCGCTCGAGGAGCTCGGCGTGGCGAGCGTCGCCGTCTACTCCGAGCTCGACCGCGACGCGCCGCACGTCAAGCGCGGCGGACGAGGCCTACAACCTCGGCGACGGCCCCGCCGCGGAGAACTACCTGAACGTCGAGAAGATCCTCGACGTCGCCGAGCGCGCGGGCGCCGAGGCGATCCACCCGGGCTACGGCTTCCTCGCCGAGAACGCGCCGTTCGCGCAGGCGTGCGAGGACGCGGGCATCGTGTTCATCGGGCCGCCCGCCAGCGCGATCGAGGCGATGGGCTCGAAGACGCGCGCGCGCGAGCTGATGCAGGCGGCGGGCGTGCCGATCGTGCCCGGCACGACCGAGCCGGTCGCGACGGTCGCCGACGCGCTGCGCATCGCCAAGGAGCGAGATCGGCTTCCCGGTCGCCGTCAAGGCGGCGGGCGGCGGCGGCGGCAAGGGCTTTCGCGTGGCGCTCACCGAGGACGAGCTCGAGGGCGCCTTCGAGGGCTCGAGCCGCGAAGGCGAGAAGTTCTTCTCCGACCCCACCGTCTACCTCGAGCGCTACCTGCACGACCCGCGCCACGTCGAGGTGCAGGTGCTCGCCGACCGCCACGGCAACGTGATCCACCTCGGCGAGCGCGACTGCTCGATCCAGCGCCGCCACCAGAAGGTGATCGAGGAGTCCCCCGCGCCCGAATGGGTCGTCGACCCGCAGATGCGCGAGCGCATCGGCGAGATCGGCGTCGAACGCGGCGAAGGCCGTCGACTACGTCGGCGCCGGCACGATCGAGGGCCTGTTCTCCGACCGCGCGAGGGCACCGACGCCGAGCCCGAGTACTTCTTCCTGGAGATGAACACGCGCGTGCAGGTCGAGCACTGCGTCACCGAGATGACGACCGGCATCGACATCGTCAAGGAGGGCATCCGCGCGGCCGCCGGCGAGGAACTCTCCTACGCGCAGGCCGACGTCGAGCTGCGCGGCCACGCGATCGAGTGCCGCATCAACGCCGAGGACGCCTCCAAGAACTTCGCCCCCGCGCCCGGCAAGATCGGCGCGCTACCGCGAGCCCACCGGCCCCGGCGTGCGCGTCGACTCGGGCGTCGCGGAAGGCGGCGAAGTCTCGCCGATGTACGACCCGATGGTCGCCAAGCTGATCGTCTGGGACGCCGACCGCGAGCAGGCCACCAGGCGCATGCTGCGCGCGCTCGGCGAATACGAGATCGAGGGCCTGAAGACGCTGATCCCCTTCCACCAGGCGCTGCTCGCGACCGAGCAGTGGGCCAGGGGCGAGACCTGCAGGGACCTGCTCGAGGACAAGAAGTGGCTGAAGACGCTCGCCTTCCCCGCCCCGCGCCGCCGCCGGGCGACGGCGAGGAGGAGCGCCGAGAAGGTCGAGCAGACCTACGCCGTGGAGGTCTCGGGCAAGCGCTTCGACGTGCGCGTCGTCGGGCCGCCGTTCGCCGGCGGCGGCGGCGGCCGGCGCCGCGAGAACGGCGCGGCGCCGGCGACCGGCGCACGCAAGGCGCCCAAGCGCGGCGAGCGCAAGTCCTCCAGCGGCGGGCGGCCCGGACACGCTCCCGTCGCCGCTGCAGGGGAACATGTGGAAGGTGCTCGTCAAGCAGGGCGACGACGGTCGCAGGAGGGCCAGCTGCTGTGCATCATCGAGGCGATGAAGATGGAGAACGAGATCACCGCCCACAAGGCCGGCACGATCGTCGAGCTGCCGATCAGCGAGGGCGCGCCGATCCAGGCGGGCGCGCCGATCGCGACGATCAAGAGCGCCGCGCGGCGGACTGAGCGACGCGCGTCCTGAGCGAAGCGCGGCCGCGTCTGCGCGTGCGAGCCCGCCGCTGCGCGTCGCGCCGTGCGCCTGCCCTGCGGGCAGCTTCGCGCGTCCGCGCCCGCGCTCGCGAGCGCGCGCAGGTAGGCGACGTCCTCCTCGAGGATCGCCTAGCGCGCCGCTGCGCGGTCGCATCACCGGCCCGTGGCCGGGCACGACGTGCTCGGCGCCCGCCGCAAGCGGCCGCAGGCGCTCGAGCGTCGCCAGGTACGCGCTCGATGTCGACCGCCGTCGCCCAGCATCGGGATCTCGAGCGCGCGACAGGTAGTCGCCGGCGACCAGCACGCCGGCCCAGCGGGATCCCGATGGCCATCCCGTCGGCGGTGTGCCCCGTCGGCGGCGTGCAGCTCGAGCTCGCTGGCTCGCCGATCTCGCAGCGCCCGGGCACGGGCAGCGCCTGCAGCGAGCCGAGCGCGAGCGGCCGCGAGCGCTCGATCAGAGCTCTTCGTCGAACGCGCGCAGCTCCCGCTGCGCCTCGCCGGGCTGCGGCTCGCGAGCCGCTCCGCGGTGCTCTCCGCGCACCCCAGCGCGAGCGCCGGGGAACGCGAGCCGCCCGAGCAGGTGATCCCAGTCGCCGTGCGTGGCCAGCAGCCCGCTGGGCGCCGGGAAGCCGCGCCTGCTCGAGCAGCGCCGGCAGCGCGTCGAGCTCGTCGGGCAGCACCGGCGAGTCGACCACGAACGTCTCGCCGCCGCGCTCGGTTTCGCCGCCACTCGAGTCTGCCCCATCCGCCGGCCGCCCGCGCACGATCACGCAGTTGACGTGCAGCAGCGCGCTCGTGACGACGATCACGTCGCGGTGGAGCGAGACGGCCCGCACGCGCGGTGCTCGCCTAGGAGACGCCGAGCAGCTTGGCGGCCTCTTTGAGGCTGGTCACCTCGGCCGTGGGCTTCTTCTGGGAGGAGTCGAGCGTCTCCTTGTTGCGGTTGACCCAGATCACCGGCACGCGCTGTTTGACGCACGGCACGACGTCGTGGTAGTGGCTGGCGGCCACGTGCACCCAGCCGCGCTTGCCGCCCATGCGCCTGGCGCACTCGGTGAAGTGCGGCGGTTCGGGCTTGTAGGAGCGCACCTGCTGCGCGGTCACGACCAGGTCGAAGTCGATCGCGATGTGGCGGCGCGTCTGCCCGAGCAGCTTGTCGTCGATGTTCGACAGCAGGCCGAGCTTGTATTTCTTGGCGAGCTTCTGCAGCTGGGCGCTGGTTTCCTTGAAGGGCATCCAGCGCTGGACCGAGTCGGGCAGGAAGCCCGAGCGCGAGGGCTCGAGCGGCCACTCCAGGCGTTTGGCGATCTCGATCGCCGTGCGCCGCAGCACCTCCGCGTAGAGCTCGTAGGAGCCGCCCTCGATCTCGCGCGAGATCTCGTGGAACATCGGGATCAGCACGCTGCGGTCGATCTCGACGCCGTCGCGGGCGGCCTCCTTGGCGAAGGCGTCGTAGATCCCGGTCTCCCAGTCGATCAGCGTGCCGTAGACGTCGAATGTGACGAAGGTGACGTTCTTGGGGATGGGCATCGCGCGGCATTATGCCCTGCGACGGCATCTCCGCGCGTTGCGCCGGCCCGCCTGGGGTCTGGATGCACGCGATCGCCCGGCTTGCGTTAGAGTCCCGCGCCGCAATGGACCTGCTGGAGTATCAAGGCAAGCAGCTGTTCGCCCGCCACGGACTGAGGGTGTCCTCGGGCAAGGCGGTCACGACCGTCGAGGACGCCGTCGAAGGCGGCCGACGAGGTCGGCTATCCCGTCGTCGTCAAGGCGCAGGTGCTGATCGGCGGGCGCGGCAAGGCCGGCGGCGTGAAGCTCGCGGCGGACGAGGGCGAGGTGCGCGAGCACGCGGGCAACATCCTCGGGATGGACATCAAGGGACACGTCGTGCGCACGCTGTGGATCGAGCACGCGTCGGACATCGCCTCCGAGTACTACGCCTCGGTGCTGCTCGACCGCTCCGCCAAGCAGCCGCTGGTGATGTTCAGCGTGGAGGGCGGCGTGGACATCGAAGAGGTCGCCGAGAAGACGCCCGAGAAGCTGATCCGCCACCACGTGGACGCGCTGGCGGGCCTGTCCCGCGAGGAGGCCCTGCAGATCGCGACCGACGGCGGCGCCGACGCGGACGTGGTCGACGGCGTGGCCGACGCGCTGATGGCGCTGTACGAGGTGTGGCTCAAGGAGGACGCGACGCTGGCTGAGATCAACCCTCTGATCGTGACTCCGGAGCGTGAAGTCAAGGCGCTCGACTCGAAGGTGTCGCTCGACGGCAACGCGCTGTACCGCCACCCCGAGAACCAGGGCCTGTCCGACAGCGAGAACGAAGACCCGATCGAGCGGCGCGCGAAGGAAGAGGGCGTGCAGTACGTGAAGCTCGACGGCGACATCGGCATCCTCGGCAACGGCGCAGGCTTGGTGATGTCGACGCTCGACGTGGTCGCGCAGGCGGGCGGCTCGCCGGCGAACTTCCTGGACGCGGGCGGCGGCTCGGACGCGGAGAAGATCAAGCAGGCGGTCGACCTGCTGCTCGCCAACGACGCGGTGAAGGCCGTGCTGTTCAACATCTTCGGCGGCATCACGCGCTGTGACGAGGTCGCCCGCGGGCTGATCGCGGCGTTCGCGGAGATCAAGCCGTCGGTTCCGTTCGTGGTGCGCCTGGACGGCACCAACGACGTCGAGGGGCGGCGGCTGCTGGAGGAGGCGGCGCTGCCGAACGTGCACGCGGCCAAGACGATGAACGAGGCGGCCGAGAAGGTCGTCGCGCTGGCGGCCAGCGAGAGCGTGGGAGCGCCGGCATGACGCGGACGACGCTGGAGGTGATTCGTTAGATGTCGGTTCTGATCGATGAGCAGACGCGCCTGTGCGTGGCGGGCATCACCGGCCGCGAGGGCAGCTTCCACACGCTCAACAACCGCAGCTACGGCACCAACGTCGTCGGCGGGGTCACGCCCGGCAAGGGCGGCCAGGACGTCGAGGGCATCCCGGTGTTCGACAGCTGGGAGCAGGCGATGGCTGAGGCGCAGCCGAACACGGCGATGATCTTCGTGCCGCCGCGCTTCGCCGCGGACTCGATCCTGGAGGCCGCCGCGGCGGGCGTGGAGCTCGTGATCGCGATCACCGAGGGCATCCCGGCGCATGACGAGCTGCGCGTCTACAACATGCTCAAGCGCGACCATCCGGGCACGCGCCTGATCGGCCCCAACTGCCCGGGCATCCTCTCGCCGGGCAAGGCCAACGTGGGCATCATCCCGGCGTCGTTCTTCAAGGCGGGCAGCGTCGGCGTGGTCTCGCGCTCGGGCACGCTGACCTACCAGATCGGCAACGAGATCGCCCAGGCCGGGTTCGGATGCAGCACGATCGTTGGCATCGGCGGCGACCCGGTCCCGGGCTCGTCGTTCGTGGACGTGCTGGAGCTGTTCGAGGCCGACGAGGAGACCGAGCTGGTCGTGCTCTCGGGCGAGATCGGCGGCTCCGCCGAGGAGGAGGCCGCGGAGTACATCGCCGAGCAGATGAGCAAGCCGGTGGTGGCGTACATCGCCGGCTTCACGGCGCCGGCGGGCAAGCAGATGGGTCATGCCGGCGCGATCGTGTCCGGCAGCGCCGGGACCGCGGCAGCGAAGGCCGAGGCGCTGGAAGCGAAGGGCGTGCGCGTCGGTCGCACGCCGACCGAGACGGCCAGTATCGCGGTCGAGGTGCTCGGCGGCGCCTCGCTGACGGCGTCCTGACGAGACCGCGCGCGAGCGGGTCGCGTCACGAACGCACCGAGACGACACGCTGAAGCCCGGCGCGAGCGTGCCTGGCACGGAGACGCTCCATGACGGAAACAATGCGTCGCGGAAGCTTGCGAACGGCAGGCCTCGAAGCTACTGTCGCGCGGATGGCGACCGGAGTTCGGATGGCCGGGTCACTAGCGCGGGCGAAGCCGGCGCGCCGTGTTGCCCTGCCGTGGTGGACGGCGCAGGCTTGGGGAGCGATCGGCGTGGTCGCGCTGACGCTGGGCATCACGTTCTGGTGGCTGACGCAGGATCACACGATCCCCATCTTCGACGCGGGACGGCATCTCGGCATCGCGTTTTACCTCTACGAAGAACTGCGAGCCGGCCACTTCACTCACGCGCTGACGCTGTCGATCCCGTATCCACCGTTCGCTTACCTGGTGGGAGATATCGGGATCCTGCTCGGCGGAATCGACGTCGCACCGCCGATCCTCGCGGAGAACCTCGTATTCGTGCCGCTGCTCGCGCTCGGCTGCTACCAGGTCGGCCGCATGGCCTTCAACCGCACGGCGGGGCTGCTGGCCGTCGTGTTCGCCCTCGGCTCGCCCTTGATCACGGCGCAGTTCCATGTCTTCATGGTCGATGCGCCGGAGACGGCAATGGTTGCGGTCTCGCTTTGGGCGATCCTCGCCAGCGACGGCTTCGGGCGTGTCGGGATCTCGGCCTTGGCCGGGCTGGCGGTGGGCCTCGGCGTTCTGACGAAGGAGCCCTTCGTGTTCTACGCCGCGGGACCTGTAGCTGTCACGGCGCTTCGCGGAGGCTTGAAGGCATGGCGGGGGCTGCTCGCGTTTGCGCTCGTGGCGCTAGTCATCGCATTGCCCTGGTATCTGCACGAGCTGTCGGAAGTCAAAGCGCTGGGGTCGTCCGCTCTTCATGAAGCGGGCAACGCGGCACGCGCGTCCGACATCGCGCCGCCGCCGTTGGCGATCGGCAACTTCGGGTGGTACTTCTGGAATCTGATCAACTCCCAACTCTATGCCCCGCTGTTCGCGTTCACCGCGATCGGCTGGGTGTGGGCGGTTGTTGGGCTCGTACGCCGGCGATCGGTCAGCCGCTTCGCCGTTGAGCTGGTGGTCGGCTCGTTCGTGGCGTGGCTTGCGATCACTGAGACCTTCCTGCACGACACCCGGTACAGCATGCCGCTGCTCGTGTACCTCGCCGTCCTGGGAGTCGGCTGGATCACAGTGCTGCCACGCACGTGGTTAGCGGTGGCGACGAGCGTGCTGGCGATCGCATGCGCCGCCAACGTCCTTGCGACCAGCTTTGGCGTGGGGGGTCTGGCGAGCATCAACCTGCCGGGGACCAACACCAACTTCCTGCAGCATCCCGGCCAGGTGACGTTCTATTCGAACGCCGGCTTTCTGGTGTCCGGTCCGCAACGAGACGGCGACATGCTCGCGACGCTTCGCGCGCTGCGACGGAATGGCGTCAGCACGATCGTGCTGTCTCCGTTAACCGTTGGGGACATTGACTTCTCCACCGCCGGGATGTTCGCGCTCGACGACATTGCCGGCCTCGGAACGGTGTCGGAAGCGCGCGTGCCCGTGGAAGCCCTGTCGCGGCAGTACGCCGTTCTGCGCCACGCGCCAATCCCGCGGGGCGAAGCGCCACCGTGTGTGCGGCTCGCTAACGGCACTGGCGTGTGGATCCGGCTCGGCAACCCTTACGCTGCCGGCGCGCTCGATTACTGCCCTTCCCACCATCCGCGGTTCTACGGCGGATGACAGGCCTCCGCACACGGACACGCCGACTCCGCGCCCCACGACGGAGATAGTCGAGGCTACTGGCAGCCGATGGCGACACAGGTCTCGACGGCGGGAGCATCGGCACGGGCCAAGCCATCTCGCCGTGTGCTCCTGCCTTGGTGGTCGGCGCAGGCGTGGGCGCGATCGGGGTGGTCGTGCTGTTCCTGGCGATCACCTGCTGGTGGCTGACGGAGGATCACTCGATCCCGGTCCTCGATGCGGGTCGGCATCTGGGATACACCTTCTTCGTCTATGAACAGCTGAGCGCGAGGCACCTCACGCATGCGCTGACCCTGTCGTTTCCCTATCCGCCGCTCGCCTATCTTTCACATCTTCATGATCGACCCACCGGAGACGGCGATGGTAGCGGTCTCGCTTTGGGCGATACTTGCGAGCGACGGCTTCACTCGAGTGGGGGTCTCGTCGCTCGCGGGCCTTGCGTTCGGGCTCGGCATGCTCACCAAGGAGCCGTTCGTCTTCTACGCGGCGGGACCGGTGCTCGTGACCGCGATCCGGGGGCGTATGAAGGCCTGGCGGGGACTGCTCGCGTTCACGCTGGTCGCCCTCGCGATCGCGCTCCCCTGGTACTTGCACGAGCTTGGCGGGGTCGAATCGCTCGGAAGCGCTGCGATAAGCGAAACCAGCGATGACCTGCGCGGAGCCGATGTCTCGCCATCTCCGCTTTCGATCGACAACCTCAAGTGGTACTTCTGGAGCTTGGCGAACAACCAGCAATACGTGCCGCTGCTCGTGTTCTCGATGGTCGGCTGGGTGTGGGCGATCGTGGGACTCGTACGCAGGCGACCAGTCGGCCGCTATACCGCCGAGCTGGCAATCGGCGCATTCGTCGCGTGGCTGGCAATCACGGAGACATTCATCCGCGACCCGCGGTACAGCATGCCTCATATGCGCGGCGAACCTCTTGGGGGTCGGCTTTGGGATCGGCAGGCAGGTGAGGCTTTACCTACCAGGAGCGAACGCCAGCTTCCTGCAGAGCCCGGGCGCCGTGACGCTCTACTCCAACGGCGGCGGCTCGCTGGGCTCCGGGCCGCATGGCGATGGCGACATGCTCGCCGCGCTCAGGGGCCTGAAGCGCGACGGTGTGCAGGCGGTGATCCTCGAACGCTCGACCGAGAGCGATGAAGCGTTTTCGGCGCCCGGGATGTTCACGCTCGACGGGATCGCAGGGCTCGGGAGTGTGCTGGCCGACAATGTCGCCCCGGAAAGCCTGAGCCAGCGCTATGCGCTGCTTCGCAACACGCCGATCAAGACAGGTGAGGCGCGGCCCTGTGTGCTGCTCGCCAACGGCACGGCGGTTTGGATCACGCTTGGTGGTGAGCAGAGCCCCGAGGCGCGTGACTTCTGCCCGTCCCGCGATGCGCCGCTCGAGCGCTGATCGAAGGTCCCGCGGGCGCTGGGGCGCGGCGAGCGGATCGTAGCTACGCTAGCGACCCATGGACCCAGAGGTGGCGCAGACGCTGAGTGAGCTGGAGCGGAAGCTGCTCGAGCTCGAGCGCACCCTGAGTGCGATGAGCGCCGGCGAGCAGGCCGGCGCTCGCCGTGACGCGGACGCGGTGGTGGTCTCACGGGAGATCTCCGCCCACGCGCCTGCCAGCCACGAGCCTGCCCCGGCCCGGCCCGGCCCGGGCACCGGCAGGATCGTCGACGAGACTGTCGAGCCGACACTGCCGCCGCGCGTGGAGCCGCCCCGGGGGGCGCCATGGCCGCCGAGGACGCCGTTGCGCTCCACGCCGCCACCGGTCGCCGTCCCCCCCACCGCCACTGCGCCGGCCGCCGTACCGCGACGCCAGCAGCAGGCTCGCGCACCGCATCCGCCAACCCCGGCGGAGCTGCTGCGGTTCCGCGATCGGCTGGAGCACGCGGCGCGCGAGCTGACCCATGACTACGACGAGCTGCTCGGGCGCCTATCCTACGCCGCTGTGCCCACCACGACCGGCCCAACGATCTCGTTCGCGCGCGGCGCGCCGTCGCTGGACATCATCGACGTGGACGGCCTGCGCGACGCGGCGGTGCGCGCGTTCGAGAGCGACCCGGCGGGCACGACGGCGTACGGCACGTCGGTTGGCTACCCGCGGCTGCGCAGCTGGATAGCGGACCGCCACGGCGTGGAGCCGGAGCGCGTGCTGGTGACGAACGGCTCGATGCAGGCGGACGCGTTCCTGTTCGAGCAGCTGGTGCGCTCTGGCGACGAGGTGATCGTGGAGCGCCCGACGTATGACCGCACGCTGCTGTCGCTGCGCGGGCGCGGCGCGCGCGTGCATGCGGTGGAGCTGGAGACGGACGGCATCGACACGGACGCGCTCGAGGAGCTGCTGACCGCGGGCGGCGCCCCGGCGCAGCCGACGCTGGCGCACATCATCCCCAACTTCCAGAACCCGGCGGGCTACACGCTGTCGTTCGAGAAGCGCCAGAAGCTGCTGCGACTGGCGGCGGAGCACGGCTTCATGGTGTTCGAGGACGACCCGTACGTGGAGCTGCGCTTCAGCGGCGAGACGCTGCCGACGATGCTGTCGATGGACCCGGAGCGCGTGGTGTACGCGTCGTCGTTCTCCAAGACGGTGTGCCCGGGCATCCGCGTGGGCTACCTGGTGGGCCCGCGGGAACTGATTGCGGCGATCGGCCAGCTGGCGACGAACACGTACATCTCGCCGAACATGGTGGCGCAGTCGATCGTGTACGAGTTCTGCGCGTCGGGCGCGATCGAGCGCTCGATCGAGACGGTGAAGGCGGCGCTATCCGAGCGCGCGCAGGCGCTGGCGAATGCGCTGCGCAGCGAGCTGGCGGAGGCGGAGTTCGTGGTGCCGCAGGGCGGCTACTTCATGTGGGTGACGCTGCCGGAGGGCACGGATGTGAACGCGCTGTTCGGAGCGGCGGCGGAGCGCGGCGTGTCGTTTGTGAAGGGCACTGACTTCCTGATGGAGGGCGGCGAGAACACGCTGCGCCTAGCGTACTCGGGCGTGACGCCGGAGCAGATCGGCACTGGCATCGCCAGACTCGCCGAAGCGTACCGCTCGCTGTAGGCGACTCCGCGCCCTACGTCCACCTGCCGCCGATCGATGCGTCAGCGTCCGTAGCGCTGCCCCAGGACGAGCTGCTCCGGCAGCGCGGTGCGCGGCGGCGGTGAAGGGTCGGCGACCACAGAGACGGTCTCGGCGACGCTGGCGGTCAGGCCCAGGCGCTGTCCGTCTGCGGTCTGCAGCTCGACGTGCTCGGGTCCGCGCTCGGCGACGACGGCGTGGAGGCCGGGCTCGATGCCGGAGGCCTTGAGGTAGTGCAGCAGGTCCTCGGCCTCGTTCTCGAAGCGCAGCACGCGCACGCTGGCGCCGACCTCGACATCTGCGAGCGGCACGCCGGCGAGCCGCTCGCCGGCGGCGATGGGGTGGCCGTGCGGGCAGGTCTTGGCGTCGCCGATGGCGGCGAGCATGCGCTCCTCCAGCACCGGCGACATGGCGTGCTCGAGCCGCTCGGCCTCCTCGTGCACCTCGTCCCATGGGATGCCGAGGACGTCGGTGAGGAAGCGCTCGATGAGCCGGTGGCGGCGCACGATGCCCTCGGCGTGCTGGACGCCGCTGGGAGTGAACGCGATGGCGCGATCGGACCCGCGTGTGATGTAGCCGTCGCGCTCGAGCCGGCCGATCATCTCGTGCACGGCGGGCGGCGAGAGCTGCATGGCGCGGGCGACGTTGGCGCCGGTCATGGGCAGCCCGGCCTCCTGCAGCCAGAACAGGATCTGCAGGTACTCCTCCTCGGCGACGGTGGCTGCTTCGGCTGTCATGCGAGCTGATCATAGGTGCACTGGCGCGCCGGCTTGTCGTCCCGCCAGCGCCTGAGCTTGGCGCCGTGGCGGATGCGCCCGGCGGAGACGTGGTCGAAGTCGATCTCGACGACGAGCTCGGGCCGCAGCGCGATCCACTCGAGCTCCTTGCCGGCGCTCCAGCGGCTGGGGTCGGCTGAGCCGCGCTCTCCCGTCTCGTACTGGGCGAGGAAGCCGACGAGCCGCTTCTTCTCGGCGGCGCTGAGCCCGGAGCAGTGCCCGACGACGCGCAGCTGCTCGCCGTCGTACAGCGAGAGGATGAGCGCGCCGACGGTGCCGGGCTCCTTGCCGGGCCGCCAGCCGGCGACGACGGCGTCGATGGTGCGCACGCGCTTGACCTTGGCCATGCCCTTGCGCTCGCCGGGCAGGTAGAGGGCGGAGCGCTGCTTGGCGATGGCGCCCTCGGCGTGCTGCAGCCACTGCTGCGCGTCGGCGGCGGTGTCGACGGTGGGCATCAGCTCGACGGGCGCGCGCGCGAAGTCCTCGCCGGCGAGCAGCCGCTCGAGCGCGGCGCGCCGCTCGGCGAACGCGCGCCCCAGCAGTGTCTCATCCTGCTGTGCGAGCAGATCGAACGCGACGTAAACGGATGGAGTTTTTTTAGATAGGAGTGCGATGCGCGATTCAGCGGGATGGATGCGCTGCCCGAGCGCGTCGAAGTCCTCGCGCCCGTTGGCGTCGCGCACGACGATCTCGCCGTCGAGCACGTAGCGGCCGGCGGGGAAAACGAGCTCGGGGAAGTAGCGTCCGAGCGGCTTGCCGTTGCGCGACTGCAGGAACACGTCGCCGCCGCCGCGTGCCCCGGACGGGGTATCGACGAACGCGAGGCAGCGAAAGCCGTCGAGCTTGATCTCGTAGACGTAGTCGTCACCCTCGGGCAGCTCCTTGCGCGACAGCGCGAGCTGCGGCTTGAGCGGCGGTTCGAGCGGAAGGCTCACGCCGCCGTCTCCCCCTCCGCGGCGCGATCGGCGCCGGCCGTCCCCTCGCCATCCGCGTCCTTCGCGCGGCTGGGCTGCACACGCTTGGGCTCGCCCTTCTGCTTGCGGAAGTGCGGCGGCCAGGGCGCGTCGCCGAGGCCTTCGCGCTCGTCGCGCGCGGCGAGCTCGAGCAGCGCGTCGAGGCTGCCGGCGTGCTGGTCGATGCTGTCGGACGGGTCGCCGCGCTGGCGCAGGCGCGCGGGCACGGTGGTGAGCGTGAGCTCGGCGGGCTCGACGTCTGCGACCTCGTCCCACTCGAGCGGGCAGGAGACGCGCGCGTCGGGCACGGCGCGGACGGAGTAGGCGGAGGCGACGGTGCGGTCGCGGGCGTTCTGGTTGTAGTCGATGAACACGCCCTGGCGTTCCTCCTTCCACCAGCGGCTGGTGGCGCGGCCGGGCATGCGCCGCTCGACCTCGCGCGCGAGCGCGAGCGCGGCGCGGCGCACTTCCTGGAAGTCCTCGCGCGGGTGAATGCGCACGTAGATGTGGATGCCGCGCGAGCCGGATGTCTTGGGGTAGCCGCGCAGCTGGTGCGCGTCGAGCACCTCGCGCACGCCGAGCGCCACGTGGCGCACCTCGGAGAACGGAACGTCGGGGCCGGGGTCGAGGTCGATGCGCAGCTCGTCGGGGTGGTCGAGGTCGTGGCGCCTGACGGCCCATGGGTTCCAGTCGATGACGCCGAGGTTGACGCCCCACACGAGGTGCGCGGCGTCGTTGGCGACGAGCTCGCGTGCGTGGCGGCCGCTGGGGAACGTGACGGTGGCGGTCTGCAGCCACTCGGGCGCGCTGTCGGGCACGCGCTTCTGGAAGAACGGCTCGCCGCCGACGCCGTCGACCCAGCGCTTGAGCACGGTGGGCCGCTCGCGCAGGTGGCGTACGACGGCGTCCTGGCACTGAACGTAGTAGTTGACGAGGTCGATCTTGGTGAGTCCCACGTCGGGGAAGAACGGCTTTTGGGGATTGCTCACGCGCAGCTCGTGTCCGCAGACCTCCAAGATCGCGGGCTGCGCCTTCTGGGCGGCCATTACTGGAAGGATGCCCGATCGTGGCGTCTCGCACCGAACACCCGCCCGCCGGCTCCTCCCCCCGCGCCGCCGCGCCCACCGGCTCCGCCCTCTCGTCTCCCCCGTGGCGAGGAGCACATGGGGCGGGCATCTCGCAGACGGTGCTGGTGGCGTGCGCGCCGTTCGGCCCGCGCCTGTCGGCGGCGTCGGTGACGGGCGCGATCGCGCGCGGCCTGGTGGAGGGCGGGCTGCCGGGGCCGGACCTCTGCCCCCTGCCGCTCGCGCACGAGCGTGGCGACGGCGTCGAGGGCGGTGACGACGTGCGCGCGCTGCTGGACGAGCTGGACTTCGACGCGCGCATGCGCCGCGCACGGGCGCTGGTGGTGGCGGCGCCGCTGCTGGAGGAGCGCGCGCTGGCGGGCAGCGCGACGTTCGAGATCGCGACGCGAGCGCGCCAAGCCGGCGTGCCGGCGTATGCGGTGACGGCCGAGAACGCGCTGGACGCATTCGACGCGCGCATCCTCGACCTGCAGGTGGTCGTTGTGGCGCGCGGCCGTGCGGCGCTGGTGTCGGCCGGCCTCGAGCTCGCCGCACTTGTGTGAGCCGCCGCGCGAGCCCGCCGCCGCCGCGCGAGCCCGCCGCCGCCGCGCGCCCCGCCGCAGCGCGCGCCCCGCCGCCGCCGTGCACTCCGCCGCCGCGACGTGAGCCGCCGCTGCGCGCGCTGATCGCTACGCTGCGCCGGGCGCAATGGCAACCGAGCCCGAGCCCCAGCCCGCCGGCCGCTCCACGCGGGTCCGCTCGCTGTCGCCGCCGGGCGCGCGGCGCGCGACGGTGATCGGCGCGGGCTCGTTTGGCACGGCGCTGGCGGTGCTGCTGGCGCGCGGGGGGCTGCGCACGACGCTGCAGACGCGCACGGCGGAGCAGGCGGCGACGATCGACCGCGAGCGGGAGAACCGCCGGTATCTGCCCGGCGTGGAGCTGCCCCCCAGCTTCGGATCGAGCCTGCGTCGGTGGGCGTGGCGCGGGCGGACTACGTGTTCCTGGCGGTGCCGTCGAGCGGCCTGGGCGAGGTGATCGAGCAGCTCGGCGCCGCCGGCCTCGGGAAGCGCACCGCTGTGGTGTCGGTCGCCAAGGGCCTGGTGCCGCCGCTGGGCGTGCCGCCGACGGTCGTCCTGAGCGCTCGCTTCGGCCCGGCCCGGGTGGCGTGCATCGGCGGCCCGGCGCACGCGCAGGAGATGGTGCACGCGGGCGCGGGGCTGGTGGCGGCGTGCGCGGAGGAGGATCTGGCGCGCGCGCTCGCACAGGTGTTCACGCGCGCGGGCGTGGTGTGCGAGCTGTCCAATGACCCGGTGGGCGTGGAGCTGGCGGGCGCGGCCAAGAACGCGGCGGCGCTGGCGGCGGGCGCGACGGAGGCGCAGGGCCTGAACGCGGCGGGCGCGGCCGCGGGTCACATCTTCGCGGAGGTGTGGCGCTACGCGGAGAGCCTGGGCGCGCGCCCGGAGTCGATGATCGGCCTGGCGGGCGCGGGCGACCTGGTGGCGACGGCGCTGGCGAAGGAGAGCCGCAACCGCCGCGCCGGCGAGCTGCTCGCGGCGGGCGTCCCCGCGGCGGAGATCCCTGCGCGGATCGGCCAGGCTGTGGAGGCGCTGGAGTCGGTGCCGCTGCTGGCGCGCGCGCTGGAGTCCGCGGGCGTGGGCGCGCCTGTCACGAGCGCGCTCGGGCGCCTGATCTCGGGCGAGCTGCCGCTTGACGAGTGGGTGGCGCTGGTGCGCGCCACCGTGCCGCCGCCCGCGCTGTGGCGGCGCCGCCCGCAACCGGGCTTCTGGCGGCGCGCGTGGCGGCGGATGTCGCGCGGCGCGTAGGCGCGCGACATCCGCCCGCTGAGCGCTGCGGCGCCGTCCGCAATCTTTCGCCTCGCGAACGCCGTATATCTATAGTATTAATGCTGTAGATACCATTGCTATACACCAGCCGCGAGAGGAGTAAAAGTGCCACGCGAATACCCACGCCGATACAACGGCGGCGTGAACCCCGCCAAGGGCCTGTCGTTCTCCGACCCGGACGAATTCCTGGAGCAGCAGGCCAGGCGCGAAAAGGCGCTGAAGATGCAGGATCTGGTTCGGCCGGGCCGCACCACGCCGATCGCGATCCGCTTCGACCAGTTCACGCTCACCCGGCTCAAGGCGCTCGCGGCGATGCGCAACACGGGCTACCAGACGCTGCTCAAGGAATTCATCGTCGAGCGCCTCTACGAGGAGGAGCGGCGCGAAGGCATCATCTGAGCGCCCGACCGCCGACGCATCACGCCGGCTCGCCGGCCTCTTACGACGAGGCGCCCATCAAAGTGCTGACGACCGCCTCGTACACGCCCTTGCCGTGCCCGGCCTCGCACACACGCGCGTTTGCGTACGCGGCCAGCGCCTCGCGCATCGACGGGTCGCGCTGGAGCGCGTTGGCGACGAGCCACATCGTGTCGACCTCGGCGGCGCACGCGAGATCCTCGCGCGAGTCGCCCACGGCGAACGTCTCCTCACGCGCGTAGCCGCGCGCGCGCCGATGCAAGGCCACGGCCGCGGCCTTGGACGCGCCCGCGGGCACCAGGTGGTAGCCGCGCACGTGCGGCAGCTCCGCGAGCGCCTCGGAGCGCCGGTTGACGACGCCGTTGTCCACCAGCCGCAGGTTCTCGTGGCCGTGCTCCACCAGTACGCGATCCACCTCGACAGCGTCCACCAGGCCGCGGAACAGGTGCGACACTTCGCGGTCCAGGTGCCACGGCTCGTGGTACTCCAGGCGCCCCTGGTAGCGCTCCAGCAGCAGCTCCGGCGCGCCCGAGCGCTCGATCTGCTCCGCGATCGTCAGCTCGCCCGGCACCAGCTCGCCCGTCAGCCAGTGCTCCTCCCCGCTGTGTGCCCCGAACGGGGTGCCTTGTGCCCCGGATGGGGTGCCTTGTGCCCCGAACGGGGTGCCTTGTGCCCCGAACGGGGTGCCTTGTGCCCCGAACGGGGTGCCGCGCGCCCCGGATGGGGTATCCAGCACCACGCACGCGCCCGCCTCGTAGATGTACGACGACTGGCCCAGCAGGCGCGCGTCCTCCATCACCTGCGCGCGGCGCCTGCCCGACATCAACACCACCTCCACGTCCGCGCGCAGGCACGCCTGCACCGCGCGCACGCCGTCGATCGTGACGTTGCCCTCGCCGTCGTGCAGCATCGACGCGCCGCGCCCCAACAGCGTGCTGTCGAGGTCCAGGTACAGGCAGCGCGCGCTCATTTGACGGTTCGCGCCAAGCCGAGGGCCGCGAGCGGTGGACGCCCGAGCGGTTTCGGATCGAACTCCTCGAGCCGCTCCAGGTCGACCTCATCCACGAGCCCGAAGCGCTCTGGCCACGGCTCCAGGCTTTCGTCCAGTTCGAGGCGCGAAGCGATCGTCGCCAGCACCGTCAGAGCCATCGGCGCGAGCGCCGACAGCGACTGGTGGTGGTGCCGGTGCTCCTCCAGGTCGACCTGCGCCATCCCCTGCAGGCCCACCTTGCGCCAGACGTCGATCAGCATCCCGATCTCCACCCCGTAGCCGGTCACGAACGGCAGGCTCTCCAGCAGCTCGCGCCGCGCCGCCACCTCGCCCGCCAGCGGCTGGCGCACGCCTGCGAGCTCCGGGTAGAACAGCGCCAGCGCCGGCCGCGCCGTCAGGCGGTTGACGCGCCCGCCGCCGTCAACGCGCCCGCCGCCGTCAACGGACCCGCCGAGCGGCCTGCGGTAGAAGGCCTTTACGAACGACACGCCGGGCTCGCACACGAGCGGCCCGATGAGGCCGGTGGCGAAGTGCGCGGAGAAGGCCTCGGTGTCGGCGTCGAGGAAGCACACGAGCTCGCCGTCGAGTGCAGACAGCGCCCGCCACATGGCATCGCCCTTGCCCAGCACGGGGCCATACCCGGGCAGCAGCTCGGCCTCCTGGAGCACGGTGGCGCCAGCGCGCTCGGCGACCGCGGCGGTGCCGTCGGCGGAGGCAGCGTCGACGACGACCACCTCGTCGATCGCTCCCGCCTCCCGCAGCGTCACGAGCTCGCGGACGATCTGCCCGACGCTGTCCGCGCACTCGCGCGCGGGCAGGCACACGGACACGCTGCGCTCGCGCTCGGCGGCGATTCGGCGCGCGGGATAGAGCGAATGGTGGAACGAGCGGGCTTCGGCCCAGCGCTGTGCGGCGGCTGCTGACATCGCGTCTACTATCTCAAGTCCTTGGCCCTCGACCGCACGATAGAGCCGTGGAGCGCGCTGCTGGACGCGGGACGCGCGGACGGGCGGCTGGTGCGCGAGGCAAACGAAGGCGCGAGCCGCCGCGCTGCGGGCGCGCGGCTGGTGGAGCCGCCGCCGGAGCTGCATCCGGACGTGCTGGCGGCGCTGGGGCGGCTGGGCATCGAGCGGCTGTACTCCCACCAGGCGCAGGCGCTGCACGCGGCGTGGGCGGGCCCGACGATCGTGACGACGGGCACGGCGTCGGGCAAGTCGCTGTGCTTCAACCTGCCCACGCTGGACGTGCTGTGCCGCGACGCGCGCGCGCGGGCGCTGTATCTGTACCCGACGAAGGCGCTCGCGCAGGACCAGGCGCGCGCGCTGGCGGCGTTCGGGCTGACCAAGCGCGTGCGCCCGGCGATCTACGACGGCGACACGCCGCGCGAGGCGCGCGCGCAGATCAGGCGCACGGCCAACGTGGTGCTGACGAACCCGGACATGCTGCACGTGGGCATCCTGCCCAACCACGCGGCGTGGGCGGAGCTGTTCGCGAACCTGGCGGTGGTGGTGATCGACGAGGCGCACGTGTACCGCGGCGTGTTCGGATCGCACGTGGCAAATGTGCTGCGCAGGCTGCGGCGGATCGCGGCGGCGTACGGCACGGAGCCGCGCTTCGTGCTGACGTCGGCGACGATCGCCAACCCGGTGGAGCTGGCGAAGCGCCTGACGGGCCTGGAGGACTTCCGGCTGATCGACGAGGACGGCTCGGCCGCGCCGCGCCGTCGCATCGCGGTGTGGAACCCGCCGCTGACGGACGAGGCGCTGGGCACGCGCCGCTCGGCGCTGGGCGAGGCGGCGGAGCTGCTGGCGGAGCTGGCGCGCGAGGGCGCGCGCACGATCTGCTTCATGAAGTCGCGCAAGGGCGTGGAGGTGCTGAGCCGCCTGGTCAAGGACGACCTCGCGAGCACCGACCCCGCGCACCCTGACGGGCGCAGGCTGGCGGAGCAGGTGGAGCCCTACCGCGCCGGCTACACGCCTCAGCAGCGGCGCGAGCTGGAGCAGCGGCTGGTGCGCGGCGAGCTGTGCACGGTGATCACCACGGACGCGCTGGAGCTGGGCATCGACATTGGCGAGCTGGACGCGGCGGTGGTGGTGACGTTCCCGGGCACGGTGGCGTCGCTGCGCCAGATGTGGGGGCGCGCGGGGCGTCGCGGCCGCGGCCTGGCGGTATACGTGGCGGGCGAGGATGCGCTCGACCAGTTCTTCTGCCGCCACCCGGAGGACTTCCTGGAGCGCCCTGTGGAGTCGGCGATCCTCGACCACGAGAGCCAGCTGATCTACCGCGGGCACCTGCTGTGCGCGGCGCACGAGGGGCCGCTGTCGGGCGGCGACGCGGAGTTCCTGGGGCCGCGCTGGGAGGCGCACGCGGAGGCGCTGGAGAGCACGGGGGAGCTGCGCCGCCGCGGCGCCGTCGCACCGACCTACGTCCCCGGCCACCCCGGCTCCTACCCGGCGGCGCAGGTGTCGCTGCGCTCGGCCTCGCCGGACAGCTTCGCGATCGTGGAGGTGTCCTCGGGCGAGCTGCTGGGCTCCACGGAGGCAGCGCGCGCGCACTCGACGGTGCACGACGGCGCCATCTACATGCACCAGAGGCGCTCGTATGAGGTGCGCGAACTGGACCTGGAGCGCCGCCGCGCGCTGGTGGCGCCGTTCGACGGCGACTGGTACACGCAGCCCAAGACGGACACCGACACGGACATCGTGCGCCTGCTGGACCGCCGCGAGACGCTGGGCGTGACGCTGTCGTTCGGCGAGGTCAGCGTCACGGACACGGTGCTCGCCTACCAGCGCAGGCGCCTCGCGGATCATGCGCAGGTGGACATCGTGGCGCTGGAGCTGCCCCCTACGAGCTTCTCCACGCAGGCGCTGTGGTTCGAGCTGCCGATCGGCGTCAGCGCCGCGATCGACGGCGCTCGTCCGGACGCGGACGCGCTGCCGCTCGACATCCTGCTGGGCTCGCTGCACGCCACCGAGCACGCGCAGATAGCGGTGCTGCCGCTGATCGCGATGTGCGACCGTTGGGACATCGGCGGCCTGTCAACCAACTTCCACGCGCAGACGGGCGTGCCGACGATCTTCATCTACGACGGCCACCCGGGCGGCATCGGGATCGCGCGCACGGCGTTTGCGCGCTTCGAGGAGCTGTGCGAGGACGCGCGGCGGCTGATCGCGGGCTGCCCGTGCAAGAGCGGCTGCCCGTCGTGCGTGCAGTCGCCGAAGTGCGGCAACCTGAACGAGCCGCTGCACAAGGCGGGGGCGCTGGCGCTGCTAGAACGGCTGCTCGCAGCCGAATCCGCGTCCGCCGCTCTGACGGCGCCCGCGAGCTGTTGAGGTAGTCATGTCAAGCGCCGCCAAGCTCACATCCGCGATGCTGCTCGCCTGCGTGGCGTTTTGCGCGGCGCTGGCTGCGGGCGCCGCCCCCTCGTTCGCGCCGCCGCTGCAGGCGGTGGTGTTCGAAGGTCCGGGCGGGCGGATGCCGCTGACGCAGTGGACGCTGCGCAAGGATCCGTCGGACCGCGGCGCGGCGCTGGGCTGGCAGCGCGGCGGCTTCTCCGGCGCCGCGGTGAGCCTGCCGAACGTGGTGAGCGCGGCGCCGTACACGGGCCACGCGGGCGCGCGCAACTACGAAGGCTCGGTGGCGTGGTACCGCACGAGCCTGCAGGTGGCGCAGGCGGGCACGTACGCGCTGGACTTCCAGTCGGCGAATTACCTGGCGAGCGTGTGGGTGGACGGCCGCGAGCTGGGCTCGCACAGGGGCTCCTACCTGCCGTTCGAGCTGCGCGCGCGCCTGGCGGCAGGCACACACACGGTGGTGGTGCGCACGGACTGGCGCGACCCGGCGCAGCAGGCGCGCGAAGGCTTTCACCGCACGTGGTTCAACTGGGGCGGCCTGGACGGCGAGGTGAGCGCGCACCGGGTCGGCGAAAGCGAAATCTCAGAACCGACGCTCGAAACGACGCTCACGCCGGACACGCCGCAGGCGACGAACGCAACCGTGACGGTGAGCGTGGAGGTCCACAACTACGGCCCCAGCCGCACGATCACGCCAGAAGGCTCGCTGACACATGGCGCCCAGACGATCAAGCTGGGCTTCGCGCCGCTGGCGTTGGCGCACGGCGAAGCGGCGCGCGCAACGGCGACGGCGCAGGTGCCGGCGCCGTCGCTGTGGTCGCCGAGCGCGCCGAACATGTACGCGCTGTCGCTTGCGATCGGCCAGGAGAGCAGCTACGAGGCGAACGTGGGCCTGCGCCAGCTGACGTGGCACGGCGGCCGCGTGTACCTGAACGGCACGCAGCTGCAGCTGCACGGCGCTTCGATCATGGAGGACGCGCGCGGGCACGGCGACGCGCTGTCGCCGGCGGACGAGGCGGGGATCGTGAGCGAGCTGCAGCAGATCCACGCGAACGTGGCGCGCTCGCAGCATCCGCTTGACCCGGCGCTGCTGGAACGCCTGGACGCGGCGGGCATCCTCGTGTGGCAGGGCATCGGCCCGGTGGAAGGCGCGGCGAACTGGTACTCGACGACGCCGCGCCTGCTGGCGGACGCGGAGCAGCAGGCGAAGACGGCGGCCCTCGCGGCGGAGCTGCACCCGTCGATCTTCGCGTGGAATCTGGTGGACGAGGTGGCGAACAACGGGCGCGACAGCCAGGAGGTGTCCTACGTGCGCACGCTGACGCGCTGGCTGCACGCGCACGACCCGACGCGCATGGTGGCGGTGGACGTGTGGGGCGATCACCCGCCGACGCAGGCGGGCGCGCTTTACTCGGAAGTGGACGCGGTCGCGGAGACGGACTACTCGGGCTGGTACGACTACCCGCATGACTCGCCGGCGCAGCTGGCGGCGAAGATGCGCGGACGGCTGGCGGCGATGGAGCGCACGTTCGCGGGCAAGGTGCTGGTGATCAGCGAGTTCGGCGCGGAATCCAACGGCCTGAACCCGCCGCCCAGCCCGGGCAGCTACGCGTATCAGGCGAAGCTGCTGGCGGAGCACATCGCGGTGTACGAGGCGGACCCGCATCTGACGGCGATGATGATCTGGGTGCTGCGCGACTACCCGCTGACGCCGACGTTCATGGGCGGCTCGGTGAAACACGTGCTGCCGAAGCTGAAGCTGATCGAAGGGCTCAACCAGAAGGGGCTGTTCACGTATGGCGGGCAGGCGAAGCCGGGGGTCGTCTCGACCATCGCGCGGCTGTTCGGGGCGCTGCCGGCGGAATGATCAGGTCGCTGGCGGCGCCATTCGCGCCGCGATGTCATAGGGGTACACGTACATCTGAATGGGACCGAAGGTGGCGGCGGCGGTCGGTTCACCGAGGTCTTCGGGACGCTCGGTGAGGAAGCGTTCGTCGGCGTCGACCAGCAGGAACGTCTTCTGTTTGGCGGGCGTGTACCAGGACGGGACCCGCTCAACGAAGAACGGGCACACGCTCACACCCTGCGGCCCGTCGCACAGCTGCACGGGTCTCACGAGCAACTGTTCGTGTGAGCTCCACGCGAGCGAGGGCGCGTCGAGATAGCCGGCGTAGCCCACCTTCACACCTTGGGCCTTGGCAAAGCCCAGGATCTGGCGTTCGTAGGAGGCGGTCCTGGGCACGAACGGCGTTGTCTGGTAGGAGCGGGCAATAGGCAGCACATAGCTTTCGAAGAAGTGGTCGGCGAGGCCGACGGCGCTCGCGGCGAAGAACACCGATGCCCCCGCCGCGACCAGCCATCGCGCGGGCGTGCGCGAGTCGGCCAGCAGCGCGATCACGGCCGCGACCGAGAAGATCAATGTCGCGTAATACGATTCGTGGACGTATTCGATGCGGATGCTCAGCGCCCATGCGACGCTCGTCGCTCCCGCCGACCCCGCCCAGAAGCTCACAAGCAGTGCGCGCAGCAACTGCACGCCACTGAGCCGCTTGCGGCGCACAGACGCGGCGATGAGTCTCGCGGTGGCGAGCACCCCCATCACGAGCAGCGTCACCAGTCCCGTCACCATCGCGATTTCGCACAGCCTGCCCAGGGCGCTGACCAGCGTGTCAGAGGAGGCCCGCCTGAGATATCCGTTCATCAGCCCGAGCAGCCCTTCCCACATGAGTTCGGCGTGCACTGGAAGCGACGAGAGAGGCGCGAGCTGGGTTGACGGCGCGATGATCACGTAGCCGGCGGAGGTCATGATCGCGGAGGTGAGCTTTGCGACGGGTACCGCGATCACCACGCTCGCGACCGCGCTGCCCGCGACGGTTCGTCCATGTCGATCCCATTTCAGCGCGCAGAGCGCGCCCGTGATCGCAAACGGCACGACGCCCGTCACGATCAGCAGCTCGTCCGAGGCGATGAGGGTCCCCAGCACGATACCCACGACGGCGCTCACCACCCAGGTGGTGAGCGCCGGTCGAGACTGGCCTCTGGCCAGCCAGAGAAGATAGGCGCCGAGGAGCGCGGTCCCCGGGTACACGACGTTGTGGGCGACGGGAGCCATGAAGAAGTACAGCGCCCGCGGTGAGGCGACGAGGATCAGCAGCGTCGCGAGCAGCGCTGCACGGCGACTGGCGACCTGTGCCACCGACCAGCCGACGGCGGCGGCTGTCAACCAGAACAGCCCGGTGGGCGCCAGCTCCCACAGCAGGCGGTGAAACGGCAGCTTGGCCGTGAGCAGGCCGAACCACAGGGGTACCCATGCGCCGGAGGTGCCGAGCACCGTGTGGCCGCCTGTGCCGGTCTGGACGAGGGTGGTCGGAATGGTGAAGCCAGAGGAGTAGTCGCTGTTCCACTCGAGCACCCACAGGTGATGCGAGAGCTGTGTGAGAAACAGGACGAGGTAGACGGCGGCGACCCCGAACGGGATCAGCCAGAGGAGTGTGGAGCGTGCGCTGACGCGCAACAGTAACTCGGAGCGGCCGGCCGCGGGCGCATAGCTCATGCCTGCTTGGGAGCAGCCGGCTGCCTCGCGGGGTGCGCGACACACAGCAGCAGTTCCTGAGACGGCCAGAAGCGTTCGACCCGGTCGAGGACGAAATGGGCGCGGAGGGCCGCGAGCAGCGTGCTTTCCGGGCGCGGGTGAGAGCCGCGGTCATACCTCCACAGCACGCCATTGATCAGGTGTTTGCCGGGCCACAGCGGTTCGACGAACACGAGGCGCTCGCGCGTCACGCGAGCGAGCTCCGCGATCAGTCGCGGCACATCCTCGTCCTCGAGATGATGCGCCAGGCCGTTGCACACAGTCCAGTCGACGGCTTCGTCCTCGAGCCCGGTGTCGAGTGCCGAGCCGACGATGCAGCGGGCGCCCGGGACCTTGCGTTCGAGGCTGCGGATGCGTGCCGCGTCGACGTCGATCGCGAGATACTCGGCGTCGGCGGGGAGCAGCGGAGCGAGGTTCCCGGTGCCGGCGCCGACGTCGAATACGAGCTTGCCCGACGCGTCCCGCAGCACGCTCTGCAGGCGGCTTGCGGTGACATGCCAGCGCCCCAACCTCTGAATCAGGTCATACACACGAGGATGCTCGAGTACGCTCATCGCCACTTTCGGGTCGGGATCCGAGGGTGAACCGCAGGGCTCGTTGCCTGCCTTGGATGCGGCCCGTGCAGCCTAGCCAGCAAGCTTGGAGAGATCAAATAAACAGAAACAAGCACTGCGTCATCGCGTGGCTCATAGTGGGTTGCCGGTATCGTTGCCTGGATGCGACAGGCGGAAGTCGGGCACGAGCCGGCCGGACCGGTCGGCGAGGGCTCGGCGACGCGCAGCCAGCTGCGCGCCATCCGTCCTCCCGACAGACGCCTGACCGGCCAGGGGATCCGCTTCGTGCTCGCGGGAGCTGCGGTAGTGACCGTCTACGTGTCGCTCACCACAGTGCTCCACGAAGGGCTCGAGCTGCCGTTCCAGCTGGCGTTGATCATCGGCTTCTCAACGAGCGTCGCGCTGCATTTCACGCTCCAGCGTCAATTCGTGTGGCGCGGGAGCGGGACGTTCGCGCTCAGCATTCACCACCAGGCGTTTCGCTATCTGCTGCTGTGCGCCGCACAGTACGGCGTCACGGCGTTCACCACCTCGCAGCTGCCCGGACCGCTTGGCCTGCCGGTGGAGCTGGTCTACGTCCTGACCGTCATCTTCGTGCCCGTCGTCAACTTCGTTCTCTTCCGCGGTCGCGTGTTCCACGTCCAGCCGACCAGCGAGCACCGCGTGTCCGTTAGCGAATCGGCGCGCGGCGACTGACCCGCGGCGACTGGCGGGACAGCGCGCGTGTGCACATCAGCGGTTGCCCCGCGCGATCTTGCGCAGGTCGATGGTCTGGTCGTACAGCTTGGCGTCGACGCCCTCCTCGAGCGCAACCTCGCGCAGCGGCCGCCCGGAGGCGGTGGCCTCGCTGACGATGGCGGCGCCCTTGTCGTAGCCGATGGCGCTGTTGAGCGCGGTGGCGACGGCGAGCGTGCCGCCTGCGGAGGCGGCGACGCCGGCCTTGTTGACCTGGATGCCGTCGACGCACTTCTCGGCGAGAGCGCGCGCGGAGGAGGAGAGCAGCTGCAGCGACTGCAGCAGGTTGCGGGCGATCAGCGGAATGCGCACGTTGAGCTCGAACTGGCCCTGCATGCCGCCAACGGTGACGGCGGTGTCGTTGCCGATCACCTGCGCGCATACCTGCAGCACGACCTCGGGGATCACGGGGTTAACCTTGCCGGGCATGATCGAGGAGCCCTTCTGCAGCTCGGGCAGGAACAGCTCGCCGATGCCGGTGCGGGGGCCGGAGCCCATCAGCGCAAGGTCGTTTGCGATCTTGGTGAGCGACACGGCGATGACCTTGAGCGCACCGGAGAGCTCGACGAGCGCGTCGCGGTTGGCCTGCGCCTCGAACGGGTCGAGCGGCGGCGCGATCTGCTTGAGCCCTGACTCCTTCTTGAGCCGGGCGCGCACCTTTTCGGCGAAGCGCGGGTGCGTGTTGAGGCCGGTGCCGGTGGCGGTGCCGCCGAGCGGGATCTGCCCGACGTGCACGAGCGCCGACTGCACGCGCTGCTGGCCGAGCGCCATCTGCGCGGCGTAGCCGGCGAACTCCTGGCCGAGCGTAACGGGGACGGCGTCCATCAGGTGCGTGCGTCCGGCCTTGACGACGTTGTCGAAGCTCCTGGCCTTCCTGGCGAACGAGCGCTCGAGCTGTTTGAGCGCGGGCAGCAGCTCGTTCTGGGCGACGTCGAGCGCGGCGAGGTGCACGGCGGAGGGGAACACGTCGTTGGAGGACTGGCCCATGTTGACGTGGTCGTTGGGGTGCACGCTCTCGCCGGCGAGCTTGGCGATGACCTCGTTGGCGTTCATGTTGGTGGAGGTGCCGGAGCCGGTCTGGAAGACGTCGATGGGGAACTGGCGGTCGTGCTTGCCGGCGGCGATCTCGGCGGCGGCCTTCTCGATGCGCGTGGCGCTGCGCTTGGACAGCAGCCCGAGCTCGCCGTTGACGGCAGCGGCTGCGCCCTTGATGCGCGCGAGCCAGTGCACGACGGACGCGGGCACGGCCTCGCCGGAGATGGGGAAGTTCTCGACGGCCTTGGCGGTCTCCCCGCCCCACAGCTGCTGATCCGGCATCGGCTCTCCTTTGGGTCGGCTTTGGGTCGGCTTTGGGTCGGGCTGGTGTGCGAACGCCTGCGCATCGCTGCACCGTCCGGCGCAAACACTGCGCCGACACCCACCGTATAACCATGGCTATACAGCGCTTCAGAGAAGACTAAAACTACCGGCCGCGCGAGGCGGCCGCGCGGACCCAAGCCCCGCCCCGCCCCCGGCCGGGACCCCCGACCCGACGACCCTACCCACAGAACGCGGTGAGCTCGCGGGCTAGCCCGACGGGGTCGTCGTAGGCCATGAGGAAGCCGACGCTCTGGAGCACGCGCAGCTGGCCGCGGGGCAGCAGCGCGAGCGCCTCTTCGGCGGGCGCGAGCGGGTGCAGGCGGTCCTGGTCGGCCCACAGCAGCAGCACGGGCATGTCGAGCCTTGGGTAGCCGTCGAGCAACTGGGTCTGCGCGCCGCGCGGCCAGTTGCGCGCGCATCTGGCCCAGGAACGGGCGAGGCTGGAGTTGCCGGGGACGTCGGCGAAGGCGTGGCGCACGAGGTCGGCGGCGGCGGGATTGCCGCGGGCGGAGAGGCGCAGGCCGCGCTCGGGCGTGAACACGACGCAGGCGCCCGCGGCGAGCAGCCGGTCGAGGCCGGGAACGGCGGCCAGCCGCGCGGCAAGCTGCCAGGCGGCGCGCAGGCGCGCACGCTCGGGCGGCGCGTGCAGTCGGTTGGGCATGAGCACGAGCCGCGCGGGCCGAACGCGTCGGCTGAGCACGGCGTGCAGCAGGACCTCGGCGCCGGCGCCGTGACCGGCGAGCAGTGGCCGGGGGCCCAGCACCTCGGCGGCGAACCCGCCGAGCACCTCGGCGAACCAGTCGAGCGTGTAGGGGTGGCGCGGGCGGTCCTCGGAGTCGCCGTGGAGCGGCAGGTCGGGGAGCACCACCCGGAAGCGGTCGGCGAGCCCCTCGACGGCCGGCTCCCACTCCTTGTGGGAGAGCATCGCGGAGTGCAGCAGCGCCAGCGGCGGGCCGGCGCCCAGCTCGCGGTAGGCCACGCGGGCGCCGTCGGTGTGGTGATACAGGCGCAACCTCACTGGCGCCCATCGTAGACCGGCGCGACCGGCGCGACCGGCCATCTCGCGCGCGGCCACACGGGACGTATATTGCAGCCACGGTGACGGGCAGGGCGATCCTGATCAGCCTCATGCGCTCCGGGGCGATCCCGGATCCTGACTACGTGCTGAACCATGTCGTTAATCGGATTCCCCTGGTGAGCGCCAGAATGCGCGCGTACGCGGCGCTTGGAGTCAAGTTCGACGAGATCTCCAGCGCGCAGATAGCGCTCGGCGTCGAAATGTGGATCGGGCATCGATTGACGATCGGCGCGCGCAGCACGATCGGCCAGCACTGCTATCTCGACGCGCGCAGCGGCATCCGCGTGGAGTCCGACGTGAGCGTGTCCCGCGAAGCGGCGCTGCTGACCGCTACACACAAGCCGAACGACCCGGAGTTCGCCGCCGAGCTGGCACCGGTTCACCTCGAGCGGCGATGCTGGGTTGGCATGCGCGCGCTGATAATGCCCGGCGTGCGTGTGGGCGAAGGCGCGGTGGTCGCGGCGGGCGCGGTTGTGACAGGGGACGTCGAGCCCTACGCGATCGTCGCGGGAGTGCCGGCGAGGCCGCTGAGCAAGCGTCGCGAGCCGATGTCTTATCGCCTCGACTGGCGGCCGAGCTGGCACTGACAGTACGCGCTCCGCGAGCCGCGTCGCCACCGGGTGCTGGAGCCGACCTCGCGCCGAGTTGGAGACAAGTCTGAACTTTTCACCCCAGCGGGATCACCCTCGCGACCGTGGATCTCGAGCGCCGGGTGGCCCTCGCCGCGCGGTCGGATTCGCCGCGTTCGGTCTGATGTAGGCTCGCCCATATGCTTGCGGAACTCCGTTTGCACGGCTTGACCGCGAGAAACGTCGAGCGCGTGGTGCGCAACACGGATGGCGCGCGCCGAGCGGCATTCAGGGCGTGTGTGTTTCTGCTCGCCCGCAGGCTGACCCCGTTTGTGGGGGTCGAGCATGACGGCGTGCGCTACGTCCTGAGCCCGCTCGAGCCCGCCGGTGTGTGTTACCCGACATTTGTTCGCGGCTTCTTCGACGAGGAGACCGTGCGCAGCATGATCGTGGCGCTTCGGGAGCATGCCGGGATACCAACGGTCGAGGGTATGACCGTTCTGGAGATCGGCGCGAACATCGGCACGGAGACCGTGTCGCTGCTGCTGCACCACGGCGTCGAGCGTGTCATCGCGATGGAGCCCGACCCCGAGAACGTTCGATTTCTTCGCGCGAACCTTGCCCTGAACGGGGTCCATGACCGGGTGATGATCCACGAGATGGCGTTGTCCGATGCCGACGGAACGGTGCTGCTGGAGCGCTCGCAGGACAACTGGGGCGATCATCGGGTGCGCGTCACCGACCCGTCGGTACCCGATCTCCACGACGAGAGCTCACGCGTCACCTCGGAGGTGACGGCGTGGCGACTGGACTCGCTCGTCAGCGCCGGAGAGATCGATCTGGATGACATCGATCTGGTGTGGATCGACGCCCAAGGCCACGAGGGACACATCCTCGACGGCGCCGAGCGGCTCGCGACGGCCGGCATTCCGGTCGTGACCGAGTACTGGCCCTACGGTCTGCGTCGGGCCGATGCGCTGGAGCGCTTTCACACATTGGTCGCCGAGCGTTATCGCACGGTCGTCGACCTGCGCATGCCCGCGGTTGCGCTTGCGGCGGAGGACATCGCCACGCTCGCGGTTCGGTATGCGGCTGACAACGGTGCGGACCCGACCGTGCCTTACACCGACCTGCTGCTCCTGCCGAGCTGATCCAGGAGCTCGTGCGGCACCGCCTGCGGTCGCGCCTCAGGCGCCTGCCGCGAGCGACTTGACCTGGCGCAGCACGCGTCGCGCGGGCTTGTGGTCGAGGGTCACGAAGGCGCGGCCTCGCAGCGCGTCGCCCCTCCTGGGCAGGCGCGCGGGCTCGCGCGCGAGCGCCTCTCGGAAGTCCGCGAGCAGCGTGTCCGCGACCCGATCCCAGGTGCGTTCCTGCGCATACGGGTCGGTGAGCGTCTCCCGCAGCGCCATCTCGAGCTCCTCAGGGCTGTGCAGCTTGCGCAGGTTGGATGTGCGCTGGGGTAGGTCGCGGAACCACTCGGTGTCGTTGACGAACACGGGCCTGCGCGTGCCGATGGCGAGCGGCGCGCCGGCGCTGCCGCCGGAGCGGTGGTCTTCGTCGTACCAGAGCACGATTGCGTCGGAGTCGCGCAACCATAAGAACAGCTCCTCGCTGCCCAGCCAGCGGTTCTCGCCGAAGCTGTGCTGGAAGTCCCAGTCGTTGCGCTCGCAGATCGCGGCGATGATGTCGAGCCGCGACTTGCCGAGCCCGAAGGTCTTCACCACAGGCCGGCGCAGGTCGATGCCCTGGGGGATCAGGCGCCGTGGACCGATGCCGACGTCCTCGCGGTGCGCGTAGAGCAGGTCGAGCAGGTGATACGGGAAGCCCAGGCCGACGACCTTGTCGTGATAGGTGAGCGCGGTCACCCTGGGAAAGCTGCGCAGCAGCTCGACGAGGCGGCCGCGGTCATAGAAGAGGTTGCTGTATTGGATGTGCAGCACGTCGAGCTCGCGCTCCAGGATCGTCTCGACGTCCAGCTCGAAGCTGTGCCTGGGGTGCCACACCTGCACGTCGAAGGCCGGCGCGACCCAGTCCTCGGCGGGCGCGACGGCGCGCTCGCCGAAGTTGCGCGAGCTGAGCACGGTCACCTCGACGTCGCCCTGCCTGCGCAGCGCGCTGACGAGATGGCGGGAGTACTCCGAGATGCCGCAGCGGGTGTTCCACGTGCTGAGGATTCCGATGCGCATCGGGATGGGACACTGCCTCAGGTCGCGGCCAGTGACCTCTCTCGCGAGACGAGCCTGACCTCGGGCATCGGCACGATGAACTGGCCGCCGCGGTCGAGGAACTCGCTCTCGCGGTCGAGGAACTCATCCATGAAGTGCCATGGCAGCGCGAGGTAGTAGTCGGGCTGCAGCTCGCGGGATTGCTCCTCGCTGATGATGGGGATCCTGGTGCCGATCGTTTCCGAGCCGTGCTTGTCGGGGTTGCGATCGGCGGCGTAGGGAACAAGCGTGCCATCGATGCCCGCGTACTGCAGGATCGTGTTCCCCTTCGTGGAGGCGCCGTATATGTGAATGGTCTTGCCTTCGGCGACGAGCCTGCGGCACAGCGAGACGAGGCCCTCGCGGACCTGCTGGGCGGCGGAGGCGAAGCGCTCGTAGGGCTCGGCGGCATCCAGTGCCATCTCGAACTCGCGCACGCGCAGGCGCTGCAGCGTCTCGGTGTGCTCGTCGGCGAGCGCGGAGCGCGTGGCGTGGCGGATGAACAGCCGCACGGAGCCGCCGTTGATGTCGTTGAGCTCGGCGCGCACGACGCTGAGTCCCGCCTCGGCGAGCAGCCGCTCGATCACCGCGAGCGAGTAGTACTTGAGATGCTCGTGGACGATCGCGTCGAACTGGTTCATGTCGAGCATCGTGGGCAGGTAGTGCAACTCGATCACCCACACGCCGTCCTCGGCGAGCGCCTGCGCGACCTGCTCGACGAACGCACCGGGGTACTCGAGGTCGTAGAACATCGCAATGCTGGTGATGATGCGCGCCTTGCGGTCGGCGTAGCGGCGACGCAGCTGTTGATAGGAGTAGAAGTCGCGCACCACCTCATAGCCCTTCTCGGCCGCGTAGCGGCTGACGTCGGACGGATCGAAGCCGAGGCACTTGAGGCTCTCGGCCTGGTATCCGTCGAGCAGCGTGCCGTCGTTGCAGCCGATGTCGATCACGAGGTCGCCGGGGTGCAGGTCGACCATCTCCTCGGCCTGCTCGGCGATCTGGTGCAGGTTGCGCGTCATCGTGCGGTTGACGCCGCTGCGGTACCAGTACGAGCGGTACAGGATCGCCCCCGGCACTGTGTGACGCAATTGCACGAGGCCGCATCCCTCCTCGTTGCGTGTCATGTCACAGCGCACCAGTTCGAGGGGAATGCGCCGCGCGACCGGCTGCTCGCCGTCGGGTCCCGCGAACGCGCCGGCGATGTACTGATCGCCGAGTGAGAGCACCGGCACGAGCTCCGGAGAGCCGCAGACCCGACAGGTGGTACGGGTCGTCAGGCTGGTGCGAGGCAGCTGCATGGAGGGGAAGCTAGCAGCGATATTCGCGCCGACCGCGTTTTCACCATCGGCCGATGGGACACCGCGAGATTACGCGTAAACGCCTGTCTGTTTCGTTTCCAACTCGCGATCGCATGTGCCCTTACACGTGGCCGGTGAGCCGCTCAGACGCACGTGTACGGAGGAAAGCCCCTGTCTCCGCAAGGGCGGCGGGCGTGCCGATCTCGTAGAATCGCTCGGTGGCGAGATAGCCGCACAGCTCGCCGCGCTGCGCGAGGGCTCGGTACAGCGCGGCGAGGTCGCGCTCGGACCCGACGACGCGGTCGAGCGCTTCGGCGGTGAGCCCTCCGAGCCCGTAGTCGATCCAGCTCATGGTGGCGGTGGGCGCGTGCTTGTCGTAGGCCAACACCCGCCCGTGCCGGTAGCGAGCGTTGGAGACGTCCCAGCGTCCTTCGTTGCGCAGCACCGTCATCAGCGCCGGTAGGCCGCTGTCGCGCCAGGCGCGGTTGGCGGCCTGGTAGTCGACGCGCAGGTAGGTGTCCCCGTAGAGCACGAGGAAGCGCTCAGGCAGCAGCGCCAGCGCGCACCTGATCGCTCCGAGCGTTCCGTCCAGCCCGGAGCCGTCGCGGCTGTAGGCGACGCGCACGCCGCAGCAGGCGTGTCCGATCCGCGCTTCGATCTGCTCCGCTCGGTGCCCGACGCAGATGATCGCCTCGCACACGCCGTGTTCGGCGAGGAGTCGCAGCTGGTGGACGAGGAACGGCTCGCCGGCGAGCTCGAGCAGCGGCTTGGGAACGTCGCGGGCGAGCTCGCCCAGGCGTGTGCCGCGGCCGCCCGCGAGAATGCACACGGGCGGCGGCGCCGCGGCGGGCACGTCAGACCTCTCCCCAGTCCAGGCCGCGATCGCGCGGGATGATGCGCCTCAGCGTGTACACGTCGGAGTCGAGCTCGGCTATGCGCGCGGGCAGCTCCGACCAGGGGTCCCATACGGCGCTGAGCAGCTTGCCGGTGATGCGGTCGCTGGCGGCGGAGCCGAGGAACACGGCGAGCTTGGCGCCTTTTCGCAGCGGGATCCCACCGCTTCGCTGCTGCTCGAGCGCGCGCTGGTAGAAGGCGTCGCTCACCCGCTCCGGCCCCGCGGAGAGGATCTCGTCGAGCATGCGTGTGTTCAGCGGCCCGGGCGCGATCGCGTTGACGTCGACTCGATGCTCGCGCAGCTCCTCCGCGAGCGTCTCGGCGAACCGCACGACGGCTGCCTTGGATGCCGCGTACGCGCTGAGTCCGGGGAGCGGCCCGGTGGCGCCTCCGCCAGAGAGCTGAACGATCTTGCCGTAGCCCTGCTGAGCGAAGTGCTCGACGAGCATGCGCGCGGGGAGCACGGAGCCGAGCAGGTTGATCTCGACGGCCCGCGTCCACTCGTCCCAGTCATTTTTATCGATGCGGCCCTTGGGACCGTACACACCGGCGTTGGACACCAGCGCGGTGATGGGGCCGAGGCGGCCGATCGCGAGCTGCACGAGTCGCTCGACGTCCTCAGGGCGGGACACGTCGGCCACCTGGCCGAGCACCTGCTGCGCGGGCTTGGCTCGCTGCTGCAGCTCGGCGACGGCGCCCTGCAGCGCGTCGGCGTCGCGCCCGCAGATGCACACGCCGGCGGCCCCCGCATCGAGGTAGGCGCGGGCGATCTCCAGCCCGAGCCCCTGGCTGGCTCCGGTGATCAGCGCGCTACGTCCCGCGAGCAGCTCGCTCATGGCGCGGCCCTGGCGGTGGCTGGGCGCGACTCCTCCACTGCCCCCGTCCTGGGCCCGTCGGCGGCGTGCTGCGGCTGAGCGTGCGATCCGACCCGCACGTGCACCACGTGCGGATGCGCTAAGAGCGCGTTGCCCAGCACGCCCGCGGGATCGACGACGTGCGGCCTCGCGAGCTTCGACAGCAGCTCCTCGGCGGGCACTTCGAGGTAGTGCGGCCAGGCGGTGCACACGACGAGCACATCCGCCCCGGCGACGGCCTCGAGCGGGCTCGAGCACAGCTGGACCGCATCCGCGAGATCCGGCGGGAGGGCGCCGACCGCGGGGTCGTGGGCCTGCACGGTCGCCCCCACCGAGACGAGCCAGCGGCACAGCTCGATGGCGCTGGAGCGCCGCAGCGTGTCGGTGCCGGGCTTGTAGGTGAGCCCCCAGACGGCGACGCGCCGGCCGGCGAGCGCGTCCGCGGCGGCTGGATCGGGGTGTCCGAGCAGCTCGAGCAGCTTGCGGCGCGTCCAGTGCCTGTGAGCGGCGTTGCCACTGGCGACGCCCGCAAACACGTGCGCGGGCAGCCCTCGGCGCTCGGCGAGGTGGCGCAGGAAGCCGATGTCGCGTGCGAGGGTGCCGCCGGCGAACGCGTCGCCCGGCCCGAGGTAGGCGCGCGGTCCGATGCGCTGCTCGCTCTTGAGCCCGCGTGCGACCTCGTGGGCGTCGGCGCCGACGGACTCGCAGATCTCGGCGACCTGGTTGATGAAGGCGACGGACGTGGCGAGGAATCCGTTGAGCGCGTGCTTGGTCATCTCGGCCGACTCGACCCGCATCCACTGCACTTCGGTGGTGAAGGGCGCGAGCAGCTCGGCGAGCTCGCGGCGGTCGCGCTCGCTGCGAACGCCGGCCACGATCCGGTCGCAGGCGCGGAAGGACTCGATGGCGCGACCCAGCCGCAGGTTCTCGGGCACGCACGCGAAGCGCAGTCCGCGGTCGCTGCGCCGCGCGAGGCAGCGCCGGTGCAGCTCGGCGATGCTGCCGACGGGCAGCTGCGAGGAGACTACGACCAGCGAGTCGGCAGGCAGGGGCGCGAGCAGCTCGACGGCGTGCGCGAGGACCCACTCGACGTCGGCGCTGTCGTCATCGTGGACGGGCGTGTCGAACGTCACCCAGGCGCGGGCGGCGTGCGCGAGCGCAAGCGGCTGCACGGTGAAGCGCACGCGCGGCGCGGCGTGTGCCAGCAGCTCCGCGAGCCCGGGCTCGGACACGGGAAGGCGGCCGGCGTCGAGACCGTGGACGACCGCGGGGTCGGGGTCCACGCCGATCACGCGATGGCCGGCGTCGGCGAGGCAGGCGGCGGTCACGCAGCCGAGGTGCCACAGGCCGACAACGCCGATCGGCCCGGCTCGATCGACGGCAGCGGTGGCGACCGCCATCAGCGCACCGCCGCGGGCGCGAGCAGGGGCGGGCGCAGATCGGCGTAGGCGCTGGCGGCGTAGGCGGCGTCGACCTGCGCCATGGCGTAGCGGGCGGCCCGCAGGTCGCCGAGCTGCGGGCGTCCGTCGGCGGCGACGACGGCCTCGGCGAGATGCTCCCATTCGGCGGTCCACGAGCGGTCCTCGTCGGGGTAGTCGATCTGCTCGAGCGTCGGCGGTCCGAGCTGCGGCGCCATGTGGTAGATCCGCAGCCGCTGCTGGCCGTAGGAGCCCACCAGCCCGTCCACCTGGAGCTTGGCGGTGCGGCAGTAGATCTCCAGCGAGAACAGGTTCTTCCACTCGGTCCAGCTGACGTGCAGCGTCGCCCAGGGGCCGCTGCGCACGCTGGCGTCGCCGAGCAGCAGCGCGGCGTTGTCCTCGACGGCGGCATCCCAGAACTGGGTTCGAAGCAGCGCGGCGTGCAGCGGCAGCGGCCCGGCGAGCCAGTTGCTGAGATCGAGCAGGTGCATGCCCTGGTCGATCAGCTCGCCGCCGCCGGAGCGGGCGGGCTCGACCCGCCACTCGCGGTCGTAGCCGGGGCGCCCGCCGTGCCCGTAGCGGGCGCGCAGGTGCATCAGCTCGCCGTGGCGTCCGGAGTGGACCTCCGCGACGGCGCGCGCGATGCCGGGATGGAAGCGGTGGTTGAAGCCCACCTTGGCGATGCGTCCGGCGGCGCGCTGGCACTCGATCAGACGGTCGATCTGCGCGGTGGACACGCCGGCGGGCTTCTCGAGCAGCAGGTGCGCACCGTGCGTGAGCGCCTGCTCGGCGAGCGCGGCGAGCTGATCGTGCACGGTGGCGACGACGACGACGTCGGGCTCGAGCGCGAGCAGCCCCTGCGCGGTTGCGCAGGCGGTGCCCCCGTGCGCGTGCGCGAGTCGCTGGGCGGCGGCGGGGTCCACATCGCAGCAGCCGACGAGGACGTCCTGCGGCGCGAGCGCGCCGGCGCGCTTGACGCCGATGCGCCCGCAGCCGATCACGCCCACGCTGAGCCCGCGCCTGCTCACGTGTACTCGCTGGCGTAGGCGCCGTTGAACTCGAAGTCGAACGCGAGCTCAGGGGCGTTCATGGCGGCCATCGCGCGCCTGGTGTCCTCGGGCCGGCTCGTGTAGAGGAGCAGAAAGCCTCCGCCGCCGGCGCCGACGAGCTTGCCGCCGATGACGCCGTTGCGCCGCGCGAGCGCGTACAGGCCGTCGATGCGCTCGTCGCTCATGCCGGGGGAGCGGCGGCGCTTGTGTTCCCAGTGCTCGTGCATCAGCTCGGCGTACTCCTCGAGCCTGCCGCCGACGAGCAGCTCGCGGCTGCGCAGGCCGAGCTGCTTGGTGCAGTGCAGGTTCTCGAGCATCTGCGCGTCGCCGGCCTTGGAGCGCGTGTCCTGGTCGGCGAGGATGTGCGAGGCGGCGCGCGCCTCGCCGGTGTAGAACAGCAGCAACTGGTCGCGCATGCGCCTGAGGGTGGTGTGATCGAGCTCGAGCGAGTCGACCTCGACGGTGCCATCGGGCTGGAACGTGTAGGCGCAGATGCCGCCGTGCGCCGCGACGTAGGGGTCCTGCTTGCCGACGGGCTCGCCGAGCACCTCCATCTCGATGCGGCACGCGGACTCGGCGAGCTGCGCGGGCGTGATGGCGGTGCGCCGCGCGCGGGCGAGACCCTTGAGCAGACATACCGTGTACGCGCCCGAGGAGCCCATGCCGGTGCCGGCGGGCACGTCGGCGACGGAGGCGATCTCCAGCGGGTTGCCGCACCAGTGGCGCAGCAGGCTCTCGCGCAGGATCGGGTGGCGGATCTGGCTGACCTCCTCGACCTCCTCCAGCTCGGTGTACTTCATGCGATAGCGGCGCTGGAAGGTGGTGTGGGTGAGCATGTAGGCATACTTGTCGATCGCCCCGGAGACGATGAAGCCGCCGTGCCGGGTGTAGTAGGAGGGGAGGTCGGTGCCGCCGCCGCCGAGCGAGATGCGCAGCGGCGCGCGGCTGAAGATGACGCTCACGGCACCCGCTCCGGGCCGACGAGCGCGGGCGGCGGCGCGTGCTCGCGCCAAGGCGTAAGGGTTGCAGTCGAACCACTCGAGCGTGCGCCGCAGCGCCTGCTCGATGGTGAGCTGCGGCCGCCAGTCGAGGCTGCGTATGCGCGCTGTGTCGAGGCGGATGAGCGGGCTGTCGCCGACCCAGCCGCGGCGCCCGCCGGTGTGCTCGATTCGGGGCGTGAGCGACAGGTGCTCGGCGATGATCGCGACGGACTGATCGACGACGAGCGTTTCGTCGGTGCCGAGGTTGTAGATGTGGGCGGCCGGTTGCGCGTCCGACTGGTGCCGCTCGACCGCGGTGAGGATCGCGTCGACGCAGTCCTGGACGTACAGGTAGGACTTCTGCTGGCGTCCGTCGCCGAGCACGCGCAGGCGCGTGGGGTCGCGCTTGAGCGCAGCGTAGAAGTCGAACACGTGCCCGTGCGTGTAGCGCTCGCCGAGGATCGAGACGAGGCGGCAGATCACGCCGGTGAAGCCGAATCCGGCGGCGTAGGCGGCGATCAGCGCCTCGCCGGCGAGCTTGGACGCGGCGTACAGTGAGGTCTGGACGGGAAACGGGCAGTCCTCGGGGGTGGGAAAGACGCGCGGCTCGCCGTACACCGAGCCGGTGGAGGAGAACACGATCTGGCGCACCCCTTGCGCATGCATGGCCTCGAGCACGTTGGCGGTGGCGATGGTGTTCTGCTCGAGATCTCGATTGGGGTGCTCAAGGCCGTGGCGCACGTCGGCGTTGGCCTGTAGGTGGAAGACCCAGTCACAGCCGGTGACGGCTTGCTCAAGCGCGGCGGTGTCGAGCACGTCGCCTTCGACGAGCTCGAACCGGGGGTGGGTGGCGGCGTCGGCGAGGAACTCACGTCGACCGGCGGCGAAGTTGTCGAGAACGATTACCGCGACGCCTCGAGCGAGCAGGCGATCGACGAGGTTGCTGCCGATGAACCCGGCACCGCCCGTGACGCAGGTTCGCTTCACAGAGTGAAGCCCGCGGCGAGCGCGTCATCGTGAAACATGCGGACGGTCTCGAGCGAGTACTGCTCGAGGCTCTTGCCGAGGCCGTCGAGCTTCTTGAGCAGCTCGTGGGTGATGGTGATGATGTGGCAGCCGACGTGGTCGGCCTGGATCAGGTTGAGGATCTCACGCGGCGAGGCCCAGATCAGCTCCGCGCGGGGAGCGTCCTCCATGATCTCCACGGAGCGCGCGATGATCGGCACCGGATCGACGCCGGCATCGGCTATGCGCCCCGCGAAGACGGAGATGTAGGATGGCGCGCCGTCGGCTACAGCGGCAGTGATGAGCTCGACCTGAGCCGTGGTGAACAGCGCTGTTACGTTCACCTTGACGCCGTCCTCGGAGAGCTGGCGCACGAGCGGCGCCATCGACTCGCCGGTGGTGGAGGTGACGGGAATCTTGACGTACACGTTCTCGCCCCACGAGGAGATTGCGCGCGCCTGCCGTCGCATTTCATCGACTTCGTCGGCGAACACCTCGAACGAGATCGGGTGCGCGGTTACGCGCTCCAGCAGCTCGCGCGCGAAGCGCGCGTAGTCGGTGAGGCCGACGTTGCGCATGAGCGTGGGATTGGTGGTGAACCCGGCGATGCGTAAGTCGGCTGCGAGCGCAAGGATGCGGTCGAGGTTGGCTCCGTCCGCGAAGATGCGTGTCGAGATCTGATCGAGCATGGTGGCCTGGCCTGGAAACTCACCATAACGTGGCGCCCCGCGCGCGATCGTTTCTGATCTGGGTCAGCGCGAGGCCAGCGACACCTTGAGCGAGGCTGCCGGCGGTCAGATCGGGGCTTACCTGTCGGAAACGCTTGTGAACGCTGCTCGGATGTTCGATCAGCAGCGTCTTGCACCCGGCGGCCTTGCCTGCGGCGATATCGACATCGGCGTCTCCAACCATCCACGAGCTTGCCAGGTCGAGATCCAGCGCGGCGGCGGCGGCGAGCAGCATGCCGGGCGCCGGCTTGCGGCAGGCGCACGGCCGGGAGAGCCCGGGTGCGACCCCGTGCTCGTGGTGCAGGCACAGGCGCGAGTCCGCGAGCACTGCGCCGTCGCTCGCCAGCAGCTCGGTGACCCTTCGGTGCACGGCGTGCAGCCGCGCGACGGAGACCTTGCCCTTGGCGGCGGCGGGCTGGTTGGATACGCATACGAGCACGTAGCCGGCGCGCGCTAGGCGCGCGGCGGCGGCGGCGGCGCGGGGGATGAGGCGAACGTCCTCGACGGCGAGCGGCGACTCGGGCGCACCGGAGACGGGGTCGGCGACGAGCTCGTTGAGAACGCCGTCCCGATCGAGGAACACGGCGGCCCTCACGACGCGGCGGATGCGGCCAGCGACTCCCAGCGCCCGTGCTTGACCGCGAGCTCGGGGTGCGACACGAGCGCATGCCAGACAACCGCCTGGAAGGACTCGACGAGCGGCGTGCGCAGCGCGGGCGGGGGCTGCACGAGAATGGCGATGTCGGCGAGCTCGGCCAGCGTGCCGCCGGGCGCTCCGGTGACGCCGTACAGCGAGGCGCCGACGGCGCGTGCGAGCTCCATGGCGCGCACGAGGTTGACGGAGACGTTGTGCTGGCGCGATCCGCCGCCGACGGAGAACACGAGCAGCGCATCCCGCTGGGACAGGCGCGAGACCTGGAGCCACGCGCTGAAGGAGGTCTCCCAGCCGTCGTCGTTGGTTCGGGCGGTGAGCTCGGAGACGTTGTCGGTGGGGGCGTAGCTCTCCAGGGCGCAGAGCTTGCGGAAGTCGTTGACGGCGTGCGAGGCGTGGCCGGCGCCGCCGCCGACGCCGAGGATGAACAGCCGCCCGTGGCGCTCGCGCACGGCGGCGAGACCGGCGGCCATGGCATCCAGCTGCTCGGGGTCGATCGACCGCGCCAGCTGGGCGGCGGCGTCGAGGTAGGTGACGGCGTGGCCGCTGGGTTGCGTCACTCGCCGGTGTCCCACCCGTGGCGAGACTCGACGATGTACTTGGGGCGATCGCGTGTTTCGTCGTAGATGCGCCCGACGTACTCGCCGATGACGCCGAGCGATAGCAGCTGGATGCCGCTGAAGAACGAGGTGACGATCACGATCGTGGGGTTGCCGACTGGGAACGAGAGGCCGTAGAGCTTGAGGGCGAGATAGGCGAGCGCAAGCGTGAAGGCGAGCCCCGAGAGCGCCATGCCTGCGAGCGAGATCAGCTGGAGCGGGTAGCGGGAGAAGCCGACGATGCCGTTTAGCCCGATGAGCAGCGAGCCGAGGAAGCGGTTGTACTTGCTGGTGCCGGACGCTCGCGGATCGCGGTCGTAGGGCACGCTGGCCTGGCGGAACCCGACGAGTCCGACGAGCCCCCGAAGGAAGCCGTGCCCCTCCTTGAGGGAGACCACATTGTCGACGACGCGCCGGCTCATGAGTCGGAAGTCGCCGGTGTTGGGCGGGATGTCGACGTCGGCGATGCGCCTGATGACCTTGTAGCCGACGGCGGAGACGATCCGCTTGGGCAGCGTCTCGCCGGCCCGCGTGCGCCGCTGCGCGTACACGACGTCGTATCCCTCGAGCCAACGCTCGACCAGCTCGGGGATCAGCTCGGGCGGATCCTGCAGGTCGCAGTCGACGACGACGGTCGCGTCGCCGCTGGCTGCGTGGAGCCCCGCGATGGTGGCCATGGGCTGACCGAACCTGCGGGAGAAACGCAGCATCTTCACCCGCGAATCCTCGTCGCAGAGCTGCAGGATGAGCTCCTCGGTGCGGTCCGAGCAGGGATCGACGCTGAAGATGAGCTCCCACTCCAGCTCCAGCCCCGCGAGCGCCTCGAGGAGACGTCCGTAGACCCGGCGGATGTTGTCCTGCTCGTTGTACGCGGGGATGACGATGCTCAGCAGGCGCTTGCGCTGAGGCTCGCCGGCGGGCTGGCGCTGCTCGGCTTGACCGCTGGACGCCCCGGTTAAGTCTGTGGGCACGTCGAGCGTTGCCGGCTCCTGTGCGAGCACGCGCGATCCGCGACCGACCAAGCCGACGGTACGCTCCGTCGAGTTCACGGCAGACGCCCCATCGCAGCGACGATACACAAGTTATCCCAGCTCGCCGCTGCCCTGCAGGCTGTATCGCGAACGCCGCGCGCCGACGGCCCGAGCGGCGCGCCAGTTGGCGTTCGGTGTCTCCCATGGCCTGCGACGGCAAGTCGACTGCGGCGTGACGCCGCACCTAGAATGAGCCGCGCGTGGCGATCCCGGCTCGACATCCACTGATCCCGGCCCGCACGGTCGATCCGCAGCAGCGTCTGCCGGCGCTGGAGCTGGAGGTGCTGGAGCGCTGGCGCGAGCGCGACGTGTTCGCGGAGTCGCTGCGCAGGCGCGAGGGCGCGAAGCAGTGGGTGTTCTATGAGGGCCCACCGACGGCTAACGGCCCGCCGGGCTCCCATCACGTGCTGTCGCGCGTGTTCAAGGACGTCTACCCGCGCTTTCAGACGATGCGCGGCTATCGGGTGGAGCGCAAGGGCGGCTGGGACTGCCACGGCCTGCCGGTGGAGATCGCCGTGGAACAAGAGCTGGGCATCCACCACAAGGCCGAGATCGAGGAGTACGGCATCGCGCGCTTCAACGCGAAGTGCCGCGAGTCGGTGTTCACGTTCCTGGAGGACTGGAACCGGCTGACGGAGCGGATCGGCTTCTGGATCGACTTGGAGCACGCGTACCGCACGCTGGATGAGACGTACATCGAGTCGGTGTGGTGGGCGCTGCAGCGGATCGACGCGCGCGGGCTGCTGTACGAGGGCCGCAAGGTGGTGCCGTACTGCCCGCGCTGCGAGACGACGCTGTCGTCGCACGAGGTGGCGCTGGGCTACCGCGACGTGGTGGACCCGAGCGTGTTCCTGAAGCTGCCGGTGGTGAATACACCATCCGGAGCACGCGGCGGCGAGGATCGCCTGCTGGTGTGGACGACGACGCCGTGGACGCTGCCCGGGAACGTGGCGGTGGCGGTGTCGCCGACCGCGGTCTACGCGCGGGCGCGGGTGGACGACGAGACTTTCGTGCTCGCGGACGCGCGCGTGCAGCCGGTGCTGGGCGAGCAGGCGCAGGTGCTGGATCGCTTCACGGGCGCGGAGCTGGTGGAGCGCTACGGCTACTACCGGGGACCGGTGTTCACGCTGAACGACCGCGAGCCGGGCGGCTTTCCGATCGTGGCGGACGCGTTCGTGACGACGGAGGATGGCACGGGCATCGTGCACCTGGCGCCGGCTTTCGGCGAGGACGACTACCGCGTGGCGGCGGCCTCAGATCAGGTGCCGTTCGACCCGACGCAGCCGGGCACGCTGTACAACCCGGTGAGGCCGGACGGCACCTACGACCGGCGAGTGCTCGACCGCGACGGCAACTCCTACGAGGGCCGCTTTGTCAAGGACCCGGCGCTGACGAAGGAGCTGATCGAGGACATCGAGACGCGCGGCCTGCTGCTGCGCGTGCAGGACTACGAGCACTCCTACCCGCACTGCTGGCGCTGTGGCACGCCGCTGCTGTACTACGCGAAACCGTCGTGGTACATAGCGACGTCAAGGCTGCGCGAGGAGCTGCTGGCGGCGAACGAGACGGTGAACTGGCACCCGCCGCACGTGAAGCACGGGCGCTTTGGCGACTGGCTGAAGAACAACGTGGACTGGGCGCTGTCGCGCGAGCGCTACTGGGGCACTCCCCTGCCGGTGTGGCGCTGCGCGGGCGGGCACGTGCACGTGGTGGGCTCGTTCGGGGAGCTGGCGGAGCGCTCGGGCGCGACGCTGGACGACCATCACCGCCCATACGTGGACGAGGTGTCGTTCGCCTGCCCGCATCCGGCGGAGGGCGGCGGGGGCGCGAACGACTCAGGTACCTGCGGGGAGCCCATGACGCGCGTGCCGGAGGTGATCGACGTGTGGTTCGACTCGGGCGCGATGCCGTTCGCGCAGCACCATTTCCCGTTCGAGCACAGCGACACGTTCGCGGCGGCCTTCCCGGCGGACTTCATCTGCGAGGCGCAGGACCAGACGCGCGGCTGGTTCTACTCGCTGCTGGCGGTGGCGGCGCTGACGACGCCGCCGGACGCGGACACGGCAAGCTTGGCGCCGTACCGCAACGTGGTGTGCCTGGGCCTGATCCTGGACGAGGACGGCCAGAAGATGTCGAAGTCGAAAGGCAACACGGTGGAGCCGTGGCAGGTGCTGGACGAGTATGGCGCGGACGCATTTCGTTGGTACTTCTTCACGTCGAAGCAGCCATGGGACGGCTACCGCTTCTCGGCGGAGACGATCGGCGAGGGCGTGCGCCTGTTCTTGAAGCAGCTGTGGTCGACGTACTACTTCTACGTGCTGTACGCGCACGCGTCGGCGCAGGAGCTGCGCGAGGCGCCGGCGGGCGCGGCGTCAGGCAAGGGCGGCGAGCCCGGGCGGCAGCCGCGGGCGGCGTCGAACGGAGCGACGCCCACGAGCGCGGACGCGGACCTGGACCGCTGGGCGCTGTCGCGCACGGCGGCGACGGCGGAACTGGTGACGGAGCGCCTGGACTCCTACGACGCGACGACCGCGGGCCGCGCGATCGCGGGCCTGGTGGACGAGCTGTCGAACTGGTACGTGCGCCGTTCGCGCAGGCGCTTCTGGGACGGCGACGCGGCGGCGTTCGCGACGCTGCGCACATGTCTGGTGACGGTCGCGAGGCTGCTGGCGCCGTTCTGCCCGTTCATCGCGGACGAGCTGTACGACAACCTGGACGGGGAGCTGGCGAGCGTGCACCTGTGCGACTTCCCGACCGGCGCGGAGCTGGGACCGCGCGACGAGGAGCTGGAGCGGGCAATGGCGCTGGCGCGCGAGACGGTGCGACTGGGGCTGGGGGCGCGCGGGCAGGCGAAGATCAAGGTGCGCCAGCCGCTGGGCGAGGCGGTGGTGGTGGCGGACGGCGGCGAGCGCGAGGCGATCGAACGCCTGGCGGATGTGGTGCGCGAGGAGCTGAACGTGCGCTCGGTGCGCTTCGTGGCGGCGGCGGACGAGCTGGGCAGCTACGAACTCAAGCCGAACTACCGCACGCTGGGGCCGCAGTTCGGCAGCGACATGCCGCTGGCGGCGAAGGCGATGGCGGCGCTCGACCCGGCGCGCGTGGCGGCGGCGCTGCGCGACGGCGGCGTGATCGGCATTTCGGTTGGAGACCGCGAGCACACGCTGGCGGCGGAGGACGTGCTGCTGAGCATGCGCGCGCCGGAGGGCTACAGCGTGGAGCGCGAGGGCGCGCATGCGGTAGCGCTGGACCTGGCGATCGACGACGATCTGCGCCGTGAGGGCCGCGCGCGCGAGCTGGTGCACGCCGTGCAGAACGCGCGCAAGACCGCTGGGCTGCAGGTGGAGGACCGGATCGAGCTGGCTCTGCACGGCGCGCCGGAGCTGCTGGACGCGGCTGCCACCCACGAGGGCTACGTGGCAGGCGAGACGCTAGCGGTGGCGCTCGACCTGGGCGGCGCGGCGGCGCAGGAGAGCAGCTCGATGGACTACACGGAGCAGACGGAGATCGACGGCCTGCCGCTGAGCATCAGCCTGAGCCGCGCGCGCTCAGGCTGATCCGCGGGCGGCTCCCGCCCTACGCCGCGGCGAGCGCGGGCTCCAGCTCCTGCTCGAGCTTCTTCTTGGGGTACGCGCCGATCACCGTCTTGACGGGCTGGCCGCCCTTGAACAGGATCATCGTGGGGATGGACAGCACCTGGAAGCGCGCGGCGGTCTGCGGGTTCTCGTCGATGTCGAGCTTGACGATGCGCAGCTCGGGGCGCTCGGATGCGATCTCCTCGAGCACGGGCGCGACGACGCGGCAGGGGCCACACCAGGGAGCCCAGAAGTCGACGAGCACGGGGCCCTCGGCCTCGAGCACCTCGGCGTCGAAGTTGGTGTCTGTGATCTGCGTGAGGGTGCCTGCCATCGTGATCTCCTTGGTCGCGTTACCCATCACTATACAAAATGAAGGAGCCTGTCCGGCGCACGTCGCGTACGCGGGACGCCGAGGCGAGACGCTCTTTGTAGCGATTCGCACAAGGCCCGCCGGCTGATACCATCTAGCCTCTACCACCCTACCGTCCTACCACCCAGGTAACGGTGGAGCGGGACACGGATATTCGCGCGTTAGCGAGAACAGGACTTATGGCGACGTCCCGGCGAACCGATAGCGAGGGGATGGACAATCTCACCCCGCAGGAGACATGCGTTGCGCTCCGGCTGGAGTTTGGCGGCTGTTCACGCGACGAGCTGGCCGACTGGGCGATCGTGGTGCAGCAGGTCATTGACCAGCACGCGGCGGAGGCCGCTCCGGGAGCTGCGATCAGATGCCTGTACGAGCCACTGACCGTTGAGATCCTCTTCACGGTCGAGAACGAGACGAAGGCCAGCGTGCACCAACGCGTAGCGGCCGTCGTCGGAGCCATCGAAGCGGTGGTGCCCAGACGGTTCGACACGGACACCGCGACGCGCTCCGCCGACCCGCGTGACCTGGTACCGGCCTAGAGTTCCAGTCCGGCTCGCTCGAACGCCGCACGCAGATTCTTTAGATAGCGACCTTCGCTGGGAGTGCACTTGACGACCACCGGCCCTTGGTCTTCGCCGGGCGGGTAGCACAGGATGTAGTTGCTCTTGCGCAGCTCACAGCGCCACCCCGCTTCCCATGCCTTTTTGACGAGCTTGTCGAGATCCTTCTGGCGCGCTTTTGGACGCTTAGGAGGTGTTGGCTTCGTTTCGACCATGCTCGCCTCGGCAATTCTAGATGCTTGCCTCTGCCACATTGATCGACTTCAGCAACACGGGCGCGACTCCACCAGCGTCGGCAACGCCCGAGTCAGCCCGGCGGGCAGAGTGTTGACATAGTCTCGAGTGCCGCGGGCAACGCACCTAGAGCAGACACCGCCCTCCCGCCGGCTTCGCGACGGCGCCGTCAGTTGTAGATCAGCGCAGACGGCGTGGACGACCCCGATGAGTGCGCGAACGCCAGGCAGAACGTGACCGTTGGACATGACACGCTGGGCACGGGCGTGTATTCGGTCACGAGGGGCGTCGACTGGATCAGCCATTCCACCCCGCTCCAACGCTCCGCCCGCGTCAAGCCATTGGTGCCGACGGCGACACAGGCGCTGGCCGACAGGCATGACGCCGCTTCCAGCGCGCCTTCGTTGGGTTTGGGAGTCGACTGGATCACCCATTCTGTGCCATTCCACTGATCCACCAGCATGCGCGTGGCGCCGAGTGTCCACCCGACGGCCGTACACGACGTGGAGGAGAAGCACGACACGCCGAGTAGGTTGCTCGAGCCCGTTTCGCTGGGGTTGGGAGTGGACTGCACCGTCCAGCTGGTCCCGTTCCAGCGCTCCGCAAGCGTCTGCGGCTCGGCGGGAAAGGAGGTGCCTTCATAGCGTCCGACAGCCGTGCAGGCGGTTGATGACGAGCAGGAGACGCCCCTGAGTTCGATCCATTTGGCGCCTGAGGGATCGGGCACGCTCTGGACCGCCCATGCGGTGCCGTTCCAGTGCTCGGCGGCGCCGGCGGAGCTGATGGCGCTGCAGGAGGTGGATGACCCGCAGGACACGCCGTCCAGTTCGCTGGGCGCGCCTTCTTTGGGCGCGGCCTGGATCGCCCACGAGGTGCCGTTCCAGCGCTCCGCGAGCCCGTCGTAGCTGCCCGAGCCGTTTTCGTAGGTCCCGACGGCTATGCATTCGGTGGTTGACACGCATGAGACTCCGGTCAGCCAGCTGGCGGCCGCTTCCGCGGGGTTGGCCGGCGTCTGGACCGTCCATTCAGTCCCGTTCCATCTCTCCGCAAGAGTGTATTCGGTACCAGTGCCGCTGATATACGAGCCAACGGCCGTGCACACGGTCGCCGACAGGCACGACACGCCGGTTAGATACGTGTCTTTCGATCCCGCTGGGCCGGCAACCGATTTGGAGGACCAGCTGCCGAATGTCGTGAGCACCTGATCGGGACCGTCGGCGGTGCCAAGCGCGTTGGTCGCGACGATCCGGTAGTGATAGGTCGTATCGGCGAGCAGACCGGTGACCGTCTGGCTGACCGCCAGATTGCTCCTGTAGAACCCGGCGCTCACTTCTGAGGTCGTTTTGCCGTAGGCTTCGGTTGTGCCGTATTGGAAGTAATATTTCGTTTCTACGCCTTCCGGGTTCACCGCACCGTTCAGCGTCGCACCCGTTTCACCGACAGCCGTCGCCGGCTTGGTTTCCACGACCGGCCGCGCGATCGAGGGCAGGGTCGCGCTCTCGGCGAGGGTGACCGTGTGGTCAGAGCCTTTGTATTCGTATCCGTAGGCGGAGCCGACGGCGATGCAGGCGGTCGAGGCGGCGCACGACACCCCGTACAGCACTGCGCTGGCGGGCCGGGGCACTCCTTGGGCTGCCCATTCGGTGCCGTTCCAGACCTCCGCCATGCCCGTTTCTTCGCCTTCCCTGTTCAGGCTTCCGACGGCGACACACTGGGCAGCTGCGGAGCATGAGACCGCATTCACCCCGCTCGATCCATAGCGATCGCTTTCTCTCGCGCCAATCGGATTCGGCAGCGACTGCAGGGTCCATTCTTTGCCATTCCAGCGCTCCGCAGCCAAGCCCTTGACGGCGGTGCACGCTTCACTCGTCGTGCACGAGACGCCTTCCAGATCTGCGACGGCGGCGATTTCCGTGCTCGACCATTCTTTTCCGTTCCAGCGCTCTGAGAGTCCGACTTTGCCGGCGGTGACCGTGGCGCCGCCGACGGCGACGCAGGCTTCGGTGGACGCGCACGAGACGCCCTGGAGTTCGCTCTGTTTCGCGCCTGTGAGAGTCGGCGTCGACTGGATCGCCCATTCTGTGCCATTCCAGCGCTCGGCGAGAGTGGTCAGGCCTTCGGGGATCCCTTCCGTTTCTTTGCTGTAGTAGCTGCCCACCGCGGTGCACGCGCTGGACGACGTGCACGACACGCTCTGCAGTCGAACTTCGCTGTATTTGGCACCGACGGGATTCGGCGTGGATTGGATCGACCATTCGGTGCCGTTCCAGCGCTCCGCGAGCGTCATCCGTTCCGGGATCCCGCCCGTCGTTTTCGTGTAGTAGCTGCCAACCGCAACGCAGATGGTCGCCGACGTACACGACACGCTCCGCAGCTTGCTTTCTTTGGCGCCGGTCGGGTTGAGTGCCGACTGCACCGACCATTCGGTGCCGTTCCACCGCTCCCCGAGCGCAACCTTGGTACCGGAGCTGTTTATGTAATAGCCGACGGCGGTGCACGCGGTCTGCGAGGAGCAGGACGTTCCGTAGAGATAGCCGCCATATCTTTCTTCGGTGGTTTCGGTCGGTTTTGGCGTGCTCTGGGTCGCCCAGGGGACCGTGGCGAACGTGCGGTCCTGGCCGTAGACGGTTCCTGAGCTGTTGGTAGCGAGAATCCGGTAGTGGTAGAGCCTGTCCTGTTCGAGACCGGACAGGCTCGAGCCGAGAGACTTCCACGTGGTGCCCGCCCCCGCGGCGCCTTCGCTGGATTTGCCGTAGGACGTTGTCGGCCCATATTCGAAGCGGTAGGTCGTTTCTTTGCCTTCCGGATCCACATAGCCGTTCAGCTTGGCTTCCGTTTTGGTGACGGCGGTGGGTTCGCCGGTCACGGCGTGGAAGCCGACGGCCGCTTCCAGCGGGAGGTCCGGCGTACCCCAGCCCGTGGGGCCATCGTAGCCTTCCTCGGCCGTGCAGAGATAGCTGTCGCCGCACAGCCCGCTGTCACCGAGGGTCACTTCGAACAGCGCGTGACGATAGAACGCTTCAGCGCCCTCTTCCCGTGCTTCTTTGCTCGCGTGAGCCTCGATCGCGGCGATGATCGGCGTGGCCACGCTCGTGCCGCCCTCCAGCCGCCACCCGCTGTCATACAGGGATACCGGCGAGTCGGGGCTGGCTACCGCCGCAACGTCGTTGTCCGTCCGTTTGCTGCAGCCCCAGTCTGTCTGCCAAGTGCGCTTCGACTCGTATGCGCTGCAGCCGCCACCGCTGTCGTCCCACACGGTCTCTTCCCACCCGCGGGGCCTTTCCGCCGTTTTTTCGGCTTTCTTGAGCTGCGTGCCGCCTACGGAGATGACATAGCGCGATGCCGCGGGATAGCAGAGGCCCGCGCCTTCGAAGCATTTGTCGTAGCCGTAGTCGCCAGCAGCAGCCGTGATCGGTATCGCAGGATGGTTGAAGTACGTGTCGTCGGAAGTCTCTTCCGCGTTCTCTTGGCCATACCAGCTGTTGCTGATCTCAGTGGCTCCGAGCGCCGGTTCGGCGGCCTCTTTCTCGGCCGCGTACAGGTTGCCCAGTTCTTCGCTGTTCGCCTCCACCAGCAGGATGTGGCATTCGGGGCACACGGCGGACACCATGTCGACATCGAGTGAGATCTCCACGTCCCATTTGCTCTGCAGTTCTTCTTCCGCTTTGCTTTCCGGTTTGGGGTAGTTACCGGCTTCGCCTTTTTGGTTGACCTTCTTGAAGCATTTGTTTTCTTCGGTGCAAGCGGGGTTAAGTTTGTACTTTTCCCGATAGGTTTTCAGGTCGGCGTTGGCGTGTGGGTCGTCCCAGGCATCGACGATCGCGACGGTTTGACCCGAGCCGCCCGCTTCGGGGATCCCGTAGGCTTCGCGCAGTTCTTTCGGAGCCCACCCTTTTTCTTCGCCGCCGCCTTCATAGCCCGGGACGACACCTTCCAGTCCGGTCGCGGGCAGCGCGCCCGCGGACGCCCGCGGACCGACGCCTGGCGGGATCGCGATCGACGCGCACGCGGCATACCCGGGCTTGGGCGGGGCGCAGACCGCGTAGGGTTCGCTCGTGGACGGAGTCAGGGAGTAGTCGAGCGCCCTGGCCCCGACGGCGACGGCGCTTTCATCGGGGCTGCCAACACCCGCTGATCCTGCTGCACCCGCTGGCGATGGCGAAGCGCACAGGAACGCCGCCGCGATACACGCAGCTGAGCAGGACAGACCACGCGGCGCGCTCCCCTTGGCTAGCAGACGACCTGCCATCAGTTCCCCCTTCGAAAGGCGATTGGTTACGGACCGACTGTCGCTGCGGTCGCGACTAGGACGGCTTGGCTCTTTGTCGGGCCTGGTGCGCGCGGGCTCCGAGTGGCCGCCGACGTGCCGCTACCGCGTACTTTCTTCGAGCCCGCCGCTGACACGATGCGCGCACGCTGCGCGGCTTCTTCTTGCAGGCCTCGAGCGTTCTGACGAGCTGCGCGAGCGCGGTGGACCTTGGGCCGCCCGCGGCCACGTGCGCGCCCGACGCATCGACTACGGCCGGCGGGGAAGCCGGCGGGGAAGCCGTGACGGCGAAGTCGCCCGCCCCCACCGGCTGGTCGCCCTGAGTACCGGGCCCGGGTTCGGCGGGCGGCGTGGTGAACTGCGCTTCCGCACCCGCAGCCGTATATGGGCCATAGGTTGCGACGAGCCTGTAGCGGTAGACGGTCCCGGGTTCCAGTTCAGACAGGTCGGCGCTCACCTGCGGTTCTTGGTGCGCGGCGATGGCGAGTTCCTGCGTCGCGGTACTCGACCAGGCTCCCGCGGTCGGGCGGTATTCGAAGTGGTAATACACGACGCCGCCACACTCAAGGTGGATCGTGCCCAGCATCGTTTGTTCTGTGCTTGGCGAGCCGAGCGGTGCGCCAAGCGATGATGAGCCCGGGACGGCCAGCGCTTCTTCGCCGGAATGCACCCACAGCACCGTGCATTCTCCGGCTGTGGTGAAGGCCACGGGCTGCCCGACGGCTTCTCCATATTCGTTCCAGGCCACCAGGCAATACGTGTAGGTGCCAGGCAGGAGATACGGCAGTTCGAGGCTCTCCTTCACGGCTTCCCCTTCGACCGTTTCCCACGTGTTCGTTTCCACTCCGCCGCGGCAGCTGGGACCGTTGCTGTAGTCCCAGCGAAAGCTCGTCCTGCCGGTCGTGTGAGGGTTCAGCGTTCCACAGATCTCCACCCGTTCAGCGACAGGCGCGGACGGGCATTCGCCGCTGCCCGGGCCTGTGATCGGCGTTTCCGGAGGGCTGCCGCCTTCGGCCAACGCCCGCGGCGCCCCGAGCGTCAGGCCCAACGCGAATAGCGTGAGCAGCGTCAGCGCAACGAGCGCGGCGCGCGGGGCAGAGGGGCTTTGTATGGAGTCGTCGGCCACTGCGGATTCACGGCTAGCTGCCCAACTACTTGAACCATATCGAAAACTGGGCGACGATGCGTGCCTGTAGACAGACGTCCTAGAAGTCCGCTCGCTGGGCGCACCGCGCTTCATCGTCAGCCTTCCGCCCCGGTGACTGCCCACGTGCCGTAGGCGTACACGGATTTGGCTCCGGGTTCGGCCACGAGATCAACCAAGGCACCGCTGGCAGCGGCCCCCGGCACGCCGGTCAAAGACGCTTCGCTGGGATTCGTGATGCTGGCTTCCTTTGCGAGGCCCCCTTCCAGTTCGATTCCTGCGGTAGCCACCTGGTAGACACACAGATAGCCCGGCCGCGCCTGCGGATCTTCGGCGTCGCCCGGGCAGGTCGTCGCGTTGCCCTGTGGTTCGACGTACTGCACCGCCGCTTCGCCGAGCGCCTTGGCCAGCGGTAGCGTGAACGAGATCGCAGCCGCCGGGCGATCGCTGCCGCCCGTCGAGATGACCCAGGCGCCCGTCTCGACCGCACCGGCCGGGAGCGTTCGCAGAGGCAACGTGGAGGCGTTTTTACCGGGAGGGCCTTCCGGCCCCGGGGGGCCTTCCCCACCACCGGGCCCGTCCGGACCAGCGGGTCCGGACGCACCGACGGCTCCGGCCGGGCCCGCGGAGCCGGCGCGACCGGCCGCGCCATCGGCGCCCTGCTTCCCACGTGCCCCCCTCAACCACCTCAGCACAGCCGGACTGATCTGCTTGGTCGACGTGATCACGTAGTGCGACGCGGCGAAGGCTCCGCCCGTCATCGCGAACACGAGCACGAGCGTCACCAGGACGTAGATCATGCGCTTGCGCTCAGATAAGGATTCTGCCGGCGAATCATCGGGCATGACGGGCCTCCCACCCCTCTCTCCTGATAGTCGGAACAGAACCATACAGGTGGCGCAGGCGACTGGGCGTGCCCCTCGCGACACCACCGAGCTCGAGCAGCCGCCCCGCCGGCACTATGCAGGTCACGCAATGGCTCCTGGGACGCTACGGCGGCGCGGCGAGAGCGACCGGGGGCTATCCCCCGGTGTCTCCGAATCGACGCCCGCGTTGTCGCACCTGCGTCCGCGTGCATCGAGGCTATCCTCTGCCGATGCCCCCGCTCGCGTCTGTCAGCGGACCGCTGTTCATAGCGGTGGTGGTGGGCTCGGCGGCGCTGTTTCTGGGGTGGCTGCTGCGCGCGGACACGCGCGAAGAACAGGCGGCGAAGGCGGAGCGAGAGCAGGTGCTGGAGGCTGAGCGCGACGGCGTCAGTGGACCGTGACGGTCCATCCTTCGCTGCTGCGCACGATCGGCGGGTGGATGTGCGTGAGCGCGGTGAACAGGTGCGGGGAGACGTAGACCTCGATGAGCGCTGCGAGCACGAGCACGGGGACGGCGATGGCGACGGTGACGACGGTGGCGGCGAGCAGCTGCTCCCACTCCCCCTTGCGGCTGGCGATGATCCACGCGGCGAGCGGCAGGAACAGGGCGATCAGCTCGGGGATGGCGTGGGGCAGCACGCCGAGCAGCAGCAGCGCGGGCGAGACGCGCAGGAAGTGCGCGACGCCGGCGAGGCTGTGGCCGATGACGTAGGCCTGCGCGCTGAGCGAGAAGGCGGTGGCGCAGACGACGAAGCCGATGGCGATGCGACCGCCGTGCTCGTGCACCCAGCGCGAGAGGCCGCTGTGATGCTGGGCCTGCAGCGGCAGCGAGCTGCCAGCGATGAAGCCGGCGACGCACGCCATGGCGTGCAGCGCGAGCACGAGCAGGTTGCTGCGCAGGACGTGCAGCACGTCGCCGGGTCCGCCGACGGCGAACGGCGGCTGCAGCGTGACGATCTGCTGGTAGCCGTGGTCGAGCGAGCCGATGGCGAGCACCGCGAGCAGCAGGCTGGCGGCGGCGAGCCCGGAGCCGGCGGCCCAGCGGCCGGCGACGGAGAAGGGCGTACGCTGCCACGCGCGCAGCGTGGCGCGGGTGTGGCGCATGCCGTGCGCGAACGCGTACGCGGAGGCGTCCATCTCCCACCCATCGGCGGGGATGCTGGCTACCTGAAGCGCAGGAGCGGTACCAGCCACATGGCCTCGGCGGCGATGCGCCAGGACATCTTGCTGGTGCCGTGCTGGCGGTCGCGGAAGGTGATCGGAACCTCGACGACGCGAAAGCCGGACTGCACGGCGCGATAGGTGAGCTCGACCTGGAAGGCGTATCCCTGCGAGCGGACGCTGTCGAAGTGGATCGCTTCGAGCACGTCGCGGCGGAAGCACTTGAAGCCGCCGGTCAGGTCGCGCACCTGCAGGCCGAGCACGAGCCGGGCGTACGTGGAGCCGCCGTGGCTGATGAAGCGCCGCAACAGGCCCCAGTCGGTGACGCCGCCGCCGGGCGCGTAGCGCGAGCCGAGCGCGAGGTCGGCGCCGTCTTTGGCGGCTGCGAGCAGGCGCGCGAGGTCGGCGGGGTCGTGCGAGAAGTCGGAGTCCATCTCCATGACGTAGCCGGCGCCGTGGTCGAGCGCGTGGCGAAAGCCGGCGAGATATGCGGGCCCGATGCCGTTCTTCTGGGTGCGGTGCAGCACGTGCATCCACTGGTGCTCCTCGGCGAGCTGGTCGGCGAGCCGGCCGGTGCCGTCGGGCGAGCCGTCATCGACGACGAGGATGTTGAAGCCGTCGGGCGCGGCGCCGGCGAGCGCGTCGGACGCGGCGGCGACGATCGCGCGCACGTTCTCGGCCTCGTTGTAGGTGGGGAGTATCAGCCAGGGCTCGCCGGACATTGGCCCGGGTACCCTAGACGACGTGCCCGAGCTGTCGAACGCTGCGATCGCGCTGGCGCTGGAGGAGCTGGGCGACCTGTACGAGCTGGACGGCGCGATCGTGCACCGCGTGCTGGCGTATCGAACGGCCGCGAAGTCGGTGCGCGAGGCGTCCGTGTCGGTGGCGGCGCTGGCGCTGGAGGGCCGCGCAACGGAGCTGCCGGGCATTGGCAAGACGCTGCAGGAGAAGATCGTGTCGCTGGCGCAGACGGGCGCGATCCCGGCGGCGGAGCGGCTGCGGGCACAGTTCCCGCCGGGCCTCGTCGCGGTGACGCGGCTGCCGGGGTTGGGCGCGAAGCGCGCGCGGCTGCTGCACTCAGAGCTTGGCATCGACTCGCTGCAGTCGCTGCGCGAGGCGGCGCTTGCGCAGCGCGTGCGCACGGTGCGCGGCCTGGGACCGAAGCTGGAGCAGACAGTGCTGACGGAGCTCGAGGAGCTGGATGCGAACCCGGCGGGGGCTGCCCTGGCGGGCGCGGGCTCGCCGCGCGTGGTGCTGCCGCGCGCGATCGAGCTGGGCGAGGCGCTGGCGGCGGGCCTGGCGGAGCTGGGCGGCGCGGGCACGCACGTGCAGCTGGCGGGCTCGGCGCGCAGGCAGGCGGATTCGGTGAAGGACGTGGACCTGATCGCGACGACGACGCGCCCGGCGACGCTTGCGAAGAGCCTGGCGAAGCTGGAGCAGATCGAGCGCGTCAGCTCGGCCGGCAGGGCTGGCGCGAAGGCGCGCACGCATTCGGGCATGGGCGTGGACCTGCGGATCGCTGCGCCGGCGCAGCTGGGCGACCTTTTGCAGCACTTCACGGGCTCGGGCGCGCACAACGCGGCGCTGCGCGAGGCGGCGGTGCGCGAAGGCCTGCACGTGTCGGAGTACAGGATCCTGAACGACAAGACGGGCAGGACGGCCGCGTACGCGACGGAGCGCGAGGTCTATGAGCGCGTGGGCCTCTCCTACATCGAGCCGGAGCTGCGCGAGGACCGCGGCGAGCTGCAGGCGGCGCGCGGAGGGACGCTGCCGCACCTGATCGAGCTGGGCGACATCCGCGGCGACCTGCACAGCCACACGATCGCCTCGGACGGCCACAACACGATCGAGGAGATGGCGCTGGCGGCGCGCGAGCTGGGCTATGAGTACCTGGCGATCACGGACCACTCGGCGAGCCACGGCTTCGGCAACGACGTCTCGCCGGAGCAGCTGCGCCGCCAGATCGAGCTGGTGCGCGAGGCGAACGCGCGCGTGGAGGGGATCGAACTGCTGGCGGGCAGCGAGGTGAACATCCTGCCGGACGGCTCGCTGGACTACGAGGACGAGCTGCTGGCGCGGCTGGACTGGGTGATCGCGAGCGTGCACACGTCGTTCGGCATGGGCGAGCAGAAGATGACAGAACGCATGGTGGCGGCGATCGAGCACCCGCTGGTGGATGCGATCGGCCACCCGACGGGCAGGCTGATCGAGCGGCGCGAGCCGTACGCGGTGGACCTGGACGCGGTGTTCGCGGCGGCCGCGCGGACGGGCACGATGTTGGAGATCAACGCGAACCCGGACAGGCGCGACCTGTCGGACATCCACGCGCGCGCCGCGGTGCGCGCGGGGGTTCGGATCGTGATCGACTCGGATGCGCACCGAACGGCGACGCTCCAGAACATGCGCTGGGGCGTGGCGACGGCGCGCCGCGCGTGGCTGACGCGCGAGCAGGTGGCGAACACGCGACCGTGGAGCGAGCTGCGGGCGCGGCGTCGATCGGGAGCCCGCTCGAGCTGACGGGGCAGGCACGGGGGCGGCGCCGACGGGAACGCGAACTTACGCGCAACCGGGCCCAACAGCTGATCGCGAGTGCGTGGCGGCCGGGTTTTCGAGCGCTTGTCTCCGTTTTTCGAGCCGCCGCACACGCGCTAGCCATGTGAGCGATTGACACGTATTACAGGGGAAAAGCGACATCTGAGAGACGGTGCGCGCTGGTGGTGAATGACTGCGTGTTTCAGTTTCAGCGATCTCCGATTGTGCCGCGCGCGGCCGTACGTATACTCGCGCTATCTTGAGCGGCCCGCGGGCCATGGCGTGACGATGGCAAGCCTGCACGCGACGAAAACCATCACACCACGTCGCCGGGCATGGGACGGGGTGAGCCTGTTGCCGGGAAGCCGCGGGCGGCGGCTTGCGGTCGGCCTGGCGGCGGTGACGATCGCGCTGAGCTGGCTGCTGTCGGATGTGACGGCGTGGGAGGCGATGCGCTTCTTGGCGTTCGAAGCGTGCTACTCGCTGCTTCCCGGCTGTCTGCTGTATCTGGCGTTGAGCCGAGCGCCGGGGGGTCTGCTGCGCACGGTGGCGATCGGCTGGCCGTGCGGCTACGCGCTGGAGCTGGGCGCGTTCGCGCTGACGGCGGACCTGCATGCGCGTGCGGCGTTCGCGTTTCTGCCGCTGCTGGCGCTGCTGGCTCTTGGCCCCGTCGCCTACAGGAGAGCGGCACGCGCGCTCGAGCGCCGGCGCGCGCATTCGCGACAGCAGGATGGCGGCTACGACTGGCTGGTGGTGGCGGGTGCGTTTTCGGCCGCGCTGGTGCTGCTGGCGTTCACCTTCTTCGCGCCGTACCCGCTGCCGGCGCATGCCCGTTCGGTGTCCTACAGCGAGGACAACGTGTTCGACATCTCGATCGCGGCGGACGCGCGCCACCACTGGCCGATCACTGAACCGTGGGTGGCGGGCCAGCCCCTGCACTACTACACGGGCGTGTTCATGCACATGGCGGCGATCAACCAGGTGACGGGGGTCCCGCTGGCGACGATCGTGCTGCGGCTGCTGCCGACGATCATGCTGTTGGTGGCGGCGCTGCAGCTGTGGTCGCTGGGCCGTTCGCTGGGCCGCTCGCGCTGGATCGGCCCGCTGGCGGTGGTGCTGGCGCTGGTGGTGGAGGACGTCAACCTCGACGCGACCCACACGGAACTGTTCCACATCGACCCCTTCAACCAGTTCTCGTTGAGCCCCAGCTTCGCGTTTGGGGTGCCGTTCTTCCTGGGCGCGCTGGAGCTGGTGCAGTCGCGGCTGCTCGGCGAGCGCGAGCAGGGAGACCGCGGCACTGGCGCATGGGGGCCGCTGGTCATGCTGGCGATCCTCGCCCTGGGCTGCGCTGCGACGAAGGCGTTCGCGGCAGCGGACCTGATCGCGGGCGTGGGGCTGTTCTGGCTGTGGCGCGCGCTGGCGGGACAGGCTGCGCGCCTGCTGTCGATCGGGCTGGCGGTGATCGTGGCGGGCGCTCTGGTCGTGTACTTGGGGCTGCTGACGGGCGGCATGGCGGCGACGCTGAGCGTTCACCCGTTCGACTTCCTGACGAGCGGCGCCACGTTCGTGCATGTCAAGAGCACGCTGCAGTCGGCGACCGGGCACTCGGGCCTGTGGATCGTGCCGGTGATCGCGGGAGCGCCGGTGATCGCGGCAATCCTGTTCGCGCCGCTGCTGGGGGCGCTGTGGCTGATCAGGGATTGGCGTCGCCTGCCGCCGCTTGCGGGGCTGCTGCTGTCGATGTTCACCGTGGGCGCCCTCGGGTACGTGCTGCTGGGCGCACCGGGCGGCGTGGAGGGCGTGTTCCTGGTGTATGGGTACATCGCGCTGGCGCCGGCGGCGGCGATGGGGCTGGTCGGCCTGTGGAGCGACATGCCGGCGCACACGCGGCGCGAGCTCGCGCGCGCGAGCGCCGCGCTGCTGGCGTGGAGCGTGGCGATGGCCGCGCTGGCGCAGGTGACGACGCTGACGGGCGTGGCGCACGCCGCCTGGTACGTGCTCGCGTACGGGCCACTGGCGGGCACGATCGTGCTCGTGGTGCTGCGTCACGCGCGCGACTTCGCGCCGACGATCGCATGGTGGCCAGGCCGCGCGGCAGCGTGCTGCATCCCGCTGCTGGGAGTGATGGGCCTGGTGAAGCCGATTACGCTGGCGGGCGTGGGAGCGTGGAAGACGGCGCTACACGAGCAGATCGCGCCGACCGACTCGCGTCAGAGCTACGGCATGACGAGCCCGCTGTACGCGGGCCTGCTTTGGGTGCGCGGGCACACGAGCCCGTGCGACGTGCTGGCGGTGAGCAACCACCGCAAGTCGGCGTACTCGACCTCGTCGCTGTACTTCTACTACTCCGCCTTCGCCGAACGCCGTGTGTACCTGGAAAGCTGGCTGTACTCGCCGCTGGGCACGATCCTGGCGCAACCGTACCCGGCGCGCTACAGGCTCAATACCGAAGCCGTGGCGGACGGATCACCGGCCGCGCTGCGCAGGCTGGCGGCAACGGGTGTGAGCTACGTGCTGGTCGATAAGACCCACGGCGGAGGAGCGCCGGAGCCCGCTGAGGTGAGCCGGCTGGTGTTCGCCAACCGTGCGCTGGACGTATACCGCCTGCTGGGCGCGCCTGGCGGCAGGGCCGCCGAACGGGGCTGTGGCACGGTCGGCGCGTGACGCCCAGCTACCGGCCCCTGGCGGCATCTGTGGATATCAGCGCGCAGCGGTGAGCAGGCGCGGGAGCAGCTCGTCGGCCACGAGCCGGTCGACGGCCGCGTGCGTGAACGGCGCGAGCGCCTCGCGGGCGGCCCGCTGGTAGTCCTGGAGCGGTTCATCGAGCGCGACGCGCAGCGCAGCGGCGAGATCGTCGCTCACCAGGCGTGGGTCGAGCGCGCGTGCGATCGGCAGCGCAGCGTAGGGTCCGGGCGCGGGAGTGCTGACGAGCAGGCAGCCGTGCGCGAGCGCCTCGAGCTGCGCGATCCCGTAGTCCTCGCGCTGCGGCGCGCTCACGAAGACGCGCGAGCGGCGCAGCAGCGCGCGATACTCCGCCGGCGCCAGCAGCCCGACGGCCCGCACGCCGGCCTCGCGAAGCATGAAGCCGGCCCGTTCGAGCTCGTCGGCGGCGACCCCGGCGACCACCAGCTCGCCTGCTCCGCCGCCCTCGCGACTGCCGCTGTCCTCGCGCACGTGACGCCACGCGGCGAGCACCCGGCCGAGTCCCTTCTTGACGGGGTTGGCGGCGTAGGTGATCGCGGCGATGTCCCGCGGCGGCTCGGCCGCCTCAGCGGAGCTCGGGCCCGCGACGGGCACGGGTAGCACGAGCGCGCGACCGGCCGCGCTCGCGGCGGCAGGCACCTCGGCGAGACCGCCGTCGCTCCACGGCAGCAGCAATGACGCCTGCTGCAGGCGACGTCGCTCGAGCGGTCGCTGCCACACGCCGTGGCGACCGGGGCGGTTGCCGGCCGACGGGGCGTCGAAGCGGATCGCGCCTGGCCGCGGCCACAGCAGCGCGGCGGTGGTGCTGGAGTAGACGATCGCGCGCGGCGGTTGCGGCTGGCGCTCGAGCGCGCGGATGGCGGCGACACGCGCGGCCCGCGCCCACGCGAGATCGGTGAGCATCAGCGTGCGTGTGGGCGCGGGCGCGACGGCGCGGGCGATCGCGACGCGCACGCCGGCCCTGGCGAGCGAGTCGTGCAGCTCCTGGTCGGCGGTGCGCAGCCCCTGGGTGGAGCCGAGCGAGACGATCAGCACGTCTGGCCGGCTCGCCCGCCCGGCCCGCCATCTCAGCTGACGGCACCGTCGAAGCGCTCCGGTCGCGCGGCCTTGAAGCCGGGCGTGCGCACGAGCGCCATGGGCCGCACGGGCGAGGTGCGGCGCACGTAGAAGCTGGCGCCGTCGCGCTCCTCGATCGCCGCCACGGCGGCATCCTGATGTCGCCAGGCGAGCGCCCAGATGATGGCGAAGCCGGCGGCGATGCCGGGGATCTGCGGCGCGAGGAACGCGAGCCCGCCGGACAGCAGCGTGACGAGCACGAGCGGCCACAGGCGGTTGATGAGGATCGCGCTGGGGTGGTGCTCGGGCATCGTGCTGCTTGCCTTGCGCGCTTGCGAGCAGGCGCGCGATCGGCGGGTTGGCATACGCGCGCCGGCCCATGCGCGTGCCGACGCCGGCGGCCACGAGCCACCAGCCGACGGCGACGGCGGCGAGCTGCGTGTCGGAGCGGGAGCTGGCGGCGACGACGGTGACGGCGGCGAGGGCGGTGGCGGCGCCGGCGCTGAGCAGCACGGTGGTCCTGAGGAAGTCGACGAACCGCACGGCGCTACAGCAGCGCCTCGAGCAGTTCGCGCACGCCGCCGGTGCCGTCGACGACCAGATCGGCCTCGAGCGCGAGGCCGGGCGGCGCTTCGTCGGAGGCGACGGCGACGCACACGGCGCACGCGAGCTGCTGCGACTCGACGAGCGAGCGCAGGCCGCGAAACGCGTCGAGGTCGGTGGTGTCGTCGCCGACGTACATGGCCGCGCGCACGCCGCCGCCTCGCAGCAGCGCGGCGATGCCGAGCCCCTTGTCGAGCGTCACCGGCGGGCGCACCTCGAGCACCTTGCGCCCCCAGTGCACGGCGAACCCCTCCTGCTCGGCGCGCTGGGCGATCTCCTGTACGGCCTGCTCGGCGGCGTGCTCGTCGGGCGCGCCGCGCCAGTGGAAGGCGGCGATGGCGTCCTTGTCCTCGCTGCGCACGCGAACGCGCTGCAGCTCGCTGGTGTACACGCGCGCGGCGAACTCGCGCACGCGCGCGGTCCACGCGGCGAGCTCCGGATCCACCTCCGGGCTCGTGGCTCCGGGGCGCAGCAGCTCGCCGCCGTGGTTGCCGACGTATGCGATCGTGCCGATGGCGACGATCTGGCGGGCGGTGCTGGCGCGCCTGCCGCTGACGCAGCCGACGACGCGGTAGCGGCGCGAGATCTCGATCAGCAGGCCGCGCGTGGCCTCCGGCACGTGCGCGTCGGCGGCGTGGCGCACGATCGGCGCGAGCGTGCCGTCGATGTCGAGCAGCACCGCCGCGCCGTCGGGGTCGGAGCGGATCGGCTCGAGCGCCTCAACTAGCGTTGCGGCTGGGGACACGATGTCTAGTATGGCGTCAACAATGGTGGCCGGCCCGCCCGCTCGTGCAAGTGGTCGCTGAGCGGCTCCAGAGCCGCACGCTGCGGCTGATGGCGATCGGCACGCTTGCGGGCCTTTTCAGCGGCCTGTTCGGCGTGGGCGGCGGCAGCGTGATCGTGCCGCTGCTGATCCTGTGGCTGGGATACGAAGAGCGCGAGGCGACCGCCACGTCGCTGGCGGCGATCGTGTTCATCGCGGGCTTCGCGGCGGCGGTGCAGGGCCTGTACGGCAACGTGCGCCTGGACGATGCGGCGCTGGTGGGGGTGCCGGCGATGCTGGGCGTGCTGATCGGCACGTGGCTGCAGCAGCGCCTGCACACGCGCGCTGATCGCGCTGCTGTTCGCGGCGGTGCTGGTGGCGAGCGCGGTGGAGCTGGTGCTGCAAGTGATCGGCGCGGTCGCGATCGGCTTGGCGGCGGGAATCGTGGCTGGCCTTTTGGGAGTTGGCGGCGGCGTGCTGTTCGTGCCGGGGCTGGTGCTGTTCCTGGGCCTCGACCAGCACCAGGCCGAGGCGACGTCGCTGCTGGCGATCGTGCCGGTGGCGATCGTCGGCACGTACCGCCAGGACCGCTACGGCAACGTGCGCCGCGCGCGACGCGCTGCTGCTGGGGCTGCTGTCGGTGGCCGGCGCGGCGGGCGGCGTGGCGCTCGCGAACGCGCTTTCGGGGCCGCTGTTGCGGGATGCGTTCGCGGCTCTGATCATGCTGGTGGCGTGGCAGCTGGTGCGCCGGGCGCTTGCCGCCGGGGACGAGACGGAAAAGGCGTAGACTGGAGCCGACATGGGACTTGATAACCCCCTTCACATAGCTTTCCTGCTGATCGTGCTGCTGCTCGTGTTCGGCGCTAGGCGGCTGCCGGAGATCGGCCGCTCGGTGGGCGCCGGCATGCGCGAGTTCAAGGACTCGATCAGCGGCCAGAGCACGCCGACGCTGACCCAGCCGGTGCAGCAGCCGCAGCCTGCCCAGCCCGTCGCCACGCAGGCCGCCCCGGCGCCCGCGCCGACGCAGGCCGCGGCAGCTCCCGCGGTACCGCAGGCTCCGGTCGAGCAGACGCCGCAGGCGTAGTGCACACTGAGCGCGGCCCAACCCGCGCGTAGGCATATGCGCGGCCGGAGAGATCTGCGAAAGGCTGGGTCTTAAACGACTCGACCCGCCTCAATGGACGGGCCGGGACGCGAGGGGACGACCCTCGAACGCCTGATAAGCAACTACTAGGCTATCGCAGTTGGCGGTAAGCGTAAGCTCGCCGACCCAGAGCTTGCAACTCGAACGGGAACGACCCGTGAGTGCGTGATCGTGGCACTTGTTGCTTCCCTGGGTCAGGCAAGCTGGTGGCGGTGGGCAGGAGACTCGAACTCCATCCGGGGAGTGACCCCGAATTCCCGCTTATCAGGCGTTCACGGCACCTCGCCGATATACCCACCTCCAGCAGCAACCCTACCGGCGCCATAGGACGAAACTACGAACGGGTGTTCGTAGTGATGCTGCGATTGGATTGATCAAGGTGGGGTTTCTCCGGCGGCTAGCGGCGCAGAATCGGGCCGCTGTCGACGGCTTCGAACGCCGACCCCGGGACCTGCTTGATCTGTTCGAGGTCTTCGTCGTTCCAGTGCGAGTTGGGCGCGCCGGTGATGTACCACGGAGAGCCGTTGTCGGCGACGATCAGCCCGTAGCGCTTGAGCGCTTCGAGCACGATCAGCGACTCGCCGTGGAAGCCGGCGAGGCTGTAGTCGGCCTTCAGACGCAGCCGCAGGCCCATCGGCGGCAGGTTGGGGTCTGAGCTGCTGGACGCGAAATGGGTCGCCGGGTGGATGTAGCCGTCGCTGGGTCTCGGGCACGGTGACGCGCAGCGCGTGGTCGATGCGCCCTGCTGCGACCTCGGGGTAGCGCACGAGCAGCGGGAAGATCGGCAGGCCGGCGGCGTCCGCGGAGGTCCACCCTTCGGGTCGCAGCGCGTCGCTGCGCAGGTTGAACACGGCGCCGTTGGATGCGCTCCAGCCCTTGCCCTGGCGATGCGCGTCGTACATCTCGTACAGCTTGCAGCTGCCTTCCTGCACGACCAGCACGTGTTTGTCGCCCTGGCCGCTGGCGCCGCCGCCCTCGACCGGCGCGCTCGCGGGCACCGGGTACGGGCCTGGGTTCGATTCGGAGGGGTATTCGGTGAACTTGACCGGCACCTTGCGCTGCTTGGGTCCGACGACCGTGTACGGGATGCCGTAGCTGCGGTTCGTTCCGAAGTCGGGATGCAGGTGCGCGCTCAGCCCGATGCTCGCGACGTAGCTGGCCGAGCGGGGGTTGACGGGCGCGTCGGCGATTTCCTGGTTGAGCGGGTCTTCGGCCGGCAGGATCGGGCAGCCGTATTCTTCGCCGGGCACATCGGCGTGGTGGGCGCGGGCGGTCTTGGCGGTGGCTGACACGGGGAGCGTGGCCGTTAGGACGATCGCGGCCACGATCGCAGTCAGCGCCTCACGAACCCCAGTGGGCGAACGAGCCGCGACCGTCACCTCACCCAGCACACGCGCCGGCTCGCCATCAATCCAGCAGTTGGTAGGTGACGTCGAGTGCACGATAGGTGCGCACGGCTCGCTTGTCGCGGGTAAAGAGCTCCAGGTCGTGCTCCAGCGCGACCAGAGCGATGAGGCCATCGTAGGTCGCTCCGCCGCTGACACCAGCCGTGGCAAGCCGAGTGGGCGCCTGCGCATATTTGCTCGGGTCGAGCGTGGCGTGAATCGCGGAGGTACGTTCTTTGAGCACCGTCGCAGCTGTGGCCGCGTCGACGCGATGCGGCGCCGGCAGCCGTGTGAGAACGCTGTAAGTCTCGACTGCGACGTGCGCGATCGTCGCCCCGCAAGCGGCGAGGGCCTCGGTCGCGGATTCGTGTGCCGGATGATCGGCCAGGAGCGCAGCAACCGTGATGCTGCTATCGGCCGCTCTCCTCACCGGCGCTCGCGTACCGCTTCGAGCGTGCTCCGTACGTCCTCGTCGGTGAGCGGCGTGCCGGTCGCTGCAATGGATGGCCCATGGGGCCCGGTAACGAGCTTAGTGGGCGCGTGATGCGCGTAAATCTCGAGGTGTCCGTCGACCACATCGATCTCGAGCGGTGTCTCTGGCGAGAACCCAAGCTCGTCTCGGATGGGCTTGGGCACCACTACCCGGCCAGCATTATCAATGGATACATGCATTGGTATAAGCCTACCACGACGATGGCACATCCAGACCCATCCCCACAGACTCCCGCTGCCAAAGCGAACAATCGCGCGCCGATAGCTCTCAAGCCGGCTGATCGCCCTGCAGCGCCGCCGGCCGCGCCTCCTGCATGATCGGCGCACCGCAGTGCCAGCAGTAGGCGGCGCCACGGCTGTGCACGGCGCCGCACGAGCGGCACTGTCCGTGGATGCCCGCCTCGGCGGTCGCGAGCAGTCGCTGCACCTCACCGAGCTGGGCGTCGACCTCCTGCAGTTCCGATGCTTTGCGGGCGAGCACGTCCAGGCGGTAGTGGTCGCGGATTGCCATCTCGTACGCGAGGCCGCCGAGGTCCCAGGTGAGCGCGGCGACGCGCTCGGCCAGCTCGCTGCGCTGGCGGCGCAGCTCGGACATCGAGCCGCTGGGCACCGGCAGCCCGCCGGCGGGGAGCACGATCCCGCCCGCCTCCGGGTCGCCGTTCGCACGCGGCGCGCTCATTTGACTTCGATCGGCGCGGTGCTGAGTTCGTTCAGTTCCTTCTCGTGCGCCTTGCCGTGGGTCGTGCCGAGTTTGCTGATTTTGGTGGAGCTGAGCGCTTTTGCGGGGGGCGCTTTGGCGGGTGTTTTTTCTTCGGCCTTTTCTTCCGCCTTGGCTTCCGCGAGTTCCTTTTCTTCTTCGCTCTTGGCCGACGCGCCGGATTTGCTCGACGTGGACCCGGGCGTGGTGCCCGTCGTCGGCGTGGTCGGGGTCGCGGCGCCGGCGCCGGCGAGACCGCCCAGGCCTTCGACTTTGATCACCTGGGCGGTGGCGGGCGCCTTGCTCTGGGTGACCCAGTGGCCGACGAGCAGACCCACGATCAGGGCCAGCAGCAGCACCGACAGCACGCCGAACAGCGGCGCGTAGCGGCGCAGCCACGCGGGGCCGGCGGCGGGCTCCATGTAGGGGGTGAACGCGACGGGCGTCGCGCTCACCGCGCCGGAGGCCGGCTGCGGCTGGCGCTCGGTCTCGAGCACGTCCAGGAACGCGAGCCGCACGGGCGACACTGGCTGCCCGCAGGAGAGGCAGTAGCGCTGGTCGGCGACGAGCGGCGCGGAGCAGTTGGCGCAGGTCTGGTTCTCGGAGGGCACCGGTGCGAGGTTCGTCATCGCGCGACCGGTCCCCTGCCCGCGCGCGTGGGCACGAGCGCCGGCGACATCATCCAAACGCTCCGCGGACGTATTCGCGCGTGCGCTCGGCGCGCGGGTCCTCGAACAGGTCCCGCGCGGTGCCGTACTCGACGAGGTCGCCCAGGTACATGAAGGCGACCTTGTCGGCGACCCTGTGCGCCTGCTGGAGGTTGTGCGTGACGATCACCACCGCCAGGTCGCGCCGCAGTTCGCCGATCAGCTCCTCGATCACGCCGGTGGAGATCGGGTCGAGGGCGCTGCACGGCTCGTCCATCAGCAGCACCTCCGGCCGCGGCGCGATCGCGCGCGCGATGCACAGCCGCTGCTGCTGGCCGCCGGACAGGCGCAGCGCGGGCCGGTCGAGGTCGTCGCGCACCTCCTCGTAGAGGCCCGCGCGGGTGAGCGCGTCGATCACCTGCGGCTCGAGCTCGCGCCGCCCGGGGCGCTTGCGCCCCTGCTCGCGCAGCGCGAACGCGACGTTGTCGAAGATCGACATCGGAAACGGATTGGGCTGCTGGAAAACCATCGCCACGCGCGAGCGCAGCGTGGTGTCGACGAGGTCGTGGATGTCCTCGCCGTCGAGCAGGATCTCGCCCGATCGCGACGCGCTGGCGGTCAGCTCGGTGAGGCGGTTGAGCGTGCGCAGCAGCGTCGTCTTGCCGCAGCCCGACGGCCCGATCAGCGCCAGCACCTCGCCCTGGTGCACCGACAGCGACACCGACTTGACGGCGGGCTTGCCCGCGTAGGAGATGCTGACGTCGCGCAGGCTCAGGCGCTCGGGGCCCGCGGTGGCGGACGCCGGGCGCACGGCCTCGCGCTCGCGCACGGGCCGCACGGGCGCGGGCGGACGGTCGAGCACGATCGTGCGCACCGGCGGCACGGCGGGCTCCTCGGTGAAGCTCCAGGGGTCCAGGACCATCTCCTCAGGACTCATCGGCCACAATCTCCATCGCCTTGACTTTGATCATCGGAGCACTGAGATTAGCGCGTTTCCGGCGAAATGCAAAAGGCCTGGCGCGATCGGTACAGACTCGATCAAGGCCGCCCACCGTCATACGACCGCCCCCACCGGCGCGAGCCCCGTTGCGCTGGCCTGCGCGCGGCCGATGCGGTCGACGAGCAGGTTGAGCGCGAGCACGAAGATCAGCAGCACGAACGCGGCGGCGTATGCCTTCTGCGGCGCGGCGCCTTCGCCGGCGGGCGAGTTTTCGTAGATGAAGGTGGTGAGCGAGGAGCCGGTGCCGCGCAGCAGGCCGATCACGGGGACGGAGCCCTGCGTTTCGATGCGCAGCGTGCTGCCCAGCAGGATCAGCACGATCGCGGTGGAGCCGATGATGCGGCTGACGCCGAGCGTGACGCCGGTGGCGATGTTGGAGCGAACGCTGGGGATGAGCACCCGCCGGATGGTCGTGATGCGCGTCTTGCCGAGCGCGAACGCGGCCTCGCGCTGATGCGACGGCACGGCCTGCAGGCCGTCGCGCGTGGCGGCGTAGATGGGGGGCAGCGCGAGCAGCGACATCATCGAGCCGGCGGCGATGAACGAGCGGCCGAACACGCCGCCGCCTTCGGCTGTGAACGAGAAGGGGGCGAGCAGCGACAGCTGGAAGATGGCGAAGCCGAAGATCGCGATCACGATGTCGGGCGTTCCGGCGACGACCTCGATGCTCGACTCGACCACGCGCGCGAGAGCCTGCCGGATGCGCCCGCCCTGGCCGTACTCGGCGATCCACACCGCCGCGCTGAGCGCGAGCGGCAGCGCGAGCACGATGCCGATGACCGTCAGCAGCAGGCTTCCCAGCAGCGGGTCGAGGAACCCGCCGGAGCCGCTCTGGTCGGCGCTCACCTGCGGGCGGCTGAAGATCAGACCGGGACGCAGGTACTGGATGCCGCGATAGCCCATGTAGGCCACGATCGCGCTGGCGATCACGCACAGCGAGATGCCGGCGATCCATGCCGCCGCGAGCACGAGCCGGTCGCCCCAGCGCCAGCTCATGGGCGAGGAGCGCCGGCCACGGCCGCTTTGCTGCGGCCCGACCGGTGGTCCCGCCTGTGGGATCTGCGATGCGAATGCGTTCATCGACTCGTCCTCATCCCCGCGTCTGGTACTTGCGCAGCGGCAGCTTGACCAGGTAGCCGGTGACGGACAAGGCAAAGGCGGAGAACAGCAGCAGCAGCGCGAACCCGTACACGGCGGCGCCGAGCGCGGGCGAGCTGACGCCGTCGCGATAGTCGACGATCGCCGACGCGAGCGTCTTCAGCGGCTCGTACAGGACCTTGAAGCCGTCGCCGGGCCTGGGTATGAAGGCCTTGCCGCCGGAGACCATCTGGATCATCACGGCCTCGCCGAGAGCGCGCGCGGTGGCGAGCACGGCGGCGGCGACGATCGCGGGGCGAATCGCCTTCAAAGTCACGGCGCGAACGGCGCGCAGCGGGTTCAGCCCGAGCGCCACCGCGCCCTCGCGCCAGGACGGCGGCACGGAGGCGAGCGCCTCGCAGATCAGCGCGATCATGATCGGCGTGATCATCACCGTGAGGATCACCACGGTCACGCCCAGCCCCGCGCCGGTCAGCTGCACGGTGCCCTGCAGCGACTGCTTGTCGTGGACGCTGATCAGGTGATTGCCGACGAACGGCACGAGCACGAGGATCCCGATCAGCCCGTAGATGACCGACGGCACCGACGCGAGCAGGCGCACCATCGGGATCACCACGCGGCTCACACGCCTGGGTGCGAGCTCCACGATGAACACGGAGGAGAGCACCGCGATGACGAGGCCGAGCACGACCGCCATCCCGGTGGTGAGCAGCGTGCCGGCGATCAGCGGCCACGCGCGCAGGTGATACACCGACGCCGGCGGGTTGGTCGTGGCGGCGGTCATGTTGTTGATCTCCGTTTCGAAGTCTCCCCCGCCGAGCACCCAGCTGAGCCCGTTGTGCTGGAACAGCGGCCACGCGCGCGCGAACACGAACACCGCCATCGCCACCACGCCGACACCGATGAGCAAGGACACCGCGCCGAGCAATCGCTCGGCGCGGTGGTCCGGCCACGGCTGTTTGAGCCGCTCGATCATGGCGTTGAAGCCACAGGGTTTCTGAGCCGTTCGAGCATCGCCTCTGAGGCGCTACGCGATCGGCACCCACTGGCTGGCGATGATTTTCTTCGCCGCGCCGGAGTGATCGATCCAGTTGATGAATGCCGCCGCGGCGCCTCTGGCGGGCCCTTTGGTGACCTCGAAGAACACGGCCACGCCGGCGTACTGGCCGGAGGCGGCGGTGGTCTGGTTGCAGGCGACGCCGTTGTACTGCACGGAGTTGAGCCCGCCTTTGTTGGCCTGGTAGTTGGACAGGAACCCGATGCCCGAGGGCGAGCTTTCGACTTCCTGGCGCATCAGACCCTCGGTGGCCTCTTCGGTTGCGCTCGAGACGACGCTTTTGCCTTCCAGCAGCAGCGACTTGAAGCTGGTCAGCACGCCGGCGACCGCGGTACGGGTGAACACGGTGATCGGGCCGGTGGCGGTTGCGCCGGGCACTTCACTCCAGTTCTTGGTCTTACCGGTGAAGATCGACGTGACCTGTTTCTGCGTGAGGTTGCCGAGCGTGTTGGACTTGTTGGTGACAACGCAGATCGCGTACTTGGCGATCGGGTAGAACGTCAGGCCGGCGTCGCTGCCGTTTGGTTCCTGCGCGACGTCGGCGATCGTGTCGCTGCCGTTTTTGACGTTGTTGAGGCCGACGGTGGTGCCGCCCTGCGTGATCTTGAACCTGATCTTCTTGGGGTGCAGCTTCACGTACTTTGCCGCGAGCAGAGACACGAGCGGGTACGAGGACGTGGCGCCGCTGATCGTGATCAGCGCGGTCGCGTTGGCGGCTGCGGGCGCCGCGACCCCGACCACGCCAGCCACCGTGAGGGCGACGGAGAGACGGCGGATTCGATGCATTGAAGTGAGGCTCCGTTTCGAGTTCGGTTGACAGGAAGTCGATGACTTGGAGGGCGGAACATACCAGATCTCGACAGATCTGATCGACATTAGCTATTTTATGGCAATGGTCTGGAAAGTGGGAAACCGGGGGGTGGCCGTGATGGCGGCGGCGATGCTCGCTATCGGCGTGGCCGTTGGCGCCGCGATCGGCCCCGCTCCGGCGCCCTCGCAGGCCGACCCCACGCTGCCGCTGCTGCTCGCGTCGCTGGCCAAGGGCGCGGCGGCACGGGCGGCACAGGCGCGGGCCGCGGCAGCGCAGTCGGCCGCGGCCACCGCTGAAGCGACGCCCGCCCGCAAGCGCCACCGACGCAAACGCAGGCACGCCCAAGTGGAAGAAGCCGCGACCGCGACGAGCACCGCGCCGGCGTCGGAATCGGAAACGACGACACCGACGTCGACCACGCCCACGAGCAAGCCCAAGACCAGCTCCCTTCCACCTGTGACGCACGTGTGGCTGATCGAGCTCGCCGATACGTCGTTCGCCAGCGCCATCGCACAGCCGACCGCCGCCCCCTACATCGACACCCAGGCAATTCCCGCGGGCACGCTGCTGAGCGGCTGGTCGGCGCTCGACGGCGGCGCGTTCGCGAGCGAGGCGGCGTTGGTCGCGGGCAGCTCGCCGCTGGCCGATCTTCGATCGGTGCTGGACACGATCGTGCAGCCGCCGTGCGGAGAAGGCGCGGCGGGCGCGTCGTGCGCGACGGAAGCCGGCGCGCTGACGGCGGCCGACGAATTCCTGAAGGCGACGGTGCCGACGATCACCTCGACGGCGGCGTTCCGCGAAAACGGCGCTGATCGTGGTCACGTTCGCGTCGGTCGCGCACGGCGACCGCGACGGGCCTGCCCGCGGGCGCGACGACGGCGACGCTGACCGTCGCAGCCGCCGGCGGGCGTGCTGCTGATCTCGCCGTTCGCGTCGGTCGGGCGAGCGCTCGTCGACGACGTTCAACCCGACTTCACCGAAGCAGAGCCTCGAAAAGCTGCTGCGGCGATGACGCACATGACACACCCATCATCAACCAACGAACGGAGACCCCCGTTGCACCTCACCGAACCAGCCCACCGCAAAGCGTCATGGTGGCTCGCCGCGATCGTGGGCTTTGCTCGCCCTGCTGCTCGCGACCCCGGCCGATCAGCCATGCCGAAGAACCCAACCCCAACAACTACAACTGCATCGGCAGCATCGCCGCCGGCGAACCGGAAGCGGGCAACGAAGAACAGCAGGTGCAGTACTCGTTCTACTGCAACGGCCCGATCACCGGCTACCAGCTGCAGTCGCAGATCCCGGTGACGGGGGTGCAGGGCCAGCCGTCGTTGAAGTCCAACGCGACCAGCAAGCCGCTACCCGACACGTTCTCGTGCTCCGGCGAATTCCCGGGCTTCGCGGCCAACTGCGTGGGCCCAGCCAAGCAGGGATACGAGACGATCACGGGTCAGTTCTCGATCGGCACGAAGCTGTGCGCCGAGCCGCGCGTCGATCCGCTGTTGACCGTCACCTACGCATACCTCGAAAAAGGCGCCGTCACGCAGGCGATCTCCGGTCCGTTCGACCTCGGTCGCCCGGCGGGCTGCCGGCCGGATGCGTACTCGGGCTACAACCGCTTCAACCCCAAGCCCGGTCGTCAGCCACAAGAAGTCCGGCAAGCACGGGAAGAAGGGCAAGAAAGGCAAGAAGGCCGCGCACACCCGGTAGGTCTCGACTCAGAGATCCAGAAGGAAGCGAAGCGCGCGGGCGAGGAGGAACATGGCCTCGTCGCCCGCCGCGCCGAGCCGGCCGATGAGGCGCTGCTCGGACACGGACTTGACGTCCTCGCACTTCGCGTAGCTCACCTCATCGAGCCCCGAGCTCTCGTGGTCGAGCTCCACGTGGGATGGCAGACCGCGATAGGTGGTCGTGATCGGTACCACGATGACGACGCCGGCACGGCTGTCGTTGAGCAGATCCGCCGAGACGACGACCGCCGGACGCCTGCCGGACTGCTCGCGCCCTACAGGATCACCGAAGTCGACCAGCCACACCTCGCCGCGGCGAGGTGTCACGACGATCGATCGCGCAGAGCGCCGGCCTCGAGGGTGCGCTCGTCCTCGATCTGGCTCCACGCGTCGGGGTTAGCGCGCAGGTCCTCGTACCGGGAGGAGAGCTGGTCGAAGAACACGCGCCGCTCGAGCGCATCGGCGGCCTCATCGACAAGCTGGCTCATGGGACGGCCGGTGGCCCTGCGCGAGCTTGGCGAAGCGATCGTGTGTGGGCTGGCTCACCCTGATGGTTGTACCCATACAGCCAGTCTACTAAATAGGCGCTATATGTGTATACGCGAGTCGGGCGTCGCGCCACACGCGCGGCGCCGCCGCCTCCCCGGGCCGGGTGATGCGCATAAATGCAGCATGACGTCGGACCGACGTAAAGCATCTTTTTAGGCCTACGCGAGGCGACATTTCCACCCAGCCAGCTTGGTCTTTCGACAGCCGCCTGAGCCGCCGCATCCACTGTGACAGGCCGCGCTACAGCAGGCTGGTGGTCATGCGTTCGACCTCGGCGATCGAGGTCAGGCCCTCGCGGACCTTCTGCAGGCCGTCGTCGCGCAGGCGCCGCATGCCTTCCCGCGTGGCGACCGCGACCATGTCGTCGACGGAGGCGCGCTCGAGGATCAGCGCGCGGATCGGCTCGCTCACGCTCATCACCTCGTACAGCCGACGCGGCCGCGGTAGCCGGAGCCGGCGCAGCGCGAGCAGCCGACCGGCTCATACGGCTCGGCGCCCGCGAGGCCGTGTTCGGCCAGCACGGGCTCGGAGACGTTCTGCGGGCGCTTGCAGTGCTTGCAGAGCATCCGCACGAGGCGCTGCGCGACGATGCAGTCGACGGCGGAGGAGACGAGGAACGGCTCGATGCCCATGTCGATCAGCCGCCCGAGCGCGCTCGGGCGCGTCGCGCGTGTGCAGCGTCGAGAGCACGAGGTGGCCGGTCAGCGCCGCCTCGATGGCGATGTGCGCGGTCTCGCGGTCGCGGATCTCGCCGACCATGATCACGTCGGGGTCGGCGCGCAGCATCGAGCGCAGGCCCGACGTCGAACGTGACGCCCGCCTTGGGCGCGATCTGCATCTGCTTGATGCCCGCGATCCGCTGCTCGACGGGGTCCTCGATCGTGAGGATGCTGCGCTCGCCGTCGTTGAGCGCGTGCAGCGCCGCGTACAGGGTCGTCGACTTGCCCGAGCCGGTCGGGCCGGTGACGAGCACGGCGCCGTTGGGCCGGTGGATCGCGCGCGAGAAGCGCTCGAGCTCGTCGGCCTGCATGCCGAGCGACTCCAGGCCGTCGACCGACGCCCGCGCCCTTGTCGAGGATGCGCATCACGACGCCCTCGCCGTTGACCAGCGGCAGCGTCACCACGCGGATGTCGACGCGCCGCCCGTCGACCGTCAGCGCGAAGCGCCCGTCCTGCGGCACGCGCCGCTCGGAGATGTCGAGGTCGGCCATGATCTTGATGCGCGACACGACGCCCATCGCCATCTTGCGCTTGACGGTCGCCGCCGGCGCCAGCACGCCGTCGACGCGGAACAGCACGCGCGTGTCGCCCTCCTCGGGGTTGACGTGGATGTCGGAGGCGCCCTGCTGGACCGCCTGCGCGACGATCGAGTGCACGAGCTTGATGATCGGCGCGTCGCTGTCGGCCTCGTCGACCGACAGGTCTGTTCGCCCTCGTCGTCGGCCTCCTCGTCGACGATGTCCTCGATCGACTCGTCCATGCGCGCCAGGCGCGCGAGCAGCAGGTTGAGGTCCTCGACCGAGGCCGCCGCCGGCCGGATCCGCCGGCCGGTCATCATGCCGACGTCGTCGATCGTCAGGACGTTCGTCGGGTTGGCCATCGCCAGCAGCAGCGCGCCGTCGTCGGTGAAGCCGACCGGCACCGCCTGGTAGCGCTTGGCCGCCTGCGACGCCGACCAGGTTGACGGCGCCCATGTCGAGGTCGTAGACGGCGCAGGTCGACGAAGTCCAGGCCGAAGCGCTCGGCGACCACGCGCGCGAGCTGGTCGTGGCGCAGGATGCCGCGCTCGACGAGCACGAGGCCCGTCGGCCGGCCCTGCGCGCGCGCGGCCGCCACGGCCTCCTCGACGGTCTCCGCGGTCGGCGAAGCCGAGATCGACGACGACCTCGCCGATCATCCGCGTGCGAGCGGCCCGGGTGCTTCGGCGGGTACAGGCCCTTCTGCGTCCTGCTCGGTCGCAGCGCTGCGGCGTCGTCGCGCCGCTCGACGGCGTCGACGGTCAGCCGGCGGTCGGCGCGCTGTCGCCCATCGGACAGCTCATATCGGCATTGGCGCGGCGCAGACTCGACCCGATCGACAGTCTTCTATCGGCATGCCCGCCGCCTCAGGCCACCGCTTGACCCGTGCTCGAGCGCGCCCTTGACCTGCGCGTCGAGCGCGTTCAGCCGGTACAGCGCCAGCGCCTCGGCGAGGCGAAGCGCTGCCCGGAGGCGCTGTCGGCGCCGTGGTGCAGCATCACGCAGTGCTCGAGCGCCAGCCGGCGCTCGCCGTCGAGCGACGCGGGGACGTGCGCGGCGATCACGCGCAGGCCGAGCTCGACGTGCCCGAGCAGCGCGCCCTCGCGGCTGCGCTCGATCTCGGCGCCGTAGGTGAACTCGCGCGTCTTGCCGAGGTCGTGGACGATCGCGGCGGCGCAGCAGCAGGTCGCGGTCCAGGCGCGGGTGCAGCGTGCACAGCTCGAGCGCCATCGTCGCCACGGCGACCGTGTGCTCGAGCAGGCCGCCGAGATACGCGTGGTGGCCCGCCGGCGCGCGCGGCCCGCGCGCGGCCGCGCCCGAGCCGCCCGCGCCGGCGCCGCGGAGCGCCCGGCAGCGAGCACGGCGCGAGGCGCATCTCCGCGCGCAGCGCGCGCGTCGCCGAGCAGCGCGTCGAGCAGCGCCTTCAGCGCGGGGTCGTAGACCTCGCGCACGAGGTGCTCGAGGAAGCCTTCGAGCTCGTCGAGGTCGCGGTAGGCGCTCGGCAGGAAGCGCGCCGGGTCGCGCGTCGTCGCCCTCGGCGCGCGCGATCGTCGCGAGCTCGATCTGCAGCTCGTCGCGGAAGCGCTGCACGCGCCCGCGCACGCGCACCAGCTCGCCGCGCTCGAAGCGCCCGGCGAGCACGTCGGCGTCGCGGAACGCGCGCGCCGAGGATCGCGCCGGTGCTGTCGCGCAGCTCGAGCGTCAGGTACGGCGTGCCCGCGCGCGAGATCTGGCGCTCCTTGCGCGTGCACGCGAACACCGCCGTCGACCTCCTCGTCGCCGCGCAGCGTCGCGACCGTCTGCGCGTTCGGCGGACGGATCTGCGGTGGGCGCGCGTGGCGGCGGGCATCGGCCCATGATGTACGGTGGTTCGGATGCAGCCGCTGATCTGGGACCGCCGTCCGGACGGCCTCAGGGCCCCGGCGATGGTGTGCGCGTTCCAGGGCTGGAACGACGCCGGCGACGCGGCCTCCAGCGCCGTCTCGTTCCTCGCCTCCGCGCTCGACGCGCGGCGCTTCGCGCGGATCGACTCGGAGGAGTTCTACGACTTCCAGGCCAACCGCCCGTGCATCCGCTTCGCCGATGGCGAGGAGCCGAGGGCGGCGGCGCGAGATCACGTGGCCGACGGTCGAGATCTTCGAAGCGCGCGCGCCGCGCGCGCCGCGCGACCTCGTGCTCGTGCAGGGCGTCGAGCCGTCGATGCGCTGGCGCGCGTTCAGCGCCGCACATCGTCGACCTCGCCGAGGCGCTCGGCGTGCAGGTCGTCGTGTCGCTCGGCGCGCTGCTCGGCGACGTGCCGCACACGCGCCCGGTGGCGATGAGCGGCCACGCCTCCGACGCCGGCGCTGCTCGAGCGCCTCGGCCTCCAGGCCTCCGCTACGAGGGCCCGACGGGCATCGTCGGCGTGCTGCACACCGCCTGCGCGCAGGCCGGGCTGCCCGCGGCGAGCCTGTGGGCGGCGGTGCCGCACTACGTCGCGGCCGCCACCAACCCGAAGGCGGCGCTGGCGCTGCTGCGCCGGTCGAAGTCCTGATCGGCGTGTCCGTCGACGTGTCCGAGCTCGAGTCCGCGGCCGCCGACTACGAGCGACAGGTCGGGCTGGCGGTGCAGAGCGACCCCGACATCCAGGCGTTCGTCGAACGGCTCGAGCAGGCGGCCGACAGCGAGGAGCAGACGCTCCCGAGGACGTGCCCTCGGGCGACATCCTGGCGCGCGAATTCCAGCGCTTCCTGCGCCAGCGCGGGCGGGAGGGCAAGTAGCGGCGCAGGCGAACGCCGCGCCGGCAGTCAGAGACATATCTCCGCACGGATGCTCGCGGGATGGCGTCAAAAAGCGTCTCTGCGCCGTCAGATGCATGCGTGCGACGCGGAAATCGCCCGAGCATCGCCCGCAGACCGGTACGGTGCTGGCAGCTCAGGGGGCACCGGCGCGCAGATCTCGAGCCGTGGCCGCTGCCGCCTGGCGCGCGGAGCCCGTGACAGCGATGCCAGACAAGTGCAAAGACCGCAGCGCGCGAGAGCGGGCGGAGCGCGATGCGCCGCATGAGCCGCGGCGCGCACGTGCCGCGATCGTCCTCGCGCCCCTCGTCGTCGCGATCGCGCTCACCGCGACGGGCTGCGGCAGCGGCTCATCGCGGTCGCCGGCAGCAGCGGCCACCACCACCTCGGCGGCAGCCGCAGAACTGGCGGCTGAGGCCCGGACGGCGGCGCGCACCGAAGCGGCTTCCGCGAGCGCGATGCCGGCAGCGACGCGCGCGATCGACCGCCTGCTTGGCGGCATCCCTCAATCCGGAGCGTTCCTGGGCAGCCCTGCGGCTCCGGTGACGCTGCAGTTCTTCAGCGACGTGATCTGCCCCGCGTCGAGGGAAATCACGCTGGGCCCGCTGGTGCCGATCATCCGCCGATGGGTGCGCTCGGGCCGTCTGCGGATCGAGCTCCGCGCGATCGAAGAAGGCACCGAACCCAAGGCGGTGGTGGTCCACCAGCAGGTGGCTGCGCTCGCGGCGGGAGAGCAGAACAGGCTTTGGCAGTACGTCGAGTATCTGTATCAGACGCTCGAAGCGATGGGCCCGAACTACACCGACACGTGCCACGCCCCCAGCGAACGCTTCCTGCAGACGATCGCGCAGCGGGTTCCGGGCCTGGAAGCGGCCCGCTGGCGCGCGGATCTCCAAGATCAGCGCCTCATCGAGCAGGCGGAAGCGGACCCGCTCATCGGCGCCAGGCTGGGGACCAGGTATCCGCACCACGAAGACCCCGCGTACCTGATCGAACGCACGGGCACCAACAAGGCGATGCAGCTATCGCGGTTCGCACATGTGGACCCCGCGTACGCCAAAGTCATAAGCGAGCTGCTGGCCGTACACGTCACGAGCGGCTGAGCCTCGGCGAGGGCTGCTCTTGTGCCAGCGGCAGAGGGAATCCGCTGATCACGCCTCGGCGGCCGGGCACACGATGCGGTAGTCGCAGATCGAGCACGCCGCGCGAGACGGCGTGGGCTCGAACTCCTGCGCGAGGATCCCCTCTCCGACCTGAGCACGACGCCCTCGACCCACTCCGCGTCCCGCTGCCCGCGCGCGACGGGCACCTTGAGGTCGTCCAGCACGTAGTAGTAGGCCTGCCGCGAGGACTCCAGACCCCACTCCTCGCGCGCCGCCAGCGCGTACAGCGACAGCTGGATGTCGTCGCGCAGCTGCTCGGCGCTCTTTGGGCGCGAGGTCTTGTAGTCGATCAGCTCGTACTCGGCTGCCGCCTGCGCGCCGTCGACCGGCTCCACGCGATCCGCCGGGTCGATGCGATCCACCCGGTCGACGCGCCCGCGCAGGTGGTGCGGCCCGAGCCGGAAGTCGAACTGCCGCTCGAACCACACCGGCTGGGAGCGCTCCTCGCCGAGCCGCGCGTGGTAGCGGGTGAGCGCCGAGCGCGCCTTCTCGAACAGCTCGCGATCGCGCTCGCTGTCGCCGCATCGTCCCCGGAGGGGAAATCCCGCTCGACGCCAGCTCGTGTCCAGCAGCGCGAGCATCTGCGCGAGCGTTTGGCCGCCATCGGAGTGGTAGCGCTCGAGCACCTGGTGCACGACGATGCCGAAGCGCTGGTGCACCGTCTGCTCGGTGGGGATGCGCAGGACGCGGGCGAACTTGTAGCGCAAGGGACAGCTGCGGTAGGTGTAGATGTCGGAGGCCGACAGCGCGAGGCCGATGCCCTTGCGCGGCAGGAACGGGTCGAGCGAGTGCTGCTCGCGCGGCGCGACCGCCTGGCCCGCGCGCGGGCGCCCACACTGGCGTCGGTACCCGCCCCACCCGGACCGTCGGCCGCGAGCAGCGTCTCGTCGAGCGCGGAGGTCTGGAGGATCTCGCGCTGCAGCGGCGTGGCGGCCGCGAGCAGGCGGGCGTTGACGTCTGCGAGCGCGTCCGCGAGGTCCTGCCCGTCGGGGCGCTGCATCAGCGCGGACAGCTTGAGCAGCTCGAGGTAGCGCACGACGCCGTGGGAGATGTCGAGGTCGGTGTCCAGGCGCAGCTCGCCCAGCCGCCCGCCGATGCGCGTTACGCCCTCGAGCACCTCCTCGCGCAGCAGCTGGAAGGTGGCGTGCAACGCGTCGATGGGCTGCTCGTCGACCGGCTCGATCACGACGGTGGCGAGGTGCCGAGCGAGCTCGCGTGTGCTGGCGCCGCGCGTGCTCGCGCGCGAAGGCGACGGCGAGCGCATGCAGCGACTGCAGGCTGGCGCGCTGCTGGGCGGCGTCATCGGGCGTGAGCAGCGGTCGTCCGCGCAGGCCCAGACGCTGGATCAGCCGCCCGACGAGCACGTCGGGCGCGACGGTGTCGAGCTCGGCCGCCGCGGCGCGGTGCAGCTCGACGAAGCGCTGGATGCGTTCGCGCGCCTCCGGCGGCACCTGCGGGGACTCGGTGGCGGCGACGAGGCCGGGCACGAGATCGAGCTTGCGCCGCCGCGCGACCTGGATCACGCGCGCGAGCTCGACCTGGCGCAGCTCGATGGGCGGCCGCGACAGCGCGCGCACGACCGCGGCGGCGTCGGTGGGGTCGACGAGCAGCCGCAGCCAGGCGAGCAGGTCGCGTACCTCGGCGCGCTTGAGGAACTCGCCCTGCGTGCCGTCCGGCGGCGCAATCGCGATTCTGGAGCCGGACACAGCCCTCAAGAATACGCGGGCGGGGCTCGCACGCCCGGCTACGCTCTGTGTGTGGACGTGATCGATTGGGGCACCGCGCAGCGCGTCGGCGAGCTGGTTGCGGGCTCGCCGCCGTTCGGGGGCGTGCGCTCGGCGTCGGTGGAGCCGTTGACGCGCGAGTTCGCGGGCAGGGTCGGCGCATACAGCGGCCTGAGCTCGGCGGCGGAGCTGCCGTCCCTGGAGCTGGTCGACCGTCCGGGCTGGATCGCGGCGAACCTGCGCTCGATGCGTCCGCTGCTGGCGCCCATCACGGAGCCGCTGGCCGACGGCAAGGGCCTGTTTGCGGGCCCGCTGCGGTCGGTGTCGGGGCTGCTGATGGGCGTGCAGGTGGGCGCGCTCACGGGCATGCTGTCACAGCGCGTGCTCGGTCAATACGACCTGGCGCTGCTCGATGCGTCGGTGTCGCCGCGGCTGCTGCTGCTGGCGCCGAACCTTTCGCAGGCGGCGCGCGCGCTGGGCGTGGATCGCGACGAGCTGGTGCTGTGGGTGAGCATCCACGAGATCACCCACGCGGTGCAGTTCGCCGGCGCGCCGTGGCTGCGCGACTACCTGGGCGGGATTCTGACGGAGCTGATCGAGGGTTTGCAGGTGACGATCGCCGGCGGCGCCGGCGACGGAGGCTCATCCATGGACGGCGCGGGCAACGGCGCGAACGGCAGGCGCGGGGGCTGGACGCCGAGCATGCCGAAGCTGCCGGATGTGGGCGAGCTGCGGGAGATGGTCGAGCGCGCGCGGCGCGGCGAGCTGCTGCGCCTGACGCTGGGCGAGGATCGCTGGCAGCTGGTCGAGCGCATGCAGGCGGCGATGTCGCTGATCGAGGGGCACGCCGAGCACGTGATGGACGCGATCGGCGCGGACGTGCTGCCGTCGCTGCCGCGGCTGCGCGCGGCGATGAACCACCGCCGCGAGAACCGCGGCCTGCCGTGGCGGGTGCTCGAGCGGCTGCTGGGCCTGGAGCTGAAGCTGCGCCAGTACGAGACCGGCAGGCGCTTCTGCGACGCGGTCGTCGAGGCAGGCGGCCCGCAGGCGCTGGCGCTCGCGTGGAGCGGGCCCGACGCGCTGCCCACCGCGGTGGAGCTGGAGCAGCCGTCGCTGTGGCTGGCGCGCGTTCCCGCGTCGGTCGGCTGACGACCCACCCGGCACAGGGCCGGCGCCGGCGTTCAGGGCGCCTCGCGTTCGGTCCGCCCCTGAGAATCCAGCAGCCTCCTGCGCCTCGGGACGATCCAGCGAGCCGTCCGCTTGCGCTCAGCTGCTGTAGCCCCCTGCGATGTGTGCGCCGCGACGGGTCGCATCCGCTGAAGCGCGCGCACGCAGATGATGTCGTCGTCGCTGTCGCCGCCGCCGGCAGCTGGCGTGGCAGTGAAGCCGCACCGCTCGAACAGGGCGAGGCTGCGGTCGTTGCCGGGGGCGACGTACGACCACACGAGCGGCACGTGGCCGTCTCCGGTCGTCTGGATGTGCTGGAGCACTCCGCGGAGGAGCGCATCGCCGGGCCGCGAGCCGTCCTGCAGACGCTTCCCGCGGCACAGCCTGTCGGTTCCGATGATCAGGATGCAGCGGGCGTCGGCGGCGGGATCTCCCGCGCGGAGAGGCAGCGGCTTCGGTCGATAGCTACAGACGCCGATCAGCCTGCCCGTGGCGTCTTCCAGCACGACGACGGTCTGCGCGCTCTTCTGGTGCCCCAGATAGAGACCGCGCACCCACTGATTGACCGTTTTTTCCCACGGCGCGCCCTGGCGGCCACAGGAGAAGCTGCGCAGCGGCTCGTGCTTCCTCGAACGGGCGAGCGCCCGAACGGGTCGCAGCGGCTCGACGATGCTGGTCATGCCTTGAGTGCTCCCTGACTGTCGATGTTCGAGATGACTTCGGCAAAAATTCGCGCGTAGCTGGTACTGATCACACGAGCTATACGGCTATTTGGATTTCTTGGCACGAAGTGTTCCGGCCGGCCGGCTTCGTGTCAAGAGAATTCGCGGACGTGTCTCTCTCGCCCCACGGGAGCGGTCGAAGGGCTTTGATCAGGCGCCCGACGACGCCTCCAGGCGCCCTGGATTCGGGCGAACGCATGTTCCTCATGTTACAAAGTCAGCCCCTGGATGGCCTTTGATCACAGGCTTTTCACGTCCTGCTACGATCATCGTGTAACGATCTTCCACACGGGGGGTACAAACAGATGTTCGTAAGCCCCCTCTCCCCGCAGCCGGCGGGGAAGAAACAGGAGCCCTTCAACATGCCAGCCGCAACGACTTCATCCAAAAGCTCCAAAACTCGCGTCAAAGCAGCGAGCAAACCCGCGTCCGCCAAAGCCGCCGCGACGAAGCGCGCGAGCGCTCGCACCACCACGCAGGCTCGCACCACCACGCAGGCCAACTACGCCGAGCGCGTCGTGCTGATCCCCGTCGGCGCCGCGCTGATCGCGCGCGAACGTGTGGTCGACAGCGTCAGCGAGACGATCTCCACCTACGCCTCCAGCTCCAAGACGCAGGCGCAGCTGCACCGCTTCGAGCGACGCGGCGTCACCGCCCGCAACCGCCTCGAGCGCGAGGTCCGCAAAGCCCGCGTGCGCGTCGAGCGCGACCTGCGCCAGCGCAGGCGCAGGATCGAGAACACCGTCAGCGAGCTCGAGGAGCGCCGCGACGCCGTCGTCAAGAGCGGCGGCGATCTCGCCAACCGCGTCCCGGACCTGGTGCCGGATCTCGCCACCCGCGTCCCCGAGCTGGCCAGCAAGGTCCAGGAGCGCATCCTGAGCCTCGTCTGAGCACGAAGCTTCCCCGCCCGGCCCTGAGAGAGGCCGCAAGCGGAGAGTCTGCCGGCCTCATATCCCGCCGGCAGTGGTAGCACCCTCTCCTCCCTCGACCCGCGGGCGGCCCCCACCGCCCGCGGGTCTTTTAATCGACGTCACTGCCCACTGCATGTGCGCATGCCGTGGGGCTGTGCGCATCCTCACCACCCGCTAGCTTTCCCCGACGGCGATCGTTTTTTCGGTGTTGAAGATTAACTGTTCGCCGATCATTAAGTAACCGTCCGAAAACGTTCAGGGGTGTTGGAGTTGGTGGCGGCGTCGGTACCAGAGCAGGGCGCAGGCGAGTTGGATGAGGCCGAGGTAGTTGGTGGGGTTCTTGTCGCAGCGGATCAGTAGCGCGCGGCAGCGTTGTAGCCAGGCGATGGTGCGCTCGACGACCCAGCGGCGAGCCGGGTGGGTCTTTTTGCCCCAGCCGTCGAGCTTCTCCTCGCCGATGCGTCGGATGTGCGCGACGTAGCCGCCGGCGGCGCAGGCAGCTCTGCCGGTTGGGTTGTCATACCCCTTGTCGAGGCAGAGGTTCTGGATGATCGTCTTGGGGTTCGGTCGTGCGATCACGACTGCGTCGATCGTTTCGGCCAGGAGCTTTGTGTCGTGCACGTTGGCGCCGGCGATTGCCACGCCGAGTGGCCCGCCGTGCTGCTCGACCAGGATGCTCTTCTTGGTGCCCATCTTGGCTCGGTCAGTGGGGTTTGGGCCTCGTGCCGCGCCCTGAAAGCGGCTCTTGCCCATCACGCCATCGGCGGCCTGCCACTCCCAGCGCACACCGTCGAGCTCCTCGCACTCCCTGACCAGGTAGGCCCAGATCTCCTCGAGCAGACCGTCTGCGGCGAAGCGTTGAAACCAGCCGTGAACGGTGGAGGTGGCGCCGAAGCGCTCCGGTAGTTGGCTCCATTGGCAGCCCGAGCGCAGCCGGTGGATGATCCCGTCGAGTACCAGCCGCAGGTCGGCCCTCGGGCGCCCAGTCGGCGCGGGTGGAAAGAAGCAGTCGATGATCGGCTCGAGCTCCCCCCACAGATCATCTGGCAGCTCCCATATCGTCGGCAGTGGGCAGGCACGGATAGTCTCAGTAGCTGGCAAGGCACGCTCCTTTCGCGAGGTTTGGCGTGCCTTGCCGCTTCAGCTCAAGTAGACATAATCCTGCTCAGCCCGGAGTTTTCGGACGGTTACTAAGCCTTCTTCCGCAGTAGTCGTCGCGTTGCATTTCGCGGCTTCATCAGCGTTCGCGGGTTTTTCCCTGAACATCTCGTCCACGTCACTTCCGGTGCTCGTGCTGACCACACCGACACCATTTTCAAAGAGGCACACGTCATCGATCGGCGCTCCGAGCACGTCGCATCCGATTAAATAACCCGGGTTACCCGCCACACCTTTCAGGAGTAAGTCCACGAACGTCGCGCCTTCCAACGTCAATTCCGTCACCCACGGCAGATGCAACGCCTGTACACTGACGATTTTTTCGCGATTCGGGCTCGTGTTTCCGGCCCCACCATGCGCGCTGTGGCCCACACGGGGGATTGGCCCGCGCAGACTCGTCCGGCACTCGACCCTCGCCGGCCGGTAACTCCGCGTGGATTTGCCACAATGACTGCCATGCCCGACACCGAAGAGATCCGCAACGCCCTACAGGTCGTGATCGACCCCGAGCTGCACCGCTCGATCGTCGAGCTGGACATGGTCCGCTCGATCGACATCTCCGCCAACGGCGTGGTAGACGTGACCGTGTCGCTGACGACGCCCGGCTGCCCGATCAAGGGCCACTTCCAGACGTCCGTCGCCCAGGCGGTGGCTGCGCTGGACGGCGTGACGCACGTGAACGTCTACTTCGACGTGCTCTCGGACACCCAGAAGCAGGCGCTGCAGCAGAAGCTGGGGCGCGGCAGCCTGCCCGCGGGCGCGCTGGCGCAGGTCGCCAGCGTGCTGTGCATCGGCTCGGGCAAGGGCGGCGTTGGCAAGTCGACGCTCACGGCCAACCTCGCGGCGGCGCTGACGGGCGAGGGCAAGCGCGTGGGCGTGCTGGACGCGGACGTGTGGGGCTACTCGATCCCGCGCATGTTCGGCCTGGGTGCGACGCGCCCGCCGGTGTCGGCGCAGCGCAAGATCATCCCGCTTGAGGCGCACGGCGTGAAGGTCATGTCGATCGGCTTCTTTGTGGAGGAGGACGCGGCGGTGGTGTGGCGCGGCCCGATGCTGCACAAGGCGCTCACGCAGTTCCTGCAGGACGTCGAATGGGGGGCGCTTGACTACCTGCTGGTCGACCTGCCCCCGGGTACGGGCGACGTGTCGATGACGCTCGCGCAGCTGCTGCCGCAGGCGCAGTTCATGATCGTCACCACGCCGCAGGCGACCGCGCAGAAGGTCGCGCGCCGCTCCGCGCACATGGCGCACAAGGTTGACCTGGAGATCGGCGGCGTGATCGAGAACATGTCGGGCTTCGCGACCCCGTCGGGCGAGCGCTTTGCGATCTTCGGCGAGGGCGGTGGCCAGGAGCTGGCGGACGAGCTCGATGTGCCGCTGCTGGGGAAGGTGCCGCTGACGATGCCGCTGCGCGAGCACGCCGACGGCGGCGTGCCGCTCGTGGTCGAGGACCCCGACGATCCCGCGTCGCAGGCCATCCGCCAGATCGCCCGCGGCGTGATCGCGATGGCTCCCGCCGCGCCACTCGCGCTGCCGGTGCTGCCGCTCGTGGAGGTCGTGCCTTCCGGCGACCCACCCGGCAGCGACACCGCGACACCCGCCGACGGGCCGAAGCCCGTGGGCATGTCGCTGCCGATGGCCTGACAGAAACAGGCCGCGCGCTTTTGTTGTGCCTCGGTGAGGCCCTATGTACGATCGGCCGCCAACCCGATCGGGGTCGCGCGTGTTACTCGGCTTCATACTCGAACCGCAGAAAAACAACTCGAACTACCGGGTGACGATCCCGATGCGCGCCCTGGCCGAACGAGGGCATGAGGTCGTGCGGTCAGCCGACATCACCGCGGATACGCCGCTGCGCCAGCTGCTTGAGTGCGACCTCGTCCACTGCTACCGGCGCCACGACCGCGTCGCGGATCTGCGCCAGCTCTCGCGCAGGGGCGTGGCCGTCAGCTTCGACAACGACGACGACATCGGCTCCAGCGACACGCTGTCGGGCAAGGCGAGCGCCCGTGGCCGGCGCGTCAACCAGCGGCTGTCCGCGGACTACGCGGCGGCCGCGCAGCTCGCGGATCTGGTGACGACGCCCAGCCGCCGGCTCGCCGAGAAGTACCGCGCCGCCGGCGCGGAGAACGTGGTCGTGATCGCCAACCATCTCGATCGGGACACGGTGGGCTTCGGTCGCCGCACGGCGCACGACGGGATCGTTGTGGGCTGGATGGCCGGCCTCGAGCATGCCGCCGACCTGCCCCAGCTCGGGCTCGTGGGCGACCTGTCGCGGCTGCTGGAGGTCCACGCCGACGTGCGCGTCCTGACGATCGGAGTCAAGCTGCCACTCAGCTCCGATCGCTACGAGCACATCTCGGAAGTGGAATTCGCGCGTCTGTTCGAGTTCACGTCCAGAATCGACATCGGGATCGCCCCACTGGCGGATACCACGTTCAACCAGGCGCGCTCGGATGTGAAGCTGAAGGAGTACGGAGCCGGTGGCGCCGTCTGGCTCGCCTCCGACGTAGGGCCCTATCGAGGGCTCGGCGAGAAGCAGGGCGGCCTGCTGGTGCAGGACGGGCACTGGTTCGAGAGCCTCGACCGGCTCGTTCGCGACCGCCGCGCCCGTCGCCGCCTCTCGCGGCGAGCCCTGAAGTGGGCGAAGGCGCAGGCGCTCGATCGCCACGTCACTGTCTGGGAGTCGGCGTTCGAGCAGGCGATCGAGCACGCCCGGGTCCGTATGGCGGGGACGCCCGCGCCGCTGCGCGCCGGCTCGCGCTGACCCGGCGCGGCGGCGGTGCGGAACGGCGCTCAGACGGCCCGCCAGCCGTGGGGAGCTCCACGCTTGATGCTTTAGGATCGTCGTATGCCTGTACAGGATCGCGAGGACGCTCCAGAGCGAGGGCAGCAGGGGGCGGCGGCCGACGAGGAGCCGCAGAACGGCGCGCTCGCATCCTCTCCCGAGGGGGAATTCGACGAACGCCGCGCCAAGATGGAGCGCCTGCGCGCGGAGGGGATCGACCCGTACCCGCCGGTCAGCCTGTGGGACACGCGTGAGCGCATCGCCGACGTGCTGGCGGCGCACGATCCGAGCGCGCTGGAGCACGGCGAGCACCCCGAGCTCGCCCACCAGATTGCCGGCCGCCTGATCTCGCGGCGCGGGCACGGCAAGACGGCGTTCCTGGACGTGCGCGACCTGTCGGGCACGATCCAGGTGGTGGTGCGCGTGGATGCGCTCGGCCAGGAGACCTACGACCGCATCCTCGGCTTGGACATTGGAGACATCGTCGGCATCGACGGCATCGTGTATGTGACCCAGCGCGGCCAGCTGGCGCTGGCGGTGCAGCAGTGCACGCTGCTGACCAAGACGCTGCGCCCGCCGCCGGACAAGCACCACGGGCTCGGCGACACGGGCACCCGCTATCGCTACCGCGAGCTCGACCTGCTCGCCAACGAGGACACGCGTGACCTCTTCATCAAACGCCACAAGATCGTGTTCGAGATTCGCAAGTGGCTGAACGAGCGCAACTTCATCGAGGTGGAAACGCCGGCGCTGCAGTCGCTCGCGGGCGGCGCGGGATCGCGGCCGTTCATGACCCACCACAACGCGCTCGATGTCGATCTGTACCTGCGCATCTCCGTCGAGCTGTTCCTCAACCGCGCGATCGTCGGCGGCATGGAGAACGTGTACGACATGGGCAAGGTGTTCCGCAACGAGGGCATCTCGCCGAAGCACTCGCCGGAGTTCACGATCATCGAGTTCATGTGCGCGTACTCGGACTACAACGACGTGGCGACGGTCACCGAAGGGATGTTCCGCGACGTCGCGCGCGCGGCGCTGGGGCGCACGACGATCAAGGTCAAGGGCGAGGACGTGGACTTGGCCAAGCCGTGGCGGCGCGTGACGATGCGCGAGCTGATCCTGGAGCGCTTCGGCCTGGACTTCATGGAGTCCACGCGCGAGCAGCTCGCGGAGGTGCTCGACGAGCCGCTGGACCCCGCCGCCAGCTGGGCCGACGTCGTCGCGGACGTCTACTCGGAGAAGATCGAGAGCACGATCGTTCAACCCACGCACGTGTTCGACTTCCCGCTGGAGCCATTCCCGATCACCAAGCGCCACTCGGTGTACCCCGAGTTGGGCGAGCACTTCGACGCCGTCATCGGCGGCATCGAGCTCGTCTCCGGCGACACCGAGCTCAACGACCCCGTGGACTCGTGGCAGCGCTTCGTCGACCAGCGCAAGCGCCGCGCGGTGGACGACGGCGACGTGCCGCATCCCAACGACGAGGAGTACACGCGCGCGCTGGAGTACGGCTACTCGCCGACGGCGGGCGGCGGCATGGGCGTGGACCGCCTGGTGATGATCCTCACCGAACGCGACACGCTGCGCGAGGTGATCCCCTTCCCGATCGTCAAGGACCTCCGCGTATGACGTCCAAGCTCGACCTCGACCGCGGCGTCGTCGCGGCCTGCCGCACGGCGGCCAAGCAGATCGCGGCGCAGGTGGCGGAGCGCATCGGCGGGCAGACGACGGTGTCGGTGGAGCGCAGCGTCACGCGCCTGCTCGGCGTGGACGGCGCCAACGAGCTCGACGCGCCGCTCCCGAACGTGCTCGTGGAGCACGTGCACGACGGGGGCGGCCTCGGCCGCGGCGTGGCGTACTGGCTGGGCAACGCGATGCTGCAGACGGGGCGCACGCCGCAGCAGATCTCCGAGGGCGTCAACGCGCGTGAGCTCGACCTCTTCGGGCTGGAGCGCGCCGAGGAAGGCGCCGTCCGCGAACGCGTCACATCTGAGTGCGCCGACCGGCTGCGCGAGATCCGCGAGCGCTTCGAGCGGCGACGCGCGATGCGCGAGCGCCTCGGCGACGCACCAGCGCCCCTGCGCTACGTGCTGACGGCGACCGGCGACGTGTACGAGGACGTGGTGCACGCGAAGGCCGTGGCGGAGGCTGGCGGCGACATCGTCGCGGTGATCCGCTCGACCGCGCAGAGCCTGCTGGACTACGTGCCGTACGGCCCCACGACGGAGGGCTACGGCGGCACGTTCGCCACGCAGGCGAACTTCCGCATCATGCGCGAGGCGATCGACGAGTGGTCAGAGCTTCACGGCCGCTACGTGCGCCTGTCGAGCTTCTGCTCGGGGCTGTGCATGTCGGAGATCGCGGCGATGGGCGCGTGGGAGGGCTTCGACAACATGGTCAACGACGCCCTGTACGGGATCCTGTACCGCGACATCAACATCTTGCGCGGCCTCATCGACCAGCGCGTCTCGCGCATGATCAACGGCTACTTCGGCGTTGTGATCAACACCGGCGAGGACAACTACCTGCGCACGGCGGACGCGGTCGAGGCGGCGCCGTCGGTGACGGCGTCGCAGTTCATCAACCACCAGCTGGCGCTCGACTCCGGGGTGCCGGACGCGCAGATCGGCCTCGGCGACGCGTTCGAGATCGACGTGCCGGTGCGCAACGGGCTGCTGTACGAGTGGGCGCAGGCGCAGCTGACGCGCGAGCTGTTCCCGGACTGCCCCGTCAAGTACATGCCGCCGACCCGTCACATGGACGGCAACCTGTTCCGCACGCACGCCGCCGACACGCTGTTCAACCTCGTCACGATCGCCACCGGCCAGGGCATCCAGACGATCGGCGTTCCCACCGAGGGCATCTTCACGCCGCACATCCACGACCGCGTGCTGGGCCTGCAGAACGTCGACTACGTGTTCAACGCCGCGCACGACCTTGGCGAGGAGATCGAGTTCAAGCGCGGCGGCATCATCCAGACGCGGGCGCAGCAGGTGCTGGCGGGCGCGCACGAGCTGCTCGAGCGGATCGCCGACGTGGGGCTGTTCAAGGCGATCGAGCAGGCGAGCTTCGGCGACGTCAGCCGCAAGCTCAACGAGGGCCGCGGCATTGAGGGCATCGTCGAGGTGGACGCGGACTACTTCAACCCGGTGGTCGAGCTGATGCGCGGCGAGCGCCAGGCGCTGCAGGACGAGGCCAGCTATGCATGAGGTGGATCTGGCCGCGGTCAAGCCGTACGCCGACCACCTCGACGACGGCCTCGTGCAGATGAGCTTCACGCTACCCGTTCCCTACTCGCTGGCCGCGCGCAGGGCCGCGTTGGAGCTGGCCGCGACGATGGGCTTCGGCGAGCCGGAGGTGGTGCACTACGAGCAGCTGACGGAGGGCTACACCTATTTCGTGATGTACGGCCGCTGCACGCAGGTGGTCGACTTCGCGGCGCTGCAGGGCGAGGGCTTCGACATCGAGTACATGACCGAGGACGAGGTCGAGCGCTTCGCGCGGGAGCGGCTCGGGCGCAGGGTCGTGGTCGTGGGCGCGAGCACGGGCTCGGACACGCACAGCGTGGGCATCGACGCGATGCTCAACCTGAAGGGCTACCACGGCCACCACGGGCTCGAGGGCTACGGTTGCTTTCAGACGTACAACCTCGGCAGCCAGGTGCCCAACAGCGTGCTGCTCGCGCGGGCGATCGAGGTGGGCGCCGACGCGATCCTCGTCTCGCAGACGGTCACCCAGCAGAACCTTCACGTGCACAACCTGACCGAGCTCGTCGAGATGGTCGAGGCGGAGGGCAGGCGCGAGCAGATGATCCTCGCGTGCGGCGGCCCGCGCGTCTCCAACGAGCTGGCCAAGGAGCTCGGCTACGACGCCGGCTTCTCCAAGGGCACCGAACCGCAGCACCTGGCGACGTTCATCGTGCGCGAGCTCGCCGCGCGCGGCGCCGCGGGAGGCGATGCGGCGCCGGCGGCGCAGTCCACACCGGCTTGACGCCGGTGAAGCTCAGCGAGCTGACGGCTGCGACCAGGCGCTTGGCGCTGGTGGGCCTGGCGAAGAACACCGGCAAGACGGAAACCCTCGCGGTGCTGCTGCGCGAGCTGCAGGCCGCGGGACGGAGCGTCGGCGCGACCTCGGTGGGCCGCGACGGCGAGGAGCGCGACGTGATCGACGCGCGCATCGTGAAGCCCCGCGTGCTGATGAGCCCCGGGAGCCTGGTCGCGACGACTGACGGGCTGCTGCGCGCGAGCGGTGTCGCGCACGAGCTGCTCGAGGACACCGGCGTGCGCACACCGCTCGGCAGGGTCCTGATCGCGCGCCTGCAGGGAGCCGGGGCGATCGAGGTCGCGGGGCCGAGCGCCGCCGCGGAGGTGCGCGCGGTCAGTGACGCGATGCTCGCCCATGGCGCCGAGCAGGTGCTGATCGACGGAGCGATCGACCGGCGTGCGGCCTCCTCGCCGGATGTCGCGGACGGGCTGATCATCTCGACGGGCGCGGTCCTCGATCGCGACATCGCGGAGGTGGTGCGCCACACGCGGGACGCCGTCGAGCTCGTGAGGCTGCCTGGCGCCGGCGAGGGATCCGCGAGCGGCGAGCGCCTGCGCGAGCTGGCTCACGCGGCGATCGAAGGCGACCGCGGGCCGGGCGTCCTCGCGAACGGGGAGGGTGAACCGCTGGCGCTGCCGCCGCGCTTCGTGCTTACCGGCGGGACCGAGCAGATCGCGCAGCTGCTCGATCAGAGTCCCGACGCGCGCTGGCTGATCGTCGCGGGCGCGCTGCCGGAAAGCTTCTTGAACGGCCTCGTGCCGGTCCTCCACAAGCGCCGGCGCGAGCTTGTGCTGGTGGTGGCAGATCCCACGAGAGTGTTTCTGTGGGGACGCGGACCGGGGTGGTATCGCAGCCGCGGCGTGCATCTGCAGGCGCTCAACCGCATCGAGCTGAGCGCGCTCACCGTCAACCCGGTGGCGCCGCAGTCGCACCGTTTCGACTCCTTGCAGCTGCGCGAGCTGCTGCGCCGCGCGATCCCGGACGTACCCCTGTTCGACGTCAGGGACAGCGCCTGACGCTCCGCGTGTTCCAGCCCGAGCGCCCGCTACACGGCCGTTGCCACGTGCGTGAGCGCCCAGGTCGGAGACACCCGCCGCCACGTCACGACGCGTCTCCGGCGCAACCGGCGCGCGCGCCACGCGCGTTCTTGACGGCCACCAGCGATCGCGATAAAGATCGTCGTCCGATATTCGGAAACCTAGGCATGTCCAAATGACCAGCATCGCTACCGAGGCGGCCGCACCCCTCGCGACCGCAGAGCACGTCTCGCGGACGCTGGTCTCGGTCGTCATCCCGTGTCTGAACGAGGCGGAGAGCATCGAGGCCTGCGTCACCCTCGCCATCAGGACGATGGCGGCATGCGAGATACCGGGCGAGGTGGTGGTTGCCGACAACGGCTCCACCGACGGCAGCGCCGAGCTCGCCGAGCAGGCTGGCGCACGCGTCGTGCACGAGCCCCGGCGCGGCTACGGCAGCGCGTATCTGGCCGGGTTCGCGGCGGCCCGCGGCACGTACGTCGTGATGGCGGACGCGGACCTCACATACGACTTCGGCGATATCCCGCGGTTCCTTGCCGTGCTCGAGTCGGGCGCCGACATGGTGGTGGGCGACCGCATGCAGCACATCCACCCGGGCTCGATGCCATGGCTGCATCGCTATGTGGGCAACCCGCTGCTCTCCGGCTTTCTGAACCTGCTCTTCCACACGGAGGTGAGCGACGCCCACTGCGGCATGCGCGCGGTCCGCAGGGACCGGCTCGATCAGCTCGAGCTGCGCACCACCGGCATGGAGTTCGCCTCCGAGATGATCGTCCGCGCAAGCAAGACGCGGATGGTCGTCCGCCAGCTTCCGATCGAGTACCACCCGCGTGGCGGCGAATCGAAGCTTTCCAGCTTTCGTGACGGCTGGCGGCATCTGCGCTTTCTGCTGCTGCACGCCCCGAACCACCTGTTCATCCTCCCCGGCGCGCTGCTGTCGGTGCTGGGCGGCCTGATCTCGCTGACAGTGCTCGCGCACGTGGAGGTGCTCGAACGCAGCTGGAATCTACACACGCTGATCTGCGGCTCGCTGCTGTCGATCGTCGGCGTGCAGGTCCTCAGCCTGGGGCTCTGCGCGCATGCGTACGCGACCTACTTCATGGGCGAGCGCGACCGCTGGTTCGACCGCGCGCGCGAGCACCTGCGGCTCGAGCACGGGCTGCTGCTGGGCGGTGCCCTGGCGCTGGTAGGGCTGGCGATGATCGCCGTGATCGTGTTCGACTGGATCGGTCGCGGTTTCGGCAGCCTCGCCCAGGAGCAGGCGGCGATCGCGGCCGCCACGCTGCTGATCCTCGGTATCCAGGTCATCTTCTCCTCGTTCCTGCTCAGCATCCTCGGGCTGCGCCGCGACTGATGCGGCGGGTGAGCATCGCCCTGGCGGCGGGACTGGCGCTGCTCGCCGTGGCCATCGGCGTCGCGCTGCTGGGCTCGCCGATGGTGGTCGCGCGCAAGAACGGGGTCCCGCGGCGGGAATACCGGGTGACGAGCACTGCCGGCGGCGCCATCACCTACTGCCAGGCGGGCGAACTGGTGCCGAAGGGCGTTACGGCGATCAGGCTCGCGCTGTCCGCGTTCACGGGTCCGAGCATGAAGGTGACGGTGAGCGCCGACGGTCACACGATCGCCGAGGGCACGCGCGGCTCGGGGTGGACCGGGCGGGCCGTCACGGTGGGCGTGCGACCGCTGCCATACCCCGTCTCCGGGGCCACGGTGTGCGTGTCGTTTCGGCTGCGCGACGAACGGATGACCATGTTCGGCGCCCCGAGCCCCCGCGCGATCGCTGCCTACAGCGGTCGCCGCGCGCTCAGTGGGCGCATGTGGATCGAATACCTGCGTCCGGGCACGCGCACATGGGCGTCGCTGGCCCCGTCGATCCTGCGGCGGATAGGACTCGGGCGCGTTCCCGCCGGCACGTGGGTCGCGCTGCTGGCCCTCGAGCTGCTCGTGACGCTCGTGATCATCGCGTCGGCGCTCGCGTACACGGAAATCAAGGAAGCGCCATGAGCAAGCGGTCCGCCACACGCACCCGGGAGACGTCCGAGCGAGCCAAGAGCGCGCCGGCCCAGCACGGCGACGCGGGCGCGGGCACCGCCGAGAAGCAGCGGGTGGGCACGCGCGCGTTCGTGCGGCGCGAGCGAACGCTGAGACGACGGCGGGCGACTCGTCGCTCGCGCTCGCGCTCGCAGTCGCGCACGAGCGTCGTCAGGCTGCTGATGGAGCTGCGCGTGGGCGAGGCGCTCCAGCGGATCCCCAGAGCGGCGCTGGTCTGCGCGCTGGTGGCATGCCTGAACGCGGTTTGCTGGTCGCTCGTGACGCCGGCCTTCCAGGTGCCCGACGAGCCCTCCCATTTCGCCTACGTCAAGCAGCTGGCCGAAACGGGCGAACTGCCGTCGTCCAGCCACGGGGCCTTCGCTAGCGAAGAGATCACAGCGCTGCTCGCGCTCGGCTACTACCGGGTTCGCCAGCAGCCGCAGAACCAGACGATCAGCGCGCGCGTCGAGCAGCGCCTGCTCGAAAGCGAGCTGCACGAAGCCGCGGAAACGAGCGAACATGGCAGCGGCGCGGCGGGGGTCGCGACGTCTCAGCCGCCCCTCTACTACGCGCTCGAGGCGATCCCCTACGGCCTCGCCGGGGGCGGCTCGCTGCTGACCCGCCTGCAGCTGATGCGACTGATGTCGGCGCTCTGGGCCGGGTTCACGGCGCTGTTCGCGTATCTGTTCATCCGCGAGGCGCTCCCCCGCGAGCCGTGGGCGTGGACCGTGGGCGGGCTGGCTGTCGCGCTGACGCCGCTGCTGGGGCTGATGTCCGGCGCGGTCAATCCCGACTCGCTGCTGTTCGCCGTGTCGGCGGCGATCTTCTACTGCCTGGCGCGCGCGTTCCGGCGAGGACTCACCCCGCGCGTCGCCGCGACCATCGGGGCGCTGGTCGCCGTCGGCTTCCTCACCAAGCTCAACTTCCTCGGGCTCGTGCCCGGCGTGGTCCTCGGGCTGATCGTGCTGAGCGTCCGCCTGGCGCGGGTGTCGGGACGCTCCGCCTACCGGCTGCTCGCGCTCGCGCTGGGCATCGGCTTCCTGCCGGTGGCGATCTACGCCGTCGTCAACGCGCTGTCCAACCATCCGACGCTGGGCTTGGTGTCCGGTACCAGCAGCGTGCACGGCTCGATCTTCGCCGAGATCAACTACATCTGGCAGCTGTATCTCCCCCGCATTCCCGGCACCGTCAACGACTTCCCCGGCCTGTTCACCACGCGGCAGCTGTGGTTCGACGGCTATGTCGGGCTGTATGGATGGCTCGACACGACGTTCCCGGGCTGGGTCTACAGCGTGGCGCTGATACCGGCGGGAGCGATCGCGCTGCTGTGCGGGCGCGAGCTGTTCAACGTGCGGGCGGCGCTGCGGAGCAGGCTGGCCGAGCTGGCCGTGTATGCGATCATCGGCATCGGCCTGATTGCGCTGATCGGCGCCGCGTCATACCGCGCCTTCCCGGCATCCGACGCCGAATTCGCGCAGACGCGCTACCTGCTGCCGCTGGTGGCGATCTTTGGCGCGCTGCTGACGCTGGCGGCAAGGGGCGCCGGCCGGCGCTGGGGGCCCGCCGTGGGCATGCTGATCGTGGTGCTGTTCATCGCGCACGACATCTTCAGCCAGCTGCTCGAGGCCGGCCGCTTCTACAGCTGAGCCGCGGCGATCGCGCGGGGCTACTTGGCGTTGGCGAAGTAGTCGGCGTTGATCTGCGTGTACTTCTGCCACTCCTCCGGCAGCTGGTCCTCGGCGAAGCACGCGTCCACGGGACACGCCTCCACGCAGGCGTCGCAGTCGATGCACTCCTCGGGGTCGATGTAGAGCATCTCGGCCGCGTCGTATCCGGGCTCGTCGGGCGTCGGGTGGATGCAGTCCACGGGGCACACCTCGACACAGGAGTTGTCCTTGGTGCCAATGCACGGCTCGGCGATCACGTAGGCCATTTGCTTCTTTCTTTGGGTCGGTTTGCGTTGGCTCCCAGACGGGAGAGGCATATTGTACGAAGCATGCTGCTGCTTACCGGCGCGACCGGCCTGGTGGGCTCGACGCTCCTCGGGCGCCTGCTGGCGGAGGGCACGGACGTCCGCTGCCTGGTGCGCGACCCGCGGCGCCTGGGCGCCCAGCGCGTGCGCGTGCAGATCGCGCTCGGCGACCTGACCGACCCCCCGTCCTTCCGCAACGCGCTGCGCGGCGTGCAAACGGTCGTGCACCTGGCGGCGTCGATCCGCGACCAGCCCCGCGGCTCGATCGAGGAGCTGAACGGGATCGCGACCTGGCGCATGGTCGAGGCGGCCGAGCGCCAGGGCGTTGAGCGCTTCGTGTTCTTCTCGGCGCTCGGGGCGTCGACGCACCACCGCGCGCGCCTGTTGCGCGCCAAGGCATTGGCCGAGCAGGCCGTGCGCGACGCGGACGTGCGCTCGATCGTGTTCGCGCCGTCGATCGTGTACGCCCCCGGCGACCCGTGGCTGACGCTGCTGGAGCGCATGGCGCTGCTGCCCGTGATGCCGATCTCCGGACGCGGGCACGCCGCGTTTCAACCGATCTGGGCGGAGGATGTGGCCGCCTGCGTGCTCGCGGCGCTGCGCGCGGACGCGGGGCTGACGAAGAGCGTCGGCACCGGTGCGGCGCACGACGCTCATCGGCGCTATGAGCTCGCGGGACCCGAGACCCTGAGCCATGAGGATGTGGTGCGCACGCTGCTGCGCTCGCTCGGCCGCGAGCGCCCGCTGATCCACGTGCCGACGGCGATCGTCTCACGCGCTCTGCGTGTGCTCGAGCGCGTGAGCGGCTCGCGCGCGCCGGCCACGTGGGACGAGGCCGAGCTGATGGAGACCGGGATGACCTCGCCACGGGGCGCCGCCGACGCGCAGGCGCTGGGCGTGTCACCGCAGCGCATCGCCGCCGTGCTCGGCAGCCGATAGACCGGCGGCCTGGACCGGGTCGCCGCGAGGCTCTCCGCCAGAGCCCCGCGCGACTCGATGACTACTGCCACTTGCCTGGCCGACAGACGCTCAGCTCACGGAGATCGAGTTGCCGGCTTCCGCTCCTTCGATTGTGAACGAGCCGACGACGTCGCCTTCTTTGCCGCCGAGCGAGCACGTCGCGATGTCTTCGTTTTTCGATCCGACGAACGACTCTTCGACGACTGCGCTGAGTTTGGTGACTTCCACGTACGGTACGCCCGCAGCCGCCAGGCACGTGTCTTTGATGATGCCCGCGCATGTGACTTGCCAGCCGCTTTCGTTGAGGATTTCGTCGACGACGGCACCCCCGCTGGTTTCGTTCAGTTCCGTTTTCCACGGCAGTTTTTGTGCGAGCACGTTGGGCGTCGGGCACGATGTCGAGCCCTGGTTCGTGCATGATGTCGCGGTGAGGCTCGTCGTCACATCTTCGTCACCGGGCCCAACTGTCCCTTCGCCTTTGCCGGCGCACTGTAGTTCGACTTTCTGTTTTAAGTCAGACAATAACAGCGTGCCGGCCAGCTTCACCCTCGTCGCCGCCGGTATTTGGCCACCGTTGAGTAAGAACACGACGAAGTCTTCGATCTTGGCAAAGCCTCCGCCGTTTTTCGCTTTCGTGCACGCGGCATCTTCGAACGAGCTGGGTTCTCCGGCGGAGACTTTGTTGCATAAGATGTTTTCTTTGAACAGTTTGCCGGGCGTTATGACTAAGATGAATTCACCGACCCCGACCTTGGCTTTCAGACACTCCGGCGTCCCGCGGGCTTCCCATGCGCTCGGTTCGCCAGCGGCGACACGGTTGCAGGCTTCCCCCGCGAAGGCACTGGAGGGCGCCGTTGCTGAGATCGCACCCATGACCAGCGCACAGGCGGCCGCCACTCCAGATATGTGGATGTAGCTCTTCATTGCCCCTTCTTCCATCGGGTTGTAGTCGGGGCGCGACCGACGCCGCGCCGGCGAGGACGCAACCCCCTTTGCACAGCGCGCGGCATACGCATAGCGGAAAAACACACACCGGCACCGTACTGTTTCAGATAAGCAAATGAGGGCCGTTTCCGTCAAGCAATGCAGGAAGCTGTCTCCCACTTGCGGGCGCGCGTACCGCCAGGGTGTGCCGTGCCGCGTGCGTCCCGGCGGCTCAGCGCCGTGCGAGCGCGGGCTGACGCCCAGCCCACGGTACGGCTGCTTCCAGCTGGCCGGCCAGAGCCAGCAGCGCCCCCTCGCCGGCGGGGCACCCGATGAGCTGCACGGCGAGTGGCAGCCCGTCCTCGCCCTCAAACAGCGGCAGCGAGATGGCCGGCTGGCCGGAGGCGTTGAACACGGGCGTGAACGGCGTGAACAGGCCCGAGCGGGTGAACGTGCTCATCGGGTCGGGCGCGGCGGTATCGAGCGTGCCGATCGGCAGCGGCCGCTCGGCGAGCGCGGGCGTCAGCAGCGCGTCGTAGGGCTCGAGGAAGGACACCAGGCGCCGTGCGAACGCCTGCAGCCGCACTGCCGCGCCCATGCCCTCGATCGCGCTGACTTTCCCGATCATCGAGAAGATCGCCCAGCTCATCGGCTCCATGTCCGCGGCCGTCGGCTCGCGTCCGGCGACGGCGCCCGAGTAGGCGATCGACAGCGCGATGTGGTTGGAGAAGACCGCGCCGAACAGCTCCGAGAGCCCGTCTACCTGCCACGGCGGCTCGACCTCCTCGACCTGGTGGCCGAGCGAGCGCAGCAGCTCGGCCGCCTCCGCGACGGCGCGCGCGCACAGCGGATCGACGACCGCATCGGCGACCGGCGGCAGCGTCGTCGCGGCGATCCGCAGACGGTCGGGGACCTGCCGAGCCAGCCGCGCGAACGGCTCGGCCGGCGGCGGCGCCCACGTGGCGTCGCCCGGCTCGTAGCCGGCGAGCACGTCCAGGATCGCGGCGGTGTCGGCGACGGTGCGCGTGAGCATGCCGTCGATCCCCAGCGAGGAGTCGCCCAGTTCCGGCGCCGGCGAGATGCGCCCGCGGCTCGGCTTCAGCCCCACCAGCCCGCAGCACGCGGCGGGGATGCGGATCGAGCCGCCGCCGTCGTTGCCATGCGCGACGGGCAGCATGCCGCTGGCGACGGCCGCCGCCGCGCCGCCGGATGAGCCGCCGGGTGTCCGCGCGAGGTCCCACGGGTTGCGCGTCGGCCCGAAGATGCGCGCCTCGCTTACCGGCAGGATGCCGTACTCGGGCAGCGTCGTCGCGCCCACGATCACGAAGCCTGCGGCCTTTAGGCGCCGCGTGACGTTGTGGTCATACTCGCACTCGTTCTCGGCCATCAGCGCGCAGCCGTACGTCAGCCGCATTCCATTCGCCGGGCGGTTGTTCTTGATCGCCGTGGGCACGCCCGCAAACGGGCGCTCGTCGCCGGGCCCGATGGCGTCGGCGTCGGCGAGGGCACGCTCGGCGTCGACCTGCGCGAACGCGTTCAGCGCCGGGTTGAGCTCCTCGATCCGCTCCAGCGAGGCCTGCACGAGCTCGCGCGCGGAGATTTCGCCCGCACTCACCATCGACGCCAAGTCGAGCGCGGGCCGAAACATCAGATCACCGTCGGTCATGGGTTGCAGCCTACTCGCGCGAGCAGTCCTGCGAAGATGTGTCTCTGCCCACAAGGCAGCCTCCACGTCAAGCATCAAGCCCAGAAAGCGAGTGCCATGAGCGCGGTTCAGTCAGCCCCTGAGGTCCAATCGGGCCTCGAAGGCGTAGTCGCCTTCGCCACCGAGATCGCCGAGCCCGACAAAGAGGGTGGCGCGCTGCGCTACCGCGGCGTGAACATCGAGGAACTGGTCGGCGCCATCCCCTATGAGCAGGTGTGGGGCCTGCTGGTGGACGGCCACCTGAAACCCGGCCTGCCCCCCGCCGAACCGCATGCACTGACCGTGCGCTCCGGCGATCACCGCGTCGACGTGCAGTCGGCGCTGGCGATGCTGGCGCCGGAGTGGGGCTTCGGACAACTGATCGACATCACCGACGAGGAGGCGCGCGACAACCTCGCGCGCGCGTCGGTCATGGCCCTGTCGTTCGTGGCGCAGTCAGCGCGCGAAGCCGGCCAGCCGCCGGTGCCCCAGTCGGAGATCGACGAGGGCAAGACGATCCCCGAGCGCTTCCTGATCCGCTGGCGCGGCGAGGCCAACCCCGATCACGTCAAGGCGATCGACGCCTACTGGGTCTCGGCGGCGGAGCACGGCATGAACGCCTCCACGTTCACGGCGCGCGTGGTGGCCTCCACGGGGGCGGACGTGGCTGCGGCGCTGTCAGCCGCGGTGGGCGCGCTCTCCGGCCCGCTGCACGGCGGCGCGCCGTCGCGCGTGCTGAAGATGCTCGAGGAGGTGGAAGCCAGCGGCAACGCCGAGAAGTGGGTGTCGGACGCGCTCGACCGCGGCGAGCGCCTGATGGGCTTCGGCCACCGCATCTACCGCGCTGAAGACCCGCGTGCGCGGGTCCTGCGGCGAACCTGCCGCGAACTTGGCTCGCCGCGCTTCCAGGCCGCGGAGGCGCTGGAGAAGGCTGCGCTCGCGGAGCTGCACGCGCGCCGCCCCGACCGCGTGCTGGCGACCAACGTCGAGTTCTGGTCGGCTGTGGTCCTCGACCTCGCGGAAGTCCCGCCGGACCTGTTCACGCCGATGTTCACGTGCGCGCGCGTCGCCGGCTGGTCGGCGCACATCCTCGAGCAGAAGCGCGAGGCCAAGCTGATCCGCCCGACCGCCAAGTATGTGGGGCACGGGCCGCGCTCGGTCGCCGAGGTCCAGTAAGGGCGCTTTGTGTCGTAGGCGACTTTTGTCCCGCCGGAGAGGCGCTTGCGTATCGGCTGCCGCATCGGCGCCTCGGCCGCCGCAAATACAGACGGGGCCCACCGTCACCGACGGCGGGCCCCGCGTTTGCCACCGGCCTTCAGCTGCCCATCGGGCGAGCCTCAGGCGCTGTGCTGCTGAGCGCTATTCGCTTGCTCTCACGTCTGCGGCACTCGTCTGCTTCAGCGTGCCCTTCAGGATGGCCGTGTTGTGGCCTGCCGCTGCGGGAATGCCGAGTTTGGAGTCGACGAGCGGGTCGATCAGGAACGAGAACAGCCCGCCGCAGCCTTCCGCTTCAGGCGCCGCGAACGAGTTGTTGACCAGCGAGTTGTTTTTGAGGATGAGGACTTCTTCTTCGGCTTCGAATTCGCCTTTGGTACCGCTGATCGGTTTGTTCGGCGCCGGCGGGCTCGTCGTGCCGCTCGTCAGCGGGAGGCTGATCGGTTTCGCGTTCGATCCGATGTAGCAGCTGCTGCCGAGGAGCGGGTTTTCGAGGTGCACCTTCACCGGCAGCGAGAGCGCGGTCCCCGTTTCGTTCAGCAGGTTGCTGACGCTGATGCCGATCGCGCTCGGGGCCGCTGCCAGTTCAGTCGTGGCCGTGACTCCCGTGACGCCGTTTTCGAACACCACTTCGCAGGCGATTCGCTCGAAGAAGTTGCTGATTTCGAAGCACTTCACCAGCCCGGCGAGTCCGCCGGGGACGCTCTGTGGCGTTTTCGACAGCGTTTCGCCGTTTTCAGCCGCGACGAATTCGATTTCACTTCCGGTGGGGTGCAGCCCACCCTGCAGGGTGATCGTGTGTTTGATCGGCACGGTTTCTTTGCCGACGATGAATTCGCCGGCTTCCGTCTGCGCGAAGATGCACGCGGTGACGTTCGGGTTGCTCAACGGGCAGTCCGCGAACTGCGCGTACGCGCCTTTTGGATGATGAATCGTCGCCAGAGCCGGCGAGGCCAGCCCGAGGGTCGTGATCGGCGCCGCCAGCGTTACGAGGGCGATCACGCACTTACGGGCGCGCGTGAGCCGCCGAGAATTGCCATTAGTCATACTATCCCACCTTCCGGAATCTAGTGATTCGTTATGCCAGTGTGCGAGCCCTCGAAACAAAGCATTCCTCAGAGGGCTCGATCTTGCGCTCCCAACGTATATGGAGCATGTGAGCGCGACAACCTTTGTCTCCGACTCGTTGGATATACGGCAAATTTTGTTTCCGACCTCTCCGGCGGCGCCAACTCTTGGCAGACCTTGTCGGACAGACCAGAGCAGCGGCCGCCGGCATCCGGAAGCTGGAGACACTTCTCACGATCGCTTGGCATGCGAGGCCGCGAAAGGTAGCGTTTCCGCCGCGTCGCGCCTCGACCGAGCCGTGGCGGGCGCCCATTCGAAGGAGGAGCTGATGCGGAAGGTAGTTGTGACTATCGCGGGTGCCATGCTGCTGGCGCTGGCAGGCTGCTCCGGTTCGTCCAACCCGAGCAGCTCAGGCGCTGGGACCACCACAAACACGCAGACCGGCGCAGGCACCAAGCCCGCCTCAACGTCAATGACGCTCTCAAGCAGCGCGGTGGTCCGCGGCAAGCTCGCGGCACGCTACACGTGCGATGGGCAGAACATATCGCCGCCCATGGATTGGAGTCACGTTCCCGCGGACACCAAGAGCCTGGTTCTGTTCGTGTTCGGGCTCACGCCGGAACCCCACGGCAACACAAGCGAAGTCTCCTTCGAATGGACGCTGGACGGCATCAAGCCAGCGCTCGGCGGGCTGGTCGCCGGCACGGTGCCCGCCGGCGCACACGTTGGCCGCGGAAGCGGTAGAAGATCGCGCTACTCGATCTGCCCGAAGAGCGGCGAAACGAAAGAGTACGAGTTCGCTCTTTACCCCGTGCCATCCACACTCCAGGTGCCGGGGAAGTTCCTGGACGTCCAGCTGCTGCACCTGCTGACGACGACCCCGTCGGGCCTGAGCGCCAACGTCAGCACCGGCGCCAGCTTCGTCGTCACCTACACGAGGAAATAGTCGCTCGGTAGGGCCGGACAAACCCGGCCCTACCGATTGACACACCCGCCCCCGGCGGGGTACGCACGGGCAGCTGCTCGTAACATCGACGAGCAGCTGCTCGCTACATCATCCCGCTCATGTCCGGCATGCCGCCGCCGGGACCACCGGCGCCTTCCTTCTCGGGCACCTCGGCGACGATCGCCTCGGTCGTGAGGATGTTCTTGGCGATCGACGCCGCGTTCTGCAGGGCAGAGCGCGTGACCATCGCCGGGTCGATCACGCCTGCGGCGACGAGATCGACGATCTCGTTCGTGGAGGCGTTGAGCCCGTGGCCTTTCTTGGCCTTGCGCACGTCGTTGACGACGACCGAGCCCTCCAGGCCGGCGTTCTCGGCGATCTGGCGCAGCGGCTCCTCGAGCGCCCGCAGCACGATCCGCGCACCCGTGCGCTCGTCGTCGGAGCCGTCGGCCGATGAGCCGTTGTCGCTGATGCTGATCGACGCCGAGGCCTGCAGCAGCGCGACGCCGCCGCCCGGCACGATGCCCTCCTCGAGGGCGGCGCGGGTGGCCTGCAGCGCGTCCTCGACGCGGTGCTTCTTCTCCTTCATCTCCGTCTCGGTGGCAGCGCCCACCTTGACCACGGCGACGCCGCCGGAGAGCTTTGCCAGGCGCTCCTGCAGCTTCTCGCGGTCGAAGTCCGAGTCGGTGTTCTCGATTTCGGCTTTGATCTGGTTGATGCGGCCTTTGATCGCCTCGGAGTCGCCGGCGCCGTCGACGATCGTGGTGTTGTCCTTGCCCACGACCACGCGACGCGCGCGTCCGAGCTGGGAGAGCTGGGTGTTCTCCAGCTTCAGGCCCATCTCCTCGGTGATCACCTCGGCGTTCGTCAGGATCGCGATGTCCTCGAGCATCCGCTTGCGGCGGTCGCCGAAGCCGGGCGCCTTGACGGCCACGCCGGTGAACGTCCCGCGCAGCTTGTTGACCACGAGCGTCGCGAGCGACTCGCCCTCGACGTCCTCGGCGATGATCAGGATCGGCTTGCCCGACTGGATCACGGCCTCGAGCACCGGCAGCACGTCGCGCACCGAGCCGATCTTGGAGTTGGCGATCAGGATGTAGGGGTCCTCGAGGGTCGCCTCCATGCTGTCCTGGTCGGTGACCATGTACGGCGAGATGTAGCCCTTGTCGAACTGCATGCCCTCGGTGAACTCGAGATCCATGCCGAACGTCTGGCCCTCCTCGACGTTGACGACGCCGTCCTTGCCGACCTTGTCGATCGCGTCGGCGATCACGTCGCCGATCTCTTCGTCACCGGCGGAGATCGTCGCCACGCGAGCGATCTGGTCCTTGCCGGAGACCTCCTTGGACTGCGAGGCGATGTTCTTGACGACCTCGTCGACCGCCTTCTCGATGCCGCGCTTGAGGGCCAGCGGGTTCGCGCCGGCGGCCACGTTCTTCAGCCCCTGGCGCACGATCGCCTGCGCGAGCACGGTCGCCGTGGTGGTGCCGTCGCCGGCGACGTCGTTGGTCGCCGTGGCGACCTCGCGCACGAGCTGCGCGCCCTGGTTCTCGAACACGTCCTCGACCTCGATCTCGCGAGCGATCGTGACGCCGTCGTTGGTGATCGTGGGCGCGCCGAACTTCTTGTCGAGCACGACATAGCGACCCTTGGGGCCGAGCGTGACCTTGACCGCATTCGCGACCGCGTCAACCCCGGCCTCGAGCGCGCTACGCGCCTCTGAGCTGTACTTCAGTTCCTTGTGAGCCATTTTCTTTCAGATCTCCTTAGGACTCGACGCGGGCGAGGACGTCGGACTCGCGCAGCACGAGCAGATCCTCCCCGTCGACCTTGATCTCGGTCCCGCCGTACTTGCTGTAAAGGACCTCGTCGCCCTTTTTGACATCCAGCGGGATCCGCTTGCCGTCCTCGTCCAGCTTGCCGTCGCCGACGGCGAGGACCTCGCCCTTCTGCGGCTTCTCCTTGGCGGTATCGGGGAGCACTAGCCCACTTGCAGTGGTCAGCTCCTCCTCGATAGCCCGCACGATCAGCCGATCGCCCAGGGGCTTGAGCTTCATGATGTGTAGAACCTCCGTACTTGAGAATGCGACCGGCAGCTTGCAGCCCTCTATCAATGCCTGCGCAAGCCGCCTCTTTTTGGCACTCTCAGGTAGAGAGTGCCAACGACGCCCTCAACATACCGAAGATCCAGCCGAAATCAAGTGCCCATTGGCGGTCGCTGGACGGAACTGCCGAACGCGGCCCGGCTCTGCACCCCACGATGAAGCCGCGCGCCGCGCCCGCCAACCTCATAATCCGCGTTCGCCAGCCTTGCATTCCGCGTTCGCCGGGCGCAAAGTCCGTGTTTGCCCAGATCAAATTCCGCTTCTGCCACCCACGGGGGGGTACGATAGGTCGGTGATCGTGATCGAGCGACGCATAAGGTCGCAGGTACTCGACGCGCTCGCCGATACGCGGGTGGTGATGGTGATGGGCGCCCGCCAAGTAGGAAAGAGCACGCTCTGCGAGTCGATCGCCACCCACGAGCATCGGGCACAGATCGTCAGCCTCGATGACGACCTGCCGCGCGAGGCCGCAAAGTCCGACCCGACCGGCTTCGTCGCCGCACTGAAAGGCGACGCCTTCATTGACGAGGTTCAGCGCGCCCCCGGACTGATACTCGCGATCAAGCGAGTAGTCGACCGTCAGCAGCGCGCCGGGCAGTTTCTCCTCAGCGGCTCGGCGAACCTGCTGAGCTCCCGCAAGATCAGCGAGGCATTGACCGGGCGCATCGAGCTGATCAATCTCTGGCCGTTGGCTCAGTCGGAGATCGCTGGAGCCAAGAGCAACTTCGTAGACGCGCTGTTTGCCGCTTCCCCGCCCCGCGTGGACGGCGCGACGATCGGACGGGAGGCGTTCGCGGCACGGGTCTCGACCGGAGGCTACCCGGAGGCTCGCTCGCGCGACGCTCGCCGCCGCGACCGCTGGTTCGAGAGCTGCTTGAGGACGACGTTGGAGCGCGATCTCGACGCCATCGCCGACCTGCATAAGCAGCATGAAATGGGTCGCCTGCTCACCCTGCTCGCGAGCCGTTCGGCGAACCTCCTGCGCTACAAGAACGTCGCCGACTCGTTGGACCTCGACGAGAAGACCGTCAAGAGCTACATAGGACTGCTGGAGGCAATCTTCCTCGTCCGCACTGTGCCCGCCTGGCGGCCGGGGTTCCTGCAGCGGGTCGTGCATACCCCGAAGGTCTACATCACCGACAGCGGCCTGCTTGCGCATCTGCTTGGTGCCGACGAAGACAGGCTCGCCAACGACGATCGCGTCACAGGAATCGCGTTGGAGACGTTCGTGGCGATGGAGATCATCAAGCACGCGGACTTCAGCGAGACCCACCCTCGGGTCTACCACTTCCGAAACAGCCGGGACGTAGAGGTTGATCTGGTGCTCGAGGACCGTGCCGGAAACGTCGTCGCGATCGAGGTGAAGGCCAAGGCGTCGCTCAGTCGGGCCGACACCCGAGGGCTCATAAAACTGCGAGACGCCGCCGGGAAGCGATTCGTCGCGGGTATCGTGATCCATGCGGGCGAGCAGACGCTGCCGTTCGGCGACCGGCTATGGGCTGTGCCCGTGAGCGGACTGTGGGCATGACAGCCAGCGCCTACACCTATCAGTTTTGGGCGCCGCCGAACCCCTTGATCGCCTCGGTCATCCCCGTGGGGTTCTCGAGGATCTGCGAGAACCGCACCACGGTCACGACGTCATCGGTCGACACCGCCCGCCCGTATATCTGTTCGAGGAACTTGATCAGCTCCTCGTGCCGCCGGAACTCGGGATTGTCGTGCTTGATGTCGCGCGGCGAGAGATCCCCGAGCTTCATCACCTCGACCTGGTCGATGACGGCTTCGAAGATCCGTTCGCGGGGCGAGTACTGATATCCGATCGTGACGAGCACGGCCTGGTTCTTGCGGTACTTGCCGGACTTGTCGCCGAGCCGGATGGTGGCGGTCTTGCGCCCGCGCTTGAGCTCGTCGGCGAAGATCGTGGAGTAAAAGTTGAGGACCTGCATCGCAGCGGGGGAGGCTACCGGTCTTTGTCGAGTTGGGCGAGCGCGAGCTCGACCATCTCGCGCTCGGCGGTGTGGCTGAGCTCTTTGAGCGCGTCGCGCAACCCGATCCAGCGCACCTCCTCGACCTCGTCGTCGTGGTCGGCGGTGTCGCCGTCGACGTACTCGAACAGGAAGAAGACGACGGACTTGCCGATCGTGCGCCCGTCGCGGCGGTACCAGTAGCGCGACTCGCCGAGGCGGCGCACGGGCTGGGCGACGATGCCGGTCTCCTCGCGCACCTCGCGCGTGGCCGCCTCGATCGGCGTCTCGCCGGGATCGACGTGGCCCTTGGGCAGCGCGAGCACGCGCGAGCCGTCGGCGGCGCGGCGCGTGGGCACGATCACGACGACCTGCACGCCTGCCTGCGCCCCCACAGGGGGTGTGCCCCCTTGCGGGGTATCGCGCACGACGACGCCGCCGGCGGAGAACTCGCGCGCCTGCTCCTTGCGGGCTTTGCCGGCGCGCTTGGCTTTGGTCGCGCGTTTAGAAGACATACTGCTCGAGCGCCTTGGGATCGTGGACGGTGAGGCGCCCGCGCCCCTGGGAGATGACGCTGGCGCGCTCGAGCACTGCGAGGAAGCGGCTGGCGGACTCGCGCGAGGAGCCGGCGAGCTGCGCGAGGTCGGCCTGCGTGGCGACCACTAGCACGTCCTCGGGGCCGCGGCCGGCGGCGACCTCCTGCGCGACGAGCTCGGAGAGGACGACGGCTACGCGGCTCTGCACGGTTTGGAAGGACTGGCGCGAGAGCCGCTCGTTGGTCTCGCGCAGGCGCCTGCCGAGCGCGATCACGAGGCGCGCGGCGATCTGCGGATGCTCGCCGAGCAGCCGGCGCATGTCGGGGCCGAGCACGCCGACGACGCTGGTGGGCTCGATCGCCTCGACGGTGGCGGAGCGGCGCTCGTCCTCGAACATGGCCAGCTCGCCGAAGATGTCGCCGGGCCCGAACGTTGCGAGCGTGATCGTGCGCCCGTCGCCGTGGCTGCGCACGGCGCGCGCGAGCCCCTCGCGCACGACGTAGCAGGTGTCGCTCTGATCGCCCTCGCGGAACACCGCCTGTCCGGGCTCGAAGCGCCGGGGTACGGCCATCTGCGCGATCTGCTCGAGGTCGCCGGGCTCGAGTGTGGAGAACACGGGCACGCGGCCGAGCAGCTCGACCACGTCCGCTGAGCGCGTCGCCCCCATCCCCCACGGAATACCACAACCGGGGCGGGGAAACGCAGCCGGCCCGGTGAGCCGCGGCCGACGCTATCGTCAGACGAATGCTGCGCTCCGAGCGACCGTCCATCCGCGCGTGCGCTGTTGCGGCGGCCTTTGCCGTGACACTCGCGGTGACCGTGCTGTACGGCTCCGCCGATGCGCGCGCCAGCAGGGTCAGCGCGCTGGAACGTGCGCTGCTGCACTCACACGAACTGTGGGCGACGATCGACGTGTGCAGTCCGCCGGACCAGCTGAACACGATCGGCGTCCGCGGCTCGATGCCCGGTGACAAACGCGCGGCCGACAGGATGTACATGAGCTTCCGCCTGCAGTACATGAGCGCGAGCAGGCAGTGGGTGAACCTCGGAAGCAGCGCCAGCTCGGGCTTCGTTGCGGTCGGCAGCGGCGCCTCGGCGCGCCAGGGCGGCACGAGCTTCGCCCTGAAGCTGGTGTCGGGCAGGCCGGCGGTGACGCTGCGGGGCGTCGTGGACTTCGAGTGGCGCCGTGGCAGGACGGTGCTGGTGTCTGGCACGGAGCCGACGTCCGCGGGCCGCATGAGCCTCGCTGGCGCGGACCCGGCGGGCTACAGCGCAGCGACCTGCGTGATCGGCTGACGACTCGCCGCGACCGGCTTCAATGGAAGCCACAACGTGTAGATAATGGGCGATATATAGATCTATATGATCTATAGTGATCCGCTTATGGAGCATAAAAGGCAGGATCGCGCAACTCCGCTTCCGGTTCGCAGGACGCAGCGAAAGCTCGCCGAGAGCATCGCCACGTGGCGCAAGCTGAGAGGCCTCACCCAGGCTCAGCTGGCCGATCGCGCGGATGTCTCGCGCGGAGTGGTTCGACGCATTGAGGCGGCCGACGGCGGCGTGGGCGTCGAGAACCTCCTGCGGATACTGCGGGCGCTGGGCATCCACGAGCTCCTCACCGAGGCGCTCGACCCGCTCGCGAGCGATATCGGGCGACTGCGCTCGGAGCAGGAGCTTCCGCGTCGTGTGCGTCCGCGACGGCTGGCTGACGATGGTTGAGAAGCCGATCGAGGTGAACGTGCAGATCTCCGGCCGGGAGATCCCGGCGGGTCGGCTGTGGACGCATCGGCACGGACAGAGCGAGTCGGCCACTTTCAGCTATCTGGAGAGCTACCTGCAGCAGGGTGACGCCTACGAGCTCGATCGAGGTCTCCCGCTGCGCGCCGGCCAGCACCAGACAGCCCTCAAGCACGCCCTGTTCGGAGCGATGACCGACTGTGCGCCGGACGGATGGGGGCGGCGTCTCGTGCGACGCGCCGAGCTCCAGCGTGCCAGGGAGGCCAACGCTCAGCCGCGCGCGCTCGCTGAGGTGGACTTCCTGCTGGGCGCGCGCGACGACCTGCGCCAAGGCGCGCTGCGATTCCGTGCCGGCGACGGCGGGTGCTACCTCGCGGCCGACGCAGAGGGCGTTCCTCATCTGATCGGCCTCCGGCGTCTGCTCAACGCGGCGGAAGAGCTCGAACGCGACGACCCGAGCAGCGAGGACCTGCGCCTGCTGCTTCACGGCGGCAGCTCGCTCGGCGGCGCGCGGCCGAAGGCACACGTGCTCGACACCGAGGGTTGCCTCGCGATCGCCAAGCTCCCCTCTCCCCAGGCCGACGAGTGGGATGTGATCCGCTGGGAGGCGGTCGCGCTCACGCTCGCCAACGCTGCTGGAATAGCGGTGCCCGACCATGCGCTTCACGTGGTGGACGGCCGACCGGTGCTGGTACTGCGTCGATTCGACCGGGACGGCGGCAGACGGATCGGCTACGTCAGCGCGATGACGATGCTCCAGGCCAGGGACGGCGAGCAGGCCAGCTATCTGGAAATCGCGGAGTCGATCGAAGATTGCTCGGCCGACGCTGCCGTCGATCTGCGCGAGCTGTGGCGACGGATCGTCTTCACGATCTTGATCTCAAACACCGACGACCATCTGCGCAACCACGGGTTTCTGCGCCGGAGCACCGCGGGCTGGACGCTGTCACCGGCATTCGATCTGAATCCCAATCCCGAGGGCACGGCGAGGCAGCTGGCGACTGCGATCGACGCGCACAGCACCGAGGCGAGCCTCGCGACGGCGCTCGACGTGGCCGACCTGTTCAGGGTCTCCCCGGCCCAAGCCCTGGGGATCATCACAGAGGTCTCACTGGCGACCGACCGCTGGCGGGACGTGGCGCGAGCAAGTGGCCTCAGCCGCCATCAGCTGGAGCGGCTCGAGCCGGCCTTTGAGCACGAGCAGAGCGTCAGCGCTCGCGAGCTTCGAACAGCCGCGGGTCGTTCGTGATGATCCCGTCGACCCCCATCGCGGTGAGCCGCTGGATCATGCGCGCGTCGTCGACGGTCCACACGTACAGCTCGCCGCCGCCGTCGCCCACGGCGCGCACGAGCGCGCGTGTGACGACACGCCAGTGCGCCATGATCGCGTCGTAGCGGCCTTCGATGAGGGCGGTGCGGGCGCGTCGTGGCAGCGTGGCGCGGTAGCCGGTGAGCATCGCGAGGGCGGGGATGGCGGTGAGCATGTCGGTGGTGTAGTCGCGGCGCACGCGCGGCACCGACCAGCCGAGGCGCAGTTGCGGCTCGGCGGCGCGGATGCGCGCGAGCGCGACGGGGAACATGCCGCTGACGAGCGTGCGCTGGACGAGTCCGTGCTCGCGCAGGTGGTCGAGCACGCGCAGCTCGTAACCGGGGAGCTTGACGTCTACGTCGAGTTCGATACCGGCGAAGGCGGGGCCGGCGAGGTGCGCGAGCGCCTGCTCAAAGGTGACGGGCGTGCGCGAGCGCATGTCCTCGTGGTCGTGCGCGACGAGTAGCCGGCCGCTGCCGTCGGCGTGCTCGCTGAGTACGTCCAGCTCGATCATGTCGACCCCGTGGCGCAGTGCCGCGTCGAAGCTCGCGAGCGTGTTGCCGGGCTCGATGTGCGCGGCGCCCTTGTGGCCGACGCGACGCGGAGGCGATGGCGTGGACCGGGCGTGGCTCATCGCTGCCACGATCGCAGAGTTCTCGCTGTCGTGCCAGCGCTGGGCCGGCGGTCAATGCCCTATACGGAGCACAGCGGCTTGCCGCGCGGCCTGGATGGCCTCGACGGCTGCCTTCGGTCCGATGTAGGGCGCGAGCACGGTGAACGTGAGGTGGTCGACCAGGCAGGGCAGCCGCACCACGCGCCCGGCGGCGACGTAGGCGGAGATGATCGACCACAGCGCGCCGGTGATGGCTTCGTGGGCGACTTCGGGACCGCGACGCGGCGCTGGCCCGTTGTTGGTGAGCAGCTTGGTGAAGCTCTCGACGGGGCGCGTGAGGCGTCCGACCATGCCGGGTCCCACCTCGAACAGGTCGATGAACGCGATCCGCAGCAGCGCCTCGTGAGCGACCAGGTACTCGACCAACGCGGCCGTCGCGCGGTAGACGCCTTCGGGCCACGAGTCGGCGCCTTCGAAGGACTCGCTGACGGCCTCGAGCGCTTCGCGCGGCGAATTCGTCGAGCACGGCGAGGAAGCACTCCTCCTTGTTTGCGAACTGCTTGTGGAAGGCCTCGGTGGAGACGCCTGCGAACTGGGCGATCTGCGGGTCGGTGAGCCGCGAGTAGCCCTCGTCGAGCGTCAGGTGCACGACCGAGCCGAGCGCGCGCGCACGCTTGTCGTCGCGCGCCAGGAATGCCGCGGGCGTGGGCGGCTGATGACGCGAGGCGCGCGCCGCGGGCACGCCCAGGCGGGCTACGGCGGGTATGCGGTATGACTCGATCCAGTCGAGTACTTCGTCGGTGAGCGCATACAGGTCGCGCTCGCGATGCTCGTGCAGCCGCGTGAAGACGGTGTGGCGCACGCCGCCGACGATCCCGCGCGAGGTCAGGCGCGGAAAGCCGACGCCGTCGGGCGCCATCTGGAAGGCGCCGGATACGAGGCGCTCGAATGTGAGGCCGGCGAGCTGCATGCGCTCCCGCGCGGGAGGCCCGACCCCGAGCGCGTCGACGAGCACCAGCCGCGGCCCCTTGGGCGACTCGGCGATGTCGTCGAGCAGCGCCTTGCAGCCGGCGTGCAGGCGGTTGGCCCAGCCGCGCTCCTGACTCCAGGCGTCGAGCACGATCTTGCGCGAGCGCGCGACGACGATGTCGTAGGTGGCGAGGAAGCACTGCTCCTTGTTGGAGAACAGCTCGTAGAACGCCCTGCGCGAGACGCCGGCCAGGCCGATCACGTGCGCGACGGTGGTCGCCTGGTAGCCGCGCTGGGAGATCGACTCGATCATCCCGCCGTACAGGCGCGTTCGCTGGTTGCGGGCAACCTCGTCGCGACCCATACCGCTCGGCCCATGCGGCAGCCTGCGGTACAGCGGCGCAACCTGGCTCCCTGTTCGACCTATCCCCACTGTTCTATACGGTAGACCACAACACCTCCACATTGCAAGTTGTGTCGACTTTTAATAACAAGACTTTTCAAACGATTCCAGCCGTGTCTCCGACAGGCTCAACCGTCCGACAGACAATGAGATTCGGATCAACGGGCGATTCCGGTCGCACACGGAAATTCTGCCCACATGAACCGGTCGCGAAACGGGCGCTCACGACCTCTTTACATGCTCGTAGCGCGGAAAACGATGCTCAGGCGCTGAGCGTGAGGCGCCGCGGGCCGGGCTGGAATCCCAGCTCGACGAGCAGGCCGGCGAGCCCGGAGGCGATCGCGGGCTCGCCGTCGATGCGCTCCAGCGACAGCTTGCCGAGCCGCCCGGCGCGGACCGCGTGGGCGAGCGCTGCGAGCGCAGCAGCCAGGGAATCGCCCTCGCGCGCGCCGCCGGCGTGACGCCCCGCGGAGGCGCTGTCGAGCGTGAGCAGGCTGCGTCCGCCGCGCTCGACGTACAGCGCGGGCAGATCGTCGAGGAGCACCACGTAGGCGCCGGCGACGCGCGCGGGGCGGGCGCTGCCGGTGGCGGCGCCCTCGCGCGGCGGCCACGGCAGCGCGGCGCCGTACGGTTGTGCGGGATCGGCTGCGGCGAGCACGAGCGCGCGCGGTCTTCCACCGCCGGTAGCGCTGGCGTCGGCGGGCGCGGCGCGCAGCCGCTCGACGGCGCCGGGCAGCGCGAACTGGGCGCCGCCCATGCCCTCGATGAAGTAGCCGCGACGGCACACGCCGAGCGTCTCGAGGTTGCAGAAGGTGTTGTAGAGCACGGCGAAGCCGCCCTTGACGCCCTCGGCGAGCACGTGCTCGCGCGTGACGATGCCGTGGCGCTCGAGCAGCAGCTCGGCGAGCGCGCGCCGGCGTGCGACGGCGCCCGCGGCCCCGTCGCTCGCCGCCGAAGACGCGGTCGGTGAGCGACCAGCGGCCCTGGACCTGCGAGTGCGCGCCGCCGCGGCGGTGGCGCCCGGCGAAGCGTGAGCGCCCGGCTGCGGCGCCGCCTGGATGCGAGCGCGCGAGCGCAAGCCCGGGCGCTCGCAGCGGCGCCCAGGCGTCGTTGGTGACCTCGCCGGCCCACACGAGGTCCCAGAGCGCCTCGCGCAGCGCCTCCGCAGACAGTTGGAACTCTCCCTCCCCCTCCCCCTCCGGAGACGTCGCCGGGGACGATGCGGCGGACGTTGCGACGAGCAGGTCGGTGAAGAAGCAGGGGCCGCGGGAGAGCTGCGCGCGCAGCTGCTCGTGCGCGCGGCCGCTGGGCGGCTCCGAGCCGGCGCGCGCGGCGCCCTGGCGCGCTGAGGGCGGCCCGATCAGCGGCGCGTCCTCGCGGAAGTACAGCGCGACGCGCGCCGACCGCCCGGACGCGCCGGCGCCCACCCACACGAGCTCGCCGCTGGCGCAGAGGCTGTCGAGCCACGAGGGCGAGTAGGCGCCGGTGCGTCGTGGCAGCACGTCGCGCTCCCAGATCTCGGCGGGCAGCGCCAGCCCCTGCAGCGGCACGAGCACCTCGCGCAGCCGGTCGATGCCGGCGTTGGACGCGCTCATCCCGCCCGCCCCATGCCGGTCGACCCCGTGCCACGACGGCAGAAAGGCGGCGAGGCGCCGCTGCTCGGCTGGCTCGATCTCCTTGCGCAGAGCGGCGAGCGAGGCGCGCCGCAGCCGCCTGAGCACCTCGACGTCGCACCACTCGCGCTCGCTGCCACCCAGCCGCAGCTCTCCGCGAACGAGATCGCCGGCGCGCTCCAGCTCCAGCAGCACTTCATTGATGTAAATACCATGGTTACACGCTTCGTGAGAAAGGGACTCGGACCCCGCGGCGGCCCCGAGCTCGGACGGGGCGGCGCCCACGGCGCGGGCGTAACGAGCGAGCAGCTCCTGGGTCGTAAAAGGCCCGTGCGTGCGCGCGTAGCGTGCGACGAGCTCGCGCAGCGCGTCGGGCACGTCGGCGAGGAACGCGTCGGGAAGCCCGCCTGGCGGCACGGCGCCGAGCGCGTCACGGTAGAGCCCGGCGTCGTCGGCGGCGACCCAGCGCTGCTCACCGCCGAGGCGCAGCGGCACGGCGCGCCGTTCGCGCTGAAGCTGGTCGAGCAGCGCGCGTGAGTCGATGCCGTCGAGTACGCGCTGGCGGACCTCCTCCGGCGTGAGATCCCCGACCCGCCGCAGCACGTCGTGCAGCCCGTCGCGCCCGGTGGCCTGCGTGATGTGCGAGCGGTGCTGCAGGTCCTCTTCGACGCGCTGCGAGCGCGCCGGGGTCGATGAGCTCGCGCAGCTCCTCCTGCCCGAGCAGCTCGCGCAGCAGGTCGCGGTCGAGCGACAGCGCGGCGGCGCGGCGCTCGGCGTTGGGCGTGTCGCCCTCGTACATGTAGGTGGCGACGTAGTCGAACAGCAGCGAGGAGGCGAACGGCGAGGCGGTCTGCGTCTCGACCTCGACGAGGGAGATCTCGCGGGTGTGCAGGCCGCGCAGCAGCTGCTTGCAGCCCGGGCACGTCGAGCACGTCGCGCAGGCACTCGCGGTAGGTCTCGAGCACGATGGGGAAGTCGGCGTAGCGCTGGGCGACCTCGAGCAGGCTCTGGGCCTTGAGCCGCTGCTGCCACAGCGGCGTGCGCCGTCCGGGGTAGGCGCGGGGGATGAGCAGCGCGCGGGCGGCGTTCTCGCGAAAGCGCGCGCCGAACAGCGCGGAGCCGCCGAGCTCGGCGGTGACGGCGGCCTCGACGTCGTCGGGCTCGAGCATGACGAGCTCGGCGAGCGACTCGCCTGCGCCCTTCAGGGTGGTCGCGCCCCACGCGTCCTCCCCATCCCCGTCGAGGTCAGGCAGGTGCAGCACGATGCCGTCGTCGGAGGAGATGACGTCGGCCTCGAGGCCGAAGCGCTCGCGCACGCGCGCGGACAGCGCGAGCCCCCAGGCGGAGTGCACGCGCCGGCCGTATGGGGAGAGGATGCACAGCCGCCAGTCTCCGATCTCGTCGCGGAAGCGCTCGAGCACGATGGTGCGCTCGCTGGGCAGCACGCGCGTGGCGGCGAGCTGCTCGCGCAGGTAGGCGAGCAGGTTGCGGCGGCGCGCTCGTCGAGGTCGTAGTCGCGCTGCAGCGTGTCGGCGTCCTGCTCGACGGCCCAGCGCGAGAACGCGCCGATGGCGCGTCCGAGCTCGATGGGGCGCCCGACGGTGTCGCCCTTCCAGAACGGCACGGCGCCGGGGGCGCCGGGGGCGGGGGTGACGATCACGCGGTCGCGCCCGATCTCCTCGATGCGCCAGGTGGAGGCGCCGAGCAGGAACGCCTGCCCGGGGCGGGCCTCGTAGACCATCTCCTCGTCGAGCTCGCCGACGCGCCGCCCGTCGGGGAGCGTGACGGCGTAGAGCCCGCGGTCGGGGATGGTGCCGGCGTTGACGATGGCCAGCTGCCGCGAGCCCTTGCGCGCGCGGATGGTGCCGGCGACGCGGTCCCAGACGATGCGGGCGCGCAGCTCGCCGAACTCCTTGGACGGATAGCGCCCGTCGAGCATGTCGAGCACGTTCTCGAGCAGCTCGCGCGAGAGGGTTGAGTAGGAGTGCGTGCTGGTGACGAGCGCGTAGAGATCGTCGACGGAGACCCGGCGTCTCAGCGCGCCGTCTGCCGCTCCGTCCGAGCGGCGGCCCCCCACCGGCCCGGCGCTGACGGCGATGGCGACGATCTGCTGGGCGAGCACGTCGAGCGCGTTGCGCGGCACGACGGTGGGCTCGATGAGGCCTTCGTGCATGCGCCGGGCGACGACGGCGCACTCGAGCAGGTCGCCGCGGAACTTGGGGAAGATGCGCCCGCAGCTGACCTGATCGACGCCGTGCCCGGCGCGCCCGATGCGCTGCAGCCCGCGGGCGACGGACTTGGGCGACTCGATCTGCAGCGACGAGGTCGACTGCGCCCATGTCGATGCCGAGCTCGAGCGAGCTGGTGGCGACGAGGCAGGGCAGCTGGCCGGCCTTGAGCAGCTCCTCGACCTTGGTGCGCTCCTCGCGGCGCGAGCGAGCCGTGGTGGGCGCGGGCGATGTGCGCCGCACCCTGATGCGCTGCGCCGCCCTCGTGCGCGGCGAGCTCGTTGAGCCGCAGCGCGACGCGCTCGGCGGAGCGGCGGTTGTTGACGAACACGATCGTGGAGGTGTGCTCCCGCACGAGCTTCGAGCAGCTCGGGGTAGATCGCGGGCCAGATCGACCCGGTGGTGGACTCCCCGCCGAGACTGGCGCGAGCGGGTCGGCGTCGCATCGGCCGGGAACGCGCCGGGCTCGGCCATCGACTCGACGGGCACCTCGATGCGCAGGTCGAGCTGCTTCTGCACGCCGGCGTCGACGATCGTGACCTGCCGGTGCGGCCCGACGAGGAAGCGCCCGATCTCCTCGAGCGGGTTCTGCGTGGCGCTGAGGCCGATGCGCTGCACCGGCGACTCCCGGCCTGCGCCTCGAGGCGCTCGAGCGTGAGCGCGAGGTGCGACGCCGCGCTTGGAGTGCGCGACGGCGTGGATCTCGTCGACGATCACCGCCTCGACCCCGCTGAGCATCGCGCGCGCGCTGTGAGGTGAGGATCAGGTAGAGCGACTCGGGCGTGGTGACGAGGATGTCGGGCGGGTTGCGCGCCATGGCGGCGCGCTCGCGCTGGGGCGTGTCGCCGGTGCGGATGCCCACACGCGCACCGTCCCCCTCCCCCTCCGGGCGAGCGCGCCGATGCCGCGCAGGGGCGCGCGCAGGTTGCGCTCGATGTCGTAGGCGAGCGCCTTGAGCGGGCTGACGTAGACGACGCGCGTGCCCCGGCCGCCCGCCGTGCGGCCTGGCGCTCTCCGCGCCGTCGCGCGCAGCCCGCCGCCATGTCGTCGGCGCTCAGCCGGTCGAGCGCCCACAGGAACGCGGCGAGCGTCTTGCCCGACCCGGTGGGCGCCGAGACGAGCACGTGCTCCCCGCCGGCGATCGCGGGCCACGCCTGCGCCTGGGCGCGGCGTGGGCGCGGCGAACGCCTGCTCGAACCACTCGCGCACCGGCGGGCTGAAGCTGGACAGGGACACTGACTCGAGGCTACCGCGCGCGGTAGCGCGCAACGGTCATACGAAGCTCTAGATCACTTGAGGAGCGTGTCGCAGCGAACCTGCAGCGCTGTCGACGCTGCGACGCGCGTTGCGGACCGAGCCCAACGTCCGGCTCGCGGTGCTCTATGGCTCGGTCGCGCGTGGCGACGACGCGCCCGGCTCCGACTTGGACCTGCTTGTCTCGCTGGGAGCGGACCGGCCGGACGCCGCGGTCGGGCTTGCCGTGCGCCTCGAGCGCGCGCTCGGCCGCGAGGTCGACGTGGCGCGACTGAACCGTATGCAGGACGCCGCGCCGCTGCTGCTGCTCAGAGCCATCGACGAGGGCAGGGTCCTCCTCGACCGCGACGGAGAGTGGGCGGCCCTGAAGGCCCGCCGAGGCGAGATCGCCCGCCGTGCGCGCGACGCGCACGCGGCCAGGCGTCGACGGGCGCGCGCCTCCGTCCGCGAGCTGCTTGCGGCGGAGCCGTGACCGACGAGCCAGGGCAGGCGCCAGGCTGACGCAAACCCCCGTTTGGCCACCCTGTCTCTCTCTTGCCACATCTTGCGGCGGCGCCTTTTTGCCCGCTAATCTCGGCTATTCAGGCCATTCGGCGCCACCCCCGGCAGCCGTTGCGCCGCCCTCGCGTCGATCACCCCTTGCGGTCGCGCCACCCAGAAATTACGATGGCTCGCACAGTGCAGCAGTTCTGGTTATGAGGAAACACGCAGTTACCCCGGTTCCCGAATACCAAACGGAGGGCCCTCGACTCATCTGGCACCAGTACCTTAATCGGTAAAGGAACGGTCTTAAACGCCGGTGATCCGGGTTCGAGCCCCGGCTGGTGCATCGCAGCGCGAAAACACCCTGGTGGCCCACCGTGACTACGAACCTCTTCGACTACTTCGAGGATCTGGCGGAGCCTGCCGGGGCGGTCTCCCCGTGGGCGGCGCGGGCGCCGCGGCGCCCGCAGTCTGACTACGACCTGAAGCTCGTGCCGCGCGCGCCGGCCTGGCAGGAGGATCCCGAGTCGCTGGAGGCGCTCGAGCGGATCGAGCGCGAGCCGTGGGTCGGCTCGGTCGAGCGCGGCGAGCACGCGGTCCGGCTGCGTCCTCGACGACGGCTGGATCGAAACCGCGGGCGCGGCGCTGGAGGCCGGCGCGGGCGCGGAGGCGACGCTCGGCGACCTCGCGCACGGGCGAGCGCTTCTCGGTGCAGTTCTGGGACGCGAACGCGACCAAGGCGCTGCACGTCGGCCACCTGCGCAACCTCGCGATCGGCAACGCGCTGGCCGCCGCGCTCGCGCAGGCGGGCGCCCAGGTCGGAGCGGCGCAGCCTGATCTCCGACGCTGGGCCGCAGCATGGGCGAGGCGATGGCGGGCGTGATGAAGAGCGGCCGCCACGCGCAGGGCTGGCCGGACGGCGACGAGAAGAGCGACCACTTCGTCGGCCTGTGCTACGCCGACTACGTGGCCGCCGGGGGCCTGCTCAGCGCCGCAGCGACGACGAGCAGCCGGAGGACTCGCTCACGCGCGAGCTGCACGCTGCAGAACGACGCCGCCGACGAGCTGCTCAAACGCGTGCTGCAGCGGCGACGCGCGAGGCGCTCGAGCTCTGGTACAAGACGCGCGCGTGGGTCATCGCCGGGTCAGCGCAAGACGCTCGCGCGGCTGGGGATCGCGTTCGACCGGGTGTTCTTCGAGTCCGACTTCCTGCCGAGACGCAGCCGAGCTGACCGCGAGCGGGCCTGCGCGAGCGGCACGGCTCAGCCGCCGCGAGGACGGCGTGGTCGATCTACGCGACCGGCCTCGAGGACCTCGAGGAGATGCCGCTGGTGCGCGCCGACGGCGTGCCGACGCAGCACATGCGCTCGCTCTCCTACTGGATGTCGGCGCCGGAACTCGAGCACGATGACCTCGCTGCAGGTCTGCGGCGCGGAGTGGGTCTCGCACGCGGCCGGCATCCGCAAGCTCGATGCGAGCTGACGCCGCCGGGCTGAACGGCGGCTTGCACCCGACCGCAGCATCTTCCACGGCATGGTCTCGAGGCAGAAGCGCGCGGTCGCCTCCAGCGCCGAGGCGCGCTGCTGATCGACGAGCTGATCGAATGGCTCGACGCGCAGATCGACGCCGATCGCGCGACATGCGCGAGATGCGCCGCGGCGCACCCGCCGCCGGAACGCATCGCCGGCGCAGGTCGCGCTCGGCTACTTCCTGCCCCACCCGGTGACCCCGCGACATGGACTTCGACCAGGACAAGCTGCTGCGCGACGGCGGAGAGCCTCGGCTGGGACCTCGCGCGGGCGCGCGCGCGCCGCGGCAGTCGGCAGCGGCGAGGGGCACGGCCCGGCGCGAGGACCCGCGACTACCGCTTCGCGGTCGTCCAGTCGGAGCTCTACCGGCGCCACCTGCGCCTGGCGGTCGAGCGCCTCGACGTGCGCCCGCTCGCCCACTACCTCAAGCATCTCGCGCGCTGGTACCTGGAGGGCGAGCACAGCGAACCACGTGGAGCGCGTCGTGCACACGCTGCTCGAGCGCAGCGCGCGCGGGCTCGGCCTGGAGGCGGCCGCCGATGAGCACGCTGCTGATCGACAACTACGACTCCTACACCTACAACGTCTTCCACCTGCTCGCGGCGGTCTCCGGCGAGGAGCCGATCGTGATCCACAACGACATGGTCTCCTGGCGCGCGCTCTCGCGCTGGGACTTCGACGCGATCGTGCTCTCGCCCGGGCCCGGGCGCCCGGAGCGCTGGCACGACTTCGGCGTGTGCGCGGACATCCTGCGCTCCAGCGACATCCCCGTGCTCGGCGTGTGCCTCGGCCACCAGGGGCTCGGCCACGTGCTCAACGGCATGGTCGCGAGCGCGCCGATGGTCGATGCACGGGCGCCTGAGCAAGGTCGAGCACGACGGCAGCGGCCTGTTCGAGGGCATCCCGCAGGGCTTCTCGGTCGTGCGCTACCACTCGCTCGCGGTCACCGGCGCGCTGGGGCCAGAGGGCCGCGTGACGGCGTGGACCGACGAGGGCGTCGTGATGGGCATCGAACACCGCACGCCGCCCGCTGTGGGGCGTGCAGTTCCACCCCGAGTCGATCGCCACCGAGCACGGCCGCAGGCTGGTCGAGAACTTCTACGCGCTCGCGCGCGAGCGCAGCGCCTCGCGCGCGGCGCGCGGCGCGCCAGCCAGCGCCGCCGGCGCCGCGCCCGCGCGCGCGCACGACGAGCGCCGCGCCGATTGCGGGCGTGAGCTTGCAGCTGCGCACGATCGAGGGCGAGCCGTCGACCGAGCTGCTGTTCGAGCGGCTGTTCGGCGGCGCCGAGCACGCCTTCTGGCTGGACAGCGCCGACGCGCCGACGCGCGCCTCGGCCGCAGTGCTCCTACCTGGGCACGAGCGCCGGCGCCCAGACCGCTGCGTGCTCGAGTACGACGTCGAGCGACGGGCTCGTCACCGACCACCGCGCGCGGGGAGACCGCGATCGAGCTCCGGGATCGATCTTCGACGTGCTCGACCGCGAGCTCGCAGAGCCGCGCGATCGAGCCGCCGGCGGAGCTGGCCCGCGGCCTGCTCGGCGGCTTGTCGGCTACCTCGGCTACGAGTGCAAGGCCGACTGCGGCTCCCCCAACGTGCACCGCTCGGACGTCCCGGACGCGGTGCTGATGCTCGCCAACCGCGTCGTCGCGGTCGACCACGTGAGCCGCCGCACGCACGCTGCTCGCGCGTCTGCGACGGCGACGAGCACGAGGCCGAGCGCTGGCTCGCCGCAGGCCGAGCGCGGCGGTGCGCGAGGTCCTCGACGGAGCCGCCGCCCGGCGAGGCGGCTGCCGCCCGCGCGGCGTCGACGCTGGCGAGCGAGCCGTCGACGCCGTGACGCTTCCGCTGCGGGCGCGGGCGCGAGCAGTACCTCGCCGACATCGCGCGCTGCCAGGCGGCGCTGAGCGCGGGCGAGTCCTACGAGGTCTGCCTGACCGACCAGATCCACACCGACGCGAGCCCCGACCCGTGGCGCCTCTACCGCCTGCTGCGCCGGCGCAACCCGGCGCCGTTCGCCGCCTACCTGAAGCTCGGCGAGCTAGCGGTGCGTGAGCTCCTCGCCTGAGCGCTTCCTGTCGGTCGACCGCGAGCGCCGCGTGCAGGCGCGCCCGATCAAGGGCACGGCGTCGCGCTCGGAGGACCGCGAGCGCGACGAGCAGCTGCGCGCGAGCCTGCTCGACGACGAGAAGACGTTCGCCGAGCACCTGATGATCGTCGACCTGCTGCGCAACGACCTCGGGCGCGTGTGCGAGGTCGACAGCGTGCGCGTGCCGGAGCTTCATGGTCGTCGAGCGCTACGCGACGGTGCACCAGCTGATCTCGAACGATCACGGGCGTGCTCGAGCTGGGCCGCACGCCGGTGGACTGCGTGCGCGCGTGCTTCCCGGGCGGCTCGATGACCGGCGCGCCGAAGCTGCGCACGATGGAGCATCATCGACGACATCGAGCGCGAGGCGCGCGGCGTGTACTCGGGCGCGATCGGCTACTTCGGCCTCGACGGCAGCGTCGACCTGTCGATCGTGATCCGCACGATCGTGCTGCGACCGGGCGACGACGACGATCGGCGCGGGCGGCGCGATCGTGATGCAGTCCGACCCGCAGGACGAGTTCGACGAGATCCTGCTGAAGGCGCGCGCGCCGATGTCGGCGATCGCGCAGGCGGTCACCGGCAGCCTCGCCGCGGAGGCGTGGCGGTGCAGCTCGAGCCGCGCGAGCGTCCCGGCGAGATGGGCAGGGCGGCGTGAGCGGAGCCGCCGCGCCGACCGGGCCGCAGGGCCGCCCGACGCCCACGGGCTGCAACGTGCGCGCATGCCGTGCACGACGACCTGCCGCGCGATCGCGGTGGCGGTGTGCGAGCTGCTGCTGGAGCTGGGCGGCCAGCCGCCGCCGCAGGCGCGCCTGCAGGAGGCGGCGCGCGCGCTGCTCGAGCAGCCGCGATGCCGGCGCGCTGCTCGTTGCCGACGCCGAGAGCCAGGCTCGTGGGTCTGCTGGGCGCAGCTGGCAGAGCGCGATGCACATCCCCGGCCGCTACGCGCCTGATCCAGGAGCTGTGGGTGCACCGGCGACTGGCGCAGCACGGGGATCGGCGGCGAGCTGCTCGCCGCGCTGTCCGAGCTGCGCGCGCGCGCAGGGGATCGAGCGCGTCGAGGTGGGCCTGCCGAGCGAGCGCTTCGCGCAGCTGACGGCGACGGAGGCGTTCTACGGCGCCAACGACTTCACGACGCTCGGCACGCGCATGCGGAGGCTACTGTGAGCAGCGAGCTGCTGATGGTCGAGCAGGAGCCGGGCGACGCGGATGCGGCGCCGTGGATCCTCGACCGCCACGGGCGCAGGATGCGCGGCCGCGACGACAGCCGCCGCACGGCGGAGCTGCGCGGCGGCCTCGCCCGACACGAGCGCGTCCGCGCGGCGCCGACCGACGCCTCGCGCGAGCAGGTCGAGCGGATCGTCGGCGCGCTGCACGAGCGCGAGTACCTCGACGCGCTCGGCGCGATCAACTGGGACGAGCCGACGCTGCTGCCGGAGTGGGCGCCGCCGGGCCTGCCGGCCGACAGCCCCGTGTGGGCGGGCGTGGTGCGGACGGCGTTCGAGGGCATGCGCACGGCGATCGCGGCCGCAAACCGGATCGTCGCGGGGGACCGCTTCGCCTACGCTCTGTGCCGTCCACCTGGCCATCACGCGGGCCCCGCGTGGATGGGCGGCTACTGCTATCTGAACACGGCGGCGGCGGCGGCGCAGGCGCTGTGCGACGGCGGCGTGCGCCCGGTCGCGATCGTGGACCTCGACTTCCACTTCCCGACGGGCACGGCCGCGGTGGTGGCGAGCATGCGATACGTGAGGCTGCACTCGCTGCACGCGAGCACGCTCGAGAACGTGCCGTGGAAGGCGGTGCCCGAGCGCGCGCACGAGCGCTTCTTCGACTTCGCGAGCGCGCCGGACGCGGACGCGTACCTCGCCGCCCTGGACGCGTCGATCGAGGAGCTTGAGCGCACGACGCAGGCGATCGTGCTGTCGCTCGGCTACGACACGGTCGGCGGCGACCCGCACGGCAGCTGGAGCTTCGAGCCGGAGATCTTTGCGCAGGTGGGCCGGCGCCTGGCGTCCTCGGGCCTACCGGTGTGCGTGGTGCAGGAGGGCGGCTACGCGCTGGAGACGCTGGCGGCGTGTAGCAACGCGTTCGCGCGCGGCCTGCTCGACGGAGGCTCCAAGTGAGCGGGCTCGAGCCATTCCGCCGGCGTCTGGACGAGCTCGACGAGCAGATCGCGCGGCTGCTGGGCGAGCGCTTTGAGATCTGTCGCGAAGTGGCCCGCTACAAGAGCGAGCACGAGATTCCGATGATGCAGCCAGACCGCGTCGTGCGGGTGCGCGAACGCTATCTGCGACGCGGCGCCGAGGTCGACCTGCCGGAGGAGTTCACGGCGGAGCTGTTCGAGCTGTTGATCGGCGCGACGTGCAAGCTGGAGGATGACCTTATGGGCGCGCCCGCCGCCGGGGAGCAGTGATGCGCGCCGGGTTGCCGCCGGGACCGCGCATGCCCAGCGCGCTGCAGGCGGTCGCCTGGGCGCGGCGGCCGCTGCCGTTCCTGGAGCGCTGCCGCCGCCGCTACGGCGACGTGTTCACGCTGCGCGTGCGCAACGCCGGCACGTGGGTGATCCTCAGCGACCCGGAGGACGTCAAGCGCGTGTTCACGGCCGACCACGCGACGCTGGGCGTGGGCATCGCCAACTCGATCCTCGGCCCGCTGCTGGGCCCGCGCTCGGTGATGCTGCTGGAGGAGCCCGAGCACGTCCGGCGCCGCAAGCTGATGCTGCCGCCGTTTCACGGCGAGCGCATGCAGGGCTACGCGGGGATGATGGCGGAGGTGACGCGGCGCGAGCTGCGCACGTGGCCGCGGGGCGAGCCGTTCGAGCTGTGGCCGCGCATGCAGGAGATCACGCTCGAGGCGATCATGCGCGTGGTCTTCGGCGGCGTCGACACCGAGCGGCTGCGGCGGCTGCGTGCGCACGTGCGCACGCTCACGAACTGGATGAACGACCCGCGCCGGCTGACGCTGCTCGCGGCCGCGGGGCCGCACTGGCTGGCGGGCAACACGGGTTACCGCGAGGTGATGGCGCCGGTGGAGGAAGCGGTGCTGGAGGAGGTCCGCGAGCGCCAGTCCCGGCCCGACGGCGACGCCGGCGATGACATCGCCTCGCTGCTCGCGCACGCGTCCTACGAGGATGGCTCGCCGATGACCGAGCAGGATCTCCGCGACGAACTCGTGACGCTGCTGACCGACGGGCCGACCTCGGCGCTGCTGTGCTGGACGTTCGAGCGCCTACTGCGCCACCCGGACAAGCTCGCGCGCCTGCGCGCGGAGATCCTCGCGGGCGAGTGCGAGGACTACCTGGAGGCAGTCGTCAAGGAGACCCTGCGCCTGTGCCCGGCGGCGCCAATCGTAGTGCGCCGCCTGCTCGAGCCGATGCGCCTGGGCGGGTACACGATCGAGGCGGGGACGACGGTCGCGCCGTGCGTGCACCTGGTGCACCGCCGCGAGGATCTCTACCCGCAGCCGCTGCGCTTCCGGCCCGAGCGCTTCCTCGACCGTCCGACGGGCGCCTACACGTGGATCCCGTTCGGCGGCGGCGTGCGCCGCTGCCTGGCGGCGGCCTATGCGCAGCTGCTGATGAAGAGCGTCGTGCGCACGTTGCTGGCCGAGCTCGAGCTGAGCGCTGTGGGACCGCGCTCGGAGCGCCCGGAGAAGAGCGCGATCACGTTCGTGCCCGACATGCACGGCCTCGTCGTCGCGCAGCCGCGCAGCTCCTCGACTCGCGGCAGCGAGCCGCGCGCGGGCGGCTGGGGCGATGGCAGCGCCGACTACGTCGCGCGCGTCGCGTAGCTGCAGCTCGCGGAGATCCACTCGCCCCCGCCACCAGCATCATCCGAACTCCTGGCACTCCTTGAAGCCTTCACCCCGCGCGACCGCCAGCATGCTTTCGCGCGTGTGGTAGATCGAGGTGAGGATGTGCGGGTTTGCGCTCAGGCCTTCCTTGGCGAGTCTCAGCCAGTCCGCGATCAGCGTGCGCCTGTCGGCCAGCAGCCGCTGCCAGCTCGCCGCCATGAACGCGGGCGGCGTGATCTTGCTGAGCAACCCCAGCGCCACTTCCTCGCCGGCGGCGCTCGCGCGCGCTGTGCCGCGCATCCGCGGTTCGGGTTCGGCCTTGGGCGGAACAAACGGCTTTCCCACGAAGTGCACCTCGCAAACAGTGTCGCCTTCGCCGATGAGCTTGTCGCGCAGCGCCGCCCGCGAAAGCTGCGGGGCCGTTGACGCTCGCTGTGTCGAGCCGGAGCCCGTCGTCGTGCCGCCGCATCCCGCCGCCATCAGCCCGCTCACGACGAGCACGAATACCGTCAGCGCCCTGCTCATCTCCTGTCACACATCCCCTTTGCCCACGGCCGCTCGCCTTTCACTCTTCCCCCCTGTAACGGTAATACAAAAATCGCCGCCGCATCGCCCGACACGACAGCAAGCCCTCGTGCAAAGAGCATAGCTCTGCACGGGTAGACGTCAACCCCTGTTTCCCACTTCTCGGGCCCATTTCGCCGCAGCCGAGCGCCAAATAAGGGCTCGCCTGCGGCAGCATGCGGTACGCTCAATTGACTGACATACCGGATCTGGCGAATGACCCGACGCGTCGGGTCATTCGCCGTGTCTTGGGGCCGCGCAGTGGGGAGGCCGGCCCAAGTCTATCTCGTTACCTACTCGAACAGGAACAGCTATGTTTTCGAAACTCCGCAAGCGCATCACGTATGCGAACGTCACCGTGACGGCCGCATTCGTGTTCGCGCTTACCGGCGGCGCGTACGCCGCCGGTAAATACATAATTACCTCCAAGAGTCAGATAAAGCCGAGCGTCATCAAACAGCTCCAGAGTCAGGGGAAGGCTGGTCCGGCGGGCACCGCCGGACCAGCGGGGCCCGCCGGTCCCGCCGGCACCGCGGGCGGGCAGGGTCTCGCGGGCGCCGCGGGAGCCAATGGCACCGACGGCACCAATGGCGGCCCTGGTGAAAGCGTCACGACCGCGGAATTGAAACCAGGGAGCCCGTGCAGCTCCGGCGGCGTCGAATTCAAAGTCGGCGGCAAAGCGACTCACGCGTGCAACGGCGCCACTGGATACACAAAAACCCTCCCGGAACACCAGACCGAGACGGGGGCATGGACCATGTCACCGGTGCCCGTGCAGTTCCGGTGCGTCGCGGCTCCCGAAGAAGAAGTCGAAAACAATGTGACACATATAAAAGAAAAAGTGCACACGGGTCACTGGGAAGACAGCGCATGCCTCAGTGAAGCTCCGGAAAACCCAGCCTTCGGCAAACCGGTTGGCGACTTCGAACGGGAAGAACTTGCGCACACGAAGGGCTCGGCGTTCGCGTCGATCTCGTTCCCGATCCCGCTTAGCAAACCGCTGAGCGAAACCGCGGTGCACTACATCAAGGAAAGCGAAACGACCGCACAGTGCGCGGGGAGCCCCGAAGCGCCGAGCGCTGAACCCGGGAATCTCTGCGTGTACGAACGCTTCACCTCCGGCCTCAAAACGGACGAACCGATCATCTTCCCGCCTAGCGCAGGCTTCTTTGGGATCCCGACCGAACAAGGAGCGGGGGTCAGCGGCGCTGGCGTCTACCTGCCGATGCCCGCCGGGAAGGGGGGTGGTATCGCGATCGGCGCTTGGGCTGTAACCGAAGGCTAACCCCGGCTTCGCCTCGAGCCTGACCGACGCGTGTTCCCGGAGCGTCTATGGCATCCCTTCTTGGGATGGTGCCGTAGACGCTCCGGGCAGGTTGAAGCCACTTGTGCGCCCCCGACGTGAGCGCGCACATTGTCAAGGATCATCGGAATCCCCCAGATGCGATCGTGGAATTCCCCACCCGCGGGGGGCAAATCTCAACCGGCGAAGAGGGTCAGTCTCTCACCCGGCGCCGACATCCAGGGGATCAACCGCCGCTACACCCGCTCCTCCACGATCGTCACGTCCAACAAGCGCGTCACCGACTGGGGGACCCTCCTCCGCGATGAGATCCTCGCCGCCACGATCCTCGACCGCCTCCTACACGACGCCGAAGTCCTCACCATCGACGGACCCTCCTGGCGACTACGCGGCCGCAACGAGATCCTCGACGGTCCCCGCCAGCCCAAACACCGAAACCGCCTGGGCACCTACATTTTTCGACGCCGATCGACCGACAATTTTCGATGCCTCTTGACAAGCTCCGCCACCCATGCCCCCTCGCGTGGCTGACGCTTCCCAGCGAGCGCGCCGCACAGGGCCGTCCGTGAGCCCGAGCCGCTGTGCCGTGAGCGCCAGCAGCGCGCTCCCCGCGGCGAGACGACAAGCCATCGGCGCTGGCCGTCAGCTTCAGCTGGGCGAGATGGCCACGGAGCTGCTAGTAGGCGCGCTGTCACTACACGCCGACCGCGGCGGGCCCGATGCGCGGCGCCAAGCCTGTCGCTTTCCTCCTCGCCGCCCTCCGCGTCACCAAGACCCACAGCCGGCCCTACACCTCAAGCGACACCCCCTACAGCGAGGCGAACTTCAAGATGGCCGGACCCCGTTCATCGGTCCACCTGCTGTGAGAGCTGGTGGTTGTTGTTGGTGTGAAGGGTAGTGGTGCCGCCGTGTTGCGGAGGGAGCCCGTAGGGCGACCGGAGCAACGCGGCGGGTGCGGCATCGGCGGCCGCGGGGGCGTTTCGGTGCGGTTTTCGCCTTGCGGCGCTGAAACAGACCCGTTCTCGGGCGATCTGAGGGCCTTCGCGGGGCTGGTCAAGGGAATCACCTTGCCCTCGTCGGCCGCCTGGGCCCATGCCCTGGCAAAGCGGGCCGGCGCCATCATCGCAAGCGCGGAGTGCGGCCGGCGCTCGTTGTAGTCCTCGCGCCAGTCGGCGACCATGACCTGCGCCTCGGCCAGGCAACTGAACTGCTCGACAGCGAGCAGCTCGTCACGGACCCTGGAGTTGAACGACTCGACGTAGACGTTCTGCCAGGGGGAGCCTGGGTCGATGTAGGCGCTGCCAGCACCGGAGAACCGGCACCAGTCCTTCAGGGCGTTAGCGGTCAGCTCGGGGCCGTTATCGCAGCGGATGTGCTCGGGTGCCGTGCCCCGCTCTCGGGTCAGGCGGTCGAGCACGGCGACGGTCTGATCGGCGTCGATGCGACGCTCACAGCTCATCTGGAGCGCCTCGCGGGTGAACTCATCAACGATGTTCAGGAGCTTCAGGGTCCGCTCCTCGATCAGCTGGGAGTGCGCTCGCCGGTAGCCCCAGCGCGGGCGATCCTTAGAGAGCTTGCGCAGCCTCCCGCGGAGCGCCGTGTCATCCGCCGCGACACACGGCTCCCTGCGCTGGGTCGAGCGGTGCTGGCCGACGATCTCACACGCCCGACGCTCGGAGAGCCCCTTGTGGTCCATCAGCATCAGGACCGCCTGGCGCCGCCGGGCCGGGCCTACCAGTTTCCCGACGCCACCTCTTTCAGCGCGTCGATCTCGAGCTCCTTGTCCGCCACGATCCGCTTCAGCCGCGTGTTCTCGCGCTCGAGCTCCTTCAGCCGCTTCACGTCGTCGGCCGTCATCCCGCCGTACTGCGCGCGCCAGCGGTGAAACGTGTTCTCGGACACCTCGAGCTCCTTGGCGACCTCCGGGATCGTCTTGCCTTCGCCGAGCATCCTTTCGGCCTCCCGCAGCTTGCGGACGACCTGCTCGGGCGTATGCCTGCGTCGCTTCATCTGAGTTCCTTCCTCGTCCATCATCACGGACGGGTAGAACTCTCACAAGCACCGGACCGAATCCAAGGGGTCGGGCCAAAGACGCTGCGCCCACCCCGCGCTACCCGCCGCCGCGTGGATCAGCAATCCCGAAAGCCAGGAGAAGCCCGACACCAAATTCACGGCCGGTCACCCTATTTGCGTGCACTGCGTATAGCCCGCTTGTTTGGCCAGGGCGAGAACACGCCGTTGAATTACAGCGACGGCTGTAAGGAGATCTTGGCCTTGCTTGATGTCGCTTTCGCTTGCGTTGCCGAACTTGCCCCAGGCGATCACAAGTTCGCGCCTGCTATTGAGAAACTCGCGCCACCTCGCCCCCTGGGAGGCAGGGGCCTTTAGCTTGAGTAGTTCGCTGAGCGCGTCTTGCTCGACGGTGGCACGACCCCTCGCGACCCGTTTGAAGCTCTTCTCACTGGTGCTCGTGACGTCCACCACATTCGTGGCACGGTTCCGCTTCGAGCAGATCGCTTCGACGCTTGCCTTCATGCTGAGCGTCGAGCCGCAGCCCGAGAGCACGGGGACCGCCATCGCGAGTGCCACGACTGCTATGGGTAGGGATCGCCGCCTCACCATCGTGGCATGAAATCTTTCACACGACGCTGGGGACTGTCAAGTGTCCTGCGCGTTTGTCTCCGACTGCCCGCGCTCCGTCATTTCATGTTTACTACCGCGGTGCGCCAAGGAGGCCCCGGGGACCTTTGTGCCTCGGGTGCGCTTGTCTCGGACTAGTGATGCTGCTTCTTGGCGTGCTTGCGCGCCTTGGGTTTCTTGGTTTTTTTGGGTTTGGGGCAGCCGGTGGTGGTGACGGGGGTGTTTTGGTGGATTTCGAGGCCGTTTGCGGCTTTGAAGAAGACCGGCATCGCGAGTTTCTGGCCACAGAAGCTGTAGTTGTCCTTCGCGGGCAGGTTCGCGCCGAACTCGCTGAACGGGCCGGTCGGGACCGTCACTTCGATACTTTCGAAGGGGACGTCCGGGAGGCTGCGGAACGTCGCGCTCGTGACACCCGTCTTTTTGTTGATGAACGTTTCCCCGTGCAGCTCGATCGTGACGCCGTAGCCTTTCAGCAGCAGCACCGCGTCCGGGAACTTCGCGCCACCATACGACACGAAATACACAGGGCCTTCCAACGCCACCGGCAATATCGGCGTATGGACCACCGCATGGCCGATCATCGACGCGGCCGGGCATCCCGCCGGGTTCGTGTCGAACACGCCGGCCAGACACGCGCGCTGGATCGTCGTCAAACGCGCCGGCAACTGCTTCGGGATATCGAACTTCGCCTCATTGAACCACGACTCACTACCCACCGACCCAGCCGGATACGACACCCGAAACACCAACCCCGCCCCACCCGCTTTACTCGCACGCCCACCAACAGACACCACAAACCGCGGAGCAAACGCCAGGCTCGAGCAATCGGCCATCTGGAAGGGATCGCTGACCGTCACCGGGTCATTGTCCGCCGGGTTCGTCGGGTCCGCGCCGCCACCCACCACTGTCGCCGCAAAGCTCAACTGGCCACAACTCGTAGGATTCAACATGAAGTTCGCGCGGTTCACATACACCCGGATGGTGCGTAGGTGGATGACGATGCCTTTGATGATGTGGGGGATCTGATTCGCGCGTCCTGACGGGATGCTCACCTGTGCGGTTTCCCGGTTGATGTCCAGCGGCAGATGGACCACCACCGTCCCCAGATCAAACGGCCCCACATGCGCCGCCGTCACCGATACGAGCGAGAACGGGGCGCCTTCAAACGGGCCACCCAAGTACAGTTTTCCTGGCGCTTGGGCCAGTACTGGCCCTACGCCAGCTTCCGCGGTGGTCTGGCCGATTTCGCTTGCCTGTGGGCAGGATGGCTCTGCTTCCTCTGCCGCCCCTGCCTTGCGCCGCGCCAATTCGACATCGGCTTCAGGGCAAAACGGGACCCCAGACAGGTCCGCCGTCAGTCCCGGCGGGAGCTGCGCCGCGAAGCCCGTGATCTCCTGTTCGCCGTCATTACGCGACACGCGGAGATAAAAGGGGCTAAAGGCACCAGCGTTCCCATGAAGCGGATACGCGACGCTTTGTGGGTTGAGTGGTGGTGTGTTGTTGGTGGGGCAGTTGGTGGTGATGGGGAAGGGTGGGATGAGGGGTGTGAGGAGGGTGGTGGGGGTAGCCCATGGCGTGAGTTGTGCTTGGGTGGTGTAGCTGCCGCAGGCGGGGGGGGTTACGAGGGGCGCGTTTGCGCCTTGGTTGAACGCGAAGCCGGCGAAGCTGAACGGCAGCGGCGGGAGCTCGTCGAAGGTCGTCGTGATCTGGCCCGTGGTCTGGTTGAGCTGGACTTCGCCGGGGGCCTTGATCAGTAGCCCACGGTTGGGGGCGCGCGCGATGAGGTAGAGCGCTAGCAGCGACCCGAAGGGGTTATGGCCCGGTTCGCCGAACGGCGCGGGTTCCGCGAGGTAGACGGAGCCTGTTAGTTCTTCGGAGATCGAGGGGGTCACGACTTTGACGCTCGCGAGTTTCGACTCGCTGGGGCAGCCCTTTCCTGGCGTGTACTGCTCGGTTTCTTCGGCGTACTGCGCCTCGCTACACGCCTGCAGCCCCGCGCCAGAAGACGGGTTCACCGTCACGCCTTCCGGGAGCGTGACGGTCTCCTTCTTCAAGGTGGAGGTCGCGAGACCTTCCGCGTTGTTATACGTCTGCGGGATCGTGGTGTTCAGGTCAAGGCCACTCGCCGCATACGCGCTATTCGTCGTCGTTTCCGCACTCAACACGGGTTCCATGCCAAGCCGGTCACACCCAACCATTTCCCCGAGACTCATGACCGTCCCCGCAGGGCTTTCCGATTCCAGGGGGTGCTGCCAGGACGTGAGCTTGAATTCCGAGTCAAGCGGGCCCGCGCACACCGTCGGATTCGTAAAGAACGGCGCTTCCGCGACATCATCCCCACCACCAAAATGATATTCCGCGCGGGTGCCGTGGATGAGTGGCCCGAGGATCCACCGCAACGCGTCATGGACTGGGCTCGCGGGGACACCCCACACCGTCAGCGAGACCTCGTCAACCTCCGTCAACGCGGCCGTCACGTTATAGAACGTCGTCACCAGCCCGTATTCCCCGGGCTGACCCGCAGGCGTCACCGCGATATCGCCCACATAGCGAAACTGCCCCACGTTGAACCCGAGCTTCGCGACCTCCCCCGGTTCCGCCGCAAGATTATAAACCGGCCTCAGCACCGGCTCCGGGGGGCTGCCCGCCGAATCCGTCAACACCGTCGTCACCCCGACCTGTGTCGGCACCGGGCATTCTTCACGCAAGAACGCGCCCGCCGCGCACGCCGGCGTATCCACCAGATCACCAGCAAACCCCACCGGCAACACAAACCTCGTGCTCTTCACATTCCCAACCGTCGCACCACAACTATCCCCCGTATTAAACGCAGCCGTCACCGTCAAATCCGGGTGCCCGCCAGCCTGCACGCTCGAGAGCACACTCGAAGCGCCACCCCCAGACAACCCAAACCCCGCCGGCGTATCAGAGATCACCGTCGGCGTCGACACCGACGCCGCCGGGCCGCCACCACCAGTCACCCGCACCACATTCACCCCAGACCCAGGTTCCCCAGCCACCTCTACCGGGAACGAGAGGATCAACGTATCCCCAGGCTCAACCACACCCCCATACGTACACGCCACACCACCACTCCCCGTCAACGCGCAACCCTTCCCAAACTTCCCTTCCCCAGCACCAGCGCCGCCCTTCGCGACCACGAGCTCATCTTCGCCCGTCGCACCCGGCAACGCCACCACACCAGCCGGCAATTCATCCGACACCGTCACCGGACCAACACTCGCCGACCCACCCCCATTCGTCACAAGCACCTCAAACACATCCCCACCCACATCCCCACCAGGCCGAAACACCGACGGACGCGACACACCACTCACCACCCACACCACACCAGATTCAGACGCCAGCGCCGGCGGGGCTGCCAAGACCAGCCCGCCCACCAGCAACCCGATCACTGCCACCCATGCCCGGAAACTATCGCGGCCCATGATCAGTGCCCTCCCTTGCGAGCTGCTTTTGTGATCTTCTTACTTGTCGCAGACGATCCAAAGCGCCTGTGCGCCCGCTTGTCACACGCCGTCCGCCTGCGCTTGCTCGTGTATTTCCGGCAAGCTACTAGCGCCTTTGCCAGCCGTTCGGCCTTGATTTCCGCGGCCGTCTTCGCTCGGTGCAGGGACGGAGGCAAAGCCTGATGCGGAGGAAACAGGGTCGCTGTGGGATCGTTCGGTGTTGTTGGTGGGTGTTGGCAGGCTGTGCCTTCGCATTGTGTGGTTGGTGGGGGTGGGGGTTGGATGCAGGGGGATTCGGGTTCGCAGACACGGGCGTCGTAGATGTTGCCGACGGTGTTGGTGTCTTGGGGGATGAGTTTGGCGTGGGTGCCGATGAAGACGCTGCCGCCTTCGACTTTGGTGCCGTTGGGGAGGGTGTAGGGGCTGTAGCCGAGGAAATAGGTGGGTGCGGGGTCGCTGCCCGACCCGATCAGCGACAGGGTTTGTTCGTGTGTGTCCTGGTTTTCGTGCCACTCGTAGGTGTCGAGCGTGTTGTTCGTTGCTTGCGGGACGAGTGGGGTCGGGGTGTCGAAGAACACGTAGGAGCCGTCGTCAGACATGCCGCGGACGGGTGGCTTGGCGGGCCCGAATGGGGCTGAGCGGGCGAATTCGACGGCGCTCGCGGGCTGGCCTTCGGGGCTACAGGAGACACAGATCAGCGCCGGCTGGTGTTCTTCGCCGGCGTCGGCGTTATAGCGCGTCAGCCCGGCGGACGTGTTGAACAGGAGGTACTGGCCGTTGGGGGTGGCATACCAGTTCGCGAGCGAACACAACGCGATTCCGGGATCGCCGGCGCATGCTCCGGAGTCGGCTTTGGTGGGTTCCCACTGTCCGCTGGTCGCGATGTAGCTGGTGGTGTGTGTTTCGGTGTCATAGCGGTAGACACCACCCGTGTTTGTCGCTTCGGGGGCGAGCGCTTCGCTTGAGTTGAAGTACACGGCGCTGCCCTGGCCGGCGACCGCATAGATCTTCGAGACTTCGGGGTCGGGGGCGTGAAAGCCCGTATCGCCCGCTGACACGCGTGTCAGGACACAGCCGGGTTCCCCGCTGGTTTCGGTGATTTCGCACTCATACAGCTGCTCGTGGTGGAGTTTCATCGCGACCGCTTCGCCCGTCAACTCAGTGCGCGTGATGAAGAACACCCGCGACCCGTCTTCAGACGCGCCCGCATACAACGCCGGGTATTCTTCACTCGCCGGCACCGTCACGCCAGCTTCCGGGGCCGACACCTTCAACGTCTCATAGACGGCTTCCCCGCCAGGTTCTGTTTTCATGATGCGCATGTAGAGCTGCGGCGCGTTTTTCGGGGGCTTCGCCTGGTTCTGTTCTTCGCTGCGGTTCCAGCAGCCTTCCTTGCCTTCGAGCTTCGCTTCCGGCGGGAGGCCGGGGGCCGTGAAGAACACGCGTGTCCCGTCGGCTGAGACGGCACGGTAGGCGCCACCGCTGATGTGGTCATACAGGCTGCCAAGCGTCGCGCCACACACACTCACCGGCTCGCCTTCATCGTTGACGTTCACGAGCCCCATGACGGGCCGGGTTTCCCCGCCTGTTTCTTGATAGCCGCCCGCCCATTCACACAGCACATCCCCATGCGTGACCTTCGCCGCCGCGTCTTCGCTGCCAGGGCACGCCGTCCCGCTCCCTGTTTCCAGGATCACATGGCTGAGATCCTTCGAGGCACCCACGAAACGCGTGCTCGCCTCAGGTTCCAGTTCGTTCACGGCGGGGTCTTCGTGAAGGCTCAGATAGCAGCCACCCGCAGCGGCTTCCGCTAGCGTAACCGGGCCGTGGCAGACGGCTGGGGCGCCGGGCGGCCCAAGCAGGCTCGTCAACCGTGTCCCTTCGGGGCTCGCCGACGCGCCAACCGCATCATTGACCGCGACCCGCGAGGCATCCACCGGGTCGAAGATCACGCTATCGACCGTGGTCTGTACTTCCAGGGCGCTCGACGCCAGCGGCGTGAACCCCCACCCGCCCAGCACGGCTTCGCGTTTGAAGACATAGCTGCCGGCGAACGCGAACGGGAATTCCCCAAACTCCGAATCCGTTTCAAGCACAAACGCTTCCCCGTCTTCCGCCGCCGTACCAACATCATGCGTATTCTCGAATGTGCCGTTGACCTCTGGTTCGGCGAACATGTCGCTGCCGCCCTGCTTATCCGCCGGGGTCACAAGCTCATAGCCACGGCTGTCCGGGAGCCCATGCACCGCCCCCTGCGTCGTGAACCTCTCATCAGGGCCATCCGTCACACACACCCGCCCAGGATGTTCCACCGCCTCGCATTCACTCGACGCCACCACCCGGAAATAATAGGTGCTATCAGCCGTCAAACCGCCGATATGCTGCACCACACCTTCCACGCTGCTGCCCGTCACGCCACCCGCCCCCACGGACGCGTCCGCGACCGGCACGCTCACACCATGCGTTTCTTCACCCGCATACGGCCGCGTGTCATATTCGAAATGGTAGCCAGTGGCGGCACCTGCGGGGTCGATCTGCGCGTGCAAATCCGCGAACACCGACGACACGTCTTCCGCGACGCTCGAGACGACTTTTGGCGGCGCGGGCGGCGTGAACGCCGCCGCCGGACTCGCCGCGAGCCCGCCCTTCTTCGCCAGTTCTGTTTCCGCGAGCAGCCGGTAACGATAAGGCACACCCCCTTCAAGGCCCGTCACCCGCGCGTGCACCGCATGCACCATTTCAGGTTCCGTCGGGATTTCTTTCGCATCCGGTGCTTCACACGCAACCGTCTGCGCTTTCGCGAACCCCGCATCTTCCTTTTTCGCGACCGCCACCTCATATTCCGCTTCGCTCACAAACTCAAACACGCACAAGCTCACCGCCGCCTTTTCCGTGTTTTCGCTCTGCGCCGGGTTCACCGACCCCTCAAGCACGGCCCCACCACCGGTACGCCCCGCGGCTTCACCCAACACCACCGACGGGAAATACGCCCCCGCCCCCCACACATCCACCACCCGCGCTTCCTGATCCGCCACATACACATCGCCACGCGAATCCACCGCCAGCGCCGCGGGCCTCTGCAGTTCCCCGCCTTCGCCATCCGTCGTGAGCTCGTCCACGAACCCACCCGATTCCAGGCTGAACTCATCAACCACACCCACATTCCCATGCGCCGGCAGCGGCGCGACACTCGACACCAGCAGATGCCCGCTCACACCATCCACCGCAACCCCCACCGGCAAGCCGAAATCTTCTTCGGGGCCAAACCGTGGCGCGCCTTCGACATCGAACGCACGGACGTATTCCCCGCTCGCTCGATACTCAAACACGCTTAAGCATTCCGACACAACGACGTAGATGTTGCCGCTCGCGTCGACCGCCACCGCTTCAGGATGGACCCCTGTGAAGCCGAACACTTCCCCGCAGCCACTCGGGCGGCCCGTGATCTCCCCACCTTTCACATACGAGGCTTTCGCTGTAAACGCGCCTTCTTTGCCTTTCGAGTCAAGCTTCAGCACCATCGCGTGTTCAGACACATACACCGTGCATTCTGCAAGCACACACCGCGAGGAATCCCCCACATCGCTTTCCGGGTTGTTGTCCACCGCGACGAACGGGTCATCAAACGACCGCCACGTTTCGACATGCGCCCCCCCGGAGAACACTTCAACCACACTCGTCGTATTCGAATCAGCAACATAAAAATCCCCGTTACCAGAGGTCGCGCTCTCAACCGCCACCACACCCGGCGTCACACCCACTTTGAACGCCCCCGCCGGGATCGCCACGTTTTCCCCAGGCGCATACGCCGCCCCGAACTCATCGACCATGCCAGCCGCTAGATCACCCACCCACAAGTGATCTTCCCCGTCAACCCCAACACCACCAGGCTCAACCACAGGCGCTGAAACCCCCGGCAAGAGCGGCCTTGTGAACGCCGCATACGCCACACCCCCCGCCGACGCCACGCCACCCGCCACGACCACGCACCCCAACAGCACACGCGACACCCATCGGATCGCCAGCCCCACCCACCCATTCATACACACCAAACCACCGAAACCCGCCATCACCCCTCCAACTCACATCCAACACACCGCTAGTGCGAGACCACAACTAAATGCGGCCCCGCACCAGCACAGCAACAACTAACTCCTAAATATCAACACAGCCACATGATACTCAGCTGATTTCAACTTCTCCAGCCGGGTTTTCGATTAACGATTCACCAATCACTAAGCCCTCTTCCGCGGTACCCGTCGCACTGCATTTCGCAGCCTGGTTTGCTTCTAACGGGTTCTTGTTGAAGAAGATGCTGACTAATAACAGCGTGCCTTCGACTAAGTTTTCCGCTAACACTAACGCCGGGCTAGTACTCAGCGTCACGCATTTATCGTCCGTCGGCACGCCGAGCACATCACATTCCACTAAGTAACCCGGTTCACCATTACCTTTCCCGGTGAGTAAGACCCACCAGTTATTCGTACCTTCTTTTTCAACGATTTCACTCTTCCACGGCAGATTGAGCGCTGTGACAAAGAGTACTTTTTCGCATTTGTTCGTAACCAGTTCGAGTTTTAAGTTTTCTGCTTTCGCCGACGGTTTACATTCCACCGTCGGGTTCATGAATTCAACTGTTGTCGTTTCATCCAGCGCTCCGGGCCCGACCCAGCCTTCGTCTAACACCGAGCCAGCATTACACGTCACAGACGCCGGTGCAATGTTGTTCATGTCTTCAAGCCGCAGTTCTTCTAAGTTTTCAGATACCACTAAACATTTTTCTGTGCCCGTCAACGCTTTCCCATTACATAACCATTCAAGGCCCGATGCCCCCGACGCCGCCACAGCAGCAAACGCCGACAAAGCCAACAAAGCCACAATCAACTTCTTCATGTCCAGATCTCCTTTTCCCATCGCTACGCGATGAGACAGTAGACACCAGCCCAATCACCGCGCACGACAGGCCCGGCAACTGGACCCTTCAGGGCGCCAATAAGCCACCCGAGACACACACTAAACGCCCGGGCCACTTGCGTCAAGTACTGTCTCCCACCCCCGACCAGGGGCTGCCCGGCAGGAGATATGGGCGAGCAGCCACCTGCACAGGCCGCGTACACCCGCAAGGCCACCGCAGTCAATCCGGACACCAAGCATGCGCGACAGCCCGATGCGACGACGCCATCAATGATCGGCGCACCGGGCATCTCCCTTGCGAGCGCCACGCCAGCTGCCGCGGCACGACCACGCGTGATCCTCAGCTGATTTCGAGTTCCCCAGCCGGGTTTTCGATTAACAGTTCACCAATCACTAAGCCCTCTTCCGCGGTACCCGTCGCGCTGCATTTCGCTGCCTGGTTTGCTTCTAACGGGTTCTTGTTGAAGAAGATGCTCACTAATAACAACGTGCCTTCGACTAAGTTTTCCGCTAACACTAACACCGGGGCAGTACTCGTCACGCATGTATCGTCCGTCGGCGCGCCGAGAACATCACATTCAACTAAGTAACCCGGTTCACCATTACCTTTCCCGGAGAGTAAGACCCACCAGTTATTCGTACCTTCTTTTTCAACGATTTCACTCTTCCACGGCAGATCGACGACTGCGACGCTCAATACTTTTTCGCATTTGTTCGTGACCAGTTCGAGTTTTAAGTTTTCTGCTTTCGCCGACGGTTTACATTCCGTCGTCGGACTCATGAATTCGACCCTTGTCGTTTCCCCGAGCGCACCCGGCCCGACCCAGCCTTCCTCTAACACCGAGCCAACAGCACACGTCACAGACGCCGGCGCAATGTTGTTCATATCTTCAAACACATCCACTTCTAAGTTTTCAGTCACAACTAAACATTTTTCCGTACCCGTCAACGCTTTCCCATTACATAACCATTCAAGACCCGAGGCACTGGACGCCGCCACAACAGCAAACGCCGAGATAGCCATCGCAACCACGATCACGCGTTTCATCGTTTCTCCTTCGCTAGTTTGCGGGACGCGCAGCACGACCGTGCTGCGCAATAGCCGGCAAAGTTCGGCTAGTCGGACGTAGGGTAGCGGGCCGCCTGCCCAGGGTCAATGCCTGTCTCCAGCGACCGCCGGCCCAGCTCGCGGAGACCTGGATCAGTCCTGCAGCGCCACGGCCGCAGGCACACCCGCGGCGATCCAACCCGGCAGCGCGAGCACCAGCGCCGCCGCACCAAGCACGAGCAACAGGCTCGCGAGCGCGGCGACGACAGCCACAGATGACACGACCGGGAAGTTGATCACCCCAGCCAGCGCCCGGTCGAGCAGCTGCTGCCCGTAAAGGCCGAGGACTGACGGCGGCCTATGGGTCCTTCGCCGAGCTCGAGCGGGCGTGCGAGTCCTTCTGCGATCGGGTGAACACGCGCGAGCACCGCGTTACGCGCCAGGCCCCGGCGGTGATGCTCGCCCAGGAGCGGGCGCGCCTGCACCCGCTGCCTGAGATCGCGCACACGCTGTGCTTCGGAGAGACACGGCGGGTCGCCATGCAGTCGACGGTGTCTGTCGGCGGGGCGCTCTACTCGGTGCCCTGCAGCTTGGTGGACGAGCGGGTGTGGGCGCGCGTTGATGGCTCGCAGCTGATCGTCGTGCACGCTGATGGCACGGAGGGCCCGCGCGAGGTCGTACGTCATGAGCTGACGACGCCCGGGCAGCCGAGCATCCGTGATGAGCACTATCCACCACGGCCACCCGGCGCCCTGGAGCGCAAGCCGAGGGCGCAAAGCCGCGAGGAAGCAGCGTTCCTGGCGCTCGGGTCCGGCGCGGAGGCGTGGCTGACCAAGGCCGCGGCGGCCGGTGCGAGCAGGGTGCGCCGCAAGATCGCCGAGGCTGTCGACCTCTCAAAGCTCCACGGGCACGGCGAGGTCGATGAGGCGCTCGCCGCGGCCGCGCACGCCGAGCGCTTCGCAGATGGTGACCTCGCGGCGATCCTCGCTCACCATCAGAGCAACGGGAAGGTGATCGCGTTCCCCGCGAGGGCCTCAGAGGAGCAGACGTTGCAGCGCTCAACACAGGCATGGGAGGGCTTCGGGCGATGAGCTACTACTGCGATGTTCACCCTGAGCTCGACCCCGGGCAGATCGAGCAGCTGCCCGGCGGGAGCTGGCGCCAAGAGATCGAGCTGGTCTTCACCGAGGACCCCGACCGCCCGAGCTGGCGGGCGCTGGAGCCGGCAGTCTGCGCGGTCGACGCCGCGCAGGCGCGCAAGCTCGCGTTCGAACTGGACATGCTCGCCACGATCGCCGAACAGTACGAGGGGAGCGCACGATGAGCGTTCAGACACCCCCACCACCACCGTTGCCAGAGGAGCTCGACCGGCTGACACGCCGTCTGCGGCTGCCATATCTCCGCCGCGCCGCGCCGGAGGTGATCGCGACTGCGGGCTCCCAGCGCTGGGAGCCCGCAGAGATCCTGCGCGTGCTGTTGGCCGAGGAGGCCACTGGGCGCGATCAGGCAACGATCGCCATCGTCGGGTAGCCGGGGCGGTTGCCCGCCCCGGCTACCACAGAACCGTGCTTGTGCTGTTCACACACGGCTCCTCGGGAACGGCGGGTTATGAACCCCGCCGCCGGCCGCTTTCAACGACCTTGACCTATCCCCACTCCATCGCGAGCTGCGGGTGGGTAGGGGCGACGATCTCCTCGTGCCAATCACGGTGCAGCAGCACCAGCGAGTCGAGCCCGCGGGCGGTGAAGAACCGGGTCCGCAGAGCGTTATCGACTTGCGGGATATGGCTGAGCGCCCACAAGGACCTGCGTCCCGTATAGACACCGTGCCATGCTGCCCGCGGGTTAGCACCGAGGGCGATGAGGTTGCGAACGATCGTCGGACGGCGCTTCCAGTGGTGCAGCAGGATCGCACGCAGCCGACGCCGGATATGGGCATCGAGAGCGCGCAACACGAACCGCTCGCCGGGCGAGGCGATCCGGAAGTACTGGTGCCATCCCCGCAGCCACACGTTGATCCGCAGGATGCACCCCTGAAGGGTCCATCCCCACAATCGCGGCGTGAGCTGGCGGATCTTCGCCATCGCCATGCGCTTGGTGCGCTGGGAGAGCAGAATCTCCACGGTCTGGGTCTGCGCATCTACTCGCAGACTGAACCCGAGGAAATGGCAGTCCTCCGGACGAGCGATGGCTGACTTGACTTGGTTGATCTTCAGGCGCAAGCGCCCTTCGATGAACCCGGCCAGGCTGGCCATCACCCGCAGCCCCGCTCGCTCGCTCTTGACGTAGACGTTGCCGTCATCCGCGTAGCGAACGAACCGGTGGCCACACCAGTCAAGCTCCCAGTCGAGCTCGTCCAGCACGATGTTCGATAGCAACGGGGAAAGTGGCGAGCCCTGCGGCACGCCCTCCTCGTTTGCGACCACAACGCCGTCCGGCATCACGATCTTGGCCCTCAGCAACCGTCCGATGAGCACGAGCAGCCGCCGGTCCGGAACTCGCTGAGCGAGCCGGGACATCAGCCGCTGGTGGCAAACCCGATCGAAGAACTTCTCCAGATCGATGTCCACCACCCACCCGTACCCATCTTGCAGATGCTGCTTGGCCTCCTCGATCGCCGTGTGACAACCACGGCCCGGTCTGAACCCGTGACTCGACGGATGGAACGTCGGCTCGAACACAGGCTCGAGTACCTGACGCACGGCCTCACAGACCACCCTGTCGATCACGTTCGGGATGCCCAACCCGCGCTGGCCTCCACCCACCTTCGGGATCATCACCCGGCGCGTTGCACCAGGTCGATAGCTCCCATCCAGCAAAGCAGTGGCCAGCCTCGGACCCGCGATCGGCCACTGCTCGCGCAGCTCACCGACGGTCTGCCCATCAGGCCCGGGCGCCCCTTTGTTCGACACCACCTTCACCAACGCCGGGGAGAACGCGCACAGCCCGGCGACGGCGCGTCCGGCGCCCGCCAGCGCGAGAACTCCTTCCAGCCGAGCTACTTTTTGGGGTGCTTGTGGCCCTTGGGTTTCTTGGTTTTCTTGGGTTTGGGGCAGCCGGTGGTGGTGACGGGGGTGTTTTGGTGGATTTCGAGGCCGTTTGCGGCTTTGAAGAAGACCGGCATCGCGAGTTTCTGGCCACAGAAGCTGTAGTTGTCCTTCGCGGGCAGGTTCGCCCCGAACTCGCTGAACGGGCCGGTCGGGACCGTCACTTCGATACTTTCGAAGGGGACGTCCGGGAGGCTACGGAACGTCGCGCTCGTGACACCCGTCTTTTTGTTGATGAACGTTTCCCCGTGCAGCTCGATCGTGACGCCGTAGCCTTTCAGCAGCAGCACCGCGTCTGGGAACTTCGCGCCACCATAAGACACGAAATACACAGGGCCTTCCAACGCCACCGGCAATATCGGCGTATGGACCACCGCATGGCCGATCATCGACGCGGCCGGGCATCCCGCCGGGTTCGTGTCGAACACGCCTGCCAGACACGCGCGCTGGATCGTCGTCAAACGCGCCGGCAGCTGCTTCGGGATATCGAACTTCGCCTCATTGAACCACGACTCACTACCCACCGACCCAGCCGGATAAGACACCCGAAACACCAACCCCGCCCCACCCGCTTTACTCGCACGCCCACCAACAGACACCACAAACCGCGGAGCAAACGCCAGGCTCGAGCAATCGGCCATCTGGAAGGGATCGCTGACCGTCACCGGGTCGTTGTCTGCCGGGTTCGTGGGGTCTGCGCCGCCGCCCACGACTGTCGCCGCGAAGCTCAACTGGTCGCAGCTTGTGGGGTTCAACATGAACTTTGCGCGGTTTATGTAGGCACGGACTTCCCGTAGGTGGATGACGATGCCTTTGATGATGTGGGGGATCTGGTTCGCGGGACCGGAGGGTATACTCACCTGTGCGGTTTCGCGGTTGATGTCCAGCGGCAGGTGCACCACCACCGTCCCCAGATCAAACGGCCCCACATGCGCCGCCGTGATCGCCACGACCGAGAACGGCGCGCCTTCGAACGGGCCACCCAGGTAGATCTTCCCAGGCGCCTGCACCAGCACCGGACCGACACCCGCGCCGGCCGTCAGGTAGCCGATTTCGCTGGCCTGCGGGCAGGATGGCTCTGCTTCCTCCGCCACCCCTGTCTTGCGCCGCGCCAATTCGATAGCCGCTTCAGGGCAAAACGGGATCCCAGACAAGCTTCCGGTCAGGCCGGGCGGCAGCTGCGTGGCCAGGCCGGTGATCTCCTGTTCGCCGTCGTTGCGTGCGATTCGAATCTCGAGCGGGCTGTAGGCGCCGGCCTCATTGTTTTCGGTGCCGGCCGTGGCTTGTGGGTTGAGTGGTGGTGTGTTGTTGGTGGGGCAGTTGGTGGTGATGGGGAAGGGTGGGATGAGGGGTGTGAGGAGGGTGGTGGGGGTGGCCCATGGCGTGAGTTGTGCTTGGGTGGTGTAGTTGCCGCAGGCTGGGGGGGTTACGAGGGGCGCGTTTGCGCCTTGGTTGAACGCGAAGCCGGCGAAGCTGAACGGCAGTGGCGGGAGCTCGTCGAAGGTGGTCGTGATCTGGCCCGTGGTCTGGTTGAGCTGGACTTCGCCGGGGGCCTTGATCAGTAGCCCGCGGTTGGGGGCGCGCGCTATCAGGTAGAGCGCGAGCAGCGACCCGAAGGGGTTATGGCCTGGTTCGCCGAACGGCGCGGGTTCCGCGAGGTAGACGGAGCCTGTTAGTTCTTCGGAGATCGAGGGGGTCACGACTTTGACGCTCGCGAGTTTCGACTCGCTGGGGCAGCCCTGCCCAGGGGTGTACTGCTCGCTTTCTTCGGCGTACTGCGCCTCGCTACACGCCTGCAGCCCCGCGCCAGAAGACGGGTTCACCGTCACGCCTTCCGGGAGCGTGACGGTCTCCTTCTTCAGGGTGGAGGTCGCGAGACCTTCCGCGTTGTTATACGTCTGCGGGATCGTGGTGTTCAGGTCAAGGCCACTCGCCGCATACGCGCTATTGGTCGTCGTTTCCGCGCTCAACACGGGTTCCATGCCAAGCCGGTCACACCCAACCATTTCCCCGAGACTCATGACCGTCCCCGCAGGGCTTTCCGATTCCAGGGGGTGCTGCCAGGACGTGAGCTTGAATTCCGACTCAAGCGGGCCCGCGCACACCGTCGGGTTCGTAAAGAACGGCGCTTCCGGCACATCATCCCCACCACCAAAATGATCTTCCCCGCGGGTGCCGTGGATGAGTGGCCCGAGGATCCACCGCAACGCGTCGTGGACCGGGCTCGCGGGGACACCCCACACCGTCAGCGAGACCTCGTCAACCTCCGTCAACGCGGCCGTCACGTTATAGAACGTCGTCACCAGCCCGTATTCCCCGGGCTGACCCGCTGGCGTCACCGCGATATCGCCCACATAGCGAAACTGCCCCACGTTGAACCCGAGCTTCGCGACCTCCCCCGGTTCCGCCGCAAGATTATAAACCGGCCTCAGCACCGGCTCCGGGGGGCTGCCCGCCGAATCCGTCAACACCGTCGTCACCCCGACCTGTGTCGGCACCGGGCATTCTTCACGCAAGAACGCGCCCGCCGCGCACGCCGGCGTATCCACCAGATCACCAGCAAACCCCACCGGCAACACAAACCTCGTGCTCTTCACATTCCCAACCGTCGCACCACGACTATCCCCCGTATTAAACGCAGCCGTCACCGTCAAATCCGGGTGCCCGCCAGCCTGCACGCTCGAGAGCACACTCGAAGCGCCACCCCCAGACAACCCAAACCCCGCCGGCGTATCAGAGATCACCGTCGGCGTCGACACCGACGCCGCCGGGCCGCCACCACCAGTCACCCGCACCACATTCACCCCAGACCCAGGTTCCCCAGCCACCTCTACTGGGAACGAGAGGATCAACGTATCCCCAGGCTCAACGACACCCCCATACGTGCACGCCACACCACCACTCCCCGTCAACGCGCAATCCTTCCCAAACTTCCCTTCCCCAGCACCAGCGCCGCCCTTCGCGACCACGAGCTCATCTTCGCCCGTCGCACCCGGCAACGCCACCACACCAGCCGGCAATTCATCCGACACCGTCACCGGACCAACACTCGCCGACCCACCCCCATTCGTCACAAGCACCTCAAACACATCCCCACCCACATCCCCACCAGGCCGAAACACCGACGGACGCGACACACCACTCACCACCCACACCACACCAGACGAAGCCTGGGCAGCCGCAGGACCGCCTCCGAGCACAACCAGCGGGAGCGCCAGCGCGATCGCCGCCTGAACCTTGAACAGCTTTGCGTAGCGCATCTACTTGCCTCTCCCGCTCGTCGCCTTGCGCGTCTTTCGATGAACCGCATACCGTGCCCGCGCCTGCCTTTCGCACACCGCGCGCTTCCTTCTTGATCGGTCTCGCCTACACCCTTTCAACGCCTTTGCGAGCTTCTCCGCTCTCGTTTCCGGCGACGGCGCTGCTGGTCGACTGACGACGTTTCGGCTCCGCGTAGCAGTCAACGACGCGGGAGTCTGGAACACGGGTGTTGTTGGTGGGTGTTGGCAGGCTGTGCCTTCGCATTGTGTGGTTGGTGGGGGTGGGGGTTGGATGCAGGGGGATTCGGGTTCGCAGACACGGGCGTCGTAGATGTTGCCGACGGTGTTGGTGTCTTGGGGGATGAGTTTGGCGTGGGTGCCGATGAAGACGCTGCCGCCTTCGACTTTGGTGCCGTTGGGGAGGGTGTAGGGGCTGTAGCCGAGGAAATAGGTGGGTGCGGGGTCGCTGCCCGACCCGATCAGCGACAGGGTTTGTTCGTGTGTGCCCTGGTTTTCGTGCCACTCGTAGGTGTCGAGGGTGTTGTTCGTTGCTTGCGGGACGAGTGGGGTCGGGGTGTCGAAGAACACGTAGGAGCCGTCGTCAGACATGCCGCGGACGGGTGGCTTGGCGGGCCCGAATGGGGCTGAGCGGGCGAATTCGACGGCGCTCGCGGGCTGGCCTTCGGGGCTACAGGAGACACAGATCAGCGCCGGCTGGTGTTCTTCGCCGGCGTCGGCGTTATAGCGCGTCAGGCCAGCGGACGTGTTGAACAGGAGGTACTGGCCGTTGGGGGTGGCATACCAGTTCGCGAGCGAACACAACGCGATTTCGGGATCGCCGGCGCATGCTCCGGAGTCGGCTTTGGTGGGTTCCCACTGTCCGCTGACGGCGATATAGCTGGTGGTGTGTGTTTCGGTGTCATAGCGGTAGACACCACCCGTGTTTGTCGCTTCGGGGGCGAGCGCTTCGCTTGAGTTGAAGTACACGGCGCTGCCCTGGCCGGCGACCGCATAGATCTTCGAGACTTCGGGGTCGGGGGCGTGAAAGCCCGTATCGCCCGCTGACACGCGTGTCAGGACACAGCCGGGTTCCCCGCTGGTTTCGGTGATTTCGCACTCATACAGCTGCTCGTGGTGGAGTTTCATCGCGACCGCTTCGCCCGTCAACTCAGTACGCGTGATGAAGAACACCCGCGACCCGTCTTCAGACGCGCCCGCATACAACGCCGGGTATTCTTCACTCGCCGGGACCGTCACGCCAGCTTCCGGGGCCGACACCTTCAACGTCTGATAGACGGCTTCCCCGCCAGGTTCTGTTTTCATGATGCGCATGTAGAGCTGCGGCGCGTTTTTCGGGGACTTCGCCTGGTTCTGTTCTTCGCTGCGGTTCCAGCAGCCTTCCTTGCCTTCGAGCTTCGCTTCCGGCGGGAGGCCGGGGGCCGTGAAGAACACACGTGCGCCATCCGCTGAGACCGCACGGTAGGCGCCACCACTGCTGTGGTCATACAGGCTGCCAAGCGTCGCGCCACACACACTCACCGGCGCACCTTCATCATTGACGTTCACGAGCCCCATGACGGGCCGGGTTTCCCCGCCTGTTTCTTGATAGCCGCCCGCCCATTCACACAGCACATCCCCATGCGTGACCTTCGCCGCCGCGTCTTCGCTGCCAGGGCACGCCGTCCCGCTCCCTGTTTCCAGGATCACATGGCTGAGATCCTTCGAGGCGCCCACGAAACGCGTGCTCGCCTCAGGTTCCAGTTCGTTCACGGCGGGGTCTTCGTGAAGGCTCAGATAGCAGCCACCCGCAGCGGCTTCCGCTAGCGTAACCGGGCCGTGGCAGACGGCTGGGGCGCCGGGCGGCCCAAGCAGGCTCGTCAACCGTGTCCCTTCGGGGCTCGCCGACGCGCCAACCGCATCATTGACCGCGACCCGCGAAGCATCCACCGGGTCGAAGATCACGCTATCGACCGTGGTCTGTACTTCCAGGGCGCTCGACGCCAGCGGCATGAACCCCCACCGCGTGGCTTCGCGTTTGAAGACATAGCCACCCGCGAACGCGAACGGGAATTCCCCAAACTCCGAATCCGTTTCAAGCACAAACGCTTCCCCGTCTCCCGCCGCCGTACCAACATCATGCGCATTCTCGAACGTGCCGTTGACCTCTGGTTCGGCGAACATGTCGCTGCCGCCCTGCTTATCCGCCGGGGTCACAAGCTCATAGCCACGGCTGTCCGGGAGCCCATGCACCGCCCCCTGCGTCGTGAACCTCTCATCAGGGCCATCCGTCACACACACCCGCCCAGGATGTTCCACCGCCTCGCATTCACTCGACGCCACCACCCGGAAATAATAGGTGCTATCAGCCGTCAAACCGCCGATATGCTGCACCACACCTTCCACGCTGCTGCCCGTCACGCCACCCGCCCCCACGGACGCGTCCGCGACCGGCACGCTCACACCATGCGTTTCTTCCCCCGCATACGGCCGCGTGTCATATTCGAAATGGTAGCCAGTGGCGGCGCCCGCGGGGTCAATCTGCGCATGCAAATCCGCGAACACCGACGACACGTCTTCCGCGACGCTCGAGACGACTTTTGGCGGCGCGGGCGGCGTGAACGCCGCCGCCGGACTCGCCGCGAGCCCGCCCTTCTTCGCCAGTTCTGTTTCCGCGAGCAGCCGGTAACGATAAGGCACACCCCCTTCAAGGCCCGTCACCCGCGCGTGCACCGCATGCACCGCTTCGGGTTCCGTCGGGATTTCTTTCGCATCCGGCGCTTCACACGCAACCGTCTGCGCTTTCGCGAACCCCGCATCTTCCTTTTTCGCGACCGCCACCTCATATTCAGCTTCGCTCACAAACTCAAACACGCACAAGCTCACCGCCGCCTTTTCCGTGTTTTCGCTCTGCGCCGGGTTCACCGACCCCTCAAGCACAGCCCCACCCCCCGTACGCCCCGCGGCTTCACCCAACACCACCGACGGGAAATACGCCCCCGCCCCCCACACATCCACCACCCGCGCTTCCTGATCCGCCACATACACATCGCCACGCGAATCCACCGCCAGCGCCGCGGGCCTCTGCAGTTCCCCGCCTTCGCCATCCGTCGTGAGCTCATCCACGAACCCACCCGATTCCAGGCTGAACTCATCAACCACACCCACATTCCCATGCGCCGGCAGCGGCGCGACACTCGACACCAGCAGATGCCCGCTCACACCATCCACCGCAACCCCCACCGGCAAGCCGATCTGTTCTTCCGGGCCGAGCCGTGGTGCGCCTTTGACATCGAACGCCCGTACGTATTCACCGCTCGCGCGATACTCAAACACGCTAAGCATTCCGACACAACGACGTAGATGTCGCCGCTCGCGTCGACCGCCACCGCTTCAGGATGGACCCCTGTGAAGCCGAACACCTCGCCGCAGCCACTCGGCCGGCCCGTGATCTCCCCACCTTTCACATACGAGGCTTTCGCTGTAAACGCGCCTTCTTTGCCTTTCGAGTCAAGCTTCAACACCATCGCGTGTTCAGACACATACACCGTGCATTCCGCAAGCACACACCCCGATGAATCCGCGACATCGCTTTCCGGGTTGTTGTCCACCGCGACGAACGGGTCATCAAACGACCGCCACGTTTCCACATGCGCCCCCCCGGAGAACACTTCAACCACACTCGTCGTATTCGAATCCGCAACATAAAAATCCCCGTTACCAGAGGTCGCGCTCTCAACCGCCACCACCCCCGGCGTCACACCCACTTTGAACGCCCCCGCGGGGATCGCCACGTTTTCCCCAGGCGCATACGCCGCCCCGAACTCATCGACCATGCCAGCCGCTAGATCACCCACCCACAAGTGATCCACCCCGTCAACCCCAACACCACCAGGCTCAACCACAGGCGCTGAAACCCCCGGCAAGACCGGCCTTGTGAACGCCGCATACGCCACACCACAAGCCGACACCACCCCACACACCACAACCACACACCCCACAACCCCACGCAGCACCCACCGAACCGCCACCCCCACCCCCACCCCACCATCCATACACACCAAACCACCGAAACCCGCCATCACCCCTCCAACCCACACCCAACACACCGCTGGTGCGAGACCACAACAAATGCGGCCCCGCACCAGCACAACACCAACAACTAACCTCTAAACATCAACACAGCCACATGATACTCAGCTGATTTCAACTTCTCCAGCCGGGTTTTCGATTAACGATTCACCAATCACTAAGCCCTCTTCCGCGGTACCCGTCGCGCTGCATTTCGCAGCCTGGGCAGCTGATAACGGATTCAGGTTGAAGAAGATGCTGACTAATAACAGCGCACCTTCGACTAAGTTTTCCGCTAACACTAACACGGAGTTGGTCACACCATTCGTCAGGCATGTGTCGTCCGTCGGCGCGCCGAGCACATCACATTCAACTAAGTAGCCCGGTTCACCGTTTCCACCGGTTAAGATGGTAACCCACCAGTTGTTCGTGCCTTCTTTTTCAGCGATTTCGCTTTTCCACGGCAGATTGAGCGCGACCACCGTGAGTACTTTTTCGCATTTGTTCGCGACATGTTCGCCTTTTAAGTTTTCCGCTGACGCCGACGGTTTACATTCCGTCGCCGGACTCATGAATTCGACTAATGTGGTTTCGTCCAGCGCGCCCGGCCCGACCCAGCCTTCGTCTAACACCGAACCAACTTTACACGTCACAGACGCCGGTGCAATGTTGTTCATGTCTTCAAGCCGCAGTTCTTCTAAGTTTTCAGAGACCACTAAGCATTTTTCTGTACCCGTCAGCGCTTTCCCGTTACATAACCATTCAAGGCCCGAAGCTCCCGACGCCGCCACAGCAGCAAACGCCGACAAAGCCAACAAAGCCACAATCAACTTCTTCATGACCTAATCTCCTTTCCCACCGCTACGCGATGAGACAGTAGACACCAGCCCAATTACCACACGACAAGCCCGTGGCAACTGGGCCCTTAAGGGCGCCGATAAAGCGACCCGCGGCACAAGTTAGACTTCCGTGTCAGACACGTCAAGTACTGTTTCCCACCCGCGCCCGGCGTGCGTACCCGGCTCGGCCTGGCCCCGGGCTAGTGATGCTGCTTCTTGGGGTGCTTGCGCGCCTTGGGTTTCTTGGTTTTCTTGGGTTTGGGGCAGCCGGTGGTGGTGACGGGGGTGTTTTGGTGGATTTCGAGGCCGTTTGCGGCTTTGAAGAAGACCGGCATCGCGAGTTTCTGGCCACAGAAGCTGTAGTTGTCCTTCGCGGGCAGGTTCGCCCCGAACTCGCTGAACGGGCCGGTCGGGACCGTCACTTCGATACTTTCGAAGGGGACGTCCGGGAGGCTACGGAACGTCGCGCTCGTGACACCCGTCTTTTTGTTGATGAACGTTTCCCCGTGCAGCTCGATCGTCACGCCGTAGCCTTTCAGCAGCAGCACCGCGTCCGGGAACTTCGCGCCGCCATACGATACGAAATACACAGGGCCTTCCAACGCAACCGGGAGGATCGGCGTGTGGACCACCGCATGGCCGATCATCGACGCGGCCGGGCATCCCGCCGGGTTCGTGTCGAACACGCCTGCCAGACACGCGCGCTGGATCGTCGTCAAACGCGCCGGCAACTGCTTCGGGATATCGAACTTCGCCTCATTGAACCACGACTCACTACCCACCGACCCAGCCGGATAAGACACCCGAAACACCAACCCCGCCCCACCCGCTTTACTCGCACGCCCACCAACAAACACCACAAACCGCGGAGCAAACTTCAAGGCCTGGCATGCGGTCACGCGGAAGGGATCGACCGTTGTCACTGGGTCATTGTCCGCCGGGTTCGTGGGGTCCGCGCCGCCACCCACCACTGTCGCCGCAAAGCTCAACTGGTCGCAGCTTGTCGGGTTCAATATGAACTTGGCGCGGTTTATGTAGGCACGGACTTCCCGTAGGTGGATGACGATGCCTTTGATGATGTGGGGGATCTGGTTCGCGGGCCCCGAGGGGATACTCACCTGTGCGGTTTCGCGGTTGATGTCCAGCGGCAGGTGGACCACCACCGTACCCAGATCAAACGGCCCCACATGCGCCGCCGTGATCGCCACGACCGAGAACGGCGCGCCTTCGAACGGGCCACCCAGGTAGATCTTCCCAGGCGCCTGCACCAGCACCGGACCGACACCCGCGCCGGCCGTCAGGTAGCCGATTTCGCTGGCCTGCGGGCAGGATGGCTCTGCTTCCTCCGCCACCCCTGTCTTGCGCCGCGCCAATTCGATAGCCGCTTCAGGGCAAAACGGGATCCCAGACAAGCTTCCGGTCAGGCCGGGCGGCAGCTGCGTCGCCAGGCCCGTGATCTCCTGTTCGCCGTCGTTACGCGCGATCCGAATCTCGAGCGGGCTGTAGGCGCCGGCCTCATTGTTTTCGGTGCCGGCCGTGGCTTGTGGGTTGAGTGGTGGTGTGTTGTTGGTGGGGCAGTTGGTGGTGATGGGGAAGGGTGGGATGAGGGGTGTGAGGAGGGTGGTGGGGGTCGCCCATGGCGTGAGTTGCGCTTGGGTGGTGTAGCTGCCGCAGGCCGGGGGGGTTACGAGGGGCGCGTTTGCGCCTTGGTTGAACGCGAAGGCCGCGAAGCTGAACGGCAGCGGCGGGAGCTCGTCGAAGGTCGTCGTGATCTGGCCCGTGGTCTGGTTGAGCTGGACTTCGCCGGGGGCCTTGATCAGTAGCCCGCGGTTGGGGGCGCGCGCTATCAGGTAGAGCGCTAGCAGCGACCCGAAGGGGTTATGGCCCGGTTCGCCGAACGGCGCGGGTTCCGCGAGGTAGACGGAGCCTGTTAGTTCTTCGGAGATCGAGGGGGTCACGACTTTGACGCTCGCGAGTTTCGACTCGCTGGGGCAGCCCTGCCCAGGGGTGTACTGCTCGCTTTCTTCGGCGTACTGCGCCTCGCTACACGCCTCAAGGCCCGCACCGGAGGACGGGTTCACGGTCACGCCTTCAGGGAGCGTGACGGTCTCCTTCTTCAGGGTGGAGGTCGCGAGACCTTCCGCGTTGTTGTATGTCTGTGGGATCGTGGTGTTCAGGTCAAGGCCGCTCGCGGCATACGCGCTATTGGTAGTTGTTTCCGCGCTCAACACGGGTTCCATGCCAAGCCGGTCACAGCCAACCATTTCCCCGAGACTCATCTCCGTCCCCGCAGGGCTTTCCGATTCCAGGGGGTGCTGCCAGGACGTGAGCTTGAATTCCGACTCAAGCGGGCCCGCGCACACCGTCGGGTTCGTAAAGAACGGCGCTTCCGGCACATCATCCCCACCACCAAAATGATCTTCCCCGCGGGTGCCGTGGATGAGTGGGCTGAGGATCCACCGCAACGCGTCATGGACCGGGCTCGCGGGGACACCCCACACCGTCAGCGAGACCTCGTCAACCTCCGTCAACGCGGCCGTCACGTTATAGAACGTCGTCACCAGCCCGTATTCCCCGGGCTGACCCGCAGGCGTCACCGCGATATCGCCCACATAGCGAAACTGCCCCACGTTGAACCCGAGCTTCGCGACCTCCCCCGGTTCCGCCGCAAGATTATAAACCGGCCTCAGCACCGGCTCCGGGGGGCTGCCCGCCGAATCCGTCAACACCGTCGTCACCCCGACCTGTGTCGGCACCGGGCATTCTTCACGCAAGAACGCGCCCGCCGCGCACGCCGGCGTATCCACCAGATCACCAGCAAACCCCACCGGCAACACAAACCTCGTGCTCTTCACATTCCCAACCGTCGCACCACGACTATCCCCCGTATTAAACGCAGCCGTCACCGTCAAATCCGGGTGCCCACCAGCCTGCACGCTCGAGAGCACACTCGAAGCGCCACCCCCAGACAACCCAAACCCCGCCGGCGTATCAGAGATCACCGTCGGCGTCGACACCGACGCCGCCGGGCCGCCACCACCAGTCACCCGCACCACATTCACCCCAGACCCAGGTTCCCCAGCCACCTCTACCGGGAACGAGAGGATCAACGTATCCCCAGGCTCAACGACACCCCCATACGTACACGCCACACCACCACTCCCCGTCAACGCGCAACCCTTCCCAAACTTCCCTTCCCCAGCACCAGCGCCACCCTTGTTCGCGACCACGAGCTCGTCTTCGCCCGTCGCACCCGGCAACGCCACCACACCAGCCGGCAATTCATCCGACACCGTCACCGGACCAACACTCGCCGACCCACCCCCATTCGTCACAAGCACCTCAAACACATCCCCACCCACATCCCCACCAGGCCGAAACACCGACGGACGCGACACACCACTCACCACCCACACCACACCAGACGAAGCCTGGGCAGCCGCAGGACCGCCTCCGAACACAACCAGCGGGAGCGCCACCGCGATCGCCGCCTGAACCTTGAACAGCTTTGCGTAGCGCATCTACTTGCCTCTCCCGCTCGTCGCCTTGCGCGTCTTTCGATGAACCGCATACCGTGCCCGCGCCTGCCTTTCGCACACCGCGCGCTTCCTTCTTGATCGGTCTCGCCTACACCCTTTCAACGCCTTTGCGAGCTTCTCCGCTCTCGTTTCCGGCGACGGCGCTGCTGGTGGGTTGACCACATTCCCGCTGCTCGTGGAGGTCAACGTGGCAGGCGTCTGGAACACGGACGTTGTTGGTGGGTGTTGGCAGGCTGTGCCTTCGCATTGTGTGGTTGGTGGGGGTGGGGGTTGGATGCAGGGGGATTCGGGTTCGCAGACACGGGCGTCGTAGATGTTGCCGACGGTGTTGGTGTCTTGGGGGATGAGTTTGGCGTGGGTGCCGATGAAGACGCTGCCGCCTTCGACTTTGGTGCCGTTGGGGAGGGTGTAGGGGCTGTAGCCGAGGAAATAGGTGGGTGCGGGGTCGCTGCCCGACCCGATCAGCGACAGGGTTTGTTCGTGTGTGCCCTGGTTTTCGTGCCACTCGTAGGTGTCGAGCGTGTTGTTGGTTGCTTGCGGGACGAGGGGGGTCGGGGTGTCGAAGAACACGTAGGAGCCGTCGTCAGACATGCCGCGGACGGGTGGCTTGGCGGGCCCGAATGGGGCTGAGCGGGCGAATTCGACGGCGCTCGCGGGCTGGCCTTCGGGGCTACAGGAGACACAGATCAGCGCCGGCTGGTGTTCTTCGCCGGCGTCGGCGTTATAGCGTGTCAGCCCGGCGGACGTGTTGAACAGGAGGTACTGGCCGTTGGGGGTGGCATACCAGTTCGCGAGCGAACACAACGCGATTTCGGGATCGCCGGCGCATGCTCCGGAGTCGGCTTTGGTGGGTTCCCACTGTCCGCTGGTCGCGATGTAGCTGGTGGTGTGTGTTTCGGTGTCATAGCGGTAGACACCGCCCGTGTTTGTTGCTTCGGGGGCGAGCGCTTCGCTTGAGTTGAAGTACACGGCGCTGCCCTGGCCGGCGACCGCATAGATCTTCGAGACTTCGGGGTCGGGGGCGTGAAAGCCCGTATCGCCCGCTGACACGCGTGTCAGGACACAGCCGGGTTCCCCGCTGGTTTCGGTGATTTCGCACTCATACAGCTGCTCGTGGTGGAGTTTCATCGCGACCGCTTCGCCCGTCAACTCAGTGCGCGTGATGAAGAACACCCGCGACCCGTCTTCAGACGCGCCCGCGTACAACGCCGGGTATTCTTCACTCGCTGGGACCGTCACGCCAGCTTCCGGGGCCGACACCTTCAACGTCTCATAGACGGCTTCCCCGCCAGGTTCTGTTTTCATGATGCGCATGTAGAGCTGCGGCGCGTTTTTCGGGGGCTTCGCCTGGTTCTGTTCTTCGCTGCGGTTCCAGCAGCCTTCCTTGCCTTCGAGCTTCGCTTCCGGCGGGAGGCCGGGGGCCGTGAAGAACACGCGTGTCCCGTCGGCTGAGACGGCACGGTAGGCGCCACCGCTGATGTGGTCATACAGGCTGCCAAGCGTCGCGCCACACACACTCACCGGCTCGCCTTCATCGTTGACGTTCACGAGCCCCATGACGGGCCGGGTTTCCCCGCCTGTTTCTTGATAGCCGCCCGCCCATTCACACAGCACATCCCCATGCGTGACCTTCGCCGCCGCGTCTTCGCTGCCAGGGCACGCCGTCCCGCTCCCTGTTTCCAGGATCACATGGCTGAGATCCTTCGAGGCACCCACGAAACGCGTGCTCGCCTCAGGTTCCAGTTCGTTCACGGCGGGGTCTTCGTGAAGGCTCAGATAGCAGCCACCCGCAGCGGCTTCCGCTAGCGTAACCGGGCCGTGGCAGACGGCTGGGGCGCCGGGCGGCCCAAGCAGGCTCGTCAACCGTGTCCCTTCGGGGCTCGCCGACGCGCCAACCGCATCATTGACCGCGACCCGCGAGGCATCCACCGGGTCGAAGATCACGCTATCGACCGTGGTCTGTACTTCCAGGGCGCTCGACGCCAGCGGCGTGAACCCCCACCCGCCCAGCACGGCTTCGCGTTTGAAGACATAGCTGCCGGCGAACGCGAACGGGAATTCCCCAAACTCCGAATCCGTTTCAAGCACAAACGCTTCCCCGTCTTCCGCCGCCGTACCAACATCATGCGTATTCTCGAATTGCCGTTGACCTCTGGTTCGGCGAACATGTCGCTGCCGCCCTGCTTATCCGCCGGGGTCACAAGCTCATAGCCACGGCTGTCCGGGAGCCCATGCACCGCCCCCTGCGTCGTGAACCTCTCATCAGGGCCATCCGTCACACACACCCGCCCAGGATGTTCCACCGCCTCGCATTCACTCGACGCCACCACCCGGAAATAATAGGTGCTATCAGCCGTCAAACCGCCGATATGCTGCACCACACCTTCCACGCTGCTGCCCGTCACGCCACCCGCCCCCACGGACGCGTCCGCGACCGGCACGCTCACACCATGCGTTTCTTCCCCCGCATACGGCCGCGTGTCATATTCGAAATG